>NC_019017.1 GCF_000296815.2 Fibrisoma limi BUZ 3
AAAAATATGTTTTCCGGAGAGGTATTCGAACCCAACCTCACGGGGTGCCGGAGGGGAAACTAAACGCCAGAAACCACTGGTGAAGACGCATCAGCGCACCTACCAGCAGGAATGGCATTAATTCATTGGCTCAGATCAGCCACGTGCAGAAGTGAAGAAGTCGATACCGGCCAGATCGTATCGGGGGATCGTCCGCTTGCAAGAAATTGGAACAAGGGGGGGGCGTACTTCGCAAGACGGCAAACAGCCACGTTGAGGCTTGAGCAATCTGCCAATCTGCCAGAACAGAAGGAAATTGAAAGTGATCAATGGAGAACTGACTACTGGCTTCTAGCCGCTCAAACCGCTGGACATCCTTACAGCAGGGGGTCTTGTAAATGACAGGACCGGTCAGGTTGGTCAGTTCCAGGTTGTCGGGGCACTGGCTTTTGCAGTCCTTGTTGGTGAGCAACAACTGCATCTTTTTGCCTCGCATCTGGCACCAGTGCTCAGCGACGACATGCCCAACACTGCCCAGCAGCACAAAGGCGGCCAGCCAGAGGCAGACAAGTCGCTTATACCAAGCCAATGTACGAGTATACACCTTCACGTTACAAACTTAGTCGTTCCCAACGTAAAGCGAATTACAGGATTCAAATAAGCTTTTACAAAATTTTTGGAATACTGTTTTAATATGAGCCAATGGGAAATCCCTATTCAACCTATCGGGTAATTTAGGGTTACTACAGGAAACCAATAAAAATATATAGAATATGGCTAACCAATTAGCACCCCAGAACTACCAGGATTGCATCGACGCCTGTCAGAACTGCGCCGTTGCCTGTGATGCCTGTGCCCAGGCTTGTCTTCAGGAAGAGGATGTCAAGATGATGGCCCGCTGTATCGAGCTGGACCGCGATTGTGCCAAACTGTGCTACACGGCCGTGACGTTTATGGCCAGCGGGAGCCAGTTCGCCCATCAGGTCTGCGAACTGTGCGCCCAGGTTTGTGACGCCTGCGCCGAAGAGTGTGAACAGCATGCGGCCCATATGGATCACTGCCGACAATGCGCTGAAGCCTGTCGCCGGTGTGCCGAGGCTTGTCGCAGCATGGTGAGTATGGCCGCCTAGTCGGCTCATCCCAAAAGCCAACGGCCCGTAACCTTGTCCTTTACGGGCCGTTGACGTGCCTCGACGCGAGTAGGTTGCCAAAGGTTATTGACGTATAATGGCCATCCTTACGTTTCCATCAACTTCCCAGACACATACCATTGACTTATTGGAGATCGCAATACTAGGCTTCTGACCTTTACCCAGAACTACCGGTTGGGCCTCATTCAACTTTACCCGAACTAGTCCGCTCTCATCCCAGGCCAGCGCGGTACCTGCCGGGCCAACAGCCGCCGTTACGTTTCGGCCGATGGCTACGGCCTGTTCCGGTTCATTCGGTCGGCAGGTGTACAGCGTGTTTTCCCGTCGCCAGACGGTGAGGGGTTGTCCGGTAGATGACAGCACGACCGCTCCGCCGTCCATCGGGCAGGCATTCAGCTTCCAGGTGCCGGAACCCAGTTTCTGCGCCGGCGTAAAAGTCGCCCCACCGTCGGCTGAATAGGCCAGGTAGAGATCACGGGAGCCGTTGAGCCAATTGCGGAATTGAATATAGACCTCTTTGCCTTTGGCCGCAATCGATACGTTGCAGCACTCGCAGACGGTGCCGCTGGGGGAGCGGTACACCACCCGATTGGCCGACCAGGTTCTTCCCCCGTCGTGGGAAGTAGCCATCATGATTTTGTTTCTTTTATCGCTCCGGAGGTCGAGCCAGGTTGCGTGAAACGTATTAGCTGCTACACCGGCCACAGCCTGAAAGCCTTCTTTGGCAATTTCCGGTACATCGTTGACTCTGACGGCAGGTGACCATTTGCCAGTTCGCCGATCCAGCGAGTACGCAAACACATCGCCCGCCCGGTTGACGGCCGTTATGACAACGAACTGGTCAGTTACCGCGAGCTGCGGACCGCGCTTGGCTCCGGCTACCAAGCCTGGTAGCACCGCCACCGCAACCGGCCGTCCCAATAGAGTCGATTGAGCAGTAGACACCGCATAGTAGATGGTTGAATCTTGGCCATATACCATGTGCAGAGTTCCCCGCTCGTCAGCCGTTATAACTGGCAAATGACCGGATGCTATGACGCGGCTAGTATCCGACGGCTGGCAATTGGCTGAAAGAAAAAGACAGAAAAAGAAAAAGTGAAGTAGATTGGGCATAGGTAACAAACAAATCAAGGTATTGAATTTATTATATAAGCGTTAAGAGGTAGAAATTCTTTGTTAAACTAAGTGTTTTTTGAGCAGGATATATTGAAATAATGAAGTGTTTAAACCAGCACACCTAACGCATATCGGAAATCTACCGAAGCGTCCACATGGGCGGTCTCACCGCGACCGGTCAGCTGGCGCTGGACTTACCGAGCCTGACCTATTTGTTTGGTTATGCCCGATCCTATGCTCAGTAAAACTGTTAGGAAAGCATCTCCTCAAACGCCCCATAAAAGCTACAATTGCTGACCTTCTCCGTATCACGGGGGAGCCTTTTCTGAGAATATGCCTTTTAAATTATCAGGCCACCGTGCGGTTCCCCGCTGGGACGCGGCTGATTTTTCTAGTGGCTGTCCAACTCAATCAGTAGCATATGAAGTATACCTAATAATAATTATAGGCACTGCTTATCTGAAATTTTAGCTATAAATACTTGGAAGCAAGTACGTTATGTTTTGTGTGCGAAAGTTTTGTACCGGTTGTACAGGATACCCCACCCATGAGTAAGTATAAAAACGTATTATTAAGTATTTTCTGTACATTGCATTGAATGGGTTCACAAACAGCTTGCTAGCACACGCGACCATACGGCAACAAATCGCCCGGCTACTACTGGGTCTGCTGGTGTTGATGCAATTCAACGCCATCGTGTTCCGCCATTCCCACCGCCTGGCCAACGGGCAGATCATTTCCCACGCGCACCCCTACAACCTCTTCAATAAATCGTGTCCGCTGTCGCCTAATCCGCACAAGACCCACGAACTGCTCCTGCTGGATGCCATCAGCAATGCGGTGTTCCTGCCCACGTTTGCCCTGCTGCTGGCCTTTTTGCTGCTGGTTCGGTTCATGATCCGGCCCGTTTTCATCCGGCTCAAACCTGGCATCCAAACCATTGCCCTAGCCCGACCTACCCTGCGCGGGCCGCCTGCTTCGTCTTCTTTTCTGAACTGACTGCGCCGGGGTTATCCTGCTGCGCCTGGTTGTCGTTTACCCGCGGGTGAATGATCGGCAGGTGACGCCGTAGCCCGACGCCTGTTATTTACTTCCCCCAAACTTCAATAACTCATGAAGAAGACAACATTGCTATATCTATTTGTTTCCCTGTCCATTTTTAGCACAGCCGCTTGTGAAACCTTTTTGCCCGACGAACCCGCCGACGACGCCTTGCTCGACGGGCCGATTGCTGACCTGACGCCCGAACAAAACGCCTTGTTCCTGGCGGGGGACGTGGCCTTTAACGATGAGGTGTTTACGCCTACTACGGGCCTAGGGCCCACGTTTGTAGCCACCTCCTGCGGCTCCTGCCACGCCGGCGACGGCAAGGGTACGCCCTTTTCCACGCTCGTGCGCTTCGGCCAGAACGACGAGACGGGCAACCAGTTTATGCACCTCGGCGGGCCGCAGCTCCAGAACCGGGCCATCCACGGCCATACGCCCGAACAAATTCCCAGCGGAGCACCCTTTGCCCAATTTACCCCGCCGGCCAATACGGGTCTGGGGCTGCTGGCCGCGCTCGCTGACGAGCAGATATTGGCCAATGCCGACCCGTTGGACAAGGATGGCGACGGTATATCAGGCGTACCCAATTGGATTCACCCACCGGATTATTTCAAGCCGCAGTGGTTTCACAAGCCGCAGAATGGGCGGTATATCGGACGGTTTGGCAAAAAAGCGGCCGCCATTGACCTGCTCCAACAAACGGTCAACGCTTACAAGCAGGACATGGGTATCACCAGCGAGTTCGACCTGGAAGATCCCATTAACCACGCCGTGTCCGCTCAGGCGGGTGATGCGGTGGCCGACCCGGAGGTATCGACCGCCAAGGTCAATGCGGTGGTGTTTTACCTGCGGACCTTGAAAGTACCGGTGCAACGGCGCCCGCAGGATGCGGCCGTCACCGCGGGCAGCCAGCTCTTTCTGGCGCTGGATTGTGGTAAGTGTCACACACCTGAATGGAAAACTCCCCAGTCCGACCTCCCCGTACTGTCAAATCAGACCTTTGCTCCCTACACCGACCTGCTTCTGCATGATATGGGGTCGGGGCTGGATGATGGCTACACGGAGGGCACCGCTAAAACGGGCGAATACCGGACGCCACCGCTGTGGGGGCTGGGGCTGTCCAAGAATTCGCAGGGGGGTAAGCTGTTTCTGCTCCACGACGGTCGCGCCCGCTCGGTCGATGAAGCCATCCGACTGCACGGGGGCGAGGCTGCCCGGAGTCGCAACCTATACAGTAAGTTGAACGACAAGGACCGGGGTGACCTGCTCGAATTTCTGGATTCCCTGTAAACCTAATCCTTCTTTATTTCATGGAAACCCAAAAAACGGTGAGCCGACAGCAGTTTCTCAAGACCTGCGGAATCGCCTGCCTGAGTGGGTCGGCGCTGTCGGTGGCCCTGACTAGTTGTGCCAGCGTATACTACGCCCAGGCCCCCCGCATCAAAGGCTGGGCCATTCAGATCAGCAAGAAAGAGTTTGACCTTAGTGACAAGGGGAAACGGAAACGGTCCTTCATGGTCGTGGAGATGAAAAACCAAGCGCACCCCATCTACCTGCGTCGGCTGGGTGATGATAACTACACAGCCGTACTGATGCAGTGCACCCACCAGGGCAATGATTTGAATGCCCACGACGGCTACCTGTCCTGTCCGGCCCACGGCAGTGAATACGACACGGACGGACGCGTAACCGAAGGACCGGCCGAAGAAAGCCTCAAGCGCTACCAGGTAACGACGGACGAACAGTATATCTATATCAACATCGCCTGATTATGAGAAATCTATATGCACTAATCGGGCTGCTGCTGAGCCAACTCGCTGGGTATGCCCAATCGGTACCTTCTGCACCAACGGACCCGTCGGCCGTATCCAAGTCGGCCGTAACTGATTCAGCGGTGGCCTCGCCCGGATCGCCGGAGCGGGTCATTTCTCCATCAGTCGCGACCACGACCAAGCCGGTAGTGGCCGATTCGACGCCCATGCCGAAGGCTTTTGCCGAATTGTTCTACCGCGATTCAACGCTGCGCAAGGGCAAGCCCGAGCAGGGCATGCTCAAACTGAACATGGATGCTACCTACGACCGGCCATTCCTGACGGCCAACAAAGTGCCCGTGTCAGTAGGCGGCTATTTAGAAGCCAACAGCCAGTACATGCAGACCGACGGGGTGACGGACGGGCTGTCGTTCCAGATGCGCCGATTGACGTTGTTTCTGGCCTCCAGCATCAACCGGCGTATCAAGTTTCTCTCGGAGCTGGAATTCGAGGATGGTACCAAGGAGATCAATATTGAGTTTGCGGCCATGGACATCGAGCTAACCCCGCTGCTGACCCTGCGGGGGGGCATCATCATGAACCCCATTGGCTCGTTCAACCAGAACCATGACGGACCGAAGTGGGAATTCATTGACCGGCCGATCTCCTCGGTCACGATTATTCCCGCGACTTGGAGCAACGTAGGCTTTGGCATCTACGGCAAGAAGTACACCCGCGATTGGGTGTGGGCTTACGAAGCTTACCTGACCAACGGATTTGATGACCAGATCATCGCCAACACCCAGAACCGGACGTTTCTACCCGCCACCAAAGCCAACCGGGACCGCTTTGACGAAAGCTTCAACGGGGTGCCGCTGGTGTCGCTCAAGACGGCTTTTAAACGGCGCCGGATCGGCGAAATCGGTGTGTCGTGGATGGGGGGCGTCTATAACATGTTTCAGGTAGACGGGCTGGTGCTTGACCAGCGTCGGCGCGTGGACGTGTGGGCCGTGGACTTTAATACGACCCTGCCAACGGGCACCTTCATTAACAGTGAGTTAGTCTGGGCCAGGATCGACGTACCGGCGACCTACACCCAGCAATTCGGCCGCATGCAGCAGGGCGGCTGGATCGACATTGTGCATCCTTTTCTGCGAAAGCCGATCTACGGCTGGAAGAAGGCCGTCATCAATGGGGCGCTACGCATTGAGCGGGTGGATTACAACGTGGGAACGTTCGCCGAAACCGGTGATTCTCTCGGCGATGACCTGTGGGCTATTGTGCCGGGGCTGAGCTTTCGGCCTTCCCCCACGACCGTGATTCGGGCGAACTACCGCTATCACTGGCAAAAAGACGTGCTGGGCAATCCGCCAGCTCGCATGGCCGGCTTTCAGTTCGGCTTCTCGACTTACTTCTAACGAATTGGGAAACGAGGGTCCGTTTAAAGTCCCTCGTACGTTAGCTAATTTCTGCTTGATCTTTCTGTTGACTATTCGTAAACCTCCTCCCCATGAACGTTGCCTTGTATCTTACGCTGATTTTGCTCGCTGGCCAACCCGGAACACGTCCCGAGGGTCGGGCGTGGCTCCACTCATCAAAACTGTCCATTCGCCCGGTTACTCATCATTGGTGCCGCCAGCCCATCCGTAACCTTCGCTGGTTACAACGCATGATTCAAAACGCCCGCTCCTGGCCACCCTACCACTACGGCTGGGAAGTACATCAGGCCCGCTGGCGGGGTCAGGAGGTGTTTGTGTTACACTTGTGTCGGTATTGCCGACAAAGTCGCGGTTTTCTGCTGTACAATCACTACGGCGAGTTGATCGGCCAGGGTGAAGGAGCTGATTCCGTGCGACTCACCGCCCTCACCCAGGACCGGATGCTGGCGGCTCATATGGGCCGAGTGAATCAGCCTGTCCGTGTTCATCCCGTAGGATCAAACACCGTACGAACGCATTGACGTAGCACCGCCAATCAATTGGTCCTCATCGACACCTAGGAGGACCTGAGGATCTGATTAGCCAGCCAAAAACCGAAGTAGACCGAAGCTGTGTATTCCTTAGGCAATGGTTTTTTAGGTATAGCTAAAGGTAATACCTTTAGGGCTTAGTTAATAGTAACCACCAGTTATATCAACCGATGGCTCTGGTTTTGGGGACGATGGCCCTGTTTTCCGGTGAACGACTTAGTGCTGAAGAACTACCCGACATTACGACGGCCAATGAAACTGATACTGATCTTGCTGGTGTTAAGTAGCTTAGTGGCGCTGCCCCACCAACGAACACCGACGACTAAGGTTGGTGATCGGCACCGGGTAAGCATTCATTTTTCCCTCCAGGTTGATGAGCAACCCCTAACACTGGATTCGTTACGCTATACCAATCGGTTTGGGGAACGCTATGCTCTTTCTTCGCTGGCATTCTACGTCAGCAATGTGCGCTTACTGCGCGGGGAGCAAGCTGCCTACGCAATACCCCAGGACTCCAGTTATTTTTTAATTCGGGCGGCTGATCGTCCTTCCCAAACCCTATCCCTGCCTCAGGTTCCACCGGGCACTTATACGGGCGTGGAGTTTATCGTGGGCGTGGATAGTTTACGGAGCGTTTCCGATATCAGTCACCGAACCGGCGTATTAGATCCCACGGAAGTTACCGAGGAGGATGGGGCGATGTACTGGGAGTGGAATTCAGGCTATATTTTTTTAAAGATGGAAGGATATTCACCCCAGGCTCCGCTCGATCCTTCCGGCCGGCGGAGCTTCCAATACCATATCGGGGGCTTTGGGGGCTATGACGAACCAGGACTGAATAATCTCAAACGCGTCAGGGTATTGTTCCCCCGGGCGCTTACCGTTGGCAAGGGTGCTGTCCCTCAGGTGAATTTGGCCGTCAACCTCAACCAAGTGTTTGACGGACCCAATCCAATCCGCCTGAGCCGGACCCCTTCCATTATGTTTTCCCCAGCGTCTAAACAGGTAGCCGATAATTACGCCACTATGTTTTCGTTGCAATCGATTCAGAATCAGTAATGAAGAAAATCTTGTTTTACTGCTTCGGGCTTATCGGAACGTTGATGCTGCTGGCCCAGACCTGTCAGACAACCAAGCCGCCCCAGCCCGCCCCAACCGTAACAGTAATCGGCCCGCCTATTCCGCTGGCGGTTCCGGCTAATTTTCCCCAGCCCCGGTTAGATACCTCCCTGAAGATAACGGCCGCGGGCGTGGCGTTGGGGCGCGTCCTGTTTTATGATGGGGATTTGTCCAGTAATCGTCAGATTGCCTGCGCCACCTGTCATCAACAAGCTAATGCGTTTACCCACCATGGACACCGCTTAAGCCACGGGGTTGATGATCGATTGAGTCGACGCAATGCCCCACCCATTCAAAACTTGGTTTGGGCCAAAAACTTCTTTTGGGATGGTGGGGTTCACCATCTTGACTTTACCCCTTTGACGGCTCTGCGGGATACGGCAGAGATGAACAGTGACATTGAGGCCATTCGTTTCAAGTTAGAACATTCCCGAATTGATTATAACGGAATGTTCGATAAAGCCTACGGCACCAGGGAGATCACCTCCCAGCGGCTCCTGCGAGCCCTCACCCAGTTCATGTCCCAACTGGTATCGGCCAGTTCACGCTATGACCGCTATAGTCGAGGTGAAGATACCACCCTGCTGACCAAGCAGGAGAAAGAAGGCCTGCAACTGTTTCGCAGCAAGTGTAGCCAATGCCACCAAGGCGAATTATTTACCGATTATTCGTTTCGCAACAACGGCCTGGCGGCTACCCGCAAACGGGAGGAACTGGAATTCGGCATGACCGAGGAACAGAAAGTACGCCTACTCGCCACGCGCGACGAGGGCCGCTACCGGGTTACACTTAATAAAAAAGACCGCTATAAATTCAGGGTCCCCAGTTTGCGGAATGTGCAGTACACGGGACCATACATGCATGATGGCCGCTTCACGGTACTGGCCCAAGTACTACGCCATTACGCCACGGGCATTGAAGATTCGCCCACGTTAGACCCCCGCCTACGAAAGGGCAAGAAACTAGGCATTCCCATGACCGACGATGAGCAGAAAAAAATTATTGCTTTTCTAAAAACCCTGTCCGATCCTGAGTTTATGAAAGACCCCCGGTACGCAGACCCCCGGCTTACCCGTTATAGTAAGTTGTAACGAGCGGAAATCAGGCGATTGGCCATTGAACTTGACCTATTGCGCCTGATTACCCTTCAATCGTTGGTATGTGACTGTGAAATTACTGAGCAACAGCCCCGTTGTTGCTGAACCGGCGGACAAACGACCGACCCATACGAGCAAAAGACGCAACAATCGCCCTTTAACGGTCGCAGGACCGTTTGGCAGCCTATACATTCATAAAAGAACTGACAGGCTTCAGTCGGCATGGTTTCGGAGTGAGCATGACCGCACTGTGGGCAGGTGATGATTGATTCGAGCAGCATTGTCGGTACGGTAAGCCATTTTTTCAGCCACTACAGCACGGTCAGGGTTAAGGCCATTTTATTGCGAACAGCCTGATAGTCTTGGCCCTGGTACTGGCCCGGCGTTTTATCCATAAAGTCCACATCCACCACATACTGCCCGGCTTCGTTTGGGGTCAGTGTCAGTAATCCGTTGGCATCGGCGGTCAGCTTACGCTGCTTACCATCGGGCATCGTTAGTTTGACCGGCGCGTTAGCATAGGCGGCACCGTCTTTCGTGATCATGAGCGTAGTCGACTTACCAATGGCTGGTTTGTTCTGGGGTGTTACGTCCAAGTAATGCACCGGTTTAGCAGACAGCTTTCCACTACCGATCTGACAGATAGCCCGTAGGTATTCGCGCGGGCGCACGATGCCGAGGTTATGTTTGGTCCAATCTTGCACGGCGCGGGTGTCATTGACTAACAGGACTTGGTACGTACCCGCCTGTTTGGGCGTAAACTGCACCTGATAGCAGTTCTCAGCAGGTGTTAATCTGAGCGGCTCGGTTGTACCGTCGGGCAACAGCACCGATGCGGTAAAGGCTTTGATGCCGTTCAGCATAGAGCCTTTTTCCCGCAATCCATTGTCAAGCTCGCCAAAATAACACTGTACAGTCAGGGGTTCGCCGACCTTGCCGGAGCTTTTGAGTTCAAGCCAGTAGCTGTGGGCCTGCGTCAGCAGGGGAAACAGGAGAAATAAACATAAAGAGATTGTGCGTGTCATGTTATAAATGATTAATGGGTTGAAAATTCAATCGTACCAGCCGTTTCCAGCGGTACTGCCGCCAGGCATAAAAGCCCAGTGCGAACAGCCAGACGAAGGGGGTTAGTAAGCCCGCCTGAACCGTCACCCGGTCGGTGTAGCGGCACCGTCCGGTATCAACCGGATCGATGTGAATCCGGTGATCCCAGGTACGGGCCAGATGGCCCTGCCCATTGTCCCGTACCCGAAATGAGCCGTCGTCAGCCAGGCCAGGCAATTCAATACGAATCAGTTGGTGACCAAGCGGAATCAGCCCGAATAGCAGCATTTTGGTTTCATACTCGCCTTCCTGCCAAATGGCCGGAAACGGGGTTTGGGGCACAAAGCGAATCAACGGATGGGCGACGTAGTGAAGCAGGACCGGGCGTTTAACCTGCTCATAAGCCAACTCAGCCGAAGCACCTAAAACCGAAGATAGGGTAACGATCATGACTTGAATGTTAAATTCTGTACCCGCACGGCGTTCAGGATGGCCAGTAGCGCAACGCCCACGTCGGCGAAAACGGCCTCCCACATGGTGGCAACGCCCCCGGCTCCCAGCAGGAGTACGATGGCTTTGACCACTAAGGATAGGGTAATATTCTGCCAGACGATCCGGCGTGTAGCCCGGCCAATCTCGACCGCCGTAGCAATCTTGGACGGTTCGTCGTTCTGAATGATCACGTCGGCGGTTTCAATGGTCGCATCCGAGCCAAGCCCACCCATCGCCATGCCCACATCAGCCAGGGCCACCACCGGCGCGTCGTTCACCCCATCCCCGACGAAAGCCAGCTTCGCCTTCGGATTAGTCGCTTGTTCGGCCTGCAAGCGTTCAACCTGCTTTACTTTGTCTTCGGGCAGCAGATCCCCGTGCCATTCCTCCACGCCCACCTCTTTGGCCACGGCTTCGACCACCGCCCCTTTGTCGCCCGACAGCATCACGGTGCGAATACCCTCCGCTTTAAGCCGTTGTACGGCTTTTACGGCATCCGGTTTCACCTCATCAGCAATGGTGAAGTAACCAGCAAATTTGCCGTCGATGGCGGTCATTACAATCGTGTAGGGGATTTGGGTCAGGACCTCGTCGAACGATACGTTAAACTTACGGAGCAGCTTGGCATTCCCGGCCAGCATGTCTTTCCCTTCGACCTTTCCTTTCAGGCCGTGACCGGCAATCTCCTCGACTCCTTCGACGGATGCGGTTAGGTAGCCTTTTTCTCCGCCGTTCCTACGGGCGTACTCAATAACCGCGGTGGCCACCGGGTGGGTCGATTTGCTTTCCAGGGCGGCCGTCAGCCGGGCCAGTTCACCCGCGTCGATGCCCACCGGCTTTACCGCCTGCACCTTGAATACGCCTTTGGTGAGCGTACCGGTTTTGTCCATGACAACGGTTTTGAGTTGGGTCATCAAGTCCAGAAATACCGACCCTTTGAACAGAATGCCTTGTCGCGACCCCGCCCCGATGCCACCGAAGTAGCCAAGTGGAATGGAAATGACCAACGCACAGGGGCAACCGATCACCAGAAACACCAGGCCCCGGTACAACCAGTCGGCAAAGCGGTAGTCGGCCACCAAAAAGTACGGCACGACCGTGATCAGCACGGCCAGCCCGCAGATGATGGGTGTATAGATTTTGGCGAACCGGGCGATGAATTCCTGCGTCTGCGCCTTGCGGCCCGTAGCCTGCTGCACCAGTTTGAGGATGCGCGACAGCTTGGAATCCTGATAGGGCGTCGTTACGTCCATTTCCACCAGCGACTGCCGGTTAATCATGCCCGCCAGCACCGCTTCGCCCCTGGCGATGGTGCGCGGAACGCTTTCGCCCGTCAAGGCCGCCGTATCGAACGTCCCTTGTTCCGAGCGCATGGTTCCATCCAGGCCGACTTTTTCGCCGGGCTTGATCTGGACCACTTCCCCAACGGCAACCGTTAAGGCCTTAACGGTCTGTGGTGTACCGTTGCGAATGACGGATACGGCATCTGGCCGAACATCTAAGAGGGCCTTAATCGACCGACGTGCCCGGAGGACGGCCGCATCCTGAAACAGCTCGCCGATGGTGTAGAACAGCATCACGGCCACGCCTTCGGGGTACTCCCGGATGGCGAACGCGCCGAGGGTGGCCACGCTCATCAGGAAGAATTCAGTGAATACGTCGCGGTACAGAATCCGGCTCCACGCCCGGCGCAGGACGGGCCAGCCCACGGGCAGGTACGCGGCTACGTACCAGATGAGTCGCCCCGGATCGCGAAACCAGCCCGGCGCGAAGTTATCCAGGGCGATGCCCCCCAGCAGCAGGACCAGACTAATGATTGCCGGGGCGTAGGTGTGCCAGGTTTGAACAGGTCCTTCCTTCGGCGCGACGTCAGCAGCAGGCGTCGTGCCGGCCTCGGCCAGTTCGACATCCTGATGGTCGTGTCCGTCGTGGTCTTGGTGTTGATCGTCGTTATGATTATGATCGTGTGCCATTACACTTTAGAATTCGATGAAAAAATTAAGTACGGCCAGCCCGACGAGCGTCAGGCCGGTAATCAGGTTTTCGTGATGCTCAAACCAGTGCGGGTGTACTCGTTGCAACCCCCGTCGACCGAGCGTCACCATCAGCAGCATACCCGACAGGGTGACCACGTTGTAGATCAGCGCCACCAGCACGACCGCACCCCAGCCCTTCGCGCCCGCGCTGAGAAAGTACGCTTCGATTTCCAGACAGGGCGAAAGAAACATGGCCAGCCCCAGCGACAGCAGCAGGGCCGAAAACGACCGCGCCTGACGAACCGCCCCCGTGTCGATATGATCGTGCACGTGCCGGTGGCGCAGATGTTGCATCAGGTACCACAGTCCCAAGGCCAGCAGCAGCAGGGGAATAGCCCGCTCCGACAATTCGTGGTAATTCTCGGCCAGTTGCCATCCGGCCAGGCTGACCAGTACACCCAGCAACGTGGTGCTGATCGTGTGCGCCAGGCCCGCTATGGCCGTCACGGTCAGTGTCTGCCGCCCGCTCCACCGCTCGGTTTGCCCGATGGTGACAAAGGGGAGCCAGTGACTGGGAATCAGCGCGTGTAGCAGACTCAGCGTCAGGCTACCAATCAGAATACTGTCCATCATTTAGGCTATTTAATGCGCGTGTCCTTCCTCTTCCCCACTGGCTGCTTTGAGCTGCGACAACAGGGCATACGCCCCCTTTACCACGACCCGTGTCTTCGCTATATCCACATTGCCCGGCAACGTCACCTGCGAATAGCCGCCTTCGGTTACGCCACGGCGCACAGGTATCTGTTTAAACCGCGACGGCGGACCGGACGTACCGTGTTGTTCTTTTTCACCTTCCTGGTGCCGGAGCGCCGGATCGTCGTGTTCTTCCTTATCCGAATGTTCTTCCTCCCCCTCCTTATGCTCATGCTGTTCGGGTGTTCGCTGGTCGGTTTCCACGAAGATGTAATCTTTACCCTCGGCCGATACGATGGCTCCTTCGGGCAGGGCTGTTACCCGGCTATCGCCCAAGTCTAAACTACCTTTTAGTGACGTATTCGGCGCTAACCGGGCATCGGGCTGGTCGAGCCGGGCCACCACTCGTACAGAACGGTCCGCGTCGATGGCCCGGTTGATAAAGCTAATACGGCCTGACCGTTCCCGGCCCGCTTCGTTATTCAAGACCAGGCTAACCCGCTGGCCCTCGCGCAACCGGGGCAAATCTTTCTCAAATACCGTCAGTTCAGCATACAAACCCTGGCTGCTGGTGAGCCGGGCAATCACGTCGGCGGGCTGCACGAACTGCCCCGACGTAGCCGGGATGTCGGTCACCACGCCCGACACCGATGCCGTAATGACGTAGGTAGCACTGAACTTACCCGCCAGGGCCGCCTGGGGCGATAAGCCAACCAGCCGAATCCGTTGCGCCAGGCCCGCCACCCGGGCGCGGGTCGCTTTCAGATCGGCGGTTGTTTGTTGCAGCACCTTCAGCGCACTGACGTTCTCCCGGCTCAGTTCCTGTTGCCGGGCAAACTCGGCTTCCAAGTACGTCAGGCGGCTGTGGGTTTCGGCGTATTCCTGCTGCACCCCGATGAGGTCGGGATTTTCGATCCGGGCCAATACCTGCCCCTTCCGCACGGGCTGGCCGGGCAGCAAGGGAATGGATCGTACAAAGCCGCCTTGCAGGGCCGTGATGTTCACCTGGCTCTGAGCAGGAACGGCTAATCGTCCATTGACCTGTAGCGTCTGGCCGAGGTTGCGGTATTCCACGCGGCCTACCGCTACGGCGGCAATCCGTAGCTGATCGTCGGTTAGCTCGACGACATCGGTCGGGCCTTCCTCATGCTCATGTTCCGCTTCTTGGACCTTTTGCGTCGTTTCTGCGGTTGGTTGATCTTTACAGCCCGTTGTGAAAAACAAAAGTCCTACGAGCAAAGCGATCGATATTTTATTTAACGTACACATCATGGTTCGAATGAGGTTACGGCAAGCCTACCAATTGCTCGAGTTGGACGACCGCCTGATTATATTGATTGATCGTGTCTACATAGCCCGTCTGGGTCTGGTACGCCCGCGTCAGGGCCTGAGCATATTCCAGATACCCCGCTTCGCCGGCCCGGAACGCTTTCTCGGCTCCCTCGGCCAGTCGGCGGGCCACGGGCAGTCCCGTCTGCTCATAGTAGCTCAAACTGGCCTGCTGTTTGCGTACCTCCTGTATGGCCGCTGCCAAATCACCTTGCAGATTCCGCTGGTTGAAGCCCAGCGAGGCTTCGGCGAGTTGCTGTCCCAATCGGGCCGATTCGATGCGGGCGCGTTGGGCTTTCTGGAACAGGGGAATCGATACGCTCACCTGTACCCCCTGAAACCGCCTTCCTCCCCCGAAGTAGCGCTCCTGCGGAACGCCGCCCGGCCCATCAACATTCTGCGTGCCGATCAGCGACTGGTTGAAGTAGCCTACCGAGTAGTCGGGCCGCAGGCGGGCCTGCTCGACGGCAATCTGCCCCTCGGCAATTGAAACCTGTTGCCGAAGCAGGGCGAGCGTTGGATTCTGGGCTAAGGCTGAATCGGCCAGTATGGGCAGGGGGCGACGAGTCAGCGGCTCATCGGGCAACGTTAGCCCACTCGTTGTGTTCAGTAGTGTTTGCAGACCCGTCAGGGCAATTTGCCGCTCGGCTTCAGTCAGCGCCAGTTGGTTGCGCACTTCCCCGATCAGATTGTCGGCGGTGGCCACTTCAAGCCCCGTGCCTTCGCCGGTACGCTGCCGCACGTCGGTGGCCCGGCGAAAGGCCACGAGCAAACTGTCCTGCCGGGCCAGCAGTTTCAGCCGTTCGGTCAGATACGTCAGTTCTAAGTACGTCCCCTTTACCCGCGCCCGCAACTCGATTTGGGTCAGTCGGGCCTGCAACTCACTACTCCGGATACCCGCATCCGCCAGCCGTTCCAGTCCCCGGATCAGCTTGCCATTCGGGATACTCTGGGAGATGGTTACGTTATTATCCCACCGGAGCGAGTTGTACTGACCGCTGACCAACGATACGTCGGTACGGCCAATCTCGCGGGCGGTGCGCCGACCCGTTTGCTGAATGGCGATGTTCAGACTACTTACCCGTCCTGAGCCGTTATTGGCGAGCGCCTGGTTCAGGGCGGCATCCAGCGTCAGTGGGGTAGCCGTCAGTGCCGTGGGCGAGGTTTGGGCCTGCGCGATTGAGCCAACGCCAACACCCAGCCCGGCGATCAGTAGCCAACTGGTCAATTTTCCGACCGGCTGCGGTGTGATACCCGATCTCTTTGCGCCCAAGGGACCCGTCCCCCCGGCCGTTTGCTCCCACCAATACAAACAGGGTAGTACCAGTAGGGTAAGCAGCGTAGCTGATACCAGTCCGCCGATGACGACGGTAGCCAATGGCCGCTGTACTTCGGCCCCGGCCGTTTGTGCCAAAGCCATTGGCAAAAACCCTAACGAGGCCACTAACGCAGTCAACATAACGGGGCGTAGCCGGGTAGCCGTACCCTGCAAAATGATGTCGCGCAAGTCCGTCTGTCCTTCGGTCGGGCCGCGTTCGGATTTGAGGTGGTTGAACTCGCCGATCAGTACGATGCCGTTCAGCACGGCTACGCCAAACAGGGCGATGAAGCCTACGCCGGCCGAAATACTGAACGGCATGCCCCGCAGCCAGAGGGCAATGACCCCACCAATGGCCGAAAGGGGAATGGCTGAAAAGATCAACAGGCTTTGCCGCACCGAACCAAACGTAAAGAATAACAGCAAGAAAATCAGGCCTAGGGCAACCGGTACGGCTATGCTCAGCCGCTCACGGGCCTCCTCTAAATTCTGAAACTGACCGCCGTAGGTCAGGTAGTAGCCAGGGGGCAGCTTCACCTGACGGTCCAGCTTCTGCTGTAACTCGCGCACGACGCTTTCCACGTCGCGTTCGCGCACGTTGAAGGCCACCGTGATACGCCGTTGGGCGTTCTCGCGCTGAATCTGGTTGACGCTGTTCTGAAACGATACATCGGCAATTTGGCCTAACGGGACTGCCTGCCCGTCTACCGTCGTCACCAATAAGTTCTGCACGTCTTCGAGCCGTTGTCGGCTTTGCTGCTGCAAACGAACCACCAGGTCATAGCGTCGTTCACCTTCGTAGACCAGCCCGGCCGAGGCTCCCGCAAAGGCCGCTTGCAGGTACCGGTTCGCTTCTTCGATGCTCAGGCCGAAACGGGCCAGCGCATCGCGGTCAAACTTGACCACAATCTGCGGCAGGCCCGACACGGGCTCAACGTAAAGGTCTTTCGCACCCGGCACCGTACTGACCACCCGACCGATGCGAACCGCGTAATCGGCTAGAATGCCCAGGTCCTCGCCATAGAGCTTCACCGCTACGTCCTGCTTCACGCCCGTCATCAGCTCACTGAAGCGCATCTGAATCGGTTGCAGAAACCCGAAACTCACGCCCGGAATCCGCTCTAATGTTGACTGCATTTTTTGCGCTAATTCTTCCCGGCTGCTCGCCGACGTCCATTCCTTTCGGTCTTTGAGAATCACCATCATATCAGCCGCTTCGATGGGCATCGGATCAGTCGGTATCTCGCTGGCCCCAATCTTACTGACAACTTCAACCACTTCAGGATACTCTTTTCTAAGTAACGCACCCGCCTGCTGAGAAGCATCTACCGTTTGGGCTAGTGACGAGCCAGTCATCACCCGGGTTTCAACCGCAAAATCGCCCTCGTCCAACTGGGGAATGAATTCGCCCCCTAAGCGGCTGAAGATGAACAGAGCCACGGCGAATAAGGCGACCGACAGCCCAACGACGATACGCTTATGCCCCAGGGTCCAGCGGATAGCCGGGTCATAGAGCCGATGGAAAAAGGCCATGATCCGGTCAGAGACTGTACGTGTTGCTTCCCGCACGGGCTTTTTGCTCAGCAGCAGGGCCGACACCATCGGCACGTAGGTCAGGGAAAGAATAAACGCCCCGGCGATAGCGAAAGCGACCGTCTGCGCCATTGGGCGAAACATTTTGCCTTCAATTCCTACCAGGGCCAGAATGGGCAGATAGACGATAAGGATAATAATTTCGCCAAAAGCCGCTGATGAGCGGATTCGGCTGGCCGACTCATACACCTCCTCGTCCATTTCGGCTTGGGTCAGATTATGCCGGTAGTTTTTCAGGGCGATGTGGTGCAGGGTAGCCTCGACGATAATGACGGCCCCATCCACGATCAGCCCGAAGTCGATGGCCCCCAAACTCATCAGGTTGCCCGAAACGCCGAATAGATTCATGAGAATCACGGCAAAGAGCATCGAAAGGGGAATGACCGACGCCACCACCAGGCCCGCCCGCCAGTTGCCCAGCATCAAGACCAGCACGAAGACGACGATCAAGGCTCCTTCGATCAGGTTCCGTTCGACCGTGCCGATAGCGCGGTTGACGAGCTTCGTGCGATCCAAGAAAGCGTGAATCTCGATGCCTTCTGGCAGCGACTTTTTAATTTGTTCGATGCGGGCTTTGACGTTGCCGATCACTTCGGAGGAATTGGCCCCTTTGAGCATCATGACGATAGCTCCGACCACTTCCCCTTCATCATTCCGGGTCATAGCCCCGTAGCGAATCGCCGAACCAAGCTGCACCTGCGCCACGTCGCGCACCAGTACCGGTACGCCTTCGTCGGTTCGGCGCACGACGATTTTACCAATGTCCGCTACCGTACGAATCAGCCCTTCGGAGCGAATGAAGTAGGCATTGGGACGACGGTCAATGTAAGCTCCCCCCGCGTTCTGGTTATTGCGTTCGAGGGCGGTGAACAGTTCGTTCATCGTCACGCCCGTGGCCCTCAGCCGCTGCGGATCGACGGCCACTTCGTATTGTTTCAACAACCCCCCGAAACTGCTAACGTCGGCCACTCCCTTCGTTCCCAATAGCTGTCGCCGAACGATCCAGTCCTGAATCGAGCGCAGTTCCATCGCCGGGTAGCGTTTTTCGTAGCCGGGTTTAGCCCGAATTACGTACTGGTAGATTTCGCCCAGACCAGTAGTGACGGGAGCCAGTTCGGGATCGCCGGCATTGGCTGGTATCTGGGAGCGGGCCTGTTGCAGGCGTTCAAAGACCTGTTGGCGGGCTACCAGCACATCGACCGCATCGGTAAAGACGATGGTGACAACCGATAAGCCAAAGCGCGATATGGACCGTACCTCGACCAGATCGGGCAGGGTCGCCATGGTCTGTTCGATGGGAAAGCTGATGAGCCGTTCCACATCGGGGGCCGATAAGGCGGGGCTTTGGGTGATGACCTGCACCTGGTTGTTGGTGATGTCGGGCAGGGCGTCAATAGGCAATCGGGTCAGTGAATAGCCCCCCCACACGATGAGGGCGAGGGTGAACAGCCCGATGATAAGCTTATTCTGAATAGAAAATCGAATGATGCGATCCAGCATGATCGTGTCTGAATAGGTTGACAAAAAAGAGATGCCGAACGCGTACAAACCGCCTAACTACACCTTTCCAAGGCCTAGCTGGGCAGTCCTTCGCAAACGGCGCAAGTGATCAGACCTAAAGTTGAGGAGGTTGCCAAATGGCCGTAATGGGGTCGAGGGGGTGTTCGGAAGCGTAGCTAAACCCAGCTACCGCGACCAGTGCATTTTCGACGGAGGGAGAGAGTGAATACTGGAGTCGAGGGGCGACCGTCAGGGTAGCCGCGCAGCAGGCGCAGGTACAGAAGGGCGAACAGGCATCGTGTTCGTGGTGATGCGACTGCTGGGATTCGGTTGGTGTGGCTGATGCGACCATAGCCCGGCCTGCCTGACCGGTTGTCGGTAGGGGTTCATCTGCACATGGCCACAGCGAGAGAGCCAGCAGATAAAAGGCCAGTAGGGTTGTTAGCCACTTCACAAGTGCAAAGGTACGGCAAAAGCTTGTGCAACAGGGAGTCAAAAAAGAAATCTCTTAAACCACGGCGGACCGAGAATTATCCGCTCGGTCCGCGACCGGTCAGCCGACGCTGGGCGTACCGTTCGCAGTCGGTCCCGCAGTCGCGTACGGTACCGATGCGGCTGGGCCGGCACTCCGGCGCACCACCCCCGTCCGTTTCGGCAAAACTACCCTCCTTGCTATGAAGGCGGCAATTATATATTTGCTAGTAGTCAGGAAGAATTGCCAATGGGTCGGCTCCTGCGCTAACTGGGGTAACCGGATACGTAAGTAGCCGGGTTTAACCCGAAAATCACCTGCTATTCCAATGGCCGATTTTTGCTGAACTGGCTGGTTTTCCTTGCTCCATGTTCAGCAAAAGCCAAAGAGCAAGATGGCACTAATGTTGTACCGGTAGCGCAAAATTCGGTAGTTGAATAGCCAACAATTGTTAGTGAAGTGATGAGCGGTAACTGACGCTATTCATTATGGACTAGCTCTTTGGGGTTCATGGCTGGCTTGCAGGGAGCAGTTTTTTACTAAGATTCACCTATTTTGTTTTTCATTGAGCTACTTATCCGACTATTTTGTGGCTGACCACCTGTTTACTGCCAGCAACCATGAGCCAAACGTCCTTGCTGCTATTTCTGCTGAGTCTGCCGTTGGTTGCTCAACCGAGCTTGGCCCAGCAGCAGGTAGTTATCCAAGTAAACCATGTAGTTGGCACAAGCCACTTGACGCGTTCGCCAGCAACGTTCGTCACGGCCCAGCAGGAACGCTTTACGGTTACGCGTCTGCACTACTACCTCAGCAATGTTCGACTGGTGAAAGCCGACGGTTCCGCCTGGGTATTGCCCCCGGACAGTAGTTACTTTCTCATTAGGGCTGAAGCGCCAGCCTCGCATCAAATTACTTTACCCCATGTGCCGGTTGGCGAGTATACTGGGCTTCAATTCATGATTGGTGTTGACAGCCTGCGTAACACCATGCCGCCTAGCCAGCGAAAAGGCTGTTTAGATATTGGGGGGGAAGCCAATGGCATGTACTGGTCGTGGAACGCTGGCTATATTTTTTTTAAATTTGAAGGCCTCTCGCCCCAGGCACCGATGGATAAAACATCGGGTAAACACGAATTTACTTTTCACGTAGGCCAGTTTGGCGGCATGAAGATCCCCACCCCCAATAACACCCGTCTGGTTTCACTTTCCTTTCCTGATCAGCCGTTAAGGGTTGTTCCGGGCCACCACGCGCAGGTCGCATTGTGGGCCGACCTGCTTAAAGTATTTGATGGGGTCCACTCCATCCGGATTGCCGAACACCCAAACGTGATGATGCAGCCCGTCGCGGCCCGCATTGCGGACAACTACAGTAGAATGTTCTCCCTCCAGAAGCCGCAAAACTAACCCTTGTCTGCCATGCCCCTACGAATGACCGTTCTGCTCCTGGCCACAATGTTGCTGCTGGCGACCGCCTACCGATCCGTTCAGAACCCCTATCTGCCCATGCCTTTCCCCAAGCCCGCTCATTTTCCCGAGCCGGTTTATGACTTCAACAAATATCCCTTAACCAAGGTCAAGATTGCCCTGGGCCGCCGTCTGTTTTACGATCCTTTTCTTTCGCGCGATGGGTCGGTTAGCTGCGCCAGTTGCCACCAGCAGGCCTCCGCGTTTACCCAGCACGGTCACCGGCTCAGCCACGGCATCAATGACTCGCTGACCGAACACAATTCAATGCCCTTGATGAATCTGGCTTGGCAGGATAAGTTCGGTTGGGATGGTGGCATTCATGCCCTGGATCTGTTTCCGGTTTCTCCCCTGCAGCATCCGCATGAGATGGGCGAAAACCTGGTTAATCTACTGGGTAAACTGCGCCAGAACGAATCGTACCGGTTACAGTTTTTGGATGCTTTTGCCAATGATAATGTGTCGAGTGATCAACTCCTGCAAGCCTTATCCCAGTTTATGCTGACGATGGTATCGGCAACTTCACGGTATGATCAGTTCGTGGGTCAGCAGCAACAAACGCTAACCCAGGACGAGCAGAAAGGACTAACGGTGTTTGAGCAAAAGTGCCATTCCTGCCACGGCGGATTTCTGTTTACGGACCTCTCCCTACGCAATAATGGCTTACGCGCTTTCAATCGGGCGGACATTGGCCTGGAAAAAATAACGCAGAAAACCTCGGACCGCTACAAGTTCAAAGTACCTAGCCTGCGCAATGTAGCGGTTACGGCTCCCTACATGCACGATGGCCGGTTTGGCACGCTGGAAGAAGTACTGGATCATTACTCGGATGGGGTAGTTAAATCCGCTACGCTTGACCCACTCCTTACCGCCAGGGGCAAACTAGGCATACGGCTGTCTGCCGCCGAGAAACAGCACCTGATTCAGTTTCTGGGCACCCTAACTGATAAGCAATTTTTAACCAATCCCGCTTTTTCAGAACCGGAAACAGATGCCATGTACCGGCAACGAATAGATTTTCCGGTGGCCACCATCCGACCCGAGGTGCCCGTTCAGTTACAACCCCTTATGCAACGACTGGCTCAATTACAAACGGCGGCCCAAGACGCGGACGTTCTCCGGATCAGCGACCTGGCCACACAGTTGAAGATCGACTTAGAGCAAGTGGATGTAAGCATGATGAACGAAGCCCAGCGTCAGTTCTACAAAGAGCAGTCGGTCAGTATGCGTCTGGATGCCGATCACTTGATTCGTATCAAAGAAATTTTGCACCAAAAGCAACACCTGGCGACGCTATTCGAAAAGGGAAAATTGATTTCCTTCGCCTTTAAACTGAATAAGTAGCTAACAGCCTGTCGGGCGGACTGGGCTCAGAATGTATGCCCCCAAATGCCACAAAGTATGCGTATACTACGGATAGTAGTTGACAGTTATTAAAAAGTAAACGTCCAAATTAACGCCCGTTTTAAGGATACGGCCGCTGAATTTAAACCGGCTGCTCCAAGCTTACCTCCTCACAATCTCGAATTGCCATCTCACGAATTAAAGCCTCATTTTCAATAGCAGGCCTGAGTTTGTGAGACTGTTTTTGCCAAACGACCGCAATCGGTGTGCCGACCCAGGCCGGACCATGAATTTTGTACCTTCCGCAGATATACCCAATTATCTTCAATACGACTTAACCAAGATTTAACTAATTACATCCGGATTATTAAAGCCTTTCTTTACTAAATATGTAGGAATCATTATCGACAAATTCACTGGCCGACAACTCGATACTTTTCACCTGGGCGGAATCTTGTACGAACGTTACAGGAAAAATACCGAATCTCGGGTTAGAGAACGTAAGTCGGAATTGATTACCATCCATATAATCCAGTTGGCCGGTTAGATTAGGATGATGTTGAAACCGAATCGTTAATCGTTGCTTTGTTTGTTTAACTGGCTCGGCTGTAATGGTAAGTGTACCGTAAAGATTGTTCTGATAGGTTCCCGTGTAGGCCGACAGGGGCAGCGCGGGTTTGGCGTTTTTCTCAACCCGGCTCGCTAATGCCTTAATTTCCTCCTGGCTCTTCTGATCCTTTGCTTTTGCCCGGTTGAAATAGTATTGATGCCGATTTGTATAAGGAACTCCTAAATAAGCATCAAGCAGTTGAAAGCGTAGAGCCTCTTGAAAACTGTGATGATCTTGATTCGTGAGAATAACAATGCCTAATTTTTTACTGGGAACCAGGGTGGTACTACTTCGAAATCCCGAACACGCACCAGCGTGCGCAAAGACGGATACACCGGCATAGTCCAGTAATCCGACACCCAGGCAATAGAATTGAAAACCAAGGGGGAACAAGGTCATTCGACTGGAACTGGCAATTGTATTCGCTTCCCTGGATTTTTCCAGTGCCGCCCACGGAATAATTTGACGGTTACCGACTCGGCCACTATCAAGCTGCATTTTCAGCCAAAGGGTCATATCCCGGACCGTTGAACTCATACCGGTAGCGGGCCCTAAATTGTCAAGATTGTCATAAGGAATTCGTGTGAGATTTCCTTGAGCATTACAACACGTCGTATACGGTAAGGCTACGTTCGACTGCTTGCGCATATCGTCGTAGAGGATGAACGTTCGGGTCATCCCAAGCGGATTGAGTAGTTGATTTTGTATAAATTGCTCCCAGGTCTGATTCGTCACCTTGGGAATTAGTTCAGAAGCAACAACGTACCCTTGATTCGAATAGCCAAAGTCTTGACGAAACTGATAAGGGGGAACGTGAAGTTGCATCCGGGTAACGACATCCTGCCGGGTCAGGCTAGAATCCCAAAATAGAAAGTCTCCCTGATAATTCTTAAAGCCTAATCGATGCGATAGCAGATCTCGAATCGTAACTAGCTGAGTCGCAATAGGATCGTTTAGTTTAAAGTTGGGAAGATACTTGATCACCTTTTCATCCAACGAAAGCTTTTTTTGGGTATCTAACAGGGCGAAGCCCGTGCCCGTAAATAATTTAGAATTAGAAGCAATCGGGAACACCGTGTTTTCATTCACAAATTGTTGCGTACCCGCTTCTAGCACACCGTACCCTTTGGCTAGGATAATTTTACCATTCTCAACAATGCCAACAGCCATACCCGGTATCTGCCAGTCAGTCATCCCCCTCTTGATATATATATCTAAACTGTCGGTTACAAATTGAGGAGTTTGCCCATAGGCGGGTTGACACAAGCAGTACAGAAAATAGGTAAGCCAAACAATTTGTTTCATAAATGTTGCGGTCAGCTTAAAATGACTCATTGGCTGAGATTTAATTATAAAATTTCATTAAGGTCATTTTTTACCTCCTAAGCGTTCTTGTTCGCTTTCAGAACCAAAATTTCTATTTTGTAACTGTTTCGCTTTTTTATTACCGAACCGAAACGAATACGTCAAAAGCACCTTCTGACTTTCTATCCTATGCCGAAATATAATATCTGTATTTAGATAACGACCATAATTAGTGATCAGAAACGTATGAAAAATGTCAGTAGCGGTCAACTTTAAAGACGATTGCTCGCCGAACGATCGTTGAACGCCCAGGTCAACATACCACAACGGATCGTAATACATGTAGCCAACCACAGCTTTGCTTCGATAAACGAAATTGAAATTACCGGACCATTTTTTCCAATTGATCTGGTTATTCAACCGAAAGGTTGCCGTCAATTGGCCTAGTAAAGTAGGGGTGTCCTGAAATGTTGAGTAGAAGCGGGCATGAGCTGCCGTGCCCACGGCTTGTAGCAACCAAGCTTTCGACACCTTGATGGGTACTGTCAGGGTAACCGCCAGTCGTTTTTCCCAATCAAAATTGATGTTATGGTCTACTGTAGAAGCCGACGCCGAGTCCAGCCGGTAAACAACCTCGGCAATACGGTTTCGGGTATCACTGTATACCACAGCAACACTTAGCCGTTTAGCCGTTGTAAACACCCCTTGGAGCGTGGTTGTTAACTGAGGTAGCAAACTTGGATTACCCGAATATAGCGTTAGGGGGTCATAGAAGATGTAAGCCGGATTGAGCAGATCGAAGCCTGGCCGGACGATTCGTCGGTTGGCTGATAGAGTAATTTGATGCTTTTGTGGGGTGGCGTATTCCAGGGAAACAGAAGGGAAAAAGTTGAGGTAGTTTTTCCTCATGTTACTCGTTTGACCTGCAACACCTTCGTAATTCGTGTGTTCAATGCGAAGTCCTGCCTGGACCGACCAAACCGACCACTTGTAAGCGACATTTCCATAAGCAGATGCAATACGTTCGTTATAGACGTACGACTTTGCCAGCAAAGGTATCAGTGAGGAGAAAGAGGGCGAATATTGATTCAGGCTGGGAACGTTATCCATTGACACAGAACTGTATTTAGCGCCAAGCTCTAGTTGGCCTTTTGACCCGGCTCGGGTTGTCAGATCCAACTTCGCTGTACGAATCCAAACGTTATTTGGATAGAACACTCGAACCGATTCGGTAGAAAGTTTGTCCTGTGCTATGGGCGTAAAATGGGCCGTTGAAATAGAATTGTTAATGTACCGTGCCACATCAAAATCGGATGACAAACTGGTCTGGTTGTTAAATTGCTTACGTACATTAAAGTTAGCCGCTACGTTTGTTATTCGTTCCCGGAACTGGGTAGCGGATTCAAGTTGCACCCGTGGCCGCACCGACTCCGAAGTCAGGTAAGTTATCGTCGAAGAGGGCCTATCCTGCCCACTGATCCAGGAAGCCTGGAGGACCGAACCCACCGTAATTGATTTTGTAACGAACCACTCCCAGTTGGTCCGTACCAAGTGACTAAAAAACGACACTTGGTTAAACTCCCTGCTGTTGACGCGTTCATTTTGGGAGAATTTGGTCTGGCCAAGACGTTGCTCGGAGTTCCAGCTAAAGTAGGTCGGTCGGTAAGTCGGTTCATATTGTAAACTACCTTGTACCTTCTTCAGGCGTACCGATAAATTTACAGACCCATTCGCTTTTTCATACCGCCCAAAACCAGTGCTCAAGCTGGCTTCACCGGCAAAGCCGTCTGTAGTTAATGTTTTGGTGAATAGTAAAATGATGGCACTACTCCCGGCATCATACTGCGCGGATGGGCTGGTTAAAATTTCAATCCGGGCTATTGCATTAGCCGGTAAACTTTGTAAATACGTATAAATTTGATCAGGTGTTAAATAGAGTTGCCGCCCGTTTTGGTAGAGGATGATCCCGTTTTTACCGTCAACACTAATCGTTTTGTTAACCGCGTTCGTTGTAATGCGCGGAACTGCCCCCAGTGCATCGAAAGTTGACCCAGCTGACAAAACGGGATTGGCAGCCACGTTTAGCACGATACGATCACCCAGAATTTCGAAAAGTGGTCGCTTTTCTTTAATTGTAACTTCATCTAAGTTTTGCGTCTGCGTTTGTAAGGTTATTGTTATCGGCTGCTTGGTTAAAGTGTCCGTACTTGTAACGGGGCGTACAACGGTTGCATAACCAACTTTTGAAGCACGAATGATATAAGAACCATTCACCAGTTTAAAAAATGCAAATCGTCCAAGTGAATCAGAAGCGGTAATCTTTACTAGGCTTGAATCTAGGCGCAACAACACAAGATGTCCGCCAGCGACGGGAGTCCCCGTGGCAGAAACAAGCTGTCCGATCAGTTGTCCCTCACCAAACTTTAATTCATTGACTTGAAATGGCAAAGCTTGGCCAAGGCAAAAATTCATTATGTTTACCAATATAATCCATAGATTAAGAAACCAGCGTACAAAAGAACTCATAACAGTTAGCAGTAAATCAGAAATGGTGCATTCGAATACCCAATATACCACTAAAAATCTGAATGCAGGCGAACCCTTGTTTGACTTCCCTCCCCGAAAGGTGACTTGGGACCGCATTTTATTACACGTCCTGTTTTGGCTTTGGGATGGCCATGCTGCTTATTGGGCATTGGACCGGGTACTTCGGGTCAAGCCCGACGTAGCACCCGATCCTGATATGTTTGTGCTGATGTACGTAACCCATGTCGGAACGACCATGCTGCTGTTTTACTCGTACGGCTACCTGATTGTGCCCATGTTTTTGCGTCAATTGATCATCCTTAAGTCCATTAACCGCAACACAATATGGAATGAGCTAAAACGCTTTCGGGTTGTTAAGCCAGTCTCCATCAGGAAATTGGGGATTGTACTGCTCAGTACCCTTGCTGTGTTCGCCGTGTTCAATGTCTATGATTACTACCTGTTTACCTATGTGGCGAACCATTTTAAACCCATTCCCGCTTACGTCAAACGTATCAATGATTTACTAGGGCCGATGGGACCAATCGGCGTGTTTTCAGATTATTCTTTGTTGTCGTTTATCTGGGCCTATAACGTTTCTTACATTCTGCTCCCACTTCAAATTCGATTGATTAGGGAAGCGATCTCCTGGGGAGTAGCTAACATCCGGCAGAAAGAACAAAACAAAATTCTGGTCAATAATCAACTCCAAGCCCTTCAACACCAGATCAATCCGCATTTTCTGTTTAACGTGTTCAACAGTATCCTAGCGCTCATTCATCGTACCAACCGGCAGGCCGCTGAACTGCTACGAAAATTGTCTGAACTGATGCATTACACGCTTTACGATACAAATAAAGATTTCGTGCCTCTGACCGGCGAGTTAACCTTTATTCAAAATTACATTGACATAGAAAAGAGCCGTCAGTTCAACGACGAGCACATTACCATAAAGCAAAGGGGCGATCCTGATGGCTTATTGGTTCCCCCTTTGCTACTGGTCACGTTCGTCGAGAACGCCTTTAAACATGGCATTAACAACAGTTACGAAAAAGCTTGGGTATGCATTGACATCTATATTGATGCCTCCCAAGACGTCTTGCGGGTAACGATTGAAAATCCGATCACTGATGATGTTTCTCCCCTAAGTGGGGGTCTGGGTATTGCTAACGCCCGTAAACGACTGGATTTATTGTTCACTCCTAAACAGTACCAACTAAACATACAACAGGAAAACTCGATCTACCAGGTACACCTGGTTATTCCCCTCAAACGAGAGAAACGTTATGAATATTCCGCAGCCCATTAGGTGTCTGGTCATCGAAGATGAACCGCTTTCGCAAGAATTACTGCTCGATCACATACAGCGAATACCTACGTTAAAATTAGTAGGAACCGCTTCTAATGGTCAAATAGCTCTGCAGAAGTGTCGAGAGCTAAAACCAGATCTGCTACTTTTGGACATTCGCATGCCCCGGTTAAGTGGTTTTGAACTGCTAAGCTTACTCGAAAAACCGGTCCCGCTGGTGGTTGTAACGACTGCTTATCGGGAATATGCTTTGAAGGGATACGAACACGCGGTGGTTGATTTTTTGGAAAAACCTATATTTTTTGATCGGTTTAGCCTAGCCATACATCGGGTGGAGGAGCGTCTTAACCGGTCAAAATTAGAGCATAGTTATGGAGACAAAGGCCTCAGTGAAGATGTTTCGATTGACCGTAAAGTATTAACCGTACGCGCCGGCCGTAGTCAGGTGAACATACGGCTAGACAACATTTATTACATCGAAGCCCTTGAGAATTATGTAAAGATTCGCCTGATAAACGCACCCACGAAGGATGTTGTAACAAAGATTTCTATCTCACAGTTGGAAAGCCTGTTGCCTAAAGACGCGTTTATTCGAGTTCACCGCTCGTTGCTAGTGCGCATTGATCAGATCAGTCGGGTTGATTCCTCATCGATCACCTTGTTTTCAGCCAAGGAGTTGCCCATCGGACGGACCTACCGGGATACGGTTCGGCAGGCGTTTATGGATTGGGAAGGTACTGTCCATTGATCTTGCCCTGTAGCCGGGCATCTCAGTTCGACCTCTCCAAACGCGCATTCGTCAATTCACCAATTAATTAAAGCCGTCGGCCAACTTTTTTAGCAGGAATAGCGCAGGATGCTGAACTTTCTGAAAAAAGCAAAGCCATGAAAAACAACTCGTCTCGCTTTAAAATCAATAAGCGTCAACTTGCGAATCGTCAAAGCAGCCAGCTTCTAGCGGATCATAAAGCAAAGTCTAGTACCACTATCATACTAACAGGAATTGGGATAAATATGCTTTGATTGTTTGCGGACATTGTACATTTTTGTAATGTACTAAACCACAAACTTTATGAGTACTTCTTTTCGATTTCAGTTGACTACTAAAAAAACTCTTAAGTCCCGCATGGTCTCGGTAAAAACGCGGCCGGATTCCAAAAATGAAGCAACCTGTGGAAACTCTGGAGGAACTATTGTGTCGACCGTGTTTATTTAGGTATATCCGTATTTAGAAGTATTAGCCCCGTTCAATCCCTTGAACGGGGCATTTTATTTGGTGTTCACATACTCTCGTATGAAAAAAGAAAACGAACTGAATCCATTTTTTGTCATTCGATTGCCTTACCGCCCCATTAGTGATTTAATCGTAACAGCGCAGCAAAGTAAGGCAGACAATGATCTTACCCAAGGCAGGCTCCTTCAGACTATACTTCAACAACCATGGGCGGAAGAGGCCCTATTTTTGGCTTCTCCTGATCTTTACCAAGCCTGGCTAACGGCAATCCACCAGCCTGACAAACTAACCGACTCCTTGAGCAGCACCTTATGGCGCTATGTTTTTCGGTGGTATAGCCGACCCACCCCCTTTGGGCTGTTTGCCGGGACCGGTGTGGGACGACTAGGGGTTCAATCCGTGATCGAATTTAATCCGCAAGCCTGGAAACCCGTTAGCCGACCAGATACGAGGATCTTGCAGGCAGTGTGCCGGGCACTGGAGGATGACCGGCAGATACGCAGTCAATTGATCTATAGTCTAAACAATAGCCTTTACGAAGCCAATAGCCAATACCGTTTTTCGGAACGAAACGGTAGTTATACCTCCCTAAAAATAGAATTATCATCGTTTCCAATCACACCGGATCTACAGACCTTGGTACTCAGGCTGAGAGCCGATCAACCTTTGCCGTTTGCTGAATTAGTAAAACTCTACGGGTTGGAATGGCAAAGGGAAGTAACCGAGTTTTTACACGCCTTGATCGACAATCAATTTCTGGTCAGTAACCTATCCATGCCGGTAACCGGGCAAGATCAAACAGCCTACATACTTTCCCAGCTTCAAAATCTGACTTTTCAGGAGCATACATATTCCATCCTTCAAAATGCCCAGCGACAACTGGAAACCCAAGCTTTAGAGTTGAACACGCTACAGCAAGTACATCACAATTTGCAAAGGTTGTTGACGGCTGCCCCAGAATCGAAACAAACGAATTACGCTTGCATACAAACGGACTTGTTCTTCTATCCGGATCGGCTGGAACTCGAGTCAGGAAGGATTCAAACAATCAGCCGCCAACTCATCGAGTTGCTGCCCATTTTGCAAGTCGATCAACAATTGCCTATTCAGGATTTTATTGACCGTTTCCGAAAGGTCTATGACCGACAAGCGGTAGATTTGTTAACGGTTCTTGATCCCGAAGTTGGTATTGGGTTTAGTCCCGAGTCGCCCCTAACCGGTTCCTGGCTACAGGAACTTCCTTTTGAGCTTCCCTCCCGATCTACCCAAATAAGTAGTGCATTTGACAATTTGCGCGAAGCGCTCTACAGCCGCTATACTCTCTCGCAACAGCATGAACTTGAGATTACCGATCAAGATATTAACCAAATGAAGCAAAACCGTAGAATCATCCCCTTGCCCCCTTTATGGTATCTACACGGGGAGTTCTATGAATCTAGGAAACAGTCGGACTGGCGATTTGCGTTTAATTCCTCGGCAACACTTTCTCCCGCCTTTTTCTTTGGTCGATTCTGTCACGGTCATGCTCAGTTAGAAGAATTAACCAAGCAACTGAGCGATTGGGAACAACAACAGTTTCCTGATGACATTTTAGCCGAAATTGTTCATTTGCCCACCCAGCCCCTAACGGCCGGAAACGTAGTGGCTCGTCCTATATTACGAGCCTTTGAAATACCTTATCTGACTCCGGCAGGCGTATGTGCCGAAAAAACAATCAACTTACAGGACCTTCTAGTATCAGTAAGGGCGAATGGTGAAATTGTACTTCACCATAAGCCTACGGGACGGCGGATAAGGCCGCGCCTAAGTAACGCGCACAATCCGGCGCTGGGCGACGAAATCTACCAGTTTCTGGCTTACGTGCACCGGTCTGAATCTCAGGCACTAGCTTGGTCTTGGGGATCGTTCAGCCAACTACCCCGGCTACCTCGTCTACGCTACAAAAACTTTATTTTAAATCCCGCTCAGTGGACCATTCGGAAAACGGCGGTTGGCCTCACACAGCCCTTAACAATCGACACGTTGAGGGCTGTCTATCAACTACCTCGGTTTGTCCAGTTGATTGAAGGTGAAAATAAACTACTGCTGGATTTAGCGTTTCGGCCAGGGGCAAGCCTTTTGCTTGATGCTGTTGATAAACACGAAAAGATAGTTCTTAAAGAATGGTTAGGCGAGTCGTATAACCCGTGGTTAAAACAAGGGAATAACCATTATATCTCAGAGGTTATTATCCCCATGAAATCTGCTCCAAGGGATTTCTCTTCACGGCCTACCTCTGCCGGTCAACCACAGCGCGAACAGAATCAATTAGGGCCCCTGCAACGCAAATTCATTCCTGGAGACGAATGGTTATTTCTGAAACTGTATGCTACTGAGCAAATAACCGATTCGATTTTAATAAATCTGTTGGTTCCCCTACACCATCGGGCGATGACCAACAAATGGAGTTCAAAGATGTTTTTTATTCGCTATTCTGATCCTGACCATCACCTACGCATTCGTTTCCAAGTTACCCCCTACGGTGTTCACAAACTCCTTGACCGGTGGAACCGCGCTTTAAAGCCGTATTTGCAATCAGGAATTGTAAAATCGGTTTCAATCGAAACCTACGATCGGGAAGTAGAACGTTACCACCCAAATTGGCTTGAGCACTGCGAAACCATTTTTAGTGCAGACAGCCTGAGCTTGTTAACGTGGCTAAAGCAGCAGCAAGAACCCACTGAGCTAGAACGGTATCGATATGCCATTGCCAGCGTACAGTTGTACCTATCCTCATTTCATTTGTCCCTTGGCGAAATGACGTCGTTTACCAAAGCAATGCAGGAAGCCTTTTTTAGCGAAAATAAGGGGACTAAAGCGTTGAAGCAAAAAGTCAACGAACTCTACCGCAAAAACAGCCTAAGCCTGTTCACAGCGTCGCCCCTTATGGAACAGCTACTGAACAATCGGCACTCGACCATAAGGCCGCCCGTTGAAAGTATACTTCTAGATTTTGAGCGCCTACCCGATAAAGTGGAAAAATTTGACGTAATAGCCGACCTAATCCACATGGCTATAAACCGGATTTTCCCGAGCTACCAACGAAAACACGAGTGGATAGTTTATCATTTTCTAGCGCGGCACTACGAAACCAAGACAGCTTTTAATAATCGGTTAGGTTAAATTTTTATCACTCTCAGCGTCCCGGTAACATAGCTACGAGCCTTTTCCTGTAACGCATACTTGTATTTCGGCACTCAGTCAAGGTCATTCATCCCCAAAAGAATGACATTTATCCCCTAACCACCTATTTAATATCATTCATCAATTATTGTGTTACCATTCTTCGGGTTCAACGTAATTTCAATCAGTATTAACCGAGAAGAATTGTCAATCCTTAAATTTCAGCTTGCGTTATGACAGCCCACTCGATTTATCCAACAACCCCTAAAGACCCTGTTGTAGAAAATCAGTATTTGAAAGAGCAACTTGCCAGTGCCATGAAGTTGATCAGTCAATTGAATACAGGGGAATCCCCACAGGCTAAAGAACACATCTACCTGTATACGGAACGGCGGTTGCAGAAAGTAAGCTTTAAAGACATCAACTGGATTCAGTCGGAACGCAACTACGTTACGATCTATACCGAGCATGGATACTTAACAGTACATCAGCCGATCAGCAGGATCGAAGAATTACTTCCCCAGAGTTCATTTTCCCGCATTCATAAGTCATTTATCGTGGCCAATGACAAAATAGATTTTATTGGAAAAGACCAGGTTGGTCTTAAATCTGATCAACATACTAAAATATTGCCCTTAGGAGCCCAGTATAAAAAGTCGTTTATACAATTGTTCAAACAAGCGCCCCTTAAACGCAACTCTTTATACACTTAAACGACATTGATTGTCCACAGATAAGGTTCCAATCCAATCGTGTGTTGGAAGCAGCGCCAACCTGTTATTTGGTTTGTTAGGGTGGAATAGCGCACCTCCACAAAGAAGGTATCGAGCGCGTACAGGTTTAAGTATGACTTACCTACTTTTCGATTTAACAGATAGGTTCCTTGTTGCCAAACAGTGGTCAGCTGCTGATCATTGGATAGCGCCTTGAACTCGTTGAAACTCATTGTAAAGTAAAATTTACAGCCATTTACTTTATTGAATCGGCCTTCCTGTATAAACAAACGCTGGTTTTGCTCATTAATTTTTTAGGTGAGCAGTAGCATTATTACCAGCTTCTATTCCCTGGTCTCAACTACGGTTTGCTGCCTGTGGCGTGGCGAAAAGCCCGACCTAAATTAGGTTGGGCTTTTCGCATCTATCCACACCATAATTCAAGGCTTCGGCAAACCTTAACCAGATGCCCTAATTTAACAGTAATCAGAGGTACTACTTAACTATGATTAACCGATATTCTTAATTACAAACTACTTCTATTCCAACGCTTTATCATGGTCTAATGTAAAGCAATTTCATTGGAAACTGTGCCCACTTTGGTTAGCTGTCACTGGACTAATTCGTTGATAGAAGCAGTATTGGTAGGCTGGATTTGTAAACAAGCGCTATCATTAATTTGTATTGTATATGTTTAAGTTATATTATAGCGGCTTGGATATAAAAAAGACGATGAATGTTCTCATCTCCAGCAGAAAATCATCTTGAACGCCCCCTGGATATTAATGATTATCTGGGATTGAACCGAGTTACAACGCATTTCGCGGTGGTGGAGACGGACAGCATGATTGAAGATGACATTCACCGGGGAGACATTTTGATCGTTGACCGCTCGAAACCGGTTGTATCTGAAAGCATTGTGTTTGTCTGGCTGGCCGGCGATCACTATATCAAGCGTATTCGCTTTGTCGGTGATATGATCGAGCTAACCACTGCCAACGAGAAATACGAGCCGGTTTACGTGCATCCAGGCGACAATTTTGAGATTTTTGGATCTGTGACTTATGTTGTTAAAAAAGCCAGAGTCATTATACCTTTTGTGCGACGCCAATAATTTTGTGCGACGTGAAAAGTCAAGTTCTGAATTGTTTTGCCGGGGGCGTCCCGCGACAAAACCAGCCATGCCACTGGCTGTACGCTACGAAGACGTGCGGGCAGGTAACTGCCGGTACTAAGCATTCCGACAACGTACCAAAACCCACCCTAATCGTGAGAAAAAGGTGGTTCCGTTAGCATCAAACGGAATAGGGCAAGCGTGGATGGTAAGGCTAACTTAAGTGAACTTTTGATAAACGCCGTTATTGCAGAACAAGCCAAACGATGCTAACAGGCTTGAACCAAAAGGTACTGTGGCCCGGTGTTGGGGTTGAATGTTTCCCCAACCGTGGACAAAGGAGGCCACCGGCGGAAAGAAAGAGCCTAACCCATCCGTTGTTCAGAGCTTGAAACACGGTAAGCCCGTAGTCTTCCCCCTTTCGGGGTAGGAACGCTGTGAAGCCGACCCACGAGACTGCGGGTAAAGGAAGATGGAGAAAGCGAAGGCCAGTCTGTAATGGACTGGATAGGGGCTGAGACATCGCCCCGCGCGAAAGCGAGCCCACTTCCATCTGGTCTCACTTTACAAGATAAACTGACTAACCAATGCAGGAGACAAAGCAGATGACGGAAGGGCCGCAAGGCGCAACCGGTGCAGTTTCCGGTCAGGAAGAAAGCTGGTTTGCCATTGACTGGCAACGGGCTAACGGCTTGGTCAAGCGGCTTCAGGCGCGTATTGTAAAGGCTACTCAGGCGGGCCGTTGGGGTAAGGTCAAGGCCTTGCAACGACTGCTCACCCGCTCGTTCAGTGCCAAAGCCTTGGCGGTGCGACGAGTGACGGAAAACCAGGGCAAACGGACCAGTGGCGTGGATGGTCAACTCTGGGCTAATCCACCCCGTAAACGACAAGCCATCGATGAGTTGAGAAGCCGGGGGTATTGCCCTCAGCCGCTCAAACGTATTTACATTCCCAAACGCAATGGCAAACAGCGACCGCTGAGTATCCCAACCATGAAAGACCGGGCCATGCAAGCCCTGCACCTGATGGCCTTGCAACCGGTGGCTGAAACGACGGCCGACCCTTGCTCATTCGGCTTTCGCCCCGCTCGGCAAGTGGCCGACGCGGTCGAACGCTGCTTTAGTCTGCTGAGTCGTCAAGACAGCCCCCAGTGGGTACTGGAAGCCGACATCGAGGCCTGCTTTGACCGTATTGATCATGACTGGCTGCTCCAGCACATTCCGATGGAGAAGACCATTTTGCGTCAGTGGCTTAAAGTCGGTTATCTAGAAAAAGGTAACTGGTGGCCCACTGCGGAAGGCACTCCGCAGGGCGGTATCATTTCACCGGTACTGGCTAACATGGCCTTAGATGGTTTAGCCAAGGAGTTAGCAACCTACTTTGCCAAGTGTCGCAAACGAGCCAACCGGGGCTTCAACCCCAAAGTCCATTTGGTGCGCTATGCCGATGATTTTATCATCACCGGTATTAGTCGTCAACAACTCGACGAACAGGTTAAGCCCGTCGTTTGTGACTTTCTGAGCAAGCGCGGTTTGCGGCTTTCTGAATCGAAGACCAAGCTAACGGCGATCACGGAGGGGTTTGACTTTCTTGGGTTCACCTTTCGGAAGTTCAACGGCAAGTTGCTCATCAAACCGGCCAAAAAGAGTTTACTGACCTTTGTGCGGTCGATGCGCCAGCTTATCAAGGCCCATAAAGCGGCTTCCGCTGGAGAGTTGATTGCTTACCTCAATCCCAAAATCAAGGGGTGGGCTTACTTCTATCGGCATGTATGCAGCTCGAAGACCTTTCATTGGCTGGACGCACAACTCTTTCGCTGCCTGTGGCGATGGGCCTTGCGTCGACACCGTAAGAAAGGCAAGCGGTGGGTAAGACAGAAGTATTTTAGGCGACACGGTCGTCGCAACTGGACCTTTAGTGGCCAAGCCATCAAAGCGAACGGCCAGACCATCGAGCCGCATCTGTTCTATGCCTCGGATGTAAAAATTCGACGTCATGTCCGCATCAAAGAGGCTGCCAACCCCTTTGATACACGTTGGGAAGAGTACTTTGAGCATCGGCTTACCGAACGCATGAAAGCCACGTTTCGGGGTCGGGAGCAGTTAAGCTATCTCTGGCGCGAACAGACCGGTCGTTGCCCGGTCTGTTCGGAGTACAGTACTGACCAGACAGGTTGGCATAATCACCATATCCAACCCCGTGTGCTGGGCGGAGCGGACACGTCAGAGAATCGGGTATTGCTGCACCCGGATTGCCATCGTAAGGTCCATGGCCTTGGACTTACCGTTGAGAAACCGCGTCTGGTGAAGGCCGGGCGTTAGTGAGGCTTGAGCCGTATGAGGGGAAACTCTCACGTACGGTTCTTAGAGGGGTGGAGGGCAGCAATGCTCTCCGCCTACTCGACTACGTCTCTTGCGAAAGCATATTCAACCCTGAATTAAAAGGGAAAGCAGTTATTGTGCTCAGCAATCGAGATGGCTGTGTGGTCGCAAGGTCAAATCCGGCAAAAGCCATTGGTATAAAAATGGGCCAGCCGTTTTTTATGACCGAGGAGATCCGAAAACAACATGACGTGCGGGTCTTCAGCAGCAACTATACGCTCTATGGGGACATATCGGCGCGGCTGATGCGTACCCTGGCAACATTTGCCGACCAAATCGAGGTATACAGCATTGACGAGGCATTTTTAGTCGTCGAGGCTTATCAAACTCTTTATGCTGACATCAAAAGCCTAGCAAAAACCATTCGCGAGACAGTATTGCAATGGATTGGCATACCGGTGTCGATTGGTGTGGCACCAACGAAAACGCTGGCAAAGGTAGCGAATTGGTATGCCAAGCGTCGACCAGAACTTGAAGGAGTGTGTGAATTAACCAACCAAGCAGCTATTGATCAGGCACTAGCGGAATTTGGAGTAGGTGAGTTGTGGGGCATCGGAGACCGATCAGCCGCCAAACTTAAGCGAGTGGGCATCACGACAGCCGCCCAGTTCCGGGACACCAATGACGAGTGGATCAGCCAGGTATTGACCGTCAACGGAGTACGGATGGCGCACGAACTGCGCGGCAGACCGTGCAAAATGCTGGAGATTGAAGCCAAGCCCAAAAAATCAATTATGACCGCGCCATCCTTCGGCCGACTAGTTCCAGATCTGGATACGATTGCTGATGCGCTGACGACGTACCTGGCCAGGGCCTGCGAGAAGCTGCGCCGGCAAGACTCAGCCGCTGAAGCGGTGACGGTCTTCCTTCACACGAACCGGCATCGTAAATCCCCCAACGGCCAGCCAGCCAAGTATTATTACAACGCGCAAACGGTAACGCTCCCCCACCCTACCAACAGCACTGCTGAAATGCTTAAGTATGCCCATGCAGCCCTAGAGGCTGTGTTTCGGTTTGGGTACCAGTACCAAAAGGTCGGCGTAATCTTAAATGGTATTGTGCCGGCTGGCTACTGGCAACCGGATCTGTTTACAGCAGGCTCCGATGAACGGATGAGAAAGCTAGCCAAGGTGGTGGATCGGATCAATTATCGGCATGGTCAGGACCGGGTTCGCCCGGCATCCCAGCGCTATAACCCTGATTGGCCGATGAAGCAGCAGTTTTTATCTAAACGATATACGACGCGATGGGAGGAGATCTTAGTTGCTAAATAAGAAAATTTCTGTCGTCGGAACAGACGAACAAAGTATCTTTTGGCTAACAATTGTAAGGCGTTTTCTCGGTCGAACTCGACTCGTTTTTTAAGTAGTTGGCTGGCCAAAATGGTGTGATATTAACAAAGTAAATAAGGTATAACTTTGACAAACTTGCATTGACGATAACGTGTACATCCTAATTAGTAAGTACGACAAATTCAACGCGCCGGTTCTCCGGGCATCCCTCTGGTGGAGAACAGTTACGTTTTAATGGCTTGGAGTCGCCGTAACCAACTGTCTCGACACGATGACTGGCAACACCGTTACGAATCATGTACTCACGAATCGTGGCCACCCGGTCCTCCGACAGCTGTTGATTCAGCGCGGCATTGCCAATTACATCAGTATGCCCTTCAAGCCGGATACGAAGCGTCGGGGTTTGAAGCATGTGATCGACCAAGCGATCAAGTTCGCGATACGATTCCGCAAGCAACTCGGCTGACGATGTTTTGAAGTACACGTTGTTTAAGCGTACCGTCTGACCTTTGCGATAAACTACTGGAGGTTCAGTAGGTACCACTTGTGGTTGAGCTCGCTTTGCACGAATATGCTTCCAATGACGCACTACCGGCAACATTAACCGGGCGTTGACGTACACGCCACCGGTTCGATAGCCAATCTCATTGACCCCTTCTACCTGATCATTCCGGAAAAATGTATGCTGTTCCGAAAACGCTATCGTTTGCGGCAAGCTGGCCGACACGGAGACCTCGAGTAACCCGTAGCTTACGCCAACTTCTGGAGTTAGAGACAACACGTTACCGGCGTACTGCTTTCGCACTACCTTATCACCCTGACCGTTTTCGGTAAAATCAATCGTAAACTGATCACGGATGGGTAGCTTGGGCGTTACATAATTCAAATAATGGGCTTGATTGACGCCTAGTCGAATAAAAGCACCAGTTCCTTCAAACTGCGGAAAAACATCCTCCCAGTGGTAGGCTAGGGCACCATTTAATTGCCAGTACGAGAGGTAAACATTCCAGCCTGTAATCCGATTTCCCTTGAATGAAAAGGATCGTTCGCTTAGTGAGCCGTAAAACTGTCGCCCCCAATCCACACCGGCCAAAACAGACCAGCCCGTCTTAGTTCGCCCATTTATTTGCTTTAGTCCCAGGTCTAATCCATAGCGAAACGGCCGGATAGAAATGCCCTCACGTTGGCCGTTTAGGGTCACAATCTGACTGGGCGGCTCAGGGTTGTAGGAGAATAGAACGGGACCTTGTGTACTTGAATAAGTTGGTTGAAAGGCCAACCAGTTGTAACTAACCCTGGGAGCTAGGATAAATTGCGTTTCCGTCTGCTCACCTTGCCCCCTGACGCCGGGGGCGACCAACAGGCTACATACGTATACCAGTAACCTGGCTTTACGGGCCTCGTTACGAACACCTTGTAGTAGGTTCAGTCTATTGCAGTATCTCTGGATCAAAGTCATACCCGGCTTCCGGTTCATAACCAATCATGTAGCGAAGGATAGGCTCCGGGTCAGGAATTGATAGTACGTAGTCTCCCCAGTTTGCCGAATTACCAAATCGCTTTTCCATCTCGGGTAAATTTGTTAGCATAACCCCGTCGGTAAGTGGTGAGCTAATGCCGTGATTCTCCATGTACTTAACCAGTTGATGGAGCTGAAACGCTTTAGCGGGTGGTCGACCCGCGATCCGAACAAACGGATTGCGTAAACATGTGCCTAAGTATTCCTCATCCTGCCAATCCTGAATCCCCCAGAAATTTAGCAAATAAACCTGCCGGTAATGCGCCAGATTTAAATAGAATTGCCCAAAGCTGCGTTCCTTATCATACCATTGGTTGCGAAAATGTTGACGTAGTTCTTTCAACTCACGTTCATTATCGCCTAATACTTTCGGGGTGATCGCACGTAACTCGGCAAAACCGTCTTCTAAGGGTAGTTTCTCAAGTTGGCGATACGAATAGATAAAGTGAAGAATTTGGTCTAAGGGTATCGGCTTTATGGGTAGTTTCATAGTGTCTTTTAGGTCAGTGCTCCTTTAAGCTGTTGCAACACGTTACCACCGATTGGCCGGTAGTTGCTTATAGCACTAATTGATTGTATTACGTAGTTTTGGGCCAGTTGATACCGATCGGGATATAGATCGATCGCATACCATTTATAATTTAAGCCGTTTCAATACGGTCATTATCTCGATCATTTCATTGGGCTTCCAAAGATCAGGCTTGCCTACCCGGTTATAATACGTATTGTAATTGACTCCGGCCTGCTTCAACACTAGGCCAAGGTTGGCCGTTTTTGCCAAACGCGCGGTCAGTTTGGTCTTGGCGTCCTCAAAGGCGCTAATGAATTGCTTTTGGGCATCACTTCCATAGAGAAGCACCAGGGTAGCCAGGTCCTCATTAGTCAGGGGCCGATGCCCTAATTTTTTCAAATAAGCTGATTTTTCCGAGCCCGATAGGTGCCGCAACTCAACCTTGGAGAGCCATTCATTCACCTGTTGATCCACTTGTTTTTCAAATTCGGCATACTGGCTAGCAATTCGCAAGATCTCGGCGTCATGGGGTAACTGCGCGTCAAGCTCTGGGCCACTCAGGGTTACTTTACCTATCTCTTTTTTCTGCTTTGCCATAAAAGCAAAGATAGAATTTTGAGTGGTCAACCTCATCAGACTTCGGGTTTAGCTTGCGTGTAATAGTGAATCAAAACGTTTAAGCCACCCAAGGCAGACTCCTCATATTGCTCAAACGGGCGATATTCCAGCAGGGCTTCCTGAACGACCAATTGTCGAATACGAAGCAGCGCCGATAACAGGGCGGTCGTGTCCAAGGGAGGAGCCGGTAACTCCTGGGAGCGCTGCCAGATCGTTCGGTTCTTACTGTTCAACGCGCAGTCGGATTCATGGTAAAGATTCCACCAGGCTTTTACGAAACATTTGAGCACGCTGGCCTCGTGCTGATCAAACATAGCCGGCACCTGGCTGAAGGCCCAGCGCCGGACCAGCTCGACCTCGACCGAGTTAAACAGCCGTTCGTGTTCTAAAAACGTCGGATCAGGTTTCATGTGTATTGAGCGGGCTTTGACTCGGTTGATCAACGCTGGCGATGAACTGCCAGTGATCAAGTAAAAAATCAGTGATGTCAATCGTTTGGTTAAATGGTTGCGCCAGTGGCCACTGCTCCACAAAAGCGATCCGGAAAGACCGACAAATGGCTTTGGCAAGGGCAGCATTTCGAAATATATGCAGACAGATGGCCAGGGCCGTTTGATCGGCTCCTCTCCCGGAATAGCCCCAGGCAAATCCATTAGGCGAATAGCGGGCAACTGCCAGACTCTCGTGGAGGGTTAGTTGGTTAGTTCAACTCCGTCCACAAATAGTCGTTCTCGGGCGCAGTTGCCCGCATTGCCGGCCGGGATGGCCATCACCCCGGCGACGTCGTAGGTTGTTTTTTCTAGCGGTTGGTTCATGGGTTTTCGTTTCGTTTACGGGTTTCTTCAGTAGCCCATTTTTTGGCCGTTTCCACTTCCTCTTCCGTCCAAAAGTCCGGACTGAAGCAAAAGTTGGTTAAACTTTTCTCGCTCTTCTTAAATTCAAGTCGAAGCGCCCGAATCTGCTGCTGTAACTGGTCTATCTGACCGTGAATGCGCTCCTGATCATCGCCCCGATCCGTGATCGTTCCGGCCTCGGGCAGAAATTTTGTCCGCGACGGCGACCCGGCAGTGTATGTAGGCCATCTTACTCAGCTAAAAGGTACCTAATGCATTCGGCCACCTTATAAAAGGTGGCCACTTGTTGGTTATTTCGTGCGATCTGCAGCGCGTGAAACCAGTGAGTAACTTCAACCAGCACCGACTCTGATGTCCTCCATTGCAACTGTTGATCGCTCACCCGCTCTACCGGAAATTTGTCCTGCAATGCCCGTTGGATTGTATCGATCGGTTTAGTCATGACTTGGTTCGAGTGTTTCTACAAATAAGCCTAGCTGTGGCCCAGCGGCCTCGCAGTTAACCCGCTCGACGACTCGCGCCGATGCAGTGGGTTCTGCCAAAAATTGCCCTTTGATAGCATATATACTTAACGTTACCAGATCCGATATGTACAGCTGATAGCCCGCTCCCCGGTACGAGGTCTGGAAAGTTACCCGGAGCGCCGTGCAGCGATTAAAGGAACGATTCAGCCACATGATACGGTCCTCAGCAAACTGCTTTAAGGCATCAGGTGACTCCAGCTGAAGGTCGTCCAGCGAGTAAGCCAACTTAAGAGCCGCTTCCTGAAGACGATTCTTAGCACTGATCGAATGCGTCAGTTTTATAAAATAAGCCATACGTCAATTAATTAAGGGGTAGATAGGATCTGCCATGAGGTCGGAATATAGGGTTGCTGTTTCCAGTTAGCCAACAGCTTTTGATATTTGCGCCGTCCTCCCTCAACAAAGGGATCATCCGTCTTCAACTCCACCACAAACACCCGATGCGGCTTTTGTTTCTGTATCCCAAACAGGATATATCGCCGAACGGAGTGTTGACAACCGTCGCTGTAAAAAGCGGCTTGCCGATCGTACTCGTACCGCAGACAGTTGTCCAGAAACTCGGACTGGCTGCTAGCCGACGTAGTTTTGACATCCACAATCAGTTCATCCGACGGTAGCAACAGATCCAGCTGCGATTTACAGGGTAACTTGGTTAGCGTATCGTCCCAATACTGAGGAATTTCCGGAATAGCCTGCTCCAGTAATTCCACGAACAGGGAATGATTCCGCATAACGTCAAGCATCCGTAGCATGGGAGTAGCTCCAACTCCGCTGGGTAGTGTATCCCGATCAACAAGCAGATGATGGTGAAAGCGAGTACCAAAGCTAAGAGCGGGGGATTGGCTCTGCTGAGGAAGCTGGCCATATAAGCGCACGTTCTTAAACTCACTTAAGTCGCTGTTGGCAATTCTTGGGGTCGCGCGGTAGCTTAACATGATAGAAAAGGGTTAAAGAGGAAGCCTGCCCTAAGCTGGACTTTCCCGGTGATTACCATGCTTTCCAGACAAGGGCAGGTTTTGTCTGAACAGCGCCTAACCAGGTTATTCGCTCGACAACCTGCTCGACGGTGAACGTAGGCTCGGTTGTCTTTCCGTCCCAGTCGCATCCGGTAACAATAGCAATGCCGTGCACAGCAATGCCATCAAAGGAAAATGCCGGGGGTTGAGGATTTCGACTCAGTGCATCATCGTCCACCAACAAGGCATCGTGATTATGCTGCCGGGCGCACACGTCCCAAAATTCGCTGCCGAGTAACTGGCAAAAACTCTCGTTACTACCGTCACCCTCTACCGTGGTAACGGTGCAAGCGTAGGGGTCAATTTTAATGAAGTTCATAACAGTCGTGGTTTTCTCTTTGATTATGGGTTAAAGATACGCTTATTTTACATTATTGCAAATATAATACTTTGTGATAATGTAAAATAGGAATAAATAAAACTGCCCGTTCATCTTTTTAACCCTAAGCTATCCGTAATTTTAGGGTTGAGAACTCCGCTTCTTTAAGGTCGTGGCTTTTCTCTTTGATTATAGAATACAGCAGAAACCAGCCGGTATTGGGCTGGTTTCTCTCATTTAAAAGAGTTGGAGCTGGGGGCCTAACCCAACGAATTTTTTGGGGTGACGCACCTCGTCAAGCCACTGTTTTTTGTCGCATAACGCCTGGTATAAGCTAAAGAAGAAGTCAAATTCGGGACGTACTAAATAGTACACAATGTCTGGGTAACGAAGCAACGTTGTATCCAGTCGAGCGGCCACGTGCTCAATAGCGGCCTCAATGCATTGTTCTTCGGTTGCATAGCGGGGATTATTGGCCCTTACCGCGTGGTCGCTGTCAAAGTACAAGTAACCCCGTTCATCGAAGCTGGGCGATAAACATACCGTCGTCCGTCCACTTCGTCCCTCACAACTGGCAATGTTGCTAAACCAGATGTTACAGGAAAATCGCCAACCAGCCAGATAATGCTGACCCTCTATCCAGCTCTTGCTCAAGAAGCCGTAGTAGATGGAGAAAACGAACGTCACTGGGCGACTACTTTGGGAGACGAGCGTAGTCGGATTGTCACAAAGCGGGTTATTGCTAATAATCCACTGATACCGGTGCTTTTTCATAGGGCATCGCCAAAAATATAGTGAGCAGCTGCGGCCACGCAGTTCGGACAGATACCGAGTTTCATGCCGGTTTCAAAGGTGTATCCTTCGGCCGTGTAGTGCAGTAGAGCAACGGGTTGATTACACTTCTGGCAACGGTCGTCCGGTTCGGCGGCTTCGGGCTCCTGCTGCTGGAAGGCCCGGATGGCTGGCCGACTGATGATCCAGTCGGCGAAGCAGAGATAAAAGTTTTTGCCGGTGTAACGGGCCTGCGTCCAGGGGCAAAAGAACGACCGGCTTTGTTTGCCTTCTTCCTTGGCTGTCTTAACAACATCAAGGCCATAGTCGGAATAACTCATTTGATTAGTTGTCTTGACGTAACAGCGTCGCTCTATCGCCAACAAAGCCGTTCTTTAAATAGTCTGGCAGCGCATTGATGATGCGTTTAGACGCTTCAACACCCAAACGGTTATATATATACGTCTCATGAATTTGGGCAATCGCGTGAACGTCAGTAACCAACTTGCGCTGTAACTTGATCGCTTGGATACCAGTAACTGACTTAGGCTTGATGTTATTCCCTAACTGGTAGACGGTTAGGGCGGAGAATGAATGAACACCGCTTACGCTGGGGCCGTAAAAACCGGTTGCGGCCCGCTGGTTCATCTTCAGATTCACCCCTTTTTGATTGGCTATCTGTAACCCATCGCAAACCAACACCGCGCGAGCCGAAAAGAAAGCCGCGTAATACGCCTGGGGAAAAATCCACTCGACCGAACTTTTCAAGAAGTCAATGTCCCGCATTGTTAGGGTCAACCGTAAAGCATATTCTGCACTCCAGGCGTTAAGTAATAGTTTGCCGATGGCACCTACTTCTTTCTCGGTTAACTCAGTAGTGAGGTAATTCATGATAAACGGTTTAGTTAGGTTCCGGCTTGCTGGCTCGTTCCGGCATCGGTGATTCAACTCAGCAAGCCGGAATTGGACTTATTAGACGGCTTCGGCCTGAGTATAATGCTCTTCTACTGCGTCCCGTAGACCCTGTGGGGTTACCCCTGCTGGTAGTTCATCAACTACCTCACCGTTGGCAAACGGGTTATAGAAATTATATGCTGTCTTTAAACTGGCGATGTCAGTAAGGGTCTCCTGACGGAATATTCTTACCTCCCGCGAAAACTGTTTCAATTCGCTAGACCGCTGTGTCTCCGCCATCTTGTAAGAAAAAGTAGCGATGTAATAAACGCCCTTTGGCTGAATCTTGGTGTTCTCTTTCTTTTCAGCAATTGCCGTGATGACTACATCCGCCAGTGTAAGATCATCGTAGTAAAGCGGTTCGATCAACCGGAAAATGTTATCGACCGAATAGCCGTGAAACAGGATGGATGAGACGCAATCTTTTTCATCAATAAAAAAGAGTTCCGCCCAATTTTTGACACCCATGTTAAGAATATTGTCCTTGAAAATGCGCCAAGCGATTGGCTGGAACGTGAACGTCCGACCGAGCTTTTCGCTACCATTGATATTGAACACACCTTCTTTGGCATCAAATCGATACTGACGCGGGTGGCCCTCCAGGTATTTGTATTTGTTAATAACCTCGCCGGTTAACTCACTCACTTTTTGATACGGTTTCAACGAGTTGGTAGTCTCTACTAAAGCAGGGGTGTTGGACTTAGCCATGATCAAGAATGTAAAAGATGTAAAATGGCTGGAACAAACCCCGTCCGGCCTTCGGGGTGTGGGGCTAACAGACTATGAGTCGATCAGCCCTAAATGATCTCCAATGGTTGGCAAGGGTATCAAAGTAGCGGACGACAATCGAATTAGTCGGTTTGCCATTGACCGGAGTAGGCTCAGCGGCTCCGTAATGACCTATTGCAAAGCGTTCTGTTCCGTCTCCCTTGATGTAGAAGAAACTTACCGGCTTTTGATGCATCAGTGATGTTAATTTGAGGGTCGCCCATGCCTGTTTCTGGGCTTTACCAAAGCTCATTCCAGTTTGCTTAACGATCTGGTTAGCCAGCATAAGGGCGTCGTTACGAAGAGAATTAGAAGAGTTCATGTGCGGCAATAGTTAAAAGTGAAACTGACCCAGACTTAGCCCGCTGGGTCGTCGGGCTTATGCTTAGTAATAGTGTTCGTGAACGTGCTGCACCATTTCTTCGTACTGTTCAGCCGTAATCGCTTCTATGGGTATTACGACTCCGTTTAGCCGTACTGTCAGGATTTCTACCTCTGGGCCATCGCCTGGGTAATCACGGGTTGCTGGCACACCTGGCGTGTATTTGAACTCAAAATCGAAGCTGGTTTCGGTGCTGATTGTCATGACTTTAAGGTGTTTTTTACTCTTTGATTATGTATTAAAGATACGCACTTTTTACATTTTTACAAAGAATACTATTTGTAATTTTGAAATTATTTTAGCCTAAAACCACCTTTCACCCTTTTATATATTATTAATTTACAGACAGTTATGTGACTGCGTATTGATACCACGAGGTGTACAGTAACGAATCAGCGGTATGTTTATATAATATGTAAACATACCGCTGAAAGAATGAGCGGTTTAACGTATTTTATTAGACCTTACTGGTTAGTGCTTTCTAAATCCTCCTTGTTGAAGTGAACTTATCGTTCAGCCTAGGCGGCTACTGACCGTTGCTTTTTACGGGCGTTGAGGGACCACTGCATCCGCTTAGGATAACTGACTCGGATACCACTACCGTAAATAAAAGATATCAAAAGACCCACGATTAACATATCGGTATATAAGTCTCGTATTACTTGAGAAAACCAAAGGACTTTCGGAAATGTGACAGTCTGTAAACTAAACTCAATCCCTATACTAGCCGCGATGAATAAACCGCCCACGAATAAGCGCTATTTATCACGCTTTGTCACCGAAGGCGAGCTTTTCTCAAGGCTCCAGGATAGGGTTCCTAACAGGATATAATGATGAAATGGGTACAACAACAACATATGGCCTATCATCCACAACCTGGCGGCTAATGTGACGCTCACGCCATCTGGCTCAAGGAATGGACCGGTATAAGCTCCTTTCAACAGCAACGATGCTGCGATCACACAGAGTAACGGTATAATTGGTTCGAGTAGTCGACTAGTTTTGTTCATACAAGATGGCCGTTGAAAATCCTAACTGGTTGCCTTGGAAATGAATTTTTCAGTAACTCAACCATCTCTGACGAGAGGTCCAGATTAAAGGTTTACCTCAACCCGGTACCTTGAACCGTCTCGGCTTAAACATCCGAAAGGGTTAGGGTTAACTCATTTCTTTGGCGGTTCAAGCGATTTGATTGTGGTAAAAATCTCCTCAATGCGCACAAGTTCATCGCGTTGCCACGTCTTAGGGGATTTTTGCTTGGCGTAGAAAGTTGCCTGATTAATTCCGAGTAAATGAATAACGAACACGTTTGACGTTTTGGCGGCTTTAATATAAGCGGACAACTGACCTGGTAATTGGCTAATGATAGCCTCCTGTTTTTGGTACAGCATCAGTAGTTCCGGACAAGCCAGCACCTGGGCAAATTGCTCGACCAACCCTAACGGCCAGTGCTGAGAATGCAAAAGCCGAGCATTATACATGCTGCGCGTCATGGGTTTTGACTGCTGACTTGTTTTATCGAACACCATAATTTGAGCTAGAACCTTATTCTGTCCATGTTTTTTAACTTGCTGGATAAGCAAATTTTTAAACTTAGTTAAGGTCTCTAACCATTCGTCAAAAAGTCCTACTAGTTGCATAGTGCCAATTTGGTAAAAAAAGAAGTACAGTCAACTAACTGTACTTCTTCGGTTCTGTAATCAAACCCAATCGCTTAGGTAATAGCTTTCTTAAACCGTCATTCGATGGAACAGCCATCGATTAAGCCTAACCGTCGAAAAAAGGGTATGCTGCGGTTTATAGGGTTATAAATTAGCGAGTGCAAAATAAGACGTGAATTTGCCCCCTAGGTAGTCCGCTATTGTTTGCTTCCAATCAACGAACCGGTACGGCAAGGGAATACGCTGAATGAATTTAATTCCTGAAGTCGGATAATAGCCGCAATCGCCCCGCTGACTGATCCAGACGCTCCGCTCTTCTTCCAGTAACAACACTAACGTATTGTTAACTATGCCTAAATCACCTTTTTGCCACCGGTGCGCTACTGGCTTTGGTGGAGCGGATCGTACTGCCTGGCAGTACATACACATCTCCTCGTCTGATTCCTCATCCAAACGTGCCCAATCATGTTTACAGACGGTAGAGCCCTCCCCCCAATAACCGTAGCCAGCGATGGCCTCTCCGCAATCCATACAGGTTATACCGTAATTATCACCCTGCGTCGTGCGATGTTGGCAATATCCGTTCTCGACGTTAAGTTGTAGCGTTTTCTGGGGCTGGGGCGTCAACAAGTCATTCAAATTCCAGTAGCCGCTGGCTAGAATTTGCTCGTGTTGCTCCGTTCCTGGAAGGACAACACCCGAAATCGTTCGGATGGGCCGGTTACAGGCGCAAGGATAATAGTAAGAAGATCCTTTTTGCGGATTCATGGCCCGAAGCACTCGGCCGCAATTCTCACAGGTTTTATCGGTTAACAGCGACATAAGGTATCGGATTGAGAGCCGGGCGCTGGTCCCGGCTCAGGTGAAACATCAATGAATTTTGTTACAAATTGGGCAAAGCAACCGGGCTTTTTTCCGATTCTTTAGTTGCCGTTCCAAGTGCTTATCCCCTGGCCACTGCCGAACAATGTCGTAGCCTATTCCCCGCTCATTAGCTGCGGCTAAAAAGCGGCTTCCCCGGTTACGGCGGTGATGGTATAAGCGTCCTTCAACGTTAAGGGCAAATCCAATGTAATGCTGGGAGTGATGCATTTTTTCATGTAGATGGATAAGGTAGACGGTACCGGATTCACGTGGCGCTTGTGGTTGATTCATGACTTTCTTCTTTGATTACAGAAGAAAGATAACATTTTGTACTTAAATAAACAAGTTTAATACTCGTTTGTTTAAGTACAAAAATCATCAAATTAATTGATTATCAAATCTTATTCCGGCTCAGGCCGAAAATCCGGCCCCACTTGTACACCTGCTTTCTCAAGTAGAGGAATTGCCTGACTTGGTAGTTCAAAAACACCGTCGTAATCTACAAGCGCCCACCCCTCCCAGGAAACGCCAATGTGTACAACGTCCTCATCAGCCGTTCCCACGTTATACACCCACTCAATTAGGCCCTGTTCAGTTTCGCAAAGCTCGCCATTGGGGGTAAACAATTCCATTTCGGATTTCGCCAAGTCGCTAATGGGGACCGTAAACCCAGAACTGTATTCGAAATTAAGGGGCGATTCAAAAGCGACGGTGTGACCGGTTGATTTCATACTAGCTGTTGATTCCATCCCTTATCCAGGAGTAGATGAATAAAATACCCGCTTGGTAACCAACACTGCACTGCGTTGGGGCTTCCGTTAGTGCCTGTTGAACGACTTCGCGTTTAATTGGTAGCGTTATGCCCCCGATCGAGGTAAAAAAGTGATGAGATTGCTCAACCAGTTGAACCAGTTCCTGCGCGTTTACAATCGTTTTCATGGTCTGCTCTTTGATTATGTCATAAACCTACGAAAACGTACTTTTTTGAGCAAGTATTATACTATAAAAATCAAGTACACACCTTACCCTATTTATAAAAAGAGACAGAAGCGAGAAAGCTTCTGTCCTAAGTGGTAAATATTATGAGCAGATCACGATTTCACTTTCTTTGCTTTTACCCAAGCCAGGTAGCCTTTAATAATTTCTTTACACTCATCGGCCAACAGGGCTGCGGCCTCTTCCTCCGTTTTATTTCGTACTGAAGCTTTTACGGTACCATCTGTAATATAGATACCATACGGACCTTTACGAACTTCGTATTTCTTACCCACTTTAGCGATTAAACCTGCTTCGTTGAGGGCTTTAGCCGCCTGTTTCTGGGCCATCGCCTGATGAAGATGATCGACAGTCACTTGATCGGGTTCTACATGTTGCAGGTTGTAGAACTGACCGTCGTAAGCAATGTACGTACCAAATTTTGATTGGCCAGCCCGGATTGGCTTTCCCTCGTACTCACCGATTAACTTGCTGGCCCCTTCTTTCGGGGCGGCATCCGCTACGGTTTGACTGGCCGCTTCGATTTGCTGGCGGTGACTGGTATCGAAGCCGCTCACAACATCAATGAACTTGCGTTTGCCTGCCACAATTTCGTCCAGTTCTTCCTCAACATTGGCCGTAAATTCATAATCGACCATCCTGCCAAAGTGTTGCTCTAAAAATTCGGTGATCGAATTGCCGATTGAGGTTGGTACCAATTTAGCTTTATCTCCTCCCATTGACACAGACTCACTAGTGGAGCGTACGCCCTTACCCGGTTGCCAGGTGAGGACCAGCGCCTGCACCTTTCGACCCGCAACGGTAGCCGTTTCAACGTACTGGCGATTGGTAATATTGGCTAAAATACTGGCGTAGGTGCTGGGCCTGCCAATCCCCCGATTCTCCAGATCCTTAACTAAGGTGGCCTCGTCGTAGCGTCGTGGAGGCATGGTATAGGTTTGTTTGATGCGAAGCTGTTGGTGGGTTAGCGCATCGCCTGTTGATATAGCTGCGGTTAGGGTTTCTTCTTTTTCAGCATCCTCCTCGTCGCTTTCCTGATAGACCCGCAAAAAGCCGTCGAACTCGAGTACGCTGGCTTTTGCCTGGTAAATATCCTGGGGGTCGCGCTCGGCGATGGTGACCACCGTTTGCTGGTAACGGGCCGCTGCCATTTGACTGGCCAGCGCGCGGGTATAGATCAACCGGTATAGTTTCTGCTGATCATCATCATCACCAGCGGCCGAATTTTCAAAGTGTGTCGGCCGAATAGCTTCGTGGGCTTCCTGGGCAGACTCTTTCGATTTAAACCGACGAGCCAGAAAATACTCCGTACCGATATTGGCTTCTACGTGCGCTTTTATGGCCGCTACGGCTTCTTCGCTCAAGTTAGGACTATCCGTACGCATATAGGTAATATGACCGCTCTCAAATAATTTTTGGGCCACGTCCATAACTTTCTTAGCATTCCACTTAAACTTTTTGATGCCGTCCTGTTGCAGCGTTGAGGTCGTAAAGGGAGCTGGGGGCGTCTTTTCAGTGGGTTTAGTTTGCACGTCGGCCACAACAAACGATTTGGCATCGGCACTTTGCAGATAGCTACGCGCGGCTGCTTCATCGGCGAATATGGCCGGACGCGTTGCTTTGATTATCTCGCCGGCTGGGGTTATAAATTCGCCACTGCCTCGGTACGAAAATTTTTCGGCGAATTCCTGGATGGTTCGTTCCCGCTCGACGACTAACCGGAGGGCTACTGATTGCACCCGGCCTGCCGAGAGCTTTCCGCCAAGTTTTTTCCAGAGTACGGGTGATATTTCGTAGCCTACCAATCGATCAATTGCCCGGCGAGCCTCTTGAGCCGAGATCAATTTCAGATCTAACCCCCGCACGTTGTTGAGAGCACTTTGCAGGGCTTTCTGAGTTATCTCCTGAAACGTAACCCGCTGCGCCTGCGCCAAGGGAATTTGTAAGACCTGTGACAAATGGTACGCAATGGCCTCTCCTTCCCTATCTGGGTCGGTGGCCAGCAACACGTTCTCTTTACCGATTTGACTCACAAGGTAATGCAGTCGTTTTACGACATCCTGTTTTTCACTATATACCTGGTAATCCATCTTATAACCAGCCTGCCGATTGATACCCAGCTCTTTGGCTGGTAGGTCGCGGATGTGCCCTACGCTGGCCGCAACCTCGTAGCCGGAGCCAAGTAACGATTTAAGCTTTTTAATTTTATTGGGAGATTCCACAATTAGTAGTTTCATAGCTATACGCGCTGAAAATGTTGAAGGGGTTGACGCAAGTAAACGGGGAGGAAGCTGCTTGGAGCGGACCGTATTTTAGGGATAAAGGCAGAGTCAATAACCCTATTATATACGCTGCTCGTTGCCTAGATTAGGCTCAAGGCGTTGCCGGTTAGCCTGCGTTTTAAAGTTTTCCGCAAAGTTTTTTTCAATACCGGCTGGTGTCAGTCGAACCTCGCCCAGCGGGATAGGACGTAATTGATTAGGGCCTGCCTTCACAATTTGCAGTTCAGTGCCGACCGGTAATGCTTTTTTGGGCAAGTCCTTTTCGATATAAAGCCGGGCGGCTTCCTCACTAGCAAATCGACCAACAACTTGCCCTTTCTCCTGATTAATTATCAGAATGGGTCGCTTCACCTGGCGAAGTTGTTCCGCTTTTAAGTCTTCATTGAAATCCTTGCCCCTGGGCCGCGCGATGGCGACCGAACGCGAGAATTGACCGTGTTGAATGAGGTGATTATTTACCGTGTTGAGAATGGCAGTATTAATTGGAATTTCCAGGGTAGGCACTTTGGTGTCCCCTCGCCAATGAAACATATTTTTCTTTATATCCGCACTTAACTCACCTGCCGTTTCGGGCATATAGGTTTTCATTGTTTGGTTGTGTTCTTCGATTAAGGCGGAAAAAACGCGCTGGAGCGTTGGTGAAGACACCTGTAAGGCTACGTACCCTTGCTGGCTGGCCTGAGTCAAGGCTAAACTATCTTTTGACAAAGCCGTTAAGGCGGTAAGTGCGTAACGAGCTCCCTTATCGTCGTTATCAAAACCGAATACTAGCTGGGTTGACTTGTTCATGAATCGCTCCAGCGTCGTTAGGTTATCCAGTGACAAGCTCCCCCCAATCGAAGCGTACCGGCTGTCGGTCTGGGGATGCAGGCCCGTACTTAGCTCCAGTTGGCGGAAGGATAAAAGGTCAATAGCGCTCTCCCCAACAACGAGCCGCTCGGTAGGGGTTTCGTTAGCGTTGGAGATCCACACCCCGTTCCTTCGGTCGGAGCCTACTGCATGGCTTTTGAAGGTTGACGTGCGCAGCTCTAAACCGTTGATGGCCTCGCCGTCGCCGGGAATATAAGGAAACGCAATATTCTCCAGGACCCGCTCCCCATTGGGGGGTTGCTCATTACCGGCCAAAGAAACGGGCTTACCCTCGTCAAAATATACCCGCTGGGTAGCCACTGTTCCCGAAAATTGGGCCGAGGTGAGTAGATCGGGCAGGATGTGGCGTTCTTGGGTCAGGTAATTTTTGGCTGGTAGTTGACTGAGCTTATAGTGCTCGAGAGAAAATTCTTTTTCATTGCTAGCCTCTTTGTAGCTTGTATGAATAAAGTTTTCTAACTTTTTAACCGTTTGCTTTTGTTCAGGAACGATACCTAAGTAATCCTTCAGTACATCATTAATGCACTGCGCCGGGGTCCGGTTGGGGTTATTATACTGGCTGAAACAGCTCGTTAGCCGGTTCGAAATAAAATTGATCAGCGTACCGCGATCCGAGTACGAACCGGTTTTGAAGTACACTTGATTGGCTGGATCATTTGGATTCTTGATTACAATATGATCATCAAATGCCTGGTTGTAGAGTACAGGCATCGTCTTCCCTTTTTTGGGTTGCCATTCATACCCCGCATGGAGAGCCAGTTCAATAATTGATATCTGACTTCGATAATCCTGAAAACTGGGTTGGTTGTAGGTAGGCATTTTTTATCCAATTAATAACAAATAACATATGAAACGTTTGATTCTTTTCGCAACACTTACCCTCCTTTGGAATTGTAAAAAATCAGGTGGTGACCAGGTAACTCCCGCGTTCGATCCGGCGCTGGTAGCCGGTAGCTGGAAACTCCAGGCGTTAACCACTGACCCGCCGGAAACAGGCGTTTGGGGTAAAAATGTTACTGACCTGCTAGCTGCTTATCGTCAACAGATTGGCGACGAGTGTATCGATACCTTTCGCATGAACATGACCAGCGCCGGAAAAATAGCAAGGACAACTACGGACAATTGTGATTCTCGGACGCTGACCCTGTTTGGTTTTACCGAAAGAGGTACCTGGAAAGCGTCCGGCTCAACCCTGAGCGTTTTGTCACCTTACGCATCCGGCGATTATTTCAATGTGACGGTTGATCAAACTACGATGATCTGGCACCGCCACATTGATTTAGTCGACAGCCCCGACAAGCAGACGCATACCGTTACGCTTACTTGGTCAAGACAGTAAGCTAAGCTGGTTAAACACTGAGACCTTGATCCTTCTGGTTTTTTTTGTGTTTAGTCTGACTTCGATTCTTAGTTGGCTCTTTCTTAGCGATGGGTTCCCCGACTATGGCAATTTCGGGGTCAATACCCTTATTTTTTGATTCTGCTTTCTTAAGTTTCTGCTCGGGTAGTTTGTCTTTCGTGGTAGCACCTCCGGCCGACGTGCCCTGTAACTGATCGGAGGTGCGTTCCATTTCCTTCGCCGTTCTTAGATCAATGGTTTGCTTGATTGCCTCCGATGGGGGCGAAAAGCTTAGGCTTCGTTTACCTGCTGACACCTGGACATCGGCATCAAACTTTTGACCGTTCTCACCGGTCAAACCGGTCAAACGAATGGCACCACCCTGCTCCAGCGTTTCCTGCTGTTCTTTGGACAAAGTAACCCCTTTTATTTGAACAGGAATGTGAACCCGGTCAGCGCGCCATACCATCAAGGAGTTGGTCTCTTGATCCACTCCTACATACCCTTTGAATTTTTGCTTCGTAGATTGGTCCTCCAATTCAACTTGTTTCCCTAACTCCCCTTTTTGTTTTAACGTGTCTTTATCCTCCTGGCTAAAGCTGTACCCCCATTTCTGATCGGGCACCATCACCGATTGCTTGATGGATTGAAAGTAGGGCTTTACTTCCTCCCCTTGGTTTACTAAATAAATCTTACCTCGTAGCGGGGTGTCCTGACCGTTGTACTCAGCCTTGAAATCTATAACTCCCGTTTTTTCGCCCTTTAATAGCCGGTCAAGATTACCTGTTTCGGCGAGCATTTGCCGCGTTAGACCGAATTTTTCCAAGGAGGCTTCCACATCCTGCCATTGGTAGCGTGTTTTTTTATCCATGTCTAGCTGAGGGTTTTCCTCCAGATTGTACGCTTTCTTAAAATTGTGTAAGAAGTTAGCCAACAGTCCTCCATTAATAATCTCAAGGCTCCTATCCGGTTGTTTTTGTTTGGCTTGCTCATCCCCAACTTTTCGTTCCGTATCGGGTAGCGGTAGAGCAGGTTCTATCTTTTCAACCCGGTAGATCCGATCCGTTTGAATACGGTCAAAAACCGGATCTTGTACAATCAGGTGAAGCTCCCAGAGGTAGTCCACCATCTTTTTTTGCAAATCCTTGTCTTGGGGAACATTCAGCGTCTTAACCTTTTCGGCAAGTTCATCCTTTTCTAAACGCCCGTCCCGCAAGGCCCGGCTTATTTCATCGTTGCTTAAAAAGCCATCATTTCCTAAATACTGTCGAAGTTCCTGAAACTCCTCCGGCAAAAGCAGTTCATAGAACTGTTCTTTAAGTTGTTCGGCTTCGGGGGCTTCCCTTTCGAGGGGGGTAACTTTAAGGGAAGGTGCCGGCTTGGGATTGTTTCGTTTTGCCATACTTGTAGCGTGATTTACGTATTTTTGTTTATGCGTATTTCGACACAGATACTTCTTTTCATTCCGTTGTTGATTGGCTCAAATGCTGGTTTTTCGCAGGGGGTGTTCACCTCGCCCGCCCAGCTTTCCACCTATTCACAACCAGTTTCTGCTGACACGTCTGCCCACTCCGGTGGGCATTCATTTCCAATTACCTACCTGGATCAGACCAACTCGCTGGCCAGCTTATCCAGGCCCGTTTCTGTATCCCTAGCGGCTAAGCCAGAAAACGACAGTTTACACTTTCTACGGTACGTCGATAGCCTAGCAATTGGTCGGGTATCGTCCAGTAGTCGTACGGAAACAAGTCAAAAAGGCGTTACTGATCGGGATCGTGCTTTGTACCGGTTACGTGACGTTCCTTCCATTTTACCCTTTTACGTGCCAGCCAGTAAAGTAACGGGCTTGGCCAGGACCCGAATGAGTTCAGGATTTGGAATGCGTCAACATCCGGTCTTGGGCAGTCTTGTTTCGCATGCGGGCATCGATTTACCGGCACCGTTGGGGACCTACGTATATGCAACTGCGGATGGCTTCTGTCGGCAAGTAATCAACCAACCTGACGGAATAGGATTGGCCATCTATCTAACGCACGGTCGAGGACATCAAACGCTCTATGGCCACTTACTATCAAGCTCGGTTAAACCTGGCGATTTTGTCCAGCGAGGGCAGGTTATCGGCCGGGTGGGCGTATCGGGTATGACCACCGGCCCACACCTGCACTATGGCGTTCGCTACAACGGGCAGGTTGTTGATCCCCTACCCTACTGCTTTTTGCTGTCAAAAACGGCAAAACAAACCACCACCCTAACCAGAAAATAGTGGACTACCGATTCGGTTTGTCCAGCTCATCCAACGCTTCCCGAAAAACCTCTAAGAGCTGAAGCTTTTGCTCATTAACGTTCGATTCGGTGGCCATGATGGTAAACGCCGTGTTGGGGTCGCTAAGTAGCCAAGCGGGGTTGATGCTGCGTTGATTCACGTAGTAATTCAGGATCTGCATTAACCGGTTACTACTGATCTCCATTGAAGTTTCAGCGCGGTGAAGCATGGGTTGTTTAATACCAATGGCGGTGGCTGCCTCAGCCTGGGTCAAGCCCAGTTCAACGCGGGCTAATCGCAATCGGGTATGTAAACTTTCCAACATTATTCTCCGCGTCTAATTCGTGTTAATTATCCGCTAAATAATGACATAGAACTGAGATTTTATAGATTAATCTTCATCGGCCTCCTGATACTGGCTGACCAGGTGTTGTAACGAAGGGTCGTTACTCAACCGGTTTAGCTCGGCTTCAACCAGCGCTTTAATATCTCGTTTAACTTCCTTGAAGTTGTCAGCCACGAGTTGATTCATTTCCTGATCCGTATACTTTTCCATCTCGGGACGGACAGGAATTTTGGCAAGGTTTTTTAGCTGATTGAGCATGTCTGGTTCGACCACCAGTTGTCCATGAAACGTCTTGAGTTTTACTTGCTGATCAATATTGTCGGCTACACTTCCCACAAACGAACCTTGCGATAACGTCGATATTTTACTTTCCGGAATCATCGGCTCCATTCGCTCCGACAAACTAATATTGGTATCCCGCTCATTGATGGACACGGATCGGGATTGCTGCCGAATTTTCCCAAATCGACTGGAGAGGTCTTTGGCCGTCTCACCCAGCACCTGACCGGCGAAAATGTTACCTATGGTGCTCCACATTACTTCGGCTTCTTTATCGCCGTACTGTTGTTTAAGTTGTGATTTATCCTGGATGCCTAAGCAGGTTGAAATCCTGTTGCTGCGTGCCGTGTTAATTAAATTGTGCAGACCCAGCATATAAATTGTCGGTAACTCATCAATGATTAACGAGCATTTGTGTTGACCTTCTTTGTTGATCAGTTTGATCATTCGTGAATTGATAAGGCCAATGACAATGCCCTGTGTATCTTTTCGTTCCTGGTTGTTACCCAGGCAAAGTATTTTGGGTTCAGCCGGATTATTTATGTCCAGACTAAAGTCATTTCCGGTTAGCACCCAATAGAGGGCCGGACTAGCGATACGCCCCAGCGCAATTTGAGCTGAAGCAACCTGGCCTTCCAACTGGTTGTTCGCTCCCCGTAGTAAAGCTGAAGCAAACGGGCTGAGCAATAACTCAATATCTTCTTCGGATTGCAGGATGGGAAACAATTTTTCTTTTACGACCGAAATCAGTTCAATGGCGTGGGGTAAGGTGCACATAAACCGTCCGTCATGTTGGCTACCCGTTTGCGCGGCCTCACCGAGCATCCGATCGTCATATTTTTTAAGGTACCATATCACCGAAGCCAAAAGGTTTATTGGCGAGTCCACAAAGAAATCGCCCGATTTGGTAATCCAATCCCGGTTGATGTTGAACATGACAATCTTGGCCGCGTCAATGGCATCCTGTATGTCAGTCATCTTGGTAGGCAGTAATGGATTCACGCGCAGAGACTCCCGAGGCTTATCAAAGTTTACGTTACAAAAGGTTGGTAAGGCCCCTTTCTTGCCGTCCTGACCTATATTCAAGTCAGGATAGTTATCCTTATTCTTTAAGTAGTACGTGTAAGCAATTCGGGTAAGGGACGGGTACTTAATATCATACACCATCATTGAAAACCCTTTTTCAATATGTTGACGAATGAAATTATTGAGTACCGCAAACGACTTACCTGAACCGGGTGTACCCACGATCATCGTCGCGCGGTAGGGGTTTATGATATTAACCCACCCCTGACGTTGCTGCTTGCAATAGATGTAGTTTATGGGAATGTTTACCGAATCCGGATTCTCTAGTTTTTCTTCCTGGTGCAGAAATTGTTCATTCTCTTCATTGTAGGGATCTTCCCGTAAGGTGAAGCCTATGATGCGCCTGGCCAAGCTTACCGCGCTCAATAACAATATGAAACCGGATACCGTCGTGGCAATGTAGAGTCCGTTGCGGATGTCTACGTTTACCGACGACATCCGTAGTAGAAAAAAGTTTCCCACAAAAAGTATGAACCCTGGAATAGCGTTGGACCATACTGTTGCCCAGGTAGTCGTTAGGTCTTTTTTGGGTCGATTCGCCCAGCCGTAAAGTCCCAGCAGACCCAGACAGATCAGCTTTGTATAGATGGTATTGCTGAAAAGGTGACTCTGCTGGTTAAACTTGATTAAGAACCTGTCGATAATATGCCAGGTATACCCCCGTGCGTCAAAACTATCAAAACAGAAATAGTAGACATGTGTCATTAAAATCACGAAACTGATCGTAAGCACCCCCCTGTGTACCCAGTCAATTTGCTGTTGTTCGTTTTGATTGCCCATTGTTATTACTGTCAAAGTGATTATTGTCTGTTACTGCATTCAGCTTTTGAAAAGATTTCGGTTTATTTGGCTTGTCTGCCACTTTAAAATGTGCCTGTGGGACACATTCGTCCCCAAAAAAAAGGGGTTCGTCCCCACTATGATTTTGTTTGTCCTCATAAGCCTCTGTGCTTTTATTTTATTGATTTAAGCCCCCCTTTACGCTCTATACAAATATACTTTACTAGCTTATAGCTCACGGCCTTTGCTCCGTTTTTTAATGCCTCGTCCGACATGTTTAAACTTACCCGTTTGTTCATAACCCAATACGTCAGCAGCTCGAATGTCTACTAATTGAGCGTTGATTGCGGACTCGTTCATGTACGCGCCTGGCTCCTGCTTTGTTTCCTGATCGAGCTGCTTGATCCAGCCATTTCCGTTCAGACTTCGCTTTTCTAATTCGCTGACGAGATCGTCATAGGATAGTTTAGCCAATGCTGGATCTCGTTGTTGTATCCGCTCCCGCAAGTATGTAAGGTCGGTTGATATACCATTGGTATCCCTGGTCTGGTCAATCAATTGCGCCAAAGCGACCATGTATCGACCCGCTTCCGTAGAAAGCCCATTATGCCAATGTGTTAAATTAAGATGTTGAATCTGTTTTTCGAACGATCTTGAGGGCTCCACAGCCGCCTGAGCCGGCGCGTCTTTATAGCGAATTCTGTAAGCGGAGGTTTTCTCAGCTTTGTCCGTTACCGTTGGTTGAGCATCGATCAAAATACCACGTTGATAATAATAGCGAATCAGATCGACACCGGTAACCGGGCCATCTATTGCCAGACGAGCTACATAGTTGGCGTTCAACTGTGCATGTATAGCACTCATGCGGTCCGATGTCAAAATGCCTTCAAGGTGTTCCGACCGTACATCATAATAGCTTTCGCGAAAAGCCTTTCCAGATTCACTCAGTAGCATGACCGCACGTTCACCCCGAGAATAAATCTTAGGTATTTTTAAGTCAGCTCCCTCATCGGTTTTTATCCGGTCGTACAGTGCCGGCTCGATCTGATAAACCAGATGACGATTTGTTGGGCTGGAGAGTAAGCCATCGGCCGTTAAGGTTACACTCAGGGCCGTAAAGAAGTTATGTTTATCTTGAGAACTTCCTTGTATTTCACCGGCGATCTTAGCGTAGGTTTCCATCGTGCGGATAAACGAAACTTGTTCTTTCCTGATGATTTCCGCTAACTGAGCGCGTTTATACTCTTCAAATCGTTTTACGGCTTCGCTGACTTGTTGCTCGATTAAGCTTTCCTTGGTAAGAACCCAAAGACGGTCTCGCATGACCGACGTTGGAAAGCCCTCGATTAGCGCGCTTTCGTAATAAATACGCTGCTCTTTTTTATACTCCCTTACTAGTTCTGATAAGATAGAGGCCAGGGCTTTGTACTGCTCCGCATTAAGCTGGTTTGGTTGACTTTGCTCCTTTGGCTGCCCAGACTGACCAAATTGTTTTTCGATCTCTTTCCAGGTGGCCCAAGCCCCGATTTCGCTAGCCTTGATTCGGGGAGTTTCTGGCTTACCCGTTTCGTCGGTGAATTGGTAACTGATCCCGCGAATCGTTTTCCCAGCCACTGTACTTTGGTGTAGAACCGTACGAACGTGCTGCTTCTTTAGAAGTGCTCGGTACTCATCAAGACTATTAAATGTTGCCTGCTGAAAAGTCTGCCGGAGGATTGCCTCCAGCTGATCTTTTTTCTCGAAGCCTCCGGTTTTTTGGAGCCGCTCAGGGTTCAGTGTCTGGGCCTGCTGTTGTGCTATGGTCTGGGCTTGCTGCGCAATTTTCTTTTTGCCCCGGCCCTGGGCTTTGATGAGACCAAAGCGCAGTTCTAACTTCTGACGTACGGAATTTGTGCGACGCTTAATGTGCGAATCATTGATCTTATTACCTGTCTCATTCACACAAGTGGTTACTATATGAATGTGCGGATGAGCGGTATCATGGTGGCGATAAACAACATAGGGCTGATTCTGGTAGCCCATTTCCGCCATAAACTGGTGGGCCATCACCTTGAATTTTTCATCACTTACTTGCTCACTTGGATGTAAACTAAGCGAGAAATGAAGCGTTGGTTTTTTGATATTCGCATTTTTTCGAGCTTGACATTCGAGAACACTGGTAGCGTAGGCCCTATTTTTTTCAGCTAAATCATTGTTGGCAAAACCGGTCGCACTGAGAACATGCGCCTGCTTCTGAACAACTTTTTGTTCATTGTAGCGCAACGCTCCGCCAATTTGTGCCCCAACGGTTAGCCGTATCACCATCCTATTTCTTAAAAAAAGCCTCCGTTTGCGCCTTAACCAGACTGTCAATCTGGGTGATTAATGGTTCAATTTTATCAATTGTTGCTTTACTTGCCTGCACTTCATAGTAGAGTTTCCCAGTATGTTCAATGCTGTTTATGCGTCTTGCTATCTGATTGTAATTGGTATCCAAGTGCTTTAAATGCTGACGTATGTTATGTAACGTTTGGGTCAACTCAATGACCTGATCGCCAGTTAGTACTCCGTTTTGAGCGATTACTTTTGGTTTATTCCGGTTTAATAGTATTTCACGAAGATAGTCCGCCATTCGTCCAGATCGGCCACTTTGCCATACCTTAAAATCCCGTTGTATGGCTTCATTATCCCGCTCATTAACTCGTGTAATCAGCCGGTAAGCTAGCACTTCTTCACCCGCCAGATTCGGGCGTCCCCCAGGATTTAAGTTCTTATTTTCTGCCTGCTCATCCATAACCCTATGATAATTCAGACTGCGTAGCAAAGAAGAGCCCCTCGTAGGGGCAAGATGTTGCCCGTAGTCGCGTTAGCGCAAGGGCAGGTTTTGCGGCACGCAAAACACATCTTGCTCTTTGTTGCAAACAAAGCTACACTAAAATACGGAATCGCTACAGATCAGGTCAATTTTTTTTGCAAACAGCTAGCATACGGATATAGTATGTATTAATGTGACATTGTAAACTTGTTACATTGTTTAGAGAACAAACAACCAGCGCAAAGGCGATCAAACGGATATCGCAGTATCGTTTAATGTACAATTGGCGCATTTATACAATGATTCAATTATACATGTTTGAATACTTGCCACAGTAGTCAGTAAGGAGAAGCCTAAGCGTCAAAAAGTAGCAATGTTTCTTTGTTACAATGCTACATGTAGCGCAGTAGACTACCTGTTGATTGACTGGTAGAATGTAACATTCATACAATGTAATAATTTGACAGTAGTGCAAATTTCCAATGTGCACTTTGTACAACTGGCTTATTTTACATTCAAGTAGAGGAACAATGATAGTTTTGTACAATGTTACATTGTAACATTAATAATATGCTATATTGTACAAATGTTTAATTTTATAAATGCCTGAAAGTTAAGTTTTTACATTTTTACTTTAATATTTAATTACTTTTATAATATGTTGTAAAAATAAAATGTAAGAAAGTAGCAAAAATAAGTTTTTTACATTTTTACAAAGAATAATCCTTACAATGTTTGGATTAATAAATTTATAGTTTATACATTTGGACATTGTAATAAAGGGCTAATAGTACATTACAGTATTGTACTTATGCCCAACCTTTATATTTCCACAATGATAAATTGCAACATTCACACAATTAATCATTTGTACAATGGCTAAATTTATATCATTCTGTTCTCAGAAGGGTGGGGTAGGAAAGACCAGTATAACAACACATGTCGCAACCTACTACTATCAGGTTGAGCGGATACCGGTTACTGTTTTCGACTGTGATTTTCCCCAGCATAGTCTGCAGTCGATTCGAACCTCGGAGATTGCCCGGCTTAAGTCCGACGAGACATATCTCAGAAAGGCAGAAAAACTCGGACAAATACCTTATCCGATCTACGCGGATTCACTATCGAACACGCTGCCTAAGCTGGATGCGTACGCTAACAAGAACGAACTGGTGCTGATTGACCTTCCGGGTACGTTAAACGTTGAAGGGATGCCGGCCATGATCCAGCGACTGGATGCTGCTGTACTGTTACTGGAGGCCGATCCGCTGTCGTTCGAATCAACGATGCATACCGTGTTAGCAATGGCAAAGTTCTCCAACAAAACCGGTGGAATGATTCCCACTTACTTACTCTGGAACAAATTCGACAGTCGGGAACGGAAGGATCGCTACTCAAGCCTGGAACTGGCGGCAATCGACTACTTAAATAGTCTGAACGTTGGTCGTTCTACGCCCCTTAATGTGCAGTTCATTGAGTACCGAGTTCCGGAAACTGTTGCCATAAAAGACACCCGGTCAACCTTGTTTCCAAGTTCGGTCATTAAACCGCTAATTCAAGAATTGAATAAAATATTTGCATCTAATACAGCAACCGTATAATTTTATGGCCAAGTCAAAAAATAATCAGCCAGTAACGATCAATCCACCCAGCGGTGGCATGAGAGCTTGGTTAGACCAAAACGATACCGCTGGCAGTCAGTCGGTAGATTCGCAAACGCAACCGAAGAAAGATTCAGATCCTGGTAAGGAACTAGATCATGCACCGGTCCCAGCCCCCGAGCAACCAAGTGTTGTGTTAGAAAAAACCGATGAGCCAACTGTCGAGCCGGCTCAGGCGACGGGTAAACCGGAGATTGCCAGTGTAGAGGAAACGGTCGTTCCCGCTACTGAAGTTGCTCCGAATGCACCGTTGGCACCGGTTCAACGAAAAGCAAAGAGTAAAGTAGGAGAGGGTAGCAAGGCCGGATCGTATTCGGAAACGTTCTTTAAAAAGCCGGTAAAGTCAGAAAGCTCACCAGGTGAAGTTAAACCAGTCCGAATTTCGGAAGACTCGCACTTGCTGCTGTCAATTATAGTAAGCGAAGCGCGTCGGCAGGGACATAAATTGAATGTGGGTGATTTCATTGACAATTTGTTAGCGGATCACCGGGCGGTGCATAAACCCGAAGTGGATGCGTTAATTGCCAACTGGAAGACTCGTAAACGTTTTGAATGATGGATACGATACTTCTGATTATTGGTATAATAGGGTTTAGTATCTCAGTATGGGTATTGAGGGGGTATTTGATCAATACTCCCTCGGCATTAACCAAGAAGGACCAGATTGATAAAGGCGAACCCGAACAAACCTCTAACAACGCGGCCGAACCAGTTACCTATGTTACTCTAGAAGAGCATCAAAAGGTGTTGGCCCGTTTGGCTGAATTAGAAAGGGGCAGTGAGTCGGCCTCCAAGCCGATTCTGCAGACTGATCCTGCAATGAGTACACCCGGAGCAGGCCGAATAGGGGAGAAGGATAAAAATGACATTTCCTCCGCTGAGCCGGAGGTATCGGAAGCTTGGCAGAAAATTTTCGCCTTGCAGGAAGCGTATCGAAGAGAGCGTGAAAGGGAACGAGAAACCGATTATGAACGGGAACAAAGTCTGTTTGATTTGTCTGAGGGCTTCGACGGACAGTTTTCCCCAAACACAAATCAGTTACCGCTTCCCGAAGAAGAACGCATGAACCAGCGGCTGCTCGACAATCAGCTGGAAGATGGTGAAGCATTAGATGTTTACCAAGCGCGAATGAATCAGTTCGCTCAACTAACGAAAGAAGTGCTAGTTACGCGCCTGGATGTGTTTGACAAGCAGCTGAGAGAACAACAGGAACGGCACCAGGCAATGTTACTAACAATTATCCGTTCGCTGATCGATAAAACGCCTGGGGATGCGAATCTAAAGAGTGTAGTTCAATCCAGTTACGTGGCCGCTTCAAAGGAAATATCCAATGAAGACAGTGAACCCAACCGAATCTCATTCGCGGAGATGTTTTCACAACATGTCGGCAAGTAGGTTTTCATTCACGAAATAAACTGTATTTTTTTTATGTGGACAAACATTATATTACCGGGGACGAACCCCTTTTTTTTGGGGACGAATGTGTCCCACAGGCACATTTTAGGGGATCAATGTATCAACATTGAATAGGTAAAGTATTTGTATTTCCATGAATAGGATGATAGGTTAGTTGCATAATAGTTTATACAAGGTTGATTAAACGGATTTAGTACGAGTATTTTTCTTATCAATTCACCAAAAAGTTCAATTGTTATCACATGAAAAAACAACCATTAATCAGATTGGCACGGAGTGCATTTACAGCGGCAATCCCAGTGGGGCCAAGTTTAGGATTAATCCTAGAATACCCAAGCGAAACTCACCTCTCTCAGTACCCAGTAATTATTTATGATTATCTAAGATCAGCTTGTTGTCCTTTACCACTCACGGTTTGGTTTCTAGAACTGCTTCGGTGGTCCCGTAAACTTTCCAAAACCAGCATCCAGCAATAACTCCCTTTGCGTTTTACTCAATTTTCTCAATAACCAACTAATAATTAACACAATGAAAAACGTTCGAATCATTTACTTCTCAGCACTCTCGTTTGTACTGAGCTTTGTTTTGTCATCAATCAATTTGTATGCCCAAAGCGGGCTACCATCAGGGGCCATTTCAAAAGGCGTCGACAAAGCGACATCGGAATTACAAGACGTTGGTAAAAGCGTAGGCGATCTGATGTTGCCCCTGTGTTTGATCATGGGATTCGTTGGTGGTATTACCTGCGCATCCAAATTTTTCAACAACGACCCTGACTTCAAGAAAAGCGTCATCAACTGGGGAGCAGCGATTGTCTTTGCCGGCGTTGTCGGGTTGGTCCTAAATGCGGCTTTCGCTTAGTCAATGGCGTACGAGATTAATAAAGGCGCTGACCGCCCCCCCCAAGTACGAGGTGTAGTAGGCATGGATTACCTAGGTCTACTCGTCAAATGGATTATTGGCATCGTGCTGACGGGGGGGGTGTCAGCAGTCTTTGTACCGCTTCCGGGATGGATGATTTTTATCGCTTGTGGCCTGGGCATTTACATGGTTTATATGAACCTGGTTAGACGCTCAGCCAATCAGGGTGCGGGAGGGTATGAGCGGGCCCAGGCTCGTAAGAAATTACCCGGTATTGTGACGGTCCGACAGGACTCGATCTACCGCAACCTGCGCAAATAGTATATATCTCAAACCTGCGCAACAATGGCATATTCTGTAAAAGATTTGGCGAAAGTGTTTCCGCTCGGTGCAGTCGAAGAAAATTGCATCTTCTCAAAATGGGGTGATATAACGATTTCCTTTCAGCTTACTCTTCCGGAAATCTTCACGTTAAACGCCCGCGTTGAAAACGGCGTTGAAATGGGGGATTATCGGGAATTGGTAGATACCTGGTCTAAAGCAATTGGCGTACTACCGCCTGGAACCATTCTTCACAAACAAGACTGGTTTGTCGAAGAAAAGTACCGCACCAACGCTAAAGAATTACCGGAAAGCTATTTAGATCGGGCATCGGAACTGCACTTTAACGAACGCCCTTTTTTGCACCATGAATGCTACTTAAATCTGACGTTTTCGCAAGGTGAGCGAACCCGCACCAAGGCCGGGGTAACATCGCTGCTAAGGCCAGGGCTAGTCCAGAGACGAGCCCTGAACAAGAATGAGATTGAAAAATTTATGGTGGCCGTGCTCCAGTTGACGTCAATCTTGGAGTCGTCTCGACTCATCTCATGCCGACGTTTGGGGAATGACGAGTTGCAACCGGATCGCCACGCTCCAGTTGGTCAGGCTGGCTTGATCGAACGGTACATGACCCTATCCCTTAAGGATGAAATTGTTCCCTTGATGGATATGGACTTTACCTCGGAGGACGAGCTACGGATCGGCGGGAAGTACTCTAAATTTTTCACCATTTCACAAGTGGATGACATGCCGGACGCCATAAATACCAACGTCCGGATCGGAGCCCTTTCTACCGAGAATTCAAACCTGTCAGTGGGCTATGCAACGCCAATTGGTCTCATGCTGGATTGTAATCATATCTACAATCAGTACGTGTTTATCGATGACAAAACGTTGATTACGGCCGAGCTGGAAAAGAAAGCAGGCAACATGATGGCCTTATCCAACTTTGACCGGGCCAACGCGGTCAATGCCGTGATGGTCAGTAACTTTTTGACCCTGGCTGCCGAAAAGTCGTGGAGCCCAGTCCGCATTCATTCCAACGTACAGGTTTGGACGGATGATAAGCTGAAATTACCTGAGCTACGGAACAAGACAACGGCGGCTATTGCCAAAATGAATCTAAAGCCACGCGAAAACACCAAGGATGCCGCATTTTTGTTTTGGGCCGGAATCCCTGGAAATTCGCCGGATCTGCCTAGGGAAGATACGTTTACACAATTCGCACCCCAGGCGGCTTGTTTGTTCAACCACGAGACAAACTATTACTCGTCGGAATCAGCCAGAAACAGTGTGCGTGTCGTAGATCGGTTATCGGGTCGGCCCCTGTGGGTTGATTTCTCGGATGAGCCGATGCAAAAGAACTGGGTCACTAACCGCAATAAGTTCATCATCGGCCCCAGTGGATCAGGCAAGAGCTTTTTAACTAACCATTTGCTTCGGTCTTATCATACACATGGTGCCCATGCGGTGATTGTGGACGTTGGCGACTCCTACCGGGGTTTGTGCGCAATGTTGGGTGGTAAGTACATCACCTATACGATGGAAAAACCGATTCACTTCAATCCATTTCACATTGAAGGTCGATTGATGCCAGACACGGAAAAGGCGGAGTCGTTAAAAAATCTGCTATTAACGCTGTGGAAATCGGTCGAAGAAAAAACGAACCGCTCCGAATACAATGCGCTGTCAGCGGCCGTTGTGGGCTATTTCGTCAAGCTTCGGGAAAACCCCAGCATTGTAGCCTGTTTCAATACCTTCTACGAATTCATGCAGGAGGACTTTAAGGATTATCTGAAGCGGGAAGGAGTTAAAGATGATTTCTTTGATTTTGACAACTTCATGTTCAACCTGAAGCCTTACTATTCAGGTGGGGAATATGATTTTCTACTTAACTCAGTGGAAAACCTGGATCTGCTGCATGAACCCTTTATCGTCTTCGAGCTCGATAACGTAAAGGATCACCCGATTCTGTTTCCAATCGTGACGATCATCGTCATGGATACTTTCATCTCAAAGATGAGACGGTTGGAAGGCGTACGGAAAATCATTTTGATTGAAGAGGCTTGGAAGGCAATCATGACGCCTAATATGGCCGGCTACATCAAGTACCTCTACAAAACAGTCCGCAAGTTTGACGGTGAAGCCTGGATTGTTACCCAGGAAATTCAGGACATTATCAACAACCCAATTGTCCAGGATTCCATCGTCAATAATGCTGATTGCAAGATACTGATGGACCAGCGCAAGTACGAAAACAAGTTCGCCTTTGTCAAGGAGCTACTGGGTCTAACCGATAAGGAGAAAGATTTGGTGCTGTCGATGAATCGCGCGAATGATCCCAATCGCCGCTACAAAGAATTTTTCGTGAGCTGGGGGGGACAGCAGTATCGCGTGTACGGCCTGGAGGTTTCCCGCCCGGAATATTACGCCTTTACCACGGAGCAAAAAGAGAAGCTACGGGTTACCCGCAAAGTTAAGTCGAACGGGGGTAATTATGACTTAGCCCTGAAGGAAGTCGTTACCGAAGATCTAAATGCGTAAGCTGTATGAATCAATTCAACTCTATTAAACGCTGGATGCTTGGGTGCCTGTTCATAGCCCTAAGCGCAGCTGGCAGTTCGGCTCAGTCGGCTGATACAGATTCGACAGCCACCCCGCCGGATTTGGGGCCATATGTGCCGAAAGTAAAAATACCTGTCCTCGGCAAAGCAACCATCACCTGGCCAGACGGACGAACCCAAAAAGTTGATCGGGACGATTTAGGGGATGTCCTTTCCGACTACGTGGAAGGCATAGCGAATCAGCTTTCTCCGGACAATGTACTGGGTAGCATCGTGAGTGACATAACGGGGGTTTACACGGGCATTCGGGATGAGTTATCCGATGAAGTAAGCAACCTGATTGGCGAAGCGGAAAACCAGATTATGTCGGGCATTAGCGACAAAATCGCCCAGCTAGCTTCTCAGATCGCCGATGTGGGCACTACACCGGCCGGGGAAGTGGAACGGTTAAAGAAGATGGTGGCGGATGGTTACTCCGCCCAGCAGAAGATTACCTACCAAACGCTCAAGGTTGACTACGCCTGGAAGAAGTCGCATACGAGTCTTTCCCCTGAGTTTTGCTCCTACTACAAGGAGTTAAATATTAAAGGGTTATTCGATGCGGTCAAATTTCATGTACAGGACCTCAATAAGCTTTTGTCTTCACCGGTTTTTACCGCTCAAGAACGGCAAGGGTATCAGAGTTTGGTCAAATCACTGGGTGATACAAAAGACTTAGCCTCGGCGGTAAACATTGTCTGCAACCTAGGGGCTAACGGGCGGGGGGTAACCGTCTCCTGGATGGCTCAGGGTGAACGTATGGACGTACTCGACCAGTCCGCTACGGCAATTAAAAAGCGGCTGGAAGATATTGGGGGGCTACGCGACGAGCTGCGCCGGATCTACGTATACCGCATTGCCAAGCAGCAATCGGATGAATTCAAACAACGAAGTTTTCAAACTAAATCAGGCCTGAACCATGTCTATACCAACTAAATGCGCGCGTTTAATGAGCCTACTGGCGCTTTGGAGCGCTCTGCTCTGTACACCTAGTTTGAGTCAGGCCCAAGAAGAAGTGAATATACCGGTGGAAGTGGAGGGCGGTATGCCTACTGACCCGGGTCTGCAGGACGAAATTGATAAGGTCCTTGGGATATCAGAAAGACGAATTAAACAAGGCATTAAAGATCCTGGGGTTGATATAGCCAATTTGGTGATCAACAAAGCACTTGATGAACTAATAAAGGGAATAGCAGATGCTTCCGTACTCGCACCAGTGGCCGAAAAGATTATGTCGGCTTATCAGAAGACGAAGGATAAACGCCTGGTCAAGAAGTTGGCTTCACTACGGGACGTGTGGAAAGACGGGCAAGAGCGGTTGAATAAACTGAACTACCAGGATTTTAAGCTTCGCTACGAGTGGGCACGCCAACATAACGAAGAGAACAACGCGATTAAGCAGTCCATTATTAAAGGGTTGGAAAGTGAGATGACAAAAGACATATGGGGCACCCAGGTCATGGCCATCAATCAAACGTATGATAATGGTGGCCCCACGTCTCAGATGATCAAAAAATACTTAGACAAGGGGCAGGAGGATTTAGGCTATTATAATTTGGTAGTTATCAATAGCTCGCTAGGATCAACTGATTTAATTAAGGCACGTAACAAATTTGGAACCTCAAAAGGGAAGCCCGTTTTTCTGTCCCCGTATGAGCGGCTTAAACTCCAGCAGAAATCACTGGAAGAAGCTAAGCAGCGCCATGCGGATCTGGTTAATTACGGCCGTCAGGTTGCCGCGTCCATGAACTACTACCGCCTGGCGGAATCCGAGCGGGCAACCCGGTCGATGCTAAGCAAAACGATTTCTGATCCGTATCTGGCTCGCTACGCAAAGTAATGAAACAAGTTCTCTTTGTCCTTTTCTTGCTGGTAGCGGCTTGTCAAGTTAAGCGCGAACGCTTTATCCGTGAAGCATCCGCCTTCTCGAATGGGTACGTAGGTCATTGGGAAGCGGTTTTGCCTGGTACCGGTAGTCAAGTTTTTCAGGCGGGAGTTTCCATCGAACCATCGGGAGACTCCTTGCTTTGGACCTATTTTTCTCAGATCGTCGATACGACCACCAAGAAAAAGTACCTCTGTGGTCCTATTGTTACCCAGATGCCCGTTTGGTGGGATGACTCGCTGCAAGTAGTTCAGGCCAATCATGGCGTTGGCCAAGGCTATGGATTTGATGTATTGCGGGTAACCGCAACGGGTCAGCTCCAGGTAAACTCCCCGTCGCTGGCTTCCAGTTGCCGAGGCCCAGGTGGGTTCAATGCCAGTCAAGTACTGTTATCTAAGGTTACCACTTTCCGTTATCAACCATGATTTTACTTCAAGCTCCCGGGACCGGCTGGAATAACTCGCCTGCCAGTGGTGCAATAACCAGCATTGAAGAAGCAGCAGATGCCCTGTTTGATACGATGCTGCCCGAGTTTACCTCCTTCGTGGCCATCGGGCAGGCCATTGGCCTGATCGGCGCATTTTTTTACGTGTTTTACCGGTTATGGGCGCACCAGGCCCGCAATGAAGCCATTGACATCTATCCCTTGCTTCGACCTCTGGTCATATCCATGATTTTATTGGCGTATCCGGGATTGTATTCAGGTTTGGCATTTCTGGGACGTACGCTGAACGACGCTACCCAGGAACTGGGGGCCACTCGTCGCAATGAAGTCGAACAGCAGGTGATCATTAATGCCAAGACGCGCATTCAGAACATGGGAAACTCGAATAACCCACCTCCGGTAGCGGCTGCGGAAGATAAACGGTCCTGGTTTCAATTGGTGACGGATTCGGTGATGGGGATGGCCAATTCCGTTTCGTCAGCTGCTGCGGATGCGGTAAACTTTGTTATTGATACCACAGTCAATTACGTCCTGATGGCCTTGTTTCGGCTGCTGTACTTTATTGTCATTATTGGCCTGAAGATTATCTCTACCTATTTTCTTATCATCCTAGGCATTTTTGGCCCCCTAACCATTGGACTGGGTTGTTTTGACTGGTTTTATTCGTCCATTGCCGCTTGGGTGGGACGCGTACTACATACCCTTTTATGGATTCCCATTGCCAACATTTACGGGTTTATACTGGATAGTTTCCACCTGTCTAGTTTGAACGTCGAGTTCCAGCAGCTCCAGGGTAATCCCGGTATGCCAAGCTCCTCAGTGGCCAATTTACTCTTTTACGCGGTGGGCATCTTTGGCTACCTGCTGGTTCCAAAGCTGGCTACCTGGGTTCTGGATTCAACTGGTGTGTCAGATGGATTACGGGCGCTGTCAGCCCCGCTACGTACGGCCGGCGCGGTAGCGGGCGCGGCTTCGGGACAAGTCAGTGGCCGGGTAATCTCAGCGGCCAGTTCTTACTAATTTTCTAAACCAATGTCCGTATGAATGCAAACTTTAATTTTCGCTACCTGCGAAACATAGAATCGTCGTTTCGTTTAATTCGCATTATTGTCTTTGCCGTGATTGTTGGATCGTTTGGCTTTGCCGCCTACATGGCTTACTTAAGTCATAAAACCGATCGCGAATCGCGTCAAAAAATTTACGTTCTGGACAATGGGGGCAAATCCATTATGCTGGCCCTGGCACAGGATCAGAACGCAAACCGGCTTGCCGAAGCTAAAGATCACGTCAAGACGTTTCTAAAGCTTTTTTTCAACCAGGAGCCGGATGAGAAAGCCATTGCCGCCAACATGGACCAAGCTGCCTACTTGGGAGATGAGTCAGTTACCCGGCATTATTACGACCTGCGGGAAAAGGGGTTTTATACCAAGCTCATTCAGGGCAATGCCACCCAGAAAATTATGATTGATTCCCTGAGTATCAATATGAGCCGATCCCCGTATTCGTGCAACATCTTCGGGCGGGTGATGCTGGTCCGGACCTCGAACATCACCTTTCGGAAGTTAGTCGCTGACTGCCATTTGATCGATGCCACCCGAACGGACAATAACCCGCATGGCTTCCTCATTGAACGGTTTCGGGTAACCGACAACAGCGACATTGAAACAATCAACCGTGATCAATACGAAGCCTACCGGTAATTGATTAGTCCCGCTTCTCATGTTCAGGAATTGGTTTAAACGAAGGGATAAACTACCCTCCGCTCGGATGGCCCTTGCCTACCAGGCCGCTTGTCAACAGGTGATTGCCTGGCTCCAACGAAGCGTTCGACGGTGGGAAACCCAACCCGTTCAACGCCGTAAACTGCAATTGATTGCAGGGTTAATCGGGCTGCTTTTACTAGGCTCCGTCAGTGTTTACTTCACCGCAACTGGCCATTTTTTTATTCGCATAAAACAAACGCATTATGAACACGACCCAAATGTCGGACCGCTTCGACGGAACTCGAATTAAAGCCTTGTTTCTGGATAAACGCTTTGTAACGTTCCTGACCGGAGCGGGCGTCTGCCTGATCATCATTGTGTATTATTTCATTCATCACACCAAGCCCAAGGAGCAGGAGACGCCAAAAACGAATGTAAGCCTGAATGCGGACCTGCCTAATGCGGGCGATTCAACGGGCTTGCCGTCCCGGTCCAAACTGGAGCTGGCAGCGGATGCCCAACCCCTGGCGATGCCTGATCAGCGCCCCGTGAAAGGGCTCAACTCGGAAGTTCCTGGTACAGGTCGGCCGGACGGTCCCCCTCATCCCGAAGCGAGCGCCTACATTTACGGCCCGGAGGTTCCTAAAGAAATCTACCAGGAACCCGATACCACGACCTTACCACCTCGCCTGGTTGCCCGGAGTCGTAAGTCATCGAAACGCTCCCTGGTACGCTCTGAGATTACGGCTCCAACCGATAACGAAGACGAGGACGATGAGGACGACGATCGAGCTAAAAAAGCTGAGCTCGAAAAGAATAAGAAGCTTTTGGCGCTGCTTCAAGAGTATAAGGCAGACAAGATGAAACGACAGCAGGAACTACAAACTCGGGCCCTAAAGCCTGAAATGTACGAAGCGGTTACGGTTTCCTCGCTGAATGGTCCCACCGCTAAGAATAGTTTTTATGGCCTTCAGTCCGACATGCGTAAGCAGCAGATGGACGAGCGGGAGGATTCGCTGTCGGTCACGGTGAAAGCGATGGTATTTTCGGATCAAACCATTGTTTCGGGTGGTCGCGTTACCCTTCGCTTGTTGGAAAACATTACGCTGCGGGGGCGTATGATTCCCGAAGGAACCCGTTTGTACGGTGTGGCCAATTTTGGGGGTCAACGGGTCAATATTGGCATCAATCAGATCCAATACGAAGGCCGCATATTGCCCATGAAGCTGACCGTCTATGACATGGACGGTTTGGCTGGCATCTACGTACCCAACGTACTGGCAGTCCGGCAGGGTCGTCAGGCTGTCGCGCAGGCAGGTCAAGGCTTCAACGTAACCGCTCCTGTTGTTTCATCAAATGTGCCGGCACTCGCAGCCGCTTCTGCGTTACAAGCTGGTCTCCAGGGCGGGCGTAGTTTTCTATCCCGGAAGGTAGCGGTCCAAAAGGCTACGCTTAAAAACAATTATTACGTCCTCCTTAAATAAGCTTCTCTCATGAAAAATGTCATACACATCACCACGTTATCCGTCGCTGTGAACCTGGCCGCTTTTGCGCAGCAGGCCCCGGAAACAACCAAACCGGCGATAACCAACAAAACCAGTGCGCAAATGCTACGGCTCGACTCGTTGAAGAAACGGGTTACTAACCCCAACATCCCACCGCCGGCGAGTAGCCCTATACCAGAAAATGCTGGTGTGAGCTCAGCCGGTGACGTACCAAGCCCAACAGCGGTTTTTTCATACGGCTCAATACCAATTCAGGATCGGAACGTCGTACGTTCTTATTATATCGAATTGGCCTATAACAAAACGACCTGCGTGATCTTTAAGTCGCCGATCCGGTCGGTTGATTTAGGGTCAAAGGACATAATCGCCGATAAAGCCAATGCGGTTGACAATGTGTTACGGGTGAAAGCCTCGTTGATTGGTTTTAATGAAACCAATTTCAGCGTGATGACGGCCGACGGTCAGTTTTACAGCTTTGTTGTCAACTATAATGAATACCCAACCATGCTGGCCCTGGATCTATCGGTAAACGATGATGGTGTCGTTCAGCATAAAGCACGCTCCATTAATCAGAAAGGCACGGTAGTCAGTTTTGCGGGCGTAAACACCTCCCAACAGGAGATTGTCCAGAATTGCGCCTACATCATCGACCAGCGCCGGCGCATCAAGCACGTGGGAATTAATAAGTACGATGTTGAAGCCAACCTGCGGGGGTTGTACTACAAAGACAATGTACTCTACTACAAGATTGCGATCAAAAACAAATCTAATCTCAATTATGACCTCGACTATATCCGTTTTTTCATCGTCGATAAAACGGTAGCCAAGGAGACTTCGCATCAGGAATTAGAGGTTGTCCCCCTTTACGTATATAACCAACCGTTAGTTGTAATTCCTGGTCAAAACACCGTTGAAAAAGTGTTTGCTTTCCAAAAATTCACGATCCCCGATGACAAGGTTGTTCAGGTCATTCTAGGGGAAAAAAATGGCGGACGTACGATTTCATTCACGATGGGTAATCAAGACATCTTAAACGCAGACACGCTATGAAAACCCTACACATCGCTTTGATTCTAGTGAGCGCGTTCTTTGCCCGTACGGGCTACGCCCAGCGCCATATAAAGGGGCAGACGGCGGTTAGTTTAGTTGGGGGTGTGGTGGATAACCTGCCTAAATTTTCAGGACAACAGGGTAACGGGTACATGGGTAGCGTCGATTATGTATGGTATCGCCAGAACGAGCGGTATTGGAAAGCTTCGTTTTCGTACCTGCGTAAGAATTTCACTTCCCAAAGCTCTCCTCGCCCCAGAGTTGAGCAGTACTGCTTGGCAATAGACTATGTACCACGGGGAATTTATACGACCCGGCGCTGGCTTTACCTCGCCCCAACAGCGGGGTTATACGTTGGCTACGAGTCCATCAATCGGAACCAGTCGAATTTATCGGAAGGCATTATTCAGAATAAATCAACGGCGTTGGTGGGTCCTCAACTCGGTTTGGAAGCTGAGGCATACGTCGGCCCATCGGTGGCCATCTTAGCCGGGGTTACTGAACGGTTTGTCCCTTTTTCTGATCTAGCCAAGTTTCGTACCATTGGATACGTAGGTATCCGTTACTGCTTCTTTCAATGAAAAACACACTATTACTGGCCTGTGGCCTTCTCTTAACTGGCATTGCCTGCCAAACTGAATCGCTTGACATACAGCGTTCCTTTCCGTTTCAACTGACTATCGATCCGTTTCCGGCGTCGATCCCCTGGCAAAAACCAACCTCGGTGGGCTTCGGGGTTAAGCCCACGTATATCACTTCGAATAACGTGTATACATTTTCCTGGCAGGTAGCCGCTCCAGTCCGGGGGGTACTTCTGCTGAACAACAAAGCTGTCGCTCCCGGAGCGAAAACCGCTGTTACGGCCAGTTTGAACCGGGTGCTGAGTGATACGCTTACCTACGTGCCGACCGACTCTGGTGCTCATGAAATTAGAGTACGGGTCTTTGATTCAATGGGCCAAGCCAGAGACACCACCTTTACCATTACGGCAATTCGGTCAAATGGAAACATTAAGTAAGGCCCCTCAGCGGTCAGAATATCGCGTTTCTGTCCAGAAAAAAAGCAACAACGCGGCTCCCTACGCGGAATGGTTGCTGTTGCTCCTGGGCTATTTGCTTCTTTTTGTGCTGTATCAATGGCTGAGCCCGCTTATAGTCAGCGTTGACTTCCAGCAACTACGCAACGAGTTCCAATACAGATAAACGAGACTTTCTTGATTGCTTATTTCTGTTCCCTTATGAGGTCCGATATTATTCCAAACTACTTTTCTATACGCTAATGACTGCCGCACAAATTCGTGAAAACATCCTTGAGCTGAGTGATGACGCACTATTACATAGCCTACCAACCACCACACGTTTAGCGTGTCAGTCTTGCGGGTGTGTCAGCGTAGCAAAACGTGCCCATTCCGATAAGACAAAAACATATTACTGTCCGATTTGTAAGTCGGATAAATCAGTGAATGAGGTAAGATACTTTTATAAGAATAAGACGGCTGATCCTCAAACAGCGGTAGCCAGGCACCGCAATTTCTGGCAGAGGATCTATTTTGAGCAACTCAACCGCGAGTCCAGCCCTGAAACGTTTCAACAACACCCTTGATGTGGCCTACGATTTACCAGTACTAGTGCCCTTATTTTTTATGGATACTTAGTCTTTGGCTATACTTACAATCAACCTTCTTACCGTTTAACGCTATGAAACCCTTTAATAAAACCAATTATTTTAAGTGGATTGCTCCTTTAATCTACCGAATGCTACCGGCAATACCGGCGCGCTATTTCTGGTGTCTATTCATTGCATCGGCCCTGCTGGTGCAGTTCATTAATATTATCTGTTCGTTTTGGAACGGTTTTCTAGGCGAACCGGCTGATCACACGGTTCGTTATTACGCCTTTATCGTGGTTGAGACGGTTCGTTACGGAGGTTGGCTTTGGGGTTTCTGGTACGGTTTTTATCTATTAGCCAGGATGAGTCCGCCGAACCGGCTGCTGTCTCCCCAACTTTTTAGTTGTACGGTAACGAGTGGTCTTCTTATGTACCTCATGACAGTCGCTATTCAGCACGTCGAAGCGGATTATCTGTTACTTATCCGTTGTATGCTCATTGTTGCGTATGGCGTCTGCGTTCTTCTGCCAACCCTTTGGCATCCCGTACAAGCTGATTAATTACAAGATGCTGGTAAAAGGTGAAAATAGAAACAGATCGGTAAAAGGCTGGCCACTGGATAAGGCTGTTTTTACCGATCTGTTTAATTTAAGCCAGACTAATGTCTTGATCCTTTTGTTTGGAAGTCGTCTTTTCGGGCTTCTTTGCCTGCTGTGGTTCTTTATCCAGTCCTCCCGACTGCAGGCGCGTTTCAACCTGGCGCAGTTCTGCCTTCAGCTCCTGAAGTTTTTCACTTTTACTCCAGGGCTTGGCCACAATGTCGGTCAGTAGCTTCTGTTGCTGGGTCAAATTGCCGATCTTTTCCCGTTGGTTTTCCAGTAGTGCCGGCAGCTTTTCGAGGGCGCGCACAAATTGTCGGGCGGCTACTTCAGGGCTATGACCCGCTAAATAGCCATTGTTATACGAATAGGTTAACTGATCGCCTTTGACAACAAAGGCGTTTTCTTTCACTACCTTTCCGTCAACGCTGTACCCAGCGTCCGTCCGTACGTAGACGCCAAAGCCGTGCAGAGAACCTAGTTTCTTGAGTGCCCCTTTGGTATCCATTTGTTGGTTGATTTGATTGATGTACTCTCCCAGCTCCTTTACTTTGGTGATTGGTTTATCGGTCAGGGCGATTTGAACCGCATTGGGCAAGTTACCTTCCTGATCAAACTGAGTAACGGCCGTCAGTTTAGAAAAATCAGCTTTGAGCTGGGCGAACGTGGTCTCGGCTTTTTCCAGTGACTTATCTACGTCCTTTAGCATTGAGCCTGCTTTATGGCCTTCTTTTTGAAATAACCGAAGTTCGCTTTCCAAGGCGGTGATCTGCTTTTCGAGCCGGGCTTTTTGCAGCAGATCCTGGTTACCCGATAGGATGGCCACGTACTCCGAAAAATTCATCCCCGTAGCCTCATCAAACGCCCCCTCATCCATTCGCCGACCGGTCATCGAGCCGCTCTTGATCTGGGCGATAAAGTTGGCTTTCGTGTGCAACAGATTGAATTTGTAATTGTCCAAGGACTGCTCAGTCGCAAATACGTAGTTCTTCACCTCGTTATTGAAGTGATCGCGGGCGACCTCGTTACCCGTCCGCGAACCACGTCCGACGCGCTGGTCGAGTTCGGACGGTTTCCAGGGTATATCCAGGTGATACATGGCCACCACCCGCTTCTGGGCGTTAACCCCTGTGCCCATTGTACCCGTCGAGCCGATCAGCACCCGAACCTCGCCGGTATTCGCCTTGTCCCACAACGCATTCCGCTCTTTGTCGTTTTTACATTCCTGGGCGAACCGAATTTGATGAGCCGGAATGTCATACTCGCGCACTAATTTATCTCTCAAGGCACTGTAGGCATTCCATTCCCCGCCCGGCTTATAGGTACCCGTATCACAGAAGACCATTTGCGTACCTTTGTAAGGGGCGCTTTCCTGATAGTGGCTGGCGATCAGTGCCGCGCAGCGGGACAATTTACTGCCGGGGTGATCTTCCAGGGTTGGGTCGATCAGGCGCATGTCCAACGCGGCTTTTTTGGCGTAGTTGGTCGCGATCAACATCTTCGCCGTTTGTTCTTTTTCCGACAGGGGCGCGCGGTCGAGAATCGTTCCGTCACCGGTCTTGGCAAAGTCAATCAGTTTCTTGTTAAAGACGGCCTGGTCCGGGGTAGGGGGTAGGCTAATTAACACATCTACGGCTTTAGGCCGGTCTAGACCCACCATCGACGCCGTGCGATAGTCAGTGATCTGGCTGTAAAACTGGGCCAGTTCGGGCACCTTGATAAAGTGCCGGAATCGTTCTTTAACCAGGAGCTGGTTGGTCACGCTGTATTCGTAGTCCGACGTTTTCTTGGCGTAGACCGCTGCCCAGGCGTCGAAGTTTTCAATTTTCTGTCGGGCTAGTTCTTTAGGCCGTAAGTACTTAAACAGCAAATACATTTCCGTCAGCGAGTTGGTAATGGTCGTCCCTGACAGAAACGTAGCGCCCAGGTCTTTACCGGTCCGCTCCTGAATGCTACGAACCGCGTGTAACAGATTGGTCGCCCGTTGGCTGCCTTCCGGATTACCCAGGCCGGCTACGCGGTTGTGGCGGGTGGTAAACTGCAGATTTTTGAACTGATGCGATTCATCGACAAACAGGTGATCGACGCCCATGTTGCCGAAATGGGGCACCGAATCCGTTTTTTTGTCCAGTTCATTTTGCAGTTTGAGCAGTTTAGCGGTTAGGTTCGCCTTACGGGTTTCCAATCCTTTCAGTAAAGACTTAGATATGGTTCCTCCGGTTTTCTCCAACGTCTTCAGGTCCTTTTCCAGATTGCGCAGCTCCTCCCGCATCACTTTGTTTTGTACGTCAGGAGCCTGGGGGATTCGGGCAAATTGATCATGCGTCAGGATGATACAGTCCCAGGCCCCGTTTTTAATTGAATTTAGAAACCGCTCCCGGTTGGCAGGGGTAAAGTCGTCCTGACCCGGATAAAGCAGCTTGGCGTGGGGATAGGCCGTTCGGTACGTTTCGGCAATCTGATTGACGTTGGCTTTCATAGCCAGGATCATCGGCTTGTTGACCAGACCCAGCCGTTTCATTTCGTAGGAGGCAACAGTCATGATGAGCGTTTTACCCGTACCCACTTCGTGATCGGCAATGCCCCCCCCGTTCTGCAATAGCATCCAGGTTACGTCTTTTTGCGATTTGTACAACCCTGGAATGCCCAGCCCGGTTAGGTTCAAATCAGGGAACTGCTGGTGGGTACCGTCGTGCTGGGGCTTCACGTAGCAGTTGTATAAACGGTTGTAGCGGTCAGCCAAATCCTGCTTGAGCTGCGGGGATTGGGTCGGTAGCCAGTCGACAAAGGCGGTACGGATCTGTTCAATCTTGGTCGCGGCCAGCTGGGTCGCTTCACTGTCGAGTACCTTTTCGCCGTCAGGCCCCTCCTTATTGATGTTGGGCGTTGTATTGTACAAAGCGTATTCCATCAGGGTTAATCCGTCGTACATGCGGAACTGTCCCTGCACGGCATATTGCTGGGTGATGGCCGCGTTTTTAAAACTCCAGGCGGGAATATCGACGCTAAATTCGTCAGTAGAGGGCAGGTAGGTAATGGTTACGCTACTGCCGAAGAGGTCTTTGGCAAATCGGTCATACACCTCCGTGGGAATCCACCGTTCGCCGAAGTTAAAATCCAGTTCGTCAAACGTAATGGGCGTGGGCTGACCCTCCATAAGTGCCCGGAGAGCAGGTCCGGCCTGCGGATCAGCGGCATAGGCTTGCATCGCTTCCAGCTTTTCAACCACGTTACCACTCACCAGCATTGTCGGCGTCTGGTACTGACGCTCAACGGGGTTGTATAAGATCTGCCCCTCCAGCTCCTTGACCAACTGCGGTTGCGAAAGCTTGGTCAACTCTTGTAAGTAATCCAGATCGACCCGCCCTAGCTTACTCAGGCAGGCGGTTAGGGCATCTTGCGCGGTGAACTGCTCTACTTTGGCCTGCTGGATGCTAACGGGCTGGGTAAAGATGTCGGCTCTGACAAACTGTTTGTTAGCGTCCGCCACCTCAAGGGCCAAGAGGCTGCGTCCATCGGGATCGAGTAAGGCCAGGCCTGCATTCTTGCCTTCGTTAATTGCGCCGTACCGAGTGAAAAAAGCGCCGTACGCTGTGTTAAGGTCAAAGCGTAGTTCGGCTTGGGGTTGCTGGGATTCGGTTTCCCGGCGATATAAGCGTTCGTAGGCATCCCGGATCTGGAGCAAAGCGCCCAGCCGGGCGTGGTCAACCTGGCCCGGAAGGGTTTCGAGCGTTTTCAAATCCGGTGCCAACCGGCCTACTTCGCCTTGCTGGTAGAGTAAACTTCCGGACTGGTGAAACGGCTCGAGGAGGAGGACCAGCGGGCGAGGAGGCCGGGGAGCGGGCTCAAACTGGGCAAACAAGTCCCCCTGTACGTAAGTCGGCGAGCGGTTTGCGACCCGACTGGTTTGGATACGCTGCGGGATGGTTTGAATACGATCCCGCTCAAAGTTTTGCTGACGGAAACTTCTGGCCAGGTCTTCCCCCAATAAACGACCAACCTGGCGGGCAATTTCTTCCGAACCGCCTTTATGTTCGTATATCAGGGCGGGTTTGCCGTAGGGGTCAGTATCAATTTTTTGATCGGTAGCCACCACGTTTTCGCCTTTGATAAAGAGTTCATTGATGACCGTTTTGGCCGGACTCACCGATGATTTGATGAACTTCTTCTCCTGATCCGTAAGGGTTGTTTTGCCGCTTCGTTTTTGAAGTACCACCAGGTCGCTACCGACGCTCGTGCCGGCATAATCCGTAAACAGATTGTGGGGCAACCGAACGGCCGATACCAGGTCACAGGTTTTCATTAGATACTGCCGTACTGGTTCATTGGCAGGGGAATTCAGCAGGGCGTCCGTAGTCAGGATAGCCGCGACACCGCCTTCCCGAAGACAGTCGATGCTTTTAACGCTAAAATAGGTATGCAGCCGAGCGCAGGCCGACCGGCGCTGTTTGTCCTTACTGTTGGCCAACGCTTCGTCCCAGATGGCCACGTTGCCGAAGGGGATGTTGCTGGCCACCAAATCGAAGCGATCGTTAAGTTTCCGGCCGCTTTCTTCAAAAGCTTTGTTCTCGACGGTGTACTGCGGATACAGTGCTTTTAGAACCAGTGCCGTAGCGGGATCTTTTTCGATTAATTGCGCAGCGCCGATCACCAACCCGCCCTCATCAAAGCCTTTTGGGAAAATACCGGTGCCAGCCGAGGGATCTAAGTATTGAATGGGAGAAGTTCCCATAACGCCGGCCAGCTCTTTACCCACGTATTCAACCAGTTGGGGGGGCGTGTAAAAGCCGGATAGGACGTTGTTTCGGATACCCGATAGAAATTCCTCCGCTCGGTCACCAGCTGCTTGCGTTAACAACTCGTGCAGTTGCTGAACGCCCGGTCGCAGCTGGTTATCCAAGGTCGTAGTCCAGAGTTTATCATCCTGAACAGGAATAAGCACTGACTTTAGCGCACCAAAGCCGCTGTAAGCGAATAGTGTGGTTCGTTCTTCGGGTGTCAGCTCGACGGGGCCTCCCGCTTTGGTATGCTGATCGATCTCGAATGCCAGGCGCAAAGCTTCCAGGTTAGCGGCCAGGTGTGCGCGGTGATTATAAGCCATGCTGGACGTCTTTTTCGGTGTATTCGATTATGAGTCCGGTGATATAAGTATCCGCCAACCGGCTTTGGGGCTCGACCAGTAAGGGCAAAAACTTTTGTAACAGCCGGGGAAAGTGCGGCTGGCTGGCTAGCTCAGGATGGCTTTCAAAATCCGTGGCCAGAATGTCTTTGAGTCGACTGGCGGCTTCCAGGACAGGCGTAACGGTTTCGAGTAGTGTTGACTCGGCGCTTTCAAGGGCATCTTGAATAGAGGCTCCCTGCCGGCGCGACTCCTCGAAAGTGTTTTGAGCGGCCGTGACGGCCGACTGTTGCTGCTCGGCGGGGATGGGCAAATCAGCCGTAACCCGGCTGAATAAAAGCGAAAAATGATTGGTTTCCATAGTTGATTCATTAGGAACTATATTCCCTTTTAATCAAATATGGCAATTTTAGACTGGGATTAATACCCTATAGCTACCAGTGAGTTAGGTCAAAAAAATGCCTAAGCGTCATCCTTGAGGACGTATCCTTATCTTGTAGGGACAAACTCAGATATTGTAGGGATAAAAAGGGGGAGCCGTTTCCTAAAAATTTTAATTTGCGTTTTATTTTCGGTAACGCTTATAAATGAGATAATTTCTTTTAACAAAAAATGTTAATTATAGCATGTTGCAATGCTTTGAGAATTAGATCCTAACTTTACTTTAGATCATCAATGGAAGAAACCCCTAGTTGATCAAGACACGCTCTTTGATCACTAGGAAGTTCTATTAACTTGAACTTTTCAGTTTTTCCATCCAGTTCCACTATACGATCAACACCAACGACTGTATGATCTTTGAGTTTATATATCGAACATTCACCTGCTGCGTATAAACCTAATTTAGAACATGCTTCTGGTGTGATTGCTATATTGAAACCTTGCCCCGAGGTTCTAACACTGGGATATAGTACTCCGTCAATTTGCTGACCCGGATACTTTGTTACTATATCCGTAAAAGTTGCTGATATCATATAGTCTAAATGAGTACCTACCTCTTTGGAAAATTCGTTTGCAAGAAACTGTTGGAACTTCTTTGAATTTTCTAAAATCTCCTTGTCTTGTATACTCATAAATTTTTCGTACGCATCGGCTAACTCTTTTGTGTAGCTACTAGCTCCATAATACACATTACTATGTACAAGAGCTAATAAATTAATATCCTCTTCTACAATCCATTTGCCAAATGATATTTTCTTGTAACCAGATGTTGTTTTGTCTCTTAACCAAGGCATTGCCTCAATAGCACCAGTAATTCTTGAATTATTTAATTCCCCTGGTCCGACGTTCTCGGGTGTGATGCAACCATAAAACATCGTTCGATAAGGAGTACTTGCGCGTTGATATGTCGTATTGAACTCCTGAGGTTTAAACGAATAGTCTGATAATATCTCAAACCGCTCTCCGCCGTTGTTTGGTCTAGCTCTCAAGATAGGTTTCCCTTTGTGAAAAGTAACCATAACATGCCCGAGTTTACCAATTTTGGTAAGCAGTTCTCTAACTTCCTTTTCTGGATTAGCCCTAAGATTTAAAGCTTTCAATCTTTCTATTCTTTCGTTAATTGTCATAGCCATAGTTTGTAAATGGTGTCAACAGGTTGTTGCCTAGAATAAGCTTTCATTGAAATACATCCAACTGATCGTCAATTATTACTACTGATTTTGGTTTTAATGTTTATCGTCTGCATATCTGTTTCGACCGGCTCCGCATAATCATTAATAATGGTGTCCAGTTTGAAATAGTCTGGTTTAACAGAACGTTTGTTGTAAGCGTGGTTACGTTCAGGGACAATTGAGTCGGTCTTGAGAAGTCTGATCAACTACTATGGGCTACGCCAAACCAACACCAGAAGTCGAGAAACAGCGAATAAGGTAATGTATATAGCTGCTATGGCTTACAATCTGAGGAAGTACCTGCACTTTACACCCGTTGAACAAAGCGTAATGGTAATCGCTCTACCAGTACCTGATCAGTTTTATTATTTGCAACAACCACCTGAAATATGTTGGGTAATACATTCTGTAAGACAAAAACAAGCGTTGTCTTACAGTTGTAAGATAGAAGGCGAAGTTATAAGTAATCATGTAAAACAGTGTTTCCGAAGGCCGGTTCTTATTGACGTCAAAATCGTATTTGTAGCGTCAGGCTATTCGGATCAGCACCAGGTTAGGCTTTGTCGTATTAAGCCTGACGTTCCAATAATCGTTTCACCTGTACGGGATGAAACGAACCACCCTTGGGTGCATGAAAAGCAGCCTCGTTTAAATAGTCAGCTATTTGCTTAAACGTTTTCCCCTCCGTTCGTAACCGGCTTATTAAGGTCAGTGCTCGTTTACTATTTCTATTTTGACGGGCTTTTTCTCGTACTACCTGGTTAGCTAGTTGGGTGGCCATGCCATTTTGAAAGGCCACGCTCGGTTTGCGCCACTGGCCATCCCGCTTTACCTTCTGCACTAACGCGCCCGTGGTTCGGATACTGATCAGTTCCCGTTCACGATCCGCGATTGCCATAAATAGGGTTAGGGTGAACTTATCCAAATTCGGTATGTCGCAACTCTCTAAGCGGCCGTCGAGTTCCCGGTAAATCTCTAGGGCCTGTTCGGTATTGCGACTCAATCGGTCAATCTTGGCCACGACCAATATCGCCCGGCGCTGCTTGCATAGGGTCAGGGCTTGCCGTAGTTCAACCCGCCTGGCTACATCCTTGCCAGACCGTACATCGGTAAATTCAGCAATAATTTCTTTATCCCGATAATAATGCTGAATGTAGGCTTTCTGAGCCTCCAAACCTAAGCCGCTATCCCCCTGTCGTTTCGTGGAGACCCGGTAGTATACGACATATTGTGGTTGTGGTATCATTCTAACGTTGGGTTGATTATACCGCCCCGTTGGTGGACGTTGGCAATAGATGCATTTACTTCCGCCTGGGTTAACTCCTCCAGTTCGTTGATATAGAGAATAGGCCCTGCTTCATCGATTGTATAATCCGTGTCCATCCGTAGCCACATACTCCACTCAGGTACCTGCATATGAGATATAGTACCTACCGAAACCGAATCAGCCGGTTTCTGCTCGTAGATGATAGCGTACTTAGCGACCAGCGCCGGCAGTTGCTTTAGAAAGCCTGCCTGCACGTCGACCGGCAGCCGATCAAAGGTTAATCGGGCACCCGTTGCCCATTCTGTATCAAAGGATGGATTCATGAAGGTTCCTCGTTGAGAATTGTTAGGGTCTGTGGGTCGATGGTAACGGGCTGTGTGTACTCGTCGATGACGGTATTTAGGTCAACATACTCTGGAAGGGCTGATCGGGTGTTATAAGCCTCAACCGAAGGATATACGGCCGTTCGGTTGGTGTATTCATCGCCCGGCTCAGGCTGCACTTTTCGAACCCGTATATAGAGCCTTCCCTGCTGGCCGACAAACGCAGCAGGCACCGATTCTGTGGTTTTCATTTGTTCATCAAACAGGTTCAGGTCACTGCTGCGTGGGTTCTTTCAACTCGCCGTAGCTGAAGAACTTGGGACGTTGCACATACTTGGGGTTCTTGCCCTTTTGTGGCTCCGAGAAATCTATACAGTCATAGACCGTAGTAAACAACTCAATGGCTCGTCGCACTTCTTGTATTGTATCGCTCTCAATTCGTATCCGTGTCATGTTAAATAAGCTACGTTACATAGCCACCCAGTGGACTAGAGGTTTTTTCTTGTTCCCACGCGGAAAACTCATCGGATCATGGCTTGACTTGAATCACTCTCAGCACAAACGAATCGGTTCGGCTAAAATCATCTTCGAAAATGAGTATGCCATCAATCTCCAGGGGTAATCGTTTAGCTATCCCTTCGTACGATTCGCCCTGGCCTAAATCAGCCAGAACTTGCTGAAGCCGAGCTGCGTCAAAGTAAGTCTGATTAACGGCCAGCAATACTTTGCCGTTTAGCTCACTTATTTCACCAGAACCAAACTTATCCTCAAGTTTATACTCAATTTTTCTTAAATAGCGATTCGCTTCGCCTTCCAGATCGACAAAACCATCAGCTTCAAACCGCTTATTCGGCGTGTAAACTTCTACGTGCATTTGGCTACCCGCCGAACTAGTGATGGTCAGATCGGCATCTTTCCGTTTACCCGTAACGGGATGAGTAAATGGTGTTTCAAACTCAACTGTAAATCCCTGCTTTGCGAACCAATAAGCTAGCGTTAGTTCACTGAGCGTAGCCAACAAATGGAAATCTGCTAAATTCTTGATCTTATCCGCAAACTGTTTGCTTGTTCGGCCAGGAACCGTTAGTTGTGGAAAGCGCCGAATAAACCCGTCTAAGCGATTCAGTAGCCGCTCGGCATGCACGATTTCACCGAAAGCCAGCATCCGATTACCTTGGTAGCCGACCAACACGGCGGCACTCAGTAACGTGTAATCAGCCCCCGTTTCTTCATCACCCCACAAGTAAGCTGCTACATCATCGACGGATTCTAATTTGTGTTTCCATTTTGAAAAATCGTTCTCCGTTATGATTGATTGCAGACCTTCAAAACGAGCTACTCCAGCGCGGGCGTAGTCAATACATTCGTCAATGTTGATTGGCAGTGTTATAGTGCTCATTATAATTAATTTTTGATTTGTGAGAGTCGGCAACACGCAAACGTATTCATGCCATCATTCGCCGGGTTAAAGTCAACCTGATTTGTTAACCGACAATGATCACGCATGATTTGCGACAATAAGTATTTAACCTGACAAAATGAGAATCTGCAAAAATGTCAGGTGTAAGATAGGGATAAATAGGTAAAATTACAAAAGCTCTACGCTCGTCGTGGTTTTGTAATAAACAAAAATTTCCAGAAATTAGTAATAAAAATATGTTATACATATTGTGTATAATAAAAAACTTTACCATATTTAAACTACTAAATGCTAGTAATACGAGTTAGCTTATTGCTTAGCTCTCATACGAAACCTGACTTTTCGCCCACATGCTGGTCACCTTCAACAATGACTACCTGGAAAAACTCTACCATAAACAGAAAGTACCGGGTAAGCCCCGTTATGATCAGAGCGTGGTTGACATTTTTATCCGGCGCATTGATCAGTTCATTGCGGCCGACAACTCCGGTGAACTGCGGCAGCTGAAGAGTTTGCACTTTGAAGCGCTGAAAGGTGATAAACAAGGGTTATATTCGGTACGCATTAACCGGCAGTATCGGACCGAGTTTCGCCTGAGTTACGACCAGGTTGAGCTAATTGAAATTGTGACGATTGAGGATTTATCAAACCATTATAGTTAACCAGGTTATGATGCACAAAGCCATTGACCGTAAGGGTCAGGAAATATTTTCCGCTAAGCCTACTCATCCCGGTGTAGTGCTGGCCGAAGAACTCGACGAACGGGCTATTAAGCCATCGGCCTTTGCCCTACAAGTTGGCGTTTACCCCTCAGTGATATCCGATCTGATTCATCAGAAACGCAACGTAACAGCGGCTCTGGCTTTAAAGTTAGAGAAGGGGTTGGGCATTTCAGCGGGCTACTGGATGCGGTTACAGGTCCTCTACGAACTCAATACCGAACGGCTAAAAATGACGGCCGCGTAATTGAGAAACCCAACTATTTGCGAAATCATACATCCATGACTCAACAATTTATTTCTCTTTGGCAAGATACCTTCGTTGCCGGTTACCCGGTAGGCGTTTTGGTCATGATTTTTGAAATCAGTGGTGCCCTCGCTTTTGGCCTCTACAAATATATGGCGACCCGGCCGGTTGTTTATCGGGATGGACTCATCCTGGTTCCCACCTGGACGGGCAGTATAACGATGAGCTTGATGATCTACCACTCGACTTCTATGTGGCCAGGTTTACTAACAATAGGATTAATGGGGGCTACGTGCTTTGCCGGGTGGGCCTGGCTTCGGAATAAGCAGCTGTCCATCCGCCAATAGCCGTTACTATTTTATTGTTTTGTAATCCCGATCACAGGCGTACGATAAATACAAAATTCAGATTTTAATTATGCTACGGAGCAGGCAAGAAATAGATGGGTTACCCAACCTAAGGGTTCGGATAAATCGTTTCAAACAATAAGTCAAATTACGGCTGGTAGCTCTTTATCGAGCAAGGCCCCTTTTTATGTACTGACCGAAGAAACGATGAAAGAACCGGGGAATCGGATAAAACGATCAGAACAACCCGATTGATAAGCATAAACTACACAGTTGGTAATCCTTTCCATAAAACGTCTTAAACGCTAATGACCGCACACAATCTTATTGCTACCTACCGGCTCGAACTAACAACGATCAATGCGCTCAATCTGTTGGTGCATAACTACAGCCAGGATGACATAGTCCACCTGCGGCAGAATCGTTCGTTCGATCATGCCTGGTCGTATTACTGGAATGGTGATGAGGAAGGGGTTACTATCGAAAAATTCTGGTCGACCTGGGCGGATAAGTTTGATCATCAGACCCAGGCTTTTTTGTTAGATTTTGCCATGAAACGCTATGGAGAAGAAGCCTATAGCAACATCGATCAGGCGACTGGCTGGCGTGATCGGCTCAATCAGCTTTTGAAAGAACAGTACCCGGATACTACGGACACCAGTGATGAATAAACCGGAATAGCCAATTTACCTCTTTAATAAAAACACCTTGCCATTAATCACCAGCTTATAGTTTAAGCTAAAACAAACTTGTTATGAAATGTTTACATAATATGTAAAAATAAAGAATCAACATTGATAACGTTAGCTACCTCCTTATATAGATCATAATTTGGACAATAAACGCACGGCTAATATTTTTACTTAAAATGTAAACATTATGCAAAAGCGCCGTCGAACGTATCCTCGCCAAGAATATCTGGAAAAGCGCGAAGAGTTACACCGGCTGGTTAACCAGCAACACCGGTTACAACTTACGCCTGAAGAACACAACATCAAGGGAGAGACCAACCAAGCACCCATCATCTATCTGGATGGGAAAGATGGAGCCAAATTTGACAAACTGAACCGGACACAGTTCGACTGCCGGGAAATTAAACTAATTAATCCGACTCAACCCGCTATTTCCCTCAAGTTTAGTACGCGTCATAAATACCAGATTGACCGTAACCCCCAATCAAAAGTTATCCGTGAGCACCTGATTGAACTAATCTATGAACTTCAGGAAGCTCTGGAAAAAAATTCTGATGACGCACTGGCGCAGCAAAACTTAGCGCTTCTTATGAAGGTAAACCGCAATCCCGGTTCCTACGAGTTGGCCATGAGTAACTATTTCCGGTATTACTACTACACCTATGTCAACTACCGTTACGCCGATGGTCAGGGTTATTCGACCGGGAATACTCATCTGATTGCTTCATCGATAAAGGAAGACGATGAGCAGAATGAGCCAGAAGACCGTTTTCTCCGCTACAATGTAATTTTTGTGGATGTAGCCGGCATCAGTCGGCCCCGTCCAGCGAATGATCATGCCCGTACCGAAACGTATCTCAACGAGTTCGAGCACCGCTTTGACGTTGGCAAACGAGACCTGTTTATTAAAGTAAAGAAACGATTTCGGAAATAAATGTTTACTTTAAATGTAAACATTTATTTCAATGACTTGTCCCAAGTGAAAATCGACGTTTTTCTGAACTATGGCAGAGTAGGCGAGAAGGGGCTGGAAACGGCCTTTTTTGCGTTCAACAAACCTGTTCAGTTTAGTCGTTCAGCTTTTTCGATAGAGTTGAGGTTTAATTGAACGATCGAGATCAACTAAGCCACTCTTACATAAATGATCTTAACTTTTCGACTAATTGGTAAACGGTCGTACTTGACTCCTCTTCAGCTGGGTTTCGATAGCCAGATCCGTTATCGTATTGGTTATAAAGTCGTTTAGCGTTTTCTATGGCTAATGATTGCCGATCAAGTAAGACTCGAAACATTAGTCTAGCCGTATCCATATGCTTAGTATACGAAAATCCCAACAAGACTTTTAATCGATCTGAATACTGATTTCGGTGCATTGGTCCAGACACATAATCGAAATGTAATAGAAACCAAACCTCAAATGCCTGATTACTATAGGCTACTTGGAAGCCCTTCGATTCAGCTAAGGCAATAGCCGCGTTAAATTGATCGCCAGGAGTGGCATCCTTGTCAAACACCACCCAGCAATGGTCATATTCATTCCCTTTATCTAATTCTGCCTGCCGACGTTTGATGGCTGCTTTAACGACCGCCATCGCGTCACCTGAGGTGACTGGTAAGGCTCTTACGTGGGCTGTTGAAAGACGAAATGCATTGAAATAAGTCGGCTCTGTGTTCTCTCCTTCGCAGAGTATTAAGAATGATTCGCGGAGGGATCGGAAAGCAGATCGTCGCCTAAATGGGCTTTCTTTTTGCGACGGTTTACTCATGCATTATGGCTTCATCGGCCGCTAATTTAGGTTCAAACAACGCGTCAAAGTTACCGAGGTAGGGAATGCCTCCATACTTCCCAGCAATATAATTTTTTTCTAACTGCTCATCGTTACGAACCGTTTTACCACTTGGTTTATAATCGGTAAGCGCGTAAAGTTGTGTAGCGCCTGTATTATCTTTTTCGGTAAACCAGATCTGATCTCGCCTGAACAGGCCAGCACTTAATAGATTGGTGTCATGCGTTGCAAATATGAATTGAGCATTTTTAGGATTCGTTACTGGACTGTTGAAAAGCTGCACAATTCGTTGCGTTAACAATGGGTGCAGTTTTGTGTCTAATTCATCCGCAATCAAGATGCCCCCATGGTCTAAATGCCAGAGGATAAGTCCAATAAGATTAAAAAATTTTTGTGTGCCCTGGGATTCGAACTTAGTAAAAGGCATAGATATTGACTTGAACTGGCTTGTGTCATTATCCCAGAATATGCGCGTTGATTTTATACCAACAGTTGCATTTGGTGCTACTCTGGTCTTCATCTTAAAAGAGCCTTGAAGAATCTCTTGTATTCCGGTTGGATTAGAAGGAACCCAATCTCCACCACCATACTTCGGTGTATTAACTACTGCTACCACAGATCCATTCGACCCCTTACTTTCAGACCGAACTAGTTCAATATCTTCAATTCCCAAATCGGCATCCCGTAATAGATTTAATATACGTTGTTTGTTTTCAGGCTGCTCCAAATACTGTACTGTATAGTCCTGGAATTGATAATCCTCGGTTCCTTGAATACAGCGGACATCTGAAGCCCATTTCTGAACCGTTTGACAGGTTTCATCATTAAATAGCGCCCCAAGGTTTAGTAGGAGTGCTGTTTGCGATACCATTTTATTATTCTGAAGTTCCAGTAGTTTTCTATAAGGTCTGTTGATACGTAGTTCATGACCCGATCGTTCAAAAACATAGGTCTCCTGCTTACGACGAATAAAGAGCCATTCAGCAACAACCGTTTGTTGCTGCACTTCAAATCCATAGCGGTACACTACCTGATCGATAATAAATACTGCTTCTACTAACGTTGGTTCACCAGGCGACTGCTGATCAAGGACGAACGGACTATAAGAACCTACTGCCGAGCCAGTTGGAGGAGAAAGGGTAATGGTATCGATAAAAAATTCAATCGCCCTTAGTAAGTTACTTTTACCACTGGCATTGGCTCCATATACGACCGCTGAACGAAGAAGTCCCAGATCCTCTGAAGCGGTTATCAGATTTTCGGTTAATGATTTGTCCTGTTCTTTTAAACTGGAAACGGCAACGAGGCTAAAAATCTGCTCGTCACGAATGGACATAAAGTTCTTTAGTCGTATTTGAGCAAGCATAGACCTATAATTACGGTAATTTCACAAACTAAACGTAATTATAGTTGAATTTAGTTCAAAATCAATGAGTAGTGCCTCCTCCCATCCATTCGCCCGTAGCAAGCCAAATCTCGTAAAAAAAAAGCCACTCAGATGCCCAGGGCAATACCGTGTGAGCTAGGATTTTACCGACATGCCACTCCTTCTGGTCTGGAAAGTATAAGCATAAATTATCTTCTGACCAGACGTGAGGTAGCTTTTTGTCAGGAGGGATAATTAATTGGGGAGACAGTATATGTACTTTAGGCCTATCAGAAAGTCGATATGTAAGCTTTACCCAATAGGACTGGCTGAGGGGGCTTGGTAATAAAGAGCCCCACCAACGCAGTTCACTTAACTCAATCAAATAGCGTGATTCTGGCATTACTTGCCGCAAGTGCTCAGCCTGAATCGCTAATGAAAGAGGTTTGGGTTTAGGAGCGGCCATGAAATGTGTGATTAGGAACCTTAATACCGGAAGCGGTTGTGAGGATGCCAGTAGACTTCTGCATCCGTAATGAACCTTCTTCCCGTAACTGCCGGTATTGTTCGCCAAACTGATTGACAGCCCGGTTTACCATCGTTTCGCCAAAAATAGGCTTCATAGCGCTAGCTACTTCAAAAAGTCCTTGTCGTTTGACAATATTGCCAATGTCCAATCGGGCTTGGTTAACCCAGTTAAAAAATAACGTTGCTTTCCGGGGACTGTCCTTCCAGCGATCCGCGAAGTTTTCCAGTGGATTCACGGGGTTGCAGATCACCCATTGGCCATCTTTCCAGAGCACATACTGAGTCATGTTTTGGAGTATGTTTTGCAAAGCAGAATAAACATCCGGTTCTTCTCTATAGGAAAGGGCAGCTAATGTGGTTATAATGATCGATATCGGCTTATCTTCATCATCACCAAGGGTAAAATCCCGGTGTCGTTTCAGTAGTTGAATTGATCGCTGCAACGGGGTTTTCACTTCATACAAAGGCACATCTTTTGCCTCTAGTTGCAGTTGCTCAGCCAATAACTGGCGTCGCTGGCCTAAAATGATTTGCATTTGGCGTTCAAACCAGAGCGCATATCCTTCCGGGTTACTGCGTGGCCAGTCGATATCCGTTGACCATGTTTCTTTATCCGTAATACAAAGAGCATGTCTGGCAAATTCCAGCGGAACCTCCATATCGATTAACCACTGATACCGATCGGGTATGGACGGCAAAATATCCAGATGGAATCGGGTTGCTTCAGCATAATCCAGTCGCCAGCACCGGCGCTTCTCCTCCGCCAACATACGTGCATAGTTTGCGTCTTTTTTCAGCCAATCCCCGACCATTTTCTTTAGCTGGGGCTGAGTGGTTTGTTGACGAGTTAATTGTAGAAGACAAACCGTGTCAACATCAAACTCGTCCCTGTCAGTTATAGGTTTAATCACCGTCCCGTACCTGAACGATCCTTGCGGAAAAATAGTGGGTTTAAAAGGAGCCAGTGGTGAATCCACTCGCTCTAAGTAGCTACCAACGGCTTTGTATCTTTCAACAGCCTGACGATACTGACTCGGTGTAATATCCAACACTTGAGCTAGTTGCTCTAAGATGCGGCTTGCTTCGGTTAATTGGGTTGTAACCATACTTTAAAGGTTATTACGGGGGTTAATTGATTGTTAAAGCTTTTGAAAATCCATCGGTTTCTTTGTTGTTATCATAGACCACTAGGGGCACATCGACTTTTGGTAGTCGACTCCGGCCAAACTCAATTGCCAGCGAATTCGGCATTGCCGGAAAGACATGTAATGGCGTTGGTTGGCCGTATTTGAAATTAACTTCATCATATACAGATCGAGCTATCTGACGAAAGGCAGCCAACTGTGTTGGACTGCGAACAAAATGAAGATTAGGCGAATCGATAGTGATCGTCCAGATCGAACAATTAGCCCCTAGTGTTTTATAAATTCGATCATTATTAATCCGTGCGCTTAAGGATATATTGAGTGCAACAGTTGGCAGATCTTCTGCAGGAGGGATTACTCTATAGATTACAGTTTCCGTGGGTAATTGCCATTTCCAGGAAGGGGGCTGCCGGTGCCGTTGATATATATCCATCGCATGGGCATCGCCCAGTAGAGCGCCCAATTTGATTAACAAAGGTTGAGGAGCGAATGCGAAGATTGAAAAATGAGCCGTTGAGCCATCGCTACATAATGGCGCGACTTTTTCTTTGTATTGGTTTATCAAATTATGTTCTTCGATTTGCCAGTAAGCAGGATCGTGGTCTCGATTAACACTATTCCGATAAGCCAGGTCTATTGCACGTGAACTGGCAGGATAGTATGCCGGAGTAATTGTTTCACAGGCAATATCGTTACTTAGAGCTGGCGTCTGCGGGCCAACATTCGCTAAATACAATATGATTTGACTTTTCTTATTTTCCTGAATACCGGTTAGTCGGTCCATCCTGTCCTCATGAGCTAACTTCATCTCATAAAGCCTATTAGGCGGGTGACCAGCCACGTCTACCCTATCAATTAATCGATGATGGCGATCACAGAGTAGCATTAAATTTTCATAATCTTGACACAGTTTGGGCGACAAAATATCATCGCCACGCGGGCCATCAGGCTCTGCGGCAATTATGTGAGCGATGTACGCCTGATTATAGTTACGCCGGGTTAATATATCCTCCCATAAAACCTCATTACATCCTGTATAGGCACATCGCCCGGCTGACCGGGCCCAAAGCCTGGTTAGTACGGAATTAGGAATCTCTTTTCGATTTTTCGCTTTCATAGCAGTTGTGATGCGCAACTATTTTTAAATAGGTAAGGCCCCGCCTAATTGCTTGGCCGACTCAAAAACGCCTAGAAAAAAAATCTTGATGGCTTCATGCTGCCGCGTTCGGAAGGCGTCCATCAGTTTAGGAAGATTGGAATTTATTCCGTTGAGTATGCGCAGAAACTTAGCGTTTTCCAGCACTAATCCCAGCGACAATTCAACTGTCTTGTCCAGTTCTGTCATAGACATATAGATACGCCCACCACCGACGGAGAGAGCCGGCCCAATCAATTCAATCGCGGGTGGCTCCGCCAGCGTCTTAAGAGCAATGGGTAAAGACCGACTCTGTTGCAATTGTACGTGGCGCCAGTACCAGTTTAGCAAACGCCGGACGGAACGCACTTGCCAGCGATTAACTGTCTGACCGGGTACAAACGCCCAAGTGGACCGCAGGATAAGGTCTAGCTGACCGACTAAGACCTCTCGTTCGTTACCAATCACGGCTTTTCGGTCCCGCTTGGCCATGTAGTCAAGTTGATGGAGCAAGGCGTACAGATCCGCCATGTAGTCGAGCCGCTCCAAGCAGTTAGCGAACCGGCCCACTCCCTCAGCGTTATACTTTGTCAGGGAATGATGGGCGTGTAAGTACTCATGGAATAAAAAGAGTCGGATGAGTTGGGCTAATTCGTCGTCATCCCGGCAAGCCTCCGAAAGACCGATTAACAATTCGTCGCTGAGCCGCCACCGGTTGCTATCATTCGTATGACCGTATTCGCCACCAACAAACGGCTCCGGGTCAACCGTATCATCCGGCTGCACAACGTCCCACAAAGGAGGGAGTTGGGCAAAGGGGGAAGCGGCCGTTAATTCATCCCGGTAACGCAAGAACGAAAACCATGACCCGGTTTGCCCCCGTGCTTCATCCCGCAATGTCTGAGCGTAATCAATCACGGATTGAAGAGCTTGCGGCCAGATCCTCTCCCGAATGCCCTGGGCCCGTTCTTTTTGTTCAGCCGTTAACTGCCGTGCCGCTGACTCGGCCTCTTCAGCCGTTAATAAAATGGCGGGTTTATAGGACCGCTCACCGGGTATACGTCGGTACCGATACGTTTGGACGGGAACGTTGTTGCGCAGTTGCAGTTCCTGCCCGATAACCAAACAAACCGGAGCCGGAGCTGACACAAACAAGTGAATTAAGTTGACGTTGGGGCGAAACCTGAGCAATTCGGCTAAGGCCTGGCGGAAGGTCTGCCGGATTTGCTGAACGTCAGCGGCAGAACGAACGGTTGAAGCAACGACGGGTGAACGCTCGTCCGGTAGGGTAACACGGATGTCCGCCAACCGATCTTTGCCGACGACTTCATCAACGTCTTCGTCGTTAATCGGGTAGGAAATCGCTACCCGGATGACGGCCGCTCCCCCTTGGGTAACTACCTCTTTGGGTAGGTTCGTTAATTCAACCGCCAACGAAGCTTCGGACTGCTGCCACCGCCAAGTGTTCAGGTCTCGGTGGTAATCATAAACGTCTACCATACGTTGATCGCTCACGTAAGCACCCAGGGCTAAAATGTGGGGCACTTCGGCAATGCCAAAATAAAGCAGCCGGGCAGCTTGCTTATCATCGGCCAGTCGCCGGATCTCTTTCGCGCTGTTGATGACATAACGCTCCGACTCATCCCATACCCCGCCATCAATCGGGTACTGCTGCATGTCGACCAGCACGTTGGAACGCGTTAGCCGTAACTCGTCAGTTGTAAGTACGGACAATATCTCATCCTCACTGATGGCCCGCAGACCCGGTTGACGAATCAAGATCAGATTAGTTGCACTCATATAAAGGGCTTTAAGTAGAACGGCTTTGGGTTAGTGAATGGTTGCTTCTTCCAGCATTGGGGATGGCTCCATCGTCTCGAGTACCGTGCTATAAATGGGTACCGACAGGGGCTGCTCGTTTTGAATGGCTTCTAAAATGGCTTGCCGTAAGGCCCGCTGCAACAGATCCGAAAAACTGAAAGGCACTTTACGTTGCTGGGTCCGACGAATTAAATTCGTTAACTGTTCAGAATCGTGCTCAATATTGGCGAACAGGTATTCGAAGACCTGTTTCAGCCGCTCGCCCGTGGGACGCTCAAAATTGAGATGCAATGACGTTCGACGGCGGACGGCCGGATCAAGCACGTTGATACGATTGGTAATCAGCAAGACGACCAGTTTATGTTTCTCCCTCACCAACTGGTCAATTTCTTTGATCAGTACATTGAGGCCGGCCCGGTCCTCGTGATGCGCCTGGTTCTGCGCCCGGCTGGTGGCTAAATCATCGGCTTCATCGATGATCAGCAGACCGATGGCATCCTTGGGTACCTTTGCTTTGGCCGTCTTGAAAGCAGCCGATACCCGGCTGGATAATTCGCCAACCATTCCGTTGCCCCGGATATTAGACGGCGTTTCTAACGTAATCACCCGTTTGCCACCGAGTCGTTGAACTAAGGGGGTGCCGATTGCATTGGCCAAGGCGGTTTTGCCGCAGCCTACTTCGCCCGATAAGATGATTAGGGGGCTGCTCATTTGCACGTGCTCCAGAACCGTCAGACCCGACGGATGAAACTGCCGTTGCCAACGGGTAAGTCTATCCTGATCAAACAGCAGTTCCAGGTTCGTCAGCAAAGCTTGTTTCTGTTCTTCGATAGCAACGAGTCCGTCGAATGCTTTTTGAGCAGCCGTACTTGGATGTTGGGTTTGGATTAACTCTACCATGATCCGATTTTATTGCGATTAAGTCCGTAACCACTGCTGGAATAGCCCCGGTCGTACGTACTATCCCCCTGCAGCGAAACGCCGTTGCTACCCCAGCCTCGGTTAGTAATCAACTCATTAACGACTTCGCGGTAGCGAGTCGAGGTAGTACGTAGCGTGACGAACAAATTGGCCTTTGTACCTGGGTTCAGACCATAAAAGTCTGAGCCGCCGGAGTCGTCGTCGGAATAGATGCTACCTGCGTCGTCTAACTGGTAGCGGTAACCGCCTACACGGCTACCCGTTGGCGAGACAAGCTGAATTTCAAAGCTGTCGAGAGCTTCTTTACTCAACATAAACAGCAGGTCATTGCGCCAACGCTCGGCCTCTGCTTTGGAGACTAAGTCCGCAAAAACCATGGATAGACAATCCTCGTACACCTTGCCTAGGATGTAACGAGCGCGAGATTCAGTGTAGGTGCTGGTCCGCGTGAAGGTTGATGTTTGGCTCATAATATAGTTTAGTCACAGTGGTTACGAAACGCGTTACCAAAGATGCGGACCATGCTGTCCATCGATTTGGAGTCCTCACCATCCTCGTTGAAGCGGATGGCCCTGGCCCACTCATCCCGCCCCTTCGCCAGCCAGTCGGCTAGTTCATTCACTTCTCCGTAGCCCCATTTTTTAACCACATTGTTTTCGGGATTAACCGGATCGAATACGCACCACTCCGCCGATTCATCGGCAGGCTGTTTGGTATTGACGTCGGAGAAGAAGATAGGTTTGCGTTGTTTTACTAAGCTGGCCAGTAAGCTAAACCACCGGGCTAAGGTTTCCGCGTAAGTTGTGCAGACGGATAGCTCATCGTAGGCTTTGGCGCAGAGCAGGTCGATGAGCATGCTCGATGGAAGGTTTCCGTTGCCGAAATAATAGTTATCAACCGATTGACTTTCCCGCCACCATTTCATCAGCCTGACGCATTCATTGAATTGAACCCGGCCGGCCAAGGCGTCACTCGACTTGGTTCGTGCCCGGACAAAAGCTACATGTTTTTCAATGGACGTTTTCAGGCGATCCCCATTGGAGCGAATGATGATTTGCTCATCCGCCCGACCCGTCGATAGCATCGGGACAATATCGAAGAAAAGCCGGTTGCTGAACTTCAGTTTGATTGAGCTTTTGGTAGGCTCTTTGGCGGTATCAGGGTAAGTCGAATCCGCATACCGGGCAAATCGGTCCAACAATTCGGTAAGCTTTTCCCCTTGGGCATCCTTGGGCGCTACCACAAACGGAATGTCGACGTCCTGCCCTTCCACCTCGGCATGTCCTCGCATGTGCCGACGTAAGCCTGTCCGTTTTGCAAATGAACCACTATGGGGCGTCGCCGTCACGAGCAGGCTATCTTCAATCGCTTTTGCTTTTATTCGAGAGCGGATAAAATCCGCCTGGGCGGCTATCTGATCGATGGTTTCATCCTCCGGACGAATCCAGTTTACGAAACACGTTAGACGGCGGTGGAGCGTGTTGCGGTGGTACGAGAATTGATTCATAAAGAATAATTAAAGGTCGAAGCAGGCTATATGGATGCTACAAGAGGGCCAACGAGAGGTTAACAAAAAAGGTTTCTTAAATCATTTTGTTAACCTAAAAAATTTGTTTGTTAACCCAGGTGTGATCTAATTTTGCACCAGAGGGCCGTATAGTAAGTATAAAGTAGTACCTTTGCGGCTTTTTTGGCTATCAGCCGTTAATATTAGTGAAGCTCAAAATCTCGATTGTTAACTACTACTATGAAAGAAGTCTTCGCTGCTCGATTAAAGCAGGCTCGTTTACTGGCCAAGCTATCGTTACGGGAACTGGCGGAACGAATGAACAACGCTGTCAGCTACGTTGCCATTAAGAAGTATGAAGATGCCAAGTCGTTACCCGACGAGTCGGTCATCGTTGCTCTGGCCAACGCTCTGTCGGTCAAGCCTGACTATTTTTTTAAGGCGTCTGCCGTTGAACTAACCAATGTGGAGTTCCGACGAAAGGCAAAGCTGGGCGTTAAAGAAATTAATAGCATCAAAGAGATTGTTAAAGATCATTTAGAACGCTACTTTGAGGTTGAGGAGATACTACAGATTGAACGCAGTTTTCAAAATCCATTAGCGAAGAACGCTATTACAAAGCCCGAAGAGGTGGAAGATAGGGTTTTAGCATTGCTCAAAAGCTGGCATTTGGGCTATAACCCCATTCCCAACGTCATTGAGACGCTGGAAGAAAAAGGGATAAAAGTAATTGAGATTGAAGCACCGAACGAGTTTGACGGTTTATCGACGTACGTAAATGGCGTTCCCGTCATTGTGCTTAATAAAAATTATGGTTCGGAACGTAAGCGGTTTACGGCATTGCACGAATTGGCCCATCTGCTTCTATTGTTTCCTGAGAACACAGAGCATCGGATTGTTGAAAAATGTTGCCACCGGTTTGCCAGTGCTATGCTTATTCCGCGCCCAGTCATGTATGAACTGTTGGGCAAAGTTAGGGTCCATATCACTCTTGCCGAGCTAATTATGATCAAAGAACAATATGGTATTTCTGTTCAAGCCATCATGCACCGGGCTAATGACTTAAACATTGTCAATGACTACATATACAAAGGATTCTGTATACGGATGGCTAAGAATAAGAAAGAGGAAGGTTTGGGCAAATACCTTGGCGTTGAAAAATCCTACCGCTTCAGACAGTTGGTATATCGAATTGCCGTGGAAGAATTGGTATCCTTAACCAAAGCCGCTAACTTAGGTGACTTAAAAGCAGCGGAGTTACGAGATATCATTGACGCGCAGATTTAAGCCCTGGCATGAGACCCCAGATTGTTATTCATGACGTTAACATCCTTATTACCCTTTTTAAAGCCCAACTTACCAGCTTACCCTTCGCTATCGAAGCGGACTTTCTTACGACAAAGCTGATTTTTAATGATTTATCTAACTCGCAACAAGCACTGTACAATTCGTATGTAGAAGCCGGTAGTCTGGCCTTCGCCCAAGCGGAATCATTGGCTATCGTCAATCCTCAGTTTACCGCTAATCGTGCACTATCAATTCAAGACCTATCCGGCTTAGCATTGGCGGAGGAACGCGGTGGTTTATTGTTAACAGAGATTAAGTCTGTAAAGCTTGCAGCCCAGCACGTTGGATTGAACACTTGTGGCCTGTTATGGGTACTCGACGAGTTAGTTAAACTGAATAAACTGACGCCACGAGATGCTCAAGAACACATTGAGCAGTTATTAGACGTGAACTGTAAGTTAGATCAAAGCGAGTGCGCAGCTATGGCTCAACATTGGCTACAAACACAACCTTTACATCACTTATAACAGTCAATACTTAATCTAATAAAAAGTTGAAGGTTAACTGACAGATTAAGTAAGGGCGGTGTCCGAACCCCGAAATAGAGCCAGTCTACAAAAAAGCGTTCCATTAATGCCCTTATCGTGCCATATCGAGTTAGGCAGGTGTATCAACTTAGGAAGTGAATGCAGGCAGACTTAGCCGTGAGTTTTAGCTAAAGCACGATTTAACGTTTGTCTAACTCACGTTCAATAAATGTTAAGTACGTTCGAAGACTAAATCAGTCAATACTACTTTGATCAATTACGCTCACCATAGTATAAAGAATAACAGAACGAGAATTTTTTGATCTGGTATAAATCGGATGTCCAGAATAAGGGCCTTTCTGACAAACAGCATTGATCACTTATTTTTCTATTAAAAACTGTTCTGAATCGCTGTTCATTAATCCGTGTTCACTATCGGGTATAATTAAAAAAACGGACCAAATTCGTCAGAACCGCTTCGGTGGACCGATTGTTCGGTCGATTACTAAGCTGCTCTTGAAGGCAGATACGCGATTTTGACGATTCGTCTAAACTACTCAATGTAGAATTTAAGCGGGGTACTACGGCCTACTGAACGAACAGTATAGATCTTAAAGGGAGGGGTTATGGCCGTTTAGCTAAAGTAAATACAGGGGTTATGCTCAAGCATCGACGGGATGGCTTGAATCTCGAAATGTAAATTCCAAGCCAATGACGAGGTCGTGGTGAAAATGATTTCCTTTTTTTAGTATCAGCCAAGCAAGCTTACTGGATGGAGCTAACCAACTTGCTGTAGTCTACCAGAAAGGATCAATCAAAATTATCAGCAAAGATGATTTTACCGTTGGACTGAGCGAATCGGCAGTAATCGACCGAACCCGTCCCTTCGAACTGAAAGGTAATACCCACGATGTCAGTAGGAACGCCCTGTCGCTTCGCTCGATAGGCCTCCCTGCCGTTTATCCATATCGTCACCTGATGATCGGCTACTTCACAGCGGACATCTACCCACTCTTGCATAGTAGTGCCAAAAGCCGACAAGTCCGTTTGGGTCCCCTTGACCTCATTACCTCCAGCATACAGGTTCAGCGTCGAAACGCAACCTTTAGCGCTGAGCGGGATAAAAAACATATCTTCCTTGCCGTGGATCATGATCAACGCTTGCTGACAAACGGAAGAACCTTGTGCAAAATCGCTTTTGAGCCGGGTTTCCAAAACAAAGTTGTCCGTACGTAGGCCCGGCATCGCTCGTATGTTGCGGTAACGAACAATGGGGGCTTCCGGCTGCATGGGGATGTTGTGTTCCTTTATTGCCTTCACGGGCAGGTGCAGGATGCCATTAGAAACAAGTTGGCTGGCCGGAAACGAGACGGGTACGGGATCCCGAAAAACAGAGACGTGCCACCCCTCGGAAGGAATCAGCAAATGGTGTTCCCGAACGATCTGCTGACCAATAACGAGCTTTGCCCGAAAAAAGCCGGGATCATAGTACACCGACGTATGTTGGTGGTTATTCCTGGAAACAAGTTGACGCCGTTTGGGGTCCCAGGACTGCTGAATGAAAACCGAGTCGGTGGGCGAAGCGGTAGCATCGTAGGTGAAGACAATCGTGTTCGGTATACCCCGCGTTACGGGCTGGCTGCTGAATGAAAAATCACGGGGCGAAAGCGATACCGGTTGTCTGGTATTTAAGAAGACAAACAGTACGCCTACTAATGTGACAACAATACCGGTAAAAACTAGGTAGGGCATCGGTACGAATTGACGCATACGCCGGGCAGAACCCAGGGGCGCTGGGGTAACCAGTGAACGACTCCCCGTATTCTCACCACTCGTTGGTTGTTGAAAATCATACCAGTTCGCGTAACCGATAAACTGCACCAACGCGTTCAGCGTCGTCAGTGTTGGGGAGGAGTCGTATTTTACTTTACCCCATACCCGCTTCAAGGTTGTCACGCTCAGACATACGCCGGTCCGGCTTAAGATGTCAGCGCTCAGCCGGTCAAAGTCCCCCGTCGTCCATCCTTCCGGACTACCAAAATCAATTTGACGCTCGATCAGCCGCCGACAGCGGGCTAAGTCAACTTCTTCTTGTTGAGCTAACATGAGTCTGTGGATCAATTAGTTAAGAATTTGAACTAAGTTGAACGCGGATTGAATAACCTTGAATCAGGGTATTGTAAGGAGGGGTATCATTTTTACGGCCGACAATTCCCCTCGCAAATTATCGTATGAATTCCTTTCGCTCAACCCCGGCATGCCTGTTCTTTTTACTCTGGCTTTACTCGACCAGCAACGCTCAAACAGCCGTTCAATTTACCAAAGACCGGTGGACATTTCAAGGTACCTACAACCAAGAAACTTACCTGGGTAAACCCTCCGTACGGTTTACCGATGGGTCTGCTTTATTGAACGGGGTCCAATTCACCAATGGGATCCTTGAATACGACCTGGCCCTGGCACCAGGGCGAGGCTTCGTCGGGGTTTCGTTTCGTATGCAAAACGACAAAAACTACGAAAGCTTTTACCTGCGGCCTCACCAGTCGGGCAATCCAGACGCTACCCAGTACAACCCGGTGTATAATGGGTGGCCTTCCTGGCAACTCTACCACGGCGAAGGGTATACGGCCCCGGTACAACTTTCCTTCAATCAATGGATGCACGTCAAGTTAGTGATCGCCGATCAACAACTGCAAGTCTATATTGACAATATGGCCCAACCGGTCCTGGTGGTTCCTCAGTTACAACGACCCGTACAGCCCGGTACGATAAGCGTGGGGGGGGCATCCGATGGGGCCGCCCACTACGCTAATTTCAGTTATACGGTTCTGGAAAAGCCGCTGCTTACCCCCGTGCCACCCCCGCAAGCCGTCCCTGCGGGCGCCATCACAATCTGGCAGGTTTCCAATGCATTCGCCGAGTCAGCCATTAGCAACGTCGTGCAGTTGACTCCTGACCAAAAAAACAAATTATCCTGGCAAACCATGGAGGCAGAACCGACAGGGCGGCTCAACCTGGCCCGGAGCGTCGTCTGGTCTTCAACGGCTACGACAACCTTTGCCCGGCTGCTGATTGATTCCGAGCGTGAGCAGACCAAGCCGCTACAATTGGGGTTCAGTGACCGGGCACAGGTGTACCTGAATGATACCCTATTATACCGGGGACACGACGAATTCAGGTCAAGAGATTACCGTTTTTTAGGCTCAATGGGCTACTACGACACCTTGTATGTGCGGCTGCGAAAAGGACGGAATGAACTGTGGATTGCCATTGCTGAAGACTTTGGCGGCTGGGGCGTTCAGGCCCTACTGGTTGACCAGTCCGGTCTACGCTTCCCCCGTCCATAAACCAACCTCTCATTCGTTTCCCAACCCCCATTTCCCGTATGTTTATTTCCCTTGTTCAGTCACGAAGGGCATTTTATCTAAGCTTCTTGCTGATGACGATAAGTCTACTGCTTACCCGGTACACCAGCGCTCAATCCATTCCTAAAGCGACCGTCCGGGGAGTTGTTCAAAACAAAAAAGGCGAACCCCTACCGTTTGCTACGGTATTACTGCAACGTACAACGGACTCAACCTTGGTCAAGGGGGGCGTCACCGATACGTTGGGTCAGTACGTTTTTGACAACGTACCCTTAGCCTCCTACCAGGTAGCCGTCCAGGCAGTGGGTTATCGACCCGGAGTCTCGGCTCCACTGGCGCTCCAACTGGATCAATTGGTCGTCAGCATACCTCCCCTACAACTGGCTGAGGATGCGCGAATGCTGGGAGAAATCAACGTAACGGCCCAAAAGCCCTTCATTGAGCAAGTGTTGGATCGCACCATCGTTAACGTGGAGAATAGCCTCGTTGCCGTGGGAGGCACGGCCCTTGACGTATTGGAGAAGGCACCGGGCGTGATGGTTGATGCGCAGAACAACCGGATCAGTTTACAAGGTCGGGAGGGCGTACTCGTCATGCTGGATGGTAAACCAACCTACCTCTCGAGTGAGCAAGTGGTTACGCTGTTACGTAACACGCCCAGTAATAGCATTCAACGCATTGAACTGATCACCAATCCATCCGCCAAATATGATGCGGCTGGTAATTCGGGAATTATTGATATCCGGCTCAAGCGAGGTAGCCGCAAACGGGGAACTAGTGGTAGCGTGACAATTGGGAGTGGTTACGGCCGGTTGCCTAAAGCATCGTCCGGTCTGAGTTTGAACCATCGCCAAGGCAACTGGAACGGATTTGGTAGCTATAATTATGATTACGGAAAGTTTTTAGTCGACATTATCAGCCACCGTCGGTTTGGTAACGGGGCGGATGTAGTCATCAACGATAAACAAGCGGCTCGTTCGGCCCAATTCAATACCCATCTGTTCAAGGCAGGAGCCGATTACTCGCCGGGGAAAAACCAGGTAGTTGGTCTCATGCTTGACGGCTCGTTCAATAACGCAACGGATTTCATCGTAAACCAGAATCGACTTTACAATGGCCAAGGCCAATTTTTAAGTGACCAGCCCATGACCAACGACACTCGGTTAGTGTTTGGCCGGTTAGCCACTAATCTCAATTATAAACGCACGTTCGATAGCTTAGGCAAGCAATTAACCGTTGATGCGGACTATGCCCGCGTGGTCTTCCATCCGGAAAGTGATTTGTTCACCCGTTCCTTAGATCAACTGGGTCGTCCGATCGCTCCGCCCTTGCTACAACGTAGTCGGTCCAGCGCTGAGGTGACGATCCGCTCGGGCAAAGTGGATTGGGTCTATCCAGTTAATAATCGATTAAAACTGGAGACTGGCGCTAAATTCAGCTTTGTGAAGTCCGATAACGATGTGCGCTTTGAGCAGCAACTGGAAGACACCTGGCGTTTGGATCAAAATCGCACCAATCACTTTATCTACGATGAAACAATCAAGGCTGTTTACGTAAACACAGGATGGACCGGCGCGATGTGGTCAATTCAGGGGGGTATTCGATTGGAACACACGCATTCGGTTGGCCAATCGATTACGCTGGCTAAACGAATGGACCGCCGGTACATCAATCTTTTTCCCAGCCTGTTTATTTCTCGAAAGGTAGGGTTGCATCATCAATTTCGATCTACCTACAGCCGACGGATCGATCGCCCCAATTACCAGGATCTTAATCCGTTTATTGAAATCTATGATCCGGTTAATTATTATCAGGGCAATCCGTTTTTACAACCGCAATACACCGACGCGTTCCAGTTAGGCTATGCCTACAAGGGGCAAACGACGATTAATCTGGGCTACAACCGGACTATGAATGTCATTGCTCCGGTCAATGTTCAGGATACCCAAACGCAACAGATCAAGTCAACGGTAGAAAATCTGAATCAACTGACCAACTTTAATGTGAGTATTGGCTTTCCGGTATCGATTACTAAATGGTGGATGGTGCGTCAATCGGTGGATGTATTTTTCAATCAATACCAAACCGTCTACTTAGCTCAAGCATTAGATAACCGGCAGCTATCGGCCAACGTGCGGATGAACCATTCGTTCACCTTTCCCAACGAATTTACGGCCGAGGTGACCGGTTTTTACAACTCACCGACAGCGTCGGGTACGGTGCAATTAGTTGGACGAGGACAGGTAAGTGTGGGGGTGCAGAAAAGTCTCTGGAATAAGCGGGCCAACGCCGGGCTTAACCTAAGCGATGTTTTTAAGACCATGCGGTTTGGGTCATACAACAATTTCGCCAACACTGAGATTCTCTTCCGGGGACAGTTTGAGAGTCGCGTTGTCCGGTTAAGTTTCACCTATAATTTAGGTGATCAGCGGCTTAAATCGACTCCTCAGCGTCGAACCAGTTCAGAAGAAGAGCAGGGTCGAGTAGGTCCACGATAAGTAGATCGGTCAATGCTATAATCGCCTACCGAGCATTTGATCGCTCATATTAGGAAGGCAACCTCTACATGCCCCGTCGCTCCTACCTGTCGCCCCACGAACGTAACCGATTTGACACGCCCCCGACCCTCACCCCGGAACAGCGATTGATTCTTTTAAATCTGCCGTTCTGGGCCGAGACGTACCTACAGAGTATTCAGTTACCGACCAACAAAGTCGGTTTCATCTTGCAGTTAGGCTACTTTAGGGTCGTAACCCGCTTTTTCGTCCCGGACCGATTTGAGGGGGAGGTTGTCGAGTGGGTGAGCCGACGGCTGCGGCTGGACCCAAATGGCGTGGATCTCGCCGAGTACACCCATACCCGAACGGGCTACCGGCATCGACAGGATATACTGCATCATTTGGGCTTTGAGTCCTACAGCTCCGTTCACCAGGCTGCCTTAATGGACGAAGCCAATCGGTTGGCTCACCTGCAAACCCGGCCAGCCCTGCTGTTGGATTCCCTGGCCGACTATCTGCGCGAACGACGGGTAGAGATACCCCCTTACAATACCTTACGGCTGCTGCTTAACCAGGCGCTAGATGCGTATCATACACATTTAGAACTAATCATCGAGCAGCATCTGCAACCAGCAGACCGGGCGATGCTCGATAGGCTGCTGGCGAAGCAGACGCCTTCGGATGATTCGGTGGCGGGTTTGCTGCGCTACCGGCTCACCGGCCTCAAGCGGATTACCCAATCAATGCAGCCCAAAGCCATTCGTCAGCGGGTTAGCTTGTTTACTAAACTGAAAGCGATATTCGGTCAACTCCGGAGTTTGATTGAGGAACTCAATCTGTCAGACGATACGATTCGTTATTATGCTCAGTACGTTTTAGATACGCAGTCAAAGCAAAGTTCGCAGCGTAGTCACGAACGCTACCTGCGTTTAATTGCCTTCATTGTCCATCAGTACCTGACCGTCGGCGATGTCCTGATTCTAACCCTTCGGCAAGCCGTTACCAGTATGCTTAATGCGAGCGAACAGACGCTCAAAGAGCAGCTTTACCTAAGCCGCCAAGCCACAGCCGGTCTGGTTGGCCAGGTGGTTCGGCGGAGTGACGCCCACGTTGATGCGTTGAGCAAGATCGAAACTATTGTGGATCATCAGACGGCCACGGATGGTGAGAAAGTAGAGCAGATTCGACAGCTCTTAAGACACAAATGCGTCAGTGCCGACGAACTAGAGGCTGACCGGAAGCGACTCCAGAACCTGAAAACGGTTAACCAGCCCCTTGCCGACCGGGACGACTACTACAGTATGCTGGAGAAAGAGTCGCTTAAGTTGCAGGTTCGCGTCGCCGGTATTGTGCAGGAATTAGTGTTCGATGACACGAATCCAGTCGGCGACGGTCGAATCGCCGACACGCTGACCGCCCTGCGTTACTTTCAGGAGCGCCGGGGCGAGGTGAGCGCCAGCGCGGGCCTGCCGCTGGAGTTTCTGGATATGGATGAACGTCAACGGGTGTACACTGAGTCGGGCAAGCTCCGGATTTCGCTTTACAAAGTACTGCTATTTCGTAAACTGCGTGATCGTTTACGCGATGGCTCTCTGAACGTGCTGTCGTCCTATGAACACCGGGCGCTTGAAGAGTACATGCTGCCCAGGGCGCAGTGGCTGGCTCACCGCGACGCCTACTTAGCCAGAGCCAACCTAACCCGCTATGATCGGCCTGCCCCGACACTGGTTGCTCTCAATGAACGGCTGAATACGCAGTTCAAGAAGACCAACGCCTGCTTAGCAACTAATCCGCAGGTCTATTTTGACAAGGCTGGTGACTGGCATCTGCACCGCTACCGGGCCGATGAAGAGAGAGACATTTCCGACGGGCCCATGCTGTATCCTACCAATCGGATCATCGCCTTGCGGGATGTACTGAGCCAGATTCATCAGGTAACTGGTTTTCTGAACGCCTTTACCCATCAGGGGTTTACCCATAAGCCAAGTCGGCCCGACGAGCGACTGCTACTGGCGGCTATCATTGGGTATGGCGAAAATATCGGCATCCGTAAAATGGGGCTGATCTCCAAAAGTATCTCGGTAAATGCGTTGGAAACCGTGGCTACCCACTACTTCTCGCCGGAAACCGTCCTGAAAGCGAACGATCTGATCTTGGCCCATAGTAGTCAGCTTCCGCTCACGGATCAGTTTCGCCGACAAGCTGGCTTTATCCATACCGGCAGCGATGGTCAGAAGTTTGACGTATCGGGTCCGTCCCTGCGAGCTTCAGCCTCCTTCAAGTATTTCGGCAATGGCCAGGGCATCACCATCTACTCGCACTTAGACGAAGCCGGACAACTCATCTACTCAACGGCCTTCAGTGCGGCTGACCGAGAATCGCCCTACATGCTCGACGCCATTACCTACAACGAAGTTATTACGCCCGACGCCCATTCGACCGACCAGCACGGCACCACCGAGCCCGTGTTCGGTGTGACGGGCCTGATTGACGTCGAATTTCGGCCCCGCTTTGCCACCATCCACCGCCAGCAGCTTTATAGTATTGATGCGGTTTCTACCTACAAAGAGCAGGGTTACAAACTGACACCTGCTGCCCGCATCGATTACGAGAATCTGATTGGTCAGTGGGACGAAGCACTCCGCTTCGTGGCCACCATCAAATTAGGCTACACCAAAGCATCCCAACTGTTTAAACGGCTCAATTCGTACGATCGCCAACATCCCCTGTACCGTGCCCTGCGCGATCTGGGACGGCTGTTCAAGACAGACTATATTCTGCGCTACGTTGATGAGCCGGAATTGCGCGGAACGGTCGAGGGTATCCTGACGCGCGTCGAACACGCCAACCGCTTTGCCAAAGCCATCGTAATTGGCAATAATCAGGCTTTCGGCTGGGCGACATACCATGAACAATTGGTCGCCGAAGGTTGCAAGCGGCTGATCATGAACGCCATTAACTACTGGAACTTGCTGTATTTGAGCGATAAGTTAAACCATTGCCGTCAACCAGTTGAACGGGACGAGTTGCTACGGGCCATTCTGCGGACCAACACCCATACCTGGCACCATGTCAATTTACAAGGCGAGTACGATTTTTCGGAGGAATACGTGACGGCGGTGTTGTTTGATCTAACGGCGTGGATTGATTCAGCCGTGGGTGTTTCTATAAACGAGCGGGTCACTACCAACGCGAACGGCTCAGCCTTGATTAATTGAACAAGCAATAGACTTTATGGAGCTACAGCCAAGTCGTGACGAATTTGATCCCTTTTTTTAGTTATACCCACTATCCTCCGTTACACTGAACAGATCTAATTAAATAATACAAATTGGCCACGCCTGTGTATCGACTATTAACCAGAATCTGGACCTTCAGATAAACGCCCTTCAAAGGGCAGACGGCGAACAGGTCCTCCAAGAAACCATCAGCGGCAGTACGACCCAACGCCGAGAACTGAGTAAACTATCGGCTCAACTACGACATGAAGCAAGTATTGACCAATTAGAATTGTGATTTATGGTAGTTAAGTCACAAACGGTTCATCTTTGAGAACTGGCCTTGGCCGTGAAAGATTTGCGCTGTTTGTTTGATTATGCGTAACTTACTGCTGATCCTTCTGGAAATCAGCAGGCAGGTGCTGAAGTGTTGTCGTTAGCAAATCAAAAAGGCTTACTTCCAGATGATTGGCTAGTTCCCACACTACGCTTAAGCTCGGGTTTTTTAGTCCTCGTTCAATACGCGAAATATATGATCGGTCCATCCCACTTTTGTCAGATAAATCTTCCTGCGTCCAGCCTTTTGTTATTCGTATCTGTTTAATCGCTTTGCCAAAAGCGCTTGAAAGCGGGGAGGTTTTTGCCATAGCTGGCAAAGTTCGCTTCACACCACCGCTTAAAAAAGGGACAATAGTCCTCACTAAGTTACTATAATGATCGTATGTATAAACTTGATTTACCATAACTGATACGATTGGGATACGTTTCTAAGACGCGGTCAATAAGCTTGTTATCGTACGGGACAGGTCGCGTAATAAATTTAGAGTCAATGAAAATTACGTTAAGTCGTTCAATGGAAGATTGATTTGCTCTTTTATCTTCAGGGGCTTCTACATGTTTGAGCAGGTGCTCATTAACTGTACCCGTTTTGGTTTGCTCGGCGTCTTCAAAGTAGCGATATGAACAGTACCAATACTTATAATAGTGTTCATAATTGGACGTACAGAACTCAAACTTTTCGGGTGTTTCCCGAATCGCCCGTATCAAGATGTCGATGTCCTGGAGCTTTTGCTGCTGGGCAGCCGACAGCTGGTTCATGAAGGATTTGGCAAACAGCTCGTCGCGTTGCTCTTTGAGGAGTGTCAATGCCGATTCCACTCGGACTCCTCGGTCAATGTGATACTTATGTTTATAGTAAAACGTGAGCTTAATAGCCGGTCGTTCGAAGTTAACAAGTTTGAAATTTTTGTACGGTTTGCCAGGTCTATGGTAAGGGCGATACAGTTCCATATGCTCAGCCGGAACAAAATAATACTCCAGATCCGGAAAGTCCTTTGCACTGGGTAGATCACTAACCTGGTGCACAACGGGTACTAGCTCCGTTTTACACTGATTCAGTACTATACGAATGGCGGCTAGTGGCGCTAAATCTGACTGCTTTGCTTTTGCCATACAGAGAATTTTTAGCAAAAATAGCATAACTATTTCCCTGTAAGGTAAATAGTATATATAAATTTCGCTTTTAACCCTTTAATAGATCAACATTAGCATTTTGATTTTTTGATCATTATCAATGAATAGTTTGATTGATTTAGTAGGCTTGCAACTCGTTAATTTACAGATATTTACTAATCATAAAGTGAGGTTTAAGCGGTACAAAAATGAGGTTTAAGCGGTTAAGCGGCAGTTGTAAAATGAGGTTTGGGCGGTCGGAAAGTGAGGTTTAAGCGGTCGGAAAGTGAGGTTTGGGCGGTCTTCATGTAAATAGTGAGGTTTAGGCGGTTGAAAAGTGAGGTTTGGGCGGTTCTCCTGCAAAAAATGAGGTTTGGGCGGTCGAAAAGTGAGGTTTAGGCGGTAGACCTTTAACGGGGTAATTTTTAGTCTATAAATGTGCCTGCCAGGCACATTTTATGCGATATGTCCTTGATTCAGTCACTTTCAGCATGTAAAATCGCTAGTTCATCCAATAAATCCTCGACTTTATAAGCCGAAAAGTGAGGTTTAAGCGGTGTGTTTTCAGAGAAAAGTGAGGTTTAGGCGGTGTTAATAAGAAAAAAGTGAGTTTTAAGCGGTTTTGAAATTGGTCACAAAAACAATTTGCCAGGAGCAAGTTTGTTTTTTAAATAACTGATTTATACCTTGATTTATCTTTTACTCGTATGGAGAAGGCACCAGAAAACCAACTTAGCCTGTTTAATCGGCACACGACTAATTATCAGTCGAATATTTTCACGCTGTCCCGTCAAGAGTTTACCGAACTAGAAAAGAAGATAGTCATTCTGGTCGTTAATCAACTGGGTAACTTAGCTGTTCAGGGCAAACTGCAACCGAACCGAAACCAAGCTTTTCTAATTCCTTATTCGGAGTTAACAAAAGATCACTACGCTCAGGTTAGTGCTGCCGCTGAAACGCTCTCCAAAAAACAGATCGCTTATAAAGATGAAAAGAAGGGGGAGTACTTATTCATAACGCCGTTTCCAATGATTCGGTCTGTTATGCAGAACAACAGGCGTTACATTGAAATTGACGTTTATGCTAATGTTGTTCCTTATTTTGCGGACTTAGGCCAGCGCTATACGAAATACGAACTGGACATAATCTGGTCGTTATCGTCGGTTTACGCCATCCGTATTTTCGAGATTGTATCCATGCATCAGCATATCAAAAAAACGCGGTTTACCTTCCCTGTTGATGAGATGCTTTACATCTTGAATTGTCCTAGCTCGTATCGGTATGCGGATTTTCAGGTTAATGTTCTAGAAGTTGCTAAACGAGAACTACGCAATAAAGCACAACTTATATTTGAGTGGTCACCTTTTAAGAAGATTGGCAAGAAAGTCGTTGAACTTGAGTTTCAACTCAAACCAGTTCAGCAATTAGCCGCCGAGAACGTAGAAGATGACGAAAAACGAATAGCGCAACTATCCGCTAGTGAGCGCGTCATCCTCGGGTATCAAGTTATGGCGCAGTACCAACTGAAACCCTGGCAAAAGGATTATATCATTACCGAGCCAGGTCTTCTGGATACTTTGTTCCGCTTACATTCAGAATTTGAGAATCAACGCCGGCCGGAGGTTAAAAATAAGAATAAGTACCTGGCTAAATCGTTAGGGCTCGATAAACTGAAAGAGCCCCGTAAATCCACAGCTATTGTCACCCATGAGCCCCAAATTAGTTTTGTTCCTCCAGTAGTTGACAAACGGATTAAGGGCGACCGGCCAATCGGCCAAATAATCAACAGCATGATCCCTCAGCAGGATAAATAGAATTATGCAGGATTTTGATAATAATCAGATTGATTGCCGATACAGTGGGGATTTTTACCGAAACGGAGATAATTAACGGTCCGCCGTGCGGTCATTCGCCTTAAGCAATGTAACAGCCGTCCGAATAACGGAGCGATTTTTTGAGACTGTTGGGCATAACAAAAAAGAGATGGCTGGCCCGCTCCGGCACGGTCCGCCGTTGCGGTACCGGCTGTCATCCCATTTCCGACCAGTACAGCAGGTATCCCGGAGCGAGACCGTTTGTGTCTGAAAAGTTGATAAGGTTTCTAAAAAAGAGCCAACGTACTGAAATAATCAGTAACCAAAAAAGCCGCACTCAACTTCAGGGAATGAGGCTTTTTTGTTGCATATACTGTGCTGATATAATCACCTTATTCTAAACCGTCTGAGCAATCTTATCCAACACCCGGTGATTGTCCCCGAATCGACACAACGCATCGCAGTGGGTGCGAAGCTCCGACATCAGAATGTAACGAATCGGCGTCTTGGTTTGCCGGATGGAAGGGCGGGTTAGCTGCATCTCAACCTCCTTACGGCGGCTGTCGGGTACGACCAAATACAGTGTCGTGGCGTGATCGGGCAGCGAACAGCTCAGATCGGTTAGGCGCAGGATGCCCGAATAAATAGAGGTGCTTTTTTCTACCTCGAAGGCGCAGATGATTCGACCGGACCCTTTCTCTAACCAGACCACATCAATCAAGCTGATGGTTTGAGCCGTTTCCGGCGCGACCGGTAAAATGGGCAGGTTTTGCAGGCTCAAAAACGAAAATGAGTGGCCGTTGTACTGCCGGGAGATGTCATTGCGGGCGGCTACCACATCGTAACCCAGTGCTCGTCCAATCGTTAGCAGGTGATACTGCATTTCGCTGTGCGTCTGTTCTTCCTGTTGTTCATCAACCACCGACTTGTGGCGTTTGGAGAGTTGCTTTTCAAGTTTTTCGCGCTCAACGACGGGCTGATCCGCCAGACCCGGCACCAGCAGGTTGCCGACACCTATCTCATACAGTAAACCTGACAAGGCTCCCAGATCGTTTGACAGTAGTTGCCGGTATTCAGCGTTCACCGCCAGCATTCTTTCCCGGATGGCCAGGTACTCCGACCATGACCCCAGCTTACGCCGTTCGTTGAAGAGCCGATTGTAGCCATTGATAATCGCCGTATTGAAGGGGGGAAGCCAGGTCGGATGCAGAAAGTAGAGGATGCTGGCTACGGCCGGTCCAAGTCCCTTGATTTTATAGGCATCGAGTCGGATGATTTCGCTCACCACCGTTTCGGGCTTTGTTGCCTTCAGGCAACACTCCAGAAACTGACCAAAATACCGCTTGTGGTCTTGGTTCTCATAGATGTCAGGAATGCGAAGCTTCGGCTTCCAGTAGAATGGGTGAGAAGCCCCCTCGAATACCTGCTTCTGTTCGGTAATGCAGGTAAGGACAAATTCTAAAGAGCTATCCTTAAAATCGTTGGGAAAACTACCATCCTTAATGTCGCTAACAACCTGTAAAACACCCCGACGGATCGACCGGAAGGCCTTCAGGCGATCTGCGTTATGCAGAAACCAACTCTGGTATGTTAGGTCCGGAGTTCGTTGATACGTAGCAATGACTTGGCTAAGGAAAGGAATTGAAGACGACATATAGTCAAAGGGCAATTGGAAAACGCTAAAGATGGTTATTTTCAGTATAAAAGAAAAAAGGACACCAAATTAAAAGTGGGGCAGCTTAACCAAAAATTCTATAAGCCACTTAGAAAATATTGTAATAACATCAATAGGTTATGCGAAGTTATAGTGGGGTCTAATCATATAACTCAACGTATGAAATACAAACTTAAGCTCGCCGTGAGCCTTGGTGTGGCATTACTTCTTACGCAATCTGTGATGGCCCAGCAGGATCAGCATGCGGGTCATGCCATGAGCAGTCAGGCCGGAGGCACTGCCAGCAACGCCATGATGAAGTCCATGCAGTCGGGCATGAACCAGATGATGAGCATGAAAATGACCGGTGATCCCGACCACGATTTCGCCACCTTGCTCAAAATGCACCACCAATCCGCCGTTGAGATGGCAGATCTGGAAATCAAGCAGGGCAAAAACGCCCAGGTAAAGGCGCTGGCCACTAAAATAAAAGCGGCCAATCAAAAAGAAATCACTGAACTAAACCAGTTCATCACCAGTCACAAACCCCAGTCATCCTCTTCAAAGCTGGGGCAGGATGCCATGAAAATCATGCATAGCGGCAGCCACTCGATGAATGGGAACGTGGATCACGACTTTGCCAGCATGATGGCCCAGCACCATCAGCAGGGCGTGGACATGGCCAAGGCCTTTCTGAAAGAAGCCGGGCCGTCGGGCGGTAAAACCGAGAAGATGAAAACGATGGCCCAGAAGGTCATTCGGGAACAGACCAAAGAAATCAGCGAGTTGAAAAAGCTGGAAAATCAAGTAGCTTCTCGCTAATCCAAAAAAGGCCACCCCTACTAGCGGTGGCCTTTTAAGTTGCCTTCATACAGCATCATAAACACCTTACTAATCGTCATAAGCCAAGAGCTGGTGAGCAGACAGTCTGAATGCCAAGGGTTGTGAGGAGTTTGGCCACCGAAAACAATGCTTTCTTTTTCTTTTTTCAATTCAAAACAATAGCGTTATGAAACAGATGTTTCTTGTCAACAAAACCCTGGCTGTGCTCTCACTGGCCGCAACGCTCGCCTTGACGAGCTGTAGTAAAATCGATTCGACGGATGTCGCACCGGGAGAGGAAACGGAGATTGACTTCTCAGCCCGGAAATCGTCTGATGATCCCAATGATCAAGCCTTCGACAGGGAAATGACCCGAATCTTCCGCGAGATGCAGCGGATGGTCAACGACATGCCCATGACGGGTGATCCGGACATGGACTTTGCCATGATGATGAGCATGCACCACCAGTTAGGCATTGACGTTGGAAATGCCGAACTGCGGTACGGTAAACATCCCGAAGGCAAGGAATTAGCCGAAGAATCGAACCGGGGGAACGCCGAAAGCCGGGAGCGGCTGCAATCTTACCTTCGGCAACACCCAGCACCGGAGCGGATCGATCCTAATGTGTACCAACAGTTCATGAGAGAGATGAGAACGGCCATGCAAACGATGAATCGATCGTTTCGACGGGTACCGAACACACCAGATGTCGATATCGATTTTGCCCGTAAGCTTTTGGAACACCATGAAGGGGCCATTGATATGGCTAACATCCAATTAAAATACGGGAATGACAGAGCACCGTTAGACGAGGGAAAAATCATTATCATCAGTCAAGGGGCTGAAATTATTGAACTGGCTGAGTTTGTAAATGAGCACGGTATTCCTAACACGACAGAGCCATTGTCAGATGATGAATAGCAAATTCTTAAAAGCGGTACGCCTTGTCTGTTAAGATCAGGTTGTACCGCTTTCTTTACTGCTCAGCCGCTACGCTTATTTTATTGTAATGGTTAGCACTCTGTCGGTTTACCAAAGCCACGGATTAGCCCGGAAATGCCAACAGGCGAATTTTTGTGTAGCTAATTCGCTTCCCGACTTCGCCAATGGCTGAAGAAGCGAGTTGGAACTAGAAATTGTATCCTAATCCACCTCCGAAGGTCTTGTAACGCGTGTCATAGTCGGTGTGAAGAAACAGATTCTTGGTAAGGGTGTATTGCAGTTCCACGTGTGCTCGCAGATAACTATTGACCAGCCACTGTGCCTGATATTGGAAGTCAAGCCTGGGAAACAGACTTTGCTGACCACTCAGTTGAAACCGGACGTTGCCCCGTGTATCTACTTTAACCTCCGATTGAATTAGGAACGGCAACATATATCGGACACCAGCTACAGCCCTAACAATGCGCCGACTGCCAATGGGCTGCCCCCCCTCCTCAGGACGTACCACACGTAGAAACTCTTCATTACCGCCGTCAATACCGGCAAATACCCGGAACCAGTCGCCGAAGTATCGTTCGTAATCCAGATCGAACTCGAACCGATTGGTTCGCCAGTCGTGATCACCGCCAGCGACAATCGCGTTTTTGTTATTGGAGACGTTTAAGGCAAAATAGTTGAGGGGGTAACCCGGTTGTAGGTAGCCCCATACGAAGGGCTGGTTATCGCGCATGTCACGCAGGTGCAGCTTCTGAATCTGGGCGATGGATGAGTCGGGTTGGTCGCTATAGCTGACCACACGAGCCATGCCGCTGAGCATGTGGTACAGCAGGTGGCAGTGAAAGAACCAGTCCTTTTCATCGTCGGCCATGAACTCAATGGTGACGCTTTCCATGGGCGATACGTTAACCGTATGCTTCAAGGGTGAGTACTGTCCCTTCCCGTTGAGCACCCGAAAGTAATGGCCGTGCAGGTGAATGGGGTGCATCATCATCGTGTTGTTCATCATGCGAATACGCACGATTTCACCGCGCCGAATCTGAATCATGTCAGCCCGCGACAGGGGCTGTCCGTTGAAGCCCCAGATGTAGCGAAACATGTTGCCCGTTAGGGTGAGCGGAATTTCACGGATGGGGTGATTAGCCGGAAAAACAATCGGCTCGGGAGACTTGAGAATGCTGTAGTCAATGGTGTTTTGTTCGTCCATCATGCTCATGCCGTGGTCCGCCCCGTCCGCCGACGCATCGGCCATATCCCCGTGGTTCATGCCCTTCATTCCGGCCATACCCCCGGACTGTCTGCGATTCGACCGGCCCGCTGATGCGGGTTCGGTCCTGTTCATCTGGCTGTGGTCCATGCCTACCATATGATCCGGCTTTTTACCGTCCGTTTGCGTGGCAGGCATCGAATCCGCACTAATGGCCATTTTACTATGATCCATGCCGGGCATGGGTGAATGATCCATTTGCCCGTGGTCCATTCCTGTCATGTCCATTTTACCATCTTTGGCTGGATTCATGTCGCCCATGTTCATACCACTATGATCCATGCCCGCCATTGATCCGGCCGATTTTGATGACTTAGTAGTGTTTTTGGCCGCAGTCGGCTTCTTCGCTGCCGGCTTTCCGCCCATATCCATCCGGCTATGGTCCATTCCAGCCATTGACGCCTGTTTCTGGGGTTTAGTCCCGGTTGGCTTGGATGGCTCCATCTGCATCTGACTATGGTCCATGGCGCCCATGTCTGCTGCTTTCGGGGTCGGTTTTGGGGCATCCGTAGGGTGTTGGCTGGGTACATGATTCATTCCGGTCATATTGTGCATCATCGGGCCGTTCATCTCTACGTTTGCCTGGGCCGTTGTGTCGGCACGTCCCATACGCATAGAACCCATACCCATGCCTCCCATACGGCTCATGTTCGCCGTCAGCTTGTAGAGATCAGGGCGGGGTATGGTCGGGGCGTAGTGAACCAGGCCACTACCCAGCAGGGCCGATGCATAACCGGAACCATCCTGAGCCGTTGCCCGTATCTCGAAGGCACCCCCTTGGGGCACCGTAAGTAGAAAATCATACGTTTCGGCAATGGCAATCAGCCGACGGTCAACGTCCACAGGCTGAACGTCCAACCCGTCGGCTGCAATCAATTTGAGGGAACCGCCCGCAAAGTTCACATGAAAATAGGTCGAAGCGGAGGCATTGATGACCCGCAGTCGAACGGTCTGGCCAGGCTTGATCTCCGGGTGACGAGTGGTGTCTTTACCGTTGATCAGAAACCGTTCGTAGTAGACGTCCGAAATATCCATCGGGGCCATTTTCATCATGGACTGGCGTAGATAAGCCCCTACGGCTTTGTGCCGGATGATGCGGTTAAGTGACTGGACGTTACCTTTTTTAATGGAATACCACTCGTTGCGCCGTTTTAGGTTTTTCAAAATGTAAGCCGGGTTTTCATTGGTCCAGTCCGACAGCAACAGCACCAGATCATGGTCGACTTTATGGGTGATTCGCTGAGGCTGAATAACGATTGATCCGTATACGCCAACCTGTTCCTGATAGCGGGTATGCGAGTGGAACCAATACGTACCTGACTGCACCAGCGGGTACTCGAATGTGTAGGTATCACCGGCATGAATGGGGGGCGTATTTAAGTAAGAAACCCCATCCTGTTTATTGGGAAGCAGTAGACCGTGCCAGTGCAACGAGGTTTCTGTCTTTAATTTATTGTGAACGCGTATTACGGCTACATCCCCTTCGGTAAACCGCATGGTTGGGCCTGGAATGCCGCCATTGATGGTCATCGCCTTGGTTGGCTTGCCGGTAATGTTAACCGTTTGTTCGTCAATGACCAGGTCGTAGGTTATCCGTTTACCGGTTAATTTTACCTTCGCCGACGCCTGCGGCCGGGAAACAGGTAAGGTTGTTCTGACCGCGGAAAAGTTCGACTTATCGGGGTCATACGGTTTATCAGTAGCCTGGTCAGTTGCAGCCGGGGTGTGTTGCTGATGCTGGGCGTATGCCGTTGACAGCAGGAGCGTAGAAACGACGACCGAAAGAATATTGAAATGTTTCATTGGTAAAATCTTAACTCAGCTATAAGCAATAAACTAAAATGCGGCCCCACAGGATAGTAAGGCCGCTTGTAAAATTGTACTCAGTGGTTGCGAAACTTTTGGCCGATGATTTCAATGGGTTTATCGTTTATCTAACTCAGCCAGTTTTTCCTTCATCTGTTCAATTTCCTTTTCCTGTGAGGTGATAATATCCTCCTTTAACTTCTTAAGTTCAGGATCGGTCAGGTTAGCCTCTTTGGCCATCAGGATTGCTGAAGCGTGGTGCGGAATCATAGACTTGGCAAATTCTTTGTCGCCAACCGCGCCCTGCCGTCGGATGAGTAAAAAGAAACCCACTAAAGCAAGGGCACTAACGGCGATAATCAGGGCATTCCGTCGCTTATCCATGTACATGGCCGACATGACCAGAACTTCGATAATAATCATGGGCATGGTCATCAGGCCAGCCATGTAAAATTGGTTGACGTTGGGGATGACGTTGGCAAACCGGTCAACCATCGAGTACATCAGAATATACATGGATATAAAGGACAGTACGACCATGATAGCCAATCTCCCATAGGGCCGTCCGTGGGACATGGAATGTCCTTGTTGCCTAGGCTGTGCGTGTGCAGTGTGTTGCTTGTGAGCTTCCATACGTTGATTTGTTAGGTATATCTATAACAAATAAGCCGCCCGATTAGATGAACGGGCGGCTTATAAGATTTGAATTGATTTTTACGAAACTTTTGGCAATCAAAGGTGAGTAGTAGGTTCTGCCTGATAGCCCGCTCGCTTTACCGCTTCCTGAATTTCCTGGCCAATCCGGTTATCGGTTGTCTGGACAGTCAGAATTTTGTCGGCACTGTCTGTATCTACATTCCATCCGTCAATGTGGGCAACACTTGGGATGTTATTCAGAAAGGGCGTCACGGCCGCCACACATCGACTGCATTGGATGTTCGTCTTGAAATTGAGCGTTTCCATAAGCGTTGCTATTTTTGTGACTTTGCCTTATTAACCACTGGAATGGCTTACAGTTTCGCCGAACGCAACCGCAAACTATTCGTTACGACCGACACCGAGCTGAGCGCCATGGCCGCTCCGGCAATCATTGGATTCAGTAAGAAGCCGTTAACCGGATATAACAGACCGGCCGCGATAGGAATGCCAATGACGTTGTAGATGAACGCCCAGAACAGGTTCTGCCGGATGGCCTGCACCGTTTTCCTCGACAATTGCAAGGCTTTGGGTACGCTCTTTAGATCCGAGGTAATGAGCGTCATCTTGGCGACATCCATGGCAATGTCAGAACCGCGGCCCATCGCTATACTGACGTCAGCCTGCGCCAGTGCCTGCGAATCGTTGATGCCGTCGCCGATCATGGCCACCACCTTGCCCTGCGCTTGCAGTTCCTGCACGAAAGCCGCTTTATCAGCGGGTAGGGCTTCGGCCCGGTAGTCACTGACACCAACCGCTTTCGCCACAGCTTGTGCGGTTTGCTGATTATCACCAGTCATCATGTAAACGGCAATGCCTCGCTTTCTCAGCGTGTGAATGGCTTCACGGGAGGTATGTTTCACCGGATCGGCAATGGCCATCACCGCCAGAATGCGCGTTTGATCGGCGAAATACACTACCGTTTTCGCTGCCTCCTGCCAGTCGGTCGCCAGCTTCTGTACGGTAGGGGTAATCCTAAGTCCTTGTTCAGCCAGCAACCGGGCATTGCCCACGACATAGGTATTGTTCTGGTAGCGGCCCGAAACGCCCCGGCCCGTCAGGCTTTCGAATCCCACGAGAACCGAGCCGACAACACCGTCGGCCCGTAGCCGCTCGACCACCGCATCAGCCAGCGGGTGTTCAGACCGGGCTTCCAGGGCGTAGAGTACGGGCGAAAGGTTAGGGATCTCCCCATCACTTACCTGCCAGGCCAGATCCGTCACGGTGGGTTTGCCTTCGGTAATGGTGCCGGTTTTGTCCAGCACGACCGCATTAACCTTGTAGCCCAGCTCCAGACTTTCGGCGTCTTTGATGAGGATGTTGTTGTCGGCTCCTTTGCCAACACCGACCATGATGGCTGTAGGCGTGGCCAAGCCCAGCGCGCAGGGGCAGGCAATCACCAGCACCGTTACCGAAGTCAGTAAGGCGTGCGTGAACGCATTTTCTCCGCCAAACAGCATCCAGGCCGCAAACGTCAGGATGGCTATGCCAATCACGACGGGCACGAAGATACCCGCAATCTTGTCCACTAATTTCTGCACCGGGGCCTTGCTGCCCTGGGCCTCCTGCACCATGCGAATAATCTGCGCCAGCACGGTTTCACCGCCGACTTTCCGAGCCGTAAAGCGGAACGACCCTTTCTGGTTGATCGTACCGGCAAAGACAGATTCACCGGTCCGTTTGGCCACCGGAATGGCTTCACCCGAAATCATGCTTTCATCCACGTACGACTCACCCGATTCGACGACCCCATCGACTGGAATTTTCTCACCCGGTCGCACGACGATGATCTGACCAACGCGTACCTGAGCAATGGGCAATTCACGTTCAACCGAATGCGGCCCGGCACCTTCCTCGACGATCCGGACCGTTTTCGGCTGCAAGCCCATTAACTTTTTAAGGGCCGACGACGTGTTTGATTTGGCGCGCTCTTCCAGCAGCTTACCCAGCGAGATAAAGGCAATGACTACCGCAGCGGCTTCAAAGTACACGTGCGGATGCAACCCGCGGCTGTGCCAGAATTCGGGATAGAGCGTATTGAAGGCACTGAACAGAAAGGCAATGCCGGTGGATAGAGCCACCAGCGTATCCATGTTGGCCTTGCCGTGTCGTGCCTGTTTGTACGCGTTGATAAAATAAGACCGGCCCAACCAGAAAACGACTGGTGCCGATAGGGCCATCATGATGTAGTTGCCATAAGGCATGTCCATAAAGAACATACCGATAATCACCACGGGAAGGGAGAGAATGGCCGCCCAGATGGTCCGTTGCTTAACGGCTTCGTAATGACGCTGCTGGGCCTCCTGTTGAACCTGTTGGGGGTCTTCCGCATCCACCACTAAATCATAGCCGATGGATTGCACCACTTGCTGCATTCCTTGCGGGGTAATGGCTTTAGGATCATACTCAACCGCAACGGATTGGTTGGCGTAATTGACGGCCGCTTTTGCCACGCCGGGCGTGTTGTTTAGCATCGACTCGACGCTAACGGCGCAGGCCGCGCAGGTCATCTCCAGCACCGGAAACGTTTGGCGGGTTATTGCTCCGCCCGGTCGAATAGGCTTTTCTAAGGCGGAACTCGCTGCATTTACCATGACTGATAATTTTTTATTTTAGGCAAAGTTCGCCACAGTGGAGGCCGAATCCGTTACACAATTGCCCGCTTTGCTTGTAAAATTGTTTACGCCTTCTGTTGCTGAAGCACCTGCTTTTCGTGCCGGATTGTGCGAAAGTAACTCGGTGACAAACCCGTCAGGCGTTTGAATTGATTGGACAGATGGGAGACGCTGCTGAATCCCGTCTGATAGGCAATTTCAGTGAGGGGTAGATCGGTATAAACTAATAGTTCCTTGACTTTATCTAACCGCCGTTCAATGATGTATCGTTCGAGCGTTTGCCCCTCGCTGGTAGAAAATAAAGCACTTAACGAATCGTAATTTGCGTTTAACTCCGCCGACAGAAAGTCAGAAAATTTGCTTTTCTGGTCACCCGGATATGTCCGGTTCAGCATCTGTTCAATAAGTGCTTTGATGCGCTTGACAAGCGCTACTTTCACATCCGTCAGTAACGAAAAGCCTTGCTTCTCCAAGACGGCTTTGATCGACTCTACTTGGTCTATAGAAAGGTGTTCACGTACCCGAACATGTCCCAATCGTACGTCGGTTACGGTCAATCCAAGCCCTTTCAGTTCGCGACGGACCACATCGATACACCGGGCGCAAACCATTCCCCGGATCGCGAGTGATGTTTCATCAGCAGATACTGTTGGGCTTGACGTTGTCATGCTTTGTCCATGGAGCATTGTACTATAGGAATAAACAACCGAAAACAAAACAAAGCTATCCGAGCCTGCCCGGTTTCTCTTGCAAGATTGCCGCTAATTTCTTACAGAATTTTTGGAAGTGACCCACAATGGGCTATGTAACAAACTATGGTTACCTTTCTACGGTTAGTTTAACACCTCTAACTCCAAAACGGATGAGACACCAACATCGTTACATACTGCACGGACTAACGACAGCGGAGCAAGCCCAGGCCGTCGAAAAAGCCCTGCATCAACAGCCAACTATCCTGGAAGTACACGTAACGGCTGATCCACCTGAAGTGGTATTAACGGTGGATGAACATCCGTCTGTAGATGATTTACAGCGGTTTGTGTCGCAAGTGGGCAGATTTCACGTAATGGAAGTGAACCATTCGGCCGACGCCGGTCATCAGGAGCCTGAACACCAGCACAGCCACCCAACCCCGTCAGGAACTATCCACGCAGACAATTTACCCATGCACCCGATGGATCACGGGAGTCATCCACAGTCCGTTACGTCACTGAATACAGATGAAGAGGCTCCGGCCGAACAACAGGCCTTACAACATATCGGACATGACGGCCACAGCGGAACCATGAACCCCAACAACCATCAGGGTGGGGTTGGTATGGACCACGGGGCAACGGACCACAGCCGGATGAATCACGCGGGAATGGATCACGGTAAGATGGGCCATGGTAAAGAAGGACACGGCGTTCACGATCACGGTGCGATGATCGCCGACTTTCTGCGTCGGTTCTGGGTGTGTATGCTCTTATCCGTTCCGGTTGTGGCCCTATCGATGATGTTTCAGGAAGTGGCCGGCTATCATCTGGATTTTCCCTACCGGGAACCGCTGGTTGTCATGCTGGCCAGCATTATCTACGTCTACGGGGGCTGGCCGTTTTTGACGGGCATGATCGGGGAATTACGTACCCGACAGCCCGGCATGATGACCTTAGTGGCTGTTGCTATTACGGCCGCCTATGCCTACAGCGTGGCTGTCTCGGTTGGCTGGCTGCGTGGCATGGATTTCTTCTGGGAACTGGCAACGCTGATCGACATCATGCTGCTGGGCCATTACTTAGAAATGAAATCTGTCGCCGGGGCCTCACGGTCGCTGGAACTGATCGTGCAGATGCTGCCCGCTGATGCCCACAAAGTGACCGGTACTACCCTCTTGGATGTGAAGGTAAACGCACTCAATATAAACGATGTGGTTCTGGTACGCCCCGGCGAACGAATTCCTACCGATGGGACGGTCATAGAAGGGGAAAGTGCTGTGAACGAAAGCATGCTGACGGGCGAAAGTGTACCGGTCCAGAAAGCGGTCAACGACACGGTTATTGCCGGGGCCGTCAATGGCGAAGGATCGCTTAAAGTTCGGGTGACGCACAAGGGCGAAGACAGCTACCTAAACAAGGTAGTCAAGATGGTGGAAGAAGCCCAGAACGCCAAATCACAAACCCAAACGCTGGCCGACCGGGCTGCGGGGTGGTTAACGCTCCTCTCATTAACCGTTGGGCTATTAACGCTCGTCGTCTGGCTGGTGGGTGGTCGCGACGTGTCGTTTGCCGTGGAGCGTATGGTCACCGTGATGGTTACGGCCTGTCCGCATGCCTTGGGCGTCGCCATTCCGTTGGTGGTGGCCATCTCTACCGCTATCTCCGCCCAGAAAGGCCTGCTGATTCGGAACCGAACGGCTTTTGAAGAAGCCCGCAAAATCACGGCCATGGTTTTCGACAAAACCGGCACGCTAACCGAAGGCGAGTTTGGCGTAACTCGGGTGCAGGTACTGGACCGTAATACGGACGAAACGGCGCTCTTACGAACGGTAGCGGCACTGGAGCAGTCTTCCCAGCATCCCATTGCGCAGGGCATTGTCCGGGAGGCTAAGCTCCGCCAGTTGGCGATGCCCGCCATTAGCGACTTTCAATCCATCACGGGTAAGGGCGTGTCAGCGACGGTCGACAGTCGGCGAGTGGTAGTCGTTAGTCCGGGATATTTGAAGGAAAAAGGTATTGAGCAGCCTCAGGACGCCTTTGGCAGCGGGGCTGAAACAGTGGTGTTCGTCTTAATCGATGAAAAGCTGACGGGGTATATTGCCCTGGCGGATAAGATTCGGGCTGACTCGAAGGAAGCTGTCGAGCGGTTGCAGCAGTCGGGCATCAAAGTGTACATGGCCACGGGCGACAATCAGAAAGTGGCTGACGCGGTGGCTAAGGAATTGGGTTTAGACGGCGTCTATGCCGAGGTGCTGCCCGACCAGAAGGTGAACGTGGTGAAGGATCTGCAACAACAAGGGCAGTTTGTCGCCATGACTGGTGACGGAGTAAACGACGCCCCTGCTTTGGCGCAGGCAAACGTGGGGATTGCCGTAGGCTCCGGCACGGACGTAGCCGCCGAAACGGCCGACATCATCTTAGTCAACAGCCGCCCCACCGACATCACCAACTTAGTCGAGTTTGGCAAGGCGACCTACCGCAAGATGATTCAGAACCTGTTATGGGCTACAGGCTACAACGTAGTGGCCATACCGCTGGCAGCCGGGGTGCTGTACCCCAATTTCGTCCTCAGCCCGGCCATCGGGGCAGTGCTAATGAGCGCAAGCACGGTGATTGTGGCCCTGAACGCGCAGTTGCTGAAGCGAAGCTTACGTTATAACGATGAATAAACATACTTACCCAGAAAAGGCTTAGTTGTTGCTTGGAGTACATTCAGTAAGCAAGCCTGTTTCGTACACGTCTAACCGTAGGCTCAGCTTCATCCACGCACTGACATCAACCGGGTAGGGGTGAGCGTCAAGTTTGGGATGGTCCGCCACAGCGGTAAAATCCTAATACGATACACTTAATACATTGAAAGGGATTGGTTCGTAGTCGAACCTTTTTTTTATGCCTCGTTCTAATCAGCTCACAACTTGATTCCAGCCGTCACGTAAAAATAACGTGCGTCGGTAGGCAAAATGCCCGGCCCCGAATAGCAGCCCGCCCGCCGGGTGAAATACCGTTCGTCGGTCAGATTATTGATGCCCCCTTTCAGAAAATAGCCGTTCATCCGCAGTGTGGCAAATACGTCTACGACCTAATAAGCAGGAATCGGTCCCGATTGGGCATTGGCCTTAGCCACTTCTGTGTTGTTCGCAACGCTGTAAGCGTTGCCAACCCGGTTGAGCAGAGCCGTCAAGGTAAACGTTCGTTTGCCCGTCAAACTGACCGATCAATTATTGATAAAGACGGCTCAAAACACCCAAAAAATTAATCCCGCAGCTGCCGTCCGTCAACTAATGTATGTTATAGCGGGGTTGAGTTGTCGATAATGAGCCATTTGTTTAATGTATTCTATCTGGGTTATAAGAGAAATAAACGTTTACAACTTCTCCACTTCTTTTTACAGAATTTTTGGATCGTAGTGACGCCCAAACGACCCGCAAGTCTCTATTTATAGACTTTTGTAGATTGTTCTCACTCATGCGATTCAGACAATTACTCTTATTGTTAACCCTAACCTGCCTGTTATGGAGCTGTAGCGAATCGTCAGGTAACCAGCAAGCGACGCCGTCAAAGGTGAAGCCAACGGCAATCTATCATGATGGTCAATCCTACCAATTGCTACGCTACGGCAAACCTTACTTCATTAAAGGGGCGGGCGGGGTGAGTTATCTCGAAGAGCTGAAAGCGCGGGGCGGTAACTCGGTGCGTATCTGGGATGATCTGGAAGCCGGTCCCATCTTGGATAAGGCGCAGTCCTTAGGCCTAACGGTGTTGTTTGGCATCTGGGTGGAGCGCGAGATGGAAGGCTTTGATTACCACAATCAGGTAGCTGTTGATCAGCAGTACGCGCTGATCCGTAAAATCGTACTCAAGTACCGCAACCACCCCGCCCTGTTAATGTGGTGCGTGGGCAACGAATGGGCAATGGAAGCGGATAATTTTCGGGTGTATGATGAGGTCAACCGTATTGCCAGTCTAATCCATGAACTGGACCCTGACCATCCGGTAACCACCGTCATCTCACCCGATAACGCCCGCGCCATCTGGCTGGTTCGAAAACGGTGTCCAGCCATCGACGTCCTGGCGTTTAACTCCTACGCTCTAACCGAAAAGCTGTCGCAATTTCTACAGGATGGAGGCTGGACCAAACCTTATCTAATTTCTGAATACGGAGCCCAGGCCTACTGGGAAACGCCAATGACCCCCTGGCAGGACCCCATCGAGCCAACCAGCCAGCAGAAGTACGAGTACGTCCATCGAATCTACCGGCAATACATCGGCTCCCGGCCCCCGAACTGCCTCGGTTCGTATCTGTTTTACTGGGACTTTAAGCAGGAGGAAACCCATACCTGGTTCAACGTGTATGATCAGGAGGGCCGGTCCACTTCGCTGGCTGATCTGATGCAATACTTCTGGACCGGCAAGCAGCCACCCAATCAGGCTCCGACTATGCAGCGCCTGCTTGTCGATGGGCGGCCCATTCTCTACCAGTCGTATTCGTCTGCTTCCGGCCTTCACCGGGCGCAGGTACTGACAACGGACCCCGAAGGTGATTCGCTTACCTATCACTGGGAGATCAAACGCCGGGCTAAAAACTCGGCGGATTACGTCGGCACACCGCTACCCGCATTAGAAGGCTTGATTACCAGCTCAACAGGTCCTTCCATTACGTTTAGATTGCCCACAAAGCCAGGCTCTTACCGACTGTTCGCCCATGCCTACGATACGCATCGGCACGTGGCAACGGCCAACTTTGTCTTTGAGGTAACCGCTAAACAGTAATACAAACTAACCACTACTTACTGACCGAAATGACCATGAAGTGGCCCACCTTTACGGACCCTGCCCCCAACGAACACTACACCTTTGCCAATACACCACCGGATAAGTGGCCTTTACGGGTGCTCATTGTGATTGGAGTAGGATTAATGGCCGCGTTTGTGGGGGTGTATCTCCAGCCCGCTAACCAGGGGTATTCCTGGCTGTTCGGGCTGTTAACCGTCTCGGTCGTCTTTAAACTGGCACGATTACTTCACGAATGGTACCACTACTGGAACGTGGTCGCTCCAAGCCCGCCAGCGGTTACCCGAAGCTGGACGGTGGATGTACTCACTACTTATTGCCCGGGGGAGCCTTACGACATGGTCCTGAATACCCTTCGCGCTATTCAGGCCATGCCTTACCCGCACACGACCTACCTCTGCGACGAAGCCAATGATCCATACCTGAAAGAGCAGTGCGACCGGCTGGGCGTTCGACACGTAACCCGGACGGTGAAGAAACAGGCCAAAGCCGGCAACATCAACAACGCCCTGGAGCAGGCCACGGGTGAAATTTGTTTGATCATCGACCCGGACCACGTACCGGTACCCAACTTTTTAGATCAGGTCCTGCCTTACTTTGAGGACCCTGCCGTTGGCTTTGTCCAGTGCGTACAGGGCTACTACAACCGCAAAGAAAGCGTAGTAGCCTTCGGGGCAACCGAGCAAACGTACAGCTTTTACGGGCCGATGATGACGGGCATGGGTACTTACGGCACCGCGCAGGCCATTGGCGCCAACTGTACGTTTCGACGCGCTGCGCTGGACTCAATTGGTGGCCACGCCGATGGACTGTCGGAGGATATGCACACGGCAATGCGATTACACGCCAAAGGCTGGCAGTCGGTGTATGTGCCCTTGCCGTTATCCTACGGGCTGGTGCCCGCGACGCTGTCGGCTTATTACAAACAGCAGCTCAAGTGGTCCAGGGGAACCTTTGAACTCTTACTCACCACTTTCCCCAACGTATTCAGGGGGCTGTCCTGGCGACAGCGACTGCATTATGGTACCCTACCCTTCTATTACCTCTTGGGCGTCGTTCAACTGATCGATCTGCTGATTCCTATCGCATCATTAGTCATGATGCAACTGCCGCTTCATCTGGATCTTCCCTTGTTTGCGCTGGTCTACCTGCCTCTGCTGGCCACGGGTTTCCTGATCCGGCAATACGCCCAGCGCTGGTTGATTGAGCGCCATGAAGCCGGTTTTCACTTAGTCGGGGGCTTGCTGGCCAGTGGCACCTGGTGGATTTACGGGCTGGGGTTTGTCTACACCCTTCTCCGGGTCAAAGTCCCTTACATACCGACGCCTAAAGACGACCAGCCCCGCAACAACTTCCTCTTGATCCTACCGAATTTGCTGATGGGTTTAGCCTCCGTTGCCGCGGTTGGCTATAGCATCTATATCTACGGCCGCTTCGCCCACAGCAACATTTACTCCCGCATGATGATTGGTTTTGCCTTACTGAACGCAGTAATCATGGGCCTTAATGTGCTGATCGGACAAGAAAAATTGCTGTTGGGAGTCAGTAAGCTGACCAGGCGTTTGTTACTACATCGATCGGCGATCTGGGGGGTGCGGATTGCCGCCTGGAAGGTCCGCTATGGATTCTACTCCTGGCTAAGCGTATCGGCTATTCCGTTGTTTGGTGGAGTGTTACTCCTGACTTCCGCCATGACCATCTATACGTACCAGGAACGCGCTATGGAGCTACCCCGCCATATTCGCTATGCCAACACGCAGCCGTTCTACGTGGGCAGCGAGCCCTCCACCCAAGGAGTAACTGCTTGGTCTTTCCTACCACCATCCGGCCCTCAACTAGTGCCGCAGCACATCACCTGGACATTGGACACTGACTCGCTGGCAATGCGTTTAGACGAGCAAGAGTCAACCCGTCGAATTCCCCTGTTATATCTTGAACCAGCACCCATTCAGACTAACCAGGAGCGGGCCATGCTGGCCTTCTTTCAAGCGATGCTCAAGGGGCAGCATGATTTGGTGCTTGGCCGTTTTGCCGAGACTCTAAAACGCTATAAGCGCCCTGTACTGGTGAGTTTCGTGCCCGAGTTTGATCAGCCTGAACACCCTTGGGGGGTACAACAGGAAGCTTCGCTGCTGCTCTACGGGCGGGCCTGGCAGTACTTCGTTCAGTTCTGTCAGCAACGGAAAGTCGACAACGTCGCCTGGCTTTGGCAACCAGCTACTCCTTCGTCCATCACGGATTATTACCCGGGTGAAGCGTATGTGGATTGGCTCGGCCTGTCCATCGTAGATAATTTGGCTAAAGCCCCCGGCGAAGGCGGCTGGTCGTTTGCCTCATTGTATCAGATTCCCCGTAACACGGTGCGGGTCCATCGGTCATACAGCATCCGGCAGAAACCGATCTTACTGACCAATTTTGGCCTAGTAGCGGGACGTCCGCAATCAACGGGCTGGATTCACCAGGCCCTGACTATGATCCGGGAGCGCTACCCGGAAGTGCGCGGAGTGGTGATGGCTGATTTGCCTCTTGAGCAAACTATGGGAACCTCCCTCAAGGATTAACTGGACCGTGTACCCGGATTAGCTGTTGGTCAATTCGGTTTTGGCTTCCAGCAGGATTCTCAAACGTCGTTCCAGATCCGGGATTGACACCAGAACGTCTTCCAGGATAGCCCGTCTATCCTCCTTAACGTCAGTTCCCTGACAATAGGCCGAGTAGCGAAGGCCCAACAGGGTACATAAATACAAGAAGTAATCTGGTACGTAGTTTGCCGAAAACAACTCGACTAAATGCGTGCCGGGTTGACACCAAATCACGTTGGTAAACGAGGCTCCATGCGGCCCTATGATAAAGGAGGCATTGGCATAGATTGATACCTGTTCAACTATAGACCTTGGCTTATCCTCGATTGTAACAAAGCCGAATTGTTGCAGCATCTGGATAAGTTCGTCTTCGTTGACAATCCGGCGACCACCCTGGCGACTAATATAAATTCGGCTTTGTTTAGTAGCTCCAATCGATACGCGGCCTTGAATGTGTTTCTTTAACGCCATAATATCGAGACTACTTGGATAAACAATGTTATCAGTATTGCCCATTACACATCGTTTACTGTTAACGCTGGTGTAACGGCTATTGATTATCTGTTCATTTTTAAATCCCAACAGGGCTAAAATATCGTGCTCATAGGCAGTATCTAACAGCGGATAGGCAACTACTGATTCGGCAAAAACAGCGTCACCAACGGCATCTTTGATTCGGCAAAGTTTAGCCGCAATAGTAATGATATAATCAAAATAACCCCGGTATCGAATACCCCCGTATTCTGGATTGCGGGGCCTTACTTCGTGAAAGTAATGACTCCAGGGCGCAATTAATGTTTCGACTTCGCGGGTTTGCCGGAATCGTCTCTCAATGAATCGGCGGTAAAAATCGTGATCTATATCCGCCGATAGAATGGTGTTCTTAATTCGGATACTACCACAAGGCAGCTGGGCTATTTTCTGGCCCGGCTGTTCATACAACCAAACATACGTGGGCGAATACTGAGCCTCTTTAGGATGAAATAAAACCTTATGGGCATCAACTAAATCAGTAACGGTTGGCAGGGCAAGCTGACCCCCCGGTTTATCAATGACCAGAAAAGAGCTTAAGAAAGCGTTCGTCTGCTCCCTTCTTTGAACACTGAAAGCAAATTTTTCAAGTGCCTGCTTGACGCGCGGACCGAGTACTCGTTTAATGCTCTCCTGAATAGCTTGGGGTGTGGTTAATTGATGTTTCATTGTTTGTTCGTAAGAGGAAGGCTCTTCCTTGGCCAGTAAACAGGGTTATCAAGTCTTGTAACATAGGATAAAGCGCCACAAACAAGAATCAATCTGTTAAACCGAATCACCAATCGGCAAGGATGCGTTGGTATTCAGTTTCATGTAATTGGTATAATTACTTTATTTTACATAGCGTATGTTTTGGTTTAACCAAATCAGGTTTTTTCTAACATTCTATACACGCTACTTTGACACTGCTTCTATTTTTTCTTCGCAGTACTCTGTGAAAGAACGAAACCTATCCAGGATTAATAAAACAATATTTATTAAGCGTTAATGTCGGCTCTATATTGATAAACAACTATATATTTTATCGAAAATACAAAAACGTTTGGCTTGTAAAATTATAGGCAACCTTTACAAAATTTATTAGTAGCCCCAAACAGTATACTGCGTACATGGGTTAGAACGAATACAAACAGGCGACGTTGCTGGTTGCTTAATCGCCTGTTTTTGTTTATTGAATCGTTTCTTTGGTCTCTCCGCAGGTCAGCATCTGATCCCCGTAGTACGGATTACGAATAGGCTTCTTATCACTTAGCCAGTAGGCACCCTTGTTGTTCTGGGCCATGGGGCAGAACTGCCGGTACACCGGTTTGTCGGTAACCCCAAACGCTTTCACGCTGCGGTACAGGCCATCCTCAAACTGAGCCAGGGCTGTTCGCTGCTGTTCCAAGTCACCGGACGTTTGAATTGTCTTTAACGCCTGGTTCATGGTTTGCAGATGGGTCATCCATTCCTGGTGAGCTGGCCCTTTAAGAAGCCGCATATCCACAGCATTGAGGGCCTTCTCAACCGATTGAGCTGTCCGTTTAGTCTCCACCGGATTTGAGGCCACAAACGCTTCAGTAAGCGTAAGCGAAGCCTCATAGACGCCCGTCAGTTGCTTGGTAAAAGCAACCGGGGCGATATAGCTTTTCGGTGCGGAATCTGCCACGGGCCGGTTCGCCGGTGCGGAAGGATTGCTTTCCATGGCGGGAGTTGATTTTACGCCGTCGTCTTGAACCTCCGCCGTAATTGGGTTGATGCCCTTTTTTAATATCAACTCACTATAAAGCAAATACGCCCCCGACATGGCAACGGACTCGTCGCCGTTTAAGCCTTCCGTGATCGTCACCTGTTGATCCGTTTCGGTTCCAGTTTTCACCCGGCGGGGCTGAAACGTGGCCGTACCCGTCTGAACAAACACGACCGCGCCGTCGCCGGCCCGCACGACGGCATCGACCGGTAAGGTAAGACCACGCTGTACCCCGTGCCGCAGTAATACCCTGGCTTGCTGGCCGGGCTGAAAGCGTCCGCCCGGATTGGGCATCACGGCTCGCATCACCAGCACCTGGCTACCCGACCGGTATTCGGGATTAATAAAGGTAACCCGTGCCGTTTGGCTCGGCCCTCCTTCATAGCCCACCACCTGGACAGGAATCCGGTCGCCGACCTTCACATGCCGGGCTTCGCCCGCGTACAATTCCGCTTCCACCCAAAGCTGACTCAGATTGACGAGCCGATATAGCAAGGCTCCTTCGCCCACATACTGTCCTTCGCTGGCGGTAATTTCGGTGACGGTGCCACCGGCCGGGGCGACAAACGGAATGCGCGTCTGTACCTGCCGGGTTTTGGCTACCTGAGCGACCTGTTCGGCCGTCATGCCGTAAAGCCGAAGTTTCTGCTCGGCGGCCCGGCGGAACTGCTCGTAACGTGACTCCTTGAGTTCCTCAGCCTGCCGGAGGGCAAGCAAGTACTCCTGCTGCTGGGTGAGCAGCGGTTCGCTGTACATTTCGTAGAGCACCTGACCTTTGCGGATCGGCTGACCGATTTCCTTTACATACAACCGCTCAATACGGCCGGCTACGCGGCTGCTGATGACATCCGTCTGCTGCTCATCGGCGGCCAGCCGGGCGTTCAAAACAGTGCTGTTGCCGATGCTACCGGTTGATACGGACTGAACCATCACGTTGGCTAATTGCATCTGACTTGGGCTGAGCATGATTTCCGTAGCTTTTTCGCCGGTCTTAGCCACCGGTACTAAGTCCATGCTGCAAATAGGGCAGGTTCCCGGTGCGGCCTGAACGATTTGCGGGTGCATCGGGCAGGTATACGTCGTCCCACCCTCGTCGTTAGGGGCGTGGTTGTGGCCCGAATGGTCATGGTCATGGGCGGCTACCTGCGTTGAATCCTTTTTTTTCGTGGTGGCCTTCCCTCCCGATTGGCAAGCCGCATTCAGCAGCACCAGCAGGGCCCAGGAGCCGTACGCGGCCCGGCGGAGTACCGCCCACCCGGATATCCATCGTCTAATCATGGCTGTTGCTTCGCGTTTGATACGTTGACGAAACTTTCACTATCAATTAAAAACTGTGCATTGCGGGCGACAGTCTGCCCGGGGCTTAAACCGCCCGTGATGACAACGTAGCCGTCGGCCTGGGCTCCGGTCTGGACCCGAACGGGCAGGAACGTATTAGGGGCTTGCTGCTGCACCAAGGCTACCTGCTGATTGCCCAAATCCAGCACGGCTGAGGCTGGTAGCCAAAGGCCGTTTACACCGGGTCGCCGAAGCGTGGCGCGTACGAGTTGGCCAACCCGAATGTCCCGACTGCCCGGCAGGTAAGCCCGTATGGTCACGAATTGGCCATTGCCCTCAATGAAGGGAACTACAAAGCTTACCCGGGCTGAACGGGGCGTCTGGCCAGTCTGATCAAACGAAATGGTTAGCGCGTCACCCGGCTTAATCCCGGCCGCGTCGCGGGCGTACAAGCGGAATTCAGCCCACAACCGGCTGGAATTGACGATCCGAAACAGGGTTTGCCCCGACTGAACGTATTGGCCCTCCCGCAAAAGCAGTGAACCGCCGACCGATCCGTCACCCATGGTCGGGGTCGGCATGGAAGCCGAACGCGGCCCGAACGTAACTTCATCCGTGGTGGCCGAAGCTCCGCCACCACCCATGCCTCCGCTCATACCCCCGCCAGAAGCGGCACTTGGGGTCATCTCCCCCGTCGCCGGTGATTGGGCCACAGGAGCAACGGCGGACGTTTCGACGACGTAGCCATCGTAGGGACTGTAAACGGCCAGCGAATAACTGGGCTTGCGAGTCCGCACCAACTCCTTAATTTGCTCATCGGTAACCCCCAATAGCCGAAGTTTCTGTTTGGCCGATGTAATCAACTGGGCATTATCCGCATCAGCTTCCAGTACATACAACAGTTCGCGCTGGGCCGTGACCATGTCGGGGCTGTATAGTTCAAGCAGTTTTTGCCCTTTACGAATAGATTGATATTGATACCGTACGTACAGCTTCTCTACCCGGCCACCGAACCGGGCCGGAATGGTATAGAGCCGTCGGGTATCGTAGGTAACAATGCCATTCGCCTGTGTTTGAATGGTCTGACTACGCTGCTGAGGCTGTACTGTGCCAATGTTGGCAACGACCACTGCGTTGGTTGGTTTCAGCAGCGCTTTCAACTCCGCATCAACGGCTAAACTGTCCCCCCCCATGGACGCTTTTTTCACCAGATCCATCCCGCAAATGGGGCAGGAGCCCGGTTCGTCCTGCACAATCTGAGGGTGCATCGGGCAGGTATATGCTGCTTCGGCTGTGGTGTGGCCATGGCCTTCATGGCCCGCTACGTTCGGATTAGCGGGTGCTGTAGACTCCTTATTTTCCGTGCCCCGGTCACAGCCCATCAGCAGCGTAATGGCCAGCAGTCCGCCAATTGCTTTATTTCTCCAGTTCGCGTTCATAGCTAACAATCATTCGGTAATAATCGCCAAGTCGCGTCAGGTAATCCATCTGCGTCATGTTCAGCGTTTCCCAGGCGTCAATCACCATGGGTAATTCCCCCTTGTTTTGCTCGTAAGCAATCAATTGGGTATCATAATTCTTACGTAGGGTGGGGATTACCCGCCGTTCATAATTGTCCAGTTGCGTTCGCATGGTCTTAATGTCGGTCAGCATCTGGGCCACCATGCCCTGGGTCTCGACGAGCATGCCTTCCCGCTCGTAGCGCATAGCTTCGATATCCAGTTGCATACCCTTGATTTCAGCTTTATACATCTGCGAGGCCCAGGGTACAATCGGAATGGAAATCATACCCATCAGGGTGAACTGCGTGGGCATCATGCTCTTCACCCCCGAGAACGGTTGCATGTGGTCGAAGCGAAGGCGGAAATCGGGACGGGCCTGGGCTTTCTGCGCTTCAATGCCCGCCTGCATACTTAAGATTTTCCGGTCCATCCGCCGAATATCTGAACGGACTGAGCCAATCTCGTCGGTCGTCGGTAAGACCTGAGTGGGTGCTGCCGGTCGATAAGTTGTATCAATACGGAATGCTTCGTTTGTCGGGCGGTTCATCAGCGTATTCAATCCTATCTGTTTACGTGCGATCTCAGCATCGGTCATCGTGACCATGTTGTCGAGTTCGTACAACCGCCCTTCCGCCTTATACACGTTACTCAGACTGCCCTGTTGATAAGGGTAGCGGATGTCGGCCAGCCGTTTCATCAGTTGCAGAATACGCCGGTTTTCGGCCAGCACCCCCCGCCGTTTTTCCAGCACCAGCCAATCGAAATACAACTGCTTAGCGTCGGCGCGGAGCCGGTTAAGCGTAACGCCCCGCCCCGCTTGTTCCACATCCGCTTTCGACTGCTGAAAGATTCGCGTGGCCCGCTGTTTAGCAGGGTTTGGTATATCCTGCTCAACCGAAATCATTCCGTAGCCCCGGTCTCGCTCATCCATCACCATCTGCATGGGATACGGAGCCATGAATGTACCGACGCCTACCATCGGAGCCATCCAGCTGCGCGCTCCTTCGGCGTAGGCGCGGGCCGCTGCCGCCCGGCTCCCAAAAGGTTTTAATAAGGGATTGTTCTGGTCGATACGCGCCAGTACGCTATCTAATGGGAACACGCGGTCTGGCGTGACGCGGTCTGGCGTGACCCGGTCTGGCGTGACCGCATCGGCGGACCGCCGGTCTGGCAGGCCCTGACCAAAGCCTATATGAGTCGTGAGGCAAATGAGCGCGGGCAGCAGCCGCTTAGTGCGAGGCCTCCAGGACATCCAGCTTACCAAATTTTTTAAGTTCATATTCTTTTGTCATTAAAAAAATCAGGGGCGTCACTAGCAATATATGGGTCGATGAAGTTAGTACCCCTCCAATCATAGGTAGTACAATGGGCAACATCACGTCGCTACCCACCCCACTGGCCCACAGTACCGGTACCAAGCCGAACAGGGCCACCGATACGGTCATGATCTTAGGCCGGAGCCGCTTAGCCGCGCCGTTGATGACGTACTCTTTTAACTCCTCCCGCGTAATGGTTTCGCGGGAGTTACCTCGTTTGGCGACCAATTGCTTCATGGCATCGTTGAGGTAGATGACCATGACGACGCCCGTTTCGACCGCAATACCGAACAGCGCGATAAAGCCCACGGCTACCGCTACCGACAGGTTTACCCCGTAGAAATAGACCATGTACGCCCCACCGATAAGGGCGAAGGGAATGGTAATCAGGCTCAGGAACGCTTCCCGCGCCGAACCAAACGCCAGATAGAGCGACAGAAAGATGACGACCAGCACAATCGGCGCAATCAACAGCAGCGTCTGCTGCCCCCGAATCAGGTTTTCGTACTGCCCACTCCATTCCAGAAAATAGCCGTTAGGTAGCTTCAGTTCACGTCCCACTTTGTCGATGGCTTCCTGCACGGTGCTGCCCAGATCGCGGTCGCGCACGTTGAACATCACCGCTCCGCGCAACAGGGCGTTGTCGGAGGTAATCATGGGTGGGCCATCCTCAAACTTGACGGTGGCTACCGCCGAGAGCGGAATGGTACCGAAAGCCGCCGTGGCAATCGGAATGCGCCGAATGCGCTCAATACTATTCCGATAATCCTGCGCCAGCCGCACGTTGATCGAGAATCGTCGACGCCCTTCGATGGTCTGCCCGATGGGCGAGCCGCCGATGGCCGATTCGACCACGCCGTTCACCTCGTCCACGCTTAACCCGTAACGGCCCAGCGCGTCGCGGTTAACGTCTACTGTCAGGTATTTGCCGCCCGTGACCGGCTCGACGTAGAGGTCTTTCACGCCCGGCACCCCGTTGAGCACCGCCTTGACCTGCTCCGAGACAGCGTAAATGCTGTCGAGCGATTGCCCGTGTACCTTGATGCCCACGTCGGTACGGATGCCCGTAGCCAACATGTTGATCCGGTTAATGATGGGCTGCGTCCAGCCGTTGACCACCCCAGGAATCTGGAGTTTGGCGTCGAGTTCGTTGATAAGGTCTTTCTTGGTGATGCCCTTGCGCCATTCCGACTTAGGCTTGAGCATAATGATCGTTTCAATCATGCTGATGGGCGAGTTGTCCGTTGCGGTCGAAGCCCGGCCCGCCTTGCCCAATACCTTATCCACTTCCGGCACCGACTTAATCAGCTTATCCTGCACCTGCAAAATCCGCTTGGCTTCGGCGTTCGATACGTCGGGGAGCGTAACGGGCATGAATAGGATGCTTTGCTCGTCTAAAGGCGGCATAAATTCCGACCCTAAGCTCAGCAGCATGGGTACGCTCACCGCCAGGGCCAGGATGTTGATGCCGATGGTGGTCTTGCGCCAGCGCATCACCCAGCGGATGATTGGTTCATACACCCGCTCTAACGCGCGGTTGATCGGGTTGGCGTGGTCGTCCTTGAAGCGGCCCTTCATGAACAAGGACAGCATAACCGGGGCCAGCGTAACGACCAGCAGGGCATCGACCAGCAGAATGAACGTTTTAGTCCAGGCCAGCGGGTGAAACAGCTTGCCTTCCTGCCCGGTTAGCAGAAACACGGGCAAAAAGGAGGTGATGATGATGATGGTCGAGTAAAACACCCCCCGCGAGACCTGAATGCTGGACCGCTCGATGATGGCCAGCCGTTCTTCTTCGGGTATTTCGGTATAGTTTTTAGGGCGGTTAAACCATCCCTTACTAGTTTTCCACATGATTATAGGCGGGTTTGTGGAACAGGTTTTGCCTGTCCGTTTTGTCCGTTTACACCCGTTACAGAACCGTTCTGCTGATCGTTAGCGCTTACGGCTCCATGGCTCGAACCCCTCGTCTGAGCGGTTAATTCGGCCTGCCGTACCGCCAGATTCTTGTAGGCGTTCTCGGCCATGATGATGCCATTATCGACGATCACGCCAATGGCCAGGGCAATGCCCGTCAGCGACATGATGTTGGAAGAAATGTCGAAGGCGTTGAGCAGGATGAAGCTCGTGGCGATGGTAATGGGTATCTGAATGATGATGCTGACGGCTGAACGCCAATGCAACAGAAAGATAATCACCACCAGTGAGACGACAACCATCTCTTCGATCAACGTGTGCTGAATGGACGCCACCGACTCCTGAATCAGCCCGCTGCGGTCATAAACAAGGTTGAACTTCATACCTTCGGGCAGGCCTCTGGCCACCTCTTCCATTTTCTTTTTGACGTTGCCAATCACTTCGTCGGCGTTCTCCCCGTAGCGCATGACGACAATGCCCCCAACGGCCTCCCCTTGCCCGTTGAGGTCAAAGATGCCCAGGCGAGTCTCCCCCGTCATCTGGACGGTGGCCACGTCGGCCACGCGCACGGGTACGCTATTCAACGTCTTCAGCGGAATGTTCTGAATCTGCTCGACGGATTGCAGGTAGCCCGTTGTTTTGATGATGTAGCCGATGCCGCTGAGTTCGAACTTGCGCCCCCCGGCTTCGTTGTTATTGGCGCGGATCGCCCCAATGACCTGCGGCACCGAGAGCCCATAATACGTGAGCTTGTTGGGGTCAAGCGTCACCTGGTACTGCTTTTGAAACCCGCCGAATGACGCAATTTCAGCTACGCCGGGTACGTTTTGGAGGCCAAACTTAACGTACCAGTCCTGCACGGCCCGCTGCTCACCGAGATCCATGCCGGGCGCGTCGAGTGTGTACCAGAGAATATGCCCCACGCCGGTTCCGTCGGGGCCGAGCGTGGGCGATACGCCACCCGGCAGCAACCGGGCTGCGTAGTTCAATCGCTCCAGTACCCGCTCGCGAGCCCAGTACACCTCCGTGTCGTCATTGAAGATGACGTAGACGAAACTCATGCCGAACATCGACGTGCCCCGTACGTACTTCACCTGGGGCAGCCCCTGAAGGTTCGTCACCAGCGGGTAGGTGATCTGGTCTTCGATGAGCTGCGGGGAGCGGCCCATCCACTCGGTAAAGACGATCACCTGATTCTCCGACAGGTCGGGAATCGCGTCGATCTTGCTGGTTTGAACGGAGTAAACACCCCAACCGAAGAGGCCAGCGGCAATCATCAGAACCAGAAACCGGTTTCGAATTGAAAATTTGATGAGAGACTCAATCATCAGAATACGTTTTATAAAGTATTGATTAGTCGCGTATAGTATAGAACCGATCAACCAGTCAAACAGCTTGATAACGCCGTCACTGGTCAAGTTTTAAATCAAAAAGAGATAGGGTAATCAAATAAGGAGGACGCGTAAACGCAGAAAAACGTCGCGCTCAAAGGGTAAAGACGCATAGGTATTCAGGCGTCGTTTACCTATTTGGTGGGCATCGTTAAGATAATGCTGGAGCCACCGATGATACACGCGAAGGGCAGGAGTTGATGCGTTGTCCAGATCGTCAATTGGCGCTACGGCTGCTCGAACCGACGCCGTGCTAACTACAGGTGAAGATGACGAGCAGGGCATCACCGGGCACGGGGTATCGGAAGCCGTGGTTTTTTCGGCGTCAGATGTCACCGGGCAACAGCAGGAGCAGCTTAAAGCCTGACGATCATGGCAGGATTTGGTTTGAGCAGGACGAAAGCCCGAAAGCACTACCGTTAGCCAGAGTACCCAGGTAATTAATCCTATGTGTTTGCTTGTCCGCACCAATGATCGTTTCTATCAAAACAAACTATACGCAAAAGTAGTGCTAAAGACCAAGAGCTTACTTATAAGATTTCCCCTAATTTTTTACAAAATCATAGGAATTGCCCACTTCATACAACTAGTCAAATTCGTCTTGCAATGTCCAATAAGTGAACTAACCTGGCTGAATCTAATTTAGGTTTCGTCCTGAAATGTGAACGGGCGTACTACTACGTCCGCAGATAAAGGATAGCCACTACATAACAGCACTTGCCCACGGGCTAATTCATCATTCGTAAGTATATGGTTCCGTGCCAATTCGACCTGGCCCGATACCAACTGTGATCGGCAAGTACCGCACTGGGCCTGCCGGCAGGAATAAGGCAGGGGCAATCCAGCCCGTAAGCCGGCTTCTAAGATGTTTTGACCCGTCGGGACAAGCAGCGGCTGATCAATCCCATAAAGCTTAACGACTACTGTTTGCTCAGAAAGATGACCGAAGTCAATGGCGGAGCTTACGCCCGTTTCCGGCACAAAGAAGTATTCCATAAACACGTTTTCCTTGGGCACGTTCATCGTGTGAAGCGTGTTCATCGCTAATTCCATTAAACCAAAGGGGCCGCAGATGTAGTACTCCACCGGCAGATTTATGGCCGCGCGTGCTGCGCTCAGCAATTTTTTAAGCAGTAACTTGTTGAGCGTTCCTTTGACGGCAATCAAGGATACGTTCTCGTCCGGTACCCCTTCATATTCATCAAGGGTGTAAAAAAATCGCAACCGCTCGCCGAACTGACGTTTAAGCTGATCGAGTTGATCACGAAAAATAATGGATGACCAACTTCGATTGGCGTAGATAAGGGTTACCATTGAACCGGATTCACCATGTAAAATGCTACGGGCGATTGAATAAAAGGGCGTAATACCGCTCCCACCCGCGATCAACACCAAATGCCGACGAGTACAGGCATTAGGCATCGTGAAGAAATCACCCAGCGGCTCTGAGATATGAAGCTGCAGGCCAGGCTTAGCCTGTTCTACCAAATAAGCGGACATGGTACCGCCAGCCACTCGCTTCACCGTAATCGCCAGTAGTTTGTCAACAAAGGGAGCGGTACAGAAGGAGTAGGTCCGGGTAATTACTTCTCCGTTGACGTTGGCAGTTATGGCTATGTGCTGGCCGGGGTAATAGATAAAGTGTTTATCCGGCCGCTCAAAGTAGAGCGTTACTGAGTCGGGCGTAGGATGACTGACATGGGTGATGGTTATAAGTGCTTCCATGATCGATGATGGGTTCTACTGAGGGCAAAATTAGAGTTGTCCAACTCGCCCTTTTTATAGAATTGCCGCTTATTCTTGCAGAATTAAAAGAAGAGGCCATCCTACACAATCGGTAGGATGGCCTCTAAACCAATTTATTTAACCACTTTGTCAGTTGAGCGGTTCAGCTTTATAGCCCGCATCTTCCACCGCCTTTTTTATTTGAGCGGCAGAAACACCCTCGGCCACAACAGTCAGCACTTTCTCGGGAGTAGCCGTATCTACTTCCCAGTTGTCCTCTCCGGCAACTTCGTTGAGAAAGGGAGTAGCCTTTGCCACGCAGCCACCGCATTTAATGTTAGTTTTGAACTTTACGGCTTCCATGAGCTAATGAATTATCGGTTTAATTACTACTTGTTAACGGAGCAAAATTAAGTTGCCACCCTTCGATTCCACTTACATAATTACCCCAGGAATTTGTAACATTAGGAAAAATAGGACCGGCCGGTAGTAATCTTCCACCCGTTTAGAAACGACCGCCCCTGGCAACTCAATCGGCCTCAGCGTTGGCATAACGCATGGCTGAAGCGCACAACGTGTTCGACATTGACTTTACCAGTGTTAGCCTAACCTGCTGGAACCAACGCACCGTTTCGGCAACTCCCCCTTTCATAGGCCTCGAAGGACGCGCTATTCATTAGCCAGATGGAGTGTTGTCTGGTAAGCTGGTACAAGACATTGAGGGGAAAATTTCATTACCTGCCCATTGCCCATCAACACGTAAGCCGTTTCACTGCTGACCAACCCGATTGACGTTTTCTTGTGCGAGCGTAACGCAATTAGCAAACCTGACTGGTTAAACCAGGGGTGTTCTTCATCGTAAACCCGTACTGACTGCCCAAGGTGGCTTCCAAGTTCCTGTATTGTCATTAATGCTCGAATTCGCGTCGCTTCCTGAATTAAACCAGGCATAAGTAACAAACCCAACTTACCGAAGTAGGTTAAGGGCGAAGTCCATCTTTGATTAACCGCTGGAAGATAGTTGCGGGCATTGTATTAGTCAATAGGCGTTTTGGCGCAAAGCGTTCAATTCAGCCGACAAATCGCTAGAAAAAGGAGGTGATTGACCTACCGCACGCTGGAGGAATTTAGGCCCTCTTTAGCTACCTGTAGCAAGTTCCGAAGGGGCAAATAGCTCATAGCTCCTGTTAGGATAGGTGGAGAATCGAGCCGTTCGGATCTTTAAAAAGTGGGCGATGGGTAACCCCCGTTCGGCTTCTACGTGCAGGGCTAAATGCGTTTCATCCCGGTAACCCGTTTGGTGAGCTATCTCGGAGACGGACCCGTTCGTATAGGTCAGTCGCTCAATAGCCTTATCCAAGCGTTGCCGAAGAACGTACCGGCCTAACGTTACCCCTTCAACGGCAAGGAACAAACTACTAAGTTGATAATAGGGACAACCCGTATGTTCACTCAAGTTCCGCAACAGCCCCCGCAACGGTAATATCTGTTGCTCTAATGAGTACTGCAGGGCTGATTTGGTCCGACGAATCAACTGGCTTTCCGATTCGTCCAATAAATCAATGCCCCAGGCGTCGAGGACTTCATCTAGTCGAGATAGCAGCGCCGGCTGCTTTATGGAAATAAAGCCAGGGCCCATAGCGGTTACCTGTATACCGGCTTTCAGTAATTCTTGCCGAATACGATAAATCAATCCGTTGCTGGTCAGACCTTTTACGACTACTGTGGTCGAGTTTCCTTCATCCATTTCTTTGCAGTCCTTCATGAAACAAAAATGATGAACTGTACTGGAAGTTTTTCTACAAAATTCAAAGCCATCTTTACAGTTTTTTGCGAAATGCTCCAATCCAAAAATTTTACAATCCTGTCCTTGAACATCCCCTCGATAAGGCTATTTCAACAGGGCGTTACTGACAGGGTTTTCAAAACGACAGAAGTAGGCAAACGATAATCATGGCCGAAGTGCTTTCACTGTGATTAGTTGACGAAATGTTACGCAAGACCAAACTCAAACTAAAGCCGTCATGAAACAGGCTAAGGCTGCCCAGAAGCCGGACCGCAAGACAACCAAGATGGATGGTCAAGCTAGTAGCTCCAGTCCTAGGAAAGGGATAGACCACAGCAAAATGGATCACGGCAAAATGAAGAAAGATTCTCAACCATCTATTGACACAGCGGGACCCGCAGGTCCCGCTGTGTCAATAGATGGTCAAGGCCGCTTAAATCCAATCCAACGAGTTGCGATCCGGCGCATTCAGATTCCGGTACGTAGCCGGTGTCATGCCCGTTATCTGCTTAAATTGATTCGACAAATAGGACAAGCTGCTGTAGCCCAGCTGAGAGGCAATATCACTAATGGTTAGTTCACGGTAACTTAGTAATTCCTTGGCCCGCTCGACTCGTTGCATGATCCAAAAACGTTCAATGGTCAGGTGCTCAGTGGTCGAGAATATATGGCTTAGGTGGGCGTAATCCATAGCCATTTGCCGGGAGATATAGTCCGATAAGGTGATGTGTAAGGTGGCTACCTGGCCACTTTGGATAAGCTCGATAATCAGCGTTTTTATTTGATTAACAACCCGAGCGTTCCGATCCGTTAACAGTTCAAAGCCTAAGTCTTCCAATCCTTTTTCTAAAGCAGCCAGTTCAATCAGGTCTCGCTCCACGGTTGCCCGGCCTAATTCAAGGTGGCGGACGACGTATCCCTGTCGTTCAAGTTCCTGACGGACGGCCCGCACGCAGCGGTCGCAAACCATGTTTTTAATGTGAAGTTCCTGAATGGCCATTGCAATGCGTTTATGTCCCTGACCGTCGGCCGACGGTCAGGGACTGCTTGGTTAAATTTCTTCTTTTACCGACCCACACTTTAGCATTTTGTCGCCGTAGTAAGGGTTACGAACTTCCCGCTTGTCGCTCAGCCAGGAAGCCCCCTTACCCTCAGCAGCCATCGGACAATACTGCACGTATGCTTTGCCCGGTTTTGTGGCCTTCGCCAGCGATATCATGCTGGTAGAGAGCTTTTCAAACTGTTCGCGCTGGTCATCTACGTCGGTCGTTTTGCTGATGGCGGCTGCGTACGTTTTGGCGGTTGCCAACGCCTTTTTGTCAGCGGCAGATAATTTTGCGGCATCCACTTTACCAAGGGCAGCCGTCAGTGTAGCGGCCTGGGTTTTAGCTTTTGCGGCATCCGTGGCCACAAGGGCATCCTTCACGCTGTAATAAGCGGTTAAAGCAGTAGCCGTATTCTGTGCCCAGACAGTTACGGAAAAAAACGAAAGGCTTACTGTGGCAACGGCTAAACGAATGGTTTTCATGATTGTAATTGGTTGATTAACGGATTGTTTTTTTGCATTAAGTACGCATTGATTAACTTACCCGGAAGTTCAGCATCATTCCGTCGTCTTCATGCTCCAGGTTATGACAGTGGAACACGAACGTGCCAGGGGTTTTAAACTGGGCGATAATACGGACCCGTTCACCCGGCATGACTAACACGGTATCTTTTGGCCCTTTCTCATTCGCATACAACGTGTTACGTCCTCCAACGCGGCTGATGACCTGAAAGAACGTACCGTGCAGATGCATGGGGTGCGGCTCATCGCCTTTACTGTTGTCGAACTCCCAGATCTCGGTATCACCCAGCTTGACCGATTCATCGATACGACTGGCCAGATATGTTTTTCCCCCAATAGTGTGCATACCTTTCATTCCGCTCATTCCGTCCATCCCTTCGGCCGAAATACCGATGTCAAACTGACGGGTTTTAACCGCTGACGCGGTTGACAGTGGGGTTACCGTTGATAGCGAAACTGGCATCCGAAATGGATCGCTTTCCGCCTTGTTGACCGAAAACTTAAGGATGTTAAAGGCCTGTCCGCCCTGTGAGGATGCCCCTGTAAACGTTTCACTCGTCAGGTAAACATCAGTCCCGACGGGTACTTTGCTGAAGTCCACCAGCAAATCAGTCCGTTCGCCGGGTGATAACAGCAAGGCGGTAACGGTTTCCGGAGCCGCCAGCAAGCCACCATCGGTGCCAATAACCTGGAACGGCGCCTTGTTGCTCAGGGCCAGATTATAAATCCGGCCATTGGAACCATTAACAATCCGCAGTCGGTAGGTACGCGTTGACACGGGATGAAAGGCCCCCGCAATTCCGTTAACGGTAACGGTCTCCCCCATGTAGCCAATCATTACATCGTCCATAGTTGGATTGTAAACCGGTGATCCCGCACCATCCAGCCGCTTGTCCTGGATAAGCAATGGAAGTTCAAACGTACCCGATGGCAGATTGAGCGCGCGTTCGTCGGGCGTTTCTATAAGAATCATGCCGGCCAGTCCCATGAACGCCTGTTTAGCCGTTTTTTCGTGGGGATGCGGGTGGTACCAGGCCATGTTGGCCGCCTGATTGATCCGGAATGCATAGGTGAATGATCCGCCTGCCTGCACCAGCTGAGTGGGGTGCCCATCCATTTCGGCGGGAACGAGCAGTCCGTGCCAGTGAATATTCGATTCTTCGGTCAACTGATTGTTGAAGCGAAGCGTTACGTCGGAACCGTTGGTAACCCGGATGGTTGGCCCCAGCGCACCCTGGCGATAACTCAGCATGCGGACGCTTTTACCGGGCAAGATGGCTTCTGTCACCGACGATGCGGTCAACTGTCCGCTGGCGGTTATCGTTTCGGGAAACCGAAGGGGTGTCGTAAATGGAACTTCCGTAATGGCTGGCCCCATGTTTTCTCCACCCGGCGTCATATCCATATTGGACATATCGTGGGTGTTACAACCCGTCAGCAGCCAGGAGCCGGTCAGCGAAGCCGCCGTCCCGAAGCCCAGTGTCTTTAAGAAGCGCTGTCGATTCATTGTCGTTGCGTTTGTCTTGGTTTAACAGTAGCTCTTCCCCGCCGAAGCCCCGGTGAGGAAGCAACGTAGAGGGCAAAACCCGACAAGATGGATAGCAGGCCAAGCACCGAGAAAGCCCGGAGCAGTCCGTTATTGATGTCATCTCGCCCTTGGTAATCCATTGTGTGCAGCATCCATAACAGATCAAATACGCGCCAGGGGTCCGTTCGGACGCTTTGTAGCGTACCTAATTGAGCCGCTACGTACACCGTTGCATGAGCCGGTTGCCGAAATATAACGGCGTAGGCTGGCAGGGGCTTTCCCCGGTATTCGTGATGGTCATTGGTAACCGTCAGATACTCGACAGTCTCTATGGCAGATGAACCCGCAAAGCGCTGTTGGGCTACGGCCGTTGCTTCGGCTTTAGTTAAGGCACCGCGGAGTTGACCCGTGCGGGCATCCGCTAACTGGACGTGCGTCATCAGCGATCCGCCGGTGTGTTGCACCCGGTAGGTCAGTTGGTACACCGGTTGGTGTAGCACGTCGATGAGGGCCACACTAAACACGGAGTCAATACCCTTCTGCTTCAATGCCTGGAAGGCAACCGATGGCGAAGCCAGCGGCAACGAAGCCGAAAAACCAACAGCCGGGCGTTTGAGGTGGTCGCCGTGGATGTCGTCAAGGCTTGACCAACTGAAATACAGGCCACCCAGCGTCCAGAGTAAAAATTGGACGCCGACAAACAACCCTAAATAGCGGTGCGTTTTACGAATGCGCAGGTGCCAGATACGGTTCATAACGAGTTAGTCGGCCTTTTCAGGATGTTTGTGTTCGTGGCGGTTGCCGTCTGCGTGGCCTTCTTCGTGTCGTTCGAGGTAGGCACCGCGCGGCCCAACTCCGTACCGGTACAGCAGCTCTCCGCCCATGTGACTCGCGTGCATGACGAAATAGACCGAGCCGACCAGAACCAGTGCTGTTAGGGCTTCCAGCCAGCGGTAAGGCCGCCATAGCGTAACCATCTTCAGCAGCAAAGCCGTACCCGCCAGCCAGACGGTGTAGCGGGCTAATTGCTCATGATGTTCCAGCACGTGCAGGGCTGACTGACTCAATCCGTGCGTGTGGGGATGGGCCAACGAACTGGCGGCATACGCCCCTACAAAGCCGCCCAGTGCCAATCCGGCAACCTGCCAGTGCAAACCTTTGCGGGGTCGGAAAAGGGCAATGAGCTGGAAGACGGCTGCTACCAGCAGCAGCACCAATGGAAAATGAACCACGGCAGAATGCGCCGTGGGAATTGCGTCAATGGGAGGAGGCATCGAAGCTGGGGACTCAATTTGGGTGGCCTGATGAGTGCCCATCGGATGATGCCCGGTATGGGGTGGCTGATGAACTGAGCTGTCTGGCTGTTTTCCATTGGGATTATCATTCCCTTGGGCCATAATAGCTACCGGGCCACCTAACAAGCCAACCCCAAGTACTAAGCTGGCCAATAGGCCGTTAAGCGTTTTTCTCATTTGTCTGTCCGGTAAAGAGCCAGCGTACCAAACAGGGTGTTCACCTGGCCGGTTTGTGTTATGTCTTTGAAACCACCTTGGTAGAGCATATTGGGAATGCGCCCCTGTATATTCGCTGCCGTTGTGTCAAAGCCATCAAAGAGCTGCAGGCCGTAGGATAGCAGCCGCATCAGTTTATTGGCGGGTTTACCCCAATCCGCCAGCATCAGCATACCACCCGGCGAGAGCACCCGGTGCATCTCCCGGATCGATTGCTGCTTATCGGCATCCGACAGGTGATGCAGCAACAGGCTACAGGTAACCAGGTCCATGCTGCCATCCGGATAAGGCAATGCCGTAGAAAGCCCCTGCTCCAGGACAATGGGCCATCCCGCGACGGCATGCTTTTGGCGGGCAATCGCCAGGGCCTTCTCGTCGCCGTCCAGGCCAAACACGCTGGCATCAGGAAATTGCCGATGCAACAGCAGGGCCAGCGTACCTGTGCCGCAACCGACGTCCAGCACATACCGGGGCTTCCGGTCCCGTATCGGTTCCAGCAGCAGCGACCGGAAGTAATTTTCCCGCATGGTTAGCGCCATCACCCGGTCGTAGAAGGGGGTAAGTCCCTTCCAGCGCAGGGCTGTTTTATACGGAGCAGTGGCCGCCTTCATCCCTTATAGCTTTTTCTCCCACTCGGCGATGAGCCGGTTGTTCAGCGTTACGTAGTCGGTAAACTTTTCCTGCTGAGCTGCCTGCGCTGACTTTTGGGCAGCCGCGATAGCTCCTTTGTAATCGCCGGTGCGGGCCAACAATTTGGCTTGCAGGTGCAGGTAGTTAAAGGCGGGTTTGAGTTCAACCGCCTTTGCCGCCCACGCTAAGGCCTGCTTGGTATCCCGTTCCTGATCGAAGTAATACAGGGCGGCCTGGTAGTATAAGCCGGGCTTTTCCTCTTTTTTGACGTTGATCCGGTCCATAATCTCCGCCGTGACGCGCTCATCGGCGTTGCTTATGACGGGGAAATGCACCGATGTGTTGGCCCAGTTTAGATAGATGTTCCCCTGGTTCCGCACCAGGTCCTGGACCTCAATGGTGAACGATTCGTAGAACCGGGCTGACGAATCAGCTTTGGCGGAAAACCGCACGACATCGTCTTTCTCGTCGTAGCCATCAAGTCCGTGTCCGCCAACGTGCTTGTTCAGAATGATTGTCCAGTCATGGCGATTAGGAATTGTAAACAGCGAGTAGCTACCCGCAGGGAGGGGTTTACCCGCTAACGTAACTGGATCGGTGACGGTCAGGATGGTGGCATCCGAAGCACCGGTACGCCAGATTTTGCCGAAGGGCACTAACCCGCCAAAGATGGTACGTCCTTTAACCGCCGGGCGCGAATAGGCGATGGTCAGGTCCGTGAAGCCTATCTTTTGTTTGATCGTCGTTGGCGGGGATGGTTCGGGTAGACTCAGTTGAGCGAGTGCCGGTCGGACCAAACTGATGGTCAACAGGGCAAACGCCAGCATTCGACTAACAAAGGGGTGTATCATCGGTTCGTTTTAGATTAGTACTTAAGAACAATACCATTGGGCTTCTTGCCAACGGCAATGTCTTTAAGCTTCGTACGCTTGACTACGTCCACCACCGACACCGTAGCGGCTCCCTGATTGGTGACAAAGGCCGTTGCGCCATCTTTTGTAAAGGCAATAGCGTGGGCATCGAGTCCAGTTATTACCTCACCCATCTTCATCCAGGCGTTATTCATTCGCTCAAAAATGACCACTTTGTTGCCCGTCCCCGCCTGACTCACCCAAAGTTCATTGCGGGTGGCGTTGTAGGCTGCGTAACCCGGCGTAAAGCCAAGGGGCACCGTTTCAACCACGGAGAGGGTGGCCACATCGATGACGCTGATGCTCTGCCCCTTTTCATTATCGACGTACATCTTCCCATCCGTGCCGGGCCAGGCTCCAACCGGGTCTTCCCCCACGGCGATGGTCTTGACGACCGACTTGTCGGCCACTTTAATGACCGTCACCGAATTGCTCATGCCGTTGGCCACAAAGGCATACTGACCATTCGCCGACATGGTCACCTCGGCGGGTTCCATGCCAACGGTAACGGTATTTTTCAGCGCCATCGTGCTGGCATTGTAGACCAGCACCTTACCCACTTTGTCCATCTGGGAAGTCCAGATTTCGGAGCCATCGGGTGAGAACACCGCGTTATGATTCATAACCGGGGTCTGCTGGTTTTGCGTGGTTTGACCTGTCACAGGATTTACGATCAGGACGCGGCCTTTCATTCCCATCGTTCCGCCCGTATGGCCGGCACTGAGGTCCATGCCTGGCACACCAATGCCTAAATGGCTGCCATCGGGCGAAAGATAGATGTGATGGGGCCACATGACCATATCGGTCATGCCCATGCTGCCATGTCCGCCCGAAGCATCCCCGAACGAGATGGTTTCTTTAACCTGTTGACCCGATAAGTCAATAACCGACAGGCTATTCCCCTCGGCATTGACGACGTAAGCCGCCGGATAGTTAATGTTCAGGACAGGCTGGCTGTTGTTCATGTCGTCCATGTTCATACAAGCTGACAGAGCAGCAAGCGGCAACAGAGCCGCCGTTTTAGCATATTTATTCATTGGCTTACTGGTTTAATGAATTCGTTTAACGATAT
>NC_019015.1 GCF_000296815.2 Fibrisoma limi BUZ 3
CCTCGCTTTCGCATTCCTCGCGGCTCTGTGGGGCCGTTCGGACAATATCATGCATCAAGGGTACAGATACCGTTCCTCTAGCAATCATGCTCAGGTCGATGGCGTTCCGCATCAGTTGTTGCATGGCGGTTTGCCAATAGGGATCACCGCCGTTACCGGATCGGCGGCTTATGGCTTCGTGAACCGTCATGAACAGTCGTACCAGATTCTCTGTTAGCCCCGCACCTTCCCCTTCCCGGTTGATTTCGTATTCCAGGAAGGGGAAGCAGTATTTCCCGCTCCCATCGAACACCAATAGACTATCGTCTCGCCCTGTCTCTCTGGCGTAGCGTTGCCATGTGGCCAGCTCATCTTTTTTGGCACATAAGACTAAGCCCCCAAAACCGGATTTGAGAAACGCTCTGGCTAAAGCCGCCCCGCTCCCGCTAGTTTTACCTGAACCGATCCCGCCAAATATCTGCACCCCTTCGCAGGCATCCCGAATGGTCAACGGATGCCGGTCATTGAATCCGTAGATTATATTGTCTAAATCAAACTGTTTCATAACATTTATATTAATGTTAAACTTAACGCTAATATAAATGTTAAATTCCTGTATCTCCCAAACTTTTTTGTATATTTATATTAGTAGGCCAAAAATTAGGGCTGACCTTTAAATACAATTGTCTACAAAGTGAAAAAAGAAGATTTGATAATCAGTGATTTAGAGACCGAAAAAGGAAACCCTATCGGTTCTGTACACGACCTGGAAGAAGCTAAAAAAAAGCCTACGTCCTCCCGACATAACAGAATTGTTAACCTCATTGAGATTAATCTGTCTCCGTCGTCTGATCCAGTTCATAACACCGTCGATGACGATACACCGGCACCCATGCCCCGGAAGGATAAGCATCGGTGGTCACGCTGGTGGGATAAACCCCATGACCCGTTTGCCCCTTGGAATAGGAATAGTACTGTGCCAATAGACAATGCCGACGAAGCCGAACTACAAGCCATGCTGTTAAATTCGCTCTATGGGATTCGTCCGGAAATTCTGAAAAGCGACAAAGAGTTTTATTCTGATGAGACCCTGATGCGAACCGCACGGGATAGAGTCTATTTTATTAGCGAGGAAAGCCCTATTGAAAGCTGTAAAGTTACGGAAACACTCATCAGAGAAGCCGCTTTACGGGTACAATCCATGCACGCCAACCGCGTACAGAAAGCCGCTGAAAACAATCAGAACCTATCAGAAACGATAGCTAAGATAAAAGAAGACTACAAAACCAGTCATGCCGGTAAAGAACCATCCATGAACCGGCTTGCCCAGATTTTGAATGAACGGCATGTCGAATCACCACGGGGTAAAGAGTCAAAATGGTACGCCGAAACGGTCAAACGAATTCTCGAAAAGAAGGCTGATGAAAGTCCCCAAACGGGTCTAAAAAAATAGGCAGGTCACCCAAAATTAACCCAAAATGATTAACGCTTATTTAGCCTTTCGGGGCTTTCATAGATATATAAAACATCATCCGCTTTCAGAGTTGCGATAGCAACTCCTATACGCGCACTTACAGACCTGACTAACTCCCATGCATGCTAACCTGCACATCAACGCCATTTCTCGATCCGGTGGCCGCACCGCGCCCGGCGCGTCGGCTTACCGTTCCGGCACAGTGGTTAAAGACCGCTCGGCAGTAGCCTGTGCTGCCTATCGTTCTGGGGAAACCCTCAAAGATGACCGCTATGAAAAGACCCACGATTTCACCCGTAAAGAAAATGTGCTACATGCTGAAATCATTGCACCCGATGGCGCACCGGCTTGGCTGACTGACCGGGAAAAACTGTGGAACGCGGTAGAAGCGGGTGAAAAAAGAAAAGATGCACAATTAGCTAAAGAAATCATTTTGACCCTGCCCCGGAATCTGGATACTGACGAACAAAAACAGGTAGTGCGGGACTTCGTGAGAGAGAATCTAACGAGCCGGGGCCTAGTGGCAGATTTTGCGATTCATAGCCCGGAAGCCTCTGACGGGGATAGAAACCCCCATGCCCATATCATGTTTACCCTGCGCCCCGTCGAAGGCGACGGCTTTGGCAAAAAACTAACGGGCCGTGTCAATGGCCTGGATGACCGTAAAGTATTAGGCGATATGCGGAATTCCTACGAAACCATTTTAAACCAGGTATCGGTACAGAAGAATTCCGAAATTCATTTTGATCTGCGCAATCTGAAAGAAAAAGGCATCGACCGCGAACCCCAACCCAAAATTGGCCCAAAAGTCACCCATCTGGAAAAGCGTGGCTATCAAACCGAATGGGGCAAGGAGGTCAGGCAGGTAAACGCCCGGAATCAGGCCAAACAAGCCCAATTGGCGCATAACTCATACAGTCAGGCTACCTACCTGGCCGGAAAAGCAATCGACGCTGTACGCGACGATATAGCCCATAAATACTATGAAGTCATGTACGGCCCCGAAGCCGCCTATGGCGATAACCCCGAAAAAGAACAAGATTTCTATGGATACGAACGCTGAAAACGGCCTGCTTACCAAATACGGGCGTAAACCTTACCCACCGTTAGGCAAGCCAGATGCAGGTAAAATACCAGAAACGGAAGACGATGACGAAGAAACGGGCTACCATGCGCTGATCGAGCAACGGGAAAAAAAAGGCAGTGCGCCCCGCTTTCGTATTGTGCTGGCCGGTGGCCAGTCGCACGGCTGCGGCTATGCCTATCTGCTGGGCTGGCTTCATACCCCACCGGATACATTCACCATCTACACCACCACCCATATTTTCATCCTGTCAGGCAAGAATCTGCACCGGATCGAAAATGCCCTGATGCGCGATAAAGTAAAACAGCTTCGGGAATACAACCCGAAAACGGACACCATGCCGGCAGACGGGGAACCCTTCATTGAACACATCAATGTCACTAGCCGCTTTGAGCAATAAAAACTACCGCTCCAGCTCCTGACTTTTCTGAACGGGCTGGGTCGTTGGTGTGGTCTTCGTTGCCATAGCCCTGTCCATTGCATTTTCTTTTGTTGGCTGCGGCTGATTCTGCTGGCCGTCACGCTGCAAACCTTCGCGGGTTTGCTGGGCTACTGTTTTTTCAGCGGATCGCTGGGGCTGCTCATTCATGAATGCTGGTGCATCAGCATAAGGCCGTGGCTCCCCTACCCTCGGCGGGGTTTGCTGGCCGTAACTATCCGACTTCAATTCTGCACCCTGGTCTTTCAGTTCCTGACCAATCTGCTTTACGTCGGTGCGTTCCGCTACGGGTACTTTCTCTGCTGTCACTGGGGTTTCTTTGGTATTCTCCACCCCATTCCGCGCTAACCCTTCACGGGTCTGTTCTAATGCTGCTTTTGTTTCTGGCGATGCCTTGGCCAGAAATTCATCAAGATATTTGGAAGCCATGCCATATTGGTTTTATATACGGCAAGATAACGAAATCTAGTTACTTTGGATCATAAGCCAGTGGGGGAATTCCGGCTTTGCGGCACATCGCATTGACGTTTTTAATCGCCTGAATGTTGCCCGGACTCATTAGGTATGTACCGGCGGCAACATCATTCAGCATCTGGGCCGCTTCTAGTTTAAGCTGATAAACACCCTCGCGGTACTCGCACTCTTCGGCAAGGCGCTTTTGAATGGGAAAAAAAAGAATCTCGTTAGCCATCTCTGCACCTACTGACCGGAAAATACGGCATTCGCGGCTGCGGCATAGTCTAGCCGCTCCTGCTTTTCATAATGCATTTTTTCCACGAACCGCGCCACAATGGTAGCCGCTTTACGGGTATGGCCTTCGGCGGTTTTAAATGACCGGTAGGATAGTTCGCCGGAAATCTGAACCCGATCACCCTTCTTCAGCTCACGGGCAAATTGGGCCGTTGTCTTACGGAAAATCAGTACATCATGCCATACCGTTTCCAAGTCTTTCCATTTTGTTTCCCCGTTTTCCTCGACCGGATAACTGTCCGTCGTAGCTAGTGACAAGGCCAGAAAAGTCTTTCCGTCTTTCTCAATCACGTTCGGATCATCGCCCAAAAAGCCAGTCAATTCGACGCGGTTATTAAAACCCATGTTTCCCCCTGTGGGTGGCAAGTTTATTTCTTGAATCCTACCGCATTTTTCTGTGCCTGATAAGCCTTTAATGCATCGTTCAAATCGGTATAGGGGGCGAAAGTTTCACTTTGCGAAAATACCCGGCTCCCAAATTCGGCCTTGAATTTCTCTGTGCCTTCCTGCCCTGGCCGGTTATTATCCAAATAGGTTTTTACATGGGTGTATCCTGCGGACTGAATGGCATCAGCCGCACGACGATACGACGAGAGCGAATGCATAATGATCGCATGGCCTGGTAAGCTCTGGCGCTCCTGCATGGCCAGCAACGACAGAAAATCCGTCATGCCTTCAAAAACGCTCACGTCCTGGCTATTCGGGTCACTGCCCGGAATGATGGTAATATCCCGTGCTTTCAGGGCTGATTTAAAGCTGTATCGGCTCGATGCTACACGGATTTCAAACCCGTTGGACTGATTGGCCATGCCAAAAGCAAAATACTCTTTCCCGTTGGCCGTATTGCGGTAGCGTACTTCCTGCAAATAACGCTGCACCAGTTCCACCGGAATATGCCGCTCACGGATTAGATAATTTAAAATCGCTTGGCTCTGGATCGGGCCAGCTCCAAGAAATTCCAGTTGCCGATTCTCTGAAAAATTTTCGACCGCTTCGCGGTCTTTTTGCTGGTGAAAAGAAAAAAGTGATGGGGCTTCCGGTTTGGGAATGGCCTTTGGTTTATGGCGGCTAGGCATCGAAGAAAACAAACTCGGCTGATACATCGCATTCAGGAAGGATAACGCATCCTTGATCTGCGTGTAACCCTGATAGCGCATGACAAAATCAATCACCGTTCCGCCTTCATCCCCGAAATCCTTCCAGATCCAAAAACCGGCCCGACCAATGGACGCATGAAAGGATGGCTCGGCTTCCTCCCGAAAAGGCGAACGAAACCACAGCTCACGGCCAGCCTTTGCTTCCTTAACCGGCTGATGACCAAGCCGGGCCAGAATGTCGGGAAGGGAAAGTTGTTTGGACTGCTCTACGTTCATAATCAACTTTGTCGATAGACTAAAATCCTGCGGAAATTCTAATTTCTTTTTTTCTTTTCACCAGCCAATAAGTTCGGTGAAACCGACGATTTTTCCACATTTCCAGCCACCCATTAATAGTAATTTTTTTAATTAATAGTATATAATAGTTTGTGATACCAAGTTACGGTAGAATTGATACCAAGTTACGGTGGATAAGTACCCCTTGCTGATACCAAGTTACGGTGGATAGTTTTACAATAAGGCGCTGATTAACAGACTTATCCACATAGACATTACCTCTGTTATCCATGTGCTGATACCAAGTTACGGTAAAAGTAAAGTCTGCTTTTTGATGATTGGTGCCGGACTATTTTCAAATGTCCAGCCTTCACCATCGCACGAAAAGCGGGCATCTCGATACGCCAATTTTACTAGTCCTGCGGTTTCTCGCATCTTCCGTTTGAAGTTGTTCATGGCCTCGATGTCACCCCCGAATATTTCTTTCATCGTGGCCCATGTAAGGAATAATGGCCTGTTCAGGCTGTGAAGCCGGTAGGCGAGGAAACTGTAAAAGTCGATGGCCCTGGCATTGCCGGATAGAATGCGTAAATGCTCAAGCGAAAGCGGTAACGGATGCTTTTGTAGTTCATCCCAGTAATCAAGGCTTAAAACAATGTTCCGCTTCCATAGTAAAAGCTGGTTCGGATGAGCTTGGGGAAACAGATCGAAGCCTTTCACAATGGGCAAATTTGCCTGTAGGCTGCTTCCATCTTCCTGCTTGTAACTTACGCTAATGATCGACGTGGCTAAACGGGCAATCTGATTCCGTGCCTGACTCAGTTGATTACCCCCGTCCGTTAGTCCAATTTTGTGTAAAAATTTAGGTAACGTATCGGCTTCAATATCAATTTTATTGCTGCCCTGCTGCAATGCCATTGTATTAATGATGCCTAGGAGTAACCGCGCCTTTGGGCCAAATGGAACACCTAGAAATTCATCCTGACCCGTGCGGGGATTCTCAACCGAAACCTGTTTGATCCTGAGCGAGAAATTTCCGCTCTGGTGTTTCCAGCTTTCTGTAGGGCCTAGCTTGGCATCACGGCGGGGAAAATACACATGGGCTAATGCTACTGGCATGTATAGATGCTCCCGCTCATCCGCTGGAGTATGGAAACTTTCCATTACCAGGCGTGTGCGGCTCTCAGCATAACGCGATGGCTTTTTGTTCGGTTTGTCGCTCATTTCCGTTTGCCTTTATCGCGTTTAACTTTTTCTTCAATCGCCTGCAAAATATAAGCTGTTCGGTTTCTCCTGTAAAATGTGGGTAGAAACTTCAATTCTTCATCAATTGCATTAACCTGGCTTTTGGGAACCTTTAGCAAAATCGGCTTTAGCTCTGTATCATCCATATTTTTTTGCCGGTTAGCTTGGGTTACAGACCCCCCTTTTTCGATCAATGCATCTATTTCTTTTTCATCCACCGAGTGTGCTTTTACCTGCTTTTCTTTGGTAACTTTTCGTGCAATTGCCATATCTAACTACCGTTTTGCGAATATATTCAATATTTACTGAGGATATACAAAATATATATTTTGTATATCTAATATATATTTCACTACGACGCTTTTAGATTGATTTTCAAGTTACTAAATAAAGAACTGAAAAGGGAGAGAAACTCTGTGGTTGCCTTATCATCTTCTGGCTTTAGTTCTGTTACCCCCAATCCGTAGCCTAAGGCATTCGCAAAAGCTTTCCTGTTAATGAGCGGAGTATCAAGAAAGGTGATGACAGATGATTCCTTTAAAATGTCTGCGGCATCACGATTATCCTGCCCTTTCGGATCACCTCGGTTAATAACCGAAAACGCTCTCAATTTCGGATTTACAATCTGCATATCACTTACCAGCGTTTCGACATCCCCCAGTGTCCAGACATCAGCCGAACGTGGAAAAAACGGAACAAGGTAAATATCTGTGACGGTCAATGCTGCGCGTTGGCTGGATGTATCACGCCCGCCGGTGTCAATTACCACATCGTCAAATTTCGGGGCCAACTTTAAAATTTCGGTTCGTACATCCTTATCAACCTGGCGAACCATTGTGTAACCAGTTGCGCCCCCTTTGGCTTCTTCCCGCTGGTTATTAAATTGGTACGCTGACCCCTGTTCATCCGCATCAACAAACAGAACGTCACGCCCCAGATTGGAAAGATGGACGGCTAGGTTTGTTGCAAGTGTGGTTTTACCACACCCGCCTTTAATTCCACCTGTTGTGATAATCATGTTAAATCTCTTTTATTAGTAGCTTAATTACCATTAATTAAGCTCTGATTTTCAAGCGATTGAGTTTAATTTATATATATTTTGTATATACTTTTGATATACTGTCTATATAAGGCTGAAATATACTATATATACTTGTAAGTCCATCTTTTCTTTCTGATATATCTATGCTCCACCCTGTGTTAAAATGAGACTGCACATAAAAACGGGGGGTTATGCGCTCTATCATCCGATATGTATTTTCTGTACTGCTGCTTCTGGCCGGAGTTTCAACAGCTCTAGCTGACTGCCCTAAATATAATACCCTGCCCAGAGCGCGGGAAGGAGCTGTAGGCTACGACAAGACGGAGAAGTGTATTTTTCTCTGTGATGGCAATCAATGGCAAACCCAATGCCCAACCGTTACAAATCCGGGTTGCACTGGCATTTGCGTTCCTGGCAGTGACCCTATCCCTTTCAATGTCTGCTTTGAAGCAGAAGACCCAGCAAATACGGGCGTAAGTTCCATTGTAAATACTACTACACCACCCGGCGGGAAGATGCGTAGTAGCTTCGGCAATACATCTGAATATCTGGATTTTGCCCCCTTCAACATTCCCGAAGCCGCTTATTATACCCTCGATATTTATTATGCCTCGGCGGAAAACCCATCGGCGGGGATTACCCCAAATGGCGGCACATTGCAGACACTCTATCTAGGTACTAGCTATGTACAAAACCAATATGACTCTTGGTTCAAGGTAGCCAAAAAGAGCATCAACATTCCACTCAAACAGGGATCAAATAATTTACGCGTGGCTGGCACAAATAGCGGGGGTGCATTTAGCCTAGACAAAATTTGCATCCGCAATGGTGCTGCATCAGAACCTTGGCAACCTAATGTGGGCATCTGTACGGCACCGGAACCAGATTGGGTAGCCGATGAGTGGAGCGAGTGTTTTGCTGATTGTGGGAATCAGGGCTACAGATACAGGAGTTATTCTTGTTCAGAAACGACAGGTACATCAACAACAACATACACTTGTCCTACGGGCGGGTGTGCTGGAAGCAAACCAGCAAACACTACATCATCATGCACTAAAACCTGTACAAGTTCACAACCAGGTGAAGACGAAGAAGAATGTACCCGTACCTGCGGGCCTGCTCATTGCCAATTTGATCAGGCAGGGGTCAATCTAAATTTGGCAAGCTGTTACAATGGTGGAACTTATATATGTGGCTCTACGGCACAATCTCCCGGAGTTAAAAACCATTCCGGTTACTATGCACCGGTTACGGGCTTTTATGGCTGCTATTCTCACGCATGCAAACTTGTCAACTCTGGCCACGATATTACAGGGCGGCAGTGTTATATTTCTATTTCTACAGGGGATGAGGGAACAGTTCAGGAGGACTGCTCGTGTCAGTAAAATGAACTATAAACGTTTTAATAGTCGATGAACGGTATAGCTATGCCACCGCTGGCCATTATTGCGAAAGGTAGGAATTTGCCGCTGGTTCAGTTCGTCCATAATTGCACGCACAGTCGTAAATCCTTCGGCTTGTAACTGCTCCATCACGGGCCGCATGATTTCGGCATAATCAATCGCGGCCTGAGCGTTCTTTTTACTCTCAATCTCCCGCCCATGTTTGCCCAGCTCCACACCCCGCCGTTTTGCTGCCTGTAGTGCATCTTTCGTCCGGGTGCTGATCTGCTCCCGCTCATGCTCGGCAAACGCGGCCAGAAGATGCACCATCAGTTTATTGGCGTGGGGATTATCAACCGCTTTAAAATCAACCCGGCTTTCCATTAGGTTTGAGATAAACGCCACGTTACGCCCCAAACGGTCAAGCTTGGCAATAATCAGCGTTGCTTTCTGTTTTTTGCATTGCACCAAAGCTGCCAGTAATTCTGGGCGTTGGTTTTTCTTCCCGCTCTCAATCTCGGTAAATTCAGCCGTGACCTGGTAGCCTTCCCGATGAGCGAACAGGCGCACGGCTTCTTGCTGCGCTTCCAGTCCTAAGCCGCTTTTGCCCTGGCGGTCGGTCGATACACGGTAATAAGCAATGGCATTTTTCATGGGGTCAAGATAGCCATTTTATAGCATTTTGTACAACTACATACGCTCGTATGTAGTTGTACAAAACAAGATAACTAAATGCCCCAAAAGGCATTTTGAAGTTTTGATCTTCTATCTTCCCGCCCTTATCGAAGCCGTTAATAGTTGGTTGCGGCGCACGCTAATTTGTCTTCGGGGGTAACCAATTCAGCGAGCTTGGCCGCTATATTAGCCATCGTGTCTTCAGCAGTGCTTAGGCCACTTCGTGAACCGAGTAAGGGGCTAACTTCGCGTAAAGCATCGTATGTCGTGTTGTGGACGATGGGAACGAGCAGATCACGCGCTAATAGTGCCGAAAGCTCTTTGTCGGCTATCCCTTCTCCTTGAACGCGTTTTAAAAGTGCAGGTGTTACCAGCACAATGCCAACTCGCGATTTTGCCAAGCCTTTGTCTATTTCGCGGAGTAATGGTGAGCCAAGAAGAACATCTTTCTCACTGAACCAGACCGAGACACCACGGGACTCTAGTAGATCGTGTAATTCCTTGGCGGCCTCTCTACGGTCGTCCCACGCATGGCAAAGAAACACATCCCGAAGTTCGGGTAAAGCTGCTCGCTTCTCAAAGTTTTCGCGTACTGGCGTGAGCGTCCGCACCTCGGCAGGCGTGTACACTACAAGTGAACCTGCCCGCGACCAGCGCGGCCTTGGGCTACTCGATCCGCTACCACTGCTCCGACTACTCCCAGACGACGAGTAAGATGGATATGAACGCGACTCGTAACTGTTATAGCCACCATAGCGGCTTGATCTACCACCGCATGCAGGGCAAGCTGCTGCTGCGCTTGCTGTACGATGTCCATGTACTGGTGCTGTGCATTGTGCCATATGAACAAAAATAACATTTTTATTGAATTAAAATGTTAGATTTTTCCATGTGCTTTATACTGACGGTCACTATACGCTATCCTGCCTCAGCCGCTGCCCGAAGTGCTAAAAAAGCTTCTTTCAGTGGCTGTCCTACAGAAGAATTAGGCTCGGTTAAAACGAGTGCTTGATAAGCATTCAGAAATTCGCTGCGACTTCTATGGAAGAAGTGTAAAAAGTGACGTAGAAAACCCAAACAGTCCAAAATCACAAATTCAACGCCTACTTCTTCGTAAAGGCTATGTGCGTATTCTTGGACAAGCGGATCAATCACATCTGTCGTGATAAAGACGTAATTATCAAGCGAATTACCAATCTGTGAGATTTTTTGAATTGCAATTGTAATATCGTTTTTTGTTACCTTTTTGTCCTTCATTTCGTAACACGTCACAATACTTTCATCGTTAGTTAGCGTTACTTCTACGTCGCCGAATGCCCCCGTTTGGCTATCTGCCGCATTGTGTGAATTTAGCGGCCTTGCTGACTCTCCAATCATCCCACCAACGGCTTTATAAGCTGCGGCTAAGATCAACGTCGGCAAACGGCTTGAATTTGGGCAATCCAAATGCTGCTTTATCAAAATAACTGTTTGTTCCGAAGAAAGCGGTTGAGCATCCTTCGCTGTTCTCAGTACCGCTATCAGCTCATTAATACGACGTTCGTTTGTTTCTCGAAAGATTACTAGCTGTCGAAAAATCTCTTTCAACAATTCCACAGGCTCAATAGCACCCCGATATACACTATCCAACAAATCAAGCGCATATTGGTATAATTGCGGAGGACGACCAACCAGATTTAAATCTGGGGTCATTGTCGCATTTCGATTACGAAATGCAGGTGTCAGATAAGCAGTAGTAGGATTAGTAGGTAGATTATATTTGTTGATTAATTCCTGAACAGGATTTTCATCGTAAAACCGACCTGAAAAGGAATCTGCCGTACCAATTTTGGTATATGGCTTACGTACATCAAAATCTGGATTGTCAATTTTAGCCACCAGACATGACATCAAAAAGCGAATAACACCCCTGTTTCTGATGTTATGGCAAATTTCAACGACCATCCCTAAAGCGTTCTGGTTCGTTAAAATAGGGGTGTTCCCATCAAAGTTATGGGCTACATCTTCATATAATTCTGAAAGATAAGGAATTAGGTTCGCAGTCATTAAAATAGCTGTGGTTCTGCTTTTAGGGTTTTGAACTTATGATTCTTAGCGGGATCGTAATTCAACCAAACCACTTCTTGCCTCGTGTCTTTCGTTGAATGAATTGTTTTTTCTAAGCTGTAATGCTTGAACCACTTAGAAGCCGGAAAAAGATCATTCATCAAATCACAATCGTAGTTTGAAACAGCTACTTTGCCTTCAACCGAATTCAACACTTTTGCTAACTCTTCATGCTCGGCATTGGTCATTTCATAACCATATGCTTTGCTATCTCCTCGGGTCTCGTGGATATAAGGAGGATCACAATAAAAAAGAGTTGTGGGACTGTCATACAATTTAATAACATCCGTTGCAGGCCGGTTTTCAATCTGCACACGTAATAAGCGATCAGCGATATAATCAAGCTTTTCAATTCCCCCTAACCATCGGCTAACTACCCCACTCATTCCCGCTCGGCTAGTATTCTTGCAATTTGCCCAACGGCCAACCGTAGCAGTTTGAGCTAATCCAGTACGTACTTGACGGGCCCGAACATAAAAACGTCGAGCTCGCTCTAACGGTGTTATCTCTGGGTCTAACTCACAAGCAATGGCAAATTCTTCGCGGGAAAATGGTGTCAGCGAAAGGGCCTCTATCAAACCTTCTTTTTGTTCGCGTAGCACTCGAAAGAAATTGACTACTTCCCCATCTAGATCATTATACGTTTCAACTGGTGACGGCTTACGATTAAGCAAAATAGCACCAGAGCCCGCAAAGGGCTCACAATAATGATGACACTCTGGTAGAAGTGGCATTAACCAATCGAGATGCGAATATTTGCCGCCATACCAACCAAAAGCGATTAGTTTTTTTCCTCTTAACGTATTGATCGCAGGCGGGGCTGATTGCCTTTTTTTTGAACCTGTTGTTACTGCCATTTAATTACTCCGTGAATATTCTCTGTAACAATATTACGATTTCTTACACGGAAACCGTGGCTTTAAGAACGAAATATGGCATCTATCAAAAAAGAAGCCCTACCGCAGGGAGAGCGGTAGGGCTTCAAAATCTATAATAACTGAGTTACGCGGCCATCGCCATTTCCGAGTTGTCCCCTTCGGAGAACGGGTTTTGTTGCTTGCTACGCTTCCGCTGCAAGGCTGCTGCGGCTTCGGCCAGCGTCGGATTTTGAACCTTGATCGTTTCAATGATTTCCGGTGATTGCTCGGCTTCTTTCACTACATCGCTTACCATACGCCGGATACGGTCAGACCCCTTTGCCCATCTTCCCTCTGTCGCTTCTCGCATCATCCGGCCCATAATCATCTGATCCCGAATATCCAAGATATAGGAACGGTCGGCTTGATGGCGTTGGCCCGTGTGCAAGTTTAGAGCCATGATGGAAAAAATCAGCCACCAGAAAATGCCAGTCTGACCGGCTGCGGCACAAAACAGAGCCACCACAAAAACAAAGGTGGGTTCGATGAATCGTTCTGTGAACGTATCCACATCACGCAAGACCGGCTGCATGGCTAGAATCTGTTCCCGGTGTTTCGGCACGAGCTGAGCCACCAGGCGAAGAATCCCGTTCAGGAATAAATTCATGAAGCCAATCAGGAGCCGCCCGATAGGGGTCAACCAGGAACGCCCCGCCGAAAAGCTATATTCCGGTTTGTTCATGACATCCTTGACCCAAATCCACACAAAATGCACCAAGCCAATAATCATGTACCATTTGATGATCGAACCAAGCCAGCTAACCGATTCGGCGGCTGCTTCGCCGTGATGCACCACCGATGAAATAAGCGGCAAACTTCCCACGAAACTAAGCAAGGAACCCAGCATTGACCAGGCCCATAACACAATTAGACCAGCAACAAAATTCGATCGGGTGTAATACCGCTCGCCAAAATCACGCCGTAAAAACGTTTCAATTGGAACGGATATCCAACCTAAAATAAAATTCATCAGGCCCAGACCTGGAACAATACCGGCCCACATTTCGGAGCCACCCATAACATTACGCGGTTGATTACGCATGATCTTGATTGTTTAAAAGTGAATTATGATTGTTTAAAAGTTGCATACAGAAAGGTTTCATTTTCTGACCAGGCGCGGCCATTTTGAAAGACAATCCCGCCTACCGTGTTGCCGTTTTTCTGCCCTCCTTTCGGTAGTCGGGTGAACGTCTGGGGCGGTACATCGTAATCAAAACTTTCCTGACCGGATCGGCCCACGTTAAAGCTGGAATCTCCAAAGCTGTGCGACTCCCCTTGCCGAACATGCCAGCTCTTGCCAATCACTTCGGCGGCATAATTATTGGTTTCAGGATCACTATTGGCGTGAAAGATTTTAGTTTGCAGATTGCCTACCAGGCTATGCACCCGGTCATGGTTGCCGATCTCGGCAAAGTAGTTGGGCAGATTCTGCGTCAGATACACCGTGCAGGCGCGTGAGCTACGGGCGGTCGCCTGAAACTGCATATCGTAATCCGTGGCAAAATTCTGGGCTTCATCTACCCACAGAAAAATCGGACGGGGATTCTCATGTACGTCGCGCCGTTCGGCGGCTTGTTGCCAGATATATTTATAGACAATCTGGGCCGCTCGTCCTGCGTCGCCGTACTCTTTCACTGGCAAATGCATCACGATCACCGCCCCATGATGCGAAAGCTCAGGATAAGCAATGTTCGCCGGATCAGTCGGAGATTCGGAAAACAGCATACGGAATGGCTTCCGCATGAAATTATCCGTCGTCGTAGTGAACATCGACACAATACCGCTGCGGGTCTTGGCACTGATAGCCGGAAATTCTTCCAGCCAGAAACCGGCGGTCGTATCAAAATCGCACTGTGTCCAGTGGTCCAGTTCCTTTGCGTGGCACTCCATCAGCAGTTGCCAGCAGATACTGACCTTGCGCCACT
>NC_019016.1 GCF_000296815.2 Fibrisoma limi BUZ 3
GGATAAAGCTGCAAGCACAAGCCTATGGCGATTTCTTTTATAGTAAGTCAGTTAGCAAAGCTGATAAACCAATAAAACACACAGAAGGAACCACTAAGTATTGTACAGTAGAATTACCATATAACAACGCAAAGGCTTTTTTAAAGGAGGTTTGGTAACAAGTTCATCTATTACAACCATTCACTTATCCCCATAAACAATACATTCATCCCCTAATCAACGAATCCAGATCATTCGTCAACTTTTTACTCTAATAAAACTATATTATTAGTATATTTGAGAGTAACATAAACTTTATAAACTATGGAAAACCGATTTGAGGTAAAAAAGAAGACAGTTAGTAATCGCTCTAATCTAATAGTTAGAGGGAACGGAGACAAAAACAATGGTACAGGGCAAACCTCTAACACCATCGTTTGTACTGATAACGGACAAATAAAATGGTAATTGCAATTTCACCGTTAACCTTACATTAGTGAGGTTAACGGTGAAATTTTTCAAATTCTAATACAAATAATTTGAAAACTGTAAGATACATCTATTTACTATCCAGCTTTATAAGTGTAATACAAATTCACGAAATACAAGCTCAAAAAATTGGATTAGTAATGGGCGCTAGAACTACTCTAATAGAAAGTATTAAAGAAGTTAGTCCGTTTCAAGCGCAATTAGCTAATGCAATAGCTAGTACACCATATGGCAAAACATACGAGCCATGTATCGGTTATGAAATTGGAATAGCTAACTTATATCGTTTAGGTAGATTTCATTTTCAACCAGAACTCATATATGCCCTAAACAAGACATATCTAATCAAAACTAATTACTCAACAATGAATGATGCTCGATTCTTATTGAGCAACCATACCATAGAACTTGATCTACTATTACGTGAATACATTTCAAAAAAAATTTACATTTTAGTAGGTCCATATATTCAAATTAAGTTTAGATCAACAATGGGAAAAGGAAAAGACCTAACAATATCAAAGATTGTTAATGATGATCTTGTAGGCTATGGTATAAAGGGAGGAATAGGTATAACAACTAAATACATAGATATACAATTAAACAACCAGTATAGCAAAGCAATTTTTGCATCTGGAAATCTTTTAAATTCAGGCCATGTACCAAGTTTATCTATAATTTGGTGGTACGATAAAGGCAACAGCAATTAAGTATTTAATATTATAATTAAAAACACCGAATAATTCCGAAAAATCAATAATAACAGTTATTATCTAAACATGACTTTTGAAATGCAAACAAAGCATATTGATTTTGGCGAAATTAGACACTCAATAAATAATATTGTGGGAGCACTAGCATCCGCAGGGTATAAGGAAGATTCTGATGCTTTAGCTATACTAATACAGATCATAGGGTATAAGACAGGTGATCATTTTACAGAATTAGATGAAGCAGCAGATAACTACCTCGATAATCTTAAGAGAATGAGAAATTATTTAGACTATGGAAAAGCGACCCTTTCCACGCCTTCACCTACGGTTTCGGCAGAAAGTGATTAGCTCTTTGCTAATCAGCAAGAGGGAAGAGGGCTACGCCGCTCTTCTCTCTTGCCCTGCGGGGCTAAATAGTTGATAATCAACAACTTTATTAACCCTTTAATAATTATATAGTAATTATTAAAGGGTTAATAAACTAATTATCAGTATTATAAGTAATTATTTTATTGTTATGGCTAAATACAAGACCATTAGTGTGACCGAAGAAACGTTCAAAGAGTTTGAACGCATGGCAGAGAGTTACGGGCTTTCAAACAAAGGCTTAGTGGAAGCAATGTTGATGTATTTCAAAGTAAGCAAGGCAGACCCCAGAGACCCAAAAGCTGATAATCCTACAGATGCTATTAAGGCACTTGATAAAAGGCTAATCGGGTTTATAAAGGAGCAAGAAAAGAAACTGTTGATTCCGATTAAGGATGCAGTTTTTGAGATTGCAAGTTCGGAAGGAATGCCAAGAAGAGAAGACTTAAGGATAGTCAATAACAATGTAAAAAAGATTATTTCACAATTAGAAGGTAAACAATAAATGCAAACTAAGTTTGGTAGTCCAATAAAGGGAAATAATAAAGGAAGTTGTACCAGGCTAACAACGTACCTTGAAAAAGAAAATGATAATAAGTTATTATCAGAGCAGGAATATTTTTTTTCAGCAGATCGCGATAAGTGTAATAAATATGAAGTAATAAGCCAGATTGATAATAATGCTAAAAATCAAGGATTAGAAAATAAGGATGATAGGTTTTATAGTATTATTATTAGCCCATCACAGAAAGAGCTAGAGCACATAGGTAATGATTCTCAAAAACTAAAAGATTATACTCGTGAAGTAATGAGTAACTATGCTAGAAATTTTTGCAATAGTAAAGGCGAAAATAGAAACCTTGAAAGCGAAAATCTAGTATGGTATGCAAAAATTGAAAATGAGAGAAGATACAATAATGAATCCCCTGAGGTTAAAACAGGTCAAGTAAAGTCAGGTGAATTAAAAGAAGGCGATCAACGTCATATACACATTATAATATCTCGTTGTCAGGCAAGAGAAAATAGATTTGTTATTGAAGCTGACAAAAACAAATCTAAAGAACGCACTACACAACTTAGTCCGATGGTTAACAATCAAAAAGTTTTTAATAGAGATAAATTTTATAAAGAAAATGAACAGAGTTTTGATAACAAATTTAATTACAAACGTAGTAAAGAGGAATCTTACGATTATTGTAATTCGTTAAAAAATGGTTTTAAGAAGGATTACGATAATGCGCTCCAAAAAGATCAAATAAGAAGAAGCAAGGATCGAGAGTTAGAAAACAATAAACAGCTTACAATTAGTATGTGAATTCCAATAAACACTAAAACGTTGAGAACCTCATGAACCCGAATAAAAGAGACCGTAGTTTAATTGCAACAGCTAAAAACATTGCTTTAGCTATAGTTGGGTACTTTGTAATATCTGTCATTGTTGGAGCAATGAGAGGGATCTTACCAGGGCTTTTGTTTACTGGAATATCTTTCGTACTAACCTTAGGGCTAGTCGGCTTTGTTGTTTACGAAATATTTCTCGGCAGAACCGAAACCAAGACTGATGCCGATAAAAGGCGAATGGATGCTACTAGACGGACATTAAAGGAAGTTACAAAAACTGTATTTTCATTTGAAACAGTTCATCCAGACATGCCAATAATAAATGTAACCAAGCCTGAAAGAGGTGTTTTAATTATCGCCGGTGCCGGATCTGGCAAGAGCGCCAGCGTAATAGAACCAATAATCGTCCAGTCAATTCAACAAAATTTTGGAGGGTTATTATACGATTTTAAATTTCCTTCCCTGGCCACAGTCGCCAAGTATGCCGCAGATGCTTGTAAGACCTCTACAAAGCTTTACTATATCGACCTTGAAGATTTGAGCAGGAGCCACAGAGTAAACCCATTACGGCCTGACTTAATGCGTACACAGAGCTATGCTGATGAGTATGGTAAGTGTATACTCAATAACTTAAAGCCTGAAAGCATCCAAAAATCAGATTATTGGACAGATGAAGCTTCAAGTTATTTAACTGCTGTGATCTGGTTTCTACGAGAAGAGTACCCTCAATACTGTACATTACCTCATGTTGTTAGCCTAGTGTTAGAAGATACCATAAAGGTAGTAGAGCTGTTATCAACTAATGCAGAGACAAGAGGTACAGTGGCCAGCCTACGCGGAGCCATCGAGCGTAAAGCAGAGGCCCAGGTTGCAGGTATTGACTCAACTTTAAAAACAGCTTTACGAAAGATTAATACTAAGGAAATAGCTTGGGTGTTATCCGGTAATGATTTCAGCTTAAATCTTAATGATCCGGAAGAACCTAAATTCGTTACGTTGGGTAATTATGACGGTTTACGCGGTGTTTTCGGGCCTGTTCTTGCTCTGATAGCAACGGTGGCTCTAAAGCAGATGAATCAACCAGGTAAACAAAACAGTGTTGTTATTCTGGATGAAGCACCAACGATCTACATACCAGGTCTTGAACACATACCGGCCACAGCTCGCAGTAATAAAGTAGCTACTGTATTTGCTGCTCAAGATATAGCACAAATAGAGGATGCTTACGGGCGACTTAAAAAAGATACTCTAATCGCCAATCTAAGTAATCAATTTTGGGGAAGGGTTGGACTCGTTGGAACAGCTCAGTATGTAGCTGAGCTATGGGGAAAACACGAAGTGGTGCAGACTACAAAGAGTGTTAGTAAAAGCACAGCTGGAGCTACAATATTCAGCCAAGCCACATATTCAAAAAGCAGTAGCGAAAGCAGACAAGAGCGGCAAAGAATACAAATCAATGATGTTACGGAGCTGAAGGAAGGGGAATTTTTTGGGCAATTAGTTGAAAGTGAGTACAGCAGTTTTAAAGCTCAACTTAAAGCGCCACAAATAGGGCCATTGCCGCAAATGCTACCATTTCAAGATATCAGCAGTGAACAGATACGGGCGAACTTCTTACAAATTCAAAAAGACGTTCAAGAAATACTGAAAAATAAAACGAATAGTACCAAAAAAATAGCACAACCTGATGATTTTTAGGAGCTTAAACCTACACTAAATATGAAAACTTATTTCGCATTATGCTTGATTCTTGCCTTAGCGCAGCCTAACGAAGCACCTTCCAACGGTAAACATAATCTTAAAGGCGTAGTACTAGAATCAAAATACTTTGATCGAGTGTATAAAGTACTGACCGCTAACAGGATAAATACACAAACATCTATTGAACAGAATCCCACCTCAATGAGATTCTTAGCATTCGATATAAATGATTTGACTAAGGTTAAATCACTAATGATCAAACTGAAAAAACAGAAGAAAGTAAATGATTACTACTTCATGACATATGATGAACTTGAGAAAAGGTTTTTTCCGCCTATAACTGCTATAGATTCTATGAAGGTCAGGAGAGAGGCAGAAATGTTACAAATGAAGATTCAACAGCAAAAAAATTCTATCTTCTTCAGCTTCTAGCATCCAACCGTACATCAGGGGTGGTACATGCCTAATAAAACCTATAAACAACTAACATACCGACCGAAGGGAGGACCATATTAGTTTATCTAAAGCCGATCACCTAAATTAGATTCTTAACCTTTAAACATAATCTATCATGAAGTCAACCCGTTTTGATTTAAAGTCAAAGAAGGTCGTAGGTAGTAGAATGCCGAAAAATCCTGTTACAGACCCTAAGCGTGTGGCTGGATGTGGAGCAACCGGCGGGACAATTGTTTCAACTGTTTCAATTTAAGTTTGTCTAATCAAAGTATAATGCCCGACCCCTTTACGTAAAGGGGTCGGGCATTATACTTTCTCAGGAGTATCTTATAATCAATTGCCTGAGTTGCGTACATCTTTCGGTGACCCCTTGTTGGGTAGCAAGCCAAACAACGGATGTAAAACCAAACAATCTTCGGAAGTTCGACTCCACTGAGGGCCAGACATGGCCAGGAGCCGGGCCAGATCGAGCGCAAACCCCACCCGCAGCTCGTCTATTTTGGCCGCAGTTACCAAAGATTATTTTGTACAAAATGTTAGGAAATTTAGGCTGAGTAATAACGGCTTTACGCTTCATTAGCCACGGCAACAGTGCCGGCATAAATCAAACTGTCATGAATAGTCCCGTTTATGAGGAATGGAGCCACCGATTAGTACAGAGTGGTCATGGCCCTAACACGTATTACCGCGTTTTTAAGGGTACAGTAAATTGGTCAAAGTCCCCCGGAGGTATGAAACCCGCTATCATTGTGTTCATACAGTACGGCAAAACTGAGCAATGGGAAAAGGCAAGAGGTAAAGAAGTTGCTTTAGACTTACCTGCCCATATTTTGACAGAAGACCTAATTTATGTACTGGCTGCTATTCAAGAGTTAGAATAGGAGAGTGAAATAAGAAAAGTACAATGCCCGGTCCATTGCAGTAGCGAAGTCGAGTGTTGTACTTTTTGGAGATTGTTGTATAATTGGTTTTATGTTATGTGAAAATTATCATATTTCAGGCACTTTGACAGACATACCCCAAACCCTGAAAAATCTAACGAAGCTAGAACCGAGGAAAAACCTAATTAGAGCAATTTCTATAAATATGTACTTTTGCACTTATAGAAGTCTATAATTCTAAAACCAATGAAAGTAATAACTATAGCCCACCAGAAAGGCGGAGTAGGTAAGACTACGTTAGCCCTAAACTTAGCGGCTTGCTTCGCGCAAGGGTTAAGCATAGGGGTACTTGATACTGACCTACAAGGCAGTCTAACCGGCATTCGTGACGAGTTGGATAGCATTACGTTTGTTCCCTTCGACGGACAGTTAAGCAGCCTAACCAAGCAGCAGTTTGATATACTCATTATTGATACTCCCCCCTATCTTACCAATCAGCTACCCGAATTATTCGCCGTTTCTGATTTTGTGCTGATTCCTTCCAAGGTTGGGTTTTTCGACGTAATGGCAATTAAAGCCACTATAGAATTATTGAAGCAAACTCAGCAGCAGCAGCCACAGTTAAAATACGGCGTAGTACTGAACATGGTAAAGCCCCGGACAGGTCTTAATAAGTCAGTGCAGGAGATTTTAAACGACTATGGGGCTATTCTACTAACTACTACTGTATCAGACCGGGTAAGCTACACCCGTTCCGCCATTACGAGCGGAGTATTTGCCAGCGACGACGAGAAAGCCAAAGAAGAAATAACCGGCCTGGCTGATGAAATTCTAACTGCATTAGGTTTATAAACGTTTATAATTATAGATTTACATAGTTATAGAATTCTACAATATGGCAAAATCAACTTCCTATACTGATAAACTTCAAGGGTTTGCAGATAGAGTAAAGACAGAACCGGCACAGCTTCCCGTCCAGAAAGTAACACCAGTACAATCTATAGCTGAACCAAAGGAAGAGCAGCAACTGAACGTTTGGATTTCAAAGAAACTTATGAAACGATTGAAAGTAAAAGGAATAGAATCTGATAAAAGCTTGAAAGAGATGGTTACAGAAGCTCTCGAGAAGTACTTATAAATAGAGTTTTATGAGATACAGAATATAAAAATATTTAATTGTTTGATTATCAGTAATTTATGTATATTATATGTTGCATAGCTTATGCAACATATATGTAGCACAGCTTATGCAACGTAGAACTATAAATTTTAGCTGTCATGCAACAACATGTTGCACGAAAGTTATATATTTGTTGCGCAAATGGAACACTAATGTTGCTTCTGATGCTACACTAAACCTTACTTAAATGGAACACGAGAAGGAGAGGACAAACTACCACACTGGCGAGGTAGAAACTGTGAACGACAACTTTGTACAGCTATATGTAGATAAGTTGGATTTGATTGTAGAAATGACTCGTGAGAATCCTACGGCAGTCCAAATGTTCACTTGGTTACTCAAGCATATGGATAAGCGAAATGCACTGATTGTGAGCCAACACGCATTATCAGAGGCTTTAGGAATGCACCGCACTACAGTACATAGATGCACAGTTTATCTACAAGCAAAGAAAGCCTTGGCAGTTTTTAAATCAGGCAACGTTAATATATATGCAATTAATGCTCAAATAGCTTGGAAATCAGACGCGAGAGGTAAGAAGTATGCTTTGTTTGATGCTGCTGTATACATTGCGCAGTCTGAGCAGGAGAAGCCATTGTATGATACACAACTAGTAGGTATTGCAGTTGAAAAGAAGTCTAAGCGTAAAATGAAAACCGGACAAGGACCTACACCTAAAGAGACTGAATTAGGATTTAGAGAAATGAACAAAAGTCTGAATAAGACTAAAAATATTAGCTGAAACAGAAACCGGCTCTGCTGAGGAGCAACCGGCTAGGGATAAGCTAATCCACGTACTGAAGTACGTTCGTTAGTCGGATTGATAGCTCTAAGCCTCCGACTAGCAAAGCCTCGATCTTGATAGCTTGAAGCCAGATCGAGGCTATTTTATTATTAGCCCACTAATAGGTTTTAGCAGGCATGTACCACCCCTGACGTACGGTTAAGCAATGTTTAGACTACTATTTTACTTACTGCTTGGCAGCCCTTTTATAGGATATAGTCAGGTCAGGCATACTGACAGCATATCAAGAGGTAAGTACCTAACTGTTATTAATTTTTCAGCAGATCACAAAGGCTTCTGTTTGATGGAACAGCGAACTAACCGATTAACCAAGGTTTCAGAATTAAATACATGGTCCGGCTCATTGGCAACGGTGGATGCAGATAGTACTAGAACGTTTATTCACCATGTAAACGGGCGTAGCTACATAT
>NZ_CAIT01000011.1 GCF_000296815.2 Fibrisoma limi BUZ 3
GGACCGGCTTTTTTGTATAAGTTCATATACATTGTACGCCGGCTTATGCCTGTTGATGCTGCCGGTTGTGTACACCTTCGCCAATCTCTTCAATCATTTTCCGGTTAAAGGCCGGAATATCGTCGGGCTTGCGGCTGGTTACCAGACCCATATCGGTTACCACTTCCTGATCAACCCACTCGGCACCGGCATTACGCAGATCAGTCTGTAACGACGGGTACGACGTCATTTTTCGACCCCGCACCACGTCCGCTTCAATCAGCATCATTGGCGCGTGACAGATAGCAGCTACCGGCTTTTTCTGATCAAAAAAGCTTTTCACAAACTGAACGGCTTTCGGCTCCATGCGGAGTTTGTCCGGATTCATAACGCCACCTGGGAGCAGCAGAGCATCGTACTGGTTCGGGTCAGCCCCATCGACCGCCAGATCAACCGGGAAGCTGTCGCCCCAATCGGTTTCATCCCATGCTTTGATCTCCCCACCTTTCGGGGCAATCAGATGAACGGTCGCGCCGGCTTCTTCAAGAGCCTTCCGCGGTTCGGTGTATTCGACCTGCTCAAAACCTTCGGTCATCAGCGCGGCAACTTTCTTGCCCTGGAGCTTTTGTTTGTTTTCCATACGTCCTGAGTGATTTTATCTTTGTAAGGTTTAACCTATAGTTTCACTAGATGTTTGAACTGGTATGGCAAAACTCTGACAGCAGGACTAATCTCTGAGTAATTATCGGGCGCGGTTTCGGCCGAATGTATACCCGACGCCGACGTTAAAACTCAGGCCCATCTTCACGGCTTCATGTACCTGGCGCTCGCCATTCGCGCCGGTAAACGCGAACTCGTTGTTTTGAAGGGAGCTGGCCACATCATACCAATAGCGGGTCGAAAGTTCAACATTGAATCCGGTCGTTCGGCCGAGGTACTGCCGGTAATACAGGCCGGGGCCGACCGTAAACGTCGTGTACTTCACCGACGCATTAGTGCCTTCAAAGTCGACGTTGAAGCGGTGCGCTTTGAACTCCATGCGGGCATCGAGGGTGGGCGTAAGGCGGTAACCAACGCCAAAGCCGGTAGTCCAGGGTATTTTAATGTTCGTTTTCTGAGCAACCTGCTCCGCGGACTTTGTGTACTCCGGATACGTCAGAAAGCCCCCGTGCGAATATTCCAGCGTGAGTCGGTTACCGGCGTAGTAAACGCCATTGATGTTAAAGCCACCGAAGACGATCGGCTGAACAAGCTTAGAAGCCAGCGTGAAGGTATTGGCGTAACGTAGTGGCCTGGTTGGTTTGGGCGACGCGGTCGTGAGGGTGTCCTGTGCCAGCACGGAACCAGCGGTCAGTAGCATGGCGATAGTAAACATGAGCGTTTTCATAGCGATTCTGTCTTGTGTTTGTTCGCTACAAAGTTTGCTGAGCCGGCTACCCGGTTTCCATGACTTGGGTTAAGTTCGTAGGCTGGTTTCTTGACTTCGGTTAAGATCGTGTCAAAAAACGTTAAGCGACCTTACCGGCGGCTACGGGGTAAGGTGTAGGCAGGAGTGGCAATGTGACGCGGAACCAACCGTCTGTCTCTTCAAAAACAGGGACGGGCTGGTTCAAAAGCCGGTACTTAACCGCGATGTTTGACAGGCCCACCCCGTTCGATTCGACCCGTAGCGTCTTGCGCTGAAGGGTGTTTTCCACGATCAGATGATGGTCTACAACGCGCAGGCGGATGCGGAGCGGACGTTCCGGTAGCACTACGTTGTGTTTGACGGCATTTTCAACCAGTAGCTGCAACGTCAATGGGGGGAGCAGCAGGTCTTTGTCGGTTTCGTCAATGTTGGCCTCAAGTATAATTGTGTTGCCGTGTCGGGTCTGAAGCAGATGAAAATACGAGCTCAGGAATCGCAGTTCGATTCGCAGCGGTGTTAACTCGGTTTCGTTGCTGCGCAGCAGATACCGGTACACACTCGACAGTTCATCGACAAAACTACTGGCTTGGCCAGGACTTTCATCAATGAGCGAAGACAGGGTGTTGAGGCTGTTGAACAGAAAGTGCGGGTTGATCTGGCTTTGCAATGCACGCATCTGTACCTCCGTTTTTTCCTGCTGCATCCGCTGGAGTGTCAGATCAGCTTCGAGGTGTTCGCGGTAGCGCTGTTCCCGTTCGCGTTCCAGGTCTTTTTCGATCACTGCCTTCCGGACGGCTTCCCGCCGGTGTCGGTAGGAGATGCCCAGTGAAAAGAAGATCAGGTCCAGCACTACCCCCGTCTGGACAAACAGGTCCGGGTGCTGCCAGAAGGGGAGTTGTAAGCTCAGGTTCGGCGACCGAAGCAGCAGCAGAAACGTAACGGAGTGGTTGATAAGCAGCGAAGCCGTACCGGCCACAAAAAACCGGGCGACAACGTCTTTCGACCGAAAAAACGTAGCAACGATGTAGATACCTACGGCCAGCAGCGAGAGCCGTACCGGCTGGAGTAAAATCTCATGCAGATTAGTCCGCCAGAAATCAGTGAACAGGTAAATGTACGCTTTGACAACGCAGTAGCCGCCCAGCAGGCACTGAACGACAAAAATCCAGCGTAGTAAACGGGGGCGTCCGCGCAAATCCAGAAAAATCTTGGCCTGCTCCAGGTACAGGATATAGCCCGTGTACGACAGAAAAAGCTTATTGACGTTGGCTATATTCCGGGGCAGTTCGAAGTGGTTTATCAGGAAGTAGCCCGCCCAGATAAGCGTGTAAATGGAATACAAGCCATAGATACGTTCCCGGTACATGAACCACTGTACGGAGTTAGCCAGAAACATAGCCAGCACCATGCCCAGGAATAGCGGAGACCAGGCTTCAAAGGTCATTGATAACAGATTGACGTACAACGGGATTTACGGCGCAACGAAATTGCTAATAAAAGCAGTTACAGTTGGGGCTGATTGAGTAAAAGGTTGAAATCGCCCGGCAAATTTTTTACAATCTGTTCGCGGCTGACAATGCTTTATTCGGGTGTTGAGCGGATAAACCCGATTTTATTTTAAATTTAGCAGTTTTGTCATAACAACCTGCTGCATGAAACTACGTCTGCTTTATCTCTTTCTTGCCGTACCGCATTTTGCCTCTTTCGCCCAAAGTCCTCCGTCGGCCAGTTCGCCAGCTACCATCACGACGTTTACGAACGGGATGGAAAAACATCCGGGTTTCCTGACGTTCTACTGGGATGCCCGGAAAGGAAAAATCTGGCTGGAAATTGATCGGTTCGATCAGGAACTGCTGTATTATCCTACCCTGGCGCAGGGGGTTGGCTCCAATGACATTGGGCTCGACCGGGGGCGCCTGGGACAGGAGCATATCGTCAAATTTCAACGGAGCGGAAATAAAATTCTGCTTATTGAGCCCAACTACGCCTATCGCGCCATCAGTAACGATCCGCTTGAACGTCGGGCGGTCGAGGAGTCTTTCGCTCAATCAGTCCACGCCGGCTTTGACGTAGCGGCCGAAGAAGGGAACCGGGTGCTGGTTGACCTAACGCCGTTTCTGATGCAGGATGGGGTGGGGGCTGCCCAGGCCATCAGCCGGACGCGCCAGGGTACGTTTAAATTTGATCCGATGCGGAGCGCCATGTATATGCCCCGAACGAAGGCTTTTCCGCAAAATACGGAGTTCGAAGTAACCGTTACCCTGACGGGCGACAATGCCGGCCCGTATCTCCGCGAAGTAGTGCCAACGGCCGCGGCCGTGACGATGCGGCAGCATCATTCGTTCGTACAATTACCCGACAACAACTATAAGCCCCGCCTGTTCGACCCGCGCATTGGCTACGGTGGCATTGAATTTTTTGACTACGCGACGCCGGTCAGTCAGCCGATTATAAAGCGGTACATTTCGCGGCATCGGCTGGAGAAGAAAGACCCATCGGCGGCCGTGAGCGAAGCCGTAAAGCCGATTATCTACTACATGGACCCCGGTGCTCCTGAACCGATTCGCACGGCCCTGATGGAAGGAACCGCTTGGTGGAATCAGGCTTTCGAAGCTGCGGGCTACAAAAACGCATTTCAGGTAAAACTGCTACCGCCCGATGCCGATCCGATGGACGTCCGGTATAACCTGATTCAGTGGGTGCACCGCTCAACCCGGGGCTGGTCCTACGGCGCTAGTATCATCGATCCCCGCACGGGTGAGATCATCAAAGGTAAAGTAACGCTGGGCTCTCTGCGGGTGCGGCAGGATTACCTCATTGCGCAGGGACTGGTGGGTAACTTCGATACGGATTCCTCACACGTTAACGAAATGATGACGATGTCGCTGGATCGGCTTCGGCAACTGGCTGCGCATGAAGTTGGTCATACGTTAGGCCTGCCGCACAACTACATTGCCAGCACACAAGGCAATGGTGCATTCGGCCGGGCGTCGGTGATGGATTATCCTACAATGGTCGCTAAACTTAAGGGTGCGTCGATTGACCTGTCGGATGCCTATGCCAAAGGAATTGGTGAATACGACAAGTGGAGCATCCGCTACGGATACGAACAGTTTCCATCAGGAGCAAATGAAAAGCAGGAACTTGACAAGCTGGTGCAGCAGATGCACAAAACGGGGCTGTCGTTTCTGACCGATCAGGATGCCCGGCCGGAAGGGTCGTCACATCCGGCCACGCACCTTTGGGATAACGGCTCGAATGCCGTTGACGAGCTAAAGCGCGTTATTGCCGTTCGTCGGGTGGCGCTTGGTAATTTTAACGACCGCAAGGTTCCGGCCGGTACGCCACTGACTACGCTGGAAGAGGTATTTGTGCCGATGTATATGTTTCACCGGTACCAGGTCGAAGCGGCTGCGAAAGTACTGGGTGGCCAAACATACACCAATGCCCTGCGCGGAGATGGGCAGCCGGTTCTGTCGACCGTACCGGGAGTTGAGCAAACAAAGGCTATCGACGGACTACTGGCCACACTGGAGCCATCGTTCCTGGCCGTACCGGCTCGCGTACTGGCGCTGATTTCACCCCGGGCGTTTCGTTACGATCCAAATCCACGCGAAGTATTTAAACGGAGAACGGGTATTACGTTCGATCCGTTGGGTCCGCCCGAAGCAGCAGCCAGCATGACCCTCCGGTTAATGTTGCACCCTGAACGTTGCGCCCGGCTGGTACGTCAGAAGGCAATAGACCCTCAAACGCCTGGTCTCAGCGATGTGATGAATCGACTGCGTGATGCAATCGTACGGAACAGTAACATTGATAAGGAAACGTACGAAGGGGAAATTGCCCGGATGGTCGAGCGAAAATACGTTGAAGAATTGATTCAGATGGCTACAAACCGGGAGGTCGACGGAGGTGCCCGGGCTGCCGCGGCTGATGCCCTTGGTCAGCTCAAAGCGACGTATGATGCGTCGACATCCGGGAAATCCAGTCGGACCAGTTACCTGCGCTGGTTAATCCGACAATATGAAAGCAGTCCCGAACAGACGATAACCACGAACACCCTTGCCCCGCCCGATGGAGCTCCCATTGATCCAGGTCAGGAATGGTTACTGCCCGATTGTGAGTGGTTGAACTAGCCGTCGACAACGAATTGTACCAACAAACAGAAAGCCGACCCTACGTCTGGGGTCGGCTTTCTGTTAGCTAGACGCGTACCTGTTTCTATTTTTCAATGCTCATGATAGAGAAATGCGTATTACTGACGGACATACCCGGGTGGCCCTTACTTTCGTGACGTAGTTCCTAATTAAACCGGTACTGAATGAAGAACATACTATTCGCGGCTGCGCTTTTAGGGGGTATGTCGGCGGCTGCACAACAACCGACCAGATCCCAGGCACCTGCCGACACCCTGGCCCCTCCCGCAGAACAAACTCAACGCCCGCCCGGAACGGCTACCCGACCGTCGGCCATTGTAGGAACGGCTGGCGCAGACAAGAACGAACTGAAATACAACCTCAACGAATCGGGTTCTCATTTTTTCAAGGTCACCTTTCTGAATCAGACCTGGTTACGGCTGAACCAGAGTAACCCCGGAACCACCGTAAATCAGGTTCCGAAAGAAAATACGTTCGACATAGGCTTGCGCCGGACACGCATACAAATGTTCGGTCAGCTTACGGACCACGTCTTTCTGTACGTGCAGTTTGGCATGAACAACTTCAACTTCCTGAACGCCTTCCCGTCGTATAACAACAACGGCACCCCGGCCAACCGGAAAATAGCGGCTTTCTTCCACGATGCTGTTGGGGAGTACCTGGTTTTCAAAAATAAAGATTACCTGAAGCTCGGGGCTGGGCTGACCATCGTAAACGGTTTATCGCGGTTCAGCCAGCCAAGTGTAAGTAGCATCATGAGCATGGACGTACCGGTGTTTGCGCAGGCTACCGTCGATCAGACAGACGAGTTTTCGCGGAAGCTGAGTCTGTACGCCCGCGGTCAGGTTGGTCCAATCGACTACCGCGTTGCCGTCAGCGACCCGTTCCCAGTCCAGACCAATGGAGCAACTCCGGCACCCCTGTCGTCCTTTTCAAACTTTGCGCAGAAGGGGCACACCAAACAGTTTCAAGGGCTGTTTCTGTACCAGTTTTTCGATAAGGAAGCCAACCAGACACCAGGTTACATGACCGGAACATACCTCGGTAAAAAGAAAATTTTCAATCTGGAGGGAGGGTTTATTACGCAGAAAGCGGCTATGTGGCACCGCGAAGCTACCGCCGATACGGTCTACACGGATTTGAACCTGTGGTCGCTGGCTGCGTTTCTGGACATGCCCCTCAACCGCCAGACGGGTTCGGCCATCAATGCCTACGTTGGGTATTTTAACCTGAATTACGGTCCGAATTACCTACGCTTCAATGGTATCATGAATCCGGCCTCCGGAACGACGGCAAGTCTGCCAGGCGCGTCAGGTACACAGGGGAATGCCTTCCCAATGTTTGGTACGGGCAAAGTCGTGTATGCACAGGTCGGGTATTTGCTTCGGCAGGATCTGTTCGGAGCAGGTAAAGGAACGCTAATGCCCTACGCCCAGATGCAGATGGCCGACTACCAGCGCCTGACGAAAGGCATGAGCGTATTTAACGTAGGCCTGAATTATCTGATCAACGGCCACAACGGTAAGCTCACACTCGATTACCAGAATCGCCCTATTTATGAGGCCGCTGGTACGCAGCTCGCACCAACGGGTCGCCGGGGGCAATTTGTGGTGCAGTATCAGGTGTTTATCTAATAGCATTTTTCCATATAATTAATTCTATAGAATTGATTCCCATTTGATAAATTTGGCATTAAAGTGCTTCAACGGTACATTTACGACGTACCAACATTTATCTACATAACCTTAATGAAAAAGATTTTTCTTGCCTTAATGCTCACCGTGGGCAGCTTAAGTGTGTATGCTAATTCGGCAACGATTGATGAGTACACGATCGACGACCAGCAGGTTGAACAATTGATGGCTCAGAGTACCGATGTTAGCTACACCGTTGTAGAAACTACCTTAGCGCAGAGCCAGCAGATGGCGGCTAAGATGACAGGGACCGCTCGCGTTCAGGCGGATAAGGAATTCGTGCCGGCCCTGTTGCTTAACCTTTTCCTCGGTGGATTGGGTATTCACCGGTTGTATCTCGGTACAGAGACGTTAACATGGGTAGGTTACATTCTAACTTGTGGGGGTATTTTCGGGATCGTACCTTTAGTTGACCTTATTGTTTTGATTATCAATAACGATAACATTTCTAAGTTCGTTGATAATCCAAAATTTTTCATGTGGGCAAACAACTAAGTTGGCCAGATACTACAGGATGCGCCTGCTCCACAATCGGGGAGTGGGCGCATCCGATTATAATAGGTATTATTCGCTTATCTGCCCGAGGCCGAATCAGGGGAGCTTTGGTATAAGAGCCGTTTCTTGACGCGTTCATTAAATGCACTAATCTGTCGCTGGTTATACTGCCGGACCAGCGCCTGCGATCGTCGAACTCCTCCGGCATGGAATGAGCCGAACAAAGCAGCCCCCACCCCCCATGCTGATAGATAATAAGCATTTAGAAAGCTGGTAACTCCAAAATACAATCCCGCTGACTGTACCAGTATACTCAGGATAGCTTCACCTGGTTTTCCGGCATATAACTGACCGGCTCCCGGGAGGAAAGTTGAGAGCCACTGAGCCTTGCTTTCCCGCTTTAATTTGGGTAACCGTCGGTATGGATCATCGCTCGTCGTATCAGCTCCCAATCTGCCTATCGCTTCACGATAGGCAACGGCGGCCTCTGCCCAGCGATGCAGCTCATTTAAGGTGAATACCCGAATACACTCCAAAAGTGGCGAGTAAGGTGCTCCGGGATGCTCAACGGGAAGCCGCTCAAGCAGTGAACGAGTATTCTCGAATTGTCCGGCTAGATACGCACACAGAATTTGCTGATACCGTAGCTGATATCGAACAGAATCAGGATAGCTGTTCGAAAATTGGCTGTTTATAAACGTAACAGCCGTGTTATAACGACCCATTTGTTTGAGAGATAGGGTCTTGCCAAGTACAGCTTTATAAGTAGCGGCAGTTTCGGTGTTTTCAAAAAGGACTCGCTCGTATGCTATACCCGCTTCGAAATATTGGTTCGCAGCCAGTAATGAATCAGCCGCTGCTAAACCGGATAGCTGACCAGACTGCTGAGCCTTACTGAAATAGGTTACGCATAGGAATGTGCAGATCAAACAGAATCTTGTTGTCATACTCCCGGTTAAATTCGTCACGTTTAATTTTCACTGCCAGAGCGCTACCCCAGACGTTTCCCACGTAAAAAACAGTGAACAGAGAGCCAAAGCCCAGAAAGCGAAGACTCCGCGGCCCATCTTTACGATAGCCTTCGAACGTAAGCAACCCCAGCGTTACTACTGGAAGCAGGGCGGCAATGCCCTGCATTTTTTTACCAGCATAGATTTTCCCCAAACCCGGAATTAAGGAACTATAAAGGCCTGCCAGGAACGGTGATTTATGCTTCTGGCTGCTCAGCTTTTTATAGTAGGTATCCAATCGTTTCTGCTCTTCGGCCATCGCATAAGACGAATACGTGAAAATCTGGCTGAAACGTTGATAGTCGGTGAGTCGTCGCTGCAACAACGTAATACCCGCAAGTTGCAGCGCTTTAAGCTCGCCAAGCGTTGAGTCGGATGGAGAAATTCGCTCAATCACTACATTGGCAGAGTCGCGCTTCCCCTGAAAAAGTAAACAGTAAGCGCCAAAAAACCGAGATTTCTGATAAAAAGCTGAAACCGGCGAAACCGCAAGTAGTTGTTGTGCCGCCTGATCAAGCGATTTGCTGCTATACGCTGTCCAGCCAAGATAATACGCCAGCGAGTCACGTTCTGTTTGTTGAAGGATACGAGAGTCGATACGTTGAAGGACGTAAGTGGCTTCATCGAATGCATCTTTGTCGGCGAGATACTGAGCAAAGCGTAGTTCGCGTGAGAAGTTCGCTGACTGTGCCCGCAACCCGTATGCGGTTGTCAGTAGCCAGATAAAAAAACTGGCTTTGAGTGCATAATAGAAAGAAGGACTCATCGAAGCCGGTACAGATCAGGTGTGTCTACAATGGAACCGTCGACGGGGTCCCGGCTTAGTGTATGAACGTCCAGCAGTCCAAGTCGATTACAGCGCATGATACGATCGGCACTCAAAAAGACACCCTTCAGTGTACCAAATTGCTGAATAGCCTGCTTACTAAAGTTCGAACAGGTCGTTTGGTACGGACAAGACCGGGCTAATTGTTGCGACATTAAGCGCTGATACCCCAGCATGGCCCCTTTCAGTGCTAGAGAAAGCGGATTGTACATGGCTAGCCAACTACGCTGTTTATAAACGACTGCCTGCACATCATTGCCGGGACGTCGGTATTGCGCAAATTCATTGTCCGTTTGAAAATTACGTTCGCTAACCAATTGCCAATCAGCAGATGTAGACTGGCTTCTGGCAATCGGCGAAACCAGCAAGGAAAACAGGAAAGGCAGTAAAAACTTCACAGCGCTATTCAGTTTTGGCAGTTGATGGGATGCTAAAATTGAAGTAAGGACTTTGGGCAACCTGGTTGAGCCGAATATCTGAATACGCCGTTTTGGAAACGGTAGAATCACTCTTGTTATACAAAATTTCAGTTGTGGTTGTCGGGAAAGGCCGATTTTCGACAAATTGATAATTATAGTAAAACACTTTTCGGAATATCTTACCAGCGCCATCTACGTAATGCATGTATATTGGATTTCCCTGATTAAAAACGAGCTTAACACGCTGGACTACACCATCCGACTTATTTGTTTTAGGTTTCCACTCCGTCACCAGGCGGTTCTTGGCGTCATACATTGTTTTGTCCTGAACAAAACCAAGTTGGAGCAGACCCATATCGCTCGTCATGCCGTTCAGGAAAAAAGCCAGTTGGGTAGTTTGCGAACTGTAAGCGGCATTCTGATACCGAATGACAGTGTTCCGGTTTGGATCATAGATGCGTGTTTCGCCGAGCTTGTTCGCCAGAATCACCACTTCGCGGGGCGAGACAAAACGGGTGACCATAGAACCGTTCCGTTGGTAGAAGACCTCGCCCTTGACAGTTACAGATTTGCCCTGCTGCACCTGACGGGTTGTAATTGTTGCCGAAAACCGTTCAATAGTTTGAGGGGCGCTAAGAAAGCTGCTTAGCAGAAGTACACTGAAAGTGAGTAGGAAAGATATACGTACAGCACTAGTAAAAGCTGATTTCATAGATAATCATACGAGTTACGGAAACGGTGTCCAAAAGTACGCAAAAGTTTAACGAACTGAGTTTTTCCCCACTGGCTGTTTTAAAACACAAAAAGCCCGACATACACATGCGTCGGGCTTTTGCTGTACAGTTGGATAAGCTTACTCGCCGGGCGTAAAACGCAGGCGGGCCAGATAAGTCTGCGTTGGTTCCGCTACGTTTCCCAGAATTTTCTTACCGGCTAACTCCTCCTCAAGAGTTGTTTTCAGCGCCTGGTTGTCGGTCAGCACTTCCAGATTTGTGATCCGGTGATCGGCATTAACACGGAAGCGTACGATAACAATACCTCCCTGCTGGCTTTTCTTCAGCACGTCCGGGTACGACAGGTAGCTTTGTAGCTGCTTTTCCAGCTTGGTTTCGCGCCGAATCCCCTCGTCGTTCGTCGAGGAATGGGCGGACGGGCTCCCGTAGGTGAGCATCGTCCAGAGCGTGATTAAAAAGAGGATCGGTTTCATTAGTAGTTGTTGTGTAGTTGTTGGCTTCAAAAGACGATGCAAAAGTACAGCACCGTGTTGGGGGCGGGTAGAGGAGATACGCCCAAAATGAAAATTCAGGAGTAGTACGTTTCCATACGTAGAAATACGCACCCGATTTCTGTTGGATTATTTGGCATAAAAAATGCCCCGCCGATCGGCTGATCGGCGGGGCATTTTCTGCTAACGTAATTTATACGCCTAATTCCAGCGTTGAGAGTACGTTATTCATATTCCGAACGGCATCGGCCGATTTGTTGAAAGCAGCCTGCTCTTCTTCATTGAGCTTGTAATCAATGATTTCTTCCCAGCCATTTTTGCCAATCACCACCGGAACGCCCAGGCAGATGTCTGACTGACCATACTCGCCCTCGAGGTAAACGCAGCAGGGGAAAATGTGCTTCTGATCACGAACAATACTTTCTACCAGCAGGGCCGTAGCGGCTCCCGGTGCGTACCAGGCCGACGTACCGATCAAGCCCGTCAGCGTAGCACCACCCACCATCGTGTCGGCGGCTACTTTTTTCAGCGTGTCAGCATCGAGGAACTGGCTAACGGGAACGCCATTGCGGGTAGCCAGGCGAGTCAGCGGGATCATCGTGGTGTCGCCGTGACCACCGATTACCGTGCCGTGGATGTCGTTGGGCGGGCAGTTGAGCGCGAAAGAAAGATATGTTTTGAACCGGGCAGAATCCAGGATACCCCCCATGCCAATAACGCGGTTTTTCGGCAGACCCAGCGATTTGAGGGTTAGGTACGTCATCGTGTCCATCGGATTTGACACGATGATCAGAATGGCGTCGGGTGAGTGCTGGAGAATGTTTTGTGCAACACCTTTTACAATGTTGGCATTCGTACCGATCAGCTCCTCGCGGGTCATGCCCGGCTTACGCGGCAACCCCGACGTAATAACGACGACATCTGAACCGGCCGTTTTTTCGTAATTATTGGTAGAACCTGTGAGTTTGGTATCGAAGCCAAGCAGTGTCGCGGTCTGAAACATATCCAGGCTTTTGCCTTCGCTAAGGCCTTCTTTGATGTCCAGCAGCACCACTTCTTCGGCTAGTTCCCGGCGGGCGATATTGTCGGCGGTCGTTGCACCGACAGCACCGGCGCCTACTACGGTTATTTTCATACAGTGTTCGGAATTAAAGGGTTAAAACCGGCGGTAAAAATACACGTACCATACCGGACAAACCAATAGAACCAGGTATAAACTTCCGGACCTGTTACTCGTTTAATGAAATATTGTGGCGAATTTTTTGTTATACCTTCGCCACAACGGCAATCATCTACAGGTAGTAACCAACCGATGATTTTGACTTTTCGCATTATGGCTAAACAACGATTACTGACGCGTGTACTGACGTCTATTTTTTTTAAACGAGCGAATATAGGTGCGGTTCGGTATGCCCGTAATAGCACCCGTATTTTTGCCCTTGTCCGTGAAGCATTAAACAAAAGTGGTGGGCTGTCGGGAAAGAATATTTCGGTGTTTCGGGAGCAGATTGCCCTGCTGACCCGGATGCTGAGAGCCTATGCTTCGGGTGATTATAAACAGCTTCCCTGGAAGTCGCTGGTGAGTATAATAGGGGTACTGCTGTACTTTTTAAATCCAATAGACATCCTTCCGGATATTTTGCCGATTGTGGGTATTGTTGATGACATTGCCCTCGTAGGATGGCTTTTTACATCGGTCAGTAGTGATATCGACCGCTTTCGGCAGTGGGAGCAGGGCGTTGCTACACCTGCGGAGGAAGCATCCCGGCCCGGCCGGAACACGACACAAACCATTAAGATTGGTTAATATTCATCCTGTTTTAATGGATTGTTAAGAAGGAGTTTACTAACTTTGCATACATTCAAATCCGAAATTAATCATGGTTTTTGCAAGCATTTTCGCAATTATGGGTTTGGGCGGTCAGGAGATGTTGCTGATCTTCCTGGCGCTGTTACTTTTCTTCGGCGCCAAGAAGTTGCCAGAACTGGCTCGGGGCCTGGGCAAAGGTATCCGCGAGTTCAAGGATGCCACCAAGGATGTCCGCGATAACATCGAGGACGGTCTTAAGGAATCGAAGTAATCTAGTTGTTCATAGACAGACAACGGAGTGGTGCTACACTAGGGCCATTCGGTTGTCTGTTTTGCATTACCGGACCTTTGGGTGCAACTTTGGCATCCAATCGTTAAACTACCTTCCGCTTGACCCCTTACCGAAGCTACGCTACTGTCCGAACCGATCTCCTTGCCGGAGCCGTAAGCTGTCGCCAATTGGTGGAGCAGTACCTCTCCCGTATTGATGAGTACCGTCATCTGAACGTTTTTACGGAAGTGTATGCCGATGAGGCCCGCCACCGGGCGGATGCCGTTGATCAGAAGCTGGCTACCGGGGTGGCCGGTAAACTGGCCGGGATGGTCATCGGGATTAAAGATGTGCTGAGTTACGCGGGACACGGGCTTCGGGCAGGCAGCCATATTCTGGACGGGTTCACGGCCCAATTTACGGCTACCGCAGTGCAGCGCCTGCTGGACGAAGACGCGATTATCATTGGACGGCAAAACTGCGACGAGTTCGCGATGGGGTCGTCTAACGAGAACTCAGCCTTCGGCCCGGTTCGAAATGCAGCCGATCCGGATCGCGTTCCAGGCGGATCGAGTGGCGGTTCGGCCGTTGCGGTGCAGGCCGGGTTATGTCTGGCCAGCATCGGTTCTGATACGGGCGGTTCTGTTCGTCAACCGGCAGCCTTCTGTGGGGTAGTGGGCCTCAAGCCAACCTACGGCCGTATCAGCCGCTGGGGACTTATCGCCTATGCATCGTCATTTGACTGCATTGGCCCCATCACCAACACGCCCGACGATGCGGCTCTGCTGCTGGAAATCATGGCCGGAGCCGATGAGTTCGATAGTACCGTATCGAGCCGTCCTGTGGATACCTACTCACAAACCCAGCTTCCCGACCGACCGCTACGTATCGCTTATCTGCGCGAGGGCGTTGAAAGTGACGGCGTTGACAAAAGTATCCGGACCGCTACGCAGCGAACCATAGACCAGCTCCGGGCGGACGGCCACGAGGTGGAGCCGGTCGATTTTTCGTTACTCAACTACCTGCTTCCAACGTACTACATTCTTACTACGGCCGAAGCGTCGTCGAATCTTTCGCGCTTTGATGGGGTTCGATACGGTTATCGAGCGGTTACCTCAGTTTCTGACTTAGTATCGTTATACAAGAAAAGTCGCACGGAAGGGTTTGGTCCCGAAGTACGTCGACGCATTCTGCTGGGTACATTTGCTCTCAGCGCCAGCTATTACGATGCTTATTATACCAAAGCCCAGCAGGTTCGCCGGTTGATTCGGCAGGAAACGGAGCGGGTTTTCAGCGAATACGATTTTTTGATTTCGCCCACTACGCCCACCCCGGCGTTTCGACTGGGCGAAAAGGCCGATGATCCATTGCAGATGTATCTGGCCGATATTTTTACCGTGCAGGCCAACGTAGTCGGTTATCCGGCCATTTCGGTTCCAAACGGTACAGATGCGGCTGGTTTGCCGATCGGCCTGCAAATTATGGCTCCCCCCTTCGCTGAGGGGGCATTGGTAGCCTTCGCCAGGCGTTTAGCCTGACGTTCGAAGTTTGGGCGGGCGGTTTAACCTGCCGATCGACAAACTTCATACGTCAAACTCAATAATCGTAACGTACACCTAACCATAAACAAATGCAACACCTGAACCGTAGCCTGCTGATTGGGGGGCTGTTGAGTGTGGCGCTGGGACTGTTTTCGGAAACCCACGCCCAGACTACGATTCTATCGGGAACGCCTGGGCAGAAGGCGGACTCAGCAAGTGTCATTAAGGCCGATACAGTGGCCTATGTTCCGACTGTTCCAGACAGTTTGATTATTGATCGGCTCGCGGCCCTGCAAAAAAATATTCCGCTGCCCTACCACAAGACGGTTCATGCGTATGTCGATTACTTTACGTTCCGTAAGGCGAGCTTTACGCGTACGATGCTGGAGCGTATGCCGCTGTTTTTTCCTCTTTACGAGCGCCTGCTGGCTCAGTACGGATTACCCGATGAGTTAAAATACCTTTCCATTGTGGAGTCGGCGCTGAATCCACGGGCCATCTCACACGCGGGGGCGGGTGGGCTCTGGCAGATCATGCCGGGCACCGGACGCGACCTGCGGTTGTATCAGGATGACTACGTTGATGAGCGCATGGATCCTGTTAAAGCTACCGAAGCGGCCTGTAAATACCTGCGTGATCTGTACAACATCTTCGGTGACTGGCATTTGGCGCTGGCGGCCTACAACAGTGGCCCCGGCAAGGTAAAACGTGCCATGCGTCGGTCAGGGGGCGATTCGTTCTGGACGGTTTTTGACCATTTACCGAAAGAGACCCGAGCGTATGTACCTCAGTTCATCGCTCAGATTTACATGATGAACCATGCCAACGACCACGGGATCGTGGCTGAAACGATTGAACACCCAATTCCGCACGATACCATCCAGATTCATGGGTATTTCAACCTGGAAACGTTTGCTAAGCACAGTCAGATTGCGCTGGAAGATTTGAAAAAAATGAACCCGGCCGTTACGACTACCATTCTGCCTGAGTACACCCGAGGTTATCCCTTACGCATACCACGTGCCAATTATGGGTACTTTGCTTCACGTCGACGGGCCATTATGGATTCGGCCGGTCGGATACCGGTAGCCATGGCTCACGTGCTGCTGGCTTCGGCGGAGGATGTTCAGTATAACGACTCGCTGGGTAAATTATATGCCAACCGGGATGTTTCGCCATTGGCTGATCTGATGCTGGAAGAACTGACAGAGGAGACGGAGTCAGCTAAAAAAGCCGGTGGAAAAGCATCGGCACTGGCAGCGAACGAAGAGCCCGAAGCAGACGACATTGAGACGGTGGTGCTGAAGAAGCCCCGCAAGCAGACGCATACCGTAAGACGGGGTGAGAGCTTATTTCGGCTGGCCGATCGATACAACGTAGAAGTGTATGACCTGAAGCGGTGGAATCACCTGCGGTCAAACGCCATTCGACCGGGACAGAAGCTGGTCGTATTGAAAGAAGCCGCTGAAACGCGCTCTGAACAACTGGCCGAGCAGGGAACACCAAAAGGGCAGAAAAAAGCCGCGGTGGCGGCTAGTACGAAGCGCTATAAACCCCGGTATCATCGAGTTCAGGCGGGCGATACGTTGTGGAACATCTCCCAGCGCTACGGTGGAATTTCCATTGACAAGCTGAAGAAAATGAATCACATTCGGGGAAACTCACTTAAACCCGGCCAGAAACTGATAGTAGGGTAAACCTGCCGATTAACCCACGATTTACTCAGAAAAGTCGTGGGTTTTTGTATATTTACCAGATTGACAGTTGCTTATGGGCTGACTTATTGGCCTCTATTGGAGTTTGGCCCTCAAGCCTACAGCTCACGTATAAACCATTTTCTGAACGCGTTACGCAGGATTAATGATTGCCTATTTAGACGGTACGCTGGCTTATAAAGAACCAACGCACGCCATTATCGATGTACAGGGGGTTGGCTATTCAGTTCATATTTCCCTTCAAACATACGCTACGCTGCCGGGCGGTGGCGAGCGCGTAAAATTGTTTATCCATCATCATTTTCGGGAAGATGCGCAGACGCTGTTTGCATTTGCGTCGGCCGACGAAAAATCGCTTTTTCTGGACCTGATCGGCGTATCAGGCGTAGGCCCAAACACCGCGCTGGGAATGCTATCGGCCATGCAGCCGGGCGATCTTCGGCTGGCTATACTGGGCGAAAACGTCAGGGCTGTGCAGGCGATCAAGGGTATTGGTGCTAAAACAGCGCAGCGTATTATTCTTGAATTGCGCGATAAGATGAAAAAATCAGGTGTTGTGCCTGATGGACCAACGTACCGGCAACAGGCGGCTGCCAATCCGGTGCGCGAGGAAGCCCTGGCCGCGCTCGTTGCCCTGGGCTTCCCAAAACCGACCGCTGAGAAGAGCGTGGACGACATCCTGAGGGCAGACGCTGGGCTGTCGGTGGAAGAGGTCATTCGCCAGGCGTTGCGATAAAGCTAACCGACTCCCTCATTAACCGCTTAGTGAGGGAGTTTTTGCAGGGCTACTTTGAACAGGTACAGGCACTACATTCTTCCAGGGTGTTGAACGGAACGACCCCACCGCAACCACCCCAAACGAACTCCTTGCAGCGGTTTTCCTTTTTATCGTAAAAATACTTTCTGAAATATGCTTTGCAAGGCCCGGTTTCTGGCTCCAGCTCGCACCGTTCCGGTTTGGTGCAGTCGCTCTGGCAGTTTTGCAGCATCAGCAGCACACTGAATAGGTAGACGTAACAGCTCGGCTTCTTCATGGTGGTATAAGACCCATCGGGTGGGAGAATGGTTGTATAATGCGCTGGCTATGAAATTGATTCTATCGCTTTTTCTTATCCTCACCGTTGTTGCAAGCTACGTGCGCGATTATTCAGGGCCAATACAGCACACGGTTCATCAGAAAGTACATTCTGATAAACCCCGCGTTATCATTCTGACCGACATCAGCAGCCTTGATCAGAAACAGGGCGAACCCGATGACGGCCAGTCGTTGATTCGGCTGATGCTGTACACGAACGAACTGGAGGTAGAAGGGCTGATTGCATCGTCGAATCTACGCCACGGTCAGATCGTGCGGCCGGAACTGATTCAGCGGGTAATTTCGGCCTATGGCCAGGTTCACCGTAATCTGCTGAACCATAGTGCGGCTTATCCACCGGCCGCTCAGTTGAACCAACTCGTTAGAGCCGGACAGCCCGTTGCCGGGCCGGGGCAACCATTGGAAAATAGTGTTGGTGCAGGCAAGGATACAGAAGCATCGGACTGGATTATTCAAGTGGTTGATCAGGCTGACCCACGACCGGTCTGGGTGTGCATCTGGGGCGGGTCAGCCGATTTGGCACAGGCCTTATGGAAGGTCAGACAAACCCGGTCTGCTGATGCAATTGATGCGTTTGTCGCGAAGCTACGGGTGCATGCTATTTACGACCAGGACCAGACGGGCCCTTGGATTCGGGAACAGTTTCCGAACCTGTTTTACATCCTGCGTAACCACGGTATTCGGGGAATGTACCGGGGTGGTGATCGAACGCTGCTGGATTCGGTCTGGGTGGCCGAGAACATACAGCATGGGCATGGCCCGTTGGGTGCCCTCTACGTGAATTACCGGGGTGGCGACATCTGGAGCCGTCAGCTCGGGCCGGTTATGGGTATCAAGGAAGGGGATACGCCGTCGTTTCTGGGGTTACTGTCCAATGGACTAAACGTATGGGGCCAGCCTGAACTGGGCGGCTGGGGTGGACGGTTCAGGCGAAAGCAGCAAAATCAGTACGTCGAAGCGGTTGATTCGGTGGGGCAGTTTGCCGATGATCCTGACCCGCGAATGGCGGCTGTGTACCGCTGGCGTGAGGCCTGGCAGCATGATTTTCAGGCGCGGCTCGACTGGTGTACAAAGTCTTACCTCAACGCCAACCATCCACCCGTAGCGGTGATTCGAAACGGTGCGAAGGAATTGTTTTCTGAATTGAACGTACCGGCCGGGACATCACTCGCCCTGAACGGAGAAGCATCTCGCGATCCGGACGGCGACCGACTGCGCTTCCGCTGGCTGGCTTATCCAAATCCGGGTGCTGGATTTCCTGAGCCACTTTCTGAGCAGACCAATCTGAACATTCAGATACCGGCAGCGTGGAAAGGCCGACGCATCTCTATTGTGCTTGACGTAACGGATACAGGAAGTCCTAATCTGACGAGTTACAGACGTTTACTGATTGAGGTACAATAAACTTTTACGGTAATTGTGATTATTTAACTTAATCGTAATAAAGTATAAGAAACAGATAATCAGAACGAACGGATAAATGAGACATTGTTCGTGAACAAATCGGAAAATAGTTAAGCGCCCGTTTCGTTAGTGTTCTATAAAAGATGTAGGTTTTTCGTAGTTTTACGATTCGTCAAACTCGACATGGCTGCTGAATGGCACGATTCATGAACGTTTAAAAAATATACTGCGCTATTAGACGATTGGCCCGATATTGGCCGTTTGTAGATAGGACTTAACCGTCAGATTACCACTATTGAACCTGAAAGTACCCCCTAATGGTGAACCCTTACCTTGTTCACAAGTACATACTCAACTACCTGCGCTTAACCACGTTGATCAATCCCGATAGGGGGCATAACGTGTGGCTTGTAGCGGTAGTATGGCTTTTGTTGGGCCTTAATTTCTCCCACGCGCAGGATCAGCCACGGCGGAATGCAGGCCGACGCCAGCAGGCCGCAGCCGATTCAGCGCGGGCCGTAGCCCGTCGACGCGCAGCATTTCGTGCCGATTCGATCAAGCAGGCCATTCAGGAGCGTAACGACAGCATCCGGGCCGCTCGCAGCGCCAACCGTCGGCCCACCGTCAACTGGCCCGACCGTCGGTCAACTCGTTTTTCAGAACGGCCGTCGAAGTCTCCCTATATTCTGCGCGACCCTAAGGGCGTTTCCACCGATTTCCAGCTTGACCCAACTGGTGGCATCGGCGTTACTGAGCGCGTCCGGCCGGGCGTGTCGTTGTCCGGCGCTCCACTTCCCAACAGCGTACAGGGCCGCTCGGGCGATTTAACGACGCCACCCTCGGCTGCAACACCAACGACTACACCACCGGGAACGCTTTCGCCGGGTGTTCCAATTGGCGGGGCATTGCCTCCGTCAAATTATGGGTTACCGTACCGTCCGGCCGAGATCATTCCGTTTTCTACTTATAACCAGTTACAGAACCAACGTGTTCAACAAAATTTATGGCGGGAGTATGGTGCCCGGCGGGATGGTCAAAGTTCGGTGACAGGTCGGGGGCTGGTTCCCAAACTGGAACTACCACCGGTGATCGACCGGCTGTTTGGCGGAGGGGGCGTGAATTTTAAGCCAAATGGCTTCGTAACCCTTGATTTTGGGTATCTATACCAGTTTATTGATAACCCGGTAATTCCCGTACGTCAGCGTCGGAACGGTAATTTCCTGTTCAACGAGCAGATCAGTATTAACTTCAACGGGCAGGTTGGCGAACGGCTGGGCGTACTGGCCAATTTTGATACCAAAGCTGCGTTCAACTTTGAGAACGCATTGAAACTGAACTACCGGCCCGCCGGTGGATTGCCGTCGATTGGATCAAATGGTATCGGCGGGTTACCGTCCAATCCCCTCAACAACGTACAGAACCCGTTGCAGAACGGCCTGCCGACACCAACTGTGCCGGGGCAGTTTCAGCCGCAGAACGAAAGCATTATCCAGGGCCTGGAAGCGGGTAATATTAGCTGGGCCGTACCGAGTCAGTTGATTCCAGGTGTTCAGAACCTGTTTGGTGTGAAAACACAGCTACGTTTTGGCAAACTGCGGGCTACGGTCGTTGCGTCGCAGCAGCGGTCGCGTAAGAGCGAGATCGTACTGCGGGGCGGTACGTCGAACCGGCCGTTTGAGATCCGGGCCGATCAGTACGACGAGAACCGGCACTTCTTTCTGTCGCAGTTTTTCCGAAGCCGCTACGAGCAATCGCTGCGGTCGTTGCCGCAGGTCACATCGGGCATCAACGTTACGCGGATTGAAGTGTACGTGACCAACCGGACCAATACGACCGAGTCGCTGCGGAATATCGTAGGTTTTCAGGATTTGGGCGAGGGCTCACCTTACAATGCCAACAACCCAAACCTACAGCCGATCAACCGTAGTTCGCCCGCCGACAACCGGGCTAATGGGCTGTTTGGCCGACTGACGTCCAATCCGCAGAATCCTCTTCGGCAGGTGGACCAAACCAACGAGGTGCTGGCCAGTACGTACAACCTGCAAAAAACTGTAGATTTTGAATTGTTACGGGGGGCCAAACGGCTGACCGAACGTGAATTTAAACTCCAGCCTGATCTGGGTTATATCTCGCTCGTAACGCCCCTGCGCAACGACGAAATCCTGGCCGTTGCCTACGAATACACGTACCAGGGCCGTCGCTACAAAGTCGGTGAGCTAACCGAGGACTACCAAAGCCGTGAGCCCAGAGAGGTTTTGATACTGAAGTTGTTGAAGTCGTCGACGATCCGCAACAACCTCCAGTTGCCGATGTGGAACCTGATGATGAAAAACATCTATTCGCTCAATACGGCTCAGATCGCGCGGCAGGGATTCCAGCTACGGATTGTGTATAAAGACGACCTGACGGGTATCGATAACCCCAACCTCCAGGAAGGTACGCAGCTTCAGAACCGGCCGCTGGTGCAGGTATTTGGCATGGACCGGCTCAATCAGCAACTGGACGCTCAGCCCGACGGGAATTTTGATTTTGTCGAGAACTACACCGTTGACAGCCGCTACGGTAAAATTATCTTCCCCATACTGGAGCCTTTCGGGTCGTATCTTGAGCGGCAATTCCTGCCCGGCGAAGAAGCCCTGCGTGCCAAGTATGTATTCAATGAATTGTACCGCACCACACTGGCCGATGCGCAGCAGATCGCCGATAAAAACAAGTTCTTTCTGAGGGGGGCGTACCAGTCGGGCAACGGGGCGGAAGTACAGCTTCCCTACGGTGTCAACGAACAGTCGGTACAGGTAACGGCCGGGGGCGTACCGCTGGTCGCTGGCCAGGACTACGTACTCGAAAGCCAGACCGGGCGGCTGCGCATTGTGAACGAAAGCGTAACGAACTCGGGGCGCGAGATTCGCATCAGTTTCGAGCAGCCCGACCTGTTTCAGAATCAGATCCGGACGCTGCTGGGTACGCGCCTGGACTACAGCCTGAGCCCGGACGTGAACCTGGGTATGACGGCCATGCGGATGCGCGAAACGCCCGCGGGTTTCCTGACGCGTGTGGCCATCGGTAATGAACCGGTCAACAACACCATTCTTGGGTTCGATGCGAATATCCGCAAGGAGTCGCGGGCGCTGACCCGGCTGCTGGACGCCCTGCCGCTGATCCAGACGAAAGAGTTATCGACGATTCAATTCCAGGGCGAAGTGGCGCAACTGCTGCCGGGCGTAAATCCCCGGGTAAATAATGACGCGTTCATCGACGACTTTGAAGCCGCCCGTACCATCTACGACCTGACACGTCAGCCGACTCGCTGGCGGCTGGGCGCTACGCCACAGCAGTTCCCCCAGGGGTCGTTCAGCAACCCGCTTGAGTATGCTTATAACCGGGCGCGGATTTCGGTGTATTCCGTTGACCCGACTATTTACGGAACCACCGGCCTGCGAACCGTATCGACCGGTATCGATCCTGAACAATTGAATGCATTTGCCTACGAGCGGTACTTCCTGCCCAATGATCTGTTTAAAGGACGGTCGGCGCGGGTTGTGCAGTTGCCGGAGAGCATTCTTGACGTATCGTACTTCCCAAACGAACGGGGGATGTACAACTATAACCCGAACCTGACCCCCGATGGCCGGTTGCCTAACCCCCGGCAAAACTTTGGGTCGGTTACGCGGGCGGTGGCGTCGGACATTGACTTTGATAATGCCAACGTCGAGAACATCACGTTCTGGCTGATGGACCCCTTCGTACAGGGGCCGTCCGGCGTAGTGCGGGGTAGCCCGGATGATTCCAGGAATACGAATAATACAACGGGTGGTAAACTGATTTTCAACCTCGGGGACATTTCGGAGGATGTGGTCAAAGACGGCCGTTACCAGTTTGAGAACGGTTTCCCGGCCAACGGCGATACAACCGGTACAAATCGGCAACTGGGTACGGAGCGGACAGCCTGGGGGCGCGCACCTCTCCAGCAGTTTGTAACCAATGCGTTCCAGAGCGGTGGCCGCGAAAACCAGGATATTGGCCTGGACGGTCTGAAGAACGCGGACGAGCAAACATTCTTCCGTGACTACCTGAATACGCTCCGGACTCGGGGCGTTACGGGCGAAGCCCTGAACGAGATTGAGAACGACCCGTCTAACGATGATTTCCGGTTCTATCTTGGCGAACAGGCTGATCAGCAGAAGTATGTTGTGGCCCGCTATAAACGGTTTATGGGCATGGAAAACAACTCCCCCGAAGTTACTGATCCGAACAACCTGCTGACGCCGGCATCGTCGACCCTGCCGGACATTGAGGATCTGAATATCGACAACACCATCAACGACAACGAAGCGTACTACGAATATGAAGTAGACCTGCGGCCAAACCGGCTGGAAGTTGGGCAGGGGTACATTGTCGATAAAATCGTTACGCAGCCGCAGGGGCTGCCGCAGCCCGTTACGTGGTATCAGTTCCGGATACCGGTACGGGAGTTCCTGCGCAAGGTGGGTAATATCAACGGTTTCAAATCGATCCGCTTTGTCCGGATGTACCTGACTGACTTTCAACAGCCGGTAGTACTGCGGTTTGCGCAGTTGCAAATGGAAGCCAACCAGTATCGTAAGTACACCGGCGATCTGAACCAGCGGGGCTTGCAGGAGGTCCCAGAACCGTATGACGCCAACTTTACGGTTTCGACGGTAAATATTGAAGAAAACGGGGATGTGGCAGGGGCTGGAACCGGCGATAAATACATTTACACCGTACCGCCGGGCTATCGACGCGACCGGGACTACACGCAGGTAAATCAGGTTGAGTTGAACGAGCAGTCGATGCGGATGAGCGTGACGAACCTGCGCGACGGCGACTCCCGGGCAGCTTTCCGGAACACCAACTTCGATCTTCAGTTTCGGGAGCGGCTGAAGATGTTCATCCACATGCACAACGACCAGAATGAGAGTGGTCAGGTATCGGCGTTTGTGCGGATTGGCACCGACTTTACGGATAACTATTACGAAGTAGAGATCCCGAATCTGACCGCAACCCGCGAAGGCGTAACAGATCCCAGTCTGGTCTGGCCCGTTGAAAACGAACTGGATATTGCGCTCGAAGATTTCATCAACCTTAAACTGAAACGAAATCAGGAGTTAACCCGCCGGACATCGTTGCCGTTTAGCAGCCGTTCGTCGGATGGTAAGTACATCATCACGGTGGTAGGTAACCCTGACCTGAGTTCGGTGCAGACGGTGATGATTGGGGTGCGAAACCCGAAAATCCAGGGTGATGGTGAGCGACCGAAAAGCTTTACGATCTGGGTAAACGAACTGCGGGCCAATGGATTCGACCAGCAGGGGGGCATAGCCGCCATCGGATCGGTGAACGCCAAACTGGCCGACGTAGCGACTGTGACGGCATCGGGCCGGATCTCAACTTTCGGCTTTGGTGGCGTACAGACTCGTATCGGTGACCGGACAAAGGAAACAACCAGTGAGTTTGGCATTTCGTCGGCCATTTCGGTCGATAAGTTCCTGCCCGAGCGGTGGGGGTTCCGGATTCCGCTTTATGTGAACTACGACAACCGGAAGGTCGACCCGCATTTTAACCCACTTGATCCGGATACGGAACTCGACAAATCGCTGTCGATCATCGAAAATGTGGACGAACGCGCGGCTTATCGCCGACTGGTGCAGGATAACTCAACGCGCCGGGGCTACAACTTCTCGAACGTTCGGAAGGTGAAAACGAACCCGAATGCAAAAGCGCACTTCTGGGATTTTGAGAACTTCGCGTTCACCTATGCCTTCAACGACGCCAGACGGACCAACATCCTGACCGACGAGTACGTGCAGCGGCAGTACCGGGGTGGGATTTCGTACACGTACAGTAGCCAGCCGAGGGCGTTCGAGCCGTTCCGGAACCGGCAGTCGTTCGATGCTCCGTACCTGCGCTGGCTGAAAGATTTTAACCTGACACTGCTGCCCACACTGGTTTCCATCCGGACGGATATGGACCGCAGCTTCGTCAAAACGCAGCTACGCAACTCTGATTTGACGACGGAGGGCATCATACCGCAGTTCGAGAAATACTTCCTGTTCAATCGGTACTATGATCTGACCTGGAACCTGACGCGCAACCTCGTGGTGACGTATCGGGGCGTAGCGAACTCAATCATCGACGAACCGGCCGGCGATATAAATTCCGAGGCCAAGCGTGACTCGATTCTGCAAAGCATCAGGCGGTTTGGCCGGATCAAGAATTTCGTACAGGATATCCGTGCTACGTACCGCCTGCCGCTGGACAAGATCCCGCTGCTCGACTGGATGGCGGCCGATGCCATCTACGGCATTGGCTATCAGTTCCAGGCCAACTCATTCGGCATTGCCGATTCCACGGGCGTTCCGTTCGGTAACATTGTCCGGAACAACCGTGAGCGGGGTATTACGGGTCGGGTGGATCTGATTCGCCTGTACAACAAGATTGCGGCCCTGCGCTGGGCCAATACGCCATCGCCGGTACGAAAGAATTTTGCCCGAAACCCAGGTGATATTGAAGACATCGAACGAAGCGAAAGCAAATTGCTCAAGAGTTTTACGCGGGCGTTGCTGACGGTGCGGGGGATCAATTTCTCGTATACCATTCAGGAGTCGACGATTCTGCCGGGCTTCCTGCCGACGCCGTCGTTCTTCGGCTTGTCGAAGGATAATGCACCGGGGCTGGGTTTTGTGCTGGGAAGTCAGAACCGAACCATCCACTACCGGGCCGCCGAACGGGGCTGGCTGTCGCCAAGTATTGTTCAGAACACCGCGTTCCAGCAATCAGTCTCGAAAAACTTCAACGCCCGAACAACGCTCGAACCGTTCCGGGATTTCCGGATGCAGGTGGAATGGCGGCTGACCCGTACCGATGCGTACCAGGAATACTACCGGCCACGGGTCGAAGGCGGACCGTTCGAAACGCAGACGCCGGTACGTAATGGTCAGTTTAACATGTCGTTCTGGTCGTTCCGAACTGCGTTTATCGGGTTACGAAAAGACAACTCATCGCCAATCTTCGACCGGTTTGAGGAGTATCGGGAATATTTCATTGACCGACTAACTCAGGCCAATCCCGAAAAGCTTGCTCAATATGATAAAAACTCGCAGGACGTATTGATCCCGTCGTTCTTTGCTGCCTACAGTGGTCAGCCGAAGGAGAAAGCGCAGTTGTCGCCGTTCTATAACTTCCCGCTGCCGAACTGGCGCGTCGATTACAACGGCCTGTCGGGGTTGCCGTTCATCCGGAAGCAGTTCAGCGCGTTTACGCTTACGCATAGCTACACGTCGAATTACAGCGTTGGCAACTTCGTCTCGAACCTGGAATACGGGGCGCTGTACGTAAACCTGGCCGTAACGGGTTATCCGCTGGCCGCGTATGCTAACAGCCAAGGGCAGTTCGTGCCGGTGTTTGCAATGAGTACCATCACCATGTCGGAGAAGTTTGCACCAATGCTGGGGGTACAGTTCCAGACCCGGAACCGGATCAGCGGCCGACTGGAGTATAATCAGAGTCGCGACGTAGCGCTGAACCTGTCGAACGCACAGGTTGCCGAATTGACTAACAAAGACCTGACGGCATCGGTGGGTTTTACGCGCAACAACTTCCGGCTGCCGTTCCGTATTAACGGAGCCTATAAGCGGTTGAAAAACGACCTGACGTTCTCATGCAGCCTGACGTTCCGCGATACGCGGGCTATCCAGCGGAAGCTCGACAACGAGTTCACCATTACGGCCGGCAACGTAAACTTCCAGTTGCGGCCGCAGGTCAGCTACATTGTCAGCCGCCGTCTGAACCTGAATTTCTACTTCGACCGGACGTTCAACGATCCGCTGGTATCGAACTCGTTCCGCCGGGCTACTACGGCCGGTGGCATACAGGTAAAGTTCAATCTTGCTGAGTAAGGCGATCCGATCAATAAAAATGACAGCCCTGATGAGCAACTGCTCATCAGGGCTGTCATTTTTAAGCAGAAATCCTCGTAACTTAGGTAAGCGACCACACAAGCACCGAGCGCCATGAAGTTAGAAGAGGAACTGATCATCGTACAATACGGGCAGGGCGTTTTGTCGGAGGAAGAACTGCTTCGTCGGTTTGCGCAACTGGATGAGATTGGTCAGTGGCAAAGCGTTAATGCGCTAATGTATCTGTTGAGGAAGCTTGAACCTACGGTTGATGAAGAGGCCACCGTTGCCGAGCCCACAAATGAGTTGGAAGCATCCTATACCAACATTGGAAACTCTGGTAAAAAGAACACAGCCATTCGGCGGATTAACGTATATAGTGCTAAGCTGAAAGAATCATACAGGTCGTTGCTGGACCAGTTTAAACGGGATCTTCAACGACAGTACGCTATAGAAAAAGAAAATCCATCATCATGGTGGTACTGGGACTTGTCGAAAAAAGAGCTTGTCGACAGTCTGTTGGCAGACTACCGGGCGTTGGTGGAAGAGGTGTATAGCAACCCGAGTTTCCGGGGGGAGTTCGCCTGTATTGCCAAGCTCTGGCATGACGACGTAACGACGAAAAAAGCGCTGGCGGAAGCCCCCAAATCAGCGATTAACCATCAATATCATTTTGCTACGTACGACGAGGTAATCGAGCAGTCGCTTAAAAGCTACAGCCACATAGTCAACCGGCCGATCTGGTTACTGTCAAATTCGGTACGGAAAGCGTTGATCAAACAATACAGGCTTGATTCTGATCAGGCCGGTAACGTACTCTGGGATGTCGTTGAGCAGCACTTTCGGGAAAAATACGAGGATGATCTCCCAGTACCCATGCGTTAAGCTGACCAATGATCATAGCCCTATCCGAGTGTTTATAGCTTAGTTGGCGAATCGTGCATAGTGGCTAACTTTTCGGCGCTGAATGGGTTTCATTGTCTGACTATACAATCAGACCATGAACTATAACTTCCTCGGGAACACCGGCGTACTGGTGTCCGAACTCTGCCTGGGTACCATGACCTTCGGTGGCAACGGTTACTGGCAGGCCATTGGCGAACTGCAACAGGAAGCCGTCAACGACATTCTTAAAACGGCCGTTGAGCAGGGTATCAACTTCATCGACACGGCCAACGTCTATTCCTTCGGGCAATCAGAAACCTTGCTGGGGCAGGCCATCAAGGACCTCGGTCTCTCGCGCGACGAACTCGTCATTGCTACCAAAGTGCGGGGTCGCATGGGCGACGGCAAGAATCAGGTGGGGCTGGGGCGCCTGCAAATTATGCAGCAACTGGACGGTAGCCTGAAACGCCTGCAACTCGATCACGTTGATCTCTATCAGATTCACGGCTTTGATCCTGTTACACCCCTCGAAGAAACCATGCGGGGGCTGGAAGATGTGGTGCGGAGCGGAAAGGTACGCTACATCGGTTGCAGTAACCTGGCAGCCTGGCAGGTTATGAAAGCCAACGGAATTGCCGAGAAGCATGGGTGGGGTAAGTTTGTCTCTACCCAAAACTACTATTCCATTGCCGGTCGAGACCTCGAAAACGAAATCGTACCGATGGTGCAGGATCAGCAGATGGCGATTTTGCCCTGGAGTCCGCTGGCGGGCGGGTTCCTGTCCGGCAAATACACCCGCGACAATAAACCCAGCGACGGCTCCCGCCGACTGAACTTTGATTTTCCGCCCGTCGATCAGGAATACGCCTACGACATCATCGACGTCATGAAACGTATTGGCGACGAACATGGGGTATCGGTGGCGCAGGTGGCCCTAGCCTGGGTGCTGAAAAAACCGGGCGTCACGAGTGTCATCATCGGAGCTAAAAACAACGATCAACTGACCGACAACATTAAGGCCACCGAACTGAAGTTAACCGACGAGCAAATGGCCGAACTGGATAAGGTCAGTGCTAAACCGAAGCCGTATCCGCAGTGGATGATTGAGCGGCAGGGCAACGACCGAATCAGCGGCAGCAACTGGTCGCCCAACCGTAGTACCGTATCGCAGAAGTAGTATAACCGGTCGGGCTCGCTTAGTTGTAGACTGCATTTGCAAATCAGCCCCCGGCTACCGTATTTTGCGGAACAAACCAGAACGATACGAATGAATTTCCCCGCTGAACTGAGTTATACGCAGGACCACGAGTGGATTCGGATAGAAGATGACGGTACGGCCGTGGTAGGCATCACGGATTTCGCGCAGCACGAACTGGGCGACATTGTTTTTATCGATGTAACGACGGTTGGCGAGTCGCTTGGTAAAGGTGACGTATTCGGTTCCGTGGAAGCCGTAAAAACCGTAAACGATCTGTTTCTGCCCATCGAGGGCGAGGTGCTGGCGATAAACACGGAGATCGAAAAATCGCCCGAGTTGGTCAACAGTGATCCTTACGGCCGGGGCTGGCTGATCCGGATGAAACCTGCCGACGCGAGCCAGGTCGACGGCTTGTTAACCGCCGAAGCGTACAAAGAATTAGTCGGTGCCTGATGGCCCATAACCGATTGTCCAAAGGCTCCGCGTGGCTCACTGCCCGTGGGGCTTTTTTTTAACCTATGCAACTACTCATTCGCGCTGCGCACATTGTGGATGCGGCTTCGTCGGCCGACGGGCAGGTTTGTGATGTACTGATCGAAAACGGTCTCATTCAGCAGATCGGTACGGACATCACTACACCCGATAACGCCCGGATCATTGAAGAGCCTAATCTGCACGTATCGCCGGGTTGGGTCGATCTACGGGTGCTGGCCCAGGACCCCGGTTTTGAACATAAGGAGGACATTACAAGTGTCTGTCGGGCAGCCGCAGCCGGGGGCTTTACTGACATTGCTCTTCTACCAAACACCCAGCCAGTCGTTGATACGAAAGGTACGCTGGGTTACGTCCGGCGGATGGCGGAAGGGCAGCCGGTCAGCGTTCATGTCATTGCTGCCATCACGAAAAAAGCAGCCGGTGAGGATTTTACCGACATGATCGATCTGCATCATGGCGGAGCGGTAGCATTTTCGGATGGGTCGCATCCCCTTCAGAATCCGGACCTGCTGCTGAAAACCCTTCAGTACCTGCAACCTATTGGTGGCCTGCTCATAAACCGGCCGGAAGAGCAGATGCTGACCCGCTTCGGACAGATGCACGAAGGGGTACAGAGTACGTTGTTGGGCATGAAAGGGATACCGGCCATTGCAGAAGAGTTAATCGTTGAACGCGACCTGCGGCTGCTGGGTTACACCCTGGGCGAAGGGCATGGAGCGTGGGACTCAGACTCCTCGGCCCTCAGCCCTCAGCCCCCGGCGCTTCACTTTTCCACTATTTCGTCGGCTCGTTCGGTTGAGCTGATTCGTCAGGCCAAGCAGCGTGGCCTGCCCGTTAGCTGCGATGTGGCGGCTCATCAGCTCGTTTTTGATGATTCGGCGCTGGCCAGCTTCGATACAAACCTGAAAGTGAATCCGCCGTTTCGGTCGGCCGACGACGTAGCGGCTTTGTGGCAGGGCCTGGCCGATGGGACGATCGATGCCATTGTGTCGGATCATACGCCCCAGGATGCCGAAAGCAAAAACCTGGAGTTCGATCAGGCCGAGTTTGGCGCTACGGGTCTGGAAACGCTGTTTGCTGCCGTCGTCACGTACAACACCGGGCTATCGCTGGGTCAGATTATCGAAAAACTGACGATACGGGCGCGGCAGATTCTACGGTTGCCGACCATTAGTATTGCCGAGGGGCAATCCGCCAGCCTGACGCTGTTCGACCCGGCGAAACAATGGACCTTCGACCGGTCGTTATCAAAATCTAAAAATTCGCCGTTTCTGGGGCAGACGCTGACGGGTCGTGCCATCGGAACGGTGTATCAGGGCCAGTTTCACCACGTCCTATGAAGCAGATCATCGCGTATTTCAATCAACCGCTGCTGAAACTCCCGCTCCTGTTTGGACTGCTGACGGGCGTATTGTGTTTCGTATACTTTCTGGCGCTCTATGCGGTGGATGTCCCCCCGTTGGGCAACATCCGGTCACTGGATTTCGGCATTCACATTATTCTGATGATAGCAGCCGTCTGGTACTACCGCCGGACTGTCGGGAACGGATTGCTGCATTTATGGGAGGGCATCAGCATCTGCTACGTGCTTAACACGGTAGCGGCTCTCGTAACGGGCTGGTTGATCTACCTGTTCATTGCATTCGTCGATCCTGGTGTTTTTACCGAATACGTAGCGAATTCGAAAAAGTTACTGCTGGAAGGAAAACCGCAGATCGTTGAGAAGCTGGGACAAGCCACCTTTGATGAGCAGTGGAAGCAGGTAAACAGTATGGAACCGGGGGTGCTCTTGCCCGACGAACTGACGAAGAAAACAATTCTGGCGGTGTTGCCGGTACTTATAATTTCGCTTATCTTCCGCAAGCAGGACTACAGTGTGCTGCGATAAACCAACTTTTTCGAACCTAACCGCTTAGTTCAATGGATGAAAAAACATCTACTGCCCGTGTTGCTTTAAAATGGGGTTTGATTATAGGCATTGGTACGATTATCTATTCAATTGTACTTTTTACCCTGGATTTGACCACAAACCGTGGCCTGAGTGTGCTGACTTACGGTATCTTCATTGCCGGTCTGGTACTGGCCATGCGTGAATTCCGTACTGCAAACGGCGGCTACATGACCTACGGCGAAGGGGTTGGACTAGGGGCCCTGGCCTCCGCCATTGCCGGCGTTCTGTCGTCGGCCTTCAGCGTTTTCTACATGACAGTGATTGATCCCGGCTTTCAGGAGCGCCTGATGGACCAGACGCGCGAGCAGTTGGAGGAGCAGGGCCAGTTGTCCGACGAGCAGATTGATCAGGCTATTGAAATGGGGCAATCCTTTCAGAGCCCCGGCCTGTTGTTTGTATTTGGAATTTTTGGGTCAATACTGATCGGCGTCCTGCTGACGTTAATTATCGCGGCCATTATGCGCCGGAACAAGGCAAATCCGTTTGAATAAGAAGTTGGTGGTTTGCAGTTTGTAGGTTTACGGTCGACAGGACTGTAAAGCAGCAAACCACAACCGTCAACCGTCAAACTGCAAACTAAACCGTGCTGGCTATCTTTCGGAAAGAAATAAATCAATTTTTCAGTTCGCCCATTGCCTACATCATCATGGTTGTGTTTCTCACAGCCGTGGGCCTTTTGCTTTGGGTTTTTCCCGACACCAGTCTGCTGGACTACGGTTATGCCGATATGGGGTCTTTCTTCAATCTGACACCCTATGTCATGCTGTTTCTAGTGCCAGCCGTTACGATGCGGTCCATCGCCGAAGAAGTACGTACCGGTACGCTGGAGTGGTTACTGACTAAACCGGTTAGCCGCTGGAGCGTGGTCGCCGGTAAGTTTCTGGCGAGCTGGCTGCTCGTGGCGCTCATGCTGGTGCCAACCTTGCTGTACTACGTAACGCTCTATCAACTGGGTAGTCCCGTTGGCAATATTGACTCGGCCGGGGTGGCCGGGTCGTACATTGGGTTGCTGCTGCTGGCGGGGGTGTTCGTGGCTATTGGCTTGTGGGCGTCATCATTGAACGACAACCAGGTCGTTGCGTTCGTGCTGGGCGTATTTTTTTGCTTCCTGCTTTTTATGGGCCTGAGCGAAATTGCCGGGTTGAACGTTCTGGGCGGATTGTCCTACTACGTATCCTACTTTGCGCTTGATGAGCAGTATCAGGCGCTGGGACGGGGACTGATCGACTCGCGGAATGTTGTCTACCTGCTGAGCCTGATCGTATTTTTTCTGCTGCTGACCGCAAATCGGCTGAAGCGCTAGAATGATATACCTTTGCCGTATAAACGAATTCAGTGAACCAATACACCCTGATGAACAATCCTGTTTTATTCCGCATAGTAGCCATCATCTGGACGATTATCATCTTTCTGGGCTGCTCGGTACCGGGACCGGATATTCCGCCGGTGCTTACTCTCTGGCATGACAAGTTGATGCACATTGCCATTTTTGTCCCGTTTGGTTTGTTGTGGGTGCTGGCTGGCTACAGAGCCTTGCCGGTATTGCTGGCCGGGATCTTATACGGCGGTTTCATCGAAATTTGTCAGGGAATTCTACCGATTAATCGGAGCGCCGACGTGCAGGATGCCATTGCCGATACGGTCGGTGCTCTGATCGGAGTTGCCCTGGGTCTGGTTTGGCAGCGACTTTTTCATAAACAACGCTTGTAAACCAGTTAGTGGCCGCTCAAAGCGATTTTTGATAAAATTAAAGCGACTGAAGGGAAGGGCATTGGGAAAAAATTGCCAATTTGTACCCCAAACCACTGATCGTTATGCATATTGGATTCATTGGCCTCGGCAAGATGGGCTATAATCTTGTCGTTAATCTTCTTCGCCACAAGCACACCGTAGTCGGCTACGACATTAATCAATCGTTAGTAGATGCCATAAAAACTGAAGGCGCAGAGGGCGTTACGACCCTGTCTGATCTCTACAACGCACTGCCTGAAAAACGCGTGCTCTGGCTCATGATTCCGGCCGGCCCTCTGGTCGATACGGTTATTGAACAACTGCTGCCGCTGGTACAGCCTGGTGACGTGATTATTGACGGCGGTAACTCACACTACCAGGATTCGGTCCGTCGCCACGCTTATCTGAAAGAAAAAGGCGTGGGCTTCCTCGACTGCGGCACGAGTGGCGGTATCAGCGGAGCCCTGAATGGTGCCTGTACGATGGTTGGCGGAGACCCCGACGTCATCGAGCCGCTGCACCAGGTTTTCCGCGACATTTCGGTGGAAGACGGCTATCTCTACACCGGTCCGGCAGGCAGCGGGCACTTCGTCAAGATGGTGCACAATGGCATCGAATACGGCATGATGCAATCCATTGCCGAGGGTTTTGAGGTACTACAGAAAAGCCAGTTCCCGATTGACTTTGAAGCTGTGGCCAAGATGTGGAACCACGGGTCTGTGATTCGTAGCTGGCTGATGGAACTGACCGAAAACGCCTTCCGCAAAGACGCCAAGCTGGATGAAATCAAAGGACGGATGTTCTCATCCGGCGAAGGTAAATGGACGCTCGAAACGGCCCTCGATCTGGGCGTGCCAACACCTGTTATTGCGCTTTCGCTGCTGATGCGCTACCGGTCTCTGCAAGACGATACGTTCTCGGGTAAGGTAGTAGCGGCCCTGCGCAATGAGTTTGGTGGACATGCTGTGGCCAAAAATTAATTGGTGCTACTAACCCTGTAGCCAATCTATAGACATTCTCTTCGTTATACTCCTAAACCCAACCTTTTAACCCCCGTATTTGCGGATGAAGGCACTTGGCACAATTCAGGACCCTACGTTTGTAGAGCGCCCTTATGATCGGCTTGACCGCTTCTTTTTACAATTTATTAAAGATGAGCGCGACCTGCCATTCATTTACCTGACACTCCGCATTACGATCTCCGTCATCCCTATCAGTGTGTTGCTATTTATGCCCTTCGTGACGGGCTGGCTCTGGTGGAGTCTGGCACTGCTGCACATCTACATCACGACATTTACATTCAAGGGGCCGTTTGGCCTTATGCTGCACTGCACCAGCCACCGGCCTTTTTTTAAGCCGGAGTATAAGTGGATGAACAATTACCTGCCGTGGATTGTGGCTCCGTTTTTCGGCCAGACGCCGGAAACGTATTTCAGCCACCACATTGGTATGCACCACCCCGAGAACAACCTCGAAGACGACGACAGCAGCACAATGGCGTACCAGCGCGATAGCCTGCGCAGTTTCCTGCATTATTTCAGCGCATTTCTGTTCTTCGGAATTTTTGATCTGACGAGTTATCTACGTAAAAAGAACCGCATGAAGCTGGCGTACCGGGCCATTGCCGGAGAGGTACTGTTCATCGTGATGTGTATTGGATTGTGCTTTGTCAACTGGCCAGCTACCGTAATCGTCTTTATCCTGCCCTTTCTGGTGTATCGGATGGTAGCGATGCTGGGTAACTGGACGCAGCACGCATTCGTTGATGCCGACGATCCAGGCAACGCCTACAAAAACAGCATCACGTGCATCAATGTCAAATACAACCGGAAGTGCTGGAACGACGGCTATCACATCAGCCACCACGTACGGCCGGCCATGCACTGGACGGAACACCCTACGTTCTTTCTGAAAACCATCGACAAATACGCCCAGAACCAGGCGATTATTTTCGATGGTCTTGACTTCCTGCAGGTATTCATACTGCTGATGCGCAAGCGGTATGATAAGCTGGCGGCTCACGTCGTCAACGTAAATGGCGCCTTCCGCGATGATGACGAAGTGATTGCCGTGATGCGGCACCGAACCAAGCGGCTACCTATTGCCGAACCGGTATCTGCTGCCGTAGCTGTGGCCTGATTATCAGTTGACGGTTCCGTCGATGCGGCTTTCGATCACGCGTTGCACATCCCTGGGTACGTTGGCCAGAAAATCGTAGCCTGTCTGTTTTTCCAGCTCATCAACGCTGGTCAGGTAAGCCTGCCAGGGTTTATCGGCCGCCGACTGGGTATTCGGAATGTTGACGGCGATAATACGGGTTTCGGTTGAGACGCGCGCGGCATCGTCAGAGCCGGTTGGCAGTACAACAATGATCTTCCAGAGCGACGCCGGGACGGTCAGCTTGCCATTGGCGATCTGGGTGGCGTAGCCATTCTGGCCGGTACCGCCGGTTCCCAACGTACCAGCAATAATATATACCTCATTACCGTTGGTCGTAAGCTGACGACTATAGTCTTCCAGGTTTTTCCAGACTTCCCGGTTGTGTCGAGGGGCTTGTGGCACGATATTGGTAAGCAGAAACGTGGCCGCGTTGTCGTCCGGCGAACTGTCGCGGTCGTCGGAAGGGCAGAGGTGGCCCCGGTCAAAGCCGGTGTTTGTGTAATCAGATGTTCTGGCCGCGTACCAGCCTGAGGGCAGAGCCGGGTCAGGACGGAAATCGTTGGAGCGGGGGCTGGTCCCTTTCCAGGCCGTGCTCAGATGCCAGCTAACCCAGTTGGCAATACCGCGCTGGCGATTAAACGACAGCACGTAGGCAGATTTCACCAGCAGATAATTGTTCGGATCATCGGTTGAGGCTTTGCTTGGGTTGCCCAGCGCAAGGTGGTCGTCGCGGGTGGGCGTTGTCGAGCCTGAGGTAGTTGGAGGCAGGTTGTTGGGTGAACACTGGCTCAGCAACAAAGCTACTATCAGGATATTGATAATAGTTTTGATTTGATAAACCAATAGAATTGATTTTGTTGACATCCTTCCTGAACTTTACACTACTAAATAAGTCGCTTACTAAACTGCGCCTGATTTGTTCAAGAATGAGTCGCAATCTGAGCGAAAACTGACGAGTTAACTGCTGTTATGGCAAAAAAGAAGCAACCTGCCGGTCCGGTCAGACCGGTCGCGCCAAAGCCTGCTTTGACCCCTTCCGCTACGCAGACCCGACCGGTTCGATCGGCGGAGGCCGTGCGTACGTCGCCCCGGCCTATTCCTCCCAAGCCGCCTGTATCGTCTGCTGCCGTAGAGTTACCTATTGAGGTACAGGCCGTAACGTGGTGGCCGTCGGTGGTGCTGGCGCTGCTTGGCTTTGCGTTGTATATCAACACCTTCGGGCACGGCTACGTCCTCGACGACATCGCGGCCATCAGCCAAAACCTGTTTGTGAAAAAGGGGATTGCCGGTATTCCTGACCTGCTCCGTACGGAGTTCTGGCATTTCAGCAACATTTCGCTGGGCTACTACCGACCCTTGTCGCTGATCACGTTTGCGCTGGAGCAGGAATATTTCAAGGATAGTCCGAACATCAGCCACATAATCAATGCGGTGTTGTATGCCCTGACGGGGCTGGTCATTGGCGCGCTGCTGCAAAAGTGGTTGCCCAGGCAAACCATCACGGCCTTTCTGATTGGACTGGTGTTCATCGCGCATCCCATTCATACCGAAATCGTAGCCAATATCAAAGGCCGCGACGAACTGCTGAGCTTCCTGTTCATTTCGCTCATGTTGCTGGCGCACTGGCGCTACCTGGAAACCAAACAGTGGGGCTGGATTTTTGCGGCCTGCGTGTCGCTCTACCTGGCGTTCCTGTCGAAAGAATCGTCGATTGTCAGCCTGGGGTTGATCCCGGCCATGCAGTACTGGTTTGCGCGTCGGAATGTGTGGCAGTCGCTGGGAAGTTTGTGGCCGTTCCTGATTGTAGCGGCTTTGTTCTTCTATCAGAAGAAAGTGATGATTGGTACGCTGAGCGGTAAGCCGCCGGTCGACTGGGCCAACTATCCCTATGCCATTGAGAAGACAGAAAAGTCGACTACGTTTAAGTTCTTCATGTACTACATCCGGCTGCTGTTTTTGCCGCATCCGCTGGTTTATGATTACTCCTACAACGTAATCCCATCCGGCGGGAAAGGGGATATGCTGTCGTGGGCCGGCTTTTTCTCACTGGTAGCGCTGGGCTGGCTGACCATCAAAGGCTTTATCAGGCGGACGCTCTGGGGCTTTGGCCTGTTTTGGTTCTTCGTGACCATGGCACCTGGCCTCGGCTTTATCCTGTTTCGCGGTGGTATTCTGGCCGAGCGTTTTCTGTACGCAGCCGTGATGGGCTTTGGGTTTGTGCTGATCTGGGGATTGCAGAAACTGCTGGTGCGAGACCGCCCACAACCTGCCGACGTAGCCACTGCTGAGGCAGCACCGGCAGGTGTTCAGCGCAGTATGCTGGTACGGTATGCCCCACTGCTTGGATTGATGGCCGTCGTAACGGGGCTTTATTCGTTCAAGACCGTAGACCGGAACAAAGACTGGGTAAGTAACTTCGTGCTGTTCAATTCTGCTTTGCCTTATGCGCCGAACAGTTGCCAGGTGCAGCGACACGTAGCGAATGAGTGGATCGAAAAAGGCCTGAAAAGCCGGGTGCAGATTGATACGTTGCAACGGCGGCTGCAAACGAAGCGGATTCCGGCCGACTCAGTAGCCGTGGCTCAGCAGAATATGCAGTTTGAGGACAAAGAGGCAAACCGCTATGGTCGCCTGGCGTTGAACCACCTCCAGCAGTCGACGCAGATTTATCCGAACTTCGGCGAGGCCTATTTCTCAATGGCCTACGTGTTCCAGAAGATTATTCCGAATGTGGACTCGGCCAAGTACTATTACAAACAGACGATCCGGGCGGCTTCGGCGTATGCCCCGGCGTACAACAACCTGGGCGTGATCTACCAGAACGAAGGGCTGATGCAGAACGACCGTCGGAAGCTCGAACTGGCATCGTACTACTATAATCAGTCGATGATCGTAAACCCGGCTTATCAGGATGGCCGTAACAACTGGGCGAACCTGAACCGGAGTTTCGGATTAGACGTAAGAGCCCTGCCTGACAGTGTGTTAAGAAAATATTGATTGTTTAGTTTTTCGAATCAGCCGCAACGATGTTAACATCGCTGCGGCTGATTTTTTTATAGAAATCATAAGCACTTTGTTTAAGTGGCCAGCTAATGTTGTCAAATAGAACAGGAAATTATACTATTTATTTATAAAAAGCGATCTAATGGATAAATATCTGACAATCAAAGTTTAACGAATTTTTAGAAAGTGAATTTCTAAAAGGTTTGTGTATTATCTCCATCATTTATGTAGAAAATAAGAGACAACAGTGTTTTGAACGAAGAAGGGCTAATACATATGGATTAACATTTATATAAACAAGTTGTTGCGTAACGGAAACTCAACTCTATGAGATCGTTAAACAACAGCCAAAATGAAAAGTAACTCTACGTTCTACGGAATTATGACAGTTGGTCTGTTACTCGGATCAACGATGCTGACCGGTTGTGAACAGCCGGAATCAGGACTGGAAGCACCAGCCGTTAGTGGTGCCCGCAGCGCGGCAGTCAACACACTGGTTTCGGCTTTCCCCATAGGAGGCTACAATACATCAGCGAAGGAGGCCTACGATGTGAAAGCGTACCGTATCTTATACAGAACCAGCAATATAGACGGCTCATCAATCATAGCGTCGGGTCTATTACTGGTTCCGGATAAAACCACGCCATCGCCCCTGATGAGCCTTCAGCATTATACAATCGAAGTCGACTGGCAGGCTCCATCGTATTATCAATCCGGAACGGAAGGGTACACGATTGGCAACCGTTTTGCGACCAGAGGATGTATTGTGGCTGCGGCCGACTACATCGGTTACGGGGCTTCGCGAAACGTACCGCATCTGTACGAACATCGGAATAGCCTGGCAACGGCCGGTCTGGACATGCTCAGAGCGGCCCGGCAGTTTCTGGCTCAGAACAGGGTAAACTGGGACAGTCGTTTGTGCCTGACGGGATATTCTGAAGGTGGCTTCGCAACATTAGCCTTACAGAAAAAATTGGAGGAAGAAGTGCCGGGCGAGTTTAACCTGGTCGCATCGAGTGCCGGGGCTGGCGCCCATGACAAACCCGCTTTTGTAAAGTATATCATCAATAACAAAACCAGCGGCAACGCTGACTACAACCGTAATTATATCTGGACGCTGTTAACGTATGACCAAGTTTACGGGTTAAATCGCCCCGTGACCTACTATTTTAAAGAACCGTATGCTACGATGATAGCCCAGCGGGGCAAGGAGGTGTCTATCAGCTCAAGCCTGCATTCGACTCTTACCGATACGTTCCGGCAGGCGGTTAACGATGGTACGGATACGGCATTTCTGAATGCTATTGAAGATAATGACGTACACGACTGGAAACCTAGTGTGCCCACGCGCTTATACCACGGCGATGCTGACCAACTGGTATTCTATTTCAACTCCCAGAATGCCTACAATGCGATGACACTCCGGCAAGCGCCAGACGTTAGCTTGATTACGTTGCGGGGGAAGAACCACAATAGCGCTGGAACCGATTTTTTGAACGGTACTGAAGCCTTTTTGGCGCAGATATTAGATTAAGACCTAAAAGCGAGGGTTCAGCTCAACCCGTTTTCTGAGTTGAGCTGGACCCTCGCGTTAAAAGATAATCCACTGCCCCGAATCGCTGGCTTCTAGCTCGGTGTAGTTAACACCGTGAATCTTCAGGCCATTTTCATCGATCAACGTAATGAGGCCACCGCGATTCGATAGCTGGGCGTTCCGTCCGGAAAGGGTAACGGTTTTCGTTTCGCCGGAGGCCAGTGTGCCGGCCAGTGGCTCCTTTTTCTCGGCGCTGTCCAGGATACCCCAGCCACTGAGACTGATTGGATTGGGCATTGGATTAAACAATAGGATCTTTTCCAGGCCGGGGTCATTGCCGATGGGGTTAACCAGGGCGGCCAGTATACGTACACCCTTCCTGATCTCGGGTAGGTTTGGCTGGTCGAAGGAAATTGGGTGGCCGGTCAGGTCGTCGGTGTGGACACTCTGGCTTTGAAATTTGAGAAAGTAGCCTACCCAGTTGTTTTCCGGTTCAAAATGGATCAGAAAACCGCCATCCTGCCAAACGCCGTTTTGCCACGCATGAGGGCCAGGGTTTGGATTTCCCTGGTTCATGTGGATGTCGTGTATACCCCGGCCGGGCAGAAAACCAAAATACTGATCAGGTCGATCGTTTTCTGGTCCCCAGGTTTCGCCGAAAGCGTACAGGGTAGCTTCACGACGTAGCGCCCGGTCGATGTAAAAGTTAATCTTATCGTTCAGGTCATTGTCAGGCCCTTCCTGAAAGCGGGGAATGACCGCCATCTGATTGATGTCAAACAGGTTGCCCCGGATGAAATCCAGTGCCTGCCCGTCGGGTTGCTGAGCTACAACCGTAAAGCCAACGGGCAGTGATTTGACACGCGACGTAATGGGATGCTGAAAATTTTCTGCTAAAAAGAACTGAAGATCGCGGTTATTAGTCGACTGCGAATAAACATTGATGGCGATTCGGTACGACACACCGGCCGCGTCGATCAGTACGTGAAAATGGTTGCTGCTGGCACCACCTGGTTTTGCGCCAACAACTTTACCTTTCAGGATACCATAATTCTTGAGGGGCATAGAAAGGGGGATCGTTAGGGGCGAAACATACTAAGAAAGTCCGCCTGAATAAGCGGACTTTGAGGGAGTGGCTGTTAAGATTATGTTATTAAACTTGACAAGCCAAACTGGAACTGCTTAAACAGAGGCAAGGGCCTCACGGGCTTCTGCACCCGTCAGTGACTTATTGTAGATATCGGTATCCGGTTGCTGTTTACGGCCACCTTCATGCAACGAGCCGGTATCGACTGGTGCAAACCCGATTGTGCGGATGAGGTCCGAAACGATAGCTTTTGCATCGGCATCGTCGCCGGCTACGAAGATGGCCCGGCGCTGTCCTTCAGGTTTTGATACGTCGCCCTGCTCGGCCAGGTGTTTGTACCAGATGGTGTTAAAGGCCTTTACGATACGGGCTCCGGGTAACCGTTTCGCCGTTTCCTCGCTGGATGTGCTGTCGTCGAGGTCATAGAGTCCGCCACCGGGTTTGTATGGATTCATCGCGTCAATAACAATCTTGCCCGCTACCGTTTGAGCGTTGGGCAGGGCTTCTGGCTTGCTCCAGGGAACGGCCAGTAGTATAACCTCGCCAAACGCGGCAGCTTCATCAACGGTTGCCGCGTGAGCCTTCTCTCCCAATTCAGACACTACATCACGTAATGATTCGGGCCCACGTGAATTGCTGATAGCTACCTCGTGGTCCGCTTTAACAAACAGGCGGGCGGCCGTATGGCCAATGTTTCCAGCACCGATAATACCAATTTTCATGGGATGTTTGATGAATGGTTTGGCACGGTAACACAAGCTGAGTTGCAAAAAGTGCGCTTACGCCTACTTTCCCATCAACCGGTGAATCAGTTCTCCGGAATCTGGTTGGTTGAGTTGATCAACCAGGTATTGACCAATATCTGTTGGGGTATAATACTCCGGTTTGGTCCAGCCATGACGTACTCGGTCGCGGGTACTGATTGGACCCAGAATCAATTCCAGCACCCGGATGCCGGTACCATTCAGTTCTTCTTTTAAGCTCATGACCAGCGATTTCTGGGCGGCTGCGGCCATGGCTACTGGAGCGGCTTTGGGATAGGCCTGCTCGGCGCTAAAGCCATTGATGTGTGCATAAACGCCGGTTTGTTGTGTTAGCAGCGGTACCAGATACCGAATTGCCAGAAAGTGGCTGGTCAGGTTTGTTGTTAGCAACTGGTTCCAGGTTTTTAGATCGAGTTGGGTCAGGGTTTGCCCCTGCCACCAACCGCCAAGCGAAGCGACCAGTATGTCTAAGTGACCGTAGCGGTTCTGTACCTGCTGAGCAACGGTTTGTGCACCGTCTTCCTGGCTGAGGATGGCTTCAATGATGACCAGCCGATCCTGGGCTACGTCCACGACGTACTCGCGAAGCCGTTCTCCTTTCGCGGCCGTACGGGTAGGCACGATGACCGTGGCTCCTTCGGTCAGCAACGTACGGACAATGCCTTCGCCCACGCCCCCGGTACCTCCCGCGACCAGGGCGATTTTGTTGTGTAGTGAGTTCATGAGAAGCAAAGTGTTACTACCGACCGGCCTGCGTTTGTCCTTTGATTAGCTCTACCGCTCGCTCCAGCAACTCATCCCGGCCTTCTCTGATGCCCTGGATCGTTGGCTTTACGTCAATATCGGGTACAATACCAATACGTTGGGTTTCAAGGCCGTCGGGGTAATAAACACCGATTCCACTAAACATGGTTCTCAGGCCTGATTGAACGTCCGAAAACGGGGTTGAAGAAAGTTGTTCAACCTCAAAATCGGGTAGTTTTTTAGCGCTGAACGACAAGGTTCTACGGATGGTGCAGCGCCGGTACGATGGGCTTGAGTTGACCATCTGTAAGCCCGGCCGGAACCGTCAGCTCCAGTCGTAAATCAACCGTGAATCTATCCGCCTGATCGTTGATATGAAGCGTGTGCTGATCTGGATACAGCAGCGCCAGCCGCTTGCGAACATTGGCCAGTCCCAGGCCGCCGACGGCCCCTTTTGCCTGAGCCGGTTTACTATTGGCTACGTTCATCTGCAACGTATTGCCTTTATGTTGAATGGAAAGCTTTACCCACGATTTTTTGGTCGTGCTGTTTACGCCATGTTTGAAGGCGTTTTCCACAAACGTAATGAGAATGAATGGGGCGATGTCGTAACGGTCATCGACGGTATGGGGTAGATCAAGCTCCAGCGTGAGCCGCTTCGCGGTGCGGAGTTGTTCCAGTGCAACGTAATCGCGAATGAAGGCAAGCTCTTTAGCAAGTGGCACCAGCGTTTCGGATGTATCGTACAACGCGTACCGCATCAACCCCGACAGTTGCTGGACAATCTCGGCGGCCCGCGGACTTTCTTCTTCCGTGAGTGCGTAGATACTGTTCAGTACGTTGAACAGAAAATGCGGATTCACCTGCGCTTTCAGGAAATTCAGCTCGAGCTGTGTGTACTGCTGCTGCAAGCGGGCATTACGAACCTGACGACGGTAGATTTCAACCAATAGCTTAACAGCCAGGGGGTAAAACGCACGCTCAATGATGAACAGCAGATGAAAAAACGTACTGGGGTGCACCAGGGCGTCCCAATAGGAGAGTCGCTCAAAGTGCGTAATAGAGCCTGAATAATCGTCGGGTAAACCAAAATACTGTTTGACAATCAGCGATGAATAATAGTAAAAGGTGAACAAAAGTACGTAGTAGCCAAACAGACCCAGGGCAAGCCGGATGGGTTTGCGGATGTACCGCGTGAACAGAAACACCAGCACATAGTACTGGAGCAAAACAGCCAGTGCATCGCGTAGCACTGGTCCAACGTACGTCTTCAGCGGGATGTCAACGGGCGCGGTTGGGTAAAGAAACCACGGCACGTAAGCGGAGAAAATGATCCCAAAAACGCCCAGCACCAGCAGGGCATGAAAACTCACCCTTACCCAGCCATGGTAACGGGTTTCATCGGTCAGGGCGGAAAGTAAGGGGCGTGACATGAAACAAGTTATCGCCAAAGGTTCAGATACAGAAGTCAAACGGCAACTAATTTCGATGAATCTGGCTTTTTCGTCGGTGAACGCAGAAAGCCGAGGTTCATCGAAAAGGGGTCGAGGTATATCGAAATAATTTACAGGCAGGGAATGGGTACTCTACTTTCGGGGCAGATAGTAACGAAAAACCCCGACTCCTGTCATGAAGATTCAAGTTCTTGTACTGCTGTTTTGCCTTTATTCAGTGATGGCAGTAGCTCAAACTGCTTCCGAAAAAGTAATCCTGATCAAAGCCGGTAAATTTTATAATAGTGAAAAGGCTCAGTTTGTCAAAAATCAGGAAATACTGATCCGAGGAAATTCCGTCGTTGAGGTGGGCGATAAGGTTAGTCGTCCTAAAGATGTTGAGGTGATTGATCTGAGTACGTGCACCATTACGCCGGGTTTGATTGATGCTCATACCCACCTGTTGCTTTACCTGAAAAAGTCCGCCGAAGCTGATCCGATGGTTGTTGATGCCTTGTTGACGTCAGACGCTGATCGTGTATTACGTGGTGCCCATATCGCCCGTACGTATCTCGAAGCCGGTATAACCACAATCCGGGATTTGGGCAACTCCGGAAAATACCTGGACGTAGCGTTACGCGATGCTATTAACAAGGGTTATGTCGCAGGCCCGAGAATGTTCGTATCCGGACCGATTCTTAGTCCCGTAGGGGGGCAGTTTTACGGTCTTGCCTATTGGCAGAAGAACGTTTCTGAGCAGGAATATCGAATCATAAAAAACGTAGACGACGCTCGGTTTGCCGTAAAAGAACAACTCACCTTCGGTGCTGATCTGATAAAAATATGCTCGAACAATTCGCCCAATTCATTGCTGTTGACCGTCGACGAGATTAAAGCCATTGTTGAAACCGCTCACCAGTACAACCGTAAAGTGACCGCCCACGCCACCTATGACAAAGCCGTACGTAACGCTGTGCTGGCGGGTGTGGATGGCATTGAGCACGCATACGATCTATCGGATAGTACATTAGCTATCATGGCCAGCCGGGGAAGCTACCTGGTACCTACAGACGTATCGTTCCAGCAAGGCTTGCTTCGGGTTAAAAACAAGTACGGAAAAACCGGACCGGAGGCAGAACAAATGGTTAACGAGTTTCTGGCCCTAACGCATAAGCGTATCAAACGCGCTCATGAGCAAAACGTCATGATTGTAGCCGGGTCCGATTATTATGATGATCTTGGCGTAAAGCCAGGCGATGGAGCAAAGGACGTGCTGATCGCCTACGTCGAAGCTGGTTTTAGTCCGGCTCAGGTACTCCAGTTTGCTACGTTCAATGCCGCTAAGGCGCTGGGTAACACACGGGTCGGAAAGCTGTCGAAAGGCAGTTACGCTGATCTGGCAGCGTTTGATGGTGACCTGGAGAAGGATTTCAATCAGGTTCTTTCTAAGGTTAAACTGGTCATGAAAGACGGCAAAATCCTCGCTCAGCCTCACAATTAGACGACCAGCCATTTCCGGATTCGTTCTCTCACGGTATCCCGGTAGTTTGAACCGATGATCAGTTCATGACCCGTAGACGTAATGACTGTGTTACCCTCCAGCGTTTTAATATGCGACAACTGAACAATGTACGAGCGATTGATGCGCAGAAAGAGGTCGGCGGGGAGGTTAGCTTCCAGTTTCGTCATGGTCAGGTGGGTGACCAGGAAGCGATCTGTCAGAAACACCTTCAGGTAGTCGCCCATGCTTTCGGCAAACACAATCTCGTCGAAGCGGATCTGCTCCAGTTTCTTGTCGGTTTTCAAGTAAATGAACTCATTGGGGACGTCAGGAGGTAGGGGCGGGGTTGTGGCTACATGCTCAACCGTTGCTGTCTTAACTCCAGTGTCTGGGTTTAACCGTTCCCTGACCCGACCAATGGCTTTCATAAACCGCTCGAACGTAATAGGTTTGAGCAGGTAATCCGTAACGCCCAGGTCAAAGCCTTCTATCGCATGATTAGGGTTCGCGGTGGTTAGAATGACCGCCGGGTGCAGAGCAGGATAAGCGCGAAGAAATTCCATACCCGTCATCTCCGGCATATTAATGTCCAGGAAAATCACGTCAGGACGGAAATCGGGCAGTTGCTCAAAAGCCGCAATGGCATCATCGAACGTAGCGACGAGTTCGAGCGAGGATATGCGCCGGACGTATTTCTCCAGCAATTCCTGAGCGAGCGGTTCGTCTTCAATGATAGCGCAACGGAGGGTCTGACTCATGCTGAATCGTTACTTGCGTTGGGCTCCGTTTAACTGCGGCTGAGCCGTTGGCCCGATCAACTCGGTCAGGATCTTCTGAGCCGCAATTGATATCACCGTTCCCGGCCCGAAAACGCCTTTCACGCCAGCGTCGTACAGATACTGGTAATCCTGTGCCGGAATGACACCCCCGGCGATGACCATGATGTCGTCGCGGCCGATCTTTCGCAGCTCGTCAATCAACTGCGGCACCAGCGTTTTGTGGCCAGCCGCTAAGCTGGATACGCCGACAATATGAACGTCGTTCTCGGCGGCCTGGCGGGCTACTTCCTCGGGCGTCTGGAACAGCGGACCCATATCCACGTCGAAGCCCAGGTCGGCGAAACTGGTCGCGATCACCTTAGCGCCCCGGTCGTGACCGTCCTGGCCCATTTTGGCTACCAGAATCCGTGGCCGACGACCTTCCAGTTCGGCAAACTGATCGCTTAGTTCGCGGGCCAGCCGGAAGTTCTCGTCGTCGGAGACTTCGGCGGAGTAGATGCCCGATACGGCTCGGATGGTGGCCTTGTGGCGGCCGAATGCTTTTTCCATAGCGTCGGAGATTTCGCCCAGCGTAGCGCGGTGGCGAGCGGCTTCAATGGCCAGGGCGAGTAAATTGCCTTCGCCGGTTTGAGCGCTGCGGGTGAGGGCAGCTAACGCCGACTGTACGTCACCCTCATTACGTCGGGCTTTGATTTCCTGCAACCGTTTGATCTGGTTCTCGCGAACGGCCTGGTTGTCGACTTCGAGCAGTTCAATCTCTTTTTCTGACTCGGGCCGATACCGGTTTACGCCAACGATGATGTCCTTACCGGCATCGATGCGGGCTTGTTTACGGGCGGCTGCCTCTTCGATACGTAACTTGGGTAAGCCGGTATCAATGGCTTTTGTCATTCCGCCCAGTTGCTCAACTTCCTCGATCAGCGCCCACGCTTTCTCAGTAAGTTCTTTGGTCAGGGACTCAACGTAGTAGGAGCCGCCCCAGGGATCAACGGCGCGGGTTACGTCGGTTTCAAGCTGTAGATAAAGCTGCGTATTTCGGGCGATTCGGGCCGAAAAGTCGGTGGGAAGGGCGATGGCTTCGTCCAGCGAGTTGGTGTGCAGGCTTTGCGTATGCCCCAGCACGGCCGCCAGGGCTTCGATGGTGGTGCGGGCTACGTTATTGAACGGGTCCTGCTCGGTCAGGCTGTAGCCGGAGGTCTGGCAGTGGGTCCGCAACGCCAGCGACTTGGGATTTTTCGGCTCAAAGCGATTGACAATCTTGGCCCACAACAGCCGCCCGGCGCGTAGCTTGGCAATCTCCATGAAGTGGTTCATACCAATACCCCAGAAGAACGACAGGCGGGGCGCAAAGTCGTCGATGTTCATGCCTGCCCGCAGACCCGTGCGAATGTACTCAAGTCCGTCAGCCAGCGTATAGGCCAGTTCGAGCTGAGCGGGTGCCCCGGCTTCGTGCATGTGGTAGCCGCTGATACTGATGGAGTTAAACTTTGGCATATGCTTCGCCGTATAAGCAAAGATGTCGCCGATGATCCGCATCGATGGTTCGGGGGGGTAGATGTACGTGTTCCGCACCATGAACTCCTTCAGAATGTCGTTCTGAATCGTACCCGACAACTGCTCCGGCTTCACGCCCTGCTCCTCGGCGGCTACGATGTAGAACGCCATGACCGGAATAACGGCCCCGTTCATGGTCATACTGACCGACATCTGGTCAAGCGGGATTTGGTCGAACAGAATCTTCATGTCTTCGACCGAGTCGATGGCTACACCGGCCTTTCCGACGTCGCCCACCACCCGCGGGTGGTCTGAGTCGTAGCCCCGGTGCGTGGCCAGATCGAAGGCAACGGATAAGCCTTTCTGCCCGGCCGCGAGGTTACGCCGGTAAAACGCGTTGGATTCTTCGGCAGTCGAAAACCCGGCGTACTGCCGAATGGTCCACGGCTGCCGGACGTACATCGAACTGTATGGACCACGCAGATACGGCGGAATCCCGGCCGCGTAGTTCAGATGTTCGGCGTTCTGTACGTCAGCGACAGTGAAGCGGGGTTTCAGTTTAATGCCTTCGGCCGTGGTAAAGGACTTCAGTAGCCCATCCTGATAGGGCTGCCGGGGTGCCGGATCGGGCTGATGTATGTTGGTGAAGTTAGGTTTCATGCGCAACTATTGTACAGCGAAAGTACGACATTCAAAACGTAAAATGCTCCATTTTGCGGAGTCGTTTACCGACGTACGTAGCGCAAAACGCGGAGATGATGGTCTGGAGAATCTATCAATACGAGAGGCATTATTTTTCAAATGTATTTTTAGTTTATAGAGTAGAAAGTATAAAATAACGCCTTGTATGCAAAGTTGTTAACTCATTCATTTTATCACTTTTTCGACAAATGCCTAAACTATTTCCTAAAACGTTACTGACATTCGGGGCTTTATCCGCCTTATTTCTTGCTTGTTCGAGTGAGGATTCACTACAGCCAGTCAATCAGTTTAGTAGCCGCACTGCTCGCGTTGGAAAGCCCGAAACAGGCATTACGCTCCGTAGGGGTCAGTATATTATCATGGCAACGGGTAACCAACTACCTGCCGATCTCGAAAATGAAGTCAGCAAAGCCAATGGTAAAGTTAGCCGTGTTATGGGTGAGATTGGCATAGCTATCGCTACGTCGGATGACCCGAAGTTTGCTGATAAGGCTGCTCGCATTGCCGGCGTCGGTTCGGTCATTCGCGATGCCGAAGCGCAGTGGATTAATCCACCGGCGGTGTACACAGATCAGGGTGTTCTGGATAACGTGACCGGCCAATCAGCCACTAACCCTGCCACTAATCCCTTTTTCCAGTTCCAGTGGGGGCATAAAGCGATTAATGCTCCGGCCGCCTGGGCAGCAGGTTACCAGGGGGAAGGCGTTCGGGTAGCTGTACTGGACGGCGGCTTTGACCTGGACCATCCCGATCTGGCCGCTAACATCGTGTATAGCCGGAGTTTTGTGCCGGGCGAATCGGCTCAGTATGCGCTTGGTGACGTTGGAAGTCATGGTACGCATACTGCCGGTACGGTAGCCGCACTGGACAATAACATCGGCGTGGTGGGCGTTGCGCCCAAGGCTAACCTACTGCTGATCAAAGTGCTGCGTGATAGTGGTTCGGGTTCATTTTCCTGGTTGCTCCAGGGGGTTCTGGATGCCGTCAATCAAAAGGCCGATGTCATCAGCATGAGCTTAGGTACGTTTCTGCTTCGTAATGGAAAGTATCTTGATGACAATGGAACGCCAGCCGATCCATCCGACGATTTTATTGGTCATGATGCCAAAGGAACCCAGGAACTGATCAACGCCCTTACCCGCGTTATGAACTATGCGCATTCGCAGGGAGTCACGCTCGTGGCTGCGGCAGGTAACGATGCGATTGACGGCAATAAGGATGGATCAGGTTTGAGTATCCCGGCTAATCTGCCCAATGTCCTTTCTATTTCGGCGACTGGGCCGGCTGGCTGGTTTGCCAATCGTACTACAAATCTGGATCGGTTTGCGTCATATTCAAACTACGGAACGCCTGACGTAACTTTTGCGGCTCCTGGTGGTGATTTCTCCTTGTATCCGACTGCCAACTGGCAGTATGACATGGTGTTAAGCACGGGGAACAGCCCGGGTGCGGCTGGGCAGTATTACTTCTCTGCCGGTACCAGTATGGCATGCCCACATGCTGCGGGAGTAGCCGCTCTGATCATTGGTAAGAATGGAGGACAGATGGACCCCACTCGTGTAGAGGCAGCGCTGCGTGCATCGGCCGATGATCTCGGGAAAACAGGACGGGACCCCTTGTTCGGCTATGGCCGCGTAAATGCGTATCGGGCTGTTTCAGCGGTACAATAGTTTAGTTCGTCCGTTCTCAAAATGACAAAGGCGGCTCCAGCGGGCCGCCTTTGTCATTTTGAGAGTAAAGTTTATTCAAATGCCTGTGCCAATCGCCGGTCGGGTAATAATGCAGCATCTGCCGGTTGAGACAAGCTGTTACCAGGTTTATGTGGTGAACTCACAACCGGATTTTCGTCGTGCCGGAACTTGGTAACGCCAACCAGTACCTTACCACTACGTACGGCTTCGACTTTTGCCTGATACGAACGTTCGATTTCAGACTGGACAAATCCCTGTTCGAATGCGTCGACGAATCCGCCCCTTTCTTCGACGTTGAGAAACAATGCCCAGGCGGCTTCGACCAACTGATACGTCAGGATTTCAACGTAGTAGGACCCGGCGGATGGATCGGCAACCTTATCAAGGTATGCCTCTTCTTTTAGCAGCACCGATACGTTGCGGGCGATCCGTTCGGAAAACTCGCTGGGGGCTTCGAACACCGTATCGTAGGGATGAACCGTCAGTACATCGCAGCCGCCAGTCACAGCCGCCATCGCTTCGGTGGTAGCCCGGAGCAGGTTTGTATACGGCGTAGCAACGGCGTCATAGAAAGTAGAGGTCTGCACATGGAGCAGTGGGCAGGGAGCCAGGAACTGACCATAGGCAGCACTGAACCGTTGCCAAAGCACACGCAGCGCCCGAAGTTTCGCGATCTCAACGAAGTAGCTCGTACCAACCGATACGGACAGCAGCGTTTTAGGAAACACCGCGTCGATGGTCAGACCGGCGTTGGTCAAGCCATCATATTGGTCCGCCAACGACGCCAGCAGGAAAGCCAGTTCCTGAGTAGCCGTAGCGCCAGCGTTGTGGAACGCATGGCTGCTGGCCGTTACCGTGCGGAATTGCGGAGAATCGGCTGTCTGGCGAGTGGCTGCCACTGTAGCTTTCAACTCATCGGCATACGGTTGGCCCGACGTTGCCCAACTAGCCAGAGGATCAACCAGAAGGCCACCTTTAAGCTGATACGGAGCGACTGTGCGTAAAGCCGTCATAAACTCCGCGACGTCACCATTCAGCCGAAAGAAGACGGGTGTATCGCTCAGTTTAACGCCGTTGAGTAGTCGCGCCAGCCCAGACGTGACTCGGTCTGACGTGGCGGATCCTTTCGTCGTTGACCAACTCAGCACCAGCGCATCGGCTCCGCGACTGATGGCGTCACGTAGCCCTGAATTATCCATTTTTTCGTCAGAAACAGCCCGTTCGGGGGCATTCAGCCAGCCGGGTACTTGTTTCTGGGCTCCCTGTATGTCGTTGAGAGGCAGCGTAGCCAGGTCGTCGGCCGTATAATAAGGTTCGAGGGTAAAACCTTCCGGTGTTGACCACCGCAGCGTTTCGTAGGCAGCCGGGTCTTTGAGATCCTTCCGGACCTGCTCAATCCACTGCTGTTTATCGGTAGTTGAGAAGTGCTCAGCAAACATATGGGTCAGTATGAGCGGGTATGAACCCTGCCTCTGGTACGTAAAAGTAGCAGTTTCTTTTTTCGGGGGCAAAAGCGGTCAGAAGCCGTTTAAGTCGAACCGGGGTTGCATTATTCAAAGGGATTAACATTGTCCGTTGACACATCCGCCGATTCCCTTTATTTTAGCTTAGGAATGTACGAGCATTATCGCCGAGCCGGATAATTAGCTACCTTTGTCTCCCTTT
>NZ_CAIT01000010.1 GCF_000296815.2 Fibrisoma limi BUZ 3
CATTATTGTCCGTAACATCAGTGGCTACTTCGACGTGGCCATCACCATTTTGATATTCAGTTTAGCGCCCGTTTGCAGAACATCAACCAAATCCTGAACAGTCAATGATTTGTCGAAGCGAACAACAACAGTCGGCTCAGCAATACCAGCCATGATGGTTTGCAGTTCAGTTTCCAGGTTGGCAGGGTCTACTGGCTTGCGATCGATGAAATACTGCTTATTACCGTCTACCGAGAGCGTTACCTGTTTTTTGCTCAACTGCTGCGAAGACGATGCTTTCGGCAACAACAGTTTGATTACGTTGGGGTTGGCTACGGTTGAAATAATGAGGAAGAACAACAGCAGGAAGAACATGATGTCGTTCAGCGACGACGTCGCTACCTCAGCGGCAAACTTGCGTTTTCTTCGGAGTTTCATATTGGTCTGGGCCAAGCCGGAGCCTGGCCCTTGATAATTTTATAATCGACCAGGCCGGAGCCTGACCCGGACAGAGTTCTACCGCATCCGAACCGTTTCGGTCGGCTTCTGAAGTACTTCAATGAACTCAAAAGCGTTCATTTCCAGCGCGAGCGTGAACTTTTCGATCATCATGTTCAGCAGGTGGTAGCCCGTATAAGCAATCACACCCACAATCAGACCGGCCCCCGACGTAATCATTTTCTCGTACAGACCACCAGCGATGATACCAACGCTGATGTTGTCGGACAGTGAAATATCGTAGAAGATACGGATGATACCCGAGATTGTACCGATGAAGCCCAGCAGCGGTGCAATACCGGCAATGATGCCCAGGTAACCCAGATTTCGTTCCAGCCGGCCAATTTCGATTTGTCCAACTGTTTCGACGGTGGCTTCGATCTCCCGAATTGGCGAACCAATCCGACCAATGGCTTTCTCGAAGATCCGGCCAGTGGCAGTACGTTGGTTTTTACAAAACGACTCAGCCGATTTGATATTACCCTGCAACACCATGTCCTTCACATTGTCGATGAAGCCCGCATCGGTCCGGGTCTGGGCCCGAATGATGAAAAATCGCTCGAAAATCAGGTACAGGGCGCAAAAAAACAGAAAAGCGATGGGGATCATTACCCAGCCGCCTTTGGCTACTAAGTCCAGCAGTTGCAGACTTTGTTGAGGAGCAGCCCCCGAAGCGGCCGATAACGACGCGGCCGTGGTGTCAGTGGCCGGAACCTGGAGCAATAGCATACAGACGATACAAGTGAAAATGGTTCAACCAATGGTCGTTCAGGAATCAAACGACTTTGGTTTTCGGTTATTGTTGTCAAAGATAAGGAAGCTGCCAAAAATCAGAAGAGAAACTTAGGAAATGTCCGGGATTTCAGCGCAGTGAATCGCACTACGCATACTGCCGGACAACAGCCGCAATCTCATCGGCACTGTGGGCGCGTTGCTGCCAGCGTTCGAGTCGTGGGTTCATAATCCGGAACCACAGGGGCGGCACCAGCGCCAGTAGGATCATGGCCGGGTAGCCGGAAGGAAGCTGCGGACTTTGGTCAAAGTGACGAAGTACCTGATACGGCCGCGCTGCGTAAGCGTGATGATCAGAGTGACGCTGAAGTTGAAACAAAACCAGATTGCTGATTACTTCGCTGGCATTCCATGAGTGCAGCGGATTGACGCGCTCATAGCGCCCGGGCGCTACTTCCCGACGGGTTATGCCGTAATGCTCAATGTAATTTATGCTTTCCAGCAGCAGAACGGCAACAAGGCTCTGGACTGCGAAAAAAACAGGTACGGCCCAGATTGAGCGACCAGCCCAGTCACTAAACCCGATCGTCAATGCCGTGCAAAGCAGAGCCGGCAGAATAGCAAACCAGAGCATGTCGTTGTGGCGGCTCCAGACGGGATAGCCTGCCTTCGTCAACAATTTCTTCTGAATTTGCCACGCGCTTCGATAACTACCCACGATACTCTGCTGCCAGAAGGCATACAGTGTCTGATCTTTACGGGCCGTAGCTGGATCGGCCGGGGTCGCTACGTGCACATGATGACCTCTGTTGTGCTCAATCATAAAGTGCATATAACTAACCGACAGCAGCGCCAATCGGGCATGAAACTGAGCCACACGACTGCTACGGTGCCCGAGTTCGTGGGCTACGTTGATGATGGTACCGGAGAATAGCCCGATGCTAATCATCAGGCAAGTTTTTTGAGCAATTGTCAAAGGATCAACCGTCAGGACGTAGCAGCCCCAGAGCAACAGACTGTACTGTAGATAGGCGAACGAGTACAGGAGTACGTCAAAATAGCGGTCGTGTAAGGTTGCTTCAAAGGCGTCGTGGCTGATATTTGACCGGTCGCGGCCAGCTACGAAATCGAGTACCGGAACGATGCAAAAGACGTAGAGAGCACCCGCCCAGGTCCAGGGCGATTCGCCGACGTAGTAGCCGAGCAGGATAACGGCCAACAAACTGTATGACCACAAAAAGCCAAGTTTCTTAAACGGATTCATGGCACGTATTTTTGGGAGGCTAACCAGTTTATAGTAAACCAGTTAGCCTCCCAAAAATTACGGTTTCACCAGAATTTTTCCAAACCGGGCGGTTTGTTCAGCGTGTTCAACAGCCTTGGCGATGTCGTCGAGGGAGTAGCTGGCTTCAACCGGTAATTCAATCTGACCCGATGCCAGCAGTTGAATGACATTCTGGGCTACGTCCTGGCGCGTTTGGCTATCAACCCGGCGCATCCAGTCGGTGAGCCAGAAGCCTTTGACGGTCAGTTCGCGAAAAATCATCATGCCAGCATTGAGGGTGGGGTCCTGCAGGCTAAGTAGCCCATAAATGATCATGGTACCGCCTTTGCTCAGGCATTTCATCGCTTCGCTGGCGGTGTGTCCACCAACGGCATCCAGCACACAGGCAACCCCATTGCCGTCGGTTATCTGCTTGACCCGAGCGGGCAAATTCTCGTGCTCCGTGTTAATAATTTCAGTAATACCCAGTGTTTTAAGCTCATCATTCAGGTTGTCGCGCCGGACGGTACCGATGGTCTGGATACCCCGCATTTTGCACAACTGAATCACCATCTTGCCAAAAGCCGAGCCGGCTGCCGTCACCATGAGCCAGCCACCTTCCGGAACCTTTGACTCCTGCACCAATGCATAGGCCGTGAAGGGGTTCACAAATAACTGAGCCGCTACGTCGTCGCTGATAGCGTCCGGCACCGGAATCAGGCTTCGCTGGTGCGCAATGGCATACTCCGACCATGTCCCAACGCTGGTGAAGCTAACCCGCATGCCGGTACGCATCTGTACACCCTCTCCAAGTGCATCCACAATGCCGACGCCCTCAAACCCGGCCCCGGATGGTAGCTGCGGCCGAATTCCGTACATATTCTGTACAAACATCAGGTCAGAAGGGTTGATCGGGCTGGCCAGCACTTTGACACGGACTTCGCCTGGTTTAGGTTCAGGTGCCGACATATCCATGACTTTCAGGATATCGGTAGGTTTTCCAGTTTGCTCAAAGACAATGGTTTTCATGGAGTTGAGAAAATGAAGTTGCGTTTGGCCCAAAAATATGGCTTAATTCGCACAAACTATTCCTAAACCAAGCTTATTGATGCAAACGTCTCCTTTCCTGGGTGAGCTTATTGGAACGACCGTGTTATTGCTACTCGGCAACGGCGTTGTCGCTAACGTGGTGCTAAAACAAACTAAAGGTGAAGCCGCCGGCTGGATGGTCATAACGACCGGATGGGCCTTTGCCGTAACCATCGCCGTTTTTGTAGCCAAAGCATTTGGCAGCGTTGATGCCCACCTGAATCCTGCCGTAACGGTAGCTTTCGCGGTAGCCACCAACGACTACAATACGATTCCAACGTACATTCCAGCGCAATTAATCGGGGCTTTTCTCGGTGCCGTGCTGGTCTGGTTACAGTATGCCCCTCACTGGGCGGCTACCCCGGCTCCCGGCGACAAACTGGCCTGTTTTGCAACCGGACCAGCTATTCGCAATACGGGTGCTAATCTGCTGAGCGAGTCGTTGGCTACACTGGTACTGATTTTGGGGCTCGCTGGTATTTCATCCAAAAATTTGGGTACCCTGGCTATCGGGGTTGGACCGTATCTGGTAGGCGTGCTGGTCTGGAGTATTGGTCTGTCGCTGGGCGGCACAACCGGATACGCCATTAACCCTGTCCGGGATTTGGGGCCGCGCATTGCCCATGCTATTCTGCCGATTCCCGGCAAAGGATCGTCCGACTGGAGCTACGGCTGGATTCCCATCGTAGGGCCGCTGATTGGTGGAGCGCTGGGGGGCGTACTGATCCGGTGGTTTGCGTTGTAAGACTGAAAACGGGATAATGAACTTTATACGGATATAACAATTTTTTATGCCCACCTACATAGCTGCCATTGACCAGGGCACAACCAGCACACGCTGCATCGTATTCGACCGCTCCGGCGCTATCGTATCACTGGCTCAGAAAGAGCACCGACAGATTTATCCTCAACCGGGCTGGGTCGAACATGACCCCGACGAAATCTGGCGTAATACCCTTGAGGTTATTGCACTGGCCCGTATCAAAGCCAAACTGCAGGTCGGTGATATTGCCGCCGTAGGGATCACCAACCAGCGCGAGACAACCGTCGTCTGGAATCGGCGGACTGGTAAGCCATACTACAATGCACTTGTCTGGCAGGACATGCGGACAGCCGACTACGTAACCCGCTTCTCAAACGATGGAGGCCAGGACCGTTTTCGGGCCAAAACCGGTCTGCCCCTGGCTACGTATTTCAGCGGCTTGAAACTTCGCTGGCTACTCGACAACGTGGAGGGGCTGCGAGCCGATGCCGAGCGGGGCGATGCGTTGTTTGGCAATATGGATACCTTTCTGGTTTGGAACCTGACTGGCGGGCCGCAGGGTGGACTTCACCTGACTGACCAGACCAACGCGAGCCGAACGCAGCTTATGGATCTGGAAACCCTAAACTGGGACGAAGAACTGCTGCGGGCTTTCGACGTACCACGGGCGATGCTTCCTGAAATCCGGCCCAGTAGTGGCGATTTCGGTACGGTTTCATCGGAAGTATTGCCAGGAGTACCCATTGCCGGTATTCTGGGCGATCAGCAGGCCGCGCTGGTTGGGCAAACCTGCTTCGAACCAGGGCAAGCCAAAAACACCTATGGAACCGGTTGTTTTCTGCTGATGAACACGGGGACCGAGCTACGTCACTCAACGTACGGGCTGTTGACAACCGTGGCTTATCAGTTTCGCGGTCAGCCGGTACACTACGCCCTGGAGGGCAGCGTCGCCATTACGGGGGCGCTGGTGCAATGGTTGCGCGACAACCTGGGGATTATTAAAAATAGCGCCGACATTGAAAAGCTGGCTGGCTCCGTGGACGACAACGGCGGGGCGTATTTTGTACCCGCTTTCTCCGGCCTGTATGCTCCCTACTGGAAAGCCGATGCCCGGGGCGTCATTGCCGGACTAACGCGGTTTGTGAACAAAGGGCACCTGGCGCGGGCTGTGCTGGAAGCAACTGCCTACCAGACCGTCGACGTAGTGCGGGCTATGGAGCAGGACGCCAGTGTGAAACTCAGCTCCCTGCGGGTTGATGGCGGCATGACGGTCAACGATTTATTGATGCAGTTTCAGTCCGACGTACTTGACGTACCGGTCGTACGGCCGACCATTACCGAGACGACGGCCCTCGGAGCGGCATACGCAGCGGGTTTGGCTGTCGGTTACTGGAATGGGCTGGACGATCTACGGCAGAACTGGGGGATTGCTCAGACTTACGAACCAAAAATGGCGCAGGATACCCGAAATCGGTTGCTGCACGGGTGGCAGAAAGCCGTTGAACGATCGTTCGGTTGGGAGGGGTAGGGGTTCCTGATCCGATTGTTTTCGATTTTGGCAGTCAACAATTCCACCGAAACCTGTATACCTTTGTAGTCATACCGCGCAAAGCGCGCATTGGTCATGACGCATCAACTTGTACTCAAAAAACCGCTGGCCTTTTTCGACCTCGAAACAACCGGCATCAATATCGCCAAAGACCGGATCATTGATATCTGCATCGCTAAGGCACTGCCCAACGGCGAGGTGATCATCAAAACGCAGCGGGTCCACCCTGGCATGCCCATTCCGGTTGAGTCGAGCATGATTCACGGTATTTTCGATGAGGATGTGAAGGACGCGCCCCCGTTCAAATCGGTTGCCCGCACACTGGCGCAGTTTCTGGAAGGCTGCGATCTGGCCGGTTTCAACTGCAACCGATTTGACGTACCGCTGCTGGTCGAGGAGTTTCTGCGCGCTAATGTTGATTTCGACATGAAAAATCGGCGGCTGGTCGATGCGCAACGAATCTTCCACCTCATGGAACCCCGCAACTTGTCGGCTGCCTATCGGTTTTACTGCGGCAAGGAATTGCTGAACGCGCACAATGCCGAAGCCGATACGTTGGCTACGTTGGAGGTACTCAACGCCCAGGTGCAGAAATACATTGGCCAGATGGCGAAGGATGACAATGGCCAGGACGTTGTTTTTCAGAATGATGTCGACATGCTGCATAACCTGACGGCCAACAAGAATGTAGATCTGGCCGGGCGGATGATTATCAACGAGAAGGGAGAAGAGGTGTTCAATTTTGGCAAGCACAAGGGATTACCGGTACTGGATGTGCTGAAAAAAGAACCGTCATTTTATGACTGGATGCTGAAAGGCGAGTTTCCGCTGGACACCAAACGCCGACTCACCGAAATCCGGTTACGTATGTTTGCTAATGGATTAAATGGAAAGAAATAGCCACTGATTTCACCGATTACGCAAATTTGTTCGACCACATCGGCGTAATCTGTGGCATCTGTGTTCCACGACACATTTGAGTAAGTTGAATAATCCGTAACTTTGCGGCAATTTTTTAGCAACCGGTTAACATGCAACCCACGCAGAACGTCCTAATTCCGGAAGTCATTCAGCAAATACCGCTCACCTATTACATCATTATCAGTACGGCGCTGTTCGTCATTGGCATCATCGGCGTACTGACCCGGCGAAACGCCATCATCATTTTCATGTCCATCGAATTGATGCTGAATGCGGTCAACCTGCTGCTGATCGCGTTTTCGTCGTATCGTTCCGATTCGTCCGGGCAGGTGTTTGTCTTTTTTATCATGGCTGTGGCAGCCGCTGAAGTATCGGTCGGGCTGGCTATCATTGTGATGATCTACCGAAATACCCGCTCTATCGACGTGGGCTTACTGAATAAATTAAAATGGTAAACACTGTCAGGCTGTCGATAAGTAGCCATGTTTCGCTCTTACTGACGAATTGACCTACCGATTTACTCACTACCTATGCAGACAGACTTACTCTGTGCCTTAATTCCGCTCTTTCCTCTCCTTGGTTTTGCCATCAATGGCCTTGGGTTTCGCCGGATACCCAAAAGCCTGGCTGGGGCTATTGCAACCGTAGCTGTACTGGCATCATTTCTGACGAGCTGCTTTCTGTTCGGCGCTTTTTTGGGTAATGCTGACCTGACTAACAACGCCGGGCCGCTGAAAGCCGTTTTGTTCGACTGGATCAGCGTTGGGGATTTGGATATAAGCTTCTCGTTCCAGATCGACCAACTATCGCTGTTGATGTTGCTGGTTGTTACGGGCGTAGGTTCGCTGATTCACTTGTACAGCATTGGCTACATGAAGCACGACGAAGGATTTGGTAAGTTCATGGCTTTCCTGAACCTGTTCGTCTTTTTTATGCTGCTGTTGGTGATGGGATCAAACTACGTCATCATGTTTATCGGCTGGGAGGGCGTTGGACTATGCTCGTACCTGCTGATTGGCTTCTGGAATACGAACACAAATTATAACAATGCCGCCCGCAAAGCCTTCGTCATGAACCGTATTGGTGACCTGGGCTTTTTGCTGGGTATTTTCTGGATCATTAATCTGTTCGGTACGACTGAGTACACCGACGTATTCAAGCAGGCTACCAGCCTGACGATAGGCGATCCTGAAATTCTGGCGATTACACTGCTGCTGTTCGTCGGCGCAATGGGAAAGTCGGCACAGATTCCGCTTTATACGTGGCTCCCCGATGCAATGGCCGGTCCGACACCCGTATCGGCGCTTATTCACGCGGCTACGATGGTAACGGCGGGTATATACATGGTGGTGCGTTCGAACGTTCTGTACACCCTTTCGCCCCTGACGCTGGAAATCATCGGCGGTATTGCGATCGCTACGGCTCTGCTGGCCGCTTCAATTGGTCTGCTGCAAAATGACATCAAGAAAGTACTCGCCTATTCGACGGTCAGCCAGTTGGGCTATATGTTCCTCGGCCTGAGTGTTACGGCTTACACGGCGGGTATGTTTCACGTTATTACCCACGCGTTCTTCAAGGCACTGCTCTTCTTGGGGGCCGGTAGTGTCATCCATGCCATGTCCGATGAGCAGGACATTCGGAACATGGGCGGCCTTCGGAAATACCTCCCCGTTACGTTCATTACGTTCCTGATCGGTACGATTGCTATTTCAGGCTTGCCGCCTTTTGCGGGCTTCTTCTCAAAAGACGAAATTCTGGCGCACGTATTTGAACACAACAAAGTGCTGTGGGCATTGGGCGTACTGGGTTCGGCGTTGACGTCATTTTACATGTTCCGGCTGCTGTTTCTGACGTTCTTCGGCGAATTCCGGGGTACGGAAGAGCAACGGCATCACCTGCACGAGTCGCCTGCTACGATGACAGCACCGCTGGTAGTGTTGGCTATTTTGTCGGCGGTTGGTGGCGCATTGAATCTGCCGGGCGGAGGTTGGCTGGGCGATTTCATGGCTCCGCTGTTTGAAGGATCGCGGCAGGTAAATCCCGAAGCGTTTGCCGAATCAACCATTGAGCACAGTACCGAATACATTCTTATGGCTGTTTCGGCCGGCGTGGCGCTGATAGCCGGTGTCATTGCTTACGCCATGTACGTCAGTCGTGGGGCTGTTCCGGCACCCGATGCGGCCGAGCGTTCGCTGCCCGAACAGGTGGTGTATAATAAGTACTACGTTGATGAGTTTTACGATGCAATCATCGTCCGGCCGATTCGTGGCCTCGGCGATGCGCTCTATAGCTTCGGCGAATTTGTCATTGATGGTATTGTCAATGGGGTGGCCTGGCTGGTACGGGCGGGCTCAAATCAACTGCGGTTGCTTCAAAACGGCTCGATTGGTTTCTACGTCTTCGCGATGGTACTGAGCATAGTCGCCATCATTGCTCTACGCTTCTTCGTCCGTTTTTAACCACCGCTACTCGAACGACCTATGCTAACGCTTGCACTTATACTTTTTCCGGCCGTAGCGGCTACGTTATTACTTCTTGTAAAAGGGGAAACATCCCGCACACTGGCGTTTGGAGCTGCGCTGATTGAACTGGCGCTGGCTGCTTATGTCTTCGTTGGATTTGTGCCCGACGCGAAAACGCAGTTTGCATTCGATTATCCCTGGATTGGCTCGTTAGGTATCCGGTTCAGCGCGGGTGTTGATGGGATCAGCCTATTGCTGGTACTGCTGACCGGTTTGCTGACGCCCTTCATCGTTCTATCGACATTTAATCGGAGCTACAGCCGTCCATCGGTGTTCTACGCGCTCATGTTGTACATGCAGGCAGCGTTGATGGGCGTCTTTACTGCCCGCGACGGTTTCCTGTTTTATTTGTTTTTCGAAGCAGCCCTGATTCCCATTTACTTCCTCGCGGCCATGTGGGGTGGTGAAAATCGAATTCCGGTTACGTTCAAGTTTTTCGTCTATACTATTTTCGGTAGTCTGTTCATGCTGGTGGCACTAGTGTATCTGTACTACCAGACGGCACCAATAAATGGGGCACCTCATTCGTCAGCCATTACTGATTTCTATAATCTAAAGCTTACGCCGGCTGCGCAAGGCTGGGTTTTCTGGGCGTTTTTTATCGCATTCGCCATCAAGATGCCGGTATTCCCGTTCCATACGTGGCAGCCAGATACGTACGTAGAATCGCCGACGCCGGCCACGATGCTGCTGGCCGGTATTATGCTGAAAATGGGCGTGTATGGCCTGATCCGGTTTATTCTGCCGATCGTTCCTCTTGGCGTTGAAGCTTGGGGGACTACAGCGATCATTCTGTCGGTCATCGGTATCGTGTATGGTTCAATTATCGCCATTCGTCAGCGCGATATGAAGCGATTGATTGCCTACTCCTCATTCTCACACGTAGGGTTGATGGCTGCCGGGGTTTTCTCACAAACCGAAACGGGTTTGCAGGGGGCACTGGTGCAGATGCTGGCCCACGGCATCAACGTAGTAGGTATGTTCTTCATTGCCGATGTTATCTTCTCCCGGACAAATACCCGGCAACTCGACCAGCTTGGAGGCATAACCCGCACGACGCCCAAGCTGACCGTATATTTTATGATTATGCTGCTGGGTAGTGTTGCATTGCCGCTTACCAATGGTTTCGTGGGCGAGTTTCTCCTGCTGCATGGCGTATTTACTTACAATCACTACCTCGGTTTAGCGGCTGGATTCACCATCATTTTTGGGGCGGTCTATATGCTCCGGATGTTCCAGAAAAGTATGTTTGGTACCCCATCAGCCCGCACCGAATCGTTTGCGGATCTGACCGGCTCAGAAAGCTGGGTACTACTGCCGCTTGCTTTTATGGTATTCTGGATTGGTATTTACCCGGTTTCCTTTCTGAAAGTAACGGAGCCGGCTGTAGTTAATTTGATGAAATACATCGGCACAACTGCCGTATCCTTGAAATGAGTTATTCAGTTCGGGGTTTGTAGTCAAAAGCTGGCTTAACGGCATAGACTTTTAACTGCAAACAACAAACTATAAACTAAACCATATGCTTCCCATCGTTCTGTTATCTGCTTTTGGCATCCTGCTACTGTTTCTTGGCTTTCTGAAGTCAAGAGCCGTCCTGCTGCCGGCAACGTTATTGTTTCTGCTCGTGTCTCTGGCCGTTAACTTTATCGACTGGAATAAAACGTATCTGTACTTTAACGGCATGTTGCTGACGGACAACTTATCCATGGTTTTTACGGCCATCGTTCTCGGTTCGTCATTCATGGTTGTGGCCTTATCGAGCAGTTTCATGGAAGATGAAGCAGCCCAGCCCGCTGAATACTACGGTATTTTACTGTTTTCGCTGGTCGGGGCTATCATGATGATTGGTTTCGAAAACCTCATCATGCTTTTCGTGGGCGTTGAGATCCTGTCAGTGGCCATGTACGTTCTGACTGGCAGCGATAAACGAAACCTGCGATCCAACGAAGCTGCGTTGAAATACTTCCTGATGGGGGCTTTTGCTACGGGGATTATGCTTTTTGGTATGGCTCTCCTCTACGGTGCTACCGGATCATTTACGTTGGCGGGTATCCGTGCCTACGCCGTCAATCCGCAGGTTGGCCTTTCTCTGCTGTTCTACGTCGGTCTGCTGATGCTCCTGATCGGTTTGCTGTTTAAGGTGTCGGCTGCCCCGTTCCACTTCTGGACTCCGGATGTGTACGATGGAGCCCCAACACTCTTTACCGCGTTCATGTCGACGGTTGTCAAAACCGCCGGGTTTGCAGCTTTGCTGCGATTGTTGTCGGTTTCATTTGGTGGTGTATATACGTTCTGGTGGACCATTCTGGCCATCATTACTGCTTTGACGCTGGTGGCGGGCAATATCACCGCCGTGTATCAGAATAGTTTTAAGCGAATGATGGCTTACTCGAGCATTTCTCATGCTGGCTATCTGCTGATTGGCCTGGCAGCGCTGGGGCAGCAAACGAAACAGGCAATCGTATTCTATTCACTGGCCTATTCTGTCGCAACAATTGCCGCCTTTGGCGTGTTGCTGTTGGTAGCCCGGCAACGAAACGCCGAAACGATTACGTCGGAAGGAAACTCCAGCGAAAGTTTTGATGCCTTCAATGGGTTGGCCCGGCAAAATCCGCTGCTTGGTTTCGCTATGACGGTTTCTATGTTGTCGCTGGCCGGCATTCCGCTAACGGCGGGCTTCTGGGGTAAGTTTTATATGTTCTCAACAGCCGTCGAACGGGGGCAGATCTGGCTTCTGGTAGTAGCCGTCCTCATGTCGGCAGTTGGTATCTATTATTACTTTCGGGTAATCATCGCCATGTATTTCCGGGAAGGAGCAACCGCTCCAATCCGGGTAGCTCCTTTTTATCAGTATGTGCTCGTGGTGGCAACCTTGTTAACAATTGGCCTGGGAATTGCTCCTGGTCTGCTGGAGGGCTTGTTCTAAGCCGAAGCCACTACTTGTCCCGTACCCTCAGTTATACATGATGATTACGGTGGTTTCCAGGTCAAGTAGATACTTTTGTAAGTCCATGGCTAAAACAGCCACTACTACGTAAGCCAGTGAATGTAAGCGGTGTAGAGCAGTCCGGAAACAGGGAGATAAGAAGTCTGTTTACTTTTTTTCTAACAGCATTGCTGGGGGCATCCATCAATTTTGTTAGTCAGATTGTCTATCGCAACTTCTTTAACTTTGAAACCAGCGTTTTTTGCGGGTACCTGACGGCAACTGTCCTTACGTTTCTGCCCACCAAGCGGTTTGCTTTTTCAGCCGGCGATACGGGCAACACTGGTCGGGAAGCGGTAAAGTTCCTGGCCATCGCACTTGTAGCCCTGATTGTGCAGGTAGTGGTGTCGAAGTACACGCTTGAATGGGTTGCCGGACCGCTGCTTCCTCATGTAAGTAATTTCGTTCGTGAAAAAGGCTCGCACGTGGTTGGTATGGGCGTCAGTTTTCTGGCCAACTATTTTGGGCATAAACTGCTGACATTTCGTAGTACGGGTATGTATGATCGTATCAAAGCCCGTTCAGTACGTCAGCGCGAACGGCAATTGTAATCTTCAATAAGTTCTATAGACTTCAGGATTATTTCAAGGCAAGAAACTACCTAAGTAAAAATTTAGGCCTTAATATTGTATTGTTTTCTAAAAAAGTATATTTGTAGCGAAAAACCTTAAACACCACTGAAGGCAATGAAAAAAGTTTTCGCTTTATTGTTCGTTGGTAGCATGCTGACGTTCGCTGCTTGCCAGAGCAAACCTAAGACTGAAGAAGCTGCCGTTGATTCAACAGCTACGATGTCAACTGACACTACCATGATGGCTACGGATTCAGCGTCAACGATGACGACTGATTCGGCTGCTACCATGTCTGCCGACAGCGCGAACTAATTCGACTGTTGTCCATGATTTTTTGAAAAAGCCCTATTTTTATAGGGCTTTTTCATTTTTGTACATTGACCGACGTCTTTACAACTTTCCTGCCTTCAGCTTCTGTTGCTTACTGTCAAGAGCTCTGGCAGCGATACGCCTTCGATTTCTTTGTGGTTAAGCCCCGACGGACGCGTTTGGGTGACTTCAGGGTTCGGCCGGATGGTCGGATGCAGATAACGGTCAACGCTGATCTGAGTCCGTTTGCCTCCCTGATTACGTATGTACACGAAGTAGCACATGCAGATGTTGAAACTACTCGCCGAATGCAACGTCGCCGGCGTCGGGTAGCCCCCCATGGCATTGAGTGGCAGACGGCTTTCCTGCGGTTAATGCAACCATTGTTAACCGAAGCTGTGTTTCCGCTTTCTATTCTTGAGCCACTACAGGATTACATGCAGAAACCAGCAGCGACTACGTACGCGCACCCTGGATTGATGATGGCCTTACGAAAAGTCGACGTGCAAAAGGCTGGGTCGATCGCGCCAGACCGCCAGTTATTACGCGACGTGCCGGAAGGGCAGGCATTTGTGCTTAATAAAAAGACATTTGTTCGGGGCACGATGCGCCGGACTCGCGTCGTTTGTAAAGAAGTGCCCTCAGGAAAGTCATATGCAATTCTGGCTCATGCGTGGGTGGAAACAAAATAAGCTATACCTAACTGTCTGCTTCGGTTTGCTGGCTATAACGGCCCTGGCTCAACCGGCGGAGTCGGTATTAAAAACGGGTATCTGGGTTAAGATTGGCGTGACGCAATCGGGTGTCTTTCGCCTTGACCAATCAACCCTGGCCCGGCTGAATCCGGCGTTTGCAACAGCCAATCCCCAAAATCTTCGACTATATGGCAATGGTGGTGCCATGTTGCCGCAAAGTAATGCGATACCACGGCCGGCGGATCTAACGGAAAATGCCATTCAGGTCACCGGTGAGGCAGATGGTCGGTTTGATGCCGGCGATGCGCTGTTGTTTTTTGGCCAGAGTCCACACATTGTACGCTATGACTCAACAAACCGGCGGTTTATCCACCAGGTTAATGTCTATTCAGACACTACGTTTTACTTCTTAACAATTGGCAGCTCGCCAGGGCTGCGAATCACTGAACGAGGAGCAGGTAATACAACGACCGGACCTTCGGTTACGTCGTTCGACGATTACCAGTTTCACGAGAAGGATCTGGCTAAACTTACCTCCGTTCGCTCCGGACGCTTTGCTTTGGGGGAATATTTTAGCCTCGAAAGCACCCGCACCTTTTCGTTTGACATGACCGGTTTAGTACCTAATACGCCCGTACGTGTCAGAACCGGGGTTGTGGCCGGTGCTACGGCTCTGACCCGCTTCCGGTTAGCATTGAATGGACAGGTTGTTGATACTATCCGAATGGATCAGGTTTCGGGATACAGATACGATTTTCAGGCAGTTGCGCGGCAGGACACGTTTTGGATTAAGTCAGTTCAGCAAAGTCCTTTGCAACTCGCTCTCACGTATGATAAAGCCGGCGACAATTCGGCCCAGGGGTACCTGGACTACGTGGCCGTTCAGGCACGGCGCGAACTACGTCAGTATGACCAAACTGTCTGGGTTCGACGGTTAAATCCGGGTCGTTATACCGTTCGGCAGGCGTCCAATAATCTGCGGGTGTGGAATGTAACAAATCCGCTGGTACCGGTAAGCCAGGCTTATACGCTTTCGGCTGCGCAGGAGGCTGGCTGGTCTTCAACTGCACCGGGCGATTACTACTTTTTTACGAATAGTCAGGTACTGACGCCCGTATCGGTGGTTCCGGTTGCAAACCAGAATCTGCATGCTCAGGCGTCGCCCGAGTTGCTGATTATCACACCGGAAGCCTGGCGTGACGAAGTTGACCGTTTGGCCGAGTTCCGGCGTCAGCACGATAAGCTATCCGTTTCGTTAGTAACCACCCAGCAGGTATACAACGAATTTGGGTCAGGGCAGGCTGATCCAACCGCCATCCGGGATATGGTGCGCTATTTTTACCAGAAGCAGCCCGGTCAGGTACGGTATTTGTTGCTGTTTGGCGATGCTACGTTTGATTACCGTAACATTCTGAACCAGCTTAAGCCCGCTGAATTGGCGAATATGGTTCCTGTTTATGAAAGTCGGGAGTCGCTGCATCCGGTCTATAGCTATTCGTCGGATGACTACTACGGATTTATGGATACCACTGAAGGCGAATGGGTAGAAAACACCGCAGGAGATCATAAGCTGGACATCGGCATCGGACGACTTCCGGTGAAGTCACGTGAGGAAGCCCGGACGGTTGTCGACAAACTCATCCGGTACGCAACCGACCCAACTTTGACCGGCGATTGGCAGACGCGGGTTATGCTGGTGGCCGATGATGGCGATTTCAACATTCATCAGCAGGATGCCGATAAGATGGCCGTGGATATTGAACGAACAGCGCCGATGTACCGGCCTGAACGGGTATTTCTGGATGCGTTTCCACAGCAGTCCACAGCCGACGGGCAGCGAGCCCCGGTGGTTAATCAGTTGATTAACCGAGCTATGAGCGACGGGCGATTAATCATCAACTACAGTGGCCACGGTGGCGAAACCGGCCTTGCCGAAGAGCAGATCGTAACCTTGCAGGATATTCTTTCATGGAAAAATCGCCGTTTGCCCTTGCTGGTTACTGCTACGTGTGAATTTGGCCGGTACGACGATCCAAACATAAATTCCGGAGCTGAACTGTCATTGCTAAGCCGCCTGGGAGGAGCAATCGGACTGCTCACAACCACCCGACCCGTATTTGCTAATACAAACCTAGTCCTTAACCGAGCGTTCTATCAATCCGTATTTACACCCGTCAACGGGCAGATGCCACGTTTGGGTGATGTTATGCGGGCGACAAAGAATAACAGCCTGAGCGGACCCGTAAACCGGAACTTTGCCCTGTTAGGTGATCCATCTATGCAATTGGCTTATCCAAAAGCGCAGGTTGTTCTAACCAAAATAAATGGCCGGTCGGTGGATAAAGGTGGGCTGGATACATTGCGGGCGTTGCAAACGATAGAACTAACCGGCGAAATACGTCAGGCAAAGCAACGCCTGAATGATTTCTCGGGCACCCTTCGATTAACATTGTACGACAAAGCAACGACGCAAACAACGTTAGGTACTGAAAGCAGCCGAATGACGTACAAGGCTTTTAACAGCCCCGTTTTTACGGGACAGGTAGCGGTTCAGCAGGGGCAGTTTACCGTTCGGTTCGTGATGCCGAAAGACATTGATTATTCTGTTGGCCAGGCTAAATTGTATGCTTACGCTGTACGTGCTGACAGCCTGCTCGACGCCATTGGAAGTTACGATAGTCTCAGGGTCGGTGGTAGTGCCGTACCGGAAACGGTTGACACGCAGCCACCCGTTGTTCAGCTTTCGGTTAAGGACGGACAACCCGACGGCGAGCTAGTGCGGGTGCCCGGCCCCGATGTAACGCTACGAATAACCCTGAGTGATGATCAGGGCATTAATCTGGCCCGGTCGGGGTTAGGACACGAGTTGACTGCCCAACTGGGCGATCGCCAACCGGTAGTGCTGAATGAATCGTATGTAGCAACCGGGGCTGACGGGCGGCAGGGCGAAGTGCTTTATACATTTACAAATGTTACCCCTGGGCGTTATACCGTTCGGGTGAAAGCCTGGGATATTAACAATAATTCAGCAGAAGGGGCGTTGACCATAATAGTTTCCGAAAAGCCGACACTCATTATCCGGACCCTCCGGGCCAGTCCGAATCCGGTAGTCGGGCAAACCACACTTAGCCTTGAACACAACCGATCGGGAGAGCCATTGGACTGGACACTCAGCATCCATGACCTCAATGGCCGTTTGTTTAGCCGCCAGACGGGCCAGTGCAGCGATTGTAGCAGTACAGTCGAAGTGGGTAGTTGGGATGGTCGAGCGGATACTGGACAGATGCTTCCCAATGGCCTTTACATCTATCAGATACAAATTCGCTCGGCGGCCGACGGAGCCGAAGCTGTCGGCAAAGGGCGATTGGTGTTATCCAGGTGATTTATTGGGCCATATGCCCTGTTTTTTTCTAATCTGACGAATCATCGTAATTTTGACCGCGCAGTATTGCCTTTTGAACAAGTGGTAATGGCTGTCGTTGACCAACACAATTTATGAAGCGCATTTTTTCCTGTGTTCTTTTAGGTGCCATTAGCTTCCTTCCTTTCTTTGCCATCGCGCAGACTAATTCATTAACAGCCCTGAACGGACAAGTTTTGCGAGCACCAACGTCGGCCGTACCATTTCTGAATTTTACGCCCGATGCCCGTAGTGGAGCTCTAGGCGAGGCCGGTGTAGCCCTTGGTGATCCGGATGCGAATGCGTTGTTCTGGAACCCGTCCAAGCTGGTGTTTGCCAAACAGGACAAAGGCGCGTCAATTTCATACACGCCCTGGCTGCGGGAGCTAATCGGCGATATGTATTACACGTATCTGGCTGGTTATTCCAAAGTTGGTAAGAACTCGGTAGTGGGAGGATCTTTAATGTATTTTGATCTGGGAACCGTCGATTTCACTAACGCGCAGGGTGTTCAGACTGGAACATTCAACTCCCGCGAATACGCTATCACAGCCTCTTACTCACAGCGGCTGTCGCAGAACTTTTCGTTGGGTGTCGATCTGAAGTATCTGAATTCCAACTTAGCAGCAGGTTCAGCTAACCCTGGTTTACAGCCGGGTTCAACGGCCGCAGCCGATATTAGTGCATTTTACCAGAACCAGGTACGCGACGACGCTACCGGTAAAGGACTTGGCTGGACGTTTGGCGGTATGATCTCCAACCTTGGTGGCCGGATCAATTACGGCGGAACCGAGCGGTACTTCATCCCGACTAATTTGCGACTGGGTGCTGGCTTGACGTATTATGCTGACCAATACAACAAATTTAATTTTGTTGCGGATGTGAATAAACTGATGGTGCCAACGCCACCCATTGTTTCTGGAACCGGAAGCAGTGCAACTATCGTAGCCGGTCAAAATCCGAACCGGAATTACTTTAGCGCCATTTTCGGCTCGTTTGCCGATGCACCCGATGGTTTTAGCGAAGAAATCAGGGAGTTTACCATTTCGACCGGGGTAGAATACTGGTACAACGAACAGTTTGCGGTTCGGGGTGGTTATTTTGGCGAATCTAACCTGAAAGGGGGCCGTAAGTATTTTACGGCTGGTATCGGATTTCGGCTACAGCAACGTTTCGGCGTTGACTTCTCTTATCTACTGCCAATCCGGCAGGGAAGCCCATTAGCCCAGACATTCAGGGTGTCTCTTTTGTTTAATTTTAACAAAGGTTCGGGTGCTTTTAGTGACGATAGTGACGAGTCGATAACCAACGATATAAACTAGGTACGTAATAATGGTAAACGCCGGCATTTAACGTTGGTAAAGTATTAATGGCATTTCTCCCTGAAATGCCATTTTATGTTTAGTATGGTTCTTTATGATTATTGATAGAACACAATCCCCCGCTTATCAGTCCATCCAGGAAGTCCGCCTGCCAACTGTACAAACACAAACACTAGAAAATGGCTTGTTGCTGCATACCGTTGCTATTCAGCAGCAGCCTGTTCTCCGACTGGAATGTATTTTTGATGCGGGCACCTGGTTTGAAACAACAACCAATACGGCATTTTTTGCCATGAAAATGCTGGCCGAGGGTACGCAACGCCTGACATCGAGCCAGATTAGCGAATACATTGATCGATACGGCGCGTTCCTCGAGCTTAGCAGCGGGCCTGACCGGGCCAGCCTGGTCGTGTATTGCCTGACCAAATTCTTGCCCAACGTACTGCCGCTGATACGTGAGTTACTTACGGAACCTGTCTTTCCGGAAAAAGAACTGGAAGATTTACGTAACATCACGCTCCAGAACCTACGGGTCAATTATGAGAAGAATGCGTACCTGGCGGGTGTGCTTTTTCGTGAAAAGCTCTTCGGTTTCGATCACCCATATGGCCGTAGCCAACGTCCGGACATTATTGAACAGCTTTCTCGTGATGAGATAGTGGATTTTTACGAGCGGGTGATCCGGAACCGACCATTTCAGATTCTGGTGGCTGGTCAGGTGACAGAGAACGAAAGCATTCTGATTAATAAAGAACTGGGGCAGTTGTCGATTCGTGGGGGAGAGATAGCGCCAACCCACGTTATATCTTTAGCAAGCGACCAGCAACCGGTCCTGTTCGAAAAATCGACCAGTATTCAATCGTCAATTCGGGTTGGACGCCGGTTGTTTACCCGCCAACATCCCGATTTTTTCCCTATGCTGGTCACCAACGAAGTCCTTGGCGGCTACTTTGGTTCCCGATTGATGAAGAACATCAGGGAAGAAAAAGGATTTACTTACGGCATTTCCTCGAATGTAGTGTCGTTTCGGCGCGAGGGCTACTTTCTGATTGGAACAGACGTAAACAAGGAAAATACGCAGCAAACGCTGGACGAAATCCGGAAAGAAATCCGGCTGCTGCAAACCGAGCTGGTTACAACCGAGGAGCTGGAAACCGTAAAAAACTTCATGGCCGGGGAGTTTGTCGGATCGCTGAATACCCCGTTCGAAATTGCCGATCGGTACAAAGTAATCTTATTAGATGGCCTACCGGCCGACTTCCTTACTAATTACATTGCGAACCTGAGGGCCGTTACGCCTGAACAAATACAGGCGACTACAAACCAGTATCTTACAGACGAAGACCTGCTGGAAGTTGTAGTTGGAGGGAAATGATGTTAATCTATGAAATTAATTGGGTAACCAAATTGTTTGATGAGTAGATTGGTTGTCTTTTTGCTAACAATAGCATAATTTTGAGGTCACATTCCCTTCACTTACCGGTAGGTTCTTCAGCCTGCTCTCTTTGCTTAGTTACAGTTTACTTTACTCAATTAAATGAACGTTCTGTTAATTAGTGCAACTACGGTATTAGCGTATCTGTTGGGATCAATCCCAACCGCAGTTTGGTATGGTCAGGGTTTTTTTGGCATTGACATACGACAGTTTGGTAGTGGTAACGCCGGCGCAACGAATACGTTTCGTGTCTTAGGCAAACGGGCCGGTACCATCGTTATGCTGGTTGATGTATTGAAGGGATACACAGCAGCCATTCTGTCGACGCTGCTCTGGCATTTCGATGTGATTACGTTTAACGAAGTGCTGACGTTCAAACTCGTTTTCGGTATAGTTGCAGTAATTGGACATTTGTATCCGGTATTTGCGGATTTTAAGGGCGGCAAAGGTGTTGCCTCACTCTTGGGAATGATCCTGGCCATTCATCCTGAAATGGCTGCCGTTTGTATTGGCATCTTTCTGCTCGTTGTTATTGCTTCCCAATACGTATCGCTCGGTTCTATGATGGCCGCTTTGGCTTTTCCGGTGCTGTTGCTGCTCCGTATTTTCGGCGAGAAAGAAAGTCCGCTACTGATTGCGTTCGGTTTCCTGATTTTTGTCATGGTAGTTTTAACCCACCAGAAAAACATCGGTCGGCTTCTTCGTGGTCAGGAAAGCCGCACGGTACTGATCCGTTTACGAAAGAAGCGCGAAGAATAAGAAATTAGTGCGATACCTATATGACGCCCCGTCGTTGCGCGAAAAGTGCGTAACTTCGGGGCGACTTTTTTGACGTATGACTGACTACCTCGACACCCACAAGCAGCGGTTTCTGGACGAACTGCTGGAATTACTTCGCATTCCATCCGTTTCAGCGGATTCGGCATTTAAGGACGATGTTCGGCGGGCGGCTGAGTATGTAAAAGAGAAGCTGCTGGCGGCCGGTCTGGACAAGGCCGAGCTATATGAAACGGAGGGGCATCCGGTGGTTTACGGTGAAAAAATCGTTGATCCAGCTAAACCGACCGTACTGGTATACGGCCATTACGACGTTCAGCCGGCTGATCCGTACGAACTTTGGCAAACGCCCCCCTTTGAGCCTACCATCCGCAATGAGCGCATCTATGCCCGGGGTGCCTGCGATGATAAAGGTCAGTTTTACATGCACGTCAAGGCGATTGAAGCGATGATTGCAACCGATGGTTTGCCTTGCAATGTCAAAGTGATGATCGAAGGCGAAGAGGAAGTAGGGTCTGACCATTTGGGTACGTTTGTGGCCGAACACCGCGATATGCTGAAAGCCGACGTTATCCTGATTTCAGACACCAGTATCATTTCCAACGATACCCCTTCGCTCGAAACGGGACTGCGGGGACTATCGTACGTAGAAGTGGAAGTGACCGGCCCCAACCGCGACCTGCATTCCGGTGTGTATGGTGGGGGAGTAGCTAATCCAGTCAACGTGCTCTGTGAGATGATTGCTTCGCTTAAGGACGAAAACGGTCAGATAATGATTCCTGGCTTTTACGATAAGGTAACTGATCTGAGTGATGCCGAACGGGCCGAGCTGGCCAAAGCCCCGTTTGATCTGGAAGAGTATAAACGTGATCTGGGTATTGCCGAGGTTGCGGGCGAAGCCGGGTATTCAACCAATGAGCGGACATCAATCCGGCCAACGCTGGATGTGAACGGTATCTGGGGCGGCTACACAGGCCAGGGCGCCAAGACCGTATTGCCGTCGAAAGCACATGCTAAAATCAGCATGCGGCTGGTACCTAATCAGAATCCGGACGAGATTACCGAAATGTTTGCCCGGCACTTTACGGCCATTGCCCCACCGACGGTATCGGTGAAAGTGACACCCCATCATGGTGGGCTACCCTACGTTACCCCGACTGATTCGGTCGAGTTTGAAGCGGCTAGCCGGGCGTTCGAACAGGCGTGGGGCAAGAAGCCAATCCCAACCCGGGGCGGAGGAAGCATACCAATCGTTGCTTTGTTTGAGCGTGAGTTGGGCATTAAATCCATCCTGATGGGCTTTGGTCTGGATAGCGATGCCCTGCATTCTCCAAACGAAAGCTACGGGCTGTTTAACTTCTATAAAGGCATTGAGACAATTCCTTATTTCTATAAAAATTACGCAACCCTCAAGCAGTAACTTCACCCGGCTCTCATCCCGACCCTGGCTGGGAGACACTTTTTCCCTTGACTGATGAAGAAAGCGTTATTTGTTTTTATTTTCAGTAATCTGCTCAGCTTGCTGGCTCTGGGGCAACAGCCTGGATCAACGCCCGCTCAAACTGCCACCCGGCCAGCCGCTTCACAACCCCGCCCACTAACGCCCGAAGAACAACGCGAAAAAGAGAAGCGTGAGCGGGCGGCCGAGAAAGAACGTCAGTTGCGGGCTAAATGGGCGCAGGAGCAGCGTGACTACCAGGCTAAGCAGGCGCAAAAAGAACGAGATCGACTGGCAAAGAAGGCTGAAAAAGAGCGACGTCGGCAAGAGCAGGAAGCGCAAAAATCTGCCAGTCGAACGGCAAAAGTAACGACAACTCCTCCACCAGCCACCGCTACACCCGAACCTGCCCAACCGCAGGCACAGCCAGCCGAGACGCAACCAACTGAGACTGCTGTTACGCCGGCGGCTCCTCGCACTGAGCCTAAAGAGCGCTCATCGGACGCAGACCGGCAAAATCAGCGTGAGCAGGAGCGAGTTGCTCGTCAGGCGCAGAAGGAGCAGGAACGACTGGCGCGGGAGACCGAGGCTCGGGAGGCCCGCGAACGCAAAAAGCAGCAGAAAGCGGCCGAAGCGCCCACTGTTATCAGTAATCCAAGGCAATTAGGGCCGGATACGGTTGCATCGGTGCGGGTAACGAAAGAGTTTTTGCCGAAAGGTCATTTGTTCGAACCAATCCTGCTCGACCCTCTGGAAGCCCAGGCTTTCATCAGCGTGCTGCCCGGTTACTGGATGGATGGTAATCGGTACAAAGGCAGTATTGTTCCGTTTGAGTTTGGGTTCATCAAGCCAATTTACCGGCGGACACTTGCGCCTGATCGGGCGAATGAGTGGGTACTGGACGTAGCTTCGTACACCCAGTTTGAGGTGTATTACGATACCGATAAGAATCGTCAGCGTCGGCAGTTAGTCAATAATGATTATAAGCTTAGCTTTATTTACAACCTGCTGCGCGGAAAGAACACCTGGCGTTTCCGGCTGTATCACCTGTCCTCGCACCTGGGCGATGATTTCATTATCCGCAACCGGATTACAACCTATACGACCAATCCTGTCAATTACGAACTGCTGGATGCAACCTACAGCCGAACGTCCACCAGCGGATGGCGTACCTATGGCGGAATTGGGTTCGTACTGCGTAAATCGTCAGAACGAAAGCTGTTGAGTGCCCAGATTGGTACGTACTACCGCAAGCCTGCCACTCAGTCGCCCCGGCTGGTAGGGGGCGTTGATGTTAAATTCTGGCAGCAAACGGATTTCAGGCCGGGTATTCATGCGGGTCTTGGTCTGGAAGTCGGTCGGCCTGCCAGCGGTATTACGTTTCTGCTGGAAGGCTACTCCGGGTTTAGGCCCTACAGCCAGTACGAAGATCAGCAGACAACCTGGTTAGGAATAGGTATGTACATGAATCCGTTCTAACTCAGTTTCTCTTACAAAAAAACCTGGCTCATCCGATGGCGGCCCGTCATCGGATGAATCATTTTCGGGAAGTCCGTACTTTTGTTATTTGGTACCACCCCTATGAATTTATCCGCTTTAACAGCCATATCGCCCGTTGATGGCCGCTACCGACGTCAGGTCGAAGCGCTGGCTCCCTATTTTTCCGAATTTGGATTGATCCGTTACCGGGTCCGTATCGAAGTAGAGTATTTCATTGCGCTCTGCGAATGGCCTGTTCCGCAATTGAAAGGCGTAAATACCGATGATTTTCCCGGCCTTCGGGCGCTCTACGAAAACTTCACCGAAGCGGATGCGCTCCGGATTAAGGAAATCGAAGCGACCACAAATCACGATGTGAAGGCCGTTGAGTATTTTATAAAAGAGAAGCTCAATGGCTCAGCTCTGGAGCCGTTTCTGGAGTTTATCCATTTTGGATTAACCTCGCAGGATATTAACAACACGGCCATTCCGCTACTCCTGAGTGATGCGCTGGAGAACGAAATTACACCGTTATACCGCGAAGTCTACATTAAGCTGCAGGAACTGGCCCAACAATGGAAAGACATTCCGATGCTAGCCCGAACGCACGGACAACCGGCGTCGCCCACGCGTTTGGGTAAAGAAATCAGTGTTTTCTGCGAACGGGTTGAAAAACAGTTGCACCTGCTGTCCGACATTCCTACGGCCGCTAAGTTCGGAGGAGCAACGGGTAACTTCAACGCCCACAATGTAGCGTATCCGGGCGAGGACTGGAAGCAGTTTGGCGACCAGTTTGTACAAGGCTTAGGAATGGTTCGCAGTCAGTTTACGACTCAGATCGAACATTACGACATGCTGGCTGCTACGCTCGACGCGTTTAAACGACTGAACACGATTCTGATTGATCTCGACCGGGACATCTGGACCTACGTGTCGATGAACTACTTCAAACAAAAAATCAAGGCGGGTGAAGTCGGATCATCGGCCATGCCGCACAAGGTCAATCCCATCGATTTTGAAAATTCAGAGGGGAACCTGGGGATCGCCAACGCACTGCTGGAACATCTGTCGGCTAAATTACCGATCTCCCGACTGCAGCGTGACCTGACCGATTCGACGGTGTTACGAAACATTGGCGTTCCATTTGCGCATTCAGTTATTGCTCTGAAGGCGCTTCTGAAAGGACTGAACAAGCTGGAATTGAACGAAGCAGCTCTTAAGGCTGATCTGGAAGACAACTGGGCCGTTGTGGCAGAAGGCATTCAGACAGTTCTACGGCGCGAAGGGTATCCACAACCGTATGAAGCATTGAAAGCCCTGACTCGTACTAATGAAAAAATTACGGAGCAGACCATTCGGCAATTCGTCGACGGGCTGGACGTATCAGACGCAGTTAAAGCTGAGCTTCACGCCATCACACCGTTCACGTACACAGGCTTGTGAACTAAAAATCAACGCAGCACAGGCCGGCCATAAACCGGCCTGTGCTGCTTAACTCTTGGATAATTCTGTTGCGCGCGTTTGGGCGGCCTTGATGCCCGTCACTAACGTATCAGCCAGATTACCGGACTCAAATTCGCGCAGGGCCGCTTCGGTTGTACCTCCTTTTGAGGCAACGGCTTTGATAAGCTCGTCGAGCGACTTATCAGCAGTGTTGATAAGGTGATATGCGCCCAGCATGGTTTGCTTAACGAGCAAGGCCGCCACCGAATCGTCAAAGCCCATTTGTTTCCCAGCCTCCACCATCGCTTTTACGACGTAGTAGAAGTAGGCCGGACCGCTGCCGCTGAGGGCCGTTACGGCATCCAGCATACTTTCTTCTTCCAGGAAAATAGACCGGCCGGTGGCATTGATGAGATTTTCGACCCGGCGCAGGCTGGCCAGATCAACTTCTTTGGCGGCTGTAAAACCGGTGATGCCCATGCCAAGCATAGCCGGAGTGTTCGGCATGGCCCTAATTACCAGCGGATGGTTCAGTTTGTCCTGAATCTGCGCTATGGGAATACCGGCCATAATAGACAGAATGACCTGATTAGGCTGGATTACTGAACGTAGCGCGTCAAAAACGCTGCTGAAGTCCTGCGGTTTCACCGATAAGATAATCAGGTCAGTTTCACCGACGCGAGGGCCGATGGTATCGACTACAACACCGGCTTTTTCAGCTTTTAAGGCCTCAGAACGCTCAGTGCTTTTTTCAATAAGAAGGAGGTTGTCTTTCTTTACCAGATCGTATTGCAGGAAGGATTTGGCAAAAGCCATCCCCATGTTGCCGCAGCCGACGATAGCAATTTTCATCGCGTAGTGGGTTTAGTAGTCTGCTTTGTTTCCAAATAGCAAAAATAAAGGTCAGGTTGGCTAACCTGACCTTTCAGCAAAACTACAAGGAAATATGTCTACTGACCGCCTTCTTTCAGAATCTCGGCCAGTTTCTGTTCCAGGGCATCGCCCCGCAGGTTTTTCGCAATGATTTTTCCTTCTTTATCCAGCAGGAACGTAGCCGGAATGGCCTGCACACCGTATTGCTGGGCCGCGGCCGACTGCCAGTACTTTAGGTCCGATACGTGCGTCCAGGTCAGGCCGTCGTTACGGATGGCCCGTACCCATTTCTCCCGGTCGCCGGGGCGGTCGAGCGAAACGCTATAAATGGTAAAACCTTTGTCTTTAAATTTATTGTACATCCGGACTACGTTCGGGTTCTCGTTCCGGCAGGGGCCGCACCACGATGCCCAGAAGTCAATCAATACGTACTTACCCCGTAGCGACGAAAGAGGAACAGGATTACCTGTTGTATCGCTCAGCGCAATTTCCGGAGCCTGAGCGCCAACCATCACGCCTTTAATGCGGGCTACGCGACCAATCAGGGATTTGGCATGGGGGCTGTTAGGATTCTCCTTTTCGAAGCGCTGCGCCAGGGCATCGAATGTCGGCAAATCAGTGTCGATGTTCAGGAAATTTAGCGCAAACAGTGAGACCAGCGACGTGCCCATATCCGGCAACATGGCTTTTACTTTACTGACGACTTCTTTCTCGGCCGCTTCGTAGTCTTTCTGGATCTGCTCCATTTTCTTGGAGTCTTTCTTCTCAGTGGCCGCGGCATACTGCTTGTTCCAGTTCGAGACCTTCGTCTCCATATCAGTACGTAGCGTCATCAGCTTCTGATAGTACTCCATATTTTTGGAGCCTGTTACCGTCGACTGGCCCACCTGACCGGTTTTCGGATCCATCTTGAAGCCGTCAGCCGTTACGTTCAGGGTTTCGCCACCTTCAACCAGCAGGGCCAGTTTCTGACCGCCCCCTACGTTCAGCACCATCACGTCGCCACCTTCCGGCACACGGCCTTTCATCGTGAAGGAGTTGTTCGGTCCAACCTGCGTTGAATCGAGCCGGCGGCTGGGCTGGTTGTTAGTCTCCAGATAAATTTTCTCGCCGGGAGTTGACCGTTTGATGGTCCCCGTCACTGTAAACTCCTTCAGGTTCGCTGGTGCGCTATTCTGTGCCTGAACCATTGCATGGCAGGCGGCTACTAAGCCAATTGCCGCAAAAAAATGTTTCATAATCGTTTTAGACGAATAAGCAAAAATGAAGGTTATGGGCCTTGTCGACACGTAGTCGAGTTTATTCGATGCTCACGCAATTACCCGGCCAATGATTCAATCAGTAGCTGATTGACAAGCTTAGGATCAGCAGCGCCTTTCGACTTTTTCATGACCTCGCCAACAAACAGACCCAGTAAGTTTTTCTTTCCTTTCCGATACTGGTCAACTTTGTCGGGCCAGGCAGCCAATACCTCTTCTACCAACGTTTTGAGCGCGTCGGTATTGCGGTTCTGTACCAGATTGTGCGTCTGAGCTATGTCGGCAGGCTGGGCATCGGGTTGGTTCGTCATCAACCCGAAAACCTGCTGAGCCGCCGTCTGGCTTATGATTCCGTTATCAATCAGGGTAATCAGCGCGGCTAGCTGACTGGCAGTAACAGGAAATTGCCGGTCGCGCAGTTGCTTCTCTGTAAGCTGTCCTTTCACCGGACCCATGATCCAGTTCGAGGCTGCTTTATAATTAGTCGTGTTTTCGCAGACGGTTTCGTAAAACTCGGCCAGTTCTTTGGTGTCGCTCAGCAGAGCCGCGTCGTAGTCGGGAAGACCATAAAATGTCGTAAACTTCTGGTAGACGGCGCTTGGCAAAGCGGGCATTCGGGACTGAATATCGGCCAGCCATTCGTCGGAAATAATTACCGGTGTCAGGTCAGGGTCCGGGAAATACCGGTAGTCGTTCATCGTTTCCTTTTCCCGCATGGCGTAACTACGTCCGGTGGTCGCGTCGAACGTTCGGGTTTCCTGAATAATTCTTCCGCCCGTTTCTACCAGTTCAATCTGCCGACGATATTCAGTTTCGATGGCTCGTTGTACGTTTCGGATGGAGTTCAGGTTTTTTACTTCCACCTTGGTGCCCAGCTTCGTCGCTCCTTTCGGACGAATCGAAATGTTGACGTCACAGCGGAGTGAACCTTCTTCCATATTGCCGTCGCAGATATCGAGATAGCGAACCAGCCGCCGAACTTCCGTGAGATACTGCCCGGCTTCTTCGGCCGTCTGAATGCACGGGTCCGTCACCATTTCGATCAGGGGCGTTCCGGCCCTATTGTAATCCAACTGGGTGGCCCAGTCGTCGCCGTCGTGGATGGATTTACCAGCGTCCTCTTCAAGGTGGATGTGGTGAATGTTAATTGTGGTTTCGTACGGCTGGCCGGTTGCCGGATTTTTGACTTTTACCCGGATGCCTCCGCCCACACAAATCGGCCCTTTATCCTGCGAGAGCTGATAACCTTTCGGCAGGTCGGGATAAAAATAGTTTTTGCGGGCAAATACGTTGTAGCGGGTAATTTCTGAGCCGCAGGCCAGACCCATCCGGACAGCAAATTCAACAGCACGCCGATTCAGTTTCGGGAGGGTGCCGGGGTGAGCCAGCGTAATGACACTAATTTGGGTGTTGGGCTCGGCTCCGAACGAATTGGCATCGGCCGCAAAAATCTTGCTTTGGGTCAACAGCTGGCAGTGTACTTCCAGGCCTACGACCATCTCGTACTTCGTCAGTACATCTGATGATATGGGTTTTTCAACCACCATGCGTCAAAGATGTGATATACAGCAAAGATAGCGAAAAGCCGCGAAGTGCCTGTTATATTACATTTAGCCGGTATTTCAGATACGTCTGCGCCAGTAATGCCAGTTTTTGCGGGTTCGGTACGCGAATGCGCTCGTTCTGAATCCGGGAGGCTGGCAGTTGCTTTATTTTATTGAATAGTGTCTGGTAGTAGGTGTATGCCAGATAGACGCCCATTCTGGCCCCACGCGGCAGGTTCAGTATGCCCTGATACGCTTCATCGAAGTCGCGCTGAATGTCATCTTCAATAAGCTGCTTCGTATCCCGCCCGAAGGCGTTGAAGTCGACGCCCGGGAAATAGGTGCGCCCCCGGTCAACGTAGTCGCTTTTTAGGTCGCGTAGAAAATTAACTTTCTGAAAGGCCGAACCCAGTTTACGGGCGGGTTCTTTCAGGTGGTCGTACGCCTTGCAGTCGCCTTCGCAGAAGACGCGGAGACACATCAGCCCCACTACCTCAGCCGACCCGTAAATATATTCCTGATAGCCGTCGGTATCATAATCCTGAAAATAGAGGTCCATTTCCATACTTTTCAGAAATGCGTCGATCAGGTCGTATTCGATATTGTATTCCCGAACCACCATCTGGAACGACTGAAGGATGGGGTTCAGGCTAATTCCTTCTTCAATGGCCTGATAGGTGTCGTCTTTAAATTTAGCCAGCAGGGCTTTCTTGTTATAGTCGTGGAAGGTATCTACAATCTCATCGGCATAGCGTACAAAGCCGTAGATGGCATAAATAGGTAGATGAAACTTTCGGTCCAGCGTCCGGATTCCCAACGTAAATGACGTACTGTAATATTCAGTAATTAACTTACTGCATTCCAAGGCGGTCTGGTTGAATAAAGCCATCATAGCTATGTTGTGGTTGGTACGGTAAACCCATATACGTTGTATTGGGATCACCGTATCTGGTTAGTTTACAAGTTAGGCAAATTCTTTCGCAACCTCATCCGCTACCACTAATCCTGAAATCAATGAAGGAGGAACCCCAGGGCCGGGAACCGTCAATTGACCCGTATAAAACAGGTTAGAAACTTTTTTGTTTTTCAAAGAAGGCTTGAGCAAAGCCGTTTGTTTGAGTGTATTGGCCAATCCATACGCATTTCCCCGAAAAGCGTTGTAATCGTTTTTGAAGTCGCGATGAGCATAACTCCGCTTATACACTACGCTATTTCGGATGTCTTCACCAACGTAGCTTTCCAGACGGTCCATAACGATCGTATAATACCGTTCGCGCGTAGTCTCATCATCCGTTAGGTCCGGGGCTACCGGAATCAGAATGAACAGGTTTTCGCACCCGGCAGGGGCAACACTCGGATCCGTTACCGATGGAGCGGATACATAAAACAGCGGACGGCTTGGCCAGCGGGGCGTTTCGTAGATTTCCTGCGCATGTAGCTTGAAATCTTCGTCGAAGAATAAATTATGGTGCTGAAGCTTTGGCACGCGCTTGTTGACGCCCAGGTAAAAAAGCAGCGACGACGGGGCCATAACCCGTTTTTGCCAATACGTATCGTCGTAATTCCGGAATGCACTGTCGACCAGTTTTGTTTCGACATGGTTGTAGTCAGCACCGGCAACTACAATGTCGGTTTCGTAGATGCCCTCGTCCGTAATGACTCGTTTGGCGTTGCCGTCCGTAATTTCTACTTTCCGAACGGGTTGATTCAACAGGATTTTTACGCCTTTTTCTTCGGCCAGACTAACCATCGCCTTGACAATCTCGTGCATTCCACCCATCGGATACCACGTTCCCATCGTCATTTCGGCATAGTTCATCAGGCTGTACATGGCCGGTGTATTTTCCGGCGTGGCCCCCAGGAATAGAATAGGAAACTCAACGATTTCAAGCAGCCTCGGGTTTTTAAAGAATTTTCGGGCGTGGCTGGCAAACGACTGAAACACGTCGAGCCGAGTTACGTCGTATAGCAGTTTCAGGCTCAGAAACTCAGTTACCGAGCGACTTGGTTTCCAGACAAAGTTGTGAATACCAACCTTGTATTTGTAAGCAGCTTGTTTCAGAAACTCGTTGAGCCTGGCACCACTGCCTGGCTCCATCTGCTCAAAGAGTTGTTCCAGACCGGAAAGGCCGGCCGGAAGATCAACTGATTCGGTGGGGCTGAAAATAACGCTGTAGGATGGGTCAAGCCGCACTAAATCATAGTAGTCAGATGGCTTTTTACCGAATCGGGCAAAGTACGTTTCAAATACGTCGGGCATCCAGTACCAACTGGGGCCCATGTCGAACGTAAAACCCTGTGCCTGAAAAACACGGGCGCGACCACCCGGACTATCATTTTTCTCAAGAATAGTAACGTCGTAGCCTTTGTCGGCAAGACTGGTAGCTGCTGCCAGTCCTGCAAAGCCGGCCCCGACAACAAGAACACGCCTGGGCATTTTAGTAGGTGGGTAATTAAGAAATGGGAAGTTTAGTGGATTTGGCTGCTGAACTGGAAACGAACACAGGCTAACGCGCGGGTTGTCTGTCTAGATTAGTATTTATGAGCACAGCTAATTCACTAAGCAACAAACAATCAACCCAATAAAACGAAAAAAGTTGGACGGAAACCATCCAACTTTTCGAACCTTCCTCTTTTTTAACCAAAAACTACTCAATCAATATTGTTGAGACGTATGAACGTCCGTAAAGTTTCTTATGCGTGAGCATATATTTTTAGCTGATCCTTAAGCTCTTTACGAGCAATGTGGATCCGGTTTTTCACCGTACCGATAGGAATATCGAGCTTCGCTGCAATCTCGTGGTATTTGAAACCCCGGAAGTGCATCATAAACGGTGTCCGATAGGTATCATCCAGGTTGTTTACAGCGCGGTTGATGTCATCCTGAGCAAACGACGAATAAGCCGTGTTATCTGTGCTGCTCTCCATCGAGTTAATATAATGCAGATTATCAGTCGTGTCAATGAACGTGTTCTTACGCACCATCCGCTGATAATTGGTAATAAACGTGTTTTTCATGATTGTATACAACCAGGCTTTAAGATTGGTGCCATCGGTGTACTTATCACGATTTGTAAATGCTTTTAACAAAGTGTCCTGCAGCAGATCGTTTGCATCTTCAACGTCTTTGGTGAGCCGGAGTGCGAACGGGCGCAACGACTTTGACACTTTTCCGATATGATAGGTGAATTCGAGCGCGGTCATGACTGTGTTTGTGTTTTTGTTGAATCAAATCTACACAGTGATTGAACAAAAAAACAACCAACATTAAAAAAAAGTTGTAGCAGTCATGAAAAAGTACTTAAAACCGTCAAAAACAGAGATTTAAAACCCCAAAAATTATGATAATGGTTTATATACGTTGCATAAAACTAACTGTGGAGTGTGGAAAATCCCCCACACACTGTGGAATCTGTAGACCACACGCTGTTTAATGTTTGCCAATTAATGTTAAACAGTATAGCAATATGTCAAAGAGCAATTAGTGTATATACGTTGCGGAGAACGATACGGATTCTGTGAAGAAGAGCTGCAACCTTGTTGCGTTAATTTCCTAACTTTGTAAGGTTAAAGCTGCTGTAAATGTGTTGTAAGCCTGTGCGAATCATCGGTTTTCTTGTTTTTCTCGTATGTCTTTCTGTTCCAGATCTTCTCTTAGCACAGGAAGGATGTACCTGCTTTGTCAAAGGAACCGTATTGGACCAGGAAAATCGGCAGGCGCTGCCTGGAGCACTCGTTCTGATTAAAGAAACGGGGCAGGGTACCGTAACGGATGCTAATGGATCGTATCGGATCGATAAGCTTTGCCAGGGAACGTACACCTTAATCAGCCGGATAATAGGCTATAAAGAAGTGCAGGTTCCGTTGGTTCTTAATCACCTCGTAGCTGAACAGGATTTTTTTCTCAACGAAGAAACGATTCACCTGAACGATGTGAACGTAACTGCGCAGAAATCGAGTGCCCTGAGCAGTCAGGCTGTTGCCTCTCTCGAAAACCGTGGGCTGGATCAGACTCGTGGTCAGTCACTTGGCGAAGCGCTTCGTACGTTAACTGGTGTCACGACGCTGCAAACGGGTTCCTCAATTTCAAAGCCAGTGATTCATGGCTTCCATAGTAATCGCGTACTCATCCTGAATAACGGCATTCGGCAGGAAGGGCAGCAATGGGGCTCAGAGCATGCACCCGAAATAGATCCGTTTGTGGCTACCCGACTTTCTGTTGTAAAAGGGGCATCGGGTGTGCGGTATGGTCCCGATGCGATTGGGGGCGTAATTCTCATTGAACCAGGGCCATTGCCTACGGTACCGGGTATTCACGGCGAACTGAATGCAGTTGGTTTTACCAACGGACGCCAGGGGATAGTTTCTCTACAGGCCGAAGGGGCCACCCATGCTACGAACACCCCAAAAAATGCGCAGTTGAGCTGGCGGTTGCAGGGAACGCTTAAACGTGGAGGTAATATTCGGACGCCCACTTATTTTCTGGACAATACTGGCGTTGCCGAACAAAACGTATCAGGGGCGGTCGGTTATCGGATTGGCCGGATTACGTCCGACCTGTATTATAGCCGGTTCTCAACTAATATTGGGATCTATTCCGGCTCGCATATCGGCAGTGTAACGGATCTTCAGGCGGTTCTGCAATCGGGCAGGCCGTTCGTTACGTCGGGGTTTAGTTATGATATAGACCGGCCTTATCAGCACATTACGCATGATCTTCTAAAATGGCACACCGTTTACAAGCCCCGTGATGGCGGTGTCTGGACGTTAACTATAGCCCGGCAGTACGACGACCGGATGGAATATGATCTGCACCGCCCTCGCAACGATTCGCTTGCGGCATTGAATCGCCCCGAACTGCGCTTTCGCCTGACCAGCTTTACGTCTGATCTGGTTTATGAACATAAGCCGATTGGCAAGCTAAGCGGACAGATCGGTATTAGTGGCCTCTATCAATTTAACATCATGAACGGACGGCCGCTCATTCCAAATTTTCGTACGTATCAAGGTGGGTTGTTCTGGATTGAAAAACTGCGGCATAAGCAATGGGAGTATGAAGCCGGACTACGGTTCGACTACCGGCATATGCAGGTGTTCCGTTATGAGAACCGAGTATTGACTAACCCGGTTTTTAACTTCGCGAATGGCTCCGGAACGGTAGGAGTAACTTACACTCCCAATGAACGCTGGACGAACCGGGTCAATTTTGGTACGTCCTGGCGGGCACCGAACATCAGTGAATTGTTCAGTGATGGAGTACACCACGGAGCCGCTGCGTTTGAAGAGGGAAACCAGACATTACAGCCCGAAGTAGCTTACAACCTAACGTGGAATGTACAATATAACAGACCGCGTTTGCGTGTGGAGTTCGACGCCTTCTACAATCACATCAACGATTACATTTATTTAAAGCCACAGGCCGAAACCCGGCTGACGATTCGGGGAGCATTTCCGTACTTTAAATATACACAGACCGATGCTCTGTACACCGGCTTTGATGCAACTACGTCGGTAACGGTGCTACGGGGGTTGCAATGGACCTCCAAACTAGCCTACCTGTACGTTCAGGATCTGAAACAAAGTCAGCCGTTGGTCTGGATTCCGCCTAATCGCTGGGAAAATGGCCTTCGGTATGAATGGGACAAAATCAGCCGTTTGCAGGACGCTTATATTGGCATCAACCATCTCGCGGTTGCCCGCCAAAATCGGGTGCCTGCCAATAGTGATTTCGTAGCACCACCGCCGGCTTACTCGCTCTGGGGACTCTCGGTCGGGGGTTCGGTGCCGTTGGGGGAAGAGCACAGATTGGAAATAAACCTGTCGGCCACAAACCTGTTCAATACGGTTTACCGCGATTACCTGAACCGATTCCGTTACTACGCCGACGACATCGGTCGTAATGTTGCATTACGGCTGAAATGGAAGTTTTGATAAGTCAGGGTTTCAAGTCTAGGGTTCCAGATCCTGAAAATAAGCAGCGCAACCTGGAACGTTAAACCCGAACCCCTGAACTCGTCATACTAATCCTTCTTTTAGCAAATCGTGAAGGTGGACGAAGCCTTTCACATGCCTTCCATCGGCCACGATTACCTGCGCAATGTTACGCTCCTGCATCAACTGAAGAGCCGCTACGGCATAATCGTCGGGCGCTACGCACACCGGCGTCGGTGTCATAACGTCGCGGGCATGGAGTTGCATGAATGAATCATACTGGTAGGCCATCCGCCGTATATCCCCGTCCGTAACGATGCCGGCCAGTAGTCCATCGTCGTCTACTACGGCCGTGGCTCCCATGCGTTTCGCCGAAATCTCGAAAACGACATCTTTCACCATCATATCCAGCGTAACGGTCGGACATTGATTGTTTGGATAAATATCCTGCACTTTCAGGTAAAGTTTTTTCCCCAGCGAACCGCCCGGATGGTAGCGCGCAAAATCCTGGCGCGTAAACCCCCGTGCTTCGAGCAGACTTACGGCCAGGGCGTCGCCTACGGCCAGCGCTACGGTGGTGCTGGTGGTAGGGGCAAGATTCATGGGGTCAGCTTCGCACGCAGCAAACGCATGAAGAACATGATCGGAGTGAGTCGCCAGGTAGGAATGTACGTCGCAGACCAACGCGATTAACTGAACCCCGGTACGTTTCAGCAGAGGCAGTAATACCTTAATTTCGGCAGTATTGCCACTTTTTGAGATAACAAGCACAACGTCGTCGGGCTGGATCATACCCAGATCGCCGTGAATGGCGTCGGCCGCGTGCATGAACAGCGAAGGTGTACCGGTCGAGTTCATGGTGGCTACAATCTTCTGCCCAATCAGAGCGCTCTTTCCAACACCCGTGACCACCAGTCGGCCTTTGGCGTTCAGAATGGTTTCGACGGCCGCATCAAAATGATGATCGAGCCGGTCAACAGCATCCCGAATTGCATTAGCCTCAGCCAGTAAAACAGCGCGGGCAATGGTTTGTGGTTTTTTTATTACTTTCAAGTCCGGATTCGCTATGGCGAATGGTTTGTTTGTAAATTCGCTAACTTTATACAGCAAAGATACGGCAAGCCGTAAAGAGAAGTAACTTTTGTACAATTTAGAGAATGATGCAGGTTGACCAGACGGTCTATGTGACCCTCAAAGAGCGGCTGAAAGAAATTTTTGGATATAGTCAATTCCGGGGTGATCAGGAAGCCATAATACACAGTATTCTGGCTGGCCGGAACACATTCGTAATCATGCCGACGGGGGCCGGCAAGTCGCTCTGTTACCAATTGCCCGCTATTGTCAGCGACGGAACAGCCATTGTCATCTCGCCCTTGATCGCGCTGATGAAAAACCAGGTCGATCAGCTCAATGCCTTCGGCATTAACGCGCAGTTTCTGAATTCAACCTTGTCGAAAGCAGAAATGAACAAGGTGAAGAAGGATACGCTCAGCGGATCACTTAAACTTCTCTACATTGCGCCGGAATCGCTGACGAAGGAAGAGAATTTAGATTTTTTAAAGAAGGCCAATATTTCGTTTGTTGCCATCGACGAGGCTCACTGTATTTCGGAGTGGGGCCACGATTTTCGGCCGGAATACCGTAAAATTCGGGGTATCGTTGACAACATCGGCAACCTCCCCGTCATCGCTCTGACGGCTACCGCAACGCCCAAGGTGCAGCAGGACATCCAGAAGAACCTGCAAATGGAGGATGCCAACCTCTACAAATCGTCGTTTAACCGGAAGAATCTTTATTACGAGATCAAACCGAAGATCGATGCAAAAAAACAGCTCATCAAATACGTCAAGCAGAACAAAGGCAAGTCAGGCATCGTCTACTGCCTGAGCCGCAAAACGGTTGAGGATATCGCTGAACTGCTGAACGTCAACGATATTAAAGCGCTGCCGTATCATGCGGGTCTTGATCCTCTCACCCGGATGAACAACCAGGATGCATTTCTGAACGAGGAGGTGGATGTTATAGTCGCTACGATTGCGTTTGGAATGGGGATCGATAAACCCGACGTTCGCTTCGTGATCCACTACGATGCGCCGAAATCCCTGGAAGGTTACTATCAGGAAACGGGCCGGGCTGGTCGCGATGGACTGGAAGGCAACTGCGTCATGTTCTACAGCTACGACGATATTGTTAAGCTGGAAAAGTTCAACAAGGACAAGCCGGTCACGGAACGCGATAATGCCAAGCACCTGCTGACGGAGATGGTATCCTACGCCAACCTCGGGGTCTGCCGTCGTCGGCAATTGCTGAGCTATTTTGGCGAGTTTCTGGACAAAGACTGTGGTTTCTGTGACAACTGTCTGAAATCAACAGAAAAATTTAAAGCCCAGGACGAAGTGGTGCTGGCGTTACAATCTGTGCTGCAAACGGATCAACGCTTTGATGTAGCTCACCTGGCCGACGTATTAACGGCTACCGATAACCAGTACATTACCAGCTACGAACACAACCGGCTCGAAGTGTATGGCAAAGGCCGGGAGTTTAACGAAACGTCGGAATTCTGGTGTTCACTGCTGAAGCAAATCACGATTTACGGCTACATCGAGAAGGACGTCGATAATTACGGTGTACTGAAGTTGACTCAGCGAGGCCTGAACTACATTGAAGACCCGTATCCGATTTCTTTGTCAAAAGACCACCACTACGATCAGCAGGTAGCTGAAGGGCGGGAGGATGAAGACAAGGATGTAGCTCCGACAGCCGGTGGTAACGCCTACGATGAGGAGTTGCTGGGGCTGCTAAAAGCGCTGCGTAAGAAGGTTGCAAAAGAGAAAGGGCTACCACCGTACGTAATCTTCCAGGACCCATCGATGGAAGAAATGGCCACTACGTATCCAACCACCCGCGAGGAAATGGCGCAGATCAACGGCGTCGGAATGGGTAAGGTGCAGAAGTTTGGACGGCCATTTATTGATCTGATCACGAAGTACGTTGAGGAAAACGAAATCGAAACCGCTAAGGATGTCGTCGTTAAATCAACGGTTAATAAATCGAAGGTTAAAATTTTCATCATTCAGCAGATAGATCGTAAGGTTGACCTGGAAGAGATAGCGGAAGCAAAATCACTGACCTTGGAAGACCTGATTGAGGAGATTGAACATATTTGCTACTCAGGAACCCGGCTGAATCTCGATTATTACATTAACCAGGTCATGGATGCCGACCGGCAGGACGAGATTTATGATTACTTCATGAATGCCGAAACCGACAACATTGCCGTTGCCATGCGTGAATTTGGCGGGGACGATTTCACCGAACAGGATCTGCGGTTGATGCGTATCAAATTCCTGTCGGAAGTAGCTAACTAAATAAGTTTCGGTTTTCAATGTACAGGCTGCAACTGACTGTCGTGAGCTTGCAGCAGGCAGTATACTGAAAACCGAAAGCTGAAGACTCTAAATGAACATACTTGTACTGGGTTCGGGCGGACGCGAACACGCTTTTGCGTGGAAATTAGCGCAAAGTCCATTATGTGATGCCTTGTTTGTTGCCCCCGGTAATGCCGGAACAGCGCAGCTAGCAAACAACTTAGCCGTAGCTTATAACGATTTTGAGGCAGTAGCAACGGCTATTCGCCAGCATACCATTGACTTACTGATTGTTGGTCCGGAAGAGCCGCTCGTCAAAGGCATTGTAAACTTTCTGCGTCGTCAGCCAGACTTGGCTCAACTGCGCATTGTTGGCCCGGACGAGGCTGGTGCGCAACTGGAAGGCAGTAAAGACTTTTCGAAAGGCTTTATGCTCCGGCACGGTATTCCAACGGCCGCATCGCGAACGTTTACGGTCGAGACGCTCCAGGAGGGACTACGTTACCTGGATGAACATTCGCTGCCGGTCGTGCTGAAGGCGGATGGCCTGGCGGCTGGAAAAGGCGTCGTGATTGCCGAAACGGTTGCCGATGCTCAGGCAACCCTCCGTGATATGCTCGACGGGCGAAAGTTTGGTGATGCCGGTAACAAAGTGGTTGTGGAGCAGTTTTTGCGCGGGATTGAGCTGTCGGTCTTTGTTTTAACGGACGGGGTTAACTACAAAATCCTGCCTGAAGCCAAAGATTACAAACGTATCGGTGAAGCCGACACAGGACCTAATACCGGAGGTATGGGGGCTGTGTCGCCCGTAGTGTTCGCTAACGAAAACTTCCTGCGCAAAGTGGAGGAAAAGGTAGTGAAGCCAACACTGGCCGGATTGCAACAGGATGGTATCAGGTATCAGGGATTCATCTTTATTGGATTGATGAATGTAAAAGGAGAGCCTTATGTCATCGAGTACAATGCCCGAATGGGAGATCCGGAAACCGAAGTGGTGCTGCCGCGTGTGCAGAACGACTTTGCGGAGCTGATGATCGCTACCGCCGATGGCGAGCTGGATAAAGTGGCATTACAGGTGTCGTCCCAAACAGCCGTTACGACGGTTGTCGTATCGAATGGGTATCCGGATGTATACGAGAAAGGTAAAATCATTACCGATCTGGAACGTTTGGAAGATGTAACAGCGTTCCACGCTGGTACAATAGCGCAAAATGAACGCGTGTTAACTAACGGCGGTCGGGTATTGGCTCTGACGGCCTTGGCTAATTCGCTCGAAAACGCGGTCCGGAAGTCGCAGGAAGCGGCCCGAACAGTACAATTTGATGGGAAGCAGTATCGGAAAGATATCGGGCTTGACCTGATTCGATACCAGGATTAGTTTTCGGTTTACGGTTAGCGTGGTCGAATGGAAAACCGGAGCGCCAGCCGCTGTAGACCGAAAACTGTAAACGTAAACTATATGGGATGCAAATCGTGCGCAACAGGCGGATGTGGCACCCAACGCGGAGCGGCCGACGGTAAAGAAACGGCCGTGGCAGGATGCTCCAGCGGAGGATGCGGAACCGGTGGTTGTAATAAATTAAACTCGTTCGACTGGCTAAGCGACATGGCAACGCCAGGCTGGCAACGATACGATATAGTAGAGGTTAAATTCAAAGGCGGACGTAAGGATTACTACCGTAACGTTCACCAGCTTGACTTAACAACCGGGGATTTCGTGGTGGTAGAAATGCAGTCGGGCTACCACATGGGCTCAGTTTCGCTACAGGGTGAACTGGTGCGGCTTCAGGTTAAAAAGCGAGGCATCAAAATTTCTGATGATACAAAAGTGATTCATCGGATTGCCACGCAGAAAGATCTGGAAAAACATGAACAGGCCATAAATCGCGATTTACCGACACTGTACAAGGCTCGCGAAATTATTCGCGACCTGAAGTTGAACATGAAGCTGTCTGACGTTGAGTTTCAGTCAGACAATACGAAAGCTACGTTCTACTACTCGTCGGAAGAACGGGTTGATTTCCGGGAGCTGATCAAACTACTGGCGGCCGAGTTTAAAGCCCGGATTGAGATGCGTCAAATTAGCTTGCGGCAGGAGGCCGGCCGGTTAGGCGGTATCGGTTCATGCGGGCGGGAATTATGCTGCTCTACATGGCTAACTGATTTCAAAAACATCGCTACGTCGGCGGCCCGGTACCAGAACCTGTCCCTGAATCCGGCAAAGCTGTCGGGACAATGTGGGCGGTTAAAGTGCTGCCTGAACTATGAGCTGGATACGTATGTGGATGCGCTTCGCGACATTCCGACGATTGATAAACCGTTAGAAACCCAGAAAGGCCGGGCTTATCTGCAAAAGACGGACATTTTCCGCAAGATTATGTGGTTTGGCTACGGCACCGAAAGTACCTGGTATCCGCTGCCAATTGATCGGGTGCTGGAAATCGTGGAGTTAAATAAGCAGGGCATCATTCCGGAGTCATTCGATGTACTGACCCCGGTGGCTGATAAAGAGCCTGTAACCGCAGCGGCCCTGAACAGCGACCTCGATCGGTTGGACAAGAAGTACGCAACCAAGGCGAAAAAGAAGAAAAAGAAGTCAAAAGCCAAAACCGGAAATGCGAACGGAGCACCTGCCCCGCTCAACGGTAAAGCACAATAATCAAAAAGCCCGTCGATCACTGATCGACGGGCTTTTTGATTAAAACAAATCAGCGATTCGGTTCCAGACCCGCCTGGGTAGTTATGAGCACTATACCCTGACGGGCATTACCACCGTATAATTTCAAGGCATCTTCGCCAGGAAGGATTTTTATAGAAACAACCTGCTGCTGCTGTAAACCACGTAACTGAGTGACCGTAGCTACTTTGCCGTTTACTACGTATGTCGGCTTACCGGTTGTTTTAGCTTTCAGCCAGGCTGGCACGACCCGTTGAACCGCGGGATCCTGCTTAGGTAGCGACCTGAAATTTGAGTCCAGCGACATACCGGGCATGATCATAGGCGCCGGTCGTTCGTACGCCGACCGGGTACGCGTCCGGTTAGGCTTGGTAGTGTCCGACCGACTGACAGCATCGGCCGCAGAGTAGCCGAAAGACGTACCGGATAGAACCAGCAGAGCCAATAGCACTCGGAAAGAACGCAGGGAAAGTTTCATATCGCTTCAATTGTCATTACTACAGTAGTTAGACAAAGGAGGACGGGGTTTAGTTTAAGCTGGCATCGGTTTAAAAATCACCCGAATAGAACGGGCTGAATACGTAGTACGAGCTGTCACGTTTAGCCCGTTTGGGGGCTGTCTGGATGTTTAGCTCAAAACGTGATGAGGGTTGGTCTGCTCGGAACCAGTCTGTGAAGGGACGTTCGCGGGTGTATAAACGAGCGACCTCCCGAACATGTACTGACGTTACTTCTTCTGGCTTAACCGGGATGCCATTAATATAAACATCGGTTTTATCGCTGAACTCATCGGAGAGTTTCAAGTGCTGATTTTTCGTGCGTTCAACCAATGCGTTTTTATTATGGAAGAACGTGGCCTCCAGCAACTGATTCATGTTGAACGAATAGGTCTCGCCAAACGGATGCTTTGAGACAGCGGCTGCCTGTAAAAGTGTGAAAAACCGGCTACGCGATTTAGTGAAGGGGAGCAGGTTAGGGCTGGTTTGGATCAGTACACGATACGGCTTCGGTTCATACGCTGCATCTGAGCCGTATTCCAGTTTGCGGAGAACAAACACCTCGTCCACAAATTCAGGGGAAATCTTCTGCAATGCAGCCTCAGATGCCGCTTTGCCATTGATGTATATCAATGTCTCAGCTTTATAATCATCGGCCAAAGCCAACTGATTGTTTTGAACAACGACAACAATTGGTTCGCTTTTCCAAAGCGGGTTGTCTGGTCTATTGTTTTGAAGCGACAAATGGCAGTACCAGTCCTTCTCTTCCAGTTCAAGCACCATCGCCCGGGTTGGGTTGGTAGCTGGCAGAGTGTTATGTCGGAGATTAAGTTCGCGATTGTCCGCTTTATGACGACAGGCGAACAAGGTGGTTATACACAACACTAAGCCTAATAAAGCGTACCGAATCCAGATTGAACGGCCGGAGTTGGGACGGTTCATCATCAAAATGCGCTCCCGCAGGGTTGAACCGTTGAAGTGGTTAGTGAACGAGTACATGGCTGTTGGGAATAAAGCTGCCCTTATGAGGATTGCCCAGTCGTTAGATTTACTTTTAACAAGCTATACTGGTAGGCTTTGGCTTCAACCCCCTCGTTCAATACCGCCCGATCGGCCGAGAATTCGAGCGTTTGGTGAAGGAGCCGTCGAAAGAGGTAAACAGCCGGGTTAATCCAAAAAACGATGCAAAGGAGTTCGGCTGCAACCATATCCAAACTATGCCGTGCACGGACGTGAACGCGCTCATGCCGTAAAATCTGCTCGAGTTCGTCGGGGTCATGCTGGTGTGGGTTAAGCACGACCCACTCAAAAAAAGAAAATGGAGCCGTATCGTTTTCAGCATGTATCAGGGTAAAACCGTCATACTCTTCCCGAAACGTGTGACGTAGCAACTTTATCAGCGATGTTAATTGCCACCCGAACCGTAGCAACAGCAGTAGAACAACAAAGCCATAGCCAAAAACCAGCCAGGTTTGCCAGGGCCAGTTATCGGCGGTGATTGATGAATTGAAGGCTGGATATGTCCGACCATCCGGATACGTGATGATCACCTGTGGGGACTGAACGGTCGGGTCGGGTTGAACACCTGGCGTAATAAGCTGCGCGGTACGCTGCATGGCCGCCCGAACCGGCTGAGGTCGCCAGTCGGGCAGCTCCAGCCATGGTAAAGCGAGGGCGGCTATTAAACCCAGCCAAAGCGTAAGCCGATTCGCATTAAAAGAAGTTTCGCGCCGAAGCAGGCCATAAAAAGCACCGCTTAGAACGGCTATCAGCAGATTGGCCAGCAGGAAGTAGCGCAGCAGTTCCATGCTTACTTTTTGTTTTCGATCATGGACAGGATTTCTCGTAACTCGTCTGCCGAGATTTTCTCGTTTTGAGCAAAGTAGCTTACCAGGTTCTTGTAAGAGTTGTCGAAGTACTCGCCGACTACTTTTTTGAGCACAAACCGGTTTTGGTAGTCCTCCTTGCTGACGATTGGGTAGTACTCGTGGGTGTTTCCATAAACCCGGTGGCCCACGTACCCTTTCTCTTCCAGATTACGGATAATCGTCGATACGGTGTTATAATGCAGAGGGGGATCTGTAAAATGTGGCAGCATGTCTTTGACGTAGGCCTGTTCCATCTTCCACAGTACCTGAATAACCTCTTCTTCCTTGGCAGTTAGTTTCTCCATAAAACAAACCTATAACTATTTCTGTCGTTTACAAACTAACTACGTAGTTTTTTATCGTTTGAAAAGCATAGGACGTGGTTGTAGCTTTGCAAACATTTTACGCTGATATGAAACAATTTGGTTGGCTGATTTTGGTACTTGTTGTTGGTCTTGTTGGGTGCGACCAGAATACAGTTTACAAGGAGTATGTAGATTTTGAAGATGGAAAGTGGGCGGTAAAAAATGCGCCTTCCTTTACATTCCGGATAGACGATGCGTCGATACCCTACAACATCTATTATAACCTACGGAATAGCCTGTCATACGGTTATTATAACCTATATCTAACGCGTTATCTGCGCGATTCATCGGGAAAAGAGATTGAATCCAGATTAGACGAGCTGCTGTTGATGGACCCAAAAACCGGCGAACCAAATGGCGACGGACTCGGTGACCTTTTTGACCATAAAGTACTGATCAAACGAAATTACCGGTTTCCCAAACCGGGGCTGTATACGATTCAAATCCGTCAATACATGCGGCAGGACCCACTATTGAACGTATTGAGTGTGGGGATTACGGTCGAAAAAGCCACTGGAGCCGCTCAATGATGTTGCTTAACCTACTACGCAAGAATCAGTATTTTTTCGTGCCGTATTTGCTGGTGCTGGCTGTTGTTGGAGTATTGCAACTGGTTTATTCGCAGGAGCAGCTCATGCAGTGGGTCAACGTTCGGAATAATCGGTACGCCGACGTTTTCTTCACATATGCAACCTACATGGGCGACGGCGCATTTTTCGTACTTATCTGTACGATTCTTCTTATTCGCTACTGGCGGATAGGTGTCATGGCATTTGTCAGTTTCGCGGTATCGTCCCTAACTTCGATTGCATTGAAGCAACTGGCCTTTCCTAAAGCACTGCGGCCACTGAAACGCCTGGAGCATTCAACGTATGAATACCACCTTATCGAAGGCCTGGATATTCACAGCTATAATAGTTTTCCGTCCGGGCATTCTATTTCTGCCTTTGCCGTGTTTAGTCTGCTGGCGATGCTCGATGACCGTAAAAATCGGAGCTGGATTTGGATACTGCTGGCCGTATTAACGGCCTATTCACGGGTATACCTGTTTCAGCACTTTGTGGAAGATGTTTTTGCCGGTGCCCTGATTGGCGTGGTCTCCTCTGTTGCCGTATATCTTGCCCTGCAGCGGTGGGCTCTTCACAAGAAAGAGACTGTTTAGTCATGAAAAACCCGCTTTTAGTAATTAAAAGCGGGTTTTGAGTCTTATCGTAGCCGGTTCGAATCGCGAACCAGTTTTTCATCCCGGCGAATAAATCGGTTCGCCAAAGCGTTGAAAAGCAGCGCAGCAATGATAGCGTAGAAGCCTAAAAGAAACGTACCCTGATCGGCTGGATTACCGTATTCTTTACCGGCATACAAAGCTCTGTACAGGATAATACCCATGATAGCCGTCAGGAGCAGGGCATTAATGGCGCACAGGCCCGTTTGCAACAGTCGGTTACGAAACTGGAAGATGGCGTAGAGAGCAATAATACCAACCAGTGCCATAAGAAGTCCCAGGTACCAGAGCGGGGTAATTACGTTCGTCAGGCCGGTTTGCTGGCTATACTGCAAAGCCGTCAGTTGAGCGGTTTCCGTAGCACTACCTCCCGCTTTTTGCCAGATTGGATTGGCCAGTGCGACGCCCATCGCTACGGTAATGAGAAACAAAAATATAGTCTGAACGCGTTGAATCATTGGGCCTATTGTTTTGGAGCGCAAAAGTAGCCCAAAACCGAAGATTATGAAAGCAGCTACCCGACTTGTCCTGACTGCCGATGGTTCCCATTCGATATACAGTGAGGAAACGCGACAGCATTATCACTCCGTTCATGGTGCCTGGCAGGAATCCCAGCGTGTGTTTATTGAACTTGGGCTGCAGGAAGCGTTCAACCGATTTTCGGATGAGTCGTCGATACGTATCTTTGAGATGGGGTTTGGTACTGGACTGAATGCGCTGCTAACCGCCAGGGAAGCCGAGCGGCACCAACGTTGTGTTTATTATACTGCCATTGAAGCGTATCCCGTGCCGTTGGACGAGGCCCACCAACTGAACTTTGACCAACTGCTCGATACCAACTACCTGCATCAACTACACGAAGCAGACTGGAACCAGACCGTACAAATTCATCCTTTTTTCTCGTTAACCAAGCTTCACGGACTTTTGCAGGATTTTCGGGCCACCGAGCGTTTTCACCTGATTTATTTCGATGCCTTTGCACCGGAGGCTCAACCCGAACTGTGGACTGAGGCTGTTTTTCGCCAAATGGCAGACATTTTGCAGGCAGGAGGTATACTGACGACTTACTGCTCGAAAGGCTACGTTCAGCGTAATCTGAAGGCGGTGGGCTTCCAGGTAGAAAAACACTCCGGACCGGCCTACAAACGGGAGATTATTCGGGCGGTTAAGCCAGCCTGATTGAAGAGGGAAATATTTTCCCCGCTGGGTCATTTCATTAAATTTAATTCCTTGTTCGAGCGTTACAACAAAAAAGCATGCGCATGAACCGTCTGTTTCTGCTTCTGACCGGCTTACTGCTGTTCGTTCTCAGCTCATTTCGGCCTGACGATTCGCCGAAAGCCGCCCCTAAAAAAATTAAGTGGCTTACTATTCAGCAAGCCTACGAACTGGGTAAGAAAACCCCGAAAAAGTTTGTCATCGATGTCTACACTGACTGGTGTGGCTGGTGTAAGGTCATGGACCGACAGACGTTCACAAATCCGGCCGTAGTAGACTATGTCAACGAAAACTACTACGCCGTTAAGTTCAACGCCGAACAACAGGGCGACGTAACGATCAATAAACAGACCTTTAAATACGTCGGTAGCGCGAGCGGCCGGGGTATTCATGAATTGGCGGCTGCCTTGCTGCGTAATCAGATGAGCTACCCGTCAACGGTGTTCATGGATGAGAAATTTAACCTCATTCAACCAATTGCCGGTTATCTGGAGCCTCGGACATTTCACCAGATCATTACTTACTTTGGAGGAGACTACAACCAGAAGGAACCCTTCGACAAATACAAAGCCGGTACGTACGCCAAACTATATCCCGGCCCTCTGACGGCCAAAGCGGGCGAATAATTCGCCTTCCCAAAATCGGACACGGATCAGACAAATTGCTCGAACTGAAACGGATTAGCTCCGCGACAGTCCCAGCCAGTGTCTGATCCGTGTTCTGTTTTTTTAGCCTGTGTTCTATTAAATTTGTAGTCTGTTTATTAACCCAACACGTAGTTTACATGAGTCAACGAACGATTTGCCTGTCGGCGGCAGTGGTAGCTTTTGGTCTGATGGCCGCAACGCCCCCGACGCTTCCCAAAGATAAAGCTCCGAAGCCTGCTGCTCCGAAGCGGAAGTTCATCGATCCGGAAAACATGGATACGTCGGTGAAGCCAGGCGACAACTTTTATCGGTACGCCAACGGCAACTGGCTGCGTAATAATCCGATCCCGGCGTCAAAAACGTCGTGGGGGAGCTTCAACGAACTGCGCGAAAAAAGCCTTGACGCCATGAAGTCGTTGCTGGAGGAGTCAGCCAAAACGACAACAAAAGGGCGTCTTTATCAGATGGTCGGCGACTTTTACGCCAGCGGCATGGATAGCCTGACCATTGAGAAGCGGGGTTTTGATCCAATCCGCCCTGATCTGGCACGTATCGAAAAAGTAAATAACAAAACCGCTTTCTTCGACGAACTGGCCTACCAGCGAGCGCAGGGAAATGGGATGTTGTTTGGCTTCTTTGTTGCGCAGGATCGTAAAAATGTGAACAAGTACCTGCCCCAGTTCTCGCAGGGTGGTACTACGCTCCCTGACCGGGATTATTATCTGAAAAATGATGCCCGCAGCCAAAAAATCCGTGAAGCGTACCGCGATCACCTGACTAAGATGTTTGTGCTGATTGGTGAAGAACCGACTCAGGCATCGCAGGACGCCGACCTGATCATGCGGCTTGAAACGGCACTGGCCAAAGTACAGATGCCCCGTGTTGAGCTGCGTGACCCATACAAGACGTATAACAAACTGGCGGTGGCGGCCTTCTCCAAGCAAACGCCCGGTATCAATTGGGCTGATCAATTGGTGAAGTATGGTGCCAAGAACCAGGATACGGTTCTAGTACAAAGCCCGGCCTTTTTCCGCTCACTCGACAGCCTGGTTGCGGCCACGCCCGTGGAGGACTTACGGACGTACATGCGTTGGAACATCCTGAAAGGAGCTGCGCCTTACCTCAGCGACGCGTTTGTTAAGCAGAACTTTGCGTTCACACGAGTACTGACCGGACAGAAGGAGCAAACGCCCCGTTGGCAGCGAATTAGTGGTCTGATCGATGGGACGCTCGGCGATCTACTGGGCCAATTATACGTGCAGCAATATTTCAAGCCGGAAGCAAAACAGCGGATGCTGGCTCTGGTTGATAACCTCGAAGCCTCGTATAAAGAGCACATCAAAAACCTCGAGTGGATGAGCGACGATACGAAAAAGCGTGCCCTGACAAAATTGACCTCGTTCAAACGTAAAATTGGCTATCCCGATAAGTGGAAGAACTACGACGGCGTAAACATTGCACGTAATGATTTCTTTGGCAATGTAAAGTCGGCCAGCAAGTGGTCGTATAACTATATGATCAACCGGCTTGGCAAACCGGTAGACAGAACCGAGTGGGGTATGACACCGCCTACCGTGAATGCCTACTACAATCCGGTTAACAATGAAATTGCATTCCCGGCCGCTATCCTGCAGTTCCCGTTCTTTGATTTTGACGCCGATGATGCCGTCAACTACGGTGGAATTGGTGCCGTTATCGGCCACGAGATGACCCACGGTTTTGACGACTCAGGTCGTCAGTACGACGCCGACGGTACGCTCCGTGATTGGTGGACTAAAGAGGATGCCGAAAACTTCAAGCAACGGGCCGGTAAGGTTGAAGCTCAGTTCTTTGGTTATAAAGTACTTGACTCGCTGAAAGTGAATGGAAAGCTGACACTCGGCGAGAACCTAGCTGATCTGGGTGGTCTGGCCATTGCCTACGATGCGTTCAAGAAGACGCCACAAGGCAAGTTAAAGACCAAAATTGATGGATTTACGCCTGATCAACGTTTCTTCTTATCATGGGCGCAAGTGTGGCGCATCAACGTTTTGCCTGAAACGCAGGCTCAGTTGATCTTAACCGATCCACATTCACCTGGTATGTATCGTTGCAACGGCCCCTTATCGAATATAGATGCTTGGTATCAAGCATTTAACGTTCAGCCAGGCGACAAAATGTATAAATCAAAAGAAGAGCGTATCAAGGTTTGGTGATGTGCAATTTTAAGGGAGGCAATTAATTGCCTCCCTTAAAATTGAGCCGGGTAAGCAGAACTGACAAAGAATAACAAAGAATTTTCGCCAGAATTGTTGACAACGTTGTAAAAGCATGTAATTTTGCAACTCCAAACCGGAAAGGGGCGGGCAAATTGTTCTTTAAAAGTATTTTTGGGGAGTTTCCAGAGTGGCCAAATGGATCAGACTGTAAATCTGCTGGCGTACGCCTTCGGAGGTTCGAATCCTCCACTCCCCACAAAAAAGTTTTTAGTTAGAACCTCGATGGTAAACTGAAAACTGATTTGCGGAAGTAGCTCAATTGGTAGAGCGATAGCCTTCCAAGCTATAGGTTGCGGGTTCGAGACCCGTCTTCCGCTCTGGCAACGTTCTGACCACCGCTTAACAGTTATCAACCGATGGCTGTTTTTTGTGTGGATTAGGAATTGCAGATTGCCTTCTTAGCTCAGTGGTAGAGCACTTCCTTGGTAAGGAAGAGGTCGTCGGTTCAAATCCGATAGAAGGCTCAATGTCGTAGCGCTGATAGGATACTATTGGCACGATGAACACAACAAAAAACGGTAATTGCCGTCAACTGTTTGACGTTCACCGGCGACACGGAAAGTAAGTGCTCCAGCAAGGGCACTTTCTTCGTAATAAGCAAGTTCATCCAAAAACCAATAACAGTTCACAATAGCGTTTTAAAAACATGGCAAAAGAGAATTTTGACCGCTCGAAACCGCACGTAAACATTGGTACGATCGGTCACGTTGACCACGGTAAAACGACGCTGACGGCTGCCATTACGAAAGTGCTGGCCGAAAAGGGTCTGGCCGAAAAACGGGATTTTTCTTCGATCGATAACGCCCCGGAAGAAAAGGAGCGTGGTATCACCATCAATACATCGCACGTAGAATATCAAACATCTTCGCGTCACTATGCACACGTTGACTGCCCTGGTCACGCCGACTACGTGAAAAACATGGTAACGGGTGCTGCGCAGATGGATGGTGCTATCCTCGTGGTAGCCGCTACGGATGGTCCGATGCCTCAGACTCGTGAGCACATCCTGCTCGCCCGTCAGGTTGGTGTACCTCAGCTCGTCGTGTTCATGAACAAAGTGGACATGGTGGATGATCCTGAGCTGCTCGAGCTCGTTGAGATGGAAATTCGCGAACTGCTGAGCTTCTACAACTTCGATGGTGACAACATTCCGGTTATTCAGGGTTCAGCTCTGGGTGGTCTGAACGGTGATGCCAAATGGGTAAAAACTATCGAAGAGCTGATGGACGCTGTTGACAGCTTCATCCCGCTGCCTCCGCGTCAGACGGATCTGCCGTTCCTGATGCCGGTGGAAGACGTATTCTCGATCACGGGTCGTGGTACGGTTGCTACAGGTCGTATCGAGCGTGGTATCATCAACTCTGGTGAGCCGGTTGAAATCCTCGGTATGGGCGCTGAGAACCTGAAGTCAGTTGTAACGGGTGTAGAAATGTTCCGGAAAATTCTGGACCGTGGCGAAGCCGGCGACAACGTAGGTCTGCTGCTCCGTGGTATTGAAAAAACGGATATCCGTCGTGGTATGGTTATCTGCAAGCCGGGTTCAGTAACTCCGCATGCTAAATTCAAAGCTGAGGTTTACGTACTGTCTAAAGAAGAAGGTGGCCGTCACACGCCGTTCTTCAACAAGTACCGCCCGCAGTTCTACTTCCGTACTACGGACGTTACGGGTGAGATCACACTGCCTGCTAACGTAGAAATGGTTATGCCTGGTGATAACATCACTATCGAAGTGAGCCTGATCAACAAGATCGCCATGGAGAAAGGTCTTCGTTTCGCAATCCGTGAAGGCGGCCGTACGGTAGGTGCCGGTCAGGTAACAGAAATCCTCGACTAATTAAAATCCTCAAAACAAGTGCATTTCTTATTAGGGATGCACTTGTTTTTTGAGATAATTCAGTAATTTTGCAGTCCGTTTCAGCGGCACTCTGAAACGGACTTTTTTGCGGTGCTCCGTTACGGGTGTAGTTCAAGGGTAGAATAGCGGTCTCCAAAACCGTTGATGGGAGTTCGAATCTCTCCACCCGTGCCAATCCCTTACATACATGGACAAGTTTATCTCGTTTCTGAAATACTCTTGGGAGGAGGTTCAGCACAACGTGACTTGGCCTAAATTCAGCGATCTGCAAGCCAGCTCAACGCTGGTGCTGGTAGCATCGCTGATTTTTGCGCTATTAGTCGGGTTGATTGATTTTGTGTTTGAGAATGGGCTGAACGCATTTTATCAGTCTTTCTAAACGAAGATAGTAATGAGCGGCATCAATTGGTACGTCATACGGGCGGTGTCCGGGCAGGAGAAAAAAATCAAGTCCTACTTAGATAACGAAATCATTCGTCAAAAGTTGGAGGAGGTTGTTCCGCAGGTGTTGATTCCGGCAGAGAAAGTCTACGAAATGCGAAATGGAAAAAAACGCGTTCGTGAAAAGTCTTTCTTTCCTGGATACATTCTGATTTCGGCAGACCTGTCAAATAACCGAGCACTCGACATGATCCTGAATATGCCGGGTGTGCTGGGTTTCCTGGGTAATTCGCAAACAGGAACAAACTCAAAAATTCCAGTTCCTCTTCGTCAATCGGAAGTAAACCGTATCCTGGGTAAGGTTGATGAAGAAACGCAGGAGGTAGCAGTGCCTACCGTTGCTTTCCTGAAAGGGGAATCTGTGAAAGTTGTTGATGGCCCATTCAGTGGCTTCATCGGTACAGTAGAGGAAGTATTTGACGAACGTAAAAAGTTAAACGTCGTCGTGAAGATATTTGGCCGGAGCACTCCGGTAGAACTCAGTTACGCACAAGTAGAAAAAGAGAGTTAGAGTACCTTCGGTTCGTCACAATGATCACTATGCTTCCCTCTGGGTGGTGGTTGCGTTGAGCCGATACAAAGCAGAAAGACGATGGCAAAAGAAGTCGGTGGCTACGTAAAGCTGCAAGTGAAAGGCGGGCAAGCCAACCCTTCACCTCCGATCGGTCCGGCGCTGGGTTCCAAGGGTTTGAACATCATGGAATTCTGCAAGCAGTTTAATGCACGGACGCAGGATAAAATGGGTATGGTGTTGCCGGTACTTATCACGTACTATAAGGACAAGTCCTTTGACTTCGTGATTAAGACTCCGCCCGCGCCGATTATGCTGATGGAAGCGGCTAAACTGAAAGGTGGCTCCGCTCAACCAAACCGGAACAAAGTTGGCTCAGTAACCTGGGATCAAGTTAGAACTATCGCGGAAACGAAGATGCCTGATTTGAATGCCTTTACGGTTGAGTCGGCAATGAAGATGGTGGCCGGTACGGCCCGCAGCATGGGTATCACGGTAACGGGCCAGGCGCCTTTTGAGAAGTAATTAAACTTGCCGAGGCAATTTACAAAAATGGCTAAGTTAACGAAGAAGCAAAAGGAAGCACAATCAAAATACGATGGTACTAAGGAATACTCGCTGGAACAAGCAGCCGGTATTCTGAAGGAGATTTCGTATACGAAGTTTGATGCTTCCGTGGATATTGACGTTCGGTTAGGCGTTGACCCGCGTAAAGCTGACCAAATGGTGCGTGGTGTTGCGACGCTACCCCATGGTACAGGTAAAACGGTGCGCGTTCTGGTGCTGTGCACGCCGGACAAGGAGAACGAAGCGAAGGAGGCAGGTGCTGACTACGTGGGTCTGGATGATTACATTCAGAAGATTGAACAAGGCTGGACGGACGTTGATGTGATTATCACGATGCCGAACGTAATGGCCAAAGTTGGTCGTCTGGGTCGGGTACTGGGACCGCGTGGGCTGATGCCGAACCCTAAATCAGGTACGGTAACGCTCGAAGTTGGTAAAGCTGTTCGCGAGGTGAAAGCTGGTAAAATCGACTTCAAGGTTGACAAAACCGGGATCATTCACACGAGCATTGGTAAGGTATCGTTTACGCCGGACAAATTGGCTGAAAATGCTCAGGAAGTGATTGCTACGTTAATGCGTCTTAAGCCTTCATCGGCGAAAGGTACATACGTGAAGTCAATCTATTTGTCGAGCACAATGAGTCCGAGCGTAACTATTGACAAGGGTACAGTAGCGGGAATATAAAGACATGACACGGGACGAAAAAGGTACGATCATTGAAGAACTGGCTGGTAAGTTTCAAACCATCCCCTTCTTCTATATCACGGAAGCCAGTGGCATGTCGGTTGCAGAAGTCAACCAACTTCGTCGCATGTGCTTTGAGCGGGGAATCGAGTACAAAGTGGTGAAGAATACCTTCATCAAAAAGGCACTTGAAACGCTGGATACGGATTACACGCCGTTCAATGATACGGTGCTGAAAGGGCAATCAGCCGTGATGTTTCACCCTGAGAACCAAAAGGCTCCGGCACAGCTCATCAAAGAATTCCGTAAGACGAATGATAAGCTGCAACTGAAGGGCGCTTCGATCGATTATAGCCTGTTTATTGGTGCTGACCAGCTCGATACGCTGATTGCGTTGAAGAGCAAGCAGGAATTGATCGGCGAAATCATTGGCTTGCTGCAATCACCTGCCAAGAATGTTATTTCTGGTCTGCAGGGCGGTGGCAACAAAATCGCTGGTATCCTCAAAACGCTGTCGGAGCGTGAGGAGGCCGCTTAATTATCCGACATTTATCAACCAACATTGTATCACAATCTAATCAAGAATACTAAAATGGCAGATTTGAAAGCGTTCGCTGAGCAGCTCGTAAACCTGACGGTGAAAGAAGTTAACGAACTGGCTGCTATCCTGAAGGACGAGTATGGTATCGAGCCGGCTGCTGCGGCTCCTGTAATGGTAGCTGGCGGTGCTGCAGGTGGTGGCGAAGCGGCTGCTGCTGCTCCCGAGAAGACGTCTTTCGACGTTATCCTGAAAGCTCCTGGTGCTGGTAAACTGGCTGTTGTTAAGCTGGTGAAAGACCTGACGGGGCTGGGCCTGAAAGAAGCGAAAGAACTTGTTGACGGTGCACCGAAGCCTGTTAAAGAAGGTGTAGCGAAAGACGAAGCCGAAGCGCTGAAGAAGCAACTGGAAGAAGCTGGTGCTGAAGTAGAAGTTAAGTAAGCAGCTGCTTCTCGTATACTACTCCAAGCAGGGGAGGCCTGGCCAACGTCAGGTCTTTTCCTGTTTGGAGACTTTTTGTCTATACACTTGTATATGACAAACTAATTTTTATAGAAATACGTTACGCCTTTACGCCCCTTTGGGTGGGTGACGCCTGGGGTCTGAACGGCCGCTTAATCTAGCGCATTGACAATACTACGTAATGCGCTCATATAGAATCGGTTACGCAACTAAACGAAGCACAATCTTGGCTACAAACGCGAAAACCAACAGTACACGCAAAAATTTTGCGACGATTCAGCCAGTGATTGGGTATCCTGATTTTCTGGATATTCAAGTAAAATCCTTCAAAGATTTTTTCCAGCTCGACACACCTTCGGATCACCGTTCGCAGGAAGGTCTTTACAAAGTTTTTCAAGAGAACTTTCCGATTACGGACTCTCGCGAAAACTTCGTGCTGGAATTTATTGACTACTCAGTTGATCCGCCAAAATACTCAGTAGATGAGTGCATTGACCGGGGATTAACGTATTCAGTGCCTTTGAAAGCCAAACTGCGCCTGTCGAACAATGATCCCGATAACGAGGATTTTGAGACAATTGAGCAGGAGGTGTTCCTGGGTAACATTCCGTACATGACGGAGAAAGGCTCTTTCGTCATTAACGGAGCAGAGCGCGTGATTGTTTCACAATTGCACCGCTCTCCGGGTGTGTTCTTCTCTATGAGTAAGCACACCAACGGTACAAAACTGTATTCAGCCCGTATTATTCCTTTTAAAGGATCGTGGATTGAATTTTCTACGGATGTCAACAATGTCATGTACGCGTACATTGACCGGAAAAAGAAATTCCCGGTAACGACGCTGTTACGTGCTATTGGCTTTGGCTCAGATAAAGACATTCTTGATCTATTCGGTTTGTCTGAAGAGGTACCAGCAACGCCGGCAAACCTGAAAAAGGCAATAGGCCGTCGGTTGGCCGCCCGGGTACTACGTACGTGGACAGAGGACTTTGTGGATGAAGATACGGGGGAGGTAGTATCAATTAGCCGTAATGAGGTGTTGTTGGAACGTGATTCAGCCATTACGGCCGACGATATTGACACTATTACGGATTCTGGTCAGAAATCAGTCATCCTGCATAAGGAAGACATGAACATGGCCGATTACAACATCATCTATAATACGCTGCAGAAAGATAGCTCAAACTCTGAAAAAGAAGCTGTTGAGCAAATCTATCGGCAGTTACGTAACGCTGATGCTCCGGACGAGCAAACTGCACGCGAGATCATTCAAAGCTTATTCTTCTCAGATAAGCGTTATGACCTTGGTGATGTAGGTCGTTATCGAATCAACAAGAAACTTGGTCTGGATATTTCGGCAGATATGAAGGTGCTGACAACGGAGGATATTGTCTCTATTGTAAAGTACCTGATTGGTTTGATCAACTCGAAAGCCGTTGTTGACGACATTGACCACCTCAGCAACCGTCGCGTACGGACAGTAGGTGAGCAGCTATACGCTCAGTTTGGCGTTGGTCTGGCCCGTATGGCCCGGACGATCAAGGAGCGGATGAACGTTCGCGATAACGAAGACTTTAAGCCTGTTGATTTGATCAACGCCCGGACGCTGTCGTCGGTGATTAACTCGTTCTTCGGTACGAACCAGTTGTCGCAGTTCATGGACCAGACCAACCCGCTGGCCGAAGTAACGCACAAGCGTCGTATGTCGGCATTAGGCCCTGGTGGTCTGTCACGTGAGCGGGCAGGTTTCGAAGTTCGCGACGTTCACTATACGCACTATGGTCGTTTATGTACGATTGAAACGCCGGAAGGACCGAACATCGGTTTGATTTCATCACTCTGCGTGTACGCGAAAATCAATAGCATGGGCTTCATCGAAACACCATACCGGGTGATTGAAAACGGTAAGGTGGCAGTTGAGAAGCCAGTGATGTATCTGACAGCCGAAGAAGAAGATTCGCATTATATCGCACAGGCCAACGCCGGTGTTGATCCTAATGGTAATTTCCAGGTCGATCGTCTGAAGGCCCGCTTTGAAGGCGACTTCCCAATGGCTGAGCCGTCGAACGTGACGTACATGGACATTGCGCCGAACCAGATTGTGTCGGTCGCTGCGTCGATGATTCCGTTCCTGGAGCACGACGATGCGAACCGGGCCCTGATGGGATCGAACATGCAACGTCAGGCTGTGCCGCTGCTACGTCCGGAAGCACCAATCGTAGGTACAGGTCTTGAAGGTCGCGTAGCTGTCGACTCACGGACGCTGGTAATTGCCGAGGCTGATGGCGAAATTGAATTTGTTGATTCAACCAAGATTATCGTCAGGTATAATCTTGATGATGACCAACTGGCTATCACGTTCGACGAAGATCGCAAGACGTATAATCTGATTAAGTTCCGCCGGACAAACCAGGATACTTGCATTAACCTTAAGCCGACTGTCCTGAAAGGTCAGAAGGTGAAAAAAGGTGATGTGCTTTGTGAAGGGTACGCCACGCAGGCCGGTGAATTGGCGCTGGGCCGTAACATGAAGGTTGCTTTCATGCCTTGGCAGGGATACAACTTCGAGGACGCCATTGTGATTTCTGAGCGGGTTGTTCGTGAAGATATCTTCACATCAATCCACATAGAAGAGTTCGAACTGGAAGTTCGGGATACGAAGCGAGGTGAGGAAGAACTGACTTCTGAAATACCGAACGTATCGGAAGAAACGGTTCGTAACCTCGATGAAAATGGTATTGTCCGCGTTGGTACGGAGGTGAAGGAAGGCGACATCCTGATTGGTAAGATCACACCGAAAGGAGAAAGCGATCCGACGCCGGAAGAAAAACTGCTGCGGGCTATTTTCGGTGATAAGGCCGGTGATGTGAAGGATGCTTCCAAGAAAGCACCACCGTCATTGAAAGGCGTTGTTATTGATACGAAGCTGTTCTCGCGGCCTTCGAAAGAAGACCGGGGTAAGCATAAGGATGAGGTGAAAGCCCTCATGAAGAAATACGGTCGTGAACTGTCTGCCTTCCGCGATCGGATGATTGAGAAGATGGTGACTTTGCTGGATGGTAAAACCAGCCAGGGCATCCGTCATAAGTTTGGTGATGAGATTATGAGTAAGGGCGTTAAGTTTAACCGTAAGAATATTACGGATAACCTATTCCCTGATCGTAACCCATACCGCGACGAAAGCAGCTACGCTGTACCGGAAGAAGTGAACCTGCTGGCCGACCTGAACCTGGAAGGCTGGACGGATGACTACAAAGTCAACCAGATGGTGATTCAACTGGTGAAGAACTACAACAACCGGCGTAACGAAATTACGGGCCGTTTCAAGCGCGAACGCTTTACGCTGGAAGTTGGAGACGAGCTGCCAGCAGGTATTGTTAAGCTGGCCAAGGTATATATCGCCAAGAAGCGGAAGCTGAAGGTAGGGGATAAGATGGCCGGTCGTCACGGAAACAAAGGGGTTGTTGCCCGGATCGTTCGTGACGAAGATATGCCGTTCCTCGAAGACGGAACGCCGGTGGATATCGTACTGAACCCACTTGGTGTACCTTCCCGGATGAACCTTGGTCAGATCTATGAAACAGTATTGGCGTGGGCTGGTCAAAAACTGAGCCGTAAGTATGCTACGCCAATCTTTGATGGAGCTACCGAGCAGCAGGTTGCCGATGAGCTTGACGCGGCTGGTCTGCCGTCGTTTGGCCGGACGTATCTGTACAATGGTCTGACGGGTGAACGCTTCGACCAGCCAGTAACCGTTGGTATCATTTACATGCTCAAACTCGGTCACTTGGTAGACGACAAGATGCACGCCCGTTCGATTGGCCCGTACTCACTCATTACGCAGCAGCCGTTGGGTGGTAAGGCGCAGTTCGGTGGTCAGCGTTTCGGCGAGATGGAAGTGTGGGCGCTGGAAGCATTCGGCGCTTCGAACATCCTGCAGGAGATCCTGACGGTGAAATCCGACGACGTTGTGGGTCGTGCGAAGGCATATGAGGCTATCGTTAAAGGGGAAAACCTGCCGAAGCCGAATATTCCGGAATCGTTCAACGTACTTGTTCACGAGTTGCGCGGTCTGGCGCTTGAGATTACCTTGGAATAAGGAGAAAAGGAAAAAGGAGGGAAGGAGTAAGGATCTTGTGTCCCTTTCCTCCCTTCTTCCTTTCCTCTCTTCCTCCTTTTAATAAAAATCAAACCTCCAACCAATGTCGTTCAAAAAGAACAAAAAACTCAATAGCGACTTTGCCAGCGTGACGATCAGTCTGGCGTCGCCAGAGTCAATTTTGGAGAGTTCCTACGGCGAGGTGACACAGCCGGAGACGATTAACTACCGGACCTATAAACCCGAAATGGGCGGCTTGTTCTGTGAGCGCATTTTCGGGCCTGTGAAGGACTGGGAGTGTCACTGCGGTAAATACAAGCGTATCCGCTATAAGGGCATCATCTGCGACCGTTGTGGCGTAGAAGTAACCGAGAAGAAGGTTCGTCGGGAGCGGATGGGTCATATTGAACTGGTTGTGCCGGTTGCGCACATCTGGTATTTCCGCAGCTTACCGAACAAAATCGGTTATCTGCTTGGTCTTTCGACCAAAAAGCTTGACCAGATTATCTACTACGAACGGTACGTAGTTATTCAGCCGGGTATCAAAGCCGCCGATGGGATCTCAGAACTTGACTTCCTGACAGAAGACGAGTACCTGGATATTATTGACAAGCTGCCCAGCACGAACCAGCACCTCGATGATAAGGACCCAAACAAATTCATCGCGAAGATGGGGGCCGAAGCGCTGGAGATGCTGTTGTCTCGCTTGGAGCTGGACGAACTATCGTACCAACTCCGTCACGCGGCTGCTACCGATACGTCACAACAACGGAAAGCTGAAGCGCTGAAGCGGTTAAAGGTTGTTGAAGCCTTCCGTGAAGCCAATGGCCGTATTGAGAACCGACCGGAGTGGATGGTAATCAAGATGGTGCCGGTAATTCCGCCTGAGCTGCGCCCCTTGGTGCCTCTCGATGGTGGCCGATTCGCTACGTCCGATTTGAATGACCTGTATCGTCGGGTAATCATCCGGAACAACCGTCTGAAACGCCTGATCGAAATCAAAGCGCCTGAGGTAATTCTGCGTAACGAAAAGCGGATGTTGCAGGAAGCTGTTGACTCGCTGTTCGACAACTCACGGAAAGTGAACGCTGTCCGTTCGGAAGGTAACCGGGCGCTGAAGTCACTGTCCGACATGCTGAAAGGTAAGCAGGGCCGTTTCCGGCAGAACCTGCTCGGTAAGCGTGTTGACTACTCAGGTCGTTCAGTAATCGTCGTTGGTCCTGAATTGAAACTGCACGAGTGTGGTCTGCCGAAGGACATGGCGGCTGAATTGTTCAAGCCGTTCGTTATCCGGAAGCTGATCGAGCGGGGTATTGTTAAGACGGTAAAATCGGCGAAGAAGATCGTTGACCGGAAAGATCCTGTTATCTGGGACATTCTGGAAAACGTACTGAAAGGCCACCCTGTTCTGCTGAACCGTGCTCCGACACTGCACCGCCTGGGTATTCAGGCGTTCCAGCCGAAACTGATCGAAGGGAAAGCGATTCAGCTTCACCCGCTCGTCTGTACGGCCTTCAACGCTGACTTTGACGGTGACCAGATGGCTGTTCACGTACCGCTGGGACAGGAAGCCATTCTGGAAGCGTCAATGCTGATGCTGGCCTCGCACAACATTCTGAACCCTGCCAACGGCGCGCCGATCACGGTACCGTCGCAGGACATGGTGTTGGGTCTGTACTACGTAACGAAAGGCCGTAAATCTACGCCGGAGTATCCAGTGCTGGGCGAGGGCATGACGTTCTATGGCCCCGAAGAAGTGATTATTGCCATTAACGAGGGCAAAGTGTCGAAGCACGCCAACGTCAAGTGCCGTTTGAAAGTACGGGACGAAAAAGGCGAGCTGGTGACTAAACTGATTGATACGGTTGCGGGTCGGGTGTTGTTCAACCAGGCCGTGCCGGAAGAGGTTGGTTACATCAACGAACTGCTGACGAAGAAGAAGCTGCAGCAAATCATTGCGCTGATCTTCAAAATTTCAGGTGGTGCCCGTACGGCTCAGTTCCTCGACGAAATTAAAGAACTTGGATTCCAGATGGCGTTCAAAGGCGGTCTGTCGATCGGCTTGAGCGACGTGAAGGTGCCAGAAGCTAAAAACGGCCTGATCGAAGAAGCGAAGCAGGAAGTAGAAGGTGTATGGCAGAACTACCTGATGGGTCTGATTACGGAAAACGAGCGGTACAACCAGGTTATCGACATCTGGACGCGCGTTAACTCACGGATCACGGAGACGTTGATGAAGCAGTTAGAAGCTGACCAGGGCGGTTTCAACTCAATCTTCATGATGATGCACTCAGGAGCTCGTGGCTCGCGGGAGCAGATTCGTCAGTTGGGTGGTATGCGGGGTCTGATGGCTAAGCCTCAGAAAAACCTGCAAGGCTCCGTCGGCGAAATCATTGAAAACCCGATTCTGTCGAACTTCAAAGAAGGTCTCGACGTATTGGAGTACTTCATCTCAACGCACGGTGCCCGGAAAGGTCTGGCCGATACGGCGTTGAAAACGGCCGATGCCGGTTACCTGACGCGTCGTCTGCACGACGTAGCGCAGGACGTGATCGTGACCGAAGAAGATTGTGGTACACTGCGGGGTATCCAGATTTCGGCACTGAAAGACAACGAGGATATCGTTGAGCCGCTGTCAGAACGTATTCTGGGCCGCACAACTGTACACGATGTATACGACCCGCTGACGAAGGAGTTGATCGTAGGCGCTGGTGAAGAAGTTACCGAAGAAATTGCGGCTGCTATCGATGAAACCAGCATCGAAACGGTTGAGATCCGTTCAGTGCTGACGTGTGAATCACGCCAGGGTGTATGTACGAAGTGTTACGGCCGAAACCTGGCAACGGGCCGGATGGTCGATATTGGTGAAGCGGTTGGTGTGATTGCCTCACAATCGATCGGTGAACCGGGTACCCAGTTGACACTGCGTACGTTCCACGTTGGTGGTACCGCGTCAAACATCGCCGTTGATGCCTCGATTAAAGCCAAGTTTGACGGTCTCATCGAGTTTGAAGAAATGCGGACGGTTCAATCGGAAGACAACGAAGGAAACCCGCAAACGGTCGTTATGGGCCGTTCGGGCGAAGTTCGGATTGTAAATCCGGAAGACCGCAATCAGATTTATATCAGCAACAACGTTCCTTATGGTGCGTTCCTGCGGGTGAAGGATGGCGACATGGTGAAGAAAGGCGACGACATTTGCGCCTGGGATCCATACAACGCCGTAATTCTATCCGAACTGACAGGTACGCTGACCTTTGACGCGATTGAAGATGGTATCACTTACCGTGAGGAGTTTGACGAACAGACAGGCTTCCAGGAGAAAGTGATTATCGAAAGCCGCGACAAGACCAAGAACCCGGCCATCGTTGTGAGTGGCACCAGCACACTGCTGTTGCACCTTGATGAAACCGGTAACGGTCAGGTACAGAAGGGATATAACCTACCAGTTGGATCACGTCTGGTTGTAAAAGAGGGTCAGTCTATTAAAGCTGGTCAGCCACTCGCGAAGATTCCGCGTAACGTTGGTAAAACTCGTGACATTACGGGTGGTCTGCCACGGGTAACGGAATTGTTCGAAGCACGTAACCCGTCGAACCCGGCTGTTGTGAGTGAGATTGACGGTGTCGTAACGTACGGTACGATCAAGCGTGGTAACCGTGAGATCTACATCGAATCGAAAGACGGTACCCGGAAGAAGTACCTTGTGCCGCTGTCGAAGTTTATCCTTGTACAGGACAATGACTTCGTACGGGCTGGTGCTCCGCTGTCGGACGGTGCTATTACGCCGAGCGACATCCTGGCAATCAAAGGACCAACAGCGGTTCAGGAGTATCTGGTGAACGAGATTCAGGAAGTGTACCGACTACAGGGTGTGAAAATCAACGATAAGCACATCGAAGCCATCGTGCGTCAGATGATGCAAAAAGTTGAGATCATCGACTCAGGGGATACCAACTTCCTCGAAGGCCAGGTGGTCGATAAGTGGGCTTTCCGCGAAGAGAACGATAAAGTGCTCGATGCGAAGGTAGTTGTCGATGCAGGTGATTCTGAGAACCTGAAGCCGGGTATGATTGTATCGTCACGCCGTCTGCGCGATGAGAACTCAAGCCTGAAACGTCGGGATATGGCGCTCGTACAAGTACGTGACGCTATGGCTGCCGTATCGCAACCAACGTTGCTGGGTATTACGCAGGCGTCGTTGGGTACAGACAGCTTCCTGTCAGCCGCGTCCTTCCAGGAAACCACCAAGGTATTGAGCGAAGCCTCGATTCGGGGTAAGCAGGATACGCTGAATGGTCTGAAAGAGAATATCATCGTTGGGCACCTGGTGCCGGCCGGTACGGGGATCCGTCGCTATCAGCAAGCCATTGTCGGCTCGAAAGAGGAACTGGATACCATTACCGAATCGCGCGAGCAGTTTGCACGTAGCAAGCGCCGGGCAACAGTGTAAGGTTAGCCTAAATAGAGTAGAAAGTAGGGTCAGGCCAGTTGGCCTGACCCTTTTTTATAAACCTACCTCAACATGAATACGCAAGAACCTAACAATGAGGGTTCGATTGACGTCGAACTAACCGAAGAAATCGCTGAAGGTATTTACGCCAATCTGGCCATGATTGCCCATTCCAACAGTGAGTTCATCCTGGACTTTATTCGGTTGATGCCCGGTGTTCCTAAGGCGAAAGTAAAAGCCCGCATCATCCTGACGCCGGAACATGCCAAGCGACTGCTGGATGCACTGCGTGAAAACATTAGTCGGTACGAAGAAGCGTATGGCGGAATCAATCAGCCAACGGATACATTCCGTTTTCCCTCAGGCTTTAGCGGGCCGGTGGGGCAGGCGTAGGTTGGTTTGTGGTTTATAGTTTGAGTTGATCGAATAATAACTCCAGACTACGTACTAAATACCAGCTCATGCATTGACATTCAGCCACTTTTCGCTATCTTTGCACCTCAAATTTCGAGAAGACTGTTTTTTGTAACCAAATTAAGTATGCCTACCATACAACAATTAGTACGCAAAGGCCGTGAAAAACTGGAGTTTAAGTCGAAATCTCCGGCTCTTGACGCCTGCCCTCAACGTCGGGGTGTGTGTACGCGTGTGTACACAACGACGCCTAAAAAGCCGAACTCAGCGCTGCGCAAAGTAGCTCGGGTACGGTTGTCGAACAACAAAGAAGTTAACGCCTACATTCCTGGCGAAGGCCACAACCTGCAGGAGCACTCAATCGTGCTGATCCGCGGAGGCCGGGTGAAAGACCTGCCGGGTGTTCGTTACCACATTGTACGTGGAGCGCTCGATACGGCCGGTGTAAATGGTCGTCTGCAAAGCCGCTCGAAATACGGTGCCAAACGTCCGAAACCAGGTCAGGCTCCGGCAGCCGGCAAAGGTGCGCCAGCAAAAGGTAAAAAGAAATAATTAACAAAATCTGACTGGGCGTGAAGATGAAGTATGGACACGTTCAGAGTAAGACCAAAAATCTGAAGACACAATGAGAAAGGCGAAACCGCCCAAGCGTTACGTGTTACCCGACCCTAAGTTTAAAGAGGTCCTGGTAACCAAATTTGTGAACAACCTGATGTACGAGGGCAAGAAAAGCCTTGCGTACTCTATCTTCTACGATGCCCTTGAGGTTGTGGCTAAGCGTACAAACGACAATGGCCTGGAGATATGGAAGAAGGCGTTGAACAACGTTATGCCGTCGGTCGAAGTTAAGAGCCGTCGCGTTGGTGGTGCTACGTTTCAGGTACCCACCGAAGTACGGGCAGATCGGAAAGTCTCGGTAGGCATGAAATGGCTGATCCGCTATGCTCGTTCGCGGGGTGAAAAAACAATGGTAGACCGACTGGCTGCTGAAATCATTGCTGCATCAAAAGGTGAAGGTGCTGCTGTGAAGAAGAAAGATGATACGCACCGTATGGCAGAAGCAAACAAGGCGTTCTCGCACTTCCGGTTCTAATCAGCCTGTTCATAGATTAACTGTCAAAAGCCATCCAACATTGGATGGCTTTTGTAGTTTTGTGAGGTATGACGACCTTAGAAAACGACCAGCTCAGGGTTAGTATCCGGCCAAAAGGCGCTGAACTGACATCTATCTTTCATAAGCCGACTAATACCGAACACCTCTGGCAGGCTGATCCATCGGTATGGGGCTGGCACGCGCCGAACCTGTTTCCGATAGTAGGTGGTTGCCTGAACAACCAATTGAACATTCAGGGGAAAAGCTACCCGATGGAACGACATGGCTTTGCGCGTCAATCAACGTTCATGCTGGTTGAATCTACTACATCACATGCCGTGTTTTCTTTGACGTCAAACAGCCAGACAGAAGCTGCTTACCCGTATCGTTTTGAATTTCAGGTTATCTATGAACTCAACGAGTCGACCATTCAGGTAACGTACCGGGTGCAAAACGAGGATCAGCAGACAATGTACTTTTCTGTTGGAGCCCATCCCGCTTTTCGTGTACCTTTTAACGAAGACGAGGACTACGAAGATTACTTCATTGAGTTCGATAAAGAAGAGGAATTGCATACTCATGTTTTGTCATCAGCCGGATTGTTTACGGGCGAAACCCGTCCTGTTGCGCTGGAAGCTGAAGATACGCGACTGCCACTAACAAAACATTTGTTTGATCAGGATGCGCTTGTTTTCAAATCGTTGAACTCCCGTCAGGTTTCTCTCAAAAGCTGGAAACATAGCAAAGCAGTCACGCTCGATTTTGCCGACTTTCCTTACTTGGGTATCTGGGCTAAACCGGGCGCACCTTTTGTATGTATTGAACCCTGGCTTGGATGCGCCGACAGCGAAGGACAACCAGTGCCAATTCAGGAGAAAGAAGCGATTCAGCACATCGGGGCGGGGGGCGTATTTAATGCATCATTTTCCATCCGAATCACCGAAGAAATATTGCTGTAAACAAAAGACCCGGGCGAACTCGCCCGGGTCTTTTGTTATGATGTGACTGACGTAGTAGCCAACCTTACTTGTCATCGGTTGCAGGACCTTCTTCACCGGTTGAAACCAGGTTGAAGAACTGATCAAGTTTCGGCGTCAAGATGATTTCCGTACGGCGGTTTACCTGACGGGTCGATGCAGTGGCGTTGTCGGCTTTAGGCGCATATTCGCCACGGCCTCCGGCAGTCAGACGAGCTGGGCTGATCCCAAATTTGTTTTGCAGCATCCGAACAACAGACGTTGCCCGCAGTACGCTAAGATCCCAGTTGTCTTTGATGTACTGAGTTGAGATAGGTACGATGTCCGTGTGGCCTTCAACCAGAATGTTCAGGTCCTTGTGGTCAGCGGCCACTTTAGCCACTTTACCCAATACTGTTTCAGCACGGGCGTTGATGTCGTAGCTACCTGACCGGAACAGCATTTTGTCGGAGATCGATACGTAAACAACTCCACCACGAACTTCAACCTGTACGTCCTCATCATTGACATCTTCCAGAGAGCGTTTCAGGCTTCTAACGAGGACAAGGTTAATCGAGTCTTTCTTCTGCATAGACGACGACATACCTGCAATCGTTTCCAGCGATTTCTTCATACTTTCAGCCCCTGCTTTGCTGACAACTGACAGATCGGCCATGCGGTCGAGCAGGTTGCTGTTGTTTTTCTTCAGATAGTCTAGCTGGTTCTGCAGGTCGCTCAGTTGCTTATCCTTGTTCTGGATGTCAGTTTCCCGAGTAGCCAGTTGAGTCCGCAGATCAGCCGTACGCCGGTCGCAATCATTCAACGAAGCCTGGGCTTTGTCGCGAGCCTCCTGAAGGGCTTTGATCTCGGCCAGTCGTTTCTTACTAGCACAGGAAGATAGCAGGGATAGAATAGCGCAGGCAAACAGTAAACGCTTCATGGGCTTTGATTAACTTTAAAACAGTGCTGAACGAAAAGACGGTCAACTAACCGTCATTTATTAAGTATGTTGGGTTAATTTTTGGACAAAATTAATAAAAACGCTGGTTTTATTACGTGATAATTTTTAAAGCCGGTTCTTTATTTTGTTGAACTTTGCTTAATGAAACGCTGATCAGCATTCCTGCTTGTTGCTTCTGATAAGCTCGGAAAGCAGCCTGTTCGATTTTACAAAAGTTGGCTTACCCCATAAGCACTCACTCCCAGAATTGATAGAACACTTACCCAAAACCAGACGTCGTACCACAGTGAGGGCGTTAGCTCAGGTGGTAGCTGGCGGTACCGAAACATAAACGCAGCCCAGACAACTACCAGCAGCAGTACGGACGTAGCCAGACCGCCGAGCAGAATCATCAGGACCGGTAATTTGATGAATAGAAACAGTAGGCACCATATAGTAGGAAATGCACAGGATAAAATGGATAACGTGCGTTTTCGGGCTGCCGGATCATCGAAACGAACCCAGCCAAGTTGTCCAAAGGCATCGCCAAAGATGCGGGCCCAACTGGCTGTGGCTGTAAACAAGGTTGAATACAGCACGAAAAAGGCACCGACCAGAAAAACCACTTTTGCGCCCGGCCCGAGCGTAGTGGTCATAAGCCGGGACAGTGTTTCAACCATAGCGTAGCCTTCAGGGATCTGGCCATGTTCATGCAATAGCGAAGCACCAAGCAGGTAAAATGCGGCCGTCACGGTTGTGTAGACGACCATCGAAAAAAGGGCATCAACGGTCATGACCCGAATCCAGCCCCGCGCCCGTTCGGCCCAGGCACTGGCTTCGTTGTCAGGTGATAATACGCGAGGGCCTACGTAGGTAGCGTAGCCTTTTTCAATGCACCAGTAGTTATAATACATAATTTCGTCGCCCCCAACGCCCGTAATGCCGAAGGCGGCTAAGGCGACACCGACCGTAGCCGGAGGTAGTGAAAACGTTAAGCCTGATCCGAGTTCTTCGCCACTGATAGCGTAGGGCGTCCATTGCAACAGCAGCACCGACAGTAAGATCAAGCCGGTGAAGCCAATAATCATCAAAAGGGTACCTTTCTCAATCCAGCCGTAGTTGCCCCGGTAGATAAGCAAAGCAGTTATAACAGCCGACAGGATAGCCCACCACGAAACGCTGAGAACAGGCAAGGCCATGTTAAGAACCAGAGCCACGCCCCCCACGATACCGCCCACCTGTAACAACTTAAGTCCCTGTAAGCTCAGCCATACCCAGATCGTCCAATGCGTAGCCTGAATCCGCCACCCCGGCAGCCGGTTCAGCGACTGCATGGTTGGTAGGCCGGTATAGATCGCGTTTTTGCCAAATTCGATCTGTAAAGCCACTTTCACGAGGCAACTGACCAGAATTACCCAGAACGTAACGAAGCCCGCTTTAGCCCCCAATGCCGTAGTCGCAATGAGTTCGCCGGAGCCGACAATGGCCGCGGACAAAATGAAACCGGGCCCCAGATGACGTAGACGACCGACAAAGGTTGTTGGCGCGGGTCGTATTCGAGTGGCTGATAATACGTATGGATCATGCAGTTCCGCAGCCGACGGAGGAGTGGGGGTTGTAGCAGACATAAGGCTGGTGCGCTGATGGAACTTACAAAATCGGCTCACGACAGTAGATTAGCGGGCCTGTTTTGTTTATCGTCAAAGCAACATTGCCTTATTTTCTCCTTATGAAATCGTTTCTCACTACCATTCTATGCCTGCTTATGATGAGTGCCTATGCTCAGTCAGCTAAAGAAATCTTGTACGTTGGTACCTACTCGGTGCGGGGTAGCGAGGGGATTTATGTGTTCGAATTCGATCGGGCGACCGGCAATCTGAAACAGATGCAAACCGTGCCGAACGACAAAAGCCCGTCATTTCTGGCTATTCATCCGTCTGGGAAGTATTTATATTCCGTCAATGAAGGCGCTGATAAAAACGGTGGGGTGAGTGCCTATGCCATTGAGCCAAAAACCGGCAACTTGAATCCCCTGAATCAGCAGCCATCGAAGGGACGGGGGCCTTGCCATGTCAGTGTCGATCAAACCGGTAAGCTGGCGTTTGTATCAAATTATGGAGGAGGCACTTTCACGGTGCTGCCAATCAAGGCAGATGGAACACTGGGTGAACCAACAGAATCGATGGAGTACACCGGCAGCGGCCCTAACCAGCAGCGGCAGGAAAAACCGCATATCCATTCGGCAACTCTTTCGCCTGATAACCGCTTTGTATACGTAGCTGATCTTGGTTCTGACAAAGTATATATCTACGACATTGATCCGGCAAGCGGCAAGGTGAAACCAGCGGCAACTCCCTTTGTCTCCGTAAAGCCCGGTTCGGGACCTCGCCACCTGGCCATTCATCCCAACGGTCGCTACGTTTATGTGGTTGAGGAGCTGACTTCGGCGGTGGCTACTTTTAAGCGTGATGCCAAAACCGGGGCATTAACACTGATTCAGGACAATGTAAAGACGCTGCCTGCCGACTTCAGCGGTAACAATACCAGTGCAGACATTCATACCGATCCTACCGGTAAATACTTGTATCAGTCAAACCGGGGGTACAACGCGCTGGCCATATTGTCGATTGCTAAAGACGGTACTGTGACGCTGATGGGACAGCAGCCGACGGGTGGTAAAACTCCCCGTAACTTTATGGTTGATCCGAAAGGCCAATACGTGCTGGCCGCTAATCAGGAGACGGATAACATCACTGTGTTCCGGCTCGATCCAAAAACCGGAAAGTTGACCGACACTGGTAAATCCGTAAGTGTACCCTCGCCGGTCTGTCTGAAGCTCATGACCGTTCAGTAAATATGCTGTCGTGTTGAGCCAGGTTATCGGCCTGCCTGATCAGTGTGGGGTTGAATAAAAGCCCATTTACTCAACTTTTTTGGGGCTTTGACAATAAAAGATGGATAGAAACAACTAATTCTCGGATAAAGCCGTTATCTTTAGAAGTTGTTAAGAAAATACAATGCAAACAGGAACAGTTAAGTTTTTTAATGAGTCGAAAGGATTCGGCTTCATTAAGCCGGATGTTGCCGGTGATGACATTTTCGTCCACGCATCGGGACTCATTGACCAGATTCGTGAAAACGATAAGGTGAAATTCGAAGTTGAACGCGGCAAAAAAGGTTTAAATGCCGTCAACGTCGAAGTTGTTTAGATCGGAAGCCACTGAGGATTTAAGCTAACGTTAAGAACATGCCGTACGGCATGTTTTTTCGTTTTATGGGGTTCCTACGCAATTCGGTACACCAAGCCATAAGGTTGTATAGCCTAAACTCATCCATTGTTGATTATAGCTTCAGCATGCGAAAACTGTCTTGTCCGGGCGTATTTTTGGGTATGAAGAACAGGCTGATCTTTACATTTTTAACCTGCTGTACGTTGACCATTACGCTGGCCCAATCCAACAAACGCCCCCGGGAGTATGGTATTCGATTTGGGGTGATGCCAACCGGATCGCTGAATGCCATTACCGACGTACCTGGCGTTCGCGTAGGCCAGGTTACGATTCAGCAGGGAGCCAACATCCGCACTGGAGTAACGGCCATTCTGCCGCATGAGGGTAACATCTTTCAGCAAAAAGCACCAGCGGCCATTTACATTGGGAATGGATTTGGTAAGCTTACCGGCTACAGCCAGGTAGAAGAGCTGGGTACGCTTGAAACCCCTATTGTGCTAACCAATACGTTGAGCGTCCCGACCGCAACGGATGCGCTGATTGACTATACGCTGGCTCAGCCTGCTAACGGAGAAGTCCGCTCAGTGAATCCCGTAGTGGGTGAAACAAACGACGGGTATCTGAATGACATTCGCGGGCGACATATTACTAAACAGCACGTACTTCAGGCGCTTCAACAAGCCAGAACCGGGCCGGTTGAAGAAGGCAATGTGGGTGCCGGCACCGGCACCGTCTGCTTCGGCTACAAAGGCGGTATCGGTACGTCCTCCCGGAAATTACCTACGTCGCTGGGCGGTTATACTGTAGGCGTATTGGTCCAGACTAACTTCGGGGGTGTTCTACAGATTGCCGGCGTGCCGGTTGGGGTGAAGCTCGGTAAGTACAGCTTTAAGGAAAAACTCGATGGCTCGTGCATGATGGTTGTGCTGACAGATGCTCCTCTGGATGCTCGTAATCTCAAGCGCCTGGCGAAACGGGCGTTCATGGGGCTGGCCCGTACGGGAGGCATTGCCTCGAACGGCAGCGGGGATTACGTCATTGCCGTGTCGACGGCATACCGCATTCCGCACGAGACAACCAATCCGTTCGATGAGGTAAAACTGCTGCGCAACGATAACATGTCTCCCCTTTTCATGGCGGCTATTGAAGCTACCGAAGAAGCGATCATCAACTCCCTTTTCGCGGCTCAATCCCTCACCGGCGATCAGGGGCATCAGGTTGACGCTCTGCCGGTTAATCAGGTACTTGATCTGCTGCGGAAAGCAGGTCAAATTTAACCGGACATGCCTGAATAAAATAAATTGAAAAACAAAACAGTCGGGCTAAGTAGTTTACCTCAACAGTATCCGCGTTTTGTTTACCTCCCCGGATGAGCTAACTAATTAACCCTTTGGAGGTTAAGGGTTTTCTGAGCAAATATGCATAAGATAAATACCCTAAGCCGATTCGCTCTGCTTGCGGCATTAGTCACCTTTACAACGTGTTCGCGTAACCCCGTCACGGGTAAGCGGGAAGTGATTCTAATGTCGAAAGAGCAGGAAATTGCCCTTGGTCAGGAGTCGCACCCAACCGTGGTTTCCAGCATGGGTTTATACGAAGACAAACGCCTGCAGGACTTTATCAATGAAAAAGGAAAGGCGATGGCCCGTATTTCGCACCGGCCCGATCTGCCGTATCAGTTCTACATTGTCGATTCGCCGGTCGTAAATGCGTTTGCTGTGCCGGGTGGCTACGTATATTTTACGCGGGGCATTATGGCGCATTTTAATAACGAGGCTGAGTTTGCCGGGGTGCTGGGCCATGAGATTGGGCACATTACCGCACGGCATTCGGCCCGCCAGCAAAGCAAGCAATTGTTCGGTACGGGCGCGCTGGTGCTCGGTTCAGTCTTGTTTGATAAGACCGGTCAGTTGACCGAACTGGCCTCTCAAGGTTTGCAGTTGGCCTTACTGGGTTATAGCCGCGCCCACGAGTCGGAGTCGGATGAGATTGGTGTAGAGTATTCCAGCAAGATCGGTTACGACGCTCGTGAAATGGCTGATTTCTTCGGTACGATCAAGCGGATCCAGGAAAGCTCAGGGCAGGCCGTTCCCCAATTCATGTCGACGCACCCTGATCCGGGTAACCGCAACAAGCGCGTGTTGGAACTCGCGCAGCAGTATCAGACCAAAAATCCGGGTAGTTACCAGGTCGACCGTGACTCATACCTACGGATGATTGACGGGATCGTTTTTGGGGAAGATCCTAAACAGGGGTTTGTGGAGAACGCTATATTTTACCACCCCCAGCTCAAATTTCAGTTTCCCGTACCGAACGGGTGGCAGCACCAGAACTCACCGAGCCAGTTTCAGATGGCGGCTAAGGACGGAAAGTCGGCGATGATTTTAATGCTGGCAAAAGGCAATTCGCTCGACGAAGCTGCACAAAACACAGTCCAGCAATTTGGACTTCGCGTGCTGGAAAACCAGCGCACTACCATCAACGGAAATCCGGCCTACGTGCTTATCTCGCAACAGCAGCCTCAGCAGGGCCAGCAACAGACGCAAAGTACACAAAACGCATTACAGATTGCGTCGTGGCTGATTCAATACAACGGTACTATTTATGCCTTGCACGGACTGGCGGCTGCTCAGGGATTCAACGGTCCGTTTCGGACGTTCCAGCAGGTGGCCGGCGGATTCCGGCAACTGACTGACCCGGATAAGTTGAACCGTCAGCCCGAACGCGTACGGGTGAAAAACGCTCCCCGCGACGGTACGTTTCGAGAAGTCATGACAGCGCTTGGAATGCCTGCCAATCGCCTGGAAGAGTTAGGGACACTCAACAGCTTACGGGCTGACGATCGCGTGGCGCGAGGTACTATGGTAAAGATTATTACCCGCTAGGTATAGGGCAATCAGATCGATGAAGAACAGGCGTCATCGGTCTGATTGCCCTATGGTTACTGAGCCCGATAAAATACGAACAGGTCGTTGAAGGCCCAGTTGCCATCTTTAGGTTGTCCGCGCCGGATGACGAGTTGGTCAGGACCGCGCTTTTCGTAGATAATCCGAATCGACCCGTCTTCTTTTTCAAAAAGAGCCTGGTCTTTTTTCGCTTCAATAAACTTGTACCGATCGGATTTGTCCTTCTCTTCAACCCCGATCAGGCCCGGTTTGAAGTGTTTAACCATTGCTACCGGCCCTGACGATGTCTGCTCAAACGCAAATAACTCGTAAAGCGTCACCTTGTCATCTTTCATCATTCGGATGAAGCCCACTATGTTGTCGCCGGCGGGGGCGGTCCAGTTTGCTTCAATCGGGCCACCGTTGTACGTTCCCAGCCAGTGACCAGCCAGAAAGTTGACGTCGTTGAGTGAGCCGGTTTTCGGCTGGCTTTGGCCAGAGGCAGCGATGGCGAGAACGTAGTAAAAAATAAAAAGGGATACGAGGGTTTTCATGGATCAGAATAGTTGGTACTACGAGAAGGGCAAAACTAGTGGTCTTTACTTGCAAATAACTTACTACAAGCCATATTGATCAACCAGATAAACGATGGCCGCCATGGAGGCCGCCCCCAGGTCCAGTTCCCGTTTATTGACGGCTTCAAAACGGTCGATGCCCGTATGGTGGTAATCGAAGTACCGCTGCGAATCGGGCTTGAAGCCAAACAGAACCGTACCTGACTGGGCGAGCGGACCAATATCAGCTCCGCCACCCCCAGGGCCAATCTCATGGAGGCCATACGGAGCCAGCAAGCTTTTCCATTGCGACACTTTGGCCTTCTGCTCGGACGTTCCGACCACTCCAAAACCGCGGGGAGTGAAGCCGCCGTTGTCTGATTCAACAGCCGCTATGTGTTTCTCGCTGTTCTTTTTTGCGTAGTCGGCATAGCCAATACCACCCCGCAGTCCGTTTTCTTCGTTCATGAACATTACCGCCCGGATCGTCCGCTTAGGTTTAATACCGAGGGCTTTCATCATCCGCAATACCTCGATAGACTGAACGCAGCCAGCTCCGTCGTCGTGGGCACCTTCTGCCAAATCCCACGAATCAAGATGCCCGCCGACTACGATGATTTCGTCCGGCTTCTCGGAGCCTTTAATTTCACCCACTACGTTGTAAGACTTAGCATCGGGGAGGCTCTGGCAATTTTGTTTAAAATAGAACGTAAGATTCGGGTCTTCGCTGAGCAGCCGGCTCAGTTCATTAGCGCCGTTGGTACTGATGGCAGCCGTCGGAATAAGCGGCACACCAGCGCCGTAGCGCATGCTGCCCGTATGCGGATTATCGTCCTGGGCCGTCGTCATTGAGCGAATGATAGCGCCTACAGCACCAAATTTTGCTGCAAACGTAGCGCCATTGGCTCGCTGATCGACCGCTCCACCGTAGGCCTCGAAGGTGTTTAGCTTCGTAGGGTCCATGGGTCGATTGAAGAACACAATTTTACCTTTGATCTTATCGGCTCCCAGTGCCTCCAGCTCTTTGACGTTTTTTACCTCAACTACGCCAGCTTCGATGCCCTTGGGAGGAGTGGCTACCGAACCGCCCAAGGCAGCGATCGGTACGGTTAGTTTCCGCTTCCCCGTCCGAATGTAGGCTTCTTCTTTTGGGCCGCGCTCCCAGTGTGGTACCATTACTTCCTGCAGAAACACCCGGTCGAACCCTTCTTTTTCCATGGTCTGTTTAGCCCACTCGACCGCTTTCTGGGCTCCCGGTGAACCGCTGAGTCGTGGACCGACCTGTTTCGTAAGCTGCCGGAGCCATTCGTAGGATTTGCCGTTAGTAAGCGTTTCATTGAACAGACTGCGGATAGCAACCGAGTCGGGCGATTGAGCCAGTAAGGTGGTGGATAATACGGCTAGACTAAACGAAAGCGTAATCTTCATACAATGTCAGGTCGTGTTAGTTATCATAAATTCCGCTGAATTTAAGCAGGATGCCTGAAATAGTCGGAACACCGAAAAATTATCGACCGGATAATTGAAATTTCCAACGGATCAAACAGCGCATAGGTAACCATAGTTGAACACAGGAAAACTTATTGCTGCCTGGTCGCTATCAGAATGATTGGCTGGGTGGTATCGTCATTCACTTATCATTGAACGTTATGGCAACTCAATCCATCAGTCACTTTTTTTCAAATCTTTGGGTGCTGCTCAAGGACTCTTACAATGGGTTTTTGAATGACCGTTGTCTGAAGTTAAGTGCAGCCCTGGCCTACTATACCGTGTTTTCGCTGGCCCCACTGTTGGTACTGGTGATATCGTTGATCAGCATTTTTTTGGGTGAAGATGCCATTCAGGGGCAAATCTTCTCTCAAATTAACGGGCTGGTAGGTAACGAAGCCGCCAGGCAGATTCAGGATATGATCAAAGCCGTAGAACTGTCGGGTAAAACCAATACAGCGCTGGGCATCGGTATCGTAACGCTCGTGGTCGGGGCAACCACTATCTTTATTGAGATTCAGGATTCAGTGAACCTCATCTGGCGGGTAAAGGCAAAACCGAAACGGGGCTGGCTTAAACTGCTCAAAGACCGGCTGCTGTCCTCCTCGCTGGTCATCAGCCTTGGCTTTTTGCTGCTGGTATCGCTGATCATCAACGGAGTTGTGCTGGCTCTGAGTGATTTCCTGACACGCTACATTCCGCAGATTGGTGTAATCCTGATCAGCGCCTTCAACTTTCTGATCAGTACGGCGGTCATTACTACCCTGTTTGGTATCATTTTCAAAGTGCTTCCTGATGCCAAGATCGCCTGGAAGGATGTTCGCTGGGGTGCCTTCTTTACAGCGCTGCTATTTATGCTGGGCCGCTATCTGATTGGGCTGTACGTTGAGACCACAACAACCAGTTCCGCTTATGGTGCAGCCGGTTCGCTGATTGTCATTCTTGTCTGGATTTATTACACCGCGGCCATTCTATACTTTGGTGCCGAGTTTACGCAGGCCTATGCCAATCATTTCGGTGTGAGGATTGAACCGGCCGACTATGCTGTGTATGTCGAACAGGTTGAACGCGAACGAGACGTATCGATTATTCCAACCGAGCATAAAATTGAAGAGGCACGTAGTAAAGAACGGTAAGGTAGGGGAAGTTTGTTTATACAATGGGTTGGTTTTAAGGGGCTATCCCCTACTAGACCAACACCATGTAAAAACCGTACAACCAGAATTTACAACTGCCTCAAATGGACTTTATTGATTACTACAGTGTCCTGGGCGTACCGAAAACGGCGTCGGAGGACGACATAAAAAAAGCGTATCGGAAACTGGCCCGGAAGCACCATCCGGACCTGAATCCGAATGACCCGGAAGCTCACAAAAAATTCCAGCAGATCAACGAGGCCAATGAAGTGCTGACTGATCCGGAAAAGCGCAAGAAGTACGACCAGTACGGCAAAGACTGGCAGCATGCCGAGCAATTTGAAGAAGCCCGGCGGCAGCAACAGCAACGGCGTTCCTACACACAGGGTTCTACCGATGAGTTTGACTTCTCGGAGGGATTCGGCGGGGCCGACTTCTCGGATTTCTTCTCGTCGCTGTTTGGGCAGGAGGCCGGGGCAGGGCGCGGTCGGCGCGAAACCCGGTATCGCGGCCCGGACTATCAGGCTGAACTGCATCTGAGTCTACGTGATGCGCATGCTACCCACAAACAAACCCTGACCGTTAATGGTAAAAACATTCGTATCACCGTACTGGCGGGTGTTGAAAACGGGCAGAAGATCAAACTGGCGGGCTACGGCGGCCCCGGCGTGAACGGTGGTCCGGATGGTGACCTGTATATTACGTTCGTTATCGCCGACGATCCACGCTACAAACGGAAAGGAAATGATCTGTACGTTGACGAAGAAATAGACCTGTACACGGCAGTTCTGGGCGGTGAAAAAATCATCCAAACCTTCGATGGAAAAGTGAAGGTTTCGGTGCCGGCCGGGACGCAGAATGGATCGAAGATAAGGTTAAAAGGCAAAGGGTTTCCGGTTTACAAACAGGAAGGTGCCTTTGGTGATCTGTACGTGCAGTGGCAGGTAAACTTGCCGACGAATCTGACAGACGAGCAGAAAGAACTATTCCGGAAATTGGCGGCCCTCTAACCAATAACTCGTATGGAGACTTTAGTATCGGTCAATGAATTTTGCGTTTACCACCAGGTTGAAGTCAGCTTTGTTTATTTGCTGGAGCAACGCGGCTTGATACAAACCACTCAGGTCGACCAGTCGGTCTACGTGCATCCTGAATTCGTAGCCCGGCTGGAGAAACTGGTTCGACTGCACCAGGACCTGGCCGTTCATGCAGACGATCTGGATATTGTGATCAACCTGCTCGATCAATTGGAACACCTGCAGCGTGAGGTTGTTCAGCTACAAAATCGACTGGCTTTCTATGAGTCAATGACTGAACATTAACCAACGGTTGCAGACAAAACTGCCCGCAACCGTTGGTTAATATTCAGTTAGGCCATTGCCAACTCCATATCCCCCATGTGCTTGTGGCTGGCAAGGTTCCGGCTTTCGAGTAATTGCTTCAAAGCGGCTACATCGTGTCTGATCAGACGGGTAAACAGTTCCGACGTTAGGGTGGGCAGCAGTTCGTACGTACCTGTCGGTTCAATAGTAAGCTCGTAGGTGAAGTAAGTGTGGTTCCCCACTGGCTCAAACAGGCGCTGTCCCCACATGGGCATCGTGGCGTTGGTAGACCGGAAAGTCACCCGGGCGTCGGCTTCAACTGCTTCGATAATCCCCTGAAACGTAAACTGATTACCCAGGTACGTAACGGTTTCCTGAAATGGCATGTGTTCGACTGGCGAGCCGGAGATGATAGGCCAGCGGGCGCTCAGGCCCGTGCGCCATGCCGAATCGTTGTCAAAGCAACCTGCAAAAGCAAATACCTCATCGATAGGGCGCTCGATGATCTCGGATACATGAATGCTGATCATGTTGAAGGTAGTTTTCTGGTTAAAAGTTATTCGTTGTTTACGTTGTTGGTACAGAGGAGGTGAACGAATCGTATGCTAAATTAGGTCGAGTTCAGATGGAAGACTATCGGTAAGTCGTTGAACCGGAACAGGTGACCAATGAACTGTAATTAATTGGGTATCAAAGCCTACTTGTGTAATTAGTATTCATAAAAAAACCTGACCAGCCGACCGGTCAGGTTTTTTTGCAAAGCTGTTTGCAAGGAGGCTTACTGGAACAGGAGCGGAGCGTATTCACTCAGATACTGTCGCCAGTTGATCCAGGTATGACCGCCGTCTGTTTCCTTGTACTGGTACTTAATCTTGTGCTGGTCGAACAGAGCCATGGTTTGTTTACACGATTCCAGCAGAAAATCATCTTTTCCGATCTGGAACAGAAACAGCTTGTTGTTTTTGTTAAACGCCGGGTCCTGCAAGGTTTTAGCATAGCGGGTACCGGCTTCATTGGCCGTACCGCCGAAGAAGCCCGAACTGAACACACCAACGTAGCTGAACAACTCAGGATGCAGCAGGGCTACGTTCAGAGTCTGGATACCGCCCATCGACAAGCCGGCCAACGCTCGTTTGTCGCGCCCCGCCAGCGTACGGTAATTCTTTTCTACATAGGGCATCACATCATTAAGCAGCTCGTTAGCAAACATCTCCTGCATCTGTGGAAGCCGCTGCGCAAAGTCGGCCATAGTTGAAGAAGGAGGCATTGGCATGCTGCCGTTCGGCATGACAACGATCATGGGTTTAGCTTTACCGGCTGCAATCAGGTTATCGAGAATGAAACCGGCCCGGCCGATGGTGTTCCAGCCTGAATCATCGTCGCCCCCGCCGTGGAGCAGGTAAAATACCGGATACTTGGTTTTGCCCTGCTCGTAACCGGGAGGGGTGTATATATGCATCCGGCGGGGCGTGGCCAGCGATTTCGATTGATACCAGGCCTGACGTACTTCGCCGTGTGGTACCGGCTGAATTTCTTCGAAGGCGGTTTCCTTGCCGGTTACGGCCATCATGTTTTCAAGGCTGCTGATCCCCTGCTTGATAACCGGATTCTTAGGGTCCATAGTCCGGACACCATCGACCGTGAGGGTGTAGCTGTAATAATCCGGCTTCAGCGGTCCTGTAACTACCGACCAGACGCCCTGTTCGTTTTTGGTCAGGTTGAGCGGTTTGCCTCCGCCCAGGAAATCGCCCGCAACGGTCACTTCGCTGGCTTTAGGCGCGTAGATGCGAAGGGCTACCCGATTGTCGGCGAGTACCTGCGGAGACCTGAGCGTATCGTTCGGGTTTGGTTGCCGCTGGGGTGCCTGAGCCATGAGTTTTCCGCCTACCAGTAGCGTGGTCATAAGCAGTGCATTCACGTAGCGCACCCGATGTTTGACTAACATAAGGCTGAAGAGTTAAGGGTTTACGTTAAAAAGCAGGTCGTTAGGTATTATACCCATTCTCAAACTGCGGGACACTTTGGATTATATTTTGTTATACTTGCTAATGTAAATACCTGTCCTACTCTCCACCATGCCGCAACGTTCCTATGGCTTTCTTCAACAAAGGATTTGGGCGCAAACGCGAGTCGGTCGCTAACGACCGGATTCCGCCCGGCCAATACGAAACCCGCGACTTTCCTGTGCTGACTGCCGGGCCGACGCCCCGCATTCCACTGACGACCTGGTCGTTCACGCTGGAAGGACTGGTTGAATCCTCAGTCCAGTTGAACTGGGACCAATTCAACGCCCTGCCGCATCAGTCATTCACAAATGACATTCACTGCGTAACGAAGTGGTCGAAGCTGGATACCCATTGGGAGGGCGTAAGCATTGATACGTTGCTCGAACAGGTTACACTAAAGCCTGAAGCCCGTTACGTGATGGCCTATTCATACGGCGACTACACCACGAACATTCCGCTCGACGATCTGCGAAACGGAAAAGCCTTTGTCGGACTGCGCTACGAAGGATTGCCGCTTGCGCCTGAGCATGGTGGACCTGCCCGGCTGGTAGTGCCGCATCTGTACTTCTGGAAAAGTGCCAAATGGATTAAAGGACTGCGGTTTATGGAGCATGACCAACCCGGATTTTGGGAGCGCGGAGGGTATAGTATGTACGGCGATCCCTGGCGCGAACAACGGTATCGTAGCGACGATTAAGCCACTCACCAGACACTATGGAGCGAATTCAGTGGCAGCTTGCACGGGTAAAATCCATCGTGCAGGAAACGCCCCGTGTAAAAACATTTACGCTAACACTACCGAACTGGATACCCCACCTGCCCGGTCAGCACTACGATCTACGATTAACAGCCGAGGATGGTTACCAGGCCCAGCGCAGTTACTCGATTGCATCACCGCCTGAGCAAACGGGCGAAATTGACCTGACTGTCGAATTGATAGACGATGGTGAAGTATCCGCGTATTTGCACGAGGGCGTAGCACCCGGCGATCAACTGGAAGTACGGGGGCCTATCGGGGGGTATTTTGTTTGGCAAGACGCCATGAAACACGTGCCGCTTTTGCTGGTGGCAGGCGGTTCGGGTGTTGTTCCGCTCATGGCCATGCTACGGCACCGGGCAAAAATTGGCGCTACGAATCCAACCCGGCTGCTTTTCAGCGTACGATCGGCCGAAGAGGCTATTTACCGGGACGAACTGGAGGAAATGGCCAGGCACGATGCGCAGTTTGACCTGCTACTGACGTTTACCCGCGACGTACCAGTAGACTGGGCAGGCTACCACCGCCGGATTGACCGGCTGATGCTAACAGAAGTACTACATCGGTTCGAGACCCAACCGCACTGTTTCATCTGCGGGCCAACGCTGCTGGTTGAACAGGTTGCCAATACGTTGGCCGAGCTGGGCTTATCTGCCGACACGATTCGAACCGAACGCTTTGGACCAACTGGTACGTAAAACCAACTTAGGCCATGAACCCGGAAACCGATACGATAAACGAAGCGCTGCGACTGGATGGCAATGCCGTAGCCGGCGATCTGCAAATGCTCATGGGGTTTGATGTTACGTTGCTTCAGGCGCAGTGTGGCCACTGTCAGAACGAAGGTGTATTTGCGTCGCTGGTGGCATATGTCAGAGGGCCGGGGATTGTACTGCGCTGCCCCACCTGCGAAGGGCTGGTCCTTCAGATTGTGAAAACGCCTACGTCGATCATCGTGAATCTGGAAGGAATGGCCCGTAGCGTTATGTACTTACCAATGAGTTGAATCACGTTAGCTTAGTTCTTGTATGGTACAAGCACAATCCTTTTTACTCATTCTACCGCTGTTAATGTTTGGATGCCGTAGTGGGTCTTCAGAAACCGAAAGGAAAACAGCCGCTGTGACCGACTCCGTCATGGAAGCCGTTGAGTCGGCTACTAACACCAGACAGTGTTTCCGGCAGATTGTCGGGCGAGATACAACGATGCTCACGCTCACAACGGGAGATTCTATCGTTACTGGTGAACTAACCGTACTGCCATTTGAGAAAGACCAGGCTCGTGGTCCCATCCGGGGAACGATGGCAGCTAATCAGATTACAGCGCAATGGCAACGGTCAGGCGAGGGTGTAACGCAGCCCTACGAAATCGTCTTTACCATGAAAGGCGACTCCGTAGTCTGGCGAGAAGGCGAACGGGTTGAGAAACAGGGCGTATGGGTACTGAAGAATCCAGCGCAGAGCTATCAATACGTATTGACAAAAACAGATTGTCAATAAGCCATAGCCTTATTTATCCAGATCGATGTACGACATAGTATGCACGTCGTCGGCCTTGGTGTTGACGAACTTCTTTTCCGGATTGTCGTATTCCGAGATGAAAAGTCGCTTGCCCTTGAGCAACACCTCTGCGGGCTGGTCGAGTCGTCCGTCCTTACCGTCGGTGTCGCCATTCTGGGCCAGTGTCGTAACCTTCCCATCGGGCGAAACGGTCATGATCGCGTTCATGCGGGAGTTGCAGAGGTAAATGGTATTGTCGGTGCGGTCGATGATCAGACCATCAATGCAGGGAATCTTCTGACTGAGCTTTACGACCTCCTTCGACGCCAACGTACCATCGGGTTTAAGTGTCAGGCGGTACAACGTGCCGTCGCCGAAACTGCCGGTATAAAAACGACCCTGACTGTCGTAGTCCAATCCATCGGCTCCGTTATCAACACCTGTTTCATTCACCTGCGTTGTGAACGTTGCCAGCACGTGCGGGTCCATGGTTTTGGGTTTCAGGGCAACGACCCCTTTGTTCAACTCGTCGAGAGTAAACCGAAGAACCGCGCTGCCCTTATCATTGTCGGGCATGTCCCACTGGCTGTCTGTCACGTAGATCGTATTGCCGCCCCAAACCACCGCATTAGCCAGCGCAAAGCCCGTCACAACCGGTTCGACTCCAACAGCTTTCCCGTTCTGCATCCGGACGCGCATCAGCCGGGATTTGTAGTTTTTGTCGTTTTCGTATTGATTGTCGGCGTAGTACAAATTACCATCCGGACCGAACGCCAGGTCCATTGGGCAAGCGTGTTTGGTGTCCGGATGGGCGGGCAGGCTTGTGAAGAAATGAAGCGAGTCTTCGCCAACGGTGACCAGCACCCCCGGAAACGAATTGTCGGCCAGGTTGGGTACCGACAAATACACCGTACCGTCGGGGCCGAGGGCGAGACCATCAGGCGTATTGTATTTAGCTGGTAAAGTGTACAGCAGTTTTGGGTTGCCAACGGTCGATACGGTCGCCTGAGCACTGTCGAGGTTACCCGTATCAACTCCCTGCGCGTTTTCTTTTTTCTGTTGGCAACCAGCGGCCAACCCGACGCCTACTAAAATGAGAACAAGATTGCTTTTCATGGTAATACGCTGAGTGATATGTACTTGCTCATGCGTAAACCTTGTGTTCTGGAAAATGTTATGAACGTCTATTCAACTGTAATAGACCGTTGGCTACGTATTACTAGACGCAACTCGGCCCAGCAGTATAGCTAATCCGGCAAAGAACAAAGCCCCCAGCAGCATATATCCTTCTTCACCTAAAGCCCCCGCCAGCGCCGGCTCGAGCGTTAAGCTGGTCAGGGCATTGTAAATGGAATCGTTAACCGAAAGGAGAGCAACCAGGACCCCTGCCAGTGCTCCACCGGCTACCAGGCCTGTAGCAAACAGGTTGCCCCGGCCAAGGTCGGCATCTTCTTCGACGCGGTTCCGGCGCTTGGCGTTCCAGTCGGTAAAAGCTTTGACGCAGCCCCCTACGAAGATAGGCAACGTAGTGGACAGGGGTAAATACAATCCTACGGCAAAGGCCAGTGCGCTAACGCCGACCAATTCAAATACGAAGGCCAGGAAAGCCCCCACCAGAACAAACTGCCAGTCGAGGTTAAACGATAGCAGCCCTTTGATGAGCGTAGCCATCAGCGTACCCTGCGGAGCCGGAAACTTGTCGCTGCCAATGGCATGCGTGACGCCCTGAGCCAGGAGGTCGGGCGTAGGCGTATCCAGAATTTTAACCGTAGCGCCTATAACGAGCGACGAGACAATAACTCCCACGAATAGGGCCATCTGCTGATATTTAGGCGTAGCGCCGACCAGATACCCCGTTTTCAGATCCTGCGACGTAGCACCGGCCGTAGCAGCCGCTACGCAGATCATACTACCAACCACAAGAACAGCCGGTTCAAAGGCTTTGCCCGTCAAACCGAAGCCGATAAATACCAGCGCGGTTCCCATAATGGTGGCGATGGTCATGCCGGATACGGGCGATGAACTCGACCCGATCAGTCCCACGATCCGGCTGGCAACCGTCACGAAAAAGAAGCCGAAGATAATGACCAGAATACCCAGCAGCAACTTGGTCAGTAACGTATCGCCCGGAACCTGCGGTAGAATAACCATCAGCCCGACCAGAATAAGGCTACCAAAAATCACTACCCGGATGGATAAGTCCTGCTCAGTACGGCGAACGGCACCATTTTCCCCGCTCAGATCGACGCTCCCTCGGGTAAAACTCTGCCGGAACGACGATACGATAGTCGGAATTGTTTTCAGCAGGGTCATGAACCCACCGGCTGTTACAGCACCAGCGCCAATCTGCCGAATGTAGGCCCGATAGATGGCTGCGGCCGTATCCTCAAAGGTTTTTGTTTCCGGGTTCCAGCCACCAGGACCACCGGCCGCGTTAACATCAGCCAGATAGCCAAGTTTTTGAAGCTGAGCCGCGATGATTTCGCCCGGAACCAGCGACGCCAGCAACGGTATCAGGCCCAGCCAGGCCAGAATACCCCCGCCAACCAGGACCGCCGAAATCCGAAACCCGATGATGTAGCCGACACCCAGGTACTCGGGAGTAATTTCGCCTGCTACCTGCGCTGATGGAAAATATCGGTTGGCTTGTTTCGTAGCCCAGACGGGCACTTCGGCAATGATATGCAGTACCTTCTGAAGCACGGCGTACAGGAGTGCTACGCCAAGACCCTGGTAGGCCGTTTTGGCAAAATTACCACCCCGTTCGCCAGCCATCAGTACCGACGCACAGGCTGTTCCTTCGGGATAAGGCAGCGTTCCATGTTCCTGCACGATGAGCGACCGGCGTAGTGGAATCATCATTAAGGTGCCCACCAGTCCGCCGAGGATAGCGAGCGTCAAGATGGTCCAATAGTTAAAAAAATCGGCCCCGACGCTCTGGCCATTTTCGCCGGCAGTCAGGAACAGAAAGCCCGGCATGGTAAACACAACCCCCGATGCAATGCTCTCACCGGCTGAGCCTGTCGTTTGAATGATGTTATTTTCAAGAATCGTGGTGTTCAGAAATCGTCGGCCCAGCGATATAGCCAGAACGGCAATAGGAATGGAAGCCGATACCGACAGACCCGCTTTAAGGGATAGATAGACGGTTGCAGCCCCGAAGAGTATACCAAAAACAGCACCGGTAATAATCGCCTTAAGCGTAAATTCAGCAGGCGATTCGGTCGCAGGTACGAAGGGTTTGAGATCAGGTAGGGGTTTAGTTTCCATGTAAACGGAGAATTTCAGTGAAATAATAACGCTTTTCCGGCAAACCCTTCCCGGAACAATTGAATTAATTCATCAACCTTGGGTAATCACTTGACTTTTGTGCAGACAGTGCGATATTTGTATACGCAACAAGCGGAAGTAGCTCAGTTGGTAGAGCGGCAGCTTCCCAAGCTGCAGGTCGCGAGTTCGAGACTCGTCTTCCGCTCAGGTGTAATTTATTAAAAATTAGCCACTTAGCTTTGTAGTTGAGTGGCTTTTTCTTTTATAAATGTAGAGTGGTTTGCACGTTGGCCTACACAAATAACTTCAGGACTATTCGAACAGAGGTGCGTTCGGCCAAAAAGCAACCTCGTCTCTATTTGTCATAGTATTGGCTGTTCACCTCACTCAATCTAAAACCAGTGACCAATCCCAGCCAACCCGTAACGATTACATGACGCTGGGTAACCCCAATGGTTTTAATGTTGACCCAACTAGCGAAGCCGCTTACCTGACCCTTCGGCTGACGTACACGCTCCGCTCCCTTCAATGTAGCTACGTTCTAATACGTATCAATACCTCGGGTGGGTTATCTAGCTGGGTTTGATACTCTGTTGGAAAACAAGAGAAGAGCCCGCGGTACCCAAATGCTGCCAACGCTATTGGGCCACTACCAGATAGTTCATTAAACGGGTTTTAGATATATTTACTGGCTCTAATCCCTTCTTGATGAAACGATGGTTTATCCTGGATCGTAGCGATTGGCTGCTGCTTCTGGGACAGTACCCAGTCATTCCTTTTGTCAACTACCTCATGCTGGGCGAGCCGTATCTCGCCAATACCAAGCTATTTCTGTTCGTTACGGTTTCGACATCGGTGACGTATCTGTTGTTTGTCTGGCTGATGGATAGCTGGCGCAAGTACGTACTTTATCGGTTTCCGGCGTTGAACCAGTCTACCCAACGGATTAGCTCCTCGCTGAGTGTGTATATAGCCCTGACCTGGCTGCTTTGCTTGGTGAACTTCGGGGCTTACGAAGTAGCAGACGTACCCGGTTATCTGTTCTCGTGGGCTAAATTCGGTGGGGCGGCTCTACTCGGTATGCTATTCAACGTACTGTCTGCCAGTATTTTTGAGGCTATTTATTTTCACGGACAATGGCGGAAGACCCTGGAGCGGGAGTATGAACTGAAGCAATTGAACATGCAGCGGCAACTGGATGTGCTGAAGCAACAGGTCAACCCTCACTTTCTGTTTAACAGCCTCAACTCACTTATCGCACTCATTGGCGAAGATTCTGTTAAAGCGGAGGTCTTTGCCGAAGAACTCAGCTCGGTTTACCGGTACGTATTGCGGACCAACCGGAGCGAGCATTCAGGCAGTAACGTACCCGACCTCTCGCAGCACCTGACCGATCTTGACTCAGAACTGACCTTTATTCAGTCATACTACAACTTGCTGAAAACGCGATACGGCAGTGGTTTGCACATGATCGTATGCGTCGATGAGCAGTTTGGGCTTTACCAACTGCCTCCGCTTACGCTGCAACTGCTGGTTGAGAACGCCGTAAAGCATAATGTTACGCTGCCTGAACAACCATTACACATTCAGATCTGCACCGACGAATCAGGTACCTTGCGGGTTTTCAACAACATTCAGCGCAAGCACGTCAGAGTGTTAAGCAACGGCGTAGGGCTGAGTAATATCCTCGCCAAGTACGCGGTGCTGGGACAACCTGCGCCCAGCGTGCGGGAAGCCGACGGGCAATTTATGGTCACGCTTCCGCTTATTAAGGCGGTGTGAGAAGTTGCAACTGGTGATTCACGAAGGGCGACAACTCGTCAACGCGGCTTCATTGGTAAATTTTTTTCGTTTCGGAGGGTTAGCCGTTTCCCGAGCACCTATTTCCCTACTCCTTTGGCTCTGTAAACAATAAACAGTAATGAGCCATTTACTTCTTGTCCTGTCGGTAAGCTGCAAAAAAGAAGTCGACATGGTTGAACCCAGGGCGACGGATACATCGAAGCCAGGCGGTTTAATTAAGCTGAATGCAGGAGCCGTGAAAATTTACCATTTTAGAAAATTCAAAACATATTGCGTCTAAGCTGGTAATAGCTCCAGCATGCTGAGTCGTTTGGAAACAGACCGGGCAGCATAATCAGGAATTGATACAATGGCTCAACAAGACCAACATACCGTAGAGTACGTAATAAGTCAGCAGGCCTACGAAAAGGCCTATCGTAGTTTGCCGGAACAGGGGACCGATCAACAAAAAGCCCAGTCTGCTAAGGTGATGGCGAAACAATACCGGCTCAATACGAGAGATACCGCTAATGCCGGCAAATGGGTGATGTGGTCCGTAGGTGAAGAATCGTTCGAGTTTACCTGGCAGAATGGAGCCTGGCGGCCACCCGCCAACATCGTGGTGTTAAACGATGCCGATCGGTCGGTGGTTGATCTTACATCGTTTCCAGACAAACCGCTTGACTAGTTGTAATAGAAACATAAGAAAGCGGGTGTAGTAGGGTACGAGACGTACTGCCTCATCGGCCCAATAAAAGCTTATTGTCTTTATTAATGGCAATAACCCATTAAAACCACATAGTCTTTATGCTTTAGGTGAAAAGGTATTGTTGATTTATTCCTTGCAATCACTCGTAAAGCATGTTTAAGATTTCAATCAGCTTCCTGTCTGCCTTCCTGCTGACCTTCGGTATGAACAATAACGGAGGACTGCTAAAAAAACAGGAAGTTACGCCTACAGTCGTCGCACTGCCGGATTATCCCGCTGAATTACAGGTTACTAACTTTTCGGGACCCGAGCTGACACCCAGCCCGGCTTGTCTGGCGGTAGCACCAACCGGCGAGGTGTTTGTTGGCGTCGACAAGCAAGGTTCCCTTGGTAAAAAGCCGAATCTGGGCAGTATTGTTCGGCTGGTTGATACGGACAACGATGGAAACGTAGATCAGCATACAACCTTTGCTCAGGTAGATAACCCGCGCGGTATTTTCGTACTGGGTGCTCAGGTGTTTGTCCTGCACGCCGTATTCTCGCCGGAAACCGGCAAAGCCACAGGCATGAATCTGGTGGTATTTGACGACAGGAACGGGGATGGTGTAGCCGACGGCCCTTCAAAACCATTGATTGAGAACATCAGTAATACGGCCTTCATCCAGCAACGAGGAGTCGACCATGCGACCAACGGCATCCGGATGGGTATCGACGGCTGGATCTACATTGCCGTCGGTGACTTTGGCTTCCACAACGCGGTTGACCGCTCGGGCAAAAAGCTGACCATGCTGGGTGGAGGGATTGTACGGGTACGGCCCGATGGTACCGAAATGGAGATATATTCACACGGTATGCGTAACATCTACGATGTGGCCATTGACCCGTACATGAATATTTTTACCCGCGACAATACCAACGATGGAGGTGGCTGGAACATCCGGTTCAGTCATCAGATTCAATCCGCCGAATACGGGTACCCGGTGCTGTTCAAGCACTTTACGGACGAAATCATCCCGGCCCTGGTCGATGTTGGGGGCGGCTCAGGTACCGGTTCGTTGTTTATGGATGAACCCACCTGGCCCCAGAAGTACAACCAGGTGCCAATGATGGCCGATTGGGGCCGTAACCAGCTTTACATTCACCGAGTTACGCCGGACAAAGCATCGTTTACCCAGAAAGAAGAGGAATTTATCAGACTGCCGCAGATCACCGATGTCGATGTCGATGGTTCGGGCCGGATGTACCTGGCGGCCTGGAACGGGGCGAGCTATGTGGGCAACCCCAGCAAGGGCTACGTAGTGCGTGTGGTGCCGCAGAACTGGACTTATACGGCGTTCCCGAACCTGAAAAAAGCGTCGGTGAAAAAGCTGGCCGTCATGCTTGCATCCCAAAGCGCGGTGTTGCGTTTGCACGCATCTCAGGAACTGCTGACCCGTCCCGCAAAACAAGCGGCCAAAGCCGCCTGGCAGGTAGCAACCAACCAGAAGTTATCGCTGGCCAGCCGGGTGGCTGGTATCTTTACCTATGCACAGATCGCCCAGGCAAACGGCATTGATAATCTGGTTAAGCTAACCCAGGACGCATCCGTACGGGAGTTTGCGTTTCGGGCGTTGGCTGACCGTAAGCCCTTTGTTGGCAACGTACCGTTGGCACCATTCCTTGAAGGTGTTAAAGATCCTTCGGAGCGGGTGCAGGTGGCTGCGCTGGTTGGATTGGGTCGGCTCGAGAAACAAGAAGCGGCTTCTGCTCTATTGCAGGTGGCGGTGCCCGCTACGTTTGCCGCACCCGGGAAGGACGTCGAAGGCCCACATGCTACGCCGAATGCCGATATTGTACCGGCTCATGTGGCCGCCCGGTCTTTGGTAAAACTAAACGCGGTGGATGCCTGTTTGCAGGCCATCAACTCACCAAACGCTACGCTGGCTCTATGGGCGTTGCGCTATATGCATACACCCGAAGCAGCCAACGGATTGATAAAAGCGTACCAGCAAGCCAAGGAGCCGACGCTCAAGAACCAGATTCTGGTTACGCTAGCCCGTTTGTATAAGCAGGAGGCACCGTATGATGCATCCTGGTGGTGGAGTACTCGCCCAGATACGCATGGACCGTATTACAAAGCAATTGAGTGGGAGGCATCGCCCGCCATCCGGACGCTGTTGATCAGTGAATGGCAACAAGCCAGCAATAAGCCGTTTTTTACGGACCTGAACAGCAGACTTCGGCTCGAAATCCCTGAGTTTGGTGTAGAAACGCCGGTGGCCGTTCAGGAAGACAATAAAGTGGACCTGGAAAAGATTCGTAGTAAGAAAGGGCAGGTTGGGGCAGCTTCGATTGAAGATGTTATGCTGGCGATTGCGAAGATTCCTGGCGATGCAGCTTTAGGTAAGACCCTGTTTATACAACAGGGGTGTGTAGCCTGCCATAGTCTTAGTAAGAACGAACCAATGAAAGGCCCCTTCATGGGGCAGATTGGGTCCATAATGAACCGGGAGCAGATTGCCGAGTCAATCCTGAAGCCTAATGCATCAATATCACAGGGCTTTTCGACTGTATTGATCACGGCCAAAGGAAACAAGAGCTACACTGGCTTCGTAACCGAAGAATCGTCTAGCCGGGTTGTTCTCCGCGATATTGCCGGACAGGTGTACACAATCAGAAAGACGGATATCATGAGCCGCAAAGAAATGGAGACATCCATGATGCCGACGGGGTTGGCCAACGCCCTGTCTTACGACGAGTTCGCTTCGCTGATTACCTTCCTATCGCAACAAAAATGAGTGGATATGACGGTAGGCGACTCGTTTGCCTACCGTCTTCACTGTCTGATGCACTGATACTCCTGGCTTGGATTAGGTTTAGCGCATTCTTAATGTTCGGGAGGTAGCGCTCCAAAAGGCTTTAATCACTTGTTGATAAGGGGGATACTTCCTGCTGTCAATTAAACGTCCTGGTGGTTTTAGCCGCGTTCAAGGGGCGGTCAGGATGGCTCATGCTTTTCAGAAGAGTAGTCCAGGAACACAGCCTTTTCGCCCGGCCACGGACGTAAACAATGCCCTTGCCTGTAGCGTTGTATTTAGCAAGATTAGGTTCAATCAATAATACTCAATGTTATGGACAGTCTAAATCCAACACAGCGCTGGTGGCTAATGGTGGCCCGGGGCGTACTCTACATCCTGATTGGTGCCGTTATGTTCGTTTTTGCGAATACCTACACCGCCCAGTCTGGAGCCATTCTGGGTACCCTTGCCGTACTGGCTGGTGTATGCCAGTTAGTTTTCTCGTTTACGAATCAACGCAAAGACAAGAACCACATCTGGGGCATTCTGCACGGACTGACCGACGTAGCATTTGGCGTAGCCATCTTCCTGTTTTCTGATGGGACGGTCAAAGGGTTTGTCGATATACTGGGCTTCTGGGCTATGATGTATGCGTTTCTGCAATCGGTGCAGGCGATGTATACCTTCATGGCTGCTCGCGGTGCCGGTGTGGTGAGTGGTACGAGCATTGTTCACTTCGCCAATATCCTGGCAGCGGGTGGGCTGGCGTTTTCACTGCTCTTACGTCCGGCCGGTTTTGATGATTCACTCGGATACGTAGGCGTATTCCCAATCGCATTAGGGGTGCTGATTATCGTACTGACGCAGCAGATGCGGGCACAGGCCGAGCGGTCGTACCACAATGCAGATCGGTAAGTAAATCTGATTCATGGACGTTAGCCATAGCCGGCCTAACGTCCATGAGTTATACCGTTGCCTCCAGTGATGCGGGTGGCATTTGTTCTTCCTGCTGTTGGCGCACCTGCTGGCCAATTGGAACGTATTCAACTTCGCAGGGGAATCCAAACAGGCAGTTGTCTTTAATCTGCTTCACCACGCTGTCGGGCACCATCTGCTCCCAGCCTTCTTCACCACGCTGAATCATATCCAGCACCTGATCGGTCGAAATGTGGAGGTTTTCTTCGATGTAATCCCGAATGTCTTCAATCTTGTCGTTCCGAACCAGGTACTGAAACAGCGGCTCCAGCGTGGGCGGCAGTGCAAATTCCTGGCAGGTATAAACCTTTTCGTCGCGGAGCGTGGGGTAAACGAACAGCTTTACCTTTCGGCTGAACAGCGTTGCAAACGACTCCAGAATACCCCCCGGCAGAAATTCATAATGTCCTTCGTCGAAGATGTATTCCAGGTTGGGAATACCCAGCACAAGCCCGATTTTAAGCCGGGTCAGTCGAGCCAGATAAGCAACCAGACGGTAGTACTCGTGGTAGTTGGAGATCATCACGGTCTGGCCCATTGAGCACAGAATATCGACCCGGTCCAGGAAATCCTTCTCATCAATCCCTTGTTCGTTGGCTTTCAGGTTGTGCAGGGTCAGCTCCGACACCATCACCACCCGCTTTTCATCCACATCGTCCTCGGCTTTAAATTGCTTCAGGCCGTTGTTGATCATATCCATATGGACGTTCGTGACCGGACGCAGGCGTCCGCGCATCATCAGGATGTGCTTTTTGTAAAGTGCTTCCGATGGTTGCAGCACCCGCCCATCAGGTCCGAAGAGTGCAGCGTCCGTAAACCCATTTTTGACCAGGTGCAAACTCATCAGGCGGTTGTCGACACCGGCAAAATCGGGGCCATCAAGCCGGATCATGTCAATCTGGATGCGCTCCGGCGATAGATCATCCATCAACGACAATACCAGCGTTTCGGGGGATTTAGCGTAGTAGAAACAGCCATAAATTAGGTTAACGCCAATGACGCCAAGGGCTTGTTGCTGCAAAATATTCTCGTTATCCAGCATCCGAACGTGGATAATCACGTCGTTGTAGCCGGCCTGCGGGGTTAGCTGAAACCGGCAGCCGATCCAACCGTGGCCTTCGTTGGTTTTTTGGTAATTCAGGGCCACAACCGTATTGGCAAAGGCGAAGAACGTAGTGTCAACTCCGCGTTTCTCGGCCAGTCGCTTTTCGAGCAGGTTGTATTCTTTATTAAGCATTTTGATCAGCCGTGATTCGACCACGTAGCGACCACTATCCTCTACACCGTAAATCGCATCGCTGAACGTCATGTCATAGGCTGACATAGTTTTGGCAATAGTACCCGACGAGCCACCGGCTTTAAAGAACATCGCGGCTGTTTCCTGACCGGCACCAATCTCCGCAAACGAACCATAAATCCGCCGGTCGAGGTTAATTCGCAATGCTTTTTGTTTCGTGCCTATATTTTTTTCGTACATCGTATCTGCTGCTTGCTACACTAAATTTACAACACAAACTTACAAAACCCATGCCCGCTACCTCTTCAACCTCTGTTATGGATTTGTTGTTTGTGTACGGTACCCTCAGGCAAGGAGCCCGTAACGAGGCTGCCGCGTACCTCCATCAACGCAGTAGGCACGTTGGTATTGGCTTCCTGCCGGGCAAACTATACTATGTCGACTGGTATCCCGGCGCGGTGTATCAGCCGACAGGAGCAACCGTTACGGGCCAATACCGGTCAGACGTACCGTCAGACATAACCAATCTCGTCGGGTCTGACGGTACGTCTGACCAACACAGCCCCCTCATCGATCAGGCTCCCTTTATCACCGGCGACGTTTTTCGTCTGCACCATCCTGCCGAAATGCTGACTTTTCTCGACGATTATGAAGATGTAACCGCCGATGGTAAGGGAATCTACGTTCGGGAGTTGTTGCCTGTTATGCTGCTTGGACAACCAACAACGGCCTGGGTTTATTTATACAACCGGCCGGTGACGCAATTAGTGCTCATCGAATCCGGAGATTTCGCGGCTTATCTTTGATCAGGGGCAAAACAAAAAGGCAACCCGTCGGGATGCCTTTTTGTGAACCTGAAGCCTGCTCGTTTTATTTAAACAAGCCGTTAGGGGCATCGAAGAACATGTTACCTCCTGCGGCCTTGTCATCAAGCGAGGAGCCAACACTTGGCATTTCACGTTGTGTGCCAACACCAAGCCGGCCATTCACCGTACCCGTAATCCGACCAACCGCAGTGCGCAAAAGCGGTTCGTTAGCGATGTCGCCTAATTGAGGCAACACCAGATTGGTTTCGAAAACTACTGCGTTAGGCACAAAGCCGCCAGAATAGTCAGACTGTCCCAACGAATTAAATGACTTGGTAACAATCGGCTGTAAGCCTAACTTAACCTTACGGGCTGCATATCGGTCTTCAATGGTGATTGAGCCGACGTTTTTACCGACGGTCGTGTCGCCTATCACCTGAACATCCATGTATGGCTTCAATCCATTAATCAACAACTCACTCGCCGAGGCCGTTGCATCGGAGGTGAGCACGAATACCCGCTGAAGATTAGCGCCTACGTTTTGTGATTTGTTGCTGAAGCGGCTCGACAGCCCACCTGCCTGACCAGCGCGATTGAACTGGTCCATGATGAGCTTATTGTACTCCTGGCGGTAGAATACTTTGCTGTTGTCTACGCCTTTGCCGATCAGGCTGGCCAGATTAAGCGCCGACGATACGTAGCCGCCTGGGTTATAGCGTAAATCAACCACCAGTTCGTTGATACCAGCACCTTTGAAGCGAGCGAACGCATTGTCGATCTTCTGGTCGTATGTCCGGTCAGTAGGACCGCCTGGGCCAGTGATGAACTGGTTGTATACCAGGTACCCGATCTTTTTGCTGCCAACCGTAAATGTCGTGTCAAGCAAAACGGGGTCTTCTGCCAGTTGAATAGCCTGGATACGCTTGTCCTGACCGGTGCTTAACTGACCGTTGGTTGCCGTAACGAAAGTATAAGTACGGGTGTCAATGTTCTGACTGACGTCCAGCAGGGTGGCGTAATTAGCCCGTGTCAGTGTTTGCCCGTCAATTTTGTTGAATATATCGCCCCGCTTTACGCCTGCTCTTGCTGCCGGCGAGTTAGGAAGTACGTACAGAACCCGGCCAATGACATTATCCGTCCCCGATGGATAGAGATTCAGGCGGAATTCCATACCCGTCGTTCTGGCAATGCCACTCAACGAATTCTTTAGATCCTGAGCGTTGTCATACATGAACGAAAACCGGTCGCCGTCGGGGCGTGTTTGCCGGTTGTATCGGTACAGCAACGATTCGAAGAATAAGTTAGGCTGCTGATCAAAGTTGAGCGTACTGGCATCTGGCAGTTTATCATTCCAGTAGTAGTACACTTGCATTGAGTCCAGAATCCAGCGGTTAAGATTGGCATCCGTTACCGTTCCCTGAAAATTCCGGTCGTAGGGATTGGCTGCGGTGGCATTGCCTGTGCCTGGTGATGAAGGATCTACCTGCGGGTCTTTACAGGCAGTTAGTAAAAACGCGCTGGATGCCACTGCTAACAGGGCCGGGCGCCAGCCAAAGACTTTTTTCATAAGTATCTGTATAGTTCGCACTTGTAAGCTTACTAGTAACGAAAAATAACGGGATAAGATTTATTAAAAGGTCATTAATTACCAAAGAAAATTTGACCCTTTGTTGATGTAGCCAATTTAGTTAGGCTCATCTCCGGAAAGCCCATGATTTGAGAGCAATTCAATAGAACGCATCTTCCAGATGGCGAATCTGCGTGGTACCGTTTGCCAGTGATACGGACACAATGTCGAAGCGAATGTCGTGGTGCCAGTCTTTAGTAAAGATGTAGTGCTCGGCGGCTTTCATGACCAGCCGGGTTTTGGTGTAGGAGACGAATTCTTCCGGATTGCCAAAACTGAGGTTGGTCCGGGTTTTGACTTCAACAAAAATCAGGAGCTTGTTCTTCTGGGCAATCAGGTCAATTTCAGCGTGCTGGTGGCGGTAGTTACGTTCCAGAATCTGGTAGCCTTTGTCCTGAAGGAAGCGGACGGCCTCGGCTTCGCCCTGTTTGCCGGTTTCGTTGTGCTGGGCCATGATGATATGGGAGTTACGGTGTAAAATCGAACGAAAACCGCCTTTTTTGTTGTTCTAACCAGAAGGATGCTTCGCTTTGCCATAAAGCAATGAACAGTCGCCCAAATAAACAAATAGACGTTCAGGACTTAGGACTGATCGATTACCAAACCGCCTGGGATTACCAGGAGCAATTGTTCGCCCGGATCGTGGCGCAGAAAGTAGCTAATCGGTCCTTGCCCACTGATGAGCAGCAACTGACCCCCAATTACCTGTTGTTTTGCGAACATCCCCACGTGTATACCCTCGGCACGAGCGGGCACGAAAGCAACCTGTTGGTCGATGAACAACGACTAACTACTGAACTGGGCGCTACGTTCTTTAAAATCCGGCGCGGGGGCGACATAACGTACCACGGCCCCGGTCAGTTAGTGGGGTACCCGATTCTGGATCTGGACAACTTCTTCACGGATATTCACCGCTACATGCGGTTGCTGGAAGAAGCTATTATTCTGACGCTGGCCGATTATGGCCTGCAAGCTGGCCGGATCGACGGCCTGACGGGCGTCTGGCTCGACGCCGACGACGGTACTGGTCAGATTGGGCCAAATCCGCGCAAAATCTGCGCGATGGGCGTCAAAGCCAGCCGTTGGGTAACGATGCACGGGTTTGCGTTGAACGTAAATACGGATTTATCGTATTTTGGGCATATTGTTCCCTGTGGCATTGCCGACAAAGCCGTTACGTCGCTGGCGCAGGAGCTTGGGTACGTAGTGCCGCTTGAGGAAGTAAGCCAAAAAGTCTTGGGGCACTTGACCGAGTTGTTTGAATTTAAGGTAACAATGAACGAATCGGGCTTGCCGGCTCTGGTTCGCATATGAGAGAATCAGGCGTGGGTTCAGGCGCACGTCCTTGCATTGATTATGAAAAAAGATATTCAATTTTTGCCCGTTGAAGGAGTTCAGGTTGTGATTGCCCGCAAGCTGAACGCCATGAACGAATACGATTGGCAGGTATTTCTGATCAACCAGAACGACGTTCCGATTAAAACTGTGTTCGTAACGTCGAAAGGCTACGGTCTGAAAGACGAAGAAGAACAGAAAACCTCTACCCTGCGGCATTTTTTTACGGAGTTGCAGCCGGGCGAGCATCAGGTGATTGAAACGATCATGCCCGATGTGTTTCACCTCAACAATGAGTATTGGGTGAGTTATTTTATCGGCGAACAGGTTTTCGACAAAAAGTTTATTTTCGTGCCGGATAGCATCGTCGAAGAAAACCTGATTCCTGTTCCGGCACTGGGGCTGGAGGGAATTCTGCACGAGTAGCTCCTTATTTTGCCATGCAACAGCCTATTCCCTGGAAGCGTAAATTAAAGAACCTCCTGTTTATTGACCTGAAGACTGTTGCGGCCGAGTCGGTGTACGAGCGCGTCGACCCACGGCTGAAGCGCCAATGGGAACAGAAAGCGGCTTACTTCCGCAATGAAGATAACTGGACAACCTCCGAATGGTACGACAACCGGGCTTCCTATTACGCGGAGTTCGGCCGGATTGTCTGCATCGGCATCGGTGGGTTATACTGGGATGAGTCGGACCAGCCTTTCCTGAAGATCAAGACGCTGGCCGACGACGATGAGCGGGCCATTCTGGAAGATTTTCTTCAGATTGTTAACCGCTACCCTCCGAACGAGTTAGTGCTGTGTGCCCACAACGGTAAGGAATTTGACTTTCCGTACATATGCCGTCGGCTTATGGTAAACGGCTTTACGTTGCCGTCGGCGCTGAATCTGGCTGGGAAGAAGCCCTGGGACATTCCTCATCAGGATACGCTCGACCGCTGGCGATTCGGTGAAAGTCGCCATTTCGTGCCGCTCGATCTGCTGGCGGCTGTGCTTGGCGTTCCGGCCAAACCGCTGGAGATGACCGGCGATCAGACCAGTCTGGTTTACCATCAGGAGCGCGATATGAATCGTATCCGGCAGTATGCCCGCGATTCAATTGCCATGCTGGTGCAGGTGTATCTGCGGATGATCGGTGGCCCCATTGTCGACGAGCAGCACATCGTTCAGACCGACTGGGCGTAGTAACGCGGGCCAGAACCCGCGTAGAAAGCCAATGTCGGCTCTTTAAAAATCGCGGGATTAAGCCCGCGTTACATTCATGAGAAACGGAAAACCAAAACAAAATAAATACACCAAATCGGCTGCAACCCGACCGCGGGAGCAGGGTTTGGAGAAGCGAAGCAAGGAACGCTCAGGCCAGACGAAGGCCGTTCAGAAAGCGGATTCCTTCTTAGACGAATTGAAAAATGATCTGGTTGCATTCTTCCGGGTCAACGATGAGGAATCGTTTACGTACCAGCAGGTGCTGGATCACTTTGGCGTAGGCGACCGTAAGATGAAACTGATTATGCAGGGCCTGATCGGTGAACTCACCGACGAAGGTGCCCTGACCCGCCTACCCGACGGCAGTTACCGCGCCGACGATACCGCCGGAACCATTGAGGGTGTTGTTGACCACGTGAACCAGCGGTTTGCGTTTGTGGTGCCGACTACGGCCAATGGCGTTCGTGGCGACCGTGATGATGACATCTGGGTGGCTACCGACGATTTAGGCGGAGCCGTAGACGGTGACCGGGTGCGGGTCGTAACGTACACCGACTCCAGCAACCGCGGCCGACGGACCGAAGGTAAGGTTGCGGAGGTGGTCGAGCGTGGCCGCACAGAAATTGTCGGTCGAATCGAAGTGTGGCCTACCTACGGGTTTGTGGTGCCCGATAGCAAAAAACTTTACGAGGACATCTACATCCCCAAAGAAAAACTGGGCGATGCCAATGATGGCGACAAGGTCATAATCCGGCTTACGAAATACCCTGATCCGCGTGGTAATCGCGGGCGATTTGAGGGTGAGGTCGTAACCGTACTGGGACTTGCCGGGCAGAATAATACGGAAATGCACGCGATCTTGGCCGAGTTCGGGTTGCCGATTACTTTCCCGGCTGAGGTTGAGCAGGAGGCTGAGGCTATTTCGGCTGTACTGACCGAAACAGACCTGAAAGGCCGACGGGATATCCGTGAGGTTACTACGTTTACTATCGACCCGGTGGATGCCAAGGATTTTGACGACGCGCTGTCGGTGCAGATTCTCGACAACGGTCACTTCGAGATCGGTGTTCACATTGCCGACGTAACGCACTACGTTAAACCCGGCACGCAACTCGAAGAAGAAGCCTTCCGTCGCGCTACGTCAGTATATCTGGTTGACCGGGTTGTGCCGATGCTGCCGGAAAAACTGTCGAACAACCTCTGTTCGCTACGACCTAACGAAGATAAACTCACCTTCTCGGCGGTCTTTGAAATGACGCCCGAAGCTAAGGTGGTGAAGGAATGGTTTGGCCGGACAGTGATTCATTCAAACCGGCGCTTCTCTTATGAAGAAGCACAGGAGATTCTGAATACCGGGCAAGGCGATTACCTCGAAGAACTGCGTCTGCTGAACGAATTGGCGTACAAGCTTCGGGATGTACGGTTCAAAAATGGAGCTATCAACTTCGAAACGGTGGAAGTACGGTTTAAGCTCGACGAAAACGGTGTGCCGCTGTCAGTTTATCCAAAAATCCGGCAGGATACGAATAAGTTGATTGAGGAGTTTATGCTGCTGGCTAACAAACGTGTGGCGGAGTTCGTCCACTCACTGTCGAAGCCGGGACAGGAAAACACGATGGTGTACCGGATTCACGAAGGGCCGGACGAGGCTAAGCTGCAACAGTTTGCGGATTTTGCCGGTCGGCTGGGCTATAAGCTCAAGCTGGACGACGAGCACCTGTCGGGTTCAATGAACCGTTTCATGGACAGCATCGAAGGTAAGCCGGAGCAGAACATGCTACAGCAACTGGCCGTTCGGACCATGTCAAAAGCCCGGTACAGTACGGAAGATTTAGGTCACTTTGGCCTGGCGTTCCGTCGCTATTCGCACTTTACGTCGCCTATTCGCCGGTATCCGGACATGATGGCGCATCGCCTGTTGCAGCATTACCTCGATAAAGGAAAACCTGCCGATCGCGATGAGTACGAGGATAAATGTCGCCACTCGTCGGAGCGGGAGCGGATGGCTGCCGAGGCCGAGCGGGCCAGTATCAAGTACAAACAGGTGGAGTTTATGAGCCGCATGGACCCCCAGCGCACCTTCGAAGGGGTCATATCGGGCGTAACGGAGTTTGGTATTTTCGTCGAAATCATCGAAAACAACTGCGAAGGACTAGTACGTATGCAGGACCTGAGCGACGATTACTACGAGTTCGATAAAGAGAACTACCGGCTCATTGGCCAGCGGACGAAGAAGATGTATACCTTCGGCGACCCGGTTGAGGTTCGCGTGAAAGAAACCAACCTGGCGCGCCGGAGCATTGATTTCGAACTCGTGACTGACCGGCCTTCGCGGATTGCCAACGTTGGCTTTAACCGTAAGAGTCGGAGTCACCGCGATGATAGCGGTCTTCGTGGTAGCCGGTCGTCACAGCGCAGCAGCGGATCTAAACGGAAAGAAGGAACTGCTTCTAAAGGTGAAAACCGACGCGGTGGTCGCGGACGGCGATAGGAAATAGATGCCCGACTAAGCAACTGGTCGGGCTTATTTTATACACAATCGTATGGATGAATTTATGCAGGAGGCCATTCGGCAGGCGCGCAAAAGCCTGAACGAAGGCGGTATTCCTATTGGCTCAGCGCTGGTCAAAAATGGCCGGCTGGTAGCGTCAGGGCATAATAAGCGGGTGCAGGAGAACAATCCTATTCTGCACGGTGAAATGGATTGTCTTAACAATGCTGGTCGGGTTGGCTCGTTCCGCGATACGGTAATCTATTCCACGCTGATGCCGTGCTACATGTGCGCCGGAACAATCGTGCAGTTCAAGATTCCGAAGGTGATTGTTGCCGAATCGCGGACGTTTGCCGGGGCACGGGAATTCATGGAACAGCATGGCGTCGAAGTCATCGATCTTGATCTGCCCGAATGCGTCGATATGATGAACCAGTTTATTGCACAAAAACCGGAAATCTGGAACGAAGATATCGGTGAGTTGTAGGTATAAACTCTATTGAATAAGAGGGTAATGTGCCGTTTAATAAAGGCATTGTCGATTATAATTCGGCTTTAATCTAAATTTTTTCATGTGTTTCAGTTGCGGTTTAATTTTCGCCCTCTAATGTAACCGTAACTGTATTAACCGTGAAATTTTGTTGGATAGCTACTTGCTCAGGAGCTTTATGGCTGGGCGCTGTATTGTCTACGTTTGCGCAACGATCGGCCATTTGGCAGGAAAAGCCCGGTACCTGGGTACTCAACGCGGGCATTGGCGTAACGCGCTATGCCGGTGATCTCAACGAAGGCGATTTTCTGGCCAAGCCCAGGCTGGGAGCAGCCCTCGACGTAGCATTTGCGTATCGAATCTCAAATCGCCTGACACTGCGGGCCGAAACGCAGCTTTATACCCTTCATGGCAGTCAGCAGAACACGCGTCTTGCCTACAACAACCTGTCATTTAAGAGCTTGAACCCCGACCTGTGGGCAGGTTTGCAGGTGGATGCCTGGCCCGTTAATCATCGCACCCGTAAAGCCATTCCGTATGGTTTTGCGGGTGTTGGGTTTACATACATTACGCCTAAGGCAACGTACAAGGGCGAGACGTATAGCTTAGCTCCCTTACAGACGGAGGGGGTAGCGTATAACCGCCTGCCTGTGATTATTCGTTATGGGGCCGGTTTGCCTGTCGCTGCTACAGAGCGATTCAAAATCCACCTCGAAGGCAGCTACACCCACGTAATGAGCGATTATGTTGACGACGTAAGCACCAGGTACGTGGTTCAAACTGGTCGTAGTCCGCTGGCAGTTGCCCTGGCTGATCGCCGATCAGAAATAGGCCTGCCCCTAAACAAAGCCGGTGCTCAGCGGGGAAACAGTGGCAAAAACGATGGTTATTTGATTCTGTCTGTGCGGTTTATCCATATCATCAGCACAAAAGCCCAGCGAAACTACCGCCTGAGTATGCGCGGTTAGGGTTTTGGGCCGTTTTGCCTTATTTTTGGCCCATAACCCAGCGGAATATCGCCTAGTTCATGAGTCCTGCCACTTTCATTGACGCTTTACAGAACGAACTACAAACTACTCAATACGGTCAACGACCACCCGAGCTGTACGATCCCATTCGCTACATTATGAATTTGGGTGGTAAGCGATTACGCCCGCTGATGACGCTGATGGGGGCTTATTTGTTTACGGACGACTGGCAAAAGGCAGTACGCCCGGCACTGGCAGTGGAGGTATTTCATAACTTCACCCTGATGCACGACGATATTATGGACAAGGCTCCTTTGCGTCGTGGTCAGCCCACGGTTCATGAGAAATGGAATCATAACATCGCTATCCTGTCGGGCGATGTTATGCTCGTTAATGCATACGAACTGCTGCTTGATATTGATACCGACAAGCTGAAGAAAGTCCTGGCCCGTTTTAATCGTACGGCGGCCGAGGTTTGTGAGGGCCAGCAATTCGACATGAACTTCGAAACGCGCTGGGACGTAACCGAAACCGAATACATCGATATGATTCGGTTAAAAACGTCCGTACTGCTGGGGTTTGCGCTTGAATTGGGCGGATTAATTGCCGGTGCAGACGAGACTACGACCGACCACCTGCGCGAAGGTGGAATTAATATTGGCATCGGCTTTCAGCTTAAAGACGATTTGCTGGATGTCTACGGCGATCCGGTAAAATTTGGGAAGCAGGTCGGGGGGGATATTATCGCGAACAAGAAGACGTTCCTGCTGATTGAAGCGCTTGAGCAGGCCACCGGTCCAATCCGGGATGAGTTAATCGGTTGGTTGAACCGGACTACGTTCGACAAAGCAGAGAAAGTTCAGGCGGTTACGTCTATCTATGATCAACTCGGTATTCGCCAGGTTACGGAGGCACGCATAAATGAATACTTTGCCCGCGGATTTGCCAACTTCGAACAGATCGACGCTGACACTTCGCGGAAGTCGTTGTTAATGGAATATGTCAGGCAACTGGCTGAAAGAGAGAGCTAAACATGAGTACAACACTGATCATCATATTGGTTACCGTCGCCATTAGCGTCTGGGGCTGGAACGACCCCGCTGTTATGGACCGATGGATCATGAATCCGTACCAGATTTCCCGGCGCGGTCAGTATTACCGCCTGCTGACCTCAGGATTTCTGCACGCTGACTGGGGGCACCTGTTCTTTAACATGCTCAGCTTGTATTTCTTTGGCGGTTTTGTCGAGATGGTGTTTGGTGCCTTGTTCCCGGGTAGTGGAGCCATTTATCTGATCGGGTTTTACCTGATTGGTATTCTGGTATCTGATATTCCCAGCTTTCTGAAGCACCGGTATGACCCCGGCTATAACTCGTTGGGAGCATCTGGTGGCGTATCGGCAATCATCTTCGCAGGTATCATGTTCCGGCCATTAGCCGACATTTGTCTGTACTTTGCCTTCTGCATTCCGGGCTTTATCTTCGGCCTGCTGTATATTGCGTATTCCTACTATGAATCGCGCCGGGGCCGGGGCTACGTCAACCACGATGCTCACCTTTACGGTGCTCTTTTTGGGATTCTGTTCATGGTGGTGATCTACCCGCCAGTGATTCCGCAATTTTTTGAGCAGATTGCCAACTGGCGCTTATTCTGACAAGTGAGGTAGCTGTTTGGTATGGTCAGGTTATTCAGTCAGCCCTATCCGATTGACGATGACCCGCTACGGCAACTCCGGAGGGCAGCCGTTATTGGTCTTTTCGTTGGCCTGTTTCTGGTTGCGTTTCAGCCGTTCGGTCTGAGCAACTGGCAAACGCCCCATAAAGTGCTCAAAATAGCTGGGTTCGGGTTGGTAACGTTTTTCATAACGGCCTTCAACTTCATCGTCTGGCAACGGTTGTTCCCTCGGCAGTTCACCGAAAATCACTGGACTGTTGGCCGCGAAATTCTGCTGGTTACGGGTAATATCCTCTTAATTGCCATCGGGAACCGGTTCTACCTGGAATGGCTGCTGGGCGAAGGGGAGGATAGCGGTCTGAGCTGGTCAGCTATGGTTCTGATTACGTTCCTGATTGGTCTCTTTCCCACAACCGGGGCTGTGCTGCTCAGTTACATTGCCCGATTGCGGAAATACACCCGTGAAGCGGCTGAATTGCCTGTTCACGGTACCGACGAAACACCAGCTATCGAAGCGATTCCGGCTTCAGGATCGCAACTAACCCTGCTGGCCGAAAACGAAAAAGACTCGTTGACATTTCCAGTGGCCGATCTGTTGTACATCGAATCCAGCGATAATTACTGCACCGTCGTTTATCTGAAAGCCGACTCATCCGGTACGTTACAACCCGTAAAGCCGCTGTTACGGAGTAGCCTGAGCCGGTTGGAAAGCCAGATCCATCAATCGTACACTGTCCGCAAACCGCTTGTCCGCTGCCACCGATCATTTTTGGTTAACCTTGATCGGGTTGAGCGTGTAACGGGTAACGCCCAGGGGTACAAGCTTCATCTGCTGGGAGGGCAGTTTCAGATTCCGGTGGCCCGCAAGTACAACGATACGCTGGTGGCGGAACTAAAGTCTTTGTAGAACGTCCCAGCTGCCTTTCCAAACAGCCTACGCATTTGTCAAACGTCCCAAAACGTTGCGAGTCAGCCCTTTGATTTGCGGGCGTTAGGGTGGCTGCTGTACGTTTGTTCCATCGCAACAACGACGCGAACAAACGAAACAGATATGAAAACGCTGCTTACGCTCCTGCTGATCACCCATGTCGCTACCGGCTTTACGGCACTGTTGGTTGGCCTGATTCCCATGTTCTCGCATAAGGGAGGTAAACTTCACAATCGTGCCGGACGCATCTACGTCTATTGCATGATTACGGTAGCCATCACCGCATTTCTGTTATGTGTGCTGCAGCCGTTCAGGATGATGCGGCTGTTTTTGACCGGCATTGCCGTACTAAGCTTTTATCTGAGCATGACGGGTTGGCGGGCAACGAAACAGAAAAAATCAGGACCGACAGCCTTTGACCGCGGCTTAAGCTACGTAACGATCCTAGTTAGTGCGGCCATGATCGGCTTTGGCGTTTACCTGCTGACCCAATACGGAATGGGCTCATTCTTCGCCGTTGTGTTTACCTTTTTCGGCATCCTGACCAGCGTTTTCGCGGTGAAAGATGCGCGTGAGTTTGATAAACCGAGCCCTAAGCTCCACTGGTTTTTTCAGCACTTTATCCGGATGGGGGGCTCTTACATTGCTACGTTTACGGCGGCTTTAGTTACGAATATGGCCCGGATTCTGCCGGCGGACGCACCCGAGTGGGCCGGTACAATCGGCTGGATTGCGCCATCCATTGTCGGGGGCATGCTGATCGGCCGAACCGTGCGCTATTACATTATGAAGTTTAACCTGAAACCATCGGTTCAGTAAAATCAAATTTCTGGGTCATCCTTTCTTAACCTCATAGATCTTCACAAAAACGTATGAAATCGATTCTGAGCGCTTTAGTTCTTTTCGCAAGTTGTCTGCTGGTTCGTTCGGTAGCGGCAAATTCCACGACCTCCGTAAGCGGCCAGATTGTTGACAGGGATAAGCGGCCTGTTGCCTATGTCAGCATCGGCGTGGTTAATACGTCAGTCGGCACGGTAGCCGATGGGCAGGGGCGCTTCACGTTGTACATCACCGATAAAGTAAAACTAACCGATACTGTCAGAATCAGTCTGATTGGTTACCGCCCCCTGGCCTTAACAGTAGTTGCGCTTACTGAGCAAATGGCCAAAGATGAGTCGTTAATGCTGGAGGAAGATGTTCGTCAGCTCAGCGAAGTACGTATTAACGCTTCGTCAAGTAAGGTGAAGACCCTCGGTAAAACTGGTTATCAGACGGGTATGGTTACCAACTTTGCGTTGAGTGAACTCCCCCGGCAGAATCTGGGGTCCGAAATAGGTCGCCGGTTCAACGTATCGAAAGGAGTTAATCGCCTGGAAAAATACCAGTTCTACGTCATCACAAACTACGACAGCGTTCGGTTTCGGATCAATGTGTACCGGGCGAAGGATATGCAGAATCTGTTGGCACAGAACATCTACGTTACAATGGCTGGAAAGGTGCGCAAATGGGTAGAGGTGGATCTGCTGCCGTATCAGATCATAACGTCAGACGATGTTATCGTGTCGGTTCAATGGATCGATAGTACCGGCAAAGGATCGGCCGTACAGATGCCGATTCAAATGCCTGCGGCTGCGACGCACTACTATCGCTATGGCAGTCAGGATCGCTGGAAGAAATTCAGGGGAATGACTACGTCTATGAACCTGACCTTCACCCGTAGCCGAACGTAGCTACTGAGCCAGTAACTTTTTCGCGACCGGCAGAGCGGCCTCGGCCCACTGCTGCATCTGTCGGCCGGAATAATGCAGGCCGTCGCTGGCAAACTGCGCTGTATTCCCGGCCGCTTTGCGGGTGATCGGCGTAATGTTCACGAAGGCGATATTCGCCTTGAGGCATTCGTCCTGGGCAATGGCGTTGAAGGTGTCTATCTCAGCCGCTATCTGCTTTGCATCGCGGTTTTTTGCGAACGGCGATTGCCCCCAATCCGGAATTGACAGCACGAAAACGCGGTTCGGTCGGCCACCGGCAAAGCGGATGGACGTTTCTAGCAATCCCCGAAACTCAGTACGGTAGCGGTCGGTGCTCTGGCCCCGATATTGATTGTTAACGCCGATCAGCAGCGAAACCAGATCATAGGTTTTCTGATTACCGCTGGCCTTAATGGCATCCTGTAGTTCGGCCGTAGTCCAGCCGGTCCGGGCGATAATATCCGGATTTGAGAGGCTAACGCTGTCCCGACGAAGCATATCGGCCAGTTGAACGCTCCAGCGCTCATACTCTGATGCACTCTCGCCAATGGTATACGAATCCCCCAGCGACAGAAACGAGTATTTCTGAGCCGGAGAAGACGATGGCTGGGTCAATATCATAATGGGTTCGTCAAAGCGCTCACCGCAGGCCAGCAGGAAGGACGCAAGAATAAGAAAGAGTTTCATAGGCCGGAAAATAATCAGGCTGATGTACGGATTTCACCGCTGAACAGATTGCGGGAGTGACGTTATCCGACCTCAGCCTGATTGAACCGATTCTTAGTTATGCTTCCTGTTCGAGCAGAAACGCTTTAATGAACTCGTCCAAGTCTCCATCCAGTACGGCCTCCGTGTTCGACGTCTGGTACCCTGTGCGGTGATCTTTCACACGCCGGTCGTCCAGCACGTAGCTACGAATCTGCGAGCCCCACTCGATCTTCTTCTTTCCGGCTTCTACCTCGGCGCGGGCTGCATTCCGTTTTTCAACCTCAATCTGGTATAGCTTGGATTTCAGCAGACGGATCGCTACTTCCTTGTTCTGAAGCTGGCTCCGTTCCTGCTGACATTCGATGATAATGCCCGACGGCTTGTGACGTAGCCGAACGGCAGTCTCTACCTTGTTCACGTTCTGGCCACCGGCCCCGCCCGACCGGAACGTATCCCAGTCGATATCGGCCGGATTGACTTCGATCTCGATAGTGTCATCGACCAGCGGATACGCAAAAACCGATGCAAACGACGTATGGCGCCGGGCGTTGGAATCGAATGGAGAGACCCGTACCAATCGGTGAACCCCATTCTCAGACTTCAGGTATCCATAGGCCAACGGGCCGTCTACCTCAATGGTCGCTGACTTGATACCGGCCGTATCGCCTTCCTGATAATCGACCTGCTTGACGCTGTATCCGTGTTTTTCGGCCCAGCGCATGTACATCCGGTACAGCATGTCGGCCCAGTCCTGGCTTTCGGTACCACCCGCACCTGAGTTGATTTCCAGCACCGCGCTGAGCTGATCTTCCTCATTGCTGAGCATTTTTTTCAGTTCGAGTTCCTCCAGCGTTTGGGCAACCTTTCGGCCTTCGGCGTCAACTTCCTCTTCAGATACGTCGCCCGCGTCGTAGAACTCGAACAAGGTCTCCAGATCGTCGAACTGGCTTTTTAGCTGGTCGTAGCCGCCTACCCAGCCTTTCAGCGCCCGAACCTGCTTCATAACGCCCTCGGCCCGGTCGGCGTCGGTCCAGAACTCGGGCTGGAACGTCTGCTGTTCGAGGTCCGCTAGCTGTTCTTTCTTGGCATCGTAGTCAAAGATATCTCCTCAGGGCCTCTACTCTGGCCCTCAAGTCGTTCAACTGGTCAGTTGTCATGAACTTGTCCTCTGTATGTGTTGAAACTAAATTAGTACGTAAATCGCGCGCTGGACAATCGGCAACGGGAGCCTTGTGACTAGGTTAACGCTCAGTCTCCGAGCATCCAGCGTCGGCTAATCGACAAATATAGAACAAAAGCAGACCGCCTGAAGGTTTGGTAGCGGAATCAACTTTTCAGCCTACCTTTGCGTTCGCCAAATAGGGTTATTGATCGTCATTCGGTGGTCATTGTCATCATGGATTGTTTTTATCTGACGACTGACAGCCGTGACTACCGCAGGCCGATCAAGACCGATTAATGACTAAACAAATCTGACTAATGGCTTCACAATACGATGTAATCGTCGTGGGTAGCGGGCCAGGTGGCTACGTAGCCGCCATCCGGGCTTCGCAATTAGGCATGAAAACGGCCGTCATCGAGCGCGAGAGCCTCGGCGGTATCTGTCTGAACTGGGGCTGTATCCCAACCAAAGCCCTGCTGAAGAGTGCGCAGGTTTTTGAATACATCAAACACTCAACTGATTACGGCATCACGGTCGGCGAAGCGAATCCCGATTTCAGCGCGGTAATCAAACGGAGCCGGGGCGTAGCCGACAGCATGAGCAAGGGCGTCCAGTTCCTGATGAAAAAGAACAAAATCGATGTAATCAATGGCACGGGTAAAGTAAAGCCCGGCAAAAAGATTGACGTAACGGACAAAGACGGCAAAACCACCGAATACGAAGCCAAACACATCATCATTGCTACCGGCGGCCGCGCCCGTGAATTACCGACCGTACCCATCGACGGTCAGAAAGTGATCGAATACCGCAAGGCAATGGTGCTCGAAAAGCGCCCGGAAACCATGCTTATCATTGGGTCCGGGGCAATCGGGGTTGAGTTTGCCTACGTCTACAACAGCATGGGCACCAAGGTGACCATCATTGAATTCATGCCGAATGTTGTGCCGGTCGAAGACGAAGACGTATCGAAAGAGCTGGCCAAACAGTACAAAAAACTGGGCATCGATATCTTCACTAAATCGGAAGTGACGAAGGTGGATACCAGCGGCAACGGCTGCAAGGTGTTCGTCAAAACCCCCGACGGTGAGAAAACCTTCGACGTGGATGTTGTGCTGTCGGCGGCTGGTGTGGTAGCAAACATCGAGAACGTTGGTTTGGAAGAGGTTGGTATCAAAACCGACCGCGGCAAAATCGTAACCGACGACTACTACCGTACTAATGTGGAGGGGTACTACGCCATCGGCGACGTAACGAAAGGACAGGCCCTGGCACACGTAGCTTCCGCTGAAGGGATTATCTGCGTGGAGAAGATTGCCGGTCTGCCGCACGTTGAACCCCTGAACTACAACAACATTCCGGGCTGTACGTACTGCACGCCTGAAATTGCGTCGGTTGGCTATACCGAAAAAGCTGCCCGTGAAGCCGGGTATGAGCTGAAGGTGGGTAAGTTTCCATTCACGGCGTCGGGTAAGGCTAAAGCATCCGGTGCTCCGGAAGGATTCGTCAAGGTGATTTTTGACGCCAAATACGGCGAGTTCCTGGGGGCTCACTTCATCGGCAACAACGTAACCGAGATGATTGCTGAGGTAGTGGCCGCCCGTAAGCTCGAAACAACCGGCGAGGAAATCCTGAAAGCCGTTCACCCGCACCCGACCATGTCGGAAGCGATCAAGGACGCAACAGAGGCCGCCTACGGCGAAGCCATCCATTTGTAGTTGTTTGTGGTTCGTAGTTTGTGGTTTGATGCTGGCTAGCCTCTGACGAACAACAAACCATAAACTGCGAACAACGAACTGGAAATTACAGTCCCCGTTCAACCGAAATGCGTTGGACGGGGGCTTTTTTTATCCCTAATTTTGTTGTACATTGTAAGGTACGGCAAACGGCCGTCAGGGAGACTAATCAACCATGTTGAACGTAATTCAATTGTTACCGGATTCGATCGCCAACCAGATTGCGGCAGGGGAGGTGGTGCAGCGGCCGGCTTCGGTAGTAAAGGAGTTGCTCGAAAATTCGGTAGACGCACACGCGAAATCAATACAGCTAATCGTCCGCGAGGCCGGTCGTAACCTGATTCAAATTGTCGACGATGGCGTAGGGATGTCGGAAACCGATGCCCGTATGAGTTTTGAACGGCACGCTACGTCGAAGATTCGGTCGTCAGACGATCTGTTCCGCATCCGTACGATGGGCTTCCGGGGCGAAGCTCTGGCGTCGATAGCGGCCGTGGCGCAGATTGAGATGCGCACCCGGCGGGCCACCGACGAACTTGGCACCCTGATTCGGATTGAAGGCTCCGACCTGAAAACGCAGGAAGCGGTGTCGTGCCTGCCTGGCACGAATATCCTGGTGAAGAATCTGTTCTTCAACGTACCGGCCCGGCGTAACTTTCTGAAATCCAATTCCGTTGAGATGCGGCACATCATCGACGAGTTTCAACGCATAGCGCTGGCTCATCCTGAAGTGGCTTTTTCACTCTTTCATAACGATCAGGAGATCTATAATCTGCCCGTTGGTAAGCTGAGTCGCCGGATCATCGATATGTTCGGTAAAAGCTATCGCGAACAATTGGCATACTGCGAGGAACAAACGCCGTACGTAACGGTCAAAGGGTACATTGGTAAGCCAGAGTCGGCCAAGAAGACGCGTAACGAGCAGTTTTTCTTTGTTAACAACCGGTTTATTCGGCACAATTACCTGCATCACGCCGTTATTGGGGCTTATGAGGGTACGTTGCCTGACAACAGCCACCCGTTCTATGTGCTGTTTGTCGAGATTGACCCGTCGCATATTGACATCAATATTCACCCGACTAAAACTGAAATCAAGTTTGACGATGAACGGTCGGTGTATGCCATTATGATGGCCGCCGTCCGGAAGGCGGTCGGTGTGTATAACCTTGCCCCTTCACTCGACTTCGAGTCGGACGTGAACTTTCTGTCGGGCGGTCGGCGTATATCGCAGCAGGAAACAGGTTCGCCGAATATCGAATCCCGGTCCGGCGACGTTGCTGGTCCGAAGCCAGTGATGCCCTCCTGGGCTACAGGTGAGCCGAAAACCGATCGGCCCGCGCCTGAACGTAGTTCGGCCGTTCGTCCGGCTTCGTTGGATCGGGCAGCCGGTGGCAGCTTCGATGTGCCCCGTAAGCCGTCGGCCAACAACTGGCAGGCGCTGTTCGAAGGGTTATCTACCAACGACGAATCGAGCGGAAGCCAGCAATCGCTTCAGGGCGACCAGACCGGCGATTGGCTGGGGCCGGCTAAAGCGCCAGTTGCTATCCCTGACGAACCGACTGAGTTGGTAACAATCGGAAGTCGCGCTAATCAGATACCGGCCGGACAAGCAATATCGGTCGAGATAGAGGAAGAAACCATCGTGCAGGTGCAGAACCGTTACCTGGTTGCGCCGGTCAAGTCGGGATTGATGGTAATTGATCAGCGGGGAGCCTACGAACGGATTCTTTACGATCAGTTTCATGCTGCCCTGACAAAGCATAACGGGGCCTCGCAGCAATTGCTGTTTCCGAAGACCGTAACGCTGGCCCCGGTTGACTTTCAACTGGCTCTTGAACTGCGCGATGAACTAACCAGCCTCGGCTTTCAGTTTGATGAGTTAGGAGCCAATACGTTCGTGATCCGGGGCGTACCGGCGCAGACGTCCGACGAGCGCGAAGAAGAGTTATTCGCGAACCTGCTGGCACAACTTCGTGAGGATACGGCCCGCGACCGCCACGGTCGGCTGAAGCTGGATCGATCCGAAGCGCTGGCCCGGTCATTGGCCCGGCGATCGGCAGCACGGCATGTGGCCCGGCTGAACGTAACCGAACGTAAAGCATTAGTAGATCAATTAGTTGCATCATCGAACCCGAGCTATACGCCCGGCGGAGATCCAATTACGACCGTGCTCACACTGGATAAAATTGCGGGACTATTTAAGTCGTAATTGGGTTAATAATTGTAAATTGTCGAAACACAATCATGTTTGCGTTAACGCCCGTTGTCCGTGCCCTGTTGTTGATTAATGTCCTTGTGTACTTTGTTACGAACGAGCAGATTATTGAACAATTCGGATTGCACTCATTTTTATCGGATCTGTTCAACCCGACTCAGTTCCTGACGCATATGTTTCTGCACGGCGGGTTTATGCATTTGCTGAGCAATATGATTGGGTTAATTGTGTTTGGGCCCATGCTGGAGCGTACGTGGGGTCCTAAACGCTTTACGTTTTTTTATCTGTTCTGTGGCATAGGGGCAGCGTTGTTATTCTCCGGTGTAAACTATTACGAGATGATCGACGTATATGAGGCTGTCAGGGATTATCGGGCCGAACCGACGCCGGAGAAATTTCTTGGATTTTTTACCACGCAGGCCAGTTCGCTTTATGATCAGGTGGCGGGGTTTATAGAGCAATATGAGCAGCAACCAAACAATCCCCGTTTTGTGGAGGGTAGTTTGCAGATTATCAATCGATATTATCTGAATCAGGTTGATCAGCCGATGGTTGGGGCGTCGGGAGCAATTTTTGGTGTGATTATGGGATTTGGTTTGTTGTTCCCAAACACTGAGTTGTTTTTATTGTTTCCACCTATACCAATCAAGGCGAAGTATCTCGTTATCTTTTACGGGGCCTATGAGTTATATTCAGGTGTGTATCGGGCGCAAGCCGACAACATAGCGCACTTCGCTCACATTGGAGGCATGTTGTTTGCATTCATACTGATAAAATACTGGGGTTCACAACGAAAAACTTTTTATTGAGTAATGAGCGGGTTGTTTGATGATTTTCGAAGCGAATTCAACAAGCCCAACAACACGTTGGTGCAATTGATATTGGTGAATACGGTTGTTTTTTTGACGCTGCTACTGGCCAGAGTGGGATTGACTATGGCCAATCAGCCGGGTACGTATGATTTTATTCTGGCGCAGTTAACAATTCCCGCTACACTGAGCGCATTTCTACATAAACCCTGGACTCTGTTTACCTATTTCTTCACGCATCAGGATATTTTCCATATCCTGTATAACATGCTGTTTTTATACTGGTTCGGTCGGTTGATTGATGAATATCTGGGTAACCGCCGACTCGTGGGCCTGTATTTTCTGGGTGGCTTAGCGGGTGGAGCGCTTTACCTGCTCATGTACAACCTGGTCCCTTATTTTCAAAATCAAGCTGAATCTGCGCAAATGCTGGGCGCTTCGGCGGCTGCCTTCTCGGTTGCGGTTGGGGCAGCAACGCTGTTGCCAAACTATACATTTCACCTGCTGTTTTTCGGCCCTGTACGGATCAAGTACATTGTCTTTTTCTTTATTGTCCTGTCTATTGCGCAATCGGCCGGGCCGAATGCCGGTGGTAACCTGGCTCACCTGGGGGGGACGTTCCTGGGCTTCTTTTTCGTAAAACTGCTTCAGAATGGTACCGATTTAGGCAGGCCAATCTATTGGGTTATGGATGGCTGGCAGAGCCTTGTTAAGCCAAAACCGGCCGTAAAAGTGTCGTACCGTCAGCGCAGTAGCACCAGCGCTCATGCCAGTACGTATGCGTCGGCTGGAAGCAGTGCATCATCTGTGTCGGCACCCGATCAGGATGAAGTCGATGCGATTCTCGACAAGATTTCGCGGTCGGGATACGAGAGTCTGACACGGGAAGAAAAGCAGAAGCTCTTCCGTGCAAGCCAGAGGAATTAAAACAAATCTTGTAAAAATCTAAGCCCTTAATCTACTGCGTATATAGCGGATGATTAAGGGCTTAGATTTTTTATAAATGGTAAAAAATGTAGTAGCTTCGCGGCCCAGGTATTGGACACCCAGCTACGGAAACATTGTACTTTGTACGTTTGTTGTTGTAACACAGACGCTTTTCTGCTACCAACCATGCTGATTACCCCCGGTAAACTTTTAGCCACCATCAATACCCCTGACGACCTCCGCCGACTTGATAAATCGCTTTTGCCGCGTGTCGCCGATGAACTTCGCCAGTTCATAATTGATAACGTATCCGTATACGGTGGCCACTTTGGTGCGAGCCTCGGTGTTGTCGAATTGACCGTAGCGCTGCACTATGTATTTAACACACCCGACGATCAGCTCGTTTGGGATGTGGGTCATCAGGCGTATGGACATAAAATCCTGACAGGCCGCCGGGACCGGTTTCATACCAACCGATTCTACAAAGGCATTTCTGGATTTCCCAAGCGTAAGGAAAGCGAATACGATGCGTTTGGCGTAGGCCACTCGTCAACGTCTATTTCGGCCGCGCTGGGTATGGCGGTGGCGTCGCAGTTGCAGGGGAACCGCCAGCGAAATCACATTGCCGTGATCGGCGATGGTGCCATGACTGCCGGGGAGGCTTTTGAAGGTATGAACCATGCCGGGGCTACCGATAGCAACCTGCTCATCGTCCTGAACGATAACTGCATGAGCATCGATCCCAACGTAGGGGCGCTGCGTGAATACCTGACCGATATCACTACGTCCCAGACCTACAACAAGGTTAAGGATGAGGTCTGGAACCTGCTCGGTAAGATGAGTAAGTTCGGAAAAAGTGCACAGGAAATTGTCTCAAAGGTTGAGTCGGGTATCAAAGCGTCGCTGCTGGACCAGAGCAACTTGTTTGAGTCACTGCATCTTCGCTATTTCGGACCGATCGACGGTCATGACATCGATCATCTGGTCAGCGTACTGGATGATCTAAAAAATATTCCCGGTCCTAAGCTGCTGCACTGCCTGACTGTAAAAGGGAAAGGGTATGCACCCGCCGAAAAGGATCAGACCAAGTGGCACGCGCCTGGCCTGTTCGACAAGGTAACCGGCGAGATCAAGAAAAAAACGTTCACCACGCCCCAGCCGCCGAAGTACCAGGACGTTTTCGGGCATACGCTGGTTGAACTTGCCGAAAAAAACCCCCGGGTTGTGGGTGTTACGCCCGCTATGCCGTCGGGCTCATCGATGAACATTATGATGAAGGCCATGCCGGAGCGGGCCTTCGACGTGGGTATTGCTGAGCAACACGCCGTTACGTTCTCGGCGGGTATGGCCACACAGGGAGAGGTTGTGTTCTGTAACATCTATTCGACGTTCATGCAGCGGGCCTACGACCAGGTGATCCACGACGTATGTATTCAGGAACTACCGGTCATTTTCTGCCTCGACCGTGCTGGTTTTGCTGGTGCAGACGGGCCTACGCATCACGGCGCCTATGATCTGGCGTATATGCGTTGCGTACCGAACATGATTGTGGCCGCTCCGATGAACGAGCAGGAGCTTCGTAATTTGATGTTCACGGCCCAGTCGGACGAAATCCAGCAGGGCAAGCAGGCATTTACCATCCGCTACCCACGCGGTGAGGGAGTGATGCCAAACTGGCGGACGCCCCTGGAACAACTGCCGATTGGTAAAGGTCGTATGATTCAGGATGGCGAAGGCGTGGCCATTCTGACCATTGGTCATATCGGAAACAGTGCTGTAGAAGCCTGTACTATACTGGCCAGCGAAGGCATACAGCCCGCACATTTCGACATGCGCTATGTAAAGCCGCTCGACGAAGAAATGTTACACCAGATTTTCCAGCGCTTTGACCGCGTGCTGACGGTTGAAGACGGTTGTGTGATGGGTGGTTTCGGCAGCGCGGTGCTGGAGTTCATGGCCGATCATGGTTATGCAGCCCGCGTAAAACGGCTGGGTATTCCGGATGCTGTTATCGAACATGGTGAGCAGATTGAATTGCAACATGAGTGCGGGTTTGATCCGCAGGGCATAGCCGAAGCTGTGCGCGAACTACTGTTTGCCGGTCGGTCAGTAACGGTATAAAGTAGACCGCTAAAATTGCCACAGATTACACTAACTACGCAGAAGCTATCTGTGTAACTGGTGTAATCTGTGGCCTTTATATATGTGCCAATATGAAAGTCTTTAAATTCGGAGGAGCGTCTGTAAAGGAAGCGGCTGGCGTACGCAATCTGACTCGTATTGTTCAGTCGCAGGGGAGGGGGGCAGTAGTTGTGGTTTCGGCAATGGGAAAAACAACCAATGCGCTGGAAGAGGTAGTACGGGCGTATGCTAGTGGCGATACCGACCAGACAACTGCGCACTGGGCCAGCGTCAGAGCATACCACGAGGCTATTATGCGCGACCTGGCTGGCGATCATTTTGAAGATACATTTCAGCCGGTGCTAGAGACCTTTACTGCTGTTGAAACTTATCTGCGCCAGCCGACCACCGGTTCTTTCGACCAAATTTATGATCAGATCGTCTCCATTGGCGAAGTTGTGTCTACCCAGATTGTAGCAGCCTATCTGAACGCCCAAAACGTATCTACTTATTGGGCTGACGCCCGGGAGCTTGTTTATACAGATGCGACCTACCGAGAGGGAAAAGTGGACTGGGAGCAGACCAGTCGGCAGATTCAGGCCCTATCAGCAACTAGACCGAAGCAGGACGTTATCGTTACGCAGGGCTTTGTTGGCCGGTCGCCAAACGGCTTAACAACAACACTTGGCCGCGAAGGCTCTGACTACACGGCTGCCATTTTTGCGTTCTGTCTGGATGCCGAAAGTGTTACGATCTGGAAAGACGTACCGGGGGTATTGAATGCAGACCCGAAGTGGTTTGATGATACGGTACTGCTGGAAAAAATAACGTACCAGGATGCAATTGAGCTAGCCTACTACGGAGCAACGGTGATTCATCCCAAAACGATTAAACCGCTTCAGAATAAAGGGATTCCGTTATATGTCCGGTCGTTCGTTGAACCGGATAAACCCGGTACGGCGATCGGCGATTTTGAGCAACACCTGCCTATCTCGTCCTTTATTTTCAAGGTCAACCAGGTTTTGATTTCGCTGCACCCGAAAGACTTCTCATTCATTGCTGAGGATAACCTGAGTCTAATCTTTGGGCAGTTTGCGGAGGCAGGCGTGAAAATCAATCTGATGCAGAACACCGCTATCAGTTTTTCAGTCGTTGTCGATCAGAATCCTGCCCGAGTGCCGGCTTTGTTAGAGCAGTTGCGCCAGAACTTTCGGGTAAATTATAACGAAGGGCTGGAACTGGTCACCATCCGATACTACGACCAAAATACCATCGATCGGGTGCTCATCAACAAAAAGCTATTATTAGAGCAGAAAAGCCGCTATACGGTGCAACTGGTTGTGAAAGACCTGGGATAATTCCTGTAGCATAGTTGAAGCCCTTGCTACAGGAATTTTGATGTCAGAACTTGGGGCAAGGCAATTTCTTGTCCCGCCGACGAACACCACCACGACGGGCTTCTGGTTTTTCGAAAATGTACGACAGCGAAATTTCGTGCGAACCGCCACTGGCACCGAGTGTCGAAATTGTAGCATCGTAGCTGTAGCCAACCGAAAACTTATCCATCCGGTAGCCAACCAGCATGGCCAGGGCGTCGTGGTTGTTGATCGTCTGGTTATACCGCTTGAACGGAATGCCCCGATAATAGGCACCAACTGTTATGGGTGAATATGTTAGGTACGCGCCCAGGTCGAGCTGGTCGTATTTCCCCTGAAACTTATACATGACCACCGGCGAAAAACTGATTTCCCGGTCCCACTCATCGCCGTAGCCGGTGTAACCGCCTAATGGAATCCGAAGTCCGGCGTGGAAACTGCCCTTAACCGGCAGTCGGCTCTGGTCACCAACAAAAAAGTTTTGGTTTGGGCGGTTAATGTGGTGGGCCGATACGCCTACCCAGTACCAGTCAGAATACACCAGACCGCCAGTTGAGAAATCAAGGTAACGATTTTGTGGTGATCCACCCTGGGCTGTTGGATCGGCGGTAGCGCTGCCCGTGATGAATCCACGGTCATTAAACTGGTCGCCAAACGTGAGTCCGAAATAATTGATATTCCGATTAACGTATGACCCTTGCAGGCCGAGCCGCACAAATGATTGCTCACCTACCTGGAACTGATACGAATATTGCAGGCCAATGTCGGTCGACTGAATACGGCCCTGACCCTGATTGTCGGATTGGATTAGTAAGCCTACGCCACTGTTGAAGCGCTCAAAATAATGATCGAGGCCAACCAGAGCAGTTACGTAGTTTGTAATGGCCGGCCACTGGTTGCGATAATTGACCGTAATGCGCGGAGCCAGCGCCGATCCTGCAAAGGCTGGACTCAGGTACTGGGGAGCCGCATAAAACTGCGTAAATTGAGGATCCTGAGCAATTGCCAGTTGGCACACTGCCATGAATAAACCGGCCAAAATGTATTTCTTACTCATAATGACGTTGTAGTGCAAAGAATGGGCCAACTATTTCACCTGTTTGTGGGTCTATAAGAAACGAAAGCCAAACGAATTACAGTTAAAATCGTTTCTTACAAACCAGTTAACTCCCATTAGCCAGTAAAAGCAGGACCTGCAATTATCCTTTGTTGCTACCTCGGATTCGGCCGTTCCTACTTCTATAAAATTAGCCGGTTTTTGGATGGTTTTCAGGCTGTCAGGCGATAAAATTTTAGTGCGGCCTTTTCGTTTACAATAACGTAACGCCCCCTCAGTCTGTTATGCTCGGGGATGAATTTGATAGGTGGGCTTAGTCAATGTTTCTCCATGTTCATTTCTATTCACTATAGGTATTTAGTTGCGCTGTGGGCTATGTTGCTCCTGCTGGCGAGTTTTCCGTCGGCGTATGGGCAGACAGGCTTTCGATTCAGTGGCAGGACGTGTGTGCCGGATCAGGAGTGTAAAGCCGATTCGGTTACGTTTACGGACAGTGTGCTGGCGGGGGTTACTACCCGTGTCTGGGACTTTGGCGACGGCACTTCGGTGACCAAACAGCGGGATTCAGTGGCTCGTCACGTGTATCAGCAGCCTGGTGCTTATACGGTTCGGCTCACCCGCACGGTGAACGGAGTAACGCAAACTGTCGAAAAATTTGTGAACGTATTTCCGCGGCCGCAGCCTTTCAGTAACTGGCGGACAGATACGACCATCTGTCAAGGGGAAGTCATTACATTAGATCCATACCCCAATGGTGCCCCACAAGGGCTGATTTACAAATGGTATCCGAAGGGCGACACGACGCAGACCATTCAGGTCGACAGTTCCGGTTGTTACTCGGTCGAGGCTATTGACCCCACAACTGGTTGTTCGTATCAGGACCGGATCAATGTTGATGTCTGCGGTGAGCAGAAGCAATCGCAGGGCGTAAAGTGGTATTTTGGTAACAACGCCGGTCTGGATTTCAGCGGTGGTGGTACGCCACAGCCGATCGAGGACGGTAAACTGAGCACCATCGAAGGGTCTTCGTCCATCGCTAATACGAAAGGAGAGCTGCTATTTTATACGGACGGGATCACCATTTATGATGCTGATGGGAAGCCGATGAAATCACTTGTTCCGGGCGATACCGCGCAAGTGGGGATTCCGTTGGGCGGCAACCGCAATTCGACGCAATCGGCGCTGATCGTGCCGAAACCAACTTGCCGCGGCTGCGAATATCTTTATTACGTGTACACTACCGCTGAGATTCGTGGGAAGCGCACGTTGACTTACAGTGTAGTCGACATGCGGGAGAACCAGGGTAAAGGAGCGATCGTCGATAAGAATATCCCGGTTTCGGAGAATGGCACTGAGCAGTCAGCATCCGTAAAAAATGAGCGTGATTCAACGTACTGGGTAATTACACGGATTTATGGTACCAATAAATTTGAAGTCCGCAACCTGAACCGCAGCGAAGACACAACCCCGAAGACGTATGAGGGTGGACAAGTGATCGATTCGCTGTCGAAGGGGGAAGGATATATCAAAATCGGCCCCGCCGACACAACGGGCGGTCAGGAAGGAAACCGGCCTATGGCGGTTGTGGTACCTGGCCCGCCTAAGAATTCCATCGATCTTTTTACGTTCAATGATTCGCTGGGAACGATAAAGTTTGAACGAACAATAGACTTAGGGCCGGCGCCACCCAAGGCGTATGGGGTAGAATTTTCGCCCGATGGGAAGTCGTTATACGTAACGATGCTGGCCGATACTAACGCAGACGGTAGTCAGAAGGGGGCGTCGTATATTCTAAAATATGATCTGAACCAGCGAGACTCCCTGCTAACCGGTTCCCGAACGGTGGTCGACAGTAGTACTACACGGCAGTACGGCTCGCTTCAGATTGGTCCGGATGGTCGTATCTACGTAGCCATAGAAGGCAGCACGTCGCTCGGGACCATCGAAAACCCGAACGGTGGTTTGCTCGATAGCTTACGGTTCAATCTGAACGGCCAATCGCTGGGCGGGAAAACCAGTCAGTTGGGGTTGCCCAACCTGGTCGATAACTTCAACGATCAATCAAGCGGACCAGGTTTTACCTACGCCGATACCTGCGCCACGTCACCCACTACGTTTCAGGCCAGTCCGAACTGTCCGAAGTTGAAGGAGACGTACACCTGGAACTTTGGCGACGGTAGCCGTCCGGTTTCTACGACGGCGTTGCAGCCGCAGTTGCATACGTATCAGCAAGCGGGCGACTATCCGGTAAGTCTTCAGATAACCACACGAACCGCCCAGGGGGCAATCTGTAAGGATACAGTAATCCGCGATACGATCACGATTGTCGATACACCGGCCAAGATGGAGCTTGGCGATAATCGAGATGTCTGCGATAAACGAGGGATAACCCTGGATGCACAGGTGCAGGCCAGTAACTACGTCTGGGTCATTAATGGAGCCGTGGCGGGTAGGCAGAAAACCATCACCATCAACCGGCCCGGCTACTACTATGTTGTCGGTCTTGCGGCCAATGGCGGCTGTTTTGAAAGTGATACGGTTGAGCTTCGAATATTTGCCCCGCCGGCTCTTGATCTCGGTCCTGATACGGTATTCTGCTACCGAAGCAGCGTTAACCTGACCGTACCACAACAAACCTGGTCGGAGTTTGAGTGGAGTACCGGAAGCAAAGACCGCTCAACAACCGTGTCGCAGGCGGGACAGTATTTTGTAACGGCTAAGAATTTCAGGGGCTGCGTTAACTCAGATACGATCAACGTAACGGAACTGCCGAAGCTCAACCTACGGGCTGCGCTGACGGGGCCGTCGGCCTGCACAACGGCTGATGGGGTGATCGAACTGACACCAACCCCGGCCGGTCGATACGAATACATCTGGAGCCGCGCCGATGGGGCCGTGTTGCCAGGAACAACAAACCGACAGGGGAATTTGCCGGAAGGATCCTACCGAATTAACGCTACGGATAGCCTAAGGGGCTGTAAGGCCGATACGTTGTTTGCGTTGAAGTCGCCGGTAAATAACCTGGCCATTACCCCGTCCGTACGGCCTGCGTTGTGTAGCATTCCAAACAGCGGTACCATCAACGTCACCGTGCAGGGCGGAATGCCGGTAGGTTATATCTGGCTTGATGGAAACAACAATCCGGTGAGTACCAGCGCTGTGTTTGGGCAGGCAGCGCCGGGTTTATACGGCGTACAGGTCACCGACAGCCGTGGTTGTAAAGCCTTTACGAATAGCATTCGAGTGGGGCTCGATAGCACCGGGTTCGCCAGTCTGGGGCCAAACCGCCAACGATGTGTGGGCGATACAGTACAGTTAATACCACAGGATGGGGCCCTGGCCGGTAATCAGTACCAATGGAGTACCGGCCAGACCACCCGACTGATTATCGTCAACCAGCCGGGAACGTATAGTGTCGTTGTGCGCAATCCACAAACCGGTTGCGTCGGCCGAAGTAGCGTACAGGTAGGCGACCGACCGGCTCCGGCTGTGAGTCTTGTTCCAGAAACGTCTATTTGCGAAGGGGATAACGGCCGTATTCAGCTCACGCCCAATGGTGGGTCAGGCCTGAGGTACGTCTGGCCGCAGACAGGCGATACAACCCGATCCATTACGGTCAGTCGGGTAGGGGAATACGCTGTGCGGGTAACAGATCCCGCTGGCTGTACGGCCACGGTTGCTACCCGCGTTGTCAATCGCTGCGAACCGCGTGTAAATATTCCGGATGCGTTCTCACCAAACGGCGACGGGGTGAACGACGTATTGCAGGTCTTTACGTCGTACGTTACTGACTATGAACTACGGATCTATAACCGCTGGGGCGAAGTCATCTTTGTAAGCAATAATCCCGAGCAAAAATGGGATGGAACCTACAAGGGAGCGGCCTATCCTCCGATGCTCTACCCCTACGTTATTTCCTATAAAAGTGAGTCATTTCCTGAGCGCGGAAAGACCGTAAAACGGGGTTCTGTACTGGTAATCAGGTAGTGCTTTTCTCCTGTTTTTTTCGTAAATTTGACCAAAACGGATCCCCAAAATAACGGCTTTTCAAGCCGTTATTTTGGGGTATTCTGACCAACTGATCATCATGCGAAACGACTTTCTGAAAGGAACAGGAGAAGGGATGACGGCCACTGATAAGGAGATCGAACGGGCGCTTCGACCGCTTTCGTTTGAAGACTTTACCGGCCAGGCTAAAGTCCTCGAAAACCTCGAAGTGTTCGTAAAAGCTGCTATGCAGCGGGGCGATGCACTCGACCACGTACTGCTCCACGGCCCTCCGGGTTTGGGTAAAACGACCTTGTCGCACATCATTGCCAACGAACTGAACGCGAATATTAAGATGACGTCCGGACCGGTGCTTGACAAACCAAGTGATCTGGCCGGTCTGCTGACCAACCTACAGCCCAACGACGTTCTGTTTATCGACGAGATCCACCGGCTGAACCCGATTGTGGAGGAGTATCTGTACTCAGCGATGGAGGATTATAAGATTGATATCATGCTCGACTCGGGGCCGAACGCCCGGACGGTGCAGATCAAACTGAATCCGTTTACGCTGATCGGGGCTACAACGCGGGCCGGTATGCTGACGTCTCCGTTGCGGGCACGTTTCAGTATCAATTGTCGGTTGGAGTATTATGATGCCAAGCTGCTCACGACCATCGTTCAACGGTCGGCCGCTATTCTGGGCACCCCAATCGACGAGGAAGGGGCCTTTGAGATTGCCCGCCGAAGCCGGGGGACTCCACGTATCGCCAACAACCTGCTGCGCCGGACCCGTGACTTTGCACAGGTGAAAGGGAACGGCTATATCAATGTCGAAATTGCCGAGATGGCCCTGAGTGCGCTGGACGTAGATCAGAACGGTCTTGACGAAATGGACAATCGAATTCTGTCGACCATCATCGAGAAGTTCAAAGGCGGGCCAGTTGGTCTGACAACCATTGCCACTGCCTGCGGTGAGGAAGCGGAGACGATCGAAGAGGTGTATGAGCCGTTCCTGATTCAGGAAGGTTTTCTGAAGCGGACATCGCGCGGCCGGGAGGCTACCGAGAAAGCATATCATCACCTCGGTATCATGCCGAACTACAAAACCGGCGAGTTATTCGGGTAATCAATAAGTAAGAAGCCCGGCTATCAAGCGCAACGTAGTACGTTGTCGTTTGATAGCCGGGCTTCTTCGTTTGCGCGATACTAAGCCAGGATTTTGCTCTTGTAGATGCAATCAATCACCTCTGCCACTGCCGTATCTACCAGAAAATAGTAGATATTCTTCCCACTTCGACGGATGTCGAGAATTCCCTTATCACGCATGTTAATCAGGTGATGTGAAATCAGAGATTGCTCGGCGTTCAGATTTTTGTAAATCGTCGAGACGTTCAATTCCTTGCTGTCATTCAGCATCTGAATGATTTTGATGCGCAGAGGATGAGCCACAGCTTTTAAAACGTAAGCCGCTTTATCAACGCGCTTTTCATCGTCCATTACTTTTTCAGTAGCCATACAGTATACTGTTAGGTGTGCGTGTACGGTGAAAGATACTCTAATTTCAACAGTTGTGAATCTGTGTATTATTAGATTTGAGGCTTAATTTATCCAAAGGTTCATTTTGTAATACTATTCTTTAATGTAGCTACTTAAATAGTTCGATGGATTTAATTGATGCCTTGGAGATGAATAATATCCTGATTGTCAATATGTAAATTAATATCATCATAAGTTTACTTTTTTGATCTATCGTTTACCTCGCCAACTGATCAGAAAGACTCCAGTTAAAACCAGTAGGGTTCCGAAAACTTGTGCTATGCTTATGGTTTCGTTCAGCAAAGTTGTGGCCAGGATAATGGTAAAAATCGGACCGACACTGGCTACAATGGAAGCATTACCTGATCCAACCCGTTTGATGCCTTCGGCAATCATAAACGTTGGAATGACGGTAACAAACAAAGCCATTGCAGCCGCCAGGCCATACACTGCCAGGGGGTACCCAGTCAGGTGCAGGCCGTTGGCAATTGCACAGTGCAAAACCGTTGGAACCGTAGCGGCCATCATCGCGTAACAAGTATAGCGCTGTGAGCCAACGAGCGAGATCATGTTGTCGCTGCCGACCAGGTAGATGGCATACACCAGGCCGCTTAAAATAACCCAGAAGGCCCCCAGAACTACGTTCTTCTGCGCGGATGTTTCAATATTTCCGATAAATGCAATCAAAAGGCCCGTATAGGTTAAAGCCAGCGCCAATACCTGTAGTCGAGTAATTCGGCGGCCATAGCCAATGGCGTTCATGAACAACACAAAGGTGGGATATACAAACAGCAGAATACGTTCCAGACTAGCTGTTATATACACCAATCCCAGAAAATTGAAGAAGCTGGCCAGATAATAACCCGTGATCCCCAGCATAGCCAGCGTTGCCCACTGACGCAGCGTCAGCTTACCCATTACTTGATCGGCCGACTGGCGTGACAAATTCAACGCTATGCCGATATAAAACGGCAAGGCAAACAACATTCGCAACGTCAACAGCGAGATCGAATCGATGTGGTATTGATAAGCCAGCTTGATCAGAATACCCTTCATGGCAAAGCAGAATGCCGCCAAAAAGACGAACAATGCACCCAGCCAATATGAAAATCGCGTCGTTGAGGATTCAGCAGGAACATTCATAACAAAAAAACCCTCCGAGGGGGAGGGTTTAGTTCATTTCTGGCGGAAAAATATCGTAATGGGTACCCCATCGAACCCAAAGTTTTCCCGAAGCTTATTTTCCAGAAAACGCTCGTAGGGCTCCTTGATGTACTGGGGTAGGTTGCAGAAAAAGACAAACGTCGGTGAGGGTGTCGGCAACTGAAGCATGTACTTGATCTTGATCTGCTTGCCTTTGGTGGCTGGGGGCGGATACGCTTCAATCACCGGCTGCAGGGCTTCGTTCAGCTTTGAAGTCGCAATTTTCTTATGCTTATTCTCATACACCTCCATTGCTTTTTCCATCACCTGGAAAATACGCTGCTTTTCATGAACCGAAGCAAAGATGATGGGTAAATAATCGATCGGGGCCATTCGCTGCACCATCTCCTTACGCAGTACGTCGGCGGTCCGGTGGTCTTTTTCAACGGCATCCCATTTGTTAACCATAATTACTACGCCTTTCTTGGCCCGCACAGCCTGACCAATGATGTTGAGGTCCTGTGCTTCGAGACCCCGGGTTGCATCGAGCATAACAATGCACACATCCGACTCTTCCATTGCCTTTATGGAGCGCAGAATGGAATAGAATTCGATATTATCCTGGATGCGGGCTTTACGCCGAATGCCGGCTGTATCGGTCAGGATAAAATCTTTGCCATACGCCTTGTAGCGGGTGTTGATTGCGTCGCGGGTTGTGCCGGCAATGTCGGTTACAATACTACGCTCCCTGCCGGTCAATACGTTCAGAAACGACGATTTACCTACGTTTGGCCGCCCCAGGATGGCAATCCGGGGAATGCCTGCTTCCGGATCTTCGACGCCTTCGCTCTGAAAATGCTTCACGACCTCATCGAGCAGATCGCCAGTGCCGCTACCCGTTTGCGACGAAATTGGATGCGGATCGCCTAGCCCGAGTGCATAAAACTCAGAAGCCGCCTGCTGGCGATCGAACGTTTCGGCTTTATTGGCCACTACATACACCGGCTTTTTCGACCGGCGCAGTACGTTAGCAAAATCCTGATCAAGGCCGGTCAGCCCGGTCATGGTATCGACAACAAACAGCAGGACGGTAGCTTCTTCAATAGCAATCTCTACCTGCTCCCGAATGGCCCCCTCAAAAATATCCTCCGACCCGACGACGTAGCCGCCGGTATCGATTACCGTAAATCGCTTATCAGTCCACTCGGCATAGCCGTAATGCCGGTCGCGAGTGACACCGCTCTGGTTATCCATAATGGCCTGCCGCTGCTCCGTTAGCCGGTTAAACAGCGTTGATTTCCCGACGTTCGGGCGGCCAACAATTGCTACAATATTTGCCATGATTCGAAGGAGAGGGAGGAAAGGAGGAAGGGAATAAAAGGGAAAGCATGTAACTCCTTTCTCCTTTCTTCATTTCCTCCCCTTCCTCCTTTAAAAATTATTCATCATATCCCAACCGCTTGAGCGTTCGCTCTTTCTGCCGCCAGTCGGGTTCTACTTTGACGAATGTGTCTAAAAATACTTTTTTACCGAAGAACCGTTCCAGTTCCTCGCGGGCCATAATGCCCGTTTTCTTAATCATCTTACCACCCTCGCCCAATAGAATGGCGCGTTGCGTGGTACGTTCAACCAGAATTTCGGATTGAATCACGATAATGTCGTCCTTGTCCTTGAAAGACGTAATGACAACCTCGCAGCTATAGGGTACTTCTTTTTTGTAGTTCAGGAAGATTTTCTCCCGTATGATTTCGGAAGCGAAAAAACGCTCGGGTTTGTCCGTCAGTTCGTCTTTGGGGAAGTAGGGCGGGTGCTGGGGCAACCGACTGACAATGCCTTCAAACAGCTTGTCAATATTAAAGGCATTCAGCGCTGAAATCGGTATGATCTCCTGGGCTTTAAAATGCTCCTGCCAGTACGCTATTTTTTCGGATACCTGTTCTTGTGTGGCTAAGTCTACTTTGTTGATCAGCAGCAGAATGGGCGTCTCCGTGCGCTGAAGCCGCTCGATAACATCGTTTTCGTCGTGTTGTTCGAAAATGTCCGTCACGAACAGAACTACATCGGCGTCTTCGAGCGAGCCTCGCACAAAGCTCATCATCGACTCATGCAGTTTGTACTGCGGTTTGATGATGCCCGGCGTATCTGAGTAAACGAGTTGAAACTCTTGTCCGTTGTGCATCCCGTTCAGGATGCCCATAATGCGGTGACGAGTAGTTTGGGCCTTCGAGGTGATGATGGACAGGCGTTCGCCGACGAGTTGATTCATCAGCGTCGATTTACCCACGTTGGGTTTACCCACAATGCTGACAAAGCCGGCTTTGTGATCGGGCGATACCTCGCCGATCAGCGGATTTTCAAGGTCTGTATTCATGTTAGGTGATCCCGCTGACAGTAGCAACGGCTTGGTAACTCAACTATCTCCTTGGCAAAAGAGTGCCGGGAGTGAAAATTTTTTTACAAAGGTAGTTGATTTTTCTGGAAACTGTCGTACCTTTGCAGTCCAAACATCGCGGGATGGAGCAGTTGGTAGCTCGTTGGGCTCATAACCCAAAGGTCGCTGGTTCGAGTCCAGCTCCCGCTACTAAGCAAAAAGGCCACTGATTTCAGTGGCCTTTTTGCTTTTGGTGCTTTTCGTAAGCCAAGACTTACCACTTTCTTCATTCAACGGATTCAACCGCGTTGACAAGCCTGTAACATTACGGTTAGGTCATGAGTTAACAATCCGTTAACACATCCATCATTCAATTTATCCTGTCGTGGGTATCGGTCCGCGCGTCTTTCTGGTAAGCGCCTGGTTTGCTGTCATCACATTGGCGGCTAGCGCACAGCCGTTGCCTGACCAGCCCAGCATATATTTTCCTCAGGCGCCACAACCCGGACAGTGGCGCAGTTCAGTGGGTATGGTCTTCACAACAACTCCTCCTGAAATAACCGAAGAAATACGAATTACCATCCCGGCCATCGACGTAAACCTACAGCGAGGACTGTCAAAACGCCTGTATATCATCAGCCGGCTGCAAACCCAGTTTGTGCAAAGTAACCTGACGCTCGGCTTGCGGTGGGCTACTCCGCTTAATGACCGATTCCATCTGTCGGTGGGCGATGACATAAGCGGATGGTTTGGTGCACTCAGACTTAAAGATGTATTCAACAGCCAGGCGTACGGGCTCGTTAACTACCCCAATGCGTCGGTTGGTTATCGGCTCACGCGTGATTTACAACTGGCGGTGCGTGCCGAAGCCATAATTGACTGGTATTATCGTTCGCAGGTGGGTAGTTTGGCCGTTGAGTACAAACCACGGACGGTAAACGGGGTAGCGCTGACGTTTGTACTGGAACAGCCTTTTTATAATCGTCGGCACGTAACGCTGGGGCTTCGGGCGGTGTATGCCGATTTCAACTGGCAGTTTTGGTCGCTCTACGAAACGTTTGACCGGAATTTGTTCTATCCGCAACTGTTATTCGGGTTCATTTTATGAAAGCGGTGGCTTACCTGATGATAGGGCTATGTACGCTCATTTTCGGTTGCAGGGAGGAATACGAAGCACCGGTGCCATACCAGTTTGTTAGCCCTCCCGGTGCCGGACGATTTACGACTTCTATCCGACAGGCCATGGAGGGGGTGTATGCCGTAACGAACGGGGCCGACCGTTTTGGCAGTCAGGTTGCCCTGAAGTGGACATACACGTTAGAAGGAGCCGATACTACATTCTACCTGTCTATTTTCGCTGGGCAGGATGCGGCTTTTTTCAATCTGGAAGGCCGACCTGATTCAGATAGCCTGGTGGTAGCGGGCTTTTGGCGCAAGCTGGTCAATACGGAAACCGGGCTTGTTCGGTTTTCGGTCCGGACCAGGCGAAATGGCCAAATCAGAAATTTTTCTGGAGTCAGCAGGCCGGGTGATACGCTTATGTTAGATGGGACGTATGGTGATAATTCGGTTCAGCCGAACCGTCGGTTAACTCTGCTTTATGAAAGGCCGCTCAATTCGACGCCCTACGAAATTCTGGCTCACCGGGCTGGCGGCCGTACGTCTGATTTGCTGCCCACATCCGAAAACTCACTCGACATGATTAAGCTGGCGTCCCGCTTAGGGGCGACCGGAATTGAGATAGATGTTCGATACACGAAGGATGGCGTACCGATTCTCTATCACGACAATAAACTGAATCTGCGGCTCATTCAGAAAAATGGCTTGATTGGGGCAGTTGAGGAATACACGTATCAGCAGTTGAGTTCGCATGTTCGACTGATCAATGGCGAGAAGATTCCGACGCTGGAAGAAGCCCTGGAAACTGTGATTGCCAACACAACACTCCGCTTCGTCTGGCTCGATACCAAATACATTGGGCCAATGGACAAAGTGCAGGCTATTCAGCAAAAATACCGGCAACGGGCAATATTGGCTCGTCGGGATCTGCGGATCGTCATTGGGTTGCCCTCAACGGAAGCGGTTGAATCGTATCGGGCGTTGGCAAGCAAGGAAAACACGCCAATTCTCTGCGAATTGGATACGGCTGTCACCCGAAGTCTAAACGCCCGAATCTGGGCACCTCGCTGGACTCTTGGACCGCAAACTGAGGAGGTAAAAGCTATGCAGGCTGAGAATCGTACGGTGTTTGTCTGGACGCTCGACGAACCGCAATTCATTCAGCAGTACATCAACGAAGGGCAGTTTGATGGAATCCTATCCAACTATTCTACCCTGGTTGCTTACTACCATTACACTCGCCAGCCATGAAACTGAGTAACGCACTACGTAAGGCTGCCTGGCTGTTTTTTGTGTTTACGCTAAACGTAGCGGCCTGGGCACAAGCTGAACGTAGCACAGATTCGACGAGGTCCGAACGAGGGCCCTATGCAATCGTAGTATCGATGGGGGGAGGGGTGTCGTATTATGCCATGACGCTTGGCGTTCCGGTTGAATTAGAACGTGGACGAACGAACCGGTTGGGCGTACCAGCCACAATTCGCGTAATGTGGTATCCGGATCATCGGCTGCGCCTGGGGCTGGAAACTGGTCACGTACCCATGTACAGGTATCGCGGCCAGGTGAACGGCTTACCATCGAAGGTGGCCGTCTCGTCAGTGCCGGTGCTGTTAGTCTGGTCAATGCCGCTGGCCTGGCTAAGCGGAACGGAACGTAGTCTGGCCCGACGCTTGAGCCTTGCTGCCGGAACCGGTGCTTATTTCATTTCCTCGCGGCTCGACTACGTCGGGACGGTGAACGGCAAAACGACCAGTTTGGGCTGGATGGTCGCCAGTTCGTATACACAGCCCATTAACCGAACGCTACGGGCTGCGGTTGAACTAAAATGGTATAACTCGGTGGCAACCGACGATGCTGCGTTTGCGGTGCAACTACAATTGGTATGGCGGGCGTTCTCGTGGTAGAAGCCTGTAGGAAACGTTATGAATAAAGAACTTCAGGATCGTGAGATAGTGTTTCTGAGCGATACCCAGGCACCGATGTGGGTCGAGCGGCTGGTATTACGGACGCATCAGAATACGCGGGCAACCACCATAATTTTTGACGAAATCATCCGTCTTCGTCCGCCGGTGTTGTACTGGCTGGGCGACATTGTATCGCTTGGCTTCCGGAATAACAAGTGGCGTATCATTGACCGGTTCTTAGCCCAGTGTACTGAAACTGGTACGTCTGTTTACGCCATTATGGGAAATCATGACGTAATGGGGCGCCCACGGAAGGGCGCCCGGAACTTCCAGCAGCGTTTTCCGGACCATAGCCCCACGGGGTACATGCAGGTAACCGATGGCATCGCTGTTGTCATGCTGAATTCCAATTTTCATATTCTGTCTGCGGCTGATCTGGTAAAGCAGCAAACGTGGTACGAGGCAACACTACGTGAAGCCGACGCCAATCCAGCCATACAAATGGTGATTGTGACTTGCCACCATGCCCCCTATTCGAACAGCAAGCTGGTGGGGTCGTCCAAACTGGTGCAGCAGCGCTTTGTGCCGCCCTACGTAAAATCTAGGAAGGCCAGCCTGTTTATAACCGGTCATTCACACGCTTTCGAGCGGTTTCAGTTCGACGAAAAAGAGTTTCTGGTTATTGGGGGTGGGGGCGGACTACGTCAGCCATTGAACGTATCGCCTAGTCGCCTGCCTGACATGGCTGCGTCTTACAAGCCATTGTTCCACTACCTGACCGTTCGGCGCGACGATCAGGGGTTAGCGGTGACGTCTCACTCTTTAAGAGATGATTTTTCCAGTTTTGATGAAGGCTATCAGTTTATTATCCCATACCCGTTAAGCGTAGCCCGAACCCCCTGAGCTATAGTTCCTCGATCTGCCCGGCACCCAGTTCGTTGAAAAGCGTCTGCCAATACTGCGTAACGGCCGGGTTGTTTTCCTTTACGGACGCATTCGGTTCGAACGGAAGGATCATCGTAATGCTTGGACTGCCGATGGTATACTGTTTTAGCTGTTCAGCATCTTCCTTTGCCCACGTATCGGCCTGTGCATTATCGGCTGGCGGACGTACCTGAAAATCGCGTCGGTTGGCACCTTTTACACTTTCGATCATATCGCTGAGGTAATACACCTTAACGGCCGCTCCGGTTTCGTTGGCCCTGGCAATAACGGGCAGACTGGCCCAGATGTCGGTTTCGTTGTTGGATGAACCGGTATTCTGAGCGGCCAGTTGTTGAAGAACACGCTGTCGGATCTGCGCTTTTTCGCGGCCAAGGGCCAGCTCAAACTCCGTTTCGGCGGCTTCGCGGTCGGTTGGGCTGGCCGCACTGACATCCTCCATTTCTGTGCGCGTTGTCAGGCTTACGGCCCTTGCCTTCGACGTATTCTCATGAATGAAGTATACATCCAGCCGATCGCCTTTCTGCTTGATGTTCTGCTCGATGATGTCATTGATTGCCTGCTGGTATTTTTGAGCAACAAAGGCTTTATCAATGTTGACGCTTCGGGTCTTATCCAGAAAAATCAGGGTATATGTAGGTTCGTCGGTTGGTGTTGCTTTCTCCTTGTCCGACGAGCAGGCCGTTGCAAACAGGATCAGAAACAGGGCTTTTTTCATAGGTAAGATCGTGGAAAATCAACGTATGTATAAAACGGATTCCGTTCGCTAAACGTCTATCTGATTGGTTTAACGCAGCTTATTTAACGGCTAATGCCTGCCGTAACGTACTGTCGGCCGGAGCATTGTGATTCCAGTAATCAGTCTGAATGGTCTTTTGCAAAACGGCCCGGGAGGTCAACAGGTTATCTTTGCTCTTATACGTTTCTTCCCAACCAGCAATTTTATGCGGAAAGCGCTCTTCAAACACAATCATCAGCGTCCGGCCGTCGGTTGGATACTCGACAGCATATGTCTTTAAGCCCTGGCCCGGAAAAATGGTCCCCTGATAATCTGCCAACGTAGCTTTGGCGGTTATTGGCTCGAGGGTTTTGTGCCGTAGCCGGGCGGTGGCTGTACCCGGAATCAGCGTTACGTTGCCGGTAGGAAGCTGATCAGGTGCCAGGCGAATCCGTGTCCATAACTCATCTTCCAGCAGGGCTTTATCCACTTTGTAGTCTTCTTCGACTTCTTTCTCAAAATACGACCGGCCATTTATCTGATACCCATTGTTTTTGTAGCTGAGTTGCAGGTAGCTGTGCCCGCACCACTCCTGTCCCGACGTACTTACCTTTAACGTGTAAGGAAAAGCGGACGATTGGCCGTTACTGATGGGCGTGAAGACAGACGTAAATAGGGAATAATCGTAAATACCCGTTACAAATTTCTTGACGGCGTTTAGTTTTAATACTGGTATCGCTTTGTCGCGGCTCTCTTCGGTTTCGGCTTTTACCAGTTTATCCGTACGAAAATCTTCTGTAACGAAAATCAAAACGGCCTGGCCAGGATTTAGCGCGCCATACTGCGCTTGTTGCAACTGATAACTATTCAGTTCTGCCTTACCGCTGAACCAGTACGATCGGAAGTCGGGCGATACGTCGGAGGGCGTTTTCGATGCGCTTGCCGATTGCTGGAAGATGGTTGCTTGCATGGCCAACGCAAAAACAACCGCAAGGACGACGACAATGAGCAGAAAGTTCTTTTTAACAAACATGGCTTTGTTTATTTCAGCATCAAATTACCGGTACTTTCTGCTATCTTACAAAAGCTTAGCTACCGGAACTGATCAAATATGACGAAGTATTTACCGAAAAAGATTGTTTGTTGTTCGTATTTTCTGCTATCCCTATCCTGGCAACTTGTCAACGCACAAGTTCCAAAAGCGCCTGCCCGTGCGGAAGGCGATGGCCCTTACAACCGCCTGCTTATCCGGGGCGTTACGTTGATTAACAGCACGGGGGCACCACCGGTTGGACCGGTCGACATTGTGGTGGAAAAGAACCGGATTGCCCAGATCAGGCAAGTAGGCTATCCGGGCGTTCCCATTGACCCTAAAAGCCGTCCGCAGGTAAACCCCGGCGATAAGGAACTGAACTGCGAAGGCATGTACCTGATGCCCGGCTTTATCGACATGCACGGGCACATTGGCGGCAATGCGCAGGGTACTCCCTCTGAATACGTATTTAAGCTTTGGCTGGGCCACGGCATTACTACCATTCGCGACCCATCGTGCGGTAACGGGCTGGACTGGGTGCTGGAACACCGTACGAAGAGCGAACGTAACGAGATTACGGCTCCCCGGATTAAAGCGTATACTGTGTTTGGGCAGGGAGCTAAAGAACCTATAACAACGGCCGAACAGGCACGGGCCTGGGTACGTGACAACGCCAAAAAAGGCGCGGATGGCATTAAGTTCTTTGGAGCGGAACCGACCGTGTTCAAGGCGGCTCTCGAAGAAAACAAAAAGTTGGGGCTACGGTCGGCCTGCCACCACGCGCAACTCGAGGTGGCTCGCATGAACGTACTGGCAACGGCCAAAGCTGGCCTCACGTCGATGGAACACTGGTACGGCCTGCCGGAAGCGTTGTTTGCCGATCGGACTATTCAGGATTATCCGGCCAATTACAATTACAACAATGAGCAAAATCGGTTCGAGGAAGCCGGTAAATTATGGCAACAGGCGGCTAAACCAGGTACCGAACGCTGGAATCAGGTGTTGGACGAACTGATCGCGCTCGATTTTACCATCGATCCGACCTTCAATATTTACGAAGCAAACCGGGAGTTGATGCTGGCTCGCCGGGCGGAGTGGCACGATGAGTATACCTTGCCGTCGTTATGGCGTTTTTACGGCCCGAGCCGGATTTCGCACGGATCGTACTGGCATAACTGGGGAACCGAGCAGGAAGTAGAATGGAAGCGGAATTACCAGTTGTGGATGGCTTTTGTAAACGAGTATAAAAACCGGGGGGGGCGCGTTACGACCGGCTCCGATTCCGGGTTCATCTATCAACTGTATGGCTTTGCCTACATCCGCGAATTAGAATTGCTGCGGGAAGCCGGTTTCCACCCGCTTGAGGTGATTCGGGCTGCTACGTTAAAAGGGGCTGAAGCGCTGGGAATGGCTGATCAGATTGGTTCCGTGGAGGTAGGTAAGCTGGCTGATTTTGTTATTGTTGACCAGAACCCGCTGGCTAACCTGAAAGTACTGTACGGTACGGGTGCCATTCATCTGAATGACCGAAACGAAGTAGAACGCGTCGGTGGTGTAACGTACACGGTGAAAGATGGCGTGGTCTACAACGCAAAGAAATTGCTGGCCGACGTACGACGGATTGTGGCCGAAGCCAAGCAAAAAGAAGGTTTTGAGATAACGCAGCCGGGTGTAACACCCAAAGCCGGAAAAGTAGGAGGAGGGAAGTAGGCGATGTATGCACAGTATGACAGTTCAGCTAACTGTCATACTGTGCATACATCGTCTTTTTCTTACGGTTTGTTGCTGTCTACAACCAGTCGGTTGTCGCGGTTGGCAATGTCCCAGGCCGTGTAGAATACCAGTCGGGCAGTTCGCTCAGCCAGTTTAAAATCAATTTTCTCTACATCGTCGGTTGGCTGGTGATAATCAGCGTGAAGGCCGTTGAAGTAAAAAATGATGGGGATTTTGTGCTTGGCAAAATTGTAGTGGTCGGAGCGATAGTAGATACGTTCAGGATCTTTTGGATCATTGTATTTATAATCCAGCTCCATTTGTGCGTACTTCTGGTTTGCTTCTTCACTGATTTTGTGTAGTTCTGACGATAACTTGTCTGATCCGATGACATAAATGTAGTTGTCCGATTTGCCCTGGTGCAGATCGTCGACCCGCCCGACCATGTCGATATTTAGGTCAGCTACTGTGTTTTCGAGCGGAACAACCGGGTTCATATCGGCGTAGTATTCTGAACCTAACAGTCCCTTTTCCTCGCCGGTTACGGTCAGAAACAACATTGACCGCCGAGGACCTTGTCCAGCCGCCTTAGCCTCAGCAAAGGCTTGTGCAATTTCCAGAACCGATACAGTTCCTGAGCCGTCGTCGTTAGCGCCGTTGTTGACTTTACCATCGGGGTTAACACCAATGTGATCGTAGTGCGACGACACGATCACAACTTCATCTTTCTTGTCGGAGCCTTCGATAAAACCAACGACGTTTTCGGTCTGCACTTCTTCCTCCCGACGCTCGGCTTTAACAGCCACTTTACCGCTCAGCGACGTCGTGACAGGCTTACCGGTTTTTGATATCTGCTCAGTAGCCGCTTTAAGCTTAGTAACGGTTGTGTTGAGCAGGGTTGCCGCCGTTTCATTGGCAATCAAAAAGATACCAACAGTACCTACATTCTCGGCGCCGGACTTCAACCCTAGCCGGTTGAAGCGGCCCTGCAACGCGTTTCGTTGAGAAAGTAGTTGTTTGAATGCTTCGGGCGACTCGGCCGAAACAATAAAGATCTGGGCGGCACCTTTATCTTTCGCCAGAGTAGCTTTATTACGCCAGCCAGCCGTGCCGGTCCACTTGGAAGCATCGGTCACGACCGATGTACCGTCAGCTTTCTTTGGCTCGCCTTCCATAATGACGACCGCTTTGCCGGTGACATCGCGGTTAGCGTAATCATCGTAATTAGCGTCGCTTATGCCGTAACCGACAAAAACTGTTTCGTAGGTTGTTTCAGTCGGTAAATTCAACAGGCCGTTCGTGACAAAATCGTTCAGATAGGCAAATTGCTTACCACCAGCTTTAACGTAGAAATCGCCCCAGGTTTTGCGATAGAGCTTAAAGGGCTGTAGATAACCGGTTTGACCGTCGCCTGATTTAACGATTGCCTGAAGCCGGTTATCGGCAAATTGCTTGGCAATGTATTCGGCCGCTTTCTTCTGACCGGGGGTACCGGTTTCGCGGCCCTGCATATCATCGGCGGCCAGCACGCGCAGGTGCCTTTCGAGGTCGGCGGCCGTAATGGTCTGCGCAAATTTAGTGGCCTGATCGGCCGGTGCCTGCGCCAGCAACGTAGTGCTCGTTACCAACAGACAGGGCAGCACAAATTTTAACATAGAAACACTGATGTTCTGATTAGACGGGTGAATATCCGCTGTTTTGTTAAACGACTAAAAACGAGGTAAACTGTATATACTTTTCTGATAGGGCAAAAACTAAAGCTCTAAGCCAGCCCGGCAACTAAATTGTTAGGCCAACGACAGACAAAGCCATGCAGTCTGGAAAGCCGCTAATTAAGCAGGCAAACAGCTACTAAGTTACGGAAATACTGGTAAAGTACAGGCAAGGGCGATTTGAACGGATGTGGTCAGGCCCGTTCGACAAAGATTTTGAACATTCCAATAACTTGGTTGTATGAAAGTTTGGCCTAAAATGTGCAGTAATAAAAGTATATTTTTACAACTCCGCTTAAAGCCTACTACTAATGTCTATGACTGACAATCTGTACGCCGAAGAATACACCGCTTATCAGTTGCAGCGGAGCGGTTTTCGCCGGTGGGTACGTAACAATTTGTATTTTAAAAACATCCTGCAGTTTGTTACAGGCCCAACTATCGACTTTGGATGTGGTGTAGGCGAATTGCTGGAACTGTTACCAACGGGTTCAGTTGGTCTGGAGGTAAACGAATCAGCGGTTCGGTATTGCCAGAGCCGTGGCCTTGACGTTCACCTGTATGACCCCGAAGCTGACGGTTATCGGCTGGGTGGTCTGCCTGTCGGTCAGTTTAAATCGCTGGTAATGGCGCACGTGCTGGAACACCTGACCGATTCAGATGAGGTAATCAAGAAGCTGTTATCCACCGGTCAGCGCCTGGGCTTAGAGCGTCTTGTGTTTGTTGTGCCCGGTGTGAAAGGATTCAAACATGATACTACGCATCAGACCTTTCTGGACCCTGCTTACTTCAAAAAATTCTCGCTGCTGAACACCAATGGCTATCGGGTGATTCATCAAGCGTATTTCCCGATAAATTCCCAGAAATTTTCTGGTTTCTTTACGCATAATGAATTAGTAACCGTCTATGAGCGAATTCGCTAACGTAGCGAATAGGGACGTAGCCAGGTATAAATCTTCGCTGAAAGGTCACTAATGATTTTTCCGATGCCTCCTGAAGTTACCTGCGCAATAGGCAGTGCTACCTGACTCCCGGCCAATAGGTCACGGTCAGTAAGACGGCGTGTCTGCTGAATCGCCTGTTGAGTTTGACAGATTGCTTTCCGGTGCTGCCAAAGATAGCGATACCCCCTAAACCGTGCCCTCAGGTAAGGCCATCCGCGTAGTGCGTAAGCCCACGTTGCCAATTCAGTAAGTACCAGCGCTGGTAAAAGCTGGCGCAGGGTAGTTTTCGATAAAACCTTCATAAACGTCAGCAGCCGGTTGCGTTCCAGATGGTAGAACTTCTGCGGATTCATGCCGAGCCGGTAGTGGTGAATGATCTCGGCATCTGCCTGGCACAGCAAGCGATAGCCTAGCAACCGGGCTCGCATGGAAAGGTCAGTATCTTCAAAATACATAAAATAACTTTCATCAAACCCGTTTAACTGACGAATGGCGTCGGCCGGAGCAATGAATGCCGCGCCTGATAGGAGTGGTACCGTCTGAAGGCCATGATAAGTGTCGGCCGGATCGTTCAAACCTCTACACGTAGTGATCCCGGTATAATGCATTTGGTTGCCGCAGGCGTTAACACTAATACCATCCGGATTCAGCAGCTTGGGCGTAACAAAAGCGTTTTGATTGGCACGAACCGTTTCAACGAGGATCATTAGCGCTCTTGGTCGCAGTTCAGTATCAGGGTTGAGTAACAGCACCCAGCGTCCCTGAACGTGGGTTAAACCAACATTATTTCCACCGGCATAGCCCGTGTTATGTGGATTAGAAACCAGTCGGATGTCTGGAAATTCCGATCGTAGCAAGTCCGCTACGCCGTCGTGGCCGTGGTTATCAACTACGATAATTTCATAGTCAGAAAAGGTTTGCGCCCGGATGGTCGGCAGGCAACGAATTAGATCAGTACGGCTGTTATAGGAAACAATCAGAATACTTAATTCAGGCTTCATGGGAGCACTTCCAGACCTGTGTCTGCTTCCGAATCTGTAGTAGCTGACCGTTTTAATTCGTTCAGTTCGTGGCGGATCAGCGCCAATTCCTGGGTTAGTTCTTTGATGTTATGCTGCATCTTCGAGTTCACAACCGACAGATGCACTAAAAAGCATACAATAGCTCCAATCGCAAACAGGAACAGTAAGGAGGGAGGATAGTAGACACCTAATTCCAGGGCGATGGTCTCAAGACCTCTTCGCCAAAAGGAAAGTGTAAGGAGAACAAGCGTGCATATTATCCAGATAATGGCATACTCCTCACGCAGTCGGCCTCGAACAATCAGCCGAATAATGTAAACCATAAACAGCACCGTTCCTATGATGCTGATTAGCTGAATCTTAAACGGAACGACGTTTTCCATACGGACGATAACGGAGATAAGCCGACAGGATTCCCAACGTCACTTTAATCATGTAGTAAACGCTTTTAAGCGCATTGATTGAGGATACTCCCCCCTGCCGGTCCCGCATCTCGACGGGTACTTCCAAGATACGAAGATTTTGGAGGCCAAACAGAATAATTGCTTCTGGCTCTGGGTATTCGTCAGGATAATATCGACTGGCTAATTCCAGCGCGTTGCGGTTGAATACCCGAAAGCCAGACGTACTATCACGAACGGTTTGGCCCGTTAGTAATCGGTTCAGGTATTGAAAATAGCGGATACCGACCCGACGAATGGCTGATGACTGAAATCCTTTCTTTTCCAGGTAGCGTGAGCCAATCACTACATCGGCGCGTCCAGTCAAAGCTGGTTCTAACACTTGTTTTAGCTGATCGGCCGGATGCTGGCCATCGCCGTCAACCTGAATGGCATACGAATAGCCGTGCTTGTGGGCGTATTTATAGCCTGTTTGCATAGCCCCGCCAATGCCTAGATTAACCGGCAGATTGAGGTGAAGACAATCGAGCTGACGTAAAATGTCAGCCGACCGGTCGCGGGAGCAGTCATTTACAACCAGAACGTCTAACGGGAGATTATTGCGGTCCCGGATGCCATGCAGATCCTCCACTACGCCCGCGATGCAATCCTGCTCATTGTAGCAGGGTACAATGGCGAGAATTCGTTGATTTGATGTTAGCTCACCGATCATTGGGTTAATCGTTGATTTTATAAATCTTGAGCGAACCCAGCTCCGACACCAGCGTCATACAACGTGTATCGGCGGGTTGCTTTACTTGTTCGAACAAAACGTAGCGAACGTTCAGTTTTTTCAGTTTAGCTGAACAAGGATCGATATTAACGCCGTACGCATCATAGCTACCCCCATTGCCCATTATAACGGTGTCCTGCTGGTTCGGCATTGAAAAATAGACCGAATGAGCATACCGGTTGTAGACTGTGTCGTAAACAGGTTTCGGATCAAGCGCCCGCATAATTTTAAAATTAGGGGTATACTTAACCCCGCTGATTTGCTTAACTCCTGTTGCTTCAACCAGATACGTAATGTAATTATTGCCAAAAACAACCCAACGGGCTTCCGGGTCTTGCTGTCGAATGCTGCTGATTGTCCGGTACAACGCGTTTTCTGTAATTGGACTCAAACCTTTAGCGATCGGGTTTACTCCCAGATTTGGTAACAGAGCAATCAGTATGCCAAGACAAACGGCGGCTACCCGGTATGAGAATGCCCATACCGGTAAAATCAAGGCATTGAGAATGCCGAAATATAAACCGGCAACTAGTAGCTGATCAGTGCGGAAGAAGCCGGGTGCACTTGTATTCAGTTGAGTAGCTGCCACCAAAACGACAGCAACTGCCCCTGCTACAGCCAGCACTCGTAGCAAGGTTGTATGGTTGGCTGATAAATTCCGGGCGCTGTTTAGAAATAGAACAGCCAGTACCACGTTACCTACTCCAAATGGAATCTGTGCCCGGCGTGTCGGACTGGTACTCATCAGCGTTAGTTTACTCAATCCTTCCGGAAAGCCGACTGTAATCCAAAGCCAGCCGAAAATCACAAATAGCGCAACGCCCGCCAGTGTGTAGTTAACTTTCTTTTCCTGGCTCCACTGATATGGCAACCAAAGCAAAATGAGCGGAGCAAAGCATAAGTAATGCGATAGTTCGCAACTGTTTAGCCAGTTTTTAGGGAATCGCTGATCGGTTAGGTAAAAGCTGTTAATGTATTCTGCGAAGAGAGTTGACGCAAAACCGGTGCCACCAAAGTCGACGCGCTTACCTGGATATGCCGTATTTAGCATCAGGTCAAGCGTGGGTTTGGCGTCCTGGTAGTACAGGAATCCAATAATGCCAATTAGCCCCAGGGCCGTAACAACTCCGGCTGCTTTAATGGGGAAACGGCTGAACAAATCATCTCGGGGTTGCGTCAGTACATAACCGATCAGCAGAAAACCCATCAGATATGCAAGCGGTACCTGATAGGGAGGATACAAATGAGACGCAAAATATAGACTGGCATAAGCCGTTAGAGCGGCAGCAATCAAAATCTGTCGATTACTCTGTCCGTAAAGCAGGTAGATGACAGTAGTCGGAATCAGGCAGGCGCCGATGATCATTTCGGTCAGACCCGTAGAAAACCACCAGATCGTTCCGGAAGACAGCAGCAGCCAGACGCCACCAAACACGGATAACCAGAAGTTATTTCGGGTCAAAACGAGAAAGAGCAATGTGGCACTAATTAAAATGCCAAAAATTTTAAAGTTCCACCACCAGGCAAATCCTCGCTCCAGATCAAGTAGAAAGAAACCCCAGAAATGAGGACGAAACACCGTGATGAAATGCTTAACCGGAACGCCCAGTACCATTGGGACACTGCCACCGCCGATTGACTCATTCTCCAGCTCAAATCCATTAGCAGCCTGCGACAGCATGAACGGCGATAGCACACCATATTCATCCACCCGGATCATTTTAGGTTTACCCGAGATCAGACCGCGTTTGGCATCCGAACCGTCGGGAATGATCTGGTTCCAGGCTGACACCGACGAGCCATGAATTTTCAAAAGTGTCAGAAGCAAAAACAGTCCCGCACAAATACTCAAAAACCACTTCACTCGTTTATCGAACCGAATCAATCGGGTATCCGTTGGAACAGCCTCCTTTGAAGAAGTTACTGGTTCTGACGCTGAGCGGGTTGATTTTGTTGGAGTTGGGCTGTCGAGTTTCGGCACTGGGGGTTCAACGGCGGCAACATTGACTGGCGAACCTTGAACTGGTTTTGGTTTGGCCGCTGCAGGTTGCGGCTTGGGCTTTTGTTTCTTAGACATGCGTAAACGGCCAGTTGGCACTCGTTTCGACGTCAAAAATTAGGCCTTTTTTGCTGAACGGCCAAACAAAATTGGCCGCTTGATCCTGATTCTGACGCCTATTAAGAACGTAACCTCCTCAACCCGTGTTACTTCAGCAGGCATATTAATTAATTCGTCAGCTTTCAGAATCAGATCGTATTTTTGTAAGCTATAAACCAACCGCAACGCTCGTTTCATCTCTAACTTATGAAGCTCGAACTGCGCTACGAGGAGAAGTTTGAAGACCGACACCATGGTTCTGAAGCCTCCGAGACCGCCGAAATGTTACAAACTATTGGGGCGGCCGGGGCACCGGTTAGCTCCATCGACGAACTCATCAACCAGACTGTTCCGGCAGCAATACGGCTCTCACAGCCGCTGGATCTGCCGGCTCCCAAATCAGAACATCAGTTTCTGAATGATTTTAAGAAACTGGCTGCTCAAAACAAGGTATTCAAATCGTTTATTGGAACGGGCTATTACGATACGATCACGCCGAACGTCATTCTGCGTAACGTGTTGGAAAATCCCGCATGGTACACCGCCTACACACCGTATCAGGCCGAAATAGCGCAGGGGCGTCTCGAAGCGTTGCTGAATTTTCAGACGGTCGTGTCCGATCTGACGGGTATGGATCTGGCCAACGCATCACTGCTCGACGAAGCCACCGCGGCCGCCGAAGCCATGCATATGCTTTATGCTATGCGGCCGGCTACTAAGAAAAATGCGGCTACCTTCTTTGTCTCGGAGCGGTGCCATCCGCAAACGATCGATCTGCTCAAAACACGGGCTACTCCAGTCGGTATTACGCTGTTAATCGGCGATCACCGCACGGTTGATCTGACTAACGCCGATCTGTTTGGTATGTTAGTACAATATCCCGCTTCTGACGGTGAGGTGTTTGATTATACCGACCTGATTGCTTCGGCACACGAACTGGGCGTTTTTGTGGCGGTTGCCGCCGATTTGCTGGCCCTGACAATGCTGACCTCACCGGGCGAAATGGGTGCCGATGTAGTGGTTGGTTCGTCTCAACGCTTCGGCGTACCGATGGGATACGGTGGGCCACACGCGGCTTTCTTTGCTACCCGCGAGGCTTTCAAGCGCCAGATTCCTGGCCGGATCATTGGCGTTTCGGTTGATGCAGAAGGTAAGCCAGCGCTTCGTATGGCGCTCCAGACTCGCGAACAGCACATACGTCGGGAAAAGGCTACATCAAATATTTGTACGGCACAGGTGTTGCTAGCCGTAATGGCCGGAAGCTATGCCGTCTATCATGGACCTGAGCGCCTTAGAGCAATTGCCGGCCGGGTACATGGCCTGACCAAGGCCTTTGCTACGGCGTTGCGCTGGAATGGGTATACTGTTGAAACCGAGAATTACTTTGATACGGTGACCGTCCGTGTCGATGACGTTGAGTCATTAAAGAAAACCGCACGGGCAGCTCAGGTTAACCTACGCTACTACCCCGACGAACTTCATGTCGGTGTCTCCTTCGACGAAGCAAAAACCATCGAGGATTTGCTATGCCTGCTGGAGGTGTTCGGCGTTAAGGTGGATCTTGAAGCCCTCGAAAACGCGATTGAGGTGACATGGCCGGAGCGTTTGGTACGTCAGTCTGACTACCTGACGCATCCTGTATTTAACACCCACCATACCGAGCATGAAATGCTACGGTATCTGAAATCACTCGAAGAAAAGGATCTGTCGCTGGTGCATTCCATGATTCCGCTGGGTAGCTGTACGATGAAGCTCAATGCTACGGCAGAGATGATTCCGGTAACCTGGCCGGAGTTTGGCAAGCTCCATCCATTTGCGCCAAAAGACCAGACAGCCGGCTACCAGCAGCTATTTTCTGAGCTTAATACGTGGCTTAGCGAGATAACGGGCTTTGCGGCCATGTCGTTGCAACCAAATTCCGGTGCACAGGGTGAATACGCCGGTCTGATGGTAATCCGGGCGTACCACGAAAGCCGGGGTGACAACCATCGGAACGTAGCGCTGATCCCACAGTCGGCGCACGGAACCAACCCTGCCAGTGCCGTTATGGCTGGTATGAAGGTCGTTATCGTCAAATGCGACGACCGGGGTAATATCGATGTTGCTGATCTCAAAACAAAAGCCGAGCAGTACAGCAACGATTTATCCTGCCTGATGGTGACGTATCCCTCAACGCATGGCGTGTTTGAGGAAAGCATCAAGGAGATTTGCGATACTATCCATCAACATGGTGGACAGGTCTACATGGACGGAGCCAATATGAATGCACAGGTGGGGCTAACCTCACCGGCCAACATTGGTGCTGATGTCTGCCATTTGAATCTGCACAAGACGTTTTGTATTCCCCACGGTGGTGGCGGGCCGGGTATGGGGCCAATCGGTGTAGCGGCTCATCTGGTACCGTTCCTGCCTGGGCACGTAGTTGTACAAACGGGAGGAGATGAAGCAATTCATGCTGTGTCGGCGGCACCTTATGGCTCGGCAAGCATCCTGACTATCTCATATGCCTACATTGCTATGATGGGAGCCGACGGATTGACAAATGCTACAAAGCGGGCCATCCTGAATGCCAACTACATTAAAGCCCGGCTGAGCGGTCACTATGAAACGTTGTACACAGGGAGCAACGGGCGTTGTGCACACGAGATGATTGTAGACTGTCGTCCATTCAAAGCTGCCGGTGTTGAAGTGGAAGATATTGCCAAACGGTTGATGGATTATGGTTTCCACGCACCTACGGTTTCATTCCCGGTGGCCGGAACCATAATGATCGAGCCGACCGAATCGGAATCGAAAGCTGAACTGGACCGTTTCTGCGACGCCCTCATTAGTATCCGAGAAGAAATCCGGGAAATTGAAGACGGACGGGCCGACAAAGCAAGTAACGTACTAAAGCTGGCTCCCCACACCGCTACGGTTGTTCTGGCTGATAGCTGGGACCGACCTTATTCTCGAGAAAAGGCCGTTTATCCGTTGCCATACGTACGGGCTCGTAAATTCTGGCCGAGTGTTAGCCGGATCGATTCAGCTTATGGCGATCGAAACCTGGTTTGCGCATGTGTTCCAACAGACGCTTATGCGACTGAGGTAGCCGAGGAAGCCGCCATTGCACAGCAAGTCTAAGCGTTTCTTGTACATTCTGAATTCCTGTAACCCCAGGCCGTTAAACGGTTTGGGGTTCTTTTTTAGAAAAAATTTTGACGGGTTTGTGGAATCCTTCGACCGGCTGCATCTAACTGCAAACAGACAATCGACACGCTCTTAACAATTATTTTATGAACAAGGCACCACCAGATAATTGGATCAAACTGCGGCCTAAACAGAGGGAAAAGTTCAGTAGGGTGTTTGAAAAACAAGGTTTTATCCATGCGGTCCACAAATCATAGTAGGTTGGTAGAGTGAAATATATCCTACTATTTATAGGTGGATTGCTACGAAAATGCAATTTTTGACCTAAAGGTTTGCGTTGTATTCGTCAGAAAAACCCTAATTTTGTGAAGGTTTCGAAGTGTTTCTGTCAAATTTTTAGTTCGGCAAACCTAACAGTTTAAAATTTTCGCTTTTTTTACCGGGAAAACCAACTTTCAATTTAACCCTACAGTCAAGTTCCAATGAAAACACAAACGCCCTCTCCAGCACCAGCTAAAGCAGCAGCACCTAAAAAGAAATCGTCGGGTGGTCTTAATCCGGCGTTAGTAATTCCGGTTCTCCTGTTGATCGGTATCCTGACTTACATGTTCGTTTTCGGCGATGGCAGTCACTTCCAGGATGGCGACAACACAAAGGAACCTCTGCCAGGTGACTACTTTGGCACGGTTTACAAGGGAGGCTTTATTGTACCGATTCTGTTCACTTGCTTTTTGACGGTGTTGGTATTCTCGATCGAGCGTTTCATCACAATTGGCCGCGCCAACGGTTCAGGTTCAATTGATGATTTTGTTCGTAAGATCAAAAGCCTGCTTGACCGCAATGAAGTAGCCGCAGCCATCCAGGAGTGTGATCGTCAGAAAGGCTCAATCGGCAACGTTGTGAAAACTGCCCTGCTGAAGTATCAGCAACTGTCGACAGACACCGAACTGAATAAAGAGCAGAAACTGGTAGCGTTGCAGAAAGAAGTAGAAGAAGCTACTACGCTCGAACTGCCGATGCTGGAAAAAAACCTGACCATTATCGCAACGCTGGCATCAGTATCAACGCTGATCGCCCTGCTCGGAACGGTATTGGGTATGATCCGCGCTTTCGCAGCTATGGGTGCGACTGGTCAGCCAGATACGGCCGCTCTGTCAACGGGTATCTCTGAGGCCCTTGTAAACACGGCCCTTGGTATCGGTACTGCTGCTATTGCAACGATCATGTATAGCTATTTCACAAGCCGTATTGACGTACTGACGTACAACATTGACGAGATCGGCTTGAGCATTCAGCAAAACTTTGCGGCTCACTACTAGGCCGTACGAGTTAGTTGGTGTTACTAATCAACCCCTGCCCGACATTGTCGGGCAGTAGAAATTAAAAAACTCATGCCAGCAGTTAAAATTAAACGCGCCAGTTCTACAGTGGACATGACGGCGATGTGCGACGTTGCGTTTCTGTTGCTGACATTCTTCATCCTGACGGCCCAATTCCGGGCTCAGGATGCAGCAACGATTGAAACGCCATCGTCAATCTCCGGCATCAAGGTTCCCGATAAGGACATTATGACAATTGGTCTGGATCGGGAAGGTAAGGTCTACTTTGGGATTGACAACCAACAGGAGCGTATCGAAACGCTCGAGAATATCGGTGCCGCAAAAGGAATAACCTTCACTCCTAAAGAAAAAAAGGAGTTTGCACTGATGTCGAACTTTGGTATGCCGATCGCTCAGTTGAAGTCTTACCTGAACCTGTCTAAAGAACAGCAGGCTAAAATAAAGCAGCCGGGTATTCCAACGGATTCGACCGGAGCTGCTCCCACGAATGAATTGAAGGAGTGGGTTTATAACTCTCGCAAAGCAAACAACAATCTTCGGATTGCGCTGAAAGGCGATAACCTGGCGAAGTTCCCAGCTTTCAAAGATGTACTAGCTACCCTGCAGGCTCAGAATATCAACAAGTTCAACTTGATTACCGGTACGGAAGCTCCGCCGGCAGGCTGGACAAATGATTAGTGAACCTGACAGGCACAAGGCGATCATTTTTCACCCCATAAATCTGTTCAGAAAACATGGCAGAGATTAACACCGGTGGAGGTGGTGGTAAGCATGATGGTGGTAAGGTCCGTTCTAAAAAAGCGTCAACCCGTGTGGATATGACGCCGATGGTAGACCTGGGTTTTCTCCTGATCACCTTTTTCATTCTGGCTACCACCTTGAGCAAGCCATCTTCGATGACGCTCAACGTACCGGACAAAACGGAAAAAGTAGAAACGGAGCCTATTAAGGCTTCAAACGTAATGACGATTTTCCTGGGTAAGGATAACAAAGCGCATTACATCTTTGGGAAAGCAGCCAATGAAGACCCGAAGCTGGAAACTGTATCGATAGGATATGATATGCGCAAAGCGATCCAGGAGAATTCGCGGAAGGTCCCGGCTGATAAGTTCGTAGTCGTTATTAAACCAACCAAGGAGTCGACCTACCGCAATATGGTCGATCTGCTGGATGAAATGGCTATTACGAAAACGAAACGGTATGCTTTGGTAGATCAGCTAACACCTGACGAGAAAAAGCTGCTGAAGGATAAAGCAAATCTAGACGTATAACGCTATGGCAGAACTCGAATCAAACGCAACACTGGATGATATAGTGTTTGCCAACCGGAACAAAGCGTACGGTGCGTATACGTTACGGAAAGAGTACCCGAAAATTATAACCCGCGCTCTCATTATTGGAGGGGTTATTTTTACACTGGGTGTTCTGACGCCGACAATTATTACTGCGCTGGCTCCGGAACCTGAGGAACAGGCAATGGTTGAGGTAGACCTGATGAAACTACCGCCACCGCCGATCGACCCGAACGAACCGCCACCGCCACCGCCACCACCGGTCGAAGTACCAAAGGTGAATACGGTAAAATTCCTTCCTCCGGAAGTAAAACCGGATGAGGAAGTTCCCGAAGAAACACCGCCACCGGCTGTTGAAGAACTGAAGGAGGCTGTGGCTGCTGAGAAAACGCAGGAAGGCGACCCGAATGCGGAGGAAGTAATTGCCGCGCCGGAAGCTATCACTGGTCCGACCCGGGTTGAAGCTGCCGTTGAAGCTGCTCCGAAAGAAGAAGAAATCTTTACGGTGGTAGAACAGCAGCCTGAATTTACGGGAGGGATGGCCGCCCTGGGGCAGTATCTTTCTAAGAACCTGCGTTATCCTGCGGCTGCACAGCGTGCCAACGTATCAGGTCGTGTATTCGTGAGCTTTGTCGTTAATACCGACGGAAGTATTCAGGATGTACAGGTACTAAAAGGTTTAGGATTCGGTACGGATGAAGAAGCCCTGCGGGTAGTAAAGGCCATGCCGAAGTGGAGACCCGGTAAACAATCAGGTCGTCCTGTTCGAGTGAAATTTAACCTGCCGATCAACTTCACGCTGGAATAATATCGGATGCGCGAGCGAGATCGAGGTCCGGCGCGGCTGACACTGTATATTTCAGTGCTGGCGTCGCTGGCATACTTGGGAGGAGGCATCGCACTGATGGCCTCCTCTCAGTCTTTTGGGATATTTCCTTCCAGTCCCGTGCTACGGTATGGTCTGGCTGTATTACTAATTGCTTATGGCAGTTTTAGGGCTTACCGTGCCTATCTACGGTTTCGGGATGAGTAGAAAAACTTATGGGTGGTTAATCGTTTTATTGGCTGGGCTTTTTGGTTGTAACGGTAATAAAACGAAACTGGACAGCCCATCACAGGGTACAATTGTGGTCGCGGCTGATGAATCATTTCGGCCTTTAGTGACACAGTTGACGGAAGCCTACAGTGGCATCTATCCAAACGCTCACTTTGAGGTAGTATTCAAGCCGGAAAAAGAAGCGATTAATTTCATGCTACAGGATAGTGCCCGGCTCGCTTTTACGACCCGTAAACTTGATCCTCAGGAACAGGCCGTTCTTAACCAGCGTAAAATCAAGGGAGCAGCCCAGAAAATTGCTACTGACGGGGTAGCGTTAATTGTTAATAAGGCGAATACAGATAGCCTTATCACAATGAGCGAACTGAGTTCAATTTTTAGTGGAACCATAAAAAACTGGGCTCAACTAAAAGGCGGAAATCAGTCAGGAGTTATTACGCTCGTATTTGACAATAACAATTCGAGCAATTTAGAGTTTATGTTACGCAAATTCAATGTCAAGCGCGTTGATGGATTGCGGATTTTTACGACTCGTTCAAACAAGGAAGTAATCGAGTATGTTCGCCAAAATCCGACTGCGTTAGGTTTTATTGGCGTTAATTGGATTAGCGATGGGGATTCACCGCTATCTGCGGAGTTATCCCGCGATTTACGAGTGATGGGAGTAACAGAGAAGGCAAACCCAACTTCACGGAATGATTATTTCCAACCATTCCAGAGAGCATTGGGTCTCGAAGATTACCCACTACGTCGTTCGGTTTACATTTTAAGTCGTGAAGCACACCCTGGGCTTGGGGGCGGATTAATAAATTATGTAGCTCGGGACGCTGGTTCATTGATTATCGAAAAATTGGGTCTTTGGCCTGCAATACCGTATAATCGAGAGGTGAATCTCAAATGACCAGCAATTTTTTGATTTGAAAGCAATTTTTTAGCTTTGTAAGCTGTTTACTAGTCACAATCTAAATTTTTAATTCCAACCTGAAATACATGATGAACAACCAGAAAAAGTCGCTGTTGGCCATTTTGTTCATGGGTGCATCAATGACTGTGCCTGCAATGGCTCAGGACGTACAAGCAGCTCTGAATGACTTGGAAGCAGATCGATTTGCGAAAGCGGGGCAAGCTCTGACACAGTTAGCCACCAGTTCGCCGACGGCTGATAATCAATTTTATCTTGGTTATTACTACCTAAAAACCGGCCAGCCGGATCAGGCAAAAGCTGCATTCGAAAAAGGCTTGGCGGCCGATGGTAAGAACCAACTGAATAACGTTGGGCTTGCGGGGGTAGCTTTAGCCAAAGGTGACCGGCAAACAGCCATTGCAAAAATTGACGAAGCTGTAGACAAGTCGAAAGGCAAGGATATTAACGTAATGGTACGGGCTGGTGAAGTTTTGACCATGTTCGAGAAAACCAACGACCCGGCTAAGGCACTCGAAGTGCTTCAAAAAGCCGACGAGCGCGATAAGAAGAATGAGAACGCCGACATTGAAATGGCGATGGGTGATGCATACTATCTGCGCAACGACGGTGGTAATGCCGTTAGCAAGTATGAAAACGCTCTAGCTATCAAGCCGAATCTGGCGGAAGCAAATTATAAGATTGGTCGTTTGTTCCTTCGTGGTAAGAACTACACCGAAGCGCAGAAGTTCTTTAACAAAGCAATTGAGAACGATCCTGAGTTTGCCCCGACGTACCTGGCGTATGCCGATGCGCTTGCCAATTCACGAGCTTATAAAGCTGCCGCTCAGCGTTATGAGTCATACGTTCAAAAAAGCGGTACGCAGGATCCTGAGCGCTTGCTCGACGTAGCTCGTTATCGCTTCCTGGCCGAAGATTATCAGGGTGCTGTTTCATACCTGGATCAATTGAAAGGAAAGATCAACAACCCGATTATCGACCGTATGTATGGCTGGGCTTACACGCAGACAAACAAAGCTCCGGAAGCCGTTGAATCATTAAATCGATTTATCTCAACGGCTCCGCAGAAAGTGTTGCCGGAAGACTACAAGTTTCTGGGGCGTGCATACAGCCAGTTAAATACACCTCAGGGTGATTCATTAGCAATTACCAATCTGGAAAAGGCAGCTCCTCAGGATACTACGGAAAACTTATATCGCGAAATCGCTAAGTTGTACTACGACAAGAAGCGATTTGATAAAGCTGCTGACTACTATTCAAAAACGATTGCTAATGACAAAAAGCCGCAAAACAATGACTTTTTGTTTATGGCGCTGTCAAACTATCAATACGCTCCTCGCGTAGGTCGTGATAGCCTGGCTGCTCCAATTGATTCGGCGCAAATTCCGCAAGTTAAGCAGATGTATTATCTGCGGGCAGATTCAGCCTTTGCTGAAATGGCTAAGCGCGTAGAGGAAATTCCTGGCAAGAAATATCCAGCAGCTTACTACTATCGTGCACAGGCTAACTATTATGCTTTTGCAAAGGACGACCCTGAAAAGGCAGCAACGGCTGCAACTCCACTGTACGAGAAGTTTATTGAACAGGCCACAACTCCAGATTCAACGGATAAAACGGACTATTCAAGGTATTTGGTAACTGCTTACAAAGCGTTAGCAGGATTTAGTCTGGCGAAGAAGGATGAGGCTAAGGCAAAAGAATACTTTGCTAAGGTTCTCGAAATAGATCCAAACGACAAGGATGTCCTGAAGGCTTTAGAGCCACCAAAAGCTCAACCGGCACCAACCAAAGGGACAAAAGCACCAGCTAAAAAAACAGCGGCTAGTAAATAAGCAGTAATCAATACGACAAAAAGCGCAGGCCATAAGCCTGCGCTTTTTGTTTTGGCCAATTAATAAAAACCAATAGCTGTCAATTTATCTACCTGTTATTTTAAGCAATGAGTTGTAACTTTGCGGGCGCAAATTTTGATTGGACGACACTACCCTTAAAAACCGTATGCTCAATCTTGTACTGTTTGGCCCGCCGGGCGCTGGTAAAGGAACACAAAGTGAAAAATTAATTAAGAAGTATAACCTGGTTCATTTGTCGACCGGTGATTTACTACGTTCGGAAATTGCTGCAGGAACAGAATTAGGTTTACGGGCAAAACAGTTGATGGATCAGGGATTATTGGTGCCCGACGAAGTAGTTATCGGTATGATTGAAAATAAGCTCAAGGAGAATCAATCGGTAGCAGGATTTATTTTCGATGGGTTTCCACGTACCGTACCGCAGGCACAGGCGCTTGATCTCCTGTTAAGTAATTATAATACCCACATCACCGTAATGATTGCCCTGGTAGTCGATGACGAAGAGTTAACACGTCGTTTGTTGTTGAGGGGGCAGACATCCGGTCGTCCCGACGATAGTAATGAAGAATTAATTCGTCGGCGTGTTAAGGAATACAATGATAAAACAACACCTGTTGCTGATTTTTATAATCAACAGGGCAAGTTTACTGCTATCGATGGCATTGGAAATATTGATGAAATTTTCGACGCCATTTGTAGCAAAATCGAGCAGGCCGCCACGAAAGCAGGTTAATTCAGGCTTGTTTGGCCCACGCTTTTCAAAACAGTAAAGCAAATATGGCTTCATCCAACTTCATCGATTACGTTAAAATCAATTGTCGCTCAGGAGCTGGGGGAGCTGGTTCGGTTCATTTTCGGCGTGAAAAACACGTTCCGAAAGGTGGGCCTGACGGGGGCGATGGTGGACGAGGGGGCCATATTATCTTAAAAGGTAATGCCCAACTTTGGACATTGCTGCATCTAAAATACCGGAAACATATAAAGGCTGAGGCAGGAAAAGCTGGTGAGGGCGGGCGAAGAAGCGGAGCTCAGGGTGAGGATGTAATCTTAGAAGTACCTCTGGGTACAATAGCCCGTCATGCCGAAACGAATGAAAAAATGGCCGAAATCACCGAAGACGGCCAGGAGATCATTCTTCTGCCAGGTGGTCGGGGTGGATTAGGCAACGATCATTTTAAAAATTCCACGCAACAGGCACCTTATTATGCACAACCGGGTGAGGAAGGACAGGAAGCCTGGGTTGTATTAGAATTAAAACTTCTGGCTGATGTTGGTCTGGTTGGGTTCCCAAATGCGGGAAAATCAACATTGTTGTCGGTACTTTCGGCAGCCCGGCCCGAAATTGCTGACTACCCGTTTACAACCCTTGTGCCTAATTTAGGGGTCGTAGCCTACAGGGACTATAAGTCGTTTGTTATGGCTGATATTCCAGGAATAATTGAGGGCGCATCGCAGGGGAAAGGTCTCGGTTTACGGTTTCTGCGTCATATTGAACGCAACTCAATTTTGTTATTTCTTATTCCGGCTACTAGTGAGAATATCCGCGGAGAATATGAAACGCTTTTACACGAATTGCGTGAGTATAATCCGGAACTGATGGATAAGAAACGACTACTGGCTATTTCGAAGATAGATTTAGTGAGCGAAGACGAGCTGACTTCTATTAAAAAACAAGTGCCTGAACAACTACCGGTCACATTCATCTCGTCCGTTAGTCAGCGCGGTTTGGAACAACTGAAAGACACAATCTGGCAAAGCCTCAATGTGCCGGCCGAGCAGGAATAGAACGGACTCATATCATTATTCAAGCTGGTGCGCCCAAACCAGCCGTGCAGAAACGCTATGAAATATATTTTCGCAGCCAGGACCTTGGCGGCTTGTTTACTAATGCCGCTCGTGGCAATGGCTCAGCTTCAGGTTTCTTTTCCAACCTCACGAGCGGTTTTTCAGCGCAACAATACTAATCAGGCCACCATCTATATTACAGGGTTCTACACAACAGCCGTCACGCAGATTCAGGCAAAAGTGACAGCGCGGGATGGGCAGGGAAGTAGTTCGCCGGATTGGGTGACAATTCAGAATAATCCAAGTGGGGGGGTGTTTGCGGGTGGTTTACCAGCTTCGGGCGGTTGGTATAATCTGGAAGTGCGGGCCATTAACAATGGCAATCAGGTAGGATACACGGTAGTTGAGCGGGTTGGCATTGGCGAAGTATTTATCGTTGCCGGACAATCAAACGCACAAGGCGTGGCAACACCGCAAAACACCCGGCCAGATGTTCCCCCCTCTACAGACGATCGGGTAAACTGTGTTCGATACTTATATCCGCCCGGAAAAACTGACGATCCTCCAATGCCTTCGTTTGATCGGCTTAGTAGCGATGTTGAATGGGCTGCTCCACGGGGTTATACATCATGGAGCTGGGGGCGGCTGGGTGATCTGCTAGCGGCTCGGCTCAACGTTCCTATCATGTTCTTCAACGCGGCCTATTCTGGCACGGCTGTGCGAAATTGGCGCCAGAGTGCCGCTGGTGGCCTTGCTGAAAGCGTATACATTCCCGGGCTGTTCTATCAAACAGGGCAACCCTATATTAACCTTAAAGTGGCGTTGCAGTTTTATACCCATATACTGGGCGTACGGGCCGTATTGTGGCAACAAGGCGAAGCTGATACAGACATTAACACAGACGCTAACAGCTACGCAAACGACCTGAAATTTGTAATCGAAAAAAGCCGCCAGGATTGTGGTAAAAATGTTTCGTGGGTCGTTGCTAAAGTATCACGATCGAATGATTTTAAAACGCCTAACCCAAACGTTATTGCCGGCCAGAGTCAGGTTATTGCTTCAACGCCAAACGTATTCGAGGGTCCCAATACAGATAATATTCAGGTACCTCGTCGGCGTGCACCATTGTTCGATGACCTGCATTTTGATGCTAATGGATTAGTCGAGGTGGCTAATGCCTGGAATGGTAATCTTAACGATTCGTTTTTTCAACGATCCGTACCTCAAAGCCCGGCTCCAGCGCCAACGGTTTCCGTTGCTTGTGGGGGCGGCAACAACCTGACATTTACGGTAAATGGCGACTATTCATTCGTTCAGTGGGAATCGGGTGAAATGAGCAGAACCTTGACGAAAGGACAGGGTCTTTACCGAGCTAAAGTAAAGGACGGGTTGGGTAACACGAGTTTTACCGGTTACGTACGGGTACCAGACGTACCTACAGTGTCGACCGTTGACAATCGGCCTCCTTCAGTATGTATTGGCAGTAGTCTGGCATTAACGGCCAATTATGATAATAACGTTACGTGGGTTAATCAGCAAAATAATTCAACAGTAGCCACCGGAAAGGTCTACAATACAACATCAGCCGGGAATTACTACATTAAGTATCAGGATGTCACCGGATGTGAATTTACATCCAATGTTGTTCCCGTAACAGTCAATCCGCTGCCGCCAACGCCTACCATCACCAACGAAAAGCCCACTACATTCTGCGATCGGGACAATACGATACTACGCACAAACGCAAACAGTGTGCAGTATAACTGGAGTAGTGGTCAGCGTGACCAGTCTATTACGGTCGGTACATCGGGGCAGTATTTTCTGACGGTAACTGACCAGAATGGTTGTACATCCGAACGATCCAATACGATCAACGTAACTGTCAATCCCCTTCCCACTAAACCTGCACTTGCCCTAAGCGGCCCACTGACGTTCTGTGCAGACCAGAGTGTAACATTAACCGCCCCACAAGAAACGGCTTATGTGTGGCAAACAGGCGAAACTACCCGTAGCATAACGGTCAACCGGCCGGGCACATTCTCGGTGCAGACCCGAAATCAATTTGGTTGCCTATCAGATCCATCGGATGCTGTTACAACAACTGTCAACCCGTTGCCCGAAACACCAACGGTGGCCGCCCTTGGATCAACTACATTCTGTGCGGGTAATCGGGTTACACTGGCTGCTACAACGCCATTGAACGTCGTGTGGACGGGTGGATTGACTAGTAAGAACATTGTTGTTGAGCAGTCGGGAGATTATTCAGCGCAGGCCAGAGATCAGAACGGATGCCTGTCTCCGCGGTCTCGGGCCATCAATGTAACGGTAAATCCGCTGCCTAATGCACCAACGCTGCTCACCAGCCGACAGCCAACACTGTGCGAAGGAGATCGAATCACCTTTACAGTTGAGGGACCTTATACCGTTTTCTGGTCGACGGGGGATTCAACAAAAAGTATTACAACCAATTCGGCCGGGGCATATGCTGCCCGCGTTCGTGACGTGAATGGATGTGTGTCGCCTTTGTCAAATCCAACAACGGTGGAAGTGAAGCCATTGCCGCCCGCACCGACTATTGCGGTTATCGGTACGTATACGCTACAGGCGGTAAACGCTACTCCGCTGAATAGTGAGGTGTTCCGCTGGCGTCGAGGTAACGACTCACTAGCGGCACAGACCGGCATCATCAAAGCGAATCAAAGTGGTTCCTATACTGCCCGTGCATCGATTGCTTATTCACCAACACTAACGTGTTTCTCGGTGCCGTCTGCTCCATTTGAGTTTACAGTAGTTACGGACAATCGTGGGCTCAGTGTCTATCCGAATCCAAACCCAGACAAAGTAGTTATTGTTGAGACGCAGCAGGATCTCGTCAACGCAACCGTTACTGTTTATACATTAACGGGCCAGCAAGTGTACATGACTACAGTGCCCGCCTTTAACGAGCGCAAGCAACTTGTGCTGACCGGGCTTCAATCGGGGAATTACATACTGCGCATACAAGCTACCGGCTTTGATGTAGCTAAACGAATTTTACTAGGATTGTAATAGAATCCGAAATTTAACCGTTTACGTAAGGAGTGTAGGAGCAAATTTGCATTTTCCCGTGAAAAGGTGAACTTTGTTATCTGCATAATTGCATCAGGTCTGATTTTTGCAAAGAACGCCGTATGGGCCTCGTTGATTTCACGGTGTCTTTGCGCAAAAGACAAGGACACCTAACGTATGAATAACTATTATCTACGGTTAAAGAAGCTTTCCCTTGTCGGTCTGCTTGGCATTGCGCTGAATGCGTCAGGTCAGGGGAACGGCTCTGTTATTAAGATTACCTACCCCGAAAGCCGGGCAATTTTTCAACGAGACGTCAACAATACATCAACCATTTACCTGTCCGGCAGCTACTACCAGCCTATCGATAGCGTTCAGGCCCGCGTACAGGTCGAAGATTCATACCAGGGATTTAACACAAACTGGGCGACCGTCCAGCGTAATCCGCAGGGAAGCGTTTTTCAAGGATCGCTGTCTGTGAAAGGGGGCTGGTATCGGCTCGAAGTTCGGGCGTTTGCCAATGGAGCCGTGGTAGGTAGTGATGTTATGCGTAAGATCGGTGTAGGCGAGGTGTTCATTATTACCGGCCAATCGAATGCGCAGGGCTTTCAGGATTTTGGGGCCGTTGGAGCCACCGACGATCGGGTCAATTGCGTTACCTACGATAACTCGAGGGCTAATGCGCTTACCGATCCGCCGGCACCTACTTTTCAGCAGCTTAGCGCAGCTTCCTTGATTGGTCCACGGGGGCAGAGTGCGTGGTGTTGGGGAATGCTCGGCGATCTGATTGCCAAGCAGTATCAGGTGCCTGTGCTCTTCATTAATACAGCCTGGCAGGGAACGGTTATCAAAAACTGGACCGAAAGCGCTGATGGTAAGGTTACCAAAAACATCTTTGCCATAGGAACGCCAAACGAAAACTTCCCGGTTGGAATGCCCTATGCGAACCTATTGATTGCGCTACGGTATTATTGCTCGCTGCAAGGTTTACGGGCTGTGTTATGGCAGCAAGGTGAAAATGATAACGTACCGCTGCACTCAACGCGGAAGGATTATCGGGAAGCAATGCAGTACCTGGTAAACAAAACTCGTTCGGATACAAAACGGTATCCGGCCTGGGTACTTGCCCGTTCATCGTATAACCTGGGGCAGGTAAGCGAGGAAATTACGCAGGCCCAAAACGACGTAATTAATACGTACAATAACAACGTATACCCAGGTCCACTGACCGACAACATTCAGATTCCCCGTTACGAAGGCGAAGTTCACTTTGGTGGCGATGGACTGAAGCAGTTAGCGCAAGCCTGGTACGAAAGTCTGAATCCGGTATTTTTTGCCAGTTCTCGCCCGCTACTTCCCTTACCTCCACCGACAATTTCGGTCACCTGCGGTCCTGATAACAATAGCCTGACGCTTACCTTGAGCGAAGGGTACAAATCATACGACTGGAAAAGTGGTCAGAAAACTCGTTCAATTACTGTTAACAAAGGTGGGGTGTATCGGGCCGTATTAAAAGGAGCCGACGATAATACGTTTCTGTCGCCGGCTGTAGAAGTTGTTGATCCAGTACAGCCAACACCCCCCACAATTTCACTGGCTAAGCAACCTACGCAGCTTGCCGATCCTACACAGCAAGTTTGTGCAGATTCGGCTTTGGCATTAGTTGGTAATACCTCGGCGTCCAATAGCCTGATTTGGAATACGGGTACAGTTGGCCGGGCTATTACTGTCGCTTCGCCAGGTGGGTATTCGGTCCAGGCAGTCAATACGTATGGTTGCCGGTCAGCTCGGTCGCTAGGCATTAACCTGACGGTTAGGCCCAAAATACCAACACCAAGTATCGAACAGGTAGGTACATATTCGCTGGAAGCCCGGCTACCAGCTCCATCGGGCGCACAAACGGACGAGTTTGACTGGCGCCGGGCGGGAGAGCTAATCCCGGAAAGCGGCCCGGTGGCAAAAGTGGTCCTGGATGCAAATTATTCAGTACGTACCAAATCGACGTTTGTCCTGGAGAATGGGAACCGGCTTACCTGCTACTCCGATTTCAGTGCTCCTAAACCGTTTGACTTTGACGAATCGAACGGGGGGCTGGGTATTTACCCTAACCCATCGAAAGACGGGATTGTAAATATTGAAACGATCGAAAACCTCGCCAATGCAGAGATAGAGGTTTTCTCGCTACATGGTGAATTACTGTATTCAGATGTAGTGCCGGTACTCAACCAGCGGAGGTCACTAAACCTGAATAATCTGTCGCAGGGCGAATACATAGTCCGGATTCGCTCGGCGGGATTTAACGTATCACGTCGAATTATAATCAATCGATAACCGATCAAAACAGTACGTCAAAGCCGCTCCTAACAAGGGGCGGCTTTTTTGCGTTCTCAGTAACAGAGCCGTTTGTATAACGTTGATAAAACAATCGAAAAATGTTAATTTTGAGGGAAGTCAGCTAATGGCTAACCCTGTTTAAAAAAGGGTTTATTGGTTTTATCGCTAACTTGCGCTGTTATTTGTAAACAATCCGTATGAACGCATCATACCTACCGTCGGATTACTTGCCGGTACTAATCCAGCTCCTATTGGCACTTGGTTTCATCGTTACGACGATGATCGTTACTCACTCAATTGGTCCGAAGCGGAACAGTCAGAAGAAAGACGATCCGTTTGAGTGTGGAATACCAGTTCAGGGAGACGCCCGTACTCCGATCTCTATCAAATATTTTCTGATCGCTATTTTATTTGTGCTGTTCGATGTGGAGGTCATATTCCTTTATCCATGGGCAGTAAATTTCAAAGGATTAGGCCTGACAGGCTTTATTGAAATGATTCTGTTTATGGGTTTGCTGCTGGCTGGCTTCTACTATATCATCCGGAAGGGTGTATTGAAGTGGGAGTAGTCTATTAAGTGAAACGATTAAATAGGATAATCTGTTGATCAATCAGGAATAGTCAACTAACCTATGGCATCTAACATCAAGCTGGCCGAAGCACCCGAGAGCTATTCAGGGCCCGGTTTCCAAGCCACTTCATTCGATAAAATTATTGGTCTGGCCCGAGCTAATTCGCTCTGGCCGTTGCCGTTTGCGACCTCCTGCTGCGGTATCGAATTTATGGCCACAATGGGATCGCATTATGATCTGGCTCGCTTTGGTTCGGAACGGCCCAGCTTTTCACCCCGACAGGCTGATATGCTGCTGGTAGCCGGAACCATTGCCAAGAAAATGGGACCAATTCTTAAGCAGGTTTATCTTCAGATGGCCGAGCCCCGCTGGGTGATTGCCATTGGGGCCTGTGCGTCGAGTGGTGGTATTTTTGATACATACAGCGTGCTGCAAGGCATTGACCGCATCATTCCCGTAGATGTATACGTACCGGGTTGCCCTCCCCGTCCTGAGCAGATCCTGGAAGGGGTTATTCAGGTACAGGAATTGGCAAAAAATGAGTCGTTGCGCCGTCGTAACACCGAAGAGTATCAGAAGTTACTTAATTCCTATAGCATACAATAGTTGACTGATTACTTTGCTGACTGATTGAATCACTGGCATCGCCGATCAATTCAATCAGTCAATAAAGTAATCAGTCAATCATTCAACCACCTACTATGCTGTCCAACGAAGAAGTTGCGCAAACCATAATCCAGCAATTCGGTGATGCCGTCAGTGACTTTGATGATCCTTTTGATTTACTAACAGTCTCAGTCACTCGAGAGCAAGTTATTCCTTTGATTCAATACCTGAAGGAACAGCCTTCGTACCAAATCAGCTTCCTGACGGATATAACGGGGGTTCATTACCCTGATTCATCCGGGCGTGAATTTTGCGTGGTTTACCATTTGCATAGCTTCATCAATAACTTCCGGGTTAGAGTCAAAGTCTATCTGTCGAAAGACGACCTGCACGTTCCGACAGCAACTAAACTGTACTTAAGCGCTAACTGGATGGAGCGCGAGACCTTCGATTTGTTCGGAATTATTTTTGACGGTCACCCTGATTTACGCCGTATTCTGAATATGGAAGAAATGGACTACCATCCGATGCGCAAGGAGTATCCCCTGGAAGATGCTACGCGTGAAGACAAGATTGATGCGCTCTTTGGCCGTTAAAGCAACACGCTAATGACTACTGACGAACTTGACATTGCCACAAAGACAAATGTACCCGCTCGGAACGACGAGACGCCGGTGCAGTATGTCAATGAACTAACAACGCTTAACCTCGGGCCAACACACCCGGCAACGCACGGAATCTTCCAGAATATCCTGCAAATGGATGGGGAAAAAATCGTGTCGGGCGAGCAGACAATCGGATACATTCACCGGGCGTTTGAGAAGATTGCTGAGCGTAGACCCTTCTACCAAATTACGACGCTGACCGACCGGATGAACTATTGTTCGTCACCCATCAACAACATGGGCTGGCACATGACGGTCGAGAAGTTGCTTGGTATCGAGGTGCCTAAGCGGGCGCAGTACATCCGGGTTATTATGATGGAGTTGGCCCGTATTGCCGATCACCTCATCTGTAACGGTATTTTAGGGGTAGATACGGGTGCCTTTACCGGTTTCCTGTATCTGTTCGAAGAACGTGAGAATATCTACGAAATCTACGAGGAGGTTTGCGGTGCCCGCCTGACGACAAATATGGGTCGAATTGGTGGTATGGAACGTGATCTGTCGCCGACCGCTATTCGGAAGATCAAGGAGTTTTTGGTCCGCTACCCTAAGGTGCTGCGTGAATTCGAAAACCTCTTCAATCGTAACCGGATCTTTATGGACCGGACCGTTGACGTAGGAGGAATTTCTGCCGAGCGAGCTTTAAGTTACGGCTTTACTGGTCCAAACCTCCGGGCGGCTGGCGTTGACTACGATGTCCGGGTAATGAATCCATATTCGTCTTATCAGGACTTCGAATTCGACATCCCGGTTGGTCAGAGTGGTGATACCTACGACCGCTTTATGGTCCGTAATGAAGAAATGTGGCAAAGCTTACGTATCATCGAGCAGGCCATCAACAATTTACCTGAAGGTCCTTACTACGCTGATGCTCCGCAATACTACTTGCCGCCGAAGCAGGAGGTATATAAGAACATGGAAGCACTCATTTATCACTTCAAGATTGTGATGGGTGAGATCGATGCACCGGTAGGAGAGGTTTATCACGCTGTTGAAGGTGGGAATGGTGAACTTGGTTTCTATCTGATCAGCGATGGTGGCCGTGCTCCGTATCGCCTGCACTTCCGTCGGCCATGCTTCATTTATTATCAGGCGTTCCCCGAAATGTGCGTCGGGTCTACCTTATCGGATGCTATTGTGACCATGAGTAGCCTGAACGTAATTGCGGGTGAGTTGGACGCTTAATCAGACCTGCCGAAACCTATGACGACCGAATCGAATAATTCCGTACAATTTACTCCGGACCGGCTGGCTAAGGCGCAGGAAATCATTGCCCGCTATCCGGAAGGAAAACAAAAATCAGCTTTACTACCTCTATTGCATTTGTTGCAGGAGCAGGAAGGCTGGACCAGCACCGAGGGCATGGATTACATTGCCCGAATGCTGAATATTCAACCAATCGAAGTGTATGAAGTGGCTACATTCTACACGATGTACCATATCAAACCGGTTGGTAAGCATGTCATCGAATACTGCCGCACCGGCCCTTGCTGCCTGATGGGTGGCGAGGAGGTATACGCTCACCTGAAACAGCGGCTTGGCATTGATACCGGACAGACAACGGTAGATGGTCGCTTCACGTTAAAAGAAGTCGAGTGTTTGGCCGCTTGCGGTATGGGCCCCGTTTTCCAGATTCGGGAAAAGTATTACATGAACTTGACCAATGAGCGCGTAGATGAGATTATTGACGAGCTGTCTAAGTAATCCAGACATTAACCTATGGCTACCAAGATATTAACCGAGCATATCAACGTCCCTGGTATTGAGACGTTCGATGTTTACCGGAAGCAGGGCGGCTACACGGCCGTTGAAAAGGCGTTCAAGACCATGACGCCCGAGGAAGTGGTCGAAGAAGTAAAGAAGTCAGGTGTCCGGGGCCGCGGTGGCGCTGGCTTCCCGATGGGCATGAAGTGGAGCTTCCTGGCTAAGCCTGAAGGCGTTCCCCGATACCTGGTCTGCAACGCCGACGAGTCGGAGCCGGGAACGTTTAAAGACCACTACCTTATGAAGACTATTCCCCATCTGCTGATCGAAGGCATGATTATTTCTTCGTATGCGTTGGGAGCCAACAAGTCGTTTATATATGTTCGGGGGGAGTTGATGTATGTCATCCACATCCTCGAAAAAGCCATTGCAGAGGCAAAAGCTAAAGGATTTTTAGGTAAGAATATCCTCGGCACCGGCTATGATCTTGAGCTGGTCGTCCAGCCAGGAGGAGGAGCCTACATCTGTGGCGAAGAAACTGCCTTACTTGAGTCACTCGAAGGTAAACGCGGGAACCCGCGTAACAAGCCGCCATTCCCGGCTGTGAAAGGCTTATACCAGTGCCCCACGGTTGTCAACAACGTAGAGTCAATCGCTACTACGTCGTGGATCGTTAATCATGGCGGTGAAGCGTATGCCGCTATCGGAATTGGACGTAGTACAGGTACGAAGCTGATCTCAGCATCCGGGCATATCAACAAGCCAGGTGTATATGAAATCGAATTGGGCGTTCCGGTCGAAGATTTCATTTATGCCGATGAGTGGTGCGGTGGTATTCGGCCGGGCCATAAACTGAAGGCTGTAGTTGCAGGTGGTTCATCCGTACCCATCTTGCCGGCAAACCTGATTCTGAATCTGGCCAACGGTGAAAAGCGCCTGATGACGTATGAATCGTTGTCAGATGGTGGATTTCAGACCGGTACCATGCTTGGCTCAGGTGGCTTTATTGTGATGGACGAAACAAGTTGTATCGTTCGGAATACGTGGAATTTCGCCAGATTCTACCATCACGAGTCATGCGGTCAGTGTAGCCCGTGCCGCGAAGGAACCGGTTGGATGGAGAAGGTATTGCACCGAATCGAGTATGGCCACGGTCATCGTCAGGACATTGACCTGCTGGTAGACGTAGCCAAGAAGATTGAGGGAAATACCATCTGCCCGCTTGGTGATGCGGCTGCGTGGCCGGTGGCCAGTGCCATCCGTCACTTCCGCGACGAGTTCGAGTGGCATATTACGAACCCACAGGAAGCAACTCAACCGGGTGCAGTGTACCGGGGTGAGATGGCGTTAGTATAATTCAGATATCGACAATGGAAGATAATAAGCCGCAACTGTTCAAAGTCACCGTTGACGGAATTGAAGTCGAGGTGGAGCCAGGAACAACCATTCTGCAGGCCGCTCGTAAGATCGGCCCGGAGGTGGCCCCACCGGCGATGTGTTATTACCAGCCGCTAAAAGGGAGTGGAGGTAAGTGCCGCGCCTGTCTGGTTCGGGTCGCGGCCGGGTCTGCAAAAGATCCCCGTCCAATGCCCAAACTGGTGGCGTCATGTATTACGCCGGTGCAGGATGGCATGGTGGTCGAAAACACGACTAACCAGCAGGTAATTGATGCCCGTAATGGTATTGTAGAATTTCTGCTCATTAATCACCCGCTCGATTGCCCGGTTTGCGATCAGGCCGGTGAGTGTGATTTGCAAAACTTCGCATTCGATCACGGAAAAGCAACCACCCGTTACGAAGAAGACCGCCGGACGTTCGAGAAACACGATATTGGTCCATACATCCAGTTGCACATGACGCGTTGCATCCTCTGCTACCGTTGTGTGTACACGGCTGATCAGATCACCAATAAGCGCGTTCATGGCGTTCTGGGGCGCGGAGATGCCGCCGAAATTGGTACTTACATCGAGAAAGCCATTGATAATGACTTCTCAGGCAACGTAATTGATGTTTGCCCGGTCGGTGCGTTGACGGACAAAACATATCGGTTTAAGAACCGCGTATGGTTTACAAAGCCAGTGGATGCGCACCGCGATTGCCCTACCTGCTCAGGTAAGGTGACACTGTGGTATCGGGGCGAGGAGGTGATTCGCGTAACGGCCCGCAAAAACGAGTGGAATGAGGTAACTGAGTTCATCTGTAACACCTGCCGCTTCGATCAAAAGAAAACGAGCGACTGGGTTATCGAAGGACCGACCAAAATCTCACGTAGTTCTGTCATTTCAGCTAACAAGTACCGGGCTGATACGATCAAGCCGGATTTTGGTAAGCGATTGGCGGCAGCTACGTACAAACCGATTGACGATAAACGTGATACGTCGCAACTTGACATTCAACAGTTGCCACCGGAGCGTTTTGCCAAAACATTACCGTCTGCATTAGACAAAGAACCTTAGTTTCATCGTAAAAATGGATTTAACCGTATTACTCGTCAAAGGGCTGATTATCCTGGTTATTTTCGGGATAACCCTGCTGATTGCGACGTATTCGACCTACGCTGAGCGGAAAGTGGCGGGTTTTCTGCAGGATCGTCTTGGGCCAAACCGGGCGGGTCCGTTTGGTTTGTTGCAGCCTATTGCCGATGCCGGTAAGATGTTCTTCAAGGAAGATTTTATTCCGGCTCAGGCCAGCAAATGGCTCTTTATTCTCGGGCCATGTCTGGCTATGCTGACCGCCCTTATGTCGAGCGCCGTCATTCCGTTCGGAGATAGCATTAGGTTTGGAGAGTACACAATTCCGATGCAGGCCATCGAAATTAACATCGGGGTACTGTATATTTTCGGAGTGGTATCGCTGGGTGTATATGGTATAATGGTTGGTGGCTGGGCCTCAAACAATAAGTTTTCCTTGTTGGGAGCTATCCGGGCTGCGTCGCAGAACATCAGTTATGAAATTGCGTTAGGCCTGTCACTGATCGCTATTCTGATGATGACGGGTTCGTTGTCATTAAGAGCCATTGTTGAAGAACAGGCTACGTTCTTTGAATGGAATGTTTTCACACAGCCGCTGGGCTTTATTATCTTCCTGACCTGTGCATTCGCGGAATGTAACCGGACGCCGTTCGACTTACCGGAATGCGAAACAGAACTGGTTGGTGGCTATCACACCGAGTACAGTTCCATGAAACTGGGATTCTATCTGTTCGCTGAGTATATCAACATGTTTGTGTCATCAGCGTTCATTTCATCATTGTATTTTGGTGGTTACCATTATCCATTCATGAATGCGGTTCACGATGCGTTGACTGGTTCGATGGGTGAGATTACAGGGCACAACATCGCTACGGCTATCGGTACGGTCGTTTTCTTCGCCAAAATTTTCTTCTTCATCTTCTTTTTCATGTGGGTACGCTGGACAATCCCGCGGTTCCGGTATGATCAATTGATGAACCTGGGCTGGAAGACGTTGATTCCGCTTTCTATCCTTAACGTAGTTGTTACAGGAGCCGGTCTATTGTATGATATTAAGTACACGACCTGGCTGATTGTAGTCGTAATGGTCGTACTGGCCGTTATGTCCAGTGCCCGCGCCCCTAAGTCGCAGGCAGCCCCACAACGAGCTTAAACGTGTTCGGTCTACGGTTTCGGCAGGAGTAACTACCAAAAACCGTAGACCGTAAACCAATAGAACATGCAACTAACAAATCGGTCAAAACAGGTCAGCAACAAGGAGATGACATTGGCGGAGAAGATGTATCTTCCGTCAATTGCGCAGGGGCTGGCCATTACGATAAAGCACTTCTTCATGAAGAAGCCGACCATCCAGTACCCCGAAGTAAAACGGTATCTGGGGCCGGTTTTTCGTGGACATCACGTACTGAAACGCGACGAGCAGGGACGTGAACGCTGTACGGCCTGCGGGCTTTGCGCCGTTGCGTGCCCAGCCGAAGCTATTTCGATGATAGCGGCTGAGCGTAAGAAAGGCGAAGAGAACTTGTATCGGGAAGAAAAATACGCAGCCGTTTATGAAATCAATATGCTGCGCTGCATCTTCTGTGGACTGTGCGAAGAGGCTTGTCCAAAACAGGCCATTTACCTTCGTCACGACCGGATGGTTCCGGTTTTTCAGGAGCGCGACGGCATTGTATACGGCAAAGACAAATTAGTTGAGCGGATGGATGATCGGTATGTTCGTATGAACTCGGAAGTAAAAGCCACCCCAACGGAGCCAAGTCTAACCAAAGCCGCTACCTAGTAAGTCATAACCATTAGCCACCAGACAGGATACGTCGTTTGGTGGCTATCGTTTTTTCCACCATGAGCGAATTTCTAAATCAATTTAAGCAACTCACAGCAACAGGCTACCTCTTCTGGGTGCTGGCTATATTAGCCTTGTTAAGTGCCATCTGGGTCGTGACGGCGCGGAATCCTATTCATAGCGTGCTGGCATTGATTGCCACATTCTTCTGCCTATCCGGGCACTATATTTTGTTGAACGCTCAGTTTCTGGCGGCTGTCAATATTATCGTTTACGCTGGAGCGATCATGGTACTTTTTCTCTTCACCATCATGTTTCTGAACCTCAGAAAAGAAGACGAAGAGTCGAAGACAAACCTGACCAAGATGGCCGCCGTTGTGGTGGGCGGTTTGCTCATGGTAATGCTGATTACCATTTTCCGGGCCAAGAGCGCCCAGGTGCCGACATTCAATCCGGTATCGTTCGACTCACGTACGGGTTTAGTTGAAAATCTGGGCAACCTTCTGTACAGTGACTATATCCTGCCTTTTGAACTCGCTTCGGTGCTGTTTCTGGTAGCGATGGTAGGGGCCGTAATGTTAGGCCGACGCGAAGCAGGAGACCGCCATTTTTAATTGCTGCTTCTACAAATTATATCGTTTTTATATTGAAAAGCCGCTCTTTAAAAGAGTGGCTTTTTGTTTGTATTAAATTTGCCGTTAGGAGGTAGTATGCGTGCATAATAATTATTGGTATATTTGTAATTATTCCACTGCGTTTGTAGTTATAACAGTAGATCCCACTTAACCAGTAATCAACATTCATATGGATGCATACATTGTAGCCGGCTATCGTACTGCTGTAGGTAAAGCGCCCCGGGGTGGTCTCCGTTTTACCCGCCCTGATGATATGGCGGCTGAGGTAATTAAACACCTGGTCGGTCAGGTTCCAAACCTTGATCCTGCCCGGGTTGAGGACTTGATCGTGGGTAACGCTGTTCCGGAAGCTGAGCAAGGCATGCAGATTGCCCGTTACATTGCGCTGCTGTCGTTGCCGAATAGCGTACCGGGTATGACTATTAATCGCTACTGTGGCTCAGGGTTGGAAGCAATCGCCATTGCATCGGCAAAAATTCACGCTGGACTGGCCGACTGTATTATTGCGGGCGGTACTGAGTCTATGTCGCTGGTGCCGGTGATGGGTTGGAAAACGGCCTTGAACTATGAAATTGCCAAAACGCATCCGGATTACTACATCGGTATGGGCTTAACGGCCGAGCAGGTGGCTGAGCAGTTTAAAATCAGCCGGGATGCTCAGGATGAATTCGCCTATGAGTCTCATCAGAAGGCCCTGGCTGCTCAGGCTGCCGGTAAATTCGATGATGAGATTGTGCCTATCAAAGTAAACGAGACTTATTTTGATGCCGAAAGCGGCAAAAAGAAAACCCGCGAATGGACCGTAGCGAAAGATGAAGGACCGCGGGCTGATACGAATGCCGAAGCCCTTGCCCGTCTGAAGCCCGTGTTTGCGCAGGGAGGCTCAGTCACGGCCGGTAACTCATCGCAAACGTCTGATGGAGCCGCTTTTGTAATTGTGATGTCGGAGCGTATGGTTAACGAACTTGGCCTACAGCCAATCGCCCGGATGGTGTCCTATGCTTCGGCTGGCGTTGAACCACGAATCATGGGTATCGGACCGGTAGCGGCAATTCCGCTCGCATTGAAAAAAGCTGGCTTGCAACAGGATGATATTGAACTGATCGAATTGAACGAAGCGTTTGCGGCTCAGTCGCTGGCCGTTATTCAGGAACTCGGTCTCGATCGGAGTAAGATTAACCCGAACGGTGGAGCCATTGCACTTGGTCACGCACTGGGTTCAACTGGTGCCCGCTTGTCGGTTCAACTGCTGAATGAAATGCGTCGGCGCGATCAGAAATACGGTATGGTGTCCGCCTGTGTTGGCGGTGGACAAGGGGTCGCCGGCGTATTTGAAAGACTTCACTAATTCAACAAACTAGATCCGGAGCCGGGCAATTGCCCGGCTTTTTGTTTTGCTACCAGTCTCTAACCCAATGGAGCGATTTACATTTACAGTTGGACTTTTTTGACAAAATTTTTGTTATTAGTATGCTTGCATACTATTTGTTGAATTAGTTTATTTGTAGAAAAATAGTATGCAAGCATAACAAACAACCACAGTCTATGATTGCGACGCAACCCAAAGCCTCAATTAAAGGGGGCGAATTTCTGATAAAAGAGACGAGCGCCCAGCAGGTATTTATTCCTGAAGAATTTACGGAAGAACAACGGATGATTGCGGCCACCTGCCGCGAGTTTCTGGAGCGCGAAATCTGGCCGCGGTTAGACGAGATTGATAACGCTAAGTCGCCGGAGCTGATTTCTTCGTTGATGGACAAGGCCGGTGAACTCGGTTTGCTGGGTACATCTGTCCCAGCCGAATACGAAGGCTTCGGCATGAATTTTAATACGTCGATGCTGGTCGCTGAGGTTACGGGTGCTGGTCACTCATTCTCGGTGGCGCTGTCGGCTCATACTGGTATTGGTACACTGCCTATTGTTTACTACGGTAACGAAGAACAAAAAGCGAAGTATTTACCCAAGCTGGCCACCGGCGAATGGAAGGCTGCCTATTGCCTGACTGAGCCGGATTCTGGCTCGGATGCTAACTCAGGCAAGACTAAAGCTACGCTGAGCGAAGACGGTAAGTTTTACGTCCTGAACGGCCAGAAAATGTGGATTACCAACGGTGGCTTTGCTGACATCTACATCGTTTTTGCTAAAGTTGATGATGGCAGCGGGCAAGCGGACAAAAATCTGTCAGCGTTCATTGTTGAGCGTTCGTACGAAGGTATCACGATGAACGAGCCTGAACATAAGATGGGTATCAAGGGCTCTGATACGCGTCAGATCTTCTTTAATGACGTGAAAGTGCCGGTTGAGAACCTGCTGTCCGAGCGCGGCAACGGCTTCAAAATTGCCGTGAATATTCTCAATATTGGTCGGATTAAGCTGGGTGTAGCGGCCGTTGGTGGCTCCAAAGAAGTGATTAACAACGCGATCCGGTATGCCAACGAGCGCAAGCAGTTCAAAACCCCTATTTCGCAGTTTGGCGCAATCAAGCACAAACTGGCCGAAATGGCCGTCAAGGTCTATGCGTCAGAATCGGCTTCGTACCGGGCTGGTCAGAACATTGACGACCTGATCGAAGACCTGAAAGCACAAGGCATGGAAGATGGCGCTGCGAAGCTGAAAGCGCTGGAGCAGTTTGCCATCGAATGCGCTATTATGAAGGTACACGGCTCCGAAGCGCTGGACTACGTCGTGGATGAAGGGGTTCAGGTGTATGGCGGTATGGGTTACTCAGCCGATGCGCCGATGGACCGCAGCTACCGCGATGCACGTATCAACCGGATCTTTGAGGGTACGAACGAGATCAACCGAATGCTGGTGGTTGATATGCTGCTGAAGCGAGCTATGAAAGGCGAACTTGATCTGATGGGCCCTGCCATGGCAGTGGCGAAAGAGATTATGTCGATCCCTGATTTCAGCGTTGAGGAAGAAGAGGGGCTGTTCTTCGCCGAAAAGAAAGTTATCCGTAACCTTAAGAAGGCGGCCCTGATGGTAGCGGGGGCGGCTGTGCAGAAATTTATGATGAACCTGTCAGACGAGCAGGAAATCCTGATGAACATTGCCGATATGGTCATTGAGATCTACGCGGCTGAATCAGCGCTTCTGCGCGTGGAGAAACTAATCGGCATCAAAGGCGAAGAGGCTCTGACGTTGCAAAAACAACTGGCGCTGGTGTATCTGCACGAAGCCGTTGAAAAGGTCAACAATGCGGGCCGGGCAGCCATTACGTCGTTTGCCGAAGGTGATGAACTGCGCGGTATGCTAATGGGTCTGAAGCGGTTTACCAAAATTGAACCGATGAACCTGAAAGATGCTCGCCGTCAGATTGCAGACGCAATGGTGGCCGAGAACAAGTATATATTTTGACAATCAACAACGTAATACGGTAAAGCCGGTCTCGTTTCGGGACCGGCTTATTTGTTATCGCATTTCCATAAAACGATCAAACTCCTGCAAAGGACCGTCCATAACTTCTACGTGGTCAACCTGGGTACCTTCAGGGCCAGTTTTGCACCATTCCTGAAAAGTCTGAAGGGCTTCCTCTTCCCCCTCTACTTCAATTCGCAGTTCGCCGTTTGATTGGTTACGGGCTGTGCCGGTCAGCCCCAGTTTTTCGGCTCGTTGACGGGCGGCCTGCCGAAACAGGGTGCCTCCTAACTGACCGGATATTCGAATAATCAGGCTCTTTTTCATAGTCTGCTTTTTGAAAGCGTAAACCATAAAACAGGAGGGAGGTTTAGAGTTCCATTTAATGGATGGCTGGATACGCTTTCAGGAGCGTATGTTGGGAGGCTGTGTGTAAGTCTCTCCAGGCGCGATTAATCGCCGTAGACTCGTCGACTACTGCCATACCAAGATGAGGAAAAAGTTGCTGCGCACCGCTCACGGCGGCCATGGTTACTCCCCTGGATAAAGCACCTACTTTCTGGCTTAGGTCTTCAGACACAGTTTGGCCGGCTGCTGTCAGTGCCCAGGACGCATCCAGGGCTTCATAGAATGCGCTGGTACAAGCTTCCAACGTGCTTTTCTGCTGATCAATTTGCGCCTGGACGTACTGGTATCGCTCCGGTTTAGTGGCGGCCCAGGATGTTTTGGCCTGCTTCGCCAGTTGAGATGCTTCATCGAGGAAGTGTCGTCCGATGCCAATACAAACGGCTGCAAAAGACGCTTCGGCAAATGGTAAGAAGGGGTAGGAAAAGATAGGCCCAAACCCAGCGATCGGTGGACGAGACAGGTCAAACACTAATTTATCCGGTACGAACGCATCCGCTACGATTATCGTATGACTATTCGTCGCTTTTAGTCCGAAGGCATTCCAGTCCGGGAGGATTGTTACCTGCTCCGGCCGGAACGTGAACGCCCGAATGGAGTTGGGCTGTTGTCCGGTTTCATCCGCAATACGGCAGCTAGCGGTAAATAAAGTAGCATACACTGAACCACTGCAATACGTCCAGCGGCCGGTTACCAGATATCCGTTCTCTACCCGGCGGGCTGTGCCGGTCGGATGACCGCTACCGGCTACTACGGCTTCGGTAGGGCTGAACAACTGGTTGGCAATCGCAGACTCGTAGAATGCTGAAAAGTAACCTCCACCGGCTCCAATGCTGGTCAGCCAACCAAAGCTACCGTCAATGTACGCGGCTTCCTCGAACAAACGTATTGCGTCCGGAAGCGGCATCAGTAAACCTCCCAATTGCTCAGGAACAAAGAGTTTGAACAGCCCAAGTTTTGTCATCGCCTGCTGCACTTCGGCAGATGGCGTACCGGTTCGTTCAGCGTTGAGGGACTGGTTGCGGACAAGCGTTACTAGTTCAGGATTGAAGAAGGGCATACTATGATTAGGCTGGAAAGCCCAAAAATAAGGTGATTCCTTCATAACCCTGCTGACACAAGGTTGTCACTATGGCTGCTGACCTTTGCTGTGATTATTCACCAAGCCACCAACAAGTCATGACAACCCAACAACAAATCGCTAATGATGCCCTGTTCATCAAAGAGGTTGACTCGTTTACAGGTCTTTGTTTCACCACCCGGGCTACGTTACCGCAGCTTAGCCGGTATTACAAGGCAGTCGCTGAAGATTTGTACACCGAAGCGGCTCGCCTTTCACTCGACATCAACGGACCAATTCAATGGATTTATACCGATGTCAACGGTGACCCAACCAATGAATTTCAACTGGAGATTGTCCTGCCTATCCGCCAGTCTGGGGCTGAGCCAAGGGGGTTTACGTATCGTACATTTGAGCCGTTCCGTTGTTTGTCTTATACGCATACAGGCGACTGGAGCGAACTTATGGGGATTTATGATGCGCTCTTTCCTGCTTTATACGGGATGGGGTATCAGAATGATGGCCGCGTTCGTGAGATATATGCTGTTATTGATTTCGAAAAGCCGACGAATAACGTAACAGAGATCCAAATTCACCTGGTCTAACGCAGAGCGCATCGAAAGGAAGATAGATTGACGTTCGACGAAACGTTTCGAAAAGCTGCGTGGCAGTAGACAACAACGTAGTACGACTTTGGGAAAGTACAGGCCAACGATTCGCCTGTACTTTTTGTATGTAAATAGCCTTCAGCAGATTTTGTAGTTTTACACGTCTTCTACACGTTTGTAAACCCAATTATGAAAAACAACACAGGCTTTTCGCGCCGAGACTTCCTGCAGCGCTTGTCGGCGCTCAGCGCTGGGGTATCGTCATTACCACTGGCTGGTTATGCCGGAACGGAATTGTACCAGGGGGAATACGGTCGTATACAGTCGCTGGTCAACAATTCGACCGGCCTGGGTCAGCCGGGTCGTAAACTCGGGATTGCACTGGTTGGTTTGGGCAGTTACAGCACACACCGACTGGCACCCGCCCTCCAGCAGACGCAGTATTGCCGACTGGCCGGTGTCGTAACGGGTACCCCTTCCAAGGCAACCGAGTGGATGCAGAAATACAACATTCCGAAGGAAAACGTTTACGATTACAAAACCTTCGACCGGATCGCCGACAACAAGGATATTGATGTCGTTTATGTTGTACTACCTAATTCCATGCACGCTGAGTACGTCATTCGGGCTGCAAAGGCAGGTAAGCACGTGATCTGCGAAAAACCGATGGCTATTATGCCAAAGGAATGTCAGGATATGATTGATGCCTGCAAAAAGGCAAACCGGCAACTGGCTGTTGGCTACCGGCTGCACTATGAGCCATTCACTAAAGAGGTGATGCGCCTGGGCCAGGAGAAAGTGTTTGGCCCGGTTAAGTTCATGGAGAGTAGTGATGCCTTCCGGATTGGTGATCCAACTCAGTGGCGCATGAAAAAGGCTATGGCCGGCGGTGGACCGCTTATGGACGTAGGAATTTATGCCGTGCAGGGGGCTCGCTACGTGACGGGTGAAGAACCAATCTCCGTAACGGCGCAGTTTTCGCCGAAGACCGAGCCGGAAAAATTCAAGGAAGTAGAAGAGACACTGTTCTGGCAGTTCCAGTTTCCGAGCGGAGCGGTTTGTAACTCAACGACCAGCTACACCGCCGGGGTAGAGCGCCTGTATGCGTCCTGCCAGAATGGCTGGTTTGAATTGTCGCCGGCTTTTGGCTATGGCCCTTTAAAAGGACGTACCAGTAAAGGTCCTATCGACCAACCCGTAGTTAACCATCAGGCTGTGCACATGGATGGCGTCTGTAAAGATTTAATTGACGGTAAGCAGCTTCCTAATCACATCACCGGCGAAGAAGGCCTCCGCGACGTTCGGCTATTGCAGGCTATCTACCGGGCTGCTGAGACCGGCCGGAAGATTGAATTGAAGTCATAAACGCAGTGAAGGCAACAAGGTCTGACGGGGTGCGTCATGTTCTAACCGGTCAGACGTACCGTCAGACCTTGTTGCCTTCAATTTTCTCGTCCTACATTTGACGTTGGAGTCCCTTAGCCCAGTCGGCAAGTAAGGCAGCTTCTTCCGGTTTAAGAACGGCATCGTGGTGAATCCAGAGGTAAGAATTGAGGGGCATCCACCCATCCGTAACGGCTTCGCTTACCTCTTCAAGTTTGTGCTTCGCTTTTTTGGAAGGATACGACGCAAACTCAGAGAAGTTCAATTCCTCTTTTCCTTCTTTAATATGATGATTGAGCCACCACGAAACGGGCTGAATGTTATCATACCAGGGGTAGGTCGTATTGTTTGAATGGCAGTCATAACAGGACCGTTTCAGGACCGTCTGGACATTAGCTGGCACTGCATAGTTGGTCGTAATGTCGTTGGGCGATGGCGCGGCCGACTGATTTCGTTCCGAGCGAATAAACTGAATCGCAACCAGAATGACGACGAGACCGATTAGTATGTTCCGAAGCATTGGGCGTACGAGTAGTCGTTTATAGCTAATGTACTACTTATAGCGACCAACTAATACTCAGGTTCATGGTTTATTGTTCGCCAACGCCCTGCATCAGCGACCTGGCTTTGCGGATATTCTCGTTGGCGCGATCTGTCTCAATCAATCCATCCCGTAGCCGAATAATGCGGTGCGCATACTCGGCAATGTCTTCTTCGTGCGTCACCATAATCACTGTGTTCCCCTTGCTATGAATCTGGTCGAACAAGTCCATAATTTCGTACGACGTTTTCGTATCAAGGTTACCTGTCGGTTCGTCGGCCAGCAGAATACTGGGGTCGTTGACCAAGGCCCGTGCCACGGCCACGCGCTGTCGCTGACCACCCGATAATTCGTTGGGGCGGTGGCCGGCCCGATTATCGAGTCCGACATTTTTCAGCGCCAGCATGGCTTTTTCGGTACGGTCGGCTTTGTTGAAACCTGCATATATCAACGGCAGCGCTACGTTCTCGAGCGATGTCTGGCGCGGCAGCAGATTGAACGTCTGGAAAACAAAGCCAATTTCCTTGTTGCGTACTTCGGCCAGTTCGTTCTCGCTCATGTTACTGACGTCCTGACCGTTTAAGACGTACCGACCCGATGTAGGCGTATCCAGACAGCCCACAATGTTCATCAGCGTTGATTTGCCCGATCCCGACGGCCCCATGAAGGCGACATACTCCCCTTTTTTGACCGCAATCGTAATTGACTTGAGCGCTTCAATCACTTCGCTGCCCATTACGTATCGTTTGGCAATGTCTTGTGTTTCAATGATGTTCATGGTCTGCCAATGAAGTTACCAACCAATGTATTTAGGCGGAGTAATGCCCTTTAGTCGTAGATAAACAATGAGTTGTGCGCGATGATGAGTCAGATGGTCCTGCATCAGGTTTATGATCTGCCGCTTGGTTTTGGGCCCTGCAAAAAAGGTTACCTTTTGATCAAGTTCGGCGTCAGGAAGCTGTTCAATCGCTGTCTGGGCGTAGTGAAGCGATTGCTCCAGTACGGGTATAATAGCAGCTTTCGGCTGACTGGTTCGTTGCGGTAAGGATTTATAATCGAATGGTGACGTTTGCTTGGTCAAGTATGTTGAACTCAACCAGAGCATATTAGACGCGGAATGGAGTAGTTGTTCCGTAAAACTCATTTCCTCGGCGACCGGCTTAAAGGAATAACTGGAATCAGGCATGAGCTTGGCTACATCAAGCGTATACGTACCGGCGTTTTTCCACTTCTCGATCATTTCGCTCTTATAAGACGCTGGCTGAGCTTGCAGCGGCAAAACCCACACAAACAGAATGAGCGTTACCCATAATCTAATCTTCATAGAGCGTAGTAGCATCACGGATTACCAAAGCTACATCATTGCAGGAACTTATTACGATCATTTTGTAACAACGCGAGTTTTTCCTGATATGTCGCCAGAAAAGCCTGATAATCGGCCGGAGATGTCGCCAATTCAAGCTGTAACAGGCCATCGTCGGCGTAATCGACCAGGTTCTGGGCCAGGCAAAGCAGGATGTACGTTTTGAGCAACGCCGGATTGTCTTCGTTGTATGGCAGCGCGGCCAGAATGGCCTGATACGCAGGCACGATTTGTTTGCGCTGCTGTCGGAACTGTGCGACGGCCGTAACAACCCGGGCGTTGAGAGGAGCCAGCCGCAGGGCCTCGTCGAATGCCTGTTTTGCCTGTTCACTCTGCCCGTTCCGAGCATACACTTGCCCGAGTAACATCTGCCGCTCAGCCTCATGCTGAGGCAGAAAGAATTTACCGGCCATCTCCTGCGCAGCTTTTAGCTTGTTTCGGAACACGGCGATGCGCAACGCCGACAGATTTTCAACCGAGAGCGGATACGCTTTCAACTGGTTGGGCTTGGCCATCTGACTCAGTATCATCTGGGCGTAGAACGGCTGCCGCGTTGCCAGGTACTGATCTAAAAGGCTTACGCCAGCTACCGTGCGCAGATTCGGGTCTTTGATTGTCTCCCAAATGGCACCCCGATTAGCATCGTCGGGTCGGTAGCTAACGTATATCGCTTTTTCGAGATCGGATTCTGGTCGTTTGATGTCATACAAAGCCTGCTTGATACCGGCCACGTCGTTGTCGTTAACGGAAGCCGCTTCCCAGGCCGGTTGGGCATCCGCCAATTTACCGGCTTTGGTCAGGGCAACGGCGCGGTAGTAAATCGAGACCGTATCGCTATTCAATTCAAACGTTTCGGCCGCTTTGCGATACAAGCCCTGTTCGAGCAGCCATAGACCCGTAATGGAGCGGTAGGCTGGACCACTACGGACGTTGCCTTCGGCCAACTGGCTCATCAGGCTGAACGCGTCGGGGTGGTTATGGCGGTTGTATTCTGCCACGGCGCGGGCCAGCAGCAGATCATCCGCAAAATCCTGGTTTACCGGGTCTAGCGACCGGCGCTGCAACGTAGCGGTTAGGGTTGTATCGGGTCGTGGGTTCGCCAGAGCGTAATTATACAGGCTTGCAAACCGGCCCACGCTTAATCCCTCCGACGGTTGATTGGCCAGCCAATGAGGCTGCTCGGGCTGTGTAGTATCAGTTTCAACAACCAGTCGGGCAGCCAGTGCATTGGCCTGAAAAGACTCATACGATGAATTAACCGCTGGTTTTGCCAACTCCGGATTAGCCAATAAAACCTTGGGATTGCGGGCATAAAGAGCCAGCAGATTTGACTGTGGAACTTCGTCCCGGTCGGCGTTTTTCGTGGCAGCTTCCAAATAGTAGTACGCTGAGTCGGCTACGCTGGTCCGGCCGTACAGATACCCCAGATTATTCTGCAATTCACCACTGGCCGGAAAGGTTTTGAGACCCCGCTGGAGCGCTTTAACCGACTCGAAAAATAGATTGGTCTGTAGGTACGTATGGCTAAGTCCGGCATACGCCTGCGGACTCGGCCGTTTAAGCAACGCCTGCTGGAAGAAAAAAGCAGCCGCCGTCTGATCCCCCTGGGTCAGAGCCAGCGAAGCCAGCGAGTAATTAGTCTTATGGTTCTGAAACTCCTGTTCACGGGCCAGTTGATAGAAGGCTTCGGCTGAATTAAATTCATTGGTAGCGACATACAGGTCACCCAAAGCATTGTAATAACCCGCAATCCCCTGCCGAATGGTGATCAGCCCGCCCGAAGCCAGCAGCACGATGGTACCAAAAACACCCAGAATACGGAACAAGCTCAGTTCGAGCTTGGGCGGCTTGAACATGACGCGATAAACGGGCAAGTGTTGTCGGTACATCTCCCGAAAATTGATCCAGATGTAAATGACAAACGCCAGCCCCATAGCCAGATGGGTGTATACAATGGCATCTTCAAAAAGTTCGATCAACGGGTCGTTGGCCGTAGCAAATACGTAGCCGATCGTGAGCGTAGTGAGCAGAGCCAGGCCGACGTACAGAAAGCCGCCCGAATCCTGGAACGATACAACCTCCTGTTGCTGCACCAGCCGCCGTATGCCCCAGATACCCAGCACGACCGACAGCAGATAGAGCAGAAACGGACTGACAGACAGAATGTCGAGATCAATCGATTTGGTATTGCGAAGCCAGATCAATACCAGATTAATGAGATACAGAAAGCTGATAAACAAGAAGTTGTTGAGCCCCAGTGGTCGGCGACTGGTTACTTGAGGAGTGTTGGTTTCCTGCCGTCCGGTGGATGTTAGCCAAACCAGGGCGGCAACGATCTCGAACGCGATGAAAAAAATAAAACCAGCACTGCCGACCAATAGTACGGGTAGTCCGTAGTTAACCAGCGTCATGGCCGGCAGCGATACGGGAGATAACGTGCCAATAACTAACGTAACACCAGCCATAAGGCCCGCAAATACGCCGACTCGTATGGGGAAACGCAGATCCGGCCGAAACGCGTGGAAATAGTAACTCACAGATCCGAAGAGGAAGGTAAGCAGCATAAACAAATACTGCCCGCCAAGACCTGGTACTTCAAGCATCTCCCATCGGAAGAAGGCCAGCCCTGCAATTACGAGTCCCATGCCAATTAGATACCGGATACGGTCCAGGCGAGTCAGCGCACCCAGAATGAGCGCAAATGCCGAGCAGATACCAATGAAGAAAATGGTTGCAATAAGGGGGCGAACCTGCATGGCCGACGCAACGAATTGTTCAGAAACGGCATACGCTTTACCGCTCACAGCGTAGTCGAGGAGGCCGTCGGTAAACGTATGCAACGTAATTGGCACCTCATTTAATTCGCTCAGGACGTCCCAGCGAATTACATTGCCTAAGCCCTGCCACCAGGTAAACAGGAAAGCCAGTAAGCTGGCCAGTAATAGACTAAGACTCACTATGTACAGGACCCGATATGGCCGGCTCCAGTCTTTCCAGAAATTCAGTGATAACATATGGTTTTCAACCGCAGACTGCTTCTGTTAGCAACGCAAACCGAGGGGGCAATAGTGTCTTTTTATCACAATTGAGAGAATTCATGCAAAAAGCTGGTTATGACTGATGGGTCAAAGGGAAGTTGCTGGCAAGACCAGTATCTATATTTTGTACAAATCGTAAAAAATAGGCGTCTGGACGCATCTTACTAAAAAAACCTTATTTACAAACCATTTCGCCCCAAGCATTACACAAAATGATAGAATCGTGGCTTGAAGTTGCGCGGTTTTTCTCCTAATTTTGCAGTCCCAAATAGTGGGTAACTTCTTTTTAAGCTATATCATACACAAATGATTACTGAAACGGCAGTCAATACGGGTAAGATTACGCAGGTAATCGGTCCGGTTGTGGACGTGAGTTTTGAGAGCGAAGGCTCGCGGCTCCCGGCCATCCTGGACGCCCTTGAAGTAACTAAAGCCAACGGCCAGAAGGTAATTCTGGAATGCCAGCAGCACCTTGGCGAAGACCGTGTGCGGACCATCGCCATGGATTCGACGGAAGGTCTGCAGCGCGGAATGGACGTCGTTGACCTCGGTACGCAGATTACCATGCCGACTGGCGAAGGAATCCGTGGCCGTCTGTTCAATGTCGTTGGTGACGCCATCGACGGTATTCCTCAGCCTAAAAGCTCTGGTGGTCTGCCGATTCACCGGGCAGCTCCTCGCTTCGAGGATCTGGCTACCTCAACCGAAGTTTTATTCACAGGTATCAAGGTAATTGACCTGCTTGAGCCGTATGCAAAAGGCGGTAAAATTGGTCTCTTTGGTGGTGCCGGTGTGGGTAAGACGGTATTGATCCAGGAACTGATTAACAACATTGCCAAAGCATACTCGGGTCTGTCGGTGTTTGCGGGCGTGGGCGAGCGGACCCGTGAAGGGAATGACCTGCTCCGCGAAATGATCGAAGCCGGTATCATCAAATATGGTGAGGGCTTCAAGCACTCCATGGAAGAAGGCGGCTGGGACCTGTCAAAAGTTGACCCTGAGCAACTGAAAGAAAGCCAGGCTACCTTTATCTTCGGTCAGATGAACGAACCCCCCGGAGCCCGCGCTCGGGTGGCACTGTCGGGTCTGACGATTGCTGAGCACTTCCGCGATGGCGACGGTACCGGCCAGGGACGCGACATTCTGTTCTTCATTGATAACATCTTCCGCTTTACCCAGGCTGGTTCGGAAGTATCCGCTCTGTTGGGCCGGATGCCGTCGGCCGTAGGGTATCAGCCGACGCTGGCTACCGAGATGGGTGCCATGCAGGAGCGGATTACCTCAACGAAGCGGGGGTCTATCACATCCGTACAGGCCGTATACGTACCGGCCGATGACTTGACTGACCCAGCTCCGGCAACGACGTTTGCCCACCTGGATGCTACTACGGTATTGAGCCGGAAAATCTCCGAGCTGGGTATTTATCCGGCCGTGGACCCGCTCGACTCCACATCGCGGATTCTGACGGCTGAGATTCTGGGCGATGAGCACTACAACACGGCTCAGCGCGTAAAAGAAATTCTGCAACGCTACAAAGAATTGCAGGACATTATCGCCATCCTCGGTCTGGAAGAATTATCAGAAGATGATAAACTGGTCGTTGCCCGTGCTCGCCGGGTACAGCGCTTCCTGTCGCAGCCGTTCTTCGTGGCTGAGCAGTTTACCGGTCTGAAAGGTGTACTGGTGCCCATCGAAGAAACCATCCGTGGCTTCAACGAAATCATCGATGGTAAGCACGACCACCTGCCGGAATCTGCCTTCAACCTGGTAGGTACGATCGACGACGCCGTTGCAAAAGGTGAGCGTCTGTTAAAAGAAGCCGGCCGATAAACGAGTTTGTAGTTTGTGGGTATGGTCACGAGACAATTACCATAAACTACAAACCACAAACTACCTACTGAAATGCAGTTAGAAATCATCACCCCCGACCGGAAGGTATTTACTGGAGAAGCTACCTCTGTGACGTTTCCGGGTAGCGAAGGGCAGTTTCAGGTTCTGAATGATCATGCTCCCATGGTGAGTACACTGGCTCGCGGGCCGGTTGTCATTCTGTCGGCTGCTGGTCAGCAGTCGTTTACTGTTGATGGCGGAGTTGTTGAGATACTACGTAATAAGGTGCTGGTGTTAGCCGAAGCTGTTATTGCCTAACCAGATTACCTACTCTGTTAGTAAAAAGAGCGGAACAATGCGTTTCGCTCTTTTTAGTTTAAGCCAAAATGAATTTAATAGGTAATCAGTGGTGACAATTTGCTGAAGAGGACGGTCCATTGCCGTAATTTGTAGTATTCATTGCAACAATGGGTTACTAATTGAATAGTCCATGATGTCATCTGCTCAACCCGGTGCTTTCCCAAGTCAGTTATTTCAGCATATTGTCGATGACAGTCGAGTCGGTGTAGTTATTCTGGAGGCAATACGTAACGAGCAGGGAGAGTTCCAGGATTTTATCTTTTCATATATCAATCCAGCAGGTGCCGCTATACTAGGCCACCCAGCGGACGCGCTTAGTGGGCAATCGTATCAAAGTTCTTTTTCTCAAGCTATAAACAGCGATCTGCTATCAGCTTACCAACAGGTGCTGGAGACGGGTGAGGCATTACGAATACCAGAAGTACACTACGCAGCAAACGGAGCGAAGAGATGGTTTGATCTGGGCATTACCCGCTACGGGGAAGCCGTTGTGGTAACCTTCACGGATATTTTCACTACTAAACAGGTAGGGGAGTCCGACCGTCAAAATCGGTTCATGGATGGCGTTTTTAACGTAACAAATGAAGCCATTTATGTATTGGAGGCCATTCGTGAAAATGGACCAGGGCCGACAAATCCAGGCTCAATCGTCGATTTTCGGTACCAGCGTATAAACCAGGCGTTCGAGCGTATGTTTGGTAGCCGGGCAGACGTAATCATTGGTCAGAACTATTTGAAGTTATTTCCCACAGTTAAAACATCAGGGCTTTTTGACAGATTCTGTGCTGTTGTTGAAACTGGTCAACCGTTTCAGCAGGAAGTTTTTTACGATGGAGAAGGCATTTGTGGCTGGTATGAACTCACCGTCGTTAAACTGGATGACGGAGTTGTTGGGACCACCCGCGATATTACCATACGTAAACAGGCGCAACTGGACAATCAGAAACAGGCGGCCTTTCGAAACCAGATATTACAGATTTCATCCAGTGGTGTCATTGCTTACCAGGCCATACGTAATCCGGAAGGCGTTATTACGGACTTCCGGACAGTTTTTTTCAATCAGGCCTACGAGCAGATTTTTAACGAATCAGCCGAGCGTATTGCTAATTTAACCTTCAAACAACGGTTTGTTGACTTGGCCAGTGTCGAGTTGTTCAACTTCTACATTAACATTACCGAAACCGGGGAGGCCTTCAGGCGTGATCGGTACTATCCGCATCTGGGTAAATGGTTAAACTTAGCAGGTACCCATCTTGAAGATGGATTTTTAATCATAGTCAACGACATTACGGACCTGAAGCGCGCTACCGAACAGCTTCAGACGGTTATTGATCAGGCACATACCGGAATCATTATGATTCGGCCGCTGAGGGTAGTGAATAGTGATCAAATTGAAGATTTTACAATTTCACTAGTAAATCGCTCACAGGCTGAGTACCTGGGTCTAACGCCTGGGGAACTGGTTGGTCAGCTAGCCAGTAAGCACTTCACAACGTATAAGGCGAACGGTCTTTTTGACCGGTACCGCCAAGTAATTGAAACCGGAGAGCCTCAGCACTTTGAACACCATTATGAAGGCGACGGTATTGATGTTTGGGTCGACATACAGGCTATTCCCTTAAACGGCGAGGTTTTAATTACGTTCTGGGATCATACCGCCATGAAATCGCTCCAGCGCCAATTGGAAACCAAAGTGCTGGAGCTATCAAAAGCTAACGAGAATTTACAGCAGTTTGCCTACGCAGCCTCCCATGATTTGCAGGAGCCACTCCGCAAAGTGCAATCCTTTTGCGATGTGATCGTAGAACAGTACGGTCCCCAGGTCGGTGAAAACGGTCGCGATATGATGCGACGGATGCAGGGAGCCGCCGGTCGTATGCAGGTATTAATCCGGGATCTGCTGGCCTACTCACGAACGGCAACGCATCAGCAGGCACTTGAGCCGATAGATCTGAACTCGCTGGTAACTAACGTATTGAGTGATCTGGACGTAGTTATACAGGAAACGGGCGCACAAATACGAATTGAGGCACTACCGATTGTGCCGGGTGATAGGTTACAATTAGGTCAATTAGTGCAGAACTTCTTATCAAATGCGCTCAAGTTCAGGCGACTGGACGAAACGCCTGTTATTGAAGTAGGCGCTAAAGAAGCCTCGTTGGGTGTCCTGCCTGAACCGCTGAGACTAAAGGGCGGGCGATACGTGGCGCTGACAATTCGTGATAATGGGATCGGCTTTGACACTCGGTACGAAGATCGGATTTTCGGTCTCTTCCAACGGCTCCATGGCCGAAGCCAGTATGAAGGCTCGGGCATCGGCCTGGCCATCTGCAAACGCGTTGCCGAAAATCACGGCGGCACAATCACCGTTGAAAGTAAAATCGGAGAAGGAACAGAGTTCACCGTGTATCTGCCGATGTGACGGCGTAGCAAGTTTTCCTAGAAATTATATAAAAAAGAAGCCTGGTAAGTCATCGCCAGGCTTTGTTGTTCAGTCGGGATGGCGGGATTCGAACGGCAGCGGCCGACCGTCCACGACCCCTGGCACCCCAGACAAGTACACTACCAGATTGGTAAAGAAAAAGCCTGACGAGTCATCGCCAGGCTTTGTTGTTCAGTCGGGATGGCGGGATTCGAACCCACGACCCCTTGCACCCCATACAAGTACACTACCGGACTGTGCTACATCCCGAACAAGTGGGTGCAAAAATAAGGGAGGAAGGGGAGAAAAGGAAGAGAGGAGGAGAGGATTTTTACGAAATCCCTTTCCTCCTCTCTTTTTCAACCTGTTGGTCCTGTCCTTTTAATCATTCCGGCCACTGCCTTGTACCGCCGGTGCCTGCTGACCACCGGCCCGACGTTGTTGCTGCATCGGGTTTTGCCCTTGTGGAGCGTATTGCCGCTGCTTGAACAATTGGAAACGAGACGGCTGCGACTGACGCGGGAATGAGTTATTCTCCGAATCAATGTCGGCAATCTCCTGGAAGGGGTCTAGCGTCCATTGCTTTACTTTTTTGCTGGTAGCAATGACCTTCTTGATGCTGACATCATTAAAACGCCAGATCTCGGCCGGGAAACGGGCTATAGAATCGGTGCCGTCTTCAAACTCCATTCGGATGATAACCGGCATCGGCACACCACCTTTGTTCTTCAGCGAGATGGTATAAAAGTTCTTGCCCGCGTTTTCCTGCAAGGCCCGGCGCTCGTCTTCAGTCAACGTAGCGAGGTAATCCTGGTATTTTTTGCGGTCCGAGTCGGTTACGGCATACGGGTCGTAGCTGTTGTAAAAATCCCGCATGCTTGAATCCTGAGCGACAACCGTCTGACCTTTGTTCTCGGCGTCGCGCATCTTACTCATGGTCTTCATCCGGCGCTCGTAGTCAGAGCGGGCGTTTGCTTTAGAAATCGTTGGGTCCTGCGAGTCAATCTGGAACCACTCAACTTCTGCCAAATCCTGATCGACCGGCTCAACACCGTAGAACCAGCCTTTCCAGAACCAGTCAAGATCGACACCCGATGCGTCTTCCAGGGTCCGGAAGAAGTCGGCTGGTTCTGGGCTTTTGAACGCCCAGCGACGTGCGTACTCCTTAAACGCATAGTCGAACAGTTCACGGCCCATTACCGTCTCACGGAGAATATTCAGCGCTGTAGCGGGCTTGGCATAAGCATTCGGCCCAAGGCTAATGACGTTATCCGATGAGGTCATAATCGGCGACAATACCGACTTATCCGACTTCATATAATCGACGATGTACTGCGGCTCGCCCCGGCGGCTTGGGAAATTATAATCCCATTCTTTCTCAGCCAGATACTGGCAGAACGTATTGAGACCTTCGTCCATCCAGGTCCATTGCCGTTCGTCGGAGTTAACGATCATCGGGAAGAAGTTATGGCCGACCTCATGGATGATAACCCCAATCATACCGGCTTTTACCTGCTCCGAATACGTACCGTCTGCTTCCGGACGACCACCGTTGAACGAGATCATCGGGTATTCCATGCCGCCACCAGGTGTAGCGTGGCACGAAATCGCTACGGGGTACGGGTATTTGATAGTCCGGTTTCCGTATGATTTCAGTGTGTGCTCAACAACGCGCGTTGAATACTGGCCCCACAGCGGATTGCCTTCTTTGGAATAGAATGACATGCTCCAGATTTTGCGGCCATCGCCGTACACATCCGTTTGCATAGCATCCCAGATAAACTTGCGGCTGCTGGCAAAGGCAAAGTCACGTACGTTGTCGGCTTTGTAAACCCACGTCTTTTTGCCCTTCACATCGGCGGGCTTAGCTTTCTCGGCAGCCTCGGCTTCAGCCTGCGTGACGATGACGACCGGCGATTTTGAATTAGCGGCCTGCGCCATACGCTTCTGCTGCGTAGCCGACAGCACCTGCTTGTAGTTCAGGCACTCGCCCGTCGATCCAACAACGTGGTCGCTTGGCACAGTGATCGCTACTTTATAGTTGCCGAAAATCAGCGTGAATTCGCCCTGTCCCAGGAACTGCTTGTTCTGCCAGCCGTTAACGTCGTTGTAGGCGCACAAACGCGGGAACCAGTGGGCAATGAAGTAGTTTGAGTTGCCATCTTTCGGGAAGAACTCGTATCCGCTCCGGCCGTAGTACTCGGTAACAAAGTAATTCCAGTCAACACCGAACGAATAGCTCTGGCCGGGCTTCAGGGGTGTCGGCAGGTCAATCCGCATCATTGTCTGGTTGATGGTGTACTTCAGGGGCTGGTTCGACTTAGCGTCTTTAACGGCCGTGATGGTGTAGCCGTATTTATCGCTGGCCTGCTGCTGGCTGCGCTCCCGAACCGACGTCAGGTTTTGCAGGGCACCAAAGCTCATACCGTTTTCATTAATGCTGCCGGTACGGGTAATGCTGCCTGTAGATCCTTTTGCGAACAGGTTCTGGTCGAGCTGAAGCCAGATAAACCGAAGTTCGTCGGGCGAGTAGTTGTGGTACGTAACGACTTCCGTACCAATAATTTTCCGGTTGGCGTCGTCGAGTTCAACTTTGATGTCGTAGTCGGCGCGGTTCTGGAAGTAGTCGCGGCCTGGTGCACCCGCGGCTGTGCGGAAGGTATTCGGCGTCGGCAGCATGGGACCCAGCTGCTCAAAGCGCGTGTTGGCGTTGTAGTTGGATTGCTGGGGTGTTTGCGCCCAGGCACAACTTATTGCCAGCACCGCACCCAATAGCGAAAGTGATCGTCTCATCGAGGGGTTAATTAGCAAATAATCTTTGGTAAAAATACAAAACTAATGGTTATGACGTTTGCGGGTACATGGGGTTGATACGAAAAAATTTACCCCGAAATGAGCTCGTTGTTAATAATTAACGACAGGGCCATCCCGGCCACAATGCCGGAAACGATCAGCACCCAGTCGCGTCGGCGAAGGTTCAGGATTTCCAGAGCTACATAGGCAATGAGAAGAACAGCACTGACAATCAGTAATTGACCCAGCTCCAGGCCAATGTTAAATGCCAGCAAGGGCTGAACAATGTCGGCTTCGCGGCCCAACAGGCTCCGGAGGTAATTTGAAAAGCCCATACCGTGAATGAGACCAAAGAGAAGGGCTAGGCCGTATCGTGCCCGGGATTGGCTGGTTACTGGTCGATCGAAGAGCCGGCTTTTGGGCTCCTGGACGAAGAAATTAGCAACGGCCGTTATGAGGATGGTGATCGGAATCAGTAACTCAATAACATCCGTTCGGTAGTTGATGAGACGCAACGTAGCGAGTGCTAACGTGATGGAATGTCCGATGGTGAAAGCCGTCACCAGAATCAGGACCTGTCGCCATTGGCGAAGCGTATAAACGGCACAGAGAGCAACGACGAACAGAATATGATCGTAACCACTTGGATCGGTGATGTGATCAAAGCCCAGGCGCAGATAAATGAAGAAGTCGTTCATGACGTTTTGCGTTGTCCGTAAGGAAAGGGCATATCGAGCATCTGGTTGCCTCGTGCCCGCTGACCCATGTGTTTACTTAAACCATTCTGCGTACATCACATAATTGTTGGCCGTACGCATGAAAATTTCTTCCAGTTCAGGGGTAACGGCCTTAAGCAACCGGGCTGGATTGCCGGCATAAACTGAGCCGGGAGGCACGATGGTGTGCTGGGTGACAATGGCACCGGCGGCAATGATGGAGCCGCTACCAACAACCGCACCGTCCATAATGATAGCGCCCATGCCGACAAGTACCCGGTCTTCCAGCGTACAGCCATGCACAACGGCATTGTGGGCAATAGAGACGTAGCTGCCGATGGTCGTTTTATACTTCTGGTACGTACAGTGAATCACGGCACCGTCCTGAATGTTGGTACGGTCGCCAATGGTGATGGAATTGACGTCGCCCCTAACCACCGCGTTGAACCATACTGTACAATCGCGGCCCATCGTCACCTCGCCGACGATGGTAGCGTTATCAGCGAACCAGCAGTTGTCGCCGAATTGTGGATGAATACCCCGAACGGGCTTGATAAGTGCCATACCGCAAATGTAGCGTATGGTTTAGGGTCTGTGCGTTGTGGAAACAAAAAAAGCGGGACTGGTTTGAACCGGTCCCGCTTCCAGAAGTTAGTCGTTTTATTTCTTATCGACTTTGTCAACCATTTTTTCGAGCGCATCTTCTACGTCATCGGCCATTCGGTTGACTTCGCGCTTCACCTTTTTGAAGTCGTCTTCACCGGCTCGCTGAACTTTGTAATACGAGTCAGTGAGCTGCCGACGCTTGTCCTCAAGGTCCTTGATACGATCTTCGCGGTCTTTACGCGCTTTCTTACTTTCGCCTTTTACTTCCTCCCGGGCGTCTTCCAACTGTTCGTCGATCTTGTCCAGTTGCTCCGAAAGCCGATCGGTCAGATCACGGCGTTCTTCGCTGAACTCGTCGTTACGATCCCGGTTACTACGTCGGTTGTCACGATCGCGATCGTCCCGCTGATTGTCACGGTTGTCATATCGGCGGTCGTCATCCCGGCGGCTGTCACGATCGTCGTAACGTTGGTTACGATTGTCCCGCTCGTCGGAGTAACGGTCACTGTTCCGGCTGTTGCGGTCGCGATCGTCATAGCGATCATTGTACGAATAGCGGTCATCCTGATACCGGTTGCTGTACCGATCGTCCATCATCCGACGGTCATCGTTCCGACGGTCGTTATAGCTGTAGCGGTCATTGTTACGATCATCGTACCGGCGATCATCATACGACTGCCGGTCGCGATCGTCGCGGTACCGATCACTCATACGATCATCACGGTCGTCCATCATTCGGCGATCATCGTAGCGATCACGGTAAGAGTCGTTCGAGCGGCTATCGTAGCGGTCGTCACGACGGCTGTAGGAGTCATACCGGTCATCTTGATTGTCGCGGTAGCTGTAGGAATCGCTGCGGCTGTCCCGGTCATCCCGGCTGTTGTTCGAATCGCTGCCTGACATGCGGCTGGAACGATCATCACGGTCGCGGCTGTCCTGATCAGAAGAACTGTATCGGTTGTTGTACGAATTGCCCCGGTCACTGCTGCGCGAATCATCCCGGTTCTGCTCGTTGTCACGATCGTTGTTTTTACCGCTGAACAAGCCGCTCAGGCCACTTTTTTTGCTGTCACGCTTGTTCTGATCCTGATCGCGGTCACGGTCCGAATTTCGATTGCGGTCGTTGCTGGCGTAGCGATCCTGTGAGTCATTATTTCGGCTGTCCCGGTCGCGCTGAGATGCGCTCTGCCGGCTGCGTCCTGAGTTCGAGTCGCCGTAAAGCCAATTCTCGAACGAGGCACAGGAGGATAAACTAACAGTAGCAGCAATCATCGATGCTACTACCCATGTTCTCTTTTTCATAACGTTTCTTCTTAGTAGACGATGCCAATCAATATTGTTAGCCCAAAAAGCGTACCAAGCCACTTTTTAGTCAATCAACCAGCGAAACGCTATAAATGTTAGAATTCATTCTACATAGTTTGTAGAATACATTGCGCACGTATCCCGGGCTTCAACCCGTTGTTTTTTAGCGGCTAATAAATAAAAAGCGTGAGCCCGGAACGCAATCACTTCACAACAACCGTCCCTGCTCCGTTGTAACTCCGATAGTCGGGGTTGTACATCGCATCGGCCGAGACTGGCCCCAGCACAAACCGGCCTTTGGACACTGCCCGGACGAGGTAATAAAAGGTGCGCTCGGTTTTATCGGCTTTTGTATAGAAATTGATCCGATCGTCACGAACATCAAAGTGGTCGGGAACAGTGGGTTTCTGAATCCAGGGCATATCCCGGGGTTCGGTCAAACGAGGGTTCTCTATCTCAAAACCAGCCGGAAGCAGATCTGTTACGACTACGTTATCAACAGTGAGGCCATTTTGACTAAGCAGGGTCAGCTTAACGACAACCAGATCGTTTTGCTGGAAGGTCTCGAGCGGCTTGCCGTCGCGGCTGAGAAACTCACGTCGAACGTATAAACCGTTGTCTTCTTCCGTAACGGTACCGCTGGCCGGTACGCCCTCGCTCTGGGCGAAATAATAAATCGTTCCTGTTCCCTTTGCGTTGATTGTCAGTGGTTGGCCAGCCGGTACGCGTTTGATCTGTAACGGGGCGCCCGTCAGCGCACCGATTGGTTTGCTACCGGCTACTAGCGTTGCCGTTGCCGAATTATTGGCGTTTTGCCGAGCCAGCTTGCCCAGCGCCAGAAGGGCGAAAGCCGCTTCCTGCGTGTTGAGGTAATCGGTCTGGCGTACGGCGGCCGACAATTGCCGGGCCAGTCCCGGAATCTGAAGATTATCCGGGTCTGAGTTGACCAGTGAGTTCAAGACCAGCGCCAGATTCCGTAGCGGAGACGCGTAGCTGTCGCCGGTTTGTCGGCCTGTGGTCGAATCGACAAAGCGTTTTGGCAGTAGGGCTGAGTAGCTACGTATATCGCCGATGCGGGCAAATGCGGCTGCCAGCAGATACTGTGTATCCGGAGTCAGCAGACTAACATTCTGTTTGTAATAATTCATGGCCGGGCGGTTTGGCTTTCCGGCTGTAGCCAACGCATACAGTCCGTAAATGGCGGTACGGTTAGCCACTGTCCGCGCCGTTCGGTCGCCTGGAACACGCTGCCCCGTTTCGTCGTAGCGAACGTCGGTTTCGGTGCGGGGCAGGCCCGCGCTTGGATTACTTGTCAGGTTGGTCAGGTAATCGATGGCCTTGCTCAGCACCGCACTACGTACTTCGTAGCCGGCTTGCTGGGCTTCGGTCAGGAAATGCACTGCGTAAGCCGTTGCCCACGGATCTTCGCGGGGGAAGCCCGGCCACATCGAGAAACCACCGTTGTAGGTCTGTAACCCTTCGACGGTCTGGATACCCTGCCGCACGTTGGTAGCCGGGTTCAGATCGCTTTCGCCGTTTCGAACGAAATAAACGCCACCCTGACCAATGGTTTTGGCAAGATCGGCGAAATACAACTGCGGAAAGGCTTTTGAAATGGTTTGCTCGATACAGCCATGTGGATACCCAAGCAGGTACGACAGCTCCCGCCCGTACTGCGCAACCGGCGATCGGCTCAGCGTTACGCTGGTCCGCGACGTACCGGGCAGAAAACCGCCTGCCAGTTGAATCGCCTGGCTTTTGCCGCCCGGTACGGCCCCTGATACGGTCGTTTTCACCAGCGAAGCGGCCGGTCGGATAGTTACGTCCGTTTTCTCGGTGAAGGTTTCGCCCCGCACGGATGTGCCGACTCCATTGACGGTCACGACAATCGAACCAGTTCCGATGGCTTGGCTGGTCCGGATGCGGAAAATGGTGCGGCTTTCACGACCCGGCTGGATGGTGAGCTTCTGCGTCGCTGAGGATGCGCTGTCTGTCACGATGGTTAGCGGACCCGTTACGGACAGCCGGGCCGTGACGGCGGCTGCCTTCTGGGTCGTATTGGTCAGGTTAACGGGTAGCACAAGCTCATCGCCGGGTGTCAGGAAACGCGGTACACCGGCGCTGATCACGATCGGATCGGCTACCTTCATGTTCGTATTGGCCGACCCAAACGCATTGTCTTTGTAAGCAACGGCCATAACGCGCAGATCGCCCGAAAACTGCGGAATATCAACCGTAAACTCCGCTTCTCCGTCGAGGCCCGTTTCCAGAATGCCACTCCAGAGTGCAACCAGTTTCACCCGGCCGTTGCTGAGCGGATTGACGCGCCGTTCGAGGTCGTAGCCATCGCCCCCCACGCTCGACGTAGCATTCAACGACAACTCTGGATACAGCAGGGCATACAAGTCATGGCTGCCCACTTCGAGCGCCCGCTTCTGGTAGAAGAAGCCATGAATGTCGGGCGTGCGGAAGTTTTTCAACTGTAAAATTCCTTCGTCCACTACGGCCAGTGTTACCTGCGCATTGGCCCGGGTTTTCACGCGAATGGTCTGTTTGGTTTTTGATCGCGACTGAGCTACGGCCGTAATCGTCACGGGCAACTGTGTATCGTCGTCGCTGACCGGAACCGGCGCAAAACCGTGCGCTACCGTCAACGGTAAGTTGGTGCCGTTTGCATCAATAGCCCGAATCAGTGTGGCCGTTATGTATACGTTCGGCAGGTGTTCTTTATCAACCGAAAAACTCCATTCGGCCGATTTATTATCCGTGTTCAACCAATGGTATTCAACCACCCGGTTGCGCTCGACCGTTACGAGTAATTTGCCGTCGAAGGGGGCTTTGAGTAACACTTTGGCCCGATCGCCAACCTTGTAGACCGGTTTGTCAAGCGTCATCAGCACTTGCCCTTCCTGACTCACGTCGAACGACGACGCGGTCGTGTTGCCGTAGCCGTAGGCGTAAAAACTAGTGGCCGCGTAGTTCACCGCTGACTTGTCGGCCTGGTTGGGTCGGCGGACCCGGATTTCGTATTCGCCCGATACCGTCGGTACGTAGCGGAACGATGCTTTTCCGGCTTTAAAAGCAAGCGCGTTGGTGTAGACCGACTTTTCCCGCTTGCGGGTGCTGTAGCGTATCTGCTCGTTCTTTTTTTCGATCACCGTCTGATAATCATACCGGATTACCTCAACCAGGGCCGAGGCCGACGTGCGAAGCTGCCCAGCCGGGTCCAGCGCGACCAGTTCGACCGCTACCGGTGCATTGGTAGCCACGTAGCGGTCGGCCAGCCGAACACCGTAGAAGGTGTCCTGCGTCAGTACGTCGAAGCGCCGGAGCCGGTTAACCGGTCGGCCGTTTTCGTCGAAGACCGTCACGAACAGCTTGCCTTCCAGTACGCCAATGTCCTGATACAAAGGTGAAATCGGGAAGCGCTCCGTGGCTTGACCGTTCGTGTTGGTGCGGCCCTGACGAAGCTCCTTCTGGAACGTTGTTTCATTCGGAATGGCAAAACTGTATTCCTCGTAGCCTTTCGGGGCGAAGGCTTTCCGCTTCAGTTGCAGTTCCATTTCATAAGCCCGGTCGCTGGCCGGAGGACCAAACAGGTTCAGGGCGGTGGCCGACAAGGTGATGGTCTGTCCGGCTTTGTAGGCAGTTTTATCCGTCAGGACATCCACTTTAATACGGTCCGGCACAAACTCCTCCACGCTGATTGGCTGCGAAGTGAGCAACGTACCATTCGCGTTTTGCACCTCAACGCTATACGTACCCGTTACGGCCGCCGGGTCGAGTGGAACATCCGTCGTGACGGCACCCTGGCTATTGGTGGTTTTACGAAATGCCCGGTATTCGCGGCCGTTGGGCATCAGCACCCGCACGGTAACCGGTACTTCGCCGACGCTCTGCCAGGTAGCCGACCGGATGATCGTGTTCAGATGGATCGTTTCGCCGGGTCGGTAGATGTCGCGGTCGCCGTACACGAATGCATCGAAGCCCGATGCGTTATCCCGCTTACCTTCCACCTCAAATCGGGACGTTTCGACCTGCGTATCGGGCAGGTGAATGAAATTGAAATCGTCCGGGGTGCGGGCCGTCAGCAAGGTGATGGCGAAACCAGGTGCTTTTTCGGTTACCTTCTCGAATCGGACGAAGCCGCTGCCATCGGTTTTTTGCGTGGCAACCGACTGATTATTGCTGCTGACCAGCGTAATCTCAACGCCCTGGAGTGGCTCGGCTGAACGGATGGAGTTGGCCCACACGAGTACCTCGGTAGGGGTGTGTCGTGCCACAAGCCCGATATCCGAAACCGAAACCAGTTGACTGCTACGTAGGTACGCTTCGTTTTTCGATCCGACTGTAACCAGGTACACACCGCGATACGTATTCGGCTGATCGGGTAGGGCAATGTTCAGCGCTGATACGCCCCTGACTTTAGGCAGGTCGGTGGTTTCGACTGTTTTGTCAACGAGCAGACTGCTCAACTGCTCCTGCTCATCGTCGTTGTAGTTAAACTTTCCATTGGGTTGCCATCTACCGTCGGCGGTTTCGGCGTATTCCTCGTAGCGGTAATTGCGCAGGTAGTTCAGCAGGTTGTTCTCATATACTTTGGCGATTCTGACCTGTACGCGGGGTACGTTAATAATGGACAAGCCGACGTTGCGAGCCCCTTTCGATGACAGATAAAGCGCCTTTTTACTCGCGAACTGAATGCTGGCGGGCATTTTGCCAAAGAACAGATCGCGTGTTACGGGCTCGTCCAGCTTTGTATTCAGCACACCCCGTATCTGATCGGTCAGGGTTAGTACGTAGGTGTCCGTTTCGTTGAAATCGCCCCGGATAATGAACCCGTTCTCGGTCAGCTCGGCGGTGGTCTCCACCTGTGGCTGAATGGTGTAGTATTCGCTCAGATTGCCCGGTTGCAATTCCTGCGTCGTGATCACACGCACCTGGCCGTGTGGCCCGCCCGCGCGGTTGTCGTCAAAGCCGGTCTGCACATCGGCAATCTCGATTCGGTAGCGCGATGGCAGCGTACTGGTTTGCTCAATGGTCTCCTTGCTGGTGTACGACGTATTGAGCACTTTAACGCCTTGCTCTATTTTCACGGCCAGGGGCTGTTCGTTTTTCAAAGCCGGTGCGTTAGGCAGGGCGAGTTCAACCATTGAGCGCCGATCCGCCGATTCGCTGCCTTCACCGCCTTGCTGCACCTGAGGAGTCAGCGCCTTGTCGTCGGTAGAAACGGCCAGTTTGGCGGATATCTCCGCCGACGACACCGGGTAGTTGAAGTTCAGTCGGGCTTTCGCAACGGGTTGGCCGGTTTCGCGGGCGCGCGTCCACCAAGTTTCGGTACTGGTGAGCTGGAGATAAGGTGTATGAAACGCAAGGTCATCACCCGACACTTTGAGGTCTTTCTTTTCCGAGCGCTTCAGCAGATCGTCGGTCAGCTCGGCCCGGTAGTCGGTGGCTGCATCGAAGGCAACGGCCGGCGAAAACACCAGTTCGTTGGGGGCGGTCCATTTAAACTTTCCCCGAACGGCCGGGATAAACCGTACGTATTGGGTCGAATCCCATTCATCCAGCCCGGTTTCCGGCCCAACGTTCTTGTTGAAGGTAAAGGTCAGGTTCTGGGTCCGCTGAATTTCGTCGCCAAAGTTGCGGCCAACTACAGCTACTTCATTAAACGACAATCGGGCACAATGGGAGAAACTATACAGGAGAAAGGCAAATACAAGCAGGTGACGGAAAAGGGCGGTAGGTTTCATTGCGAACAATAGCTAACTCTCGGCATACTAACGAAAAACCCACTCATTACAGGTGAGTGGGTGTTGATTTTACGGAGGCTGGCCGCATCGACTTAGCGAACGGCAATCAACCCTAAAAACGGTTCTTACCGAACCGGCGTAAACTGAACGTTAACAATCTTCCAGGCGTCGCCCTGCTTGGCACAAACGACCGAAAACGCTGCGTTGTAGTCAAGTGCATTTCCCTGCACATTGCCTTTGACCTTCCAGAAGCCGGTCATCACCGCCGAATTGTTGTACGTGCGGGTGCGGGCTTCAGAAACGGTACCATTGTCGATCACTACGTAGCCGCCACTGATAGCCTGAAGCAGTAAGTCGCGTTCTACACCCTGACCGTCAAAGCTGGTCAGGAAAAAATCATTGGCCAGCAGTTTGCCCATGGTATTACCGTCTTCGTCAAGCATAGCTTTGAAAAAAGCGTTGCCGAGGGCTGTTGGGTCCTGCGTCGGGTCGGTAGTCTGTTGAGCAAAAGCAGTCGTTGCAAAAAAGAAAGTGATTACCAGGAGTGAAGCGAGTTTCATTATGAATGTCATTTAAGGCAGGAAAAATGACAGTTTTTACGCAAAATGCAAAATAAAGAAATGGTTACCCTCATTCATTGCGGATGGTGACCCGCACATCGCTGTGACGACCTTTATCATCGGCGCATGAGATTTTCAGCATACCGGGCCGTGGTCTGAAAAAAACGCCCTCGCTGGGCGATGATTTCTGATATAGTTTATCATTCAAATACCAGTATACGGTCTGTACGTCGTTAGCGGCAAGGCAACTCAGTTCCATTTCGACTGGTTGCCGGGCGTTGATGAAATACTCACTGCCGTCGTTCAGGCTGACGATCTGCGGGCCAGCTTGTTTGTCACCGAACACCCGTTCGCAGGCGGGGTTATGGGGCGGTACAGTTTCAAACGGAATGTGCCTGCTCCGGTAATAAGCCATCAGGTCCGGTGCCAGATTGGGGTACGAACGGCGGACGATACCCGAAGCTTCGGTCTGGGCCGGAAGGCAATACGTGCAGTATGAGACCGTACCGGCTGCATTGGTCAGTATGGCCCGACGGTGTTGGCAGCGCCGGAAGCGGGACACACCCATGATGCAGTAATCCGCAACTGGATTTGCGCAGAATTCACCGGGCGTATCGCCGGTTTCGGGGCAGATCCGGCGCATGGCTAACCCGTTGGGCGGTTTGAACCACCCGCGGGCTGAGTTATAGTCCAGCGCGTTGAAAAGCTGAAACAGCAGGGGCGTGGCCGTATTGGCACCGCTTAGCTCCGGAACGCCGGCTCCCGAAAAATTGCCGACCCAGACGCCGATGGTAAAGTTGCGGTTATAGCCGATACTCCAGGCGTCGCGCCGACCGTATGAGGTACCCGTTTTCCAGGCGATACGGGGTAGATGGTAGCTGTTGTCGAAGTTGTTGGGCAGATCGGGGCGGGTAATCTGCGTGAGTGTATGCGTGACGAGGTAAGCCGCTTCGGGGGAAAAAGACCGCTTTACGGGAGTAGCAGGCTGCCCCGGCTTAGTTGCATAAGAAGGGCTTACTGAAGTAAACCGTAAAGTCCCCACCCCACCTTCATTGGCGAAACCGGTGTAGAGCCGCGTCATTTCCTCCAAAGTGACCCCGCATCCGCCCAGAATCATCGACAATCCCAGGTCTTTTGCCTGTTTCTGAATGGTCGAGAAGCCGGCTTTGCGCATGGTCGAAATGAAGGTGGACGTACCAATATCTTTAAGCAGGGCCACGGCCGGAATATTCAGCGAGTTGGCCAGGGCAAATTCTGCCGTAACGGGGCCGTTGAAGCGCCGGTCGTAGTTGTCCGGCTCATAGCCGCCAAAGTTGGTGGGTACGTCGTTCAGTTTGGTTTTGGGCGTAATCAGCCCCTCGTCGAAGGCCAGCGCATACAGGAGAGGCTTCAGGGCGCTTCCCGGCGACCGTACCGCCCGGACACCATCTACCTGCCCGCCATCGAACGTATTCGCGAAATCGGCTGACCCAACGTAAGCCACAACCTCCAGCGTTCGGTTATCCACAACCAGAACGGCTGCATTGTGGATGTTGAGAGCCCGAACGCGATTAACGTAGTTGTAGACGAGTTGTTCTGCTGTAGCCTGAGCGGCCGGGCGTAGCGCTGATCGGATAATGGGCGTATCTGGATAAGCCAGCCGCAGTCGGCGCGCCAGATGGGGGGCCTGCTGCGGAGCCGCCCGACGTCGGGCTGTTAGCGGTTCGTTCAGGGCGTCGGTGACGGCGATCTCATCGAATAACCCGGCCGACCGAAAGCGAGCCAGCCAGCGGTTACGTTCCTGTACGATGAAGGCGTTGTTTTGACCCAGCCGCAGGCTCGAAGGCCGGTTGGGAATAATGGTCAGCGTTGTCAGTTCGGCCAGACTCAGCAGCGCGGGTGGCTTCCCGAAGTACAGCAGCGATGCAGCTTTCAGCCCTTCAATGTTGCTGCCGTACGGAATCAGATTCAGGTACAGTTGAAGAATTTCGTCTTTGGAGAGATGTAGCTCCAGTTGCAGCGCCCGGAACAATTCGATCAGTTTGCTGCCATACGTCCGTTCGCGGGGTTCCAGCAGCCGGACTGTCTGCATCGTAATGGTCGATGCCCCCGATGTTCGTCGGCTGGTCAGCAGGTTGCGAACGGCGGCCCGGATCATAGCCACCGGATTGAAGCCAGGATGGTAGTAGAAATACTTGTCTTCCTTGAACAGAATCGTTTTGCGCACGACAGGAGTAATCTCCGTCAGCTCGGCGTACATGCGCCACTTGTCGTCGCGGCTCAGGAAGGCGTGCAGGGTGGTACCATCATGAGCCGTAATCAAGGGGGCATATGGTACCGCCGTACGAAGCGGAAAAAGCCGATCAAGGCCGAGAAAAATCAGCAGGAATGCCAGCAAAGCCCAGACGAAACGACGACGTAACAGTCGGGCCAGATGGCTGTAAACGGCAGCAGGCCAGGCTGGTGGTCGACGGAATTTCGCAAAAGCAGAGCCGGACTGTTTCGACATAGTTGGTTGTCTACCTGAACAAATATACGGTTGCCTGGTCTTGTATTCTCATATAAACAACGTACTTACAGCCTCAATCGCGATCACAATCATCATGAAGCTTCAATTCTTTGGTGCAGCCCGCACCGTGACGGGGAGCAAACACCTACTGACAACCGACAGTGGCACTCGTATTTTGCTCGACTGTGGCCTTTTTCAGGGGATAAATACCGACGAGCTTAATCAGAACTTTGGTTTTGATCCAGCCAGTATCGACTTTCTGGTTTTGTCGCACGCCCATATCGATCATACAGGGTTGATACCGCGACTGGTTCGTCAGGGGTTTACGGGCCCCATCTACGCAACCCCTGCAACGGCCGATCTGTGCGAAATCATGCTGTCGGACAGTGCCCACATTCAGGAAAAAGACCTGAAGCGGATTAACGAACGTCGCAACCGGCAGGGACGGCCCGAGTTGGAACTACTCTACGAACAGGCCGACGTGGAGCAGGCGCTACGCCAGTTTAAAACGTTGGACTATGGCCGGCTCGTCTGGCTGACCGACGACGTAAGCATTCTTTTTACGGACACCGCTCACCTGCTCGGCAGCGCAGCGATCAGCCTTACGATTCGGGAAGGGGGCCAGGAGAAGCGGCTGTTTTTCAGTGGCGACATTGGCCGGCCCAACGACCAGATTCTCAAACGTCCCGAACCATTTCCGCAGGCCGACTATATCATCTGCGAATCGACCTACGGCGATCGGCTGCATGAACCTGAACCGGATATGAAGGCGCATTTGCTGCAAATCGTGGAGGATACGTGCGTCAGACGGGGAGGTAAACTAATCATTCCGGCTTTCGCCGTTGACCGGACGCAAGAGTTAATATACGCCCTCGACCAACTGGAAAGTGAAGGAAAGCTCCCCCGCCTACCGGTCTACATCGACAGCCCGATGGCCGTGAAAGCTACCCAGGTTATGGACGACCATGACGAATGCTTTAATCCGCAGATTCTGAGTTATATCAAAAAAGACGGCAGCGCATTTGATTTTCCTAATCTGCACTACATTTCCGACGTAGCTGACTCCAAAGCCATCAACGACAGGCCTGGAGCCTGCATCATCATTTCCTCATCGGGAATGGCCGAGGCCGGACGGATCAAGCACCACATTAAGAACAACATCGAGGATAGCCGCAATACGATCCTGCTGGTCGGGTACGCGTCGCCGGTGACGCTAGGAGGAGCCCTGAAACGGGGCGATCGGGAGGTCAGGATTTTCGGTGAAACGTTTACCGTTAATGCGCAGGTGGCCATAATGGATTCCTTCAGCGCTCATGCCGATTACCGCGAAATGCTGGAGTTTCTGGCCTGCCAGGACCCGGCTCAGGTCAAAACAGTATATCTCGTACACGGTGAATACGACAAGCAGTTGATCTGGAAACAGAAGCTGGAAGCGGCTGGTTTTCAGCATGTTGAAATACCATCAATGCGTGAGCAAGTTGATTTGTAGACAACAAAAAAAGCCTCCGGTTTTGCCGGAGGCCTGTATCGCTAAGGAGCGTTTACATCAGGAAAACCGTACCCGCGAAAAGCAGCGGTTCAGCACAACACGATAAATCTTACCAAACTGTGCATAACACCAGGTCTTGAGTTGTTTAATTTCCTCAGGAACCAGCATGGCGATGGCTTTTCTCAACTCTTTTTCAAACAGGGCCTTATCAAAACTCACCTTCTGAAGGATTGTCTTAATGTATTCCAGCATTGAGGCCATACTCACATCTAATTTTTTGGTTAAAAAGCCTATGGATTTATTAATTTGGTTGAACGTTACGTTATCAATCGCACCCCAAAGCCATAACGGCATGTAAATGCAATTGTTGTTCAAATATAGTGATGTTATTAGAAGTATTCCGCAAATTTCTTGTATTATTTTTTTGTTGTATTTCGGTCGCTTTTGGACAAAGTACTGAGAATCTTGTAACTATCGAATTAAGTCAAACTTCTTTTTCGATCGAACGGCCCTTCACTATTTCGGTGATTGCGCCAAACAGCGAAAACAGGCCCACAATTAACTTTCCGGACATACCGGGCTTCGTAAAACGAGGAACTTCTGCGAGCTTTACATCGTCGGAAGTTGAGAATAAAACGGTTGTAAATCAAGTAGTCACGCAAACTTATCAGGCAAAATTGCCCGGGCGGTATAAATTGCCGCCTTTCTCAGTAACCGTCAATGGATTTGTAGCCCGGTCGGAGGGTGCAACGCTGATCGTACGGCCTACGGCTGCGGTAGCCAGCGGGCCCGGAGCGACTACACTCGTTACGCCAGCTACTCCCCCGAACGGTTCAGCTTTTCTTAATCTGAAAGCTTCGCGGTCGTCTATCTACGCGGGCGAAGGGGTGGCCCTTTCGCTTGCGTTCTACGTAGCCGATGATTACCCCTACGAACTGGAGCTGAGTTTCAGGGCGCTTGATCGGCAGCTACAAACGATTCTAAAAAAAATTCGGCCCGCTAATGCCTGGGAAGAAAACGTCGGAATTAATGAACTGAACCCTATACCCGTGACTGTGGCCGGACGTAAGTTCAGGGAATATCTATTGTACCAGGCTATCTACTTCCCGTTGTCGGCCCAGCCGCTCCGATTGCCGGCCGTATCTTTGTGGCTGGCCCGGCCCCGCCCCAAAGTTGGACCTCCATTAGCGCAGCCAGAAACGGTTGTGTTTACCAGCAAGCCGCTTACCGTAAACGTTCGGCCGCTGCCACCCCATCCGCTACGTGGCCAGGTACCCGTCGGTACGTATCAGCTGGTCGAATCCGTTGAGCGCACACGGGTAAGCATTGGAAAGAGCATTCGGTATAGCTTCGCGATAGAAGGTGAAGGAAACATCGCTACGCTCCAGGCACCGGCAGCAGTTACCGACCAGGCAAGTGCTGCTGTTGATATTTTTCCGCCCAAAGAACGCCAGGTGATTAGTCGTGATGGTGGGCGCGTGACGGGTCGTAAGCAATTCACGTACTTTCTGATTCCACGCGAGAATGGTCCACTGCCGCTGGCCGACCGATTCCAGTGGGTTTTCTTTAATCCTCGAACCGCCCGGTACGATACTTTGCACTCAAGGATTCAGTTGCAGGTTGGAACGGCAACGGCAGCGGTGGCTTCGGCTAATACGGGTATGGAGAAGCAGGCCATAAGTGTATCGCCAGGGGTAAGTACACCTGTGTCTATCTATGCTGGTATCGATAAACTGGACAGTTCCTACCAGCCAATCAACGGCGCTGTGTTGGTCAGAGCCGTTGCCAACGTATTGATTATATTGATGTTGTTGGGCATGTTGGTCGTATTTTTTAGAAGATAAGCCACAGTTTACGCGGATTTAACCGAATTTTGAGGTTTAACTGGATTCTCTGCGATACTTGCGGCTATGAGTAGTACATACGGAACCCTCTTCAAAATCTCGACCTTTGGCGAATCGCACGGGCCGGCTATCGGCGTAGTGATTGACGGCTGCCCGGCCGGTCTTGCCTTCGATACAGCATTTATCCAAACAGAACTCGATCGCCGGAAACCAGGCCAGTCGCGCATCACGACCCAGCGTCGCGAAGCCGATGAGTTTGAGGTGTTGTCGGGGGTATTCGAAGGGCAGACCCAGGGAACGCCCATCGCCCTGCTGATCCGCAATACCGACCAACGTAGCAAGGACTACTCGCACATTGCTGAGCAATTTCGGCCGTCGCACGCCGATTATACGTATCAGGCAAAATACGGCTCCCGCGACTACCGGGGTGGTGGCCGTTCGTCGGCTCGCGAAACAGCCGCCCGGGTGGCGGCCGGGGCCGTGGCCAAGCTGTTATTGCAGCAGCAGGGCGTTCAGATTCAGGCCTACGTTTCGCAGGTTGGAACGTTGACGCTGCAAAAGCCGTATCAGGCGTTGAACCTGGCTCTGGCCGAAGAAAACGCCGTACGATGCCCCGACCCTGAAACGGCCGAACGCATGTTTCAATACATCGACGATACCCGCAAGCGGGGCGACTCCATCGGTGGCGTTGTTGACTGCGTTATTACGGGTGTGCCGGTAGGCTGGGGAGAACCCGTGTTTGATAAACTGCACGCTGAGCTGGGAAAGGCTATGCTCAGCATCAATGCTGTTAAGGGATTTGAATACGGTAGCGGTTTTGCGGGAGTCGAACTGTACGGTTCGCAACATAACGACGAGTTCTATACGGATGACCAGGGGCGCGTTCGTACCAAGACCAACCATTCGGGTGGTATCCAGGGCGGGATCAGCAACGGGGAGGACATTTACTTCCGGGTGGCGTTCAAGCCGGTGGCTACCATTATGCAGGATCAGGACAGCGTGGATGTGCACGGGCAGCCGGTTACGGTATCGGGCAAAGGACGCCATGACCCCTGCGTTGTGCCCCGCGCCGTTCCGATCGTGGAGGCCATGGCTGCGCTGGTGCTGGCCGATATGTACTTGCGGAATAAGGTAGCGCAGGTTGCCGGAGCTGCTCAGCACGCCGAAAAAGAGGCTGGATTATTGTAAATTTGTCAGCAGAGCGTCGGCCGCAACTATGACCAGCGTAGCCGTAGAAGGGTTTCGTATTCCGGCTCAGTTGTGGCAGAATGGATAGACAGGGTCATTCTTTCTTGTTAAAAGCGCCTTTCATGATGGCAAAGCCGAAGAGACCAAAACCGACGGCCTGCCCCAGAATGCCGATTGTGAAAAGCGTACCGGCCCACGACTGACTTTTTAGCATTGACCCGATCAGCAGCAGGATAATACCGCCTAACCAGAACCCGGCTGCCAGGATAATATATTTGTTTCTTATCGTCATGATCTCGTTCAGTAAGCTGTTACGATAACAAAATTGCCCCTGCTTTGTCCCTCCGCTTTGTTATTCTGTTCTTGTTAGTAGGTCGGGCGCTCACTGGAAGCGCCCAGCCGTTGCTGCACCGCTACAGTTTTCACCGAGGGCTGATGGGAACGCAATTTAACGTAACGTTTTATGCGCCTGACAGCCTGACCGCCATCCGGGCCAACGCGGCCGTGTCGGCCCGGATGGATTCGCTCAATCAGATCATGAGCGATTATCTGGATGGCAGTGAAATTAACCGGCTGTCGGCCACTAGTGGTTCGGGCCAATGGGTGCGCGTTTCGCCCGAACTTTTCGACGTACTACGGAAATCAATCAGTATCGCCCGACTATCGAAGGGCCGTTTTGATCCGACTATTGGGCCGTTGTCGCTTTTATGGCGTCGGGCCGTTCGGCGAAAGGAGTTTCCGTCGCCCAGAGAGCGTCGAACAGCCCGACAATCCGTTGGCTACCGATTCGTCGAACTGGATTCGGTGACGCGTTCGGTTCGGTTACGCCAGGCTCGTATGCGGCTCGATGTGGGCGGTATCGGGCAGGGGTTTGCCATTGATGAAGCGCTCATCGTGCTACGTGGCTTCGGTATCCGTTCGGCTTTGATCGATATTGGGGGCGATGTACTGGCAGGCGATGCGCCCCCCGACCAACCAGACGGCTGGCGAGTGGAGGTAAGTTCAGGAAAAGCCGGCGATACTGATACGTTAACGGTGAATCTCAAAAATGCGGCTATTACCACCTCCGGCGATACGTACCGGTACCTCGAATACGAAGGTCGTCGGTATTCGCACGTCATGAATCCGCGAAGTGGCCTGGGCTTACGCCACTTTGTACGGGCAACGGTCCTGGCCCCGGATGGTTATCGGGCCGATGCGTTGACCAAAGTATTCAGCGTTGCGGGCTGGCGGAAAAGCCGTCGGTTGATTGAGCGCTTTCCAGGGGTACAGCTATATATCCTCGAAAACAAAAACGGCCGACTGCGCAGGTGGCAGTCGGCCGAATTCCGGTTGTAGAGACGCAATATGTTGCGTCTCTACACGGCGATGGTCTTGCCGGGAACCGCAATCGGATATATACCGTCTTTATCTGGCAATATCTTCGGCATGGCATCCCACGCTAGTTTTTCGGGGAAGAGGTCAATCTGAGAATTCAGGGCTTCGTCCCACTTAACAGTTTTGCCCGAATACGTCGCCATCCGGCCCATAATGGCCGTCATCGTGCTTTTAGCAGTCCGCTCGGCATCGGCAAATTTGTATTCACCTTTGGCAATGGCCTCAAACAGTTCGTCGTGTTCGATCTGATAAGGATTGTCAGTCGGTTTTGCCGCGTAGGAGTAAATGGGTTGTCCGTTGTAGCCCATCAACGCGCTACTTTTCTTTTCTATCCCTTCAACCTTGCCTTTGGTGCCAAGGAACAGTTCATCCACGCGGCTAAACGTACCTTCGTAGTGTCTACACTGGCTATTGATGGTTGTGCCATCGGCGTACACGAAATCGACGATATGGTGATCAAAAATTTCACCATCGTCCTTGCCGTTCCGTACCTGCCGGCCGCCGGTGCCCTGGCAGGAAACCGGATAGCTCTGCTTCACCCAGTTGGCTACGTCGATGTTATGAACGTGCTGCTCGTTGATGTGGTCGCCACAAAGCCAGTTGAAATAATACCAGTTACGCATCTGGTAATCCATCTCAGATTGATTGGCCTGGCGAGGTTTATGCCAGACACCACCACTAATCCAGTAGACCTGTCCACCAACAATATCACCTAAGGCACCATCATGAATGCGCTTGATCATTTCGCGGTAGCTGGGTTGGTAGCGACGCTGCAGGCCGGTCACTACGTTCAGTTTTTTCTTTTTGGCTTCTTCAGCCGCAGCCAGCACTTTTCTGACACCGGGTGCATCGGTAGCAACCGGCTTCTCCATGAAGACGTGTTTACCCTGCCGAACGGCTTCCTCGAAGTGGCTCGGGCGGAAGCCCGGCGGTGTTGCCAGAATCACTACGTCGGCCAGCGGAATAGCTTGCTTGTAGGCGTCGAACCCGACAAACTTCCGGTCTTCGGGTACGTCTACTTTTGGTGAGCCATCGGCGGCTTTGGCCCCACGTCCAGACAGCGATTTGTAGGCCTGATCAAGCCGGTCGCGGAAGGCGTCGGCCAGGGCTACAATCTTCACGTTCTGCTTCGTGCTTAACGCCTGCTGAGCCGCGCCGGTGCCGCGTCCACCGCAACCAATGAGTGCTACTTTAATGGTATCGTCTACTGATCGATGATAGCCACCTGCCATAGATCCGAAAGGCAGGCTGCTCAGCAAAGCGCTACCAGTCAGCAGGCCGGAGGCCTTCAGGAAGTCCCGCCGACCGGATTGTTCGAAGTCGTTGTTCATGGAGAAAAAATATGAGTTGAGAAACAATGCTGACTAACAAAAGACAGCGTCCCGTCTAATTTACTACCCATTTATTGGCTAACTATCTGAAGCTATCCTGCCTTAGTGTATGAAACCTTATAGGTCGATCATGCTTTTATAAGCGCATAGGTACTGATGTGGGAATAAGTATTACATATAAAAATTTACGTATAATGTGGTGCGTTAAGACTTTGTTAAACAGCCACTTAATAAAAAAACTTTGTTGTAAAGAGTTGATTTTTTAATCAATGTCAAGATTTTTTTGTACAAAAATCAGAATTATCTATATTTTTAGTGCTAACTATACTAAAGGTTTACTTAACTATATTCACTTACATTTACCTATGTGTACATCAATGAGGTATTCTCTACCACTAGTCTGGCTATTCTGTGTAATGTCAGTTAGTGTTTTTGCCCAAGTTCGAATTGCTGGTAAAGTTATTGACGAATTTAAAAAGGAGGAGTTAGCGGGCGTCAGTATCACGGTGAAGGGCAAAGTGATCGGCACGATTACCGACTCTAAAGGAAATTTCTCTCTGTCGACCAATACACCAGCTCCGTTCACGATCGTCGTTTCTTCGGTCGGTTATCAAACGCAGGAATTGCCTATTAACGGGAACCGCACAGACTTGACTATCACGATGAAAGAGCAGGTCACGCTCGGTGAAGAAGTTGTGGTGTCGGCATCGCGGGTCGAGGAAAGCGTCCTGAAATCGCCGGTAGCCGTTGAAAAAATGGACCTTCGGGCCATTCAGAACACACCAGCCCCGGATTTCTACAGTGGGTTAGCCAATTTCAAAGGGATCGACATCTCGACGCAGGGGTTGCTGTTCAAATCCATCAACATGCGGGGCTTTGGTGCCAACGGTAACCCGCGTACGGTGCAGCTCATCGACGGTATGGACAACTCCGCGCCGGGCCTGAACTTCCCCATCGACAACATCGTCGGCGTTCCGGAGCAGGACGTAGAGAGTGTCGAGATTCTGCCGGGAGCGGCATCCGCGCTGTACGGACCAAATGCGATTCAGGGCCTGATCCTGCTGAACAGCAAAAGTCCGTTTCTATATCAGGGCCTCAGCGCAAACGTAAAGACAGGTATCATGCACGCCGACAATCGTACCGAGCCAACAACCGGCTTCTACGATGCGTCGATCCGGTATGCCAAGGCGTTTAACAACAAGCTGGCTTTCAAAGTCAACCTGTCGTACATCAAAGCCAAAGACTGGCAGGCAACGAATTATACCAACCTGAACGGTGGGGGGAATGCTGACCCTAACCGGGGCCCGGGCACGGCAATCAACTACGACGGCATGAACGTATACGGCGACGAAAACCAGGCCAACATTCTTACGGTTGGTCAGGCGCTGGTGGCTAACCGGCAACTGCCGTCTGCTGCGCTGGCCCTCTTGCCTAACCGGAACGTTAGCCGCACGGGCTATCCGGAGGTGAATCTGGTCGATTATAATACCAAAAGCCTTAAACTAAACGGTGCTGTCCACTACCGGCTGACGGAAAAAATTGAAGCCATCGGGCAGATCAACTACGGGTTCGGTACGACGGTGTATACGGGTAATGGCCGGTATTCGCTGCGGGACTTTAACCTGACGCAGGGCAAGCTCGAACTGCGGGGTGATAATTTTACGCTTCGGGCCTACACAACCCAGGAGCGATCGGGTAAATCATACACGGCCGGTCTGGCCAGCATCTTCCTGAATGAAGCCTGGAAACCCAGCACAGTCTGGTATGGTCAATACGTTGGCGCGTTCGCACAGGCTCGTCAGGCGGGGCAGTCGGAAGATCAGGCACACCTGACGGCTCGGGGTGTTGCCGACCAGGGGCGGCCCGTGCCCGGTACCGAAGCGTACAACCGGTTATACGAAGCCGTGAGAACCAATTCTATATCGAATACGACAAACCCGGGTGGGGCGTTTCTGGATAAGTCGAACCTGTACCACGCCGAAGGGGTGTATAACCTGAAAAACGAAATCAAATTCGCGGACGTCCTGATTGGCGCCAACTACCGCAGGTATCAACTACGTTCGGAGGGTACGCTTTTTGCCGATCAGGTGGAGGGACGTAATGGAACCATCAACATCAACGAATACGGCGGGTTTGCTCAGGTAAGCAAGCAACTGTTCAGCGATCATCTGAAACTGACGGGTTCGCTACGGTACGACAAGAACCAGAACTTCAAAGGGCAGTTCACGCCCCGGGTGTCGGCCGTGACAACCTTTGGTGATCACAACATCCGGTTGTCGTACCAGACCGGTTTTCGGATTCCAACGACGCAGAACCAGTACATCGATCTTCAGACGCCAAACGCCCGGCTGATCGGCGGCTTGCCGGAGTTCTTCGACCGCTATCAACTGTCGAACTCCTACTCCCGGCCCGACGTAGCTGCGTTTGGGGCTGCGGTGCTACAGTCGGCGGCAGACCCCGCTCTACAGAAGCAGGCTGTTGACTTGATTACTGCACAGGTACTACCACAGGTTACAGCCGCGGTATCGGCTAGTGTAGCAGCCGGACAAATTCCGAATAACCCAACAGTTATCCAGACAGCCATTCAGCAGGGGGTTACCGCCATTGTGCAGGCTCAGGCGCCAACGGTTGTGCAAGGGCTGGCGGTAAACGCGAATCTGGCCAATCTAAAACCTTACCAGCGCAAGGAGTTTAAGCCGGAGCGGGTCGCTAACTACGAAATTGGGTACCGGGGCATCATCAACAAGAAGCTGTTCATCGATGCGTATTACTATTACAGCGTTTATACCAACTTCATCGGATCGGTCATTCTGATCCAGCCGACGGCTTCAGCAGCGCCGGGTTTGCTGCCGCTGGCATCGGGTGTATTAAGTGGCAACACGCGCCGGGTGTTTTCGGCACCGGCCAACAGTAGTGAACGTATCACCGCTTCGGGTTGGGCAGTGGGCCTGAACTATAGTCTTCCCAAAGGATTTGCCGTTTCCGGAAATATTGCGAACAACAAGCTGAACAACTTCACGCCCTCACCTGAATTGCAAACTTCAGGATTCAATACGCCGGAGTACCGCTGGAATTTGAGCTTCAGCAAGCGGCCAACTGTTACGTCAAAAGTTGGTTTTGCCCTGACGTTCCGTCATCAGGATGAGTTTACCTGGGAAGGCTTTGGCCAGCCGTCGGAAGCGGGTGTACCCTTGTACGCGAACACAATCGTACCGGCAATCAACAACTTCGATGCGCAGGTTAATTACAAGCTGTCGAGCCTGAGATCGATCGTAAAAGTTGGCGGAACCAACCTGTTCGGTAAGCCTTATTTCCAGGCGTTTGGCAATCCGTATATCGGATCAACGTACTACATTTCGCTCACGTTCGATGAGCTGCTGAACTAAGCGCCAGCGTGTCAAGCAAAAAGCCCGATTCAATACGTTTGAATCGGGCTTTTTTGCTTATGGTGTGCTCATCAATCAGACAGCACGCCAATTAATTTGGATAGTTCTCAGTTTTGCCGGTTTTGCCTTTCTTTCCGGATGCATTGCCCGAAGGCGTGCCGGGTTTCCCCTTGCCTGTTGGTTGTGGGTAACCGGTTGATACGTTCTTATCGCTTGTCTGGGCCTCTTTTCGAACCTCGCTGGTCGACGTCGGCCGCTTTGAACCACCCGTCGTACCTGACGTTGATTTCTGATCGACATTAGTACCGTAGTCAGGCGTTCCCGTGCTGGTCAGGCCACCATCGGTAGCGGTGCCGTTTTTTGTGCTCTTGGCCTGAGTGGGGCTACTTTGCGCTTTGACTCCTGTACCCTTTGCTCCACCATTCGACGGTACGCTGGCCGATCCCGTCGAAGTACTGCCCTGCGTGTTCGTCGGTGACGTTGGAGACAGGTTGCTGTTGCCGTTGCGTGTAGCGCCAGACGACATCTTACCACTACCCCGGCGCTGCATGCCTTCTACAGAACTGGTGTTGGTTTCATCACCTTTTGACGATATTCCATTCGTACTTCGTTGCTGTCCTTTTGTCTGAGCCATTGTTGCTGTGCCAACACCGATGGTCAGAATCATCCCTAAAACAAATGCCTTTTTCATAACGTAAGTACTTCTTTTCATTTATTGATTACTGGATTAATAACCCATGTCTATAGAGTTTGTTTCAAAAATAAGCCGCTACTTATTCACCTTTCCAGAGGGGCAATTCGTCACGTGGTTTCATGGATTCTGGTGCAGCAAACACCAGCAAGGTAATTAATCGGTAAAATGCAGTTTTCACGAACTTTTAGCGGGTTTCTATCCTTTGATAACCAACCCCTGAGTAACGTAACTGGCATTGACATTTTACGCGATTGACCAACTCTACATCTTCCAGCCAATCTACTGATCCATCCGATACCTCACCGGAGGCCTCCCTACCGCGTCGGTTGAGTCTGCTGCAGGGCACCGCACTCAACATGATCGATATGGTTGGAATCGGGCCATTTGTGGTGCTGCCGCTGGTGATTAAAACTATCGGCGGACCGCAGTTTCTATGGGCCTGGGTGCTGGGTGCGGTAGTATCCCTGATCGATGCCTTTGTCTGGGCCGAACTGGGGGCTGCTTTCCCCCAGGCCGGTGGTAGCTACAACTTCCTGAAAATAGCGTATGGCGAACGGAAATGGGGACGACTCATGTCGTTTCTGTACGTCTGGCAAACCATGATTCAGGCACCTTTAGTGCTGGCGTCGGGGGCGATTGGCTTTTCGCAGTACGCATCCTACCTGCTTCCGCTCGACGACTGGCAGCGTAAACTCGTCTCGGGTGGGGTAGTATTGGTCATTATTGCGCTGCTGTACCGCAAAATCGATTCAATCGGCCGGATTGGGCTGGTGATGTGGGGCGCGGTGCTACTGACGCTGGGCTGGATCATCGTCGGGGGGTTGACCAATGCCCGAATCCCGGTCGGCGAAGTGGTTACGTCGATGGGGTCAGTCAGTGGTGGGTTGCTGGCCGCTGGTCTTGGACAAGCGTCGGTCAAGACGATCTACTGCTACCTGGGCTACTACAACGTCTGCCACCTTGGGGGAGAGATTCGTCAGCCAGCGCGAAATATTCCGGCCAGTATGTTTATCTCCATCGTTGGCATTGCGGTACTGTATCTGCTGATGAACATCAGCGTAGTGAGCGTGGTACCCTGGCAGCAGGCGCAGCAGAGCGAGTTCATTGTCAGTACGTTTGTCGAAACACTCTACGGGCCTGAAGCCGCCCGGCTGGCCACCGTTCTGGTGCTGGTAGTGGCGTTCTCCTCGCTGTTTGCGGTCTTGCTGGGGTACTCGCGGGTGCCGTATGCCGCAGCCGCCGATGGGCGTTTCTTCCGCATCTTTGCCCGGCTGCATCCAACCCGGCAGTTTCCCTACGTATCGCTGTTAGTACTGGGTGGACTTGGCTTCGCATTCAGCCTGTTGTTTCGCCTGGGCGATGTCATTACGGCCATTCTGGCGATGCGGATTCTGGTTCAGTTTATTGGGCAAGCCGTCGGATTATTGCGACTACGTCAACGACGCCGGGCCGGTGGCGCGGCTATTACGTTTCCCTTCCGGATGCCGCTGTATCCGTTGCCGGTGTTGCTGGCCATCGGTGTGTGGGCGTTTATTTTCATCTCGACCGGTCTGGAATTTATGCTTTCCGGATTGCTGGTAAGCGCCCTGGGTATTGTCGCCTTTCTGGTGTCGGCCGTTGTGCAGAAGCAATGGCCTTTTGAGCGGTAGTCTCTTAATAACTTACCGCTACTTCAGCGCTTCAAACAATATCTCGGCGGGGTGCTTAGCCTTGCGGCCGGTACCATCCTTGATCTGGTGGCGGCAACTGGTGCCGGGGGCAGCAATGATTACGTCGTCGGGTTGCTGCCGAACGGTCGGGAAAAGAACCAGTTCGCCAATTTGCATTGATACGTCAAAGTGTTCAGCCTCGTAGCCAAATGACCCCGCCATACCACAGCACCCGGATGGAATCAACTGTACCGAATAGTTCTTCGGCAGCGATAGAGATTTCTTACCCGGTACCAGCGACGAAACCGCTTTCTGCTGGCAGTGACCGTGGAGCTTGATAAGCCGCTTTTCGTCCGTGAACTGCTCGGGGCGGATGCGTCTGGCATCCAGCTCTCGGGCAATGAACTCCTCAAATGTCAACGCGTTTTCGGCAATGCGACGGGCGTCGGCCACCAGCGATTCACTCACCAGATCGGGGTATTCGTCGCGGAAGGTAAGAATAGCCGATGGCTCCAGACCGACCAGCGGGGTATCAGCCGTTACTACGTCTTTCAGCGCATTGATGTTTCGCTCGGCCAGGGTTCTGGCGTACTTCAGCATGCCTTTTGATAGGGCAGCCCGGCCACTTTCGCCGTGTTCAGGAATAACAACGTCGTAGCCCAGTCGCTCAAATAACTGAATCGCTTTCTGGCCAACTTCAACATCGTTGTAGTTTGTAAACTCATCACAGAAGAAGTAAAGCCTGGGGCGTGTGGCTGAAGCAGGTACCCCTGTACCCTCAGCCCCAAGCCCTTTGCCCCCTGTCCCACGCTTCCTTGCCCAGCGCTTCAGCGTCGTTTTATCCAGCAGCGGCATTGTCCGATCCGGGTGGAAGCCGATAATCCAGTTCGCTACCCGACGAAGAGCCGGTGTGCCCAATACAGCGTTATACGCCCAGGGCACCAGCGATGCCAGGCCCGACAGTCGGGCGAAGTTGGCAACCAGCCGTGACCGGATGGGAACGCCATTGGCATCGTAATAATGTTGAAGGAACTCGGCTTTCAGCTTGGCTACGTCCACATTCGACGGGCACTCCGACTTGCAGCCTTTGCAGGACAGACACAGGTCATACACCTCTTTAATCTCCTCATGATCAAAGCGGTTATCTTTCGGCGATCGCGTCAGCATTTCGCGCAGGATGTTGGCCCGGGCCCGTGTTGTGTCTTTCTCATTGCGGGTGGCCATGTAGCTGGGGCACATTGTTCCGCCCGAGAGCTGCGTTTTACGGCAATCGCCCGATCCGTTGCATTGCTCCGCATGTTGCAGTACGTCCTGGTCGTAGTAGCGGAAGTACGTCTGGAACGTCGGTGTTTGCTGGCCGGCTTCATAGCGCAGGAACGTATCCATCGGGGGCGTATCGACAATCTTGCCGGGATTAAAGATGCCATCCGGGTCCCAGGTCTGCTTAATCTGCCGCATCAGCTCGTAATTATGTGGCCCGACCATCTGTGGAATAAACTCACCCCGCAGCCGCCCGTCGCCATGCTCGCCGGATAAAGAGCCGTCATACTTTTTGACCAGTGCCGCGATCTCTTCCGCAATCATCCGATACTGACGGTGGCCTTCTTCGGTTTTGAGGTTAATGATGGGCCTAAGATGTAACTCCCCCGAGCCAGCGTGGGCGTAGTGTACCGAGTGCATACCATACTTAGCCAGAATCTCATTAAAGTCCCGGATGTAAGCAGGCAGATCACGCACATCAACCGCTGTATCTTCAATTACGGCAACGGCTTTTTCGTCGCCAGGCAGATTACCCAGCAACCCTAAACCAGCCTTGCGGAGCGTCCAGACCTTCTTGGTATCGTCGCCAAACAGCAAGGGAAAATGATAACCCAGGCTCTCGGCCCGCATCTCAGCCTCCATCTCAGCGGCTAAACGTTCAACCTCCGCCCGGTCGTTGCGCGAGAGATCCACGACCAGAATGATGGGGTAGTGATCGGTAGGTGTTTTCTGGACGAAAAACGAGTTTTTGCGCTGTTCCGGATTGGTGTCAGCCTGTTCCAGAATAATATCGTCAATTAGCTCCACCGCTTGTGGCTTGTATTTCAGGGCCGTAAGGGTGGCCCGGAGCGCTTCGTCGATCGAGTGACAATGCACACATACTAGGCCCGACACGCTGGGAGGCAGCGGAACCAGGTTCAGTTTAATTTCGGTCAGAAAGCAAAGCGTACCTTCTGAACCGGCGATCAGCCTGGTAAAATTAAAGGGCTCCCCGTCCGGCGTAAAGGGCGCACAGTCGAGCAGCATATCGAGGGCATAGCCTGTATTCCGGCGCTCGATGGTACGCTTCGGGAAATTACGCCGGATTTCAGCCTGGTTGGCCGGATCAGACAGGACGCTGTAGGTCTGCAAAACAATCCGGTCGGCCAGCGAAGCCGAGCCATTTTTCTGACCGGCTGTTGAGACCAACTGCTCAAACTGGGTTGTGTCCATAGGCCCGAACGTAGCTTCGCTGCCGTCGGCCAGCAGGGCTTTCACCGCCAGTGTATGCTCGCGGGTGGAGCCATATACTACCGAATTGGAGCCGCAGGAGTTATTGCCTACCATCCCGCCGATCATGGCCCGGTTGGCCGTTGATGTTTCGGGGCCGAAGTACAGGCCGTATGGCTTCAGATACAGGTTCAGTTCGTCCCGGACGACACCCGGTTGTACACGAACCCATCGCTCCTGAGGATTGACCTCCAGAATTTTCGTGAAATGCTTGGACACATCGACCACAATGCCGGCACCCACCACCTGGCCGGCCAGCGAGGTACCGGCTGTACGGGGGATTAGGGATGTCCTGCGCTGTTGGGCAAAGGCAATCAATGTTTTTAAATCATCGACGGTCTTCGGAACGGCCACCGCAATCGGCATTTCCCGGTAAGCCGAAGCATCCGTTGCGTACAGCGTACGTTGGGTTGAATTGTTGTATAAATCGCCTTCCAGCAGCCCGGCCAATTGCCGTAAATCATCCGCAGTTACCATGCCTGATCGAGTAGCTAATATTTAACGAGCAAATTTAATGGGTTAACACGCTAATAGATTTACAAATTTTTATGAGTATCGGTTCGTGATGGTCTATCTGCTTTTTCTGGGAATTATTATAAAATCAATGTATTAAAGAATATTACAATGTGTTGTAAATCAGGATTTATCTAATGATTTTTTAAGATTTAACAATTGATAAAGTGAAATGGGATTGTAAGTTTTTAAGAAATTTTATGATACAATTTTGACCATAATTAATCGATTTTAAACTCCGGGGCATTTGTATTTTTAAGTTAGCCTGTTGTAATTTGCTCAATAGTTCAAGATTATATGCTAAATTTTCCCGACAAGGTTCTACGTTTCAGGCATATACGTCCTGTTTGACACCCTGCGCCGGAAGTTCGGCTACAGTCTTTGCTAGTAAAATTTGTTCTAACCTTTTTTAAAACCTATGATGAACAATTCCTACAGCAGTAACTGCGAAAGCGGTTTCGTAGGGGAGCCTGGCAAACGCCAGTTTCAGACATCAGCACGGAAAAGCCTGCTCGGCTTCCTGATGATGCTGGCTGTTTTGACGCTGGGTAACCAGTTAGCCTGGGCACAAGGGCGTACTGTGACGGGCAAGGTAACTGATCCGACGGGGTCAGGTTTACCGGGGGTAAGTGTGCAGATTAAAGGAACGCAACGAGGCACGAACACCCAGGCTGATGGTTCGTATCAGTTGACCAACGTACCCGATAACGCCACGCTGGTCCTGAGCTTCATCGGTTACCAGTCGCAGGAGGTAGCCGTTGGTAACCGCTCGACGGTAGACGTACAACTGGCCGACGACACAAAAGCCCTCGAAGAAGTGGTTGTCGTTGGTTACGGTACGGCTAAGCGGAAAGACCTGACCGGTTCTGTAACCCAGGTGACTTCCCGGGAATTTAACCCTGGTATTACGCCGAACCCACTGCAGGCGATTCAGGGTAAGGTAGCTGGTCTGGTTATCACGACGCCGTCTGGCGACCCGAACCAGAGCCCGACTGTACGTCTGCGCGGTTACACGTCGCTGGCTGGTGGCTCTGACCCGCTCTATGTTGTGGATGGTATGATCGGTGTACCGATCAGCCAGGTAAACCCCAACGACATCGAAAGCATCGACGTACTGAAAGATGCTTCGGCGGCCGCTATTTATGGTTCTCGTGCTGCTAACGGCGTAATTATCGTAACGACCAAGCGGGGTAAAGCCGGACAGACCACGGTTACGTTTAATAACTACGTGGGTGCTGAAGCCATTTCGAATCGTCTGGATCTGCTTGACGGTCCCGGCTACATAGCCGCAGTAACGCAGATCAGAGGAGCTTCAGCCCTGACAGATCAGCAGCGTTTTCCGAAAGATGCCAGTGGCAACTACTACAATACAGACTGGATTAAGGAAATCACGCGTACGGGGCTGGTAAACAACCATAACATTGCGGTGTCGGGTGGTTCAAACACCTTCACGTATCGGGGTTCGCTCGATTATATCAACCAGCAGGGTATTGTAAAGAACACAGGCTTCGACCGTCTGATTGGCCGGGTTAACCTCGACCAGAAGGCACTCGATAACCGCCTGAACGTTCAGTACAACCTGCAGTACACGCAAACGAACCAGAACTTTGCCGACAATGGTATCGTGCGTCGGGCTGCTCAATTCCTGCCTACGCTGCCGGTACGGGATGCGCAGGGCCAGTACAGTGAAGTAGGTGGTGCGTTTGACCTGTTCAACCCGGTTGCGATGCTCGAAAACGCGACTAACAATGGGGTTCGGAACACGGCCATCGTGGGTGCTAACCTGCGTTACGAGATCCTGGATGGACTTTCACTGGGTGTAAACGGTCAGTTGCAGAGTGATAACACCAACAACAACTACGTATCGAACCCGGCGATTAAAGCCTATCAGGGTAATAATGGCCGTGCCGAGCGTCGTCAGTACAACTCACTGAACCGATTGGCTGAAATCACGGCTACCTACAACCGCTCGTTTGGTACGACCAGCAACTTCTCCTTACTGGGTGGCTACTCATTCCAGCAGTTCGACAACGACGGCTTCGGTGCTGCCAACAACCAGTTCGTAACTACCGACTTTGGTTTCAACAACCTGGGTCAGGGAGCTGGTACGCTGTTGAACCCGAGCAACTCATACGCTACGTCGTATCGCAACCAGGCTCGGTTGATCTCCTTCTTCGGCCGGGGCGTTGTGAATCTGAACGACAAGTATAACGTAACGGCAACGATTCGCCGGGACGGTAGCTCGAAATTCGGGGCGAACAACAAATGGGGTGTTTTCCCGTCAATCGCTGCGGGCTGGAATATCACCAACGAATCGTTCTTCCCAAAGAGCAACGTGCTTAGTTTCCTGAAGCTGCGCGTGGGTTGGGGACAAACGGGTAACTCCGAAGGCATCAACGCCTACAGCTCAATCCAGTTGTATGGTCAGCGGGGTACGTACTATGATGGATCGATCGGCGACTTCCTGCCGGGCTACGGTATTACGCAGAACGCCAACCCGAACCTGAAATGGGAAATTCTTGGTCAAACCAACGTAGGTCTGGACTTCCAGTTGTTCAACAGCCGGTTCTCAGGTACGGTCGAATACTACAATAAGCTGACCAGCGACGCCCTGTATAACATCAACGTACCGGCCGATGGGGTTAACTACTTCGCTAACACAATTCTGGCAAACATTGGTAGTATCCGCAACACCGGGGTCGAACTGTCGTTTGGCGGTGACATCGTTCAGGGTAGCACCTTTAACTGGAATGCTCGTCTGGTTGGTTCGTATAACCAGAACAAAGTGGAATCCCTCTCGAACGACCAGTTCAATGTTGGTCAGGTTCGCTTCAACCCCTTCGGTGGTCGTGGGCTGTCTGATGTATTCGCTTCTTACCTGGTCGTTGGCCGTCCGCTGGGCGAGTTTAACTACGTACCGACCTTTACGGGGCAGTACAACGCCGATGGTCAGCCGCTGCTTGTATCGGGCAAAGGTGATACGCCAACGCCTAACGTAGCGGATTCTGATGCAATTGTTGCGTATGCCAATGGTAACCCCATCAACCAGGGTAACCCGCAGCCGTTCTTTAACCTGTCGCTCAGCAACTCATTCCGCTACAAGAATTTCGATCTGAACTTCCTGTTGCGCGGAGTATTCGGCAACACGATTCTGAACAACACGCGGTCTAACTACATGATTCCGGGATCCATTCTGGAAACGAACATGCTCCGCGACGTAACAACTCTGCCGAATAACTACGGCGTCAACGTATTGTCGACCAACTGGCTCGAAAGCGGTACGTTCGTACGGTTAAACAACTGGCAGCTTGGCTACACCGTTCCGGTTAAGGCTAACAAGTACATTTCGGGTGCCCGGGTGTACGTGGGTGGCAACAACCTGTTCGTGCTGACCGGCTACAAAGGTGTTGATCCTGAACTACAGGCACGTGGTGACCTAAGTGGTGGCCCGGGCGGTGGTCAGGTGGCCGCGCCTGCTACCAATGGTGTATCAACAGGCTATTTCAATGTAGGGCAGGCCCCTAACCCGATCGGCCTGGACGAAGCGAATGCTGGGTTCTACCCCAAAACTCGTTCGTTCCAATTGGGTGTGAACTTAACATTCTAACCTACCAGCAAACCGGGCGAAAATCAAACGTCCGGTTTGTTAAAACTCTAGTTGTCAACAGACCGTTAACACGATTGTGGACATCAGGAGTAACTTAACTAACTAATAATCAAAAACTTTTATGAAGCGCATATCCACAAGAGTACTCATGGGCTGCACAGCGTTGTTGCTGACAGGCCAGGCTTGTACTGATCTGACGGAGAAGACGTTTGACGTTCTTCCGACCAGCGGTTCATTTGGTAGTACCCCGGCTCAGCAGGCGGCCCTGATTGGTCCTCTATACTCTGGCTTGGGGGACTACTTCGGAAATATGAACGAATTGAACACGACAACGGACGAGCAGATGGTGCCAACCCGGGGTGGTGACTGGAAAGATGGTGACAACTGGCTGCGTCTGTACACCCACACCTGGGGACCTGTTACGGATAACGGCCAGTTCAATGGCCGTTGGACATGGTGTTACAACAACATCACGGCTATTAATCAGCAGTTGCCGACTGCTACGGACCAGACACTGATAGCTGAGTTAAGAACGTTACGTGCGTTCTTCCACTACCAGGCTATGGACCTGTTCGGAAACGTAATTATTTCCGAACGGCTCGGCGGTGCTACACCGACGCAGAGTACGCGCCCTCAGGTGTATGCCTGGGTTGAAAAAGAATTGCTGGAAGCGTATCCAAATTTGTCAGAAACAGTAGGCGGTGCGTTCTACGGTCGGATGAATAAGTGGGTAGCCGACATGATTCTGGCCAAGCTGTACCTGAACGCGCAGGTGTATACAGGTACACCCCAGTGGCAGAAAGCTATCGAGCGTTGTAACAACATCATCAATTCCGGTAAATTCTCACTGGCTGGTGATTTCTTCAGCAACTTCACGACGCAGAATCAGGGGTCGCCGGAGATCATTCTGGCAACGCCGTTCAGCAGCACCAAGCGGGGCGGTATGAACATTCAGATGCGGACGCTGCACTACCTCAACCAGTTGACCTATAACCTCGGTGGGCAGCCCTGGAACGGCTACTGTACTGTAACAGAGTTTTACAACACATTCGCTAACAACGATATTCGGAAGCAAATGTGGATTGTAGGCCAGCAGTTCAGAGCCGATGGTACGCCGTTGCAGGACGATGGAGTACCGATGGTGTTCACGCCGGAAATTCCGTCGTTCGTACTGCCGGCGGGTGCGCCTGGTCGTCTGGCCGGTGCCCGTAGCCAGAAATACCAGATTCAGCGGAACAACCCGTTCAATGATCAGGACAACGATTTCGTGATCTACCGTCTGGCGGATGTGTACCTGATGCGTGCTGAGGCTAATCTGCGGCTGAACAATACGGCAGCAGCTGTAGCAGATGCCAACATTATCCGTCGCCGGGCTGGCGTTCCGGAGTACACGGCTGGTACGTTGACACTGAACGAAATGCTGGCTGAGCGTGGTCGCGAGCTAGCCTGGGAATACCACCGCCGTCAGGATTTGATCCGCTTTGGTCAATACACGAGAACATGGCGGTTTAAGCCGGCTTCGCAGGAGTTCCGGAATCTGTTCCCGATTCCGAACGACCAGCTAGCGCTGAACCCGAACCTGAAGCAGAACCCGGGGTACTAATTTCCTGGCCCTGCTGTCAGGCTGCATATAACCTATCAATAAACACTAAAGGCAAACTCGATGCGGGTTTGCCTTTAGTGTTTATTGATAGCTGGTTAAAAGACAAAAAATTGTAGAAAATAGATAATGCTTGTTATTTTTTGATAAATTTACACTCCTATTCCGGCTACTCCTCAACCCATCTCCTTTTCAGATCGCAATTTCGTAACTGTACGTTTGTGCCTGACACAATAGTAGCTATGCGTTTTTTATTCTTTCTGTCAGTTGTTTGTCTGCTGGCTGGCTGTCGTTCAGATCAATTTCGTTCATCGGACCCGTTATTTGAAAAACTACCCGCCGATGAAACGAAGATCAGTTTTGCCAATACGGTAACTGACGATAAAGATTTCAATGTCTTCAACTACCGGAACTTCTACAACGGTGGGGGCGTAGCCATCGGCGATGTAAACAACGATGGGCTGTCGGATGTATTCCTTATTGCCAATATGGGTGATAACAAACTGTATCTCAACAAAGGCGGGATGCAGTTTGATGATATCACAACCAAAGCCGGTGTAGCCGGAAAGCGAGCATGGAGTACGGGAGCAACATTCGCGGATGTCAATGGCGACGGTCGTCTGGACCTGTACGTTTGCAATGCCGGGATCCGGACGGGCGATGACCGGGGCAATGAGTTGTTTATCAACAACGGCCCTGATGCCAACGGCGTTATTACGTTCACCGAGAAAGCGCACGAATACGGTCTTGACGATCACGGGTTCTCGACTCATGCGGCTTTTTTTGACTATGACCGGGATGGTGATCTGGACATGTACCTACTCAACAACAGTTTCACGCCCGTTGGTCGATTGCAGTACGCTAATATCCGGTCCGAGCGGGATTCGCTGGGCGGTCAGAAACTGTTTCGGAATGATGGCGTCCGATTCACTGACGTCAGCGAAAAAGCCGGAATCTACGGGAGTCTCATTGGCTTCGGCCTGGGCATTACCATCGGTGACGTTAACGACGACAACTGGCTGGACATCTACATTTCCAATGACTTCTACGAGCGGGATTATCTGTACCTGAACAATCACGATGGTACCTTCCAGGAGTCGGTAAAAGACGCGATGCCGCACATCAGCCTGTCGTCGATGGGGGCGGATATTGCCGATATTAACAACGATGGTCGGCTGGATATTTTCGTGACTGATATGCTGCCAGGTAACGATGTCCGCCTGAAGCGAAACTCCACGTTTGAAAGCTACGATTTACAACAGATAAAACTCGACCGGGATTTTCACTACCAAGTGATGCAGAACATGCTGCATTTAAACCTGGGAGCGCTGCCTGGCCAGGCTGTTCCCCGATTTAATGAAATTGCCCGGTTTTCGGGCGTTGAAGCCACCGACTGGAGTTGGGGTGCCCTCATTTTCGACATGGACAACGATGGTCGAAAGGACATTTTTGTGGCCAATGGCATTGCTAAGGACGTTACCGATCAGGACTTTGTGAACTTCCTGGCCGACCGCGAAACCATGGCTCAGGTAGCTCGCCAGGGTGTCTTTAACTTCAAGGAGTTTCTGGATAAAACGCCATCGGAAGCGATTCCTAACTATGCTTTTCGAAACGAAGGGGATTTGCGGTTTGTCAACAAGGCGACCGAATGGGGTCTGGCAGAGCCGGACTTTTCGAACGGTGCTGCCTACGGCGATCTGGACAATGACGGTGACCTGGACCTGATTGTCAATAATGTCAATGCGCCCGTGGCGGTGTATAAAAACCTGTCGCAGGAAAAGCTCAAGACTAATTATTTGAAAGTAAAGCTGGTCGGTAAAGACAAAAACCTGAATGCGATTGGTACCCGCGTCATCGTGTACCAGACGAACGCCGACAGCGCGGGTAAAGCTGGGGAACCAAATATGCAGGTATTGCAGCAGATGCCGAACCGTGGTTTCGAATCGTCCGTCGATCTCAACCTGTTGTTTGGTTTAGGTTCTAATAGCCGGATTGATTCGGTAGTAGTTATTTGGCCTGATGATCGAAAACAGACTATTCCTAACCCAAAACCTAATCAGACCCTGACGCTTACCCAAAAAGATGCGACTGGTAACTGGAAACCGACGCAACTGATGACTGAGCAGCCTTTTCAGGACATCACCGCTGCTACCGGCCTGACGTATCAGCACAGGGAAAGCAATTTTGTTGATTATAACCGGGACCCGTTGCTGAAGCAAATGCTGTCGACGCAGGGACCTGCGCTGGCAACCGGCGACGTCAACGGCGACGGACTGGATGATGTGTTCTTCGGAGGAGCCAGTGGGCAGGGTGGGCGGCTATACGTGCAGCGTCCCGGTGGGCAATTTGCTGATAAAACACCGGCGGCTATCCGGCAGGACAGTACGTACGAAGCAGTTGATGCCGTGCTGTTTGATGCGGATGGCGACAAAGATCTTGACCTGTACGTCGTAACGGGCAGTAATGAGTTCAGTGCTGATGCCGACGAACTGCTCGACAGGCTTTATCTAAACGATGGCACTGGTAATTTTACCGACGATGATCGTCTGCCGAACTTAAAGAGCAGTGGTTCGTGCGTAGCGGCCTCCGATTTCGACCGGGACGGTGATATAGACCTGTTCGTTGGAGCACGAATGATTCCTGGTCAGTATGGCTACGACCCGGCCAGTTATCTCTTGATCAACGACGGTACCGGCAATTTCAAAAACTTTACAAAACGTTATTTGCCCGACGCTGAGCACCTGGGGATGATCACTGGTGCCACATGGGCAGATGTGAATGGCGATCAGTATCCGGAGTTGATTCTGGTCAATGACTGGGGGCCTGTTCAGCTATTTACGAACAAGCGAGGGCGTTTATCAATCGATCCGACTACTAAGGTTGTTGACGCAAAGGGCGAGCCCATGAAAACGGATGGATGGTGGAACTGCGTAACAGCCTCCGACATCGATGGCGACGGCGACACTGACCTGGTTGTTGGTAACCTTGGCTTAAACTCCCGGATCAGGGCCTCAGCCACAACTCCGGCTGAGCTATACGTCAATGACTTCGATGGTAACGGGAATGTGGAGCAGATTATCAACTGCGCGGATGAAACCGGTAAGCTATACCCTATGGTGCTGAAGCATGATCTGCAAAAAGAAATGCCCAGCGTCAAGAAGAAGTACGTAAAATTCACCGATTACGCGGGGAAGAAGATAGAAGAGATCATCGATGAAAATGCATTGAATAAGGCCGTTAAGCGTCAGGTCTACGTAGCGGAGTCCGCCATTTTACTGAACAACGGGAAAGGCCAGTTTACGTTCCAGGCCCTGCCGGCACAAGCCCAGTTCTCGCCCGTTTGTGGTGTATCGGTAACCGATTATGATGGTGACGGCCGCGAAGACCTGATACTGGCCGGAAACTTTTTTGATGTGCTCCCCGAAATTGGCCGCTACGACGCCAGCTACGGCTTAGTGCTACGGAATGCGGGGCAAGGAGCCGGGGGGCGTTTACAATTAACGTCCGTCAGTCCGTCAGCATCCGGCTTTTTCGTGCCTGGTCAGGTACGTCGTATCCGCCAGACCAAACAGGGGCAGTTTATTCTGGCAAAAAATAACAGCCGGACGCAGGTGTTTCAGGTTCGGCCGAAAGCAGCATCAACGCTGGTCCGTAACAACTAACCAAGTGATCCGTGTATACGATCGGTTTGCCGACGTAGCGAATCACGATCTTTGAATGAAACAATCATAATGAAACGTCTCTGGATTTATAGTATTGGCTGCCTACTGGCACTGACCAGTTGCGACAAACTGAAGTCACTAAACGAAAAACCACTGTTTCAAACGCTTGATTCGACTCAGACTGGCGTCGGGTTCGTGAATAAACTGACCAGTACCGAAAAGCTCAACATCCTCGATTATCTGTATTTCTACAACGGCGGGGGCGTAGCGGCTGGGGACATCAACAACGACGGCCTGACGGATCTCTATTTTGTGTCCAATCAGGGAAAGAACAAATTATACCTGAATCGGTCAAAAGCCGGAGAGAGTCTGAAGTTTGACGACATAACGGATAAAGCAGGTGTAGAAGGCTTTTCTGACTGGCAGACCGGCGTAACCATGGCGGATGTCAACGGCGATGGCTGGCTCGATATCTACGTCTGTGCGGTTGGGAACTTCCGGGGGCTGGAAGGAGCCAACGAGCTGTACATCAACAACCAGGACGGTACGTTTACGGAGAAAGCAGCCGACTATGGACTGGATTTTACGGGCTTTTCAACGCAGGCTGCCTTCTTCGACTACGACCACGATGGCGACCTGGATATGTACCTGCTCAACCACGCCGTACACACTTCCCGGAGCTACGACCGCGTTTCGGCCCGATACCTGCGTAACAACGAATCCGGCGACTATCTGTACGAAAACCAGTTAGTTGCTAACGGAGTGAAAGCCGGTGGCAACAAACCCGTCAAATTCAAAAACGTCAGCGAAAAATCGGGAATCCTGGGGGCGGCCATGGGCTATGGACTGGGCATCGCGGTTGCTGACCTTAACAACGATGGCTGGGAGGATATTTACGTTTCCAACGACTTTCACGAAGATGATTATTACTACATCAATAACCAGAACGGTACGTTCACGGAAAGCGTCAAAACGGCTTTCCAGCACGTGAGCCGCTTTTCAATGGGCAACGACGTCGCCGATGTCAACAACGATGGCTATCCTGACGTAATGACGCTGGATATGTACCCGGAGGATGAGGCCGTTGAAAAGTCGTCGCTGGGCGAAGATCCGCTGGATATCTACCTGTTCAAGATGAGTTTCGGATACATGAACCAGTACAGCCGAAACTGCCTGCAACTGAACATGTCGGGCAAAAAATTCATGGAGGTTGGCGCAATGTCAGGCGTGGCCGCTACCGACTGGAGCTGGTCCCCGTTGCTGGCCGACTACGACAACGACGGCTATAAAGACCTGTTCGTTGCCAACGGAATTGTGCACCGGCCCAACAACCTGGACTACGTTAAGTTTGCGTCGGATGATTCACTGCGCTACGCGATGGAAACGTCAAAATCATTGGACAAAAAAGCCATCGGTATGATGCCCGAGGGTAAAGTACACAACTACCTGTACCGGGGGACGCCATCGCTGCGCTTTGACGATAAATCGACGGATTGGGGCTTTGATAAGCCAACGTTCTCAAACGGTGCAACTTATGCCGACCTCGACAACGACGGTGATCTGGATCTGATTACCAACAATATCGACGAGCCGGCTGGTATCTACCAGAATCAGGCAAATGAGCTTTTCCCCGACAACAAGTACGTCAAAATCAAGCTGAATGGCGATTCACCCAATACGTTCGGGGTAGGAGCCAAGGTGATCCTGAAGTATGGCGATAGTTTGCAGGTGCAGCAGTTGATGCCGACGCGGGGCTTTGAATCAGCCGTCGAACCGGTCCTGACCTTCGGTATGGGTCCTCGGACGGTGATAGACTCCCTCATCGTTATCTGGCCGAATCAGCGTATGGAAGTCCAGACGAAGGTCAATACGAATCAGACGCTGACACTTCGGCAGGCCGATGCCCGGCTGGACGGTACGGGCTATGTAGCCAGAGCGGACGCCGATAAGCCGCTGTTTACCGAAGTTGGTGATACTACGTTACTGCCTTTTGTCCACCGCGAGAACAAAGAGTATTTTGATTTTGTGCGGGAGTCATTAATGCCGTTCAAGATTTCGATGGAAGGGCCGAAGCTGGCCGTAGGCGATGTGAACGGCGATGGGCTGGAGGATGTGTATGCCTGCGGGGCTAAATGGCAGGCCGGAAATTTATTACTTCAGCAAGCTGGCGGGCGGTTTACGCCAAGTACGCAATCAGTATTCAACGCCGATTCGACGTTTGAAGACGTTGACGCGTTATTCTTCGATGCAGATGGCGACAAAGACCTGGACTTATATGTCGTATCCGGCGGTAATGAGTTCTATGACAAGATGCCCGAACAGTTCGACCGGCTCTACACCAACGACGGTCGCGGCAACTTTACCCGGGCTGCCAACGCACTGCCGCCCATGTATGATAACAAGAGCTGCGTGCGGCCGTACGATATTGACCGCGATGGTGATCTGGATTTGTTTGTCGGAGGCCGGGTGGTTGGATTCCAGTACGGTAAATCGCCCAATTCGTATTTACTCATCAACAATGGCAAGGGGCAGTTCTCCGACCAGACTGATAAACTGGCTCCTGAACTTCGGAAAGCCGGGCTGGTTACGGATGCCGCCTGGGCTGATGTTGACAAGGATAACGATCTCGATCTGGTCGTAGTGGGCGAATGGATGCCTATTCGCGTGTTTACAAATCAGGCCGGTAAACTCACTAAAGCCGAATCAATCGTTGAAAAAGACGTTCCCTTAAACGGCCTTTGGCATAGCCTGGTAGCTGCCGATTTCGACCGGGATGGGGATGTCGATCTGATGGCAGGGAACATAGGAACCAACACAAAATTCCGGAAAGCTCCTGATTCGGAACTGAAAATGTGGGTCAAGGATGTTGATGGAAACCAGCAGATCGAGCAAATCATCGCAACCCGCCTAAACGACAAATGGTATCCCATTGCATTCAAGGACGAATTAGGGAAGCAGCTTCCCAGTATTATTAATAAACGTTTTACCGACTACGTATCGATTGCAGGTAAAACCGTGGCTGATATCTTTGAGGATGACCTTGACGGCGCTGATGAAATGTCGGTCAATCAGTTTGCCTCAGTCTATCTCGAAAACGTAGGGGGGCGGTTTGTTGTCCATGAGCTGCCGATGATGGCACAGGTATCCAAGCTGTTTGCCATGTATCCGGTCGATTTCGACGGCGACGGTGACCTCGACGTACTGGGCGGTGGAAACTACTACGGTGTAAGTACGTATCAGGGTCGCTACGATGCCAGCTACGGCCTGGTTCTTCGGAACGACGGCAAAGGAAGGTTTACGGCGTTGTCGCCGATCCAGACCGGTTTCCTGCTGAACGGTGAAGTACGTGATATTCGTCCGGTAAGAACACCAAATGGAGCGATGATCATGGTCGCTCGTAACGGTCAGTATCCGCAACTATTCAGTCCCCTAAGCTTTAGCAAGCCGGGGAAGCTACTTAGTAAGAAATAACGTTAATTCTGGAATTTTCTATTGTATAGTCTTGTTAATTAGTAGAGTGATTCAAACACACTTAGATTGTTTGGCAAACCTACCGATTGACAGATAGATGAAACGAATGCTTGCGCTGGTTACTGCCTTAGTGCTGGGCATGTTTGGCCACATAGCGAATGCACAGATAAGCCCTGATTACGACCGGTCGGTCGATTTTTCAACATATCGGACCTATACCTTTGCTAAACCCGAGGTGAATGTTGGCAACAATCCGGTTTTTAAGAACCCATTGTTGATGCAAAGAATCGAAGGGAATTTGGTTCGTGAGTTTAACGAACGAGGGTTATCACAGCAAAAAAGCCACCCTGATTTGTTGGTGAAAATCCATACATATACGGAAGAAAAGACCCGCAACGTATACAATGGGTCGGCTTACGGGCCGTTATACCGATACGGTTGGGGTTTTGCACCCTACCGTTTCTATTGGCCGTTCCTGGGCGGTTACTACGGCGGCTGGAATCAGCCAACTTATCGCCAGGAAAACGTTACGCAGGGTACACTGCTGGTTGATATGATTGACGCCCGCACGAACCAGCTTCTGTGGCGTGGTACGGCTCAGGGCGTAGTTGATAACCCAAAGCGCCTTGAACGGCAGATTGCCCGGGGCGTGCGTAAGATTATGAAGGATTACCCGGTAAAAGAGTCTTAATTCACGTTGATTAGTAAAGACCCAGTCGATAAGTAACGGCTGGGTTTTTTGTGCTGTTTTTGTGAAGGTTATAAAACTGTTAAAGCTATCGGGTACGCTACGAAGTACGACGAAAATAATTATTTTTGTTGTTGCGCTAAGATTTTGTGCCTAGTCATTACTACTGATTGCCAATCCATTAATTAATCCTGTGAAGCATATGCGCAAACAACTTCTTTTCGGCTGTCTTACCGCCTTGGTAGTGCTGGGTTTGTCAGGTTGCCAAAAGAAGGCGACCCCTGCTGAATACAATGCCAAAGCCGCCGATCCGGAACGTTATAATATGGCGCTGGAAAAGCTGACTCAGGTAGTTATTCATGACATTTTTTCGCCCCCGGTAGCCAGTAGAATCTACGGTTACGCTAATCTGGCCGGTTACGAAGCCCTGGTGCCATTCGATCCAAACTATGCATCGTTGGGTGGCAAGATGAAGCATTTCCAAACGGGTCCCCAGCCCGAAGCCGGTAAAGAGTATTGTTTTCCGCTGGCCAGTGCCCGCGCTTTTCTGACGGTGGCCCGGGCACTTACGTTTGAAACCGAGTTTTACGATGACTTCGAAAAAACCTTCTACGAGAAGTATAAGGCAGACGGTGTCCCCGACGATGTCTACGAACGGTCAATGACTTATGGTGAGTCCGTTGCCAAACACGTACTAGATTTCGCAGCCAAGGACTCTTATAAACAAACTCGTGGTTTCAAGTTCACGGTTACGAACGAAGAAGGTACCTGGGTCCCGACGCCCCCTGCTTATATGGACGCTGCTGAGCCGCAGTGGAATAAGATCCGTTGCTGGGTCATGGATACGTGCAGCCAGTTTATGCCGCCCCGTCCATTTCCTTACTCGCTGGCTAAGGGCAGTTTGTACGAAAAAGAGGTTATGGAGGTCTACCAGATCGGTAAAAACCTGACCGAAGAGCAGAAGAAGATTGCTTATTTCTGGGACGATAACGCCTTTGTCATTAACGTAGCAGGGCACGTAACCTACGCATCTAAGAAAATGACGCCTGGCGGGCACTGGCTGGCTATCGCTGAGACAGTTGCCCGACAAAAGAAATTGAACCTGATGCAAACTGTCGAAGTGTACACGCTTACGTCGTTTGCCCTGGCCGATGGATTCATTGCGTGCTGGGACGAAAAATACCGCACCCGTACTATTCGGCCGGAAACTGTGATCAACAAAAGCATTGACCCCAAATGGGCACCGTATCTGCAAACCCCGCCTTTCCCTGAGTATCCGAGCGGCCATAGCACTATTTCGGCGGCTGCAGCAACAGTATTGACAGGGCTACTAGGTGATAACATTGCCTTTACAGATTCAACGGAACATAAGTACGGTCATGGCGTCCGGTCGTTTAAATCATTCAAAGCTGCTGCGCTTGAAGCCTCAGTTAGTCGCTTATACGGCGGTATTCATTACTGGTCGGCGCTGGATAACGGAGCAAAAATGGGGGAACAGATCGGGCAATGGGTACTGCAAAAAGCACGTACTCGCAAATCATCCATAGCCAGCCGATAGGTTTAACTCGCTTTTAATACAAAAGGCCTTCAAGGTTTTAAAACTTTGAAGGCCTTTTGTATTAAAAGCGAGTTATGCATAGTCGTTTTACGCCAATTTTAGTGAGTGTGTTCCTATTGCTGGGAACTAGTAGTGTGGCCCAGATTACCTACTTTAACGTACCCTCAGCCGATATTACCGAGAAAGGGAAGGTGGTAGCCCAGTTGCAGGTAAATTTCGAAGATTTTTATCGCACAGCCGCTACGTTTGACTACGGTCTGGGTAGGAAATGGGAGATCGGCGCAAACGTTTACCACCTTGAGTATGAACCAGGAGGTCGTCGTTTTGTCCGAAATGATTCAACCTTCGAACAACCATACAGTCCACTTTTCTTAATCAATGCTCAGAAAGGATTAGATATAAGCGAAACGCTGGAAGTGACAATTGGTATCCAGACCGGATTCAACCCGGCGCCCGAAAACCACTCTTCGTGGGCTGGTTATGCCTACACGAACCTGGCTGGCAAGACTAAAGATGAGCATTACGAGTGGTCATTGGGTGCCTACACAGGAAATAGTCATTACCTCGGAGAAGGGCCAAAAGTCGGGCTTCAAACGGGTTTTGATGCTGGGATTTTCTACCAGAAAGTACATCTGTTGGGAGAATGGGTATCTGGCACACATGCCATGGGTCAGTTAGTACTGGGTGCCGAGGTATACCTGGCCAAACGTCTTCCATTATCAATTGGCTGGCAACGCGCCAATAAGGACGGTGCGCAAGCTCTGATTGTTCAGATTACGCTGTTGTCTGAATAATCAACGACAGCACAACAGATACAATACGCTTAAGCTACCGAATCTCACGCTTAAGTATGATAAAGACGCCACGTGAGGCTCCTTCATACATATTCGTATCGGTAGTGGTTGCTACTTCCCAGCCCTCACGGCCCAGTTCATTTAACTTTTCTGTCAAATCATTAAAATCGACCTTTCCTCCCCAAAATCCCTTCGTCGGGATGTCTAACACCATGTATTCAAATTTGCGCATAACAAGTGATTTAGTTATTGATTACTTGGGGCTAATCTTACAAATTTGTGTACTTATCTGATATGAAATTTTATGAAAGCAAGATTTTACGGGTTTAACTGGTCATTCAGCCTGATAAGCGTGCTGTTAGGTTCAATGTCGGTTAGTTACGGTCAAACATCTGGTCCGGACTGGCAGATCGTTGGGCAAAACATCAATCCAGCCAATTACTACGGAATCACTGTGGCAAACGGCATTATTGGATTAGTATCATCGCCGGAGCCTATGAAAGTCAAAGATGTCGTGCTCAATGGGGCGTTTGATACGTACGGCCGGGGGCGGGTTTCCAATATCCTGAAAGTGTTCAACTTCGCGAATATGAATCTTGATGTTGACGGGATGCGATTAGGGCCTAAGGACATTGCCAATTACCGCCAGACTCTGGATATGAAGCAGGCCGCCCTGACAACCACGTTCGACTATAAGGATAAAATAACTGTTCGCCAAACGATGATGGCGCTCCGGCACCTGCCTTTCTCTGCGCTGTCAATGGTTGAGATCACGGCTAAGAAAGACTGCGAAATCATACCGATGTCAGTCATTGAGTCGCCTGAAAACCTGAAGGAAGTAAAAAACTTCTACTCCGAAATTGATCGTCCTCACGTAACGATCCGGTTGTTAACATCCGTAGCCAAAAGCCCGTCGGGGCGGCATACGGTTGCTGCATCGAACAGTTTCATCTTCGAAGAACCACACGGCGAGGAACCCGACGTAATTCACGAAGACTGGGATTATAACATGCACCTGGCTAAATTCAAAAAACGCCTGAAAGCCGGTCAAACCTATCGGTTCAGCGTGGTCGGCTCGGTATCATCGACTGCCCATACGGCCGACCCCCACAATGAAGCCGAACGCCTGACCGTTTTCGCAGCGCTCGAACGGACGCAGCGGCTGCTCCAGCGCCACCAGGCCGAATGGGCCAGACTCTGGCAAAGTGATATCGTTATTGATGGTGATCCGGATGCACAACGGGCTGTACGTTCAGCTCTTTATAACCTCTACTCGTTTGCTCGGGAAAGCACAGCGTATAGCTTGTCGCCTATGGGACTGTCAGGGTTGGGTTATAACGGTCACGTTTTCTGGGACACGGAGCTCTGGATGTACCCGCCCCTGTTGGTATTAAAACCTGAAATGGCCAGATCGTTACTGGAGTATCGCTTCGAACGCATGGAGATGGCGAAGCAAAACGCCTTTAGTCACGGCTACGATGGCGTAATGTTTCCGTGGGAATCAGACGCAGACGGCCAGGAAGCAACGCCGGTTTGGGCCCTAACGGGGCCGTTTCAGCATCATATTACTGGTTGCGTCGGCTGGGCATTCTGGAAATACTACCAGGTGACGAAAGATAAAGAGTGGCTTCGGACACGCGGATATCCCATGTTGAAGGAAGTTGCTGATTTCTGGGTCAGTCGGGTAGAAAAGGGACAGGATGGCAAACTACACATCAATAATGTGATCGGAGCCAACGAATGGCAGGAAAACATCGACGACAATGCTTTCACAAACGGAATGGCCAAAACCGTACTTGGCTTTGCCGCTCAGGCTGCTCAGGAACTAGGTATCACCCCCGCTCCTGAATGGGCGAACGTAGCGGCTAATATCCCAATTTTAAAATTTCCGGATGGTACAACAAAAGAGAATCGGACGTACGATGGAGTTACGATCAAGCAGGCTGATGTTAACTTATTGGCGTATCCATTAACGATTGTTAGCGACGAAGCGTCTATCCGGAAGGATTTAACGTACTATGGACCTCGTTATTCACCGGAAGGGCCAGCTATGGGATGGTCAGTGTTATCGACCTTACACGCCCGGCTTAATGAGCCGGATAAAGCTTATGAGTGGTTTGTAAAAAGCTATAAGCCAAATGAAGTACCGCCATTTGGAGTGCTCGCCGAAACAGCGGGCGGCACAAACCCTTACTTTGCTACAGGGGCGGGGGGGATGCTACAGGCCGTGCTGAATGGCTTTGGCGGATTGACTATTACTGATAACGGGATAACGCAATTGAAAACGCAGTTACCTAAAAAGTGGCGGTCACTTACAATTAAAGGAATCGGTCCCCAAAAGCTCACAGTTCAGGTGCAATAAAAAAAGAGGCATCCATTTTCATGCGCATGTACATACATGAAAATGGATGCCAGAAAAAGCGTTGACATAACTGTTTATATTACCACTGGGCAATCGGCAAATTAGCTGACTGCAGATCCAACTGTACGTCTTTTGATTGAATTGCCATTTTGTTCAGAGCGATGTAGATTGCTTTTACGGCGTTTTCGATGCGCTTCCAGCCTTCTTCACTCCGTAAATCGATGCCGATCATAGTACGGTCATTCTGGGCCAAAATAGTCAGGTAAGACATAGCGCCCAGCACTACCGCAGAAATAGCCTGCGTATCAGCTCCTCTTACAAACGACAACTGTTCGACCAGCCGGGTCATTTCTTCGTCCTGTGCCCGAGCCGTTGTAGCGGCTGTCGGATCATTCTCGATAATGCTTGCTTTTAAAATCTCGCGGGCAGCCTTGAACGTCCGGAAATAGCGGTAGGTCTGGATAACCTGGCGGTACCAGATCCGGGCAACGTCCGACTCATGAAGGGGGCGAATCTGATCGAGTACGGCAGGATTAAGCACCGGGAAGAGCTTACCCATTTTAACGTAATACTCCAGCAAGCCCTCCATACCACCAAAGTAGCGGTAGATGAGCACTTTACTGACATTAGCTTTTTCAGCTACCCGGTTTACGCCTACGCCCTCTAAACCTCGCTCCGCAATCACTTCTTCCAGTGCTTCAACGATGCGTTGAGTTGTCTTTGCCCGGTTTCTTCTTACTTTTTCTGCTTTTTCCATGTGATGAACAGTACTGCGATTCAATACCTTGTTATCTGTCAGACTGTAGTTGTCGCGATTAGTCACATTAAAGTCGCGTTATACACAAAATAGAATCGCTGTACTACAACCTCAGGCAAAGGAGACTGACAAATTTCAATTACTGAATAAACGTTTTTTTATAAAATGATTGTACAAGCAAAAACTATAATCTACTCTACGGCAGAAAGCTATACAAGTCACCTGAATAATACTTTTAGCAAAGAAAGCGTTTTTATCTTAATTGGCAAACAAATTTGTACAAAAATGTGGTGGTTTTTTACCATTGGTTACGTTGGCTTACACGAAGTAACACAAAAAAGCCGCTTGGTAAATACCAAGCGGCTTTTTTGTGTTGCCCGAGAAGGATTCGAACCTCCACAAACAGAACCAAAATCTGCTGTCCTACCCTTAGACGATCGGGCAATTCGCATTTGCGAGTGCAAAGATAAGGAGGTTAAGCAGTCAAAAGCAAGCAAGACTATGAAAAAAAATAAACCTCAATGTTCGTGAAACGCTTCTGCGCTGATACTCAGACAGAGGGCCGAAATTAAACAGCAGCTACGTCAACATCAGAAACAATTTTCTTGACCAGTCCCTGAAGTACTTTGCCGGGTCCACACTCGATGAACTCGGTTGCTCCATCAGCGACCATCGTTTCGACAGACTGGGTCCATCGAACAGGTGATGTCAGTTGAGCAATCAGGTTCGCTTTCATCGTTTTGGGATCGGTAGTCGGCTGAGCGTTTACGTTTTGGTAAATCGGGCAGCGGGGTTCCTTGAAGGTCGTGGATTCAACAGCCTCTGCAAACTCCTGGCGGGCCGGTTCCATGAAAGGCGAATGAAAGGCACCGCTAACCTGCAATGGCACAATACGACGGGCACCTGCTTTCTGCAGCGCTTCTGTGGCTAGTCGAATTCCTTCCAGGCTACCCGAAATAACTACCTGGCCCGGACTATTATAGTTAGCAGGGATAACAATTTCGTCGTTGATCTCACTGCAAACCTGCTCAATTACGTTGTCAGCCAGACCCAGTACGGCAGCCATTGTTGATGGGGCCAGTTCGCAGGCCCGCTGCATGGCCTGGGCACGGATGGATGCGAGCCGCAACCCATCTTCAAACGAGAGGGCACCGGCCGCCGTCAACGCCGAAAGTTCGCCCAACGAATGACCAGCTACCATATCAGGAGCAAACGATTCGGTGGTGAGGGCTAAGGTAACACCATGTAGAAAAACAGCGGGTTGTGTGTAAATAGTTTGCTTGAGTTCCTCGTCTGTACCCTCAAACATAATCCGGGTCAGTTCATATCCCAAAATGTTGTTGGCCTGATCAAATAATGCTCTGGCTGCGCTGGATTGTTGATAAAGTTCATGGCCCATGCCCCGGAATTGGGAGCCCTGACCGGGAAAAACGTATGCTTTCATAACAAATTAAACCTGCTCAAACAGGGGTTTTGGTGGTACAAAAACAGTTGAGTAAACCAGGTAAGTGTTTCTGCAAAGTAATAAGACTGGTTGTTTGAAACCAAAACCCACGACATAGCCATCCGAATCGCACCAGGTCGATCTTGCTCAATCGGTGAAAAACAGGCTATAACGCGATAGCTCCGACGGGTTACATTTTGTTGAAGAAGACAAACAAAAACTTAGCACACTCTGTTAGCAAGTCGATGGATTTGTCTAATTTTTACAGGCTATAAATTAGACACTTTGTGGCCTGAAAAAGTCCTGCAAAGTTGTTTCCATCGGGTTTGTGCTTTAGTTTTGGTGCGCCGTTTGAAACGGCTTTTTTTCAACCGTTTACCACTAAAATTTCGTGTCGTTCACCATATGGCTTGGGTAACACAAACACTATCCAGCTCGCTCGGTCGCAAGGTAATCATGTCGCTGACGGGACTGTTTTTATCTTCCTTTCTGATTGTTCACGTAGCTGGTAACTTACAATTGTTCAAAAGTGACGGTGGACGGGCGTTTAATGAGTACACGTACTTCATGACGCACAATCCGCTCATTATCACAATCTCCTACCTGCTTTACACGTCTATCCTGGTTCACGCATTGATGTCCATCGTACTGACGCGCCATAATCAGGCATCGCGCCCGGTTAAGTATGCCTACGGTCGCCCGGAAGCAAACAGCACGTGGTCATCGCGGAACATGGGTATTCTGGGGACTGTTTTGTTCCTGTTTATTGTTATTCATATGCGTACGTTTTGGTACGAAATGCACTTTGGCTCCGTACCGATGGCTGAGTATGACGGAAAGCAGTACAAAGACTTGTATGCCGTAGTACTGGAAGCGTTTTCGCAATGGTGGTATGTGCTGCTGTATGTAATATGCATGGTGGCTTTGGGCTATCACCTGGTACATGGATTCCAGAGCGGCTTTCAGTCGCTGGGTATCCGGCACAAGAAATACACGCCGATTATCGAATTCCTTGGCACGTTTGTGTTTGCGATTCTGATTCCGGCGTTGTTTGCGGCTATGCCAATCTATGTGTTTTTGCAAGTTCACGGGATTATATAATGGTTGAGTGATGAAGTTCCTGCGGCAAATACCCCGTAACATGTAGTAGTCAGGTATTTCATCACATCATTCACCAATTCAATCATTAAGAAAATGGAACTGGATTCAAAGATTCCTGAAGGACCGTTGGCCGAGAAATGGGCTCGGCATAAGTTCGGTTTGAAGCTGGTTAACCCAGCCAACAAACGTAAATATGATATCATTGTCGTTGGAACGGGACTGGCGGGGGCATCAGCGGCTGCGTCGCTGGCTGAGCTGGGCTATAACGTAAAGGCGTTCACGTTCCATGACAGTGCGCGTCGGGCGCACTCCATTGCTGCACAGGGTGGAATTAATGCGGCTAAGAACTATCAGAACGACGGTGACAGTGTATTCCGCTTGTTCTACGACACCATCAAAGGGGGCGACTACCGGGCTCGTGAAGGAAACGTGTATCGGCTGGCTGAGGTGAGTGTTAATATCATTGACCAGTGCGTAGCGCAGGGCGTTCCGTTTGCCCGCGAATACGGCGGTCTGCTGGCCAACCGGTCGTTCGGGGGGGCGCAGGTATCCCGGACGTTCTATGCACGTGGTCAGACCGGTCAGCAATTGCTGCTGGGAGCTTATCATGCGCTGAGCCGTCAGGTTGCTAATGGTAAAGTGAAGCTGATTACCCGGACCGAGATGCTGGATGTAATCGTTGTGGATGGTAAGGCTCGGGGTATCATTACGCGTAACCTGCTGACCGGCGCTATTGAGTCGCATTCAGCTCATGCCGTCCTGCTTTGCACCGGTGGCTACGGTAACGTTTTCTACCTGTCGACCAACGCTATGAACTCCAACGTAACGGCGGCATGGCGGGCGCATAAGAAAGGCGCTTATTTTGGTAACCCCTGCTACACGCAAATCCACCCGACCTGTATTCCGGTGAAGGGTGATTACCAATCGAAACTGACCTTGATGTCGGAGTCGCTACGTAACGACGGACGAGTATGGGTGCCGAAAAGCCAGCAGGATGCTGAGAAGATTCGTAAGGGGCAGATAAAGGCAAACGACATCCCCGAAGACGCTCGTGACTATTTTCTGGAGCGCCGATACCCATCGTTTGGGAACCTGGTTCCGCGCGATGTAGCCTCGCGTAATGCGAAGTACGTTTGCGACGAAGGACGTGGGGTAGCTCCAACGGGTCTGGCTGTATATCTGGATTTTGCGGATGCTATCAGGCGGGATGGACGAAAAACGATCGAAGCCAAGTACGGTAACCTGTTCGAGATGTACGAGAAAATCGTTGGCGATAATCCGTATGAAACGCCAATGATGATTTACCCGGCCGTTCACTATACAATGGGTGGACTTTGGGTGGATTACAACCTGATGACAACTATCCCCGGTTTGTACGCGTTGGGCGAGGCTAACTTCTCTGACCACGGTGCCAACCGCCTGGGTGCATCAGCTCTGATGCAGGGCCTGGCCGATGGATATTTCGTTATTCCATATACAATTGGAGATTACCTGGCAACAATCGGACCCGGCGATAAAATAGCCGTTGATCACCCGGCTTTCAAAGAAGGTGAACAGCGGATACACGACATGAACAATCGTCTGCTCTCGATCAAGGGAAGCAAGACGGTCGACGAGTACCACAAGGCTCTGGGCCACATCATGTGGGATTACTGCGGCATGTCACGGAATGCAGAAGGCCTGAAGAAAGCCAAGAAGATGATTCAGGAACTGCGGGCTGAGTTCTGGCAGAATGTACGGGTACTGGGCACCAACGAAGAGATGAACCAGTCGCTCGAACACGCCGGTCGGGTAGCCGATTTCCTTGAGCTGGGCGAACTGATGGTCGATGATGCTCTGCACCGGGAAGAGTCCTGCGGTGGTCACTTCCGCGAGGAATACCAAACCGAAGAAGGAGAAGCAAAGCGTGATGACGCCAACTTCACCTACGTAGCGGCCTGGGAATACACGGGCGATAATAAACCCGAAGTTTTACACAAAGAAGAGCTGGAGTTTGAGAATGTGAAACTGACCCAGCGGAGCTATAAATAGGTTATGGGTTCACGGTTTTCGGGTTGGGGGTAAGCCCTGTCAAACTGAAAACCGCGAACCGAAAGCCCATCGAAACTATGAAGATTACACTGAAAGTCTGGAGACAGAAAAACAGCAATACACCGGGAAAGCTGGTTGAGTATCAACTGGACAACATATCCCCGGATATGTCTTTTCTGGAGATGTTCGACGTACTGAACGGGGAACTAACCAAAAAAGGCGAAGAAATCATTGCGTTTGACCACGACTGTCGCGAAGGTATCTGTGGTTCGTGCAGTATGTACATCAACGGTCGGGCGCACGGTCCGCAAACCGGATCAACGACCTGCCAGTTGCATATGCGTTCGTTCAGCGATGGGGATACCATTGTTGTTGAACCCTGGCGCGCACGGGCATTTCCGGTTATTAAAGACCTGATGGTTGACCGTACAGCCTTTGACCGTATTGCGCAGGCGGGTGGCTATATCTCGGTGAATACGGGTTCAGCGCCGGACGCTAACGAAATTCCTGTACCGCGCGAAGTAGCCGATACGGCCATGGATGCGGCTCAGTGCATTGCGTGTGGTGCCTGTGTAGCGGCCTGTAAGAACGCATCGGCCATGCTGTACGTAGCGGCCAAGGTGTCGCACTTTGCTGTACTGCCGCAAGGTCAGGCTGAGCGCACAATGCGGGCTGAGCGTATGGTGGCTCAAATGGATACTGAAGGCTTTGGAGCCTGTTCGTTCACAGGAGCCTGCTCGGTTGAGTGCCCGAAATCAATTTCACTTGATCACATTGCCCGCTTGAACCGTGAGTATCTCGGTGCCAAGCTGACGTCGAATAACGTGCAGGGATAATACACTCTCAACACGGTTTAAAGTCCGGTACTTCTTGTTTTGCAATAGAGGTGCCGGGCTTTTTGTTGTCTTAAACTGAAAGAAGAACGCATATGACGTCAGTTTTCAAAGCCGTAGATCAGCAGACAAAGCAGGAGGTTACGCCAATCAACTTACAAACAGCTTACAAACCAGAAATAGGGCATGTCATTGACACAACAAATGGGCCTTATGAAGTAAAAGGAATCGCTGAGATCGGGGTGCAGCGATTATCGGCCACTGAAGTTGACGAGCCAGTTACGAGGGTGGCTCTAAGTCTGCAAAAAGTTGACAAGGCCCTTTGATGCTTTAGTTACGTACTTGTAGTTCTTAGAGATTAAAGCCGGATGCATGGCCCTAACCGGCATGAAGTTTTTACAAGCGTAGTTTGATAGTGGTTATTTCAAATCCGGTTGGCAACTTCCCAATACGGCTAACGTAAGCATAATGAAGAGTAGATAAGCGCGTCTCATCATTCATATATTTTCCAACACCCTTTTCAGGGAACATTTGGTTGTAAGTAAACGTCGTCGTATTTGAGCGCTACGTCTCTATGGCTCACCGGCCAAGCCGCCTGAAATTGTACCTTTGCGCTCGAATCGTGCCGACGAAATGCTTACGTTCCCAAACTGTAAAATCAATATTGGCCTGCGGATCACCGAAAAACGGTCTGACGGCTTTCATAACCTACAATCCTGTTTTTACCCGATCGGCTGGAGCGACGTATTGGAGCTGATTCCGGCCAGCGAGTTCAGTTTTGTCAGCAGCGGGCTGGACATCCCCGGCGACCCTGCCAGAAACTTGTGCGTACGGGCGTATGAATTCCTTCGGGCCGACTTCGATCTGCCGCCCGTTCACATGCACCTGCATAAAATTGTACCGATTGGAGCGGGCCTTGGTGGCGGTTCATCCGATGCTGCTTTTGCCCTAAAACTTCTCAACGAGCGCTTCTCTTTAGGATTGACCGTAGGGCAGTTGCAGGATTACGCCCGTCGACTGGGTAGCGACTGTGCCTTTTTTGTCGAAAATAAACCTGCTTACTGTATTGAAAAAGGCGACGTCTTTCGGGAGATCAGTCTCGATCTGAGCGGCTACTTCATTCTACTGATATATCCTAATCTGGCTATTTCAACGGCCGAAGCCTATGCGGGCGTTCGGCCGCGACATCCTGAAGTCAGTCTGCTGGAGCAACTTCAGACGCCCATCGAAACCTGGCGCGATTGGATACATAATGATTTTGAAGACAGCCTGTTTCCGGTTTATCCGGTGTTAGGAGAGATTAAACAGAAGCTTTACGAGTTGGGAGCGCTATACGCCAGTATGAGCGGTTCTGGATCAACAGTATATGGAATTTTTCAGGCCCCGGTCACCGTCTCAAACCATTTGGGGCGTTATAACGTTTGGCAGGGAAAGCTTTGATTGTATTGATGGTATTCGGCTTACATAGTTTGGTCGTCGGTACTGCCCAGAGCCTTGACCAAAAAAAGCTTACTACTGTACTTGACACCGTAGGCATTACCCGATGAGCAATTTTTTTACGAAACGGCGGGAGCCGTTCCGATTTATGGTCTGGCTGGGCATTGCTGGTAGCGTGATGCTGTTTACGGTCTTGCTGGCAGCTTACATTATCCGGAGTTCGGGGCCGAACTGGGCCAATGTAAAGTTACCAAATGTGTTTCTGGTTAGTACCATAGCCATTGCAGTAAGCAGTCTGACCCTAAACAATGCGAACCGGGCATTTCGGCAGGAGCGATTTGACACCTATCGCACGTACATGACCACCACACTGGTGCTTGGCACAATTTTCATTCTGTTACAAGGGTGGGGCTGGCGGCAGATGGTGTTGGCGGGTGTAGAAATGCAGGGAAACCCGGCGGCTGGGTTTGTGTACATGATTTCGGGCCTTCATCTGCTGCATATTTTCATTGGATTGATTTATCTGGTTATTGTATTGGTAGAGGCCTGGCGTCGCCGTCCGTACATTGACTCATTCGTGTACAGTGTTAATCCGCCTAATCAATTAAAAATCAAGCTGGTTACGTTGTATTGGCACTTCGTGGATATTTTGTGGCTGGGGTTATTTATTTTTCTGCTGGCGCATCATGGAGTCGATTTGAAGCCGCTTTTGTGAACGCTGCCACGTTTTGCTACAATATATCGTTATTTGTATAAGTATTTGTTTTTTAAACCTATTACATGAGAAAAATTGCACTGTGGGCCGGATTGCTGAGTATAAACCTGGCAACCCATGCCCAAAACGCACCTTCATCACCCATCGGAACCATATCAGACGTAAACCGTAACAGTAATGCTACGTCGAAGTATGATCCGCGAGAGTTGTTCCACCCGCTGTTTAATATGCAGCCCGGAAATGACTATCGGACGGGAAGTGGAGCGCCGGGACCGCGCTACTGGCAGAACCGCGCTGATTATCAGATCAACGTAACCCTCGACGATCAGAAAAGCACAATAGCAGGGGAGGTCACGATTACCTACAAAAATAACTCTCCTGAAAACCTGCCGTTCCTGTGGCTGCAACTGGATCAGAATGCGTTTAGCGATACGTCGCGGGCATCCAAAACGACGCCGGTTACGGGTGGGCGTTTCGGGAACCTGGGCTTTGCCGGCGGGATGACTATTACGAATGTTTCGGTGGAACAGGGGAAGAACAAATTCGTTCCGGCTACGTACACCATTACTGATACCCGGCTGCAGATACGCCTGGCCGAACCCGTGAAACCGAACGGCGATGCGGTGAAAGTTCGGGTTGCCTACTCGTTTAAAATTCCTGAGTATGGTTCTGACCGGATGGGACAGCTCAAACGCCGGGATGGTATCATCTACGAGATTGCGCAATGGTATCCGCGGATGTGTGTGTACGACGATATCGAGGGCTGGAACGTACTGCCTTACCTGGGTGCTGGCGAGTTTTACCTTGAATACGGTGATTTTGACTATGCCGTCACAGTTCCCTGGGATCACATCGTGGTTGGCTCCGGCGAATTGCTCAATCCGAACGACGTATTGACATCTGAGCAGCAAAAGCGGCTGGCACAGGCTCGGAACAGCGACAAAACGGTCATCATCCGTAGTAAGGACGAAGTAACGAACCCGGACACGCGACCAAAGCGCTCCGGTACGCTGACGTGGCGGTTCCGCTGTCAGAACACCCGCGACATAGCCTGGGCTAGTTCACGGGCGTTTGTCTGGGATGCTGCCCGAATGAATCTGCCGAGTGGCAAAACAGCACTGGCTCAGTCGGTCTACCCGGCCGAGAGCGCTACGCCTGATTCGTGGGGCCGCTCGACTGAGTACGTGAAGGGCTGTATTGAGTTCTATTCCAAGTATCTGTACGAGTATACTTACCCGGTTGCGACCAACGTAGCGGGTATTGTGGGCGGTATGGAATACCCGGGTATTGTTTTCTGTGATCATAAGGACAAGAAAGATGCGCTCTGGGGCGTAACGGACCACGAATTCGGTCATAACTGGTTCCCGATGATTGTAGGTAACAATGAGCGCAAATTTGCCTGGATGGACGAGGGATTCAACACGTTCATCAACACCCTCTCGACGGCAAACTTCAACAACGGCGAATACAATAGAGAACGTGGTACGATGCACGATATAGCACCGGCTCTGTTCCAGCCGGTTGAGCCGATCATGACAACGCCGGACGTACAGCAAAGCCGGGCGCTGGGTATCCTTGCGTATTATAAACCCGGCATGGGACTAAAGTTGCTGCGGGACGTAGTACTCGGTCCTGAGCGTTTCGACTACGCGTTCAAAACGTATGTAGACCGCTGGGCTTTTAAACACCCAACGCCGTATGATTTCTTCCGTACCATCGAGGATGCCGCCGGCGAAGATTTAGGCTGGTTCTGGCGCGGCTATTTCTACGAAACCTGGCGGCTAGATCAGGCCGTCAAAGACGTCAAATACGTAGATGGCCGGGCCGAGAAAGGCTCATTTATCACCATCGAAAACCTCGAAAAAATGGCGATGCCGGCAACTGTCGAACTGACCGAAACAACCGGGAAAAAGACCCGTGTGGATTTACCGGTCGAGATATGGCAGCGTGGTGGTACATGGACGTTCCGGGCCAACACGACTGCTCCACTCCGAACGGTAGTGGTCGATCCGGACGAAAAACTACCGGACATTAATTCGAAGAACAATACCTGGCGCGGAGAAGCGCAATAGGAGGGGGAAAAGGAGGAAGGGGAGAAGAGGGAGGAAATGGAATTATGTAGCTCCCTTTCCTCCCTCTTCTCCCCTTCCTCCTTTTCTCCTCATCCCACTATACCTCTACCAACATAGCACCGTAGGAATAACCACCTCCAAATACGGTTACGACGATTCGTTGGCCTTTCTGAAACATGTCCCACTGTTCAGACAGGGCAATAGCACAGCCGGCGCATCCGGTATTACCCAGCCGCTCAATGTTAGAGATCAGTTTGGATTCCGGGAGAGCGAGCGTATTCATTACGTTCCGCGAAATCCGGAGATTTGCCTGGTGAGGCAAAACATAATCGACATCATCGAGCGTCAGGCCGCAACGATCCAGAATTTGTTGGCTGGCTTTGGGCATATACTGGCAGGCGTTGATGAATACATCGCGGCCGTGAGGCATCGTAACGCCACCGTCCATAGGCTTCATCATTACACCCGTTGTGGCTTTGGGCGTGTGGGCTGCTCCGCCGGTCAGTAACGATTTGATGGCAAAGTCACCCTCGTTCTGGCGTTCTTTGGTGATCAGCAGCGCAGCGGCTCCGTCGCCCCACAAATGCCCCGATACTTTATCCTGTTCGTTGTTATAGGCGGTGTTATGTTCCGAAACGATCACCAGCGCCCGAGTAGCTTTGTTAAGCGCAAAATACCCTTCTGCTACTTCAATAGCATTGAGCAGCGATGAGCAGGCGGTCGACACGGAAACAACCGGGATATCGGGTATGCCGAGATGGTGCTGAACCTCGTGAGCGAGTGAAACAATGGTATCGTAGGGGGTATACGTAGCGCCTACAATCAGATCGACAGTGGAAAGGTCCGTTTTTTCCTGTAAACGTTTCGTGACTTCGACCGCCATCGTATTTGTGTTCTCTCCGGTGGCCGCTTTGCGTCGTTCCTGAATACCGGTTCGCTCGATGATCCACTCGTTTGAAAGCCCGTTGAGCTGAGTGAAATGTTCATTGCCCACCACCTCCGTTGGCAGGTAGTGACTTACTGCATGAATATACATTATGCCAATTAATTAGGCTATTATCCGGCTAAACCGAATTTTTGCCGAAAGTTAACTTTTACCATGAAGGGGTAGTATTCAAAATTAGAACAATACTATAAGGAATTTGTATAGTTCTATTTTTGGGCCACTAAGCAGACCAATAGCGGCAAATCTGTACTGTTACTGACTTATTCATTGAGAATAAGTCGATAAAAGTTCAACAGCTTCTCGGCTTCACTACTCCAGTTATAATTTGTTTCAACAGCCCTACGCCCGCGCTGCCCCATTACCTCAGCCTCTTTAGGGTGTTTTATCAAAAACGTCATTGCCGTGGCAATCTGTTCCGGACTATAGGGGGATACGCAGAAGCCGCAGCTATTGTGCTCAACAACGTTACGATATAGCAGAAAGTCGGATGTGATGACCGGCAGCCCTAGCGCCATGTATTCAAACATCTTGGTTGTGTAGGAGTCAGGGTAGTCGCCGATGGGTTTGAGCAAAGCGAGGCCGGCCGTTGCTCCGGCTGCGAACGGAAAAGCCATACGCTGGTCTGTATAGCCATGAAACGTAAGGTTTTCGCGCACATCTTCGTAACCCGGCAGCTTGTTCAGGTCAGCATCAGTGAACGTACGGTGGCCGAATAGATGGATTCGAAAATTGAGCTGTTGCCGTTTCAACAGCGTTAAGCTCTGAATCAGCGTATCGAAGGCCCGCTCAAAGCTCAGCAAACCGATGTAGAAAAACTCAGGGCAGACCGTATTGGGCTGGTAAATCCGACGAAACGGCTCCAGAAACGATAACAACGGGTAATTGTAAATTACCACATGCGGTCTTTTCAAATCAGTATACGTATCCAAATAGCCATGTTCGGTAAAGATTAGATAAAAATACCGGCGAGCCAATCGGTCGAAAAAGCCAAAAAACCGTTCGAGCCAGTAACCTCGGTTAACAATTTTCAGGTGCAGCTTTTTGAAAAGGTTTTCCTGCACTTCATAGATGACCTGTGCTCCCGTTAACCAAAATACGAAGGCAAATGGAATAAACTCTGGCACGTACACATGAACCACCTTGGGGCGCAGCCAGAGGCAACGTAGCAAAATTAGCGGGCTCGTCAGCAGTACGCGCCAGATCACTCGCCTGAAATACGGGACAGTAATGAATTGAATTCCCGGAACCAGCGTTGGTTCGGCGCGGGGAAGCACACACACTACCTCGTATACATCACTGAGCGTCTGACATTGCTTGAACACAATCCGTGGGTCACTGGCCGGGTGGGCCGTACTGACGTGCAGTACCCGGATTTTCTTCATGAAGCCGCCTGGACAATGGCTACGCCCGACGAAGTGCCCAACCGGGTTGCTCCGGCCTCAATAAACGCAATAGCCTGCTCATACGTTTTAATGCCTCCAGACGCTTTGACCTGAATGCTAGCAGGTAGCAGCGAGCGGATTAGTCGTATATGATCGACCACGGCTCCGACTGGCGCAAAACCGGTCGACGTTTTTACAAAATCAGGTGCAGCTTCAGCACATAGGTCGCAGGCGATCCGGATTTCGTTTTCGTCAAGATACGCTGTTTCGAGAATGACCTTAAGGAGGGCCCCCCGGCTTTGTGCCAGACCTGCCAGGGTACTGATTTCTTCACGAACACTCAGGTATGCCATCGACTTGAACCGGGTCAGATTCATAACCATATCCAATTCGGTTGCGCCGTCTTCGAGTGCTTTCTCGGCTTCAGTAACTTTAACCGGCAGACTGTTGTAGCCAAGAGGGAACCCAATGACGGTGCAGACTTTTATGGGCGTTTCGGCGAGCAGATCGCTGGCGTATAATACGTAGGAGGGGGGGACACAAACCGTTCGGAATCGGTACTCATAAGCTTCGGCGCACAACTGCCGGATGTCTGTTTCCGTAGCAGTCGGCTTGAGGTTTGTATAGTCAATATATTCGGCCAGATTCATGCAGGGAGCCCGGGTATTGAAGCCAGGCTATTTTTTTACGCCAAAGGTACGTAGTTCTGCGTCAATCTTCAGGTTCCAGCGCTCCTGAGCCAAGGGGTCCTGTCCGTGGCGGGTCTCGTCGTCATATTGCTTCTGCATCCGGTTCATGTCGCGATAGGCTTCAATGAACTGGTACTGCACGATACTATTGTAATCTTCAAGCGACAGGCTATCAGGCTGAATTCTACGTTTGAATCGCTCAACAATAATCTTTGTAATGTCAAAATGGCGCTGTTCGTGGTTCAGCGTGTAACCGTTACGTGCTTCATCGCGCACCCACGATGATTCTTTGAGCATGTATGTTTTAAGCGCCAGACTAAGATTGATGGTACCATTCTTGACGGTGCTACTCCCTTCGTAAGCAAAACTGGTAAACACTTCGGCTGCATAATGGCTCCCTTTTCGCGGAACGGCCAGAAAATCATTCCACGTCAACGGACGAGCCAGATTGTAAAACACAGTATCGTCGGTTGTTATACGAGTATCTTCCTTAAAATTAACCGTGATGCCGGTAGCCAGCTTCTCGTTTTGCCCGGCCTGACGGTTCATATACTCATTTACGTTACGTAATGAAGCTATCACTGCCTGTCGGATTGTGGGCTCAATCACGGTTGTCTGACTGATTGGGCGGGTGTAATTGGCGCTGCTCCGGTACTCGGTCAGGCGGGTGGTAGTAGCATCGCCAAAGTCGTTTTTGCTTAGCAGATCAAAAGCAACGCCAAACGTAAACTTGCCTTCGACACGATTGCCGGTAGCCGTTTCTATCAGTCGGCATTCGGTCAGGCGCATCGCCAGCGGCCGAAGCTTTCTGTTCTGTTTTAAACTCTGGTTGATAAACTGCTGAATCGACGCCGTGACACCGCCTTCCAGATCAACGGCTTCAGTTGGTGAACCCGCGGTTAAAGCCAGTCGGGCAACCGGCCCGCGGTTGGGTCGCTGATCCGTAACGGCTGCGACGTAAAATTCCTTAGGAGTGAACGGGAGCGACTCGGGCCGCAGTCGAATAGGCGTGAAGGGGGGCAAAAATGCCATTAATCCCATTAGTAGGATTAATAAACCGAAACCAATCAGGCGGTTCATTGAGCAGGGATTCCTATATTGTTGAAAACCGTTGTATTCGTTTAACGAATTTCGGCGTGCTTAATGAGCAGTTATACCCCAAAATCAAACCCTCCGATTGTATCTGATAAAGATACATACCGGAGGGTTGTTTATCAATTTGAGCGAATGAGACCAGGAGTCTCAGATCAATGTTACTCAATCAGCATGGCTTTGCCACTGACTACGTCGTTTTCGACGGTCTTGTACTTGACGCCCCGCTTGACAGTGCCATCGGTGTACTGAACGTTAACCTTATCGTTCCGATTAGCAACCTTTATCTGACGAACAGGCATTTGCCGGGGCATAGGCGGTGCGCCGGCACCCATGCTATTGTTTTCGGACATACGCCGGGCATATTCTTCTGGACCAGTTGCCAGATGATCGTCGTCAAAGTCCTCCATGTTAGTGTGTAACTGAGGTTGAGGCTGCGGACGATGTTGGGCTGGTGCCTGCCGGATTTCCTGCTGTACTTCCTGTGGCTCCTGCGCCGGAATATCGGCTTTGGCCAGGAAGCTGATCGTATCAAAATTGACCTTGGTCAGGAATCGCTTGAACAATTCAACCGACTCAAATTTGTAGACCAGCAGTGGGTCTTTCTGCTCAAAAACGGCGTTCTGCACCGACTGCTTCAGGTCGTCCATTTCTCGGAGGTGTTCTTTCCACTCCTGGTCAATCACGGCCAGCGTAATGGCTTTCTCCATCTCCGTTACGAGCGCCCGGCCTCCGGTTTCGACGGCTTCGCGCAGATCCGTTACTACGGTCAATTCATGGATACCGTCTGAAAACGGTACCACAATGTTTTTGATGATGTGCCCCTGCTCGGTGAGAACCTGCTGAAGAACAGGCAGTGCTTTCTCGGCAATAGCCTGGTTTTTGACCTGGTATTGTTGCTCAGCTTCGTCATACAGCCGCCCTACCTGATCCTGTTTCTTCAGTTTGGCAAACTCATCGGCCGTAAGCGACGGCGTCAGGCCGAGGGCCGTCAGAAGTTGAAGCTGTACCTCATCATAATTGCCTTCGGCGTTCGAAACGATATCCTCAACTACATCATACATCGTGTTGGCGATGTCGAGCGGCAAACGATCCCCGAACAGCGCGTTCCGACGGCGTTTATAGATAGCCTCGCGCTGGTAGTTCATCACGTCGTCGTATTCGAGCAGTCGCTTCCGGATGCCAAAGTTGTTTTCTTCAACTTTCTTCTGCGCCCGTTCGATCGATTTCGTAATCATCGAGTGCTGAATTACCTCGCCTTCTTCAAGGCCCATCCGGTCCATAACCTTTGCAATCCGGTCGGAACCGAACAGACGCATCAGGCTATCTTCCAGCGAGACGAAGAACTGCGACGTACCGGGATCCCCCTGGCGACCCGAACGACCGCGCAACTGGCGGTCAACCCGGCGCGACTCGTGCCGTTCCGTACCGATGATGGCCAGACCGCCCGCAGCCCGCGACTCAGGCGTCAACTTAATGTCCGTACCACGGCCAGCCATGTTCGTCGCAATCGTAACCGTACTGGGCAGACCAGCCGTGGCTACAATTTCGGCTTCGCGCTGGTGGTATTTAGCGTTCAGAACCTGGTGCTGGATCTTCCGCAACGTCAGCAGGCGGCTGAGCAACTCAGAGTTTTCAACCGAAGTGGTACCTACCAGCACCGGCCGGCCTTTCTCGACCAGGGCATTGATTTCATCAACAACGGCGTTGTATTTCTCACGTACCGAGCGGTACACTTTATCTTCTTCGTCTTGGCGGCTGATGGGTTTATTGGTTGGAATAACCACTACGTCCATCTTGTAAATCTGCCAGAATTCAGACGCTTCCGTTTCGGCCGTACCGGTCATACCCGCCCGTTTGTGATACATCCGGAAGTAGTTCTGGAGCGTAACGGTCGCGTAGGTCTGCGTGGCATCTTCTACCTTAACTCCTTCTTTCGCTTCAACAGCCTGGTGCAGACCATCCGACCACCGGCGGCCTTCCATGATCCGGCCCGTCTGTTCGTCTACAATCTTCACTTTACCGTCCATGATCACGTACTCTGTGTCACGCTCGAACAAACAATAGGCTTTCAGGAGCTGGTTTACCGTATTGATACGTTGCGTCTTAACGGCGTAGTCGCGGATAACGGCTTCTTTGTGCAGAATCTTTTCCTGTTCCGAAAACTCGGCGTCTTTATCAATGACGTTCAGATCGACCGATAAGTCGGGCAGGATAAAGAAATTAGGATCTTCGCCAGAACCCGTGATGAAGTCGATCCCCTTTTCGGTCAGTTCAACGCTGTTGTGCCGCTCATCGATGGTGAAGTAAAGCGGAGCATCGGCTTCGGGCATCAACTTCTGGTTTTCGGCCAGATAAATTGACTCCGTTTTCTGGAGCAACGCTTTATTACCCGTCTCACTCAGGAACTTGATGAGGGGCTTGTGCTTAGGTAGACCCCGATAAGCGCGGAACAGAGAAAGCCCGCCTTCTTTCTCATCGCCAGCCGCAATTTTTTTCTTCGCATCGTTCAGGTAGTCGTACACCAGTTTACGCTGTGCTTCAACTACCCGCGACACCCGGGGTTTCAGTTCGATGTAATCCTGCTCATCGCCACGCGGTACCGGGCCTGAAATAATCAGAGGAGTCCGGGCGTCATCGATCAGAACGGAGTCAACTTCGTCGACCATCGCGAAGTGATGCTTGCGCTGAACCAACTCACCCGTTTCGCGGGCCATGTTATCGCGGAGGTAATCGAAACCGAATTCGTTGTTGGTACCATACGTGATATCGGCCAGATACGCCTGTTTTCGAGCATCGGAGTTAGGCTGGTGTTTGTCAATACAATCGACACGCAGGCCATGGAACTCAAAGAGCGGCCCCATCCACTCGGAGTCACGCTTGGCCAGGTAATCGTTCACCGTCACGATGTGCACACCACGTCCGGCCAGGCCATTCAGGAAAGCCGGGAAGGTTGCTACAAGGGTTTTACCTTCACCCGTTGCCATTTCGGCAATTTTACCTTGGTGCAGCACGACGCCCCCGATGATCTGAACGTCGTAATGGACCATATCCCATTTAATGGGAGAACCGGCCGCATCCCAGGTGTTAGCCCAGTAAGCCTGATCACCATCGATGACAACGTTCTTTTTGCGGATTGCTAACTCCTGATCGAATGGCGTAGCCGTTACGGTCAGGTGTTCGTTGCTGGCGAACCGGCGAGCTGTTTCCTTAACGATGGCGAAAGCCTGCGGAAGGATATCGAGCAGAACGCGTTCCAGTTCCGTGTTGCGATCGGCTTCGAGCTTGTCAATCTGGTTGAACAGCCGCTCTTTCTGGTTTACGTCGACGTCAGGGCTGCCAGCCTGCTGGGTCAGATCGGCCAGTTGGTTGTCAATATCCTGCAACTCGTCAGCAATACGGGCTTTCAGTTCAGCCGATGCCTGCCGGAGTTCGTCGTTGGAAAGGTCTTTCAACCGGGCAAATTCGGCATTGACTTTCTCGACGTAGGGAAGCAGTTCTTTAATGTCCCGCTGCGATTTCGTGCCGAAGAGCTTGGCTATGAAATTGATCATATTTTCTGTTGGTCAATCAAGTGAGTCGATCAACTGGTGAATTATGTAATCCATGGATCGCTTCGATAAGTGACCAGTTGATCGACCTTATTTTTCTACAAATTTAGTTCATTATAACCGTACTACAACAAGGAGAGTGGTTTCGGAATGTACCTTACCGTATGGACTCTACGTTTTAGAAATAAACTACTACTTTTGCGAATCAAATATTGGCCCAATGGCCAACATTTATGTGTATCAAAGACAAATTGTCACATTATCACTTTACTACCCGCCAATTCATCGTACTTACATGGTTACTACTGACAGGCATTGGTTTGGGATATGCGCAAAGACCCTCTACCCGTGTAGATCAGTTGAGCGACGACCAGGTAGTTGAATTTTATCGCCGGGCACAAGCCAGTGGGCTAAGTGAAGCGCAGATTGAGCAGGCGGCCATGTCTCAGGGGTATACATTAGATGATATTGCCAAGATGCGTCGACGGATCGCAGAGATTCGGTCAAAGGTTAACCGGACCGGTGGACAAACTGTAACGGATACCAGCATTGGCCGGACATTGCCTAATGATCTTTCACGACGACTCCCTGATTCTTTACGATTTTATAAGCGGGACACAATACGTCGTCCTGTCGTGTTTGGGGCATCACTTTTTGAAAACGCCAATCTATCGTTTGAGCCTAATCTGCGGATTGCGACCCCTCGTAACTACGTTGTTGGTCCGGACGATGAGATTACGATTGATATTTCAGGCGCGGCATCTGACAACTTTCGGCTGAAAGTTAGCCCGGAGGGAGCCGTCAAGGTGCCAAATGTACCGCCCATTCTGGTGAGTGGACTGACTATTGAGCAGGCCGAACAGCGGATTATCGATCGACTACGCAAAGCAGGATATCAAGGCTTAGGTACGCCTGGTAGCGGAACATACGCTAATGTCACACTGACAAACATTCGCAGTATTCGGGTCACATTGGTCGGCGAAGTCGTTAGGCCGGGTACGTATACGATCTCATCACTTGGTACTGCTTTTAACGCTCTATACTTAGCGGGTGGTCCAAATCCGGAAACGGGCTCGTTCCGGCGCATCAGCATCATTCGTGGAAATCGGGTAGTACGTACCATTGATCTCTACGACTTCATCCTGCGGGGTGACCGGAAAGACAACATCCGGCTTCAGGACGATGACGTAATTCGAGTCGCCGATTATAACACACGGGTTGAGATGGCGGGCGAAGTGCGTCGACCCGCAATTTTTGAGGTTTTGCCAGGCGAAACGCTAAAGGACGTACTAAGTTTTGCTGGAGGTTTTTCCGATGAAGCGTACCGGGCTACCATTACCCTTCGGCGTAATACGGATCGCGAGCGTCGTATCGTTACAATAACCGAAGATCAACTGGCAGGTTTTGTTCCTCAGCCGGGTGATAAGTTCACAGTTGGACGAATACTGAATCGGTACGAAAACCGTGTTCAGGTAGTTGGAGCGGTGATGCGCCCGGGGGATTATGCGCTGGAACCAGGCGTTACTACCGTTCGCGAACTGATTAATCGGGCCGAGGGCCTACGGCAGGATGCATTTCGGAATCGCGCTAATATATTCCGTGAGCGGGGCGATATGGAACGGGAAAACCTTGCGTTTGATCTGGGAAAGTTGATGAAAGGAGAGGCTGCTGACATCCCGTTGATGCGGCAGGATAGTGTAGTGATTCAATCTATTCGCGATTTGAGAGAAGCTTATTATGTGATGATTGAAGGTGCCGTAAATAGACCGGATACGTTCGATTTTGTCCGTAATATGAGTGTATCTGACCTAATTGCTCAGGCCGGAGGATTTCAGGAGGGAGCTACCGCCAGCCGCGTAGAAATTGCCCGGCGTATCAGGCGGGATTCGGCCTCGACGCCTGATAATGTCATCATATTTCGCTTTAATCTAGATCGTGATCTACGGCTAAACCCTCAGGATGCAGGATTTATATTAGAACCGTTCGATATAGCCTATGTCCGGACGGCGGCTTATTACGAGCCGCAGCAGCAGGTCTATATTGCTGGCGAGATAAGGCATCCAGGCAATTATGCAATTCTTAACCGAACAGAGCGTATATCAAACCTGATTGAGCGTGCCGGTGGACTCAAAGCAGGGGCTTATTTACCAGGTGCTCAATATCGTCGGTTCGGGGAGCTAGTAGCCACAGATATCAGAATGGTTCTGGAAAATCCTAACATAGAAGAAAATTTGCTACTGAAAGGGGGAGATACCCTCTACATACCTGGTCGATCGGAGATTGTAAAGATTGAAGGAGCGGTCCTAAACCCATCGGCTACCAGTTTCGAAACTGGTTTTACTTTCAATGATTACATATCGCAGGCAGGCGGGTACACAGATAATGCAAGGCGTAGCAAAGCCTACGTTATATACCCAAGTGGCCGAAAAGATCGGACTCGCCGTTTTTTATGGATTAAAAGCCGCCCGAGTATAGAGCCGGGGTCAATAATAATGGTTCCGTTTAAGCCGCTGGATACCACTAAAACAACCCCAGGCGAACGAGTAGCACTCTTTTCTCTGGTTGGAACCATGTTAATTGCGACGCTTAACTTAGTATTCAGATAATCAACATCATTAATGTCAGTCATAGAAAATACTCGACAAGCCAGTCAGTCAGATGATGAGACAATCGAGATTCGGCTAAGTGATGTCATTCAATTTTTGAAAGAGAGCCGTCGAACGGTTATCATTGGGGCGATTATCGCTGCTATGATGGGTACCTTGTATTCATTTACCAAATCTAACCAGTACATTTCCCAAGTTTCAGTTATGCCAGAAATACAAGCTAAAGGGGTAGGTGGTTTAGGAAACCTAGGATCTCTAGCTGGTTTGGCAGGCATTAGTCTCGATAATGCAGGCGGAGGGGGGGAAACTATTCGTCCTGATCTTTATCCAAATATATTACAAAGTGTTCCGTTTGGGCTGCATATGCTAAAACAACCAGTTTACTCACAATTACTTAATAAAAAGCTAACAGTAGAAGAATTTTACAAGCAATTCAATGAGCAGACCTTGTTAGGGAAATTTATAGGAAAGGGAATAGGCGAAAAAGAATCTGAAACAAAAAATACATATAATAATAACATAAAGACACTTCAATTAACAAAAAAGCAGGAAGGGCTAATTTCTATAATTCATAATAGTGTGACCGCAACTTTTGACAAAAAGACGGGTATAATGTCAATCAGTGCAGAAATGCCCGATCCAGTCGTAGCTGCTAGCACTGCTCAATTGGCTTTGGAGTATTTGACGAACTATGTTACTAGTTATCGAACCGAAAAAGCCCGTCAGCAGGTATTTTTTCTAACGCGACAGTTACGTGAAGCTAAAAATCGATATCAAGCCTCCGAGTATGCTTTGTCAAGTTATCGAGATCGCAACCGAAGTTTATACCTAAACACAGCTAAGATAGAAGAGCAACGTTTACAAGCAGATTTCATATTAGCGCAAGGGGTGTATAACGACTTATCCAAACAATTAGAACAGGCAAAGATAAAGGTTGCAGAAGAAGCACCAGTATTCAAAACGCTGGAACCTCCTCGTGTTCCATTAATCAAGAGTAGCCCAAAGAGAACACTAATTATAATTGGTTTGACCGTTTTTGGCGCTTTTTTGGGATTGATAGTGCATTTTACTCGTAAAGTCATTTTAGGAAAATCACACAGATAAATGAAGAAAGCTCTTATATGTGGAGTATCTGGGCAAGATGGGGCCTATTTGGCTCAACTGTTGTTAGATAAGGGATACCAGGTATTTGGAGGATCACGCGATGCACAAATGGCTTCATTTCGTAATCTGGAAAAACTGGGAATTCGGAAAGATGTATCACTAGTATCTATAAATATCAACGATTTTAGGAGTGTGCTACAAACACTTCAAAAAATCAAGCCCTACGAAGTTTATAATTTGGCCGGCCAAAGTTCGGTGGGATTGTCATTCGAGCAACCAGTTGAAACGCTCGAAAGCATAAGTGTAGGAACATTAAACTTGTTGGAAGCTATTCGCTTTAGTGGGTTACCAATTAAGCTATATAATGCCGGCTCAAGCGAGTGTTTTGGCGATACGGGTAGTGCGCCTGCTGATGAAGAAACCCCCTTCAGGCCACGTAGTCCATATGGTGTTGCAAAAGCTGCTGCATTTTGGCAGGTAGCTAATTACCGAGAAGCATATCAGTTATTTGCTAGCACTGGTATACTTTTTAATCACGAGTCCCCACTTCGACCTGAAAGATTCGTTACGAAAAAAATTGTGGCTGCTGCTTGTCGGATCGCAAAAGGCTCGCAGGAAAATCTTAAGTTAGGCAATATTGACATCGCCCGTGACTGGGGATGGGCTCCAGATTACGTAGAAGCCATGTGGCTTATGCTTCAGCAGTCGCAACCAGATGACTATTTAATTGCGACCGGACATACATGTAAGTTAAAAGATTTTATTCGGGTTGTATTTGAATGCGTTAATCTCAACTGGGAAGACCACGTAGTTACAGACGCATCGTTTTTTCGACCGACCGATATAGCCGAGGGACACGCTAATCCCCGGAAAGCTAAAGAAAAGCTAGGTTGGGAAGCTCAACATAAAATGGAGCATGTCGCTAGACTCATGGTAGATGACCAACTTGCCAGTATGTAAACTTCATTTAAGCAGCTCTAAAAATAGGTACCCGCTTTAGAAAGGCTGCCTTAACCCTATTATGAATGTCCTGCTATTTAAGCAAATGCTCAACCGAGACCGGAAGTTTTACGGAAACTTGGTGGCTTTAGGAGTTGTTCAGGCTACTAATTTTATTATACCACTCCTTACTTTTCCTTATTTAATACGTACGATCGGTCTGGAAAAATTTGGCGTAGTTTCCTATGGCCTGAGTGTTATGACTTATTTAAATGTCATAGTTGACTTTGGTTTTATTGTGTCAGCTACTAGATCAGTGACACTTGTAAAAAATGATTCTCAAAGACTTTCTGATTTGTACTCATCTGTTACCTGGACTAAACTGTTCTTGTTCATATTAAGTACCATTATCATCTTACTGTTAACTGTATTCTCTGATCGTTTCAATAAAGATCAGCCATTATACTTTTTTAGCACAATATTTGTACTAGGTATAGCCATGATGCCAACCTGGCTTTATCAAGGAATGGAGCAAATGCGACATATTACCTATATAAATTTTGCCACAAAGATTATACTCATTGGTGCTCTGTTTACGGCAGTTACAAAGGAAGAAGATTACATCTATGTAATAGGGATTTATGGTGTAGCAAATTTAATAACAGGTTTATATGGCAACTGGCAAGCAATCAGGCTATATCAGATACGATTGTTTTTCCCTAAGCTTAGTCAGATAAAACAGCAGCTTAGTCAAGGTCTTAACATCTTTATTACCAACTTGGTTATCGTGCTTCTAAATAGTTCAAACTTATTGATTCTGGCTTTTTTTGTTAATGATAAAGCTTTGGGAAGTTATGGGTTGTCTGAAAAAATAGTAATTGCTTTATGGCAGGTTTTAACTGTATTCTCACAAGCCATCTACCCAGTCTTATGTCGGCTTGCCCAGAATTCGCATGAACAGCTAAAACAATTTATTGCCCGTACGTTCTTGCCGTTTGCTCTGGGAATTTTCATCGTTTGTTTAGTGATTTATATTAAGGCTGAATATATTGTAAGATTTTTGACAGGCCATATTGATCCCGAAGCAGTCAGAGTGCTTAAGATTATGATATGGGTTCCTTTTGCGGTATGCCTAAATATACCTGCTTACCAGACGCAATTAGCTTATTCGGTAACTGGAACAAACACTAAACTGTACGCAATAGCCGCTGTAATCAATCTGGCATTATGCTCATTTTTGTCTTATACATGGGGCGCTATTGGAGCTGCTATAGCAATGATTTGTGCGCAATTAATAGTGACAATTGGCTTGTACGTTATAACGGAGTATAATTTCAAGCAGTATTCTGTATTGCGATGATCAGTCACAGCACTAAAACCACGTTGTAAAAATGGATAAGTCAGTATCGATAGCATTGGCTACTTACAATGGGGCTGCTTATTTGAAGGAACAACTTGACTCATTACTAGCGCAGTCATATCCAATCAAAGAAATCATAGTATGTGATGATCGTTCGACTGATGATACAGTAAAAATCCTATATACCTACAATGATCGGTTGCCGCTAAAAATCTATGTTAATAGCCAATCACTTGGAGTAACCGAAAACTTTAAGAAGGCAGTATCATTATGTACTGGTGACTACATCGCACTTTGTGACCAGGATGATGTATGGCGTTCAGACAAAATAGAGAAGAGTGTAGTAGAACTTAGAAAGATTGATGTTGATTCCGAATTACCCGCCTTGATATATACCGACTTGGAAGTAGTTGACCAAAACCTCGCTACTATTGCTCCATCGTTCTGGAAACTCACTGACAGAAATCCCTCAAAAGTTAATTTTGTGAAACTTTTGCTCAGTAACGTTGTAACCGGATGCACTGTACTAATGAACCGACGTATGGCTGAGGAAATGCAAAAGATGCCAGAAGGGGCTGAGATGCATGATTTCTGGTTGGCTTTAATTGCTTATGGGATAGGTAAGAGTAGTTTCATAAAGCAGGCTACTGTTAAATACCGCCAGCATGGACGCAATGTTACGATTACAAAGAAGGTGAATCTTTGGACGAGGTTAGTCGAACTTGTAGAATTCATTGTTAATCTGGGTGATGATAAGAGTTATAAGATGGATGCGATACGTCAGGCGGATGTATTTTTCTCGTTGTATGGATCTCAGTCTCGCCTACCCCCTCTTTACCGGCGGGCTTTAGAACGTATTGTCACATTAAAAAACAAACCCCCCTGGATTCGTAAGGTCCATGTTCTTGCAATTAAATACTCACGTTGGAAGGTCACAGACGTAGCTAGCTAACAAATAACAGTAAATGTTCAACTGTAAGCCGAAATTTTATTTGATTTTTTTTAAATTGGTAAACTTATTTAATTTGATTAGTTTTTAAGTTTAAAATTATAAAAACTAATGGTCTTAGACTTAAACTTATCCAACATGATAAGAAATTTCCTAAAAACATCATTAGTAGCATTTGCCGCTTCTACGGCTGCACTCGCTCAAAACAATCAGACAAACTTAGTTGTCACATCGCCATCTTCATCGTCGCCTGGTTCCGACAACACCCTTGTCGGTGTTGGAGCCGGTAATACAAACATGAGTGGTTCCGGTAATCTAATCATTGGAAAGGGAGCAGGTACGCAGAACATGGCTGGTACTCAAAACTCTTTTGTTGGGACCACCACTGGCCAGCAAAACAGCTCTGGAAGTTACAACACGTTTCTGGGTTACGAAGCCGGTAATAAGAACACGGCCGGCAACAATAACACCTTTTTGGGTAACGGTGCGGGGTTTACCAACACAGATGGATATAGTAACTTATTTTCTGGCTATAGAGCTGGATACTTCAATAAGACTGGAGCGAACAATGTATTTCTAGGAACAGGTACAGGGTATAGTAACGTGTCTGGTAACGACAATACTTTTGTTGGAGCTGATGCAGGGGGGGGGAATACCGTGGGAGAATCAAATCTATTTGTTGGCTCTCTAGCAGGAGCATCAAATAGTATAGGTAATAGAAACACGTTTCTTGGAGTAAAATCTGGCCTAGAAAATACAAATGGGTATAAAAACACATTTATTGGTTATGGAACAGGAGCTAGTAATCAAAGTGGCTACCACAATACTTTTATAGGTAATGAATCAGGAATGGCAAACATAAACGGAGACCATAACCTTTTTGTTGGACATTTGGCAGGTTACTCTAATACAGTGGGATGCTGCAATGTATTGATGGGTAATGCAGCGGGAAGATTGAATCAATCTGGTACTTATAATGTGTTTATAGGTAACTCTGCTGGCGAACTTAACGCGAGTGGAAAATTTAACACGTATATAGGTGATGGAGCGGGATACAGAGGTTCTACAGCTAGCTATAATCTTTTCATTGGAACCCATGCTGGTTTTGAAATAACAACCGGAGGGCGAAATGTATTCATTGGAAATGAAAGCGGTAATAAAATTACTAATGGTACGTTGAACACATTCATTGGAGAAAATGCGGGAGGGGGAGCGGCAAAAACCACATTGACTAATGCTACTGCAATAGGAGCGAATGCTACAGTCACAAACGACAATAGCCTGGTTTTAGGAAATAACGTTAATGTGGGCATTGGTACTACAGCACCACAGGCAAAACTTGATATAGTTAACGGAACAAACGGACAAAGTGGACTACGTTTAAGCAGTCTAACCAATGCAGTTGTACCTTCGGTAAGTAGTAGTAAATTTTTGACCGTAGATGCACAGGGTAATATTATTCTCGCAAATTATGCTGCTGGTGGTCGTAGTGCTGCAGCAGATGTAGCGTCTGCTGGCTGGCAAACGGAAGGTACCAACCTACGTAACACTAATACAGATGGGGTAATAATTGGATCTGCCATCAAACGTACACCCACTGGGTATAAGTTATATGTTGAAGATGGAATATTAACTGAAAAAGTCAAGGTTGCTATCAAATCAACAGATGAATGGTCCGATAAGGTTTTTGCTCATGATTATCAGTTACGATCACTAACGGATGTAGAGCGTTACATTAACAAAAATCATCATTTACCTGGTGTACCATCCGCTAAGCAAGTACTAGAAGAAGGAGTTGATGTCGGTAAGATGGACGCTAAATTGTTAGAAAAAATTGAGGAACTTACTTTGTATATAATCGCTTTGAAAAAGGAAAACGAAATTATAAAAAAACAAGTAGAAAAATATGTAAAGCGTTCTTCTCACAACCCGCAGAAGTGAAATCATACATTCAGTCTTTGAGTAACATATAAATACCTTTCACGACTATCAATCATCTATAGCCAGTCACTCCATATATACATAGTGAAAAGGAAGTGGCTGGCTATATGAGTCTACAAAATGCATAGTTATTTTCGGTGATAAGACAAATGATAACGCAATAAAATACTATCACCTTTCATTACCAAACCAGGATCTTCGGGAAAAAGTACTTTACTAAGTCTTATATCAGTTTTATTTGAAACGAGATCAGTTTTATGTTGAAGTAAAGTTCGATTCTGAGTGATAAAATTTACTACATTACGTAAGTTACTCAACATAAACAAAAAACAGATAAAAAAAATGAAAAGAGAATCTTATTTGATAATCGAAGCAAATTTTGCCGAATAAGAAAATATAAAACTACTACTAACCAAATCCAATACAGATTACTTATTGTTACATATCGACTCGATGTGGCTTGTAGCAAACCAAACCCGCAACGAGCTGATGCAGTTACAAAATCGCTTAGCAAGGCATAGATAAATAAACAATTCCAAAATAGAAAAGTAGTAGAATTTAGTCCTAACTTATGCCAATATCGAATTAAGAATGTAAGTCCAACAGCTAAACCCGCGCTGCCAATCAGGAAAATTATCAAAATTTGAACTTCATTAACTGGATGTAGCAGAAATCGGAAAATTGAAGTCCCTAAATATGTATTGAAGTAAATAATGAATTTGTGGGGATGCTTTAGTGCATATGCAAGTGGTGGATGGTGGCCAATTGATTTAAAATCATAAAAATAGCTATATAAAATAGCTACAGTTCCAATGCTCCAGCTAATTATATGCAAAATTGACCAATGTCGGTTTTTAATGAAAGATACAAGTAGAACTCCAAAGGATATAAACCAATACAATAAACCATTAGCAAAGGAGTATGTCGCAATTACACCACAAGCAAAGGCAACTAACCAAGACAAATTACGATTGAAAGGAGTAAGACATAATACATAAAATCCGCTAATGGTGCATAAAATATTCATAAATACCGTCATCTGCCACCCCCACATCCAATTTTCAACTTGAGCTAATGAGAATATCAAAACTGAAAAAGCAGTGTATAATGTGTAAGGCTTTAATGGTTTAGCAGATTTACCAACTTCACTAAATTGTTTTGTGGCCGCTTTACACAAAACTAATAGCGTAACCACAGCAAGAATAATATTTGCAAAGATCTCTACTCGAATGTTCCAATGCGTCCAATGGGCGAAAATTAACATAATTAATTTAGGGAAAATACAGCGATGTTCATTATGCTGAGCCCATAAGTCAATTATAGTTAGCTTGTTTGTTTTAGCTAAATGAATTAATTGAATAAACCTCCATTGATCATAAAAAGGAATATCGACAGCAAGTAATGAAATACAAAAGATAACACTTATTGGAGCAAAGAAAAATAGTATTATTTGCCAGAAAGTGGGTTTATACTTTGGAGGACAGAAGATTTGGTTTTTAGACCAGAATAAAGATTTACTAATAAAGTCGTCACTCATACATTATAAGATATAAGAATGGTTATCAACTTAAAACAAAGTTACAATGTTATATGTATAATTTGTACAATATTCTAAATTTTAACTTTCTGTCACTTGGGGGCCGCCTGTGATGTTGTAGTGATGTCTACGAATTACGCGCTTACATATATTGTGTAGCTCAGCGCTGATAAAGTAGTGATTGTTTTAATTAAGAAAATTTGGTCGTTTCGTAAATCTCCCTCTTATCTTAAAAAAATTTTTACCAGATAATTTGCCTTTGTCATATCATAATTATATTTATTTAAAATAAACTTAAATACAACAAAATGGATTCGGAGTCTATCCAATTTTAAAATTGGAAGAGGTTTATTACTGAGCAGTGAGTTAGTCTGTAATGAAGGCTACCTCCTCATCATGGAAGAAGGCCTGTCCTAACTCAGGATCGGCTTCTAATCGCTTCACTTCTGCTAGAAGGGCCGTCAGTTCCTCCAAATTCGTAAAGGCCTGGTTCTTCAACAGCGACCTTTCAAGTAGCTCCACACTAACTCGACCAGGTTGAGTTGGGGACTGTAAGCGAGTAAACGCTCCAAGTGAATCCGACTTGGACGCTCGCTCAGAAAGGCCTTGACGGCCTGGCTGCGATGGATAGCCGCCCCATCCCAGATCACTAGTATGTCCCGCTTGCGATAGCGACTACATAGGTTAGCTAGAAACCACGCTATATCTTCTCCAGTAAAAGCTCGGTCCTGACCTGCTACATAGATAGATCCGTCCATTGGGCGCAATAGCGGCTATCAAGCTTAGATGGGCTCGGCCAGCTTGTTCAACCACAACGGGCGTTTGACCACAGGGCGCCCAGGTATGGGCTAGTAAAGGTAACAAGTAACAGGCTGATTCATCGATGTATAATATAACTCGGCCTTCATCTTGGGCTTTTTTTGAGCTGAGGTAAGTGCTCCTCTCGCTAGTGAGCCACCGCTTGTGGGTCTTGCTGTTTGGCTTGGCGCTGCTGAAAGCTTCCCCAGAACTAGTAGCGACTAAAAATAGAAATTAGTAGCTAACTTTAATGGGAAGACCATGAAAAAGAACAAGTTTACCGAGTCAAAAATCAACGGGATTTTGCAGCAGCAGGAGACAGGTAAGTCTGTGGTTGACATTTGCCGCGAACATGGCATCAGTCAAGCCACCTACTATCAATGGAAAAGTAAGTACTCCGGCTTAGAAGTGAACCAGTTGAAACGGCTGAAGGAATTAGAGCATGAGCTGGCTCAGTGTAAGCGAATTGTAGCCGAACAAACCCTACAACTGACAGTTTTGAAGGATGTGATCGAAAAAAGCTCTAACGCTACCGGCTTAGTTTGCGGCAGGTCTGTAAGTTGTTCAGCATTCATGCTTCAGTGTTTTACTATCAACCAAAGCTGAGTCAGGATGAGCCAATTCGGGAACAATTAGCTCAGTTGGCTGAGCTCCATAGCCGGTGGGGCTTTTGGATGATGCATCATCATTTGCGAAATCTGAACCGGACCTGGAACCATAAGCGCGTATATCGGATCTATACTCAGATGGGGCTGAATCTAAGGCGGAAGTATAAAAAACGGCTGCCAGCACGAGTGATCGAACCTTTGGTTCAACCATCAGCAGCCAATTTGACCTGGTCGATGGACTTCATGCAAGATGGGTTAGCCAATGGAGTACAGTTCCGTTCGCTAAATATCATTGACGACTATAATCGAGAAGCCTTAGCCATCACGCTGGATACCAGCCTGAGCAGTAAACGAGTGATTCGCGAGTTAGATCAACTCATTGCCTGGCGGGGTGCCCCCGAGAAAATCCGGGGGGATAATGGACCGGAATTTATTGCCCAGACGATGAGTGACTGGGCAGATTCGCGAAACATCGACTTAAAGTTCATTGAAAAAGGCAAGCCTTATCAAAATGGGTACATGGAACGCTTTAATCGCAGTTTTCGAGAGGAAGTATTAGACGCCTACTGGTTCACCCGTTTGAAGGAGGCTCAGGTAATGGCCCATGCTTGGATGTGGATTTACAATAATGAGAGACCCCACCAATCCACCAATCATTGGGCTACAAAGCACCGGTAGTTTTTCTTCAAGAACAGGAGCCAAATCAACCTTTGCCAACATTCATGAATGATCAGTTTATTGATTGGAAATCTCTGGTTCTAAGTGCTACTAATTAAGGGAAGCTTTCATTGTCATCAGAGGAATAAGCTACAACCATTACAGACTTACTCACTGACCAATAAGATACAACAAACTATTTTAAAATTTTTTATACGGGTGAAGTCCATCAACAATTTTATTCTTTGTTACATTGTCTTTCAAAACAAAATAAGCGGCATTTAATAAGCCTATGTGTACCCACAAGTAGGGTCTTAATATAGTTTGGTTAAAATTTAGTATAAACAACTCAACAATTAACCCAGCTAACAATGCTTTTAACAAAAACATCCGTTTAAAATCTCCATATTTAATTAGTTTGTATACACCTCTTAAAAGACAAAACCCAAAAAAGAAGAATAAAATAAATCCTAATAAGCCAGAAGAAGCAAGTACTTCTGCGTAAACATTCATACCTTCAAATTCCTTTGCTTCATCTTGAGTTTGGATATAAAATCCGCGTAAAGCGCCTATGGCAGATGGTAATCCTCCTAAGCTAACGCCAATTAGTGGATTATTCCAGAAAACTGTAAGCGTATCAATGAAGCCGTCAATGCGTTGGGAAGAAGAATGATCAATATTACTGACGTATGCTATCCCGACCAACATAAATTGAAACTGCTCTAAATGTGTAATGAAAAAGATAACAGCTGTCACTACACCTGAAATAAATATTACTACGAGACGTAAGTTTTGAAAAGATAAACGACCACGCCTTAAATCCTTAAGAGGTTTAGAAAAGACGGTAGTAGCACTTGCAATAAGCATTACTAAGATGCCCATTCGAGATGAAGATAATACAACAATCGCAGTAATAAACCAAAATGTATACCAAGATCGATATGGCGTGGATAGCAATGATAGGGCAGTCCCCCATCCCAATAACATGTACATCGCAAAATAAGATGGCTCATATGAAAATCCATTTATTCTGGCTAAGTTATCATGCCACGTTTGTTGAGTTAATAATGAGATACCAAAAAGCCCTGCTATAAATTGAGTTAATCCGAATAAACCGACAAATAAAAAACTACGCAAATACCATTTTAAAGTCCATTGTATATGACTTTCTGTCTTTATATAATGTGGTACTACTGATATAAAAATTACTAATATTGTCAGCCAGACCATATAACCAATGTTTCGGCCTAGTAATGTAGTATTTGGGATAAACAAAAATAAAAATAACATCCAGCCTAGTAGGTAATTATGACCTAAAAGCTTTAGCTGAAATGGACGCTGGTTACTCCATAGTTCATAAAATAGTAAAAGTGCTAATATTAGAATTAAAAGGAACACGAAGCGGAATGAATAACCACCTATTCGTAAATTCATAAAAACGTCAAATGATGATGTGTGCATTATTAACACAATAATGCCCCTTCCTATATCTTTTATGTGAAAATTTTTATTCAAACCCATCTGATAACAACACTTTTTGAGCAAAATTAATCTACTTTCTGTAAGTACCCTAAAATTCAGACAATCACAACCTATTGATCCGTGAGTAAGTCCGTAAACGTCTGTACTTTGCTTAGGCTATGGCAAAATACAGACAAGCTGATTATGAAGTGCTACGCCAACGTTGTGTAGATCTCAGAAACCTGGGCTGGAAACAAGCCGATATAGCTCAAGCTTTAGGCTTAACGTCTGGCTGGGTAAGCTGAGATGGTCCAGGTTTGCCGGACAGTTGAGTTGCTTAACTTCGCTGAATCATGGCCAAAACTCCCAACTCGGCAAAGCCACGCCGAAAGTATGACGAAGACTTCAAAAACGAAGCGGTTCGCCTAGTTACTACTGGGCAACGAAGTGTCCCTGATGTAGCCCGCTCTTTGGGCATCTCTGAAAATATCTTGTATCGTTGGAAAGGGCATACGAACAAGGTTGATAGCAGTCCAAACGGCATCTCCCAGCAAGATTATGACCAGTTGCGTGAGCAATTGCGCCGAACCGAGCAAGAGCGCGATATATTAAAAAAAGCCTTAGCCATTTTCAGCCGTATGACTTGACGCTCTCTTACCAGGTAGTTACCGAGCTAACGGCCGATTTTCCAGTAGAAAGGCTTTGTAAAACGCTCGGTATCAGTCGCAGTGCTTATTATGCTTACCAGGCTGGCCAAAGCCATCGACTGACAGAGGGGAAAGAAAAATTACGGCAGGCAATGTTAGACAGTTTCGGAAACCATCGTCGGCGCTATGGCAGTCGTCGGTTGTTGACCGAGCTACAGGAGCAGGGCTTTGCAGTGGGACGCCACCAGCTTAGGCGGCTCATGCAAGTAGAAGGGCTACGGGCCATTCAACCCCGCAGCTTTATCCCTCGTACCACCGATAGCAATCATAGTGGCCCATTCAGTCCCAATCTGTTACTGGAAGAGGATTTTCCAACGGCGCCGGGTAAAGTGCTGGTTGGCGACATCACTTACATACCGTTGGCGGGTAGCGAATGGGGCTATTTAGCGGCTTGGATGGATCTATTCAGTCGTAAAATCAAAGGCTGGTCAGTGGCCGACAACATGGAAGAAGTGTTGGTGCATAGTGCTTTACGAAAAGCCATTAGCTCCAGTCATTTAACAAGGGGTAGTATTGTCCATTCCGATCGGGGCGGGCAGTATGTTGGCAAAGCGTTTCGACAAACGCTGGCTGATCATCAATTTCGACAAAGTATGAGCCGGGCTGACGACCCTTACGACAACGCCTTTATGGAGTCCTGTTGGTCGAGATTGAAGGCCGAATTATTTGAAAACGGCGTGTTCCGATCATTGGATGATGCGCGTACAGAATTGTTTGACTACATTGAATGCTATTACAATCGGAAACGGCGACATTCGTCGCTGGGCAACATTAGCCCTGAGCAATTTGAAGAGAACTACTATTTAACTTTGAATCAAAACTTGCCTACTTAACTGTCCGGCTAAATAAGACCACCCCAAGCCGTACCTTTAAAAGCTATCAAGAGCAGGAACAAACGGCTCTGCTTTGGCGCAAACGCACGGGGGCACCTACTCGCTTATCGACGGAGCAACTCGCTCAACTCATTGACGAGCTGAACAAAGGGGCTGAATATCATGGCTTCCCGGGACAGGTTTGGACCAGCCCCCGAGTAGATGATGTTATTAAAAAAGCTCTTTTGGGCCAGTTATAATCTCTCGTAAATAGGCCGACTACTGAAAAAGGTAGGCTGGACTCGTCAAAAGCCACAGACAAAAGCCAGTCAGCAGGACCGCGAGCGAGTCCAGCACTGGCGAAGTAAGGGCTTGGCCGAACTCAAAAAAAGTCCAAATTGAGGGAAGGGTCGTTCTGTTTGTGAATGAATCCGCCTGTTACTTATTACCCATGCTGGCTCATACATGGGCTCCTCGCGGGCAAATTCCGGTTTTAGTGGAACAGGCCGGTCGAGACCGCCTAAGTCTAATTGCCGTTATTGCACCCAACGACCGCCTGTATGTGGCTGGTCAAGATCAGGCTTTTAGTGGGGAAGAGGGGAAGATATTGTATGGTTCTAAAGCAAACTGTGTAGCCGATACCGCAAGGAAGAGCTACTCATAACTTGAATGGCGCTTCGATTCACCAAAGTGAAGCGGTCAAAAGCTTCTTAAAAGAGCGGTCGGGTCGTGTTCACTTAAAACGGTTACCGGTCTACAGCCCTGATTCAACAGCCGACGCTGTTGAATCAGGGCTGAATTAGTTTGAGGTGATATCAAACAGGGGCTCAAGAATCGAGTGTTTGTTATATTGGCCATCCTACGCAAGGGGTTCTTGAGCAGCTTATTTTATTACGGAAAGACGCAAAAATGACACGAGCATTCTTTCAGAAGCAAGAGTAGCCTTCTTTATAGAAAAATTTACAGATCAATAATAATCAAGATTATAGCGCATTTATTACTCTTACAAAAATGTTATTTTGCGAATTGCCATCATAACTTTGGCTTGGATCGTCAAAAATATTAGTAGTAACGGAAGAAACGCTACCACTATTTGCTCCTATACGTGTAAGTGTAAAACCAAGAAAGGAACTGCCGTTAGCAGGTATAAATTGGCCAGGTTTAATATTTAATACAATTTGAGAGCCATTAGTTACGTTTGATGTAACTACCCACTTCGTATTATCAATAGCTACAGTTCCGCCACCTGAAACATCAATACTAGTGAGCGTACTATTATAAGAAAGAGAATATCCTGCAGGAGCAGTAACAGCTATAACAACATTTCCGCTCGAAGTGTTTTGTCCAGCACCCTCATATATCCTTATTGTTAAATTTTTACTTGTGTCAATTCCTGAAGGACTAAAGTTAGCTGCAGGCAATGTAATAATTGGGGTTAAATCAGGAGTCGTATTGCGCAATAAAACTACAGAAGTAAATGGAGCTAATGTTACTTCTCCTCGATACAATTGATTTCTAACATCTTTATAAGTTGCATCAAGACTTACTGTTTTGCTCTCATAAGACGGATTATATACTAACTTAATCAAATTATCTGGATTGCTCTCGGTAATATCAACTTGTTTAAAACTAATGTTGTCTAACCAAAGTGGTTGATTATTTTCGTAAGCATGAAACACTAAATAAGCGTTTGTCTGGCTAGAGGTTGCCCGTAGTATAAGTTCATATTTTTGTTTATTTGTACCTATTAACACACCAGGAGTTGTGTTGACAATTCTTACAAATGGTGGAGAAGATGTTTGAAGAAATATTTCAACTACACGGTTTGGTGAATCGCTTACAGCTTCAAACTGGATTAAATAATCTTTATCTCTCTCTACACTAACCGATCTAGCTGCATTAAGGGAGGCTCCTGGTGCATTAGTTAATGCCGAAAAACTTAATTTCAAACTTCCGCCGTTTATCTTGTTACTGTTATCGTAAGTACCTTGACCATTGTTATAATCGCTAAAAACAAAAAAGTTTCCTGTATTATCGTTAAAGCTGCCTTCTGGTATCTGCTCGTTGTTACTTGTAGCATTTACAACATATCCTTTGTAAGTTACTGGCGAATTTTTCGAATTGAGATCTTTACCATACCTACTTTGCCACTCAGTTAGTGGTTGTATATTAGAAAAACCAGCAGGTGAAGGGTATGACAACTGAAGTTTTAGAATGTCGTCTAAAGGGCGAGCGTAATAATTATCATTAAATGAGCCAAAGTTACTTAGATTAGTCGAATAGCCTTGATAGCGGGCAGTGAGTTGTGTTTTTAGTTTAGCTACAAATACATTATTTTGAGTATTGTTATTATTAGAGCTGCAGGTCCCGTTATCATCTATTGCAAATTGCACTTCGTTATCAAAACTAGTATTTCCTCTAACCGTTATTCTCTGTGCATCAAGTAGATATATACCTAAGCCGAAACATTTGAATACTGTATTGTTTTCAACGGTGATATCACGCGTGCAGGCATCAAGATAAATACCATTAGCTCCTCTAAACCTACTTGCAGTTCCTTCAGGTGCGCCTACTCCGTGAGATATAATATTCTCTTGTAAAATAATATTACCAACAGTATTGTTGGGTGATCCTGCTCCAACTATATATAATCCACCACCATCACTTTTGGTAAGGCAAAAATTAGAAATAATGTTTCGACGAACCGTGGCATTTACAAACGGAAAATTGAGAGCAATATATCCAATACTATCCAATGTGTTCCCTTCAATTATCGTATTATTGATAGTAGTAGCACGAAAGCCTATATATTGAGCATCACCTGAGTTGCCACGTCCAGGTTCTATCCCGTTCCTTTTTATAGTGTTATTAATAAATTTAAAATTGCTGTATTCTGATATTTGGAATGCGTTGTTATTAGTGTTGACAATTTGATTTTTCTCTATTACAATGTCACTACCTGTACCAGTGATATTGATACCATCTAATCCAGAATTGGTAATATCACAATTTGAGACTATTAGACTTGAAATATTAAATGGATTTAATCCTACAAAAAGACTTTGGGTAATATGAATGTTATATATACTGATGTTTGATAGTGATTGGCCTCCTTTATTAATTTCTATACCTTTATCATAAACTGTCGCCGTAATTTGGGTATTATTAGGATCAGTATTAGTGTAAAGAGTAATTTTCTTGGTATTTTTGTCATAAAACCACTCACCATTTTTATCCAGTGTGTTAGGATGATTTTGAATGAAAAACCCGTAGCCATCAGCGATATTATATGAAGAATTATTTGAAATGTAAATAGTATTACCATTCTGCTGATTAATGGTTGCTCGATCTAATATCCAGTCCGCGGGTCGAATTACTACTTCTCCACCTACCCAGTTAGTGGTAAGTGACTGTTGGCTGGTAAATTGTGTTTTACCTACATGTGACTGTACCGTTAAGTAGCCTCTATTCGAATCTGTTTCGTTAGGGTATCTACCTAGTGGCTGCGAGATCGAATTGATATATACACCTGTAACTATGCTCCCGCATTCAGAGCAGATAGCCTGCCACTTGTTATTGCCAATATTTGTCCAATTGATAACAGGTACAGAACCAGCTATTACTGGTTTACTGCCTGAGCCATATGCATCAACAATAATTGGATTATTCGGAATACCAGACTGATTAATTGAAAGTGTTCCCCTGAACGTATCTCCGCGCCGGAGAAAGATTTTATCTCCAGGTTTTAGATTAAGAGTGTTTACTTTAGCAAGGGTTCGAAATGGCGTCGTATTTGTTGTACCGTTATTTAAATCATTACCGCTACTTGCGACATAATAAGTTGTCTGACTATAAGTTTGAATACAGCAAAATAAAATGCAAAGCATTGTTACAGTGCTGAAGATGATATTTTTTTGAAAGATATTCATATGATCAAATTTTTAAAGAGAATTGTGGCACAGCTCTTATTATACAAATCAATTAAACTTCATAGGCGAGAATGTTAACTTTTAAAAGATAAGGAATGTTTTAATTGCCTTAAAGATTTTACTTTGACTGAGGTCAACCCGTACATAAATGATTCAACGGGAGTTTTCGCGACGAGAGTGTCTAAATGCTCACTGTTTTATCGATGGAAGAGGCTTGAGAAAAGACTCGATCGTTGTTTTACTTGTTTTGATTTCACAATTCACTTGGCGGGCTGGCACCATAGGTGATTAACAAGGGTGGTAAAAATAGCATATGATAATTTTATCATTATATGTATAATTAATCGTGTATTCGGAGCAGATCAGATTAGCTGCACTTGCAAGTAATACTATTACTACCTTTGGACGAACGAGATTTAGTGTTGACCAAGCGTTTTCAAGCTGTTATGCTACAATTGTGAATCTCTTTGAGCTTTGTGTAAAGGTAAATGGCAGTATTAAAGAAGTATACTTCATTCACAACTTATCGCCTATTGGTTATACTCTATTTGCTCTAACATACAGAGCAATTATACAAGAGGTGCGTATAATGTGTTATTCCCTATTGAGTATTCTAGTTGCGGTTAGAGCCTAAGCCGCTTGTTTGTATTCCACTGGCGTTAAAAAGCCTAATGCTTGGTGCGGACGTTTGGTGTTATAATCCTCCAGCCACTTCTCGACGACCTCACGAACCTGGGCTAAGTTTGCGAACGAGTAAGCATCTAGCACTTCGCGTCGAAAACTACCATTGAATCGCTCACTATAAGCGTTCTGAGTGGGCTTACCCGGCTGAATCCAGCACAGTTCAATACTCTGCTGCTCACACCATTCGCTCAAAGCCCCACTGATGAACTCAGGACCGTTATCACAACGTAGTTTGGCGGGTTTGTCATACGCTTCTACTAAACGCTGCAACAGACGTATCACTCGTCCGGCGGGTAGTGAGTAGTCAATCTCTATCCCTAAGGCCTGCCGATTATAATCATCCAGGACGTTTAACGTCCGAAAACGTCGTCCATCTCGCAAGGCGTCGCTCATAAAGTCTAGTGACCAGGCCTGGTTCATTGCCGTAGGCTGAGCCAGTGGCTGACGAAGCCGGGCTGGTAGCCGTTTGCGCTTGCGCTGGGGAAGGTTCAGTTTCATCTGACGGTACACCCGCCATACCCGCTTGTGGTTGTAAGGATGGCCTTGCCGACGTAAGCGGTGGTAGACTTTCCAAAAACCCCAACCTGGATGTTGTCCCGTAACAAAAGTAATGGCCTGCTCGACGGCTTGGTCCGGCTGACGCTTGGTTTGACGGTCATAACTGCGTCGAGTCAGCCCAGCGATTCGACAAGCTCGGCGCTGACTAAACGCTTTGGCTTTGACCATCCACTGCGCCAACTGGCGTCGGTCGGCAGGCCTTACCACTTTTTTTGTAAGGCTTCTTTGATGACTTCGTTCTCCAGACTCAACTCCGCGTACATTTTCTTCAACCGCTGATTTTCTTCTTCTAAGGCTTTCAACCGCTTTACGTCGGCTACCTGCATACCGCCGTACTTACTCTTCCAGTTGTAGAAGCCGGGCGGCCGGTGCCGTGGCCTCACTAATGCCATGTTGTCGAACGATTTGAGCAACCGTCAAGCCTGTCTGTTGTTGGTTGAGGATGGCCACGATCTGGGTCTCACTGAATCGCTTTGCTTTCATTTTTCTTCTCCTTTGTGAAAAGTTGAACAGAATCCTCTACTTTTCACTGGTATACCCTAAGGGGAAGTTTACATTATAAAGGCATGAATGCTGAGAAAGCAGAATTAAGTAAGGCAAATCATTGTTTCAAAATGCTTACTTTTGCATAACCCAATGCAAATACCGTTATATACTGTAACTCCGTTACATAAAGAGGGACATGAATTTAGTAGGGAAAGGTAAACACTTTTGTATAAATGGATGATGTATTTGTCAAGCCACACGTTAGTATTATTGTGTTAAATTATAACAGATGGCTTGATACTATTTGTTGCCTGGAAAGTTTACTCCGGTTAACATACCAAAAATTTGAGGTGATAATTATTGATAATTGTTCTTCCGACGATTCATGGGGAAAGTTTAAGGAATGGAGTGTAGGTGAATATGTTGTTAAAGTTAACGCCAGTTCATTGTCTTACTTGCAAGAGCCTCCATTTCCTAAGCCTATAGACTGTAAGTTTCTGTTAGAACAAGAGATGGAAAGTGACAAAAGTCAATTTAATCATGGGCAACTTACCTTCATTCGTGCGAATAAAAACAGAGGATATAGTGCAGGTAATAATATAGGTATTAGATATGCGCAGCTTCAAAATCAGAGCCAGTATTTTTGGATTCTAAACAATGATACACTAGTAACCGAAAATTCTTTAATCGAATTATTAAAATGTCATCAATATTACAAATTTGAAGATAAGATAGGTATTATTGGTGGTAAAATACTTTATTTTGATGAGCCAAATATAGTCCAATGTTTAGGAGGAGCGACGTATGATCCATACTTAGGAGCGGTAAGGCAATTAAACAATGGTCAACATAGTAATGAAGTTATTTACGAAGGTAAGCCAGTAGATTATATATGTGGTGCTTGTATGCTGGTTACCTCTGATTTTGTTAAAGAAGTTGGCTTATTATCCGAAGAATTTTTTCTATATTATGAAGAACTAGATTGGTGTATTAGAGGTAAAAAAATGGGATGGAATTTAGCTTACACTGATACATGTAAGATATTTCATAAAGAGGGCTCTACAACTGGTTCGAATAGAAAGCATAAGAATAAGTTAGTAGATTATTACTCTCTTAGGAATAGAATAATGATTTTAAAAAGATATTATTCAAGAAAACATTTAATAGTATTTTATATTGTCTTAATATTTACAGCATTAAATCAGTTATTAAAAGGTAATACTTTTAGAATATCCAATTTATGGAAGCTGGTCACTAAAACGTAAATATTTATTTACAATAATCGAGATAATCAGCTATTAAGCGTTAAATAATTTATTGCGACAGTTTTTTTCGTCTTTAAAAAAAAGTAAAACCCAATGCACATTTGCGTAGATGCACGTATGATTACTAATTCAGGTATAGGGGTTTATATTTACCAGTACGTGAATAGACTTATCGCCAGTAAAATGTTTGAAATTACTTTACTGGGCAATAGAACAACCTTAGTAGGTTATTTTGGACACTATAATAATTGGAACTGTATAAATGCAGAATTTCCAATTTACTCTATTGAAGAACAATTAAAATTGCCTAGGCTTATACCGGTATGCGATATTTTCTGGTCACCACATTACAATATACCATTGTTACCAATACGGGCAAAGAAACATCTTGTTACAATACCAGATATGGCTCATCTGGCATTCGCTAAATTGTTATCTCCATTGCAACGATTGTATGCAAATATCGTAATGAGATTTGCAGTTAAAAAGGCAAATAAAATATTAACTATATCTTTTTTTTCAAAAAATGAAATTATAAAATATACCGGAGTAAAATCAGATAAAGTAGATGTAATTTATCTAGGATTAGATACTAAAATATTTAGGGTTATTAATGATCCGATCAAAATTAGTGAGGTTTATAATAAGTATAAACTACCCGAAAGATACTTAATTTTTGTAGGCAATGTTAAGCCTCACAAAAATCTTCGTAAACTAGTAGATGCATTCTCTGACATTAGTAAGTTATATCCAGACTTATATTTATTGATTGTTGGTAAAAAAGAAGGATTTATTACAGGCGATAAAGAACTTTTTGAGTTTATTGAAGACGACACGTATTTGAAAGAACGTGTACGTTTCACAGGTTATGTTGAATTAAATGATTTACCTTTGATATACGGACAAGCTGATTTATTTGTTTTTCCGTCTTTATATGAAGGCTTTGGCTTCCCTCCACTTGAAGCAATGGCATGTGGTTGTCCTGCAGTTGTATCTTCTGCAGCAAGTATGCCTGAAATTTGTGGTGATGCTGTGGAATACGTTAATCCAAATGATAGTAAATGTTTTGTAAAAACAATAACTAAAATTCTTGATCAGCCTGCTCTCCGTAATGAACTTGTTGAAAAAGGCTCATTTCAATTTAAAAAATACAATTGGCAGGATTCTTATAACTTGTTTATTCATGTCATTAAAAATTTACAGTAATCTGGACGTATAAGAGATATACTACATAACTTTTCTTATCAAAACGACTTAGCCGGATAATTGCCATAATAATAATCAGCAATTTGCCTGAGTGTAATATAAGCTTTGAGGTTTTTTGAAGAAGATGCATAATTTGGGTTCGTAACCGTCAATCGGCCAAAGCTATCAATATTGAATGTTGGTTTACCATAACCAATACTATTAAACTCTTTAGTAGTTGCCAAGATTGTAACACTACCTTTTCCATTATTGCCACCGCTGGAATCTATAATTAAAATATACCTGTAGTCATAATTGTCACCAATAATTGTTAATGCTACTTGATATATTGCTCCATTCAAATCACTTAAAACAGTTGATGAAGATTTTATATCAATTTGTCCGTTCCACCTTAATCCATATGGAGTCGTACTATTATTTTGATTAATTACCAACGCATCACATTGGTACAGTAACCCACTTGTAACAAAGTCACCTAGAGCTTGAATACCTCCTGTAAAAAAAACTTTGTTTTTAGTTGCTAAGGTTAGATTTCCTCCAAAATGCTCAAATGTAATATTACCGTTAAAATAAGGCACCGCTGCGCTTTTACTATTATTCTCGATGAATGCTGAATTTTGCTTAAACCAAACTTGTGCATTTAGAGGAGCATTATAGGGAAAGCAGTCTTCTCCAATCAAAACAGCAGCCTCTCCGCTAGCATTGATATAATTAACCCCCACTAATCCTGAGCCATGAAATGAATTATTTCCTTTTGTTCTTTTATATGAAATAGCATATCGACACGAGGAGGCAAAGGAACAGAAAGAACCTGTGTTCCATTCAGAGAATGTATTAGTAGCTTCATTATGAAAGAGAATGCCAGTGAAATTAGTTTCGAAATTGCAGTGGGTAATTGTTTGTCCACATTGTCCAGCTATTTCAATACCTGTAGTATTACGATTACCTCTAAACGTAATTCCTGAAATTGATGCTTGGCAAATTTTACCTGATCCACCAATGATCTTTATACATGCCTGAGAGCCTTTTATTGAAGAATAATCGAAAATGGTATTGTTTCCTGCCGAACGAATATTTATTCCAAGAAAGCTTTCTGTTTTAATGAGAGGACTGCTAATTTTATATAAGCCATCTGGTATAGTGAGTGTAAAATTATTTTTTGATGCATAATTAATTGCCTGTTGAATAGCAACATGATCGTCAGTACCATCATTTGGGCTTGCTCCAAAGTCTGTTACGCTAATTGTATCCTTTGGTTTGTAAACCCAGCGTCCTTTTCCTTTGCCGCTAGCAAGAATGACAGTACCATTATTTGGTGGTGTGTTGCTTGAAGCTTCATAAGTCCAAAAGCGCCCATCTATGGTAGAAAGTTGCGTTGCAGGTCCACTATATGTTTGCAATTCTGATACACCTCGCACTAAAATAATTCGATCGTTGACAATAAGTAATGCCTCAGCTAAAGCCTGAGATGACTTTTTTTGATCCTTTTGGGGCAGAACTTTTTGGTTTACTATGCTTTTAGGTACATTGTAATTGGGGACTTGTGCCTGTAAGGCTCGGGAAACTAGTAAAAGTAGTATGACTGTTTTCTTCATGGTCACTTAAGGTTGATTGTTGATATATTTTTAATTAATCCTCAATTATTGCAACTTAATTTAATCATTTCTGTTTACCCATAAAAGTACTATATTATTAATCTATTTCTTTATAAGATGAGCAGCGGAAGCTTTATTAAAGACTATTAACTGGATAAGTTAGCATTCCCTTTATTTGTTTTAGGCAGGCACTTTGCCAATTATGTAGTAGAAAATTGTTATTTAACCACCAGTCTCAAAACACTGACTTAAGGTCAGATAATTTAATACTGAGGTAATACGCCACTAACTTTTCAATAAAATAATAAATATTAAAGCGTACTACCTTATACATTTGTATTGTATATACACCTATTATACTCGTGAAAATTGCTTTAGTACAAGATGGGCTGATGTGTCGGGCAGGAGGGGAGCAAGTAGCTCTTTGCTTTCATAAGGCTTTCCCCGACGCGCCGATATACACCCAATGTTATCAGCCACATTTAACGTTTCCGGAATTTAAGGAATGTGACATCCGCACAACGTGGCTACAAAACATTGCCAAGACCGACAACGTAATGAAGAAGCTCTTCTTCCCACTCGGTATTTGGGCCATGCAGTCACATGATCTGACAGATTATGACGTTGTCTTGATGTCAGGTACTCACTGTGCCAAATACGTGAAATTGAGCCCTAAGTCATTGATAATCAGCTACAGTTTTACCCCTTTCCGCTTGGCCTGGGACCCCACGTCTTACGCACAGTATGCCGAATCAGGCTTGTTGAAGCAAAAAATGTTTGATATTGTTCTTGGCACTTTACGCGAAATTGATCTCAAGGCCGCTCAGCGACCTGATTTCTTTATTGGTATGACTGAAGAAACGGCTGGGCGATTACGTGACACGTATAGGGTAAAAGAGCCAATCGAGATTATAAATCCGCCGGTCACTGTAAATAATTTCTATGTGTCTGAACAACCAAAGTCCTATTTTCTGGTCGTTTCCCGGCTGGAATACTATAAGAAAGTAGATTTGGTAATCGACGCCTTTAATGAACTTGGTTACCCATTGATTATAGTGGGTAAAGGTCTCCAGGCTGAGGAAATAAAGGCTCGCGCTAAGAGTAACATTACATTTCTGAGTGGTTTATCGGCTTCGGAACTGGCTGATTTATACGCCAACTGCCGGGCGTTTATCTTTCCTCAACATGAAGATTACGGTATTACACCGTTAGAAGCCAATGCATCCGGTAGACCTGTAATTGCATACGGAGCAGGTGGTGTATTAGCTACCCAAATCCCCGTGGAAAATGATCCATCTGTCGCTACAGCTTTGTACTTTAAGGAACAGACTGTATCTGACCTTGTCGACGCAGTGCATCAGTTCGAACAAGTAGAATCTTACTTCGACCCTTATTTTATCAGAAGGCATGCTGAAAAGTTTGATGAACGTATTTTTATAGAAAAAATTCGCAATTTTGTAAAAAACAAGTATTCGCTCTTTAAGCGGCAGTCTACTTACTCATGATAATTTTCTAAAAAATTATGATAAAGCGTCTTATCCTCTCAATGAGTATGGTAGCTATCACTTGCGTAGCAGTAGCACAGGCGGTTCAGCAGGAAATTTCGGAGGTTGTACGTTCTGGTTTGTCAATTGAAAAAAGGGCTGCTTCCTATTTAGCTGCTTCTAACGAGGTACAGTCAGGTGCTAATGCCCATTACGTTGCCGGGCAGGCTGTTACATTGGCACCTGGGTTTTTAGCCAGGGCAGGTTCCGTTTTCAAAGCCACAATTGTACAGTCACAACAGTATGCAAATACTGAGAATGCATTTGCTGTGACGGCTTATCCTAATCCTTTTATTGATAAAACATCAATTGAATATTCGTTAAGTCAGAGTGGGAGGGTGATTCAGACGTTAACTAACCTAAAGGGTGTAGTATTGTTTGAGCGTGCTGAAGAGCAACGAGCCGTCGGGCGAAATACGATGTTGGTTGAAGGTCATGACCTTCTGCCAGGTGTTTATTTTTTGAAACTGAATTCTAATGGAGTAACAAGAGTAGTTCGGTTAATTAAGCAATAAAGACTGATACGTCATAAATGCCCGGTGGATCGGTAGTATTTATTACCGATTTACCGGGCATTTATGTTAAAGCCACGGGTCAAAAATATGAGATAGGTGCTATGGTACTAATTATACATCATCTATGAAGAATTTACTAAGGCAATGTCTACTTCAATGAAAGCGTTATTTTTACAGCTTCTCAACTGTGGATAGACTACTGATGGTGAATAAAGTAAGGGTCTTAATAAGAGTTTGTGCTGTTCTGTGCATGATCAACGTATCTCAGGCACAAAATTCAAGTATTACACCAGATCATTATACAGTTGAGTTAGGGGCGTTTACTTCTTCCTCTTATAAAACACCCTTCTGGTTACGATCAAATCAGTACGGGATTGTGCCTTACAACTCGCCGACCTTTACATTGCGGCTTGGAGCTTACGCTGATTATGACTCATCACTTGACAAACGTAAGTTTGATGTCGGGTATGGCCTTAACGTAGTGGGCAATCTAACTCAGAAGCCTTTCCCCTACGAGCGGCAGGTCCTGTTGCCAGAAGCCTATCTTAAAGTACGAAAAGGTGTGTTTGAAGCCTATGTGGGCCGTCGACGAGAGAAGTTTGGATTGGCTGATTCGACTTTGTCAACAGGATCTTATGCCTGGTCGGGCAATGCCATCCCCATCCCCAAAATTCAGGTATCTATTCCGACGTTCGCGCCGATTGGTTTTACCAAAGGCTGGGTAGCCATTCAGGGTACTTACGCTCATGGATTTCTGGGAGCAACGGGTTTTGTGCGGAATACCATGCTGCATCAAAAAACGTTTTATGTGCGACTTGGCCGGCCAAAGGATGTAGTTCGTGTGTATGGTGGCTTTAATCATCAGGTCGTTTGGGGTGGGCGTACAGACTATTTAAAGGGCACAGGGCTTGTACCGGACGATGGACGATTGCCGTCCAGTTTAATTGATTACTATTACGTTGTGGTTGGTGATCGTTTCAGCCGAACAGATTCTAGCGCTTATACGACTTTTGAAATAACTAACCGGGTTGGTAATCACCTCGGGACGCTGGATGTGGGCTTGGAACTGGATTTGGTTAAACACACATTGTTTTTTTATCGACAGAATATTTACGAAGACGGCTCCCTGTTTTACCTGATTAATATCGCGGATGGCCTGAATGGGTTGCGTATTCGCCGGAACGATCCGGATGCGATTGTCCGGGATTTTGTCATTGAATTTTTAAATACTACCAGTCAAGGTGGACCGCTTTTTGTCTGGGGCGATCCCTCTCTGCAAGGAAAGGATAATTATTTCAATCATCAGCAATACCGCGATGGCTGGGCCTACCGACAGCATACGATAGGTACGCCATTTATACCACCGGCTCTTGGACCAAATGGCGAGTACCCCTTTGGAACATTCACCGCCAATAATCGCGTGCGTGTTATGCATGTAGGTATGGCAGGAAGTTTGCCGGAATTTAGATGGCCTGTATTGGATGGCCGAATAACCTATCAGCTAAAATTATCGTACAGTAGAAATCTGGGAACCTACGATCAACCGTATTTACCCATCCGGAATCAGTTTTCCGGCTTTGCTAATGTAGTGGTTCCATTGACGCTTCTAGGTGGTATGCAACTGACAGGCGCTCTGGCAACCGATACGGGAACATTGTATACCAATGGTGTGGGTGTATATTTGGGACTTCGTAAAGTTTTTTCAACCGAAGCGTACTAGTACGGTGGAGTTAAAAACTTAACTTTTAGAATATTATATTTTATCATGTGAGCAGGAACGGGTTGAGCCGTAGGATAATTTTAAGTTAGCCGGTCATGCTCAACCCTCTATCTTAGTGTCGACGTTCTGCTTCTTAATAAAATTGAGAGTTGTGCGTCGATCTATAATGCCAATAAGTAAATGAGACATCGGTATTCCATACTACTCTTTCCGCTTCATGTGTTCTTTGACTTACTAAGTCTGAATGCGGCTTTTGTAGGGGCTTACTGGATTAAGTTTCGAACGTTAGATGCCGTTGCTGAGCCTCCCTACGCCATGCTTTGGGCTGTATTTAACCTGGTGTGGCTGGCGGACATTCTGCTGTTAAAACCGTATACCTTTCCCCGGCAATTATTCAAAGCCTATCATCTGATTCAGAAACTGATGTTGCTTACGGCGATTCACGTGGCTATCGTTTCGGTTTTTTGGGTAATTGTTAAAGGATACTATTATTCTCGCGAACATCTCCTAATTACGTATTTCCTCTTTCTCATATTTGGATCACTGTTTCGGATTGGCGGATTAATTTTTCTACGTGAATATCGAGCCAGAGGGTATAACAACCGGCGCTACGTTATTGTGGGGTATGGTAAACTGGCAACCATGATTAACCGGTTTTACGAAGCGCATCCGGAAATGGGTTTTCATTTTTTTGGATACTTCGATCAGCCAAATGAGGATAACCAGCATCTGCTTCGGGGCAACTATGACCAGCTGCGGGAGTATGTTAGGCAGAACAGAATTGACTGTGTTTATTGCTGCCTGCCCTATATTGATAATAGCCGTTTGAAAAGTATTGTTGACGACGCTGAAGATATTGACTTCCAGGTTAAGCTTCTGGTGGATTTTCGAGGTTTTTTGGCAAAAGGAGCGTCGGTCGAATACCATGATTTTTTGCCTGTTCTGAATCTGTCGTCACAGATGCTGGCCGACTTTCGGGTGAACATCTTTAAGCGGACGTTTGATATAGTCTTTTCTTTAAGTGTGCTGGTATTTGGCTCGCCGGTATTCTTGTTAATGGCTCTCGTCACCCGGGTGACTTCGCGGGGGCCGGTGCTATATGCACAGGAACGGATTGGTCGTGAAGGAAAACCTTTCACTATCTATAAATTTCGGAGCATGTATATTAACTCCGAAAAGTCAGTACCCTTATTGTCAAAAGGCCAGTACGATAGCCGTATTACACCTTGGGGGCATTTTATGCGGCAAACCCGTCTGGATGAACTGCCGCAGTTTTATAATGTGCTCATTGGCGACATGTCGGTGGTAGGTCCTCGGCCGGAACGACAGTATTTTATCGATCAGATTGTAGAAATTGCCCCAGAGTACCGTAATCTGCTTAGAGTGAAGCCTGGAATAACCTCGATCGGACAAATTAAGTTTGGCTATGCTGCTAATGTAGAGGAAATGGTACAACGTTTACGCTATGATCTGCTATACCCGGAGCGTCGTTCTTTTTTGCTCGACATGTGGATTATCGCTCAGACAGTCCGGGTCATGGTGCAGGGACGCGGTAAATAATACCTTCAAAACACGTTCGATGAAGAAACGTGTTGAGCACTTATGAGCATTTCTCAATTCAGATATCAATATTGCTTTGTCGTATTGCTGGTTACAGCTACGACTGTCTTCGGGCAGAAACTAACTGAGTATCACGTTGAAGTGGGTGGTATGGCGGCCTCTGACCAGACGCCGTTCTGGTTACGGGCCAATCAGTATGGTACTGTGCCACTCAAATCGTCTTTTTTTCGGCTGAACGCAGGTATCCGCTCGGATTATTTACAGCGGGATAGTACCGGCTACCGACCTAAGTTGGACTGGGGATATGGTATAAATGTAATAACTAACGCTGGTAGTGGCGACAACAGCCAATTTTTGTTACCTGAAGCCTATATCAAAGGCAGGTTCGGAGCCTTTGAGATTTATGGTGGTCGACGACGCGAAATCGTTGGCCTAGTTGATACACTGCTGACCACCGGCGCTTACGTCTGGTCGGGAAATGCACTGCCGTTTCCAAAGGTTCAGATTGCTATTCCTGAATTTACTCCTATCCCGTTCACTAAAGGGATTCTCTCTGTAATGGGGGCGTATGCCCACGGTTGGTTTGAAAACGCCGACCGATTAGTTAAGGGATCTTATCTGCATCAAAAATATCTTTATCTACGGTTGGGTAAACAAGCATGGCCAGTTCGATTTTATGGAGGTGTGAATCACCAAGTAATGTGGGGTGGACAATCACAATTTATTGATCCAAGGTTCACGAATCAAGGAGGTAAGTTACCTGCCAATTTTCGAAATTACTTAGCATTAGTGTTTGGAATTAGAGGGAAAGAATCAGACAAAACAATATCTTCATTCGAATGGAATCGCATTGGTAACCATCTTGGATCAGTAGATATTGGTGCAGATATTAATATAGGTGATATGAATCTACTTATATATAGAGAGTTCTTATATGACGATGGTTCATTGTATTATGGTACAAATCTTAAAGATGGTGTAAATGGACTATGCTTAAAAAAAGTAAATCAGAATTATTACGATATAATATCTTTTAAGCGACTAACAGTTGAATATGTATACACTGGTAGTCAAGGAGGGGCTACCTTTGATATACTTAATCCGGATCTGAGGGGGCGTGATAACTATTTTAATCATACTCAATTTCTTGATGGTTGGACTTACTTTGGTCGTGTTATTGGTACCCCCTTCTTCACCACTGATGCTGAAACCTCTAAGTCATTACCACGTTACGGCGCAGGAATTGCCAACAACCGCGTCCGCGTTTTCCATTTTGCAGTGAACGCTTTAGCCTTTTCAAAACTGGATCTGACGGCTCGCCTGTCATTTAGCCGGAATTTTGGAACATATAATATTCCGTTCCCGACCAGCCCAAACCAGTTCTCAGGGATGCTGACGGCTTCGTTGCCAATCAATCTGCTGGGAGGGGCGGTGGTCAACGGTTCGGTGGCGCTGGATAGCGGAGAGTTACTACCAAACAGTGCTGGCTTTTACCTCGGCTTGCGCAAGACAGGCTTCTTCGGCAGGGCGCGTCAATCAATACCTGATCGCCCCCGTTCGACCCCGGCTCCCACTACACCAAACTATCGCTGGCCTTGATCTAGAAAGGGTTTTTGTAATTTATAAGCAAATTTTTAGGAAGCGAGTTGACAGGCATAGGGCAATGTTTATTTTTGCGTTAGTTAGTTGGTATAGTAAAGGGGATTTGTAGCGAAAGGATGGTGCGAATAGCGAATATGCGTCGTTGGATTGCAGGCTTGTTAGTACTGAGTGTAGTCGCTTCGTGCGGACAGGGTGATCAAAAACAACTGAAGCGTTCAGCCGACGCGCTTCGTAACTGTGCGGGCGATCAGGTGCTGTCATCAGCCGAACAGCAAGCCATCCGGGCAGAAATTGAAGCCGACGAGAAAACGCAAAAGATTGCTCAGGTTATCGAGCAGAAGGTGCGAGCCGGCTTTAATGGCAACGTACTGGTCGCTCAGAAAGGTCTTGTTCTCTACAAAAAATGCTTTGGCTACGCCCATTTCGAGCGTCATGAGCGCGACTCGCTGGTTGAGGATTCAAAGTTTCAACTGGCCTCCCTGTCAAAAACTTTTACCGCAGTCGGCGTTCTCAAATTGATCGAGGCTGGTAAGCTGAGTTTTGAAGATACAATCCAGCATTTCTACCCTGATTTCCCATACCACGGCATTACAATCCGTGACCTGCTCTGTCATCGTAGCGGGCTGCCTAACTACGCCTATGCCTTTGATGACAGCATGAAGGTGAATTTCTATAAACGTGAAAAGCCTTATCCGACCAATGCCACTATCATGCATTGGTTCGCCACGGTAAAGCCAACCCCAAAGCGCTACAACGTACCGGGCCGCCATTTCAGCTATAGTAATACGAACTATATGGTGCTGGCATCAATCATTGAAAAGGCGACTGGGAAAAGCTATGAAGCATTTATTCGGAAAAATATCTTCGAGCCGCTAGGTATGCATAACACGTTTGTGGCTACTACCCAAAGCGATTCGATCAACATGCATCGAACCGCCGGGTATCAGTGGAATCGGCGGTTACCCAAGGATTATTACGACGATGTGGTGGGGGACAAAGGTATCTACTCAACTACCGGCGATCTGTTCCGCTGGTATCGGGCGCTGAATGGCGATTGTGTCTTGCAGCGAAAAACCCTGGCTGAGGCTTTCTTACCCCGTAGCTTTGAAAAGAAAGGGACAAAAAACTACGGATACGGTTTCCGGATGTTCGTTAATGAAATGAATCAGCCCGAAGCCATCTACCACTCTGGGTGGTGGAAAGGGTATAACACCATGTTCTGGTTCAGCCCTAAAGACGAGTACGTTATTATTTTGCTTTCCAATCGATACAACAAGTCAGTGTACCGTGTAAAGGAGCTGATCGACGTACTGCAAAGCCATCAAAACACGTCTGGAGTTGGCACAGATGAAGATGGCGAAGTCGAAATATGAGTAGACTTGCGTTTAGGGCAGACTTTTGAGTGAGATCGTTTTCGTTTTAAAACGTGGTATCTGCTGGCCCTTGTTCTTATGCGTCGAATCGCTACTACTCTGCTGTTAAGCGCTGCGCTCACTTACCCCGCCATGTCGCAGGAAGTTATTAAACTATGGCCTGATAATGCCATTCCGAACGCTATTGCAGGCGTAAACCTAACCGAAAAGTCCGTTACAACTGATGGCATCCTCAGAATTAGTAACGTAACCGTCCCCACCCTGACAGCGTATCCGGTTCCCAAAGATAAGGCTACCGGTGTGGCTGTGATGATTTGCCCCGGTGGTGGCTATGGGATTCTGGCAGCCAGCCACGAGGGTGAGGACGTAGCACGATGGTTTAATACGATGGGAGTAACGGCGTTCGTGCTGAAGTACCGCTTGCCTGACTCGACAGCAATGACCAATCCTCACGAAGTACCGTTGATGGATGCTATGCAGGGGATGAAACTTATTCGGCAAAACGCGGACCGCTATGCTATTGATCCGAATAAAATTGGCGTGATGGGATTTTCGGCTGGAGGACACCTCGCGTCGACCTTATCCACGCACTACTTTCGAGGCCCGCAGGCCAGTGAGCAGGCAAAACCCAATTTTGCTATTCTTCTCTATCCCGTTGTAACATTTGGCGATAAAGCCCATACCGGTTCCCGCGATAAGCTCCTGGGCAAATTGTCAAAGTCGCCGGAGATGATTGCGTACTACTCCAACGAGCAACAGGTCACGAACCTGGCACCGCCGACCTTTCTGGTGCATTCAATGGACGACAAGGCGGTTCCGGTCGAAAACAGCATCAATTATTACATGGCGTTGTTGAGGGCCGGTATACCGGCCGAAATGCACCTTTATCCAACCGGCGGGCACGGATACGGAATGCGAACGGATAAATTTGGCTCACTGAAAACCTGGCCGGTAACATGTCAGGCATGGCTTCAGACCTTTTTTAAATCGTCAAACTCTATAAAGTAAATAGATAAGTGTAGAGGTGTGCCCTCATAACCGGGAAAAATAGTAGTCAAAAAAACTATCTGCCAAAAGATAAACTACTGTTAATTAGTGGCTTAGGTCGTAGATTGCAGCGTGGCACCTTTTTTATGCTATTACAGGTAACTAACCAAATGTAATGGCAATGGAAAATTCTCCTACGTATCATCGGTATCGTGAACCAGTTTACCGTAGTCAGACCGTCGTTGACACGGGCCTGGCAGCTTTGAAGCGTATTTCATGGAGCGCCATTTTTGCCGGTGTTCTCATCGCAATTGTAACCCAACTAGTTTTATCCTTATTAGGTTTTGGCATCGGTCTGGGAACTATCGACCCAGTTGAAGAACAGAATCCCGTTAAGGGACTGGGGGTTGGCGCTGCTATCTGGTACGTACTCACTAGTTTGGTTGCACTTTTTGCTGGTGGCTGGGTAGCTGGTCGACTGTCAAGTGCTCCACGGTCATTCGACGGGTTTATTCATGGTGTTCTGACCTGGTGTCTGGTTACGCTGATTACATTCTATATGCTCTCAACTGCCATTGGCCGCATTATTGGGGGAGCTACAAGCTTAGTGAGCAACGTACTGAGCGCGGCCGGGCAGGGAGTTGCGCAGGTAGCTCCTGAACTGAGTAATGTAACAGACAATCAACAGAGCCTCAACCTCAATAACCTACGGGCGGAAATCGAACAGTTACTGCGGGATACAGGAAAGCAAAGTTTACAACCCAATAACCAGGAGCAGCAGGTTGATCGTGCTCAAAACAGGGTTAGCGATGCCGCTGAACGAGCGGCTGCTAATCCGCAACGGGCCGATGATGTAGCACAGAACGTACTGAATCAAATTTTACGTCAGGGGGGAAATGTTATGGATGCCTTCGACCGCGAAGCAGCCGTAAACGTAATTGTTGAACGTACCGGCAAAAGCCGGGTTGAGGCTAATCAAATCGTTGATCGTTGGATCAGCACCTACAACCAGGCAGTAACCGAATGGAATCAGACGAAACAGCAGGCGGCAACCCAGGCCCGACAGGTAGCCGATCAGGCAGCTTCGTCGGCGTCAACCGCTTCAATTCTTGCCTCGCTGGGCCTAATACTCGGCGCGGCTGTAGCAGGCTATGGTGCCAAAATGGGCACTGATTCTAAGGACAACGACAACACCCATGACCGACCGGTGGAACCGACTGTTTAGCCAGCCAGTTGTGTGCTCAGTACATCTGCGAAGAATCCCTTCCCTGACGTTAGGGAAGGGATTCTTCGTTACAAAGCTGCCCTCTTTTTTATTTTTCGTTTAAGATCAAAGGAGTATTACTCCGGCTGCCCATAATGACAATCTTGGCATTGGGGGACGCGGCCAGTTCACGCTGTGCCTTGATCTGTTCATATTGCAACTGCCGGTCCGACAAGCCGGTAGACAGAATTTTCTGGTAGTCGGCAATGCCCTGCGCTTCGACTCGCTTCCGTTCCGCTTCCTGACGTTCTTTCTGCAATACAAACTGCATTTTTTGAGCCTCCTGCTCCGCGTTGATCTTCGATTCGATGGTTTGCTTAACCGAGTTGGGCAAGTTAATGTTACGGATCAACAGCTGCTCTAGCAGTAAACCCCGCTTTCTAAAATCACTGTCGATGGTTTTGTAGATTCGATTTTGAAATTCATCCCGGCGCGTCGAGTACAGAGCAACGGCATCGTAGTAAACGGCATTATCACGAATGCGGGTGCGGGTGATGGGGCGCACGATTTTATCGGTATAATCCGTACCAATTTCCCGGAAGATTCTTGGCGCATCAGCCGGAATCATCCGATAAAGGACTGTCAGATCGATCACCACTTCGAGACCGTCGGCGGTGAGTACCCGGATTGCGTCATCGCCAATTTTCTGCCCTTCATCATTTGTTGCCGACATGGTGTAGTTCTGCGTTTTGATATCGAACTCGGTTACGCTGGCTAACGGATTCACCAGATTCAGGCCCGAGTTCAATGTACGGTCGCTGACATTACCAAAAAGTGAAACTACGCCCACACGACCGGCGTCGATCTGTCGGACACTGGCCGTAAGGAAACCGAAAACAAGTAAAATAACGCCGACCACTTTAACGGGGCGGGCATAGCGGGAGAACGCCAACGATGGCGTATTGATGGCAAAACCGGCGATCAGGGCCAGTGTACCAAGAATTAGAAGAAACATGGTAGTATGTGGTTAAGATACGGTGTGCGATAGGCTCAACCATAACCATACGTTGGTTGTATCGCAACAAAAGGTAAGGAAAAGGCTGTAGATAACAACCGGCAGCAGAGAGGTGCCGAAATTTAACGGCGAGGTGGCGGAATCATAGTCGCTTAAGTCAGAAGACGGCTCAAATGTATAAAAGTCGGCAGCGGCTAGGTAGCTGTTTTACAGGAGTGGACGCCGGCTATTTAATTAGGTCGGGAGGCCTGACAATCGGGAGGGTACTAAAAAAGGCATCCGGTAAACAACCAGATGCCTTTTGGGTACTATCAATTAACCCTTCAGCGCATTACCGTGAAGTCTTGGTACCTTTTTTCTTGTCTTTCGATTTATCGACCGGAGCAACCGTTGCCTGGCCTGCGTCTTTCTGAGCTACAACCTCACCTTTCAGGAACAGCGTAATCTGACCGCCTTCTGCGTTGCTGGTTACGGTTACTGATTTATTGAAGGGGCCTGATGCCAGTGCGTTATACGTAGCTGATACGCTGCCCGTTTTGCCCGGCAGAACCGGCTCCCGAGTCCAACTTGGTTTGGTACAGCCGCAAGAGGCCGTAGCGTCGTTGATAATAATCGGGTCAGAGCCTGAGTTCTTAAACTCAAACACGTAAGTAACAGGCTTACCTTGCTCCACTTTGCCAAAATCGTGTGTCTCTTTGGCAAACTTCATCACCCCCTTTTGCGCGTAGCCAACTGCAACAAACACAAATAAAGCTACAAATAGTGAAAAAAACTTTTTCATTGGACTGGAGAAAATTATGGTTTGGTTGTTTAATAGACCGACCTTATAAACACAAACTCAAGCAAAGATTTAGCCAAATAGTTGTTGGCCATCGTCCGCTTAACAAAGAAACGTAAAAAATCGTTTTTTTGAAAGGTGAGTTGTTTTATATTATTTTTACTTTCGCTTGATTCCGATTTTCAGGTCTCGGCGACTTCATCAATGAACAGACATGTTGAACGCTTTCAATCAATGGCAGCGCTGTGATAGCAAACGAACAACTCCGCTCGACTGATATTCTCTCCCGCGAAAAAATCCTTTCCGACTATCGTGTAGCCTGCGAAAGTCGACAGGCCAGTTTGCTGGGTCGGAGGGACGTAATGGGCGGGCGTGCCAAGTTTGGTATCTTCGGCGATGGTAAAGAACTGGCGCAGATTGCTGCCGCCAGCGCTTTCCGACGAGGGGACTTCCGCTCCGGCTATTATCGTGATCAGACCTTCGTGGCTGCGCTGGGTGAACTACGCTGGACCGAATTCTTCGCGCAACTGTATGCCGATACCGACGTCACGCGTGAACCTAATACGGCGGGCCGATCTATGAATGGCCACTTTGCCACCCGTTGGCTCGACGAAAACGGGTTGTGGCGAAATCAGACCGAATTCTTCAATTCCGTCTGCGATATTGCTCCCACGGCCGGGCAGCTTCCGCGTTCGCTTGGGCTGGCTTATGCGTCGCGGCTGTTCCGGCAGAACCCCGAACTGAGTGAACTGACCAACTTTTCCCGGCATGGTAATGAAGTTGTATTCGGTACGATCGGCGATGCCTCCACGTCGCAGGGAATGTTTTGGGAAACCATGAATGCGGCCGGGGTACTGCAAGTGCCACTATTGATGTCTGTCTGGGACGATGGGTATGGTATCTCTGTGCCGGTTGAGTATCAGACAACAAAAGGTAGCATCTCTAAAGCTATGGCTGGTTTTCAGCGGGATGCTATTGATGACAAAGGCTTCGAACTGTTTACGGTAAAAGGCTGGGACTATGTGGCCCTCATCGAAACGTATCAGCATGCCGCCCGCATCTGCCGCGAACAGCATGTTCCCGTACTTGTTCACGTACAGGAACTGACTCAGCCACAGGGACATTCGACCTCCGGTTCGCACGAACGCTACAAGTCGACTGAGCGGTTAGCCTGGGAGGTTGAGCACGACTGCAACCGGATGTTCCGGCTGTGGATTCTGGAGAATGGCTATGCCAGCAGCGATGAGCTGGATGCTATCGAAGCCGAGGCAAAACAGGTTGCCCGTGAGGCTCGTGTCGATGCCTGGAACGCGTTTCAGGCGTCTCTACAGGGCGATCACAACGAAGTTGTTGATCTATTGCAGCAGACCGCCCGGAACCATCCAAAATCGGCCGAACTGATGGCGATTCGTGAGGAACTTCGCCGGATTGTCAATCCTCTGCGCCGTGACGATGTGGCGGCTGTTCGTAAAGCCCTCCGGTTAGTGCGGAACGATACAGGCAACGCTAAAGAAAATCTCCGAAATTGGCTCATCCGCACAAGGTCAGAAAACGACGATCGGTTTAGCTCACACTTATACAGCCAATCGCCCGAGTCGCCGATGCTGGTGAAGGAGATACCGGCGCATTATCCGGAAGATGGCCCGGTGGTTGATGGCTACATACTCATGCAGCGTTACTTTGATAGCCTCTTTGCCCGTGACCCGCGTGTGGTAGCGCTGGGTGAAGACGTAGGCCGGATTGGTGACGTAAACCAGGGGTTTGCCGGTTTGCAGGAGAAATACGGGGAAGAACGTATTACGGACACCGGCATTCGCGAAACAACCATCATTGGGCAAGGTATTGGACTGGCTATGCGGGGGCTGCGCCCAATTGTGGAGATTCAATACTTCGACTACATATTTTACGCGCTGGCAACCCTGACCGACGATCTGGCCACGCTGCTGTACCGAACCAAGGGTGGACAGAAAGCTCCGCTTATTGTTCGAACGCGCGGCCACCGGCTGGAAGGTATCTGGCATTCCGGGTCGCCAATGGGGGCTATGCTCAGCAGCCTGCGGGGTATGCACGTTCTGGTGCCCCGAAACATGACCCAGGCGGCCGGATTTTACAACACACTAATTAAAAGCGACGATCCGGCGCTGCTGATCGAGTGTCTCAACGGCTACCGGCTCAAAGAGCGACTTCCTGATAATTTAGACGAATTCTGCCTGCCGCTCGGCGTTCCCGAGGTGCTTCGTGAAGGCGCAGATGTAACCGTGGTTACCTACGGATCGATGTGCCGAATCGTGATGGAAGCAGCCAGTCATTTGGCGGACATGGGCATCAGTGTGGAGGTAATCGACGTACAGACATTGCTACCTTTCGATGTGCATCATTCAATTGTCGAGTCGATCAGAAAAACCAACCGGGTGGTGTTTGCCGACGAAGACGTACCGGGTGGGGCATCGGCCTACATGATGCAGCAGGTAGTAGAGGAACAGAAAGCGTATCAATACCTTGATTCGGTTCCGCGTACGCTGACCGCAAAAGCACACCGACCGCCCTATGGTTCGGATGGGGATTATTTCTCAAAGCCGAATGTAGATGACGTGATCGAAACCGTGTATGCGCTGATGAGCGAAGCCGAACCATCGCGCTTTCCGGAATTGTATTGATCGTAATTCAGTTTAAACGCAAAGGGCGCAAAGGAAACGCTGGGATCGCAAATTATCTTTGCGGTCTTTGCGAGAGCTTAGCGCCCTTTGCGTTTATTACCTTTGTGACATGTCCTATTTTCAAGACATACAGGATGGCATCCGGACAACGCTGAAGGGCCTCAGTCTGACACTGCAGCATTTGCGTCACGCTACGCAGCGTCGGACACCAGTCGGTGTTGCCAGCGAAAACTACTTCGAGCAACAGAACGGCCTCGTTACGTTGCAGTACCCGCATGAGCAATTGCCCATCCCAGACAATGGGCGATACCGGCTCTACAACGAGATCGACGATTGTATTGTCTGTGATAAATGCGCCAAAGTATGCCCCGTCGACTGCATCACGATCGATGCCGTCAAAGCTACGGAGGAAGTAGGCCGGGCGTCCGACGGCTCCCCCATTCGTCTGTATGCGGCCAAGTTTGACATCGACATGGCCAAATGCTGTTATTGCGGGCTTTGTACGGTCGTGTGCCCTACCGAGTGCCTGACGATGGAGAAAACCTTCGATTATAGTGAGTTTGAACTCGGAAAGCTTACGTATCATTTTGCGAATCTGACGCCCGAACAGGCCGATGAAAAGCGGGCTCTCTACGAGCAGTTCGTTCGGGAGAAGGAAGAACTTAAAGCGCAGAAAGCCCCCGCTCCCCAGTCGACCGAAGCAGCGCCAGCGGCCAAACGGCCCGTTTTCCGGCCTACCGCCAAACCTGCGGCTACGCCACCTGCCGAAACGACCGTCCCGGCCGAACCGGAGCAAGTTGCATCGGCCGAGTCCGCAGCGACTCCACCAGCTCCTAAACGGCCGGTGTTCAAACCGACGCTGAAGCCAACAGCAAAAACAGAGACATCTGACGAGCAGAAACCCGCCGAGCCAGCTCCAGCAGTTCAGTCGGAGGTAAAGGCTGAAGAAGCAGCGCAAAAAACAGCCGCTCCCAAACCGGCCTTCCGACCGACCATGAAGCCACCGGCGGCTAAATCAGTGGAGCCGGGTAATTCGGAAGACAAGGAACTAAAGAAACCGATCGACAAACGTAACTCAGTAGGGTCAGCGTTGGAGCACCCGGTTACTGACGCTACCCCCGACGAAGCGGGCCAGATTGCGTTGGAGGCTCGTCAGGATGCGGCCGATCGGGGGGAGGTACAACAGACGGCTCCGGATGCGCCAGCGCCGGACGCACCAAAACCGCGCCCGGCGTTTCGACCCACAATGAAACCGGCTGCACCAAAGCCCGACAGTACGTCGACGGAACTAGCAAAAGCCAATGAGGAAGCGGCTGCTCCTGAACCGCCCAAACCGAAGCCAGCGTTTCGTCCTACGATGAAGCCTACTCAAGCGGCTAAGCCAGCCGAAGCGGCTTCGGACAAGTCGGCCGGTGTTCCTGAACAGCCGACACCCGAACCAGCTAAGGCGAAACCGGTTTTCCGGCCTACGATGAAGCCAACAATCCCAAAGCCGGAAGAGAGTTCTAGTGATTCCGCAAAGCCTGATGGAGAAGCGGTTGTTCCGGAACTGCCCAAACCGAAGCCAGCTTTCCGGCCAACCATGAAGCCCAAACCGAAACCGGACGAGACGGCTGACAACTCGGGTGAAACAACGTAAGACAAATCTGTGTAATCTGCGAAACTTGTGGCTCAACTTGCATTCTACGGCTTTGCAGCCCTGACTATCGGCGGTGCGTTAGCCGTGTTATTAACGCGAAACGTACTGTATGCCGCTTTTTTTCTGTTACTGACCCTGTTGGGGGTAGCCGCTCTCTTTGTGCTGGCCGGTGCCGATTTCCTGGCCATTGCGCAGATCATGATCTACGTGGGTGGGGTGCTGGTGCTGGTCATCTTTGGTGTTATGCTTACGCACAAACGTGACCCACAAGCCAGTACGGACAGCCAGCAGCCAAACCGCATTCTTACGTTGAACCGAAATTGGGTAGGGGTCCTTCTGGTGGCAGTGCCCTTGTTTCTGGGCTTGTACACCCTACTGGCGCGGACCAACTTTACGATTCTTAATCAGCCAAGCCCAAATTGGCAGACAACAATCGATACGATCGGTAAGCAGCTCATGACCGAGTACGTTGTGCCGTTCGAGATTGTTGGCATATTGTTGCTGGCGGCTCTGGTGGGTGCTACGTACCTGGCTTCGCCCCGTTCTAACCCGCTTACCAAACATGGAAACCGTACCTAGTCAGTTATATCTTATTGTCGGCGCTGCGCTCTTCAGCATAGGATTAGCCGTTGTGTTGCTTAAGCGCCACGTTATCATGGTGCTGATGGGCATTGAATTAATGCTCAACGCCGTTAATCTGAACCTGGTTGCCTTCAGTCGGCATGATCCCGACCGCCTGCAGGGCCAGATGCTGGCGTTGTTTGTGATGGTGGTAGCCGCTGCCGAATCGGCGGTGGCGCTGGCAATCGTGCTGCAAGTGTACCGACATTTCCGCACGGCCCAGTTGGATGAGTTGAATGAATTGAAACAGTGATGGTATGGACGAGCGTTTTGAACCCATCATAGAGGGTATTCTGGCCGATGGATACGGTGTACTTGATAATTTTCTGACTGCCGACGAAGTGGTAGCGCTGACAGCCCGGCTTCACGAACGCCGGGCACAAGGTCAGTTCCGGCCGGCCGGAATCGGGAATCAGCAGGTTGCAGTTGAAAAGCAGATCCGGGGTGATGAAATCCTGTGGCTTGAAAAAGACACCGCTGTTGCAGAAGAAGCAGCATTTCTGGCAAGGATAGAGCAGTTCATGGACTATGTGAACCAGACCTGTTACCTGGGACTACGTGATTTCGAGTTTCATTATGCGGTGTATCCGCCCGGTACGTTCTACAAACGCCACCTCGATCAGTTTCGCAGCGATTCCCGCCGAAAACTGTCGGTGATCTGCTACCTGAACGATAACTGGCAGGAAAGTGACGGCGGTCAGTTGACCTTGTTTCTACCGGGCACCCAACCCGGCCAGGCCGAACAGAACATCACGATCCAGCCGATTGGGGGGCGCCTGGTGTGTTTTGAAAGTGGACGGCTGGAACATGAAGTCCGACCGGCCGCTCGCCAGCGATTGAGCGTAACGGGATGGCTGAAGACGCAGGGTGTCTTCTGAGCAGCTGGTGCAGAACCGAGCGACACCAGTTGCGCGCCAACTGCGGCAATGACTGACGGCATACCGCCCCCCAATACGCCACCTGCATCCCCGCTTTGGGAAACGTCGACAGCAGCGGCATCAGCGTTTTGGCGTTGCCCTGGCAATGCAGCGACCGCAGCCGAATGAGCCGACCTTCATACGTAGCAAATGGCACGCCCTGCTGCCAGATGATCCGTTTGCCCAGCCCATGGCCCGCCAGAAACCCGCTGGCATCGTTGACGTTGTCGTCATGAACGGCCGTGTCGGTCTCACGCCGTTTCAACAAACTAACCGTTCGCTCGGCATACTGCCGCTGATACAGCTCCAGCAGGGTCATGTCCGATACGCCCACAAAGCTGGCATGGCTCCCCTCCAGGTACTCAAAGTACAGCTCTTCCAGGAGCCGCAACCGGCTTGTGTCCAGGTAGTGCTGCTCGATGAACCCACACCAGTGCTGAAGCGCAGCCTGGCTGCCTACGTACAGCACATGAGGAATCCAGTGTACGAAACCTAGGGTGTCGGCATTGGCTGGGTAGTCATCCTCGGTATCCAGCCGGTCAAAGAGCAACACGTCCGAATCGAGATGGATGCAGTTGGCCAGTTGCTGGTCCTGCATGAACTCGAGCAGCACAAACCAGCGCTGCAAACAGAAGAGTTCGTAGGTGTAGGGTCGGTCGGACAAGTGCTTGTAGAGGTACATGAACCGCTCGGCCTTGGCCCAGTAGTGTAGAATCGGGAAGTGGAAAATGCCCTGGGTGGCCAAGTGGCGGTTGGTGTCATCGCCCAGAAGACAGATGCTGGCCTGCGGGTTGGTGTAGCGGGCCTGTCGCAGGCAGTAGGCTAGGTAGTAAGGATTGCCCCGGTGAACGATGATGATGGTCGCTGGTGCCATAGCGTCTGATCTATGATTTTGTAATTCGATTGAGCTGAATTGTTTACATCGAGGTGTTTTTCTTAATAAGAGCAGCGATCAAAAGGTAAGTGGGCAACTGATGCTATTGGCCGGAGCGCCAACTAAACATGTAATACGGACTGACAACCGGCCAAAATACGAGTTTGGTTAAAGACAGCAGATTCGGGATATTTGCGGCCAAATTCATTGCTGCGAATGCCCGACGACGTACCACCCATTTTACCTTTGCTGACGGCTGCGATTCTGCTCACGCCCTTTGCTGGATTCCTGGTGCTACTGAGGGCCGGGCATCGCTCGGCTGGTCGCATCGCCGTATTATTGACGGGCCTGGGCTTAGTCGCTTCCGTCGTATTGGCAATGAGTATGCCAGTGCAATCTATTGCCTTGCGAATCAATTGGGTAGCCCTGCAGCACATCACTTTCGACGTAGGGTTCCGGCTCGATACATTGACCGCCCTCATGCTGATGCTTGTACACGGCGTAGCCTTGCTGGTACAACTATATTCGATTTCCTACCTGCACGACGAGCCGCGATTGCCGCGCTATTTTTCGTACCTGCAATTGTTCGTCGGGGCCATGCTGGGCATTGTGCTGGCTGGTGATCTAATTATCATGTACGCGTTCTGGGAGCTGGTAGGGCTCGCGTCATACCTGCTCATCGGCTTTTATACGGAGCGGCCATCGGCGGTGCGGGCGGCTAAAAAGGCATTTCTGATGAACCGGATCGGCGACGTTGGCTTTCTGATCGGTATCTTCCTGACGTATTTCTACACGAATGCTACGGAATTGCCTACCGAGGGGGCTTCGGCCTTGCCTACGGTCGTTGGCTTGTGTCTGTTCATGGGCTGCGTGGGTAAGTCGGCGCAGTTTCCGCTGCTGACCTGGCTCCCGGATGCGATGGAAGGCCCCACGCCCGTTTCGGCGTTGCTCCACGCAGCTACGATGGTGGCCGCCGGTATCTTCCTGCTGCTACGGATCTATCCGATCTTATCGCCTGATGCGTTGAGCATTATTGCACTCGTGGGTACCATTACGGCCATGTGGGGTGGATACTCCGCCGTTTTTCAGCATGACATCAAGAAAGTGCTGGCTTTCTCAACCGTTTCGCAACTGGGATTGATGGTGGCCGGGGTAGGGACGGGTAATCCGACGGGCGCTCTGTTTCACCTGCTGACCCACGCATTTTTCAAAGCAGGGTTGTTTTTGAGTGCGGGCGCTGTCATTCACGGTGTAGAAACGCAGGATATGCGGCACATGGGTGGTCTGCGAAAAACACTGCCTGGTACGTTCGTGGCCTATACGGTTTGTGCCGCAGCGTTGGCTGGTTTACCACTCTTGTCCGGTTTTTTATCCAAGGAAGTGATTTTAGCCGGTGCCTTTCAGTGGGCAGACGTACAGGATAATGGACTGGCCTATGCCATACCCGCGTTGTTACTGCTATCATCTGGCCTGACGGCGCTGTACATGGTTCGGCAGTGGCAGATGGTTTTCTTCGGCCCGTACCGAAACCACGCATTGCCGCTTCAGCAGGTCCACGAACCCGATGCCCTGATGCGCATACCTGTTGGATTGCTGGCCTTATTATCCATTGGCTTCTGGTTCTCGCTCAATCCATTTCACGCGCAGGATAGCTGGTTTTTCGATGTGTTTGCCCCAGCAACCGAAACGGCCGAAGTAAGCTGGCTGGCACCCGTTTCCATTGCTCTGGTAGCGTTGGGGGGATACGTTGGTTTCCTCCTGCGTAACCACGATAATAATGCTGGAGCCATGACCCGCAGCTACGTCCGGCTGTCGGTCGAGTACGGATTTCTGGATGCCATTTATCAATTCATCATTATTAAGCCAATTCGTCAACTGGCTACGCTGTTGTACCGGACCGACCAACGCGTGGTGGATGGCGCTGTTAACGGACTCGGAGTTGGTTCGGTCGTAACGGCGCACCTGACCAACCTGCTGGATCGGTGGGGCGTCGACGGTGTCGTTAATGGTGCAGCCTGGGTGGCCGGGCGCTTGGGTCGGCTGGCGCGTTCGGTGCAGAACGGCCGCGTACAATCGTACATTACAGCGGCCGTAGTGGGGCTACTACTAATGTTGTGGTGGCTCCTGTAAAGCGGGCATACGTCCGCTTCGTGCATTAATTGTGGGTTTATACCCGCTTATATCTATGGTGTTAACATTACTTATTTTCATACCCATCGCCGGATCGTTACTGGTCGCTCTGTTACCCGACCAGCGGGCTGCACTGTTCAAATGGATAGCCCTGGGTGTGGCTATTCTTGAACTGGTACTGAGCGGCCTGGCTTATATTAGCTTCAATACAAAGCAAGTGGGGTACCAACTCCTCGAACAGGCTGACTGGATAACCGTTCCGCTGGGTAATCTCGGGATTGCCTCGATTGATTACGTCGTTGGGGTGGATGGCATCAGCCTGCCGCTGGTGGTACTATCGGCAGTTGTCCTGCTGGCGGGCGTTATTTCGTCGTGGACCATCGATCATCGACAGAAGGCCTACTTCGCCTTGTATCTGCTCCTGACAGGTACGGTTATGGGGTGCTTCGTAGCGCTGGATTTCTTTCTATTCTTCCTGTTTTTTGAGTTCATGCTCCTCCCAATGTACTTTCTCATCGGGCTTTGGGGCGGTCCCCGGCGTGAATATGCGTCCATAAAGTTCTTCCTGTATACATTGCTGGGATCGCTGCTGATTCTGCTGGTCATGATTGGCTTGTATCTGTCGGTGATCGATCCGATCAGCACGGCCGTAGCAGTTGGTTTCATCAGTGACCCGTCGGAGGCAACGGCCGACGTAGTACGGCTTATTCAGAATCAACTCCGCTACTACCAACTGAATCCGGCTATGGTCGTGCATACATTCGACATACGGTACCTGGCCGACGGAGGTAACTACCTGCCCAATGCTTTCCTGAGCCTGACCGGCGAACCGATTGTACTGGGGCTGCCGGCCCGATTGCTGGCTTTCTGGGCGGTGTTCATTGGCTTTGCCATCAAACTGCCGATCGTTCCGTTGCATACATGGTTGCCCGACGCCCACGTTGAAGCGCCAACTCCCGTATCGGTCGTTCTGGCGGGCGTATTGCTCAAAATTGGTGGCTATGGATTCCTGCGTATTGCCTGGGGGCTATTCCCCGATGGAGGTGCTGAGTTTGCCCGGACATTGGCTGGCCTGGGTACGTTGTCGATTGTGTACGGTGGCCTGAATGCATTGGCGCAGTACGACGTCAAGAAAATGATTGCTTATTCGTCGGTGTCACACATGGGCTTCGTACTGCTGGGTGTAGCTTCCTTAACGGCCGAAGGGATCAACGGCGCTATCTATCAGATGGTGAGCCACGGCGTTCTGTCGGCTATGCTGTTTCTGATCGCGGGGGTGGTGTATGACCGGACCCACGACCGACGTATCGACTCATACCGGGGATTAATGCAGCCCATGCCCCAATACGCTACGTTGACGGCCGTTGCGTTTTTTGGATCACTGGGCCTACCGGGTTTTTCAGGTTTTGTTGGTGAGTTGTTCACGCTGATGGGCAGTTTCCAGTCGCTTTGGTTGCCGGGCTGGTACACGGCGGTTTCGACGCTGGGTATAGTGCTGGCAGCCGCCTATTTTCTCTGGACGCTGCAGCGGATGTTTTTCGGGCCATTCTGGTCGCGGCACGAAACAAGTACCCAGAATGGCGTTTCCGTATTAACCGACCTGACCGCCCGCGAAAAACTCTTACTCATTCCGCTGGGTATTCTGGCGCTGGTCCTTGGTCTTTTCCCTAATCTGATCTTCAACCTGACAAGCACTACGGTGGCGCAGTGGCTGGAGAAGTTCATGGTGCAGTAAAAGTGTTGGCTATTGACAGGGCACGCCAACGGCGTTTGGGCTGGTTTTACAGTTTATTCAAACCGAGCCCGCTACCGGGCGTATTGCCGTCTGCGTACAAATTGCCACACTACGCCTACAAGGCCAACCAGTATCAGAGGGGCCAGCAGGTTCAATACTTGCCAGGTCGTCCGTTCGCTTTTCAGACGAATGGTGTCCAGTGGCCGAAGCGTAACCGTCCGGTTGCGGGCCGAAATAACGCCTTCTGGGTCGATCAGATAGTCAATGGCGTTCAGCGTAAAATCTTTATTGGCAAACGTAGTACGCGTGAAGCGGTCATAGCCTAGTGGCAGTGGTGCATTCCGTTTGTAGTCAACGTCGTTAACAACCAGATCGCCGTCAGAGCAAACCATCACCCGCGATGCTACCCCTTCGGCCTTGAAACCATTGGCACGCGGGTCGCCGGGGAGGATACGATTGGCAAACAGTGACTGAAACCGGCCTTCCATCAGGCAACCAATAATGCGAACTCCACCGTCGTAGGTGCTCGGGTCAGGCTGCTGTCGGGCTTCATTATAGGCAACAACGGCCGGAGCCTGCAAAATTTTGGTATATGGTGACGTGAGGAGCAAGGGAGTTTTCTGAATACCTGGCGACCGTACGGTATCGAGCGTACTGGTGAAACGTGCCCAAACCAGGTCGAGGTTACGGACAATCGGGTTGCGTGAGTTGCCGAAATTGTTGATGATCGGGTAAAACCGCCAGGGGAGCAATTGAATGTTGGGTTTGTCGCCCAGGTTCCCAACGTTAAGCGGAATAGAGGCACAGCGCAAATCCTTCACGATGTCGCGGTTGACCCGAACGCCCCAGCGAAAAAATAGGTTGTCGAGGTTCAGGTTCAGCGGTTGAGCGAACGTACCTTCCGCCCCAACGCTATCGACCCGCTGGCCATCCACAAAAAACAACGCCCGGCCGCCGTTGACGACAAACTGATCCATTTTGAAGACCTCATCGTCGGAGAAGGGCTGGTCGGGTTTGGGAACCAGAATCAGGTCAAGATCGGAGATGGGACCGGGTTTACTCATGTCTACGAAAAACAGGTCGTAGTTCTCCTGCACCGATGCCAGCAGGTCAGAAAAGCGGGAGGGCGGTACGTTCGTATGCGCAACCAGACCCACGCGCCGGCGACTGCCTTCCGGCTGTGTCAGCTTCCGAATGGCCGCTGCCAGTTGAAATTCAACCCCTTCGTACGACTGGTTCAATTGTTCCTGGGGCGAACTGGCTTTATTGCCTTTCAAGAGCAATACGGCCGTTTCTTTGCCCTTATATGACACCAGCGCCCCCGGGAAAATCAGTTTTTCGACTCGTTTTCCGCCTTCGTTGTTGATCACATTGGTCGGCAACAGACCCTGCTGCTGGAGCCGGTCAAACAGCTTGTTCTTGGCGTCTGTGTTGGTAATGGCATCCGGATCAATAAAGCGATACGTTACGTTCTTACCTGCCCGTGCCTGAAACTCCTCGAGGGTTTCGCGGACCGCGTTTTCCAGCCGTTTGAAGCCGGCCGGGAGTTCGCCTGTCAGGTATACGTTCACGTGAACATCGTCGTCCAGTCCTTCCAGCAGATTGCGGGTAGCGGTCGAAAGCGTGTACCGCTTCTCTTCCGTGAGGTCAACGCGAAAAAAAACAAATGCCGAAACGATATTAACAACCACTAAAACGGCCACAATCAGGCCGGTGCGTAACAAAGCAGATTTCATACTGGACTATAAACGAACGAGTCGGGCAAGTTGGTAGCCTGAAGGCAAAAAAACGAATTGTCTGCCAATTAATCGTAGAGGATTACTGCCAATAGAGCCAGTCGACCGAATCCATTCGCTCATAATTCGTAACATCCGAATAGTAGACAAGTTTTCATATAGACTAGCGCGAGTCTGATGGCCCGCGCTTTTTTTATGGACAGTAAAACTCATCAAACAACGTAAACCTCAATCATTATGGCAAGAACAGCAAATTTAGCGCAGGCCGGGGTACTGGACATCGCGCCTGTCGACCCGATTCCAAGCGGGTCAAGTAAAATCAATGTCGGCAAGAATGAACGCTGGCTATCCGTCGGTGCCGGTTTGTTGATAGCCAACATCGGTATTCGTCGGGGCGGGATTGGTGGCGTGTTGCTGACAGCTGTTGGTACGTCGCTGGCGCTGCGGGGTGCCTCAGGCTATTGCCCGATCAACGAAGCGCTTGGTCGCGATACGTCCGACGACAAAACCGAAACTAACGTACTGGAAATCTCAAAGTCAGTAACGATTAACAAACCCCGTGAGGAGGTTTACCAGTTCTGGCGGAAGCTGGAAAATCTGCCGAAGTTCATGCGCCATCTGGAAGATGTTAAGCAGATGGACGACCGCCGGTCGCACTGGGTAGCGCGGCTCGATAGCGAAAACCCTGCTGCCAAAGCCTTGCCGAAAGTGGAGTGGGATGCCGACATCGTTGAGGAAGAAGAAAATAGCCGGCTGGTCTGGCGGTCGGTCCCCGGAGCTACCATCGACAACTCGGGTGAGGTTCGCTTCGTGGACGCTCCCGGCAATCGCGGCACTGAGGTACACGCAACCATCAAGTATCGCCCACCGCAGGGCATTGTAGGGGAGGCCGTACTGAAACTGCTCAACCCGGCTTTCAAACAGATGGTTAAAGAAGATATCCGGCGGTTTAAGTGGCTCATGGAAACCGGTGCAATTACGACCAACGAAGGACCGTCGGGCCGCAAGCCGGAAACAACGAACCCTGCCCTACGTCAACCGATGCAAAACCCTGCAGAAACACCTCAAAATAAAACAAAACCCTCAATCACCGATGAGAGCATTGTGTTATAACGGTCGCAACGACCTGCGGGTCGAGCGCGTTCCTGACCCTGAAATTGTAAACCCGCAGGATATTATCCTGCGAGTTATTATGTCGTCGGTGTGCGGTTCAGACCTGCACCTGCTTAACGGCTACGTACCGACGATGCAGGAAGGCGATATCATCGGCCACGAATTCATTGGCGAGGTCGTGGAGATCGGGCCGGAAGTTAAAAAACTACGCCGGGGCGACCGCGTGGTGGTTGGTTCTATTCTGGGGTGTGGCGAGTGCAGCTACTGCCAGTCGCAGTCGTGGTCACTCTGCGACAACTCGAACCCGAACGCCTACATGGTTAAACCGCTCTATGGCTACTCACCCGCTGGTATCTTCGGCTACTCGCACGCGTTTGGCGGCTACGCCGGTAGCCATGCCGAATACATTCGCGTACCGTTTGCCGACCGTGGCTGTTTCCTGATTCCGGAAGGCGTAAAAGATGAGTCGGCGGTTTTCTGCTCGGATGCATTCCCAACGGGCTTTATGGGAGCTGATATGGCCGACATTCGGCCGGGCGACACGGTGGCAGTTTGGGGGTGTGGAGCCGTCGGGCAGATGGCGATGCGGAGTGCTTACCTGCTGGGTGCTGAGCGTGTTATTGCCATGGATCGGCACAAACACCTGCTCGAACAGGCTAAAAACAACAGCAATGCCGAAGTGCTGAGTATTGATGAAATCGACATTCAGGAAGCGCTCAAGGAAATGACGGGTGGCCGTGGCCCCGACCGCTGCATCGATGCTGTAGGGATGGAAGCCGTCAGCAGCAGCCCGCAGTACTACTACGATAAAGCCAAGCAATGGGTACGGCTCGAAAACGACCGGCCTATCGTTCTGCGCGAAGCCATCAAAGCCTGCCGGAAGGGCGGTACGATCTCAATCATCGGCGTCTATGGTGGCTTTGTCGATTCGATTCCTATGGGCGCGGCTATGAACAAGGCACTGACGTTCAGGATGGGGCAGATGCACGCCCAGAAATACATTCCCCGGCTGCTCGACTACGTGGCCAACGGTCAGGTGGATACATCCGACCTACTGACCTACAAGATGCCGCTGGAAGAAGGTCAGCGCGGCTACAACTATTTCAATTCGAAGTCGAACAATACAACCCGGGTTGTTTTCACACCGTGAAAGGGTAGGGGGCGTGGGGCTAAGGGCGTGGGGCTAAGGGCATGGGGCGTAGGGAACTACTATCCCGAGCCCTTAGCCCCACGCGCTATTACCGCCCGTAGAAACCACCGTAGTCGTAGAAGCTCCGACGACGGCTCAACTTCAATTCCTGAAGGATTGATGACCGGGCCCGCAGGTCGAACGAGTAGTTACCGGCGCGTTGGTTACTGCCTGCGTAGGGTGTCCAGTTGAACGACATATCCCAGCAGTGGAGGTCGCGGGTGATGCCGATGGTGGTTAGGGTTGGGCGCTTGAACTGGAAATCATAGCCTGAGTTAACGGTTATTTTCCACTTGGGCGTCAGGCTCAGATCTCCCGTCAATGTCAATGCCTGCACTACCTGACTAAGTTCGGGTGTCAGGCGCGTATAGCTGAATGTGTAGCTAACGTTAATCGACCAAGGGATGTTAAAATCAACGTACAACTCCGGATTGGTATTTATCGCCCGCATGGTCGCGGCAGACGCTCCGTTGCTTTGCTTAGGTCGGTCGGCCTGCTTGGGGGCCAGACGAGTGCTGATGTAAGCCTGCAGGTTCGTCAGACGTAACAAACCCTGCCCCTCCTGAAAAGCAAAGCGGTTCGGTACACGGATGTACTGCTGATTTTCGTAGCTGAGCGGATTAAGAATATACGGCGAATAGCTGATGGGCGGGTAAGGTGTTATGCCGGTAGCCGCTACGGGCAGGCCATAAACGGGCGTTCCGCCATAGGCCCGGGTGGCATAGGGATCGAACGTTGACGAGAAGTTAAAGCTGACGTTCTTAAGAATCTGCGTGTTCGCACTAACGGCAATGGGCGACAGTTTGTAGTCGGGCGCGAGGAAGTTGTAGCTGCCCGTAATACTCAGGTTGTCGAAAATCGAAATCTTCTTGAACTCCTGCCCGGCCGAATCGCTGCGCGTTCGCACCTTCATCTCCAACTGGTTGACGATACCGAAGGAAATAAAGGCCGATGCCGTGCTGCTCGCGCTACCACCACTGCCCCCTAAGCCCCGGAATACGGAGAGCGTCCGGCGGTACTCGGGTAACCCCTGTAAGCTGCCAACGCTATCCAGTCTGACGAACTGACCAAAAATCGGATTGGTGAAATTCGGGACGTAGCTGAACGAGATAGAGGGCGCTACGGTATGCCGGATCGCTTCAACGCGTTTCCCCCGGATGAAGTAAGTGCCGTAAAAGCGCGTGTTCATGCTGAGGTTGGTCGAAAAGTTATAGGATGGAAAAATGCCTCGACTGGTGTCAACCCGCACCGCGTTACTGTCTGCAACATACACGTAATTAAGCTTCTTCGTGTATAAATCCCCCTGCAACGAGAAACCTGGCGTTAAGTTGATGTATCGGAGAATCTTAAAATTAGGCAACGAGATAGGAATACTGTAACGAGCCTGAACCTGTCGGTTTTCCCAGATGCGCTGTAGATTTTGAAAGTTAAAATCAACCAGATTCGGGTCAGCAATGGTACGTCCATCACGAACAGCATTGGCGCGATTGGTACTATCAATAATGCGAGTTATGGCACTAACTGGTTGTAAGTCGGTAATTACCGGGAAGCCCAATCCAGTTGTATCAACCTGCGTCCGGATGGTATTGCTGATGCCCAGCGAACCGCTGACATCCAAACCGACCCGGAAGCTTTCGTACCAACGGCCCGAACCACCCCGTAGGGCGAAGGGCGCAATCTGGTTAAGACCAAAGTTGAAATCCGTCGACGCGTCGGTCTTGCCGTTCTCCCGGACGTTTGTTATCCGGTTAACCTGCCCAAACTGCTGGTTAACGCGCACGTTTGCCCCTGCCCGGGCGTACTGCCCAAAGGTGCGGCTGTACTGCACCGACGACCCCGCTACGTTGGAGGTATACTGTTGGGTGTTATAGGCATTGAACTGATTGTAGCTGTTGCTGCTGACATTGACGTTGGCTGAAAACGTACCGCGACCACGCGGCACCGGCGAATGCGACCACGTAACAGCAAAGTCATTCCGGGCAGGAGTAACATCGACCGGGTCGCCGGTGCGGTTGCGGTTGAAACGCAGGTCGATACCGCCACTGTACCGGTAGCGCTTGTTGTAGGCCGACGAAACACCAAGTCCCCAGCTACCCCGCGAGTAAATCTGCCCCCGGAACTGGATACCCAGGTTTTCGTTGACCGCCCAGTAATAGCCACCATCGCGCAGGTAGTAGCCCCGGCCGTTCGGTTCTTCACCGTATTGCGGTACCAGAACTCCGGAAACGCCAATATCTTTCTTTTTCGGAAACGGGAAAAAGCCGAACGGCAATCCAATGGGCAGCGGCACCTGGTTGACCACTAAATTAAATGGGCCGGCCACAACCTGCTTGTTGTGTATAACTTTCAGCTTGCTGGCGTTAATATGGAAGTGGGGCGTGGCCAGGTTGCAGGTCGTGTAGATAGCCTTGCCGATGTACAGGTTCTCGTCGGCATCTTTCTTCACGTTCTGACCGCGGATGTTGCCTTCGCCCTGTTGGGTAATAACTCCCTGAATTTTACCCTTTTTGGTCTTAAAATTGTAGCGAATCTCTTTGGTGTCGTACTTGTCGGCTCCGTCCTGAAAAATAGGTCGTCCGACGTACTTCTGGGCTGTTGAATCGTAGCGCCCTTTGGCATAGACCTCGTTGGTCAGGTAGTTCAGCCGGATGTACTCGGCTTTTAGTGAAATGTCGCCGTAGGTGACCTGGGCATCGCCGAATAGCTCAACGGTCTGGCCGTCGGCGGAGTAGATGGTCGAGTCTTTCGACGTATACTCAACCGTCGTGCGGAAGGCAGCGTCGGCCGAGGCCGAATCGGCCCGAATGGAGTCTGATGTCGCTACCTGGCGGCTGGTCGTATCACGGCCTTCGGGTCGGACAATATTGGGCGTAACCAGCCCCGGACGTAACCGACCGGGCTGATTTGGCGTTGTTGTTTGTGAAGAGGGGGGCGTAACAGGGCTTATAGCTGAGTTGGCCGGCGAAGCCGGAACGCGCTGCGACGGTACCGTAGCGGGCGGAATACCACCTTTCCCAGGCTGTTGAGCCGGTGTGTTCTGCCCCAGTGCGCTGAGCGCCAGTAAAATCCAGATGAAGCAGCTAAATGCCCCCATATGCCGGGGCCGTAAAATAAAGTATGCTTTTTTCAGTTCTATCAAAAAAATTACATTTGCCTGAACGGCCCGAAAACCTCAGGCTTACAAAGGTATTACGAACCGTTTATCTCCCTATCGCTTTGGAACGATTTAGGCTGTTAAAAATTATTAAATCGATGGGCGATCATATTAAAGGCGCAGGTCCCGGAAAAGTGACAACCATCGTAGTCGGGATGTTTCCGCTGCTGGCCCTGACCCTCGATCCGGTTCAGCAATTGCCGCAGGACACGATTGCGGCCCGTCAGGCAGAAAGTGCGCCCAATCAGATTCGGACGGTCGTGCTCGACGCCGGTCACGGTGGTAAAGACCCCGGTTGTATCGGTCGGCGGACGCGCGAATCGCGGGTGGTGCTGAAAATTGCGCTGGCGCTGGGGCGTCGGATCAAAGCCGAAATGCCTTCGATGCGGGTTATTTACACGCGGGCGTCGGACCGGTTTATCGAATTAAGCGAACGGTCGGCCATTGCCAACCGCAACCGGGCCGATCTGTTTATTTCCATTCACTGCAACGCCAGTCCATCGTCCAGTCGGGTTTATGGCACGGAGACCTACACAATGGGGCTGCATAAAACGGAGGGAAACCTCGACGTAGCAAAGCGCGAAAACGCCGTTATTCTGAAAGAAGACAACTATCAGCAAACTTATAAGGGTTTTAACCCGAACTCACCGCTGGCGCATATCATGTTGGCCAACTACCAACATGCATTCATGGGCAGCAGCATCAATTTTGCCGAGAAAGTGGAACGTAGCTTCCGGCGCAATGCTGACCGAACCAGCCGGGGGGTTAAGCAGGCCGGATTTCTGGTGCTATGGCGTACAACCATGCCGAGTGTCCTGATCGAAACCGGCTACCTGACCAATCCCGACGAAGAGTTATTTCTGATGTCGGAAGATGGGCAGGCCGAAATTTCCAATGCGATTTTCCTGGCTTTTCAGCAGTACAAGGAAGAAATCGAATCAGCAAATTGAAAGGTTATATGATAGTTGGAGCAGGTAGTCAGGTTAATGGATAGGCCGTTTTCTAAGCCGTTCACCTAATTACTGATACCAACCAATAAGCAAATTAACCAACTTTGCGGCACAAACGCCCCCGTATGTTGGTTATACGTACGGCCAGCACAGTTGGCGCGGCCTGGTAGGTCGTTCATTCTCACACGCATGAAATTTTCTCAGGAAGTAAAAGTAGGTTTGCTGGCAGTCGTTGCGCTGCTGATGTTCTACTTCGGATTCAGTTTTCTTAAAGGTTCTGACTTCTTTTCGTCGTCGCATCGGTACGAAGTGGTGTATGACAACATCGACGGCCTGACGGTTTCCAATCCGGTCCGTATTAATGGTCTGTCGGTCGGTCGCGTTGGACGAATTGATATTTTGCAGGATCAGGGCAACAAACTGCTGGTTACACTCGATCTGAATAAGGAAATCAAGGTTTCGCAGGGGTCGAGAGCCGTGCTGGCCGACGATGGGCTGCTGGGTGGTAAGGCGATTCAACTGGTGATTCAGCCGGGAGCCCCGCTGCTTGACGAAGGCGGTCGCCTTGTAGCTGAGAAGGAAACCGGCTTAACCTCACTGATCCGGGAGAAAACTCTGCCTGTGCTGAATAATGTTGATTCGCTCACCCTACAACTCAATCGGGTGGTGGCTCAGTTTGACCAGACAGGGGCCGTGCTGAACCAGACGCTACGGAGTGCTAACGCGGCCGTGGGTACACTTGACCTGACCATTGCCGAAAACCGCGCGGGCCTGAAAGAAACGCTCGGTAACGTAAATCGGCTGTCGGCATCGCTGGTTGAGACTGAAAAGCAATTGAAACCCATTCTGGCCAAAGCTGATAATATCGTTGATTCGCTCCGTGGTTTGCAGTTGCGCCAGACGCTGGCGAGTGTGAACCAGGCTGTGGGCAACCTTCAGCAGATACTGGCCGACATTGATCAGGGCAAAGGATCGCTGGGCAAGCTAACCTCCGACGAAGCCCTGTACCGGAATGTCAACAACACTACGGTTAGCCTCGAACGACTGCTGACGGATTTGCGCCAGAATCCAAAGCGGTACGTCCATTTCTCGCTGTTTGGCCGCAAAGAAAAAAACAAATCCAGCGAACCGGAGTCCGTTACTATAACGGCTTCGCAATCGCCCGGCACGGCCAGCGATACGAGTCGCCAGCAGTAAGAATTTGACATAAACTGGTTTTGCAAGCGGGCGACATATGTCGCCCGCTTGTGTAAACACCAAAGCATTATCATCAACAGACCCATGACCACCACGACGAATCATCCATTACAAGCGCTACTTGATGAACTGAACCGCCGGACCGCTGAAACGAAGCTTGGCGGAGGCCCTAAAAAAATTGAAGATCAGCACCGCAAAGGCAAGCTGACTGCGCGTGAACGTATCGACTACCTGACCGACGAAGGAAAACCATTTACAGAAGTTGGCCTGTTTGCCGGAGAAGGCATGTATGCCGAGCATGGTGGTTGCCCATCCGGGGGCGTTGTGACGGGCATTGGCTACGTGTCGGGGCGGCAGTGCGTGATCGTGGCCAACGACGCCACCGTAAAAGCCGGTGCCTGGTTTCCAATTACAGCTAAAAAGAACTTACGGGCGCAGGAAATTGCGATGGAAAACCACCTGCCCATCATTTACCTGGTCGATAGTGCGGGCGTGTACCTGCCTTTGCAGGATGAAGTATTTGCCGATAAGGAGCATTTCGGGCGGACATTCCGCAACAACGCCATGCTGTCGTCGATGGGGATTCTCCAGGTGGCTGCTATTATGGGCAGTTGCGTAGCCGGTGGGGCTTACCTCCCAATCATGTCCGACGAAGCGTTGATCGTGGAGGGAACCGGTTCTATCTTTCTGGCCGGGCCGTATCTCGTCAAAGCATCCATTGGCGAGGATGTGGATGCCGAGACGCTGGGTGGTGCTACAACGCATACGGAAATTTCGGGCGTAACGGACAACAAATATCCTGACGACAAAAGCTGCCTGGATGCCATCAAGCGCATCTTTGACAGACTTGGCCACCGCGAAACGGCCGGTTTCGACCGGGCTGAACCGGCCTTGCCCGCAAAAAATCAGGAGGAGATCTATCAACTACTGCCGATCGATCGGGTAAAACCGTACGATATGGTGGAAATTGTGGAAAGACTGGTGGATAAGTCGGAATTTGATCCATATAAACCTGGCTACGGTCAGTCGTTGCTGTGTGGCTACGCCCGCATCGATGGCTGGGCCGTTGGTATTGTCGCTAACCAGCGTAAAGTTGTAAAGGCAAAGGGACGTACCGGCCAGCCCGCCGGAACGCCGGCCGTCGAGATGCAGATGGGGGGGGTAATTTACGGCGATGCCGCTGATAAAGCTGCCCGCTTCATCATGAACTGCAACCAGAAACGCATACCGTTGGTGTTTTTGCAGGACGTAACGGGGTTCATGGTCGGGAGCCGGGCCGAGCAGGGCGGAATCATCAAGGACGGGGCTAAGATGGTGAACGCCATGGCCAATTCCGTGGTGCCGAAATTTACGGTGGTGGTTGGGAACTCCTACGGGGCCGGAAACTACGCTATGTGTGGCAAAGCTTATGATCCGCGCCTGATTGTGTCGTGGCCGACAGCCCAGATGGCGGTAATGAGTGGTGCTTCGGCCGCTAAAACCCTGCTTCAGATCCAGGTGGCGGCTATGAAAGCCAAAGGCCAACCCCTGACACCCGAACAGGAGCAGGCTCTGTTACAAAAGATCACCGACCAGTACAACGCCCAATTATCGCCGTATTACGCAGCCGCCCGGCTCTGGGTCGATGCCGTTATTAATCCGCTGGCAACGCGCCAGATTATTTCAGAAGGTATTGCGGCTGCCAACCACGCGCCCATCACGCGGCCGTTCAACGTCGGGGTGATTCAAACGTAGTGGCCTGGGCGGCTTTAGGGATATCTTTACGGTTTTCAGCTAACCAGATCATAGCGCCTTCCGGCGTAAACCAGCGTTTAGCCGTACCATCGTCTGAAGCGGTCAGGAGGTAGCGTCTGTCATTTGAAAATACGGCCGAAAGTACCGGGCCTCGGTGAGGCAGCGTAGCCAGGGGTAGTCCTTTGTCGTCCCACAGTCTGGCCGTACCGTCAGCCGAAGCCGTCAGCATCTGACAACCGTCTTTTGAAAAAACTGCCGACCGGACCGGTCCCTTGTGTGTCAATGTAGTCAGCAGCGTTCCATCGGCATTCCATACCTTAGCTGTCATATCGGCCGAGGCTGTCAGCAGGCGTTTACCATCGGCTGAAAAGACGGCCGAATAAACCGGACCATTGTGGGCGAGAGAAGCCTGGAGCTCGCCATCGATAGTCCAGAGCCTGGCCGTACCGTCTGCGGAAGCGGTTAATATCCTGGTTCCGTCATCTGAAAAGACGGCTGTGCGAACCAGACCCTGATGTTGTAACGTAAGCAGGAGTTTGCCGTCGGCAGACCAGAGCCTGGCTGTACTGTCGGCCGAAGCGGTTAGTACCTGGTTTTCGTTGGGTGAGAAGACGGTTGAGTAAACCGGTCCCCGATGCAGGAATGTCGCTAGAGACTTGCCGCCAACGTCCCAGAGCCTGGCGGTACCATCCGCAGAAGCTGTCAGTATTCGGCTGCCGTCGGCAGTGAAGGCGGCAGACCGGACCAGGCCTGTATGTGGCAGGGTGTTGAGTAATTGTCCTTTGTTGTTCCAGAGCCTGGCGGTACCGTCGGCCGATACCGTCAGCAGGCGGTTACTGTCCTTTGACATGACTGCGGACATAACCCGCCCCTGGTGTTGTAGTGTGGTGGTCAGCCTGCCATCCGTATCCCAGAGTTTGGCACTACCATCATCCGAAGCCGTCAGCATGTAAGCTGCATCCGCTGAGAAAATTGCCGATCTGACCGGAGCTTGGTGAGGTATGCTGAGCTTTACAAATAGTGAGTCGCCTTCATTGAACCGCCGAAAGAAACGTTCGTACACGGGAGTTTCATCCAGTCCGAGTTTGGCGGCCGAGTCCAACAATTGAATTGCCTCCAATGACGGTTTATTGTCGCTTTCGCTGGCTAAATACAGGGCCTGTGCTCGTTGGGCGTCGCGCACTGCCTGTTTTTGAGCCGCAATGGCTACTTCCTGCGCCTTTACGGCATTTTCTTTTTGCTGCTGCGCAGTATCGGCTGATGCCTTAGCTAAGCGTGTTTGTTCGTCAGCCAACTTTTTAAGCCTGAATGCTGCGTTCTTCTGTCGTACAGCTTCGTCTTTTTCTTTCTCAATCGCTCTGAACACCTCACTGATTTGCTGGTCAATTAATTGAGTACTGTCTGGTAGACATAGTTTGGCTGCGTTAAATTTATCAAGGGCTTCTTTGAATTTCTTATTCTTTATATAGGCTTTGCCATCGATCATCAATTGAGGATATTCAGGGCAGATCGGCGCCTGTTGAGATTGGGCGGCCAAGGACAGGATTAGTAGCCCGCAAACAATGAATAGAGTGAAGCGGGTCATGGTCGGCTCGGTTTAGGTATAGCTGATGGTTGCAGTTTTGCTTTTAGTTGCGCCAGATTACGCCTGGCTTCCTGTTGCTCATCATATGGGAAGTTTGGAGCAGGCGGCAATTGATTAATCAGGGCGGTTGCTTCCCCGAATGATTTTTTAGCCAGGTTGGGCTCGTTATATTCTGCATAACGTAATCCTTTTGAGTAAGCGGCCCTGGCTCGTTGAAGTGTAACTGAGTTCAGGGCTGCTTCCGCTTGCTCTTTTGCTTTATCCGCATCGGATTTTTGTTTTAAAGCAAAACCCATGGCAATCACAGCCAGTATCAATAGGGCCGTTACACCAATTATTGTCAGTCTGAGCCGGTTGTTTTTTCGGCGCTGCTCGTCTACTTCGGCCAGCCGCTTTTGCTCCAGGTACGAGATGCTTGCCGTTATGAATTGAAGGATGCCAGCGCCGTTTGGTGCGCTCCGTTCAAGTTCAGTACGAATAGCGATTTCGTAAAGTCCGATTTCAGCCAGTCGGCGCTGCGGCAGCAACAAGTCTTGTGCTCCATGATTAACTACGTACTCCTGATAAGCCTCTTTCAGTCGTTTCAGAATGTCGTTGATCTGCCGCTGTTCGGTTGAGCGGCCCTGGTCGATCACCCTGGCGAGACTGTCGTGGGCTAATTCGTAACTACCATCTTCAAACTGCACAATCCGGGCGGCTTCCAGTGCTTCGCCAATCTGATGGATAAAGACTGGCCGATAGCCTGTCTCATTGACCAGCATATCCACTGTACACTCGCGCCGGGTGCCCTCATAGGTAACCAATGCTTCAAGAATGGCTTTTACCGCCGATTTTTCATCGTCAGCCAGTTTGTCGCTGATCTCTTCGCTTTGTTCAGTAACAAACTGGGCCAGTACGTCGTCAATTTTACCAACCTGACTAACCAGTTCAGGACTGAAAATTACAGGCTGTGCGTTCTGGTTATTTATGGCCTTTCGCCAGAGACGGTCCAGATACACCTGCAAATAGGGTAACTGAAAGGGATTTTTAGAACTTTGGTTAGTAGCAATAATGGCGGGTACGGTCTGATCAGGATTGTTAATCCGGATGCCGGCTACTTCACATGTACCCACAATTACGGCGCGTAGGTTCTTCTCGCTCATCGGTTCCAGCCGTAGTCTGAAATCAAACAGGGTCGGAAGGTTATCCTCGAAAGGATAGAGGTACGCAATGTACTCTTCCCGCATCACGAGCAATAGTTTGAACTGGCCCGGCGACGTGTACAAGGCTTTGAGCAATTCAAAAAACTGAATCTGCTCGGGGCGGTCCCCGCTGATAAAGATTTCTTCAAATTGATCGAAAATCAGGTAAACCGGGCGCATCAGATACCCCGACAGGCGGTTTAAGGCGTCTATGGGGTCGGTTTCATCATTGTGGTCAAGCAGGGTGCTGAGGGATACCTGAAGGGATTTTATGAAATTGGATCGCCGACGGACAATGAGTGGAAAATAGTCGGTGGAGGGCATTACGCTGGCCAGGCCACACTGCACCAGGCTGGACTTACCCGTTCCCGACTGTCCGTAGATGAGCAAAAGCTTCGAACGGAAAATAAGTTCGACCAGCCGTTGCTGTTCGAGTTCGCGGCCAAAAAAGCAGTCTTTATCCTGAGCGGTGTAGGCGTCAAGGAACTTAAAAGGACTTTTGGTGACCGGCTTATGAACCTGTGGAGGTGTGGCAGTCATGGTCAGATCCGGGCTAAAACGTCAGCATCATCGTCAGAGGGCGTAGTAACCGAGAGCACAGATTCCTCGTCGGTCAGAGTCAGCAACGTTCGTAAGGTCCCGAACTGTTCACGCAGCACACTGAAATCCTGTTTGCTGAATGGGTCGCTATCTTCCTGGGGAATGAGCAAAAGTGGTCCGTCGGGGCGGCTGATGTGCTGATAACGTAATTGTCCGGATTGACTGGAATGAAAGCTGTACAGATCAAATACGCTGTTGTCACTCTTGAGAAATACGTTTTTGTCGATCACAAAGGGAGCCAGGCTCAAAAAGCCACCCGGTGCCAACTCTTCTATTGATCCACTCTCGCTAAGCCGTCGTTGAATCCTGACCAGCAGCACCGACTGGCAATCCCAAAGATCAGGCAATGGAATTTCTTCAAAAGATGACTCACTTGTATCCAAACCTTGACTGGCCCGGAGGATAACCATCTCATGACGGTACGCGGGCGGTTGTCGGTAGAACCGGACCGCCCGAATGTTTTTAAACGACTGTAGTCGGTAAATTGACCAGAAACCAGCCTGTTTCAACCATTCGCTCAAATGCTCTTCCCCAAGTCTACAAAGCGATACAATATTGCTGATACCGAGAGGAGCAGCAATCCGTGCTTTAAGGCTAAACAAAAATTGCAGGGTGTCCGTCAAGCGGGAATCGGTCCCGAACGTATCAAGCCAGTCTTTTAACTCCGTGATAAAATACGGAATTTGTTGCCGGTTCGTAAACGTTCGCATCGTTTGAATTGCTGCGACCAATTGATCACTTTCCCAGTGGTCCCAACCAGCAGTCATCGTTTCCTGAATGAGTTGTTTGGTGGGCGCATCCATCAGGTTTCCAGCAGGTTGTACTTCTGACTCCTGCAGCCAGTTGCGTATCTGAGAGAGCAGAATACTCATCAGCAGATCGATCGATGAGTCAAAGAGTGACACGTAATACTTGAGCCGGTCCTGAGTAGCGGTTGGCTCGATCAACTTGTTGTCGTCCGAGATATGACGGCAAAAGAGTTTACGCAGATGCTCTGAAATAGGGTATGGAAGCCGCCGTAGTATTTCAAGCTGTAGCCAGCCACGCAGACTCGTGTCATCATTAATTCGGGCGGCTTTACTGGTTAACAGTTGCTTCAGCGTCGGATCAAACTTGACGAGCGTAGTGTATAGCGATTTCCGCAGTACGTCGTTGGCAACGTATTGCGAAGTGTCATTAACAGTAGCCGTTGGGAGTTCCCAGCGGGCCGTGTCATCGTCGGGGCAGTAGAAGTACCATTTGTCCTGGCTTACCTCGTTCTGAAGCCTGGCCCCTCCCCGGTCAATGCGTTGTACGGTAGTGGGTACAGTTACCTGAATGGTCAGCCGGGCAATGTCGACGGCTTCCTGCAACGAGTACTGGTTAACCAGGGCCTGGTAGAAAGCTATGGCGAACTCTTTGGCCACAGTATCATTGACGGGTGCACGGGTAGCGATAACGGCCGCCTTCACGTTTTGATCAGCCAGTAGCCTGATGTGATTGAGTGTCGAGCAGCCGTTCAGAAACACCAGCCGAAGTTCGGGACAGCGCGCCAGCAGTTGAGCAATGCCAACGCCCCGGGCGGAGGTATCTTCAAATTGGAGAGCGTTACTACCGGCATGACCACTAAAGTGAAATAAGCAAAGCGTTTGTTGGTAAAGCTGAATTTTTGTGGCTACCGAGTCAGTCGTTGCAAATGAGTCGCGCACTTTTTGAAATTGATTCTTACTGCTTCGGGGGTCAAGCAGTCGATCAATACCCGCATCCTCATCGCTGAGGTTACCAAGAGGGCGATCATGATCATTCGCAAAACAAAACAATAGCGTATTCATGGAAGGCTGTGAGTGAATGTACTTAAAGAATTAGGTTGAGATCAGAATTTAGGATTTGTAACGCTAAAAAATAAAAGTTTGCTGTTTATGTGAAAATTAGAAAAATTAATACTTACTCTCAATAAATTCATTATTATTTAGTGCCAACTGGGCTACGAATACACTCATTAGCAGATGTGAATGTTAGAAGCTTCTACCGTTTACTTGATAAGTAATTTTATTCTGGTTTATCGACAAATTTGCTTGAGTAAAAAAAGTGTTTATAAAGTTTATAGGAGACCTGATACACATTCGTCAACGTTGACAATTATCTATAAATGAAACATGATTAATGTTGCCTGTTTTTATGGAGAATCAGCTAAGTTTTTTGGGAGCGATTTTACTATTTGTTATCAGCTTCCTTTCTCCTGTTTACGTGTCTGGTCAGGTTGACAGCCTCATTGATGATGAGTACGACCGGTACAAAAATCGAGGGGATGCTCATTTCAGGCAGGGTAGTTACCTGGAAGCCCGACGGCACTATCAAAGCTGCCTGGAAGTACCCGGCTTTGAAGCCAATCCCTGGATCAAAAGTCGGATAGAATACTGTAGCAAGTATCAGGTAATACGTCAGCAGGCTGAGAATGCACAAGTTGCTGAAGCTATCGGTTTCTATCGGGAACTACTTGGCTATAATCCTGAAGACGCCAACGCAAAAGATAAGTTAATTGCTATATATGATAAGAAAGCTGACGACGCGTTTGACCTAAAACGATATCGCGAGGCCATTGTCAATTATGGACAAATGCTTAAGTATACTGCGGACGAAAAAAAGATAAACGAAGTAAATGAAAGAATTAAGAAGGCTAATGTATTTCGCTTAAACTATCAATACTCAAAGCTCCAGATAGCAGCAGGAGTAGTTGCAATAGGAGCCGGTACATATGCCTTACTTCTTCGGAATGATTACCAAAAAAAACGAAATGCTCTCGATATAATCAGTCGGACGGTTGATCCTGAGAACATTGGTCTCATCGAATCATCAGATGGATATCGCCAATATAAAGAAGCCTACAGTGATGTCCAGTCAGCTCAAAATAAAAACGGTTGGTTTAAAGCCGGTGTTGGTGTGGCAGTTGCTGCAACTATCGCTGAATTATATCTTATCCTGAACAAATCTAAATTAAGTACGAGCGCTATTACGTGGAGACCATCTTCGGATTCTGTAGGTCTGACAATAGGCTATAGGTTTTAATTATTATTATAAATTTCACTCACTTTGAAATCGAAAAATGAAACGGTTATTGATTTACTTGAGCTGCTTTTTATTTACAGGCGGGCTGGAATCAACACTTCTGAGTTGTAGCAGGTGGGATGTGCCAGCACTTAAAGAACAAAGTATTTCGAGGGGTTTAGTGACTTATTTGCCGTTTACTGCCGGATCGCTTACTGACAGTCTTAAAAATAATAACGCCATATGGGGCCTTAGTAACACAAAGTCTAATTTTATTGATGATTTCAAGGGTACTGCTAATTCAGCAATCCAGTTAAATGGTTCAACTGATTATATCAAATTATTAGATAATAAAAGTTTGCAGTTTGATACAGCGTTTGCCATAAGCATTTGGATTAAGCCTGTTGTACAGGTATTGAACCCGGGTACTGATAGGCGTATACAGATCTATAATAAGTCGAACTTCACAACCGGAGCAGGTGAAGCTTATAGTTCGTCAATGCGGGCAATCAGAAATATTGATGGTCTGCCAGATATTATAGCAATATTGGCGGATGTCAAACAAGGGAGTAACTGTGAATCAGGTAGGGGATGGCAGAGCTTATCAATTAATACGAATCGAGCTATTTACGAAAACAACGGGTGGCATCATCTGGCTTTTTCTTACAATCGTTCAACGGTTTCATTTTACTTGGATGGCGTTTTACTAAGTATATCTAAATTATCAAATTTAAATAAAATAGATAATTGCGTTGGTGGCGACTTACGCTTCGGGGTTCAGCATTTAAAGGCGGTAGACCCTGATAGTAAAAAAAACTATTATAATTACTTCAGTGGCGGTATGGATGAGATACGAATATATAACCGTCCGCTAACAGCCACCGAAGTGCAAACACTGTACAAGCTTAAAGACGAGGGTTGAGACTTTTTTCATTGTATTGCAGTACGTTATTCAGGTGTGTGCATAACATTCAGAGCGGACCCTGCCAACCTTAGCAGGGTTTTATCGTTTCAGCAGTAAAGTGCCCAGCACCACACCGGCTACCACCGATGCCGCGATGGGAACGGCCTGATGACGGCCCAGCCAGCCGACCGCGCTGACGTCGTGTGACTGATCGTTGAACCGGCCGTGAGCACCGTAATCGCCTTTGACCGTATCGTAGAGGTTATCGGGCCGACCAGGGGTTTCAGGTTCGTTGGTCTGCTGACCTTTGTAGCCATTACGGGCCAGCACCCAGTCGCCGATCATAGGCGCTACTTTGTTGCCCAGAATGGCCTCTACGGATGTATAGCCAACCTTAAATTCCCGATCTGGGTGATGAGCAGCGTAGTAGATCGTCCGGGCGGCTACTTCGGGCTGGTAGATCTTACCCATCGGTCGCGACTTGTTCGGCATCCGGCTGCGCATCCAGTCGAACTGTGGCGTGTTCATGGCCGGTAGCTGTACCATCGTCACTTTAACGTTGCTCTTGTTGTGGATTAGTTCCGTGCGCAACGAGTCATAAAAACCCTGTACTGCGTGTTTGGCCGCGCAGTAGGCCGATTGAAGCGGAATGCCCCGGTAGGCTAATGCCGAGCCAACGAGCACAATGGTTCCTTTGTCGCGAGTTTCCATCCGCTTCAGGGCGGCCATGGTGCCGTATACCTGACCGAGGTACGTCACTTCGGTTACGCGTTTGTATTCATCCGGCTGCATCTGATCAACCGGGCTAAGCACACTGACCATGGCGTTGTTCACCCACACGTCAATTGGCCCCCAGGTATCTTCTACTTCGGCGGCAATGGTTTCTATCCGGTCGGCATCCGCTACGTCGGCGGGGAAAATCAGGGCCTGACCGCCTAAGTCTTCAACTTCCTTTTTGGCGGCTTCGAGTCGATCCTGGTCCCGGGCAATTAAGGCAACCCGGGCACCGTGCCGGGCAAACTCGTGGGCAATGGAGCGGCCCAGACCAGCCGACGCGCCGGTCACTACAACTACTTCCTGCTGATTCATAACGGTGACGTTAACTAAGTTATCGGGTAAACAATGACCAACCTCTATGGCTACGCTCGGCCTCAGTCATGGCGTCGTAGCAGGCACCGGCTGCCAGTGCATACACGGCATGGTGCACGATGTCAGTACCGATCTGCTTAGGTGACCATTCGGTGATGGGCGGACTGGCTTTGGTAGCCGGGAGCATAACAAGTGCCGTACCCCAGAGCGCGCCAAAATGGATGAGCGTAGCGGCCGACCCCTGAACGCCGATCAGGTCCAGCGCACTTCGGGCCATTCCCCAACTGGTTCCGTAGCTGAAGTGCATGATTTGAGTGAACCGATCCTTATTTTCTTCGAGGTCCTGTTGTAGTTCCTTCTTCTTTGATGGAGGAGCGTCGTCCTGCTTTTCCAATTCGGCCTGCCCCCGGGGCTCAACGCCCAGCGCCTTACCGCCCGTGATGGCCGGGGCTTCGCTATTACCCCGTTTGGTTAATTGCATCTCGATCATCTGCGATAGCGTGATCGCCACCGTACCGGCCAGACCCGAAAGAATGCCTTTGCCGACAGCATTGCCAACCTGAGCCAGCGAATAAAAGAAGGAATTGCTCTGTACCATACATGCTGCTGTTTCTACGTTCAGATTCGGGCTTCAGCCGAGCGACTTACTAGAATAAACGATATGATTGAAAAAGGGTTTGCATCAGCACAAGGAACAGAGGGAGTGGCTAACCAGTTGGCTGAGTTAAACATAAATCTATAGGCAAAGTTGGTATTATACCGAAAACTCGTCCCATTAATACTAACTGACATGGAGATGAACATGGGCAACCGGGGCGTAGCCCGGCCGATGCAGATGCAGAATGGGAAGGATCAGCAAAACGACCATGCGGAGCCTTCGGGGCACGATCAGCACAAAATGACGCCGGAACACCGCCGGAATATGCTGAACATGCACCAGCAACAAACCTTATGGATCTATTGGTTAGTAATTATTCTGGGGTTTTGGGTACTGCTCGCTCCGTTAACATTCGATTATGGTAAAGAGTCTGTATTACCCAGCGGAGGCCGTTCTGTCTGGCTGTCGCTGGAAAAGCGGGTGCAGGTGCTTACCTGGAGCGACATCATCAGTGGAGCGTTGCTCATCATTTTTGGCTACCGCTCGCTAACTCCCAACCGGCCGGTCAGTGTCTGGATCTGCTGCTTTGTGGGAGTTTGGCTCAGTATTGCCCCGCTTATTTTCTGGTCGCCCTCGGCGGCTGCCTATCTGAATGATACGCTGGTGGGGGCGCTGGTCATCGGCCTCACGATTCTGATACCGGGTATGCCCAACATGATTATGTACATGGAAATGGGGCCTGATACGCCACCGGGCTGGAGCTATAATCCGTCGAGCTGGCCCCAGCGCTGGATTATGATCGTAACGGGGCTGATGGGCTGGATGGTATCCCGCTACATTGCTGCTTTTCAACTGGGCTACATTGATAGTGCCTGGGACCCGTTTTTCGGCAATAGCACCGAGCGAGTATTGAATTCAAGTATGTCGCACTCGTTACCCGTATCCGATGCGGGGCTGGGCTCACTGGCGTATACGTTCGAATTCCTGATGGGCTGGATGGGTATTTCGTCCCGCTGGCGGACTATGCCCTGGATGGTTACGTTTTTTGGACTCCTGGTCATACCGCTCGGATTGGTCCATATTTTCCTGGTTATTTCGCAGCCGCTGATCGTTGGCTATTGGTGTACTTTCTGCATACTGGCGGCTGTAATCATGCTGCCCATGATCCCTCTGGAAGTGGACGAGGTGATTGCCATGATTCAATACATGAAACGGGCTACCCGAAAAGGCGAAGGGTTCTGGAAGGTATTCTGGAAAGGAGGTGGTGTTGAAGAGGGCCAGATGGACGAACGGTCGCCGGCCATGCTATCCTTCCCGGATCAGGGAGGGCAGGTGTTTCGGGCGTCGATCTGGGGTATGAGCTTTCCCTGGACGCTGACGGTATCCATGCTGCTGGGCATCTGGCTGATGGCGTCACCGGCGGTATTCGGGGCCGAAATTCAAAGCCCGGCAGCCAACCTGAATCACTTATGTGGGGCATTGATTGTGGTAGTATCCGTCATTGCCATGGGCGAAGTACTCCGGATTGGCCGGTGGCTGAACGTATTGCTTGGCCTGACCGTAGCTGCCGGGATCTGGTTTACGGGCAATGCTACCACTCTTTTAAGCCTGACTGATCTGATTGTTGGCGGGCTGGTCGCTCTGTTGGCAATACCGCGTGGTCCTAAAACGGAAACCTACGGCGACTGGGATGAGTACATCCGGTAGGTGCTCCGCTATTGCTGGTTAGCCAGGCGAAGATGCTCCGGATTGTCCTGAAATAGCGATCGCCACCCCCCGCCGAATTGATGACTGACGGTGCCTCTGATGAGTGACAGCCCGATAGTCAGCGAACCGACTATAAGGTCATTAATCGTTGCCGTCATATTGCTGTACCCCAGTACCCAAGGGGCTATCAGCAGCCATCCACCGCATAAGGTGTTGACCAGCCGAAAGTTCCGAACCGAATCGCTGATGGCAACCACGGCTACAGTCACAATGAGCGGACCGACAATATGGACATTGTCGGCGATGGTTTTGTTAAACTGAAACACAGCGGGCGAAACGATCAGCCACAGACCCAGCAGTACGTTAAGAATTCGTGATAGCATGGTTACCGTACGGTTGATATGATGGCTTTGTTGCCCCAGAAAGCTTTCCAGACCGACTGGCCGCTTCGTTTCACACGTTGCAGAAATTGCAGACTCGCCAGAACCTCGTCCATAGCCGGGCCAATCATCGCGATCGAGATAGCCGCCGAGATCAGGCATAGGGTACACCAGGCATTTTCGAGTATCGGTTGGGCAATGACCAGCAGCACGCTAACCGTTCCCATCGGGCCGACCGCAACGCCGAATAATACCACGAGCCAGGGTAGGGTTTTCCACCGGCCGGTTCTGCCAAAAACGCCCGTAATGGCATCCACACCGTAGGCTATGGCCCCTAGTAAGGCATCCGGAATGGGTAGTAGGCGGGAAAGCGGGGAGTTAAGAACCTTCTGGCTGGAGGCTGAGCCAAAAAACGGATCCCAGACGGAAGGAATGATTCGTAGCTGATACAATCCAAGGTACAGCGAAATACCTAACCCAACCACTGCAACGGCAACAAGCGGTAGTCGCTGTCCCCACGTTGATGGATTGTAGTCCCAGCCCGGCGGAATTTCAGAAGATACGTTCTCCATCGGCTTCATCGTGCTAGTTTCTTCCTGGTTAGTACAGCCAAAGTCGAAAATTGTTCAAAGAGCGAGGGCCGTAATCTACCAATCCAGTGTCGATAAAGAACAGTTGCAGACCAGGCTGGTTAGCATAAAAAACGGCCTGTCCACGCTGGTTTCGATACTACTGGAATGGCTCAGGGTAGTAGCGACAAACACGAACGCACCTCTCATTAAATGCACTCAAGGCTATGAAAATCAAGAAGGTTATCGAAGATGTTAAACATGAATTCGACGTATTGATGGGGAACGATACGAAGGATAAATGCTTTTCCAGCGACCACACGTTTCCCGATAAGCAGGCTGCTTCGGCGGCTTTTTCTCAATCAGTACATAAATTGTTTAACGTAAACGCCTGGTCAGATTTGCCGGGTATCAATTCCGGGTTTCGGCTATACGATTCGGCCGGCCGGCCAAAAACGGGCGAAGTACAGGTGGGCGATTTCATCCGGATCGACATTCCCGGCCCCACACCCGAAAATTGGGTAAACGTGATTGATCGTCGTTCTGAAGCGACCCTGGCGGAGTTTACCGTTAAACCCTGCGCCGATCCGGCCGAAAACGAAGAGTCGTTGAGAGGGGAAATTGAGCATTTCTTTGGTGAAGAAGCGCGCAGTACGTTCCGGGTGGAGCAGAAAGACAACCGGATCATTGGGTACGAGATTGGTCAGAACGAGAGTATCAACAACCAGGGGGACGAAGCCGGTGATCGGGCGGTAGCAAACACATTGATTGCTGAGGGCGGCTGGGCGTTTTTCCAGAAAATGCAGTGGAAAAAACTGACCGATTACCTGGTACATCAATAAGTAGTCTCTGTGGATCAGCCGGGTAGCAGAAACGGTAAGCCCTGTGCCCGAAAGGAAATGGTGATGTCTGTAGGGCCATCCAGGGAAATTACCTCATCGTCAATGTGCAGGTAGTCTGTCTGCGTACTCAATTTGACCTGGGTAGCGCTGATGGCGGAAAGCCGGTCACCCCAGCCGGTGAGACCTCCCAGCCGGAGGGCATCGACGTAGCGACTGAGCCTGGGTCGTTCCTGCTCGGTAACCAGTACGACTTCAAACGCCTTATCTTGAGGGTTGGCCGCCGGAGCGAGACAAAGGTTAGGGCCCAATAGGCGGCTATTTAGCACTTCCAGCAGGACGAACTCGTCGGCGTAGTTGGCCGTATCCAGAATCAGTTGACAGGTCTCCGCCCGGTGCGACCCGATCAGGCTATGCAACGTGGTCAGAGCTTGTAGCAGGGACTCTTCGCGGGTTTCATTCTCGGCTTCTTCCTGATCCCGCATGGTGTTGATCAATTTTGGAAAGACGCCCAGACCGCAGCCTTCCAGAAAAAATTCAGGTTTGGCCAGGCCGTGGATAAGCCCTACCTGGTACTGAATAATCCGGCCACGGTGCCAGCCAGCCACAATCTCATCGGAGGTTCCGGTTAGTCCAAGCGTCAGGGCGATGTTGTTGGCCGTTCCTTTAGGCAGTATAGCTATGGGCAATGGTTCGGGGCGTTTAGGGGCGGTCAGTTGCCGTTGGGCCACTTGCCGGACGGTACCGTCGCCCCCGGCTACAATCAGGAAATCAACCTCAGGGCCAATGGTTTCCCAGCCGGAGTCCTTGGTGGACGCGTACTGACATTCGAACCCATTCGATTCGATCAGGGACCTTAATTCCAGAGCCGTCGAAGCGGCTTCTCCAGCCGTCGGATTGTGTAAAAGCTTGGCTACGTTCATGCTGGTGTCGTATGAGTAGTACTGGGTCAATAAAACATCCAACGGTGTTTCGGGGTTGGCTTACAAACCAAATTGTTTAGGAACCATGCGGATACTGATCACCAACGATGACGGAATATACAGTCCGGGTATCGCGGCTTTAGCCCGCGTAGCGTCCCGGTTCGGTGAGGTTCGAGTGGTGGCTCCGGATGTTGAACAGTCATCAATGGGGCACGCAGTGACGCACTCCCGCCCGTTGAGTTACCGGGCATCACCGATTCGTTTCGAGGGTATTGATGCGTACCGCGTCAACGGTACCCCCGCCGATTGCGTGGCTCTGGGCACTCATCTCTGGGCTAATACCGACGTAGTACTTTCGGGCATAAACATGGGGCCGAACCTAGGTAATTCGATGTGGCATTCCGGTACGCTGGCGGCCGCTAAACAGGCCGTACTGTTGGGAATCCGGGGCATTGCTCTGAGTACACCCGTAGGGAAAGTTGAGCCTGATTTTCCGGCGCTTGAGCCGTTTGTGGAGGAGGCTCTGACGTTGTTGCTGGAGAGTACGGAACTGGGGCTCTTCAACGTAAACTTCCCGCCCAATCCACGTGGATTGCGATGGACACGCCAGTCAGTACGTTTGTATGATGGCGCGATCGTGCCCGGCACTGATCCGATGGGGCGGAAACATTACTGGTTCACCGTCACCCCGCTGGAACCGGCCGAAGAAGGTACCGACCGCTGGGCCGTTGAACAGGGCTACACCTCTATTACGCCGTTACGCCTGGACCTGACCGACGAGAAAGCCCTGCATAAAGCGCTGGAACAACGGCCGGCTGACTGACGAACCGGATCTACTGCCGCCATTTCAGGGTCTTCAGCATGTGGATCATGTCGTTTTTGATGTAGTCAATGACCGGTGCGAGCGAATCGTTTTCGGTAGCCGTATTGAAATACAGCGCCCCGCGCAGGAAATGAGTGGTCGTATCGGTGGTGATGAATTGAAACTGGCTCGGTACTTCGCCCGACAGCGTAATGAGGTTGGCCCACTGACCTGATGGTAGCTTTGCGACCTGCTCTTTAATTTCATAGGCCTTGATGTTGTGTCGGCCTGCCAGTTTGTAGGCATCTTCCAGCATGGCTTTGAGCCGTTGCGGATCGTTCTGTACCGGTTTGTACGTCAGTTGAACACTGGCGTTAAAAGACGGATAATTGACAAAAATCCAGTGCGGCTCCGAGCGGGCAAAGCTGTCGGGCCGAATGCGGGCAATCTTGTTGTATTCAAACTGATACGGATGCGTGGGTTCCAGCAGGGTATACGCTGGCTTCGGCAAATCAATACGTGGGTAGCCTTTGGGTTTGGGAACGTAGTTGTCAGAACGGTTACCGCAAGCGGCCAGTAGGATACCGGCGCAAATAATCAGAATGTATTTTACCACAGATCACACGAATTTACATTGATGTATAAACGAAAAGCCCGGCTGTTTCGTGCCGGGCTTTTAGAAGGCTATACCTGGTCTGACATCTAAAATCTGACAAATATACCGGCTCAGGAATTCACTTCTTCCAGTTCCTCCTGTCGAACGGGCTCACCCAGCAGGGTTGCGAAGCGGTTAATGTTAAACGTAGGTTCAAACCATACTTCGCCCAGCACCGGATGGCGCACCGGTACTTCGGGGTTCTGAATTTCATTGAGCAGCACGCCCGTTTCGCCGTTTGTATGGCGCTTTACCTGACGGACCGTATAGAGTTGGTCTTTCTTGGGTGTCTGCACGCCAAACTCAGCGTAGAACGCCAGCACCGGGGCCGGAAAATTGTCGTTTATGCAAATAACTTCCATGATCGTATGGCCGAAGCGATAGTCATAGGATATGACAATTTAATCTTCAAACAAGTTTCCTAATCCGCCTAATACGGAGCCGCCTTCCTTATGCGCCTGGGCTCCGGCCGGATTGAGTCGCTGAACCAGTTTGGAGATCGGCATTGATTGAATCCAGACTTTACCGGTACCACTCAGCGTGGCAACGAACAGCCCTTCTCCACCAAAAATCATGCTTTTCAGGCCGCCGGACCGCTGAATGTCAAAGTTGATCTGCGGCTCAAAGGCAACCACACAGCCGGTATCAACCCGCAGGAGTTCGTTGTTTAGCTGGCGTTCGATCACCACCCCCCCGGCGTGGATGAAGCTGAGGCCGTCGCCCTGGAGCTTCTGTAAAATGAAGCCCTCGCCACCAAAGAAACCGGCCCCCAGTCGCTGGTTGAAATGAATGCTCAGGCGTGTGCCAAGGGCCGCGCACAGAAACGCGTCTTTCTGAACGATGAGTGAATTACCGTAAATAGTAGCCAGATTAACGGGCAGGACCGTACCCGGATAGGGCGCAGCAAAGGCTACTTTCCGTTTACCAACGCCCCGGTTGGTGAAGTGAGTCATGAACAGCGACTCGCCGGTGATCAGCCGTGAGCCAGCCTGGAGAAGCTTACCCATGAAGCCCTGGTTTGGCTGGGAGCCGTCGCCCATTTTGGTTTCAAACTGGATGCCGTCTTCCATGAACAGCATGGCACCGGCTTCTGCAATTACAGTTTCGTTGGGGTCCAGTTCAATTTCAACAATCTGGATGTCTTCGCCAATGATTTTGTAATCAATCTCGTGTGAATACATAGAGGTTTCGGTTTACAGAACAGAAATGTAGCCGAAAACTACAAAGTCCGGTTTACATTGACCCGGTTTTATCGTACAAACGGCATAAAAAAAGCCCAACCGGGCGCTGGGCTGGTCGGGCGTACATTCGTCGTTGAAGCTTACACAGATTTAGCAGATCGAAGAACAAGTCTATAAGCCGTTGTTAGCTATGTGCCACATCCGCCTAAGCTGCGGTAAAACTACCGTGTATTGATATCGTCCGGCAGATCGTCGTCGGTTTCGTCGAAGAGGTGTTCCTCGTCGTCGTTGGCCGAGTTCTGCGGTTCGTCATCGTCCGTTTCACCTTTGAGCGCCTTCAGATCGTCGCGGTGACGAAGCTTTTTATCATCGACGGTCTTATTCAGAAACTGATTGATCTTGTCGATATCAAAGCTCGTCGTGATTTCGCCGAAGGAATTGATCTGTATGTCGAACCCTTCGAGTTCCTTATGGACCCGGGGCTTTTCGTCTTCGCTGGGGTTGGGTTTCTTCTTCGCCATGGATTCGTCGGGTTTTCGTAAACTTTACTACGTTAACTAGCAGGTGTTTTCAATGTTTCCAACGCCTGCTCTAATCGTTTGATCACTTCGTCTTTACCGATGATTTCCATCGTCAGCATCAGGTCGGGGCCGGTGCCGGAGCCAGTCAGGGCCAGCCGAAGGGCCTGCATAATCTTGCCCTGCTTGATGCCTGCCTGCTGTAACGCATCCGACAGGGTGTGCTTGATCGTATCGGCCACGAAATCGCCGTCGAAGCCTTGAAGAGCATCGCGGAATACGGTTACCGCTCTAACGGCGTCTTCGTTCCATTTGGCAGCCGCAATCGTTTCGTCGTATGTGTCGGGCGTGTAAAAGATCGTCCGGGCTTCGGTGAAAAGTTCGTGGGCGAAATTAACCCGTTCTTTCAGTAGTCCCGCAATTTTGGTCGCCTTCTCGGTCGAGCAGATCAATCCGTTGGCTTCAGCCTGTTGCTGAACAGCCGGGGCCAGTTCATCATTTGGGCGCTGACGAATGTACTGGTGATTGAACCACTTCGCTTTCTCGATGTCGAACCGCGCTCCCGCTTTGTGAATTTGCGCAATATCGAACGAACTGATTAGTTCTTCCATCGTAAACAGTTCCTGTTCGGTGCCGGGATTCCAGCCCAGCAGGGCCAGGAAATTCACAACGGCTTCGGGCAGGTAGCCGTCTTCGCGGAAGCCACGAGCGACCGTACCGCTGAACGGATCGGTCCATTGCAGCGGAAAAATCGGAAATCCGCCGAGGTCAGCGTCGCGCTTGCTGAGTTTGCCGTTGCCTTCCGGCTTCAGCAGCAAGGGCAGGTGCGCAAACTGCGGCATGGTGCTCTCCCAGCCGAGGTAGCGGTATAGCAGTACGTGGAGTGGGGCGGAGGGCAGCCATTCTTCGCCCCGAATCACGTGCGTAATACCCATGATGTGGTCGTCTACTACGTTAGCAAGGTGATACGTTGGCAGACCGTCGGACTTGAGCAGGACCTTGTCGTCGATGGCCGAGGAGTGAACGTTTACCCAGCCACGGATGAGGTCGTTGAGCCGTACTTCCTCCTTACGCGGGGTTTTCAGCCGGATCACGTACGGATCGCCGGCGTCGATGCGGGCTTTTACGTCCTCGGGTTTCAGCGTCAGCGAGTTTTTCATCTGCATCCGCGTAATGGCATTGTACTGCGCGGCCGGGGCGTTGGCTTCTTCGAGCCGCTTGCGCATGGCATCCAGTTCGTCGGCCGTATCGAAGGCATAATAGGCTTTGCCTTCAGCCACCAGCCGTTCGGCCTCAGCGCGGTAAATGGCCTGCCGCTCCGACTGCCGATAGGGAGCATGGGGACCACCTACCCCCTGGCCTTCGTCGATCTCGATTCCGACCCAGCGCAGGGATTCCAGAATATAGTCTTCAGCGCCAGGTACGAACCGGTTCTGGTCAGTATCCTCAATGCGCAGCAGCATCTTGCCGCCCATTTTGCGGGCAAACAGGTAATTGTATAGAGCGGTTCGCACCCCGCCGATGTGCAGCGGACCGGTTGGGCTGGGAGCAAAACGAACGCGTACTTGTTGGGACATAGTCAAAAGAGTGAAAGAGCGAAAGAGTGAATGAGTGATTCAGCCTTTCGCTCTTTCACTCATTCACTCTTTCACTCACTGAACAGCTATAACCGAAATTTCAACGTTTACATCTTTGGGCAGGCGGGCCACTTCGACCGTTTCGCGGGCAGGCGGTTCGGCGGTGAAGAACGTACCGTACACCTCGTTGATGGCCGCGAAGTTGTTCATGTCTTTGACAAAGATGCTGCTCTTGACGATGTGGCTGTAGTCTAAACCGGCCGCGCTCAGAATGGCCCCGATGTTTTCCATGACTTTCCGGGTTTCGGCCTGAATATCGCCCAGCGGGGCGAGGTCGATGGCTACCTGACCCGATACGAACAACATCGAGCTGGTGTTACGAACATCAATCTTAACTGCCTGACTATAGGGGCCGATTGGGGCAGGTGCCTGATCTGTGTAAACAATTTGCTTGCTCATAGTTTTTATTGAGGACGTTGGGTGCCAGACGCTGGATGTTAGACGGGTCCTACTTGAACTACCATCCGAACGGTCTGCCGTCGTGGGTCCAGCATTCAATGTCAAATTTTTCGCAAGTTACCCACAATCCACCGTATGGCAGAAAATCACCTGATCATCTTCGTTAAAAACCCGATTCCCGGCAACGTAAAAACCCGAATTGCCCGTACGGTTGGCAACGATAAAGCCGTCGAAGTCTACCGACATCTCCTCCAGTACACGCAGCAGCTTACCCGTATGCTGCCTTACTCCCGGTCGGTCTACTACGGCGATTTCATTAACTCCAACGACGGCTGGAACGGTTACGAAAAACAGTTGCAAACCGGCGATGATCTGGGCCAGCGGATGCACAATGCTTTTCAGGAGCAGTTTGCCGCTGGTGCCAAACGGGTCGTGATCATCGGAAGCGATTGCCTCGATATTACGGAAGATCATATCCGGCAGGCGTTTCAGGCATTAGCTGAGGCCGACGTAGTCATTGGACCTGCCACCGATGGAGGGTATTACCTGTTAGGTATGAAGCAACTACATGCGTTTTTGTTCGAAAACAAACCCTGGAGCGAACCCAATCTTCGTGAGCAGACCGAACAGGCCCTACAGGCGCATAATCTAACCTTTAAGCGGTTGGCCGAGTTATCGGATATTGACGAATGGGAGGATTACGCTAAGTACGTTCGATGAACTGGAAAGAATTTCTACAAACTACCGCTGTTGGAGCCGAAGAACAATTCGATCGGCTCAAGAACCGATTATTCGGACGGCTTGATGCCCACAAACCGTATCAGATTGTGTATTACCGGGGTTTCGGCAGCCCGACGGCGGTGTGGGTCAAAGGGCGTGTGCTGCGGCAACGGGATCTGAGTACGCCGAGCGATAACGATACGTTCTGGCAGAATATGCTGGCAACGTACCAGCGCTTCGAAAGCGACGAGGTGCCGGGCGTGACAGTGCGCGTACAGGCCTTTGGGCAAACCCATACGACCGTTTCAGACGAGGAAGGATACTTCGAGCTGACCATCAATCCTCCCGACGATCTGATGCCTGGCCGTGCCTGGTTTCCGGTGCGGTATGAGTTGCCAGACGTAACACAGCCCAACGGGGATGCGGTCAGCAAGGACGGCTACCTGATGATTTCACCCACGTATAGTCAGTTTGGTGTCATCTCCGACATTGACGATACGGTACTGGTGACTGAAGCCACTAGTCTGCTTCAGACAGCCCGGCTAACTTTTCTGGGTAATGCCTATACGCGTCTGCCATTCGCGGGTGTAGCGGCTTTTTACCGGGCGTTGCAAAGCGGCCCCGTGACGACGCTGTTCAACCCAATCTACTTCGTGTCGAGTAGTCCGTGGAATCTCTATGACCTACTGGTCGACTTTTTTCGTATTCAGGGTATACCGAAAGGACCAATTTTACTACGTGATCTGGGCCTCAGCAAGACTCAGTTCTTCAAAAGTTCGCACCACGATCATAAACTTGGTATGATCCGGAAGGTAATGGACGTAAACCCGCAGTTGCCGTTTGTGCTCATCGGCGACAGTGGCCAGCAGGACCCCGAAATCTATTCGCAGGTGTTGCGCGACAACCCCGGCCGAATTCTGGCCATTTACATCCGTAACGTATCCATGGAAGACCGGCGCGACGCGGCCATTCGAGAACTGATTCGCACGGCCGAAGCGGTCAAGGTGCCGATGTTACTGGTGCCGGATACGGTGGTCGCGGCCGAACATGCCGCATCCATCGGCCTGATCGACCCGGATACCATTCCGGAAATCCGGGCCGACCGTCGGGCCGATGAGGGCGAGTGAGTTAGGCGTTCAAACGTTTTGAGCCGATTGATACGAACGTCTACCTGACCGATACCGTATGCTATGCGCTAATGCTGAGTTTAGGCCTACAAACTCGATATGTCGGACCTATAATATATAGGTAAAAATACTTAAAAATTAATGGTAGGATAAACACAGGGTATTACTGTGTTTTATATATTTATCTGCGTTTTTTGTTGATAAATAAGCTATCCTACCCTTGATGAATGTTCGATTGTGTATCCTTACACTGGTGCTTTTTAAGGCGCAACTCCTCTCCGCGCAAATAAATCGAGCCTACTTTCGACAACTGTCTGACGAACCCCAGTTTACATATGCCGATGCTTATTTGACCAACCGCTGGTTTGACTTTTACGATTCGATACAACAGCCCGCCAAACGACCAGCCATGCTGGCAGACTATAGCTTTATGAGGGCCGAGGCTAAAGGCCCTAAAGCAACTGCGTTAATGCGGGTCTTCTGGTGTCGTAATCAGCAATTTGCCGATCTGTATTTCAGAAAGCAGGCACAGGGAGTCATTGACTCGCTGGTGTCAATTCGCCAATATGCTCACCAGCACAACCTTCAGGCAGAAGAAGGTATATGCTGGCTGGCGTGGTGCAAAGTTATCATTGAGCATTCGGGCAAAATGGACGAACGCAAGCGCCGGATACTAGTTTACGACGGGGCCATTCGGGGGATGTCTTTACTGCAAAATTTACCCTTATCCGTTATTCATCAGTACCACGGAGCTACTTATGACATTATTCATCACGTCTGGTGGATAGGTATGTATTTCTTCAAGATTCAGGAATATGATTTAGCCAGACGGGCAGTGGCATTAGGTAACCAATGGGCTCATCCCCAACTGGATACCAAAGAGGAGCATCCTTACGGCTACAACTATTACAAGTGGCAGTTCCTGAATGACTTAGGTTCTTGCCATTTGCGTTTAGGCAAGTTAAAGGAAGCGGCCTACTGGTACCAGAAAGCATACACCTTTGGCCTTTCGTATGGCTCGTCGGTTCACTCGTCTGTTAGCTATGGGAATCTCGGCGTTGTATTGAGCAGACAGGGGAAACACGCAGCCGCCATTCCATATTTGAAGAAAGCTATTGAAGCTGTTCGGCGCGGTAACGACCGACAGTCTGAGTTCAATGCAATGGTCCCGCTGTCGGAGGTCTATTTGAATCTCAAACAATACGATAAAGCCTATCCGGCTTTACTGCGGTCAATGGCACTGTATGATTCAGTACGTGCCTTTGTCGATCAAACGGATAGTCTGGATATCATCCCGCTCTTCGCTGGCCTGGGTGAGGTTTATCAGCACCGGGGTGATTTACAGAAAGCCCTTTACTACACTCAACTGGCTAACCGACTGGAGGAGAAACAACGCAAGAACGACGATGCCCGCATCTTTCATCAGAAGCAGGAAAAACTCGAAGCCGAAGCTTACCGGGTTAAATTGAGTCAGATTGACGCCGACCGCGATTACGCCGTATGGCTGCGTAATGCGTCGATAACGGGGTTGGTGCTGGTTTTACTCATTTCTGCCCTCTACCTGCGTTACCAACGCAAGCGCCGACGTGAGGCAGAACAACAATTAGCGTTTATTACGCAGGAAGCACGAACTCGAACCGAGCAGCTTACTCAATTACAACAGCTACGGGAAGCAACCGCCAAATCGGCAACCGACGAAAACCTGCCCCACATTGCTGAGTTGATGGAACTGGCCATCCTGACCGAAGCCGACTGGGAGCGGTTCCGGCAGCTCTTTGAGCAGGTTTACCCAAACTACCTGCTCCGGCTGCGCCGAAAACACACCATGCTCACCCCCGCCGAAACAAGAATCATTTGCCTGAGCCGTCTGTCACTGTCGACCAAAGAAATGGCCGATATGCTGGGCGTTTCGGCGGATACGATTGTCAAAACACGCTACCGAATTCGTAAAAAAACCAACCTGCCCGAAGGTACCGACCTGGGCGAAGCCTTCGCCGACGTTTGATTGCCTACCTTATAACGGACTCTATTTTCTTACCCTTTCCTCTGACATGATTTAGTAGGGTAGGAAACAGTTGTTTTTAAAAGATTGAAAATCAACTTTTTAAAAATTGTCCGGCTCTTTGTCCGGGTCTCTTTTCCGGCTTAAAGGGCGGTAAAAGCTATGTTCATGTTCACAATAGGCGAAGTGTTTTCTGAAACGTTAGTCTACCTACTAAATCCTTTAATTTACAATACTTTTCCGTAACAAATCCACCATGAAAAAGCTTGCACTCACCCTCTTGATTTTACCTGCTTTCTGGCTGTCAGCCACCGCCCAGACCCTGCCTACGGCTGACGAAGTGATCAACAAGTACATCGCTGCTATCGGCGGCAAAAAAGCTCTGATGAATGTCAAAGATGTGACCTCTCTGTTATCACTGCAGGTTAACAATACCCCCTATCAATTAACAACTAAGCAAAAAGCACCGGCTAAGTCATTACAGATCACGACTAATGACAACGGTCAACTTGTCTACAAAAGTGTAACTGATGGTACCAGTATGGTAGGGGTGAGTTCACAGGGGACTACGCCTGTCACAGGGCTCATTGCCAACCGTTCGATCATGGCGTATAAGCTATTTCCGGAGCTTTCGTACAAACAGGAAGGCATCAAATCAACTGTAGAGGGTAAAGAGCAGGTTGATGGACGGGATGCTTATAAAGTAACCAGCACGTTTGCCGATGGTACTCCATTATGGACGGACTACTACGACGTTGAAACCGGACTGAAGGTAAAGAACATTGGAGTATTTGGTCAGGACGACACTAGAACTTCTAAGTATAGCGAGTATAAAGACGTAAACGGCGTGAAATTTCCATTTAGCGTTAACATCGTGTCGCCGAGCATGACCATATCATTGAAAACGAATTCGGTACAGATCAACAAAGGCATCAGCGATGCCGAGTTTAATGTGCAGTAAAACCAAAACTATCCCCCAAAAACTTTCCATGAAAACCTTACTCTTCCTCCTGCTTGGCCTCCCCGTTCTTTGCCTGTCGGCGTCTGCCCAGAGCCTCACCTCGGCCGATGAAGTGCTGAACAATTTCTTCAAAGCCGTTGGCGGCAAAAAAGCCCTGATGGCTATTAAGGATTTGAGTTATGAAGGTACTGTAGGCGGCAACACCCCGCTGCTTATTAAGCAAAAACCGCCTTTTAAGTCATTAAATGTGGCTACCGATGCTACGGGCAAAGTCACCTACAAACAAATCATCGACGGCAAACAGGTGTTCACCAAAGTAGGCGACAACGTAGTTCCGACAAACCCGGTAGACGCAGAGCGCAGCATTCTGAATGCGTTTATCATGCCTGAGTTATACCTGGCTCAAAAAGGGGTTAAATTAACCCTGGCTGGTACCGAGGCCATTAACGGCAAACAGGCTTACAAAGTTGTTTATACGGTAGCTAACGGGTCTTCGTCATGGTCTTCTTACTTTGACACCCAGACAGGCTTAAAAGTACGGTCGGTCTTCCCTGGTCAAGATGGTGCCGTTTGGACAGTAGAAGTCGATGACTACCGCGACGTAAACGGCATTAAACTTCCCTACCATTTTGTTGCCGGAGCGGCTGATGTACGAGTGAACAAGTACCAGATGAACACGGGCATTAGCGACACCGAGTTCAACGTGCAGTAAACCAAGTCAATTCCTTACAAGAAATCATGAAAAAGTTACTCCTTACCCTGCTTACACTACCTACGCTCTGGCTATCGGCTACGGCCCAGACCTTACCCACCGCTGACGAAGTGATCAACAAGTATATCGCGGCCATTGGCGGTAAAGATGCCCTGATGAAGGTCAAAGACTTGACCTCCGTGGGCACAATGGTATACAATAATAGCTCAATACAGATAACCTTAAAGCGTAAAGCACCCGCTAAGTCATTGACTTTACTTACGGGCGACAACGGCCAGCTTTTTTACAAAAATGTAATTGATGGTACCAATGTAGTCGATATTACCCAGCAGGGAACTACCCGGCAAAACGAACAGGCTGCCCGACTGTCATTGATGTACAACCGTCTTTTTCCGGAGTTAGTGTTCAACGAACAGGGTATCAAATCAACTGTTGTCGGCAAGGAGCAGATCGACGGTCAAGACGCTTACAAGGTGACGAATACATTTGCCGATGGCACCCCACTGTGGACAAGCTACTACGACGTTATCACTGGGCTGAAAGTACAGCACGTTATCAAGTGGGATCAGAATCGTACCGCAACGCTCAAGTCCAGCAATTACAAAGAGGTCAATGGCGTAAAGATTCCGCACAATTCGACGTACCAGGAAAATGACGGTGTAGTTTCTATGTCTAAAGTCAACTCGGTACAGATCAACACAGGCGTCAGTGACACGGAGTTTGCGGTTCAGTAAAGCGTCGTTAGATGGCTGTTTGCTGGTTTTCCAACAAAAACTAACAGCCAAGCTGGAGAAGCTCAACTACGTAAAACTTAGAAGGGCCACTTACAGCAATTGAGGGAAATTGAATACTGGTCAGCCTAGTTTTCTCAAGGACTTACAAGAGCCTTATCCTAAGCTTGAGGGGCGCTTGCTTCAGGCGGCTTGTTTACTAAATACCGCCTAATTTTATAGAGCTTTCATCAGTCAGGTGATTGACATTGCAATCTGTGATTGATGATTTAAAGTAAGTACCCACCTGCATCCGTATAGCCCATGTGAGCAGTTTTATATACGGATTTTGCCAACCTGCTTTTGCTATCGAGTCAGACGTACCGTCAGACCTTTACAGACGAGTAAAGAGCATCACAGCAAACTCTCCTTCACCTGCGTATCAAACACGCCCGTCAGTACGCGGCCGTTGCGCTTGACCTGTATCCAGATGCGGTAGTGGCCCGCCCTGGGGAACGCATACGGAAACTCAACCATGTTGTTGACGGCCATGGTGTGGTTCATCGCAGGCATGGCGGCCATGATGAGCTTATTTTTCTCTGGTTCGGGCAAACGCTTGAGCTTGGCTACGTAGGCATCGATACTGTCGCGGAAGAATTTAGCGTCGGGTAGTTTTACCGTTCGGGTGGTATCGGCGATGCGGTTGACCAGCGACTCCTCGGCGGCCATTGAATACGTACCGACCGGATGCAGGTGAATGTACACCGTCCCGTCGGAGCGAACGATAGCCGCGTGGCCGCTCATGCCCAGATACGGCTCCAGCTTAGCCGCCCTGCCCTGCTCGTCGGCAACGGCAAATTTGAGCATGTACGGTTTGCCGGCTTCCAGAATCGGGCTGGGTTTGTCAGTCCAGACCATAGTCGAGCCGTCGTCCAGTTTGGCGCTGGCGCTAGGCTTGCCGCAACTGACCATATCATCGTCGAGGTGCAGCTTGCCAATCGCGTTGGATTTGACGCCCATCGGTTCGGTAACCAGCCAGCTGTCGTCGGCATCCGTTGGCGTGCGGGCTGCGGCTTGCTCGGCAGATAGCTTGACAAAAGGTACCTCGACCGTATCCGTCAATGTTTCAGCGTAGCCAGACTGGTACACGACATCGGCATAGAGCAGGTACCGGCCACCGGGTAGCGCCGGTAAGTTCGATTCATAGTGCAACGTATCACGCCGATCAGGGTGGAGGTGAGCAAACGCATCCAGGCCGGGTGTTCGGACCAGAAAGACGTGCATCAGCTTACCATGATCAGGTACGATATAGCTCAGGGGACGACGCCAGCGCCAGTTCCGAGAAAATCCGGTGGTATCGATTTGAATCGTGAGAGCAAGCTGACCGTTCTGGGGCTTCACAAGGGAGTTGATGGGTAACCGGCGGTAGAGCTGATCGGTCCGGTAATCGTCGGCCCAACTGTCCCACCAGGTCCGTCCGCCGGCCAGCAGCAAAACCAGCAGTACCGCACCGATGCTCATGCCAACAATCCGTTTCCGGCGAAACACAGGTGGAGCAGTCTGCCCGGGCTGAAGCGTTCCATCAGCCGAACTGGCCCCAATGATAGTCACCATCAGGACGACCAGCAGCAAACCAAGTATCGACAGAATGATACCGGTTTCGGCGGGCATGGTCCGCTGGGCTGTAGCTACCGACATCACCGGCGCAACAACCGTTACTTTTCCGTCGGGGCCGTCGATCTGGAGTTCAACGCTCGTGGAGCCGCTTTCCATGAACCACACATCGCCGGTAAACTGCGTGGCCGAAATAGCGTTGAGCTGATCGTGAGTAGGCGCCCCTTCATCGCCGGTCCAGAAATATACCGGCCGGGCCTGAATGGATGTAGCCTGCCCCTGCTCGACGAATACGGTTACCTTGGCCGTTCCCGGCACAACGTCCGGCGGCTGAACATTAACCAGCACCCGATACTTACCGGCTTGTTTCTGCACCAGTACCCCAGGGCTGCCCACATGAGCGTAGCTAATGAGCGAAAGAGCGAATGCATGAAAGAGTGCGTATAAAAAGACGATTCGCCTGATGTGTCGCGGCCAGGTTGGTATTAAGTTCATTTTTTCTGCAATGCTGGTTTTATTTGTTTCTAGCGCTCTCTGCGGTTTTGATTCGGTCAGACGTGACCCGGTCTGGCGTGACCCGGTCTGGCGGTACGTCCGACCGCCGGGTTGTTTCTTTTGGGCCGGTCGTGAGACTGCTGGGTTTTTGATCGAACAATAACGGGACTAAGCCGTGACCCGGTCAGACGTGCCGTCAGACCTTTGGCGCGAGACAGACATCATCTCGGTCTGACGGTACGTCTGACCGCTGGGTTGTTCTTAAGTCCGGGTCACGTCCGGGCTACGGAGCGCAAGGGGTGCTTCCTTCCTCCCTTTCTTCCCCTTCCTCCCCTTTCTCCTTTTTTACCTCACTACCCGTTTCATCCAGTTGCCCCACCAGAGACCAATTCGGGCGGAGATGGCCGCGTAGAGGATAGCAAAGCCAAAATTTTTGAAGAATACGGCGGGCGGTTCCAGCAGACTCGGGTGAAATTTATAGCGATACTTCCAGTCCGGAGAGCTATCGTACGACCATGCATTGGACAGAAAGAACCAGTTACGGGCGTAGGGTGATGTATGCAGAAATTCACCAAACGGCCATTGAACCGCCAGGAACAGTACCATAAAGACAACGGCTGCCAGACCTGCCAAAATCCAGTCGTTACCCTTGTACCGTTTCATGAGCTGATCCAGGGCGAAAGCCGGTACGATCAGCAGCAACGGAAACGAAAATGCCTGATAGGTCGTGATGGGGTTATAGACCGGACCAAGTTTGGGCGTAGCCGGAAATAAGGGCAGGCTCCAGTTGGGAATCAGTAGCGTTACCATGTAAACGAACGTGATGACTGTCAGCGGATTCTTCAGCAGCGAGGCCCTGCCGACAGCCAGCAAATACACTGGAAACGCGATAGCGGCCGTTGTGTAGCAAAGCGAGTTGTGCATCAGCCATTTGCCCATATTTTCCGACAGCAGTACGTATAAAACCGTTAGCAGCAGCCCGGCTGCAATGCCAAACAGCAGTTTTAGCCGGCTGGCCCGTCGCTGGTCCAGGTCGTTGGCGAGTGTCTGGCTGCGGGTACGGTTCTGCAACGCCAGCACACCAATCATGGCACCAAACTGCACCATCATCATGCCCAGCACCAGTACGGTATGTGGGGGTGTCAGAATCTGGACATCCAGTCCGTAGGTGTTGTGCCACCAGTCATCGAAAGGGGCGGAGGTAAGCATGGCCATAGCACCCCATACACAATAGAGGGCACCCAGCGAGCCGTAGAAAATGCCCCAGAACCGAACCGAGCCGGCCCGCTCGGGGTGATTTTTCCGGAAGGTCATGCTCAGAATCTGGTAACCCGAAAATAGCCCGGATACGACAGCACCGACGTACATAACCAGATGCGGAGGGGCAAACAACCCGTCGCGGCCGATACTGATGTGCCACATGATGTCCCATAGCAGGCCCCAGACAATGCATAATGACGCAAAAACGACGGCATAAACGTATGTAGGTATGCCCAGCCGCCAGTCAATGGAGCGGGCCCGGACTGCCTCGGTCGAGGGCGAAAAGGAGGAAGGGATCGTTGATTCCATACCCGTTTGTTGAAACAATATGAACCTGAAAATTTTTATACGACCTAAATTTTGTCTTAAGTTAATACGGATCGTTGATACGATGGTCAATCTGTTACCCAAATGGCTTATAGGCAGCCTGAAACGCCGGATTGCAGGCCCGAAACCACAGCCGATTATCGGCACCTATGCATAGACAGTTAAAAAACAGTTTTCCCCTACGAGACGAAAAAAAACGTTGAGACAGGCAAGATGAGTGTTTAGCCGCATTGGACTAAACAAAGTCATTATAAGCAGGTTGCGTTTGTAGTACGTAACGACCTCTTTGTATGACTGCCACCGCTACCAATAATCTTAGTGTTCCTGAGCTGCCACACACGCTACCGGCCGAGCAACTGGTTAAATCGCTGGCCGTTGATGCCAAAAGCGGATTGACCGGCGATGAAGCAAACCGTCGGCTTGAGCAATACGGCCCTAATGCCTTGCAGGAGGCTAAGCGCGAAAGCGCATGGAGCATCGCTGTTCGTCAATTCAATAGTGTTATTGTCTGGATTCTGGCGGCTGCGGCTATCATCTCGTTTTTGTTGGGGGAAACCGTAGAGGGATGGGCCATTATAGCGGTAATCCTGATCAACGCTATTACCGGATTTGTGCTGGAGTTCAACGCCAGCCAGTCCATGGATGCGCTGCGGAAGATGGACACGAATCCGGCGCGGGTCTGGCGCGATGGCCGCGTACACGAAATTTCGTCGGAAGACGTAACACTGGGCGATATTCTGATGGTTGAAGCCGGTGATCTTGTGGCGGCCGATGCCAGCTTGCTGGAAGCTAACCAGTTGCAGGTCGACGAGTCGGCTTTGACGGGCGAGTCGCTGCCGGTTGAAAAAGCCACTGCGCCTACGGCCGAGGATGCACCCCTGGGCGATCAGCATAATCGGCTGTTCAAGGGAACGGCCGTAACAGGCGGCAACGGTCGGGCTGTCATAACAGGCATTGGGCAGCAGACCGAGCTGGGGAAAATCGCGACGATGGTGGAGCAGGCCGAACGGACTGCCACTCCCCTGGAAGCGAAACTGGACTCGCTGTCGAAAGTGCTGATCTGGGTGACTGTCGGCCTGGCGGGGCTGTTTCTAATCGTTGGCCTGATTCGGGGTGAAGAAGTACGGCAATTAATCGAAACCTCCATTGCTCTGGCTATTGCGGCCATTCCGGAAGGTATGTCCGTTGTGGCTACGATTGCCCTGGCCTATGGTATGCTGCGACTGGCCGAGAAGAAAGTCATCGTGAAGCGACTGTCGGCGGTGGAAACGCTGGGTGGGACCAACGTCATTTTTACGGACAAAACCGGGACGTTGACCCAGAATCGTATCGAGGTGCATACCATCCAGCTTCCCGATGCCCGTGCCGATGTGGACGTACAGGCCGCCGACCAGACGCTGAACGTGACAAACGGCGACACGCAGATCATCGAAAGCGATGTGTATCAGCAGCTTGTGCTGGCGGGTGTTCTGGCCAATAATGCCGACTATAACCCGCATGATACGGATACCAAAGAAGTAGGTGATCCCGTTGAGGTGGCCTTGCTCAAGTTTGCTTATGCGGCCGGGCAGGACCCGGATATCATTCGTGAGCAGTATCCGCGCGAAGCCGAGAAGCCGTTCAGTTCCGACACGCGCATGATGGGGACGCTCCACCGAACCGACAACCGCTACGTAGTGGCTGTTAAAGGGGCCGTGGAAGAAATCATGGATCGTTGCCCCGATATGGATGAGGCCCTCCAGCAAAAACAGCGTGATATGTCGGAACAGATGGCGGCCGATGGGTTGCGGACGCTGGCGTTTGCGTACCGGGAAATCGATGAAAAGCCCGGCGACGATTTTGCCGATAGTAACCTGACGTATCTCGGGCTGATTGGTTTTCTGGACCCACCCCGCACCGAGGTGACACCCGCGCTGGAATCCTGCCGTGAGGCCGGTATCAAAGTGATCATGGTCACCGGCGACCACCCTGCTACGGCCCTGACCATTGCCCGGCAGGTACACCTGATCGAACCGGGCGAAGACATCGCGCTGACCGGCCGGGACCTGAAACCGCTGGATCAGTTGACAGACGCTGATCGGGAGCGGCTGATGGCATGCCGGGTGTTTGCCCGCGTCAGCCCGACGCAGAAGCTGGACATGATTGATCTGTATCAGCAGCAGGGCGATATTGTCGGCATGACCGGCGACGGCGTTAACGACGCACCGGCCCTGAAGAAGTCCGACATTGGCATTGCGATGGGCCAGCGGGGCACGCAGGTTGCGGCCGAAACGGCGGCTATGGTGCTAAAAGACGATTCGTTCACGTCGATCGTAACGGCGATCGGGCAGGGGCGGGTCATTTTCGAGAACATCCGCAAGTTCATCCTGTTTCTGCTGTCGTGCAACATGAGCGAAATCTTCGTGGTTACCTTCGCCGGTTTTCTGAACGTAGGGACACCGTTGCTGCCGCTGCAAATCCTGTTCATCAACATCATCACCGACGTATTCCCGGCCCTGGCGCTGGGTGTCGGCCGCGAGAACAGCGAACTGATGAAGCAGCCGCCCCGCGACCCGAAACAACCCATTCTCAGTCGCAATGACTGGGGGGTGATCGTATTCTACGCCTTCGTAATTACGGTCGCAGTGCTGGGCGTTTATTTGTTCGGAACGCGCCAGTTAGGACTAAGCGAAGGGGTTGGTAACAGCATTACGTTCTACGCCCTGTCGTTCGCCCAACTGATGCACGTATTCAACCTGTACTCGGGTAAGGGTCATTTTTTCAAAAACGAAATTACCCGTAATCGCTACATCTGGCTGGCGTTGCTGACCTGTATTGCCATTATGTTCCTGACCTACTACGTGCCGTTCCTGCGCGAGGTGCTGTCAATTCAGCCGATGCAGGCTGCGCCTTTAGAGTTGATTATTGCGGCCGGCGTCGTGCCGGTAATTATCGTTCAGGTGGTGCGCACACTGACCGGCTGGGGGCGATGATAGGTTAGCGGACATATTAAAATATAACCACTAGCGGAACCATAGACTAAAATGGGGGCGTTCTGTCCCCATGAAGCGACTCCTTTGCCTGCTGTTGTGGCTGGTGGCAATCAACGCCCCGGCGCAACCAACCGGACAATCGTTCTACCAACGCTACAAAGCTGTTCTAACACAGCGGTTTGGTGAGGTTGCTACCGAAGCAGAACTCAAGTCACTGCTGAAACATATCATTGATCGCGGACACCTCGAAGTCGACCACAACCACTATTTCCGGCCAGCTACGGCCCCGCTGGCTTATCTGGTGGCCGGTCAGCGAACCGGGGCCAGTGTCAGTCGGATTAAGGCGACGCTGGTCTACCCGCTGTTGCGCTTTGTCCTGCCATTGGTAACGCCCCAACCGGTTGTTACGGAACGTAGCGCCCTCGGCGAACGCTTGGCTGCTCAGTCTTACCACTACCTCGGCGTTCCCTATGGCGCACCGGCCTACAACCGCCAAACGGGACGGGGAACGCTGGATTGCTCCGGACTGGTTCGCTACGTGTTTGACGATGTTGGTGTTAACTGGCGGGGGGGAAACTCCGTGGCCGATCTGGTCAGCAGCCCTGACTTTCGGCAAGTGACCGGTGGGCCGCAGGCGGGGGACTTGCTGGTACGAAAGCACAGGAACGGAAAGTGGTCGCACGTGGGTATTTACGTCGGTAAGCAGCAGCTTATCGAAGCGCCGTACACCGGTACGGTTGTACGGACGACTCCCTACAAGCCACAGAAGTGGCATCGCGTGCTTCGCTACGTCGGGCGCTGATCAGAAGGTAAGCGGCTGGCGAGTCCGGTGTCCAACCACGGCATGCAGCGGATCGCTGTATGAACCCTTCGGGCTGCGGTCGAGTGATTGAATCCCCTCAAAACGCCCGGCTAATTGGTAATAGCTTTCAACCAGTTGCCGATGTCCCCGGTCGTCGAGCGATTGCCAGATCGCTACGGCTTTGGTGGGAAACATCCGGTTAGAAAAAACAGTCAGGAACGGAGCACCAGGGCGAAGAACACGACCTACTTCTGTGAAAACATCGACTGGCTGGGTCAGGTACTGCACCGACACGGTCAGGATGCAACCATCGAAGGAAGCATCATCGAACGGCAGGCGACTGATCTTGTTCAGGTTCTGAACGACGTAGTCCGTCAACTGCGGATTATCGCGCATTTCCACCTCGTTCATGCCCAGACCGACCACCCGCCGATACGGTACGTCGGTCGGCAGATGACTCCGCCAGCTACTCATCAAATCCAGTACGTCGCCGTTGGGAGGCAGATACTCGCGGTAAAGCTGGGTTGTCGCGGCAATAGCTACGTCATCGATATGGACAACCAGTCGCGGAGAATCATAGAAGCGTTCGTCGTCGCTCTCGTCCATCCGCCGGAAATATTGCTCGGGAAACGGCTGATTTGAGTTCATGGCCGGCTGCATTAGGCTTGTTGTATTCTGACAACCCATCCTACAGCCGAACTGTTGGTTAAATCCAGTTTCGTTTTCTGGTCGAATCGGCCGGTTGCTTGCCGCCTTTGCTGGGCTGGGTTCGGTACCGTGGCGTTATCTCGAAATAATACGTTGGACTCGGCATGCGAACAGAACGACCGCTGTCCTTGTAGATGGGCATATTATCGTGTGGATGCGTTATTTTCTGAACAGTATCCTGCGGCATGGGGACCGTCCAGTTAAGCATGGCGGAGAGTAGTAACAGGTTCATGATCAGATAGGTTTACGTCGCAATAACGCATATTTTACTAAACTGTTACGTTTTTCGAGCGCTTTAGTAATAATTAATTTTCAACTTCTGCCCATCACAAAGGCCGTGCATTCCAGCGCATAAGCCAGAACAAAAAAGCCCCAACTACTAGCGTTGGGGCCGATCCATAGGTTAAAAAGTGAGTGTTAATCCATTTTTGCGTTCTGCTGGTCCAGGAATAGGTAACGGTCGCGGTGCTGCTCTTTTTCAACCTGCGAGTTCACATCTATTCGCATATACTGAACCGGAGTGGCTTTACCAGCAACGGGCCATTTGGGCAGACCAGGGCCGTTTGGGTTGCCGGTTTTAATGAAGTTGGCAAAGTAGTTCTGCATCAGCTCCGATACTTTGTAGTCCTCCGGTGTCCAGGCGTATACCTTGTTTGTGGCCAGGTTGCCCATTGCGTACTCAATCTCGGCTGAGTGAACGGCACCTTTGGCCGGTGGCATCTTGATCGCGTTCGGGTCGTTGTTCCGAACGACACCACCCGCCAGACCAGCCGATGCGTTGCCCATTTCAGGAACCATGGCGGGGCGGGGTCGAGCGTAGAAGTACCGATAAACAGGCTTATCACCTCCTGTCTGGCTGTGCATGTCAGCCCACTTCCAGGTGCTGAAGCCAATGAAGCGGTCGCCGGCCAGGTCGGTCGCCACCTGCTCAACATCCGCGTCAGTAGCGGGAGCATACAACTTCAGAACCTCATTGGCCTGGTCGCCGTACAGTTTCTGGACCACCTTTTGATAATTCTCTTTTGTTGGCTCTTCCTTGCCTAAAATGGCGCGATAGCCCATTTCTTCCGAATTCCAGCCAACCATCAGCGGTACGTGTGCCTGTTCACCGGCCGTAAAAATCTGCCCTGCCGGTTTAGGTAGAAAATATCCATCAATGGTTGTCGAGAACCAGGGTGTACCGGGTTTCGCGGTGGCTTCGAGCACTTTTTCGGCCGGAATGGCCCGAAGCTCCGCCAGCGAGCTGGCACCCAATGCCTCAGCAAACTTTGCCCCCATCTGCTCGGCCTGATTCAGTGGAGTAGGCGATAGTGTACCCATGAGCGAACCGCTTTCGCCAATGGCCCCGGCAATCAGGTTTTTCGACAGGGGAGAAGCCATTTGCGCGCTCACCGACACCGATCCGGCCGATTCGCCGGCGATGGTTACTTTGTTCGGGTCGCCACCAAAGGCCGCAATGTTCTGCTTCACCCAGCGCAGGGCCGCGTTCTGGTCGAGCAGTCCGTAGTTACCCGATGCTTTGTGTGGCGATTCTTTGGTCAGTTCGGGGTGCGCCATGAAGCCGAACGGACCCAGGCGATAATTGACCGTGAGGGCTACGATGCCTTTGCCGGCCATGCTTTCGCCGTCGTAGCGCGGTTCGGAACCGTCACCGGCCACAAATCCACCCCCGTAAAAATAAACCAGCACCGGCAGACGCTCATTGGCCGACTTGGCCGGGGTCCATACGTTCAGGTACAGGCAATCTTCGCTCATACCATTCGAGCGGAAGTTCATGTCGCCGAAAAGGGAGCGTTGCATGGCACGCGGGCCGAACTTGTCGGCTTTGCGGACACCCTGCCAGTTCTGAACGGGCTGGGGTTCTTTCCAGCGCAGGTCACCAACGGGTGGCTGCGCGAATGGAATGCCTTTGAAGGCGTAAACACCACTCGCTTCCTTCACGCCTTCCACAACCCCATTAGCAGTACGTACCTGACCGGAAAAGCCCGCTTTCCCAGATTGAGCAACGGCTATCAGACCTGCCTGTGCCGTTAAGAGTGAAGCAATTAAAAGTGTTTTCATGGGCATTGGTTCAAGGTAACGAATATTGTTTCAGACTAATTACTGGCCTAACAAGCCTGAAATGCAGTCGGTTTTTCTATTGTAACAATTTGTTACAATAATAAATGATTTAAATAAGAATGCCAATTTTTTATGTTACTTGCTGGTATAGTTCAAAAAATATGAGTGATCAATCGCCCGACGCGAGCGGGCCAGATGGATCAGGTTATTTGCCTGGTCTGGCCTTAGATGCGGTTATTTTTGGCTTTCACGAAAACCAGCTTCGTATTTTACTGCTGGAGTACCGTAATACGGGGCTGTTTGCGTTGCCCGGTGGATTTATTCGGGAAAACGAGGATCTGAACGCTGCGGCCCGCCGGATGCTGGCTGAGCGGACGGGGCTGAGCGATATTTACCTGGAACAGTTTTACGTGTTCGGCGATCAGGCCCGGCATGACCCGGCACCGATGCGGTCTATCATGATAGCCAACGGCCTGGCGCCAACCGAGTATCATTGGCTGCTGCGCCGGTTTGTGTCGGTGGGCTACTACGCCCTCGTTGACTTTACGAAAGCCGTGCCCCGGCCCGATGCGCTGTCGGATTCCTGCGACTGGTATGATCTGGACCGATTGCCCCAGCTTATGCAGGATCATCAGACTATTGTGCAGAAAGCCCTGGAAACCCTGCGAATCAATCTGGACCGGAAGCTGGTCGAGTGGGCATCCTCGCTATTGCCCGATACCTTTACCATGGCCGAGTTGCAGAGCCTATACGAGACTATTTTGAATGAGAAGCTGCACCGCTCTGGATTCCAGCGGAAAATGCTCAGTTTAGGCGTATTGGAGCGGATTGACAAGAAATATACGGGTGGCGCGCACAAAGCACCTTACGTCTACCGATTCGTTGCCGTGTGAGTAGCAGAAGGATTGTATGAACCAGGCCGCTCGCGATTTCAGTTAAATCCCAAACTGATCATGAGGTCGCTGGGATTGACGTAACCAAAACTACCCCGTATGGTGCCATCGTTAAACAGATTTATGTAGCTTTTACCAGTACTACGGTCGCTGGTTGTATAGGTCACCTCATACACGCTCCGCAGACCAGGAGTACGTAAGTGATAATTGTCCAGACTGGTCGGCGTAACAGTAGCGTCAAACTGATCGCTGATTTGAATCTGAGCGTCGTTAATTTTGACGGTTACCGTGAGCGTATTGTTGTTTTTACGCCGAAGCTCGACCGTAGCGTTGGCACCAGGCCCACTGTTGGAAACGCCCGCTGATAAATTGACAATCAGGTAACTGACTCCAAACTGGCCGGTCAGCGGAGTGGTCAGGTCAGGCCCTACTTCCTTTTCCCGGCAGGCTCCCAACCACAAGGTTAGCACAAAGGCGAGAACGATAGATCGGTTTTTCATCGTGAGTTTTGATAAGGGTTGGATTTTTTCGGATTATGGGCTAACTTAACAAACAATGATAATCCCCTTAATCTAATTATTCCATCGGTTAGCTGCAAATAAAGCCGACCTACAGGTATTGAGCCTAAGTAACCCGAACAAGTAGATCAGGTCGACGTTTGCCAACGTAATACCAACTTATACATCAACAACATGAGAAACTCACAGCAGAATTCACGGTCCGGGGCCAGTCAGGCCAGCACCGTGAGCCCGAACACAGAGGGCGACGACTACAGCCAGAACACTAAGTCGCGTCGGCCGGGCAGCACCGGAACGGCACCCGGCGGAGCCAAGCCAGAATCGCAGGAAACCACTGAGCACACAGCCGGTGGCACCAGTTCCGATCGGCCCCGTCGGATCGACAATCAGTAGATGGGCTGCTAAACGCCCTGCGTTACCGCCTTCATCTTGGCCAGGCCCATTTGCGCGACTTGCAATGGGTCCTGGGCGTAATAGTTCTTGTTAAATACTTCCAGTGATAGGATGACAGGCCGATCCGGGTTGCGGATGGCCTGCAGAATCTGCCGGATCGGCGCAACGCCGTCGCCGGTGTAAACGCGGTCGGCGTCGGTGATGTTGGCGGCCGGCAAATTCGCCGGGTAGTCATTTACATGGAAAATTTCGATGGCGGGTTTGCCAACCAGGGGCAGGCTGTCGAGACTACTGCCGCCTTTGAACAGGTGGTACACATCCAGCAGCAGCCGCGCCGACGGGTGGCCGCTTTCGACGGCTACGTACATGACATCGCTCAGGCGATTCAAATTGCGCGAAAATCCCCAGAGTTCCAGATGCGGGGTAACGCCCGTTTGGGTGCCTAGCTCAAGCAACGCCCGATACCGTTCAGCCGCTTTGCGCAGGTCGATGGTTGGGCTGTTGGGCGTTTGCGCACCAACGGGCGGAGCGGCTACCCGTTTGCAGCCGATCTGAGCTAGTACGTCCATTTCCCGCTTCATCTGCTCAAGACCTTTCGCGCGGGCGTCATCATCGTCAATAATCCACGGCGCAAACCCGATGGCATTTTCGACGGTAACGCCCAGGTCGCCGAGTCGTTTGCGGGCATCGGCGGGGGTATTGCCCTCTTTAATGTAATTCAGCAACGTATCGACCCAGATTTCGACCGAACGAAACCCCGCTTTGGACGCGGTTTCGAGTTCTTTTACGAAGCCAAGTTTGTGGCCCCGGAGGGTGCTCATGTTCAGGCAATGGGTGAAAGCTGCGGTTTTGGCTGGCTGCGTAGTCGTTGAATTGGCGGACGCAGTGGCCGGCAGCAACGCAGCACTGGCCGCTGTGGTGAGTGTAGTTACGAGTTGACGGCGGGTCAGTATTGAATCAGACATGTTGGTTGCAGGGATGAACCGTTAAATACGGAATAAGTATAAAAGATTGCGGCAACCGATTCTACCTATCATCTTTGCTTATCTGACTGAACGGAACAATAAAACAGACAAAGTTGCTCGTTTTGAGTTACGAGATTGGCACTATTCTGTTTTACATTCACCACGTTATGACTACTACACGCTCTATCCTGCGTATTATGCTGCTCGGTTTTCTGGTGTCGATGAACGCCTGTATTCCGGATTTATTCGTTTCGGAGCCGGAATGGGTCGTTGTTGAAGCAGGCGACCACGAACCCCTGCCCAAGCGGAAAACGGGGGTACTGATTGAGCCATCGGAGCTGTCGGCTACGGTTACCTTCGACAGTACGTGCATCTATGACATCGGTTCGGTCGACGAACAGGACTGGAACAAAGTGATTGGACTGGGCTTTGTTGGCTCGAAAGACCAGGACCTCGGTGCGGCACCGCATCAGGTCGACGGTGTGCGGGTAGGCTGGCGGTGGAATCCGCAACGGCAACGTATCGACCTCGGCGCTTACGCCTACGTTGAAGGCAAACGAATTGATTTCAAGATTGCCGAAGCCAAAATCAACGAACCGACCCGGCTGGTTATCAAAATCGACTACGGCCGAAAGTTGTATCAGGTACTCGGTGGAACGCCGATTCCGTTTACCCACGACAAGAAGTTTGCGTACAAAACCGGTCTTTATTTCGGGGGTAGTCAGCCGGCTCCTCATCGTATCCGGGTTAAAATTGTTTATTAGCCTTCGCATGCATGAAAAAAGCCACCTCTCAAGGAGAAGTGGCTTTCCGCATCACGTTTTCTAACCTATACAGTCTTTTCCCGGGCGGCAGGTTGCCTACTCCATCGTGATTGTCCGCGAGGGCTTAGTGCCGGGCGTTTCAATGTTTAACTGGCGCCGAATGCTGCCATCGTTTGACTTGATCTCCAACTCATACATCCCATCTTCGAGGTCGCTGACGTTGAAACGGATGGCTACTTTTTCTTCTTTCTTACCGATCGTCTGCATGTAAAGCACATCCTGATGCTTGTTGCGCAGAATTACCTGCACCGGCTGGGTTGCTACTTTCTGAACGGCCAGGTGAATTTTGTTCTCTTTGTTCACGTACACGCTGGCATTGAACGACATCGGTTTTTTCGGTTCGGTCGGCTCGGCTGTCAACGTTGTTGAGCTAAGGAGGACCGCAGCAATCAGGCTTTTTGCACCAGCCAATGCGCTGGTATGGAAGAGAAGGTTGAACATGGCTTTTATGATGTTTTTAGTTGTTTACTGTTCTCCCTTTATATGCCAACAAGTATGCCAATAGGTAGAAATAAAGAATAACTAATTGATAATCAACTAATTGATTTGTTGATGGCTGCTAAAAAATGTACGGAAACGGACAAGCAGTGTTCGTTTCTGAACAAACCCGTGCCAAATCGCACGAATTCGGACAAATGAGAGTGGAGGGAGCCGAGAGGTAGTCAAAAAAACAGCCTGAAAAATGAGTTCGGAGGTGGATTTAAGGCGGGAATAAGCTAGCTGGTCAGTGCATTTGGGATAAGCTGACTGTTAATAAATCTTAAAATTGGCAAGGGTGATTTTACCGGCAAATTCATTTGCCGACCGTTTACTACGAAAATAAGAAAGAAGGTTACTTTCTTCTCTAATTTCCCCCGCCGTTAATCAGCGGCTTATCGTCACAATCAATTCCTTTTTTACCAACATTACGTATGCGTACAAACTTACTCAGCATTGGCGCGCTACTAGCGTGTCTGTTCATAGCCGGCTGTCAGGACCACCGTGAATTGGGTGACCCCAGCCAGTTGCAGGTTCAAAGTGTAGCCTCTGGGCTGGCTGCTCCCCTGGGTGTAGCGACCGATCCTCAGGGGCGGCTCTGGGTGACCGAAGTAGCAGCCGGTAAAGTAACGCTGATCATGCCGGATGGCCAGAAATACCCCGTTATTACCGGCTTCAACGTAGCCGTAAGTCCCGAAAACACGCCCGACGGCCTCAACCACCTGGTGTACAGAGACGGTATGCTGTATATCCTGCACGGTGTCGATGAGAAGCTTTATAAAGTCAACGTCGCGTCGTTCAAACCGGGCGACCAGCCATTCATGGCTTCACAACTGGACAGCGAACCAATAGGGAAGTTCGTACTGGATTATGATTTTGGTCCGTCCGATACCCAGGACTCAAATCTATATAACCTGACCTTCGGGCCGGATGGTGACCTGTACATTGCCGATGCCGGTGCTAATGCCATTATCAAGCGGAGCAAAACGGGGCAGTTGAGTGTGTTCGCAACCGTGCCGGGGATACCAAATCCCACGATGCCGATGGTAGGACCGCCGTTTGTGCAGTCGGTGCCGACCGGAATTGTGTTCGACGGGCAAAAATTCCTGGTGACGACGCTGCTGGGCTTCCCCTTCCCCGCCGACAAAGCCCGTATCTATCAGATTGACCAGGCTGGTAACGTATCGCTGTATCAGGAAGGCTTCACCAGTCTGGTTGATATTGTGCTGGGCGCTAATCAGCGGCCTATCGTGCTGCAGGTAGCGCAGTTTGGGCAGATGGGACCGATGCCCAATACGGGTCGGCTGCTTCAGTCGAAAAATGGTCAGATCAGTGGGCTATTGCAGGGGCTGAATCTACCCACGTCCATCGAGGCTGGAACCGCTGCCAATACGTACTACCTAAGCAGCCTGGCCGACGGAACCATTCAGCGGGTAACGTACTGATTGGTTTACTGACGTAGCCCTACAGGCATAAAAAAGCACTTCAACTAAATGAAGTGGCTTTTTTATGACGCGTTCGTTAACCGGTACTGTACTCACTGTGTTGTTTACTGCATCGTAACCAGGCGGGGCTGCTCAAGGGTGACAGTATTTGTTTGCAGGCTGACCTGTTTACGAATACTGCCATCGCTTGAACTGATTTCTAATTCATACGCACCATCCTGGAGTTGGCTCATGTCAAACTTCACCGAGAACTTGTTTTGTTTTTTGCCGAGCCGCTGGGTGAAGAGAACTTCATTGTCCTGATTGCGGAGAACAACAGTAACCGGTTCGGCTACCACTTTCTCTACCGCCAGTTGAATTTTGTTCTCTTTGTTCACGTACGCACTGGCACCGAATGAAGCTGGCTTTTTCGGTTCGGCCGGTTCTGTTGTCAGGGTTGACGCGCTGAGCAATACGGCACCGAGGATACTTTTGGCACCGACTAGGGCGCTGGCTTGTAAAAGGAAGTTGAACATGGCTGTTTAAGATTTTAGTTGTTTACTGTTTGATCTTATTATGCCAACAAGTGTGCCAAAACAGTTAAATTATTGATTATCAGTAGTTTTACTTTGTTGTGCCAACTTTAGTTTGTACGGAAGCGGACAACGCGCGTTCGCAAACGAACATTGATGTGCGAAATCGTACGCTTGTCCGCATCGGAGGCCATTTATAGCTCCAAAGAGTAAAGGATCGAATGATTGTGATGAATAAATTTTGGTAGACCTGCCCTTACCGTTTGTACAAAACTTGAGCATCAGGAACGGACGAGATTAAAGCACTCTTTTTATTTGTGCTTAAAAACCAATGGGTTAGGTGTTGTATGCTAGCCAAGCCAACAATCTAATGAAACTTCTGTACGTCGTAGGAGCTATTAGTCTCCTATGGATGCTCCGTTACGCGTGGATGTTCGTCCGGCAGCGGACGGACACCGAGCAGGCACTATCCGCCGACGAGCAGCAGGCGATTCCGCCTGACGCGCTGTTTCCCGTTCCGGTTAATACAAAATGGGGCTACATCAACGGCCGCAGGAAACTCGTAATTCCGCCAACGTACACAACCGCTAACGACTTCTACGACGATCGTGCGGTGGTGCAGCAAGTCGTTTATGAACCCAGCTATTCACGTACTTATAGTGTTATTGATCCCGCTGGAAATGTGATCACCGACCAGCCCTACGACCGCATTCTGGATTATAGCGAAGGGTTCGCGGCTGTGCAGGAAAATGAGACGTGGGGTTTCATTGATAAGCAAGGTAAGCTGATAATACCATGCCGGTATGAGGATGCGGGCTACTTCTCGGAAGGGCTGGCCTGCGTGAAGCTCAATGGTAAAAACGGCTTTATTGATAAGCAGGGCAACATGATCATCAAGCCGCAGTTCGAGCGACTTTGCTACGTGTCCACCTTTAAAGAAGGGCTCGCAGCCGTCTATCTGACGCATGATGATGGACCGTCGGGCTACATTGATCGTTCCGGAAATTTTAAGATTCCGCCCGAGTTCTCGTTTGTGGAGCCGTTTGCAGACGATTTGGCTTTAGTCAGGTCGTTGAATTCTGGTTTTATAGGATTTATCAACCGCAAAGGCAAGTGGGTGGTGCAACCAACCAAATACGAAGATGCCCATTCGTTCAGAGAAGGCTTAGCAACGGTCGCTACGTTAAGCTCCGACCGGAAGCGGTGGCAGTGGAGTGTCATAGATAAAACAGGGAAAACGGTCGCTAACGTATCTAAGTATCGCTCAACGGGTGTTTTTGCAAACGGGTTATGCGCTGTTCAAAGTGAAGAAAGCCGTACATGGGGATTCATTGACAAACAAGGTCGCGAAGTGATCCCGACCAGGTATACAGGCATTACGTCCATTTTCCGCAACGGGCTGGCCCGAATGGAAACCGGTAGCCTGTTCGGTGGTCTTGAGACGGTATACATCACGCCAAAGGGAACGGTGTTCTGGCGTGGTAAATGACGAGTCGCCCTAACTGGAGCGACTCGTCATTTACCATGAGAACGTAAGCTATGCTTAGGAAACCATCGTTGGTTTCACGGCCTGGCTGTAGGCGCGAAGGCTCCTGATCTGAACAATGATGAGGGCCAATACGATCACGGCATCGAAGGCAATCACTTCCATGCCGAGCGCTGAGATGGCAGGGTCTTCGAACCGAACGATCAGATAAATTAACAGCAAGGAATTGAACGCGATGATCAGGCTAACCAGGCTTTTGCTGATAGTCGGCTTCCACGCTGCGTAAGCAGCTAACCCGGCAAGTACGACCATTTCGACGCCGAACAGAACGGCTTGACCATTCGTCAGGTCGTCAACGACTGACCACTTACCGCTCAGAAAGAACGCTGCGATTGCGCCCAGATCAGCAAAGATTGCGTTTACCCAGAGGGATTTACGTAAGGTGTTTGAGGAGTTCATCGTTGTAATTGGTTTGATGTATTGGTTTTCTGTGACTGTGGTGCTATTGCCTGGCCGTTATTTACCCCAGAAGGCATCTTCCTGCGCTACGTTTTCCGAATAAATCGTCGCTTCTACGATCTTGCCGTCCTCGATTGTGTACACGTCAATATTGTCGACGTCCAGTACACCGCCACCGGGCTGTACGGCCTTCCAGTGAATCAGGCAGGCTACCTTATTGCCGTTTACGGTCAACTGCTTGATGTCCGTCAGTTGCAGCGTATTGGCCGAGGCCTCGAACATGTCCCCTACCATCTGAAAGACCTCCATGTTTGAGCGCTTTTTGCCGGAGAAGCGGTTGCTGCCGGGCTGGTTCCATGTGATGGTTGGGTGAATCAGCGCACCCAGGGTAGCCTGATCGCCTTTCTGAACGGCGGTTAAAAATGTCTTGACGGTTTGTGCGGCCTGGTTTTCCATGTTGTTTGGTTTTGCTTGCTTTATGGCTACTTGATTGGTTGCTGATAAGGCAGTCGTGCTGACCGTTTGCGCCGGGCTTTGGCCACTGAGCGTAAGTGACAGGGCGAAGGCAACTGCTAAGGGCTTGCTTGTTAATTGGGTTTTCATGGCGTTTAAGGGGCTGATTGTTTAGTGTTTGATGATGTGACAAAGGTATTCTGGCCCCTGCCCCCGCTTCTTACCCGAATGCGTCAATCAATTACCACTTCGCGCCAACCCTTGGTGGAGCCGACGTAATCAGACTACCTTGCTCAAAAAATCAGGTGATGGAAGAGTATTCGCTACAATTTGTCTATGGTCTGCTGGCCTATGCGGTGCAGAAAGACGTATCGCCCGAGCGGCTGTGTAAGCTGTCAGGTCTGGATTGGGAAACAATCAGGCGGAGGGGTAAACTGGTGATTACGCCAAAGCAGGTGAATGACCTATGGATGAATGCCAGCCACCTGAGCCATGATCCGCTGTTTGGCCTACATTTAGGCGAGTCGATGCAGTTGGCGGCCTTGGGCATTGTGGGCCAGATCGTTCAAAATAGCCGGACGGTTGGCGAAGCGCTGACGCATGCCGCCGAGTTTCTGCACCTGGTTACTGACCTGTTTGGCATGGCCGTAAGCCAGGGCGATGAACGTTTTACGGTTCGTTTCGTGCCAGATAAAGACAAAGCGCAGGAATACCCGTTTGTTTTCCGCCACATGATTGACTTGTCATTGGCCTTCGTGATGCACGAGGTCGACGGCCTGGTGTTACAACGTATTAAGCCCAAACGAGTGATGCTCCCCTACGACGCGGCTGAGTTCTCTGAGTATGAGCGGATACTACGCTGCAAGCCGATCGAGAAGGCTGATGAATATGCCCTTGAGTTTGATGATCGCTATTGGAACGAACCGATTTTAACGGCGAACTACGAACTGCAAAGCGTACTCCTCCAAAAGGCCAGCGTTATGAGCGACACCATTGAGGAGCGCCAACCCCTGAAGGAGCGCATCTGCACCTATCTGCTTGCTAATGCGTATTTGGGCATTCCTACTCTCGAAGGCATAGCTGCGAACTTCAACAGCAGCGCCCGTAGCTTGCAGCGCAAACTTCAGGAGGAAGGTGTTACGTACCAGCAACTGGCCGATTCCATCCGCAAGTCGTTGGCTGTGTATTATTTAGAGTCAGGCAAGTACCCGGTCAAAGAAGTATCCTATATTCTCGGCTATAATGAGTTGAGTGCCTTCACGCGGGCCTTCAAACGCTGGACCGGTACTACACCGGTGAGTTATCTAAAGGCCGGACCTGGCGTCGGTATGCTGAAAGAGTTACCATAACAGACTGGCAAGCAATTCAATCCGTTGCTTACCAGTCTGCTTCGTATCTATTCCGTTTGCAGGGTTTTCTCCGGATTGGTCATCGCGGCTTTGACGCTGCAAAATCCGACAGTCAGGAAGGCGACAATAAACGTAATCAGCATAGCCAGCGCAAAACTACCCGCGCTGAGCTCTATTCGATAGACGAAACTATGCAGCCACTGCGTCATAACCCACCAGGCCAGCGGAGCTGCCAGTACAAAAGCGATCAGCAGCAAACGAATGAATCTTTGCTGAACAGCCAGAAGATGTTGGCTGTGCTTGCACCCAGTATCTTTCGTACGCCAATTTCCTTCTTTTTCCGGGCTGCCATTCTCCCGGATATGAGGAGCCGTTTCATAGTGGGTGGCTAAAAGCGGTTTTCGGAATACCATCCCACAGTTCATTCCGGATACGTTGTGCTTCCCGCAGGGCCTGTTCGCCCGCCACGGTTACCGTAAACAGGCGTTTGCTCCGCCCACCTGGTTCGGCAATCGGTTCGCTAAAGCGCGAATGAACCAGTCCTTTTTCTGCCAATCGCTGCATGGTCTGATGAACAACCCCCGGGCTAATGGGCCGCTCCAGACGCTCGCTAAGCTCTTCCAGAACGATCTCTTCGAATTCACCCAAGTGCGTACCTTTCATAAACGGGTAGTATCTTACTAAAACTTAATCTGGACGGGAGCTGGCCTAAAATCCAAACAGTTGTCAGATGGGGCTGAACCGGGCTTGACCCGAGGCTGGTGATGGGGTTAATTTGTCGAGTGCCCCGGCAAATTGCTTGTTCAAAACGGCTATAAAATGCCCCTTCATCTCAACTGGGGGCGTTACATAAAAAGTTACAGACCAGCAATGACCTCTGTTGATCATCGATTTACGTTCAGTCTGGGCCGTAACCGCTCTTTATTCAATAGCTACTGCATAGACACCCGAAATTCAGCAGGTGTCATACCCGTTTTTTTCTTAAACAAACGACTAAAATAGTGCGGGTACTCAAATCCTAACAGATAGGCCGTTTCATTAACCGACAATGAGGTGACCATCAGCAATCGCTTTGCTTTTTCGATCAGCGCGTTATGGATGTGCTGTTGAGTATTCTGGCCGGTTTGCGATCGGAGCATATCACTTAAGTAAGCAGGTGACACGTTCAGGTCATTAGCCAATGACTGCACGGTGGGCAATGGATGCTCGCCCTGCTGAGCAAAGTAGCCCATCAGTAGGGCCTCGAAGCGAGTCAGCAGTGAATCTTCTTCCCGATTTACTTCGGCGGTACGTCGGGTCAGGAATTGACGGTGGTAGAACCGGTCGGCATACGTGAGCAATAAGTCAATCTGAGCCACCAGTACGTCCTGGCTGAAGGAGTCAACAGGTCTTTCAGCTTCCGCCTGAATGGCACTTATTAGCTGGTTCACGGTAGCTTCTTCGGCACCTGACAGGTGCAGGGCCTCATGAGTGCCATATGAGAAGAAACCATACCGAGTTATTTTCTGACCCAGCGGATATTTTGCCAGCAGGTCGGGATGAAACAGTAATGTCCAACCCGTTAGGTTCGCAAAGATTTCGGTTAATTCATCGGCATTGGCCGCATTGGCCAGCCAGCAACCTTGCCCTGGTGCCAGAAAGCTCATAACCCCCTCATTAAAATCGTATGACTTATGGCCGTACCGAATAGCCGCTTTACCAAGGCCTTGTTTGAGGGAAACCATATAAACTTGCTGCACAACGGGGGTCAGCATAGCTGGTGGAATCGCTTCAACAGGCTGCCGGTGCAGGGCGTTGAAGTCAATTACCGTGAGCAACGGGTGAAGCGGGGCTGGTAGATCGTAAAACCGGGTGTATTCGGTTACGGTTTCCAGCACCTTAAATGGAACAGGTTTGGTTTTCATAGCTTTATAACCCATTCGTTCGCAGGAACGACAAATATACATCCGTTGTTCCTGCGAACCTTATCTAACTGAAGGAAGGATAAGCAACACCGGCCGTACTGCCAATCGGCAGCAGTGCATCGAGTTCGGCCAGTTCAGAGGGACTGAGCGTTAGGGCAGCAGCCGCTACGTTTGCTTCCAGATACGTCCGACGTTTTGTGCCGGGAATGCAGACCACATCCTGAGCCAGCACCCAGGCCAGCGCCAGTTGGGCGGGTGTCGTGTTTTTGGTAGCGGCCCAACTTTTCAATTTTTCGACCAGCTCAAGATTTTTATAGAAGTTTTCGCCCATGTACCGCGGAAAATACCGACGGGAATCATCCGGAGCGAAATCATCCGGGCTTTTGATTTCGCCCGACAAAAAGCCTCGGCCTAGGGGTGAATAGGCAACAAAACCAACTCCCAGCTCCCGGCAGAGCTGCAACATGCCGGTTTCTTCGACACTGCGATCAAAAAGCGAGTATTCGGTTTGGAGTGCCGTGATGGGGTGAACCGCATGCCCCCGACGGAGCGTATCGGCATCTACTTCCGACAGCCCGATGTAACGAACTTTTCCTTCCGTCACCAGTCGGCTCATGGCGCCAACCGTATCTTCAATCGGGGTATTCGGATCGAGCCGGTGGAGGTAATATAAATCCACATAGTCGGTTTTGAGTCGGCGGAGCGAGCCTTCGATGGATTTACGAACGTAGTCGGGACGTCCATTAAAGTGAAAATCCCAGTTGCCCTTATCGTCGAGATTAAAACCAAATTTAGTAGCGATTACAAACTGATCGCGTCTGTTGGCAATTGCCCGGCCAATCAGCTCTTCGTTGTGAAATGGACCATAGACATCGGCGGTATCGAGCATAGTAACACCGAGTTCGTGTGCTCTATGAATGGTTTCGATGCTCTGTTCATCATCGGTAGGTCCATAAATTGTGCCCATTGGAGCGGGCGACATACCCATGCAGCCAAGCCCTTCAACCGATACCTGTAACCCCTGGCTACCCAGGGCAACCTGTTTGATTGTGTTCATACCGTGAAATAGTTTGTGAAAGAACACAACAAAGGTCGGCTGCCGGTCCTACGTCCTGGCTATACAAATTGGAGCTTCTCCAACACAAAATGCGTACTGGGGCGGTCCTTCTTTTACTCCGTAGATTGATACGTTGACATGAACGGATACTCAGTACAGAGGAGGGGCGTTGCGGGGGAAATCAGTTTGCGTAGGCAAAGGAGTTGTAACGCGCTTCTGAGCAATCCATTAGCTGGCTTGCCCTTTCACACTATAACTCAGGGCAACCACTACGAGCAGCAAGCTTAAAAAACCGAAAGCAATGCTCAGGGAAAAATGATCGGCGATAAAGCCCAGCAAAGCAGGACCTGCCAGCATTCCTGTATAGCCAAGCGTTGTGATGGCGGGTATGCTAACCGTGGGCGAGATACCTGATAGCCGGCCTGCTGCACTAAAAAAGATAGGTACAATGTTAGCCGCTCCCAGGCCCAGTAAGACAAAACCGATCAATATCCCTACTACCCAGGGACTCCAGACGGCCATACCTAAGCCTGCTGCGCCCAGCAAACTGCCACCTACGACAACGGTTTTGCCCTTAAAACGAGCTACCAGATTATCTCCCACCAACCGCATCGTCGCCATTGCAATGGAGAAGGCGGAATAGCCCACCCCTGCAAACGCTGCTTCGACTCCTTTCGTGTCCCGCAGAAAGACCGCACTCCAGTCCAGAATAGCCCCTTCTGCCAAAAACACAGCGAAACACATTGACCCTAAGAACAAAACTCTACCGTCTAACCAGTTGTACCGCTGGCTTGCTACGGTTGGTTGCTCATCAACGGCTGAGAAGCGGGCAATGGCCCGTTGCTCCACTTCCAAAGGGAATAAATAGGGGTACTGAGTTAGGGTAATAACAAGCATTAAAGCAGCAATACTGACGGCGGCATAAACGGGGTTCAGCCCCAGCTTCATCAGAAAGCCTAGTCCGAACGAACCCAGCAGGCCACCCACACTAAATAGACCATGCAGGGACGACATAATGGGCTTGCCGTAGAGGTTCTGCACCTGTACACCGTGAGCATTCATGGCCACATCAATGGCACCAATGCCTGAGCCGAACAGAAATAACGTAACGGCCATTGCGACAGGAGAGGTAAGAATGACCAACAGCGGCAAGGCAAGAGCCATAACCAGCGCTGCACCGGCCATGACGATGCGGCTGCCAAACCGGTTAACCAGCCAACCCGAAGTGGGCATCATCAGCATGGCCCCCGCCCCCAATAGCAGTAGTAACAGGCCCAGATTGGCATCGTTCAACGCCAAGCGATCTTTAGCCAGGGGCACCATCGGCGCCCAACTGGACATCCCCAGGCCGCAAACCAGAAAAATCAATTGGGTGGCCAGGCGGGCTTTTACTACCAGCCCCGATTGTATAGCTGCGTCCATGGTGTAAATAGATCTCTATGGGGTCACAGCCAAATGTATAAAAAAATAAATACTGCGGCTTGGCCTTTACTGTCCCGGCTCGATGCTCAGTTCTTCTTTTTCTTCCAGATTCTTAAGCACTTCCTGTTTGTCTAACAATGCGGGACGAAGCTTTTTCTCGGATAGTAGCTTGAATTGATCGGCTACGTGTTTGTTGCCCGGTTGGCTGGCGTTGCCGTAACTGAGCGAAACCTGCGCACGAACGTTGTTGCTGAACTCGGTTATCGCTACGTAGGTGTCGCCTGCCACCGCTCTGTTTTGCTTGGCGTCCCGACCTTCGGGCGCAAAGTAGATGGTGCGGTAGATGCCGTATTGCTCGGAGCCACCATTACCGGGAAAATCCTTCCCATTAAAGGTAAACCGGTTCACATCGCCCCACGCAACATCTAGTTTGCCGTATCGCTGGCGCACTTGCTGGGCGGCTTTCGCCAGCATAGTAACCGCTTGCTGTGGATTTTTTAAGCCGTCGGGCGTAGTGACAGGGCGTTGCGGGTCCCAGGGGACGGCCGTCATACCGGGGTTGAATTGGTCAAACCAGGCAGCAAACAGAACGGCTCCTTTGCTATCGACATTGGTGGCTTTATCCCAGGCTTTTAAAACGGTGGCTGCCTGCATGGCCAGCGTATCAGGATGCTTCTCAACAGCAGCCAGCAGATCGTCCAGGAAGCGGTCGGCGGCTTCCATACCCGTATTGAGTTTATAACCGGCTAGCTCGTCGAACGTAATGGACGCGTCATCTTTGATCAGATTGATTGACCGTTGTGGTCGCAGGCGGAGCGGTATCAACGGCGACATGTACGGTGCGAATTGCTTCGGATCAAGGGCGATCGGGTAAGTACAGGTCCACGGAGCATCGTTGGCGTTCTGTACAAACCCCGACGGCGGATTAAATACTTTTGGCAAATCCTGATACGGGTGTGTTTCGGTCCAGATGTACTTAGAGGCCGTGCCATCCACCGCGCCTTGCCAGAATGGCCAGTCGCCTTCGGGGCGTTTGGGGACACTGCCGTTGAACAGATAGAGAATGTTACCCGCCTGATCAGCGTAGATGATGTTGAACATCGGTAATTGCAGCTTCCTGACCGCTGCTTCAAACTCCTGGTAATTCCTGGCTTTCGCCATATAATGGTGCTGAGCGGGCGAGGAACTGTCCAATCCTGCGAACCGAAAGGCGTACGTTTTCCCGTCTTTGCTTTCCATTACGGGGCCATGCTTGCTGTACCGGAACGTGATGGTTTGTTCCTTGAGCTGACCGTCGGGTTGCCGTATTTTAAACGTAACGGGCTTTTTCTCGAATGGCTGTTTGACGCCATCCAATACGTATCCATCATCCTGTACCGTAAGCAGATAGCGGTCGGCCGCATCGATGGTGTTAACCGTATGCGTCCAGCCCAGGTGATTGTTGAACGCAATATTCAGGACGGGCTGCCCCACGAGCGAAGCACCGTAGGCCATAAAGCCGGGCGCGTTGAGGTGCGCTTCAAAAAATAGGAAGAAGTTTTCCCAGGGCAGGTGTGGATTGGCCATCAGCATTGCCTTTTTAGACGCCGACTTACTGGGGGCGATGGCATACGCATTCGAGCCCGGCGGCATTACCCGAGCCGCGCCAGCTTCTCCTCCGCCAATAAATTCCAGACAAATCACCCGAAGGCTGTGCGCCAGTACATCCTGGGACGTAACAGGAAGCACTTGTTTAAATTCATTACCAATAGCCTCGGGGTGCGCTTTCGCGTAGGCGTTTACCCCTTTGACGAAGCTGTCCAGGCATTTACGGTATTCCGGGTCTTGCTGGCCGTACTGTTTCTGCACGCGTTCTGGTACGTTGAACATAGTCACGATCTTATCCGAATGCAGGTAGTCGCCACCCCAGTACTCCGCTGCCTTGCCACGCGCCTGTCCATACAACCGCAGCAGCAGATTGGCGTGGTTGTGCATCTGTGCATAACCAAACGCGTAATACATCTCTTCGACCGTGCGGCCGTAGATGTGCGGAACACCGTAGTTGTCCCATAAGATTTCGGTTTTTTTGGCTCCAGACGAGCGGTTAGCCGACTGACCGAAAGCGCACAGACTAACAACCGTAAATAGTGTGATGAGTAGTTTCATTGTAAAAAGAGGTCGCTGAAGGGTTTTATGGGGTTAATCTTTAGGGGTTTAGATAGAAGCGGACGAAAGGCTAATCGGTTCGCAAGCTATTGACAGGGTTTGCAATGGCGGCTTTCAGTGCCTGGCGCGATACGGTCAATACGGTCGTCAGCACCGTCAGTCCAATGGTTGAAGCAAATAGCCACCAGCCGATCTCAATATGGTACGTGTAGCCTTGCAACCAATTGCTCATCAGCCACCAACCCAACGGAGCGGCTATCAGAAAGCCCAGGACCAGCAATTTGCCAAATTCTCGTCCAAACAGCCAAAGGAGCTGTAACGTATCAGCGCCTAACACCTTACGGACGCCAATCTCCTTTGTTTTACTTTCGGCCATGAACGTAACCAGTCCGTATAAACCTAAGCAACCAATCAGGATCGCAATGAGCGATAACGCCTGTACTAATCCGGCCAGTAGTCGCTCGGTCTCATAAAAACTGTTTATCAGGTCGCTGATATACCTTGACCGATACACCTCTTCGGGTAGCAGTTCGTTCCAGGTGCCTTCAATTGCTTTGCCAACCGTTTCTGTGTGCATCGGATTAATGGCCAGCGTAGCCATCTGACAATGAGTAAGATCGTAAACTAACGTAATGGGTAGTACCGGCGCGCGTGTATCGCCATTGCGAAAGTCTTTCACCACACCGACAATGACCCGGTCGGCGTCTTTTACGTGCATCCGCTTGCCAATTACTTCCTGCGGTGATGCTACGCCTAATCGCCTGACCAACGTTTCGTTGACCAGCACTTCCCGGCTGGTGGTATCATTACTCAGAAAATTACGACCTGCTACCAACGACAGCCTGAACGTTGCTACGTAGTTCTCATCGGCTGCCCGGACGCGCGTCTCGAAGGATTCGGGTTGCGTATGGGTGTGGTAACTAAACGGACTGGGTCGATTATAGGGAGACGCTGGCGGATCGCTGCAAAAGGATACCTGCTCTACACCGGCCACCCGCAACCAGCGGTCACGTAATACGTGGGGTTGAGCTAACCCATCGCGCGGGAGCCAAACCGCAAGAATTGACTCTTTTCTGAAGCCCCAATCAGTCTGTTGCATGTGCCTGAGCTGAACCATGATGACCAGAACGCTTAAGACAAAGAACTGAGTAAGGGTGAACTGGACAACAATCAAGGCTCTACGGATTGATAACCCGCCAATCTGGTGAGTGGTAAGTTTGCCCTTAAGCGCCAAGGTGGGGTTAAACCTGGCCTGGAGAAGCGCCGGGTAAAGGCCAGCCAGTAAAATGACCAACGTGATTAGCCCGGAGAACCAGACCAAAGGCTTAGGCTTGGCCAGATCAAGAATGGAAATAGTTGGGTTGAGCATATCGACCTGCTCGGCCAGGGTCCGGTTTACCAAAGGCAGACAAAGCTGGGTTAGCAGTAACGCAAGCATAACGGCCGCCAATGTCAGCAAAGCCGTTTCCGTCAGAAACTGGACGATCAACTGCCAGCGCGTACTGCCAATCGCCTTGCGAACGCCAACTTCTTTGGAGCGCTTCAAGGCCTGAGCCGTCGCCAGATTGACGAAGTTAATGCAGGCGGCCATGACTAAAAGTAAGCCTACGGCAATCAGAGCATATGAGATAGGCCGGGGAGCCATACCACTCCGCTGGTGGTTTAACTCGTCGAGCGGTAGCACATGAAAGTCAAAAATGGCTGCATCGTTGGGTGAGTAATACTTGCGTCGGATGCCTGGTATGGCGTTGCTTAACTGTTCGGCAGGTACACCGTCACGTAATAGCACAAAGCACATCGCTTGTAGCCCTTTCCAGTCTTCCAGAGCTTGTTTGCTTTCCAACACCGGAATCGTGGCGTAAGAGACAAACGCATCGTAGCGGAGCTGCGTATTAGGCGGTGGGTCTTTAATAATGCCGGTTACGGTGAGATTTGTACGGTTGTCCAATCGCAACGTCCGACCCATAGGAGGGGCATTATCAAAGTACTTGCGGGCGTACCGTTCGCTTATGACAATGGTGTTGGGGGCTGCCAGGGCCGTTTTGGGGTTTCCGCTTACCCATTCTACCCCAAACAGGTCAAAGTATTGCGGCTCGGTATAGCAGATATTTCTGGCTTCGTTGAACTTCTTAAGAAAACGCCCCCGGCCATCTGGTACGCTGATCGTCCGGCCAAAGAACGTTTCGAGCCGAACGGCGCTTTCGACGAACGCATAATTCCGGCGTAGTACGTCGGCCAGCGGTCGTGGGGCAGCATCGGTTTCCATGGTTCGCTCCTGCTTAACATCTGTGACGATCCAGTAGGACCGATCCATGTGCGGATGGTATCGATCGAAGCTGAACATGTAGTTAACTAACAAAAACAGGACAAGGCCACTGGCTAAGCCCACCGATAAGCCAGCAATGCTGATCGCGCTTACGGCCTTGTTGCGCCAAAGGTTACGTAGTGAAACCGTCAGGTAGTTAGAGAACATGGCTTACCAGTTAAGTAAAACGTACGGCGTAAATATATAAATTTCTTATATATAAAATAAAATTTAAATTTTATAAGTGTAGATACGTACGAGAGGGCTTTGGCCGTCGAAAACAATGCTTTTATACAGGGCGTTAATCAAGCTAACTATCACTTCGATTAAACTCAACGATGAAAAACTCAATGCTTCTTCTGGCAGGCTCAATGGCGTTTGCCGGATTTTTATCGAGTTGCGGTCAGAAAGACAAGTCAACCGATGAAGAAACTGCCGACAATAAGCCGGCATCCGTTCAAACTGCCAGCAATACGCTCGAACTCCCCGCTCCGTATGCAACTGAGTCGTCGAAGAAGTTCAGCAACGTCATAGGCTGGTCGGAAGGGCAAATGCCCAAAGCCCCGGCCGGTTTCACCGTGACGAAATTTGCCGGTGACCTGGTCAATCCGCGCTGGATTTACGTAGCACCCAACGGCGATATTCTGGTTGCCGAGTCGAATACGGAGCAGAAAGGCGTCAAAAAGGCTGAGGCTGTGGTGAGTGGCAAAGCAAAATCACAACGCCTGGGCGAAAGCGCCAACCGCATTACCCTGTTCCGGGACGCGAACAAAGACGGTAAACCCGAACTCCGCGAAGTGTTCCTGACGGGCCTGAACCAGCCCTTCGGAATGGTGGTCGTTGGCGATTACTTCTACGTAGCTAACACCGATGCGGTCATGCGGTATCCATACAAGGCCGGGCAGACCAGGATCACCGCTAAGGGTGAAAAAATAAAGGACCTGCCTGCCGGCGGCTACAATAACCACTGGACACGGAATCTGCTTGCTAACGAAGATGGCTCCAAGATCTATATATCGGTCGGTTCGGGGAGCAACGTGGGCGAAAACGGGATGGAAAACGAAGTAAAACGGGCAGCCATCTGGGAAATGAACCCCGACGGTTCCGGTGAACGCCTGTACGCTACGGGGCTGCGTAATCCGGTCGGAATCGATTGGCAACCGGGTACCAACAAACTCTGGACGGCCGTGAACGAGCGCGACGAGCTTGGTGATAATCTGGTTCCCGATTATTTAACGAGCGTGCAGGAAGGCGCTTTCTACGGTTGGCCATACTCGTATTTTGGTCAGAATGTGGACCCGCGCCGGAAAGGTGAACGCCCGGATCTGGTCAAGAAAGCCGTTGTGCCGGACGTACCACTGGGCGCTCATACGGCTTCGTTAGGACTAGCTTTTTACGATAAAGAAGCCTTCCCGCAGAAGTACCACAACGGGGCTTTTATTGGGCAGCATGGGTCATGGAACCGGTCGGAGTTCTCGGGATACAAAGTCGTATTCGTACCGTTCGAGAATGGTCAGCCTGGTAAGCCTGAGGATTTCCTGACGGGCTTTATCGCCGACGGCAAAGGTGATGAAGTACACGGCCGGCCCGTGGGCGTAACGGTACTGCCCGATGGAGCGATGCTGGTAGCCGACGATGCCGGAAACACCATCTGGCGCGTTGCCGCTGCTAAATAATGCCATACCCCAAACCCCTGAAGGGGCTTAGCGCTGCTTAACATAGACTCGTGAAATTGGCAGCGCTAAGCCCCTTCAGGGGTTTGGGGTATTTACTATTACCGCCTGAAATCAAGGTTGTAGTTGAGACTCAGCCGAAAACCGTTGTTGTATTCAAACACTCGGTTATTCGAAACTGGATCGGGGTCGGCGTGCTGCGTGATCTGGTTCAGGTAGCCAAGCTCCGCCGACAGGTTGTCCCTGAACTGAAAGCCAATTGCTCCGTAAATCCGGTTCTGGTTATACACATTTAGATCAACATTCCGGCCGAAGCTGATGAAAAGCTCATCGAAGAACGACAGAAAAAACTCCCGACTGTCCACCGTTCGGCCTTGTAGGGGCAGGGTAGCTTCGATCTGATACCGGATTCGGTTCTGGTATTCCCATGAGGCAATCCGGCGCGACCCGTCAGAGGCTATGTCGCTGATCCAGCGCTGTTCGAGTCGAAAGCGATGCCCCAGCGTAACAACCCCTGCCGTATCGGCAATCTGAATGTCTTCATAGATACGGTGTTCGGGGTAGGGCACCCCTTTGTCAGCAGTCGGATAGTCGCCGTAGGGGTACGTGACCAGCGTCGTGTAGCCGAAACCGCCCGTGATCTTATCGTTGAGGCTGTAGTTTGCACCCAGCCGGGCCAGCCACTGCTGCCATTCTGAAACCCAGTACACGCGTCGCCACTGGTACTCCGTGTGCAGTTCCCACTTACGGGAAAGGGCATGGTCGCCGTTGTAGACGAACCACCCAATCTGATTCTCATCCCTGAGTCGTTCCAGTTGGGCGGTAGCCAGAAACGGCATCAGGCAGAAAAGGACTACAATGAAACTGGCTTTGTGCATGTCGCTTTCTTCCCGTACTGGCAGGAAGACATAGTGATAACCGGCAGGGCGGATGTAAGGGCGAAATAATACGAGTTACCGGAAACCTTTAGCGAGGTACCGGTCACTATTTCCCTCTACGTCACGGCTCTTTCTTTGCCTGCGCTTCCAGCACAAGCTGCTGACGGGCGTTGACGGGGGTAATGTGCACGTAGTTGCCTTTGCCCGCTACGGCAATGCGCCGGAGCTTCTGGCTGTTGATCTGGTTACGGCCAAAAGTGAAAACGGTCAGGTACACATCCTGCCGAACATTCTCCGCCACCAGTCGATACACATCGTTGCTGATGGGAAATTCGCCGTCGGTAGCCAGCACAATCCGGTTATTGCCCGCCCGGATGTAGTGTCTGTTAGCCAGTTTGTAAGCCAGCCGAATGCCTTCGTCCCCATCGGTGTCGCCGTCCGACCGCAGTTCGTCGATCAGGCGGGCAATCTCATCAGCTTTGTTGCCCGGCGTTGGTTTCAGGGCAACTTTCGCTTTCCCCGAATATACGACAACCGATACCTGGTCTTCGGGACGTAGCAGCTTCAGCAGCGATTTAACGGATTGCTTCAGCAACGGCATCTTGAACGGCGAATCCATCGACGACGATACGTCCAGCAACAGGACCAGGTTGTTAGGCGCAAAACCCGCTAATGAGTTCGTTGGTGTCGACGTACCAGACCGGTCAATGAAGACCGTATCGACGCGGGTGCGATCGACGTACACCGTGTCCCGCTGTATCACCGGCTCGCTGGGTGTTGGGTCAGGGGCACCGGTGCCCAGCCGCGCGGGTGCATCGCTGGGAGTTGGATTCGGCTGGACAACTACGGCCACCGGCGGCTGAGTGGTCGGTTCCGTTTTTTGGGGGATCGGCTGCGACGGCTTTGGCAGGGAGTTTCGGCGGAGGATAAAAAGATCCGGTTGATTAACCGCCTTCAAAACGCCTGCTTTGGCCAGTTCGCTGAATTTGTTGTATTCGTAGATAAGCTCGTTGTTGTAGAAATAGTAGATCGATTCGAATGGGTTAGTACGTGAATCTGCCGGCTTTACCGAACCGGTTTTTTCTGCAAACCGTAACGATTTTTCGGCTACGTCCTCATACGGCGAATACGGGCAAAGACCGTTGCTTCGGCCGTAGCGCTGGAGGCCTTTTAAGTTCTGATACTCATCACGAATCAGTGTCCGGGCGTCAGTAACCAACTTGTCGGTGGTCGGCAACTGGCTGGTTTCTCCTTTCAGAAAAGCCTTAATGCCGAACAGTACGTCGCGGTTGTTGTCGATAGTCTGGAGCAGTGCCTTTCCGGCTACGTGCCAACTGGTCGGGCTGGCAACCGGGTAGCTTTCGTGAATGCGCCGGACATCCTGATACAGCCGTTCTTTCTTCTGGTCGAAGGTATCGAATAGGTACAGGTAGCGGTCCAGAATGGCATCGGAGCGCTTCAAGCCGTCCTGCAAATACTGATTTTCGGCGGTGTACGTAATCAGTTCGATGCTCAGGCCGTCCATTTCATTCAATATATTGAGAAGCACCTCGGCCTGGCCATTAATGGAAGCCCGATACGGCTGCGGAACGTAGCGGCTTTCGCTCACCAGCAACTGATACTCCGAAAGGGGAATTTTAAATTCCTCGTGCGAATACGTCAGTCCGCCTTTCCGCGTGCGAAACTGGTTGCGGTAGTAGTCGGCCGACGATTGATAATTCCGGAGCAGCATCTGGAGTTTGTGCTGCTGCCGAAGCGATTCGTTAATGAACTCAACGTAATTACTCAGCGCCCGAAACGTAGTCAGTTCCTGGGGCGTAGTGGCCGGTTTGATCGTAAAACTAATTGGTTTTGCATCCGCAAATGGCTGTGTCCGGCCCGATGCCTGCGCCGTTTGTTGGGGTGGGTCAAGCGCAAAAGCCGGACTGAGTTTGGGCGAGTTCAGCAATTGTTTGGCAGACGTACTGTACTGAACAAACGACTGCTGAGCCGCGAGCAGATCGTTGTTGTAGTGATTCAAAAAAGACAGATAAAACGCATTACCATGCCGGGACGATTGCCGCGCAGCAAAGGTGTAGTCGTCGACAGCCCCCCGTTTCAATGCCTGAATTGTCTGGAGGGCCGACTTAAAGCTGTTGATCATGTCCGAAGCCGGGTAGTCGATCCCCGACTTCGCTTTACCAAGGACCAGCAGAATTTTTTCGTCCGCCAGAATACTTTTCTGCACGGTTTCGACCGGCCAGGCGGCCTTAGCTCCTTCGTTTAGGTAGTACGACAAACTATCGAACAACTGCTTCTGACGCTGAAGCACATCTTCCATTTCTTTCTCCGTATGCAGGTACGCATTGGTGGGTAGGTAAGGCTGATACCGGCGATAGACACGTTGAATCTGCTTGTAAAATGTCTCTTTATCCTGGCTGAACTGGTTGAACAGGGTCTGCATCTGGCCAATCAACGCATCCGATTGCTTGAGGTTATCGCGCTGATAGTCCTGAAGCCGAACGTAGGTTTCCAGGGTTTTGCCGGTTTCGTCGAGTTTGGTCAGCAGTTGCCAGAGCGCCTGTGTGCTGGCGGTTAGCCGTTGCTTTTCGGCCGGCGTCAGCCCGTCGGCGGCCAGGGCTTTTTTGTAGTAATACTCCTCCAACGGCCCCGATGAGGGCAGACGAAGCTGAAACGTAGGCTTTTCCCGATAGCGCTCTACTTGCTCAACGTACGTCTGAATCATCCGAAAGCGGTTGATTACCTCGTCGGTCGATTGATTTAGAAAGGCTACGTACTGGTTAAGCGACTGCTGAGGGGTTTCCTGCAGCGAGTGAGCCGTTGCCCAGACGGACGAAAAAATAAGCAGACACAAAAAGACGTATTGCATAACCAAAGTAAGCAAAAGCTAACCGGCTCACAGCGAGGTGATTTAGTCAACGGTTTATCAACGTGCGCCGGTGTTATTGGCCGGAGCAGGGAGAGCCGGGACCTGTTGCCATAGACGCTTATTGTTTATCTTGTAGGCTGTTCTGGCCGCGACACGTACTAACACATTGATTCGCCAACATTCCATGAAGCATTTTACCGTCAGCATGATTCCGTTCTGTCTCTTCCTGTTCGCCTTGCTGCCAACCAGTCATGCCGTCGCGCAACGATTCAGTACCGCCGAAGTAGCCCGCTGGCGGCAGCAGGCCAGACAGATTACCATCATCCGCGATACGTGGGGAGTACCACACATCTACGGCAAAACGGACGCCGACGTCGTGTTCGGGCTGCTGTATACCCAGTGCGAAGATGACTTTGCCCGGGTGGAGGCCAACTACATTGATGCCATCGGTCGGCTGGCCGAGGTGGAAGGCGAATCGGCGCTGTACCACGACCTGCGGGCACGGCTGTTCATGGATTCGACCCAGGCTATCGCCCAGTACAAAAAGAGTCCTGCCTGGATGAAGAAAATCCTCAATGCCTTTGCGGATGGCACGAACTACTATCTCGCTACGCATCCGAATGTTAAACCCGCGCTGCTGACCCGGTTTCAGCCGTGGATGCCGCTGATGTTCAGCGAGGGGAGTATTGGCGGCAATATCAGTGCAGTGTCGGCCGAGCGGCTGAAGGCGTTTTATACCCAGAGTAAGTCAACGTCCTGGCTCAACTACGACGTTGGCAAGGCAGATCGGGAGCCGGTTGGTTCGAATGGGTTTGCCATTGCGCCGTCGAAAAGCGCGACCAAAAACGCCCTGCTGCTCATCAATCCGCATACGTCATTCTATTTCCGGTCGGAGGTGCACATGATCAGCAACGCCGGCCTGAATGCCTACGGGGCCGTTACGTGGGGGCAGTTTTTCATCTACCAGGGCTTCAACGAAAACTGCGGCTGGATGCATACCTCCAGCCAGGCCGACTCGATGGACGAATACCTCGAAACGGTCGAAAAACGGAACGGTAAATATTACTACAAATACGGTAACGACTGGCGGCCGGTGCAGACGCAAACCGTTTCACTGCCCTACAAACAGGGCGATAAGATCCTGCAAAAAGAGTTTACCATGTACCGCACGCACCACGGTCCCGTTGCTGGTCAGCAGGGCGACCAGTGGATCACGGTCCGGATGATGAACGATGGCCTGAATGCTCTGTCGCAGTCGTACCTGCGCACGAAGGCCACCGACTACGCCAGCTACAACGAGGTGATGAAGCTGAACGGCAACGCATCGAACAACACGGTATTTGCCGATCGTAAGGGGAACATTGCCTACTGGCACGGTAACTTCATGCCGCGTCGGGACACAACCTTTAACTGGAACCAGCCCGTCGACGGCAGCAATCCCAAAACGGAATGGAACGGATTGCATCCGGTCGGGGACATTGTGCAGGTGCTGAACCCGGTCAGCGGCTGGATTCAGAACTGCAACTCAACGCCTTTCACCGTATCGGGTAGCAGCAGTCCGGCAAAGAACAAGTACCCAACGTACATGGCTCCGGATGCTGAGAACTACCGGGGTATCAACGCCGTTCGGGTGCTGAGTCGCCGGTCAACCTACACCCTCGACACGCTGATTGCCGCGGCTAACGACCCGTATCTGGCCGCTTTTGAAGAGTTGATTCCGTCGCTGGTGTCGGCCTACCAGACCGTAGCGGGTGGGCAGGGTGCCGTGTCGCCGGCCGTAACCGAAGCGGTTGATACGTTGAGGGCCTGGAACAGGAATTACGGCGTCGGTTCTGTAGCACAAACGGTCGCCACGTACTGGGGCGAGCGGATTCAGCGGCTGGCGCGCGGCCGGATTCCTGCCGGACAGCGACCTGACCAGTTGCGCTTCACAGCCATCGTGGTCAACAATACGACTGCTGAGGAAAAGATCAGTGCGCTGAACGACGCATTGGCTGAACTGACCCGCGACTTTGGTACCTGGAAAACACCCTGGGGCAACGTCAACCGCTTCCAGCGCCTGACCGGCAAAATTGACGAAACGTTTGATGATCAGAAACCCAGCATACCGGTAGCCTTCACGTCGTCGGCCTGGGGTTCGCTCGCGGCTTACGGAGCCCGAACGTATCCGGGTACTAAAAAACGCTACGGCAGCGTCGGCAACAGTTTCGTGGCCGTTGTTGAGTTCGGGCCAAAAGTAAAGGCGCGGTCAGTTGTTACGGGCGGGCAGAAAAGCCAACCCGATTCCCCTCATTTTACCGACCAGGCCAACCTCTATTGTTCCGGACAATTTAAGGAGGTGTGGTTCTACCCCGAAGATGTTCGCCAGCACGCCGAGAAAACATACAAACCAGGCGATGAATAAAAAAAGCAGCCCGCTCTGACGGAATTTCAGAGCGGGCTGCTGGCTTAGGAGTTACACTATTTATCCGCTCGCTTGAGCTGCCACGTACCGGATGCCTGTCCGCCATTGGCTTCCCAGGAACCTTTCATACCGGGGTCGGCCAACTTTCCCGAAAAGTTTACGTCGTTGCCCGAGTTGGGATCTGTGTAGCTGGCTGAAAGCTTACCGTTCTGCCAGACGGCCGTTTTTAGATTAATTGGGTACCGATTTCCATCGGGGGGCAGCATGACGATCTGGCCGGTCAGTTTGTTGCTTTCGCGGTTGAGGATCAGCTCAAAATTACCCGAATCATCTCCCTCGTACGTTCCGGTCCATTTGCCGACAAGGGTAGACAGCGTATCCGTCGAGGCCGTTGTATTTTGGGCGTTTGCCCCAGACACGGTAGCCGTCAGCAGCGTTACCAGCAGTAAGAGTGTTTTCATAGCTTTTGAGAAACAAATAAGAGGTTGTTTACCAATACGATGCCTATATCAGCGGAATCGTTGGATAGGCGGCCCGAAAATATAGCTGAATTCGTGGCCTTCCCCTCAAAAAACTTCTGCACTCAGTCAAGAATCGCTTGTATAATCTACTTTTTCACTGATGAATTGTAGGCATTAATTGTACTTTTCCAATTAGGGTTAAACTATTTTAGTACGTTATAAGGTTATATAGATGACTATTGTAGCAATATGTTGTCTGAGAAGATAACTGATTGTTAATTAATTGTGAAGGATATGGAATTAACACAAGCGTATAAACATAAAAATAAAGCTAAGGCCACGGTTATTAGCGTTTGTACTTTTTCTCGGTTGTATGTGCTGGGCTTTATTGAGGCTAACCGGGATGTATTTGAAGCATTGATTCGGGCGGCTACGCCATTTGGTGGAAACTGTCTGCCGGCAAGAAAGGCATATTGATAGAAAGCTATACTAGTAAATCATTTAAAAGACAACATCCATGAACACACAGGTAAACTCACTACATGAACAGGTGGCGCTCCTGCAAAAACAGGTCGATTCGCTGACCAGGCAGGTCTCGACGCTGGCCAGTCGTGTACAACCCGAGCCAACGCAGGAGATTCGGGAAGTGAATAAGAAAGAAATTGGTATCATTCGCTACCGACAGTTGCACGGTAAGGCGTAGCGCATGCATATTTAATGCATGAACACCGCAAAACGACTTATTACTGATCACTATCGCAGCCTCTTGATCGCTTTACTACTGGGCATGGGGTTGTTTCGTTTCGAAACGGCCCATGCTCAGTTGTCGGAGCAGTGGCTTGGTGTCTGGACCGGCACCATGTATATCTACCGGCAAAAAGCCCTGACCGATAGCGTGCCGGTACGGCTAACCATTGCAAAGACTAATCAGCCGGATGTGCTGACCTGGAAAACAGAGTATCAGTCGACCACTCGACCGATGACCAAAGACTATACCCTGCGGGTCAGTGACGCCAGTAAAGGGGTGTTTATCACTGATGAGGGCGAGGGTACGCTCCTGACGGACTATCAGTTCGGCAGCAAACTCTACAGTGTATTCGAGGTAAATGGTATCCTGCTGACGGCTACGTATGAACTTCGGGGAAATGAACTGATTTTTGAGGTTACGTCCGGCAAAAAACTCACTAATCCGACAAATGGCGTCAGTAGCTACTCGGTGGACAATCTGCAGCGGGTAGTGTACCGAAAAGTTCAGTAGGTTGACCAAATGGTAATAGACCGGCCCCCGTCAATAAATAAACGGGCGGTTGTGGTGCTACACTGCACCGCTGGTAGTTTATTGCCAACCTGACCACGCTTGTGCGCACCGTTCATTGGTCAATAGGATCAGATGCGTACCAGGCAACCTCAGGTGACTACAACGTATGAATAAACGAGTCTCTATCTACCAGGTTGATGGTGCCCTTTTGCTTGGGGTTTTAATCGTTATCATTCTGTATTTCGGCCGACCCTTTCTGGTGCCGCTCTTTTTTGCCGTCATTTTGTCGATGTTGTTCCTGCCGGTGAGTTACCGGCTCGAACGCTGGGGGGTGGGGCGTCTTAGTGCCACGCTGCTGTCTATTCTGTTGCTATTGGTATTAATTGCGGGCTTCTGCGGGGTCATCTATGCGCAGGCCGTCACGTTTGCCAACGATTGGCCACAGATCAAGCCCAAGTTGCAGGATTTTTTGCAGCAAGCCCAGGAGTGGGTACATCAGCGCTTTGGGCTTACAGCCCAGGAGCAGATCAGTTCGCTAAAGTCGCAGGTGTCGAAGCTGTCGTCGTCATCAGGGCAAACCATCACAGCCGTTGTCGGGGCATTAGGTGGTTTGATAACGTCGTTCGTGCTGGTTGTTCTCTACATGTTTTTTCTGATGTGGAAGCGCGAAAAATTTCGCGATTTTTTCCTGAAACTCGCGGCTCCTGAAAACCGGTCGGATATGCGGGATTCGCTGGATAAAATCACCCAGGTTTCGGCGCAGTACCTGATCGGACGGCTGATCTCCATGTTGTTTCTGGCAGTCTTCTATGCGATTGGCCTATCGATTCTGGGGCTTCAGAACGCTGTTTTAGTGAGTATTATCGCTGTCATTCCTACCCTGATTCCGTATATAGGGGCCTTTGTTGGGGCCACTTTTCCGTTGGGTATGGCTTTTCTGAACGGCTCACCGGATCTGCTATTGCCGACAATTGTGATTTTGGTTGCCGCTCAGATCATTGATAACAACATTATCGAACCACTGGTGATGGGTAACAAACTGGATTTAAGTCCCATCTTTACCATTATCGCCGTTGTGGCGGGAGAGTTGATCTGGGGAATTCCCGGTATGATACTTTTTGAGCCCCTGTTTGCCATTATCCGGATCGTCTGCGAGCACATTCCGGCTCTTCATCCGTATAGCTTTTTGTTAAGCAACGAGTTGGACGAGCCCCAGTGGATGGGTAAAATGAAGCAGATGCTGGGTAGAATTCGTAGCTAGGCCAGTGGTATCCGGGCTTCGTCGGCCTTTTTGATGACAAACTGCCGTGCTTCGTCGTATTCTTCGGCAGTGCGTAGATGCTCCAGCATCAACGGAATCTCGCGTGGTAGTGCCGTAACGTTACGCAGGTACGTTGCGTAGTCCATTCCACCGCGTCCGGGCATGGTTTCGGCGAAATGGCCGTCTTTTCCAACAATGTCTTTAGCATGGACAGATACCACCCAGCGCCCTAGTTTGCGAAACGTATCGTTGATTAAAGCGGTGTTGTTATAGAAACGATCCGGACTGTTGATGATGTTGGCTACGTCAATGTGCGCGGCAAAGGCCGGGCGGTCGATGGCTTTGATAAATTTCAGGTACGAATCCGCGCCGTCGGGCAGGCTCCAGCCCATCATCTCCAGGGCAAATTTGGCCCGTTTGGGCTTCACGGCGTCGATGACCTTACGGCAGTTCTCGACCGTAGCATCGAAAAACTCCGGGCCGAGATTGTGCGGATCGGGGCCGTCCCAATTGACGGGGTTGTACGATCCGGCAATGTTGACGCAGGTCAGTGCGCCAACGGCTTCGGCCAGCGCCAGCCGATCGGTTACGTAGGCCAGGTTCTTTTTACGTTTCTCCGCATCCTGATCCAGCATGTTCACCCAGGCACCCACCTCCGCAATCAGGACGTTCTCGGCCGCGAACGCTTTCTGAATAGCCGCAATTCTGGCCGTGTCATTAAGCTCTACCTTGGGTACGTAGGCGGCACTGTAACGCAGTCGCCGGTGCTCCCGTGCCAATTCGGCCGGATCGTCGCTTTTCAGGAAGACAGGGCCACCCAGCCTCAGGGGATTTGGTCCGGTTCGGAACGCTGATAGCGCAGGCACAACGGCGCTACCTGCCAGGAGTGCGGACGATTGAAGGAATTGGCGACGGGAGAGGGAGGGCATGTCAGGGATAAGGCAAGCGTTTAACGATGTCGTTAATGTATAGTTCGGGCCAGTTCAAACGGTTGAGCATACGTCAGCGCCCGCTCATCTGTTACGTTGTTCCCAAACCATGATTGCTGTTCAAAAAGCCGATTCTTTAAGTGTCTGTTCGGTCCCTTCAAGGGCTTGTTATGCCTCACGTAGCCGACTCATAACCGAATTTCTTGCCGTCTTATTTCCGGATAGAACTCACTCCATTCCCACTTTCAGCACCCGGCCGACATCTTTCTGATACAGCCGGCCGATGGGTAATTCCTGACCCGCTACGTCCACGTGCGTTGGTGTATAGGCTGTGATCTTGTCGATGGCGACAATATACGACCGGTGAATACGCACAAAATCATCCTCAGGAAGCATGGCTTCCAGCGAACTGATGCTTTGCTTGACCAGCAGTGGTTTGGCGTTCGTGGTAATGATTTTAACGTAATCTTTCAGGCTCTCGACGTAGAGAATGTCGCGGGTGAACACCTTCACCATCTTGCGGTCGGCCCGGAAATACAGGAATGTGCTGGTGGTTGTTGCTGTTTTTTCGACGGACGGGATGGGGATTGAGGCTGTCTGGCTGGTACCCACCTGAATGGGCTCCGCCTTCATGACTTTTGAAACGGCCCGCAGAAACCGCTCGAACGAAATCGGCTTGAGCAGGTAATCAACAACGTCCAGTTCGTAGCCGTCCAGGGCGTAATCGCGATAGGCGGTCGTAAAAATCACTTTAGGAGGCTGGCGCAGGCTGCGCAGAAAATCCGTTCCGAGCAGTTTGGGCATCTTGATGTCCAGAAACATCAGGTCGACCGGGGTTTCCTGCAACCGACTGAACGCCTGGATCGCGTTGTGGCATTTACCTACGATCTCCAGTCCGTCGACCATATCAATGTACGACTCGATCACTTCCAGGGCGGGCGGTTCGTCATCAACCAGTAAGCAGCGTATGTTCATGGTTAAAAAAGAGTTTAAGGTCTGACGTTCGTAAGTTGATGTTACGTATTGGCTTGATGACAACGACCAACAGTTAACGTCAAACGATAATCATACCGCTTCCGTCAGCCGAACTGCCGATTGGTAAGGCACTTTTATTGGCGACAGCTCCAGCGTGAGCGTGACCATAAAGGTCTCATCTTCGGCCGTAATCCGCAAGTCGTGGCGGTCGGGATACAACAGATGAAGGCGCTTTTTTACGTTCTGTAGCCCAATGCCCCCCACGTAGGTTTCGTCGTGTTCGGTGGCTTCCCGACTGTTAATCAGCTTGAATTTTAACGTAGTGCCCTGCACCGAGAGATCGAGGTGCATCCAGGCCTGTTCCAGTTGTTCGCTGGTGCCGTGTTTAAACGCATTTTCGAGAAAGGGTACCAGCAGCAGGGGGGCAATGAGCTTACTCTGGTAGTCGCCCGAAATGTTGATGGACATATCGAGCCGGTCGCCGTAGCGTAGCTGCTCAAGCCCGATGTAGTTGCGCATGAACGCAATCTCTTTTTCGACGGGCACTTCCGAGGCATTGCAATCGTAGAGCATGTAGCTCAACAGTTCAGACAGTTTCAGTACGACGGCCGGGGACCGGTCTGATTTGCGCAGCGTCAGGGCGTAGAGGTTATTTAACGTATTGAACAGGAAATGCGGGTGTACCTGCGACTTCAGCAACTGTAGTTCGGCCTGAAGTTTCTCCCGTTCAATCTGCTGATACGCTTCCTGTTTTAGATACCAGACTTTGGCCAGTTTGATGGAAGCCGCAAATCCGGCAATGGTCGTAGCGCCCCGTAATCCGGCGATCATTGAATAAAAAAACGTGTCGCTTGGCGAGGGGGCTCCGTAAGCCGTATGAAGGGGAACAATGACCCAAACAGTAGCGCTGGCAGCAACCACCGCGCTCAAAACCATAAAGATAATTACGCCCAAAACGGCCTGAAAGTACTTACCCCGAAACACAAAGAGGGGCAATATGATGTACATCGTTGCGTACGTCAGAGTCATGTGCGAAGGCAGGTAGAGCAGGGCATCGACAGCGGCCACCAACCAGCCTTTCAGTAGTGCCTTCAATAGGTCTTCGCCATAGACCAGATGCCAGTATTGAGCGGGTCGTGTACCATAAATGAGGAACGAGAAAACCCAAAACACGAACCAGAATAGACCGTGTCGCGCCAATCGCTGACGGGGCTGATTTGAGAAGACAAATTCTTTGGTCAGAAGTTGCATAAACCTGCTGATTACTAACCCGAAGATAGACAAACAAAAGGGGCTCACCTACGAACTGTCGGGTTTGTCGACAAACGGCGACCGATCGTCGCCGAACAGCATTGTCTGGCGATTAATGTCACTGATAGCCAATGAAGTGCCTTGTAGCGGTTTACAAACCACGTTGAGCGATTTTGCCAGCAGAGGGTTCGTGGTGTTTCTACTTTTGATTCAGTTAACGACAAATACAACACGCACCAAAAACGCAAATGCCATGAAATCAAACGCTTTCCTCCGCCTGGCCGTACTGGCCGCCTTTTTTGCAACTGCTTCGTTCACGGCCCAGGCACAGCCTACCACAAACAGGAAGCCCCTGACCATAGCCCGTGAGGGTTCGTGGGTCGTCGAATGGAATCCGAAAGATCGCCACTGCACGGTTCGGTTCTATAACGACAAGCAGCAACTGATTTACGAAGAAACGATGAGCCGTCGGCTGAACATTGCCCGTCGCCAGACCCAGCGTAACCTGAATGCCGCCCTGGAACAGGCCATGTTTGTCTGGAATGAAACGCACAAAATGCCAACCGACCGGCAGTGGGTAGCCATTCAGTTTGATAAAAACTAGGCTATTTGATGAGTACTGTCAGGTGGTGTCAGGTGAAGCACCTGACACCACCTGACAGTACTCAGTACCATTATTTCATCTCGCCCAGTAGCCGACCAATCCCGAATTGATCGCCGGCCTGCACGGCCCTGGGACCATCAAATTGAATTTCGACCATCTTCTCGCTCTGCACCGGCTGCCCTTTCTCATCCTGTAGAGTCGCCAGAGTTTTTCTCGTTTTTACATCAATCACTTCGCCCGTCGATGGATAGGCGTACCGGCCGTCCCGGCTAAAGGTTATCCAACCGGGCTGATCCCGTACCGGAAGGCTTTCCAGTTGCTTTGGTGGCATCATATGGGCATCGAAAATGTGGATACGTTGATTGAACGCATCAACCAGCCATACTTCCTGTTCGTCCGGCGTCAGGCCAATGCCGTGACTGGGGCACCCATGCCGTTTGACCGGGCCCTTCTGAAACCCGCTGACTTCAACTCGGTGGAGTTTCTGTCCGGTTGTGATGTCGCCTACTTCAAAACCCAACAGCTCATTGACGTTGACGAACAGCAGCGTCTGACGGCCGTTGATCGTAAACGGTCGGATGCTGGCGCTGAACGGCCCTACCTGACGCGTGGTGCCACTACGGGTATCGACCACCGTCATGTTGGGCGAACGTAGTCCAGCGAGATAAACCCGTGAGCCGTCCGGACCATACAGGGTGTTGTGCGCCCCGGAGTTCGTGACAATCTTGCGGAGTACATCGCCCGAAGCGGCATCCACTACGTGCCAGTGTTCCTTTTCAAACGACGGCAGATAGATTGTTTTGCCATCGGGGGCGATGGACATGCGGTCGCAACCGCCTTCGTACGTTCGCTCCCAGCGCAGTTTCTCCGTAGTCAGATCGACGCATTGCAGCGTATTAATCGTGCTGACATAGACGCATTGAGTGGCCAGACTGACCGCAATCCCTTTCACATTGAGTGGTTTGCCGTCTGCACCTAAACCCGCCAACGGAATACGCTTCACCAGCCGGTGCTGATTGTCGATGTCGTAGACCAGTAAACCGTGTCCGCCGTATTCCAGATAGTTTCGAATGCCCGGAGTTGCTACGTAGAGGTACCGTTTCGCAGCCTTGCGGGGTTTGGCTGAATCGGCATTATCGGTAAATAAGATCGGTTTAGCCGCCAGCAGCAGGGTCAGCAAACCTGTCCAGAGGAGTAAGAACAGCGCTCGGGTCGACATGGGTAATTATGTTTTTTTATTGATTATGAAGCGGTTAAGGAGGTTGCAAAGAACAAATAATGTGCAAGGGTAAATCTACTCGATAAGTGGCTTTTACACCCAGGACGATTAATCAACTTTGTTCTATGCAAGCATCTCGTCGCAAATTCATAAAGGGCCTGTCGGCCGCTTCGGCGCTGGTAGCAACCCAGGGCCTGGCACGCCCGCTCGGATTCAACTACATTCCGAACCTGAAGAAGGTTAGCCCAAACGACAAAATCCGGATTGCTACCATCGGTATGGGTATTCAGGGAAACTACGATACCCGGGCCGCCCTGCGTAACCCCGACGTTGAACTGGTGGCCGTGGCCGATTTGTATCAGGGACGGCTCGACACGGCGAAAACGGCGTTTAATAACCCTGACCTGTTCACCACCCGCGACTTTCGCGAAGTTCTGGCCCGCCCGGATGTAGACGCGGTGCTTGTCGTGACGCCCGACCACTGGCACGATCACATTACCATCGCGGCCCTGAAAGCGGGTAAGCATGTGTATTGCGAGAAGCCGATGGTGCATCACATCAACGAAGGCAAGGCCGTAATCGACGCCTGGAAAAAGTCGGGCAAGACCATGCAGGTAGGTAGCCAGCGAATCAGCAGCGCGGCTTTCCAGGAAGCCAAGCGAATGGTGCAGGCGGGCGACATCGGTGCCATCAACTACATCGAGTCCAACAACGACCGTTTCAACGCCATTGGTGCCTGGAACTACTCCATTCCGCCCGATGCTTCGGCGAAAACACTGGACTGGGACCGGTTCCTGGGCGATGCGCCCAAGCGTGCGTTCGAGCCCAAACGATTCTTTCGCTGGCGGAATTACAGGGACTACGGCACGGGCGTAGCCGGCGACCTGTTCGTTCACCTCATTACGGGCGTACATTTCGTGACTAATTCGCTGGGCCCCAACCGAATTTTTTCGTCGGGTAACCTTGCCTACTGGAAAGACGGCCGCGACGTACCTGATGTGATGACGAGCATCATGGATTACCCCAAAACGGACCAACACGAAGCCTTTCAGATGGTGCTGCGGGTGAACTTCGCCAACGCGGGTAAGATTCAGAACGTAACGCGCATCATTGGAAACGAAGGCCAGATCGAGTTTTCGGAGGATAACCTGATCCTGACCAAGAAGAAATTGCCGCTGGCCCCCGGCTACGGCAATTACGACAGCTTCTTTACGTTTACGCCGGAAGTGCAGCAGGAGTTTGTGCGGAAGTACGATGCGCAGTACCCACCCGAAAGCCGTTCGGCCGAGCCGGTGAAAGAGGTTCGCTTCGAATCTCCGAAAGACGACGATGCACATGCCAAGCACTTCGGCGACTTCTTCAAGAACGTGCGCGAGGGCAGTCAGGGCACGATCGAGGACCCGGTGTTCGGTTTCCGGGCTGCGGCACCGGTGCTGGCCTGCAACGAAAGCTATTTCGACAACAAGGTGGTGTACTGGGACCCCGTTACAATGACGAAAACCACTGGAGCTGCCCCAGCCAAAAAAACGGGGACTCCTGTTAAAAAGACAGTAGCAACAGCGAAGAGTAGCGCTAAAAAATCATAAAGGCTGTCAGCGGTTTGTTTGCCCTACAGTGGTCTGCTGAAAGGACCGGTGTAGGGCAATCGTCTGACCGGCTATACAGCGGTGGTTTTTGCCACCGGCCGCACCTTGCCGGCTACCCGGACCGCTACGTTGGAGCCTTCGGCGTAAAAAACGGAATAGGGCGTTGCGGTCAAATACGGAACAAAGGCGTCGCCGTAAAGACTGGCTACGTCGGCATCAAAAAAGGCGTTGCTGACCGTCGCAATCTGCCAGGGTATGTGTTCAACCTGATATTCAAGCGAGGTTGTGGCATTGAGAGCATTATAACCCCAATAGTGTTCAAAGATGAACGACTCGGCGCTGTCGGGCGTCATATCGTGCAAATCGCTATCGACCGTAGCGCCAAGTTTGTTCCAACGGCCGTTGTACTTCCACTCAAAATTCAGCCGGGTTTGGCCCCCGTCGATCTGGGTAATCTGATGCCGCATGGACATGGCCCGGTAGTGCTCATTATAGAGCGTGTTGGCGATCAGCGCAATGATTGGTTTGGGTACGATTTCGCTGACGAATACGGTGCCGCGCTTCCAGTGGGTGCCGTCGTAATGCCTGACGTAAAAACGGAGGTTAACTTCTTCAAAATTGACGTGCCACGGCCACTTAACGCCCAGTACGCGTGTGTCCAGAAACAGGAAGCCAACCATACTTACCAGCGCTTTACCCTGCCACAAGTCCAGTTCGGTGGCTGGCGGCAGGTACGGTTCCAGAACAGCCGGGTCAACTTCGTAATTCAGCATCAGTAGCTTACGCCATTGCGCTGTCAAAAACGTTCGCTTAGTCATATCTCACTGTCAATTCCGTGTGGAGCCGATTTGTTTAACGTAGCGCATTCGGGCAGATCAACCCGGACAGAGCAGGCCAGGAACCAGGTGAGTTTGTATGAGCTTTGTGTAACGCTGACCCGAACGTAGTTTGTAGCTCCTGATCCGATATGCCTTTTCTCTGCACCCTGCTGGGCCTTTTATTGCCCCTATACGCCTTTGCACAGTCGTATTTTCCCGTCCCGCCGGTCGCCGACGCCAGCCGGTTTGCGACCCGGCTACCCCGAACAGCTTCGATGTTAACAGGCGCTACGTCAGCGCAGTCTCAGGAAGTACGGGTGCTGGTATACGGGCAGTCAATCAGTATGCAGGACTGGTGGAAACAGGTTAAGCATTTTCTGGAGCAGCGCTACCCGCAGGCTAACCTGGTGATGGTCAACAAAGCGATTGGTGGCTTCAGCTCCGATCGCCTGAAACTCATGGTCGATAACGATGTGGTGGCGTTTTACCCAGACCTGATCTTGTTTCATGACTACGGCAACGAGGACGATTACGAACAGATCATCCGAACCATTCGCAGCCGGACTACGGCGGAAATAGCTATCCAGACCGATCACGTAGCGGTTGGGCAAAACGAGACCTGGCATGATCGTCATTGCAACGTGTGGCTGCCGGCGCTGTGCGACAAGTACCAACTGGCGTTGATTGACATCCGGACGGCCTGGAAAGCATACCTGGCCCAGAACAAGTTGTCAGCATCGACCTTACTAACCGATAATGTCCACCTGAACGACCACGGAAACTACCTGATGGCAGAAATCATCAAGCGCTATTTCGAAACGCTGCCCACCGGGCCAGTGTCCTTGGCTGGGGTACATGTGCTGAAAGCCGGCAAGGACTTTACCGTTCGAAAAGACAGACTTCGCCTGCCGGTGACTGGCAACCGGGTTGATCTGGTTTGGAGCCCCTCAACGAGCAGCGCTTCCGTGTTGGTGGATGGTCAAAAGCCGTTGGCCACACTGGGTTGCTACTACCATACCCGGCCGAGTCGCAAGCCCGATGGTTTCTTCCTGACCCATATCGGTCAGCCGCTCACCGTCCAATTGGCTGGGCAGCCTCAGGCCGAGGACTGGACGTTGACCATTACGGCCGTTGACAGCGTCCGGCAGGAAGTTGGCTTTCGGGTGAGCGGTTCAAAAACGGGCCACGATGGAGAGGGTAGCAGCGATAAGCCGTTTACCTCCCGCTCCGGACGTATCGTGATAGAACCGTACTACTGGTTCCGGCGGAAGAACCCCGGCGATTTCCGGCAGTTCTCCTGGCTGAAACCGGGCGATACGTTACGTTGGCAGGTGGCCTCCATGTGCCGTGATACGATCAGCCCCGCCGATGGACGAACGGTGACAGTTCTGCAGGGGGTGGCCAATGGCGAGCACGTACTCGAATTGTCCGGCCGGGCGCTGTCGGGGCTGCACGAAATCCGGGTGTATCAGCCGCCGTTGCGGGACTAGTTTGACACTTACCCGCTGTACAACTAAGGGGTATACAACCAGACTTCATGTTTGGCCAGGCTGTTACCAGCACGAACAACGCTTATACCAAAGGCCAGCGGAAAGACGACTGAAGCTTTACCCGCTTACCGGTTTGCCCGGAGGTTCGAGCGGCCTCGATTATTTCCAGTACGTGCAGCGCGTGCTCAGCCTGAATAAGAGGCTCTTTACCCAGAGCTATGTGCTCGGCAATGACAGACGCTCCCATTTCCCAACGATAATCGGACGGGTCCGTAACGTAGCGCTGTCCTTTTTCATCGGCGGCCGTGGCCAGATCGACGCCAAAAGGAGCCCAGTCGTAACCGATCAGGGCCAAGTTGCCCTGGGTGCCCCAGACGGTGATGGTTGGTTTTTCTTGGCCCGTTCCTTCGTGACCGTATGGATCAAAGTAGTTGAAGCCGCACTGCACGTGTGAGAGAGTACCGTTGCCGTGGTCGATCAGGACCATGGCATTGTCTTCCGCTTCGACCGGGACATCCCCTTTGTTGTCGGTTTTGCGGGTGGGTGTAACAATGCTCGTCATGGCCATGACGGATCGGGCGGGACCAAGCAGACCGGTCAATGTAGCCAGGTTATAAACGCCCAGATCAGGAAGGCTACCACCGCCTTTCTCGTAGAAGAAAGCCGACCAGGTTGGTCCTAAATGCCCGTAGTGTGCATGAGCAGCTGACACTTTGCCCAGTTTACCGGCCTTGATTGCCTGGGCCATAAAGGCAAACTGCGGGCTCATCACGACCGCCGGAGCTCCCCAGATACGAAGTTGTTTCTTCTGCGCCAGCTCGAGCAGTTCGCGGCCTTCGCGGTAGTTATTGGCCATTGGTTTTTCGCTCCATATGTGCTTACCGGCCAGCAGTGCCTGTTTGTTCAGCCGACCGTGTTCCTGCATGTTAGTCAGGTTAACGAGCAGATCGAACGGAGCGCCGGCCAGCAATTGGTCAATGTGCGGGTAATGATTCGGAATGTTGTATTTACTGGCCGCTTTCTGCGCCCGTTCGGGAATGATGTCGCAGGTACTGACCAGTTCCACATAAGGCGATTTCGACAGGTGTGGCAGGTACATATTCGACACGCTACCGCAACCAATGACAGCCAGACGAATTTTCCGGTCGACCGTTCCGGGCGGAGTATCAGGTACCGGCCGGCTTTTCGCGAGGGCTGGTTGGGTTAAGGCAGCTACTGTTCCGAGGGCTCCTACCTGGTTGAGGAATTCGGATCGGCTGATGGATTTAGGCGATTTCATACGGTGAATCAGTAATTATTGCTATCCTGAAAATAGTAAGACTTGACTAATTATCGACGGTGGTAAATAGTGTTTCTTGGTAATACATAGTTGATTTGTAGTCTTTTACTTTAGTTGCCCTGATGCGTTTTTGTCAGTCTGCACGTTTGCCTGCTACCATCACTTCTTCACGAAAAACGGTACGTTCGCCGTGGCCCAATGCCCTTTTCCATCGTAGGCGTAAACGAACAGGCGGTACGGTCCTTCTTCGGCTGGAGCCTGAAACGAAATTTGGCGGTTGTCGGGTGCGTTGATCAAACCGGGTAGGGCAGGGGGGCGCTTCTCGCCGTTGCCGCCGTACGGAAAGCTGGTGCCTTCGCGCAGTACTTCCCAATTGTAGCGGATTGGGTCACTTTCCGGGTCGGTCACCCAAACCGTAGCCTGATACGATTGACCGGGTTGCAGGTACACACCATCGTAAGCCGTTTGATTGCCGATTTTGACCGAATCCAGCCGGGGAGTGCGGTTGGCAGGCCATTTACCCGTCCAGGCGTGGTGCATTACGTCGACGGCTTCCGTTTCCAGACCATTTTCGTCGAACATGCCAAACCACGTATGTGTACGTTCCTGGTGCTGCCGCCAGAGGAAGACGTAGGACCCAACACACAGTGCTTTGTCGGCTGCAATTGCATTGTCGTAGCGCTCACGGTACTTGTCGGCCTTCATGCTGCTGGTTTCCTCAATGGGCACTTTCCAGGGTGTTTTGCGAACCTGCCAGAAACCGGTTGGCCCCCATTCCGTCACGGCATAGGGTTTCTGCCAGCCGAACTGCCGAAGCCACTGCGGAATTTTGTTCAGATCGCCGTACTCGTTGATGCCCAGCAGATCGAGGTCTGGGCACTTGGTGAGTAAATCCTTGATTTTTTCGGCACTGATGGAGCCGACGACCGTCATAATGGGGTGGTTAGGGTCAATCCGGTGGATCTCCTGCGCCAGTGCGTTGACGGCGTCCCAAACGTTCAGGTTGTATTTGTCTTTGACGTTGGCCTGAATAAAATCCAGTTCGTTACCCAGCGCCCACATCAGCACCGCCGGATGATCCTTGGTCTGCCGAACAATCTCCAGCACCTTGTCGTGTTGTTGCCGCACGGCTTCGGTGTCGCCGTAGTTCATGCCATCCCGCTCCGCACGTACGGGTAGGTTCACCAATACCGTCAGGCCCAGTGCGTGGGCTTTGTCGAGGCTTCTGCTGTTGGCGCGGATCGAGTTGCCGCCGTATTGTTTCAGCTTTTCAAGGTAGTCGCTGCCAACGGCCCCTTTGATGAAATAGGGTTTGTTGTTAACGAGCAGTTGATACGTTCCGTTTTGCTGTGTAAGCCGGACGGTTGATGGCCGGGTTGCCTGAGCAGAAACTGATTCCCAGATAAGTAAGGGGAGCAGGAAAGACAAAACGTGTTTCATACAGTGCGAAAAAGGGCCGTTTTAGTCGACGGCCCAATTAACGCATGATTCCTATATTTTCTGACCTTGTCTGTGTGGCTTGGCCCGGACATCCTACATCACCGACTGGAGTTTCTGCTCTAGCACTGCTTTTGGAACGGCTCCGATGACTTTGTCGATCAGTTTGCCGTTGCGGAAGAACAACAGGGTTGGCGCGCTGCGAATACCGAATTGAGCCGGAATGCGGGCGTTCTGATCGACGTCCATTTTCGCGACCAAAGCCTGCCCGTCGTATTCGGCCGCTAATTGTTCCACCGATGGGCCAATCAGGCGGCAGGGACCGCACCACTCCGCCGTGAAATCGACCATGACGGGTTTATCAGACTTGATCAGTTCGTTGAAATTTGCGTCGGTTGCTTCAATCGTTTTAGAGGCCATGATGTTTGTCGGTTTGTTGGTTGATCAGCTACGTTGGCAGCAACCGTTGAGAGAGGGTTTTCATCGCTGCGTGAGTTAATTCCAGCCGACCACGATTATCACCCACGCCATCTGATTTTTTTGCTCCGACCAAACCCGGACGTGTCACTCGGAAAGAAATTACACGGCCCCTTTCTGATTCGTGGCGACGCGTTTGATCTGCTGAATGCACTTGTACTTCTGGTTATTGGCCGTATGGCGATTCTTCCAGCCCATTGTCTGCATAAGCGAATCGAGCGGTTCCTGTTCGAAGTACACAGACGTCAGCACGCGCTGGCAGTTGCCCGTAATCTGACCCAGCCATTGATGAACCTGTTCAGCCTGGTTGTCGTCCACTGCTTCCGTTTCGACTAAGGCTGTCTCATTCAATAGAGAAGCCAGGTACGTCTCGTTGTCGGTCGTGATCAGCTTTTCATCGCGCAATCGCTTCAGCCAGTTGTTTCGGGCAATGGCATACAGGTACGTTTTCAGCGACGACGTCAGCGTAAAGTCGTCCTGTCGGATCTTTTCCAACAGAACGATCACCGTTTCCTGGAACAGATCTTCGGCATCCCGATCATTACCGTGGTTCTGCTTAACCAGATGGGCGATGGTAGGGAAGTAAGCGGTATATAATAACTCATAAGCGGAGGCCGTACCCGACCGAAGCTCATAGAGGAAGTGGTTTTCACAAGGCGATACCATACACGATTCAGACTGAGCGACCTCTTTATACCGCGCAAAGGACAAAATCACCCAAAAGATTCAAATTTAATTGCAGCATTGAGGTAGCGGTCATGGACTTATTCCCAACAATTCATAAGTACAATCGTACATCTCTGATTTTATTTATGACATATCATACAGCTTCCTTTCGGATTGGCGCTCCACAAGGAGCAGTTTTGCACGGACAGCTCAGCAACGCTGGGTGCAAATTCACTCAATACGCCAGAAAAACCGTGATTACGTTTCGTTATTTCCTGTTGGCCGGCTGGTTGCTCCTTGGGGGCCTCAACGGTTGTAAACCCGATCAGACAGAAGTTGATCCCTCAAAACCCAACACTGAACAACCCAACCCGACGGGAGAGGTGACCGAAGTGGGACAGCCCGACGGAGTGGTCATCAGTAAAACAATCGGGCCGGAAGGCGGTACGTTGAGCACCGCCGACGGTCGGATTCGACTGACTCTGCCAGCCGGAGCTATTGACAAAGCCACAACCATCTCGATTCAGCCCATTACTAACCACACACCGAACGGTGTAGGGCAGTCGTATCGGTTTATGCCCGATGGCCTACAGTTTAAGAAACCGGCAACGCTGACGTTTCACCATACCGAATCAGACGTAGAAGACAGTGCACCATCAGCCCTCGGAGTTGCCTATCAGCGCACTAACAAAATTTGGTACGCTGTGCCGGGTAAGCAGGTAGACACGCAGAAACGAGAGGTGTCTGTGGCTATGCCTCATTTCAGCGACTGGAGTTTATTTGAGCAGTTTCATTTAACGGGTTCAGGTTCCTTTCTGGACCTGGGCGAGTCAATGACGCTGGAAGTTGTTGAAATAGCGCCGTTAACGGGCAATGGCGAAGAGCCGCTGATCAGTAAAACCACCGGCGGACAAGCTAATGATGGTTTAAAATGGGCGTTGATTGGCGAAGGCACTCTAAAACCGGATAAACACGCAGCTACCTACACAGCTCCGCGTACGCTCCCCAAACAAAACCCGGTCACGATCTCCGTTGAAATGACGTTTGCCAACAGCCCCGTCAAACTGATTCTGGTACGTGAGGTATACATTGGACGGGGGTATATTAAGCTAAACTTTTTAGGACAGGAGCGGCTCTATACACTCGGTGTATTTCTGGACGATGAAGAACCGGAGTACTCGGCTATCATCGGAGGAACAAGTTCTGAAATGTTCAGCATCAACTTCAGTAATGGCAAGGAGGGGAGCGTTATCCCGTTTTATTACGATAGAGAGCCTGGAAAGTGCCGGGTCAACTTTGAGTTCAATGGAGGTAAGCAGTACGATTCTGGCCACGACTGGTGCAATGGCGAAGATATGATTGCCAATGGTCAGGTGGTTTTAGAGAAATACGAGCCGGGCAAGTTTGTGAAAGGTACCATTTCGGGTAATCTGATTGATTACGAAGATGAATGTACCAGATCCGGCCCACCAATCAGTGGGGAGTTTTTTGTCAGAGCTATGCCGAGGTAGCCATCTGGTGTGAACCGCCAGCAAAGGAAAATAGATTTCATTGGGTAAATTACTGGTGTTTTGGTAGTTTACCCACATGACGCTTCCTCCGCTGGACCTTATCTTACTGCTTGGCTCCGTACAGGGCTTTATTCTGGCTGTATTGCTATGGACGAGCCGGAAAGGAAACCGCGTGAGTAACCGGCTACTGGCGCGGTTGATCGGTATTCTGGCGTTGGCGAGCCTGGCTGTGGGGAACCCCAGTTCGAACGTCTGGGTACGTCACGCCATCGACCTGTTGCCTTTTTTCATTATCATGCCGGTGGGGCCAATCATTTATTTCTACGTGCAGTCGGTGCTCAATCCGGAGTTTCGACTGGGCAGTAGGGAGCGACGACACTTCTACCCCATGCTGCTCGATTGCGGAGCACCGCTGATGGGCTGGACATTCATCATCGGTGCGTTGCTGGGCGTTTTCAATCCGAAAGACGGCCCCAACTGGGGATACGTAATGGATGAATACAACGCCTACGTAGACATTCCGCGCTGGATTTCCTGTACGATCTACCTCGTGCTGACGCACCGGTTCCTGGCCCGGCAGTCGGCGGGTCCGGCTTCTGAAACCGAGGGGCAACGTCGGCGCTGGCTACGACAACTTGTGAATGTGTTTCTGGGGTTTCAGGTCATCTGGCTGTTACACCTGATTCCGTATATCGTACCGGCCTGGCGCGACCCGCTGCTCGATCAACTGGACTGGTACCCTATCTACATTCCCATCACCATTATGATCTACTGGTTGGGTCTGCGGGGGTATCTTCATGCCCGAATCAGTGCAGCCGATATTACAATCCGGAAACCCAGCACGGCATCCATTCCCGCCGAAACGGTCGCGAAAACGGCTTACTCGCTGAAGACGGCTATGGAAACCGACAAGCTATACCTCGACCCGGAACTGACGGTCGAGAAACTGGCGCGGCACGTTCAACTACCTCCCAAAATCATCTCATCAGTACTCAACCAGAAACTGCAAAAAAGCTTCAATAGCTTCGTCAACGAATACCGCATCGAAGCCGTAAAACAGCGCCTGACCAATTCGGCCAGCGAGCATCTCACCCTGACGGGCATAGCCTTTGAGTGCGGCTTCAATTCACAGGCTACCTTCCAGCGGACGTTCAAGCAGATGACTGGTGTTTCGCCTAAGGAGTACATTGGGCGACAAACGACGGCCGGATCAGCCTAGGTAACGTAGTTTCGTTGTGGCGGTTGAAAAAACGTATCTGCCACTCATCCCTGATTTTTTCCTTTAATAATCAATATATACCATTAAGGGTTAATTTTTACAAAGTACCTTGTTTAGCATAGTACTATACTATACATTCGTCTTGGTTGAGGATACAAAATGATCATACACAATTAGCCTTTCCGCTATTAAACGTAAATCAATATGGAATTAAACATTACTAATATTTCCAAGACCTATCCCAACGGTGTAGCCGCCCTAAAACATGTTTCTCTTCGTATTCCGAAGGGCATGTATGGGCTACTTGGCCCCAATGGGGCGGGTAAATCTACACTAATGCGGATTTTGGCAACTCTCCAGGACCCCAGCGAAGGAACAATACACCTTGGAGAGACTGATGTGCTCAACAGTAAGGATGAAGTCAGAAAAACACTGGGCTATCTGCCTCAGGAATTCGGTTTGTATCCAAAGGCAACTGCTGAAAACCTGCTGGATTATTTTGCAGTGCTCAAAGGCTTTTCACAAAAAGCCTCCCGGCGGGAGGTTGTTGAATCACTACTGAAAAAAGTGAATCTCTGGGACGCACGCAGGCTAAAGCTGGGCGGCTTTTCGGGTGGGATGCGCCAGCGTTTCGGAATTGCCGTGGCGCTGCTTGGCAATCCAAAGCTACTCATAGTGGATGAGCCTACCGCCGGCCTTGATCCGACCGAGCGGGTGAGGTTCCTCAATCTGCTGAGTGAGTTGGGAGAAAACAGTGTGGTGCTCCTCTCAACCCATATCGTAGAGGACGTGTCGGAACTATGCACGAACATGGCCATCATCAACAAAGGGGAGATCCTGCTGGAAACGCAGCCTCTGGTAGCCATACGGTCACTACGTGGAAAGATATGGCGGCTGATGATTGACAAAAGTAGACTGCCGGAGATCGAGACCAATTACCAGGTAATCTCAACCAAATTATTCTCGGGCAAAACGGTGGTTCATGTCTACAGTAACACAAACCCGGGCAATGGATTTGACATGGTTGAGCCGGATCTGGAAGATGTTTATTTCAGCACCATGACGGGTCATATGGGAAGTGGCAGAAAGAAACAGGAGGTAGCGCTATGAGGTTCCGCCAGATCTTCCGCTTTGAATTCAGGTATCAGCTAAGCAGCCTTTCTACCTGGATCTATTTTTTGATCGCCTTTATGCTTCCTTTCTGGTTTTCGGAGATAGTAAGACCCAATGATGATGCCGTTTACATAAATTCCCCCTTCTTTCTGATCCTGGCTACTGTCTTTACCGGTGTAATCTGGCTGCTTTCGGCCGGTACCATTGCCGGTCAGGCTGCCGCACGGGATGTACAGACCCGGATGTATCCGCTCGTATATACCACTCCGGTAAGCAAACTGGAATACCTCGGAGGACGCTTCTCGGCTGCCTTTCTTCTGAATGCCTTGATCCACACCGTGATTCCGCTAGGGTTTTTTCTGGGCTTTTACCTTCGTAAAGTAGATTCCGGGCAGATTGGACCGTTCAGGCCGGAAGCCTTCCTATCCACGTATTTCTATCTCTCCTTGCCGCTGGCATTCTATGTTACTACCTGTCAGTTTTCAGTTTCGGTGATCAGGAGGAAAGCTATCGCTGCTTTATTGGTAAGTTTCCTGCTTTTCCCTATTCTGTCGCAGCTCATCGGTTACTCGATAGCCAATTTGCTGGACAAGGCAGCGCTTTACAAACTGATTGATCTGGTAGGAATTTCTGTTCTCAAAGATATTGAAACCTGGACGCCATTTGAGAAGAACAACCGGTTCATTCCGCTCAATGGCCCCCTCCTATGGAACAGGCTGATCTGGTTTGCTATAGCAACCCTGGTACTCGTCTACAGTTACTACCGCTTTACGTTTGTTCATCAGGCTGAAAAATCAGCCCGGAAACTAAGGCAGAAAAAGGCCGATATCACGGGGGCGGACGTAGCTAGTCCGGTTCCAGATTCAAAAATTGGAATGTTTCCTCTACCCTCCTTTGGCCGTTCTGCCCGGTTTAGCCAGCTTCTTGTACTAACCCGATCTTCCTTCCGATACATTGCCGGAAGCAGGACCGGTCTCAGCCTTGTCGGTTTGTATGCCATTCTGCTGGTTGTCGTTGCGGGCCAGTTCCTGCAAGAAAAAGGAGTGCCGCAATATGCCACTCCCATGAACGTACTTCCGATGATTACCGCATCCCTGACGAATATCAATACGGGGCTGATCATCATCCCCATGCTCATTGCGTTTTTGGCCGGAGAACTGATCTGGCGTGAACGTGACTACGGGCAGCATAAAATGTCAGATACGATGCCGGTGTCCGAATGGGGGCTTTTCCTGGGGAAATACATGGGCCTGGCGCTGGTGATTGTTCTATGGATGGGGTTCCTGCTGCTGGCGGGCGTACTGATCCAGCTTACCCAGGGGGAGGCCAACATCGCGTTTGGTGTTTTTATCAAGGCGTTGTTTAGCATTCAGCTTATCAATTACCTGCTGTTTGCAATGCTGGCGCTGGCAGTGCATGTCCTGGTAAACCATAAATACCTGGGCCATGTGGCCGTACTGCTGGCGTATCTGTTCATCGCATTTGCCGAAAAACTGGGCATTGAGCACACTTTGCTCATCTATGGTTCTGACCCGGGCTGGTCCTATACCGATATGAGAGGATTTGGGCCTTTTTTAGCCCCGCTGTTCTGGTATAAAGCGTACTGGATGGGCTGGGCGTTGCTGCTGGCGGTGGTGGGCAGGTTGGCCCTGGTTCGTACAATGCCGGAAGGCTTCGGAGGCAGAATCCGGTCGATCAGAAACCGGTTTACCCGCTCTACTACGTTAACTACGCTGGCTGGATTTGCCATTATTCTGGTTACAGGAAGCTATATTTTTTACAACACCAACGTATTGAATGAGTATGTTTCTTCCCGCGAATGGATAAAGCGACAGGCGGGCTATGAACGCCACTACCGAAAATACCTTGACAGTCCTCAGCCCAGAATTACCGGTACAAAAATCACCGTTGAATTGTATCCCCAGCACAGAAAGGCGACAATCCGGGGGAGTTATAAACTGGTCAATCTGACGCCGGTACCGATTGATACCATCTGTCTTGATATCAAACCCGAGGTAGAAACCCGGAATATCCGCTTTACCAGAACGGCCCGGGCGGTAGTGGAAGACCGGCTTCATGGCTTCAATATCTATACGCTGCAAAAACCGCTTCAACCAGGGGATTCCCTACAGATGAATTTTGAGGTCGTGTGGCAGTCGAAAGGATTCCGGAATACTAATTTGGACGTTTCTGTGATAGACAATGGATCCTATTTCGTCAATCAGGAAAGGTTTCCGGCTATCGGCTACAATCTGTACCGCGAGTTGCGGACTAATCCGGAGCGAAAGAGATATGGTTTACCCAATTGGAAACTACCTTCGCTGTATGATTCTACATCACGCCAGATAAGGCAGGGTCAGGAATTGACCAGCTTTGAGGCTATAGTTGGCACCGATGAAGGCCAAACCGCCATAGCGCCTGGAAATCTGGTCCGTACATGGAAAGACAACGGCAGAAACTATTTTCACTATGCGGCCAATGCTCCCATCCGACATAAATTTTCAATCTTCTCGGCCAGGTATCGAACCTACACTTCGGTATGGAAAGACACGGTTTCCGGCAAAAAGCGGGACGTAACCTTCACCATGTATTATCATCCCGGACACGCGGATAATATAGAGCGGATAGCCAGAAGCGTGCAGGCCTCCCTCACTTATTATACCCGGACGTTCGGACCATACCCCCAGGATCATCTCACCATTATCGAGCGCTCCGGATCAGTAGGGGACTTGAATGCGGAGCCAACAGCCATTGACTACGGAGAAGCCTTTGTACTCTTAAATGTGAATGATAATCCGCAGGCACTGGATGTGATCTTTTTTGCCATGGCTCACGAAATAGCGCACCAATGGTGGGGTACAGGGCAGGTTATTCCGGCTCTTTCCGAAGGTGCCCACGTCATGTCGGAGTCGCTGGCCAACTATTCGGGTTTACAAGTGGTTGAGGAAACCTATGGTGAGGAACAGGTAAGGCTGCTGCTCAAGATGTGGCGAGACGCCTACGAAGTCCCCCGGATGGCGTATATGAACAGCCTACTTGAAGCTAACGACCCGTTTCTGGGTTACCGAAAGGGCGTAATGGCCCTGCATGCCCTTACCGGGTATACCCATAAAGAAACGGTAAACAATGCACTGAGGCAACTGCTCATCAAGTATGGAGCAAGCAAGCCACCGCTGGCCAATACCCTGGATCTTTATGGGGAACTGAAGGCCGCAACGCCCGATTCACTGCATGGTCTGCTGAGCGACTATTTTGCGAAAAACCTGTACTGGCAGTTGAAGACAGACCAGGTCCATGCGGAGCCGGTCGATGCCACCCACTGGAAAGTTAGCCTTCAGGTAAAGGCAAAAAAGTACACCATCGACAGTACGGGAGCAGATAGAATGGAGCCGCTGAACGACTGGATTGAGATTGGCGTGTTTGCACCGGGTGTCGCTTCACCGGGTGTGGCGACACCCGGTGTGGCCTCAACAAAGCCACTTTATCTGAAGAAACATAAACTAACGCAGGAGGAATCCACCATTACGGTCCTTGTCTCAGAAAAGCCGGTCCGTGCGGGCATCGACCCCAACTACCTGCTCTTTGATCTTTTTCCGGACGACAATCAGAAAAATGCGAAGATAAACGGTGATAGGATGATGAAAGGAGATGCGCTTTAACTGTAAGGTACTTAAATAAGGTGAGTATCGACGAATTGGAAGCTCCGTAGGAACGACTCTTTTCAGGTCGCTCCTACGGAGCTTCCTGGTTTCCTGACCACCTCAGGCGGGGATAATACGCTTCATTCCAGACACCACTTTAGTCTATTCAGTCAACGAAATAGCCAGTCGGCTCAGCCAGCCCTGGCCGCGGCAGAACGCACACGCTACTTTGCAACAGCATAGATCGATTCAGCCGCTACGTTACATGAATTACAAGCTTTTTCTGCTTATCTCACTGACTGGCCTTTCCGTAACCGCCACCCGCGCGCAGCCGGACACATCATGCCCCGAAGCAGCTGTTCAGCAACGACCAACGCAATGGATACGACGCGGTAGTTCGTGGGTAGGTTCTGACCTGCAAAACATTTCCAAAGCCATGCAGCCTCAGGTCTCCGCCCGGCAAGACAGGATGCTGAGTTTTATCCGGCAGGCTTACCCCGAACCGCGTGGCCTCGAGGCCCGGCAGGGGGCAAACATCAATACGGACCACCACAGCATCTACGAAAAGCAGCTCAATGGGCCTCTGCGCTACACCGTGCGGGTCATGTTCCATCATTACTGGTGCTTCCGCGGCAAGCCGGAAGTATCGGGCGAAACGGGTACCCATATTGAAATGCACGCTAATTTTCTGTACAAGTTTATGAAGGAGGTAGGCTACCAACTGCCCAACGGCCAGGCGATTTACTACATGCCGAAGCAGGTTGGTCTGCTGAAAGGGTACCCGGTCTACAGCGCTCATCCTGATGATCGTGACCGTAAGCGCGAATCCATTCTGATTCTGCCCGATCAGCGGTTGCCGGTCCGGGCCGTTAGTCGGGAGGAACTGGTGCAATTGTGTCAGGCTACACTCCGTAAAATGCTGGCAGAAAACGACGAAACGACGAAGGTCCTGGAAGCGTCCTTGAAAGAAAGCGAAGCCTATGCGGCCAGGATCGATTTCAAGACCGAAGCTGAGCGCCGGAAATACATCGACGGCAACCGGCAGAGCGTCGAGCGCGGCCGTCAGAAGCGTGATGCATCGGCCCACGAGTGGCGCAGGAACATTGACCGGCTGGAGCAGATGCTGGCCGCCATGACGCCCGCCGAGCGGAGTATGCAGGCTGTGCTGGGTGAACCTTATGGCTTTATGACGAATCGACGCGGAGAAGGTACGTTTGCCGAACAGGCGGCACTCCCTTACAGCCAGCCCCTTGTGACGCATGATGTCAACTACCTGAATAGCAAATTACCGCGACCGGCGGTTCAATTCATCCACCTGCAAATGACATACGAAACGACCCGGGATATGGTGGCTAAGCGGGCGATGATGAGTCAGTTTCTGGAAACGATTGATCTGGATGGGCTGAAAGGAATGCTGGAAAAGTGAAATCAACGTGAGTTATGGATTGAATTGCCTACAATCCATAACTTATGTTAAAAATCACTTATCAAATCCGGATTTGAGCAGATTTGAGCGTCATTGTAGGCCTGTTTTGCGCAAAAACGACGATTTATGAAAGGCTTCTTCTGCTTTTTGTTGCTCCTCCACTGGCTACCGCTCAACGCCCAGGCTGCTACGGATTCGCTTTCAACTAAAATCCTGCAGCCCGCCGATATGCAGGCCGATTTTCAGTATCTGCGTCGGCTGCTCGAAGAAACGCATCCGGCCCTGTATCGATACACACCCAAAGCGCAGATGCAGGCCAAACTGGATAGCATGGCCAGTACGTTGAATGAGCCGCTGCCGTTCTATACGTTCTTTAAGACAGTCTCGGCGCTTCTTGGCGATATCAGGTGCGCCCATACGCATACATTACCCGGTAAAAACTGGCGGGAACAGTTCAACAGTACGTTGAAAACGATACCGTTTTTTACGATCCAGTTTGAAAATCGCTCGTACGTGTTGTTCAATGGTACAGCCGACCAGACTGTTAAACCTGGCTTCGAATTGCTTAGTATTAACGGACAGTCAATGGAATTGATTCGTCGGCAACTGTACCGATACCACTGGGACGATGGCTATATCGAGACGTCGAAAGTACAGGCTATGCGGGGGCAGTTGTTCGCGCTATTTTACTACTGGTACATTGGGCAGCCAGAGACGTATCGGCTCTCCTTCCGAAGCCTGAGTGGTGATACCGTACAAGTTGACGCGCCTGCGGAAACCTTCGGTGCTTCGCTGAAACACATGATGGCGAACCCGGTCAACAAGCAGATGGTAGCGTGGTACAATCAAAAAAAACGGCGCTATCCCTGGCGGCTGTATCTCCCCGACACGCTGGCGAGCACGGCTTTTTTGCGGCTGGACGGCTTTGGGGGAGGGGGTGAGAAGAACGGCGCTGAAGCTGTGACGGTCTTTCGGAAATTCATGGATAAAGCGATGGCGAAGCTGGCAAAGAAGCAGATTCAGCACCTGATTGTCGATGTCCGCAGTAATAACGGCGGTTGGGATAGCCAGGGTATCGAGTTGTTTACGTACCTGATGAAATCCGATACGGCTGTACCTTACTACGCCCGGCAGCATAGCATAACAGACAACGCCGAATCCGAGTTTTTTAAATTCTCCGACCTCTCCGAAGCCGACCGGAAGAACGTAAAGAATGAATTGATACCCGAAGCTGATGGTACGTTCACACTCAGGCAGGGCAGCGATACCCGCGAACCAATGCGCTACGCGCCCAAACCGAATCGGTTTCGTGGTCAGGTTTACATTCTGATGAATGGCGAGAGTGCCTCAACGGCATCGGAATTTCTGGCCGTTGCTCATGCCAACAAGGTGGGCGTATTTGTAGGCGAGGAGTCTGGCGGGGCCTACGAAGGCGGGAATGGCAGCAGTTTTATCAACCTTGAATTACCCAGGTCCGGCATCCAGGTGACGACGCCACTGGTGTACTACCGCAATGCCGTGCCGGAACCGAACCAGAAAGGACGCGGCACCTTGCCCAATCACCCCGTACCGACTACTATGCAGCACGTATTGACTCACACCGACCCACAGCTAAACTACGTAGTAAGGCTTATTCGCGAACCCGCCCAAACTACCGGGCGTAAACAGTTGGACAGGGGAAAGTAATACATAGCTGCTGAAACAGGTGTTTACAGGTGTGTTCGTCCAAGTTAAGGTGGTTGTCAGCAACGATTCTGAGGTTATTCAGACGTTAGCTGATCTGACAGATCGTCAGTCCTAATCGGTTGAGGCCTCCGATACGTAGGGGAGTGAACGATTTGTTTTGCCGGGATCGTATCAGAGCCGCCAGTTGCTTACCCGGCGTCCATCAATCGAGTATTTTCCTGGCCCCAGAAAGAACAGGGTAGCATAAACCAGCAGGTAGAGCAGCGGCAACTCTCTGTCGCCGAAAGGCTTGCCTGCACCGGCAATAAAGGCCGCCACAAACATGGTGAACATAATCGGCAGCGTGGCTAGCCGGGTATAAAACCCCAGCAGAACCAAAAACGCACACCCGACCTCGGCAAAAGTTGCCAGCACGAGCGAAGGGCCGCTACCAATACCAAGCGGGTCACCAAACGACATAGTACCGTTCAGAATCTTGGTCAGCTTGGGAATGCCATGCGTGTACATGAAGCCCGTTATGGACAGGCGGAGTAATAACAACCAGCCATAGACGGCCGACGAACTGGCCATAACGCCCAGCGGTGGATAAGAGGTTGTGCGATTCATGGGATGTACGTTGAGTGAATCTTGTGAACAGATTGAGCTATCTCATTATGAACTAATTAGGCGGACCAGTGTTTGATGGAACCTTAAATGTAAGCGTACGAACTGAGCCAGTAGGTTTATTAGCCAAACGGCTAACGTTACCGATACGTAATCAGTCAGTACAATTCTCCAACAATCGTAAACCATACTAAGTTAGTAGGCAAAACGTTGCCCAAACGCAGTAGTAGTAGTATGGAGAGTTGTGTGTCAAGCTGGAATGAACTGATGAATTGTTTGTATGAAGAGTCGTGGATGTCTGATATTCAGCGATTTAGATCTCCTTATGCGTTCCGTGGTATGCCCGATACAACCTACACGCTGATTACGTCGCTGATGCGGCTGGGGCCAGGTTGCAATCAGTTTGAAGGACATTTGCTTCGTAACTTCAAAAAATACGCGACCCGCGAGGTCCTGGAGCATGACTCGTTCTGGCACTGGCTGGCGGTAGCCCAGCATCATGGCCTTCCTACCCGGCTCATGGACTGGACCTTCTCGCCGTTGGTAGCGCTGCATTTTGTTACATCAGACCCCATTTTGTTCGATCGCGACGGTGTAGTGTGGTGCATCAACTACAGAAAAGTACACCAGTTTTTGCCCGAATCGCTCACGTCAACGCTTCATCAGGAAGGGGCCGATGTGTTCACGGTTGAACTGCTCAGAGACATCGAATCCCTCGAAGAATTTGATCGATTGTCGGACGAAAAATTCGCCCTGTTTTTTGAGCCACCCTCCATCGACGACCGGATCGTTAACCAGTACGCCCTGTTTTCGGTTGTCTCCAGCCCTGAGCTGCCTATGGACGAGTGGCTGGATAGCCATGACGACATGTACCGGAAAATCATCATTCCGGCAGAATTGAAGTGGGAGATTCGAGACAAACTCGATCAGGCCAACATCAACGAACGCGTGCTGTTTCCGGGGCTGGATGGGCTGAGTAGCTGGCTTCGTCGACAGTATATGTCTCCGCTGCGGCCGGTGCGGAAGGAAGATGAGCAGGCTCCTTCGCTCACAGCCCGTTATCCGGCCCAATGAGCGGAACCACCACCTCAAATTCATCGGCCGTTTCGCGGATGTCTACTTCGGGCTGGTGCAGCAGTTCGTATTTGGTCATGATGGTGAGCAGGCCTTTCTTGGTTGAAATGACCCGATCCCGTGATTTGCGCTGGAGATTGTTTGAAACCACCAACGTACTGAGCGCATTGGTCCGGATCTGAATCGTCAGCGGGCGGCTGCTCGATACGATGTTGTGCTTGACGGCATTTTCGACCAGCAGTTGCAGAGTTAGTGGGGGCAGCTTGTGATTCAGGTACTTGCGGTCGACGGACAGTTCGAGTTCAATTCCCTGGCCGTAGCGGGTTTTCAGCAGGTGGTAGTACGAATGAATGAAGTCGATTTCTGTTTCAAGCGTGGTCAGTTCGTACTCGTTCGTACGCAACAGATACCGGTACACCTTCGACAGTTCATCGACGAACTCTTCGGCCTTGTCGGGGGCGTCGGAAATCAGCGACGACAGGGAATTAAGCGAATTGAAGAGGAAATGTGGATTCAACTGGGCCTGTAACACCCGCATCTGCACCTCCGAAACTTCCTGCTTCAGGCGCTGAACAGCCAGTTCGGCTTCCAGTTGCTCGCGGTGGCGTTTCTCCCGTTCGCGGGCAAGTTCCTGCTCAATTACGGCCTTCTTGATAATCACCTGCCGCTGCCGTTGAGCCAGACCGAGAGAGAAAAACATCAGTTCGAGGATAATACCGACCTGCATGTACGTCAACGGCGCGTGCCAGAACTCGGGCCGTTCGCGCCATTCGTCGGACGCAAAGATGGTCAGCAGCATGGCCGCCAGTCCACCCAGCACGAGCATAGCCGAGCCGGTAATGAAGTAGCGGGATGCGTAGCTTTTGACCCGGAAAATCCTGAAAATGATGTACCAGGCCACCACCGCGAGGGTGATGCGGACAACAGAGTGGATGATTTCGTGGATCGGTTCGCGCCAATAATCCGATAAAAAGCAGAACCAGACCTCCAGGCCAATATAGGCAAGCAGAAATGCCTGACTAACCCGAAAGAGCTTTAGCAGGCTCGGTACCCGTTCGCGAATACCAATGAACGCATTGGTAAAATCGTAGTAGACGAAGTACGCCAGCATAGGCCCGGCGATGCGGACAAAATGCCGGGCATTCGTTGTCAGACTGTTATCAAGGGTAGTGCCGCGAATCAGAAAGTAGCCCACCCAGACGAGGATATAGGCGGTATAAAGCCCGTAGATGCGCTCCCGATACGAAAACCATTGCACCACGTTAAATAGAAGCATGGTTGTGACCATACCCAAAAACAGCACGTTCCAAACCTCGTACGTCATGCAACAAGCAACCAATAGACGATTTGCTTACCAAAAATAAACAAAATATCCTGGAAACGACGAAACGTTTTGTGCAAACGGCTGGCCGGCTGTGTGAAGGGTAAAATGCCTTCCTAACTTTTCCTATTGGTCGGCGTTTATGTTCTGTCCTGGCCAGGCACCAGCCTTGCCCTGGCATTTCAACTCAACGGGTGATACATGGCACGATTCAACAACCTGCATAACTGGACCCTTACCCCGGCCGAAGCCGTTGCCCTGCAACAGCAACTGCGTAGCGAGATACGTATCGAACCGCTGACCCGCCCGGTCGAAACCATTGCCGGCTGCGATATTTCGTTCAACAAATTTGAAGAGACGGTCTACGCCGGTATCGTAGTGCTCCAACTCGACACCCTTGAGGTAGTCGAAGAGGTGGGTGTTATCAGTACCGCCACATTTCCCTACGTACCGGGCCTGCTGTCGTTCCGGGAGGGACCGGCGTTGCTGGATGCGTGGGCCAAACTCAAGATAGAACCGGATGTGGTTATGTTCGACGGACAGGGCATCGCGCACCCGCGCCGGATCGGGATTGCCTCGCACATGGGCCTGTTCATCGACCGCCCGGCGTTTGGCTGCGCCAAGTCGGTGCTGGTCGGTAAGTACGACGAACCCGCTCCGGAGCGGGGTAACTGGTCGCCGATGGTTCATTACCGGGAAGTAATTGGAGCGGCCCTGCGAACCAAAGACAAAGTCAACCCCGTCTACGTATCGCCCGGTCACCTGATCGACATGGAAACGGCGATTGACCTGACATTACGGTGTAATGGCGGCTATCGCATTCCCGAACCGACACGCCGGGCGCATAACCTGGTGAATGCACTTCGGCGCGGGGAACGGGCCGCGGATTAGCTTTGCAACAGAGGTAACTCAGCTTAGTCCGGATTCTTGCATTGTAATACCAGTTTCATTTTGGTACTGCTCATTATGGGTTTGGGATGAGGATACGGGCATGCGCAAAAGCTAGTCTGAAGTAGCATAATACTACGCCTGTGGTGTCTACTTCTTAGCTGCATACGCCGGGTTGGGCCTCGGCATGTTGGCTTTCACCTCAGCACGCCATTTCGTTAGCTTTTCGAGCAGTTCGTTGGCTTTCTTCGGTTGCTGCTGCGCCAGGTCGTTGCTCTCCGAAATGTCGTTGCTGAGGTTGTAGAGTTCGGTATTGCCGGTTTCGTAGTGCTCAACCAGTTTGTAATCACCATCCCGAATAGCTGCCGAAGGCCGACTCGCCTGGTTGCTGAAGTGCGGATAATGCCAGAAAACAGGTCCGCGCTTATGGGCAGCGGCCGGGTTGCTAAGCAGCGCGTAGAAGCTTTTGCCGTCCGGTACGGCTGGTTTCCAGTTCGTTTGCAGCATCTCCATAAACGTCGGTACGAAATCCGTGCCGGTGAGGTAGCGGTCGCAGGTGGCGTTTCGGGCGGTTATGCCTGATCCTGCCATAATCAAGGGTACGCGGATGCCGCCTTCGTAGACGTGGCCTTTCCATTTCCGCAGGGGCGAATTGTCTGTTGGCGTTGGACCGGCTTCGGGCATCCCGAGTCCACCGTTGTCCGACGTGAAGACAACCAGCGTATTGTCGGCCAGACCGGTGTCTTTCAATTTTTGTAGCACCCGACCAACGCCCTCGTCGAAACTAAGCAGCATGGCCGCATAGGATGGATTATACCGCCCGTTGAACCGTGGGTACCGATACAGAAACTTGCTGAGCTTATCGGCACGGGGTACCAGCAGAATGTGCGGGGCCGAGTACGCCAGGTACAGAAAAAGCGGTTTCTGCCCGGCTTTGTTCTGATCGATAAACTCAAGGGCGTAGTCGGTTAGTTTGTCGGTCAGGTACTCCTTGCCGGTGTCTTCAAAAACGGTCTTGTTGTTCGAGGCAATGGAATAGTTGTAGTAGTCCAGTCCGTTCTTACTGATCTGCCGTTCGTAGTCGAAGCCCTGGGCGGTCGGCGTAAGCGAATCACCGGTGTTCCCAAGGTGCCATTTACCGACCATACCCGTTACGTAGCCCTGTTGTTTGAGCAGTTCGGCCAGCGTTGTTTCCGAAGCCGGTAGATAGCGACGCCACTCGGCCGGCAGCAGCGATGACGTCGTATCTACGCGTTCTCCACCGATGAAATTAGTGAGGTGCAACCGGGCCGGGTGCTTGCCCGTCAGGATAGCCGCCCGCGACGGAGAACAGACCGGACAGGCCGAATACGCCTGCGTGAACCGGATACCCCGCCGGGCCAGTGAATCCAGGTGCGGGGTCTCGTTGTACGGGTTACCGTAGCAGCGCAGGTCCATATAGCCGAGGTCATCGGCCAGAATGAAAACGATGTTGGGTCGGTTGGCGACGATGCGGGATGGATGCTGGCTGGTCGGGGAGAGCTGAGCGGTAAAGGCGGTCAGCAGACAGGCAAGCAGAACCAGAAAAATCGAACAGAAGCGCATACGTCAGGGGTTAGGAAAAGTCAGCTATAAAAACGAGCGGTTATAGATAACTACTGCCATCATCCAGCTTTACTTTACCGCGGAACGTATAGAACGAAAAGATGGTATACGCAGCCGCCAGGGGTACACCAACGAAAGCAAATCCCAGCATGATACTCAGCGACTTGGTAGTCGACGCTGCGTCGTAAATGCTAATGTGATTGTTGGGGTCGATGTTGGAAAACACCAGATTGGGATATAGTCCCAGCGCCACCAGCACCAGCATGAGCGAGGTCGTAACGGCCGACGAAATGAATCCCAGCAGGTAGCGCCGTTTCTCGATGCTATACCGGATGTTCAGGACAATCAGCAGAGCCGCCATCGGCACCACGAACCAATACGGTCGGTCGCGGAAAATGGCCGCCATGTGTGGTACGTAGATCAGCGTGGCTACAGCCGATGCGATGAAGCAGAGAATAAACAGCTTGCTGGTCCAGTTGATCAGGATGGTCAGTTTGGCGTAAAGCCGGTTTTCTGTCTTCATGGCCAGGTACATGGCCCCGTGGAGCATAAACAGCGACAGCGTCGTAATGGCGATCAGGATGGCGTACGGATTCAGAAAGCCCCGAAGCGTACCAATGAACCGGTGATTACTGTCGAGCGGAATCCCCTGCACCATGTTGCCCAGAATCAGGCCGAGGATGAGGGCGATGGACGTACTCGACGCAAAGTAGTTGAAATCCCACAACCGACGCCACCAGCGCATGGGCTCCTTGCTACGGAATTCAATTGAAATAGCCCGGAAAATAATGCCGAACAGCAGCAGCATAAACGGCAGATAAAACGCCGACAGCAACGTACCGTACACCATCGGAAAAGCTGAAAAGAGGACGCCCGCCGAGATGACCAGCCAGACAACATTGCCGTCCCAGACCGGCCCAATGGCGTTGAGCACAATCCGGCGACTTTCCTCCTTGCGAAAGAACAAGTGCAGGGCGCCGGCTCCCAGATCAAAACCGTCCAGAATGCCATACCCCGTTATCAATGCCCCCAGCAGCAGGAACCACCACGTGGGTAAATCAAGACCAAGTATTGTTTCCATGGGTTTAAAGAGTGAAAGACCGAAAGAGTGAAAGAGGAAAGAGCGGTTTGGTAGAGTAGTGATTCGCTCTTTCACTCATTCACTCTTTCGCTCATTAACTTATCGTGCTGTTGAAAAAACGTCTGGGTTTTTGGTGGATAGCGGACCCGAATGATCCGTAACGTCGCCGACATCGATGCCGTGCTGAATTTTCTTGTTGAGCAGGTAAATGAATAGCAGAAACAGCACAAAATACACGAGGGTGAACAGAATCAGCGAGGTGAGCACCTGGTCGGCCCGGACGGCTTCCGACAGCGCATCCGACGTCCGGAGCAGGCCGTACACCACCCAGGGCTGACGACCCACCTCCGCCGAGTACCAGCCGACCTGGTTGGCTACCTGCGGCATCAGGACCGAGAACACGAAAATCCACATCAGCCAGCGTTGTTCGTAAAGCCGGCCGCGATAGAGCAGCCATAGCGCCAGCAGTGTCAGGCCGATCATCGCAAACCCGAGCGTCACCATAATGTGGTACGACTGGAACACGAAGTTGACCGCCCCGGGGCGGTCGTTGACCGGGTATTGTTTCAGGCCCGGTACGTTGGCACGGGGATCGAAATGGAGCAGAAACGATAAGCCGCCGGGGACTTTCAGGCCGTGCGTAACCTCATTCTGTTTGTCAACCCAACCGAACACGTAGGCGTCGGCAGGGGCCAGCGAATCCCAGTGCCCTTCCATAGCGGCCATCTTGATCGGCTGGTATTTGCCGACTACGTTAGCTGCCGAGTGGCCCGTGAACAACGACAAAAGCGCAGCAAACGTAGCAACCCATAACCCAATTTTGAAGCCTTTCCTGGCATGGTCGATGTGCTGACCGCGAAGAATGTACAGTGCGCTGACGCTCAGGACCAGAAACGCCCCCGACGAAAATGCCCCGACCAGTACGTGCGACAGCCGCTCAACCGACGACGGGTTGAAGATCATCGCCCAGAAGTCAGTAATTACGGCGCGGGCCTGCATCTCGTGGCCCTCGATCCGAAAACCGGCCGGCGTCTGCATCCAGGAATTGGCCACTACGATCCAGATGGCCGAGAAGATGGAACCCAGCGCCACCAGTACCGTAGCCATGAAATGCACCCGGGGGCTGACCCGGTTCCAGCCGAACAGCAGAATACCCAGAAAGCCGGATTCCAGGGCGAACGCAAAGATACCTTCGGCCGCCAGCGCACTGCCAAACACATCGCCGACGTAGCGCGAGTAGGTAGCCCAGTTAGTGCCGAACTCAAATTCCATAACGATGCCGGTAGCCACACCGATACCAAAAATCAGGGCGAAAATCTTGATCCAGAAGCGAGTCAGGTCTTCATACACCTTGTTTTTGGTTCGAAGGTACATGCCTTCCATGAACACCAGACAGACGCCAAGACCAATCGTCAGCGGTGGGTAGATGTAGTGGAAGGCAATCGTAAACGCGAATTGTAAGCGGGAGAGGAGGGTAACGTCGTCCATGACTGTAGCGGTAGGGAAATTACCCGCATAGCGTCGTTAACCTGGTACTGAATCTATGGCGAGGGCCTACCAGATTCAAGTTACAACGGAAGGGAATACCAGCGTACGAAAAATGAGCCTACCGGAAAATAAAACACAGATGAGCTTGCTAATAGACTAACTGGAAAGTTTGTAACTTACTTATAGTTAGCGTGCTAACTGAACGTATTCCGTCAACCTTTCTTCTTTTCTACAACCATGCCTATTGCAAACCGGAATCTAACCGCTCATTTCACACTGCATGAGCTGCTGACGAGCGAAACGGCCGTTCGTTTTCAATTTAACGAACAATTTGAACCGTCTCCTCAAATCGTCAAAAACCTGGAACTGCTTTGTCAGAACGTACTGGAGCCGCTCCGGATGGGATTAAACATGCCGCTTCGGGTAAACAGCGGCTACCGATGTATTCGGGTGAATAGCCTTGTAGGAGGGGCTTCAAAAAGTCAGCACCTGCTTGGTCAGGCGGCTGATATTGTCGTCCTGAATCCGGCGGTCAGTGTTGAGGAGTTGTTCCAGCGGGCGCGGGCCATGAAACTTCCGTTTGACCAGATTATCCAGGAGTTTAATAGCTGGGTTCATATCTCATTCCGGGCCAATCCGCGTGGAGAAGTGTTACGCGCTACAAAAACACCCTTGGGGAAAACGGTTTACCAACGTGTTGATACGGCTCCGTTGCCTATCCAATAGGGGGGCAACCAAAGAACCTCTGTAGCAGAGGCTTTATATGGATTTTGCACTGGTACTGTATTTCACCCCAAACCCCTGAAGCGGTCGGCCGTTGCCGGGCTTAGCGTTGCTAATTTCACAGGTCTATGTCAAGCAGCGCTAAGCCCGGCAACGGCCGACCGCTTCAGGGGTTTGGGGTATTTCCTTAACTCTTCTTTCCGTTGTACGTAATGCGCCAGACCGTGCCTTTGACCGAGTCGGTGATGTACAGCGAACCATCGGGACCCTGCGCCAGACCAACCGGCCGGTGCCTGGCATCGGCGGGACTAACCAGATTTGGCTTCCCGGCGTTAGCGCTGGTGCCGGGCTTACCCGGTTCGGCTACACCGGCAAAGTTCTCGGCAAATACCTCGTAGTCGCCGGAGGGGCGGCCATCGGACCCAAACGGGATGAACGCGACAAAATAACCGCCCTGTTTCAGTGGAGCGCGGTTCCAGGAGCCGTGGAAGCAGACGAATGCCCCATTTTTATAGCGGTCCGGAAAGGCGTTTCGGCCTCCACCCGTGTAGAACAGCAGATCGTTGGGTGCCCAGTGGCCGGGAAATGCCATGATCGGTTTTTCTTTACCCGCGCAGCGATCTTCGGTTTTACCGTCGCCACCGAATTCCGGAGCTAAGACCTTTTTCTTCTGGAAGTGGTCGTAATAGCAATACGGCCAGCCAAAATCAGACCCTTCTTTCACCATCAGAAACTCTTCCGACGGCAGTTCAGCGCTTTGTTCATTGGTATACTGATTCGGGTACAGCGTCGCCAGCATGTCGCGACCGTGCTGCAGCGCGTAGAGCGTATTATTGGCCGTATTCCAGTCCAGCGCAACGGCATTCCGGATACCCGTTGCATAGCGCTTCCCGTCCGACTGTTTCTGATTCAGCTTGTTAGCGTCGAACACCCAGATGCCGCCGTAGCTCTCGAGTAGTGGGCACGGGTCCTGCCCTTTCGAGCCCTGCGTCCGGTCCTGCTCCTGACAGGCATTCGAGGGGGCGCCAAAATTGACGTACAGTTTGCCGTCCGGCGAAATGGCGAACGACTTTGATGCGTGCTGGCGCTGGAGCGTCAGGCCGGTTACGATCGGCTCCCCTTTTGCTCCGGCCAGCACTTTGCCGTTGGTGAGCTTATAGCGGAACACCGCCGTATCGGCCGATGCATAAAGGTAACCGTTGTAGATGCCCGCGCCCGTACCGGTGTACGTACCGAACGTAACGGTCTGGTCAGCGCGGCCGTCGCCGTTGGTGTCGCGGAGCTGGACAATACCTTTGCCGTTTTTGAGTTCATCCAGCTTGACGAAGACCGTACCGGTGGTTGGATCGATGGCCATGTGCCGGGCTTTGCCGAGGTTGTCGGCGAAGGTGAGAGCGCTGAAGCCTTCAACAAGCTTCAGGCCACCGTTATTGGGGTCGGGTGCCGGTAGGGTTGATCTGTTTTTAGGCGGGTTAACAGCGGATTTATCGACGCCGTGGACAGAAAACATAGCGGCTGTCGTCAGGCCAAGCAGGAGCAGTTTCATGGCAGGAAATGGGTTGATGTAATGAGCTGACGCCCGGTTAACTGCCCGTATGGAGGAAAGGTTTAGCCCAAGTACGATAAACGGCGGGCTTTCACTATTTTTGATTTTTAATGGCATAATCCAAAGAAAACAGACGTTGTCTGCTTTTTAACTAAACTCAGTATCTCTTACCATGATAGTATCCCGAAAATGGCTCCTGGGCAGCGTGGCGGCCGGATGGCTCAGTAGCGTGGCTGTTACGCCCGCACACGCACAGGCCGATTTGCCGATGACCTCCGTCGCTCAGTTAACCCGCCCAGCCGGTTGGCAACTGGTCGGAGCCGTAGCGGCCGGGCCCGGCAGTGGGTCCCTGAAAACCCAGCCCGGTACGACCATATTGACAGGGACTCGTGAGCCGTTGACGTTGCTGAAATCCAGCGATGATTTTCGGATGCGCTTCGACGTATTGATGACGGCTAATTCGGATGTGCTGCTTACTCTACCGAGTGGCCAGCCAATCAGTTTTGCGCATTCACTTGATCTTCCCCGATTGATGAAAGCTCCCGGCTTGTGGCAGACCGTTGAAGTATGGTATAGGATGGGCGGCCCCAAAGGAAACGACGTACTCGAAAAACTGGTCCTGAACGGCGTAACCGTTCGGGAAGGACAGGTGCTGAGCGGCCGCAACGCCAATGCCGTGACACTGACGGATGCGAACGGTACCGTAGCCGTTCGTAACGTAGGCTTTCGAACCATGATGCCGCGCGATGTGGCCCGCTGGAGCAGCCCTGTCAGTTACACCATAGTGGAAGGGGGCTACATACAGGACCCGGCGGAAGCTGCCCGTAAAAAAGTGCTGAAAAAGGATACGACGGCTATGCTGAACTATGAGGTGGCCTACGGACAGCCGCGTCAGTACACCATACTTTTTGACGGCAAACTGAATGCGTTGCAGGCTGGTGATTACCAGTTCGAACTCAATCAGGGGGGCGTAGCTGCTTTGTGGGTCGATGGCAAGGAGGTTATTCCTGTCAGCCATCGGGAACTGGGCCAGCCGAGTACGGGGAATGCAACGCTCACCGCCGGTCCGCACGATGTTAAGGTCTATTTTTCCCGGTCCTGGTTCCGGCCGGGTCTGGGCCTCTTCGTATCGCAGGCCGGTACGCGTCCGCAACCGCTCCACGCGCTGGCGTCGCTACCCGAACCCGATCCGGTGGGCGCCATCAGCGTACAGGCCAAAGCCCGGCCCGAGTTGATTCGTTCGTTTGTGCAGGTGCCGGGCGAAGCCAAAAAACGCACGCATAGTCTGTCGGTTGGTACGCCTGCCGGCATGCACTACACGCTCGATCTGAATCAGATGGCGCTGTTGCAGGCCTGGAAGGGCGATTTTGCCAACGCTACGGAGATGTGGTACGAACGGGGGGAGCCGCAACTGTTGTCTCCGCTGGGAGCAACCGTCCATTTGCCCGCCCAAACGGCCCTGATGACGCTGACCGACGAGAACGTGACCTGGCCGGATAGCGTTGATGAAAATACACTTCAGTACAAGGGCCTGGTGGTCGATAAAGCCGGTATGCCGACCATCGAATACGGACTGGCCGGGGCAACCGTGACCGAAACCATCCGTCCGGAAGGCGACGCATTGGTACGTACCCTGTCCCTGAAAGGCGAACCTAAAGCGGCAGTCTATTGCCGTGTGGCTGCCGGAGCCCTCGAAGAGGTCGAAAAAGGCCTGTATGCGATAAACGATCGGCGGTATTACGTCCGTTTTGATCCAAAAGCGAAAGTGAAACTGCGTCAGGTGGCCGGAAAGCAGGAGTTGCTGCTGCCCGTTGCCATGAAAAACGGATCTGGCTCGGTACAGTATTCAATAGTGTTCTAATCTACCTGAGCAGGTCAGGCATCTGTTCGCTGAATAGCCATGAAACAACTCATTTCTTTTCTTTTTTCTGCTCTTCTGCTTGTGCCCGCGTTTGCACAACGCCCGGCTACGGAAGAGGACTACTACCGCATCGTAACGTTGCCCATTCCGGAAGACATCAAGCTGGAAGTAGGTGGACTGGCCCCCATGCCCGACGGTCGACTGGCTGCCTGTACGCGCCGGGGTGAGGTCTGGATCATCAGTAACCCCTACATGCAGGGCAGCCGCGTACCAACGTTCAAGCGGTTTGCATCCGGACTGCATGAGCCGCTGGGCTTACTGTACCGCTCGGGTGGCCCGAACGGCCGGGGTTATTTCCTCTGCACCCAGCGGGGCGAAGTGACCAAGCTCGTTGACAACGACGGCGACGAGGTAGCCGACGAATACCGGTCGTTCTACAAATGGCCGCTGTCGGGAAACTACCACGAATATTCATACGGGCCGGTGCTGCTGCCCGACGGCGACATGGTCATTACGTTGAACCTCGACTGGATCGGGTTTGGGGCCAGCCTGGCCAAGTGGCGCGGCTGGATGCTCAAGCTAAACGACAAAGGCGAGATGACCCCCTGGGCTACGGGCCTGCGGTCACCCGCGGGTTTTGCCGTATTGCGCGACGGCAGCATCTTCTACACCGAAAACCAGGGCGACTGGGTTGGCTCAGGTCGGATGACGCATCTCGAGAAAGGCGATTTTGCCGGAAACCCGGCGGGTCTGCGCTGGTCCAGCGAGCCGGGCTCTCCGCTGACGCTGAAACCGCAGGATGTACCGAGCACGGGTAAGCCTATGCACGAAGTGGCCAAAACGATCAAGAACCTGAAGGTGCCGGCTGTGTGGTTCCCGCATACGCTGATGGGTATTTCAACGTCCGATTTCAAAGAAGACACGACCAACGGTGCGTTTGGTCCGTTCTCGGGGCAACTATTCGTAGGCGATCAGGGGCACAGTAAAATCATGCGCGTAGCGCTGGAAAAAGTCAATGGTGAATGGCAGGGGGCCTGCTTTCCCTTCCGCGAAGGGTTCCAGTCGGGTATTATCCGTACCGTCTGGGGGCAGGATGGCTCCATGTTTGTCGGGCAAACCAGCCGGGGCTGGGCGGCCACTGGAAAAGATCCGTACGGTATTCAGCGGCTGGTCTGGACCGGCAAGACCCCGTTCGAAATCAAAACCATTCGCTCCAAGCCCGACGGCTTTGACGTGGAGTTTACCCTGCCTGTCGACCGCAAAACAGCCGAAAATCCGGATTCGTACAGTTTGAACAGCTTTACATATAAGTACCACAAAACCTACGGCAGTCCTATCGAAGACGCCCGACCCGTACCGATCCGGGGGGTAATTGTCTCAGCCGATGGCCTGACTGCCCGCATCGTGGCCGATACGGTCCTGCGCGAAGGATATATCCACGAAGTGAAAGCCGAGGGCGTTCGGTCGGCAGCGGGTAATCTGTCGCTGCTACACCCGACCGGCTACTACACCCTCAACGCCATTGCCCCAGGCGAAAAAGCAACCGTAGCGGCCCGGCCAAAACACGACCACAGCGCCATGATGGCAACAGCATCGACCAAAGCTGAGCCGCCGGTCAGCAAAGGCAAAGTTGGCAAGTCCGCTGTAGCTGCCGTTAAGAACGCCAAGCGTATCACCGATCTGCCCGCCGACTGGACCAACGGCCCCGACCAGACGATCACGGTCGGTACCAAGCCCGGCCTGAAATTCGATACGGACAAGCTGGAGGTAAAAGCCGGCAGCCGGGTAAAACTGGTGTTCAACAACAACGACGACATGCTGCATAACTGCGTCATTGTGAAGCCGGGCACGGCCAATGCCGTTGGGAACGCAGCCCTGCGATTGAACCTCAACGGCCCGAAGATGAACTACGTACCGAACTCGGCCGACGTACTGTACCACACGAACATTCTCCAGCCCGAAAGCGCCGAGAGCATCTATTTCGTAGCACCCACGGAGCCCGGCGACTACCAGTTCGTCTGCACGTTCCCCGGCCACTCGTCGCTGATGCAGGGCACGCTGAAAGTGGTGAAGTAGGTTGACGTAACAGGTAACAAAACAGCCGGTTGAGGACAAACCTCAACCGGCTGTTTTGTTACGCTCCTGCAAGGCTTGTTCCAGAAAAGTCAAGTCTGCTTTCGATTGGAGAAGATCCGGGTGCGTAGCCGGCAGCACCTGTTCCCGTATCTGCGTGGCTTTTTGCATGTGTGTAAGCGCCTTTGACAAATCTCCGGTGGAATAATACGTTACCGCGATGTTGGCGTAGGAGAAGGCCAGGTCGGGATGGGTCGGTGCCAGCGTCTGCTCGCGGATGCTCAAGGCTTTCAGGTCATACTCCAGGGCCTGCTGATTGTCACCCAAGGCTCCGTAGGTGACGGCGATGTTGGCGTAGGAGCTAGCCAGGTCGGGATGGGTCGGTGCCAGCGTCTGCTCGCGGATGCTCAAGGCTTTCAGGTCATACTCCAGACGCTTCTGGTTGTCACCCAAGGCCCCATAAACAACAGCCGTATTGCCATAAGCTGTGGCTAAAGTGGCATCCGAATCTTCGCCAAACACACTAAACAAACTGTCTGCTAACGGTAGATACTGCTTTTTGTCTAAAGGATTGTCGCCTGATTCTGTGTACGTAAGCCAGCCAATACGATTGATGAGCAAGTGACAGCTTTCTAAAGTCGGTTTTAACCGCTCCTGTACAACCCATTGCACCAAGCCATGCATGGAAAAATTACGATTATCGAGGTCGTCTAACCAACCTGCTTTAGTTAGCTTCTTTAACTGGTCAAGTAAAGTTTTTCGAGCCTCAATCTCTTCGGCGTCCAGTAGTTCAATCAAGTGCCTAGCTGGAATGTCAATGGAAGGCAGTACCGCGAAGTACTGTAACAACTGCTTCAGGTCAGCATCGAGGGGATCCGTATCGAACAGATCAAGCAAAATGCGATAAACGGGCTTTTCCTGCTCACCAATCTCTACTGGATAATTAATTTCTTCATCGTCATACTCTTTCTTCGCAACGATCTCGCGCAGCGTTGTTAGTTCCAGCATTGGATTCTCGCGCGCAGCTTTTGCCAGCACCTCAATCAGTTTAGGGTGGTAAAACGCTTTTTCGAGAATAAAACTTACCAGCTCTTGCTCGGTATCGGTCAGCGGGAGGCCATATAGTTTCTCGAATAAGACTCTGGCTTCTTCCGGCATCAGTTGCTTCACTTCCTGCACTTTACGCTCGTGCTGGTAAGTATGTACTTTGGCGCGGGACGTAATGAGTATTTTCCAGGGTAAGCTGTCAAACGCTTTCTTACGTAGTAAGAGATCATCAGCGTCGTTAGCATTGTCAATGACAAGCAACGTGTTTGGAATATGCCGCAACACGTCGAGCAAAGCGAAGAGGTTATCTTCGGTGTTCTTTTGTGGGTCCTGCGTATAAAAAATGTCTTTGGAGCCGCCCAACTTGAGCAGCAGTGCGTCAGCAATAGTGCCGGTTATTTCCAAAAAAGCAACATGGTCAAACTGGTCTTCCATCCGGGCGAGATAGGCGCGGGCGAGTGTGGTTTTACCAATGCCGCCCATTCCACGCAGCAGCAGTAGGTTGTGGTTAGTGAAGTGTGCCTCAATATCCTGTAACTGCTTTTGCCGGCCCACCAGATTTTGCAGGTCGTAGTGGGCAAAGGTGTTGAGGTATTTATGGCGGGCGGATGGGACTGGTATGAGCTTATCAACTTTCTCGTGAAGGCCGGTCAGGCTTTCGTTCGATTGATCAACACCAGTTTGTACAGTATCAACTTTCTGTTCAACCCGCTCCAGAATAGCCAGCATTTCATCCAGTCGGCCTATCACGATATCGAAACGCTCCACGATGGGCTGCATAGCCTTGCCCAGTTGACCGGCTAAGTCGGTCAACTGCTCCGGCGAGATGTTGATTTGCGGTACGTTGGCCTTAACGGTCAACAGCAACTCCTTTACCTCCTGAAGCAGGTTGGTGTGAACGATGCTTTGCAGGCGGGTGTTGGTCTTGAGGCTTTCCGCAAAAAAGGCGCACAACAGTTCAAACCAATCCATTGGCTGGCCTTTGTCTGTCCAGCCCGTCAGGATAGCCGCGCGCAGATCATCCTCAATGCCCAGGTTTGCTTTTTCCAGTTCCTGCAACATTCCCTGCCGTAGCTGCCCCTGCAACTCCGCCAGGCGTTCGCTGGCCGACACGCCCTTTGGTTGCAGCAACAGTTCATATTCTGTCACGGCAGGACTGTCGGGCAGGATAAATTTAACGTCCGACAGTTGCTTACGCTGTTTTTTCAGGTAGCGGATAACCTCTTTCAGATCCCAGGTCGGGAAATGAAACACGCGGTCCACCACGTTGTATTTAGTACGGAGCAAATACTCGCAGACAACCAGTGTAGCGCTCAGATGCGCATCCCGAACCGCCTTATGAATGTCGTGGTTGACCGGCTGGGTTTGCGTACGAAGCCGATCATAAATAACCTTGCCCGCCTGGCTCAGTAGATGATCGCTACCTTTACCCAGCCAGTTGCCAATCAGGCACTCCGCAATTTTGGTGGTGGTTAAACATTGGGCAATAAGCCCTATGGACAATGGCTCCATGGATGGATAGAAACGTTTCTGAAAAATAGCGATTTTTTGACGTAGCACGAAGCCGACGAAGCATTTTGAAACGATACGTGGTTTCAGTAGGTTTGTAATTACAACGTAGCTACTTGCTTTATGCGCCTGTCGGTTATTTCCATCGGTAATTCCAAGGGAATACGAATTCCCAAAGCCGTTCTCGACAAATACCAGATTAAGGATTCGGTGGATGTGGAGATGCGGGATGATGCCCTCATCCTGAAACCCGTTCGCAGTCCGCGTGAAGGCTGGGAAGAGCAGTTTCGGCAGATGCACGACAATGGCGACGACCGCCTACTGATTCCCGATGTGTTCGACGACGAAACCTGGGCCGAATGGTAGTCAGTCAATACGATGTTGTGCTGGTTAATCTTGATCCTACCGTTAATAGCAAGATCAGAAAAACGCGCCCCTGTGTGGTCGTGTCACCCGACGAGATGAACCGGCCGCTGAATACATTAATCATCGCGCCGATGATGTCAACGTCAAAGCCCTACCCGTCGCGAATTGAAGTTCACTCAGGCGGACGCTCGGGTTGGGTCATGATTGACCAACTTCGAACCATCGATAAAGTACGCGTTGTGAAAGTGCTTGGGCAGTTAGCTGCTGAGGAAACAATCGAGGTTAAACGAGTTATCAAAGAACTACTCGTCGATTAAGCCTGATTAGGCCTATGTGGCACCTTTTCGTAGGGTGTCATCTCTTTTTACGTAAAATTAACTTGCTAAAACGGCGCGTTCATTCGTTTACTCGGTATGCGAAACGCTTTACTGCTCACCATTCTGCTATTCACATCCATTACTACCCTGGCGCAACGCCGTCGGGATGATACGTCGCACTACCGGTCGCAGCCCATTCCGGCCCATCTGCTGCCCATCGAACGGGCGCTTGGTTCGTCGGCCCTGGGTAGTGTTTATTACTACGGTGGTAAAAAACTCTCCTCGCCCTTTTCGCTGGAAGTTCCCTTTTATGAAATCGATGACCCCGCCGTCAGCCGGCATTTCCGGAACTTTCGTACCTGGACAACGCTCAGCCGACTGACTTCGCTGGCTACGCTGGCTTACGTACTGGTGAACAATAACGGCCGGAGGGGCGCCTACTGGACCGTGTACGGCGGTTCCATTGCGGCTGCCCTGACGTTTACGATCATCGGTAACGGGCAGGTCAACAAGGCCGTGACGCGGTATAACGAACTACTCCGACAACCGAGGGTAGGATTCTCGACGGTGCCCACGCCGAACGGCCAGATGGCAGTGGGCGTGGGTGTTGCCTATGATTTCTAAAAAAATACGCCACCGCAGATAGAGAGATGGCGGATAGTGTGAATCAATCCCAGTAGAGAATTGTTACGTCAGCGTTAACAGCGCCTTCCTCATGAAATGACGTTTCCGTTCCTATCTGCCCCCAGCACGATTATCGAGCCTTATTTTCAGGAGCATTTTGCCGATGAAAGCCTGAAACGGGAGGTTCAGCGAGCCACTGTGCTATCGGCAATTTTTCTGGTCGTTACCCTGCTGCAGGTAATTTTTCTGCCGGTGCTGCACCGGATGCACCTTATTAATTTTCCTGACCGGCCGCTGCTGAGCATTGCGCTTTATTTCGTCGGTATGAGTTTGTATGAACTGGGCGTCAGGCAGTTTCTGAAAACCCAGTTGCAGACGCACATGAGCGTGCCTACTATTTTCAAGTTCGGTAACGCTACATTCGAGATCACGTCTATTACGCTCATTATGTACGTTGTCTCGCGGCACCTCAGCGAACCGTTGCTGATTACCCACAGCCCGCTGGTGTACATTTACATGTTCTTCATCATCCTGTCGACGCTCCGGCTGAATTTCTGGCTTTCGATTTATACGGGTTTCGTTGCGGGGCTCGAATTCATACTACTCTGCTGGTTCATCGGCGGACCCGCGCCGATGATGCTCACAGACTTTACAGTCATCATCGGGTCGCCATTTCTGTACGTCATCAAGGGGGGCTTGCTGGCGCTGGGGGGCGTTGCGGCCGGTTACGTGTCCCGGCAGATTCGATCGAGCATAACTGATACCATCCGCGCTACGGAAACCGAACAGAAGGCCGTAGCGCTGTTCGGTCAGCAGGTATCGCCCGAGATAGCCAGGGCGGTTCTTGAGCAGCAGGGAAATTACAAAAGCCGCCACATGCAGGTCGCGGTTATGTTTCTGGATATTCGCGATTTCACCCGCTACGCCAGTCGCCATACGGCCGAGGAGGTAATGGACTACCAGAATACTTTTTTCGGGATCATCATCCGCATCGTTGAGCAGTATCATGGCGTAGTGTACCAGTTCCTGGGCGATGGCTGTATGATTACCTTCGGGGCTCCCGTCGAAACCGAAAACCCTGCCGAGATGGCCGTGCAGGCCGGTTTTGCTATTCTGGATGCGATCGAGCAGGCAAATGCCGAGAAACTCATGGTGCCCACTACGCTCGGGATCGGCATTCACGTCGGCGATGCGGTGGTTGGCAACATCGGTACCGAAACCCGGCAACAGTATTCCGTAACGGGCAGCGTAGTTATCCTGGCCGCCCGAATTGAACAGCTCAACAAGGAGTGCCATACACAGTTCCTGGTCTCGCGCGAAGTGTTCGATTCGCTGAGTGATCCGCCCGAAACGGCCCGGCTGCTGGGTCCAACCTTCGTGAAAGGAGTCGACGAGGAAATTGAGTTGTACGCCTTTTCGTGATTGCTACGTCAGCGACCGGTTGAAAAAGTGTACCAGCGGTTGCAGGCCCTCAAATGCGCCCAGAATCTTCTGCGACAGGTCCGGTTTGGTCAGTGCCGAGTCCGGCAGGGTGTGAGCAGCCGTAAAACTTTTCAGTTTCAGATACCCAATGGCCGGGTTATCGGCGTCGTACCCTTTGGGGGGGCGTTGAAGGGCTCCTTCCTGATCGAGACCATCGTAGTAGGCCTTAAAGGCGGGATTCGCCAGTAAGGCTTCAAAATCAGTCAGGTTATAATCGATCTCCTGCCGAATGGTAGCTAACACCTTCGGATCGGGCATGTACATGCCTCCGGCCACGAACGAACCTCCCGGCTCGATGTTCAGGTAGTAGCCTGCCGACGGCGACTGCTTACCCCCGGCGTTGAACCAGGCCCCAAAGTTGGTTTTATGAGATTTGTCTTTTGAAAAACGCACATCGCGGTTGATACGAAACACGCAGGACTTCGGCTGTAGATTCGATTCAGCAATGGTGGGGTCCTGGCGCTCGAGTCCGTCAAGAACAATGGTAACCAGGTGCAGAAAGTCCGCGCGGGCGGCATCATAGGCTGGTCGGGCTGCGTCGAACCACGGTTTGTTATTGTTGTTTTTGAGATCAGCGATGAATGATAGCGTTTGAGGCTTCAACATAGATTGACAGAAGGATAGCGTTAGTACGTTTAAAGTGTAAGCAGGTAATACGTAAGGCTACAAACTCAAAAGAAAAACCCAACCCGCAACATGGGAATCCGGTCCTCGCGCGACAGGGCATACAGTACCGAAATAACGGCCGTGTTGTACGGTGCCAGCCAGATACCCCCGCCGTAACCGTGGTGCCAGACCCGCGAGTTTTCGCCGGTGTACCAGACGCGCCCTACGTCGTTGAACGCAACCAGGCCTGCATAGGCCGGAAACAGGTAAGTCTTGATGGTGAATAGCTGAAGTCGCAGGTCAAGGTTGTGGTAGAACGCCTGATCGCCCGAAAAGCGGGTTCGCCGGAAGCCCCGCAGGTTGGTCAACCCGCCGAGCGTACTGGCCTGGAAGAACTCGTACCGATCGCTCAGATTCAGGCTCGTTCCGAAGCGGGTCGCAATGGTGAGAACGGTCGGCAGGCGGATACTACCGTAGAAAGCAATCTCTGACTGAAGCTGCGTGAATGATTTAGATTGATCGTTGAGGCCCCGGTAGCCGGTAAACTGCGTCCGCCAGAATACCCCGCGCGTAGTCAGCAACGGATTGTTCCGGGTATCGACCGAGAAGCCTGCCTTCAGGCCACCGTACAGAAAGGAACTGAACAGGCGCTTTCCATCCGGAATTGACTGGGCATAGTCGCGAATGAATTTGGGTTGCTCGTCTTCCAGTTCAACCCGTTCGATTGCCGGGCCGTAGAAGAACCGCGCTTTCCCAACCCGATGCTGCAACAACGTCGACAGGCTCCAGTTCTCGAAACGAACGCGGTAGTAATTGACGCCCCGCTCTTCTTTATTGAACACGGTTTCGTTGCCCAGTCCAAAGAAGTTCTGCACGAAGTTAGGCGCCTGGATATTTCCGTTAACGACCAGATCCGTACGGCCGATCAGATCCGTAAACGTACCGTCGTAGCGGAAATTATAGGCATTCGTGGCAAATGCGTAGTTGCCCGTAAAGCGGTGCTGCTGCGCAAACGGTTCTTTACGGAATCCCTGTGTCCTGCGTAGGATGCCGCCCCCGATGAACAGTCCGTCGTCCGGGTTGAGCTGAACCGACAGCAGTGGCATAGTCAGGTTGTACTTAAAGGCCAAACGGTCGTACGTATTGACAGCTTTGTCATCCGATAATAAACTACGCGTCTCTGAGCCACCTGTCAGCGTCGTGTTTTTGCGCAGGTCATACACCCGTGTTTTACGGGCCAGCCCTCGTACCGACGAGCTGTCGATAATAATATCGTCGCCTTTACCGCCGATAATGCGGACCAGACTGCCGGTGGGGGCTGTGCCGTGCACCACAAATCGGTCGTCACCCCCCAGACCGTAGAGCCGCATTTCCCGGGTTTCGGCCGGGTCGAACGTGCGGCTGTAGAGTCGTTTGCCAGCCTGTCCTTCGTCGGTGAGCTTGTACATTACAACGTCCGTGTGCCCATCGGGGCGCCGGGTTACGTCAAACAGTTCGTCCTTGTCGCTGCCAACTACGTCAACGGCTTTGGCCAGAAATCGGTACTGCTGCTCGGCGTAGCGAGTCAGGTCCGACCGGCGCTGCCGTAATTTGGCGGCAATATCGTTGGCACTTAAGGAGCGGGCGGGCTCAGGAATCTGGCGCATGGACAGGGCAATAACCGAATCGGTCAGAACCTGTTTCAGGGAGTCGGCGATGGATAGCCAGTCGGCGCGATCGGGTTCGGTCATGAACGTACGGTCGAAGAAACGGGCGTTGGTGTTCAACCCCGGTACGTCGCGGATGGTGAAGTCGAACCCCTGGAATTTGGGCAACAGCCACCGTCGGGTAGCAATGGCCGGAATGATACCCTGATTGACGAAGAACGCCTGATCACGGTCGCGGGGAATCGGTTCGAACGTCAGACCTTTGCTGGTTTTGAAACTGGCCCAGCGCCATTGGTCATCGTGGCGGTCCCAGTCGCCAATCCACATATCGAACAGCCGGGCGCGCACGACCGATCGCTGGTTGACGCGGTTATCGTTGTCGTCCTGAAGTTTGTCGAGGAGCTTGGCGGTGCTGTAGGTTTTTGTTGTATTGCCAAACAGGCCGGTTCCCTTGTAGTTGCCATCGGCTCGTTCCTCAAACAACATCAACGTATTGGCGAACAATCGCTGGTACTCACCCAACGTAGTATCGTTGGGTGTTACGACCACCTGCGGGTGGGTATGCAGCAGCCCGGCAGTTTCGGCCAGTGGGGCCACCGCCAGGGCTCCAAATGGGTGCTCTGCCGAAATCTGGTCCTGTACGATGTCATTGACTACCCCACTACGAATAGCGGCCGGAATGGCTTTGGCCGGGTATTTTTCAATGGATCGGAGCGCAAATTCGCGCTCATTCTTGTCAATAAGCTGCAGCGATAGGGTTTGCATACCCCCTCCACGCTTGGTTGGCGTGAGCCCACGAGCGTTTATGTCGATGACGGGCAGGGTGTACGGCTGCGTCCAGACATCCCGGTAATTACTGCCGAGCCAGAGTTGCCTGCCGGGGCCGGCTGCGTAGTGGCTTCCCGGTACAATACGTACGCTGTCGGGTGTTTCGCTATTGGACGATTGCTCGGTTAGAGATTCGGGCCGCAGCGGGATGGTCGTTTTATACAGAAGCTGCCCCGTTGGGTTAACGGCGTCGGGGGTGAAAAACGAAATGGTAACGGAGTCGCCAGCCACAAAATCCAGCCGGGCAAATCCCTGCTTCTCGACGGCAAACAACGATTCGCGCCCTTTGCTGACGTGCGAGTGCTTTGAACCGCTGCCGCTGGTCAGGTAATGGAGGCTATCGTGCCGAATCAGTTGCAGGTTATGATCATGTCCGTTGACGTAAATCAGGTTGCGGTACTTATTGAAAACGGCCACCATGCCATTCCGCATCTCCCTGTACACCGGATTCGGAATGTCCTGCAGGCTACCAAATACCGAACGATAGACCGGATAAATGGACCCGATCACCGGTAGCGGCAGGTAAAGCCATTTTCGTGAGGCCGTGAGGGGGAATAGGTGATCTTTCAGGGTAAAATACCCACCGTGCTCGCCCCGGCTATACATGGGATGGTGACCAGCCACGACAACCCGCCGGTGCCGGTTGCGGTAGAGGATATCATCCAGTTGCGTCAGGAAATCCGGCAGGGTTTTGGTGCTACAATCCGAGCTCTCGCCGGGCTTGTCCCAGGGAAACAGCCAGTACTGCGTATCGACCAGCACCAGCGTCAGTGAGTCGGATAAGGCTAATTCAACGGGACCTGGGCAACCATCCTTTGGAAAAAAGACGTCCTCACGCCCGGTATATTGCCGGACAAAATCCTGCTGGTTCCGGATGCGTTGCCAGCCGTCGCGTCGCCCCTTATCCCAGTCGTGATTACCCGGAATGGCAAACATCCGGCCTTTAAACGCCTGCTGCAAATCAAGCTGGTCGCGGAGCCGTCGTTCAGCTTCGTCCCGGCCGGGTTGATCAGCATCCGGTAATCCAAACTGGTAGATGTTATCCCCCAGCAGAATCAGTGAACTGTTCGGCCCCGTTGCTGATAAATGAGCGCGAAGCGTAGTCAGCACCGGATCACCCCCGGCTTTGGGGGCACCGGCATCACCGAGCAGAAAGACAGTATAGGAAGGCGACTGCGCGTTTACAAGCCGAAAACAGCATCCAACAAGCAGTGTAATCAAACGTAAATGACGGATCATAGCTACCGAACGTAGATCTCAGATAGATACCAGAAAAAGAGGCAACTACGCTGGCTTATCGGCAAAACCGGAAGCCTGACCATCCATCAGTCAGTTGGAGGCAAACCGGAGCAGATAGCCATTTTCGTTTTTCCCTCCTTCGCTGGCAATGAACAGCGTACCGTCTGGAGCAAAGCAAATACCCTCCGGCTGGCGGAACAACTGCTTATCTAACCCCACAGATGATAAAATCGTGCCGTTGGGTTTGGTAACAATCAGTCGATGCCCATCCGAGGCCAGGATATAATACTCACCTGTTTTGGGATGCACGGCAATACCTGCTGGCTTTACCTCCCCTGAATCGTTTCCTCCATCCGAGAAAGCTTTAATGTCATCTTGTTTGAGAACAGGGCCTTTGTACATGGTTCCGTATTCCAGACCGTAGTAATAGATGGGTCGGTCTGAGCCACTAGCCGCGTCTTTCGTAGCCAGGAGGAGGGCTTTTAGTTTGGGATCATACCCAAGTCCCTCTACGTCGTTTTTGCCGGGTAACCCAATTTTTATGTGCCGTACCTGGGCTCCTCCGCCCCCCAGCATTTTAACACTCCCATCAGACGGAGTGAAGTGATAAATTTCGCCGTCGCTGCGGAGGGCGTATAATTCGCCGTTGACAAACTCTACACCCTCATAGTCACCTTTTCGGCCAAAAATCTGTTCATCAACTACGCGTTTTTGATTGAGGTCGAAAATGAATACGACGGCCAGTTCATCCTGGATCAGAGCCAGGCGGCCGGGTTTATAGTAACTAAGGCCCGAAACTTCCGTCAAATCACCGGTCAGATCATACCGTTCGGTGGGTTTTGTCAGGTCGTAGGGAATGGGAGCGCTGGTTTTAGCCGATTCAGTTGTCTCGCCATCCGCCTTCCGGGATTGTTTACACCCTATGAACAAATTGATGGTCAGACTGGTAAGTACGACCAGATTGAGAAAGAAACGCATATGGACAATTACTTTTTACACGTTAAGTAATAACTTTCAGACAAGTATAGCGAAACAATCAGCATGATAGCGGAAGAAACATCGTTGCTGGCCCAGACGCGAGCGTATGCTGAGTCGGTTTTGGGGCAGATTTCTCCGGATTACACCTATCACAACCTGTCGCACACGCAGGCAGTGGTGGAGTTTGCCGATGAGATTGCCGTTCATGAGGGACTGCTGGATACCGACCGCGAAACGGTATTGATTGCGGCCTGGCTTCACGACGTAGGGTACCGGATGAGCTGCGATAATCACGAAGCTATCGGGGTTGATATGGCGCGTCCATTCCTGATTGAACACGGCCTGCCGACCGACCGCATCGAGCAGGTAGTCCGCTGCATTGAGGCTACCCGTATGCCCCAGAATCCACGGGGAAATCGGTTGGCAGAAATTCTCTGCGACGCCGACATGGGGCATCTGGCCGCCAGTGATTTTGCGGAACGGAGCGAAATGTTACGACAGGAGTTGAAACGGACCGGCGTTAAAATCGGCAAAAAGAAATGGCTTAAAAAAACCGCCGAGCTGATCGAACATCATCAGTATTTTACGGCCTATGCCCGTCAGGCATTTGAGCCACGCAAGGCGGCTAATCTGGTTAAGCTACAACGCCAGATTGCCGAGCAGAAAGACGATGAAAAGGATGAAATAAGCTGGCCCGACGAGCGGGCTGACAAGGAGCCTAAGCCGGATAAAGACAAAAATCGTCGGCCGGAACGGGGCGTTGAAACCATGTTTCGGCTGACGTCGCAGAACCACTTCCAGCTCAGTGCCATGGCCGATACCAAGGCAAACATCATGATCTCCATCAATACGATTGTCGTGTCGTTGGTGCTGAGTATTCTGCTGCGTAAGCTTGAAGAGTGGCCCATGCTGACGCTCCCGACTGCAATGCTGACCATCACCTGCGTGCTGGCAACGGTATTGGCCGTATTGGCCACCCGCCCGAACGTAACGACGGGGCGGTTTAGCCGGGCCGACATCGAGAATAAAACGGCTAACCTGCTGTTTTTCGGCAATTTTCACCGCATGGAGCTGGACGATTATGAGTGGGGTATGCGGCACATGATGAACGATGCCGATTTTCTCTACTCCAGCATGACCCGCGACATTTATTACCTTGGGAAAGTACTGGGCCGAAAGTATAAGCTGCTGCGCTGGTCATACACAGTGTTCATGGTCGGTTTTGTACTGTCAGTGCTGGCATTTGGGGGGGCGGCTTATCTGAGTCGGTAGTGAACTGTTCACGCTGAGTAGCTTTGGATTTCAGAACACTATTTCCTTTTTGGTATCAAAAAAAGCACAAGCCCCGGCTTGTGCTTTTTTCGTAGTTTCGCCCTGCCTAACCAATGTGCAGCATGAAAAAACCGATTATTCTTCTCTTTTCTGTTCTTTTTACTACGTATTCATTCGGCCAGACGGTAAATATTGAGCGAGATCCGCAAATCGCTGAACTGGTTACTCAAGTATCGGCCGATAGCCTGCGGGCCCACATCAACGGACTGGTCAGTTTCGGTACCCGTCACACGCTCAGTACGACGTCTGACAAGAAAAAAGGCATCGGCGCGGCCCGGCAGTGGATTTTGGGTAAGTTTCAGCAATACGCAAAGCAGTCGGGTGGGCGACTGACGGCCACGCTCGATACGTGGACGCTCCAGCCCGACGGTCGACGTATTGACAAGCCCGCCGACATGGGCAATGTGATGGCGACGCTCAAAGGAACCGATCCCAACGACGACCGGATTTTCATCGTTCAGGGCCATATGGATAGCCGCGTAACGAATGTTATGAACCGCGAATCGGATGCGCCCGGCGCTAACGACGACGGTTCAGGAACGGCGGCTGTAATTGAGCTTTGTCGCGTAATGAGTAAATCGCAGTTTCCGGCTACAATCATTTTTGTCACCCTAACGGGTGAGGAGCAGGGTCTGCTGGGTGCCGAGCACCTGGCCGAACGCGCCATTAAGGAAAAATGGAACGTTGACGCCGTTCTGAATAACGACATCATGGGTTCGAACAATAGTAACGAAACCCGGATCATTGATAATACCCGGCTGCGGGTTTTCAGCGAGGGGCTACCCGCCAGTTTGTTGAGAGACAGCACCGGGCGCATTGGTCAAATCCGGCAGTTTGGCAACGAAAACGACGGGAAAGCCCGCACGCTGGCTCGCTATGTGAAGGAAGTTGGCGAACGCTACGTCGAAAACCTGGAAGTGGTCATGATTTACCGAAATGACCGGTATTTGCGTGGGGGCGATCACACGCCGTTCGTTCAGCGGGGCATGGCGGCCGTTCGTTTCACCGAAATGAACGAGAATTATGATCATCAGCACCAGGATCTGAGGGTTGAAAATGGAACGGAATACGGCGACTACGCCAAATTCATGGATTTTGAATACCTGCGGAAAAACACGGCGCTTAACCTGGCCTGTCTGGCGAATCTGGCCAAATCGCCGTCAGTACCTGAGAAAGTTACCATCGACGTACGGAATCTAACCAATTCAACGGCGCTGTACTGGCAGGCTCCTAAAACATCAACAGGCCGTAAGATACGTGGCTATTACGTACTTATGCGGGAAACACACTGGCCCTTCTGGCAGAAAAAATTCTTTACAACCAAACTGGGTATGACTCTTCCATACTCAAAAGATAATTACTACTTCGCCGTTCAGTCAGTAAGTGAGGATGGTAACGAAAGTTTGCCGGTTTTACCGGTGCCGAATCTTCGGTGAGCTTGAATTAGTGGTAAGTGGTTTATTGCGAAAACCTTCGCCGTAAACAAGCAAAGAGAATGGATTTTTCAAAATTGAAGCGCCACTGCTTTTATCGTAAAAGATAAGGCAGTGGCGCTTTATTTTATTGATACGTATAAAGTAATAAGATGACTAGTATAAACGTCTAATACGATAGATAAATAATGTCAGATTAGTATGTAGCGTTCTATTTTTAGCTTTTTAAGAATTGTTTGTAACGAATAAATGCAAATTATAAGTAGCGGTGATTGCCCGGCCGGTAATAAACAGTATCAACCATTGGCACTTTAGGTTGTTCAAATACAAAGCGACGGCGGCAGGTCCGCAGTTGTTTTATAGACTTCTGCGAGACATTAAAGTAACAATTCACGCCATCCCGCTCATACACGAATCCCTCGCCAATCATCGCGACAATTACCTCGCCCTGGGATAGTTTATAGCCCAACGCATCTTCAATCCAGGTTTTGAGTCGAAAACTATTCGTATTGAGTTGAATAGTTTTTATTGGTACTAAATATTCACGGACCAACGCACGAACTGATTCAATGCGGTCAGTACGGAAACTGTCATCACGTTGCTTGTTGAAGCCAGCTTTGAACCCATTGACGTCTAAGTCAGATGGTACCGAAACACCAGCAACTGTAATACGCGGAAATGGAGTTGCTCCCATAATACTAAATTAGTTACGTTACGATGAACAAAATCTGGAACTTCTGAAATTGTGTTAATCTTTTTCCGATTCTGAACTTTAGACTAAGAGAATGAACAGAGGTAACAGCCAACTTATTTTTTTTACAGTATAGTCTAGTTAATGCTTGAATAAAAAAGTATATAAAGAAACTGCTGACAAATAAAATTAATTAGATGGTAGCCTATATTCTTTAGCTCTAATTTAGAAACAGAGTAGTTATTAAATCCGTATGAAAGAGAGACAGTCGACCCCTTACTATGCAGCAAGTTCGAAATTTTAGATGTGGATGAAGTTTAATTTTGCTTTATAAGTGTAAAGTATTAGTCACAAGTGTTAGATAATTTCTAATAAATGTCACTACTAAATAGTTAACAATTAATTTTTATAAAAGATCAAAAATTATGATATTTCTAATTAGTAGTATAATTATTATAACTCAATTAAATATTTTTTAATTGGTTTTTAATATGGCTTGTATTACTAACATAAAAGAAAAATTATAAAAAATATTGATAAAACTTAAAGATATATTACCGGTTTTAATAAAACTAAAAACTAATAAGTTAGATTCTAAAATCATTATAACCTTAAAGCTTGTCAGTTAACCGCCTGATTTTTATTTCTGTATGCTCTATTAATTTCAGTCGTAAGAAAAAAATTGTAAATATTGACATGTTACCGCAGGGAGTACATGAACTTACAGAGGCTGACAATTTAGCCGGAGATTGACTAATCACACTGTCTTGCAGAGCAGGTTATTGAAAAGAACTTGATTGCAACTGTAATTTATTTGTTGATTAGTAGCAATTAGGTAGTCGTGAGATAAGGAAAGATTTGAACTTAATAATCGAAATCTTATACGCATAAAAGAATCATATACAATTATAGCTGAGAGATAAGTAAGAAGGGGATCTTTTAGGTGAGGCTCGCAAATAGTTGTTATAGATTGTTTATAAAAATGTCATATAAGGTAACTAAAGTTTCTAAATTAATCCTATACTCTCCAGGAAGAATAAGGCTTTAAGAAATTAAATGATAAAATAAGATAACGCCTGACACCTTATTTCGTCTAAAGAAACAGAGATGTTTCTCGATAAAGCAGGCATACAAACGATATAGAAGTAAATGATTGATTTTATACAGAACGATACGCTCGGCGGGCAAACATCCATGAGTTTACTTGTACACCAGTTATTTAATCTGCAAGTGTCGTCAGCGCCTGATGCAATTGCGGTGCTCGATGATCAACAGCGTATTTCATTTCGTGAATTGAATCAACGGGCATCCCAACTGGCTGGTTCTTTACTGGAAAGAGGAGTAAAGAAAGAAGATATCGTTGGGGTCTGTCTTAATCAATCGGTCGAAATGGTAACGGCAGTCCTGGCTATTCTAAAAGCTGGCTGTGCGTTTGTTCCTATTGATCCATCACATCCTGCCGAGCGAATCTCATTTATTATACAGGATACTGCTACAAAAATTCTGTTAACAAATTCGACTTATTACCCGGCATTACACCCATACAGCCGCGAGTTTTCTTCGGTTTCAGTTATAAATATAGATTACCAGCAAACAGATTTTTACAGCAAGGCTCCATCAACACCAGACGTAGAGGTTGGACCCGCTGATCTGGCATATGTTATTTATACATCTGGTTCGACAGGTAAACCAAAAGGTGTATTGGTCGAACATCGATCCATAGCCAGCTACATTCAGAATAGCATTCAGGCGTATACGTCCAATGAGGCTATTCATAGTACGTATGCGCACCTGACGTTGTCTTTTGACGCGTCACTGACGGCTTTATTTGTGCCCCTGGCCACAGGTAAAACAATGGTAATCAATCGAGCCAAAGCGCTCGATGCCTTTGATAATGAAGCGTTTGTGAATGGCGCTTCGTACGATTTTCTTAAACTTACTCCCGCCCAGTTGTTTCTGCTCGACAAAGCTAAAGATGAGCAGGCGAAATTTGCGGCTCGCAAAATTGTGGTGGGTGGAGAAGCGCTTTACCCGCGGCATTATCAGTTCCTGGCCGACAGTGGGGCGGAGGTTGAAATAATTAATGAATACGGTCCAACCGAAGCAGCTGTTGGCTGTATTACGTACACATTTGCCGCGTCGGCCAACGTACCGGTTTTCCAGAATGGTCTGTTGATTGGCAAGCCGATGCCCAATGTATCTATTTACATTTTGGACGAAAACCAACAACTGGTTGCCGTCGGCGAACGGGGTGAAATTTATATCGGTGGTGTGCAGGTAGCCCGGGGGTACCTGAATCGCGACGACTTGACGCGCGAGCGGTTCCTACCCGATCCGTTTTCAGGTCAGCCGGGTGCCAGAATGTATAAATCAGGTGATGCAGGACGCCGGCATCCTGACGGCAACATCGAGTACCTCGGTCGGATCGATGAACAGGTAAAAATTCAGGGGTACCGAATTGAACTGGGTGAGATAGAAAACGTACTGCTTCAGCATCCCGATATAGTTCAGTGCGCCGTAAGCGTAGTCGACAACGAGATGCTGGAAAAACGGCTGGCTGCCTACTACGTGGGTCGCACGGCCGATCTGGAACGGAGCGATCTGGTTAAGTTTTTAAGCAGTCGGCTACCGGCTTATATGGTTCCGGCGTTGTGGACAAAGCTTGATAGCCTGCCCCTGTCCGTCAACGGAAAAGTGAATCGGCAACTGTTGCCAAAACCCGAATCGAAACGGTCGGCGCTCAATACGCCTTACCTGGCGCCGGTTACTGCTACCGAGAAAAAAATTGCCATCATATGGGCTTCGGTGTTGGGCTTCGATAAAGTCGGTCTGACCGATAATTTTTTCGAGCTGGGAGGTACTTCACTGTTGAGCGTGCAATGTGTAGCGCTGATTAAGCAGGAGTGCCGCGTTGATATTTCGGCTACCAAACTATTTCAATATCCTACAATAAAAGCGTTGGGCGCGTTTCTTGATCAGGCAAAAGGAAGCAAAAAGTCGAAGAAATCAGCCCGGCCAAGTACCCGCCAGGTAAATCGGGATGTTGCCGTAATTGGCATGGCCGGACGATTCCCGGGAGCCAACACCATCGACGAGTTGTGGGCAGTGCTTAGTCAGGGAAAAGAGACCGTCCGCTTTTTCGGAGAGTCAGACATTGATCGATCGGTTCCGGCCTCGCTGCGCAACGATCCTGCCTACGTGGGTGCCCGGGGTGTTCTCGATCAGGCCGATCAGTTCGATGCGGCTTTCTTTGGCATACCGCCCCGGGTAGCCGAATTAATGGACCCGCAGCAGCGCATTTTTCTGGAGATCGCTTGGGAGGTGCTCGAACAAACGGGCTACCTGCCCGGTCAGTACGATGGAAAAGTGGGCGTCTATGCCGGGTGTGGTAATAACACGTACTACATCCATAATGTCCTGCCAAACCGGGAGCTTGTTGGTCGGCTGGGTGATTTTCAGGTGATGTCGCTGAATGAGAAGGATTACATTGCCTCTCGTACGGCCTACCAACTAAACCTGACGGGACCGGCCGTTAGTGTGTATTCGGCCTGCTCTACCTCGCTGCTGGCCATCACGCAGGCTGTCGACAGCATTCGCCTTGGCCATTGCGATCTGGCTCTGGCTGGAGGAGCAAGTGTTACGTCACCCGTAAACAGCGGCCATTTATACCAGGAAGGCGCTATGATGAGCCGCGACGGCCATACCCGTTCGTTCGATGCGGCAGGGACTGGTACAGTCTTCAGCGACGGTGCCGGGGTAGTGTTACTGAAAAGTGCCGAAGCCGCCCGGCGCGATGGTGATCGTATCTTTGCCATTATCAAGGGGGTAGGGGTTAACAACGATGGAGGAGGTAAAGGAAGCTTTCTGGCCCCCAATGCCGAAGGGCAGGCTGGCGCGATCCGAAACGCAATGGAAGACGCAGCCGTCGCTCCTGCTTCGGTTCAGTACGTCGAAGCGCACGGAACAGCTACCCCTCTGGGTGATCCGATTGAAATAGAGGGACTGAAACTGGCTTTTGGTCCCCAGACCGAATCACAATACTGCGCTCTGGGTTCGATTAAGAGCAACATTGGCCACCTCACGCAGGCAGCGGGTGTGGCGGGTTTTATTAAAGCTACCCTTGCGCTGTATTACCGGCAAATTCCACCTTCATTGGGGTACGACAAGCCTAATCCGGCTATTGATTTCGCCGATAGTCCATTCTATGTCAATACCAAACTAACCGAATGGGAGTCCACCTCGGTACGTCGGGCGGGGGTTAGTTCGTTCGGCGTTGGTGGTACAAACGTGCATGTCGTGCTGGAAGAAGCCGCGAGCACGATCCCTGAATCAGGTCCTGGACGGCCTTTTGAATTGATAACCTGGTCGGCCCGGTCCGCAGCGAGCCAGGACGCGTATGCCTACGTACTGGCCGACCACCTAGGGGGGCAAATGCAACATCAACTGGCCGACGTTGCCTACACGCTCCAGACCACCCGCCCCGACTTTACATACCGCCGGTTTGTGATAGCCGCTACCTCCAGCGAACTGATCGATGCGTTGCTGGCTGATAATTCGTCGGTTATGCAGGCCAAGCGTCTGGAAGAAACGCCTGATGAGGTCGTATTTATGTTTCCCGGGCAGGGGTCGCAGTACCTTACTATGGGCCGGGAACTCTACCTGAACGAACGGACGTATCGCCAGGCGGTTGATGAGTGCGCGAAGTTGCTGGAAGCGTATCTGGAGACAGACATACGTGAGGTCCTATTTCCGAAAGAGAACAACCCCGCGGCTGAAGAACGGCTGAAAAATACGCGCTATACGCAACCGGCTCTGTTTGTGACCGAATACGCTTTGGCGCGTCTTTGGGAAAGTTGGGGTGTTCGGCCGTCGATTTACTGCGGGCACAGCATTGGCGAGTTCGTCGCAGCTCATCTGGCGGGTGTTTTTACGCTGGCCGATGCACTCCGATTGATTGCAACCCGTGGTCGGCTGGTGAGTCAGTTACCTCGGGGCAGTATGTTGTCGGTCCGGAAGGAAGCCGAACAGGTGAAGGCCATCATGCCAGCTAGTTTGAGCATGGCGGCAATCAACAGTCCTTCTTTGTGCGTCGTGGCAGGGCGGGATGAAGACGTAGCTACCTTCGCGATGCAGTTAGATAAACTGGAAATTCCTAATCAGGTGCTGCAAACCAGCCACGCGTTCCATTCCGATATGATGGAGCCTATTGTGAGCGAGTTTGCCGACATCGTGAGGCAGATACCACTGAGTCAGCCACAAACCCCGATTGTATCGACCGTTACGGGTACGTGGTTAACCAGCGCAGAGGCTACTGACCCGGCCTACTGGGCCAATCATCTGCGCGTAACGGTTCGGTTCTCGGATGCCCTTCACACCCTGATGCAGCGGAAACCAGTGCTGCTGGAAGTGGGACCTGGTCATGTCACGACCGTGCTGGCCCGGCAGCAGGCAGGTGCCCGGCAGGATTACGTACTAACCAGCCTCGAACCGCGCCGGGCCTATACGAGTGAATACCAGTCGATCCTGAAAGCGCTTGGACAGCTATGGCTTCACGGTATAGAGCCGGATTGGAAAGCGTTTTACGCCGACCAGAACCGGAACAGACTTAGGTTGCCAACCTACGCGTTTGACCGAAAGCGTTGCTGGGTCGATCCCTTACCCGTTGCTTCGCCACCGATACCGGAGCCGATTATTTCAGTCAAAACACAAGAAACAAAATTAATTGAGTCAAGCTATACCTATCCACCCCAGCAACCCATGAGAAAAGATGTACTCATCACGAAGGTAAAGGAGATCCTGGAAAACGCGTCAGGCATTGAGCTCGACGGTGTTACGCCCGATATGAGTTTTCTGGAAATTGGGTTTGATTCACTGCTGCTGACCCAGATTGCGATCACACTCAAAAAGGAATTTAAGCTGCCGATTACGTTCCGGCAACTTAACGGCGAGTATGCTACCCTACACCTACTGACCGATTATCTGGATCGCCAACTGCCGGCTGATGCCTACGCACCCCAGCCTACCACGCAGCCGGTGCAGCCGGCTCTTGCCCCCGTAGCGGTTAATGCGCCCGTTGCTGCGCCGGTTATGCCCACGGCGCCCCCTGTTATGCTTCCTGACGGTAACGATTCGGCACTGGGGCTGATTGCTCAGCAACTTCAGATTCTGGCCAGGCAGGTGGCGCTCCTGCAGGGGGGGCAACCGGCGATGCCAGTTCCTGTACCAGCCGCTCCGGTTCCGGCACCAGTTCCTGTCGTACAATCGGCGAAAAAGCCGGAGATAACTGCGGTCAAAAATGGCAGCGGGTTAACCCCCGAAGAAGTTGCCGAACTGAAAAAGCCATTTGGCGCTACGGCCCGGATCGAGCGGCAGGCTACCGAACTGACCACCCGACAACAAACATTTCTACAGGAGCTCATTGATACGTACACCCAGAAAACCGCAGGTAGCAAGGCGTTCACGCAGGAGCATCGGGCGCACATGGCAGACCCCCGGGTTGTATCGGGCTTCAAACCGCTGACCAAAGAAATCGTATATCCGGTTGTTGTCAACAAGTCGAAGGGCAGCCGCCTGTGGGACGTTGACGGTAATGAATATATTGACGCCCTGAATGGCTTTGGCTCCAATATGCTTGGTTACCAGGCCGATGTCATCCGGGAAGCACTTCATCAACAGATTGAAAATGGCTTTGAGGTTGGACCGCAGCACGAACTGGCCGGCGACGTATGTAAGCTCGTTTGCGAGTTTACGGGCTTCGATCGCACTGCACTCTGCAATACCGGCTCCGAGGCTGTGCTGGGGGCCATGCGAATCGCCCGTACCGTAACGGGTCGGTCGCTGATCGTTGCCTTTTCGGGCTCGTACCACGGCATCGTCGACGAAGTGATCGTTCGCGGCACCAGGCAGTTGAAATCGTTCCCGGCCGCTTCAGGTATCATGCCCGAGTCCGTGCAGAACATGCTGATTCTGGACTACGGTACGCCCGAGAGCCTGGCCATCATCAAAGAGCGGGCCGACGACATTGCTGCTGTGCTGGTAGAACCCGTACAAAGCCGCCGACCGGAATTTGTACCAATCGATTTCCTGAAGCAGGTCAGGACCGTGACGGCCGAAAGTGGTATTGCTCTGATCTTCGACGAGGTAATTTCCGGGTTCAGAATGCACCCTGGCGGAGCGCAGGCCCTGTTCGGTATCAAAGCTGACCTGGCCTCCTACGGAAAAGTTGTTGGGGGAGGCTTGTCTATCGGCGTCATATCGGGTAAGAAAGAGTTCATGGACGCGCTGGACGGCGGGTATTGGCAGTTTGGCGACCCGTCGGTGCCCGAGGTTGGCGTTACATACTTTGCCGGTACGTTTGTCCGCCACCCGTTGGCGCTGGCCGCGGCACAGGCATCGCTACGGTACATGAAAGCCAAAGGCCCTGCCCTGCAAAAAGGACTGACCGATAAAGCCGCTTTTCTGGCGGGTATGCTTAACGCGCATTTCACCCGGTATCAGCTTCCCATGTTCGTCGCCCAGTTCGGGTCGCTCTGGAAGCTGAAATTTACGGAAGAAATACCCTACAGCGAGCTGCTGTTCACGCTGATGCGTCAGAAAGGTATTCACATACTGGACGGCTTCCCGTGCTTCATGACCGAAGCGCACACGCCCGAAGAAGTTAGCCTGATTGGGCAAACCATGATTGAGAGCGTCGACGAATTAGTGGAAGCCGGTTTCTTCAAGGCGACACCGCCCACTGAGGAGCCTATTGAACGTCGGCCTTCGCATCATGTCTTTTCGGTGCCCCCGGTGCTTGGTGCCCGCCTGGGAATGGATAAAAAAGGGAATCCGGCCTGGTTCGTACCAAATCCAGATCAACCTGGTCACTATCTTCAGATTGAATTAAACTAGTTGGGAATGATTGCTAACTCTACCGCCTTAGAATTTGTAGCTGTTGATTTCGATCCTTTTGCAGGACCTGAAATTGTTCGGGTAGCACCATCCACCCAACCGCAGGTTGAAATCTGGACATCCTGTCTTGTCGGTGGCGACGACGCCAACCGGGCTTTCAATGAGTCGATTACGCTTCGGCTTAAGGGTGTTTTCGATCGGTCGGCAATGGAACAGGCTTTTTCGATGCTCATCCAGCGGCACGAAGCCTTGCGTTCCGGGTTCAGTGCCGACGGCCGGTACGTGTGCGTGTACAACGAGCTACCCGTACCGCTGTATTATCAGGACCTCAGCCAGCGGTCGGCATCTGAGCAGGAGCGGCTACTGGCCGACTACGTAAAAGGTGATGCACTGCACCTGTTCAACCTGAAGCAGGGGCCGCTCATCAAAGCTGGTCTCTTTCGGTTAGCACCTACCGAACATTGTCTCGTGTTGACGGCCCATCACATTGTATGCGACGGCTGGTCGATCGGGGTAATTTTGCAGGATATCAGCGCGCTCTATTCGGCGTTTGCGCAGAACCGTACGCCCGTGCTGAATCACGCACCTGACTTCAGTCAGTATGCTGAGGAGCAACTCCGATTTACGGAAAGCAACGAATACACCGAGATTGAGAAATTCTGGCTCGATCAATACAAAGGCAACGTACCGGTTCTGAAACTACCGACCGATTTTGAAAGACCGGCGTTACGTAGTTTCAAAGGCCGTCGGCAGGACTATGATCTGGATAATGAACTGGTAGCCTCCCTTAAAAAAACAGGGCAGAAAGCTGGCTGTAGCTTTGTTGTTACGCTGATGGCTGCCTTTGAAGTGCTGCTGCACCGACTAACGGGGCAGGATGACATCATCATTGGCTTACCAACGGCCGGGCAGGCGGTTACCGACAACTATGGGCTGGTGGGTCACTGCGTGAACCTGCTGCCGCTGAGAAGCCGCCCAAACCTGACGCTTAGCTTCCATGATTACCTGCAACAACGCCGGGAGGCCTTCTACGACGCCTATGAGCATCAGCAACTGACGTTCGGCAGTTTACTTCGAAAGCTGAAATTGCCGCGCGATGCCTCCCGGGTGCCCATGGTACCTGTTACGTTTAACATCGACCTGGGCCTTGATGATGCCGTAGAATTTTACGGGCTTGATTACCAGTTGATCAGTAACCCGCGCGAATACGAAACGTTTGACCTTTTTGTCAACGCTACGGATTCTAAACGGGCCTTGACGCTGGAATGGTCGTTCAATACGCAATTGTTCAGGAATGAGACAATTGACCGTATGATGGCCGAGTTTAACCACCTGCTGCAAGCCGTTGTAGCAAATCCGTCAACTCCGCTCAGTACTGTTTTGTCTACGGGTACGCATCAGCCCGCCCGGTCAGTTAGCAGTCAACCGGTAATTGAAACGGTCGATATTCGTAGCGATGAGACGTTGCATCAGCTCATTGCGCAAACAGCAATTACTCATCCCGACAAACCGGCGTTGGTATTCAATGGGAAGGCCGTCAGCTACCGCGAACTGAACGAAACCGCTAACCGGGTAGCGCACTTCCTGATCCAGAAAGGGGTGAAACCTGGTGATATTGTTGGCGTAGCGTTAGAGCGGTCGTCTGACCTGCTTATTACGTTGCTGGCTATCCTGAAGTCAGGTGCCGCTTACTTGCCGCTTGACCCGGAGTATCCGCACGATCGAATTACGTTCATGCTTTCTGATGCAGCCTCCCGGCACTTCATTACGTCGAAGAAGTACCGTGGAGCAATCAGAAGTCAGGCAACCGAATTGTTGATTGAGTCAGCCATTGACGCATCAGCATCCTATCCGGCTGATGAACCAAAGGTAGCCGTTGGGGGCGATGATCTGGCGTACATCATTTATACATCGGGCTCGACCGGAAAGCCAAAAGGAGTACTGATCCGGCATTTCGGCCTGATTAACGTGCTCAGAAGCATCCTTACCGAACCCGGTGTTCAGTCAGATGATCGCTGGTTGGCCGTATCAACCATTTCGTTTGATATGTCGGTGCCCGAGTTATTTGTGCCTTTGCTGGCGGGTGCAACGGTCGTGTTGACGGGAACCGAAATCACTAAGGATGGCCGGGCGTTACTTCATGCCGTCAACCAGTACGGAGTTACAATCATGCAGGCCACGCCAACCACCTGGAAGATGATGCTGGCTTCTGGCTGGGAGGAGACCGTGCCCGTTAAGGTTATTAGCGCCGGGGAGCCGCTGTCGAAAGACCTGGCTCAGAAACTGCTTCAGAAATGCGACTCGCTCTGGAATCTGTATGGCCCAACAGAAACCACAATTTATGCTACAATAAAGCAAGTGCAGGCAACGGATCCGGTTATTACCATTGGTCATCCGATACAGAATTACCAGATTTTTATTCTGAACGAAGATCAGCAGCTTGTACCGCAGGGCACTGTTGGCGAACTATACATCGGCGGCCACGGCGTAGCAAAGGGGTATCTGAACCGGCCGGAACTAACGACGGAAAAGTTTATTAACAGTCCAATCGATTCGTACAAAGGGACTTTATACCGTACCGGCGATCTGGGCTTCATCACAAACGAAGGGGAAGTTCAGTGCCTGGGGCGCACAGATTATCAGATCAAGATCCGGGGCTATCGCATCGAAGCGGGTGAGATTGAACGGATAATAACGGCCCAGCCGGGCGTAAAAGAGGCCGTTGTGATTGCCCGCGAAGATCGCCCCAACGACCAGCGTTTGACGGCGTACGCGATTATGCAGCATTTGCTGCCGGATAGTGCTTTCAATCAGGAAGTAGCAAAGTGGAAACAGGCGTTGCGGGCTGAACTGCCGAGCTTCATGATTCCCGTCGATTACGTGCAGATGACTGCTCTGCCCATGACGCTCAACGGGAAGATAGACCGCAAGGCGCTTCCCCGGCCTAATGCCCAGGCGCATACTGATGAAGAACCTGCCAAAACAGCGGTTACTGAGCTTGAAAAGCTAATTACAACCATCTGGACCGAAGAAATCGGTATCAAAGACATTGGCGTTACCGACGACTTTTTTGAATTGGGTGGCCACTCGCTAACCGCAGTACACGTGATGACCAGGCTTGAAGAAGTCACGGGCAAACGACTGCCTCTATCGACGTTGTTTGAACACCCTACGATCCGACAACTGGCGTCAATATTGGAAAGCGACAAAAAGGCAACCACCTGGAAGTCGCTGGTACCAATTAAGCCGACAGGCAGCAAAATGCCGGTGTATCTTATCCACGGCGGAGGGTTGCACGTATTGAATTTCAATTCGTTTGCTATGCACATGGACCCGGAGCAGCCGGTGTTTGGTTTGCAGGCGTTTGGTTTGCACGACGGTGACGAGCCCCTGGATAGCATGGAAGCTATTGCGGCCTTCTACGTAAGTGAAATCATGGCTCAGAACCCAACAGGGCCGTATGCCATTGTTGGTTACTCGTTTGGTGGATACATTGCCGTTGAAATGGCGAGGCAGCTAAAGCGGATGGGTAAGGAGGTGAAGTTGCTTGGTATGATGGATACCGATGCGCAATCGAGCCCCTACCAGTTGTTCGAAAGCCGGACGTTGAAGCAAAAGCTTATGCGTCAGGTGGTTAAAAGTAAGTCGATTTTTAAATCACTACTTGGGCAACCCTGGCAGACGTTTACGTACCAATGGCAGTACTTCCAGCAGTTGTTAAAATCCTGGTCAGAACCCGTGTCGCCAATTGCAGAAGTCCCGTCGGAACACCTGGCGCAGAATCTAAGGAGAATCAATGAAAAGCACGAAACTGCTTACAAGAATTACACCATGAAGCCCTACGAAGGTAAGATTCACCTCTTCAAGGCGGAGATTGGCCCGTATTTCGGAAAGGCATTCGAATACCTCGGCTGGGAGAAGTTTGCCATGAAAGGTGTTGAACTTTATCATGTATCGGGCAATCACCTGACGATGTTACTCCCCCCATACGATAAGGGGTTTGCCCGTACGTTACAGGACGCGCTGAATAAATGCTGATGACTGAGCAGATCGTTGTAGCTTAGCCATTGTATGTCAGTAGTCATCGTACGTTGCGGGTCACTGGGCGATGTGTCGTGGCTGGATGCGGACCAGTGGCAATGGGCCAATGAGCCGCTTTTGTTTCGGGCATCAGTAGAGGAATTTACGCCTTACATCCCTCAATTTGAAGCTGTGCTGTCGTCGGCCGAACGCCAGCGTGCGAATCGTTTTCATCAGCCGGCTGACCGGCAGCGATACGTACTGGGTAAAGTGGTGTCGCGGTTCCTACTCGGAAAACTGTCGGACCAATCTCCGGCTTCGGTTCAGTTCGCGGTAGACACTAGTGGAAAGCCGCACCTGCTGGATAATGATCAGGTGCAGTTTAATATTTCACATGCCGGTAACTGGGTACTGGTCAGCCTTGCGGCTGTGGCGGTCGGTGTAGATGTTGAACAGGTCCGGCCGTCGTTTCGCTACGAAGGGGTACTCGCCCACAGCTTTTCTGCCGAAGAGCAACGCTATGTTACGGAGAGTGCCGATCCGCGACGAGTGTTTTTCCGGTTATGGACGCGGAAAGAGGCCCTGGCAAAAGGCATTGGAACGGGTCTTCTCGACGATCTGACCAACCTGCCGTCGCTTGATGGCAACCACGCACTTGAAAAACAAGCTGGCAGCTCGCTTCACAATTGGTCTGTGTTGAGCTTCAACCTGGTGACCGATTACGAAGCAACCCTGGCCTGGACCGGGTTATCCGACCAAACCAGGGTTGCGTTTTATCATCTTGGACCGGGATCGTTGCAGGCCGCTCATTAGCGGGAGGTCTGCCATTTAGATACTTCTGGTTGAAGGTAGGGATTTGAGTACGTTTCCAGACTCACAACCGCTTCGTCGACGGTATTGTCGATAAATCGTAAGCCTTTATTAGTGGCCCCGTTTGAGGCAAATCCAAATACGGGCGCCCCATTGGCCTGCACACCCGACGCCCAAACGGAATTCTTCTGAATCAATACATTATCGAGCGCGGCTGTGAAGCCAATCTCGTAAACGTCGCCGTTACTGGCTGTTGGGGTATAATTAATTTTGTTTTGAGATACTTCAACCTTAACTCCTGACCTTGATCCGTGTATATAATAGCCGACGCGTGGGCCATATTGACTCCGGACGGACGGAACCGATATCTGAACACTGTTATTGGCTACCTGGACGGTGCCGGAAGTCGCATTCAAACAGTCGACATCTATCCCCTTAAGTACCGGATTAATAATCTGATTCTGAGTAATGTTGACACCCAGAAAAGCGGAGCCAAAACTCCAGATGCCATATAGACCGTTTGTTACGGTATTCCTGGTAATGAGAGAGGCCTCCCGCGTATTGAAAATTGGTTTATCGTCGGCGAAATTGGCGACTATGCCTTTTCCATTACGTAGTGAAAAGGAGGCAAAATTGACTACGTTCTGTTCGCAGATGCTGCCGGCGTAGCCGTTTATTTCGATACCGGTATCTTTTGGATCGTTGACGGTATTACCGGTTATGAGCGTTTTTGTGCCCACTGCCGATATGCCGAAGCCAATCGTTTTGAACGCAAGCGTAACGCCCGTTGTCGAAACCTTGTTGTTTCGGATGATGGTACCCGAAATATTACGCCAGTCTTCGATGCCCATCCGGCCGATGTTTTCCAGCACATTGTTTTCTACAATGCAGCCTGTTGCCGGGGAGCCGGAAGCGTTGCCGATGCCCGACAAGCCATTGTTCACCGTATTGATAATGCGGCAGTTGCGAACGGTAACGTTGGAAGCCCCATTCTCCGAATAGGTTATACCCGCGCCTTCGCAATAATTGTTTTCCAGCACAACACTTTTCGATTTAGCTCCTCTTACTACGATAGCTTCCATCGGATGCGTTGAAATAAACTCACTGTTCTGAATCCGTATCTGCGTCGAATTGATGATTTCAATCAGCGAAGCGTTCCAGATTTCACCACTGTGAAACGCAGTCAGAGGCTTGTCAATTCGCAGGCCATCGATGGTAATATCGGTCTGGCCACTGATCAGAAAATGTAGCCCACCGTCGTGGAGCATTCCTTCCCAGACAACTCCGGCCTGAATGATCGCGTTTTTGGCAAAGGTTATCCGGCGATGAGAAGGGATATTAATGGTGCTGGCGATCAGGTATTCGCCGGGGCCAACTAACAAATCTGGTACGCTGTTAATAGCCGTTTGCAGGGCCGGGGCGTTGTCGTCGCTGGTAGAGGTTACGCCAAACCAGGCGGCACTGGCAGCCCCGGAGTAGCTACGTTTGTAGCGTTTGCCGTTGGCCGTGACGAGGATTGTGCCGAGGTTATCGGCCGAAGTGCGATCCGCTTCGTTCAGGTAAAATATTCCTGTTTTATCTGTGTCGGTAATGTAGATACCACCCGGCAACTGCCCGGAGTGCAGGGCCCGTGCTTGAGCAATGGTCATGGTATCCAGCGTTGTCAGATTTGGTTGTGGCGACACGAGGTCAGCATCATTGTCCCGCGAACGGCAATGCTGAAGACCAAGCCAGATCACAAACACACAGAGATAGCGTAATAGAGCTACCATGGCTAAATACATGATTTTTTAAGTTCTGGAATTCGTTTAGATTCGTTGAGTTGCGATTATTGTTTTGCCTGATCAGTCGTTACCCTGTTCCGGTACATAGACACCATTGTAAGCCAGACCCAGCTGAATCCAGCCCTGAACATCGTAGCATCGATGGGTTAGGTAATTCCAGATCGCCAAAATGTTAGCGATGGGAAAGTCCTCCATCTCACGCTGGCACCTCATGTGCTGATCAAATCCTATGAATAACCGGATGGTATAGTCCAGTACGTCAATTACTGTTATCAAAACACCCGTGTCGTGATAACCCGATGCCGTTTTGGTTCGCTCAATACTGATATGACAAATAGTAGTAGCGGGATTGAACGAACGGTTACAGGCTATCTCTACTAATGTCAGGCCGTCTGGTACGCTTAATGCGCTTAACGGCATCAAAATCGGTATCACCTGATGAGTCTCGACCCAATCGCTCCACATGCCGTTAACGGGTGAATCAAATGTAATGAAAATTGTGCTTTTATTCGTATCCGCAGGATCAATATAAACTCCTGATAAATAGGCAGTAACGGGGCCGTATTCGTCGGTTGTGACTTTGGCCTTACACGAGATGTAATTTGCTAAATCATAGGCGGTCAATTGGTTATTCATACTACTGAGGATGGTACGTTAAACTAGGTATAAGGCAATCGACCGAATAGATAGTATACTTAATGCGCTGGGGTTCCATCATCATTGATATGGCGAATAAATCGGGCTGGATTACCTGCCCAGATCTGATTGGCCGGAATGCTTTTACTGACCAGCGACCCCGCGCCAACAATTGAGTTTCGTCCGATGCTGACGCCTTTAAGAATGGTGGTGTGTGCTCCAATGAAAACATTATCGTCGATCAATACCGGAGCCGTTTTGGTGAAGGCATCATCTTCGATTGGGGACGTACGAATAGTTGGGTCCAGACTATGAAAATCCGTGTCGTAGATGGCCGTATTGTTACCGATGCGTACGTTGTTACGAATGGTAATCTGTTTTGTGCAGACGATAGACGTGCAACTCATGCCCACATTGTTACCAATGGTCAGGCTGGCACCTTCACTCACCATGAAGAGACACGGTTGCTGCCGGCCAATGAGTGTGTATCGGCCGGAGTGCATCACAAACCGGTTGCCTATTCGGATATATCCCTTCAGGTTGTTGTTGATGACCGGAATGCCGCGTGCAATGAAATCAGTTTGAAAATCAACACCATTAACCTTAAACAGTATGTACGTATAAATTTTAGAATAACGAACGTGAATCGATGTGACAACCAGTTTCCACACTTTGCCGGCTATTCGTAGCGCATAGCTCGGTGATAGCTTACTGACTGAGGTGGAGATCGCAGAATTGGGGTATTCCTGAACCATGAGATTTATAGATGTTGAAGTTTTGCAGCGATTAATGCATTCCTGCATACGTCTTCAGGCGATTGTAGATACGGGTTGCCAGGCTATAGCGTTGTAGTGTCTGTCGTTGGTAATAGTCAGTAACAGCTACGTTGTCAAGTAACCGGAATGTCCTGCGCTCGCCGGAATCGAGTAGGGTACGGTAGCGGTTATACCCGTTCGTATGCGTTGCTTCTTTGCCAAACCCGATATTTTGTACTTTCGATGTAATTGGATAAACCGTAAGGGCATTGGCCTTGAATCGGTTGTAGCAGAATCGAATATCCCAGGCGTCAATTTCCCCTTCCATTTGCCGACGCAGCATACGAACCAGATCGGTACCTCCCTGCATGAATGCTCTCTGTTGTTCACGGTCGGTAATAAACTGATCGTAGTCGGCAATCGACCAGTCAACGCTATGCCAGCGGTCGGCCCAGGTGGCCCATCCCCAGGGGCTATGACGCGGCATGAAGTACGTATCGGCCTGATAGTCCGCAGGGCGCCGGAACGGGAACGTATAGCCCGAAATCGAGAATACACCGGGTTCAGTTGCGTATCGCTTCAGGCATTGGTTCATGTAGTCCAGAAAATTTGGAGCGGTTACTATGTCATCTTCAACAATGATAGCCGACGAGTGCTGGGTAAGTACGTTCGATACGCCCCCAATTATTGAATCAGCACAGCCAATATTGGATTCGGCAAAACTGTACTTAACCGATTTAAAACCTCTTATTTCCTGAACTAATTGCCGAACCTGATTCACTTTTGGCTCATCAATTAGCTTTTTAGGTGCATCAACGAAAACATAGAGATCACTTTGAGCAGCGAGATAATTACGTTGTAGCGCCTGTATTGTCTGATCGAGTTCAGCCGGACGTTTATAGCCAAATAATATAATTGGAGCAGGCATATATTTCTTAATTAAATGCTAACCAGTTACGAACGTTGGGTAATCAACTGTTTCAGAAAAAAGTAGACAAACAGCGTGTTAGTGACAGCATATCGTTTGAACAGTCGGCGTGGTTCCTGTACAAGCCTGAACAACCATTCGAAACCAATACGTTGAATCCACTTTGGTGCCCGTTTTTTCTCGCCGATTAACATCGGTAAAGCTCCTCCAATCCCTAACATGACCGCTTGAATGCGGTGTTTCATGTGTTCCATCCAAAGCTCTTGCTTCGGGCAACCAAGCGCTACGAAAACCAGTCCTGCTCCAGAGTTATTGATTGTTTCAATTACCTCCTTTTCCTCTGCGTCCGTAAGAGCCCGGAAGGGAGGGGAGATGGTACCTGCAATCTTAATAGACGGAAAATTATGCAGACAGAATTGACGTACCCGTTGAAGTACATCTGGTGTGCAGCCGTAGAAAAAAATAGAAATATTCTCTTTTTCAGCCCGGTCTAATAGACTCAGGATCATGTCCATTCCGGCAACACGATCCTGCTTTAGTCCGTATAAACTTTTTATAGCCCAAACCAGCGGCATACCATCGGTTATTGCCCAATCGGCTTTGTTTACAGCGCTGGCTACAGTTGAATGTAAATGAGCTTCTACAACCATATGAACGTTTGCGAAACATACGGTTCTGGACCGGCGATGCGCTGCATTCATCATGATGCCATCCACTAAAGTTTCGTGCGATGCATTCGTTAAATTCAGGCTGATAACACGATGGCGGACCAGATTCTGATATGAGCTTGTTGTGCGTTGTGAAACCAAAATTGTAATAGATTGCAAAGTGAAAAACACAGGCTCAAAAGTAAAGATATAATGCTGGTCTTCAATAGATTACAAAGGCGTCGAAAGTTTGGTTATGTAACTAATTAGTGTATCTATAAATAAGAAATAGATCTGTAATTTTTTAGAGTAAATAAGTCAACACATAAGTGTACATGTAATTGAATTTATACATGCGTTGATACTATAAAATGAGTGGAAAACTTTTGAATGGAATAGCTGAATTGATAAATTTTAATTTCTGATTAATGAAATATCATAGCAAATATCTATTGTTAAAATTCTTTTATTTGATATATGTTGTTTATGGTAATCATTAAGTGGGGACATTGATGTTTCAAGTCTGTGTTAAAAAAAATATCGGTGCTTTAGCCGATATTCCTTGAGTAGCGAGGAAAGATTAATGTCTAGTCTATTAATTAGGAGAATAGTTAAATTAAAAGATGCCTGACTGCCTTATTTAGCTTCGCTAACATACATCTCTTCTGATACTGTAGTAGCTAAAGCTGCGGGATAAAATTCGTCGACAAACTTTTTAATTTTTAAGTCCCAGACTTCCTGCTTTGCGAATTGATACGCAGCTTCTCCCATTTTTAACCGCTCGTCTGGGTGAGTATACATCCATTCAATGGCTTTGGCTAACTCATCGGCAACCTGGTCTTTTGTCTGAATAGAGACTTTAATTCCGTTCGAATCACTAACTAATTCATCCTGGCCATGTAGCGACAAGGTGACGATTGGCAGGGAGAATGCCATTGCTTCAAGAAGTTGATGCGGGCATGAATCACGAAGACTGGTGAATATGAAAGCATCGGCTTCGCGATAAAAATTTCTAACCTCCTGAAACGTTACCTGCCCAGCCAGTCTGACCCGATCAGTTACCTGATAGTGCGATAAGTAATCAGTCAATTGCCCGCTCATTTCACCACTACCACCCACCACGGTTAACGTAATCGGATAGGCTGGATTGACTTTACTAAATGCGTGAATGGTAAGTTCAAGGGCTTTTCTTGGTAATAAGCGCCCTACCCAAAGTAATTTTAACTCATTGCCAGCAGTACGTTTGACTGGCTCCTCCGGTAGAAATGAGGAAGCCAATCCAGCGTCCCATACCCAGTCAATCGGCTTGTTGCGCCGAAACTGCTGAGTAAGCCGGTAGGTATCCTTGTTTGTAACAATTACCCGGGAGGCTAGTCGTAGTGATTTATAAAACCCTGGATTCAGGCGTTGCAGGAGCTTACTGACCAGACTTCTGAGTTGTTCGCGTTGCCAGTATTTGCCGAAATAATCTTTCAGGATGGCCGGCGCTTCCTGTCCGCCACCAACAGGTCCGAAAATGAACGGTATTTTCAGCCGGTACATAAAACTACCAAGCTGAATACTGCCGTAGGTTACGTGATGGACAAGAGCATAGCGTTCACGGGCATTCAGGCGTTTAGCCGTACGATAGGCCTGCCATTGCCAGTAGAGATAATGAAAATAGAGACCGAATAAACCTTTGTAGTAAAGCCGGTCTACCCACTTCGGCACCCGTACGTAATGCACCCGCAGGTTCGGAAAAAGGCCTTCAGCCAGAATTGGGTCAATAACCTTCTGACCATCGCCCTGGGTAAGGCAATGCACTTCTACGTCATTCATACTTAACGTAGAGGCATACGTCCAGCCGGTCAACTGCTCGGAGCCCTGATAGGGTACGCAGGCATAAGCTGATAGAAGAACTTTCATCATGCCCTCAGACAGTTTTTACCAGGCCAACTTTGCGCAGCAGAAAACCGATGCTGATCCGGGAAATATCGGCTACGAAATAAAGCAGCTTAGTCTTTGAATGGGCCTTTGCAAAATGATAACGGGCTTTCAGATAGGTTGGCGACTTAATGGATGTGAAGCCACTAAAAAACTCTTTCCAACTGATTCGGCGCTCCGTCTGAATCCCGGTTTCATTGACGTATTCGTACACCAGACTATTGGTATTAACAACCAGCGGAAAACCGGCTTTGCGAGCTCTAACCGAAAAATCGATGTCGGACATGTAGTGGATGTAATTGGTCGCATCATACAAACCAATTTTTTTGAACACGATCATGGGAATCAATGCACCCCGCCCGGAAAGCGAATCGGAGTTCAACCACGCGGCTTTTGCTTTGAGTTCCGGGTAACTGTAGTTATAATCCGCGGCTAAATTCTTGCCACCAGCAGTATACAGTTCAAAAGCGGTTCCGGCAAATTCCAGTTTGTCCGGATTTTCACTATCCACGCAGACAGATCCAATCAGGCATGGCTTATGAAGTTCATACGCATCGATCAACGTTTGCAGGTAATTTGCTTCAACCTTTGTATCGTCGTTGAGGGTCAGCACGAAGTTATCTTCGCCTTTCACCTCATGCATAAGTGCATACCGAACCCCCCAGTTTGTACCTTCTGTCCACCAGAGATTACCATTTCCGTGAAGTAACACCACTGAAGGGAAATCCTGTTCGATCATTTCCGAAGTGCCATCGGTTGAGCCATCGTCTACAACGATAATGCGAAAATTCCGATAGGTCTGTCCCACAAGACATTCCAGGCACTGCCGGGTATATTTTTTACGATTAAATACGGGTATGACTATGTTGATCATAAGGCTGTCCGAACTGAGAATAAGTGAAATCCATCTGGGGAAGAGTCGCAACAAACGGATCGGGGGCCGGAGCTGCTACGAATGCATGATACATACCAAGGCCTACGAAGCTCCAGTAACACAGAGGAAACTGATACGAAATGCCGAATACCAGCGCCCCAGCTATATAGCTAAAAAGCACAAGCTGATCGATGGTCAGATAGCGATGGCGCTTATACAAAGCCCATAAAGTCGCGGCTATGATGGTAAGGCTTAGGATCAGGCCGAATAAGCCATAGTTATAGAGGAGGTCAACGTACTGCGAGTGAATAACGGTACCTTTTTCGGAAAAGCCGTCATTTTCCATAATCTCGCCCTCTTCATAGCCTTCATAGCGCCAGCCAAAAACGGGACGTTCCGCGATTTTCTTCCAGTAATATAATGTTTGCTCGTAACGCCAACTGCCTGTTTCGTCCTCCGTTGGGGTAAGAATACCGCCTATATTTTCAAAAAAAGCTTGCACCCGGGTTGGCGAAATAGCCGTTATAATGGGTGCACCCAGAAAGATTAAAAGTAGGATGGTGCCGAGACTGCGCCGAATCTGTAAGCGGCTGTTCGGTATTTTACCCATTGCGGAAAATCCGATGATAAGCAGAGCAGAGAACGAAATAGAAGCAATAACCGACCGATGCATCAGTAAAACTGTGTACGTGAATACGGCAATAGCTTTTAACAAGTCCGTCCACTTATATTTTGTGATGTATTGAACGAAGTAGTAAGTGAAAGGGATAATCATGTACAACGCTTCAGAGGCTTCCTGTGTGCGTGTATCAGGCGTAAGACGATACGTGAATATTTTGCCTAATGCTATCTGATTAATAAAATAAAATAAAAAGATTAGCCAGACAACCGTTTTAATGGGAAAAGGCGAGAACTTTACCGCAATAAAATAGGCGATCAGCGCTACACCGCAAAAGAAAAATCGCTTTACGACGAAGGGCGAATATAAGATTTGGTTATACGTATATAGCGACTCAAGAATAAGACCGACGGTTCCAATAATTAATCCGTACAAAACAAAATTGTATATTGTGGGAAAACGATATAAAGCCAGAATGAATAGAAATGGAATCCCAAAAACAGCTACAATATTATTCATTTGATAAGCAATCACGCTCTCAACGTCTCCTCCATAACACATTGCTTCTGTTGCGAACAGAATTATAAAAAATAATACATATCCAATTTTTTGTTTCATAGTGACCAGTAATTAATCTACGAAAACATAATCTTAATAAATAGAATTGCCGCTTCTTATATTTTCTTAGACGGAGAAATATATCACCAGTAACAGCCGCCCTCTACTAAATTACTTTGTGTAGGTGTTTCTGTCTTTGCCGGCCTTATCCAATGTTCATTTTGCAAGGCTGCGTATTTAGGTTTATTGTCCCAACGAGCCCCTTTTATACCAAACAATACTTGTAACACGCCACCCATATGGACCGCTTTTTTCCCTATCGACTTAACATGAGCGGCCAGATGCATCCCATAAGCACCGGCCCCAATCAATGCAACATCAAACTCAGTTTGATCTATTTGTTTACACATGCTGTCTAAAGCATCAAACCAGGTAGCAAATTCTGTGTGTGAATTAGCAATCGATTGAACGGCTTTTATTGTCTTCAGGGTAAAATTTGGTAAAATATCAGGATTTTTAAACAGTAAATGCCTTTGATTATACTGGGATTGAATACTACGTTCAAATGGATGAATAACAAGTACGGTTTTGCCTTCAAGCGCTTTGGTCCACGGATTATCAAAAAAGAATGGTTCAAAATCGTCAATTGAAATGCGCGTAACGTTTGAAAGATAAGTTTCTAAATGCTTCTCTTCTTTTAACCAGGATACCAGGATGTCAATCTTTGATAGGTTTTGTAATGTCTCATCAGCAAATCGTTCAAGTAGTGTTTGGTCTGTAGGAAAAAATCCAGACCAAATACTCATATTATTTATAATACTTTTCCGCCATCCGATAACATTAATCTCATCCATTAAATACCGTCGCAGCGTTTCTAGATCAAAACGCTTATACTGGGTCATATAATGAGCTGCAACGCAGTTCAACTCAGTTGCTCCAAACCGAGTAATCATGCAAGGGCTATCATTAGTCAATAAAGTAGCGATCGCATGATTGGCTTGTTGGCCAACAAAGTCATAGGCCTTGCCGGCTGGACTATCATCGACCTGAGCATGGTTTGTAACTATTTTTGTAACTCCTTCGTAACCAAATTTAACAAGTCGCAACAAGGTTGTAGACCAGTAAAGACGCTCAACTGCTCCCAAATTGTGAGAATAAAATGATTCATTTGCCATTGTCGTCAGCTTATCGGTTTATTGAGTGGCTTGGTATCGCTTTTTGTTTGATTTTTTGCACAAGGATACCGACTTGAATACGTATCTCCGGAACAGTGAAGTAAAAACAGGCTGTAGCCATCAGAACAAATAAGAAGGCTACCAAAAACACGTGTAGAAGTGATCTATAAGTCAGGCTGTGTAAATAAAACGCCAGACAAGTCATAATCAAAAGAGGAATTAGGTTAGGTTTGACCACTTGCCATACTTCTGACTGCTTAAGATTGATTACGTTGGCAAGATCAAGTTGATAATACCAAAGCTCAGTGGTTATATAACTAATGATTAGAGCTGCTATCAGACCAACTACACCGAAATACATTGTAAGAGGAAAGATTAGCGCCAAGTATAGAATTGATCGATAGATCCCAACTTTACTATTTCCTTTAATATTTCCAGCCGAAAATGAAAAATTAGAATTGCTATACGTATAGGAAGAGATAACTATTGATAGTACAATAAGTATATTCTCTACATCTCCAATATAATTCTCGGGGCCTACCCAAAATTGTAAGAGCGCTTCGTTGAAGATTATAAAACCAAATGAAATGATTAAGGATATGAATAAGAAGCCTTTCAGGAATTGGATGTAAATTCTTTTTACAGCGTCAATGTCGCCTTTGCCAAAGCTATGAGACATAGAAGGTAATAAGGCGTAGGTTGTTCGATTAACGAAACCACTAAAAATATTTTGAGGGCGCCTGCTTAATTCTAATTGTGTAATAATGGTTGGCTCAAGAAATCTAGAAACGACAATCAGGTCTATGTTATTGGCGATAGTGACGCCCATTTTATTAGCAAACGTGTACGAAAAAATTTTATAGAAGCTTTTGAAGTATTGTTTGTCGTATAATAATTTGATAGCATCTTTCCGCAATGCATATAGGAGAATAATACCATTACCAATAAAATACAAAATACCGGTTACAGCGCGGCTATAGCCAATGCTTAACAGGCCCCATCCCTGAAGGAGACCATAAATTGTAATAAAAATGCCGACAAGTTGTGATATCAGATACACCAGTCCAGTGTAAGCGGTATGCTGTAAACCCTGGTTAACGCCAACCAGAGAGTATGTACATAACGAAAGACATGATCCAACCGAAGCCCAGAGGAACGCTTCCTGAAGCACGGATGTATATTGCCACCTTCCTAAATCTAAAATGGCTGGTATATAATGTTGAATGAGAAAGCTAACGGCGAAGGAAGCAACTAATATAAGCGAACATAGTATCAGGCCTGACGTAATCAGTTTAGATAGCTCTGTTTTATTGGCCTGTCCGGCTGAATAAGCAACTTTTTGCTCTAATGTAATACCTACGCCTGGCTCAATAATTGTTATCCATATTAATATATTCCCACTAGCTAACCAGTAGGCATACGTTGTACCTTCTATGTAGTGTAGATACAATGGAGCCATTAATATCCCACTGACTATACTTAGCACAACGGATGAATATTGATAAAATAGATTCCAGTATGTTGACTTAGTTAAGGCCATAAATTAGAATAATATAAGCTAGGACCTATTATTTAAATTTGAGTATACTATTCTAATTCACTACCAGGCGTTTGTCTTTCCTGTAAACATTGGCTTAATCGTCCACCAGCAAATCTTAATATCTAGCAGCAATGAGCGTCTTTTTATGTAGTGCAAATCATACCGGAGCCGGTGGTGCATCTTAAGTGTATTATCCGTTACACCACGTGCCCCACGTACCTGTGCTAAACCCGTAATGCCCGGAATTACCTCGTAGCGTCGGGGATAGTCCGGCAGTATTGTCCAGAATTCAGCATCGTGTTGTATGGCGTGTGGACGTGGGCCAACAAGACTCATCTGCCCCAGCAGTACGTTGAAAAACTGAGGCACTTCGTCCAGATTGGTCCGACGTAGCCAACGACCAATGACGGTTACCCGGCTGTCGTTGAAAGTTGCCTGTTTAAACGTAGCATTTTTGGCAGAGTCGTACATCGTCCGCAGCTTATAGCATTTGAAAGGGCGACCTCTCCGGCCCGTTCGCCATTGAACATAGATGATAGGACCCGGTGAAGTCAATTTAATGACAGCACCCAGTACCGGAATGAACCAGCTAAGTACGAAGATGGTCACAAATAGAGAGACGAGCAGGTCGAAAAGGCGTTTTAAGGTGTTGCTATAAAACTGCTTTGTATTTAGTGACCTTCGCTTTGTCTCTATTTGAACAGCATCTACGTTTAATGAAGTGATCATCGTTGAAATGGTAAAGCAAGTTTTTAGGAATCAGGAAAACGACAGCCATTTTTTCTTACCTAATAAGTTACTGGTATAGCTATACATTTTAGCGTAATAGTAGGATTCGTCTTTATCTATGGCATTCAGAATTATATTCAGCTTCTTGAATCGCTGTTCCCGGAAAAGCGACTCGATATGTCTTAAATAATTTTTAGGCGTAACGTCATGCCGGACTACAAAGAATGACATATCTGCCAGTGGAGCGACCAGGCGGGCATCTGAAACTAAACCAATAGGAGCCGTATCGATAATGATGTTATCGAAGTGTTCGCGAAGTTGGGCAATTAGTTGTTTGAGAGGTTGTCCGCTGAGTAGTTCGGATGGATTAGTGGGCGGTGGTCCACTCGGGATAATGAATAGATTATCGTATCCGGGAACTGGTTTCAGGATGTCATAGACCGTACATTTTCCGGTCAAATAACTGCTTATTCCTGTTGTATTACTCCAGTTAAATTCCTTGTGCAACCGAGGCCGGCGAAGGTCCATATCCAGTATTACGGTTGGTTTGCCGACCAGAGCCAAGCTAGCGCCAAGGTTTAAGGAAATAAATGATTTTCCTTCACCACTGATGCTCGAGGTAAGTAATAAAACCTGACTTTTATCGGATTGAATGTCGGGCAGACTAGCTCGTAATGTCCGGAATTGTTCAGCAATCAGCGATTGATTTGTCATCGTGACGACTAAGTAATCCGGTTCCTGCTTACGGGTTAATTCACCAATGATTGGAGCCTGCGTAATCTTTTCAACATCGACCCGACGCGTTACACGGGTATTGATCAGCTCACGGCTACCGATTATACCAATCGGAATAATAAAACCGAGGAATCCAAACAAGCCATAGATCATCAAAGGAACTGGCTTGATGGGGGCGTCAGTACTTTGAGCGACGTCGATAGTCCGACTATCAGAAATGGCCGATGCATGCGAAACGGCAGTTTCTTCCCGCTTCTGAAGCAGGTATGTATACAGGTTATTCTTTATAGCCTGTTGTCGTGAGATGGTTAATAATGTTCGTTCTTTCTGCGGAATGGTGCGGATTGAACTTTCGAGCTGTGCGTTTTTTGCGCGATACTGTTGTTGAGAACTCATCAGCATTGTCTTCATTGTTCTGATGTTGTCCTCCATATTACCTTTCAGCGAATTGATCTGTGTGTCAATTGTCTGAATCAGTGGGTTTTGTTCAGATGTTGTACGAACTAATTGGCTACGCTGTAAATCCAGTTGGGTTAGCTTTTCAATCAAACTGAATAAAACAGGATCATTCAGGCCTACCAATGCAGGTGTAGCGCTCCTGTCCAGCGAGCGATTGTTGATATACCGTTGTAAATCACTCAGCGTAGTTAGCTGAATATTTACCTGATTCAAAAGACCATCGTTCTGTTGAATTGCCTGCAAAAATGAAGCAGACTGAGTGCTCAAATCCGTTATTCCTTGCGTGGCTTTGTAGCGTTCTACTTCTTTTTCAACAGCCGTTAACTCGCCCGAAAGAATAGCCAGCCGATCTTCAATAAAGCGCAGCGTATTGGCCGCCACTTTATTCTTATCAATAATAGCTGCCTGGTTATATTCTTCGATCAACTGGTTAAGTACAGCTTCTCCTTTTTCCGGAACCGCATCTTCAAGGGTTAACACGACAACCGTTGAAGCTTTACTGGTCGGCTCTGCCTGAAGTGTTTTGAGGTAGCCATTGACCGCAGCCGGACGCTTCATTGCCTGTACCAGCACCTGGTTAGTCGTATCGCCAACAGCCCTGCGCGTTTTGATCAGAAAACGACCCTGTGGTGTTTTGATACGTTGATTAAGCGGATAAACCTGCTCATTTATTTCTACCGAACTGCTGTCGATGAACGTGAGCAGCATTGGCGCTTCGTATAACTCGGGTTTGCCAAACTCAATAAATACTTCTACCGGAGAGGCTTTGTATATTTCCCGTTTGCCGAAAGCCGTTTTCTCAAAATACCGTACGTCGAGATGCAATTTGTCTACAACGCGGTTCATGAGCGTGTAGGAACGGAGAATTTCAGTTTCATTTTCAACCACTTTTTTAGGAACATAAGCATCCAGTTCTTTTAGTGGCTGATCGCGTTCATTCCCTTTCTTTTCGTCCTGAATCAGCAGGCTTGCCTGTGTTTTGTATATGGGTTGTTTATAAGCCAGATAGGTGTAGGCAGCAACCAGAAAAACGCAAACAGAAAACAATATCCAGGGCCAGTTCCTGGTAAATTTTGGTAGCAAATCACTCACACGAAGCTCTTCCGGCTCCATCATTTTATACGGGACGTATGAGTGGTTGAATTGATTGTTCATGATACGTTTGGATACTTACTATTATCGACGAGTGGCAATAATGGCTATTACGGATAGTATTCCAACTACAGTTGGCATTACCTGAAAGGCGCGATCAGCGCTGGCAATTCGTGATTTTCCTGGTTCCACATACACGATATCATTAGGGTGCAGGGAGTAATAAGGTGACCGGAAGGCATCGCGCTTGGTCAGGTCAAGGCGGGTGAAAACGCGCTTTCCTTTTTCTTCGCGTATGATTAGTACGTTATCCCGACGGCCGTAAATGGTGAGGTCACCGGCGAGACCAAGCGCTTCCGGTAGTGTGATTTGCTCATTGGGAATTGTAAACAAGGCAGGCCGGGCAACTTCGCCTAATACGGATACCCGAAAGCTTTGATTTCTGACGTTTACTGTAGGCTCTCGTAAATAATCTTTCAACTTAGCCTGGATTAATTCACTCAACTGAGTGTTCGTCAAACCAACTGCTTTTAAAGTGCCCATTAATGGCAATTTGATGTTGCCATCCTGCCCTACTAAGTAACCCGTAATGGTTGGCAGGGGATTATAAGAGCTACCATTTAAGTTTTGATCAACTACAGTTTTGGCATACGGATTGAAGAACGCAGATGCTTCGGTATTTAGTGAGCTGATCTGAATAGATAGAATATCTCCTTTTTTGATAGTCGGTATATACGATTCTACGAAATTGATTGTATCCTCTTTAAAGTTTGTCCCTCGCTGAAAATAAGTTAGTTGCTTAGACGAAGTGCAGCTTTGTAATACCGATAATACAATAAGAGTAAGTGGATAAATACACTTTAATAATAGTTCTTTCATTACTTCTGTTTTTTTGTAATACATTTTGATTGATGCTGATGATAAACTGGCCCGCTTCTTGCTGATTATTCAGTGTTAACATTTGACGGCAGTTACATCATAAAATGTATAGCAGAATTTGTATCTATGTAAAGTGTCCGACTGTATTATGATTTTTAATGCATTTTTTATTTGATTAAAGGATGTATGCTATAAAAAAAAACTCTTTGATTTAACTTTATAAAGTTGATAATACAGTATCAATAGAATTTAATTAAGGCAATTTTATTTTGAATATTATCTATGATCTGTAGACGAATACTCTTTGATATGTTATTGCTTAATATGAATTAAATTTTTTTAATTCTAAGTAGGATTTAAAATAGTTATATTTTTTGTAAAAAAAATTTTATTTGTCGTTTGTTTATATATTTCTCTATATGAATCTTACTTTTTTTATAATATCTACATCTCGATAATAGATTTATAGAGAAGTTACAGTTTATAAAAATTAGATTATCTGTAATGCCTTAAAGGCCTTTGTATTTTTTTAGAATGAGTTACGGCCAGGTTATTGCCGATTAATAAATCTTCAGAGCCATTTACCGGCTGAAATAATAGTTGTTCCGATGTTTTTCATTTCAGGAAGGGTTTGTCAACTAGTGGATGTATCCTTAGTCAGTTGTGCAATTTACAGAGTTCTTGTCCTTCAGCTTTCGTTGATTAGGTTTATCGTTGAAGTAATGGTGAGTAGGTGACAGTGGGCTCCAAGATTACTTGATTGTCAGGGCATTGACTGAAGTTTATAGAGTAAAAATGATCCATGTCGGTACGTGATAAATACCTTTCCCTAAATGAGATTAGCCACAGACATAATTTGCTAAATGTTATATTTTGCAATGAAGATTTTGTAAAAATAGGTTAAACCCCAATTTTTTAACAGTAAAAGTTGGTATAGGCTATATATTTTTTTGATACCAATGTGTAGATTCACAGCGCATTACTTGATAGAGTAGGCTATTTTGCTTTACTTTTATTTTATCAAGAATTAATCCTAAAACTGCTATGTCTTCTTATACGCGCCGAGACTGGCTTCGCGCTAGTGGTTTACTGACCGCTGGTTTGAGTGCTGGTCTGAAATTCACAAAGGCTGCTACGCCGACTAACTCGGTACAGTCGGTCTTTATCAATGAGTTTGCCATTCTGCCGCCCGACCTGCCTAAGCTACGGGCCCGGCTTTTCGCCAATGAGAATCCACATGGAATCGCGCCCAGTGCCCGCGAAGCCCTGGTCAAGGCTGCGGATTTGGGGAATCGGTACGTCTGGATGGAATTCGCCCAGTTGAAGCAGGCGATTTCTGAAAATGAAGGAGTGAAACCCTCGAATATTATGATGTCGCCAGGATCATCGGACTTGCTGATGGCGGCCGCGGCCCATTACGCCAAAGGAGGAGGTACTATTCTGACCAGTGCCATGACGTATGACGATTTGCTGGAGCGTGCCGAAAAATTCGGAGCCAAAATCGTCAGCATACCGATGACCAAAAACTACCAGTACGATCTGGCTACGATAAAGGCCAAACTGACGCCCGATGTCAAGATGGTCTATATCGTGAATCCGAATAATCCAACGGGTACCATTGTGCCGCCGGCTGAACTGGAAGCTTTTTGCCGCGAGGTAGCGCCGAAAGTACCGGTATTTATGGATGAAGCTTATATCGATTTTCTGGAGCCGGCCGACCGCCCGAAGCTCGGAAAACTGGTTGCTGAAGGCCAGAACGTAATTCTGACGCGTACGTTCTCCAAAATTCATGGGTTTGCGGGACTTCGGCTGGGCTATGCTATTGGGCAGCCCGAAACGCTTAAAGCGCTACGTCAGTACACCAATGGCGAGTTTGCCGTCAGCATTACAACACTCATGGCGGGTATCGCCAGCTACAAGGACGTTGACTGGCAGAATCACTGTCGGACAGAAAACACCAAGGCCCGTGCGTACACGGCAAAAGCGCTGGCCGAGCTGGGTTACGAAGTAATTCCATCGTACGCCAACTTTATGCTGTTCCCGATTCGGATGAAACCCAAGACGTTTGAAAATCAGATGTTTTCTCAGGGTATTGGGATACAGACGCGTGAGTTTGGCGGGCAGCCGTTCTGTCGTGTCAGCGTGGGTACAATGGATGAGATGGTAGCTTTTGTAGAGACATTTAAAAAAGTAGTAGGGTAAGCAAAGGAGGACGGGAAGAAAAGGAGCAGAGGGCCGCCTGCAATCTTTTCTTCCTCTCTCCTCCCTTCGTTTTCTATGACGCGACGAGACTTCATTAATTCGACTGGAGCCAGCTATGCTTCGTTACTTGCCTGGGGCTTTCTTCAGCCAGCCCCAGCTTCTGCCTTCAATTTACCGCCCAACGGTCGGCGCGACGATGGTAAAGCCCGTCGGGTTGTTGTACTGGGAGCAGGCTTAGCCGGGATGGCTGCAGCTTATGAACTCGGCAAACTCGGCTACGACTGCACCGTACTCGAAGCCCGGTCGCGGTCGGGTGGACGGGTCTGGACAGTACGGGGTGGGACAAAGGAAACGGAAAAAGGCAGCGACGCCCAGACGTGTCGGTTTGAGGAGGGTCTTTACTTCAATGGCGGAGCTGCCCGGATTCCGCATCATCACCAGTTAACATTACAGTACTGCCGGGAGTTGGGTGTCCCGCTCGAAATTTTCAACGGCGCTAACGAAGCGGCTTATCTCTACAACGATGGTGGTACCGGTGAACTGGCCAACCGTCGGATGCGGATCAAGGAATACCACAACGACATGCGCGGCTACACCAGCGAACTGCTGGCTAAGGCGCTCGATCAGTCGGCACTCGATCAGCAGTTGACCAAGGAAGACGTCGAAAAGCTGATTGACTTTTTAAAAAACGAGGGAGACCTCAATACGTCGCATCTGTATAAAGGAACCAACCGACGGGGGTATAAAACCAAGGCTGAGCCAGGGGCCGGACCCGTTGCCGGTGAGTTAACCGATCCCTATGGTCTGACGGATTTGTTACGTTCGGGGTTCATGCAGCCGGTTTTCTACAACGTTGGTGACTACGTTTATGAGCAGCAGACAACCCTGCTTCAGCCGGTTGGAGGAATGGATGCCATTCCAAAAGCGCTGGAGAAAAAGCTCACGGGTAAAATAGTGTTTAATGCTCCCGTTACTGAGCTACGTAAGACGGAAAACGGGGTCCGGGTGGTCTATCAGAAAGATGGTAAGCCAACCGAACTGACGGCCGAGTTTTGCGTTTGTACGTTGCCGCTGCCCGTTTTGAAAAACATCGAGTCGGATTTGTCGGGAACGGTAAAACGGGCGGCCGACTTTGTGCCGTACATCAAAACCGGCAAGATTGGACTCCAGTTCAAACGGCGTTTCTGGGAAGAGGACGATCACATCTACGGCGGTATCTCTCGCACCAATATGGATATCAATCAGATCTGGTATCCATCGTTTGGGTTCATGGGCCGCAAGGGCGTATTGATCGGCTACTACAACTTCTATAGCCGGGCCGAAGCCGTGGGCGCTATGCCGATTACTGAGCGTGAAAAGCTCGCGTTGACGCAGGGGAGCAAGATTCATCCGCAGTACCCAGCAGAGTTTGACAATTCGTTTTCCCTGGCGTGGCACCGCATACCCTTCAGCGAAGGCGGTTGGGCAACGTATGATGATGCGACCCGTAAGAAATTTTATCCGTCTCTACTTGAACCTGATGGCAATATCTACCTGGCTGGTGAGCATACGACTTATCTAACCGCCTGGATGGCCGGGGCGTTTACGTCTGCCCGACGGGCCGTCGAAGCCATTCATGCGCGAGTAGGCGAGTACACAAAGAAATAACCATCCCGGCCAAGCTCCGGCTTGGTTAATCTACAATACCACACGGCCATGCCGGAGCTTGGCTCAGACTAATCAGTATGAAAAACAACCTACTTTCGTTCTTCTTCTTTCTGTGTTGTGTCGTAGCGACCCAGTTGCTGAGCCAGCGTGTTTGGGCACAAGCTACGTCGGGGAGCATGACGCTGGATCAGTTGAAATCCATTAAAGCGATCAAAATCGCCAACCTTGATAAAGACACGTACTTCAAATCGGGGGGCTTTATTCTCGATCGCTACGAAGAACGTCCGGCATACGTATTCAACTATAGCGATGGTATTCCGCGCAAAATCTACCTCTACAAAGTATTTGCTGCGGAAGATACCAAAGAACTTGGGCTGCTGGCCATTTATCAGAATGGGAAAACCAACGAGGTGAAACCTTTTGTGATACCTGGTGCGTCGGCCGACCGTAAGGCCTGGGATGCCTACATCGATGATCTCAAGTACGTCGGGGAGAAAGAGCCGGGACTCATGTCGGCGCTTGGCTTCGTTCTGTCGCGCGAAATGGCCATGCTAATGGCCGGCGGAGGAGCTAAGTCTGAAGAGGGTGGTAAGAAAAAGGAAGAGTATAACTTCTGCTTCGCTCCCGATGCGCCCGTAACACTGGCTGACGGCTCGATGAAGGCCATCAGTGACGTAGTTGAAGGCGATCTGGTGATGAGTTACGATGCGAAAAGCAAAGCGCTGATTCAAACATCGGTAACAAAAATAGACCGGCATCAGGGAGATTTTGCCATTGCGGGCGTGTGGCTGACACCGGTTCAGGAGATCACGGCAACCAATACCAACCGTCTGGCAACCCCAACCTTGCTTGAAGCAACTGCCAATCACCCTGTCCTGACCGCTGCGGGCAGAAAGCCGCTTGGCGAGGTTCATCCGGGTGACGTACTGTATCGCTACGAACCGGCAACAAAAACCGTAGTGATGTACAAAGCCGTTCGGACAGAGCCGTCGGTGCGTACCGTCGGCAAAGTCTATAATTTATCAACTCAGAACGGATCGTATCTGGTTGGCGAAACAGTGGTGCTGGATAAGTAAGCAGCATTCAGCCGAAGCATGCAGTAAAAAGCCCTGGCTATCTGGGGCTTTTGCCATTTAAAGACCTTTACTGCCGTTTACGTAAGTCAGTTGGTGGTTTTGGGTTATTCTGAGCATATTGACTATTAATTTGTTTCTGATTCCTCACGTCTATTCTATGCAGCTCGAAATCCGTAACCTTTCTAAAACCTATTCCAACGGCGTACATGCGCTCAAGAGCGTGTCGCTTACGATTCCGCAGGGGATGTTTGGCCTGCTGGGGCCCAATGGGGCCGGTAAATCGTCATTAATGCGAACGATCGCTACCCTACAGGAAGCCGACTCGGGCAGTATTCAACTGACAGGCTTACCCGAGGGCGATATTGACGTACTGCGTCAGAAAGATGCCGTTCGGCGGGTGCTGGGCTATCTGCCCCAGGAGTTTGGGGTTTACCCGCGCGTGACGGCCGAAACCATGCTGGACCACATTGCTACGTTGAAGGGACTGGCCAACGCCCGGGAGCGGAAAGAGATCGTGTCCGGGCTATTGCAGAAGGTTAATCTACATCAGGTACGTAACAAAAACCTGGGTACGTTCTCGGGGGGTATGAAGCAGCGCTTCGGTATTGCGCAGGCGTTGATTGGTAATCCCCGACTTATCATTGTGGATGAACCAACCGCGGGCCTGGACCCCGCCGAACGAAATCGTTTCCATAATCTACTGGCCGAAATTGGGGAGAATACCATTGTCATTCTGTCCACACATATTGTCGAAGACGTAACGAATCTATGCTCCGACATGGCGATCATTTGCCTGGGCGAGGTGGTCGCAACGGGTAATCCAAACGATCTGGTCGAGGACGTACAAGGAAAGATCTGGAAGAAATTCATCGAAAAGTCAGAACTCGCCGACTACCGCGCTACCTACCGAGTAATCTCGACGCAGCTTAAAACCGGCAAAACGCAGATCCACGTCTATGCAGATACGCAACCAGTTGGATTTGATCCGGTTGAGGCTGATCTGGAAGATGTGTACTTTACAGCGATCACGGAGCGGATGGAAGTTGTAACGGTATAATAATAAAGGAGAAAAGGGAGGAGAGAAGGAAAGGGAGAAAAGGAATTCTCCGCCCCCTTTCTCTTCTCCCTTTCCTCCCCTTCCTCCCTTTTTCCCCTTTCCTCATGTTCTTCGAAATCTTCAAATTCGAGCTGAAGTACCGTTTCCGCCGACCGGCAACGTATGGGTACTTCTTTCTGTTGTTTCTGCTAATGGCCCTGGTGACGGTGTATGGAAACGGTCCGGCATCGGAGAAAACGAATGTTAACTCGCCCTATGCCATCGCTAACTTTCTGTCGGTCATCGCCATTTTCGGTACGTTACTGGCTTCGGCCATCATGGGCGTGCCGGTTTACCGCGACATCGAGCACAACACCAAAACGTACTTCTTCAGCTATCCAATCAGCGAAAAAGGCTACCTGTTGGGCCGATACCTGGGCTCGTTCGTAACCTTGCTGTTTGTTATGTCGGGCGCCTGCGTTGGCATTGCGGTCGGGTCGGCGCTGGGGCCGGTGCTGGGTCTGTCCGACAATCCGGACCGTTATGCGCCTTTTGAGCTTTGGCACTATGTTCAGCCGTTTTTGACTATCGTTGTGCCGACGCTGTTCTGCCTGAGTTCTATCTTCTTCGGATTGGTAGCCCTGACGCGCAACGTATTTGTCACGTACGTTGGCAGCATTATTCTCTTCATCGGCTATCTGGTTGCCAGTGCGCTGGTGCAGGACATTGAACAGCGGGAACTGGCTTCTCTGCTCGATCCTTTTGCCAACCGGACCGTGGTGGAGGCTACCCGCTATTGGACCCCGCCGGAGCAGAACACCCTGACCGTTCCGCTGACCGGTACGTTGCTATGGAACCGGTTGCTGTGGTCGGGGCTGGGGTTACTGGTGTTTTTATATACGCTGTTCCGGTTCGATTTCCAGCGGTTCCTCGCCGTTAAACTGGGCAAGAAGAGCAAGGAAGATATGGTGCCCAAAGCGACTAAACCGCTCAGTGAACTGCCAGTGGCCCATAAAGTGTATTCGACCGGCGCGTACCTGCGGCATATGTTCAGCCTGGCCCGGGTTGAGTTCATGAACATCGTGAAGGACCCGTATTTTCTGGCCATTCTGCTTTGTGGCTTCCTGTTCCTGTTCTTCGACGGGTGGTTTGGATTCCCTACGTTCGGAACGCCCTCGCTGCCGCTGACGTACTACATGCTCGAAGTCAAGGATTTCAACTACATCTTATTCGTTTACATCATCCTGATTTTCTACACTGGCGAAGCTGTACATCGCGATAAAGCCGTCCGATACGACAGTATCGCCGACGCGCTGCCCGTGCCCAACTGGCTCAGCTACGGCTCCAAGTTCATTGCGCTGCTTGGTGTCTGCTTTCTGTTGGTCAACCTTGTCTGGATCAGTGGCGTGTTTAATCAGACGATAAAGGGGTACTTCAACTATGAGTTCGGTATGTACTTCGCCGACCTCTACGGCATTGAGTTGTGGGAGTACGTTCAACTGGCGATGCTGACGTTCTTTATCCACATCCTGGTCAACAACAAATTCACGGGGCATATCATCTCGATTGCCGTCTGGATGGTGCTGTTCGGGGTGCGTAACTTCGCCGAGAAGGATTACAACCTGCTGTTCTACAGCTACACACCCGGCTACCGTATTTCAGACCTGAACGGTTTTGGGCACTTCTGGCGTCCGCTCAATTCCTTTAACCTCTACTGGCTGTTGCTCGGCGGGGTTTTGCTGGTATTTGCGAATCTGCTCTGGAATCGGGGTGCCGAAAGTAGTTTGAAAACCCGCTTGAAGCTGGCCCGCCAGCGTTTCAATACACCCGCAGCCATTATCCTGACCATTCTGACGGTGGGCTGGCTCGGCATGGGGGCATACATCTACCGCAACGTCAGCGTGCTCAATACGTATCGAACGCCGGAAGAAAGCCGCAAGCGACTGGCCGAGTACGAAAAGAAATACAAGCGGTACGAACGGATCTGGCAACCAAAGGTGACCGACGTAAACGTGAACGTGGACCTGTTTCCGACGGAGCGCTACGTAGAAGCACAGGGCGTCTTTACAATGGTGAACAAGTCGCCTAAGCCGATTGATTCGTTGCACCTGAACGTGAGCAGTTCGGTAGCGCATTTTAAGCTTACGTCAATCACCATCGACGGCGTTACGCCGAAACTGGTGCATAACGATACGGTGTTCCGGTACTACATCTACCAACTGCCGAAGACGTTGCAGCCGGGCGACACGGTACGGCTGGCTATGTCGACCCACGCCGAAAACCGGGGTTTCGAGAACAATGGCTTCAGTCGCGAGATTGTCTACAACGGCAGCTTCCTGAACGACGGCGATCTGTTTCCGAAATTCGGTTACAGTGCTCAGGGTGAGCTGGATTCGGACAAGTATCGGAAGAAGTACGGTTTGCCCAAAAAAGAGTACAGTGCCCCGAAGCAGACCGATGCGTTTGGCCTGAGCAACCTGCTGTTCAACGATGATGCCGACCTCATTACGTTCGAAGGCACCGTATCGACCGAGCCAGACCAGGTTGCCATTTTGCCCGGCTATTTGCAGAAAGAGTGGGTCAAGAACGGACCCGATGGGCGGCCCCGGAAATACTACGCTTACAAGCAGGAGGGGCTTATGGATTACTTCTTTAACGTGAGTTCGGCCCGCTACGCGGTCAAGAAGGAAACGTACAAAGCACCGGATGGGCAAACGGTGAATATCGAGATTTTTCACCATCCGACGCACACCCGGAACGTCGATCGGTACATTCAGTCGGTGAAAGATGCGGTGGCGTATAATGGCAAAAACTTCCGGCCGTATCAGTACAAACAGGTTCGGATTCTGGAGTTTCCGCGCTACGCTGGTTTTGCGCAGTCGTTTCCCAATACGGTTCCGTACACGGAAAGTTTCGGTTGGGTGGCCGATTTCTCGAACCCCGACAAAACCGACTATGCCTACTACGTAACGGCGCATGAGGTGGCGCACCAATGGTGGGGGCATCAGGTTTGCCCGAGCTTTACGCGGGGTGCCAACCAGATTTCGGAGTCGATGGCTGAGTACGCATCGTTGATGGTGCTGAAGCATAAATACGGCGAAGACGTGATGCAGAATCGACTGAAATACTGCCTGGACAGGTATTTATCCGGCCGCGCCAGCGAAGACAAGTTTGAAGAAACGCTGATCGAGAACGACACGCGGGCGTACATCTGGTACGACAAAGGGTCGCTGGTGTTGTATGCCTTGCAGGACATGATGGGTGAGGACCAGTTGAATAAGGCATTCAGCGATTTTGCCAACAAAAACGCGTTCCTGCAAAAGCCGCCGTTCCCTACATCCGGCAAGTGGTACGGAGCCATTAAAGCGGCCGTGCCTGATTCGCTTCAATATTATGTTGAGGACGCGTTTGAAAAGATTACGCTCTACGAAAACCGTATCAAAAAGGCCGAAGCCACGAAGCTGAAAGGTGATGAATACCGCGTGAAGCTGACCGTCGAAGCTAAAAAACTGTATTACGACAAGAAAGGAAACGAAACCGGCAAGGGCAAAGGCCGCGACCTGATCGAAATTGGTGTTTTCACGGCTGATAGCAAAAACAAAAACGGCCAGACCCGGAAGGTACCGTTATACCTCCAGAAACATTGGCTCACACCCGGTGAGCATACGCTGGAGTTCACCGTGAAAGGCCAGCCCCTAAAAGCGGGAATCGACCCTTACAACAAGCTGATCGACCGCGTTTCTGACGACAACGTCACGAAGGTAGACGTGTTGTAATCGCATGGTTGCGTTCGGGGCTAGTCCCTACGCTTCAAAACCGCCTGCTGCCAGGAGATAGGTAGCGGGCGGTTTGTTTTAAGCCAAGCTCCAATGACAATGAGCCTGACTCACACGAACGAAACGAATTTTGTATTTTTACCTCAAATTCAATCATCATGTTCAAATACGCTCTGGCTACGCTGTTGTCTGGCTTCGTACTGACGGCGGCATCGGCCCAGTCAACATCCAAACCCGCGGGTAAGCAGTCGGGTCGGCTGGCTCCACCCCGTCCCATGGCCCCCGTTGCCAAACTGCCTGAATCATCAATTACGCGTACCGAAGTAGAAGCACATACCCGCTTTCTCGCTTCCGACGAACTTCAGGGACGCCGGACGGGGGAGTCGGGGAACTGGATTGCTGCCCGCTACATTGCCGAACAGTTTCGGCTCCTGGGGTTGAAACCCGCTCCGGGTCAGAGCAACTACCTTCAGACCATTGAACTCGAACGCGTAGTACCGGCTCGCTCAGCAACGTTGCAGATTGGTAGCACTACGCTGGAATTGGGCAAAGACCTGGTCGTAATGGCCGGTGGGCCGATTGACGCAACCGGCGAAGTCGTGTACGTTGGCTACGGCCTGACTGATGGCGAAGATGGCTACAAAGGGCAGGACGTAAAAGGCAAAATTGTGGTTGCGCAGGGGGGCTCACCCGATGCCAAGGGGCCGCGTGAAATTTTCGGTGCCTCAAATTCGAAACGAAAGCTGGCGGCCGATAAAGGAGCAGCAGCATTGCTCGAACTCTATAGCGAATCTATTCCGTGGGGTTTTGTCAATCAGTATTTCAACCGCGAGCAAATTGCAATACCGGTTACGTCAGGTGGTTCCAGCGCGGACCTGACTCACGCCTGGGTGAACAACGCCAACAATCAGTACAAGCAACTGAAAGAGCCCGGCCAAAGCGTAACGCTCCGTAGCTCGGGCCGGACTCGCTCTATGGTCTCCTCTGCCAACGTAGCGGGCCTGATCGAAGGAACAGATTCAAAACTTAGCGACGAATACGTATTGCTGACAGCCCATTTCGACCATGTCGGTGTTGGAAAGCAGGGTGGGGCGGCTTATACCCCTGCTGACAGTATTTTCAACGGTGCCCGCGACAATGCGTTCGGTACCGTGGCGTTGTTGACGGCAGCTAAAGCGTTGAGCGAGCAACGGCCTAAACGCTCCGTACTCGTTGTAGCCCTGACTGGCGAAGAGGTGGGTTTGCTGGGTAGCCGGTATTATGCCGAACACCCACTGGTGCCGTTGAAGCAGACGGTGTTTAACCTGAATACCGATGGGGCCGGTTACAACGATACGACGATTGTATCGGTCATTGGCCTGGAGCGTACGGGGGCCAAGGCAGAAATCGAAACGGCGGCCAAGGCCTTTGGTTTGAGCGTATTTGCCGAACCGGCTCCCGAACAGGGGCTGTTTGATCGATCAGACAACGTAAATTTCGCGATTAAGGGTATTCCGGCGCCCACATTCTCACCGGGCTTTAAAAGCTTCGACGAAGCCATTGCGAAGTATTATCACCAGGCCATTGACAATCCCGAATCGCTCGATTATGGGTACGTTCTGAAGTTTTGCCAGGCGTATTCTTATGCCGCCCGTCTGATTGCTAATCGCCCCAATCGGCCACAGTGGTCGCCCGGCGATAAGTATGAACCCGCGGCCAAGGCCTTGTATGGTTTATAACAGTTGGTTATACCGGTGTATGAATCGTACGCCGGTATAATCGTTGACTAAACTAATCGCTAATCCGAAACGTTATCGTTTTGTAACGAGACACCAACATGCTTATCAAATATCTTTTTATTGCTTTCCTGATTATTGCCTTTGTTCCACCCGTGCGTCGGTTTGTGTTCTATCTGCTGGTGGGGCGGCAATTAGTAAAGGAGCAGAAGCGGCAGCCGTTCGGCAAGCGTCGGGAAGGTGATATTCGTGTGGATAATCAGCCCTCAAAATCGAACGGATCAACGTTTAAAGGAGGTGAATACGTTGATTACGAAGAAGTAAAATAGTTACTGCTGTTCGTATTCCACCCGATACTTAGCCGCAATTCCTTTTAGTATGTAGCCGTTGGTAGTCATGGATGTAAAGTAGCTGTACTGTACATCGACCAGAGCATCGGCACCCAGATTTTTAGCCTGTAGCGACATTCTGGCGAGCAGAATTTCTTTCTCCTGCATGTTATTCCCCCGTTTCACCATGCGCCGGTTCACCATCTGCTGAGCTACAACGGGGGTTTCATTCTTAATCTCCAGTTCTCGCAGCGGAATGAAAGGCCGATCGGGTCGCTCATTGGCGTAGAAAATGTCGACCGGATAGTTCGGTCGGTTTTGCAGATAAACAATCGGCCGGAAGCAACCTGCCAGGGCGCTGCTGAGAAACAAACCAAAGAGTAGTTTCGTACCTTTTTTCATGGTTCGGTCGACTTGTTACATAGCTGGTTGAAGGTTACATGGCAGCTACGAGTTCGGCCACAATCCGTGGGTAGTGCTCATGTTCCAGTTTCTGCACGTGGCGGGCTACGTCCTCGGGCGAATCCGTTGGCGCAACCGGACAACTGGCCTGAAAAATAATCTGGCCTTCATCGTAGTGCTCGTTTACGTAGTGGATCGTAATTCCGGATTCCGTCTCCCCGGCTGCGACAACGGCTTCGTGAACGAAATGCCCGTACATGCCTTTGCCCCCGAATTTAGGTAATAAAGCCGGATGAATGTTAACAATACGATCCGGAAACGCCTGAACCAGTTCTGAAGGCATGAGCCACATAAAGCCCGCCAGGACGATCAGGTCAATTTTTTGTGCCTGTAACAGGCGTGTAACCTGATTTGATTCGTAAAACGTAGTGCGGTCGAACAACAGAACCGGAATGTGGAGCCGCCGGGCGCGGTCAATAACACCAGCTTTCGGGTTGTTTGAGAGAATTAATGTGGTCTCAACATCAGGGATATTGGTGAGGTATTCCGCAATTTTTTCGGCGTTCGAACCAGAACCGGAGGCAAAAATGGCAATTTGTTTGGTCATTGTGCAGAGGTTGGCGGTCGAGGTATAATTGTTTAAAACGAAGCCCTACAACTGACTTACGACCATCGACGGACCGGCGAAATTACAACTTTTGTCTATTTTTGTCGGCAGTAGTCCTGACTCCGATGCTGGCAACCAATCAACTTACGTTTCAATACTCACCTGCCAAGCAGTTTGCGTTTCCCGACGTTCGCTGCGCCGACCGCGAAGCCCTCCTGATTCTGGGGCGGTCGGGAACGGGTAAAACAACCCTGCTGCACCTGCTGGCCCTGCTGCTGAAGCCCGACAGCGGTTCGGTTACGATCAACCAGACGGATATGACTCAGCTCAGCCCGGCGCAGACGGTCGCTTTCCGGGCCAGGCACGTTGGTATCGTGTTCCAAAAACCTCACTTTGTCAGTTCACTGTCCGTCTTGGACAATCTGTTGCTTTCCAATTATCTGGCTGGTCAGCCGCAGAACAAAGAGCGGGCCCGGCAGTTGGCTGCGCAACTGGGTTTTGGCGATCATCTTTCCAAAAAGACGCACCAGCTCAGCCAGGGTGAACAGCAGCGGGTCAGCATCGCCCGGGCGGTTATGAATCAGCCGCAGGTTATTCTGGCCGACGAACCTACGTCTAACCTTGACGACGAGAACACGGAACGTGTGGTGAGGTTGCTTCGCGAACAATCCGAGCAGATTGGTGCCAGCCTGATCGTCGTTACCCACGATCAGCGCCTGAAAGACGTGTTTCAAAATCGAATTGAACTCTAATGCGGCTATTGCTGCGCCGGTATGACCCGACTCATGCGAATTCTGTTACTAGTTGTTCTGTTGCTTCCCGGGCTGGCTTCTGCTGGGGGCCAGGATGGTCGACCACGTAAGAAAAAGGATTATCTGGTTACCCTCAAAACCGACTACGGTACAATGCGGCTGGTGCTGTACGACCAGACGCCAAAACACAAGGAAAACTTTATCAAGCTGGTTGAGCGCAAATTTTACGACAGCCTGATGTTCCACCGGATCATCCAGCAGTTCATGATTCAGGGTGGAGATCCAGCGTCGCGCCGGGCCAAATCAGACGAGCCGCTCGGCAACGGCGATGTGGGCTACAAAATACCGGCTGAGTTTGCCCCCGCCTTATTTCACAAAAAAGGGGCTCTGGCCGCAGCCCGCGACAACAACCCCGATAAAGCGTCGAGTGGCTGTCAGTTCTACATTGTGCAGGGCCGGGTTTGGACCGACGACGACTTGCAGAAACAGGTCGAACGCGCAACCGCCCGGGGTGGCCGGGTGCCAACCGATGCGCAGAAACAGGTGTATAAGACGCTCGGCGGAACACCCCATCTGGACGGCAACTACACTGTTTTTGGGGAAGTAATCGACGGATTGGCCGTAGTAGACAGTATTGCCAAACAGCCCCGCAACGATACCGACCGGCCGCGACAGGACATCCGAATGACAATGGACGGCCAGTGGGTGAAAAAGAAGAAGATTACAAAACAGTATAAGTATCAATATTAATGGACAGTTCGGGCAGGTAACCGGCCGTTGTTCCCACAAACTCGCTTCAACTATGAAAAAACGCATGCTGCTTACCGGTGCCAACGGACTGCTGGGCCAGAAATTGGTTGGGCTGCTTACGCAACAGCCCAATATAGACCTGATCGCAACGGCACGAGGTGCCAACCGCCTACCGTATTCGGAAGGCTACACCTACCAGCCAATGGACATCACGGACCGGCAGCAGGTGCTCGATGTGATCAGTGAAACGCAGCCGCAGGTAGTTATTCACACGGCGGCCATGACCGATGTGGATAAGTGCGAAAGTCAGAAGGATGCCTGCTGGGCGCAGAACGTGCAGGCGGTTGAGTATCTGGTTGAAGCCTGCCGGGCAACCAATACGTTCCTGCTCCACGTATCAACAGACTTTATTTTCGACGGTACGGCCGGGCCATACGACGAGGAAGCCGAAGGAAATCCGATCAGCTTCTACGGCTGGAGTAAATACGCGGCCGAAAAAGTAGTCATTCACTCGGGGCTTCGGTGGGCCATTGCCCGTACCGTACTAGTGTATGGCATCGCCCACGACATGAGCCGGAGTAATATCATCCTGTGGGTAAAGAAATCGCTCGAAGAAGGCAAGAATATCAAGGTCGTAACTGACCAATGGCGTAGCCCGACACTGGCCGAAGACCTGGCTACGGGCTGTTACCTGATTGGTGATCAGGAAGCCGAAGGTATTTTCAACATCTCGGGCAAAGAAGTACTGACGCCCTACGAAATGGCGATACGTACCGCCGACTATTTTGGTCTGGATAAGTCGCTCATCGCGCAGGCCGATGCGTCGACCTTTACCCAGCCGGCCCGCCGACCACCGCGTACGGGCTTCATCCTCGACAAGGCCAAGTCGGTGTTGGGCTACAATCCGCACTCGTTCGAAGAGGGGATTGCCGTGCTGGCCGGTCAATTGCAGCAACCAGCATGATAGTACACCTGAAAGTAAAGCCCGGCAGCAAAGTAGATCAGTTGTTCTACGATGAAGCCGGGCTTCTTATTGCCAAAATAAAAGCCCCGGCGCAGGACGGCAAGGCCAACGCATATCTGGTTGAGTTGCTGGCTAAACAGCTCGGTCTGGCTAAATCAAAGGTGACGATCGTCGCGGGTTTTACAAATCCCTACAAACGCTTATCCATTGACGCCGACGAAGAAAGGGTCCGGTTGAAGCTTACTACGTTAGCTGGTTAGGGTTTCATTCGCTTCTTATTTTAAGTAAGTTTTTTAGTAAATAAACGCAAGATTCCCGCTTTCAACGGCAATTGCTTTACCTTTGCTTTTGTGAAAACCGTATGCGTGCATACTAATTTCAAAGAAGCAACATGGCCGAAGCATTCGTTTATGATGCCGTTCGAACCCCACGAGGTCGGGGAAAAAGCGACGGATCGCTGCATGACGTGCAGCCCATTCAATTGCTAACCAGTGTACTGCGCGAACTCCGCGACCGGAATGAACTGGACACGACACTGATCGACGACGTAATTATGGGGTGCGTAACGCCCATTGGTGAACAAGGGGCCGACATAGCCCGCACCGCTGCGCTCGAAGCCGGCTATGCTGAGTCGGTGGCTGGTGTTCAACTAAACCGATTCTGTTCGTCTGGCCTGGAAGCGATCAACATGGCTGCAGCCTACGTTATGTCGGGACAGGTTGATGCCGTTGTTGCAGGGGGCGTTGAATCCATGTCGCGGGTGCCGATGGGCTCCGATGGGGGCGCCTTGTTCATGAATCCCCAGATTGTGGCCCGGCACAACATTGTTCCGCAGGGCATTTCCGCCGATCTTATTGCTACCAAATACGGCTACAGCCGCCAGGATGTTGATACGTTTGCGGCTGAATCATACCGACGCGCTACGGTATCGCAGCAGGAAGGTCGTTTTCACAAAACCCTTGTACCGGTCAGGGACGAGATTGGTGTTACGCTGCTGGATCGCGACGAAGGCGTACGCCCTGACACGACCGCCGAAAGCCTTAGCAAACTGAAGCCTGCCTTCGAGGCAATGGGGCAGATGGGGCTGGATGCGTTGGCCTTGCTCAAATACGCTCAGTATGACCGGATCAACCACGTTCACCACGCCGGAAACTCGTCGCAGATCGTCGACGGTGCGGCAGGGGTACTGATCGGTAGCCGCACGTTTGGCGAACAGGCCGGTTTGAAGCCCCGCGCCCGGATTAAAGCGTTCGCTATTGTCGGCTCCGAACCGACCATTATGCTGACAGGACCACTACCGGCCACCAAAAAGGTGCTGAAACGCGCCGGTATGCAGATCAGTGATATTGATTTGTTTGAGGTAAATGAAGCCTTTGCGGCCGTTCCACTGCTGTTTATGGATGAGTTCGGCGTGGATCATAGCAAACTGAACGTCAACGGGGGCGCAATTGCGCTGGGCCATCCGCTGGGCGCGACCGGCGCTATCATTTCGGCTACGTTGATTGATGAACTCGAACGATCGGGAAAGCAGGTTGGTCTTTCAACGCTTTGCATCGGGGGCGGTATGGGTATCGCGACGATTTTTGAACGAGTGAATTAGATGTCAGACTTTAGGTGCTGGCTATCAGATATTAAACCTATTTCAGGTCAATGTAGAGGTCAGATAGACAGCATCCAACATCCTGGATAAAGATGATTAATTACACCGTAGACCAAAACGTTGCCATCATTAGCTGGCAGATGACCAGCGCACCGATGAACGTACTGAACGACGAATCAATCCCTGCGTTTGAGGCTGCGCTGCAACGGGCTTATGCCGATGAATCCGTAAAGGGCATTATCATTACATCCGACAAGCCGGAATTTGTCGTTGGGGCCGATCTGAAGATGATTCTGCGCAACGCGGACAAAGACCCCAGTGAGATGCTGAAGGTATCGGCCGAGCTTAACCGGGTGTTTCGGAATATCGAAACATCAGGGAAGCCAACCGTCGCAGCTATCAACGGCACGGCGCTGGGTGGTGGGTACGAAATCTGCCTGGCCTGTCACTACCGCGTCGCCCTGGAGAACCCGAAAACGCAAATCGGTTTGGTTGAAGTAACGCTGGGGTTGTTGCCGGGTGCGGGCGGAACACAGCGATTACCCCGTATGCTGGGCTTGCAGGCGGCTCTTCCTCTGCTGGTAGAAGGTCGGAAGGTAAGCGTTCAGGAGGCTAAAAACCTGGGGATGATCGACGAGGTAGCCGCCAGTCGTGAGGAGATGATGGAAAAGGCCCGGGCGTACATTGCGGCTAACGGAACGTCCGACCGGCCAAAACCACTGAAGCCGTGGGATGAGATCGATCGCAAAACTGGTAAGATTGTCGGTAAGGATAACTTCAACGTACCGGGCGGCAATGTTCAGAGCGTAACAGGGGCTCAGGTATTCAGCGCCGGAACGGCCATGCTGATGGATAAAACCAAAGGCAATTACCCGGCCCCGCTCGAAATCATGGCCTGCGTGTACGAAGGCTTACAGGTAAATATGGACCGGGCACTGGTGGTCGAAGCCCGGCACTTTGTTAAAGTTGCCAGGTCGAAAGTAGCTCAAAACCTGATCCGGACGATGTTCCTCGGCATGAACGAGGCCAACAAAGGAGCTAGTCGCCCAAAAGACGTACATAAAACCGACGTCAAAAAAGTAGGTATTCTGGGGGCCGGTATGATGGGCTCGGGGATTGCCTACGTATCGGCGCTGGCGGGTATCGAGGTTGTGTTGAAAGACGTATCGATTGAGGCCGCTGAGAAGGGTAAGGATTACTCACGGAGTCTGCTTAAGAAAGGCGTTGATCGGGGTAAAGTTGACCCGCTGAAAGTAGATGGTATTCTGAATCTGATTAAAGCGACGGATCAGACGGAGGATTTGCACGGCTGTGACCTGATTATCGAAGCGGTGTTTGAAAACCGTGAACTGAAAGCGCAGGTTACAAAGGAAGCCGAACCGATGCTTGCCGAGGGCGGTGTGTTTGGGTCCAATACCTCCACGCTGCCCATCAGTAGCCTGGCTGAAGCTTCAGCCAGACCCGAAAACTTCATTGGTATCCACTTCTTTTCACCCGTGGATAAGATGATGTTGGTAGAAATCATCGTGGGTAAACAGACGTCTGATCACGCCCTGGCGGTGGCGATTGATTACACGCGTAAAATCAAAAAAACGCCAATTGTCGTTAATGACTCACGCGGGTTCTATACATCACGCTGCTTTGGTACGTACACTGCCGAGGGCATGGAATTACTACGCGACGGCGTGAACCCGGTATTGATTGAAAACGCGGGCAAGGATGCCGGAATGCCCGTCGGGCCACTGGCCGTTACTGATGAAGTGGCGCTCGATCTGGTGTACAAAATTTCTGGGCAGGGCGTGAAAGATGGCGCTATCGGCGAAGAGGATACCAGCTACCAGATTGCCAAAAAATTTGTCGAACTGGGCCGGTTGGGTAAGAAAGCCAAAGCGGGCTTCTACGATTATGCAGAAGGCGGCAAACAGCTATGGCCCGGTTTAAGCGAGCTGTTTCCGGTAGCTGAGCAACAGCCAACGCTGGACGAAGTCAAGACTCGCTTGTTATATCGGCAGGCGCTCGAAGCCGTACGCTGCTTTGACGAAGGCGTGGTTCGCACTAAGCTTGATGCCGACCTCGGCTCGATTCTGGCCTGGGGCTTCCCGGCTTACACGGGTGGTGCCTTATCGTTTGTCGATTTTGTTGGTGTCGATACGTTTGTCAAAACGCTCGACCGGCTGGCCGACCAGTACGGCGAACGCTTCCGACCAACCAGTAAGCTCAGAGAGCGGGCCGGAAAAAGCGAATTTGCTTAAGGACTTGCCATCAAGTATTCCTTTGTGCACAGATTATGTGCACAAAGGAATACTTGATGCATTTTAACGGTCATGCCTGGCCTATTCGGACGGAATAGTAGACCTGATCCTCACACCAGCCGAAAACTCATGCGGTGGTACTTTGTCGGGCCGTGCTGACGGATAGCGTCGCGGTGATGTGGCGTTGGATAGCCGACGTTCTGCGCCCAGCCATACGCCGGAAATTCGGCTCCGAGTCGCTCCATCAGGTCGTCCCGGTACGTCTTGGCGAGTATGGAAGCCGCGGCAATGGAAAGATAATGTGCGTCGCCTTTGATGATGCAGGTATGCGGAATCATTGGGTACGGTATGAAGCGGTTGCCGTCGACCAGTAAATGTTCAGGACGGACAGTTAGCGCATCGACGGCCCGGTGCATGGCCAGAAAGCTGGCTTTCAAAATGTTTATCCGGTCGATTTCTTCGTGCGACACCTCTGCCACGGCCCAGGCGATGGCGTCCCGCTCGATGTCAACACGCAGGATTTCGCGCTGCTGGCGGGTCAGTTGTTTTGAGTCGTTCAGGATCGGGTGCGTGTAATCTTTTGGCAGGATAACCGCAGCCGCTACCACAGGCCCGGCCAGACACCCCCGTCCAACCTCGTCCAGCCCGGCTTCGATGGCGTCGGCGTTATAATGTGATTTCAACATATTGGTAAGCGGTTTCCTCTAGTTGCAGCGGCCCGTCAATCTTCCAGAATATTGCCGTAAATGGTATTCTTGAGCAACAACGCAAACAACAGAAAGGCGATGGCCCAGTACAGGTAGATACGGTAATAGTCCTGAACATCTTCGTACACATACGTCCGGACCGGGGCCTTTTCCAGGCGGTTGATCCGGGTAAATATAGCCCGTAGCCGCCCAACATCCGTGGCCCTGAAAAAACCGCCATCGCCAATGCCAGCGATCGTTTTTAAAATTCCCTCGTCAATTGTGGCCGATGCCGTCCGGCTGGAACGCACCGCCCGGCCTACCGCAATGGTATACAACCGAATATCAAAGGCTTTGGCCAGCCGGGCCGCCGTAACGGGGTCCAGGTTGCCGGCCGTATTGTCGCCGTCGCTGAGCAGAATAACAATCTTACTACGTTTCGAGGACGTTGAATCGGTCTGATTACTGGTCGTGTCGGCTGAGGTGGCGAGGGGTTCGCGCATTCGGTTTATACAGCGGGCCAGTGCGTCACCGATGGCCGTTCCCGACGTCGCGATCATGTTGCTGTTCAATTCGCCCAGGTATTGTTTGATCAGGGCGTAGTCGGTGGTGAGTGGGCAAAGCGAGAAGGCTTCGCCAGCAAAAACCACCAGGCCAATCCGGTCATTTTTCCGCCCATTTACGAACGTCTGGGCAACCTGCCGGGCGGCTGCCAGCCGGTTGGGCAACAGATCGCGTTCGGTCATGGACGATGATACGTCGATGGCCAGCATGATGTCGATCCCCTTCGACTGCTCCTCGCGCTGCTGCCGCACAATCTGAGGACGGGCCAGCGCTACTAAGGTCAGGCTGATCCCCAGAAAAACGCTGAGGGGAAGCAGGTACCGTAGCATAGTGGTCAGTGATCTGTCGGCAACTTCGCGGCTTATCGGTAGTCGGGAGGTAGACCGCTGACCGCTTCGCGTACCTCCCAGGGATAGATTTAGCCGCTGCCGCGCCTGTCTGTTTATGTAATACCGTAGTAAGAATAGCAGCACTACGGCCGGAATCGCGTAGAGTGCAAGCGGGTGGGCAAATCGAAATTGTTGCCACTGATCCGGGCTGAACCAGTGGAGCGAATACCATGGTTCCATGTTACGACGGTACAGATAACTGGGTTGATGCGGTCGGTGATGACGAATCCGTTGGTCCATCACTATGCTTGCTGGACGTGCTGGCCAGCAGAGCCGCGCGCTGACGGCGATACGTCTGCGTGGCTACATCGCGCAATAAGCGGAGGGCGGGTTGCGACTGAACCGAAAACGCTCCACCGTAGATCACCCGATCTGCTTCACGCAATGCGTCGACAACGCGTTCGTCGGCTATTCGTTCGGCAATTTCTGTGGTTGTCAGCGACGCAAACGATTGACCTTCCAACCGGCCAAGGTACTCTTTCCAGATTACTATCGCCTGGCTGGTAGTCGTGGTTGCGGTTTCGGCGTTGAGCGTCCGGATCAACTGATTGTAGTTTCGCTGAAAACGCATATGTCTCAGATAAAGCTGATAAAGCCTGATTTTGCGCGAGATCCAGCGCCCGAATAACAGATACAGTAACCCCAGTAGCATACTCAGGCCCGTAACGACAGCGACCAGAATGGGATAGTTAAACTGCTGCCGAAGTTGAATCAACTCCGTATGTGTAGCCAGCGTGGTTGATGCCACTCCGGTTGTATCGGCGGCATTAGCTGCAATTGACGTCCGGAGGAATATCGTATCGGGCTGGGTCATGATCAGCGTACAGTCGGCGTCCCTAACGATACGGATTGGCACCTGAAGCACTTGAGCGGACGTCGTCTCGAATGAAATCAGTGTGTAAACGGCACTATCCCGGCTGATGATGTCGGGCAGTGTTCCGGTCGTGGTTGTCGGAAACGTCGTAACCTGCCGAACCTGATAAGGAGCGAAATGGATAGCCGTATCCGGGAACAAAACTTCTTCTGTTGGCTGATGGCGATACACCAGGGCGTACTGAAACGGTCGCCCAATCTGTATGCTGTCGGTCAGAAAACGTCCCACAGGCGGTACCTGCGCCCTAAGCGAAAGCGAGAGCAAGCAAATCAGCGATAGGATTCGAACGACGAAAATCAATACGTAACGCGGTTTCAGGGTTAACAGGTTTGGGCAACGAACCATTAAAAATAACCGGATCAGTACCGGCGAATACGGAATAATTCGACCAGTTTGGGTACAAAATCTTCCTGCGACTCGAGTGCGAGGTAATTGGCATTGTATTGTTTACACAGCCGCTCCAGCCGGGTCTGGGTCTGACGAAACGAGTCGCGCAGGGTATTGCGGAATGACCGGGACGACGTATTGATCCAGGTCGTCCGGCCGGTTTCGACGTCGTGAACCGGAATAATACCCAGTTCAGGCAGGTTTACCTCGCGCTGATCATACAGGTGAATGACCACCAGATCGTGTTTTTTAGCCAGTGCTTTGAGGTTATGCTCGTAGCTCTGGTCGATGAAATCCGACAGCAGAATGACCACGCTCCGGCGTTTCAGTACGTTCAGCGTAAACAGGATCGCATCCGCCAGGTTGGTTCGGATCGACTCCGGTTGTAGCTTGAAGAGGCTCATGATGAGCTGATAACCGGTTTTCATACTGTTCGACGGCTTGATGTACCGCTCTTTCTGGTCGGAAAAACAGTACAGGCCAACGTGGCTGGCTTCGCGAATAGCCGACATCGCCAGCACACCACATACCTCTTTGGTCGTGTCGAGTTTAGCCCGGTGCGAAGGACCCACCTGCTGCGATGCACTGACATCGACAACAAAAAATACGGTCTGGTCTTTTTCTTCGCGGAAAACCTTCACGAACGTACCATGCCCTTTTGACGATACGTTCCAGTCGATAGCCCGCACGTCGTCGCCGTACTGGTAGGTACGCAGGTCGGCAAATTCAAGCCCAGTTCCCTTAAACACTGACCGAAAACTGCCGCGCATCTGCGAGTTAACCGCTTTCCGGATGCGGATGTCGAAATTACGCAGGCGAGCTAAAAATTCATCCATAGGGCAAAGCAGCCACGAAACAGCCTGGGCTGGGCAAAGTTGCTGCGTGGCAGTCAGATTGTGCGAATCAATCCCGAACTTTGCAGATCGGGATTTTGTACAAAAATAACGTAGAAACCCATGCATCAGATTATGTTGACCCGCATCAGATTTATTGGGATGCTTTTGCTGGCCGTATGGATCGGGCAGGCATGCAGCACGACCGATAATAACCGGCCGAAAAACCTGATTCCACAGGAGCGCATGGCCGAGATTCTGACCGAGGTACACATGGCCGAAGCGCGCGTGGGCCGGTTGGGTATCGCCACGATCGATTCATCCAATATCATATATAGGCGGCTCGAAAAGGGCATTCTGAAAAAATACCAGGTCGATACGTCAGCCTACACCCGGAGCTACGTCTACTACTCGTCGCATCCCGACGAGATGGAAGCTATTTATAAACAGGTGGTCGATAATCTGAAGCAAAAGATTGACTCCAGTTCTAAAACCCGTCTATGACTATCGGTATCATTGGCGCCGGTATTTCAGGATTAACCCTGGCCTACGAGTTGCAACGGCGCGGCATTGACTATCAACTCTGGGAAGCCTCAGCCGAACCCGGTGGCTACATCCGGTCGCGCCGTGAAGGAAACTACCTTCGCGAGTATGGACCTAACTCTCTGCTGGGTAATGATGACCTCCTGCGCTGGCTTGACGAACTTGGTCTGACCGCCGATATTACGTTCAGCAAGCCGGTCAGTAAGGCCCGATACATCTACCGTGACGGGCAATATCGCAAACTGCCAACGGGACCGTTGTCGTTGTTGTTTGGCAGCTTTTTTAGCTGGAGCACAAAGCTGGCGGTTCTCCGTGAGCGTACTAACCGTACTGTTTCGCCCCCCAACGAAACGCTGGGGCAGTTTTTCCGGCGTCGGTTTACGGCCGAAATCGTCGATTACGCCCTGGGGCCGTTTGTGGCCGGCATCTACGCCGGTGATCCTGAGCGGCTGCTGGTATCCGAAACCTTCCCCATGCTGCTGCAATACGAACGGGAGTATGGCTCAGTGCTGCGCGGATTCATCAAAAACCAGGGCGCGGCCGGTCGCCGACAGTCGTTCAGTTTTCGGGAGGGGATGCATATGTTGCCTCGGGCGCTGGCCGACAGATTGACCAATCTATCCCTCAATGATCCCGTCAGTAGCATCAGCCGCACGGTGGGGGGCTGGCAGGTAGAGAGCGCTACGGGATCACAGACCGTTGACCAACTGGTGCTTGCTGTCAGCACTGATGCCGCTGCCCGGCTTCTTGAACCGATCGATGCCGACTTCGCTGCCGACCTCCGGCAGGTGGTGTATCCGCCGATGACCGCCGTACATTCAGCCTATCGCCGGGCCGACGTCCAACACCCGCTGGACGGATTTGGCGGACTTAACCCTAAGGTGGAAGGGCGTTTTGCCGCTGGTCATATCTGGAGCAGTTCGATATTTGATGGTCGGTGCCCTGCTGATGAGGTACTGATCACTACGTTTGTGGGAGGGTTACAGAATCCTGACAATGCCCGCCAGCCCGACGACATCATATTTCAGCGCGTGCATCAGGAGCTGGCCGAAAGCTTCGGCATCCGGGGCAGTGAACCAAACTGGCGGGCTATCTACCGCTGGGAACGGGCTATTCCGCAATATGATGCTAATTTATTGCCTGTTAATCAGTGGGTTGAACAGTACGAGTCTGAGGGCTTGCTTGTCTGCGCTAACTGGCATGGAGGATTGTCGTTAGCTGATTGTATACAAAAAGGCCGTACGATGGCGGTCCAGCTAGCGGATAAATCATTGATTAACAAATTTTAATAGTTAAATTGTACAAAGAGCGGCCCTTTTGCTGTTGTATAAATGAGTCCCATAAGTTTGCTAACCTCCTCTGTTGCCGTGAAAGAACGCCTGGTAGTAATCCCGACATACAACGAAATCGAAAACATTGAGGCTATCATTCGCAAGGTGTTCAGCTTGTCGAAGCCATTTGATGTCCTGATTGTCGACGATGGTTCGCCCGATGGCACGGCCCAGCGCGTCCGGGATCTGCAGGAGGAGTTTGGTACGCAACTGCATCTGCTCGAACGGCGCGGAAAACTTGGACTCGGTACCGCCTACATCGACGGCTTTAAGTGGGCGCTGGCCCGGGGGTACCAGTACCTTTTTGAGATGGACGCCGACTTTTCGCATAACCCCGAGGACCTGGTGCGGCTCTACCATGCCTGCGCTAACGAAGGAGCCGATGTGGCCGTCGGGTCGCGGTATATTAAGGGCGTCAACGTTGTGAACTGGCCGATGGGCCGGGTGCTGATGTCCTATTTCGCGGGCGTTTACGTCCGGTTCATTACGGGCATGTCGGTTATGGACCCAACCGCCGGATTTGTCTGTTACCGCAGCGAAGTACTGGAAGTAATTCTTCAGCGACCCATCAAATTTGTCGGATACGCCTTCCAGATCGAAATGAAGTTTACGTGCTGGAAATACGGTTTTAAGATCGTTGAGGTACCCATCATCTTCACCGATCGGACCAAAGGCGTTTCCAAGATGTCGACCCGTATTTTTAAAGAAGCTGTTTTTGGGGTTATCCAAATGAAAATCAGTAGTTTCTTTAAGCATTACATTCCCAGCAAACCTAAAGCCATAGCCGAGCCTGAGCCTGTCGATACGGTATAACGGTTATTTACTTAGCGACCGCTGCGCGTTTCGGTCCAGAGCCACGTACGGCGAATTATGGCTGACATACTCCGGAATGGCTTCCTTCAGAATACTAACCAGCAACGTATTGTCGACATACTGAAGAGCTTGCTCTAACTGACTAATGGCCTGTTGCAACTGGTAGGCATCCGGCGTTTGTAAGCGAGCAATCAAAATTTTCGGGTGGTGGGTTGGTAGCGTCGACTCGGTCGAATTCAACAGTTCTTCGTATAGTTTTTCTCCCGGACGCAGGCCCGTAAATTCCAGCGCAATGTCCTGATTTACCCGATAACCAGAGAGGTGAATCATCTGACGAGCCAGGTCGGCGATACGAACGGGCTGCCCCATATCAAACACGAACACTTCGTTGCCCTGACCCATCGCGGCCGCTTCGAGCACGAGCTGGCAGGCTTCCGGGATGGTCATAAAATAACGGATGATGTCAGGATGAGTCACCGTTACCGGGCCACCTGCCTCAATCTGCTGCTTAAAAATCGGTACGACCGACCCACTCGACCCCAGTACGTTGCCGAATCGCGTCGTGATAAATCGCGTTGATGATCCCGTAAAACTGGCTTGAGAAAGGTCATTCAGGCTCTGTAGATACATTTCGGCCAGCCGCTTGGTGGCTCCCATTACGTTGGTTGGGTTGACGGCCTTGTCGGTCGACACCAGCACAAACTTTTTAACCTTAAACGCCAGGGCCAGATTAGCTACAATTTTGGTACCCAATACGTTCACCTTAACGGCTTCATAGGGGTGCTCTTCCATGAGAGGCACGTGCTTGTAAGCAGCCGCATGAAAAACGAATTGGGGAAGATACTGCTGGAACAACTGCTGCATCCGATCGGCATCCGTAACATCGGCAACCTGGGGCGTCAGGATGGCATCAGCACCAATGTGGTTGGGGAGTCGGCGTAACCGAAAGATCAGGTCATACAATGCCGATTCAGCCTGGTCGACCAGGATAATTCGGGCTGGTTCGTGGTTCAGTAACTGCCGGACCAGTTCGCTCCCGATTGACCCCGCAGCCCCCGTAACCAGGATGGTCTGGTTGCGTAGCAGATCATCAACGGCCGTACTGTCCAGCCGGATCGTCGGCCGTCCCAGAAGGTCTTCAACCGAAATCTCAGGTCCCTTGCGCTGACTACTTTTGCCGTTCATCCAATCCTGAGCCGATGGAACTATGGTGCTACTAAGCTGATACTGTTGCAGGAAGCCGGAGATCTCGTGACGACGCTGCCCCTGAAGCGTAGCAATTGCCAGAATAACCTGTGGTTTGCGGGGGGCGTGGAGAAATACCGCGGCTACTTCCAAAGGACTATAAACTTTAACACCCCGTACCGTTTTCCCCGTTTTGGTTGGGTTGTCGTCGATAAAGCCCAGAATCCGATACCGCTGTCGGCGGTCGCGCTGTAGCATATCTTTCGTACGAGTACCCAGATCCCCAGCCCCGTAGATCAAGACGTCCTGGTAGTCGCCCCTAGGACTATCGAGTAGTTTGTAATACAGATACTTGATGCCAAATCGGATGCCAATCAGCAAGACCATGCTGATGAAATACTCAATCGCCAGAATGGACGCCGGAATGTAGAGCCATGATTCCGCTAAAAAACGGCTTAGTGCATAGGAACCGAAGCCGGCCAGTAAGCTACTGAACGTAACGGCCTGGGTAATCAATTGCGCGTCTTCAACGCCGGTGTGCCGGATTATACCCTGAAACGGCCGAATCAGGATGAACAGCAAAAACCGACTAACCAGTAATGCAACGAGGTGGAAGTTGTGCCAGTTGGCAGGATCAACGGTAAAATTGAAGCGTAACATCCAAGCACAGACGAACGCAAACAAGGTGACCGCCAGATCAACTGACAGCACCAACAGGCGAGGGGCGAAGCGATTCGCGAACCTCGTCGACAGTAAATGAATCATAAAAAGTGTACGGTGGAGCCTGCCCGACACCAATAGTTAAAAAATGGTGTCAAAGCGGCCCGGCAAAAATAATGGTACACTTTAATTAAGCAATTAATATTTCAATAAAGTGACTTAACGTAATAGGTTTACCCGATTACGTACTTTGCTAAAGAATTTTATATTGCTTTCTCTATAGCAAATAAAGAGAGCTATTCCTGAGCATAATTACTCAAGTCCTGAACCCGCCTGGGCTGCACGGACTAAGTGGCTATACCGCTTGTTTTGGGCGTTTGTAAAGCGGAACCGTACTACATGGCTCACCAAACAGCAGGCTCTGCACCACCGGCCGAAGCACCCGGGTCAGTTCAACGTAAGCGGCCGTAGGAACGGGAACCTTGCTGCATCCCTTAACCACCACCCGGACGTCTCGATAATCTTCCGGATTGATTTGAGCAATCGCGTCAAAATATAGCTTTTCTTCCAGGTCCGTAAGACTGCCGAACACGATGGTGTTCGCATACGGCTGGAGTTGAAGCGTCAGCAGCATATACGCCCAGGTTGGAACAATCGCATCTTCCGAACACGTAATGGCTACGTTTTTTCCGGCGTACTGGCTCCAGTCGTGCTCTTTCAGAAAGGCGCGGAAATCTTTTTCTTTCAGGATAAGCCCCATGTACAGATTGTCTTTCAGGTCGTAGACAACCCGCTCGCCGGGGTGATAGTAGTCCTCAAGATCAAGTGTAACCAGGCCGCTACCGGCCACCCGGTTGACTATTTCAGTTTCCATACATCTGTGTTTTAAAAGGTCAATGTTTCAGGCTTCAGGTGCCAAATCAAGGGGTTGTTGCACACGCTGGTTTTGAAACTTGGGACCTGAAACATTGAAGGTGAAACAATAGGTAAACACCGAAAGGTTTCGGGCTTTTTTTGCTACTTTTGTTCTTATATCTTTATACGAAACGCCCTAAACGATTGGCCCATGAAATTCATCGTTTCCTCGTCCGTACTACTCAAAAACCTTCAGAACATTAACGGCGTCGTGGCAACCAACCCGATAGTGCCGATCCTTGAAAACTTTCTGTTTCGCCTGGAAGATGGGACGCTTACCGTAACGGCGTCGGATCTACAGACGACCATGACTACGCAGATTCCGGTGGAGTCGTCGGAGAACGGTGCCATTGCGATTCCGGCCAAGCTGCTGCTGGATACGCTGCGGAGCCTGCCCGAGCAACCCGTTACGTTCAATATCGACACCGATACGTTTGGTACCGAAATTCTGACCGATAACGGTCGCTACAAACTATCCGGCGAAAACCCGATTGACTTCCCGAAACTGCCGACGGTGAATAAAAACCTGGCTGTGGAACTGACGTCGGATGCGCTGCTGGGAGCTATCAACAACACCGTTTTTGCGACGAGCACCGATGACCTGCGCCCGGCCATGACGGGTGTGTACCTGCAACTCAGCGAAGACAACGCTACGTTCGTCGCTACGGACGGTCACCGGCTGATTCGCTACCGGCGCACCGACCTGAACTCATCGGCCAATACGTCGATGATTGTTCCGCGGAAAGCCCTGCAGCTACTGAAATCATCGCTGCCCGAAAATGTACCGGTAAAAGCCGAATTCAGCCAGGCGAATGCGTCGTTTTCGTTCGGACCAACACAACTCATCTGCCGCCTGATCGACGAGCGTTTTCCGGATTATGAAAACGCCATCCCGACCAATAACCCGAATGTGATGACCATTGGCCGGACAGACCTGCTCAACTCGCTGAAGCGGATTATGATTTACGCCAACCGGACTACGCACCAGATCCGGCTGTCGCTCAAGACGAACTCGCTGACCATTTCGGCCGAAGACCTCGATTACTCGAACGAAGCCAACGAGAAACTGCTCTGCGACTACGACGGCGATGCGATGGAGATTGGTTTCAATGCCAAGCTGATGTCGGAGATGCTGAGTAACCTGAGCGCCCGCATGATCTCGCTCGAGCTGTCGGCACCGAACCGTGCTGGTCTGCTCATCCCGGCCGACAAGGAAGAAAACGAAGATATTCTGATGCTGGTGATGCCTGTTATGTTGAATACATACGCTTAAAAAGGATAAAAGGAGGACGGGAGGAAAGGAGAAAGGGTGACGGTACCCTGCTTCTTTCCTCCCGTCCTCCTTTTATCCTTTTCTCCTCATGAAAAAGAACCACGCCCTCACCTTCATTTTTATTACGCTGCTGATCGACGTTACGGGGCTGGGGATCATCATCCCGGTTTTCCCGAAACTTATTGAGCAGTTAATCGATGGCAATCTGAGCGAAGCAGCCAGCTACGGTGGCTGGCTGACGTTTTCGTACGCCATCATGCAATTTGTATTCTCACCAGTGCTGGGTGGCCTCAGCGATCGGTACGGTCGACGGCCGGTGCTGCTTTTCTCACTTTTAGGATTTAGTATCGATTATCTGTTTCAGGGGTTTGCGCCATCTATCGGCTGGCTGTTTGTTGGGCGACTGGTTGCGGGCATTACCGGTGCCAGTTTTACAACAGCCAATGCCTACATTGCCGATGTCAGCGAACCCGAGAAACGGGCGCAAAATTTTGGTCTCGTCGGAGCTGCGTTTGGTGTTGGGTTCATTCTGGGACCGATTCTGGGAGGGCTGCTGGCCCGCTTTGGTCCGCGAACGCCGTTCTTCGTAGCGGCCGGACTGGCCATGCTCAACGTACTGTACGGCTTTTTTATCCTGCCGGAATCACTGGCCCCCGAAAACCGACGGCCGTTCGACTGGCGACGGGCTAATCCGATCGGATCGCTTCAGCGACTCGGCCGGTATCCGGTTATTATTGGGCTGGTTGCCTCCCTGGTGCTGATTTATCTGGCTGGTTTTGCCATTCAGGGGACCTGGACGTTCTACGTCATGGAGAAATTCAAGTGGAACGAGCAGACGGTAGGGTGGTCGCTGGGAGCTATTGGTCTGTCGTTCGCGATCGTGCAGGGTGGACTGAGCCGCGTTATTGTGCCGAAAGTCGGTCAGCGAAAAGCGCTGCTGATCGGCTTGTTGTTCTATTCACTCGGACTTACCTGTTTCGCCTTCGCTACCCAGAGCTGGATGATGTTCCTGTTCATGGTGCCCTACGCGCTGGGCGGTCTGGCCGGGCCGTCGTTGCAGTCGATCATCACAGGGCAAGTGCCATCAAACGAACAGGGAGAACTGCAGGGAGCTTTAACGAGCCTGGTCAGTGTAACGTCTATTGTCGGGCCGGTTATGATGACGAACCTGTTCTCGTATTTCACCTCCCGTACAACACCTGTTTATTTTCCCGGAGCGCCATATCTATTGGGGGCAGTACTGATCCTGATTAGTGCGTTGCTGGCCCGCAGGGCAATTACGTAGCAAATGGCTGTGACAGCGTGCGACATGGCAACAAGTAGTGAGGTCAATCTGTTGACCTTTAAATAGGGAAACGTTAGCTCTAACTACCTGTGGAAGATGGAACGTAGCGAAATTACAGAACGGTTTAGAGGCTGGTATGAGCAACATACCAATGGTGCACTGACGCAGCATCAGCCTCAGTTCTGGATTATTTTCTGGTTAATGGCCGTGCTCAGCGTTGTACTGTATTGTCTACTTGATCGGCACGTTGACCCATTTCTGAATGGCGGTAGTGGTCATTTGCTAGCGTACATCTGCGTAGCGTTACCCATGCTTGCACTACGCAGGCTGCATTTACAGGCTTTCTTTATAATTGCCTCAGGTATAGTAAACGTCTTTATTTTCTAAAGGCTTTATGTGTTTCCTGTAGCTGCCTCCCAAGGCGTAGCAGGACGCTCAGCGATCAGATTCGCTGGTGATGCCACCGAACAATCTCGTCGTTTTCACGGCTTTTGATGAAGCCGTTTTTTAGCAAAACCCCCTGCGATGCGTGATTATCGATGTGCGTATCGGCAATAACAGTTTGTAGATTTGGGTTTTCGAACGCCCAGTTGAGCAGTTCCTGCATGGCTTCAGTAGCGTAGCCCTGCCGCCGATACTTACGTAGCAGACTGTAGCCAACCATAGTTTCGCCAGCGTCGTTTGGCAGACCGGCGAGCCCAATGCCGCCCACGGATATATTTTGATCTTTGGGGACGATCTCCCAGTTTGTAAACCACATGTATTGGCTTGGGTACCGTTCGGTGTTTGGAAGCCAGTAATTTTGAAGGGCGTCAATGACTTCGGTGTAATATTCGGGTTCGAGATCGTACGGCTCCGGCGTCAGGCCAAGTATTCGTTCGAGCAGCGTTCGGCTTCGCAACCATAAGGATAAATGCTGACTCGTCAGCGGAATAAGTCGCAGGCGGGTAGTTTCAAGGAAGAACATGATCGGATAAAGGTAGTTGATTTAGCAGGTAAACAAATAAGCTCCGGGGGTAAACCGGAGCTTATTTGTGAATAGCTGGCTAATAATCAGTCCTTTTCTCGGAATTATTTTGAAGCAGGTTCTACATCGGCAGGGCGTAGGTACCAGCCAATCCGACGAACCTCAAACATCGCCCGTTTGTACATGGCCTTCAGTACGCCACCGTCGCGGGCGAGCAGGCGGTCGCTGCTCCAGACGTGACCAGCCGTCGACGTAACGCGCTGAATCCGGCCTTTCTTGAGCAACATCATTGCCATCCAGCCGTCGTCGCTTTCGATGTCGACGCCCCGTTTGAACGACGTATTAAAACCGCCAACGCTGAGGGCATCGTCCCGCCGGAACGCACTGCTGAAGCCCATTACGTTTACGCATTCGTAGCCTCGAAGCCGACGAAGCCGAAACATGAGCCGGGCGGCTGTTTCATGAATGATCAGAGCTGCCCGGGAGTTTACGTCGCTCGGAACAAACGAATAGGTGGTGTAGGTACAGGCGACCTCCTGATTACGTAGCGGATCGACCAGTGCATCAACCCAACCGGGCGGATACAGGCAGTCCGAATCTGCATTGACGATGTACGTACCGCGAGCTGCGGTTAGAGCAGCCTGCCGTGCAAAGGCCGCACCCTGATCCGTCACAAACAGCGAACGGACCCCACAGGCATCGAGCAGTTCCTGCGTGCGGTCTTTGGAGTTGTTGTTGGAAACGATCAACTCCGTCCGGTAGCGGGTTTGCTGATTTCCCAGCGAAGAAAGCATGTTCAGAATGCTTTCTTCCTCGTTATACGCCGGAATAATAATAGACACCTCCGGGTCATCTACCCGGAACTGCGCCAGTCGGGATCGTAAGTCTTCAAGCCGCTCCGGCGATACCGCCCCAGGCGTATAGGTGAAGCGGTGCGGTTGCAGCCAGGCTGGTAAGGTTGGATAAATCATGCGTTGCCGGGTACGAATACATTAATCGGACGGCTACGAAAATACGTCCCTCCTGAGCAACAGCGTAATAAATTGAGTGAAAGGCGATCAGAGTTTAAATACGGCGCTAAATCGGAGCGTCATCTGATCCTCTACTTTCAGGCCCATTAAGGAGGGGCGTTCAATGTTATGGCTACTCAGGGTTACCGGAAAATCGCCTTCGATTGTCAGCCGTCCGTTCTCTTCTTTGCTGATAGCCTGCAAGGTAATGGGGCGCGTTACGCCGTGGAAGGTCAGATTTCCCCGGGCCGTCAGGGTGCCGTCTTCGCTGGGTTTCAGTTCGGAACTGACAAAAGTAACGTTCGGGTATTTCAACCCTTCGAGCACTTCCAGCGCGTGCGAATCGCGATTACTGTTTTTACTGTCAAAAGAGGCCACCTTGATAGATACAGCAACGCTCTCTATCTGCTTTGAGTCATCGTTGTACATAACGGCGCAACTGACATCCCGACTTACGCCTTCCCAGTTATGCAATGGATGCCTGGCCGCATACGTAACGGTCGAAAGCGATTTATCGGCCACCAGTTTTCGTTTTGCCTTCGGCGCTACGAACGCAGATAGGCACAGTAGGGCCAGCAGGCCGCTAAAAATCAAAATTCGTTTCATAACGGTCAGAACGTTAAAGCGATAATTGATGCTGCATAGGTGCCAAATGTGGTGTAGGCGGCTGCCCGGTGGTACGGCTTCAACTCGTAGTTGGTCTGAATGGCGCGCGCCAGAATATTCGTAGCGACCATACCCGTCAGGTGAACAATCGCCAGGTATTTGTGCAGTTTTATAGAACTGAAGCCCTTCCGCGAGCCAACCGCCGGAGGAGGGGAGGTCAGCGCCAGCGCCAGGGTTGTTCCGTACGAAATGTTGATGAACGTAGCCATGTTTTCGTGCTGGCGCTTCACCCGGACGTAGTCTTCACCTTTGGCATTATATAGTTTTGCCCCCAGAAACCCCTGGGCAACGAAGCCCGCCAGCGTAACGAAGCCGCCGATCTGATGCGTTACGAGCATCGTCCGCCGAATTTTAAGTTCCTTGGCGCGGCCTTCGGCCGTCAGGGGAGCTGCGTTGGTGATCCGCAACAGTCCTTTGGGTCCCCAGAATGCCCGTTGTGTGAAAATCATCTTACGAGGAAGCAGGGGCTGTGCTTCAGTTGAGTCGGTCAGATCAGCCAGCAACGCATCGGCATCCGTAGTGGCCGGGGCCGTAGTGTCGGCAACCGTACGGACAGAATCCGGCGTAGCGGTCGGGTTCTGCGCCTGAACAGACCCAATGCCAAGAAAAAGCAGGAAAATGGTAAGCAGTCGATGTTTCATAAGGTAAACAGGGGACGGCTGAGCCGTCCCCACTTCATAGGTTAGCAGGCATTATTCAGTTACGCGCAGTCTATTGCCGTCGGAGCTCAGTTCGGTTTTATACACCTTAAGCGTCTGGCTGGCCGGTCCCACCTCAACGGTTCCGTTAGATCTGAATTGAGAGCCGTGATTAGGGCAATAGAAATCATCATCGCCGAGTCTGTATTCAATGGTTGTGCCCTGGTGGGTACATATTTTAGACAACGCTACGTAGTTGCCTCCTTTAACGCGGGCAACAATGACATCGCCCTGGTACAAGAAACCGCCGTCGGTTTTCAACTTCTGGTTGGCCGTTGTCGTCAGATCGAGCGTAAAATCGACCTTGGTGTTGCTATTCCCATTTCCGCCGGGAGTCGGATCATCGCCGTCGCTGCTCGAACAGGACGTCAGGGTACCCATGCAATAGAATGACATCAGTGCTGCGCTACTTAAGCCCAGGCTGCGCAGAAATTCGCCACGTTTGATGGTCTCAACAGGTTGTGTCTTGGTTTTCATCGTGTTACAATTTAGTGTATATACATTGGTATGTAGTTGAAAGCGTAATGTGACTAAAAGCGTTACAGACGATACCTGATTGACAGAAATGCGCCGGTGCTGAGCAGATTGTATTTGTACACACCGATGCCCCGCAACGGAGCCTTTATGAACGGTTCAAGCTGCCCGGAAAGCCGCTGACTGAACGGATGCTCATACCCAACAGACATATTAAGCTGGCTGAGTCCGTAGGGACCGGTTTTCGTACTCCAATCGCGGTACTTAATGTGCGGGTTGTTCGGGTTTTTATAATTGTATTTGTAATCTTCGCGGAGCATAACGTACGACGTAACGCCCCCACTGACGAACCACCGGGCGACTGAGCCATTTGGCCGCGGCCGGACGATGAGGTCGTATCGGAGGTTAATCGGGATGTCGAGCATATTACAGCGTCCATCGACGGTTGCTGGTTCCGGACCAAAGACGTTATACGGTGGCCATTCGTATGCATCGCCGTTGGCGCGGTAAATTTTGGTACTATGCAGGATGCCAATCTGGCCACTCCACCGCCGGGCCATTCGGTACTCCAGCATCAGTCCTACGTTGGTGCCGGGTTTAGAGAAGTTACGTAAACCGATGCCACTTAGATCTGGTGATACCACCGCCCGTATACTTAATCCCTTTTGCAAAGGAGCCGCTGACGTTGAGCGGACCACTACAGGAGCTGTTACTGGTTCAACCTGTTCAGTTGATAGCGTCAGGTGCGGCCACTGCATCGGCCGGATCGCTAAGGCATTGACCGTAGGCAATGAAGCCCGTTCGCTAACCGACGATGCTGTCGGTAGCGATGTTGAGCCACCGGCCGACGCGTCAATGCGTTCACTACGTATTGCGGTGCCAACACCCAAATTTTCAGGTAGCCGGGAACGGACATACTGACCCAGAAGCGCATCCGTTGGCTGCCGGTTTGTTCGGGGTCGGCGAACTGTATTCTGGGTGGCTGACCGGTCTTCGTTTACCCGACGTGAGGGGGAAACCGTAGCGACATTCGCTGGCTGACGACCGGAGGCTGTTCGATTGGCTACCTCATTGGTTGGCAAACGGGAGGAGCTTTGTGGCTGCCTTTCGCCTGATGTCGCGGTTGTGACGGGTTGATCAATCGGCTGATTCTTTCTTGTCGACTGGGGTGAGCCGGCTGGGCTACGTTGCGTATAATCAGTTTGTTGTTCAGCAACCGACGCGGTTTTTGCCGCAGGCGCTGACCGCTGGTCCGTCGAGGGGCGTACCAGCGAAGTCCCGGAACCGGTAGCGTTCCGTTGAACGGCTGCAACCGAACCGGCTGTAGGTTTAGACGGTACGTTCTCCAGCGCATACCAGGTTACTCCCGATAGTATCAGAAGTAGACCGGGAAGGCCCCAACGTAATAGTTTTCCCAGAAAAGCCGTTTGGCCAGTGGTTCCGTCGTGGGCATCCAGCTTGCTTTGCATGGCTTGCCACGCTGCGGGGTCAAACGTTGGCTCGAACTCTTCAGCCGATTTTCTGAAGAGCCCGTCCAGTTGGTCATCGGTTAGCTCTTGCATACTCATCGTGATTCATTTGCTTAAGTAATACGCGTAGGTTTTCCCGCGCCCGGGCTAAGTTAGACTTCGACGTACCGACAGAAATGTTGAGCTTTTCGGCAATTTCTTCGTGGCTGAATCCGTCAATGGCGTACAGGTTGAACACAATCCGATAGGCCGGGCTCAACCGCTGAACCAGCCCAATCAGGTCTTCGTGGGCCAATTGGCTGAATGCATCAGCCTGATCCGATACGATTGTCTGACCAGCCCGGTCAATATCATCGTGTTTATGGTGATGAATCTCGTGCCGGTAATGATCCAGGGCCGTATTGATCAGAATACGCCGAAGCCAGCCTTTGAATGAATGTTCGGGATCGTACTGCTCCAGCCGGGTAAACACCTTTAGAAAACCGTCGTTCAGCACTTCCAGCGCTTCCTCCCGGGTAGGTGTGTAGCGCAGGCAAACGCCCATAGCGTAGCCGTAGAACTGCCGGTAGAGCAATTCCTGACTTTGCCGGTGGTTGCGCAGACAACCCGCCAGCAAATCAGACAGCGCTGGAGCCTTTGGAGCGTTAGACACAGTGCGTATGGTTAAGATTTGTCGGTCGGCGTCTGACGGATAAAGCGTTACGTTTCAGATGCCGACCGGTTTACTTATCAATTCAATGGGGCTTCCGGCGTCGTTTTGTACACAATAGGCCAAACCCCTGGCCGCGGTACGCTGACCCCCTTGGTGCTGCCCCGCTGATTCTGATCACTACCAAAGTAGTAGAGCGGCCAACCTTTGTAGGTAAGCTGCTTACGACCGAATACATCGATGACATTAAAATCTGCCTTATTTAACGTTGAGGGAATTTCGGTAAGCGAGGCTTCGAACAACGGCCAGGTGGCGTTGTTGCTCAGATCGGCTTTCGTATACGTATTATTGTTCTTCTTGTCGGGCGCGAAGGCATACAGGGTGCGGCCGGTGCTATCCGTAAAATACAACGTATTTCCGGTTGCTTCTTTATAGTCACTCGTGTAATTTTTTCCGTCCAGGCCTTTCAACTGGCCGGCCGCAATCAGGATGGTGTAGTTTGGCTTGGCCACGAACCAGCGCTCATTGACGTTTTCGCCCTTGACGTCGCCGGCCTGGGCATCATTCGCGAAATAGTAAAGCGGCCAGCCTTTATACGCTGTTTGCTTATCGCCGTCGGCGCGGGTAATGGTGGTGAAATCAGATGCCTTCAAGCCGTTTCCTACCGTTAACGTTTCTTTAAAAAATACGGGCCAGTTGGTTTTGCACTGACCCGAACAGGCCGAATTGCCATCAACATCCGGCGAGAAAACATAAAGTGTTTTACCGCCGTCGCCGGTCAGGACGGTCCCGAGCGAGGTTGTCGCCAGAGACACATCTGGAGCCGGGGTCGTATTGTCGTCTTTCTGGCAGGCCAGTGTTCCAGCCGCCAGCAGTACCGCCCATGTTATGTAGCGGGCACTGGTTGTAGCGAATTTCATGGTTATCAACTGTGTTTGGAAGGTGAAAACTGAACAGTTGAACCGGTTCTCAGCCATATACGCACACTTTAGAGAAAGGGTTGCGTGCGTCAGAAAAAAAAGTGCGGCCACCAAAAGCTCTCTTTGTGTAAAGAGAGCTTTTGGTGGCCGCAAGAACCAACGGCTGCCTGAAAGGCTACGTTACATCTGTTGCTCGTGATTGACCGGTTCCTGGCTAACAACGGGCTCTTTCATAATCAAGTGGCCCATTTTGTCGCGCTTGGTACGTAGGTACCGCTCATTATACGGATTGGCCGGTATTTCGATGGGCACGCTGTCTACAATTTCCAGGCCATACCCCATCAGACCGGCCCGTTTTTTAGGATTGTTCGAAATGAGCCGGATTTTATGGATGTTCAGGTCGCGCAGAATCTGAGCGCCTACGCCATAATCGCGGGCGTCCATGGGTAAACCGAGGTCCAGATTTGCCTCGACTGTATCGCGGCCCATTTCCTGTAGTTTGTACGCTTTCAGTTTGTTGATCAGACCAATGCCGCGGCCTTCCTGAAACATATACAGCACAACTCCCTTGCCTTCCGCTTCGACCATCTGCATGGCCGTGTGCAACTGACCTCCGCAGTCGCAGCGGCATGAGCCGAAAATATCGCCCGTTACACACGAAGAGTGCACACGAACCAGCACCGGCTCGTCGGGTTCCCATGAGCCTTTTACCAGCGCCAGGTGCGTATCGCCCGTGTTGCTTTGCTTATAGGCAATCAGGTCGAAATGGCCCCATTCGGTAGGCATGTCAACGCCAATCTCGCGCCGGATCAGACTCTCGGTCCGGAGCCGGTATTCGATCAGGTCCTGGATGCTAACCAATTTCATGCCAAACCGATCGGCCATCAGCCGAAGCTCAGGCAGTCGGGCCATAGTACCATCTTCGTTCAGCACTTCGATCAGCACACCCGCCGGCTCCAGCCCCGCCAGCCGAGCCAGATCGACGGCCGCTTCGGTATGCCCTGCCCGGCGAATAACGCCCCCTTCGACGGCCCGCAACGGGAAAATATGCCCCGGACGGCCCAAATCTTCGGGTTTGGTGTCCGGATCAACCAGCGCCTGAATCGTTTTAGAACGGTCGGAGGCCGAAATGCCGGTGGTACAGCCATTGCCCAGCAAATCGACCGATACGGTAAACGGTGTTGTATGCACAGACGTATTGCTGGTAACCATCATTTCGAGGCCCAGCTCGTGGCATCGCTCCTCTGTAAGGGGCGCACACATCAGTCCGCGGCCTTCCCGAATCATGAAATTAACCATTTCCGGGGTGATTTTTTCGGCCGCGCAGATCATATCGCCTTCGTTTTCACGATCTTCATCGTCGACTACCAGCACAATTTTGCCATCCCGAATGTCGGCGATGGCATCTTCAATCCGGTCCAGCCGAATCGGAACGGGGGCGGTAGTATTGGTATTATTATTGCTCATAGCTTGGTCGATGCGTGTCGGCGGAGTTACCTTTGAACTATTTATTAAGCGGTTTGTAAGTTTGGAGAATCCAGACTTTATCCAGAAAACTGATTTCGACAAAGATACGTTTCCCGGGGCGCGAAAATGTCCGCTGATGCGTTTTTACGGTAACAACCGACCCAACTACGATAACGATAAAACTTTACCCTTTGTGCTAATCTTAAGAATGTGGCCGATCGATGCTAGGGTGAAAACCAGGTGGCCAGGGCTTTATTCGCTATTGGCTTTTACGGCGCTCCTGCTGTTTACGCCCCCCCTGCTTTACGCGCAAAATGTGTGTCTGAACCCCGGAGCAGCCGCAAAAGGAGCTTTTGATCTTCAAAGCAGCCGCATTTGCGTAGGCTCTCCGGTTGTGATTACCAACGTACCGAACAGCGTAACGAACGTAGGCTATAGTTATGACTACAAAGGCAATGGTATCCCGACTAACACTACCCCCAACACTACGTTTACTTACACCCAGCCGGGCTCATTCACGATTCTGCAGGTTGGTAGCGGAGGAGGTCTGGCAACGGGTACTATTTTCTGCCGGCAGGTAGATGTGTTGCCGCTCGATCCGGTGAAGTTTACCGTACGCTCGTGTTCCGGCCGGAAGGTTATTCTGGATGTGAAGCTGGACGATAAGACCGACAAATACAATGTGTACACCATCCGGTGGGGCGACGGCAATACGGAACAGGTGCTCAGGAGCCAGATTGTTAACCAACCTACGCATACGTATTCCAACACGGGAGCAGCCAATTACACCATTCAGGTTATAGGCGGCTATAATGCACCGGTTAGTTGCAGTTCACCGGTATCAACCACTACGGTCAGTCTCGCCCCGACGGCCCAGCAACCGACGATTACGAAACTAACGACGGTCAACGAAGGCACCATTTCCATTCAATATCAGGCCAATGGGAGCACCAACGTACAACTGTACCGCAAGGATGGAAGCGGGGCCTATACCGCAACCGGCCAGGTGGGCAACAATACCGGCACGTTTACCGTCAATTCGGTTGATACCAAGCAGGAGCAATGCTTTCAACTGGCGTTTGAAGATGGTTGCGGTAATGTGGGTGCCCGGTCGGAGGAGGTGTGCAGCGTCGTGCTGAACGCAACCGCCAGCAACAAACAGAACGACCTGAAGTGGACGCCCTACGGTGGAAACGCAGCTAATTTTCGGTACTATCGGCTTTTCCGGAACGGGCAACCGACCGGAGGGCTGATCACCAACCGGACGTTATCGACATTCAGCGATAATAACCGTATCGAGTGCGGCAGCCAGTATTGCTATTACGTAGAAGCCTACATCAACAGCGGCCGTACGGTAGTGACCTCAATGCCCACCTGCGTAACCGGCCAGAACGGCGAAACCCCCGGCGAGTTCCGGTCCATTCTGGTGTCAATAGAAGATGGAGCGCCCCGCCTGGTGGCCACGTTGCCAACAACCGGTACTACGTCGAGCTACGCCATGCTGGTGAGCCGGGCCGATAATCCGTCCGGACCGTTCCAGCCCGTTACGTCGGTCGCCAATCGGAACGTGTACGAAGATAAAAGCGCCAATCCGTCAACTCAGTCGTATTGCTATCAGGTGGCGTATCAGAACAACTGTGGGCTGCAATCGCCACCGTCCAAACCTGTCTGTACGGTACATGTAGGGGCCGGACCATCGGATGCCATCGGCTGGACCACCAGTTCGCCTTTTGCGCCCGGAACGGTTGACAGCTATACCGTCGAAATTATTGACTCGCTGAATGGAACAAAGCGTGAGATTCCGCTTGGCATGAACACCCAGTACCAGCCCGATCCGAACGATCCGAATCTACAGACCCAGCGTTTCCGGATCATTGCCGTATCGAACAACGGAACCACTAGCTACTCCAATTTCTACACCTTCCGACGCGAGGCCAAAATTCTGACGCCGACGGCTTTTTCCCCCAACGGCGATGGCATCAACGACGAGTTCATTCCCAAAGGCTTGTTCTGGGACCAGTTCAGTATGCAGGTCTACAATCGCTGGGGCGAAGTCGTTTACAGCACTACCGATCAGACCAAGGGGTGGGATGGTACCGTCAGCGGGCAGCCAGCTTCGGCGGGGCAGTATATGTTCCGGATTGAGGTGCGGGATCTGACGGGTCAGAAAACAGTCACGACCGGTGCCGTGTTGTTACTACGATAGCAGCAGGCCGTGCGCGAATCAGCCGATAAGTTGGTAAGTTTGCAGGCGTTTGAGTCCGGTAGGGCTCCGAACGACCGCGGCTAGTGCGACTATCTAGGCATGTACTGCCGGGCTGATTAACTAATCGAAATAGTATGTTCAACATGATGGATATGTTCGGGAAGATGAAGGAAGTTCAGGCCCGAATGAAAGAAGCGCAGGAATCGCTGAGCACCATTTCTGAAACTGGCGAAGCCGGGGCCGGACTGGTACGGGTGACGGTCAACGGTCTGAAGCACGTGCAAAAGATTGAGCTTGATGCCGACCTGATCAAGCCCGAAGAGCGTGAAATGCTGCAGGACCTGATTGTGGCAGCCACAAACAAGGCAATGGATAACGTTGAAACCAAAGCCCGTGAACACCTTCGCCAGGCTACCGAAGGTTTACTGCCCAACATCCCCGGCCTTGATCTGGGCGGGTTAATGCAATAGATGGATACCCTCGCGATTGTCATTCTCAATTACAACGGCAAACGATATTTAGAAACATTTCTGCCTTCGGTCATTGCCAATGCCGAAGGCTTTCCTGTTTACGTAGCCGACAGTGCCTCGACTGACGATTCGGTTTCGTTTCTGCGTGCGCAATTCCCATCGGTCCGGGTGATTCAACTGGCCAGCAACGAAGGGTATGCAGGCGGGTACAATGCGGCTTTGGCGTCCGTTCGGGAGCAATATGGAGGAGCCCGGTATTACGTACTGCCCAATTCTGATATTGACGTGACACCGGGCTGGATTGCGCCCATTCTTCAGCTACTCGAAGCCAATCCGGCCATTGCGGCCTGTCAGCCTAAAATTCGGGCGTATGACCGGCCCCGGCAGTTTGAACATGCGGGCGCGGCTGGGGGCTTTGTCGATTATCTCGGCTATGTATTTTGCCGGGGCCGGGTGTTTGCCACGTTTGAAGACGATCTGGGGCAGTACGACGATAATCGGCCCGTGTTCTGGGCAACGGGCGCCTGTCTGTTTGTTCGGGCAGATGTATTTCACCAAACCGGCGGTTTCGATTCAGCGTTCTTTGCCCATATGGAAGAGATTGACTGGTGCTGGCGGGTACAGCGGCTGGGCTACCAGGTCTGGGCCTGCGGTCAATCGGTGGTGTATCACGTCGGGGGCGGTACGCTTCATAAATCAAATCCTCGGAAAACGTACCTAAACTACCGGAACAGCCTGTATATGCTCTATAAGAACTGGTCCGGCGACTGGCTTTGGGGGCGAATCCTGTTCCGTCTAGTGCTCGATGGTGTATCGTCACTGCTGTTTCTGAAAGAAGGACAGTGGCGCGACGTATTGGCTATTATTCAGGCCCATTTCGCCTTCTATGGGCATCTGCCACAGCTTCGGCAGCAACGCCGGGCCTTACGTCAGCAGCAGACGACAGAGGTTAAGCTGTATCCGCGCAGCATTGTATGGGAATACTTTGTGGAGGGCAAAAAAACGTACCGTGAGCTTACTTAGCCCTGGCCCGGCGGGAACGGTTTGCCGTAGCGGCCTGGCCAGGCTACAATTCCCAGATGGTCGGGTGAGCGTGGCGCCGAAGGTGCTTATTCATCTCCATCCAGAACGCCAGAATCAGGTATAAAATCACGGGGGAGCCCAGCGTCAGGAAGGATGTATAGATGAAATACAGGCGAATGCTGCTGGCTGAAATATTCATCTTTTCGCCAAGCAGTGTGCAGACACCGAAGGCCTGTTTTTCCACGAAATATCTGATCTTGTGCATAACCTCTACCTCTGAAAGATCCAACCTATATACGTAGAAAGTTTTAAGCAAATCTAACGATTACCTATTACAGATTGTTTGGGATATTTAAAAAAATGCGAAAAATACTTATTGAAAATGTTAATTTTAGCCTGAGTTTGAGTTGAATGTGGAACAAATTTATTTACTTTGTGTTGTAAGGAGGTTGGCAAAAATATCAACAAATGCCTTCCACTAAGCGACAAAGTCCGTTGAGTCTTAACCAAGTGTCCCATCCGTATGCGTACTTTGGTGCCTGTTTCGCGTTCTTTGTTAGTAATGTGCCCCTTTGTATGTTTAATTGTTTAATTTTTTACTTTTTATGCAAACAGGTGTAGTAAAATTCTTTAACGAGAGCAAAGGCTACGGATTTATCGTTGAAGACGATTCCAACCGGGACATTTTCGTCCACATCACTGGTCTGAACGGCGCCACCATTCGCGAAAAAGACCGGGTTCAATTTGAAGTAGTTGAGGGTAAAAAAGGGCTCAACGCTGTAAAAGTTAAGAAATTGGACGCAGACTATTAATCATAGCTGCGCATACTAATAAAAACCCCGTTCGATGGCCGAGCGGGGTTTTTCTTTGTCCCACAGTCAGGCAGTCCAACTGTGGGATACGTATTATTGACCAGTCCAGCTCTTCACTTCGTCGATACCAGGCATCTTAACGTCTAGCTTAAGCTTTTTGCGGACTCCACCCAGGTCATTGAACAGTTTGTTGGGATTGGCCGTGCGTAGTTGCTCAACAGTCAGGAACCCCAGTTTTTGCAGGGCGGGTACCCATTCGGCCGGGATGCCGGCGTTCACGAAATCGGCGTCGTCGGATACCTCGAGCTTCTTTTCCGGGCGCATCTGCGGGAAGAACAGTACGTCCTGGATCGACGGCTGGTTGGTCATGATCATCGTTAGCCGGTCGATGCCAAGCCCGACCCCTGCCGTTGGGGGCATACCGTATTCCAGAGCCCGCAGGAAGTCATCGTCCAGGGCCATTGCTTCTTCATCGCCCCGTTCAGCCAACCGTAGCTGCTCCTCAAAGCGTTCGCGCTGATCCAGCGGGTCGTTCAGCTCGGAGTAGGCGTTGGCGATCTCTTTGCCATTGCAAATGGCCTCAAATCGCTCAACCAGCCCCGGCTTGCTACGGTGCTTTTTCGTTAGGGGCGACATTTCGACCGGGTAATCCGTAATGAACGTTGGCTGGATCAGGTTCGGCTCAACCGCATCGCCAAAGATTTCGTCGATCAGTTTCGACTTGCCCATGGTGCTGTCGACCTTGATGCCGCGGCTCTCCGCTACGTTCCGGAGTTCATCTTCTTCCATGGCCGATACGTCGATATTGGTATACTCCTGGATGGCTTCAAACATGGTCAGGCGTTTCCAGGGTCGTTTGAAATCGATGACGTTTTCGCCTACGGTTACCTTCGTCGTTCCGGCTACGTCGATGGCAACTTTTTCGACCATCTCCTCGATGGTGTCCATCATCCAGAGGTAGTCTTTGTAGGCGACGTAGAATTCGACCTGCGTAAACTCCGGGTTGTGGGTCCGGTCCATGCCTTCATTGCGGAAGTCTTTGGCGAATTCGAACACGCCATCGTAGCCACCGACGATCAGTCGCTTCAGGTACAGTTCGTTGGCGATCCGCAGGTACAGCGTCATGTCCAGTGTGTTGTGGTGGGTGCGGAATGGACGCGCGGCTGCTCCACCGTGAATGGGCTGGAGAATTGGCGTTTCTACCTCCAGGTACCCGCGCTGGCTCAGGAACTGCCGAATGGAATTAACCAGTTTAGTACGTTTGACGAATACGTCACGCACCTGCGGGTTCACGATCAGGTCAACGTAGCGCTGCCGATAGCGTTGTTCGGGATCGGTGAACGCGTCGTAGGTTTCTTTCTCACCTTTCTCGTTCACGACCTCTTTCACAACCGGCAGTGGTCGCAGCGATTTGTTCAGAATTTTGAATTCTTTGACATATACCGACAGCTCGCCGGTTTTGGTCGTGAATACGTGCCCCCGAACGCCGATTATGTCGCCGATATCGAGTAGTTTCTTGAATACCGTGTTGTAAAGCGTCTTGTCCTCGCCGGGGCACAGATCGTCGCGCCGGAAGTAGAGCTGTATCCGTCCGGTCGAATCCTGCAGTTCGGCAAAGGAGGCCGAGCCCTGAATCCGGAAGCTCATCAGCCGTCCGGCCATCTGGATGTTGCCCCAGCGTTCGTCGCCGGAGAAATCCTGCTCGGGAGCTACGACCGTATCGGGGGTAGGCTGGAACGTACCGCGGATGTCGGTTACGGTAGCGGTGACGTCAAAAAGTTCGGCGGGGTAGGGGTCGATCCCCATTCGCATCAGTTCTTCCCGCTTTTGTCGGCGGTTTATTTCCTGTTCGCTCAGCAGCATAGTTCGCAATTTCAGGCCGCAAAATTACGTAAAGTTCTTTGTTCGTGGGCATACGCCAGTGTATTGATACAGGCGGTCGCTGCGAAATAGCCAATTACCGAAGCTCAAAGTGTAAGGTTACCGAACCGCCGAGTTCAATCTGGTCGCCGTGCTGCAACGGATAACTCATACCCGCAATATCGGCCCGTTCCATGCGGTCGTCGGGATGGAAAATCTTGGTTTTGTTGCCACTGGCCGGCAGTCCACCGGCATCGACGAGCAGGGCATATTGACGCTGGGCCATGTTGTAGCGGATCGTTGCGTGAGCCCGGCTGACGGCTCCATTCCCGGCTCCTTTTTCTGGGTCAAAACCGGGATCGTTGTCGTTCAGAATAACAATGTCGTTGGTCCGGACACGGCCTGACGAGGTCTGGGTTGTTCGGCCGCGGCCAATGCAGAAAGTGGTTTGCTGGGTTGGGTCAAGCAAGTATTCCGTTTGCTCGGTCTGCCCGGCCACCGTGACGAGTCGGGCCAGTTGGGGAGGGCCATCCGGCTTCGAACCGTCCAGAACGATCAGCCCCAGATTGCCTTCCCGATACGTACAGTCGGGAAGCTCGCCCTGGTAAAATTCAGACTCAAATCGCCAGTTTTTGGATAAGCTGATGTAGTTATCGGCCAGATGGCGGTTAAGTTCGGTCTGAAACTTACCGGGTTGATTTGTTCGCAGCGCTACCCGGTACGATTCTTCTTCTTCCGGGGATGAACAGGCAATGCAAAGGCGCAAGCCAACCGGAGCCGCACCGGGTTCGTTCTGATAGGGGCGTAGCTTATCGACAATAAACCGGACTACCTGGTCACGGCGCTGGGCAGCTGGAGGTAGTCCGGAAGGCGCTGGTTTAGGCGAAGGGAGGGTTCCTTCCGTATCGTTCGGTTGGTCGGTTGGCTGGTCGACTCGCGACGGTGTGAGGCCGAATAGGGTTTTGAGGGTGTCGATAAAGCTCATGGCTGAGTGGATTAGAAGCTGCCTAAATAACCTTGCTGTTTGAGGATTGGTGCAACGACGGCATTGGCCAGTTGGACGGCCTGAGCTGATGATTCGCCCAGTTCAATCCGTACGCAGGTTACCGTGTGCGACCGGCCTTCGGGTGTTGGGGCAAAAAAGACGTACCAGCCATCGTTTTGCTGTTCGCCCAATACAATCCGTTCGGGCGTTCCGGTTTTTCCGGCGACCCGGGCCACACTGATCTTACTGCGGCCACCGGCGTTCGACTGCTCGATCATAAACTCACGTAACTGCTCCGCATACTCCGGCTGTCGGGCCAGGCGCTGCCCGGTGGGTACAGGTTGGGCTTTGCCGGCCCGGCTCAATACATACCGCGAGGGCTGCATGACGCCGTTGTTGGCAATGGCCCCCGCCATGCGCGCGATGGACGCCGGTGTCGACGACAGTTGGCCCTGCCCCCAGGCTAAACCCGAAAACTCACTACGGTAGCGCCGGGGGTACCGATCGCTCAAGTATAACTTCCGCCGAACCACGAATGATGAGTCCTGCCAGTGTTCCAGTATTCGGTCGCGTTCCGGTTTTGTATGGGTATTCGAAAACGAGTAGCCCCCCACAAAATCGATGTTCATGCCCGTTGCCAGATATAGATCGGCCAGCTCGTTGTCCAGTTGGTTGTCGTTGGCCGCCCGGATAAAATACACGTTGCTGGACCGGACGATGGCTTTTCGCATGTCGACGGACTCGCCACAGGGCTCTGATTCACGGGTGCCACGCCGGATAATCTCCTGACACGAAATAGGATAGCTCAGCGACGATGCCCGTTCTCCGAGCTTGTTGAAGGCCGCCATTGCCGTTAGAATCTTAATGGTCGAACCGGGAGCCGTCGGGTACGTCATACCCAGGTCTCGCTCCGTAACCAGGTACGGGAGCTTTAACCGGTCGCGGTCGGCCAAGAGCATGACTTCGGGCGTTTTTAGGTTTGGGAGCGGGTGCAGCGCCGACGCCAGTACGTCGCCCGAGGCTGCGTCCAGCACCACAACCGACAGGCGTTTATCCCGAAAATCAGACTGCGCCAGAGCCTGTTGCAAGGCCACCTGGAGCTGTGCATCCACACTCAGGGTGAGATCCCGATTCTGAGCTTTACGTCGTTCAACCTCCCGGCTGTCGATACCGGCTCGCAGGGCCGGAGCCAGTTCACTGTAATCGTATACCGACAACGTACGGGTTTGCTGTACAGACGGACTAAACCGGTCGGCCCGGTAGTCGGTCGCGACTAGTTCGCTTTTTCGAGGTCGGCTGTTGAATCCGCGCAGTTCACTGAGGTGCGTTGCTTCGGCGTAGTAGCCGTTGCTCTGCCCCCAGAATAGTTGCGTGTTCAAGTCACCAACCCAGAAAAACAACTGATCGCCGAAGGGATAGTATCGCTGTAATCGCTTCCGGGTGAGTGCATTTATTTGCTGCGGATTGAGGCCGCTTTGTTGAAGTCGGGTGAGTTGCCGGCTAACGGTTTCGGGGGAACTGGCCGCAACAACCACGCCTTTTCGGTCGTAGATAGTACCGGCAGCTATGGCCCGTGTCAGTCGTTCGATGCGGGGATTGTAGCTGTACACCGGATCGCCGTTGCGGGTTACGACCCGGGCCGGCCGGACAATGTATTCATCGCCAGACCAGCCGACAACAGGAAGCAATCGCCCGATGAGGATCAGAACTCCTATCAGAAAGCCCGAAATTCCGGCCATCAGGACGGTATCATAGTGCGTTTCGAGGTACTCGCGCTGCGTAACCTCCCCCGGTCGGTGCGCTACGCTGAAGACCGCACCCATTGCCGTCAGGTTGATAATGAGCGATATTTTCCCGTAACTCAGAAATGGCACGCTGATACCCGTGAGCGGGAGGAGACCGATTGAACCGCCCGCAATGATCAGAAATTGAACGCCGGTAGCGATGGCGATGCCGGTCACCAGGAAAAAACTAAACGGCTGACCAGCCCGGCGAGCATGGAGGAATGTTCGGTGGAGCAGAATGCCCATCAGCAGAAACACCGACGCCAGGCCCGCTCCCCCGAGTTCTTCACCCAGACTAGGCAGAATCATGTCCGTGTGAGCGGCCGGCATAGCGTTGGCAAAGCCTTTGCCCAGCCCTTGCCCGAACCAGCCCCCCGACGATAGTGTCCAGAAACTATGCGCCAGGTGATCACCACCGTACACATCGTTGTTCCACGGGCTAAGCCACATCGCCTTCCGGCCAGCCAGGCGGTCGCCGACAAACGGCAACAGGTCGCCAAACGCAAAAGCAGCCATGACCAGCAGCAGAATGATCGGCGCTTCGACCAGTAAGGCGACCCAGCCGATTCCGGTTTGCGACCGGGCATCGCCCCGCCAGAACATGGAGCCAATGACAGCGATCAGGCTGACGAGCGTCGCCAGCCAGCCGGGCAGCAACCATAGGGCCACTCCGTAGCCAACGCCCGTCGCCAGGGTCAACAACAGATTCCCCCGGGCAATGCTGTAGAACAGCAGGAACGTAAAGCAGACGACCAGTGCGGGGCCCATATCGCCGAGCAGCAGGTACAGCAGCATCAGAAAAACCGCTCCGGCCAGGGCGCCTAAACTGACCCTGAACCGCCAGCGCAGGTCAGGCAACTGCCGGATGTGTTGTTCATTGGCGGCAAAGAAGCCTGCGAAGAAGAGCAGCAGCAGGTACTTGGTGATTTCGCTCGGTTGGAACGTAAGGCCGAGGAAGGATAAGTTAACCCGTACCCCGCTGCCCTCCGGACCCGAGCCGACAAGGAGCGTCAGGGTAGCAAGCCCAATGGCGAGGACCAGCCACGTCCAGCCGGATAGCCGCACTGAGGCCCGATTGCGGAACGTAAACAGCCAGTCATATTGCCAGCGCGTATAGAACCGCCCTACGTTCAGTTGGGATACAACAACCATACCCACCAGCCCCAGAACGAGGCCCTGCAGGGTTTGTCCGGCAAACAGCGTATCCTGCAACGGGTCCTGAATAGCCAGCAGCGTCAGGACGGACAAGCCGGTCAGCAGCATCAGGACCGCCAGCAGCAGCGGGTCGGGCTGAAACCTGCGTAATCCCCAGAAACTGTAGACCGCCCAGAATGATCCCAGAAATAACACCACAATACCCCAGAAGAGCCAGGTGAACGAGGCTGGGGTACGGACAGTAAACGCATGGTCGGTTTTGAGTTGGCTGTACACGACCGAACCGATCAGGCGTAGCCGGTGCGGTCGCGCTTCAAAGGTGTATGTCTGATTGCTGGACAGGCGGCTTGTGCCTTTTCGGCTGCCAAATTCCAATCCAGGTTTAAGCGGTACTACACTATAGGCCGCGTCTTCTTTCAGGCCGGAGAAGGTAAACTGACCATTAGCATCCGTACGGGCGTATACGTATCGGTCGGGGAGGGTATCGGGGCGGGCGGTGGCCGGGTGGCGCTTGAGTTGCACCAATACCCCATCCAGCGGCTGCTCGTCCCGCATAACCTGCCCCGAAATAGCTACCGTTCCACTGCCTACCCGCACCGTTGCCGCATACGGCCTGGGGTTGTTCAGTTCCCGCCGGTACAAGGTCGAGTCGAAGCCCATTTGCTGCCGCGACAACCGAAGCCGGTTCTGAAAATCGTCGCCCCCGATTGCACTGCGCCACGCTACCGGAGCCAGTACCGCAAATGCCCGTTTGTTGATACTACCGAGGTTATCGAGCGAACCATTCTGCGCCAGCTTAGCTGGTAACGAGTCAGCCACAAGTTTTGCGTCGCGGGAGTCGGTGTAGTAGTTACCCGCTGTAAGCAGGCGCTGGATGGCGGCAGACCGAACGCCGGGTTCGAGGTTCAGTGCCTGCCCAGTGGCGTATGCCTCCCGAGCCTGGTTGAGGATGGGTAATAGATTAATGTATAACCGTCCGAAGAGCAGCAGCAACACCAGCGATGTGCCGAGCAGATACAGACGGGCAGGCGAAATGGAAGCAGTGGGCATACGTAGTAAACAAAGCGAGGTTAATTCTCGGTATTGGTGGAGTCAGCAACCGCCGTTGTGTCGCGGACGGACGTTGCGGTTGAATCCGGTACTAGGGCTGGTTCAGATCGTTCTTCCGTAGAATCGGCCGTTGTCGTTTCGTTGGAATACTCTTCAAAAGGGGCGGCCATCGAATCGGTAGCCATCGAATTCAGCGTATCGTCCACAATTGTCGGGGTGGAGGGTGTCGTTGATTGAGCAGGTTTTTGCCGTTTCAGGTAATAAATACCAAAGCCGATCAGCAGGCCGACCGCCAGGATGAGTGCAATCCACGCACCTGATCCGCTGGACCGGCGGGGCGGTTCATCCTCTACCATTGGTTCGGTATAGCCGGTGGGCTGTGACGCCGATACGGGTGACTCCAGCGTCTGCGCACGGGGCGGAGCCGATGTGGGCCGGACACCCGAACGACCGGCCTGCAACTGTTCCACGCTGGCCTGTCCCAGCAGCACCGTCAGCTCATTGACATCGCTCAGCCGGTCGGTCGGGTCTTTAACAAGCATCCAGTTCACGAGCGTGTTTAAACTCGGGGGGACGGGTTGCCTGGACGGCAACGATAGCGCCGGGGGCGGGGTTCGGAGCACCTGCGTCATGAACGTAGCGATGCCGGCGCTGTCGGGCATGGCAAAAGGCACCCGGCCGACCAGGCATTCGTACAGGACCACGCCCAGCGAATAGTAGTCCGTAGCCACCCCCACACGCCGGGGATTATCGAACTGTTCGGGCGATGCATACTCGTACGTCAGCAGCGACTGGCCCGTCAGGGTGTGCGACTGTTCACGCAGCCGGGCGACGCCAAAATCGGTCAGTAGAAAATGCAATTCACCACTGGCCAGCGGGCGATATAGGATATTTTCCGGTTTGATGTCCCGGTGCACGATGCCCTCCGGATGGATAGCGTTGAACGCACTGGCCATCTGCTGACCCAATCGGATCACGGTCGGTACGTCCAGAGCCCCCTGCCGGATCAGTGACCGCAGATCACCCCCTTCGACCCACTCCATCACGATGAACGGGAGGGGCATGTCCAACTGCACTTCCCGAACCCGCACGACGTTTGGATGGCGGATACTGGTCATGATGGCTGACTCCTGCTGAAACCGCCGGAGCGTATCGTCGTCGGTACCCAGTGTAAAATGCTTGATGGCCACCAGATCGCCGGTTGCTACGTGCCGGGCCTTCAGCACGCGAGCGTTGGAGCGACCCAGTTCGCCCAGGATCTCATAACCCGGAAAGTGCGTATTGACGCTAACGGTTGGCATCGGTAACGGTTGGTTTATAGCGTTGAGTCACCCGGTACGTCGGTTGCCGCCGAATCGATCGGAAGTACATCGGTTGGAAGGTCATACTTCAATACGCGACAGGTGATTCGGGTGCCCCGGTCGCTGTCGGGTGCCCGCTTGCTCAGTGTCGCATCCGGTCCAACGTTCATAAAAAAGATCTTTTCCGTTTTGTACGTATCCCCGTTTTCTTTGATGTATTTGACCTGTACAGCGATGGCAGGGAACGTAATATTGCTTGGATTGCTCAGTGTAATCTCGGCATCCCGGATGCCACCCAGTAATCCCGTTCGGTAGTTGGAAACGTCAACCCGAAGGTTGCGCCCGGCTGCGACGGCTTCCTGCCGTAGCTTTTCCCGGCGTTGCCGTTCTTCTGCTTCCTGCTGTAGCCGGAGCGCCACGGAGTCTACCTCGGCCGTATTGGTTTCGTCGCCGGATGTAGTACTATCACTATCGGCTGAACCGGTGATCAGTTCACTAAGCGATGGCGGTTCTGCCCCTGGTTCGGACGCGGAGTTACTACGCACGATGTAATACCCGCCCGCAGCAACAGCCAGTGCCAGCAGGATGAGGCCGATCCATTTGAATGAACTGCCGCTACCGGCTGATTCTCTTGCCCGAGCACTTCGGGGGGCGTTCGGCACCTCGGCGGGTTCAGTTGGTAGCGAAGCTTTGGGTTGGGGCGCTACGTCGACCGGTTGTGTTATGATCAGCGGAGTAGTGGGTCGGTTCGTAAACTGGCCCGTTCGGCTGGCCTGCAAGTAATCGAGTTCGGCCTGTTTCAGCAACCACGTTAACTCGTCGGCGTCGTTCAGCCGTTCGTCGGGCTTTTTTAGCAGCAGTCCCTGAATCAGATCCACAAGGCGACCGAGTGGCTGACCATTAGGGGCTACCGTCAGGGCTGGTGGAGCATCGTTCAGGACTTTATTCATGAACGTGACGATACCCGACTGATCGCCCATCTGAAACGGTACGCTGCCGTTCAGGCACTCGAACAACACCACACCAAGGGAGTAATAATCCGTGGCTACGCCTACTCCGCGTGGATCATTGAACTGCTCTGGCGACGCGTACTCGTAGGTCATCAGCGACTGACCCGTCATGGTCGTCGATTGTTCGCGCAGCCGAGCGACGCCAAAGTCGGTCAGCAGGAAGTGCAGTTCGCCACTGGGAAGCGGGCGGTACAGAATGTTTTCCGGTTTAATGTCCCGGTGAATGATGCCCTGCGGGTGTATGGCCTTAAACGCGCTGGCCATCTGCAAGCCCAGCCGGATGGTGGTTGGTACGTCCAGATGCCCGCCCGTTTTAATAAGGTTGCGTAAACTTCCCCCCTCAATCAATTCCATGACGATATACGGCAGATCGGCCTCCAGTTGGACCTCCCGTACCTTCACGACGTTCGGGTGGTTGATGCTGGTCATAATGGCCGACTCGCGCTGAAACCGCCGGAGCGTATCGTCGTCGGTGTTGAGGGCAAAATGTTTGATGGCCACCAGATCGCCGGTGGCTATATGCCGGGCCTTGAGAATGCGGGCGTTGGAGCGCCCCAATTCGCTCAGCACTTCGTAGCCCGGAAATTGCGCATTAAATCGGATCGTTGCCATCAGGGGCGAGACGTTGTTTTAGGCGGAACAGGCTGAGCCTGCGACGAAACAGACAGTACGGTGTTGCGGAATGTATCCTGCCGGACCACAGCACTAACGGGCCTCTCTACGTTGCGGAAGTAAACCTGCTTCAACTGCAGTTTTACGTCGCCCGTGGTTTCAATCCCTGTTCTGAATCCTTGTATAACCAGATTTTCCAGGTTTATGGTTTCTCCGTTGATAACGCGAAAGGCTACCCGCGATTGCGTAGTATCGGTCGGAACAACTACAGTTAATCGACTGGCACCTAAAATAGTCAGCAGCGAATCGTTCAGTTCCAGCGGTTTAGCAAGCCGGACCGTGTCAGCGGCCAGCACGAGCCGGTGATCGGCGCTTCGGTAGGCGGTTTGCACCAGCGAATCCAGCGGAACAGAAGCCGGCACCATCGACGTGGCCGACGAGGAAACGGTCAGGTCGGTTAGCTCGGTGTCGTCGACCGGCTGTTCTCGCTTGTCCGGCTGCTGGAATGAATACCAGGCAAAAGCCAGCAAACCGACGAACATGAGTAACCCCAACACCCACAGGCCGGGGCTGCTGCGTTTGGCAGGCTTTACGTCAGCGACGGTGTTGATCCTGCCATTCGCAGTCGGCGGGGGCGTCGATTGGGTTGGAACGGCCGTAGTGGCTGGAGCGGCAACGGTTGCTGTATTCGAGTCAGTACCGTTTCTGGCCAGCACGACCGTAATGTTGTCGTTGCCGCCCTGCTCGTTAGCCAGCCGGATCAGTTCGGTAGCCTGCTCATCCAGCGAACCCGATTGACGTAATACCGTCGTAATCTGCGCCTGCGTAATCATGTCGGTCAGGCCATCGCTGCACAACAGCAACTGATCGCCAGGCAGAAAGTCGGTCTCGCCTGATTCCAGGAAATCGGGATCATCGACCCGGTGGTGCATGAGCCCTACTTCGCGCAGAATCTCGTTCCGGCGCGGGTGCTGCATGGCTTCCGTCTCGGTCAGTTCGTTGGCGTCTTCCCGAATACCAACCAGCGAGTGATCGTGAGTGAGTTTTTCGAGTACGTCCTGCCGGAAGCGGTACAGGCGCGTGTCGCCTACGTGCACGAAATAAAGTTTGCTGGTCTGCTGGTCCGCTACGGCCACTGTCAGTACGCAGCACATCTGGGCCAATTTGGCGTCCTGCTGCCGATGCTCGTTGATCTGGTTGTTGGCAAACACAACGGCCTCACGCAACATCGACAGAGGATCGCCGTTGGGCGTACTCATGTACCGTTCAATGGACTCGCGGGCAATGGCTGCCGCCCGGTCGCCCCCCGCGTAGCCACCAACGCCGTCGATAACGGCTACGAGCGCACTGGAATCGGACCAGATCATGGTACTGATAAACGTATCCTGATTGTCGGTTCGTCGCTGGCCGACATCGGTTTGCCCCCTGAGTAGGATTGAATGCATGCGTAGGAATGGATTATTGGTATTCAGTTTACGCTGTACGGTTGCCGGTTTACTCTACGTAACGGACGTTTTGTGCCGAAAACGGAATACCGTACCCCGTAAACTGACTTCACCGGGGTAAGTTCTGAAAATGCCTGAATACCAGAAATAGCACAAACACCAGCAAAAGCAGAACAAGGATTGAATCGATCATTGGATTACCGGTTGCTTTGAAAATTGAGCGTTACCATACTGTTGAGCAGAATCTGCGCTTTGTCCGGCAACTCATACCAGACAGGGTTGGCGGGTTCGCTTTTGGGAATCAACTGCTCATTCACGCGGGTTTCGTTGCGGCTAAACGATGTGATCTGGAATGATCCGGTCGACTCGTTAAACCGAATCCGGGCGTGCGGATTGGATACGTAGGCCGACTCAACCAGCAGGTAGTTGGGAAAATGCTGATTTTCGGGTTCTTTTCGGGCGATGACGATCTCCCGGTCGCGCATGGCGTAGGTATATTCCCGGCTGGTTTCGGCAATGTAGTAGTCGAGCTGCGCCAGCCCTTCGTTGAGGCTGCGTGGCAGGCTGGAGGGGTTCGCTTTCGTTACGCCGGCTCCTACCACCGGTGCCCGACCGGGTGAGGCTGGGGGCGGTGGGGTGCCGAAATTGAATTTGACCACGAAAGCGCCCGGTTCGCGGAAGTCGATGTGCTGGAAGGCATTCAGGTCAACATCCACTTTTTCGTAGCGGTTGGTTTGCTTAACCCGGCGGGTTACGTTCACTTTGTCAGCCGGTGCCTGCGGTTGAGCCGTTCCGGCCAAAATACCGGTCAGCGCACCAATCACATGAATATCAGTCACGTTGACCGGTTCACCGCCAAATTCCCGCCCGGAACCAAACTTGAAGTACCAGCTCGACGCGACCGGCGACACCTGTTCGTACTGGCTTCGGTGCGATTCAATAACCGTATTGAACGCCCGAACGGCCTCGTTGACGATCACCGGAAAGGCATTCATCCGCTCTTCGTACGTGTCGGGGTGCAAAATGATCAGAAAGTGGGCGTTGAACAGCATACTCGACCCAACCGACTCCCGACCAATAGAATCCTCAAAGGAGGCTACTAATTCGTCCAGAATACGTTTGTTGCTGACGGAAGGTGCCGCTGCCGCTTCATGATGGCTGGGCGGAATGATCAGGCTGCTTAGTTTACCGAGCCAGCCGCCGGATTGATTGGCCATGTGCAGTCGTTTTGTGAGGATAACACCCCTATAAACGATGCTGCCGTAAATTTCTTTTGAGTGGTCGTCGGCTTTTAGGGAGAGGTAGAGGGATAAAACGCAAAACGGGCGATGGAGGTAGCTCACATCGCCCGGTAAAACGCACTTATTTCTTGGCTGCTTCCTGCTTCGAATCTTCGTAGCTCAGGCCATACTGCTTCAATACGTCGTCCGGTACGCCGTTCCATTGGTTCGGTACGTTGCCCATGTAGCCCAGGTCTTCAATCCCCATCTTGCTGGTGTAGAAACCAGTCATGACCAGGTTGCGCAACTGCGAAAAGAAGGATGCGCCCTGTGTCATGTCGGGAGCGACTTTGCTGGGGTAGGCTATCTGATCAACCAGTTCTATCTGCTGGGCTTTGGTACATTGCACGAACGGCTTCCCATAGCGCTTCGTACAGACGTTGTCGATCCAGCGCAGCCCTCCGCGCATAGGCGTCTGGCTACGCGGCTGGTCTTTCATCATGAACTCGATAAAAGCCGGTACGCCTGCCTGCGACGCACTACCCGAGCGGGCGTCGGCCGGGATGATGATGTCCGACAGTACCGTAACGGTCTGGAGTTCGTGGGGCGTAAAAAATTTCTCGGCGTTCAGTTTGGCGTCACGTTCCGCTTCTTTCTTGAGCCGCCCCCCCGGAATCTTGATGGGTGGTTTGGGAGCGGTTGGTTCTGGAACAGCGGCTTCTACCGGCCCAACGGCCAGCCCCAGCGAACTTAATGATATGGCTTTGAGGGTATCTCTGCGTTTCATTGGTCTTCAAGTTTCTTAGTGTCCTGTGCGTAATCCTGCGTACGCTGCGTTTTAGAATGTTTAAACGCAAAGCGCGCAGAGATTACGTACAGGACACAAGGTTAAATATTCTTCTGTTTAACCTGTTCGATGAGGTACTCTGATGTGCGCATGGATGAGGCCAGGATCGTCCACGTAACGTTCTTGTCGCCTTGGGAAACAAACGGCGCAGCATCCACCACAAACAGGTTCTTGACATCGTGAGCCTGCTGAAACTTGTTCAGTGCCGACTTGCTGGGGTCGTTACCCATCCGAACCGTACCGACTTCGTGGATGATCCGGCCGGGGGCTGCCAGACCGTAATTCTGTTCCGGCCCCGGTTTATTCCCAAGCGGAATACCACCCATCGCGTGGATGATCTCCTCAAACGTGTCCTGCATGTGTTTGGCCTGCCTGATCTCGTGGTCCGACCATTTGTAGTGGAATCGCAGGGTCGGTATGCCGTACTTATCTACGCCATTCGGGTCAATTTCGCAGTAATTGCTTTCCAGCGGTACGGGTTCGCCCCGCCCCGACATGCCGATATAGGCACCATAGAACCGACGCATATCATCTTTCAGACTGGCACCGTAGCCACCGCCGGGCTTTGTCTTGCCATCACGACCGGGAATCCGGCCATTCAGGTTTTCGACGCCCCCGCCGAAGCCGTATCCGGGCATTCCCATACCGCCACCGTACTCAATGTGGTAACCGCGCGGGAAGTCCAGTTTCTTGTTGTCGAGCCACCAGGGCGTGAATACGTGCATGCCCCCAACGCCATCCTCGTTATACCGCTTACGATCCATCAGCGCGGGAATAAACGCCGACCGGCCGGCTCCCGTTGAATCGTTCAGGTACTTACCGATGACACCGCTGGAGTTCGCCAGACCGTTGGGGAAACGAGCGGATTTGGAGTTGAGCAGTAACCGGGCTGATTCGCAGGTGCTGGCCCCGAGAATTACCGTTTTGGCTCTTACCGTAACCTCTTGTAATGTCGTGGTATCTACGTAGGAGACGCCGGTGGCAAGGCCCGTACGCTGATCGGTCAGTACCTCGCGGACCATGGCGTGATTCTGGAGCGTCAGGTTGCCGGTCTTAACCGCCGGAATCACCAGCACCGACGATGACGAAAAGTCGGCATAAGCCTGGCAGCCCCTGTTACACTGGTGGCAGTAAAAACACTGACCCCGCTCTTTGTTGATGGGCTGGGTCAGAATGGACAACCGCGACGGAACGACCGGTACCCCAATACTCTTGCCCGCTTTCTGAAGCATCAGTTCGTGCAGACGGGGTTTTGGTGGAGGCAGGAAGTAGCCGTCCGGCTCGTTGGGGAAATCAGGCAGGTTGGTACCGAAGACACCGATCAGCCGGTCGGTTTTGTCGTAGAACGGCTTAAGATCTTCGTAACCGATCGGCCAGTCATCGCCCACGCCCGTCAGGGATTTACGGCGAAAATCGTCGGGACCGAACCGGAGCGAAATCCGCCCCCAGTGGTTAGTCCGTCCGCCCAGCATCCGCGACCGGAACCAGTGGAATTCGGTGCCCGGTTTGGATGAGTACGGTTCGCCTTCGATGTCCCAGCCACCCCAGGCAGCATCGAAATCACCGCCTGAGCGGAACGGAGTGCTTGCTCCGCGCCGGGGCGACTCATACGGCCACTTTAGCTGGGTTATGTACTTAGGATCGGCAGGGTCGTAATAGCCCCCGGCTTCGAGCATTAATACTTTGGCGCCGGCTTTGGTTAGGATGTAGGCGGCCATGCCGCCCCCGGCTCCCGAACCGACGATTACGGCGTCGTAAACCGTCGGTGCTTTTGTAATGTGAAATTGGTCCATATCGCCCAGGTTGGGAAGACTGTCAGCCAGCAGAAAGACGCGTCAGCATGAAGGAATTATCTGCCATAAAAGCAGCATCTGCGTCGTACCTACTGTCCTCCCAAAATACCCGGACGGATTTGTCAGAAACGGTCGATTATTCTACGGTATCGTAGGTCGTGCGGACCGAAGCTGTTTTCTGATCCTCCCTGACCAATGCATTGTATTTGCTAATGAGAACCAGTCGACCCAGGGTAGTTCGATCATTGATGTTGTGGGTCTGAGCGTAGTGGCGTAGTGGTTTTTCGTAGGCTTTAAGATAGGGTAGGTAAATATCGACCTGGAACCGGTCTACGTTCCGGAATTGACCTTCGTCGTAAACAAAGTAGGTGAAATTGGTGGAATCCTGGTTTATCGACGTATCGTCGAAGTAACGCGCCGGATGACCAATCGGAGATTTGAACAAACCTTTATGCTGCTGGAGCCGCCGAACGACAACCAGCGGTCCGCTCATAACGATCTCGAAAAAAGCGGGGTGCTTTCGCTTTTTGCGGGACGAAAACGACAGCGATACAAATTCGCGCACTTTGTTCTGGTCGGCATCAAACCAGCTAAATGAGCGAACCTGACCGGCCGACAGGGTCCGGATGCGGCCATCCGGCCGGCGAATCTGAACCATTTCCGCACTCCAGTTATAGGCAAGTTCGTCGGTCATGAGTTCGCCCGTAGCGAGGACTAACCGGCCTTTGTGCCAGTTAACAGGAAAATCTCCGGCTAAACTTGTAGCTAGCTGCGTAACTATAAAAAGTACTATGAAGGAGGCATTGCGGAGCGTTTTCATAAGAATATAATTTTAGCTGGATTAGTGTGATTTGTGCTGATTATGTCATATCCGGATGGGTTAGGAGCGATGAACTTTTGACAAATTAACTCACTAAATAACAGCTTGTTTTTCCTATTGAAATCCTCATATATCTTAGAATGGTACGCCTGAAAGGATAAATAAGATTATGGCTGGTGAGAAAAAATAATTATGTGTAATGACAGTATAATATATAACTTTTTCTATGTTGCTAATTTATTTTACGGGTATGTTCGTTTAGCTGGAAGCTAGCGGTATATAAATAAAATACAAAAGCCAGATCGGTTAGGGCCTGGCTTTCATCAAGGACGTTTAGATTTAACAGAATTTATTCTCCAGCGGCTGTGCGCTGCGGAAGAATGTTGCCGGGTGTCTCCTCCTGTTTTTTCAGCGCATTGTATTGGTTGATCAGCAGGAGCTGCGATAACGTACTGCTGGTGTCGAGTCCCTGGCCGTCCAGAAAGTGCTTCAGTTCATCCCCATATTCTTCTTTCAATCGGGGCCAGATGTCGCGGGTAAAATTATCCAGGTTAGTGATCATGCCGTTTTCGTCGTAAACGAAATACGTGAAGCTATCCAAGTCCTTCACCAGCTCTTCGTCGTCGCCGTATGCAATTGGGCTAACCACTCTGATTGGCTCCTTAGTGTGCCGCAGTCGGCGGTATACCGTCAGGGTGCCAGGTACAAATTCCTCCAGAAACAACTTCCTGATGAGCGTTTGTCTGACCGGGTAGTCAACGGCCACAAACCGGCGCAGTATGTTCTGATTCGAGTCAAAAAATACGAAGTGATCGACCTGGCTCGCTGAATAGGCTTTGATGGTGTTTCCCTGCCGGATCTGTACGATTTCTGCCTTCCAGTTGTAATTTAACTCCCCCTCAAGCTGTGTTCCATTGAGCAGCAGCAGTTGTCCCTCATTCCAGGTTGCTTCTCCTCTGGCGTGGCTGGTACCGACTCCCACGGCGCTCAACCACAAAACGGTTAGTAGTACATACACTTTCATAACGCTGTCTTTTACTAACGGCTACTGTTGAAATACAAAGCCGTCTGCAAAAGCGTTACGAAAAAGCCGTGCCAGACTGACGGGGAATGAGCGTATTTTGCCGAGTCTGGTTATGTGGCTGAAACGGTATGGATTATGGTACTTTTTTTAGAGGAATTGTCCGGAAAATTGGCTTAAAACGGAGTGTGCTCGTTGGGTGAAATTGTTTAGTAGCAGGCTAATTTTTTGAGAATTAAGTAGATACGAACGAAGTGAGGTATTCACTCCTCACCTTGGGGAAGGTACCGTACAATCAACACTTAACGAGTGTCGTGGCCGATGATCTCACCAACAATCCGTATGCCGTCGAGGGTAAGCGATGGAATAACCGCCGTAAAGGCTGCGTGAAGGGATGGGATGCTGCCCGACAGGCCGCCGGTAGCGATGGCAATGCAGTCGCCGTTGAGTTCGGTCCGGATGCGGTCGAGGAGTGAACGAACCAGCCCTTCATACCCAAGTACAACACCTGCCTGAATAGCATGGGTAGTGCTGGTGCCAAGGGCCGAAGCCGGTACCTCAATCGGTACTTCGGGAAGCTGGGCTGTGTTGGCAAACAAGGACCGGATGGCCGTTTTAAGGCCGGGGGCTATGGCTACCCCCAGGATCTTACCCGCGCCTGACACCGTCGTAAATGTCAGGGCGGTCCCAAAGTCGACAACCACGCAGTTGCGCTGATAGCGGGTATACGCTGCCAGGGCATTGGCTACCAGATCCGTGCCGATTTCGTGCGGTCGGAGAATCTCCAGAGGCAGTATAGGATAAACCCCGGGACCCATCACTACCGGCTCAAAACCGAACAGTGTCGTGAGCATGCTACGCATCGTGGGCGTCAGATTCGGGACGACACTGCTTAGCACGGTTGTCTGGATAGCGCTCAGGGAAATCCCCGCTTCCAGCAGCCATAACCGCAGGCGGCTTTCATAGGAGCCGGCCGGCTCATCGGTACGGGAGGGTGTACGCCAGATGTGTTGCCAGGTAGCCTGTGAGTACAAGCCAAATACGGCGTCGGAATTGCCAATATCAACGATAATCTGCACGAGTGGGGTCGGTTAACAGGGCGAAATAAGCGTAAAAACCGCATATTTCAGAAAATGCCCCGCTCCATAACCCCAAACCCGGCAAAAAGTGGTCGCCTTTTGGGCCATCTCCACCTCGATTGACCTCCAGCCCAGGATCAGATCAATTGCTCGATCTGTACCAGCTTCGGTTTTCGGGTTAGCAGGTGAATAATCGTCCAGGCCACCAGGTACGTACAACCGCAGAGAGTGAAGAGAATGTTGTAGCCACCCGCCAGATTGCCGGCGGCTTTGTACGTGTCGAGCAGACTGCCTACGAGCATCGGGAACAGAATGCCACCCACCGCTCCGGCCATCCCGGCGATTCCGGCGGCTGAACTGACCGCCTGTTTGGGGAACAGATCGGACGCCAGGGTGAAGACGTTGGTAGCCCATGCCTGATGGACTGCCACAGCCAGGCTGATCAGGCCAACGGCTACCCACACATCCGTAGCGAACTGCGCCAGAATGATCGATAACTCCAGTATGGCAAACGCAAACAGCACCGTCTTACGGGCTCGCAGCGTACCCCAGCCGCGTTTGATGAGCCGGGAGGACAGATACCCGCCCCCAATGCTGCCGATGGTGGTGGCTGCGTAGATAATCATCAACTCCAAACTCGGCTTTTTAAGGTCCAGTTGAAACGTAGAGGAAAAATAGGAGGGCAGCCAGAACAGAAAGAACCAGTAAATGGGGTCGATCAGGCCTTTACCCGTAATGAGCGCCCAGGTCTGTGGCTGTTCAAAGAGCCTGACCCAGCGAATGGGCGTTTGTTGATTGGTTTCGGTTTCCTGCCCGCTGCGGATGTAGTCGTATTCTTCGGCCGACAGGCGTTTCTGGCGGGCCGGTACGTCGTAGAAAATCAGCCAGAAGATCAGCCAGACGAACCCTAGTGCACCCGTGATCCAGAACACCTCCTGCCAGCCGTAGTTACTTAAAATCCAGGGCACGATCAGCAGGGCTGCCACTACGCCCAGGCTCGTTCCGGCGTTGAACAGCCCCGTTGCCAGGCCCCGTTCCTTTTGCGGAAACCACTCGGCCACGGCTTTTACGGCTGCGGGGTAGTTGCCGGCTTCTCCCAGACCGAGACCTACGCGGGCGACCCCGAACCCAAAGGCGCTCCGGGCCAGGGCGTGGAGCATACCGGCTATGCTCCACCAGACGATCGTAACGGTGTAGCCGACTTTAGTGCCAACCCGGTCGATGAACCAGCCAAACGCCAGCAAACCGACCGCATAAGCCGCCGTGAAGGCAATCACAATCCGGGCGTACTGGGTTTCCGTCCAGTTGAATTCCACTTCGAGCAGCGGTTTAAGCAAGCCAATGATCTGCCGGTCGAGGTAGTTAATGGACGTTGCCGCGAACAGCAGCACGACGATAAGCCATCGGTAATTTTTGCTGGTGGCGACGGTCGCCGATTCGGTTTTCTGGGGTGTTATCATACTGGTTTAGGAATAAGGGTAGGCTCAGGCTGTTTGGTATTGGTTGGGTAAGCGCTTCAAAAATTCCTGGAAGTGCAGTTTTAGGCCACTCCAGTTCCGGTTGTTGATCAGGGAGGCATCGAACAGATGACTACCGACCCCGACGCCTGTTGCGCCAGCGTCGAAAAACTGCTGCAGGGTGTTCAGGCTGACACCCCCCGTAGGCAGCAGTTTGACGTGGGGCAGGGGCCCTTTCAGGTCTTTGATGTAAGCGGGGCCAAGCGATGTTGTGGGGAAAACTTTCACCATCGACGCGCCCAGTGCCCAGGCCCGGTAAATTTCGGTGGGCGTAAAGGCCCCTGGAAAAATGGGAACACCCCGTTCAACGCAGGTGCGGATAACCAGCTCATCGAGGATGGGGGTTACGATAAATTGAGCCCCCGCGTCCAGTGCCTGCTCCAGATCATCGAGGGTACAAACCGTACCGGCACCGATGTTCAGGCCGGTGGGGTAGTGTTGTCGGGCCTCTCGAATGCAGTCAACGGCTCCTGGCGTATTCATTGTGATCTCAATGGTGGTCAGGCCGGCTTCCTGGTATACCGGCAGGAGCTGCGTTATGACATCGGGGGGTAGGTTGCGAACAATACCCACGATAGGAGCCTGGGCAAATAGCTCGTTCGAATAGTTGGTTGTCATCGGGTCGTTTCTTTTATGGCCTGGTTGCGAAACAGCATGACCTGGCCCATGCTGGCTGCCTGATCGATCAGGTCGGCGGGAATGGTCGTTGCGCGATCGACCAGGTTCAGTTCGCGGATGGCCAGTTCATAAAAACCGGTCAGTTTACTCCCGCTGCACACTACCAATGGCCAGCTTTTTTCGGTCATCAGTGGCAGGAGTTCCGTGCCGATCAATAAGCCACTCAGGTAGAATGCATTTTCGGCTTTGGTAAACGTGTCGAAAAGCTGATTGGTACGGATCGTAAACAGGCCGTTCAGAATACCCGACGATGTTGATTGCTGTATGCCCTGCCTGAAGGCCTGCACGTGTCTGGCGGAGAAATCCGTGAGCGCGCTCAGATCAACGGAGTCTTTCAGGATACTGTGGTGGGCCATCAGATCAAACAGTTCCCCTGTCATATACGTATCGAAGTCGATCAACTGGCCATCCTGAACGTACATGTGCTTGGAGTGCGTACCGGGAAAAATGAAAATGGCCTCCTTTATTTTATCTCCGGACAAGTTGAGCAACGTAATCAGGCCAATGAGCTGCGTTTCTTCACCCCGCATGACGTCCTGTTCGCTCCTGACACCCGAGATCAGCATCAGTTCATGCGGGAAGTCCGGTTGTGGGTCAAAATGCCGGAGGCTGGACTGGCTGCCGTCGATAGCAAATGGCAGTACCGCATAGGGCACTTCTTCCATACCGATGGAGGAGGAAGCCATGCCCGAAACTGCAACCGGAATATTCGTCAGATTTAGCGATAACTGTCGGCCCAGGGCATTGATCTGCTTTTTCAACTGTTGCCGAAAAAAGTCATCTTTCGTAACACCGGCTAATGCACCGGTTTTGCGCCAGGCATCAAACGTACCGGCAATGCCCTCCCGGGAAATCAACTCGCCGATACGTTGGTGATCGTATAAGTCCGTTAGCTGCAGGCGGAAAAACGACGTCCCCCAGTCACAGCACAATAAATACTTCGTCGTCAGACCGCTCATGGATAGTATAGGTAAAAACCCGATTCATTAATTGGTGGCGGTACGTTAAGGCAAAGCAAAGGCAACGTAGGAACCGCCCGGCTTTAACCCGTAACGGGTGCCACCGGCGGCAATGGCAACGTACTGCCTGCCGTTCACGCTATACGTTATGGGGGTGGCAAAGCCGCCGGCGGGCAGCCTGTATTCCCACACTACGTTTCCGGTCTTTTTGTCGAACGCACGCAGTTTCTCATCGTACGTAGCGGCAATGAACACCAGGCCACCTGCCGTCACGAGTGGGCCACCGTGGTTTTCGGTGCCCGTCTGCTTGAGCCCTTTCCTGACAAGCTCCGGATATTCGCCGAGCGGCACCTGCCAGACGTACTCGCCCGTGTTGAGATCAATGGCGTTCAGCGTACCCCAGGGCGGCTTAATGGCCGGGTAGTTGTCCTGATCCCGAAACTGGGTGTTGCCGTTGTTCAGATACGGTGACTGGTACGGAAAGTCATTGCCCTGGGCTCGGGGCGCTGCCACGACGGATGAATGAATATCAGATGAAGCCGAAAGGGCTGCGTTGGGTTTCGCGGTCGGGTTCAGCAGAAAGTCCACGATCGCTTCGCGGTCTTGCTGGGCAATGTGCTGAAACGAGGGCATTCGACCGCGTCCGGTGGTCAGCAGGGCGTGAATCTGCTTTTTATCAAGTCGCTTTCCTACGTTGGTCAGGTCGGGATACGCCTGCTGGCTTTTGGCAAGGGCCTTGTCCTGACCTGGAACGGCGTGACAAACGCCACAATTGGTATTGAACAGACTAGCCCCCCGTGTCAGCGCTACCCCTTCCGACTGCTGCGTATTGCGCATCTTCAGCCACCAGAGCATGTTGTTGCTGTTCACGTAGAAAATTCCGTTCGGGTCGGCGGCCGTACCGCCCCATTCAGCGCCCCCGCCCATTCCGAAAACGAGTGATCCTTCTTCACTGGGGGGGAGGTATTTGTTGCCCTGCCGACTGTTTCGGAAACGCTCCAGTACGTAGGCCCGGGCTTCCGGTGTACGGTCGGTGATGGTTGCTTCGGTAAGTTCCTGCATACAGAACGGTGCGGGCTTGGTCGGTACGGGCTGCGTTGGCCACGGTTGTTCGCCCGGTAGGGCCGGGTAGTTGGGTACGGCCACTTCATTGACCGGAAACAAAGGCTTGCCCGTATCCCGGTCAAAAACGAACACGTAGCCATCCTTGGTAGCCTGCGCCACCGCTTCGACCCGACGGCCTTCGTACATCACTGTGATGAGGTTCGGCGGGCAGGGCAGATCACGGTCCCAGAGGTCGTGGTGAACCGTCTGGAAATGCCAGATGCGCTTGCCGGTGCTGGCATCAAGGGCCAGTACGCAGTTTGCAAAGAGATTCTGACCGGCGCGGGCACCGCCGTAGAAATCAACCGATGGCGAACCGGTTCCGGCGTAGACGATGCCCCTCTTTTCGTCGACGACCATGCCCGCCCAGCAGTTGGCCCCGCCGAGTTTCCGGTACGAATCGGTCATCCAGGTTTCATAGCCGTACTCGCCCGGCAGCGGAATCGTGTGGAATACCCACGCCAGTTTACCCGTCCGGACGTTGAACGCCCGGATGTGGCCCGGTGGCGCATCGCCCCCTTCCGACACGCTCGACCCGACAATGATCAGATCGCGGTAGATAACCCCAGGGGTCGTATTGCGAATCGAGAGGCTGGCTGTTTCATGACCAAGCGTTTGGGCATCGCCCAGCCCTTCGTGCAGATCGACAATGCCGTGGGTGCCGAAGCTTTCGATCAGCGCACCGGTTTTCGCGTTAATCGCGTACAGCGTTGGTCCCGACGAGTAAAGAATCCGCCGGTCGTCGCCGTCGGCCCAGTACGTTACGCCCCGCAACGGATGAAAGCGGGGTTTCTTGTTCGGGTCGGCGTAGGGGTCGAATCGCCATATTTCCTTGCCCGTTGCGGCATCAATGGCGAAGAGCTTATGCCTGGGTGTGGTGCCGTACAGGACGCCGTCGACCACAATGGGTTGGCACTGAATGTCCATTCCCCGATCGTCGGCGGACAGGTTTTTGTTTTCGCCCGTGTCGAACGTCCAGGCGGGTTGCAGCCGGGATACGTTTTCTAAATTGATCTGCGATAGGGGGGAGTAGCGGGTACCGGCCGGATTCCCGCCGTAGGTCGGCCAGTCGGTATCGGCGGTGCTGGTTTTCTCCCAATCAGGGGTGGTGCCGGACAGCAGCCAGCTACAGAATAGCACAAGTACAGTCAGGACTCTCATGGGGTGGGGTTCTCGTAAAATGCATACGTAATGGTCCAGGTAGCTTCCTGACCGGGCGCAGCCTGCAACCGGATATACGGCTCCGGGCAGGAGGTTGTGGCGCAGGCCCAGAACACGAGTTTTTCAAGCGGCTGATCGCTCGTGGCCCGAACCCCGGCTCCCGTCTTCAGGTTCTCGATGCGGATATCGTAATCGGCAGCCGTTGGTCCGAATCCCTGTAGTCCAGCGCTGTACACGTATTCTTTCCTGGCCAGGTCGCGGGTGTACGTCAGGCGGTTGCCCTGCGGCAAAATTGTCGTACCGAAGCCCCGGCCCTCAGCGCTCACCTTGAACGGAAACCGGATCACGATCTGCGGACCCGTTGGCTGTTTGTCAATCACAAAAAAGTTATGGTTGTACACGCTGGTTTCGATGGGTTTCTGGCCCGTGTTCTTCAGCCGATGTTCCAGCACCAGTTCGGGCTTGTCTTTACTCAGCCGAACCGTTTTGGTGTAGTGGTAGCCATACCCAGTCGAAGCGGTCAGGTCGTGGGTGAATTCAACCCGGTCTTTGCGGGTTTTTACCGTCCTTTTCCCGTAATCAATAACGTTGTACACGTTCGAAAACCCGTATGGTTTATCATCAGGTCGGCGCAGAACGCCTACACCAATCTTCACGAACGCATCGCCTGGTTTGGCATCCGCAAAGCCCAGTGGGGTAAATTCTTCCACCGGGCCGTTGATGGCATCATGGAGGGTCGGATCGTACGTATCGAACCACTGATCTACGTAGCTGTGGCCTTTGTAATCAAGGCTTTTGAAGGCTCCCGACCAGTCGAAGCGGGTGCCCCGGTAGTAGCCCTGCTGCTCATCGGGCAGGTAGAGCGAGGCCGTAAGCACACCATTGGCGATACGTGCCTGCGGAGGGTCCGCTGCGGGTTGAATACTACCGCCTATACCCAGCGATATGGCCACAGAAAAGAGTAGTTGTTTCACAGCAAGCGCGTTTAAGACGTAATCGACAAATTACCAGTCAACGACAGAGCCATCGAGGGCGTTATACGTTTCGGGGTTTTTCCAGTCGTGACCAACCTTATCCTTCATCTGGTTTTCGTCCAATTCGATACCCAGGCCCGGCCCCTGCGGAATCATGACTGTACCATCTTTTTGCAGCTTGAACGGATTTTTCAGGTAGCCTTCGCCCAGCGTCACCTGTTCCTGTACCAGAAAATTAGGTACACTGGCGGCCAGGTGCAACCCCACAGCCAGCGAAATAGGCCCCATCGGATTGTGGGGGGCTATGGGGGCGTAGTAAGCTTCGGCCATACCGGCAATGATCCGGCCCTCAGTAAGGCCACCCGCGTGGCACAGGTCCGGCTGAACGATGCTGGCGGCTCCTTTTTCCAGGATCTCGCGGAAGCCCCATTTCGTAAAAATCCGCTCGCCCGTTGCAATAGGGATGTGCGTGCCACGAGCAATGTCGACCATCGTATCGACGTTCTGCGCCTGACAGGGCTCCTCGACAAACATCGGCTGAAACGGCTCCAGTTGCTTGATCAGCACCTTGGCGGTCTGGGGCGATATGGCTCCGTGGAAATCGATGGCGATGTCCATATCCGGGCCGCCTGCTTCGCGTAATGAGGCAAAATTGTCGGCAGCGTACTGGATAAAGCGGGGGTTCTCGACAATGTTGGCCGGGTTCTTTTTGGCCACGCCGGTCTTGATAACCGTGTAGCCCTCGGCTTTACGTTTCTTCATGTCGTCGGCGTTGCTGGCCCGGCCGTAAATCCGAACCCGGTCGCGGGTGGGGCCACCGAACAGTTCATACACCGGCACGTTCAGAAGTTTGCCTTTGATGTCCCATAGCGCGTGATCGATGCCGCTCAGGGCACTCGTCAGGATGGGGCCACCGCGGTAAAACGCATGGCGATAAATGGCCTGCCAGTGGTGGACGACCTGCCGGGGGTCTTTACCAATCAGATACGGCTCAATCTCTTTGATCGCCGTCTGAATCGTTTGGGCGCGGCCTTCGAGCAGGGGCTCACCCAGCCCGACAAGCCCGACGTCGGTATGAATTTTCAGAAAGATCCAGCGTGGCTTGACCAGGAAGGTTTCCAGTTTGGTGATTTTCACCTTGCCGTAGTCCCGGAAGGGCTCAGGCTTTTGGGCGTACGATGATTCGGGTAGCAGCAGGCCTGTACCGGCCAACCCCAGCACAGACTGGATGGCGGAGCGACGGGATACGCCGGATTTCTTACTAAACGATTTCATGGAAAGGGTACGGTTTAGGAATAGTTTACTATAAGGTTTGCCGCGTAGCGACGTGACCAGAGACATTAGTCGGGCCGCTACGCGGCAAAACGATGCCTTAGGGCCGGATTATGGTACCATCTACTTTACGTACCTGCCAGTTCGACTTGGTGCCAATGGGGTATTTAGCCGCTTCTTTTTCGTTGATATCGACGCCCAGCCCCGGTACTTCGTTGACCGACATATACCCTTTGTTCATGGTTGGGCAACCGCTGAACACCTCTTTCATTTTGTCAGAGAAACTCACCGCTTCCTGGATGCCGAAGTTCCAGACGGCCAGGTCGATGTGGGCGTGGGCCGCGTGACCAACCGGCGATACGTCGCCCGGGCCATGCCAGGCCGTCCGCACGTTGAACCACTCACCCAGCCGCGCCACCTTCATGGCCGGTGTGATGCCGCCGATCTGCGACACGTGAATCCGGATGTAGTCGAACCACTGGTTCACCATCGGCTCTTTGAATTCGTTGATGTTGTTAAAGAGTTCACCCATGGCAATGGGTACGGAGGTCGTCTGACGCAGTTGGGCAAACCACTTCATGTTCTCGGGCGAGAACGGGTCCTCGATGAAGAAAGGCTGGTACTCCTCTAGCTGCCGGATCATGTTGATGGCGTCCATCGGCTGAACCCGTTCGTGAATATCGTGCAGGAGTTCCACCTCTTCGCCACATCGCTTGCGGACTACGTCGAACATCTTGGGTACGGCTTTGAGATAGGCCCGTTCGTTCATGAAGCTGTCGCTTTCGCCCCCGAAGCCAGCCGCTTTGTAGTCCGGTTGCTGGTTAAGACTGCCCACACCGCCGTAGCCGCCCTGCTGAATCCGGACGTATTTGAAACCGCGATCCATGATGCTCTGGGCGCTGTCGGCTACCTCCTCGGGCGTACGGCCGCTGGCGTGCGTATAGCATGGAATGGCAAAGCGTACCTTGCCGCCCAGCAGCTTGTACACCGGCATACCGGCCCGCTTCCCTTTAATGTCCCAGAGGGCCTGATCCAGACCGCTCAGGGCGTTGTTCAGCACGGGGCCGTTGCGCCAGTAGGAGCTAACATACGCAGCCTGCCACATATCCTCGATGTTATCGACATCCTTACCCATGCAGAAGTCGTTGAGGTAGCTGTTGATGGCGGCTACCACGGCCACCGCCCGTTGCGTGAACGTAGCGCAGCCTAATCCGTATAGACCCGGTTCGGAGGTTTCAACTTTTACGACAATCAGGTTGGAGCCCTGAGGGGCCGTGGCAATGGCTTTGACGCCAGTAATCTTAACTGGCGCTGTTCCTTTGGCATAATTGGGCGTTTCGCGCTGGTCGCGGGCTTCCGCCGACGAAACTCCGCCGAAGAGCCCAAGTAAACTGGCCGAAGAGCCAAATCCAAGCATTTTTAACGTATCGCGACGGCTTTGTTCGTTTGGATTCATGAGTGAATTCTATGCGTTTAAAAGGTAAGAGTTTGCGGTTGTACTGATGACTAGTTTTTATTCCATCGACCTTAGGCACCGTGTTGTCGGAATACCGTACGTGTTATCGGGTTCTTAACCCGACAAGTGCGGTTGCTCACAACCGTCTGTCTTCGGTAGGTTCTGGGGAACCTACCGAAGACAGGTTTGAGAACCTGACAGCACGTACGATATAGCCACTCCAAACCCTGTACCCACCAGGTCCTATTTTTTATCCCACCAGACCCGGGTATCCAGCGTGTTGGGGCCCTGCCGTCCGACGGCTTCGTTCAGACTGCCTGAATTGACGACGATCTCACTATCCGGATAGGGCAGTCGCCGGATGAAATCGCCCTTGACCTCCGAACCGGGATACGGGTTTTTCTTCAAAGCCGGGAAGCCACTTCGCCGGAAGTTGGCAAAGGCTTCGGTTCCGTCGAGGAAGGAGGCTACCCAGTATTGCGTGTTGATCTGATCAAGTTCCTTACCCGCTGCGAGCGGCTGACTGTCCAGATAGGCTTTGATGGTGGCTTCCGGAATGGGGGCGCCGTACGACGCCATTTGCTCCAGATTGGCCCGCACGCCCTTAGCGAAGTACTCAGCCGGTGTGCCGGTTACCCACCCGCGGAAGGCGGCTTCGGCCAGCAACAACTGAATCTGCGCGTAGGTGATATGAAACTCCGGCGAGTCCAGCTTAAGCACCGTATTCAGGTTTACCTGCGAGAAGTCCCATAGGCTGGCTACGCCGTTCTGCTGGAGCACCGACGAAATTGTTACGTCGTTGTAGCCCATCGGCATACCTACCTGCACCTTGGGGTCCGACGAAGCCCGGGCGGCTGTCTGTTCCTGGCCTCCTTTGGCACCCACGTAGCGAACTGCGAAGATAGGCAGTCGTGGATCGTTGTTGTCTTTCAGGTAGTTGACAAACGGAGCCGCCAGGTAGAAGTTGGTTTTTTCGCGGGCGGCCAGGTGGTTGGCGATGTAGTTGTTGTAAATCGCCGTATGCCGGATGATCGAGTTGTCGGCGTTGGACTGAAAAACACCGCCCGCTACCGCCTTCTTCACGTACGATTCGGCCGTAGCCGGGTCAACTTTGGTCAGGCGCATGGCCGCCCGCAGCATAAACGAGTAACCCAGCTTTTTCCACTTGGCAACGTCGCCCCCGTATAGAATGTCGGTCGTGACCGGTGCCTGTTTGGCGTCCAGCGCGGCCGAGGCTTCCTCAAACTCTTTCAGAATATCCTTGTAGATGGCCTGCTGCGCATCGTATTTGGGGGTAATGATCTCATTCGTGTAGCCCTGTCCGGCTTCGAAGTACGGAATATCCCCATACGTATCGGTCAGGATCATGAAGATGTACGCTTTCCAGATGCGGGCCGCGTTGTACGTATTGGATTGCAGCGGATCGCTCTTGGTCTGGTCCAGCACCGCTACTAACTGCTTCAGTACGTTCCGGTAAAAATTAGTCCAGACCAACGGTGTATTGCTGTTGTTAATCTGGTCGTAGTTGCCACCCGACAGCGAACTGCCGTAGGGCGTCACGATCTGCTGCACAATGGCAAAGTTGTAGGTCAGCATTCCCAGTGTGCCGAATCCGTCGAGGTAAGTTGTGCTGATAATGGCTTTGTTGAGCACCATCGAAGGAGCCAGCGAGGTGGGGTTCACCCGGTTGGTATTCAGTTCGTCGAACCCCTGATCGCAGCCCGTAAACAGGCTCAGCGAAAGCAGCAGAGTGAGCGTGTATATGAGTTTCGTTTTCATGTGTCTTTAGGATTTGGGTTTACGGTATTCCGTTGACTGTTTTCGGGGCCGGTTTCGGGAGGGTAAGACAACCCAGGCTATCCACCGAAAACTGTATACAGGTTTAGAAGCGGATGTTGAGGTTAAAACCAACACTGCGGGTAGGCGGCAGACCCGGCCAGAAATCCAGACCAACGGCGTTGTCGGAGGAAACCAGCGCTTCTTCGGGGTCCATGTTCTCGGTCCATTTTTTCAGCACCAGTACGTTGTTGGCGACGGCGTTGATCTTTAAGCCCTTGATGAACAAGCTGGCAGGAAGCAACTTGGTGAAGTCATAGCCCAGCGTTACCTGGCGGAGCTTCCAGAAGCCGGCGTTGAATACGAAATCTTCGTTAATGCCCAGCGGATTGATCGATTCGTAGAAGGGCTGTACGGCCGCCCGGGTCTGGTTAACTTCGCCGTTTGGATTCACCCCGTTACCGATGACGTAGCCCACGTCGCGGCCCGGCAGGGTACGTTTTGAAAGGCCATGGCGCACGTAGTTGATGTTCCGACCGGCAATCATCTTGTGGCCCAGCTTGAAGTCAATCAGCGCCGACAGCACAATGCCCCGGTACGAGAACGTGTTCGTGATACCACCAAAATACATCGGTAGGGCGCTTCCCACGTTCTTGAGCGTGTTGTTGCGGAGCGGCATTCCGCTATTGGCGTCGAATACCTGCCGGCCCTGCGCATCCCGTAGGTACGTGAAGGTATACAACTGGCCTAAGGGCTTGCCGACTACCTGGTTCAGCACCCGGCCACCCCCGCTACTGACGGTGATGATCGTGTCTTTCTCGGTCAGGCCAAGCCGCATCACTCGGGATGTATTGTAGGAAACGTTGGCGCTGACATCCCAGCGGAACAACGGACTGCTGATGGGCGAGAAGGTCAGCAGCATCTCGATACCCTTGTTCATACTCCGCCCTACGTTGATCAGTTTGCTGGTGTACGACGAGGCATCGGACACTTGAGCCGCCAGAATCTGATCGTCGGTCAGTTTGCGGTAATACGTCAGGTCAAGTCCGACTTTGTTTTGCAGCAGCTTCAGCTCCAGCCCTACCTCGGCTTCCTGAATCCGGAGCGGGCGCAGGTTTTTGTTGGGGACAACCGTTGCATTAATCCCTCCCACCGGCACGAGCTGACCCGATGGGTTCGGGAAAGAGTTGTTGTCGACGGCGAAGTACAGCGCGTTGGAGTACGGGTCGACGTTGTCGGATCCCACCTGTGCGTAGGCTGCACGAAGTTTGCCGAACGACAACCAGGCTGGCATGTTGTCGAATGCCTGTGAGAAGACGAAGCTACCACTGAGCGACGGGTACAGGATGCTGCGGTTAGACGGCGCCAGTGTTGAGAACCAGTCGTTGCGGGCCGTGGCGTTCAGGTACAGAAACTCTTTGTAGGAGATGGTCGCAGCCCCGAACAGCGAGTTGATTTCTTTCTCCGACAGGCTGTAGAGTGGGTCTTTGATACGGCCGTTCATGACGGTGTACAGGCCCGGCTGCACGAAATCCTGCACCGTTACGCTGTTGTAATCGTTGCGGGCGTAGCGGTGGTTACCCCCAAACGTAGCGTCGACACCGATGTTGCCGAACGTCTTGTTGAAGCCCAGAATGAAGTCCAGGTTGCGTTCAACGTTCTGTCGTACATCCTGCGTATAGGAGCCGTTCACGTAGCCAACCGGGGCGCGGGCAATGGGGGCGTAGCCGTTCGGAATGTTGTAGTCCTGATTCCGGATGTACGAATCCTGCGCCAGTCGTCCCTGTAGGTACAGCCAGTCGGTGAACTGGTATTTCAGCGCTACGTTGCCGAACAGCCGGTCGCGCCGAACGTTCTCGAACTTGTGACTCATGGAATAGTACGGGTTATTCCGAACCAGAAAGCGCGAAAAGACGAATTCGTCGCCGTTGGGCAGGGTCTGGTTTTGCTGCAGGGCTTCGAACGGCATGGAGTTGGCCAGCGTAAAAATCACCGTCGATACGGACAGGTCCTGGGTGTTTAGCTGGGGCGGATTGATGTTGTTTTCCTTCGAGTAGTTAATATTCCCCGTGGCCGTCAGTCGGCTGGTAATGTTCTGGGTAAAGCCCAGGTTGATCACCTTCCGGTTGAACTTGTTGTTCTCCATGATCCCCTTGTTATCAGTATTGCCAAACGACAGGCTGAAACCTCCGTTTTGCCCGTTGTTGGCCACCGTAACGGTATTGGTGAAATTGGTCCCAACCCGGTAGAACTTCCGTACGCGGTTGAAAACCGGTTCGTAGGGCCAGGTTTCGTTATCGAACAGAATCTGGGTCATGCCCGGCTGAAATTTTTCACCAAAGCTCCAGACACCCGAAGTCGGGTTGGGCGTAGTAGGCCGCTTGCCGCCTTCGCCCTGGCCGTACTCATACTGAAAATCCGTAAAATCGAGGGGGGTATCGGTTGTGAAGTTGGCGTTGTACGTAACGCCGAATCCTTTACCGGTGCCCCGGCTTTTGGTGGTGATCATCACGACACCGTCTTTGGCCCGTGAGCCGTAGAGCGCAGCCGCCGTCGCGCCTTTCAGTACGTCGATGGTTTCGATATCGTCGGGGTTGATACTGCTCAGGCCGTCGCCACCGTCGGAACTGTTGGACGCCCGGTTGCCAAAGTCACCACCGAGGGCGTAGTTTGAGTTGTCGATCGGTACGCCGTTAACCACAATGAGCGGGTTGTTCTGACCCGCAAACGACGACTGACCCCGGATTCGGATTTTGGCCGAACCGGCCGGTCCCGTTCCCATAGACGAAATGTTGACCCCGGCCAGTTTCCCCTGCAAGCCACTCACGAAGTTGGTCGTTCGGTTGACCGAAATCTGTTCGGCGTTGACCGAGGCCGTAGCGTACCCGAGGGTTTTTGCTTCCTTCTTAATCCCGAGCGCCGTAACAATTACTTCATCGATAGCCTTGGCGTCTTCGACCAACTGCACGTTGATGACCGAGCGGTTATTGACCGGAACCGTCTGGCTTACGTAGCTGATGTACGAGAAAATCAGCGAGGTTTCCGGGCCTGCATTAATCGCGTAGTTCCCCGACGCATCGGTTGTTGTTCCCTGCGTCGTACCAACCACTACTACGTTAACACCGGGTAACCCCTGGTTGTCGGCTCCGGTGACACGGCCCGTCACGCGGTTCGATTGTGCCCGGCTGTAATAGCTCTGGCACACGAGCAACAGAATAAGTGCATAAACCAATTTTTTCATGGGTAAGGAACAGTTAAGGAATAGTTAAAAGGCAATCAAAGGACGCTAAGCCATTCTACCAGTTGTGAATGGCACCATCGGGGCTTTTCAGGATCGGATGCGGGTACTTCGTATTCTCCGCTATTTCCATGAGGAACGTAGCCTTTTTCGGGTCGAACTTCACTCCAAGGCCCGGAGCGGGATTGAGGTAAAGCTTACCGTTTTTGAAATTGACCAGGTCTTCGTTGAAGTAAGGCGGTCGCTCAGGTTCGCCACCCGCCAGTTCCATCAGGCAGCGTGTAGGGCTGCTGGAACCCATCACATGCACCAGCGTAGCGACGGCGAGCGGCCCCGTGAAGTGCGGAATCATGCCTACGTAGTGCGTCTCGCACATAGCGGCCAGTTTCTTGAATTCAGAGATGCCGCCCGTGTTCGGAATAGTGAACCGGGTGTAATCGATCAGGTGCTGCTCAATGAAGTTGTTGCTGTCCCAACGGTCGCCAAACTGCTCACCGACGGCAATGGGCACGCTCGTTTGCTGCCGGATTGTTTTGTACACGTCCGGGTTTTCGGACCGCACAATGTCCTCCACGAAATACGGCTCCAGGTTTTCAAGGGCTTTGCAGATCTTGATCCCCTCGGTAGTGTCGAAGCGGGTATGCAGGTCGATGGCCCATTTGCCGCCCCCGCCCACGGCCGCATCGATTCGTTTACAGAGTTCAATCGTTTTCTTCGCGTTGTCGTAGAAGTCGAACGGTTCGGAACCATTGCCACCTGTTGGCCCGATCCGGTACGCCCGTAACCCGGCTTCAATACAATCCCGGGCGCGTTCTTCTTCGGTTTTGGCTTTGGAGGCCTTGAATCCGGTAGCATAGCACTCAACGTAGTCGCGGGTGGCTCCGCCCAGCAGTTCGTAGACAGGTACGCCCAGCGCCTTTCCTTTTATGTCCCACAGTGCCATGTCGAGGGCTCCCTGCGCATGCAGTTTTTCACGACCTGGGGGGTAGAACATACCCCGGTACAAGTTCTGCCAGATATGCTCGATCCGGAACGGATTTTCACCGATTATCATCTGAGCACACTGCTCAATCATATCCTTCGAGCCGCCCTCGCCGATACCAATAATGCCGCCGTCGGTTTCGATCTCGACAATGCCCCGTGCCTGATTGAAAAGTGGCTTGGTATAGCCCGGGGCCGCATAGTACCGGATTTTTGTAATCTTTAGTTTCGGTATGGCAGCCTCCGATTTGACCAGCGGAAGCCCGGCCATAGCTGCACCAGAACCCAGAATGGCGGATTTGATAAACGTTCTTCGTTGCATACAACTCGGGTAAAGATTTAGGAAAAGGGCTTGCTTTAACGATTAAGCAAACGGATAAAATATAAAATCAGGTAACGAGTGCTTTGACTTTCGAGGAATTACGGGCAATCAGCGTGGCCTCCATCAGCACCTGTCGGGGTGGCTGTTCAGGGTCTTTGAGCTTGCTGATCAACAGCTCCACCGCCGTTTTGCCGAGCGCTTCCATGGGCTGCTGGAGATACGTAATAGGGCAGTAGTAAAGGTCGAAGGCTTCGGCCTGACCGAAACTGACAATCGCCAGGTCGTCCGGAACCGTCAGCCCTAATTCGTTAATGTACTTCAGACCACTGATGGCCAGCCGGTACGTACTAAAAATCAGCGCGTCAACCGGCTGGTCGGCGGCCAGCATCCGGTCGATACCGGCGCGTATTTCCGGTTCAATCCGGCCGAAATCAACCTCCGTAAGCCAGTCTGGGTGGAACGTAATTTCAGCATCGCGCAGCGACTCTACATACCCCCGAATTCGCTCCTGCATGTGGAACAACTGCGACCGGTACGCAATCAGACCAATGTTGCGGTAACCACCTTCGATGAGGTGGGTCCCGGCTATGTAGGAAGCGTGGTAGTTATTCAGAACAACGTAGTCGGTCGGAATGGCCGGGAAGTGTCGGTCAAGCAGGACAAATGATACGTTCCGGCTGCTCAGGTATTGAATCTGCTCTTCGGTGTTTTCGGAGGAGACGATGATAAACCCATCGACCTGCCGATTCAGCAGTACGTTGATCAGATCCCAGGATTTATCGGCATCTTCGTCCGAGCTGCCGATAATGACCGTATAATCGTTCTTCTTGGCCTCGTCTTCTACAATCCGGGCAATGTTGGCAAAGAATGGGTTGGATATATCGGCTATAATGAGCCCAATGGTCTGGGTTTTTCCACTGCGCAGGCTCTTGGCCAGGTAATTTGGCTTGTAATTTAGTTCAATCGCGATCTGCCTGATTTTAGCCGCAATATCGACTCCTACCCGGCTTTCTTTCTCCTTACCGTTGAGTACATAGGAAACCAGTGCGGTCGATACGCCGGCTTTCTCCGCAATGTCCTTCAAGGATACTTTTTTCTTGCTCATGAGGAGAGACCTGGCAGCGAGAAAAAGTATCGAGGGAGCGGCTCGTTGTCAGTATTACTGTCAAATGTAAGCTTAATCGTTTAAATAGCAAATTTTTTGTAGATATTTTCTAAAAAATTTCATTTTGTAAGGAAATGTGGCCTGAATAAATGGCTCTTACGTATCAAACCGATGCCTTCTTTGGCTTTGTTGTCATGAAATCTTTCAGGTAGAACGGCTCGAATGAAGCTACGTCCTCAAACCGGCGTTCGACGAAGGCAACGCCCGCCAGCTCGCCGACCGTCCGGGCCGATGGATGAATAAGCTGCGCCAGAAACCGGGCATTTGAGTGATCGCTCAGCACCGGTCGGCATTTGTCGGCACCGTCGCCGAAAAATACTACGGGGTTGCGATCCAGCACGTCGGTAAACGTTTGCTCATCAACAATTTTGGCCGATGTAGGCATCACGACCGTATTTGCTTCGCCATACAGAGCGCAGTACACTTCCATTCGTCGGGCGTCGAGCATAGGGCACAGAATAGGAAGCGTAGAATCGGCGTTGGTGGATGTGATCCATGGCCGCACCTGCGCAGCCATGGCTTCGAGGGTATTGATGGCAATCAGCGGCTTGTCAAGCGCGAAGCATAACCCTTTGGCGGTTGAGACACCAATCCGAAGCCCGGTGTACGACCCTGGCCCTTTCGCTACGGCAATGGCGTCAAGTTGTTGGAGGTCGTGGCCGCTGTGACGGACTACATCGCTGATGAGCGTCGTCAGCATGGCCGAGGAGGTACGTTCTGTAAATAATTCGTAACTCCCGAGTAGTCTGGCTTTTTCCGGATTTTGAGCGGTAGTCTCGTTGATTTGATGGAGCGCAACAGAACAGACGGTTGTCGAGGTGTCGATGGAGAGAATGAGCATAGAGGAGGAAAGGAGGAAAGGGAGGAGAGGAGGAAGGGACGAAAGGAGAAAGGAGTATCCCCCTCGTCCCTTTTCTCCCCTTCCTCCTCTCCTCCCTTTCTCCTCTTATTTCTTTCCTTTCAAAATTTCCTGGTAACGATTCATATTGCCGAACAGGTCAAGCGCGGCCTTGATTTCGGGGTCAGTGCCGAACGACGACTCTTTCAGGCCTTTCTGCAAGTAGTAATGCCCCGTAATTTCCTGCTCAAGCAGGGTTTTGATTTCACTTTTGAACGTATTGAGGTCGGCATCCTTGCTGTGCGACATCTTCGTTTTCAGCGACTTCAACTGATCCTGAATCTGATCGAAGTATTTCTCCTTCTTGGCCGAGGCTTCGAGGGTGCCGAGGTCTTTTTCTACCTGAGTGGTGTAGTCGTATTCCTTGTCGCTCAACCACTTCACAAAGTCCTGGTATTCGGCATCGGTCAGGCGGAACTCCCGGGCGGGTTTGATCGTCGGATGCTCATGCCGGTACTTGACGGCGTAGTCGAAAATCAGCCCTTTGTTAGTCAGGCTCAGGGCAATCGGCGTCGGTGTCTGGTCCTCAACGGCAATATCGGGCGTTACGCCACCGCCGTCGTACACGACGCGGCCGACTTTGGTTTTGAAGGCTGTTTTAAGCGAATCCGGAATCTTACCTACGCTGCCGTCGGGGTTGCGGTGGCTGTAGTCGATGGCCTGAATACAACGGCCGCTTGGAATGTAGTATTTAGCCGTGGTGATTTTCAGCTTGGTGTTGAATGACAGTTCGCGGGTCGTCTGAACCAGGCCCTTGCCGTACGTCCGCTGACCAATCAGTACCCCACGGTCGTAGTCCTGGATCACACCCGACACGATTTCGGCCGCCGATGCACTGTGACTATTGGTCAGCACCACAATCGGAATCTCAAGGTCAACGGGTGGATTCAGGGCCGTGTAGGTCTTATTCCACTCGGTCACTTTGCCTTTCGTCGTCACTACCTCCGAATCTTTCGGAATGAACAGGTTCGAAATGTCGATGGCCATGTTCAGCAGACCACCCGGGTTCTCACGTACGTCGAGGATCAGCTTCTTCATGCCCTTGCCTTTCAACTCCTGAAAAGCAGTACGTACTTCCCGCGAGGCCGTAGCCGTGAAGTCTTTCAGATCAATGTAGCCGACCTCATTATTGATCATGCCGTAGTAGGGCACGTTCGTCATCTTCACTACGTCGCGGGTAACGCTCACGTCGACGGGGTCTTTCTGACCGTAGCGCTTTACAGTCAGCTTAACGGCCGTATTGGTCTGGCCACGTAGCAGCTTACCGGCGTCGGCATCCCGGCGCGACTTTACGTCCACACCGTCCACTTTGATAACCTCGTCGCCAATCTGCAGACCGGATTTTTCGGCGGGGGTTCCTTCGTAGATCATCAGTACGATGTTCTTACCCTGCCGCTGGCCGATGAGGGCGCCGATGCCGTTGTAGCGGCCGGTCGTCATGGTCATGTAATCTTCGATCTCGTCTTCGGCGAAGAAATTGGTGTACGGGTCCAGTGCCTTCAGCATGGCGTCGATGCTGGTCTTGACCATCCGGTTTGGATTGACCTCGTCGACGTAGTACATGTTCAGTTCCTTGAACAGGGTCGCGTAGATGTCGAGGTTGCGGGCGATCTCAAAGAACCGGTCGTCGTTTCTGAACGAATACAGACCGACACTGCCTGCCAGCAGCGCTGTTGAGGCTATTAGGGTAAAGCGTTTACGAAGGCGCATGGGAGAGTCGTTTAAAGCCCGGCCAGGTTATAATTTCTGTAAGGCTAATTTCATACCTTTTTCTATTTCTTCAAACGAAATTTTAGCCTTGGCGGTATAAAGAAACGCAATAGCGGCCGGAGGTTGCTTCGACTGGTTCCCAGGACGAAATAAAAGTGATTTATTCAGGCGGTACGCTTCCCGGACACGTCGGCGAATAAGGTTGCGGTCAACCGCCCGTTTGAAGTTCCGTTTGGAGACAACAATCAGGATGGCGGGGAGTATTTCTGACGGATGTGAACGGTCAGACGTACCGTCAGACCGGGTTTCATCCGGATGCGAACCATCACCTTCGGTCTGACGGTACGTCTGACCGGACAGGCCTGGTTGTTGTGATGCGTCGGTCAGACGTACCGTCAGACCTTCTGGGCTCGGCTGTTGTGGATCGCTGGTCTGAGGGTACGTCTGACCGGATGACCCCTGGAGGTCCTGGGGAAGATACAACACCCGAAACGGAAAAAGGTAGAACGTTTTCGTCAACGCACTACCCTTTTCAAATAATTGACTAATAACTTTTTTGCTGCAAAGCCGCTCGGATTTCGTGAAGGTTTGCCGCATGAAGTCGGTTTACGGTTTTTGGTTTACGATTTTAGCTCATTCTGCCAACCGTAGCGACAGATTGCCGTGAACCGAAAACCGTAAACAGATTACAGCTTGAAGCGTTCGCCTTTCTTCTCGTCGGATACGGTCAGTTTCCAGCGACCCTTTGCGCGACGACGGGCCAGCACCTTGCGGCCGTTAGCGGTTGACATCCGCTCGCGGAAACCGTGTTTGTTTTTCCGCTTACGGTTTGAAGGTTGGTACGTTCTTTTCATGATCTATCTGCCCTAAATGCCTTGTTTTCCAAATGAGTGCGCAAAGGTACGGCAAGTTTAGCAGTATATCAAGCACAACTAAAAAAACGATTTACTTTCCCGTTGGTTGATTAACTAATTGGGTAAATGGCTAATTTGTGGATGCCCACCGGGGTTCGTTGCCATGTAACCGACCCCTTTGCCCGAATACTTACCTGACTTTTCTATGCGATACAGAATAGCTGCCGATGCCGACGCTCCTCATTACCTGGCTGTTGAAGCCGATCTGGATACCATCACCACACAAACGGTTGAGCTTCAGCTCCCCGCCTGGCGACCTGGACGTTATGAACTGCAGCATTTCGCCAAGAATATTCAGCGGTTTCAGGTCGTAGATGATACAGGACAACCTCTGCCGTTCCGCAAAATCGCGAAAGATCGCTGGCGGGTCGAGACTAACGGTGTGTCGGCCCTGACGGTACGGTATAACTACTACGCGAACATTATCAACGCCGGTACCAGCTTTGTCGACGAAGGGCTGCTGTACGTGAACCCGATCAATCTGTGTCTGTATGCCGAGGGGCGGATCGATGAAGAATGCACTTTGGAACTGGACATTCCGGCCGACTGGCCCGTAGCTTGTGGCCTACGGCAGCTTGCACCCGGTGTTTTGTGGGCTCGCGACTATTATGAACTGGTCGATTGTCCGCTCATGGCATCGCCTTTTATTCAGGAAGTCAGCTACGAAGTACAGGGCGTTTTGTTTCACGTGTGGATACAGGGTGGCTGGCGAACCGATGGAACGGATTCATTTGATCCGGAACGGATTCGCCGGGACTTCAGCCAGTTTTCGGTGAAGCAGATTGAATTATACGGCGAGTTTCCGGAAAAAGAGTACCATTTTCTGACCATTGTGCTGCCAACAGCCTTTTACCACGGCGTAGAACACCGCAACTCGACCATGCTGGTACTCGGGCCAAACGACGAAGGCGAGGGGCTCTATCAGGATCTGCTGGGGGTATCGTCGCACGAGTTGTTCCATGCCTGGAATATTATCCGCATCCGGCCCGCCGAACTATTACCTTACGATTTCACGAAGGAAAATTACTTCACCACCTGCTTTGTAGCAGAGGGGGTTACGACGTACTATGGCGACTTGATGCTGCGTCGGTCGGCGGTATTCAATGATGCTGCCTATCTGAAAGAGTTGCAGGTGATGTTCAAGCGCCACTTTGAAACCAGCGGCCGGGCCCTGCAATCGTTGGTGGAATCGTCGTGGGATCTTTGGCTGGATGGTTACGAAAAAGGGGTTCCGGATCGGAAAGTGTCTGTTTATTATAAAGGAGCCATCGCAGCGCTGATTCTTGATCTGCATATTCGTCGTCGGACCAACCACGCCCGCTCGCTCGATGACGTAATGCGAACCATGTGGGCGCAGTTCGGCAAACCCTTCCTCGGCTACACCCTGGACGATTACCGGGCCGTAACGGAAGCCGTGGCGGGCGAATCGCTGGACTGGTACTATGATCTGTGTATTTTTGGCAATCAGCCGCTGGAAGCCAAGTTAAACGAATACCTGGCGTGGGTATCACTACGTATCGAATACGACGAATCCCACACTATTCATTTGCTGGAAACCGGTGATGAAGCAGGCCTGCTGCAACGGGCAAAGTGGTTCGGTGCACCGCTGACCCAAGAGCCTCACGAAGGAGCGGTTGCCGAAGAAAATCTGGAAAGAACGTAAACACTAAATGAAGTACCCATTGACCCGTCGCTGGCTTTGCCTGCTGTTTCTGGCGGCTCAGGCCGTTTATGCCCAATCTCCCGAAAAGCCGTGGATGCTCGGTCCGTTCCGTAAACAGAACGCGGCTAACCCCATTCTGGACGCTAAGGCTACCACTACGTTTGCCTGCCCGATCCGGCAGGAAACCGTCAAATGGGAAGAGAAAGACGTATTCAATCCAGCGGCCGTGGTGCGAAATGGTAAAGTGTACATGATCTACCGAGCCGAGGATACCGTTGGTAAACATGCCGGTACGTCGCGGCTGGGGCTGGCCGTTAGTTCTGATGGCATCCATTTTCAGCGGATGCCTAAACCGGTGTTCTATCCTGACAATGACCCCATGAAACGTTACGAGTGGGAGGGGGGCTGCGAAGACCCCCGCGTGATCGAAAGCCCGAATGGGGTTTACGTGATGACGTACACGGCCTACGACGGCGACAAGGCCCGGCTGTGCGTAGCGACCTCCCGCGACCTGATGACGTGGCAGAAACAGGGGCTGGTGTTTGGGCAGGCAGCCAATGGGAAGTACGTAGATCAATGGTCAAAGTCGGGGGCTATTGTCTGCAAACGGGTGGGTACTAAAATTGTGGCCCAGAAGATCAACGGAAAATACTGGATGTACTGGGGGGATCAGCCTCAGTTGTACATCGCTACGTCCGACGACCTGCTGCACTGGACGCCAATGCTGGATGCAGAGGGCAAGCTGGCGGCTGCGGCCGAGCGCCGTCCCGGCAAGCACGACTACCGATTGCTGGAGCCGGGGCCGTATGCCATGCTGACGCCGAAAGGCATTTTGCTGATCTACAACGGTATGAATGACGCCAAGAATGGCGATCCGAATTTGCCGGAGGGCGCTTATGCCGGAGGGCAACTCCTGTTTGCTGCCAACGACCCGACCAGGTTGCTCGACCGTTCGGAACAGTACTTCATCAAACCCGATCAACCGTACGAAACCGAAGGGCAGGTCAATCAGGTGTGCTTTCTGGAGGGTATGGTGCCCTTCAAGGGGAAATGGTTTTTATACTACGGTACTGCCGATTCAAAGATTGCCGTGGCGGTAGCCCCCCAGCGATAAGTTTTGTCCATCAGCGTACGTATCCTAACCCACCTTTGCTATGCAGTCGACTACGCCAGTCATGTCATTTGATGAATATGCCCGCTGTGATGCTACGGCCCTTGCCGAACTGGTTCGTAACGGCGAGGTAAGCCCGGCCGAGCTGCTGGAAACAGCCATTGCCCGTGCTGAAGCCGTCAATCCGGCCCTGAATGCCATCGTAACCCCCCTGTACGATAAGGGCCGGCAAATGGCCGCCGATCTGCCGCAGGCGCCTGATTCCGGTTCGCCGTTCTACGGCGTCCCCTTTTTGCTTAAAGACCTGGAGTTGCAGTGGGCTGGCACGCCAACCAAGTCCGGCTGCGTGGGTTATCAGCAGTACGTTGCCACGGAGGACAGCGAAGCTATAAAACGGTTGAAACGAGCCGGTCTGGTGTTCTTTGGTAAAACCAATACGCCGGAGTTCGGTCTGACGCCCTACACCGAATCGAAACTGTACGGGCCGGCTCACAACCCGTGGAAGCTGACGCATTCGCCGGGTGGATCGAGCGGAGGATCGGCCGTAGCGGTGGCTGCCGGCATTGTACCGGCCGCAACAGCCAGTGATGGGGGCGGGTCAATCCGTATTCCGGCGTCGTGTTGTGGGTTGTTCGGGCTGAAACCGTCCCGTGCCCGCGTTACGCTGGGTACTCGTTTTGGTGAAGTATGGGGTGGAGCCGTAGCCAGCCACGCCGTGACGCGCACGGTTCGCGACAGTGCCGCGCTGCTTGATGCGGTGGCTGGGCCGTTGCCGGGTGATCCGTATGGCATTTCCGCTCCCGAGCGACCATTCGCACAGGAAGTGGGTCGCGAACCGGGACGACTGCGCGTAGCCTTTTCGACCCAGACACTGATTGAGTCGCAGCCGGTGCATCCGGAGTGTGTAAACGCCGTGCAGGAAACGGCCCGGTTGCTGGAGCGATTAGGACACACGGTCGAGGAGGTGCCGCTGCCTTACGAAAAAACGATTCTTACGCAGGCATTTTTTACAATGGTGCTGGGCGAGACAGGCGCTGTGCTGAGAGAACTCAGCGAATACCTGGGGCGGCCGGTCAGCCGGGGCGATGTGGAGTTGAACACCTGGGCGCAGGCACGACTGGCCGCAGGCTTCTCCGCCACGGACTTTGCCTATCAGAAACGGCGCTGGAACGTACTGAGTCGTAGCATGGGGCAGCTTCACGAAACGTATGACGTCTTTCTGACACCAACCTTACCACGGCCGCCTATTGCTATCGGCGATTTTCAGAATACAGTTACAGAGCAACGAATGCTTAAACTGGCCGACTCGGTTGGGGCGCTGAAATACCTGAAAGGCTCTAAAGTTGTGGACGACATTGCGGAAAAATCGCTGGGGTACATCTCGTTTACCGCTACCACGAATATGACGGGCCAGCCGTCTATGTCAGTGCCGCTGCACTGGTCGGCCGATGGGCTGCCCATTGGGGTGATGTTTGCCGCCCGGCTCGGCGACGAAGCTACGCTGTTTCGACTGGCCGGGCAGTTGGAGCAGGCAGAACCCTGGTTTAATAAACGGCCTCCCGAACCAGCGAAGTAACCTTACACCCGTGCTGCTTCGGTGGCAGGTTTTGGGGCCGTGGCCGGCGCAAAGCGGTCTTTCAGTTTCAAAAACTGCTTCTCAAAGTATTCGTACGAGAACCAGGCGAGCAGCGTCGTAAGCGCGTAGCTGAGCACGTACAGGCCTATAGAGAAGCCGGGACCATACGGCAGAAACTGACGAACAACGTACAGGCTCAGCACAATCGCGAAAGGATGATACATGTACAGCCCGTACGAAATCTTACCCATGAAAGTACACAACCGGTTCTCCAGGTCGACTACCGAATTGGGGTTATGGGCCAGGTTCATCAGCATAAACACGAAAAACACGGCATAGCCCTCGTAGTTTAAACCTGGAATCCGAATGCCGCTGGCCAGCATAACGCCCAGTACGGCATACACCACCCATTGCACCGATCGCTGATACAGCAGCCGCAGCACCGGATGGTTCTTGAACACCAGATAGGCGCCAACCCCGCCGATGGCCATGCAGCCGATGCGGAAGTGAGCCAGGAAGTCAGTAATGAGCAGCATCGTAGTGCCGGCCTGGGGCGCGGAGGAACCCGGACCGTAGCGCAGCCAGAAAAACCAACCGCCCAGAGCCAGCGCGATACCGAGCAAAATCAGCAGAGTCCGACGCGGGTTCCGGCTGCCGATCAGCCACGGCCAGATAAGATAAAACTGTTCCTCAACACCTATCGACCACGCGTGCGAACAAAGCGGCATCTCACCGTAGAGCGTCAGGGCGAAATTGGGCAACACCAGCGCGAACAGAGTTAGTTTCTGCGCGAAATTCTCATACGTATGCTCTGATACGCCGGGGATGTAAAGGGCCGGAATATGAGGAAAGACGAAAAAACTCAACCCGACCAACAGAAAATACAGCGGCCAGATGCGCAGGATGCGCCGAACGTAGAAATTGCCGATCTGTATGCGTCCGGCCGTCTGCCGTTCGGCCAGCAGCAGGTACGTAATCAGAAAGCCACTCAGCACAAAAAACAGGGCCACACCTAGTTTGCCGGCTTGGTAAACGATAGGGTGGTCGTTGACATTCGTGAAGGTGTCGGTATAACCAAAGGTGGTCTTGTATTGCTCAATATGATGCACCACCACGGCCGAAGCTGCGATGAATCGAATTCCATTAAACCCAGGAAAATAGACCAGCGATGACTGCGCCGGAGGTATGGTGTTTTGAACCATAACGTTGATTAAAGAGACTTACGGCAGCAAATAGTTGCCTTAAAGTTCCGTATAATCTAACTCTTTGCCAAATGTCTCCTCAATAGTGGCCAGGGACCAGACGCCAATGGCAAAGCATAGAAAAGCGACCAGCCCACCGGCCCCTATAACGCCAAGGGATGGTTTCAGGGCCTGAAACAACGGAATAGTCAGTAACGTAGTAGCCCGTACGTTATTGGCAACAGACGTCGTAGCCGTAGCGCGAAGATTGGTGCCGAAGTTCTCGGCCGTAACGGTCAGGAACATGGCGATATAGCCAATGCCTAACCCCATACCGAGACAAACGGCGTAGAAAGCGCTCGTAGAGCTAAGACCTCCAAACAGGTAGATACCAACAAAAAGGGCGGTGAGGCCCATCATCAGTCCGATGGCTCCTCGGCGTGAACGTAGTCCCTGGCTTAAAAAACCACTGCCCAGATCACCGACCACCATGCCGATGTAGGTGTAGAGTACGCATTGGCCGGGCTGAATAGGCTCGGCAATGCCAATCGCCTTCCCAAACTCATTGCCAAACGTAGCCAGTATCCCAATGACGAAGTAGGTTGGCACGGCAATGCCCATGCAGCGAAGGTAGCGCACGAACCGTTGTTTGTTCGAGAACAAAGCCCAGAAGTTACCCCGGCTGACGTTCGTGGCTTCGGCGCGTTTGTACATGCCGGATTCGAGTACGCTGACCCGTAGTAGTAGCAGGGCTAGCCCCAGGCCGCCCCCAACAAAATACGTAGTGCGCCAGTCGAACAACTGCACAGTGAAAAACGCGACAACGGCCCCCAGCAACCCAACACTCGCTACCAGCGACGATCCGTAGCCACGTAGCTCCTTGGGCAGAATTTCGCTGACGAGTGTAATCCCGGCACCCAGTTCGCCCGCCAACCCCAGACCGGCCACAAACCGGAGCCCGGCGTAGGTAGTGGGATCGTTAACGAATCCACAGGCGATGTTGGCCAGCGAATACGTAACGATAGAGCCGAACAGCACCGAGAGCCGCCCCCGCTTGTCGCCCAGAACGCCCCACAGAATACCGCCGAGGAGCAAACCCGCCTGCTGGAAGTTGTACACTCGCCCGCCGATGATAGAGATGTCGGTTTCGGACAGACCCAGATCTTTCAGGCTGGGTACCCGGACGATGTTGAACAACAGTAAGTCATACACATCGACAAAGTACCCGAGAGCCGCCACGATGACCGGCAGCGAAAATAGCGGACGCATGGATACCGACGAGGATTGAACAGCGGTGGTTGACGATTGCATAACGGGTTGAAGACTAGCCGTTGGCAAGATAGAAAAAAGCGTCGTCCCTCCGTGAGGGTATTGGGCATTTGGGGCATAGAAAAAAGACACGGCGTAAAACACCGTGTCTTTAGCAATTCATCTAATAATCTCACTATGAGAACTCAGTTCATGGTTATCTGGCGGGAAGGCAGCGTTTCACGAATGCTTGGTGTTGATAGCTTAAACGTTCGCTCTTCAGTCTGGATGCCATCGGAGATCCGGAACGTGTACCGGCCGTCGCCGATCTGACTCAGGTCGAATTGTTGCCGGAAGCCGTTCTTCTTGCCACCTTTTGCCGGCAGCACTTCCCGGAACATCACCTCGCCTTTCTCGTTTGTCAGTTGAAGTTCGATTTTGCTACCAGGTTTATATTTTTCCAGGCACATCCACAGTTTAGACGGATCAGCGGCCGGGAACATTGCCACTCCAAATGACTTTTTCTGGGTCAGGTCATCGTCTATAGCAAAGGACGATACAGACACACTCATGGCAAAAAGCAGGGCTCCGATGGTTGACTTGGCGAACGTTTTCATTGGGTTGACGGATTTGTGTGATAACCTTTAATTGTCAATCCAAAGAGTGAGAGGCATTCGCTCAGCGCCGGGCTTGGTGAGAAACGGTTAATAAAAAGGATGAACGGCGGATGATTTTTTTGTAAAAAACCAAGCCAGATGGGCTTTAAATGAAGATTATCCGGTAATTATTATATTACTGTTTGTGGAAGAAATGCCCATTGAGCCCGTCAGATTAGGCCGACCGTTCCGCAAACTGTCAGAACTACAATTTACTCGTCGACAAAGTCCAGATCCTTGCCAAAGGTCTCTTCCAGTCGGCTCAGCGACCAAAAAGCCAATCCATAAACTACCACACCGAGGATGCCTGCGGCTATGAGTGCGCCAACCGATGGTTTAAGGAACTGGAAAAGCAAGGTCATTGGGATGAGCGTACCCCGAACGACGCTGGGTACCGACGTAGTGGCCGTTGCGCGGAGATTCGTACCGTACAATTCGGCTACCATCGTCAGATACATGGCAATGTAGCCGGTGCAGAAACCGGCCAGACCACAGATGGTATAAATCCCCTCGGCTGTATCAATGCCACCAAACAGGTAGACACCGCTTAGCAGCGCACTGAAAATAAGAAGCCCCGTGATGGTTTTGATACGGGATTGCAGCCACTGACTCAGCGGGCCACTCAGCAGGTCGCCACCGGCCAGTCCCACGTAAATCATCATGACGCACCGCCCCGGTTTCACTCCTTCGGCAATGCCCATGGCCTGCCCCAGTTCGTTGGCGAACGTAGCGAGAATACCGACGATAAACCACGTAGGCATACCAACCGTCACGCAACGCAGGTATTTTATCGTTGACGGCCACGATCGGAAAAACTGCCAGAAATTTCCCCGGCTAACGTGCTTATGTTCGGCTTTCATCCGGCTGAACAAACCAGATTCGAATACGCTCACCCGCAGCAGGAGGAGGAGCAAGCCCATACCCCCGCCCACGAAAAATGCCGTTCGCCAGTCGAACCACTCCTGCGTCAGGTAAGCGGCTCCGGCACCAAAGTAGCCAATACCTGCCACCACCGCTGAGCCGTAGCCCCGAATCTCTTTGGGCAGAATCTCGGCTACCAGTACCATAGCAACCCCGATTTCGCCGGATAGGCCAATGCCGGCCAGAAAGCGCAGGAAAGCATACGTATTGACGTCATTAATGAACCCGCAGGCGATGTTGGTCAGGGAATAGGTGAGAATGCTGGCAAACAAGACGGACATGCGGCCCCGACGATCGCCGAGAACACCCCACAAAATGCCGCCAAGCACCAGCCCTGCCTGCTGACAGTTAAGAATGAACGTACCGGCCCGTGATACCTCGGCTTCCGACAACCCCAGCGATTGCAGGCTAGGCACCCGCACGATGCTGAAGATGAGCATATCGTACACATCGACAAAAAAGCCGAGTGCCGATACGATGACTGGTAAAGCAAACAGAGGCCGTAGAGAAGGGCGGGGTGGCGCAGCAACTTGCATAGGAAGCAGGCAGAACGTAACCAGGACTTGGGTTACTCTTCCAGGTAGTTAAGGTCCTTCCCGTGTGTTTCAGGAATGGTCAGGGTCGAATAGAGCCCAATGGCAAAGCTAATCAGACCGACCACCGCTCCGGCGTTGATAACGTCGAGCGAAGGCTTCAGAGCCTGGTAGGTCAGCGTCATGGGGATCACCAGGCCACGTACCATGTTCGGTACGGTGGTGGCGGCCGTGGCCCGGAGGTTGGTACCAAACTGCTCGGCCCCGATGGTCACGAACATGGCCCAGTAACCGATGCCAAAGCCCAGAGCCAGACAGAGGCCATACAGCATGGTGGGCGATGAAACGCCCGCGTAGAGATAAACCAGACTGAACACCAGCGCCAGCGACATCAGCAAAGCAACCCCTTTTTTGCGCGACGACAGCGCCTGGCTTATGAAGCCGCTGGCCAGATCACCGGCGGCCAGCCCGACGTAGCACCACATGATGGCTAGTCCCGGCTGAATTTCTTCCGCAATACCGAAGGCTTTCCCGAACTCGTTGCTGAACGTAGCCAGAATGCCGATGACAAACCAGGTGGGCAAGCCGATGCCGATGCATTTCAGGTAGCGCACGAGCCGGTTGGCGTTGGTAAAAAACGACAGGAAATCGCCCCGGTTTACGTGCTTCTGCTCCGAAACGTCGGTAAACATCCCCGATTCGACCACGCCTACTCGAAGCAATAGCAAGCCAAAGCCCAGCCCACCGCCTACAAAAAAGGCCATCTTCCAGTCGAACAGTTGAACCGTAAAATACGCAACCACAGCTCCAAATAGTCCGATTCCGGCCACCAGGGACGTACCGATGGCCCGTTTTTCTTTCGGCAGTACTTCGCTCACGAGCGTAATGCCCGCGCCCAGTTCGCCGGCCAGACCGATGCCCGCCACAAACCGCATCAGGGCATAATACGTGGTTGGGCTCATGAACGTAACGTCGGCGACGAATCCGCAGGCTACGTTGGCAATTGAATAAGTAATGATGGAGCCGAATAGTACGGATAGCCGCCCGCGTTTATCGCCGAGAACACCCCACAGAATGCCGCCGAGGAGCAGACCGCCCATCTGCCAGTTCAGGATGCTGGCCCCAACGGTCGAAATCTCCTCGGGCGTCAGGCCGAGGTCTTTCAGGCTGGGTACGCGAACAATGCCAAACAGCAGAAGATCGTAGATATCGACAAAATAACCCAGTGCGGCCACAATGACCGGTAGGCTGAAAAGTCCGTGCGTAGTAGTCTTGGGTTCGGAGGAAACGGTTGGAACGGCCATACGGCTAAATCAGTAAACAAAGATGATTCTGCAATTATACGAAATGACCAAAGAAGTAAGAAGTAATAATCCGCTAACGATCACTGGTTGGCACCGATGAATCCGGTTCGTCCAGCTTTTCGTGCGTGTCTGTAGGCGCTGGAATTGCTGGTTCCGATACGGGTTCGTCAGTCGTGGGACTGGCCGAAAACGCAACCGGCCGGGGCTGCGGTGCTGGTTTGGGCAACGTTTCATAGACATGAGCGGCTGTTCCGAGCGCCCATACTTTCAAACCAACGCGGGTAAAAATCAATACCTGCTGGATAACCAGCATAATCAGGATTGTTGGCCAGTTACGCATCGTGATCAGGCTATCGAACAGAAAATACAGGGCAAAGAAGCCGGTGCCGACCAGGATGAGCAGCCAGTAGAGTCCATACGTTTGGCCCAAGTTACGAAATACCAGCCGACCTGCCCGCCCAAAGGCGCGGAACCCGTTGCGGACGTCTTCGCGGAACATCAGCACCTTAGCGTAATCGCCGATGCACAGAATCAGGGTAGCGGTCAGCACGAAGAAGAGGAAAAATACCAGTCCGACATAAAATATTCCCTGCTCGGTGAGCGTATCGCTCAACATAATTCCCACCAGCGTGCCTGTTACCAGCCAGATCCCGGCTCCGACGCAGATGAACAGGAACGTTACGCCGAATAAACCCAGGTAGCGCTGGAGGTAATGACTGCAAGCCTGCCAGAACGTACCGGCGCTGAACCGAATGCCCAACTGATTAAAATGCAGCAGAATGCCACCCGTAAAAAAGATGCTCAAAAAGACATAAAGCACGCCCAGCCACCGGCCAACGCTCATCAGCGGACTAATGGCTCGCCCGCTACGGTGCATGAAGTCGGAGAAGACGGTATAGTCGAAGCCACCAAGCATATTCAGCGGGCCTAGTGAGTTCTGGTCTTCGGCTTTGAGCGTGTTATACATGGGCAGGGCCGCCAGCAGCCCCAGGGCGAGTGTAATGCCGTAGATTAGCCAGATTAACCGGCGCGAAGCAAGGGTTTGGCGTAGGGCCGTTGTAAGTGCGTTCATACGGTTAGTCGGTTAAAAAAGCCACGCCAGCCACTGCATCCAGTTTTCAATCCAGAACAGAAATTTCGTCGCAAACTTAGCCGCCGGGGCCGACGATGGCTCCAGCGTCAGGCTATTGTTGTTCAGGTCAACGTCCATGAAAATTTTCTGCTTCGGGTCGATGTGTGCCCACACAACTTTCGCTTTCTCGTTGAGCGTAAACGTGCGCTGACGCGCTTTGCCGTCCCAGAACAGCATCAGTTCGTTGCCGTTGTCGAAATGCACCCGTACGTCGACGGGCATTTGCCCATCACCCAGGCGCTGCACCGTTATGGTTGCCTGCTGTTCGCCGTTGCGGGGCCGGTTTCGGATGTCGGTCAGTTCATAATCAATCACCTTGTCGCCGTAGAGCACCTGATCGAAGAACCAGTTCATGTCTGGACCATATTTACTGCCGAGTCGTTTAGGCACGATCTCGTTCACGATGGCAATGAAGTCGTCGGCGCAGGGGTGTTTGAATTTCCACCGGTTAAAATACGTCTGCATGATTTCGTCCATCACACGTCGACTAACCAGGCCTTCCAGTGTTCGGAGCCAGGTGGCTGTTTTTGAATACGTCAGCACACCGTAGTAACCCTGGGGTAACTGCCAGGTATTGCCGAACGAGGAGCCAATAGCTGGGTTATCGAGGTGAACATAGCTGTCGCGGGAGCTTTCGAGGTCGCCCATGCGGAACCCCAGCAGGTCAATCTGCGAGGAGTTAGGGCCGTAGGTTTCGTCCATGATCCGGCCTTCGTAATACTGGTTAAAGCCTTCATCGAGCCAGGCTTCTTCAAATTCGTTGGATGCCAGCAGTTGCATAAAGTACTGATGCCCAAACTCATGGACGGTCACCACCTCCGGGAAGCGGGCACCGTCGGGCAACCCCCAGGCTGTTCCGGCCGTAATAAACGTCGGGTATTCCATCCCGGCCGAACCGCTGGCGTGAAACGGCGGGTCCACCACGGTCAGGTTTGGAAACGGATACTTGCCGACGTATTTGTCGAAGTAGGCCAGGGCCGCAATCGCTGCGTCCATGTGCCGCTGGGCCTGATCCATATGCTCGGGCTGCATCAGCAGTTCGATGCTGACCGGGCCGCCGGAGCGAGGCTGCCATTTTCCCGTAACAACCTGAAAGTGGGGCGATGCCGTCCAGGCAAAATCGACTACGTCCTCGGCGTGCCAGCGGATCGTTTTGGTGTTGTTGGCGCCCATGTTTTCACCAACCATCAGGCCGGTGGCGCCCACCCAATAGTTTTTCGGGGTGGTGATGGCTACATCGTACACCCCATAATCGGCATAAAACTCCGAGTGGGCGTGAAACTGGTGGCAATTCCACTGGCCGGTTTTTGCGTAGCGGGTGCCGGCCGGTTCGTACACGCCAATCTTGGGAAACCACTGACCCACCAGAAAATAATCGCGGCTGTAGCCGGTCCGGGCGAAGATTTTGGGCAGTTTCGCCTGAAACGTAATATCGAGCGTAATGGTCTCGCCCGGCCCAACAGGTTTGGATAACGGTACGCGGATGACCGTACGGTCGTCGCGATTGCCGTCGTCCGGCTGGATGAACTGGTATGCCAGCGTTTCGCCCCCGCGGACCTTCATTGACGTTACGTCGATGGAACCATACGGGTTTTCCTTTGTATCGCGGTCAATTTCGGTGCCACGCAGTTGCCCGCCCGATTCCCGCATGAACGTCGTTTGTTCGTTGCGGAAAGCGTTCAGGTACAGATGAAACCGCAACTCCCGAATGACATCGTTGGATGGGTTGCGCCACACCAGCGTTTCGCGGCCGTTCAGCTTTTTGGTCGTCGGATCGAGCGCCACCTGGATCTGGTAGTTAGCCAGGCGAGGGCTTAGGGGCTGCGGAAAAATGGCTTTCGGCGACTGCGCAAAGCCCGGCAGTGTCGTGACAAAGCCAACGAGAGCAAGCCAGCAGCGAAATGTCATGAGGAAGATCAGTTTAGGCAAGGCTAATTACTAAAAAGGCGGCTGGATTCCAAGGTGTAGCGGATAGACGGCTGATCGATCGATGGAATTGATCAGCCCTACTAACTACACAGCCGGTTCCGCTATCTACTTGAAGCGAAACCGGCTGTTCGGGCAGGCGACAGATCACTTTCTGGCTACGACCGTGTATTTTACGTTGTTCCGGAAATAATTCAGCGTGACCTCTTTTCCGTCGATGGTACCGTATCGAATGCTGTTGCCGATGTACATATCGTACGTGGCTCCGCTGGCTTTGCGCAGGGTCAGCTCACCGGCCAGTAGTTCCTCTTTGTTCAGGGTCAGCGTAACGGAAACGATCGACGTATAGCCCCAGATTTTTACTACGGCAACGGTGCCCGATGGGGCCGGAGCCGGTGCGGCCGGTGATTCTGAACTGACGGATACGATCTGATACGTACCGGTGTAGTCAGGGGCCGGTTCTTCTTCGTAGGTGCCTTGATCGGGGCTACAGGCCGTTAAGTATATAAATACGGTAAAAACCAGTAGCCGTATGGCAGACGGAATGAAAAACTTCATAAAGTAACGAATCAGTATTAAGTTGATTACAACGCGTAAGCTCATGGAAAAGTAGGTTCTTTATCTTTACGCCCTGAAGCGAACAAAAGTATAGCTTCTCACCGTAACTCACTGTACTTGTAACTTAATGAAACATCTATCCCACCTATGGGTAGGCCTTGTGCTGCTACCCCCTGTCCTCTATTTTATTTTTTTCTCAATCTACGCCATCAACCTGCCCATCGGCGACGATTTGATTGTAATTCTCCGATTTCTGATTGAGTGGGACTGGGCCGATACGGCAACCCGGAAGTGGCATCTGCTCAGTCAGAACTTCATCGAACACCGGCTGGTCTTTACGCGGCTATCGGCTTTACTGACCCGCTGGCTGTCGGGAGAACTCAATTTCAGGCTGGTCATGCTGGTGGGTAATGTGTGTTTGCTGGGTATTCTCTGGCTGTTTAGTCGCCCCATCGTGCGCACCCGGACCGACTGGTGGTATGTACTGCCGGTGTCGTTGCTGTTGTTTCAGCCAATTGCATACGAAGGCAACTTCTGGGCTATTGCCTCGACCAACTACATGCCGGTCTGCTTCTTTGGCTTCCTGACCTTCTTTCTGTTAAGCCGTCAACGCATCCGCTGGGACGGGGCAGCCGCTTTAGCCGCTGCGGCCGCTACCCTGACGTTTGCCAACGGACTGCTTATTTGGCCTCTGGGTAGTTTGATACTGCTTCTCCAGCGCCGTGTCCGGTCGCTGGTCGGGTGGAGTTTGCTGGCAGCCCTTGCTTTTTACTTGTACTACGTTGGGTTTGACTACGTGAACCGCCCCGACATGGTGCATAAGCTCGTCTATCTGTTTCCTGATGTAATGGCGAACCTGCTGCTGTTGTTTGGAGCCTTTGCCAATCCGATGGACAGAAGCCACGCATTGAGTTCGTTTGACTACATACCGATGCTTTTCGGTGCGCTGCTGTTCGGGTGGATTCTGTACGGACTGTTTGTGCTGATCTGGCAAACGCCCTTGCTGAACGGGCGTCGGGCGGTAGCAAACCCGCAGTGGACGTACTTCCTGATCGGATCTGGTCTGTTTCTGTTGTTAAGCTGCTGCGCGTTTGCGGCCGGCCGCACCCTTGAAAACGTAGTGGTGTCTGAGAGCCGCTACCGGAACTTCCCGGTGTTTTTGCTGGTACTTGGCTACGCGCTGGCTTTTCACTTGTCGACTGATTCATGGCGACCGGTAGTTGGGCGAACTGCCCTCATCGGTACGCTGCTGTTCTGGCTGAGCAGCTACCTGGTATACACCCCCAGGCTCGAATCAATGCAGCGACATCGGAAAGCTGGCGTTTACAACTGGACTCACAACCGTTCGTGGGCTATTTATGGCGATGGCGGCTATTTTAATAGGGCGTCCATGCACCTGTCGAACTGGGCCGAGCGATACGCTGCCAACTGGTATGCGTTCCCGTCGTACCTGACGATTCCGGCAGCTTCGGCTAAAACGAAGCTGTGCGAGAGCCGGGCCGTCAGCGCTACGCTCAACGTAACGCCGGGGCTGGATGTGCTGCACATAGAATATCCGGAATGCACGGAGATGAATGGTGAGCCATACGGTATGCTGCAGTCGGGCCGATCGGTGTGGTTGTTTGGCATTACGAAAAAAACGAGCTTGCGACGGCTGCTGACCAACGGGGAGTTTGAAACGCGCTACCTGATTGGTGATCTGATTCTGAATACCAAGTCAGTAGATGACCTGCCGGCTGGTAAATACCGGGTTGGCGTCGCTCTGTTGAAAAACGATAGCCTGGTAGCCGGTACGTTGGTACCTAACTTTACCATGCAGGTAGCCAGCCGCTAGAACCAGCCGGAACGCCATCAATCCTGTGGCTAATTGTCGGGTCGCTCTCAAACTTTGCATGCTATTTTGTTACTTTGCCGATGGTTTGAAACCTAGCTTAGGAGCTTGGTAATCAAACCCGAAAAAATAGCATTTTCTGAATTTAACCCTTCTGCAATGAGTACCATTCAAAGCATTCATGCCCGGCAGATTCTGGATTCGCGCGGCAATCCCACAGTTGAAGTAGATGTACGGACCGAATCCGGTTTTCTGGGTCGAGCGGCCGTACCGTCAGGGGCGTCGACCGGAACGCACGAGGCTGTTGAACTTCGCGACGACGACTCAAAGGTGTACGTTGGTAAAGGCGTTCTGAAAGCTGTATCTAACGTTAATGAGTTGATTTTCCCCGAGCTGGTTGGCCTGTCGGTGTATGAACAGGGTATGATCGACAAAATCATGCTCGAACTGGATGGAACGCCTAACAAGGGTCGTCTGGGGGCCAACGCGATCCTGGGTGTATCCCTGGCCGTGTCTAAAGCAGCCGCTCAGGAAGCGGGTCTGCCGCTGTATCGCTACGTGGGTGGCGTAAATGCCAACACCCTGCCGGTACCGATGATGAACATCCTGAACGGAGGCAGTCACGCCGATAATTCAATCGATTTCCAGGAGTTTATGGTGATGCCTGCCAATGCCACCAGCTTCTCGGAAGCGCTGCGGATGGGTACGGAGGTGTTTCATACCCTGAAGAAAGTTCTGAAATCGAAGGGCCTGTCGACCAACGTAGGTGACGAAGGTGGTTTTGCTCCGAACATCGCTTCCAACGAAGAGGCTATCCAGACGATTCTGGAAGCTATCGAAAAAGCAGGCTACCGGCCGGGCGAAGACATCTGGATTGCTATGGATGCCGCTACGTCGGAGTTTTACGTTGCCGATGAAGGCGTATATCACTTTAAAAAATCGACCGGCGACAAACTGACGTCGCGGGAGATGGCCAACTACTGGAAAGAGTGGGTGGATAAGTATCCGATCCTGTCCATTGAAGATGGTATGGCCGAAGACGACTGGGAGGGCTGGAAAGCACATACCGATCTGCTGGGCAAGCGTATCCAACTCGTTGGTGACGACCTGTTCGTAACGAACGTAACGCGCGTACAGCAGGGCATCGAGCAGGGTATTGCCAATGCTGTACTGGTGAAGGTAAACCAGATCGGCTCACTCACCGAAACCATCGATACGGTTAATCTGGCGAAGCGGAATTCGTACAAGAACATCATGTCGCACCGTTCGGGCGAAACCGAAGATGCTACCATTGCGGATCTTGCTGTTGCTCTGAATACGGGTCAGATCAAAACCGGTTCGGCTTCACGTTCAGACCGGATGGCTAAGTACAACCAGTTGCTCCGCATCGAGGAAGAGCTGGGGGAAACGGCGTATTTCCCAGGTCTGAAATTTTAACAGTTTGTGGTTTGTAGTTCGTAGTTTAGTGGGGTTACCTGCATCAAACCACGAACTACAAGCCACAAACCATAAGCACTATGCTGAGCCGTTTTCTTCGCCCGCTGCGTAACTTCTACCTCGCTACCGGACTGGTTTTGCTCGTCTGGATGTTGTTCTTCGATGCCAACGATCTGCCGTCGCAGGTGCGTAACTGGTGGAAACTGCGCGAGCTGGAGAAGGATGCGGTTTATTTCCAGGACAAGATTCGGGACGTACAAAACCAGCGGCAGGAAGTGCTCGGCAATGATCGGCTGCGGGAGAAGTACGCCCGCGAACGGTACCTGATGAAGAAGCCCACCGAAGATGTATTCGTCATTGTGGACGAAAACAACGAACCGATTGAAAAATAGCAACGGATGAAGGGCAGGGGATAGATCTTGCTCTTCGCCCGTTGCCCCACGCTACCATGCTAAGCGTTCTTTTCGTATGTTACGGTAATATATGCCGGTCGCCGGTTGCCGAAGGCGTATTCCGGGCGCTGGTCGCAGAGCAGGGCCTGAATGAGGTGATCCAGTGCGATTCGGCCGGAACGGCATCGTACCACATTGGCGAACTGCCCGACCGACGTACCCGCGAGAATGCACTTGAGCATGGATTGACACTGACCCACCGCGCCCGCCGTATTACCGGCGAGGACCTGGCTCAGTTTGATTACTTCGTAGCCATGGACGAAGCCAATTTTGAGGCTATTGAGAAGTTGAGTCACCGCAGTGTTGGCCTGCATCCCGACGATACGATTTTTCTGCTACGAGAATTTGACCCGGCTGTCAACGATCAACCAAATGTACCGGACCCGTATTACGAAGGACCGGAAGTATTTGAAGAGGTTTATCAGATTGTACTTCGCTGCTGCCGCCAGTTGCTCGCCTATCTGGCCCAACAACATAACTTGGTTTTACTGAGCGAACGAGCGGATGAGCAGTGATTGTCGCTCGTTCGCCCGTTTGCCTTTTCTTTTTCGCTCATGAACAAAAAAGTCATTCTAATTATTCTCGATGGCTGGGGGATTCCGCTTAAACCCGAGGTGTCAGCCATAGAAGCGGCTAATACGCCGTTCATGAACTCGCTTTACCCGGTTTATCCAAACAGCACCCTGGAAGCCTCGGGGCTGGCGGTGGGGCTACCGGCCGGGCAGATGGGCAACTCGGAAGTGGGACACATGAACCTGGGTGCCGGTCGGATTGTCTATCAGGACCTGGTTAAAATCAACAAAGCGGTTGAGGAACATACCCTCGACAACGAGCCGGTGCTGGTCGATGCGCTGAACTACGCAAAAGCCAACGGTAAGAAAGTGCATTTCATTGGGCTGGTATCCGATGGTGGCGTTCATGCGCACATCGAGCATCTGAAAGGCTTATTGTCCATCGCCCACAACAACGGCCTGACCGATGTGTTCGTCCACGCGTTTACTGATGGTCGCGATACCGACCCTAAAAGTGGCATTGGTTTTCTGACAGATCTGCAAGGACACATGGCCGCTACCACTGGTCAGCTCGCTACTGTAGTCGGGCGTTTCTACGCTATGGACCGTGATAACCGCTGGGAGCGGGTGAAGGTTGCCTACGATGCTATGGTGCACGGAATCGGTGACGTAAAAAGTTCGCCCGGGGGCGTAACAACGGCTCTGCGCGAATCGTACGATGCCGATATTACCGACGAGTTTGTGAAACCCATTATCGTGACGCAGGTCGATGGATCGCCGGTGGCTACGATTGAGGAAGGCGACGTCGTGCTGTGCTTCAACTTCCGCACTGACCGTGGTCGGGAAATCACCATTGCACTAACGCAGAAAGACTTTCCGGAGCAGGGCATGAAAAAGCTCAACCTGGACTACGTTACGATGACCAAATACGATGATGAGTTTCAGGGAGTGAAGGTCATTTTCGAGAAGGATAATCTGCACAATACGATCGGTGAAGTGATTTCGAACGCCGGACGCACACAGATTCGAATTGCCGAAACCGAAAAATACCCGCACGTCACGTTCTTCTTTTCAGGTGGGCGCGAAGAGCCTTTCCCCGGTGAAAAACGCATTCTTTGCCCGTCGCCGAAGGAAATGACCGTCTACGATGAGCACGGCAACGCTACAAAAGTACCGGTAAAAACGTATGACCAGAAACCTGAGATGTCGGCCTTTGATATTCGGGACGCCATCATTCCTGAACTGGAAAAAGCGGAAACCGATTTTATCTGTCTCAACTTTGCCAATACGGACATGGTCGGTCATACGGGTGTGTTTGAAGCCGTTGTAAAAGCGGCCGAAACCGCCGATACGTGCGCACAGGCCGTTGTCGAAGCTGCGTTGAAGAGTGGCTATACCGCCATTATCATCGCTGACCACGGTAACGCCGAGTATATGATCAACGAGGACGGTACGCCCAATACGGCCCATACAACGAATTTGGTGCCGTGTATTCTGGTCGATAACGAGTATCGGCCAACCATCCACAGCGGTAAACTGGCCGATATTGCGCCGACCATTCTCCAATTGATGGGCGTTCCGCAGCCACCGGAAATGACAGGTGTGAGCCTGATCAATTCGTAATGCAAGTATCTTTATAACGCAAAAGCCCCACTTCTCACGAGGATGGGGCTTTTGCGTTATAAAGAGGGCTGTTAAACGTCCAGCAGAATCCGGGTCGGATCTTCCAGCAGTTGCTTAACCCGTACCAGGAAGCTCACCGATTCTTTACCATCGATGATGCGGTGATCGTACGACAGGGCAACATACATGATCGGTCGCACCACGATTTCGCCGTTAACGACTACTGGCCGCTCAACGATGTTGTGCATACCGAGGATTGCCGACTGCGGGGCGTTGATAATCGGCGTCGACAGCATCGATCCGAAGATACCGCCGTTCGTGATGGTGAACGTACCACCAGTCATCTGCTCAATGGTCAGCTTATTATCGCGGGCCAGACCAGCCAGCCGAATGATCTCTTTCTCGATTTCGGCAAAGCCCATCTGCTCGGCGTTGCGAATCACCGGTACCACCAGACCCCGTTCCGTTGACACGGCAATCGATACGTCGCAGAAATCGTTGTATACGATCGTATCGCCGTCGATCTGGGCGTTCACGGCCGGGAACTCCTTAAGCGCAATGCAGACTGCCTTGGTGAAGAACGACATAAAGCCAAGGCCTACGCCGTTTTTCTCCTTGAACTTGTCCTTGTATTTGCCGCGCAGATCCATGATCGGCTTCATGTCTACCTCGTTGAAGGTAGTCAGCATGGCTGTTTCGTTCTTCACGGCTACCAACCGGCGGGCGATGGTCCGGCGCAGTGAGGTCATTTTCTCCCGGCGCTGGCTGCGATCACCTGATGCGGCCACGGGCGCTGGCTGAGCAGCGGGCTTCGGCTTGTCGGCCGGAGCAGCCGCGGGCTGGGCTTGTGCGGGTTGCGGAGCCTGCTGGGCGGGCTGAGCGGACGGTTGTGCTTTTACGGCATCTTCCTTCGTGATGCGGCCACCAATACCGGTACCCTGAATCTGTTGCGCTTCAACCCCTTTTTCAGCCAGAATTTTAGCCGCAGCCGGCGATGGATAATGAGCCGCATAGCCTGACTGGGTGCTTCCGTTCTGGTCAGAGCCATTGTTGCCGGTGTTGGCCGTAGCCTTTGATTGTTGCGCCGGTGCGGCTGGTTGAGGAGCCGCATCAGACTGAGCAGCCGGAGCACCGGTTTCGATCCGGGCAATCAGCGCACCAATGGGCAACGTTTCCCCTGCTTCGGCAACGATGCGCAGGGTACCGGCCGCTTCGGCTGGCAATTCAAACGTCGCTTTGTCGGATTCCAGTTCGCACAAAACTTCGTCTAGCGCGACCTGATCGCCGTCTTTTTTATTCCACGATGCAATGGTTACCTCCGTTACAGACTCACCAACTGCCGGAACTTTCATTTCGATAACAGACGAACCGCTGGCCACCGGAGCTGCGGCCGGCTCGGCTACGGCCTGAAGGGCAGGCGTGGGTTCTGATGCGGGCTGCGGGGCCTCTGCCTGGGGAGCGGCCGTCGGCGCAGGTTCGGCTGCGGGAGCCGGCTGGCTGGGAGCCGCGCCGTTTGAAGCACCGTCGTCGATGGTGCAGATGGCCGCGCCGATGGGTAATACGTCGCCCTCCTGCGCCAGAATATGCAACACACCGTCGGCTTCGGCGGTCAGTTCAAACGTCGCTTTGTCTGAATCAAGGCCACACAAAACCTCGTCCATTTTTACCTGATCGCCCTCCTTTTTATACCAGGTACCAACCGTAACTTCGGTAATCGATTCCCCGACTGCGGGGACTTTCATTTCAACGGCCATTCTGATGTAGTTTTCGGTTTTCAGTTTTCGGTTTTCAGTTTGCCGGTCAGAAAACCGGAAACTGAAAACCTTACCCGTAAACTGGGTTTATGCAAATGCTTTCTGGATAAGTTCGGCTTGTTCCTGCGTATGCACTTTGGCGTAGCCGGTAGCCGGTGATGCGGCTGCTTCCCGCGACACGACGCGCATGTTCAGGGTTTGTGCAATGCCAACCCGCAGCAGATAGGTCCAGTAACCGGTGTTTTCGGTTTCTTCCTGTACCCATACGTACTCGGCTTTTTTATACGGTTCGAGCACCGCGTTCAATTGCTTGACAGGCAGCGGAGCCAGTTGTTCGAGCCGTACGATGGCAACGTCGTCGCGTTGGTCAGCCTGTTGTTTCTCGAGCAATTCGTAATAAACCTTACCCGTGCAAAGCAATACGCGTTTGACCTTTTTGGCCTGAGCGTAGGAATCACCAATAACCTCCTGAAAGCTGCCTTTCGTGAGTTCGTCCATTGATGACACACACTTAGGATGGCGCAGCAGCGATTTCGGCGACATAACGACCAGCGGCTTCCGGAACGGCCACACCAGTTGCCGACGCAGCAGGTGGAAGAAGTTCGCCGGTGTCGAAATGTTAGCGACCACCATGTTGTACTCGGCGCAAAGTTGCAGGTAACGCTCAGGACGGGCGTTGGAGTGCTCGGGTCCCTGGCCTTCATAGCCGTGGGGGAGCAGCATCACCAAACCGTTCATGATGCCCCACTTCGATTCGCCCGCCGAAATAAACTGATCGACCATTACCTGCGCGCCGTTTGAAAAGTCGCCAAACTGCGCTTCCCAGATGGTGAGTGCGTGAGGGTTGGCCATCGCGTAGCCAAACTCAAAACCCAGCACACCGTATTCCGACAGCAGAGAGTTGTAGATCTGGAATGTAGGTTGACCCTCGCGGATGTGGTCCAGCGATGAATACGCCTGATTTGTCTCCGCGTCGTGCAGAACGGCGTGGCGGTGGGAGAACGTACCCCGCTGCACATCCTGTCCGCTAAGCCGCACGAGTTTTCCTTCTGCCAGCACGGAGCCATACGCCAGTAGTTCGGCCGTACCCCAGTTGATCTGTTTTGTTTCAAACAGCATCTGTTGCCGGTCTTTCAGCAGTTTATCAATCTGCTTGAGCGGTTTAAAGCCTTCCGGAATGGTAACCAGCGCCTTGCCGATCGTATCCAGCGTTTCAGCCGATACGCCGGTTGCCGGTGACTGATCAAAATCCTCCGGGGTACTAAAGCGTAGCTCAGCCCAGTCGAGGTCGAGCCGTAGCGGTTTATAGGGGATTTCGGCTTTCTGCTTCACGCGGTCAAGCCGGTCCTGTAGCTGCTTTTTGAACTCGGTATCCATCCGGCTGGCCAGTTCGGCATCCACATCGCCCCGTTTGATGAGCAGCTGGTTGTAGATTTCGCGCGGGTTCGGATGCTTGTCGATCAGCGAGTACATTGTCGGCTGCGTGAACTTCGGCTCATCCGATTCATTGTGGCCGTACCGCCGGTAGCACACCATGTCGATGAACACGTCGCGGTTGAACTTCTCACGGAACTCAACGGCCAGCTTAGCACAGAAAATCACCGCTTCCGGATCGTCGCCGTTTACGTGGAAAATGGGCGCATCGATGATCTTGGCAATATCGGAGCAGTAGATCGACGAGCGGGCATCTTCAAAGTCGGTTGTGAAACCAACCTGGTTGTTGATAACAAAGTGGATGGTGCCGCCGGTCTGGTAACCCGCCAGCTTGGCCATCTGCGTTACTTCGTATACGATGCCCTGGCCAGCCACAGCCGCATCCCCGTGAATAAGGATCGGCAGAATTTTGTCGAAATCACCGTTGTATTCCTCATCGGCCTGTGCCCGTACGAACCCTTCAACAACGGGGTTAACCGCTTCGAGGTGCGACGGGTTAGGGGCTAATTTTACGTTGATCTGCTTGCCGGTCGGGGTCTCGGTCAGGCTGGCGTAGCCGAGGTGGTATTTTACGTCGCCGTCGCCGTGTACCTGCTCTGGTACGTTCCCTTCAAATCCATCGAAGATGCTCTCGTACGACTTGCCCAGAATGTTGGCCAGTACGTTCAGGCGACCCCGGTGGGCCATGCCGATCATGACCTCTTCAACACCCAGTTCGGCTGCGGTGCTGATGATCGTATCGAGGGCCGGGATGGTGGCTTCACCGCCTTCCAGCGAAAAACGCTTCTGCCCAAGGTATTTTGTCGCCAGGAAGTTTTCCAGTACGGTAGCCTCGTTCAGCTTTTCCAGAATACGCTTCTTCTCGTCAAGCGTAGGCGTAAACGTCAGCGCTTCTTTCTCGATCTTGTTCCGTAGCCAGTTTTTTACGTCCAGCTCCCGGATGTACATGTATTCGAAGCCGATGTTACCCGCGTAAATCTTGCGGAGCGACTCCATAATGGTCCGCAGGGTAGCTGGTCCGATGCCCAGCAGCTTCCCTGACTCAAACACCGTATCCAGGTCGGCATCCGAAAGCGCATAATCAGGAAGATCAACGCGGGGCTGGCGATCTTTACGGGGTTTCAGCGGGTTGGTGGTGGCGAGCAGGTGGCCCCGCGACCGGTATGCCTTGATCAGGCTGGCAACCGAAACTTCCTTCTCGCGGTCCGACGGGTCGGCATGTTTGGTATCTACGGCCGGGGCTGAGCTCTGGCCGTTGGTGGCGGCCCCATTCGTAGCAGCCCCGTTGGTTTTGCCGTTGGCTTTTTCGCCGTAGGTTAATGAGAATTCGAATCCTTTGAAAAATTGCTGCCAGCTTTCGTCAACTGATTGAGGGTCTTGCTTATAAGACTGATAGAGTTGATCTACGTAAGCCGCGTCAGAATTAGCGATATATGAATACTGGTCCATGACGAAGACGCGTCGTTGTTTGACCTGCAAAGGTAGAGTATTGAGCAAACAAAAACCGGTAAAATTTCCGGTTTTTATTCTATCCGTATGGCAAATCCGACGCGTTTATTATCATAACAACTGTGGCGCCGGATTAGTTGACGCGCTGTTGGCTACCGGAAACAGCCCCAGTACGTTGCATCAGGAACACGTAGCCGAAACCAGCCAATCTATTCCTCTGCCAGCGTTTGGGATATGTTCATTCGGTAGATACCGATCGCCGGTAAAGCAGCGGCCAGGAGCCCAATCAGAACCGCCATGCCAAGCAGTAGCCACTCTTCCGGCAGAATTGTGAACGATGTGAGGTCGTAGTTATACTTCGACGAGACGGTGGCGGAGAAGAACCATAGCCCGACGCGGCTAAAGACGATACCCAGCACAAACCCGATCAGGGCCAGCACCAACCCTTCGAGCAGGAGCATGCCGAACAACTGCGCCCGAGTCGCCCCCATCGACAACATTAAGGCCATTTCGTACCGGCGTTCTTTAAGTGAGTTGTATAACGATACAAAAACGCTGATTCCGGAAATAATAATGATGGCAATAGCCAGGCCCCGCAGAGTTTCGACGCCAACGCCCAGCAGGTCGAACAGGCGGTTAACCTCGATGTTGGGCAGGGCAGCCTGCAATTTTGAATTGGTGTTGATACCCCGTGCCAGCATCATGCCCAATGGATTCCGAAACTGAATCAGCATGCTCGTGATTTCGCGGGGTTCATCCGCATGAGCTTCACCCTCTTTGTGGTCATGTTCTTCGCCTTCCGCATGTTCCTCGCCTTCGTCGTGGTGTTCTTCGCCGTGTTCGTGAATAGCCCAGATGCTCGATACGTTGGTCAGAATCAGTTGATCGGCTACGGTATTACTGGGGTTAAGAATGCCGACTACCTTATATTTTGAGTCGGCGTGCGCTTCGCCGTTTTCATCCAACCCGTGCTGCCCGGAGAACGTATCGCCGATTTTCAGACCGGTAGCCTCTGCTACGCGTGGGCCAATAACGGCTTCGAGGTCTTGTTGGAACAACTCTCCCTGCCCGACCGTAGCGCCGAAATGATCAAGGTATTTTTTGTTCGTACCGACAATTCGGAACGACCGGTAATTATCGCCCATGGCCAGGGGGATGGCCGTTTTGATCATGGGGTTCCGGGTAAGCCGTTCGGCTTCGTCGAGCGGGATGTTGCCAACCGGCGCGTCGATCTGGTAGATGCTCGAGAGGATCAACTGTAGTGGACTCCCTTTCGCACCAAGCACCATGTCGATGCCCCTGATGTTTTTGCGAAACTGATCATCCAGTTGCTTGTTAAGCAGCAGCAGTAGCGAAATGATGGTGATCCCGAGGGTCATCAGTAGCCCGCTCAGGAAACTGCTCAGGGGTTTATCGTTCAGGTTACTCCAGCTAATTCGGAATAAATTCATGGCCGATGATTACGGAGATAGATGATAAAGTCGGTTGGGTACGTACAAACAGTTAGTCTACCGTCGAAAAGTACGAGACCTGCAACATTATTGCAAATCTAGCCTAAAATGATGACTGACGATGTTGAACCGCTTTTTGAGGTATAATCGATGGGCATCGTAGCGGGCTGGATTGTGACCCGAGTCCAGTGTTACTACCTGACAGCCGGCCTGGCGAGCCTGTTCAATTACGAAATCAAGCAAGGCACCGGCATACCCTTTGCCGCGGCCTTCGGGTAAGGTCGACAGATCGTCGATATACAACGTACGGCCACTGTGCAGGAAGTGCTGGATACGGTACCCTGCAACGGCCGGTACCGTATCGCCGGTATCAACAAAGGCCAGTTGAAATCGGTCTTCCTGCTGTTGCAACTGAATAAGTGCTAAAGCCTGCTCTTCGGTCAGATGAGGACGGAGCGCCAGCAGCGCGGGCAGGCACCGCCGAATATCAGGCTCGGTAGTGGCCAGTCGGATCGTCATGGTAAGTGTTCGTGGATACTACGCAAGATTTCATCGCCCCCGCGGGCCAGAATGCTCTCGGCCAGTTCGTGACCCAACTGTTCGGCCTGCGCGGCCGGTGCCGTGAATGTTTCGCGGAGTAGCTGCTGACCATCGAGGCTGATCAGACCGCCTGTTAAACTGATCTGGGCGTTTTCAATCGTAGCCAGGGCAAACACGGGGATGCTGCAACCTCCTTCGAGCCGCCGTAAAAAACCACGTTCGGCTTTCAGGCAGGCTTCGGTTGGCTCGTGGTTCGTCAGTTGGCGAATAATCCGCAGCTTGTCCGGAGCCAATGTATGAGCAGCTTCAATAGCTACACTGCCCTGCCCAACGGCGGGCGTAAAATCCTTAACAGGAAGGTGTTCGACAATCAGATCATCGTACTGCATCCGGTGCACACCGGCGTAGGCGAGAATCAGAGCGTCGCACTGGCCTTCGTCCAGTTTGCGCAGGCGAGTTTGCAGGTTGCCACGCATATCAACCACGCGGATGTGTGGACAAAAGTGCTTCAACATAGCCACCCGGCGTGTCGATGAGGTACCGATCACGAACGACTGGCCGCTGGTTAATGACAGATTCCGGTTGCGGCTCACGAGTACGTCGTTGACCTGCTCGCGCTCGGTGAAGGCAATAATACCCAGATCGGTGGGCAGCGATGATTGCAGGTCTTTGGCACTGTGAACGGCAATATCAATGGAGCCGGCGCGGAGCTGATCTTCCAGTTCCTGCGTAAAGACGCCTTTGCTGCCAATTTTAGCGAGGGAGCGATCCTGAATCTGATCGCCTTTTGTTTCAATAAGGACCAGTTCGGAGGTTAGGCCACCCGCCTGCAGCAGCCGCTGAATGTATTCGGCCTGCCACAAAGCTAACTGACTCCCCCGAGTTCCGATTTTAATGTGCATGCTACAAAGGTACAATATCTTTCCCCAAAGCGCTGTAAGATGGGGGCGTCGTCGCCTGTTGATTTTGCAGTATCGCTGACATCAGTAGTTGTGGCGGTTTGTGGAAGATAAGCCCCACAAATGTACCAAAGCGCAACACCCCAGTTCCACACTCATCATATGCTTGTTTTCGTCCACTGGTCAAAATAGCGCCAAAACGGCACTTTTGGCGACTGATTCACTTTTTTCCTGACAGGTTGGCGCATAGAATAGGGTTGGGGCAGTTAGGCACGTGGTTTGATTATTAGTAATTACTTGAACAGTAAATAGCAACACCTATGAAAGCGATAGAAAACGTATTTCAGGGCACGGGCGGACAGATCGATCTGTTGAATACGCTTTACGGCGGTTCAAGCATGACGACGATGAATGTGGAGCGCGAAGACGAGCGACTCGTGATTACACTGTCGGCCCCCGGCGTTGACGCCAGTTCGTTCAACGTCCTGATCGAAGGAAATAAATTAGTGCTCTATACACTACTGGTTGGTACCTCGGTACACAAAGATGATTACGAAGCGGGCCAGCGACTGGCTGTACCGATGTTCCTGCGCGTACTGGACATCCCAACATTTGTGGATGCTGAACAGATTGAAGCCGTTCATGAGCACGGTAAAGTGCTGGTGTTGCTCCCCTTTAAAGATGAAGAGCACTTACACCGCCGGATCGACATCAAAGATTTGTTTTGAGTCTTTTATTTCTGTCCCGGGGCATCTTTAGCCCTGTAGCCTATAGATTTAATGCAGGTCGCTTCTACGGGAGCGACCTTTTTTTGGTTTACCTCCTTCTTAAAGCCTACTCAATCCATTGACAATCAGACGTAATGGTATCTTTGGTATTATTTTAAGAACTTACTTCTACCGTAGTCAGGCAATCGGTTGATTACGTTTTGTTTATCACTTTTTCATATAGTCTTATCGGCTGAACTGAGGAAAATGAGCTTGCGTAAGTGGGCAGAAGGCTTAACTTTGTTGAATCATTACTTCGGTACTTACTTCACTATGGGCTCAGTCGATTCTGACTGGAAAACCACATAACTACAAAAAGCCACATGCTACAACACGACGTTATCGAACCGATCTTAGAAGAAGACAAAGGCCGTTTTGTGCTGTTTCCCATTAAGCACAATGACATCTGGCAGATGTACAAAAAGCACGAAGCTTCATTCTGGACGGCCGAGGAGATTGACCTGTCGCAGGATTTAAAAGATTGGGACAACCTCAACGATGGTGAACGGCATTTTATCTCGCACGTACTGGCGTTTTTTGCCGCTTCCGATGGGATCGTCAACGAAAACCTGGCGGTTAACTTTCTGTCGGAGGTGCAGTATGCGGAGGCTAAATGCTTCTATGGCTTCCAGGTGATGATGGAAAATATCCATTCGGAAACCTATTCACTGCTAATTGATACGTATATCAAAGATCCCGTCGAGAAAGACCGGATGCTGAACGCTATCGATACGATTCCGTGCGTGCAGAAGAAGGCCGAGTGGGCACTACGCTGGATTGAAAACGGTTCGTTTGCCGAGCGGCTGATTGCGTTTGCGGCCGTGGAGGGTATTTTCTTCTCCGGCTCGTTCTGCTCCATCTTCTGGCTGAAAAAGCGGGGCCTGATGCCGGGGCTGTCGTTTTCAAATGAACTGATCTCGCGCGACGAGGGGCTGCACCGCGACTTTGCCTGCCTGCTTTACACGGATCATATCAAAAATAAAATGCCCGAGGAGGAGATCTACCAGATCGTTCGGGATGCGGTAACGATTGAGCAGGAGTTCGTGAGCGATGCCCTGCCCGTGTCGCTGATCGGGATGAATGCTGACCTCATGAAGCAATACATTGCCTTTGTGGCCGATCACCTGTTGGTTTCGCTGGGGTTGCGGGCAATCTACAACGTATCGAATCCGTTCGACTTCATGGATATGATTTCATTGCAGGGCAAAACGAATTTCTTCGAGAAGCGCGTGGGCGAATACCAGAAAGCAGGCGTAATGGCGTCGGTGGACAAGGAGCGCGAAACGGCCAAATTCTCAATGGAAGAGGATTTTTAATAACCCTATTGTACTTGCATAAACAAGCCGGTCGATTCACAACGACCGGCTTGTTTGTTTTTGGTTACCCGGTTGTTTGGCTAACAATTCGGATAACGGGCTTATTTTTACACCCTATCGTCTTTTAACTTATGGCAGTAGCGGGCATCAGCCGATACCTTAGACTATGGCGGCACATCGCCAATCCGACCGAGTACGTATTCCGGCGTGGAGATCGACGTAAACGAAATCTGGTCTTCACAACGCGGCCGTTACCGGTGCACTTTCAGGTACCTGATAGTCTTTATCAGGTTTTTAAAGAGATATTCATGGCTGATGTCTACGAGATCGATACGTTGGTTCGTGATCTGCCCATCAAGCCCGTGGTGATTGATGTTGGGGCGAATGCGGGTTTCTTTGATATTCAGTTGCTTTCTAAAATTGGTGAGGCCACCATCTACGCGTACGAACCTATGCCGGCTAACGTCCGAACGTTCAGGCAGACACTTGAGCAAAACGCAGCCCTACAACAGAATGTCCGGCTCTTTCAGATGGCCGTTACGGGAAAACCACTCGATAAGCTTGACCTCTACGCTGAAGCGGAAGAGAATAATCAGGTGGTTGCTTCTGCCTTCGCTGGCTTCAACGGCAACAACACGCAGAAGATTACCGTACCCTGCATTACGCTCACGGACATTATACGCAGCAACGGGCTGGAATCGGTCGATCTGCTGAAGCTCGACTGCGAGGGCAGCGAATACGATATTATTTACAACACGGACCCGGCTCTGGTACGGCGTGTTCAGAAGATGGTAGTCGAAGTGCACGACCTGGATAAGGACCAGAACAACATCACTACGTTCGATACCTACGTTCGGTCGCTGGGCTACGACACGACTTATACCCCGATTAATTCGTTCTGCTACGCCCTCGAAGCGGTCCGCCGATAAGGTTACACAACGCTTTGGTATAGGTTCCAGTAGGCTGCTGCCGTAAGCTCCCAGCGGAACTTCCGACTATGCTCCATGATGCGGGCCGGCATTTCAGGGTCGTTATCGTAGGTTTCCATGCCCACTTGAAAAACCTTCACTACCGTTTCGGGGTCGAACGCGGGGAAGTAAAACGCTTCGGAACCGCCCACTTCCGGAACGCTCGACAACGTAGAGCAGAAAACCGGTTTGCCAAAGCTCATGGCTTCAATTACGGGCAGGCCAAAGCCCTCGTGCAGCGACGGAAACAGAAACGCGTCGCAGTTGGCATAAAGCCACCACTTGGTTGCCTCATCCACCGGACCGGGAATGATCAGCCGGTCCGCAACGCCCATGCGGGTGGCCTGGTCGCGTAGCTCCTGCACATACGGCTTGTCGTCAGGACCGGCCAGCACCAAGCGGTAGTTCGGAAAGGCCTCCAGCAGGGGCAGCATCGCATGGACATTCTTGTAGGCCTGTAGCATGCCGATGAAGAACAGAAATGGTCCGTCGGGCTTAACCGTAAATGACGATACGATGTCCTTAGGTTTATCCATGCCCAGATAAATCACCTCAACAGGCGTAGTAGGAGGGACTACCAATTGCTTACGAACGTCCTCGGCTACGTAGCTCGAAATGGTTGTCACGGCCGCGGCTTGGTTGACCAGTTGCTGATAACGGGCTTTCTGGCGGGCTTTGCGTTTGGCAGAGTATTCGGGAAGCGATAGATAATTTAGATCCAGAATCGTATAAACCAAGGCGGTTTTGCGCATGGGCGTAAAGCGCGAATTCTGGTAGGGGCAATGCCAGACATCAAACGTCCAGGGGTGCCATACGCGTCGCCACCGGGTCGCCACCAGGTAATCGACTGAAGAACCAAAAATGCCTACCTGTTCGCGGGAAACCAGAAAGGTAATCTGCCAGTCGGCCGGCTTCTGACGGACCAGTTCGTTGCCTAAATGCAGGCAAAACTGGCCCATGCCACTGGCGAGATTGGCCATGCGTTCGGTATCCAGAAAAAGATGGGGCATGCGGTCGGAGGAAATGGTAAGGCCGCAAAACTAACCAAAAATGCGGTTAGTCATGAGCCTTCATTCCTCACTGCCGAGGACTGAGAAAATCAGGTCGGATTCGTACCCTTTGCTGAGTGCGTAGCGAACGAGCTTCTGTTTCACCACCAAGGGATTGCTGTCGTGTAACGTCCGGCGCTTCTTGTCGAGGAGGTCGGCAAGGGCCGCCCGGTAGTCGGTCGGAGCAATCTCCTGCATGGCCTGTTCAAGGTTATAGCCCGTGATGCCACGCTGCTGAAGATGCTGCTTGATCTTCCGTTTGCCCCAGCCTTTGACACGGAACTTACCACCGGCGAAGGATCTGGCAAATCGCTCTTCATTCAGGTAATTCTGCTGGATCAGTTCGGCAATGACTTCTTCTGCATCGTCGCCGTCGACGCCCCAGTCATTCAGGCGGTCGCGGACTTCCTGTTGCGTACGTTCCTGATAGGCACAGAACGAAGCCGCTTTCCGAAGGGCATCTTTGAGGTACTCGGTCATACAATGAAAACGTACCAGACCGGGGAGAGGTTCGTTTATGGTGAGATCGTGGTGTCAGGTTCTGAACCTGACACCACGATCTCACCATAAACGGTGAATCAGCCTACCACGTACGCTTGCTCATCACTTTGTCCAGTTCAGGCCGGGTCATGGCACCGAGTTCGGGATGCTGCCCCAGCCACTTGAGAAACTCAGACTTTATTTCATCTGTCCACTGGCTGTCGATCTGGCCCGTTGTGTAGCGCCCCGATTTGACCATCTCGAAGCCAAACTGATCCTTGCGGGTCACGAACTCGCAGGTACTGATGACCTGCTCGGCCATATGCGCCGGAACGAACAGAACACCTTCCCGCTGGGCAATCACCAGATCGCCGGGCAGTACCATCGCGTTGCCAATACGGATCGGCGTATTCAGGCCCATCAGCACCATCTCCTCCAGGAAAGACGGGTGGAAGTCGCGCACGAACGCATTGAAGCCGTTGATGTTCTGCAATTCCTGTAGATCACGGGCCGCCCCGTTGAACACCACGCCGTTGCCGGTTTTGCTGAAGATCGCGTTGCCGAGTGTCGCACCCATGAGCGTGCCGCCACCGATCTTGCCAAACGCATCGGCTACGTAGACGTCGCCTTTCGTGAGGGTTTCGATGGGCCAGGCATTGGTGTTGCCTTTACGCCCCTGTTTGCTGATGCCCCGCTCCTTGATGTTCTTTTCAACGTCGGGTCGGCTGGGCATGAACATGGCCGTCACTGCCCGGCCAATTACCGGTACGTCATCTTTGATCAGTTTCCAGTTGCCTTCAAACTGGTTGGTATACCCTTCGTTCTTCAACACCGTCCAGGCGTCGTCGATACCGATTTTGCGGGCTCGTTCCAGCAAGGCATCCGGAATTTTAGGGCGTCCGTCCGGAAAGCGTTCACCTTTCCATTCAGACGTTAGAAATGTCAGTTCGTCCTTCGGGATAGTTTGTGCCGACAACTGGCCTGTCAGGCTTAGGGTAACGAATAGTGAGAGGGTGGCAATCGTACGGTTCATTAGAGGGGAATTTTGGTAATGTTTTAAACGCAGAGAAACAGAGGAAACGCAGAGAAAATTGAGGATTCTCTCAGCGTTCTTTGCGTATACCTCAGCGTCTCTGCGTTTCAACCGCATTAACGGCCTTCTTTGGCTAAATAAGCGTCTATGTCTTTTTGGGTAATAGCCAGTTTCTTAGGGTACTTGGCTACCCAGGCACGAAACTCATCCTTTATTTTACCGGACCAGTCGCCATGAATTTCGCCGGATGGGTATTTACCCTGCTGGAGCAATACCCGCTCAAATTCGTCGCGGAGGGCCGTCATTTCTGAGGCCGACACGAGTCCTTCGACCAGGTGGGCCGGGATGAACACCACGCCGTATTCGTTGGCAAACACTACGTCGCCTGGGAACACCGTCACTTCGCCGATACGGATAGGCGCGTTGATGGCGGTCGGTGTCATGTCTTTGATATACGACGGATGGTGGCCTTTCACCCAGGCGTTGAAGCCCTTGGTATCTTTTAGTTCCTGCATGTCGCGTACCGATCCGTAGAAGATGACTCCCTTGCCGGTTTTGCCGTAAATGGCGTTCCCAAGGCTCGATCCGATCAGCGTGCCATCCTTTACTTTACCGTATCCATCCGCTACGTAGATATCGCCTTTGGTCAGGATGTCGATGGGCCAGATGTTAATACCGCCTTTCTGCGCGCGACCTTCTGCTTTTCCCTGAGCCCGAACCAGGCTATCGAGGTCGGGGCGGGTGGGCATGAACTGCGCCGTTACGACCCGGCCGGTCATGGTCTCACCTGGTTTGAGGATAATCCAGTCCTTCTCGACCTGGTTGCGGTAACCCCGGCGGTCGAGGTAACCCCAGATCTGTTCGAGCGTGCAGTTTTGCAGGCGTTCCAGCACAATGTCGGGAACCAGGGGACGGCCGTCGGGCATGCGTTCGCCCTTCCAGTTGGCGGTCAGTGCTTTAACGTATTCAGGCGTGGAGCCTACCCGCTGGGCCTGCGCCGAAAGACCACCAGCGAGAAACGTAATGGATAAGGCAAGCAGGGTTTTCTTAATCATCGTTATCTGTATCCAAAGGGTTTAGTATGTTTTTGCCCAATAAAGGCCAGTAGATAAGTAAAATACTGCCATTTGGTCATTTTACTATCAAACAAAAGATTCCTATAACTCCCGAAAACTATGAAGAATATTTTTTCGCGTCTGACGTCGTCGGCTCAGCCTGCCGATCGTCGCGAATTCATTCGAAATGCCGGATTGGGTGGCCTGACGTTAGGTATGCTTTTCGACGGCAAATTTGAACAGGAAACTGAATTCATTACTCAAAAAGTAAAGCGCGACTCCAAGCCGTCGGAGTTGAAAATTACGGATATGCGCGTGGCAGTGTTGCAGGGGGTTCCGTTTTCCAGCCCTATTATCCGTATTGATACCAACCAGGGGCTGGTCGGCTGGGGCGAAGTACGTGACGGTGCCAGTGCCAACTACGCCCTGATGCTCAAAAGCCGGATTCTGGGCAAAAACCCGTGTAACGTTGAGCAGCTATTCAAAGTAATCAAACAGTTTGGTAACCACAGCCGCGCGGCCGGTGGGGTCTGTGGCGTTGAGATGGCGCTGTGGGACCTGGCTGGTAAAGCGTACAACGTACCGGCTTACCAGATGCTGGGTGGTAAATACCGCGATTACATCCGGCTGTATGCCGATACGCCGGAAGGAAAGAACTATGAGGAGTTTGCGGTGAATATGAATAAGCGCAAAGAACAAGGGTATTCTTTCCTGAAAATGGATTTCGGCATCGGTATGCTCGCCGATAAACCCGGTATGCTGGTTAACGCTAACAACTGGAGCGTAAAGCGGCAGTGGGATGATAAAGAAATGGGCAAGCTGGGTAACTATGCCACGACCAAGCACCCGTTTACTCGGATTCAGATTACCAAAAAAGGAATAGATGCTCTGGTAGAACACGTGGGCAGGGTTCGTGATATTGTAGGCTATGATACGCCACTGGCAGCCGACCACTTCGGTCACTTCGACGTGAACACGGCCATTCAGATTGGCGAGGCTATGGAGCCGTTCCGGCTGGCGTGGCTCGAAGACCTGGTGCCCTGGTTCTACACCGATCACTGGAAACAGATCTCGGATGCCATTGAAACGCCAACATTAACGGGCGAGGACATTTTCCTGAAAGAAGAGTTTATCAAGCTCATCGACGCGAAGGCTATCGATATGGTTCACCCCGATCTGGCGTCGTCGGGTGGCCTGCTCGAAACCAAGAAGATCGGTGATTATGCCGAGGAAAAGGGCGTTCCGATGGCCATGCACTTTGCTGGTTCGCCGATTTGTATGATGGCCAACGTACACTGCGCAGCCGCTACAGAAAACTTCGTTGCTCTCGAACACCACGGGGTTGATGTGCCGGGTTGGGAAGACCTCGTTACCGGTATGAAGCCGATCGTTGAGAAAGGATTCGTTAAGGTGCCCGACAAGCCCGGGCTTGGCGTTGAACTGAACGAAGAGGTGGCCAAGAAATTCCTGAAAAAAGGAGCGACCTGGTTTGCCCCAACCGACACCTGGAATACGCGGGATTCCAACGACCGGGAGTGGAGTTAATAACTAATACGTTATAACAATCACGTCTGACTGGAAGGAGCGTAACGCTAATCCATTCAGACGTGATTTTTTATGTCAACAAATCCTGGAGGGCATTTTTCAAGTCGCCGAACCGGTACTGAAACGTGGTTTCTTCCTTGACTCGCTTGTTCAATACGTAGTTGCCTCCGGTGACGGTAATGGCCAGTTCGCCGAACATCATCCGGATCACAAAATTCGGAATATTCGGCAGCAGGAGCGGGCGGTTCAGTACCTGGGCAATCTGCTTTGTAAGGGCTTCGTTGGTGACCGGTCCCGGCGCTACTGCGTTGTAGACACCCTGCCACGACTCGTCGGTCAAGGCTTGGATGTACATTCGGCACAGGTCGTCAATATGAATCCACGAAATGTACTGATGCCCTGATCCAATGGGTGCGCCGGCTCCCAGTCGGATGGGTTGTGCCAGCTTCGGTAGTGCTCCGCCTTCCATGGTCAGCACCACGCCGGTCCGCATCTTGACGGTACGTATTCCCAGCGCGGCTACCTGATCTTCGGATCGTTCCCAGGCCCGGGTCACCTGCGCCAGAAAATCGGTACCGGCCGGACTAGTTTCTGTCATGGGTCGGTCGCCGGTATCGCCCCCGTAGTAGCCGATGGCCGACGACGCAATAAACGACTTAACGTGGTGGGCATTCTTGGCCAGGGCCTGAGCCAGCAACGTAGTGGACATAACGCGGCTGCCCAGAATCTCGTCCTTGCGCGCATCCGTCCAGCGCTCGTCGGCGATGCCTGCTCCAGCGAGATGAATGATATAATCAGCGGTCATGATAGCCTGCGGGTCAAGGTGCCCTTTTTTTACATCCCATTGGTACACATTGACGTTCGGAATCGGCTTGACAGACCGGCTGAGTAGTGAGACCTGATAGCCTTCCTGAATGAGTAGTTGAGTCAGACGGCGACCGATTGTACCGGTGCCGCCGGTAATAAGTACGGTTTGGCTCATGGCGGGTAACTGTGGTTATTGACGTATAACCCGCCGGATGCGGTAGGGGTTTTAATGCCTGCGTGAGCGGCACATGCGTCGACGCCAAACCCGCTTGACACTGAACAACAAAGTGTGTTTGACGAACTAGCAAGCAGCACGAACGGCTGGTCGGTCCGGTCGGGTGATTCGGCCTGTGTGGTGCTGGATCGCGGGAAGGCGTTAACGCCGAACAGAAGAGCAACTTTAGACTGCTGATCGACTGGAAACGAAAACCACGGGCATCTACCGGACCGACGGTTCCATTCAGATCAACCGTACGTTTGAGCAGCCTTTACCAGGCGAGGACGTATTGCCGGACTTTGAACTGAATTTAACCGAGCTGCGATAACAACTCACAGCAAATTACATAGTCCATTCCCGTGGCAGGTCCAGTTGGCGGGCGTAGTGAGCCGGAGCGTTGTGATGCACTCGCTGAAGCAGTTTGTTGATATCGCCGGCAAATTCAATATGGTAATCCGGGTCGAGTTTCGACACCTTCTTGAGCACCTGATCGGTCCGTTTGGCAATGTACTCGGCGGCTTTGTCCGTCCGGCTGTTGTGATGGCGGAGCAGGTCAAGGTGATGATCAAAGAACGTATTGAGCATATATAGCATCAGTTCCGCTTCTCCATATTTGTCTTTGGTAACCTTCAGGTGCCGACTGATGTAGCCACTGATTGCCCGCATATCCATCATCACCCAACCCGCCGAATCCTGCTTCAACCGGGCCGTCCGATCAATGAACTGCCGGATACTATCGCGTCGTTCGTCGATGGTTTCTTTGTGCTCGACCAGTTCGAATTGCAGCCGTTCGGTCAGGATGGGGTCTTTTGTAATCAGCCGTAGCAGCAGTTTGTCTTTTTCTGCAACCGGCATGCGGACGATGGCTTTTTTGAGATCGGGATCGAGGGCAGGCATAGGGCAAAGTAAGGAAAAAAGGAGGAAAGGGAGAAAGGGGAGCAGAGGGAGGATGGAACTGCTTGTATCCCTTTCTTCCTTTTTCCCCTTCCTTCTCTCCTTTTTATGCTTAAACCCCTACCGTATCGCTTTCGTCGGCGGGAATACGTTCTTCGATGTACGTAACAATTTCGGCGGCTACGTCGATACCGGTGGCGGTTTCGATGCCTTCCAGTCCGGGCGATGAATTTACTTCCAGGAGCAAAGGGCCACGATCGGAGGGCAGCATATCCACCCCCGCTACCTTCAGACCGAGGGCCCGGGCTGCGTTAATGGCCGTGTCTTCTTCTTCGGCCGTAAGCTGAATCGGTACCGCATTGCCGCCCCGGTGGAGGTTGGAACGGAACTCCCCGTCGACGCCCTGACGCCGGATGGCGCCGACTACCTGATTCCCAACAACCAACGCACGAATGTCGGCTCCTTTGGCCTCGGCTATGTATTCCTGTACCAATACGTGTTTCTTCAGCCCATAAAAGGCCTCGATGGTTGATTTGGCGGCTTTGGTCGTTTCGGCCAGTACGACGCCAATGCCCTGGGTACCCTCCAGCAGTTTGATTACGACCGGTGGTCCGCCCACCAGCTTGATCAACTGATTAATGTCGCCGTTTTTGGGGTGGTTGGCGAATACCGTTTTGGGTAGACCAACGCCTGCTTTCGACAGGACCTGCAAACTTCTGAGTTTGTTGCGGGAGCGTGTGATGGCCTGCGATTTGGCCGTCGTAAACACTTTCATCATCTCAAATTGCCGGACAATGGCGCAGCCGTAGTCGGTAACGGACGCCCCAATACGCGGAATGATGGCGTCTATATGCTCCAGAGGCTGCCCTTCGTAAAGAACCGACGGCTTGCCGCCCTCAATCATTACGTGGCATTTAAGATGGTCTACCACAAGCACTTCATGGTCGCGCAGTTGAGCCGCTTCGACCAGTCGCCGGGTAGAATATAGGTTCGGATTAGCCGATAAAATGGCAATACGCATGGTAGTAGTTAGTAGCGGCTGCGTTTCTTATGAGCGTATATCTATGTGGATATAAAGCAGTTAGTCAGGCTGCTGCGTGTCAACGCTGCCGTTCTGTTGGTGATGGAGTTTCTGTGTAGTCTTTGCTTTGTACGACAGATTCTTTTGTGATACGTCGACTATAAATCGGTTACGAAGTAGTTTGCGTCCCAGCAGGACAGGATTTTTCAGCCGCTCGCGGTCGGCCAGGGTAAACTCGGCGCGGATCACCCGGCCAAACAAAATAATGCGTGTTTTGATCACATATCGCAGTTCAGCAACGCCAAATGAGTTCCGAATCATCCGCTGACTGAACTGGTCGCTATAGAACTGTCGGGAGGCCACGCCGGTTTTGTCAATGAGCCAAAAACTTAACATTGGTTTGTCGTCCGACTGCACCAGCCGCACCTCCTTGCAGTGCAGCGCCGATGTAAACGCGCCCGTATCGATCTTGGCTTTAACGTCAGAAAGCGCCAGATCCGGAAAATCAACGAGGTCCGTCATGCCGATCACCTGCTTGGCTTTGGGCGTTCGGGCCTTGCGTAACTTAAGTTTCATGCCGGGGTACGAATCAGGCGGCTGAATGTTAAAGACATATCGAGCATGACCATTTTGGCCCGGGCGTTTCGCTCTAAATGGTAAACGGCTTCATTCAACTCAGCAATAAGCCGTTCAATATGATTCATGGTTAAAATTTTAGTGAAATTTTTCACAAACGTGACTTCTTCGTCGGGCAGGCGCAGCAACGATCCCGCTCCCTGCTGCCACAAAAATAAGTCACGGCAGAGACTAATGCTGTATTCGAGCAAGCCCTTTTGTTTCTCTTTGCTGAAACCGTCAAACTGGTCGGCCTGTTTGACCAGCGCAATCAAATCCTGTCGGTAGCAAGTCCGCATCCAGTCGGCAAACCACGCATGGTTGTCATTAGTTTCTTCCTGACTAATGCGCAGAGCCGCCGACAGGTTACCATCTGCCAGATAAGCCACCCGTCTGGCCGTCAATTCGTCAACATTGAGATGCTGGCGCAGGTGCGTCGCTACTTCGTCGTCCGTAAATGCCCGCACCGCCACCCGCTGCGTCCGCGACAGGATAGTGATCAGCAGCTTATCCGGCTGATTGGTCACCAGCAGAAACAGCGTTTGGGCAGGGGGCTCTTCCAGCACCTTCAGCAGCGCATTGGCCGACGCTACGTTCATTAGCTCCGGTAGCCAGATCAACATGATCTTGTACGCACCTTCGTAGGACTTCAACGATAGCTTCTGCAAAATATTCCGGGCTTCTTCGGCCGAAATATTGCCCTGTTTGTTGTCCGCTCCCATCGTGTCGAGCCATTCCGGTAAAGTTCGGTAAGGATGCGCCGACAGAAAGCTACGCCAGTCGGTCAGGAAGGCTTCGCTGGTTTTGCCCCGGCTCGTATTGGCCACCGGGAACACCATGTGCAGGTCAGGATGGACCAGCTTCTGCATCTTCACACAGGAAGCACAGCGTCCACAGGCATCCTGAGGCTGCTTGTCTTCGCAGTTAACGTACGTAGCCAGCGCCAGGGCCAGGGCAAGGTTGGCACTACCTGCTGGCCCGTCGAACAAAAGCGCATGGGCAAGGTGATTGGCCTGCACCGCCCGCAGCAGTGCCTGCTTTGTGTCGTGCTGACCGATGATTTCGTTAAAGAGCATTGTTGGCGACCAACTGGCGGCTTAAGCGGTACACTTCGCGTAAAATAGCTTCTTCCGTAGCGTCAAGGTCCTTATTCCGGCGCTTGAGCGCTTCGCGGGCCACCTGCAGGGCTTTTTCCGGGCGATAGGCCGTAAAGCCCGTGTCGGCTCCGCCCCACGAAAACGATGGTATGTGTTTCGGCTGAAACCCAGCGCCGAATACGTTCGCGCTCACGCCGACGACCGTACCGGTGTTGAACATCGTGCTGATGCCGGCCCGCGTATGGTCGCCCATCATCAGGCCGCAGAACTGTCGTCCCGTATCATCCAGATCACCGACGGCGTAGTTGAACAGCTTAACGTTGGAGTAGTCGTTTTTGAGGTTCGAATTATTGGTATTCGCACCCAGATTGCACCACTCACCGATCACTGAATTGCCCAGAAATCCGTCGTGGGCTTTGTTACTGTAGCCGAAAAATATGGAGTTCCCCACTTCGCCACCTACTTTGCAGTACGGACCAATGGTGGTGTTGTTCCGCATTTTGCCGCCCCAGTTTACGGTCGACGACTCACAGAGGGCGAACGGCCCGAGCATTACCGTTCCTTCCTGAATGGTGGCGTTCCGGCCAATATAAATGGGGCCGCCCTCGGCATTCAGAACGGCCGCCCGGATGGTTGCGCCGGGTTCAACGAAGATGTTCTCGATACCGTAGCAGCGCGTGTGGGGATCCGTAATCGGCTCCGACGTCCGACCGGCCGTCAGGCGGGCGAAGTCCGCCCGGATCTGGGCGCCGTTCTCCAGAAAAATGTCCCAGAGGTTACGGATAACGGTCAGCGGCTCCTCGAACGTTATAAGGGAATGAACAGCACCGTTCAGGGCCGTTGCCGTCGAGATGCTCTGAGTGGTACGTACCGCCAGCAGCAGACCATCCGGCAAAACCAGAGCGCTTTCCGAAGCCAGTTGCCGAATCGTTTCCACGAGTGAATCCGTTGGGCAAACGGCACCATTGATGTATAGATTATCGTCGGTTGTGTGCAGCGCAAACTTTTGCTGAAGGTACGGCTCCGTCAGATACGATGGGGTAGTAGCCAGATAATCAGTCCATTTTTCGGTAATAGTCTGTATACCGATCCGGATATCGGCTACCGGTCGGGTAAACGTGAACGGTAGCAGCGACGGACGAATAACCGGGTCGTCGAATACAATCAGGTTGGACATACGCGTAAGTAATTGTGACGGCAAATATCCGATCATTATTCGGAAAAAGGTAGCTACACAATCGGTCGGCATGAGACCAAACGAATGAAAAATTACATTTCCGGAAGAAGTTGCCAAACCCTTTTCCGTTCAGCGGTTTTTTTGTTGCTTGCGGGCTGAATCTGTGCCGTAATGGTGCAATTGCTATGAAATTCCTTCGTATTCTGGGCCGAATCCTGCTGGGGTTGCTGGTGTTGATCATTCTATTCGTGGCGGTCAGTGTAGCTCCCGTTGACCGAACGCCCTATCAGCAGACAACGTACTACGCCGAAACCAAACAGCGGCTGGCCGAACTACCTGCCTCTCCTGAACCAAAGGCACCCCTTCAGGCCGGTTGGGCTAAAGTCAATATTACGCCCCCCTATACTACCCCAACCGGCGGCTACGGCGTCCGGCGGGGTAAACATTGGGAGGTCGTGAGCGACTCCATATACGTCCGCTCCATTGTGCTGATCAACGGCAGCACTAAAACCGCTATTGTGGGCCTTGACCTGCTCATTACGCCCCCGGCTGTCGTGGAAGCGTTGAAAAAACGCCTGCCACAAATAGGCTTCCGCTGGGAGGACGTCTACATTGGTGCCATTCATTCGCACAACAGTGTGGGTGGCTGGGCTCCCGGTCTGGTGAGCGAACTAATTGCGGGCGATTTTGATGAACGGATCGTTCAGCGGGTTACGGAGGGAATTCTAACGGCTATTGCGTCGGCACAGAAAACCCTGGCACCGGCTCAGGTTGGTTACGGCCAGACGGATGCCAGCGACCTGATTCGCAATCGTATCGGGGGTGATGGGCCACTCGACGGCAATATCCGCTTGCTGAAGTTTCAGAAAACAACCGGCGAAACGGCGTTGCTGTGTACGTTTGCCGGGCACGCGACCCTGTTCGACGGACGTAATGGCCGCTACCTGAGCCGCGATTACCCCGGCTCGCTGGTGGATCGGCTGGAACGAAAAGATGCTGATTTTGCCCTATTCATGGCCGGGGCCGTGGGCAGTACTGGACCCGAAGCGAAGGGCAGAACCGACTTTGAAGAGATACGTAATTACGCCGGTGCGCTGGCGGCCCGTATTGAGCGCACCTTACCCCAGATTCAACCTAAGCCGGACAGTACGCTCTCCATCCTGACCTTACCGCTGGGCCTGCGCGAACCCCACGCCCGCATCCTGACCGACTGGCGGGTACGTCCGTGGCTTTTCAACGCCGTGTATGGCGAGTACCCGTCGGAGTTGAAAGCGCTACGTATCGGGCAGACGGTCATGCTGGGTGCTCCCTGCGACTTTTCGGGCGAACTCGTGGCCGACATCAAACCCGCTACTGACCAGCGTGGCCTGAACCTGATGGTAACCAGCTTCGATGGTGGCTATATCGGCTACGTAACGCCGGATCGCTACTATGATAAACCTACCTACGAAACCCGCGACATGAACTGGTTCGGTCCCTACAACGGCGCGTATTTTACGGAAATGATGCGGGGGCTGGTGGCGAAGCTGTGAAAACAACTAACTGTGTAATACTACACCTCCTCCGTCTGTAACTGCTTTTCGTATAATTCCCGGTAGGCACCGTTCAGACTCATTAACTCATCGTGCGTGCCCTGCTCCACAATCTCACCATCGTCGAGCATGATGATGAAGTCGGCGAGTTTTGCCGACGACACGCGGTGGGAAATCACCACCGACGTCCGGTCGGCCATGATCCGGCGCAGGTTGTTCAGAATGATGTTCTCCGTGTTGGTGTCCACCGCCGAGAGGCAGTCGTCCAGAATCAGAATCTTCGGGTCGCGGGCGATGGCGCGGGCAATACTCAGGCGCTGCTTCTGACCACCTGACAACGTAATGCCGCGTTCGCCAATTCGGGTCTCGAAACCTTCGGGAAAACCCATGATATTGTCGTACAGGTCGGCATCACGGACGGCCTGGTCTACACGCGCCTGGGGCATATCGGGCTTGCCGAAGCGGACGTTGTTGCTAATCGTTTCGGAGAACAGGAACACGTCCTGCGGTACGTAACCTATCTGCCCACGTAAAGTGGTCAGGTTGTAGTCACGAATGGGAGTACCATCGATGCGAATTTCGCCCGAAGTGGCGTCGTACATCCGCGTCAGCAGGTTAGCCAGCGTACTTTTCCCCGAACCGGTTGTGCCGAGAATGGCAACCGTTTCGCCCGCCCGGACGTGCATCGAGAAATTTTTCAACGCAACAATACCCGAATCCGGATACACAAACCGAACGTTCTTAAACTCGATTTCACCGTGGATGTCGCGGCTCAGATTCTTCTGAGAAACGATGTCGGTTTTGATGCTCAGGAACTCGTTGATACGCTCCTGCGAGGCTGCGGCCCGCTGCGTCTGGCTCGTGGTCCAGCCCAGGGCCATCACCGGCCAGGTCAGCATATTGACGTACAGGATAAACTCTGTGATGTTGCCCGGCGTCAGCCGACCGGCCAGGATCTCCTGCCCGCCCACGTACACGACCAGTACGTTGCTCAGTCCAACCAGAATGGCAACAATCGGGAAAAACAGCGCATCAACGCGGGTCAGACCCAGGGACTTGTTCCGGTATTCGTCGCTTTCGATCTCAAACTTTGCCGCCGAATTATCTTCCTGTACATAGGATTTCAGAACGCGAATGCCCGAAAACGCTTCCTGAACATAGGTCGACAGCCGCGACAAACTCCGCTGAATTTCTTCCGAGCGCCGGATGATGATGTTATTGACAATATAAATGGCCACCGACAAGATGGGCAGCGGCAGCAGTACGTACAACGACAGGCGGGTGTTGATGCTCACCATGTACGTAATGACCAGAATGAACAGCACAATCAGATTCAGACCGTACATGATACTCGGGCCGACGTACATCCGGACTTTACTGACGTCTTCCGAGATGCGGGCCATCAGGTCGCCGGTGCTTTGTTGCCGGTAAAAGCTAAGTGGTAAGGTCTGGTAGTGATCGTAAATTTCGTTCTTGAGGTCGTATTCAACGTGGCGCGACATGACGATCAGCGTCTGACGCACCAGAAACAGGAAAAAACCTTTGAGCAGCGCCATTACCAGCGTCAGTACGGCAAACAGCATGATGCTGAACGTAAAGACCTCGTACAGCGACGATTGTAGTGGTGAGCTATCGAAGAGGTAATAGACATCGAGTGTTTCCCGAACCAGGTCCAGCGCATACCGTACGAGCTGCGCCGGGAAAATGCCGAACAGGTTAGAAACTACCGTAAATACGGTGCCCCAGATGAGATACCACTTGTACTTGAGTAAATATTTATTGAGGTGGGAAAGCGCTTTCACGGTTTGGCTGCGGGCTTTTTTCGTTCGTAACGCACCCGCTTGCGAAAAGGTTGCAGGGGAGATTTTAGAATGATTGAACTGCTTGCTGTGTCCAGTTGGATAAGGTGGCAGGTTCTGAACCTGCCACCTCATCCACCACCTCAACCTATTTCTCCCAGATAACCCTCGACGTCGATAAGGCAGCCAATGCAACGGCGGCCAAACCCATGAAACCGGTCGCAATCATGATGGCGGCCACTGCCCAGCCTTTGCCCCGTAGCCGCTCTTTGTTGCGGTTGATGGAGGCCAGACTGGCCGACCCCATCATAATGGATGTCAGCGGCAAGGCCATGCCCAGGACCCAAACAAATGCATTGCTCGGGACCAGCAACAGGCCATACGACAGTACCGACAGCGCTAAAGCTGCAATGGCCAGGCCGTGGACCTTCCGGCTGGAGCTGTGGCGATCAATGTCCGCTGAGCGCTGTGGGGCAAAATGAGCCAGCGATGGATACCGTATCAATCGCTTCAGCCGGTGGCGATGGCTCGTACGACTGTCGGGGTTGCGGTGTAAAGTTGGGTTGGTCGTTGGGCTTCCCGGCGTATCGACGGACGGCGAACTTCCCGCCGAAGTGAGTGCTTTGTTAACCGGTGCTATAGAAGGTGCCGCCGGTATTGAATCAAGAGTAGCTTCGGGTACGTAAGGTTCGGAGTGATACGACGTAGTGCGGGTGGGTTGAGGTTGAAAATAAGCGTAGTGGGCTGAATTGCAGGCTGGTAGAAGAAAGGTTGCAAAAATGACAACCACTACCAGGCGGGGGCTGGCCAGTCGGCGGAAGAATAACATGTGGTAAGAGTATAGGTCAAGTCATACGGTTTTGATTGGGAAAACTACGGATTTAGCCGTATTTTTGCAACGTTTTCCGGCAGTTCTTTTTCTTATCGGTAGATTTAATAGTTTTTAGGCGGATGTTGAATAGGCGATTACTCCGAATCAAGGTCATGCAGGCGCTATATGCGCTCCGGCAGTCCGAACTTTCTAACCAGCAATTAGCCCTCGACGGCATCTCGGACCTGTTCCAACCCGACCTAAACTCGATGTTGCCACAAAATCGGCGGCAGCTCGAAGGCTACCGAAAACTGGCTGGTCTGTTGTTTGAAGAAGCAATCAGGACCGGGCAGCCGGCCCAGGATGAAGATGCCCCGTCGAAAGTCCTGAAAGCCGCCAATGATGGACTGCTGTTCTACCAGATCCGGGCTAAAAAAGACCGTCAGCATTTAGGTCAGATGATGATCACGCAGGTGCAGAGCATCTACGACGACTACCTGCGGGTGCTGCTGTTGCTGGTCGAACTCGGCCATGCTGCCCGACTCGACCGCGAACGTACCTACCGCGATCCCGATGAAGCTCCATTCCCGTACGAATCGGATTTGAATGACAATACAGTGGTACAGGCCCTGGCCCGTCATCAGCCGTTGCAGCATGAAGCGCTGCGTCGGAATGTCTCATGGACCGATGATCTCGGTTTTATTCGGAAGTCGTATCGGGAAGTGCTGAAAGCGGATGAAACCTACCGGGCGTACTGCGAACAAAAAACGCACACAGCCGATGAAGACCAGCAATTGGCCCAGTACATTCTCCGTACGTTAATTTTCAAGCACGATGATATTCGCAATCACCTGGCCGAGATTGATCTGAGCTGGACTGAAAATAATGAAGTGGTACGGGGGTTGGCCATTCGTACCCTTAAATCGGCGCAGAGCATGACCGGTCTGCAACTGGAGCCCCTCACCGATGATTGGGAAGAAGACGAGTTGTTTCTGAACACCCTGTTTCAGAAATCGTTAGAGAATGACAATGACTACGAACAATTGCTGATCGAGCAGTTGCAGAACTGGGATCTTCAGCGTGTGGCGATGCTGGACAAGATCATTCTGAAGCTGGCCATCTGCGAATTGCTGAACTTCCCGAACATTCCGGTGAAGGTTACCATAAATGAATATATTGAATTAGCAAAAGCGTACAGTACGCCCAAAAGCGGTAAATTTGTGAACGGAATCCTCGATAATCTATCCGAGAAGCTTCAGGCTTCAGGCCGGTTGCGTAAGAGTGGACGCGGATTGCTGGACAATAAATAAGTTTACGTTTATTGCGTTTACGGTTTGTGGTTATCTATAGAGATAGATTTAAGATTTCTGTAAACCGTACATAGAAAACGATTAAGAAATGAACAGAACTGGCCGTGATTTGGCGTTTTTCCTGACCGGTGCTGCTACCGGTGCCCTACTTGGATTGTTATACGCTCCCGAAAAAGGTGAGGTTACCCGCGATCGGTTAACGTATCGGCTTTCAAAATACCGCGAGCAATTGCAGCAGTTAATAAACGACTTACTGAATACGTCCGAACTGCCCGAAAACTTCTCCAGAAATGAAGGGGAGCGCGTCGTTAATGACGCCCGCGAAAAGGCTGAACGCCTGCTTGAAGACGTCGATCGGCTGATGGCGCAGATCAAGCGGCAGAACGCGTAATGGATTGTCAGTAAATGATACTGAGTATGAAACAGTTTTTTGTAGTTGCTCTCGCAGCCGGGCTGTTTGTTGGGTTGGCCGGTTGTGATAACCGCCGACAGGCTGAAACGTCGCAGGCAGTGGCTTCGGAAAAAATGCCGAAGATTGAATTCGCTGAAGCAGGGGTTCATGATTTTGGGACCATCATGGAAGGCGACACCGTTGAACATGTCTTTAAGTTTACCAACACCGGGCAGTACCCACTGATCATCAATAACATTACGGCTTCCTGTGGCTGTACTACGCCGGAATGGCCCCGCGAACCGATTGCTCCGGGCAGTGCCTCATCGATCAAAGTACGGTTCAACAGCCGGGGTAAGAGTGGTGAGCAGAACAAAACGGTGACCATTTTCGCCAACACCGAACCGGCCATGACAGACTTGCAGTTTAAGGTGCTGGTGCAACCCAAAGGTGATCCGACCAAAACGTCATAACCAGGTGAAGCGTATACGTCCGGCTTGTCACTAAAACAAACGGAGGCATACGCTTCACTAACTTTAATCCCCGACCAATCATGTACTCGCTTTTATTACAGGCGCAGCCCAATTCTACGCAGTCCATCATCTCCAATGTATTGCTGTGGGTGGGCATCATCGTCGTTTTTTATTTCTTTATGATCCGCCCGCAGCAGAAGAAGCAGAAGGATCAGAAATCATTCATCGAAAACCTCAAGAAAGGGGATAATGTCGTTACCATCGGTGGGCTGCACGGCCGGGTCGTTTCGGTGGAAGGTACGACGGTTACGCTTGAGGTGGACCGGGGCATCAAGATGACGTTTGAGAAAACGGCAATTTCGCGCGAGGCTACCGTTAAACCGGCAGAAGCTGAGAAAAAGCAATAACGCACACATTCCCAATGACGTGGGCTGAATAGATAAACGTGGATAATACATCCGCCTTGATCGGTTCCGTCGGCGTCATTCGTGTTTTATCTAATCGTCGTTTCTAGTGACTCCTGCGCAGAAAACAACCAAATTTCAACCAACTCGGGTACTCCTTTGCGTTGCCGCAGCTTCGTTGTTCTGGTTCCTGAACGCTCTGAACAAAGACGGTTATACACTGAACGTTCAGTACCCGGTGCATTTCGTTTACAACGACTCACTGTACATCCCAACTACACCGTTGCCCCGCACCGTAACGGTTAACGTATCGGGCGACGGATGGGGTTTGTTAACCCATTCGTGGCTGCCGTTCCGGGTGAAGCCGGTGGATTATGTTGTGCAGAACCCGCTTCAGGCGTCGATCATCAATACATCGTCGCTGACGGCGGCACTGGCCGAACAGATCAAGAAGATGCGGGTAAACTACGTCGTGGCCGATACGCTCGAAATGGGTTTTGAACGGCGAATGATCAAGACCGTTCGGTTATTGGTCGACAGTCTGCATATCAATCTTGCCCCGCGCTACATCGTCTCGAGCGTCATTAACGTCACTCCCCGTACCATTCAGGTGGAGGGGCCCCAGCGGCTTGTGCGTGGCTACCCCGATTCAATCCAGATTCGTATTCCCCGTAAGCGGATCAACGACAATTACGACGAAGAACTACCGATCAATCTCTATCGGCACCCACAGATCCGTACCAGCGCCGACCGGGTATTTGTCAGTTTTGAAGTAGGGGAGCTGCTATCTCCGCTACCGCCTGCTATGCAGCCGACACCTCCGGCGCCGACTACTACGTCACGGTCTAAGCGATGAATCAGACGGAGCGCAAACAGCCGTTGCAGATCGGCGTAACGGGGGGCATTGGTTCGGGCAAGAGCACAGTTTGCCGCGTATTTCGGGCGCTGGGCGTGCCGGTGTACGAAGCCGATGAACGCGCTAAATGGCTCACGGAGCATGATCCCATCCTGAAGGCGGATATCACGCGAATACTGGGGCCAAACGCCTACGACATCACTGGCCGTTACAATCGGGCCTGGATTGCTGCGCAGGTATTTGCCGACCCGGATTTGTTGCTCCAACTAAATAATGCCATTCACCCCCGTGTCTATGCCGATACGGCGCTATGGGTACGCAGCCACGCGGATCAGTCATACGTAGTGAAGGAAGCCGCAATCATGCGCGCAGCCGGCGACGGTAATTCGCTCGATAAGGTTATTGTGGTACATGCCTCTATTGCGCTTAGGGTGGAGCGTATCCGACTTCGCGATCCGCACCGTACTGACGAGGAAATTCTGAATATCATCAATCGACAAATCAGCGACGACGAGCGGCTGGCTATGGCCGACTACGTACTCGAAAACGACGAGCAGCAGCTTCTGCTTCCCCAGATTTTAGCCCTTCATACTACGTTCACGACCCGAAAAGTAGCGGATTAAGTCGCTCAACAGCCTGGCTCGCCAAAGCGTATCGTATTTTCAGTACCTGAAGAAAACCGTACTGCCCACGTTGACTTTGTGCGCCTGTAGTTTCCTGTCTGGTGTGTTTGTCGGTTCCGGCGGCCCCAAAAACCAGTAACGGCTTTCGACGAACTGACCCGTACGAACAAAGACGAACAGATGGTGCGGCAGATTAGAAACGCCTGGCCGGATTAGTTCCGGTCGGCGCTGTAGAACAGGCAAGGTGATACTGGCCAGGTCATCAGCCCGGACGTTGCCTCATAGGGATTTGCTTTTGGTAAACCTTTGTACTTCCTACTAGTTTACTAGAGAAGTAAACAACAAATCGAACGTTATGAAATATGGATTGATGGCGGTTGCCCTGCTACTGATTGTCAGCAGTTGCGCTCCGCGTGTGACCGTTGACGCTAACCAGCGTGTCAATTTTAGCAAGTACCGTACTTATGCCTGGATGGATTCAGACGTAAAAGGCAGTCAGAACCCACTGTATTATAACCAATTGGCATCAGATGCCGTCGAAAACACGGTGAATCAGGTACTAGGTGAAAAAGGCCTGAAAGAGGTGAGATCCCGGCCCGACATGATCATTGGTTACCATTTCTTTGTGGAAGAGAAAACCCGCACTGTAGCGACCAATAACTACGCTGGTCCCCTGTATGGGCCTTACTATGGCTGGGGGCGCTGGGGTTTTGCCGGCTGGGGGCCGTCGTGGTGGGGCTGGGGAGGTCCGCAGTATCGTGAAGAAGAATACCAGGCCGGTACGGTGGTAGTCGATATGGTTGACGCCCGGACAAAGCAATTGGTTTGGCGGGGTTCGGTGCAGCAGGCAGTGAATGATCCGGCCCGAATTACGTCGTTGCTGCCGAAGGAGATTGAACGGATTGTTGAGCGATACCCTCAACGGAACAGTTGATTTAGCTTACTGCATTGATTCAGATACCAAACGGCCTCAAAAGGGCCGTTTTTTTTGTTAATTTTACCAAATTCACTTAGCCAAAACATTCATGAATGCACGCAGGTCATTCGGTTGGTCGGTGGTAATTACCCTGACCCTGACACAACCGGTTCTGTCCCAGGCTCAGCAACGCTACACCACACTACAGCAAGCCATTGGGTCGACTGGTTTGCTAAATGGCTCACAGGGGCCACGTAGCGTCAACTGGATTGAGGGGGGCAGCAAGTTTTCCTTCATCGACGGCCCCGGAATTATCAAAACATTCGCACCCGAGAAGCAACAGGAAGCGGTTGTGTTTGATGGCAGCCAGCTTACGTTTCCGGGCACAAATAACCGATTTCAGTACAGTTCATTTCAGTGGTCGAAAGACTCAAAGAATATTCTGTTTCAGGCCAATTTCAGGCCGGTTTATCGCCGGTCGGGGGTATCCGATTACTACGTGTACTCGGTCGCCAGCAAGAACCTGAAACTGGTGGCGAAAGACGCCCAGACGGCCGAACTTGCTCCCGATGGCAGTAAAGTCGGTTACGAACGGGGCGGAGATCTGTACGTGTTTGACTTCGCTACCCAGAAGGAAACGCAGCTTACCGACGACGCTAAACCGGCGTTTTACAACGGCCGCTTTGGCTGGGCGTATGAGGAGGAATTTGGTCTGGCGCAAGCCTGGGAATGGTCGCCCGACAGCAAGTTCATCGCCTTCTGGCAGTCGGACGAGCGGAAGGTGCCCATCTACAAGCTGACTGACTATAAAGGTTTTGACGAAAAATATGATTCACTGCCGTATCCGCGGGTCGGCGACGAGAATCCCACCGTACGGATTGGGGTTATCGACGTTGGTACGAAAACCAAACAGTGGATGAAGGTTGAACTGGGCAGCAACGCCGAACCGGCCGGTTATATTCCGCGCATCTACTGGACCTCGCAGGAAGGCCAACTGGCGCTGTTGCACCTGAACCGGAAGCAGAATCACCTGAAAGTATTTATGGCGAACGCCCGCACCGGCGATGCCCGGCAGATACTGGAAGAAAAGTCGAACGCCTGGATCGATGTGTTCGATTTTTTCGCCAACATCATGCATTATTTCTACTTCCCGGCGGGTGTGCAGGAGTTTTACCGCGTATCGGAACAGGACGGCTTTGCGCATCTGTATCGCTACGATTACAACGGAAAGCTGCTGAATCAGGTGACCAAGGGAAATTGGGAAGTAACCTACGTTCACCACGTCGACCCAAAAACCCGCAAGATATTTTACACTTCAACGGAAGCATCACCGCTGGAACGGCAGTTGTTTGTCATTGATGTGGACGGGAAAAACAAACGGCGGTTAACTACTGTAGCCGGGCGACATACGGTGAACTTCTCTCCCAACGGGCAGTACTACATCGACCGTTACTCAAACGTATCAACGCCGACGCAGGTTGAGCTTTGGGATACTAAAGGAACCAAAATCAAATCGCTCGAAAGCAACGACCGCGTCACGCAGTTCATCGGTTCACATGCCTATGCATCCAAGGAACTAAGTCAATTTACGACGTCTGACGGCCAGAAGCTTGACATCTCAATCATTAAGCCGCTGGATTTCAACCCGTCGAAGAAGTATCCGATGGTGTTGGATATATACGGTGGGCCAGGAGCGCAATCGGTTTACAACGAATTTGCTACGACGGGCTGGCATCAGTGGCTGGCACAAACGGGCTACGTAGTTGTGAGCGTCAACAACCGGGGAAGCGGTGGCTACGGGCGCGATTTTGAAAAGCAGGTGTACGAGAAGCTTGGCCAGTTTGAAAGCAAGGATTTTGCCGAAACAGCTCGCTACATGGCCAGCCTGCCCTGGATTGATGGTAGTCGGATGGCGATTCGGGGGCACAGCTACGGTGGGTATTCGAGCAGCTACACCATGCTGACCCACCCTAACGTATTTAAAGTGGCGCTTGTAGGGGCTCCCGTGACGGACTGGCGGCTGTACGATAGCATATATACGGAGCGGTACATGGGACTGATACCGGAGAATGAAGAAAAGTATCGCAACAGTTCCGTGACCCCATACGCCAAAAACCTGGCCGGAAAGATGTTCATTGCCCACTCGACTATGGACGAGAACGTACATGTCCGGAACACGTTCCAGTTGATGAACGCGCTGGAAGATGCCGGTAAGGACGCTGACCTACGGATTTATCCGCCCGGTGCACACGGTGTAGCCTATAGCCCTACTACCATGGTGCTGTTGTATCAGCAATACACGACATATCTGGAAAACAACCTGAAAGGCGTTCCCGTAAATTAATTGAGGGCATACCGTGATCGTTCTGAAAGCCTGGGTATGACCCGGGCTTTCCGCGTTTTTCAGGCTGGATTAAAAGGTATTAATCTAGCAAGCCTTTTAGTAAATAAGCCATTCTATATGATAGCCATAGCATAGTTTTGTTAACATGCCTTTTCCAAACTGCCCACTGTTAAACTCTTTATGAGAAATTATTTACGCTGCATCCTGCTAGTCTGCCCAATTGTTCTGTCTTTCTCGGTTGCTGCTCAAACATCGTCTGGTCCATCGCTTACCTACGCCCAGGTTGTCAACAAGCTGCAGCGGGCTTCTCAGACGTACATACCCACCTACGACGGTAACCTGATTGTGGCTTATTTCTATGCCGATGGCGTTGGGACAAATATCAAGAACTGGAACCTACAGGTAACTAAATACCTGACTACCGGCAAAGTCGCCTACAGCCAGGTAACGTCGCTGCCGAAGACCATCAGCGGTAATGTGGCATTGGCGGAAGCCACCGATCGGTCGATTATCGTAAGTGGTAATGGCACTACATATGCCTATGCGCCCGGTAATGCGGCCAAGCTGAAATGGAGTAAACCGTATCGGGGTTCAGTATTATACCCAACACCCGATGGTGGCGTTTTGCTGACCAACCCGAATCCGGGCGATCCGGACCGGGGGACAAATACCAAGCTGTCGGCCAAGGGTGATATGGAGTGGCAGTTGAACAGCAACTTCCTAATTGCTACAACTGACGGCGGATACGTTCGCTATGATGGTAACGGTGGCCTGACCAAACTGGACGGTCAGCGCCAGCAGCAGTGGCAAATCAATGAAACGGCCGCTTTTGCTCAGGCGATAGCTGATGGTGTTGTTTATCGTACGAACGATAAGCTGGTGAAAGTAAACAATGCCGGTAAGGAAGCATGGCGGTATACAGTTCCCGGTGATGCCTCTCTGCGGCCTTTCAAGGTAGTAGAAACGACGGATGGGGGTATTGTTTTCTCAAGCGATCAGACGTATAAACTGACAAATGCGGGTACCCTGCAGTGGCAAAGTCAAGTTCGGGATGTGCTTCAAACCACGACCGACGGCGGTTTGCTCTGCCTGCTTCGCGACCGGCCCGCCAGTGAATTCACCACGACCGGCTACACACTGACCAAACTGACGGGTACAGGTACCATTACCTGGCAGCGGTACATCAGTGGGCAGCTTGACGGCGACCTCAATGGGATGCGTGGTGTGGCCAGTGCCTTTCAGTCGCGCCACGGTGACTATTGGTTCATCTCCGAAACAAGCGCCGTACCAACCAATCAGTACACCAGTAACCTGGTTGTATCTCGTTTCTGCCGCGATTTTTTAAAGTTGTATGCCACAGCAGGTCTTACGACCGGCGTTATACCTATTCGGAAAGATACAAGCCTTACGGTCTGCCGCGCCGACTCCGTGGGCCTTGGTTTTACGGACGAAAATACGGTTCCCGGTCTGCTATTCCAGTGGAAACTGAACGGCGCACCAGTTTCGAGTACACCCAAAGGATTATTACGGGCTAAGGAACCAGGCACGTATCAGGTCCAGGCGGCTGATTCGTCCTGTGGTGTGAGCGACACATCTCCGACGCTGACCATTGCGCAGAACCCGTCACCAAGAGTGACAATGACGGGTTCCAACTTCTTTTGTGCGGGTGGCTCTGTTACGCTGGCGGCAACGGGCAGTAACGGCACCGGTGCTTACTATTATCAATGGTCGAAGAATAACAAGCCCATCAGCACAAGCGCAACCATCTCCGTATCAGAAGCCGGCCAGTACAGCGTAACCGCCAGCGACGACGGTGGCTGCGCCAGTTCGCCCGTCGTTTTACTAGTTACCGAAAACCCGGCCATTTCAGTTTCCATCGCCGGAGCCGACTACTTTTGCCCAAGCTCATCCAGTCGTTTGTCAGCAGTCGTATCAGGCGGAACGCCGGGATTCCGGTATCAATGGAAACGGAACGGTGAAATGCTGGCAGCCCGGAACGTGAACTTTGCCGCCGATCGGGCGGGAGCGTATTCCGTAGAAGTGACAGACAGCCGAAACTGTCCGGTTGAGTCAAAAACGCTTGTTGTTACCGAAGTGCCCACCCTGACGCTGACGGCCGGAACCAGCACCACGCTGACGGGAACCGAAACCTATACGCTGACCAATGTAACGACCGCCAGCGGTGGTTCGGCTCCTTATTCGTATCAGTGGACAACGAGTCAGGCGGCCGTGCCGGGCAACGGCTCTACGGCGGCTCAGCCTACTTTCGGGCCTTTTACGACTAACACCGATATTCAACTGGTCGTGACGGATACAAAAGGGTGTAGCCAGACAGCGGTGTCGAAAGTGACATATAAACCCTGTACGATGGAAGCCGCCATCAATGGGCTGAATTACTTCTGTACCGGAACCACTACGTCGCTGACCCTGGCGATCAGCAACGGCAATGCGCCTTTTAAGGCCATCTGGCAGGGTAGCGAGCTACTGCTCAACACCAATACGTACACGCAAGTATTCCAGAAACCAGCGACCCTAACCGCCGATATTACGGATAGTAAAGGGTGTACGGCCAAGGCCAAAGACGTTGTGGTGACGGAAGTCGCCCGGCCTACGGCCACCATCACCGGCCAAACGGTGTTCTGTAAAGGAAGTTCGACCCAATTGTCGGCGGTCGTAGGTGGCGGTAAGGCCCCGTACACGTACGAATGGAGGCAGGTTGGCACGGCTACCAATCCGGCCAGCACCAGCGCAACGACCAACGGAACGTACAGTGCTACGGCTGCGGGGGCGTTTGTGGTGACCGTAAAGGACGCCAACGGTTGCGATAACGTATCGCCAAGCGTGACACTGACGCACAAAGCCGCCGACCTCGACGCTAAAATCACCCCGAGTGGCCCAACTGAGGTGTACTTGCCCGCCAGCGTAACACTTACGGCCAACACGGGAACCGGATTGACGTATCAGTGGCAGAAAGAGGGTCAGGATATAGTCGGAGCCGTTTCTCCAGCCATCTCAACAACGCAGACAGGCAGTTACGTGGTAAAGGTTTCACTGGATGGCTGTACGCTGGCGTCGGCGGCTCAGGAAGTGAAAGTCCTAGCGCCGTTGGCACTTGAGCCTACCGCTCCGCCCGTTCAGTTTACCGTGTTCCCGAACCCCGTCGAAAACACCTGTCAGGTAACGATCCAGACGGACAAGGCATCGCCGGTTACGGTGTCAGTATACAATCTGCTGGGGCAGCGAGTACAAACCATTCAAATTAATACCCGTTCAACCGCCCATGAAGTAATGTTGAATTTGAGTGCTCAGTCGGTTGGTACGTACGTGATTGACGTAAAAGCGGGGGCAGCAACTGCTCGCAAGCGACTGGTTAAAATTGCCGGACGATGATCTATTGCTTATACAAAAAAGCCGGTCCAACGCGCGTTGGACCGGC
>NZ_CAIT01000009.1:0-1787500 GCF_000296815.2 Fibrisoma limi BUZ 3
CGACGATCGCTCGCTTTTTTTGTTACTTCTGATAAGACCTAAAGATGTAGTCCCAGAACGGCGACGATACGCCGAAGTTACTATCAGGATTTTTGTAGTGGTGAACGCTATGGTTAACCCACAACTGCTTGAAGAAATTCTTCGGGGGCGGATACGCATGCACAATGAAGTGCACCGACAGATAGCCCGAATAGCCCACCAGAAAACCCGGGAAGAACGCATACGACGATTCACCCATGATCAGGAAAAACAACCCGAAGAACACGAACCACATAATAATAGCCAGCGCCGGGGGCATGGCCAGCCGCGTCTTATCTTTTGGATATTCGTGGTGAACGCCGTGGAAGGTGTACTGAATTTTGGCCCGCTGCGGTGTTGTAGGTTCCAGGTGATACAGGTACCGGTGCAGTATGTATTCAAACAACGTAAAGACGAATAAACCCGTAAAGAATAGAGCGATAATGCGACCCGTTGAGTAATCGGTGTAATTCAATGCGTACCACAGCAGAAACGCCGACGAGGTCAGCCACATGCTGATGGGTACCATTATGTGAGTCCGCGATAAGGCTTCCAGGATCGGGTTGTCAAACAGTTTCTTTGTCCCGCTGTTTTTAGGCCGTGCGTGACTTTTAAAGTTGTCAACAGTTCCTTGCATAGAAGTATTCGTTTAAATAGTGGCGCGAAAGTACAACGAAAAGTGGTTCTTGAAAATAAATTTAGTAAAGTAGGTTTACTAGTTGCCTATGTCTTAGTAACCTCCAACTGGTCAGAAAGTTTTTCCTGCATGGCCCTGATGTTTCCCTGCGGGAGTTTCTGTCGGATGATCAGGCGCAACGAGTTGTTATACGTCAGGTAATTCCACATCCAGTTCAGGAAAATAAACAGCCGGTTTTTGACGCCGAGAATGTTCATCAGGTGCACGAATAGCCAGGTCAGCCAGGCAAAAAAACCGCCAAAATGCAAAAATGGCAGATCAACCACAGCCAGCCCCCGACCGATGGTCGCCATCGTACCCAGGTCGCGGTACGTGAACTCTTCCGGCTGTTCGCCTTTAACCCAGCGAAGCAGGTTTTTGGCCAGGTGTTTACCCTGCTGAATGGCCGGCTGCGCGATTTGAGGGTGTCCGTTGGGCCATTTCTCCTCCGTCATCAACGCTACGTCGCCGATGGCAAAGACGTCGGTAAAGCCCGTTACCTGGCTGTACCGGTTCACGGTTATACGTCCGCCACGGCCTATTACCTCCGTCGGCAATCCGTTCAGCGGGTTTGCTTTTACGCCAGCCGCCCAGATAAGGTTGTTGGTCCGGAGCGTTGAGCCGTCGACCATGTACACCGTCTCGCCATCGAAGTCCTTTACCCGCGTGTTGAGCCGGACATTAACGCCAAGATCCAGCAGGTATTTGAGGGAATGGTCCTGCGATTGCTTCGACATCGGCCCCAGCAGCTCCCCGCCCGACTCGATGAGGTGAATATCCATCATCGTAAAGTTAAGCTCGGGGTAGTCGCGGGGCAGGACGGTTTTGCGCATTTCGGCCAGCGTTCCGCAAAGCTCCACGCCCGTCGGTCCTCCGCCTACCACCACAAAATCCATCAGTCCATTTTTTTCCTCTTCGGTTTCGACGCTCAGCGCATCTTCGAAATTCTGCAGAATTCGATTCCGGAGCGCAATCGCTTCCGACACCGACTTCATCGGAAGAGCCTTCTCGATGATGTTCTGCATGTTGAAGAAGTTGGTGTCGGCGCCGGTCGCAACCACGAGGTAATCGTAGGTGATTGGCCCCAGTTCGGTATCAATGGCTTTGTCGGCCGGCCGCACGCCCGTTACGTTCGTTACCCGGATGTGTACGTTCTTGCAGTTGCCGAACACGGCCCGTAGCGGAAACAGAATGGAGTTTGCCTCCAGACCGGCCGTAGCAACCTGATAGTACAGCGGTTGAAACTCGTGATAATTGTGCCGGTTAACCAGCACTACCTGAAACTCTTTCCGTCGCGATAGCCGTTTGGCCAATTTCAGTCCACCGAAGCCGGCCCCCACAATTACCACCCGCTTCCGGTCCGTTTTGGGTATGTTTGGATTCATTCGTTATTCGGTTTTCTGTTCACGGTTTACAGTCTGCTGTTTTTGAGTAAGTCGCCATTCGGAAACGATCCATCGAAAACCGTAAACTGAAAACTGTAAATCCTAAATGCTTGTTTAAACCGTTTCCCGCGCTTCCTGAAGCACACGCTCGTAATACGCTTCGTATCGCGGCAGTATCAGCGGCAGCGCAAACTCTTCGGCGCGGGCCAGCGCATTTCGCTTAAAGGTAGGAAGATTCGCTTCGTCGAGGATGTACAACGAGTTTTTGACCATGTCGTCTACGTCGCCAACGGGGCTCAGAAAGCCCGTCACGCCCTGCACGTTCAGTTCGGGCAGGCCACCGGCGTTGGATGATATAACGGGTACCTCACAGGCCATGGCTTCGAGTGCCGCGAGTCCGAAACTTTCGTTTTCCGACGGCATCAGAAACAGATCGGCCACCGACAGCACTTCCTCCACGGCATCCAGCTTACCCAGAAAACGAACCTGATCGTAGATGCCCAGTTCGCGCACCAGTCGTTCGATACGGGCGCGTTCGGGGCCGTCGCCGACAAGCAGCAATTTAGCCGGCATGTGCTCCTGAATGTGATAAAACGTCATAACGGCATCATCAATACGTTTGACGCGCCGGAAGTTCGACGTATGCACAATGAGCTTTTCGCCGTTGGGGCAGATCGCTTTTTTGAAATGTTCTTTCTGCTGCCGCTTGAACCGGCTCAGGTCGATGAAGTTGGGAATGACTTCAATTTCGCGATGGACGTTAAAATGGGCGTAGGTATCCTGCCGCAGATCTTCCGACACGGCCGTTACGCCGTCGGACTGGTTGATACTGAACGTAACGACCGGTTCATACGACGCATCCTTACCCACCAGCGTGATGTCGGTCCCGTGTAAGGTGGTAACCACCGGTACGTGTCGCCCCTGCGACCGCAGAATCATTTTGGCCATGTAAGCCGCCGACGCGTGCGGAATGGCGTAGTGAACGTGCAGCAGATCCACGTTTTCGTTCAATACAACGTTGACCATCTCGCTCGCGAGCGCCGATTCATACGGCGGATACTGAAAGAGCGGATACGAGGGGATATTTACTTCGTGGTAGAAAACATTCTCATTGAAAAAATCGAGCCGGGGTGGTTGCTGGTAGGTAATGAAGTGGATCTGGTGGCCGTTTTTGGCCAGTGCCTTACCAAGTTCGGTGGCTACTACGCCACTGCCCCCGAAAGTGGGGTAGCACACAATACCGATTTTCATAGAATGGAGCCCGAAGGCCGGGAACGGTTTTCCTTACAACAACAAACCAGCATGAAAAGAATCCCGATTCTTACGTAAAGTATTTGTTACAGTGATGTTGGCCGGGGTGCTGCTCGTTTCCTCGCCCTCAGCCGGGTCTGCCGGAGTGCGAAATTGCCCTCTGGCAGGTGGCCCATGCTACGAATAATAGGAACGGCTGGTTAAACCATGCGGCATGATAAAAAAGCCGTATTTTTGCAGTTTAAAAGCCCCCCCATGCACCAGCCCGTTCCTTTCTCGGCATTCGTCTATGGATTCCTTCGGCTGATCCGTGTGCAAAATCTGTTGATCGTGGTGCTCACTCAGTTTCTGGCCCGCATTTTCCTTGTTGGGCCACAGGAGCAATGGCTGCGCATTCTGATCGATCCGACCATCTGGCTGCTGTCATTCTCAACGGTTTGCATTGCGGCAGCGGGCTACATCATCAACGATTATTTCGATATCAAAATCGACCTGGTCAACAAACCCGAACGGGTCGTTATCGGCCGTTATCTTAAACGCCGGGTGGCCATGGGCGCTCACCAGCTCCTGAACTTCGTGGGGTGTGTCATAGGACTCTATCTAAGCAACTGGGTATTTGTAACCGATGTCGTAGCGGCCGGGCTGCTCTGGTTTTATTCCGCGCAGTTCAAGCGCCAGCCGTTTATCGGCAACGTAGTCATCTCCCTCCTGACGGCTCTCTCGCTGATCGTGCTGGCGGTGTATTATCGCCAGAACGCCGATATGCTCCTGATCTACGCCCTGTTCTCGTTTGCCATTACGCTGGTCCGGGAGATCATTAAAGACATGGAAGACATCCGGGGCGACGCCCGCTTCGGGTGCCGGACACTCCCGATCGTCTGGGGGCTGCGCCGGACCAAATACCTGCTCTACGTCCTCATTGCATCATTCATTGCCACCCTGTTTCTGATGGCCGATTCGCTGGGGAACCTGCGCCTGGGCTGGATTTTCCTTATCCTGCTGATCCCGATCGGGTGGCTGGTGTACCGGCTCGTTTTCGCCGATACCCGCCGGGACTTCGGCTACCTTAGCAATCTGTGTAAGCTGATCATGCTGATGGGCGTCCTGAGCATGGCCTGGGCCTGACCTTTCCCTCAAACGTTCGGCAAACGGGTTTGCCAAACGTGTAGTTTTATCGACTAAACGCTTACAAACCTACGCTTTATGAAACAATTGGTCCTTTCCTTGCTGATGACGGCAGCCGTTCTGACAACTGGCCGGGCGCAGACATGCGCCGGTATGACGCTCAAACCAGGGATGAATTTTGAGCTGACAACCTACAACGCCAAAGAAAAACCGAACGGCAAAATCACGTATCAGATTAAGAATGTAAGCCGCGAAGGCAACTCAACCATCGTTGATATTACAACCCAGTTCCAGGACGAAAAAGGCAAAGCCCAGCCCCCATCCGATATCCGCTATACATGCACCGGTGATGAAATTATGGCTGACTTATCAGGTATGATGGCGAGTATGCAGAATACGGCCTTCAAAGATGCCCAGATGAAGATGAAACTAAATCGACTGGTGTATCCCGGGAAATTCAATGTTGGGCAGAAACTACCCGACGGTGCTATGGAAGCTGAGTTTTTCACCAACGGCACGCGAATGATGGAGATGAACATGACCATGAGCAACCGGCAGGTAGAAGGTCAGCAGTCGATCACGACGCCGGCCGGTACGTTCGATACGTACAAAATAACCTCGGACATGGGCTTTGAAAACCGGACCATGGGCATACCGATTCGGGGGTCAATGCGGGTGGTCAGCTACCGGTCTGGCAACCTGCTGTTCGATGTCAAGTCAGAGACGTACAACAAAAACGGCAAGCTGATGGGTTATACCCTGCTTAGCCAGGTAAATTAAACCAACTGGCCGACTACCCGCGGGTGGTCGGCCAGTTGCTAGTCGTTAGTTGGCAACGGTTATGTTGAACTGTACGTTCAGATCATCGTCGCCGGGGGCAGGCGTTCCATTCTTTGTACCAGGCTGATGGCGTAGCTGTACCGTAACCGTACCGGTGCCGGCGGCTCCTGTACGAACGGTTCCAGTGATACCAATGGGCAGATTATTCTGATCCTTATCGCCATAGGTATAGGTAAATAACGAAGTAGGATTGGGCGTAAAAACAAATAGGTGTTCATCGCTCTCCTCTTCCACTTCTTCCAGAATGTTAAGAGTTGGTGTCTTGCTTTCATCAAGCAATTGAGCTACGTCCAGGGTATAGGTCTGGTTGGCTCTGAGCGTTACGTTACCAGTAATAACCGGTGCCGAGCCACCATCACCGTCAACATCCCGGAAGGTGATCGTCTGCGATTGCGGGCTGGTTACCCCCTGCTGCGTAAAACGCAACGTCAGAGTTGTTATCAGTTCGTTCTCATCGGCCGGCTGGGGGTTATCGGCGTTGTCGTTGCAACCACTTAATAAAGGCACTGCCAGGATCAGCAACCATAGCCATTTTTTCACTACGTTGTTCATGCAGGTAAATCGTTGAATGTAAACACATATCAGTTGATACGGTCGGCAAAGCTATTTCAAATGCAATATAGTTGCAAAAATTTTTGCAACTATATTGCATTGCTTATGGTTTCTCTACGCAATGGTCTTTGTATCTTTGTCCTGTACATTGATCGCCAATCTCATTTTTGCAACATTGTTGCAAATAAGAAAATAGTGCTATCTTTGCGCTGTTAAGTCTTTGGTACGCTGTCTATGAAAACAGATAGTCTTGATAAGAAAGCCGACTACATTGGGATCACCGGTTCGGTATTGTGCATGATTCACTGTCTCATCACGCCGATGCTGCTGATGACGTCTTCGCTTTTAAAGCATGACGCCTTCCGCATTGGGTACCTGAGCCTGGATTACGTGTTTATTGGCGTTAATATCGTGGCTGTCTATTTCGCCACCCGTCATTACGCTTCGCCCGTCATCCGTATTTGCCTATGGGCATTTTTGAGTCTCTTTACGGTAGCCATCCTGCTCGAGGATGTAAACGAACTGTTTGAATACCTTGGCTACTTAGCCTCGGCAGGTCTGGTGATTTCGCACCTGTTCAATATCCGTGCCCACCGCCTGCAACACGCTCACTAAGTCGTCGGTACCTTCTTTATAAAGTTATACTATTCAATCGCCCGTGATGTCTCCGTAGATGTCACGGGCTTTTTTATGCAGATACTTCTCTCTATGTGATTCCCTCGCATCGACGTTACCCTGAAACATATACGTATAAACTACGGGACCAAACGGTCTTAAAATGGATGAACAGGAGAAAATATATCATTTAACTAATTCTAAAAAAAATCAAATATTAGAATTAAATACTGATATTATTAATTATTTTAAAATATTATTTGCTATATCTATTGAATTAAAAAATATAATCTAATAATATTGATTTGCTTTCGCAGGATTACTATTCTCTCCGTATCCAATTAACTCCCTCTATGAAACTGTATGAAAATACATCTATGTGCTTTTCTCATTCTATTCCCTCTTTTAGCGTTTAGCCAGCAACGAACCATCCGGGGGAAAGTCCGCGACGACGGCGATAAAGCCGGGTTACCCGGTACGTCGGTGACCGTTAAAGGCACTACGGTTGGGACTGTTACCGATGCGCAGGGCAGCTACCAGATCAGCATACCGAACGGTGATGCCGTGCTGGTCTTCTCCTCGGTTGGTTTTCAGTCGAAAGAAGTAACCGTTGGTAATCAGCAGGTTATCGACGTGGCGCTGACGGTCGATACCAAACAACTGAGCGAAGTGGTCGTGACGGCCGCTGGTATTAAACGGGACAAAAACGCGCTCGGGTACTCCGTCAGTACGATCGATGCCAGTAAGCTGGCGCAGAAGTCAGAACCCGACCCGCTGCGGGCGCTGACCGGCAAAGTGGCCGGGGTCAACGTACAGGGTTCGGGTGGGGCCGCCGGGGGGGCCACCAACATCACCATCCGGGGTAACTCATCGCTGGGGAACAACAACCAGCCGCTGTTTGTAGTCGACGGGGTTCCGTTCGATAACTCCAGCTTCGGCGGTACGGATGGAACGGTCGGCGGATCGACCGTCACCAACCGGGCGTTCGACCTCGACCCGAACAACATCCTGACGATGACCGTTCTGAAAGGCGCTGCGGCTGCCGCACTCTATGGATCGCGGGCCGCCAACGGGGCCATCATCATCACGACCAAGGCCGGAAAACGCCAGAGCCGGAAAGGGCTTGAAATTACGTTCAATACGGGTTATTCGACTGAGACCGTAGCGGGCCTGCCCGAGTATCAGACCAAATACGGTCAGGGTACCAACTTCGACTACCGGAGTGGCGTGTTTGGGTCGTGGGGGCCGCCGTATCCGGGCGTCACGAGCCTGATCCCGACGCGCCAGACCATCCCGCACCCGCTGACGACCAACAACCGGTACCCTTCAACGGTTTTCCCCGACATCTACCAGGCCGACGGAACTACGCCGATTCAGGTGCCATATCAGTCTTATTCGCAGTACAACGCCAAAAATTTCTTCCGGACGGGCAGCGTCTTTGAAAATGCGCTGTCGGTGTCGACCGGTGGAGAGAAAGGCAGCTTTACGGCGGGTCTGTCACGTACGGGTAACCAGGGCGTTGTTCCGGAAAACGAGATTACCCGTACGGCGGTTAACATCGGCGGAAACGCACAACTGGACAACAAATTTTACGTCAGCGGGGCGCTGAACTACGTCAACACCGACCAGACATCGCCCCAGCTCACGGCCGCGAACGGTTCTGGGGCTTCGATCCTGGACATTCTGATGTTTGTGCCGACGAGTTTTGACCTGACCAACTACCCGTACACCAACCCCCTGAACGGCAACAACGTGTACGACCGGGTAGGCACCGATAACCCCTACTGGTCGGTTAAGAATAGCCCAACCACGAGCAAGGTAGACCGCTACTACGGTAATATCGTACTTGGCTTCGACCCGCTGCCGTGGCTGAACGTCCAGAACACGGCCGGCTTCAACGTGTACACCGACCGCCGAACCGTCGTGAACGGCAAGGGGGGCGACTACTTCCCGAACGGCAACATTACGAACGACAACATCTTCCGGCAGGAACTGGACAACACCCTGTTGCTGACGGCTACCAGGCCCATCAGCGAAGACATCGGGCTGAAGGTCATTCTGGGCAACAACGTAAACCAGCGGGTCACGGAGCGGCAGGTGGTATTCGGAGACGGCATCATCTTCCGTGGCATCAACTCCCTGAACAACACCAGCGTTACAATTCCGCGTGTGCTGCCCAACAACCGGAATACCCTGCGGCAGCGGTTCTATGCCATCTTTACCGACATCTCGCTGGACTATAAGAACTACGCCTTTCTGAACCTCGTTGCCCGTAATGACGTATCGTCTACGCTGCCGCCTGACAGCCGCAGTTACCTCTACGGTGGAGCCAGCGCGTCGCTGATCTTTACCGAAGCCTTCCGGTTGCCAAAATCGATTCTGTCGTTCGGTAAACTGCGGGCGGGCTATACGCGGGTCGGTAACGAAGCGACTCCCTACCAGACCCAGACGGTATACATCGCCAATCCGGTGCTGGGAGCCGGTGCATCCGGTACGGGTACCATCGCAACGCCCTTCATTGGCCAGAGTGCACTGACTCAGTCTGACCTGCTGGCGAATGCAACCCTGAAGCCGGAATTTATCAACGAGCTTGAGCTGGGGGCCGAACTCCAGTTCTTCAACAACCGGGTCGGGCTGGACGTCACGTACTATAATAAGATCAGTACGTCGCAGATCTTTACGGTCAATGCGGTACCTTCTTCGGGTTACACGCAAAAAGTGATTAACCTCGGTAAGTCATCCAACGAAGGGATTGAAATCGGACTGAACGCTACGCCAGTGAAAGCGCCCAACGGCCTGACCTGGGATATTTCGTCGGCCTTTACGCTGAACCGGAACATCGTGCGCGACATCGGTTCGCTACGGGAACTGCCCTATGGTGGTTTTGCCGACCTGGGTAGCGTTCATATTGCCGGTCGGCCCTACGGCATGATTCGCGGCTCCACCTACGCCCGCGACGACGAAGGCAACATTCTGGTGAATCCCAACACCGGTAAGCCAATCCTGAGCGGCAAAACAGAAGCCATCGGCAACCCAAACCCCGATTTTATACTGGGTGTCACCAACACACTGACGTATCGGGGGCTGACGCTCAGCGCCCTGTTCGACTGGAAGAAAGGGGGCGACATGTATTCCTTCACGGCCTATGAACTCCTGAGCCGGGGCGTTACCCGCGACACGGAAGAACGAGAAGCTATCCTCATTGGACCGGGTGTACTGGGCGACGTAAACACGCTGAAACCCATCCTCGACGGCGAAGGCCGGAAAATCCCGAACAACGTAGGCATTGCCGTAGCTGACTACTATTTCAGCGGTGGCTTTGGTCCCGGCGGTGCCGCCGAAGTGAACGTATTCGATGCCACGGTGTTCCGGCTGCGCGAAGTCTCGCTTGGCTACCAGATTCCGAAGCGGTGGCTCGAAAAAACGCCGTTCGGTTCGGCATTCCTGTCCATCAGCGGCCGGAACCTGTGGTACCTGGCGCCCAACTTCCCGAAGTACCTGAACTTCGATCCGGAAGTCAGTTCGCTGGGAGCCGGCAACTCGCAGGGTTTCGATTTCATCGGCATTCCAACGACCCGGCGACTCGGGGTGAATCTGCGGTTCAGTTTTTAATTTTCAAACCGCAAAGACGCAAAGCAAGCGCGAAGAGCGCAACGTACTTGGCGACCATTGCGCTTCCTTCGCGTCTTTGCGGTTAAAAAATACCAGGTAATATGACATTTAAAATCATACGAATAACCTCTTTACTGGGGCTACTCCTGACGGCCGGAGCCTGCAATGAGTTTGTCGATATTAACTCTGATCCGAACAACCCGACTACGCCGGTACTGGAACTGCTGCTGCCGGCTACGCAGGTATCCATGACGGGCAGCCTGCGGGACGTGAATCAGGGAACGTCGGTGCTGGTGCAGCATCTGTACACCAACAACGCCAGCCGCAATTTCCAGGACGGTACCGATTACCAGCAGTCGTGGAACGGGTTGTACACGCAGGTGCTGAACGACCTCGAAATCATCATTGAAGAAGGTACGCGCCAGAACCGCTGGGATTACGTTTCCATCGCCAAACTGGAAAAAGCCTACATCTACAGCATCATGGTCGACCTCTGGGGCGACATTCCGTTTACCGAGGCCTCGAAGGGTAACACTGTTTCCGACCCCGTTTTCGAGACCGGAGCTACCATTTACGACAAGCTGTTTACGCTGATCGACGAAGCCCTGGCCGATGCCAATAAAGGCGCATTTGCCATCCAGCCGGCCAGTGCCGACATCATCTACCGGGGCGATAAGAACGCCTGGATTCGCATGGGCAACTCGTTAAAGCTAAAGCTCTTCAACCAGATACGTCTGGTTCAGCCGGAGAAAGCGAAGACCGGAATCAACGCCCTGCTGTCGGCTAATGCGCCCCTGATCAGCGCCAATACGCAGGACTTCTCGTTCCGCTTCGGCTCCAGCGAAACCCCTGCTAACCGGCATCCCTGGCACCGCGCTGAATACCAGGCCAGTAAATCGTACTACATGAGCCAGGGTTTCATCGAGCGGTTGTTTAACAACGACGACCCGCGGATTCGGTACTACTTTTTCCGGCAAACGCCCAACTATACCGTAGGCTTCACACCAACCGGCAACGGGTACTTTGGCCGCTACACCGGCGACCCAACGGCTTCGCCCAACGACAACGCCCTGAAAGCTACCGTCGGGGTGTATCCGGCCGGGGGGCTGTACGACAATGCGCCGATCAACAATATACCGGCTTCTAACACCTTCGTGACCAACACCGGAGCTACCGGTGCACCAAAAGTCGTGACCAACACCGACGGCACGGGGGCGGGTGTGTTCCCATTCATCACGAACGCGATGGTCAAATTCATCCTGGCCGAAGCAGCCCTGACACTGGGTACGACCGGCGACGCACGCCAACTGTTTCAGGACGGCATTACGGCGCATTTGAACAGCGTCAACACGATTTCGTCGACCTCGGGTAACTCGGCCCCGGCCATTCCGGCTGCATCGATCACGGCCTTTGCCGCCAACCGGGCGAGCCAGTTCACGGCCGCTGATGATGCCGGAAAGCTCACGCTGGTGATGACCCAGAAATACATCGCGCTCTACGGCAACGGCATCGAATCGTACAACGATTACCGCCGGACGGGCCTGCCGGTGTTACCGGCTCCCATCGCCCCCCTGAACACGTTCCCGCTGCGACTCACGTATTCAATCACGGAACTGTCGACCAACGCGAACGTATCCAGCAAAGCGGATCAGGTACAAACGGCGCAACAAACAACCCCGGTGTTCTGGGACAAATAAGGGATACCACTTAATGACTATGAAAAAGATCTTTCTCTATACCGCTATAATTCTGCCCATTCTCCTCGACGCCTGCAAAACTGAGGACTACGTCTGGGAGAATTATACCTACACAGCCGTTCCGCTGGTGGCGGTCAATACGTCCAAATCGGCGCTGCCAACGGTAGCCACGGCCAACACGTCCTTCTTCGATCTGGGAGCCGCCAATATGGCCAGTCAGGAGTTTGAATATGCACTGCGGTGGGAAGGTTTCGGGCGTACCGAAGTCACCTCAATTGATGTATATTTGGGTTTTTACAAAGCACCGGCAACCGGCAATCCGCCCTATCCGATCGCTATTTCTCAACCGGGTGGTCTGTATCCGACGGCAACTCAGTTTCCGCTGCCGAGCCGGGTCGGGTCGGCCGACAAATTATACGAAACGGTTACGCAGTTTCCCAAGACGTTTACGGTTACAGCCGGCCAGATGGCAACGTTTACGGGCACGGACCTGAGCAAGGTCGCCCAGAATGATTATTTTCTGTTCAAGTTTATCCTGAACCTCAAGGACGGCCGCCGGATTGTCGGCTTTCAGGAGAACGTTTGCGACGAAGCCCGTGGCGAAGTCGGCGACTGCCGCGTCGGTGTCCGGTTCCGGAGAAAGTGAAATTAGTTCGTAGTTCTTAGCTTGTGGTTTGCCGTTCAGATTACCGTACTGACCAACGGCCCGTCTAACCACGAACAAGGAGCCACAAACTACTAACCAGCCAACGTATTACCCTAAACAACCCGCTATGATGCGTTTTTTTCCTCGTTTACTTTTGATCGGCCTGCTGTTCAGCCTGACTACGGCCTGGGCGCAGAACATTCTTTCGCCCAAAGAGCACTTTGGGTTCAACATCGGCGACGATTACATGCTCGCCACCTATACCCAGACCGAAGCGTATTTTAAGAAGATTGCAGCCGCATCGGACCGGGCTAAACTCGTGGACATTGGCATGACGGAAGAAGGTCGGCATCAGTACATGCTGATCGTTTCGTCGCCGGAGAATTTGAAGAAGCTGGACCGGTATAAGGAGATTTCCCAGAAACTGGCCCGTGCCGAAGGACTGACCGATGAGCAGGCCCGCGCTCTGGCTAATGAAGGTAAAGCCGTGGTCTGGATTGACGGGGGGCTGCACGCCACCGAAACGGTTGGAACCATGCAGTTAATCGAAACGATCTGGCAACTGGTGAGCCGCAAAGACCCGGAAACCCTGCGGATTCTGGATCAGGACATCATTCTGCTGACCCACGCCAACCCCGATGGGCAGGAGATCGTCACGAACTGGTACATGCGCGAAAAAACGCCGGAGAAACGATCGCTGGACAACCTGCCCCGGCTCTATCAGAAGTACATCGGTCACGATAACAACCGCGACTTCTTCATGCTGAACATGAAAGAAACCCGGAACATTGGCCGCCAGTTGTTTGTCGAGTGGATTCCGCAGATCATGTATAACCACCACCAGCGCGGTCCGGCCGGCTCGGTGCTGGCGGGTCCCCCCTACCGCGACCCGTTTAACTACGCGTTTGACCCGCTGATGATCACGGGAATCGACGCCCTCGGCGCGGCCATGATCAACCGCCTGAACTCCGAAAACAAACCGGGATTCACGCGCCTGGGCGGTTCGGTGTTCTCGACCTGGTACAACGGTGGTCTGCGTACGACGACGCACTTCCACAACATGATCGGCCTGCTGACCGAGATCATCGGCGGTCCAACACCCGAAGACGTACCGCTGGTACCGAACCGTCTGATTCCGAACGGTAACACACCCTTCCCGGTTCGGCCGCAGAAGTGGCATTTCAAGCAGTCGATTGATTACTCGCTGTCCTTGAATTACGCCGTGATGGATTATGCTGCCCGCTACCGCGACCAGGTGCTGTACAACATCTACCGGATGGGTAAGAACTCCATCGAGCGCGGCAGCACCGATACGTGGGCGCTCTCGCCGAAGCGCATCGACGCCATTCAGGAAGCCTACAAAGCCGATCCGAAAAAGCCGACCTCGACCACCAACGCGGCTCTGGCCCAGTATGGTCTGCTGCCCCGGGGTGGCGGCATGCCGGTTAAGTACTACGATACGATCATGAAAGCGCCGACCCTGCGCGACCCGCGCGGTTTCATCATCCCGGCCAACCAGCCTGATTTCGCCACGGCCGTCAAGTTCCTCAACGCCCTGATCCGGACGGGTATTCAGGTACAACAGGCCACGGCCGATTTTACCGTAGCGGGCAAGAAATACCCCGAAGGTTCGTACATCGTCAAGACCGATCAGTCGTTCCGACCACACATTCTCGATATGTTCGAGCCGCAGGATCACCCCAACGATTTCCAGTATCCGGGTGGCCCGCCGGTACGTCCGTACGATGCCGCCGGCTGGACCCTGGCCTACCTCATGAACGTACAGTTCGACCGGATTCTCGACGGTTTTGACGGTCCGTTCAAGAAGCTGCCCTACGGCGAACTCCTGTCGCCCGAAGGCCATATCAACGGGGGTGGCAGTGCCGGCTACGTGCTGAGCGCCCGCGCCAATAACTCGTTCATCGCGGTTAATGACCTGCTGGCATCGGGTGTGGAGGTGTACCGCCTGCCCAACGGCGCTGGCGGTAAGTCGTCGGTGGAAGCCGGTGCCTTCTTTGTGCCGGCGTCGGCGAAGGCCAAATCGTTGCTGGACAAGTCCGCGAAGGACCTCGGTCTGGAAATTACGGGCGTGTCGAAACGCCCCACTACGTCGATGATCAAAGTATCGCCCATGCGTATTGCGCTGTGGGATACGTACGGTGGCTCAATGCCGTCGGGCTGGGTGCGCTGGCTGATGGAGCAGTATCACTTCCCGATGAAGGTGATTTACCCGTCGGATATTGACGCCGGCGATCTGCGCAAGAAATACGACGTAATCGTGTTCGTAACCCGGGCCATTCCGCCCGTCAGAGGGGAGGAAAACGACATTTTCCGGGCTCTCGAACGCGAACCGAAAGAAGAGACAACTCCGGCCGAATATCGTCCGTGGTTAGGCCGGATCACCGCCAGCAAGTCGATTCCGCAGATCAAGGCGTTCCTGGAAGCCGGCGGTACGGTTGTGACTATTGGCTCCAGCACGAACCTGGCTTACCACCTGAACCTGCCGGTCAAGAATGCCCTGACCGAAATGACCAGCAGCGGACAGGATCGGCCACTGCCCGGCGAGAAGTACTACATTCCAGGTAGCGTACTGCGGGTGAACCTGGATTCGACCCAGCACGCTACCTGGGGTATGCCGAACCTGACGGATGTGTATTTCGACGCCAGCCCGGTCTTCAAGCTGGCTCCCGAAGCCATCGCCAAAGGGACGGTGAAACCACTGGCCTGGTTTTCCAGCAACAAACCGCTGCGTAGCGGCTGGGCCTGGGGGCAGTCGTACCTACAGGACGGCGTAGCGGCTTTCATGGCTCCGGTCGGCTCGGGTAAACTCTACGCCTTCGGCCCCGAAATCACGTTCCGGGCTCAATCGCAGGGTACGTTCAAACTGCTCTTCAATCAGCTCTACTCAACCGGTTCATCCCCTCAATCGGGCAACGAGACGGTGAGCGAGGAATAATCCTGATGTTTCCGGCGGCCCAACCTAACCTGGTTGGGCCGCTGATTTTCTCCGACTCTCCACGTTTTCATGCACTCTATGAATCGACCGTTTACCATAGCTATGGTCGCGTCGGCGCTGATGGCCGGAACTGCCCAGCCGATTCTGGCGCAGGAAGAAGCCGACGATGCGACCGAAAAAGTGGCCATTGATAAGCGATACGTCAACGAAATCAATGCCCTGGCCACCCGCCCGGCCGTGCTGAAGGCCAATCAGATTTTCATGGATCTGGAGCCGCAGACCAAGCAGGACCTGATCAGGCTGACCGAGATTCCGTCGCCCCCGTTCAAAGAAATGGAGCGGGCTAAAGCCTACGCGGCCCTGATGCGCGAAGCTGGTGCCGATTCGGTCTGGCTCGATGAAGTCAGCAACGTCCTGGCCAAACGCAAGGGGAAATCCGGCAAAAAGACCGTGGTGGTTGAAGCGCACCTCGATACGGTTTTCCCGGCCGGTACCGACGTCAAGGTCAGGCAGAAAGGCGATACGTTGTATGCGCCCGGCGTTGGCGACGACACCCGTGGGCTTACGGCCGTGCTGACCGTACTGCGCGGGCTGGAAAAGGCCAACATCGAAACCGACGCGGACGTGCTGTTCGTGGGAGCGGTGGGCGAAGAAGGGCTGGGCGACCTGCGGGGCGTTAAACACCTGTTCCGCCCCAATGGTCCTAAGATCGATTCGTACATCGCCGTAGATGGACACGGCATCAGCAGCATCACGCACCGGGGCCTGGGGTCGCACCGCTACCGCATTACGTTCCGGGGGCCGGGGGGGCATTCATACGGCGCGTTCGGCATCGTAAACCCGCACGGTGCTCTTGGCAAAGCCATTGCGTATTTCACCGCCGACGCTGATCAATTCACCAAACAGGGTATCAAAACGACGTATAGCGTAGGTGTCATCGGGGGCGGTACATCCGTCAACGCCATTCCTTACGAGTCGTGGATGGAAGTTGATATGCGGTCGGAAAGCCCCGAGCGGCTGGCCGGTGTCGACAAGCTTTTGCAGGCGGCTGTTCAGCGGGCACTCAAGGAAGAAAACGCCATGAAACGGAGCGGCCCCGACCTGACCGTTGAGGTCAAGATGGTTGGCGACCGTCCGTCGGGCCGCATTGAACCGACCGTTCCGCTAGTGCAGCGGGCCATGGCCGTTTCCAGCTACCTCCAGGCTGAACCAGCCCTGCACGTAGGCTCGACGAACGCCAACATTCCCATCGCCAAAGGCGTGCCATCGGTTACCATCGGCAGTGGTGGTACGGGCGGAGGAGCCCACTCATTGAAAGAGTGGTGGCTGAACGATAAAGGCCACCTCGGCCTGCAGCGCATCATGCTGGTCCTGCTCGCCGAAGCGGGCATGGCTAAGTAACGGCACGGGTCGGACCGGCGCCCATCCGGCTCAGCCTTGTCAATAGCTAACGGATTTCGACGTATTACACATAACCTCCCTCAATGGCATGAAATCGATTGATCTGAAAATGACCGTTTACCGGAGCCTGCTGCTGGTTCTGGCGGCTATGCTGGCCGGTTTGATGGCCAACGCCCAGGTACCCAAACCCGCCGACGTATTCGGCTTTGAACCCGGCGCCGACTACAAGCTGGCAAACACAAAGATGCTGATGGATTACTACCAGCGTCTGGACAAAGCCAGCAACCGGGTACAAATGACGACCATTGGCAAGTCGGTGTTGGGCAAACCCCTGCTCCTGCTCATGGTATCCAGCGAGGCCAATTTGAAGCAGTTGGAACGCTGGCGGAGCGTCAGTGAACAACTGTCGCGGGCCCGCATCGACGACGCCCAGGCGCGTCAACTGGCCGCTACGGGCAAGGCCATCGTCTGGATCGACGCCGGAATGCACGCATCCGAAGTAGCCTCGGCGCAGATGATGCCCGAACTGGCCTACCGCATGGCAACGGAAGAATCGAGCGAGATGAAGAAAATTCGCGATCAGGTTGTGGCGCTGCTGATGGTCGAGATGAACCCCGACGGGCTGGATATAGTCGCCGACTGGTACCGGCACAACCTCGGCACACCCTTCGAAACCACACAACCGCCCTGGTTGTACCACCACTACGTCGGCCACGACAACAACCGCGACTGGTTCACCAACAATATGCCCGAAACGAAGGCGGTGTCGAATGTACTGTACAACCAGTGGTACCCACAGATCGTCTACAACCACCACCAGACCTCACCAGCCTGGACACGCATCTTTATTCCGCCTTTTGCGAACCCGGTTAACCCGCAGATTCACCCGGGCGTAACGGCCGGTGTCAACATGGTCGGTACGGCCATGGCCAGCCGCTTTGCCATTAAACGGATGCCGGGCGTGGTGTCGCAGTTGCGGTTCAGCATGTGGTGGAACGGCGGGATGCGCACCGTACCGTATTTCCACAACCAGATCGGTATCCTGACTGAGACCGCACACGCAACGCCTTCGCCCCGCTTCTACCCGCCTGATTCCCTGCCCAAAACCGTTGGGCAGGGCGTCACGGCATCGACTGGCGGCACCGAAATCTTCTACGCTGATCCCTGGAAAGGTGGGCAGTCGCGCTTCCGGGACGCGGTCAATTACATGGAAGAAGCCTCAATGGCAACGCTGGTATTAGCCGCCGACAAGCGCGAGGAGTTTCTGTACAACATCTACCGCATGGGCCGCGACGCCATCGAAGCCGCCGGTAAAACCAAGCCGTTTGCCTACGTCATCCCGGCCGAACAGTGGGACAAAAGCGAAGCGCTGAACCTGGTGAATATGTTCCGGCAGAGTGGCGTGGAAATTCACCTGGCCACGCAGCCGTTCCAGGCCGGAGACAAATCTTACGCAGCCGGCTCGTACATCATTTACGGTAGTCAGGCGTTCAGCCCGTATGTCGTGGACCTGATGGACAAGCAAGTACATCCCAACCAGCGGTTGTATCCAGGCGGCCCACCGATTCCGCCCTACGACCTGGCCGGCTGGACCCTGCCGATGCAGATGGGCGTGAGCGTTGCTAAAATTGGGAACGCATTCAACGCGGAGGCCGAACTGCTCAAAGGAATGGCTGCGGTAGTACCCGGTCAGGTAGCGGCCGACGCGGGCTTTGGCTACGTACTCAGCCGCAACCAGAACGCCAGCGCTATGGCGGTGAACCGCCTGCTGAAAGATGGCGAAACGGTGTTCAGCCTGTCTTCAGGCGTCCCATCGGTCGAAGCCGGGTCGTTCCTGATCCAGAAAGGAGCCGCCACTGAAGGACGGGTCAAACAACTGGCCAACGAACTGGGGCTCACGTTCACGGGCATAGCGAGCAAACCAACCAGTGCCGTAAATCCGCTCAAGCTGCCGAAGATTGGGCTGTACAAATCGTGGGTAGCCAACATGGACGAAGGCTGGACGCGCTGGCTGATGGAAAGCTACGGCTTCCCGGTCGATACGCTCCACGACGCCGACATTACCAAGCGCGACCTGTCAGCCTACAACACCATCATTATTCCCGATCAGGATGCCAAACGGATTCTGAATGGACACGCACCGAACACCATGCCCGCTCCATACGTAGGTGGCATCGGTCTGATAGGTGCAACAGCGCTGCAGCAGTACGTCAACAACGGCGGTACGCTGGTTACCTTTGATGGAGCCAGTGATTTCGCCATCGAAATGCTGGGACTCCCGGTGAAGAACGTAACGGAGGGGCTGTCGAATCAGCAGTTCTACATTCCCGGTTCGCTGATCCGAACTGTTGTAGACACGAAGCATCCGCTGGCCTACGGCATGCAGCCCGAAGTGGCGGCTGCCTTCTCAAACAGCCGTGCTTTCGAGATCGTGAAGCAGTCGCGGGAGGGCGAAGGCGGTCGCGAAGAAATCAAGGTCGCTCCGGCACCGAAAGTGGAGGTGATTGCCAGCTACGCCAAAAAAGACTTGCTGATGAGCGGCTGGGCCCTGAACGAAGACCGGTACATTGCCGGCAAACCGGCCGTAGTGCGGGCGTTTCAGGGGAAAGGCAATGTCGTGCTGTTCGGCTTCAGTCCGCAGTTCCGGGGGCAGCCGCGCGGTACGTACAAACTGATTTTTAACGCACTTTACGACAGTACGCTGCCCAAAGGCACCGGCGAACTGAGTTCAAAAAGCGAATAACTGACTAATTTTCATTTATAAGGCTTCTGGAATTTGGCTTATACGGGCCAACTTCCAGAAGCCTTAATTTTGCAACTTTGTTGCGAATAAGCTATCTTGGTAGCTATAAATCCGTTTGCTGCCATGAAATTCCTCTTCGCTATCTTACTCCTGTGCGTAGGCATATTCTCCTGTAACTCCACCGAAAAGCGCGATCCGTTGCTGGAAGAAGCCGCCCTTTACCATAATGAAGCCACCGAGATACAGGCCATTATCGAACCGAAAATTGATCAGATCGATTCGTTAAAAACCATATTGGTCAAAAGCCCTAAACAGGACGCCACAGCAACCGTCGCAACGCTCGATAGTTTGAAAACGGCTTTTGAAGAGTGGGAAGAAAACCTGGTTGAAGTGCCCGGTATGCCACACAATCATAACCACAACGGACCGGCCCATCATCACCATAACGACGCGACCTTGAAAGACCTGCCCGCCGACCAGATGCGTGACCTGCAACGAGAGACGCTATCGAGCATTAAGCAGATTCAGCAGCGGTTAGATGCAGTAATGGCGCAGGTAACGCAATAGCGTCACGTTGCGCTTTCGTTGCCGTGTCCGGTTTTAGTGTAAGAATCTTCTCAATGACAAGACATCGACTGGGCTAAGTCTACTGCCCTAATTGGCCGGGAATGGCAACGTAAACAGATTCCATTTAACGGCCCAACAGGTCATTTCAATGAGCGGGGTTTTATTTATGCAACATTGTTGCATAAATAAAACCCCGCTGTATATTTGCGTAGTCAAACAGACTTTTCTGCACTTGGTCGCATCCCATCGAGTCGGCTAAATATGCCCTGATTCGGGTCTCATTTTGCATCATATTACTTACCATGAAAAAATTACCCGTAACTGTACTCAGTGGCTTTCTGGGCGCTGGTAAAACGACCCTGCTCAACCACATCCTGCACAACAAACAGGGGCTGAAAGTGGCCGTTATCGTCAATGACATGAGCGAAGTGAATGTAGACGCCCAGTTGGTCAATGATCAGAATACGCTCTCGCGCACCGAAGAGCGGCTTGTCGAGATGAGCAACGGTTGCATCTGCTGCACCCTGCGCGAAGACCTGATGCTGGAAGTGGAGAAACTGGCGCGGGAGAACCGTTTCGATTACCTGCTCATCGAATCGACGGGTATCTCAGAACCGCTACCCGTAGCGCAGACGTTCTCGTTTGTTGATGAAGAAAAGGACATTGACCTCTCCCGCTTCTCGCGTCTGGACACACTCGTGACGGTTGTGGACGCGTTTAACTTTCCTCGTGATTTCGGCTCGATCGATAACGTGTATCAGCGCTCGTTAAATGACGACCCCGCCGACACGCGCCCTATCGTGAATCTCCTGACTGACCAGATTGAGTTTGCGAATGTTATCATCCTCAACAAAACTGACCTGCTCAACCGCCATCAGGTGGGCGAACTGAAAGCCATTCTGCACAAGCTTAATCCCAAAGCCCGGCTGATCGAATCGCAGTTCTCCAAAGTTGACCCAGCGCAGATACTTAATACCCGCCTGTTTGATTTCGATGAAGCGTCGCAGTCGGCGGGCTGGATTCAGGAATTACAGAATCACAAGAACGGCATCGCCCATACGCCCGAGACCGAAGAGTATGGTATCAGCTCGTTTGTGTTCCGCGACCGCCGACCGTTCCACCCGGCGCGGTTCTGGCAGTATCTGAGCGAGAATTTTCCGGCGGGTATTATCCGCAGCAAGGGCTTGTTCTGGCTGGCGTCGCGCCCCGACGATGCGCTGAATTTCAGCCAGGCCGGGGGCAGTCTGCGGGCCGAGCGGGCCGGGGTATGGTGGGCGTCCATGCCGTTTGCCAAACGAACGCAGTACGGTGCGTTTCTGGAAAATCAAAAAGCCATAGAAGCGCGCTGGCATAAGCGCTTCGGCGACCGGCAAAACGAGCTGGTCATCATTGGACAGGACCTGAACCAGGCGCGAATCACGGCCGAGTTGCAGGAGTGTCTGTGCACCGAACTGGAGCTGAAGCACATAGAAACGGGCGGGGCGTTCAAAGACCCCTTCCCGGTTTGGGAGTAATGGGCAGAGAGAGGACCGGCAGATTATTACCTGGCTTACGGCGTCATGAAGTAAGCTATTGCTATTTACACAATCTCGATCGATGAAACACGTATTTACCTTTTTGCTTGTGCTGGGCTCGTTTTGCCTGCACGCCCAAACCATCACCGGCAACGTACTCGATGCCAACACCGGCGCTCCCGTCGTGGGCGCAACCGTCAAACTGCTCAATACCGATAAAGGAACGGTTACCGATACGGAAGGCAAATTCACCATCGACGGTGCCGGCACGTTGCAGGTTTCGTTTGTGGGCTTTAGAACCACCACCGCCAGAACCCGCGAGCGGTTCTTTACTGTTGAACTCGTTCCCGAAACTGCCGAGCTACAAACCGTGGAGGTCGTTGGCCGGGTGGCGAAAGACTATACTAGCGAGTACTCGTTTTCCGCGACCAAAATTGCCGCGCTCAATAAAGACATTCCCCAGTCCATCAGCACGGTGACCAAAGAACTGATTGCTGACCGGCAGGCGTTTCAACTGGCCGATGCCGTCAAGATTGTCAGTGGCGTTACGCCCGCCAGTTTTTACAACCAGTACACCATCCGGGGCATTAGCCAGAACGAAGAAGGCCAGATTATCAACGGCATGCGCACCCGCCAGTACTATTTCCTGCAACCCCTGACCGCCAATATCGAGCGGGTGGAAGTCCTGAAAGGACCGGCCAGCGCGTCGTTCTCCTCGGTCGATCCCGGTGGGAGTATCAACCTGGTAACCAAGAAACCGCTGGCCGTCGACCGCAAAGAAGTGAGCCTGAGTGTGGGCAGTTTTAGTACCCTGCGCAGTACGCTGGACTTTACGGGGCCGCTCAACGCGCAGAAAACGCTGCTCTATCGCGTCAACGGCGCGTATCAGGAAGCCCGCAGCTACCGCGATCTGGTCCGCAACAATGCGGTGCTCATCTCGCCTTCGTTCTCGTACGTACCCAACAACCGAACGGCCCTCAACGCCGAACTGATCTACAGCAACATGACGGGCAACCTCGACCGGGGCCAGCCTATCTTCGGCGCGGTGGCGGGCGTAACCAACCTGAACAGTACGCCCATCAGCCTGAATCTGGGGGCCAGCAACGACTTTTTTAAGTCGAAGCAACTGATCATTATGGGTAACCTGGTGCACAAGTTTACCGATCACATCAGCTTCAACGCATCGTACATGAAGCAGACCTGGCAGGAAGATTTGCAGGAACACCGCACCACCAATGCCTTCGCCGTCGACATCACCAACAAACCCGTTACCTCGCTGGCGGGTATGCAGTTCGTGCAGCGGCAGCAGTTCTGGAACATCGACAACCTGAATGCCTACGTTAATTTTAATTTCAACACGGGAGCGGCCAGACATGATCTGCTGGTGGGTTACGACCTTTCCGACTGGCATAAACTCAAAGGGGGCGGACAGAATACAGCACGTGGGCTGCTGCTCACCAACGGCACGGTGGCCGCGTCGTTCGTGCCGGCTAACGCGGCTAACTACCAGACTATTACGGCCGGGGGTGTGATCCTGCCTCGCCCGAACGTGAACTACTTCGACCTGAACAACCCGACCTACACCATCCGGAACGTTACTGACTACACACTCAACGCCCGGACACCGCTGCCCGCAGCGCTCACGACCACAAACGCCATCTACATACAGGAGCAACTGCGCTGGAACAAGCTGCTGATCTTGCTGGGGTTGCGGCAAGAGTGGTTCCGCGACATTACCAACTACCAGTCGCCGGGTGAGCTTTCCTTTACCAAAACGGCCCTGCTGCCCCGCGTCGGCATTACCTACGCCATTCGGCCCAACCTGAACCTCTATGGTACGTACTTGGAAGGGTTTCAGGGGCAGTCGAACACGGTCACGCTCATGCCCAACACGGGAACCTTTTTCAACACCGCCAAATCAGCTAACCTGTTCGAGCCGCTGCGGAGCGATCTGAAAGAGATTGGCGTAAAAGCTCAATTCTTCGGTGGGCGTATCAGCCTGAACGCGGCCGTGTACGAAATCAACCACCGTAACCTCTTGCTCAATGCCAACCTGCCGGCTTTCCCCGACTCGCTGGTGACGCGCGGGGCCGAACGCAGCCGGGGTTTTGAGATGGATGTGGCGGGCTACCTGCTGCCCAACTGGCAGGTTAATGCTTCTTACAGCTACATCGATGCGGTGATCGTCAGCGACAACGAAGCCAGCCTGGTTGGGCAACGGAAGCAGAACACCCCCCGCCACAGCGGTAACCTCTGGACGCGCTACAATTTCACGCCCAACTCGCCCCTCGGCGACCTCGGCATTGGGTTTGGGATGCAATACAGCGGCAGCAAAATTCCCTGGTTTTCACGGGCGTTCGAGATACCGGCCTATACCCTTTTTGATATGGCCGTGTATTACACCCCCGCCCGGACCAATGTGCAGGTGGCCCTCAACGTCAACAACCTGACCAACCAAACATACTGGATTGGTGCGCAGAATTACCTCCGGCTCTTCCCAGGTGCCCCGCGTAATACGATGCTCACGCTGACGTACCGATTCTAACGATTATTCTATGCACCTCAACACGCAACGCCTGCTGGCCCGTCATGTCTGGCACACGGTCTTTCGCAACCGGGCTGTGTTCTGGCTGTTCGGTTTGGTGGGGCTCGTCGCCGGGTATGCCGCCTGGTCGGGCTGGACGACCTTCCGGCAGCAGAAGGCCAGCCAGCATTATTACCAGCAGGAAGCCCGGCGCGACTGGCTGAGCAACCCCGACAAACACCCGCACCGTATGGCCCACTACGGCCACTTTGCCTTTCGGAGGCCGTCCCCCCTGAGTTTGTTCGACCCGGGCATGGACCGGTTTCTGGGCAATGCCATCTATCTGGAAGCCCACAAGCAGAACACCGTCAATTTCTCCGAAGCGGGCTTTTCGACCGGGTTAATGCGCTTTGGCGACCTCAGTATTGCCATGCTGCTTCAACTGCTGCTGCCCTTGCTGATCTTTTTCCTCGGCGCAGGCAGTATTGCCGCCGATCGCGAAAACGGCACGCTCAGGCTCCTGCTGAGTCAGGGCGTAAGCTGGACGAATTTGCTGCTGGGCAACAGCCTGGGCCTGTTCATGGTCGGTCTGACGCTGCTGGCGCCGTTGCTGGTAGTGGCCGCCGTGCTGTGGCTAATGGCTCAATCGGGTGCTCCTTCGGTCGATGAAGTCATCCGGTTTGGGTTGCTGATTGGGTTCTACGGTCTGTATCTGGCCCTGTGTTGCGTGGTGGCGGTACTGGTATCGGCCTGGAGCCGCACGACCAAAACGGCGCTGGTGTCGCTGATTGGGCTGTGGTTGATGACAACCATCGTGCTGCCGCGTGCGTCGCAGGCGCTGGGTACGTACGTGTATGGTCTGCCCTCGAAAACCGAGTTTCAGACCGCCATTCAGGCCGACATCAGTAAAGAGGGCGACAGTCACAACCCCGACGATCCGCACTATAAATCCCTGAAAGACTCCCTGATAACGGCCTATGGCGTGAAAACGACGGACGAACTACCGTTCAACTACAGCGGCTACGTGATGGCGGAGGGTGAAGAAATCAGCGCGGCCATTTACAACCAGCATTACAATACCCTGCTGGAGCGGTTCCGTCAGCAAAACCAGTTTGCCCGGGCCACGGCCTTTCTGAACCCGTATCTGGCCCTGAAAAACCTGTCGATGGCCCTGGCCGGCACCGACTTTTTAAGCTACGTTGATTTCCAGCAGCAGGCCGAAACGTACCGCTATGAACTGGCCCAGAAAATGAACGAGTTACAGATGCACCACATCCCCAACAAAAAGCTGGGACCGACCGAAAAAGCGTACTCGATTGACCGGAAATACTGGCAGGACGTACCTGATTTCACTGACCGACCGCTGTCTGTGGGTCAGGTTTTGCCCGCCGAATGGGTGTCGGTGGTTGCGTTTGGCGCGTGGCTGCTGTTGCTGACTTTTCTGGTTCACCGGGCCGCTCACCGTTTAACCGCCGTATGATATGCTGAACTTATTGTTCCGAAGTTTTATCCGGTCGATGGGCGTTAAAATCGGGTTGGGGTTTCTCTTCCTGGCCGGGCTGGTGAGCCTGCTGATAGGGCGGCAATTTTTGGACAGGCAGGCACGCAACAGCCGGGACGTAATAGCCGCCCAGCGGGTCGATCTGGAGCGCCACGCCCGGTTCCACCCCGACGAGATTGGGCTGGTGCTTTATTACGCCCAGTTTGCGCTGGTTAACCAGACGCCCGCCCTGGCAGGGCTGAGCATCGGCCAGCGCGACGTGAACCCGTCAATCCAGCGCGTTACAATTCGCGGCCTGGAGGCCCAGAAGTACGATGCCGACCTGAACAACCCGACTAACCTGCTGCTGGGTAACATCGACTTCAGCTTTGTCCTGATTTACCTGTTTCCGCTGCTGATTATCGCCTTTACCTACAGCGCTATTTCGGAGGAGCGCGAAAACGGAACCTGGCGCATGGTGGCCGTGCAGAGCCGGAATTTGCTGGGCTTCATCGCGCAGTTGTTTCTGGTCAGGTTAGCGGTGGTGCTGAGCCTGCTGCTGGTCTTGCTGGGGCTGGCGGTGGTAGTCCTGGGGATACCGCTCGACGGACCGTTTTTCCTGTTTGCTGGTACGTCGGTGGGCTACGTTTTGGTCTGGTTTGGCCTTTGTTTCTGGGTGGCCTCGCTACACCGGCCATCGGGTACGAATGCGGTGCTGCTCATCACGATCTGGCTGGTGCTGCTGCTGATTTTACCGGCGGGTATCAATCAATACATGCTGAGCCGTTACCCGCTGCCTGAAGCGCTGGCCACGACGGTGAAGCAACGGAAAGGCTACCACGAAAAATGGGATATGCCCAAAGAACCAACGGTGGCCAAATTCTACGCGCATTACCCGCAGTTCCGCCCCTTTGGGATTCCCAATACTACCTTCAACTGGCTCTGGTACTACGCCATGCAGCAAATGGGCGATGATGAGTCGGCGCGTGAGTCGGGCGAGTTGCGGCAGAAGTTGCAGCAACGTGAAGCCGTCAGCCACGCGTTCGGGCTGCTGATTCCGTCCCTGCACGCCCAGTTGCAGCTCAACGAACTGGCGCAGTCGGGCCTGGGCAACCAGCTTCGCTTTCTGGACGAGACGACGCGCTTCCACGAACGGCTACGGCTTTATTTCTACCCCAAAATATTCAGCAACTACCCCGTCAAGGCCGAGCGCTGGGACCGCCACACCGTCAAAACCTTTTCCGACTGCTCACCCATTCGGGCGGGCTACGTATTGCTGCCTCCGATGCTGTTTGGACTGCTGTTCGGTGGACTGGGCTGGCTGAATTTCCGGCGGAATCTATACGTTTTATAACGTCCACGATCATGTGACAGGCGGTCAGGTTCAGCGGGCATCAACCCTAATCGCTGGTAAAGCCTGAGTGTAATGGCACCACCGCTTATGTGATTTTTCTTAGGTATTTTTTGCTACTAAAATAAAAGTGGTGGTTAAGATGCAACGATGTTGCATCTTAACCACCACTTTGTTAGTTTTGGTTTTAACCTACTGCCACTATGCTGCAAGCCATTGACTTAACCAAGCAATACGTGCCCGGCAACCCGCCTTCACTTTCGGAATTGAACCTGACGGTGCAACCGGGCGAGATTTTCTGCCTGCTGGGCCAGAACGGAGCCGGTAAAACAACCACTATTAACCTGTTTCTGGGCTTCATCAAACCCACCTCCGGTCAGGCCCTTATCAACGGCTTTAACGTAGCTGAGTACCCGCTGGAAACGAAGAGATTTCTGGCCTACCTGCCCGAAACGGTTATGCTCTACCCCAACCTGACGGGGCTGGAAAACCTTAATTTCTTCTCGTCGCTGGCCGGCTATCGGCACACGCCGGATGAATTGCATCAGCTACTTACGCAGGCTGGTTTACAGTCCGAAGCCCACGGTCGCCGGGTGGGTAGTTACTCGAAGGGGATGCGCCAGAAAGTGGGCATCGCCATTGCGCTGGCCAAGCAGGCTAAAGCTCTGCTGCTCGACGAACCTACCAGTGGTCTCGACCCCAAAGCGAGCAATGAATTTTCGGACCTGCTGTTGAGCCTGGGCGAATCGGGAACGGCTATTCTAATGGCCACCCACGACATTTTCCGGGCCAAGGAAGTCGGCACCCGCATCGGCATCATGCGAGAAGGAAAGCTGGTAGAGACCATGCCTACCCACGACCTGACGGCCAACGAACTGGAAGCCATATACCTCCAAACGGTGTAAACGATCATCGCCATGATGCTCCAACTCATTGCCCAAAAAGAATTTACCGCCACCCTGCGCGACCGGCGGTTTTTGGTCGCGGGTGCGCTGGTGCTGCTGCTCCTGCTGGTGGCTACCTGGACAGGCTTTCGCAACTACCAGTCGCTGGCCCAGAAACGGGCCGAAGCCAACCAGTCGGCGCGGGCGGCCTGGCTGGGTCAGCCCGAGAAGAACCCGCATTCGGCGGCTCACTACGGTACGTTTGCCTTTCGGCCTAAATCAGACCTGAGTTTTCTGGATTTCGGGCTGGATACCTATACCGGTTCCAGTGTGTATCTGGAAGGACACCGCCAGAACGACGCCAAGTTCAGTGCCGCCGAAGACGCTACCTCGCTGATTCGATTTGGTGAAATGACCGTGGCCTTTGTGCTGCAACTGCTTATCCCGCTGCTGATTATCTTCCTCTGCTTCGGGGCCTTCACGCAGGAACGGGAAGAGAATACGCTCAACATCCTGCTCAGTCAGGGGGCTTCGGTGCAAACCTTGTTCTGGGGCAAAGTTGCCGGATTTGCGCGGGTCATTGGGCTGGTGGTGGTGCCCGCTCTACTGCTGGCGGCTACGCTGCTGTTTGCCCAAACCGGCTTCCAGGGTACGGCCGATACGGCGCTCCGGCTGGGTCTGTTTGTGCTGGTTTACACGCTGTATTTCGGTTTGTTCATTATCGGCAGTGTGTTCGTATCAGCCCGTTCCACGAGTTCTCGGGCGAGTTTGCTGACCCTGCTGGGTATCTGGATCGCGGCCTGTATCGCCCTGCCCAAAGCCACGGCCAATCTGGGCGAGAGCCTGTTCAAAGTGCCTTCCAGCTACGTTTTCCAGAAGGAGCTGCACGAAGATGTAGAGAAGGGAATCGACGGCCATAATCCGGAAGATGCCCGGGCTAAGGAACTGGAAAAGCGGGTGCTGGCGCAGTATGGGGTGGATTCGGTGTCGCAATTACCCGTCAACTTCGATGGGATTGTGATGCAGGAAGGCGAAAAATACACCAGCATGGTTTATCAGAAGCATTTCGGCGAGCTGCAAAACCAGTTTCAGAAACAGAACAGCCTGGCTACGATTACCGGTTTTCTGAATCCGTACCTGGCCGTGCGCGACCTCTCGATGGGCCTATCGGGTTCAGACTACGACCACTTTCTGGACTTCAAGGCTAAGGCCGAGGCCTACCGCTTTGCTCTGGTCGAACGACTCAATAACCAGATGAAAGTCTTCTCCAAAACCGGCGACTGGGAAAAGACCGTCAGCCGTGATTTCTGGGCCAAAACACCCAATTTTCAGTATCAGCTTCCGTCGGTGGGCTGGGCCTTGGGCAGGCACTGGCTGTCGGTGCTGGCCCTGCTGCTGTTTAGCGGGGCGCTGGTCTGGGGCGTTGGGCGGGGCCTCAAAGATGTTCCTCTTGTTTAACCTGGTCCAGACCCATGAACACGCTTCTACTAATTCTAAAGAACGACTGGCGCATCCTGAAGCGGGGCAAGGCGCTGAAAATTCTGGGCTTACTGGCCTTTGCGTCGGGAATTTACGCGCTGATTTACGGCAAAACGTTTGTTAGCCGACAGCAGGAAACGATAGCCTTGCTCCGGCAGGACGAACGGGCACGGCTCGACTCGCTGGCGGCCTGGGCCAGGCTCGATACAACGGTGGCGGGCAACAAAGCCAAGTGGGAAAAAGCCACCAGTGCCTACGAGGTGAACGTGCCCGAAGGCTACCGCTACGCCCTGCACGACCCCTCCGCCCTGACTCCGCTTTCGCTGGGTATGCGCGATCTGTTTCCGTACTACCAGGACGTGTGGGGCCGGGCTATTTTCCGGCAGGTCTTTAAGCAGGAGATCACCAATCCACAAAAACTGTCGGTCGGCCATTTCGACTGGGCCTTTGTGGTCATTTTTCTGTTGCCGCTGTTTCTGATTGTGCTTTCGTACAACCTGCTGTCGTCCGAGAAAGAGCAGGGGACGTACGCCTTGCTGCGATCGCAACCCATTACGTTGCGACAGGTGGTGCTGGCCAAACTCGGGCTTCGGCTGGGCTTACTGCTAGGTTTTCTGGCGGTTATCATGCTCCTAGCCATTCCAATCCTGGGGATTCCCCTTGGACAGGATGGCGGGCTATGGCTGAAGTTTTTTGGGGTTGCCACGGGCTATGGCCTGTTCTGGGGAAGCGTCATTTTCGCAGTCGTCTCGTATCAGAAATCATCGGCATTCAACGCCCTTACGCTGCTGGGCTGCTGGCTGGTACTGGTGCTGGTATTGCCCGCGCTGGTACAGCAATGGCTCACCGTCAGCCAGCCCATCGACCGCAGCACGTTTGAAAACCTCGTCCGCGACGAATACAATGCCGAACAGCCCGATTCCGTCGTGCTAAAACCGTATTACGCCCGCCATCCCGCCCTTTATCTGCCAAAAGATACAGCTAAACATGACCAGAACGCCAGACTGCCCGACCTGCGGCCTTACTACGCCCGAAACGAAGCCGTTGACCAGACGCTGGCCCCGCTGGTAGGCCGCTATGAAGCGCAGGTAGCCGCTCGCGAGGCTACTGTCTCGCGGCTCAACTGGCTGCTGCCTGCCGTCAACGCGCTGGATCTGTTCAACGGGCTGGCCGGCACGTCGGCAGCGGCCCACCGCGACTACCTGCTCCAGATTCGGACCTTCCACGCCCGCTGGAATGGCTTCTTTGTGCCCAAAGTTTTCAAAAACGAACGGCTCAAACCGGCCGATTACGCACAATTTCCCAGCTGGACGTTTCAGTCGTCGGCTCCTGATTTTTCCATTGGTGGCGGTCTGCTGAAGCTGGTGCTGGTGGCCGGCCTGGTGTTTGCGCTGGGCTGGTGGCGGCTGGGCCGGTAGTCCTGAAATCCTCCAGCCGGCTCGGTAACCTTTCGTTTATCCAGGCAGGCTACAGAGAGCACAGACCCCCTGCTTTATGAAGCGAAACAAACATCCCTGGCACCTGATATGCAGTCTGCTGCTGACCGGCTCGGCATCCCTGGCGCAGGATGCCACCATATTCCCGCCCGTCCAGCCGCAAAAGACGATCTCAGCCGTTCAAATTTTTAATAGTCTGACCATCGACGGGCGCCTGGATGAAGCCGACTGGCAGTTGGCACCTACCGCCCAAAATTTCTTTCAGGTACAGCCCAATCAGGGCTTACCTCTGCGGTTTGATACGCGGGTCAAAGTAATGTACAATCGGAAGTTTCTCTACGTGGGGGCGTTTTGTCCCGATTCGCTCGGGCGTCGGGGCATTCGGGTGCCGGACCTGCGCCGGGATTTTGATTACTTCGAGAATGACCTGTTCGCAGTCATCTTCGACCCATTCCAGGACAAGCGCAACTCGCAGTCGTTTCAGACCAATCCATTTGGTGCCCAGCGCGACCTGATCACCTTCGACGACGCGTTTTACGACCGGGAATGGGATGGCTACTGGAAAGTCCGCACGACCCGCACCGATTCGGGTTGGGTGGCCGAGATGCAAGTCCCCTGGAAAACGCTTCGTTACCCGCGGACACAGACCGATTCGGCAGGGGCCACCTGGGGCGTGAATTTCAACCGCATCGCCCGGCGGCTGGGCGAACGCTCAGTCTGGTCGCCCGTGCCCAGAGCTTATGATGTTTACCGAATGCCTTACGCCGGGGTATTAACCGGTCTGAAGCCGCCCCCGCCCTCGGTCAATATCCGGGTGCAGCCCTACACGCTGGTTTCCTACGACCGCATCGCCGTCAACGGCCAGACTCTGGATGATCGCACGCGGCTTAACGTGGGTGGTGAACTCAAGTGGGCGATTTCCCCGCAGACCATTCTGGATTTGACGTTCAACACCGACTTTGCCCAGGCCGACGCCGACCGGCAGGTGCAGAATCTAACGCGCTTTTCGGTGTTCTTTCCCGAACGGCGTCAGTTTTTCCTGGAAAACGCCAGCCTGTTCATCATCGGTGATCCAGGTAGTTTGCAGCCGTTCTTCAGCCGACGTATCGGTCTCTCCGACGACGGCAACCCGATTCCGCTCGACGCAGGCGTCCGGCTTGTCAGCCGAACCAGCCGCTACAGTGCCGGGGGCTTGTTCGTTCGACAGCGATCAGCATTGGGCTTGCCGGGTGCTACGTTCGCTGTGGGTCGCTACAGCCGCAACCTCGGTCAGCAGCATCGGATTGGTGGGTTGGTAACCAGCCGCTTTGATGGAGCGGACCCGCAGGGGCAGACCGTCTCGAACCAGACGTATTCGGTGGATGGATTTTTTCGCATTACCCAGCCGCTGTCGTGGGATGGCATGGTCAGCCGCTCACAAACCAGTGGAGCAGAGGGAAACGGCGGTCCGTCGCACGGCTGGTCGGCCCTAAGCCGGTTTCGCTATTCGACCAACCAATGGTATCTGTTTTATTTTCAGAATATTGTCACGAAGAACTACCGCCCCGGCACCGGGTTCGTCTACGGCACCAACGTCATCAACACCAACTTCGGCGGCTACCGCATGTGGCGACCAAACTGGCGACCGGCGTCCTTACGGCAGCTCGATCCCGGTGTTTTCGTCAACATATTCCACCGGGCGTCGGATGGCCGTTTCCAGCAGGCTGAACTGGAACTTTTTCCGCTGTACCTGATTGGCGTAAAAGGCTGGAGCGTTGAAGGGTACGTAGTGCCGACCTGGCAGCGGCTGGACGAGCCATTTGCTCCGTTGGGTATTCGCATCGCCCCCAGCAGCTACCAGTACACCCGATACCGGTTTTATTACGGCAATGACCAGTCGCGAAAACTCGCGTACAGTCTCTTCCACGAGGGAGGACGGTACTACGACGGTAAGCTCCAAACCTGGACCGCTACGCTGCGCTACTCACCCGTTCCCCAAGTGTCGATGGCGATGGAGTACACCCGCAACATCGCCCGTGAACTGGGCGAGCTTCGGCAAAACCGCACCACTGAACTCATTACGCCCCAACTCCGCCTGGCGGTCAATCCACGGCTGCAACTGATCGGTTTTTACCAGAAGAACACGGCCGTCAATCGCGACGTCTGGAACGTGCGGCTAGCCTGGGAGTTTCAGCCGCTATCGTTCCTATACATTGTTTATAACAGCAACGGCAACCAACTCTACGATAATGCATTACAACGCACTAACCTCAACCGTGCCGACCAGGTCATTGGCAAGCTAACGTATCTGAAGCAGTTTTAAATGGTAGAAAAAAGCCCCACTTACTTAAGCAGGGCTATTTAAAGAGTAATCTATGAATTAATCATCCTTTTCTACATCCTGCTGCGCGCCGATGACAATAACTTTGGCCGGTTTACCACTCACTTTCAGGGCTTCAGCGGCTGTTAACGTCCCCCGGCGAACCACCCGAATCTCGCCTTTGTCCGGCTGCGTAATGTAAATAAACCGCCGGGAGATGGTCATATCGGGCTTCACTTTGGCATTCGGGTCAATCACGTCAATGACCTTAGCCGACCTCAGCGGTGCATTGGTCTTGCCGTCGAAGCTCTGTAACGTACCGTCGTTCAAGAGCGCATACACGTCGCGGCCTTCGTTATCAACCCGGAACGCGGCAATCTGGGTACTCTCCAGCACCGGCGTAATTTTGTTCTGGTTGACGTCGATCCGATAAACACCTGCTTTTGCGCTGAAACCGTAAAACGCGTCAGCTCCTTCGTTGTACATAACCGTACCGAGCCATTCCTTCCCAATGCTGGCCGGGTAAGTGATATTCCGCTGGTTACCTTCCTGATCCACCACCAAAATCCCATCAGGATGGCCGAACAAGGCCACTTGTCCGTTTCCCGCGTCGCCGTGGATGCCCTTAGTGGCCAACACGGACTTCTTCAGCACCGTACCGTTTTCATCCACAATCTTCACGCGCTCCGGTAAGGTGCTGGCTACGGTGCCGTCTTTCTCCGTCACGGCGAACGTATTATTGCTGTACGCCACTACAGCGCCGTGATGCGGTACGTCTACCTTGACAATTTTTGGTTTTACACTCGCATTGTGCAGATCTTCCTCACGGGTCAGGGTGAGTGACCCTTCGCCGTCGTTGAACACGGCAATCCGGTTGCCCCAGAAGTAGGTGTGCGTGGGCTTAGCCGCTTCCGATGTCAGGGTTGCCCACTTTGGCGTTCCAACCACATGAGCATGGTCGTTATGATTCTCGATGCCACTGTCGAAAAACTGTACGTAGTTGTTGGCATAATTAAGCACCAGCGCAAACCGCCCGCTTTTGGTCGGATACAGATTCGAGCCGACAAACTTGGCCTGGAAGGACTCACTGGTGCCTTTTGCGGGGTTCACCAGCGACAGGGCAGGCGTTTCGGCATCGCTGACTAGCAGACGGGCGAAAGCCGCTTCGCGCTCGACGGGAGCAGGCTGGTCGTTATTCCGATCGCAGGCCGTACTGAACAAGCCCAGTGAAACTACCAATAGGAAACGATGCGATTGCGTAAAAGAAAACATAGGAATCGGATGGTTATACTTGCAACAATGTTGCAAATATAACCATCCGATTTAACTTTTTGCAATAACGTTGCATAAAAATACGCAGCGGTTCCAGGGCGTACCCTGGAACCGCTGCGTATCAAGTTGAATGCTATGTATGAATTATCGCTCTGGCTGGAACTGCCGATCGGCTACGAACTGCTGGTCGGTGAGCGTACGCAGGAACGCGATGATATCCTGCTGCTCCTGTTTCGTGAGGGCAATGCCTACCTGTCCATTCTGCTTCAGCACCGGATCGAGCGCGGCATTGTCTTTTACTCCGCTGGCGTAGTGGTTCAGAACGGCTTCGAGGGATGAAAAGCGCCCATCGTGCATATAAGGCAAAGTCCTCTCAATATTCCGCAGACTCGGCACCCGAAATTTGTTCTTGTCCGATTCATTCAGGGTGATGTTGTAGCGGCCCAGGTCTGGTTTGGGTGCGTTCGGGTTGGGCAGCAGGCCGTTGTTCCGGAAACTCTGGTCGGTGAACAGCTCGCCCGCGTGGCAGGTCGAGCAGTTCTGTTTGAACAGATTCAGGCCACGGAGTTCCTGCTCATTCATCGTGCCGCCCGCTTCTTTCCGGACGTACTTGTCGTACCGCGAGTTGGCCGACACCATTGTCAGCATGAATTGCGACAGAGCCTTCAGAAACCGCTCCTGACTTACCTCCGTTGTGCCGAACGCGGCTTTGAACAGGGGTGGATACTTCGCACTTTTCCGCACCTTTTCCAGCACCCGCGTCAGCGTATCGCCCATCTCAACCGGGTTTTGAATCGGTGCGATGGGCAGCAGATCCAGATCGCGAATGCCACCGTCCCAGAAGAACGTCCGGCTCCAGGCTACGTTCTGGATGTTCAGGCCGTTACGCGGGCCAATCTGATCGCGGATACCGTGGCTCAGTGTATGGTCGGTATGCGCAAAAGCCGCTTCCGGAATGTGACAGAATCCGCAGGTGATGGTGCCGTCGTGCGACAGTGTGCCGTCGAAAAACAGTGTCTTTCCGAGCCGGACGCCCTCCTGCGTCAGCGGATTCTTGCTGAAGTCATACACCGGATCGGGAAAATTGGCCGGTTTCTGCCACGGGTACGGTGTTGTCTGGTACTGCGGAGGTTCCGGCTCAGTTGGATCGACCGGCTCAACCGGGGCGTTCGACTGACACGATACCACCAGCCCGAACAGACCGGCACTGATCAACACCCCAAGTCCCTGCCACCGCTTCATTTCAGTTCGTCTTTACGGGCTGACTGTATTGAAACATGTTAGCGTAGTTGCTGGCAATTGTAGCCGAGAATGGCGACACCATCACGTTGTTGTTCTGGGCGATGCTGACCCGCTGCGCCCCGTCAAACACCCGGAGAATATCGGCCCGGATCGTTAATCGTGGGGTATTGGTAGCTGATACCTGCGCTACGTCCGACCCGAACGATAGAGTGGCCGTCCGCAGATTGTTGATGGTTTTCGTTTCATAGCCACCGAAAAAACCGACGTGGTAAACGAAGCTTCTTGTTCCAGCCGGATTAACGGGTGCCTGTGGTGAGACGCCTTCAAGCTTGAAGAAAATATAGCCCGAATTCCAATCCCAGTACATGCCGCCGTTGTGCGCGCCAGCCGGTTCCAGCACGCCCTTCCGACGGCTAATATCCATCGTACTGCGCAGGCTGTCCACCCCAATCAGGTATGACACACCTACATAATCCCCGGCGGGTACGTTAGTGATCGTTACGGTCTGCGACGCAGGTTCGGCTTCCTTGATCAGGAAATAACTGCTGTCCTGCGGCACTACGTATTCGGATCCATCAGCGCGCTTCAGGCGAACATTACTAACGAAGTAGTTGAGCAGCGAAACCGAGAACTGCTCCCCGGCCGCGTTGTTGTAGATACCCGTTTGAAGCCGCAGATCCTCCGTGCCGACCACGTTGTCGAACACCAGTTGCAGCCGGCCGAATTCGTTGACACCAAATTCAGGATCGGGGTCATTGCAGGCCCAGACCGATACGCCAAGCAGGAGGGCGAGCATGAAGTAGCAGAAGTTTCTCATGTTGATAGTGTAACGTGTAAATCTCTATGAGACAGATAACCGGCTGTCTAAACAGCCGGTTATCTGTCTGGATAACGAACACAAACAGACTAAAGTATTAGCCCTAACCGACTTCTAATCCGGTTCCGACTACTCGGTTTTACCGGTACTCGTCCCGTAGTTTTTTGATGTCGGCAATGAGCTTCTTCGTCCCCTCCTCGGTTGTACCGTCGTACATGCCGCGGATATGTTTCTCCTTGTCGACCAACACAAACGCACCACTGTGAATGTAGCCGCCCGGTGCGGTCGAATCGGCCTTCGCCGTCACCAGATAATGGTGTTCACCAATGTCGTAAATCGTCTCCCGGTTGCCGGTCACAAACTGCCAGGTGTCGCCCGTTACGCCGATGTCCTGCGCGTATTGTTTCAGCACGGCGGGCGTATCGTGTTCCGGGTCGATGGTGTGCGAGATGATCCGAACGTCGGGGCTGTCCTTATACGCCTGATACACCTCCAGCATGTTCTTTTTCATGATGGGGCAGATCGTAGGACAGGTCACAAAGAAGAAATCAGCGACATAGATTTTTCCGTCGACATCCCGTTGCGTAACGGTTTTCCCCTCCTGATTCGTGAACGAGAAGTCAGGGATGGTTGGGTACACCAGCTCCTCAATCTCTTTCCCGTCGACCATTTTCTTCATCATCTGGGGTTCGCCCAGCACCGGCAGCTTCTCCGCCGACAAGGCGCATCCGGCCAGCCCCGCTAACAGGCTGATACAGATTAACAGTTGCTTGAGCTGCATGGCTATTGCAGATACTTCTGAGCGTCGGCGATGCTCTTCTGCATCTGGTCGCGAACGTCGTTAACCTTCCGTTGTTGATCCTTGAGGTATTCGACCGCTTTGGTCTGATCGAGTTTACCCAGCGTATCGCCGTTGTACTGGTGCATCCAGTCCATCATGGCTTTGTCGGCCTCGGTCAATCGGCTGTTGATTGACACCCCCATTTCTTTGGCGGCCGGGTCCGTTGTTTTTTCGACCTTGGCCGTCACCTCCTTTTTCAGCCGCAGGATGTCGCTGATCTTGGGCATAACGCTGTCGTGAACAGCCATGACCTGCTGTTCGAGGTCAGCAACGGGACCGGCGCTGCTTTCAGCAACGGCGTGGTTATGTTCTGAATGAGAATCTGATTTCGACTGACAGGCACCGGCCAGCAGGCCCAGGGCGATAACTACTACGTGTATTTTCATGGTTTCAGCAAGGCTTTATTTTTACAACGAATCTACAAATCGATAAACAATTACGGCGTTCTCCTCCCCATTTCGCTCCTCATACGCGATCAGCAGACCGTGTGATGTAGCCAGCCCAACCGGATAGCTGGCGTTCACCGCATCCGTTGTCAGGTAAGTCGTTGGTCCGGTTGGGTTGGTCCGGAGCGCGATTTTCTGGCTGTAGGCCGGCATGGGTTCGTCGGCGGCCTGACCGGGCTTACGAACCGATTCGTCCCACAGCCAGACCAGCCGGTCGCCAGCGGCTACTACCTGTGGATGTTTTGCCCGGTTAGACAGGACGGTTGCTTCCAACTGAGACTTTCCAAGCTTTGCCAGCCGGAGCCCCACGGCATCTTCCTTTCCCGAAAACCAGGTGGCAAAAACTGCATCGCCAGCCTGCGTCACTACGGGTCCCGTATGCGGGCAGGCATTGACGGTCCAGTGATCGGCAAAAACGACCTGCGGACGACTGAACGTCTGGCCACCATCCGCCGACACGACATGACTGATATCACGGTCACCGTTGGGCAGCAAGTCACGGTACGTCAGGTGAATCTGGCCCCTGGCATCGACGAACACGTTGGTTCGGCAACACTGACAGGCATTTTCATCCACAATCACTTCATCGGTAAACCCACCCCCAGGTTTCGTCTGCACAAATTTAACACTACGTCCTTCCTGATCGGGCAATTTTTCATCCAGCCAGACGATGCCGATTTCCCCGTTGGGCAGGCGCGTCAGGTCGCTGAACGAATGACCTTTGCCGGGTGTCGTATCGCGGTGAAGGGGCTTAGGCATCGTCCAGGTTTTGCCGCCATCGGCCGACGTAACATACAGCAGGTCGCTGGCGCGGGGTGAGTCGGCCGTTGGTTTGCTGATCTCAAAAAGGGCCAGCATGGTCCCATCGGCTTTAACGGCCAGCTTTGGCATCCCTTCAGCATGGACCGAAAGGGTAGCGGGTGCCTGAACCCGAATCTTGCTCCCGAACGTCCGCCCGCCATCGCCAGACCGAGCGACGTAAAATCCTGCGGCTTTATCGCCTTCTTTTTCAACCCAGCTCAGCAGCGGATTTCCGGCCGCGTCGGTGGTCAGGCGAGGGGTTGCTCCCACGTAAGCGGGGTTCGACAGGCGGGTTTCGACGACCGGTTTCCCGACGAAAAACGCCAGTAGCAACGTGATAATAGACAGACTTCTCATGACTATGCGTGGTGAAATTGCGTTTTACTTACCCGTGAAATTGTATTGAACGCCCACTACGAACGTCCTCGGCGCGGCTGGTGTGTAGGTTGTGCGATCGGTCGCGTTGTTCCCACGCGTGGCATTGGTGGCGTAAAGAACATCCGTCACATTCAGCACATTGACAAATACCTCGATGCCTTTCCATTGGTACCCCGACCGCACATTGGCAAAATCGTAGCCGCCATAGCGAACCGAATTGATCTGGTTCTGGTACCAGCCCGCTACGTGCTGCCACTCCAGTGACGCCCGGAAATTCCGGAACCAGGCCGGATAGTAACTGATCTCGGAATTCCACAGCCAGCGCGGGGCCGAAGGCATGTCCTTCCCGTTGACGTTCTGTACCGCATCCGACGCTCGCTGGCTCAAGGTAAATTCGACGAATCGATGGATGGCGTGCGTACCGCTGAACCGAAAAAACACCTGTTTTGACGGCCGATACGTCACCCCCAGTTCAACACCCCGGTGCATCGTTTTCCCCGCCGACTGATAGTCGAACGAGTTGTCGGGCTGACGAATGTTGAGGAGTTCGTTTGCACCCGTCATCTGATACAGCGCGGCATCGACGTACACCTTATTGTTCAGCACCGACGCCCATCCACCAATTTCCAGGTTAGTAAACTGGGCGGGCTGTAGGTTGTAGTAGAACAGTTCGCCGGATGCTGTAGGCCTGCTACGTTTCAAAAAAATCGACGTGAGCGCTGGGGGCGAGAACCCTGTAGCAACATTGGCGTAGAGGCCCAGACTGGATGGTCCTCTACCTGCACCGAGGTCGTAGGTAGCGCCAAGTTTGGGCGTCACCTGACTGTAGGCCTTATTGCCCGTGCTTTTATCCAGGGCATTGGTATAATCAAATGCCATTCGGTCGTAGCGCAGCCCAGCCGACAGCCGCAGCTTAGGCAGTGGCTCCAGATCATACTGCGCATAAACCGCTGTACTTTGAATATCCGCCTGATAATTAGCTAACTGTACATCCGGCCGCTCACGGAGCTGGGTGTATTTGAGCACCGATTTCTTATCGGGCCGGAGATCAGCCGCGAGCTCAGTCTGGTAGGCGTAGTACGTGTTGGGTGACAGATCGAGCGTGGCCCCAACAACAAGCTTACTTTTCAGGAAACTGACCTGCTGGGTATGCTGGGCGATAAAACCGGTACTCCTGAAATCGTTGCTGTTGATCTGCCCCGTAGCGGTAGACGAACCACTTGTCCATCGGATCGAGTACGTTGGGTTCTGCCCCAGGCTGTTGGTACGAACAAAAGCCGTAATGAATGTTTCAGACCCGTCTTTCCAATCGTGTTCGAAGGTCAGGCGACTCCGGAACGAAACCGTTTTGCGATACGTAAAATCGGTCGTGCTCACGTATTGCCGGGCAAAAAAAGCGGTGCTGTCTACACTCCCACTCGTCTGCGAGTTGTAGTTGTTGTACGAAACCGTACCCGTCAGTTGGGTATGGGGCGAAACGGCGTATTCGAGCCGGGCAAAGTACGACGATTTATCATAATCCGACCGGGCCAGCCACGAATCGCGCTGCCGCGACACGAATCCACCGACATACAGGCCAAACGTACCCTGCTGCGCTCCGGCTCCAACCTGAAGCCGTTGGTAACCCCACTGATCGACCTGGATACCAGCGCGGGCAGTGGGCACGGCGGTAGGGCGCTGGGTAATGAAATTGACGGCTCCACCCACAGCTTCCGGCCCGTAAATCGACGAGACCGGGCCTTTGACCACCTCCATCGAACTAACCGTGAACTGATTCATTTCGAGCAGGGCATTGTGGTTGAACACGCCCATCGGCCGAATCGGTACGCCGTCTTCCATGTAGAGGAAATAGGCGTTGGTGGTCATCGGCTGGCGAATGGCCATCATGTGCTGCTCGTTGTTCAGGTTCACCATCAGCACACCGGGGGCTTTGTTGATGACCTCGTAGATACTCGTCGGCTTCGTTTCGTTGATCAGTTGTGACGAGAGCTTCGAGATGGCAATGGGCGTTTCGGTACGCAGGGCTGCTTCCCGGCTACCCGTCACAACAACCAGTTGCAGATCTTCAACGGCCGGTTCGAGCGCTATGCGAATGGGCTGTGCCCGTACTGCAACCGTCTGTCTGCGGTAGCCAACACCACTGACCATGAGCGAATCGGCCGTCGTTTGCAGGGAAAAATGACCGGCCGCATCCGTAGCGGTACCGATCGTACGGCCGGGAACCGAAATGGTTATACCGGCGAGGGGTTCTTTCGTCAGCGCATCAAACACCCGTCCGCTCACGGGTTGCTGCGCCCAAACGGCAGGTATCGCCATGAGCGAAAACGCCCACGGTACTAATCGTCTGGAGATAATCATGAAGTTTTTGCTTAGGTTGATAGGATCAGGCCAATACCGCCGGTTGCGTATCCGGACGGAAACGGCCATAAGGCGACACGGCCGGCCCATTCAGGCCGGAGGTGTGCATCCAGATCAGATCAACTAAGCCTGGGGTGGCTGCAACAGCCCATCAAGTGGAGCTGCATAGGCGTGGAGCAGGTACTTGGGAAGGCCGGCCAACGGAAGATCCGTGACTGACGCGCCAAAGGCAAACGGCACATGGGATTGGCAGAACAACTGCAGCGTCGGTATATGCTGGACACGCTCGGTAGTTTCCTGATCCTGCTTTTCCTGCTGTGCCTTCAACCGTTTAGCCAGGAAGCAGTGGCCGTCGCAGTGAAGTTGGGGTTTATCGCGATTTTCGCAGAGAACGCGGGCGATGTACTCCTTGTTGGCATGGTAATACGCGATGGTTCCCCACTGACTGACAGTCGGCAGCAGTGTGGACACGAGCAGTATATAAACCAGCAGGGTACGCATGAAACAGGAGAGATACGTGGCAAAAGTACGCACGCTTTTGGTTGAGTGGTCAACTACACGGCAGATTTATTCGCTGGCCGGTAGCCACGCTCCAACCCCTGTTGCGCAAAAACGCCCCCTACGCCCTGCATTCATTTAGCCACTACCTTTGTGATTGATTTTTACCAACCAGCCATGCTCGCGCCGACTACCGACATACCCAGACTAACGACCGCCGACCTCTGGAAGCAGTACGTCCTCGGGGGCGACCGCCAGGCACCGACTCTGCACCCAACGGTCGAAGATTTTTACGTAACCCGGCTGGAGAATTTTCGCCAGGCGCTCCGGCTACCTACCCAGCCGCATCGTCGGGATGTGAACGAACTGGTGTTTGTCACCAGCGGCCGATTGGTTCGGGGCTGCAACCTGAGCACGATTCAGATGGAGCCGGGCAGCGTTCATCTGTTGCTGGCCGGTCAGATCGCCAGCGTGAATTACCTATCCGACGACGTAGCGGGGTTCTATTGCCACTTCAGTCTGGACACCATCATTCGGCTTTACCACCGCGAACACATGGTCCGGGAGCTGGATGTGCTGCATACGGCTATGGCCGACAGGGCCATTACGTTGCCCAACAAGATCAGCCTTGCCGTTACGTCGGTGTTTGAACGGCTGCTCGACGAACATACGTCCAGTAATGACCTCAGCCTGATCGACGCCTATCTGGTTACGCTTTGCTACGAAATCAAGAATGCCTTACCCGTAGCGGGGGCCAAACCCAGGCCGGGTCGGGCGTATGAACTGACCGAGCGGCTCCGGCAACTGATCAGCCAGCACACCGGCTGCCACCTGCCCCTGACGGTCTACGCCGACCAGCTCGGCGTCTCGCCCAACCACCTCAACAAGGCGGTTCGGGAGGTAACCGGCCAGCCCGCCAGCACCCTCATTACCGAAGCCCGGCTGCTGGAAGCCAAGGTACTGCTCCGCCATTCGGACCAGCCCGTTGGGGAGATTGCGTTCCGGCTCGGTTTTAATGACCAATCCTATTTCAGCCGATTCTTCCGGAAGGCAACCGGTCTTACTCCCCAGGAATTCCGAAAAAAGGATTGATTTGTCCTAATAATGGTTCGATAACTACTCACCGTTTTGCCCGGCAGACCGGACCTTTGCACCGTGTTAATTTACCCACGATGTACAACATTCTTCTGCCTGTTCACTCTTACCTGCGGTGGCTCGTGCTGCTGACGTTGATAGGAACCCTACTGGCCGCCCTGCATGGCTGGCTTACCAACCGACCGTATTCCAAAGTCGACGGGGCGCTTCGTAGTGCCGCTACGTCGATTGCCCACCTCCAGTTGCTGATTGGGTTTGTGCTCTATTTTAAAAGTCCGATCACCAGCTATTTCCGGGCGAACTTCAGCGCGGTTGCAGGATCGCTGGAATTCAGTTTCTTTGGCCTGATTCACATCAGCCTGATGCTGCTTGCGGTTGTGGTGCTGACCCTGGGTTCGTCATTCGGCCGACGTGCGGAAACGGCTCTGGCCAAACATCGTACCGTAGCGTTGTACTTTTTGGCCGCTCTTATTGTTATCCTGATAGCCATTCCGTGGCCGTTTTCGCCCCTGGCGCAACGGCCCTATTTCCGAACATTCTAGCTATTCATCGTATGCTCTCTAAATTGCTTTTCACGCGAATCGGCCGATTCAAGCTGGTTGCCTGGCTCGAAGGGATTTCGTTTCTGGTTCTTCTGTTCATTGCCATGCCGCTCAAGTACGTGTGGGGTCAGCCGTGGCTGGTCCAGAACGTCGGGATGATTCACGGTATCCTGTTTATTCTGTACATGCTGTATCTGTTGCAGGCCAATGCTGAACTGCGCTGGAACGTCCGCAAAACACTGATTGCCGCTGCGGCTTCGTTTATTCCGTTCGGTACGTTCTACGTCGACCTGAAGATGTTGCCCCGCACCGTTGACGAAGCGGAACCGAAGTAAAAAGTCCCCTCGCTAAACTGCCTGATCCGGATGATTAGTCCACCACCTCAGCTCGATACGCCCGCGGTTCGCTTCACGCAGGTAAGCAAACGCTACGGTAACACCAAAGCCGTCGATGGGCTTGATTTGACGATTCCGCAAGGTGGGGTGGTAGCGCTGCTCGGCCCCAATGGCGCGGGGAAATCCACAACCATCGGGTTATTGCTGGGCTTGATGAAGCCCGACAGTGGCCGGGTTGAATTGCTGGGCAACGACCCGCGCCAACCCAAAAGCCGGCAAGTGGTCGGCGCGATGCTCCAGGATATTGGCGCTCCGGATACGCTGCGAGTTCATGAGTTGATTGATTTGTGGTCGAGCTATTACGAATTGCCCCTTCCGCTGGACTTCGTACTGGACGTAGCGGGTCTGGCGGAGATACGTCAGCAGAAATTTGGGAAGCTCTCGGGTGGGCAGCGTCGGCGGGTAGCGTTTGGCATTGCCATTTGCGGTAATCCCGATATTCTGGTGCTGGATGAACCCACGGCCGGTCTCGACCTGACCTCGCGCAGTCTGCTTTGGCAGCAGGTACGGCATTTTGCCCGAACGGACCGGACTGTCATTCTGTCGACGCACCATCTGGAGGAGGCCGATGCCCTGGCCGACCGGATTGTGCTGCTCAACCGGGGGCGACTTATTGCCGATGGAACCCCCGAACAGATTAAAGCCCAGGTGGGTGGTAAACGCATTCGCTGCCGCACCCGCCTTGACGTAGCTCTGCTTCAGTCCATGCCACTGGTCGCGGACGCCTACAACGAAGGCAGTCTAACGTACCTGCTGACGCACGAAGTCGAGATGGTACTGCGTACACTGCTCGCGCTCGACCCGACCCTTTCTGATCTGGACGTAACAGGTGTCGGTCTCGAAGAAGCGTTTCTCCGCTTAACGGACCAACAGCCACTTATCCCGGAGAGCAAATGACCGCAACTAGCCGCATCCTGACAATGTACCGGACGCAGGCCAGATATGAATGGCTGAAATTCGCCCGGATGCCGGTGTATCTGATTACGCTTTTGTGCGTTCCAATGCTGTTTTACCTATCGACAGGCAGCAACCAGCGGATGCCGCCCCTGACAGAGGGCATTTCCACGCGGCTCTACCTGCTAACCACATTAGGTACGTTCGCTACGTTCGGCATTGCTCTGTTCGGGTTTGGCGTAGGGTCTGCCATTGAACGCGGCCAGGGATGGATACGAACATTACGCCCGGCCCCCATTTCACCTTGGGTTCCTGTTGTTGGTAAATTGGTTGTCAGTACCACACTCACAGCCGTTGCCGTACTGCTTCTGCTGCTGGAAGCAACGGTTGTTTTCGGTGTCCGGTTGCCCTTGACAACGGCCTCGCTTCTGCTGCTGACCTTGGTGGGCTGTTCAATTCCGCTGTCCAGTATCGGTCTGGCGCTGGGGTCGCTGATTGGCCCTAACTCAGCTCCGCTGATCCTCGTTATCCTGTACCTGTTCGTATCGTCAATATCGGGCATTGTGGTACCGATGCAGATGGTAGCCAGGGGCAATCCAATGCTGGCTGATATTGCTCCACTCTGGCCAACCTATCATGCCGGTCAGTTGGCGTTGTCGGTTGTGCGACCGGCATCGTTTAATACGATACTGATCCATATCATTGTGCTGGCGGGATACCTTATCGGGGCGTTAGCGATAGCGGTATGGGCACGTCGGCGGAGTGAAGCACAAACATTTGGCTAATATTTGTCATTCCTGCTCTTTTTTGACTACCGGTTGCACCTGGTACCCGCGTACATTTGTGGCCATGAAACGGCTCATCTGGCTTCTGGCGATGTACGTACTGGTGCTGACGGGACTCCCCTGCCCCGACAGCGACTGCCACGCGCACGCCGTTTCCAGTGCCAGCTTACCGGTGGCCGGCGCTCCCGACTCGCACGACGACGATGACCACCACCAGGCCCCGTGCAGCCCGTTTTGCCACTGCGCTACCTGCGTCGGCTTTACCGTACCGCAGCCGTCGATCAGCGGCCTGCTGCCGCAAACGGCCTGTCGATTACTGACTCCGTCAGTCTTTGCGTACCATCCCATTCATCACGAAGACGTAACCGCGTCTATCTGGCAGCCCCCAAAACTCTGAACGTTTTTCCTGGATTTTTTCCGGCCGACCATCTACCGGCTGATTGTCCCATTGTATCCATTCGACACGATGAAAAACGTTTGTTTATTCTTACTACTTAGTCTATCCAACATTACCTTTGGTCAGGACTCGCTCCGGCTCTCCGTTCGTAGCCGCCTGGCTCAACAGGTTATTCCCGGTGCTGCTGTTCTATTGCTTGGCACCTCCAACGGCGCTGTCACCGACGCATCAGGCAATGCGACGCTGCGCAACGTACCTACCGGGCCGCAACGCATCCGGATATCGGCGGTGGGCTTTGAGACGGTAACGCAGACCGTGACCGTTCCTACGACTGATACCCTCCGAATTGCGCTGACCCCGTCGGACGAAGAACTGGAGGAAGTAATTGTTACCTCTACACGTACCGGCCGTACCGTAGCCGATGAACCCACCCGGGTGGAAATAATCGACGGCGAGGAACTGGACGAAAAAGCCAACATGCAGCCCGGTAATATCTCGGTTATTCTGCGGGAAAGTACCGGCATCCAGGTGCAGCAGACCTCCGTTACGTCGGCCAATGCGACGCTGCGCATTCAGGGTCTCGACGGCCGATACACACAGTTGTTGCAGGATGGCTTTCCGTTGTACAGCGGTTTTGCCAGCGGGCTTAGCCTGATGCAAATCCCCCCGTTGAATCTGCAACAGGTTGAGGTTATCAAAGGCTGCCAGTCTACACTCTACGGCAGCGGGGCCATTGCCGGACTGGTGAACTTGATCACAAAAAGCCCTACTGCTGAACGGGAACTGTCGTTTCTGGTGAATGGCACGTCGGCGCTGGGACTGGACCTGAATGGCTACTATGCGCAGCGATACGGCAAACTTGGGGTTACGCTCTACGCAACGCACAACCGGCAGCGGGCCTACGACCCCAATAAGGACCAGTTTTCCGACATTCCGGACATTCGCCGGACAACCTTACAGCCCAAACTGTTCTGGTACCCGAACGAGACAACGACGCTGTCGGCCGGCCTGATCTACAGCAATGAGGATCGCATTGGCGGATACCTACCCGTTCTGCATGAGCAACGGCAGGATGGTTACACCGAAGAAAACGACTCCCGACGTGTAGCCACGCAATTTCGGCTGGACAAGCGACTGGCCAATTCGGCCGCGCTCACGGTAAAAAACAGTTTCTCCCGGTTCCGGCGCTCGATTACCCTGCCTGCCCAAACCAACGCGTACCGGTTCGATGGGAATCAGCTCTCCACGTTCACGGAAGTCAGCTATTTCAAACACCGGCAAAAATCGGACTGGATTTTTGGCGCTAACCTCTGGACGGACGAATTCCGAAACGAAAGTCCGGTGAATGGCAGTATAGTAGACCCGCTGGTTTACCGGCAGGGTATAACGGGGCTTTTTATTCAGAATACGCTGACCTTATCACCGGCTTTAAGTCTGGAAAGCGGCCTGCGGGGCGACCTCGTTACTACCCGCCCCAGCAATACGTCGGACCGCGAGGCCCCCGAGTTTTTTCTGCTGCCCCGTTTTTCGCTGCTCTACCGGGCGTCGGCGCAATGGACGAGCCGGCTGGGGGGCGGCCTGGGCTACAAGGCCCCGACCCTCTTTACGGAAGAAGCCGAACGGCAGTCGTTCCGGAACATTCGCCTGACATCGGTGCGCGACGTACAGTCGGAAGAATCGGCCGGGCTGAACTGGGACATTAACTATCGTACTGAACTAACCGACGATCTCACGCTGTCGGTCAATCAGTTGTTCTTCTATACGCGGCTAAACCGTCCGGTCATTCTGGATTACATCGGGTTTTCGCTCGCGCAGCAGCTCGTCAACGCACGCGGCCACATTGACACGCGGGGGTTTGAAACGAACGTTCGGGTTGTCTACAAAGACATCCACGCATTTCTGGGTTATTCGTTCATCGACACCAAACGCCACTTCAATGGCCTCAGTGATGCGCTGCCGCTCACGGCCAAACACCGGCTCTACATGACAACGCTCTACGAAACCGAGCGGCTCAAAACCGGGTTCGAAGCGTTTTATACCGGACGGCAGCAACGATCGAACGGCGGTCTGACGCGGCCGTACTGGTCGTTGGGGTACATGATTGAGAGAAAATGGAAGTGGGGGAGCATTTTTGTCAACTTCGAAAACTTCCTGGACGTCCGGCAGTCGCGGTTCGAAACGCTGGTTACCGGCACCCCGCAACAGCCTACGTTCGTGAGCGACATCTATGCCCCAACCGATGGCCGAATCATTAACGGTGGTTTTAAGTTAAAGCTATAGAAACCTATGGCACACGATCATTCTCATACGCACACCCACGGACAAGCCGGTCACAGTCACGGCCCGGTAGCCCTGACCTCGGTCAACCGTGCTCTGATTATTGGTGCGGTGCTGAACATCATCTACGTTGTTGTTGAAGCCGGTCTGGGTTTTTATTACAACTCCCTGGCGCTGGTGGCCGATGCAGGCCATAACCTCAGCGACGTAGCCGGGCTATTGTTGTCCTTACTGGCGTTTCGGCTGGCGCAGGTTCGGCGGACCGAGACCTTTACGTATGGCTACCGCAAAAGCACCGTGCTGGCATCGCTTATCAATGCCGTGTTGCTGCTGGTAGCGGTTGGGGCGATTGTCTGGGAAAGCAGTCAGCGATTTCGGCAACCCGAGCCGATCGCGGGTGGGCCAATTGCCTGGATCGCAGGACTGGGTTTGGTCGTCAATACCGTATCGGCGCTGCTGTTTTTCCGCGATAAAGAGCACGATCTGAATATCAAAGGCGCGTATCTGCACCTGATGGCCGATGCCCTGGTATCGCTGGCCGTAGTAGTTGGCGGTCTCGTTATCGGCTGGACGGGCTGGTACTGGCTCGACCCGACACTGGGGCTGGTCGTTGCCACTGTGATCCTGGTTTCGACCTGGCGGCTGCTGACCGACAGTGTCCGGCTCTCCCTCGACGGCGTTCCGGCAACGATTGACCTGGCCGATGTGATGAGCGACCTGCGGGCCGTTGCGGGCGTCCGCGATGTACACCACGTACACGTTTGGGCCATGAGTACGACCGAAAACGCCCTGACGGCCCACCTCGTGCTGCAACCGGGCCTGACCGCATCGCAGGTGGCTGACCTCAAACACGACATCCGACACCGGCTCGAACACCGCAGCATCGGCCATGCCACGCTGGAAACCGAGGTCACCGCCGACAACTGCTCTGCCGACGAGTGCTGACCGACATCACCCCAAACCCCTGAAGGGGCTTAGCTTCGCTACTTCAGGATTCCAAAGTTAGCAGCGCTAAGCCCCTTCAGGGGTTTGGGGTGATAATCCGCAAAAGCTATGTTGAAGTAATTTGATTCCCTGACTGAAAAGTTTGTCGTTTTCCCCATCCAGAAATCAGTATGAAAGCCTGCGCATTTGACTTTAAAAGACAGCTTATCAAGTCAGACGATTAATTGCCACCGTAGCGACGTACATGCAGGCACTTCTAGGCATCATTTACCACACCATTGGTGGCGGATTTTCGGGCAGCTTCTACATGCCCTTCAATAAAGTTCGGGGCTGGGCCTGGGAGAGTTACTGGATTGTAGGCGGTCTTTTTTCCTGGCTGATCGTCCCCCCCCTGGCGGCCTACCTGACCATTCCTGACTTTACCAGCATCATTGCGTCGGCCGACATGAGCACTACGTCCATCACGTTCCTGATGGGGTTGCTCTGGGGTATTGGTGGGCTTACCTACGGCCTGGGCGTGCGTTTTTTAGGTATGTCGCTGGGCAACTCGGTGGTCCTTGGTTTTTGCTCTGCCTTCGGTGCGCTGGTGCCTTCTATCTACTATAATATTAATCCCGTACCGGGCAGGACCTCGTTCACGGATATGCTGGGCTCTCAGGGTGGGCAACTGGTGCTGCTGGGCGTACTGGTGTGCCTGATTGGTATCGGCATTTCGGGCCGGGCCGGTATGCTCAAGGAAGCCGAACTCTCGGAAGAAGCCCAGAAGGCTTCCATCAAGGAGTTCAGCCTGACCAAAGGCCTGATCATTGCCGTTATTTCGGGCATTCTGAGTGCCTTCTTCAACTACGGAATCGAGGCCGGTAAGCCCCTGGCCGACCAGGCTGTTCGTCAGGGCAGCGACCCGCTGTTCCAGAATAACGTGACCTATGTCGTATTGCTCTGGGGTGGCCTCACGACCAACTTCCTGTGGTGCATGTACCTCAACGCCCGCAATGGAACCTTCGGCGACTATACCAATTCCCGTACGCCTATTGCATCGAACATCCTGTTTGCGGGCATAGCCGGAACGATGTGGTTCCTGCAGTTCTTCTTCTACGGTATGGGCGAAAGCAAGCTGGGCAACGGAGCCTCTTCCTGGATTACGCACATGGCTACCATCATTCTGACGGCTAACCTCTGGGGGCTGTATCTCAAGGAGTGGTCGGGCGTATCGTCCAGAACCTTCCGCACCTTCGTGGCGGGCATCGTCGTAATTTTGATTTCGATTGTCCTGGTGGGGATTGGCAATTCACTGTAAATTTCATGCTTTTCAAAACCATAAGGGCCTAAAAGTGCTTGAAAGGTATTGACAGCTAAGCCCCTGGCGGTAACGGGACGCTACTCTGTCGTTCACCTTATTCAATGTGCTTATGAACGCAGGGGCGTATCAACCCATTGCCAATTATGGTATTATTGGAAATCTGCATACGATTGCGCTGGTTTCCGTGACCGGTTCCATCGATTTCATGTGCTTTACGCGATTTGACTCGCCGAGCCTGTTCGGGGCCATGCTGGATGCAGAGCGGGGCGGAACCTTCGACATTACGCCCCAGTTGGACGACGCCGATACCAAGCAACTATATCTCCCCGACACAACCGTACTGATTACGCGCTTCCTGTCGGAAGTTGGTGTAGCCGAAATTACCGACTTCATGCCGGTAAAGACGTCGGAACGTAATTGTGTGCTGGTGCGAACGGTATCCATCACCCGCGGTAACGTACCGTTCCGGATGCGATGTATGCCCCGGTTCGACTACGCCCGCGCTGAACACCGCGTCGAAGGTGGGCCGCACGAAATTGTGTTTACCAGTCTGTCGAATCCAAAATCGTCATTCCGGCTCATCAGCAACGTACCCATGACCATCGACGGCCCGGACGTGTACGCGGAGTTTACGCTGAGCGACGTAGAGCAAGCCCATTTTGTGATTGAATCCTCGTCTGACGACGAAAAGCGCACAGCAGAAGAGGCTATCCAGTTCTATACCACGTCTGATTTTGAATCCACCGTCGATTACTGGAAAACCTGGATTGGCCGCTCGCAATACACGGGTCGCTGGCGCGAAATGGTCAATCGTTCAGCCCTGACACTGAAACTCCTTACGTCCTATCAGTTTGGCTCGACCGTGGCAGCGCCAACGTTTGGCCTGCCTTCGGTCATTGGGGGCAACCGTAACTGGGACTACCGCTTCACCTGGATTCGGGATGCGGCCTTCACCATGTATGCGTTCTTACGGCTGGGTTTTATGGAAGAAGCCGCGGCCTTTATGCACTGGATTGAGCAGGAACTGGACACCATCGACGAAGCTGGCGAAACCCTCCAGCTTATGTACACGCTGGATGGTGCTCGCGAATTGCCCGAGCAGGAACTGAATCACCTGAGCGGCTACCGCAACTCGGCTCCGGTACGTATCGGCAATGCAGCGTTTTCCCAGTTTCAGCTCGACATTTACGGCGAACTGATGGACTCCATTTATCTCTACGACAAATACCACGGGGCCGTTACTTACTCTTTCTGGAAGAAGATGGAACGGCAGATTGAATTTGTCTGCGACAACTGGGGCCGACCCGACCACGGCATCTGGGAAGTACGTAGCCAGGAGTGTGAGTTCCTGCAATCCCGGCTCATGTGCTGGGTAGCCCTCGACCGGGCCATCAAAGTCGTGGAGCATCGCTCGTTTCCCTCGCCCATCGACCGGTGGCGTACCATTCGGGATGAAATCTACCGCGACATCTACGACAATTTCTGGAGTGAGGAGAAGCAGTCCTTTGTTCAACACAAAGGTGCCAATGCGCTAGATGCCTCCGCCCTGCTGATGCCACTCGTGCGGTTCATTCACCCGCACGAACCCCGCTGGCTGTCTACGCTGGAAGCCATTGAACGCGAGCTGATTTCCGACTCGTTAGTGCATCGCTACCGGCTCGATTCGGGAGCCATCGACGGTCTGGAAGGCGAAGAGGGGACGTTCACGATGTGCAGTTTCTGGTACGTCGAATGCCTGTCGCGGTCGGGTCAGTTATCGAAGGCCCGGCTGCTGTTCGAGAAAATGCTGTCGTATTCCAATCACCTGGGTCTGTTTGCCGAGCAGTTGGGCAAGCGGGGTGAGCACCTCGGCAATTTCCCGCAGGCCTTCACCCACCTCGGGCTGATCAGTGCCGCTTTTGACCTGAACCGGCGGCTGGATAGCTTCCAGACGTATTAAGCGGCTCGTTACGTAGACCTGGCAGTTGCCCGGCTTAATCAGCCTTGGCCCGGGTCTATTTATTTAGTAAGTTACGTTTCATTCATCTTCTGACATGAATCAACGTATCGTCTCCGTGAACGTAGGCCTACCCCAACTGATCGAGTGGCAGGGTAAGCCGGTTAGCACCAGCATTTTCAAAGCACCGGTGGCGGAACGGCTACAGATCAGCCGGTTGAACGTAGCCGGTGATCAGCAGGCCGATCTCAGCGTACACGGCGGTCCCGATAAAGCCGTGTATGCTTACGACCTGGAGCACTATACCTACTGGCAGCACCAACTGGACTGGCCCGACTGGACCTACGGTCTGTTTGGCGAAAACCTGACCACCGACGGCCTACCAGACGAGACTGCGTACGTCGGTAGTATCTACCGCATCGGTACGGCCCGGTTGCAGGTAGCGCAGCCCCGCTTTCCGTGCTTTAAGCTAAATGCCCGATTCAACGACCGTAGTATGGTCAAAAAGTTCAGCGACGCCATGCGCTGCGGTATCTATTTCCGGGTCATTGACGAAGGAGACGTGCAGGCCGGAGATTCTGTCACGCTGGAAGAAGAGCCGGATCGAACACTGACCATCCGCGACGTTGCCGAGGTATATTTTTCGCGTAGTGCCGACCCCGACCGGATGGATCAACTGGTGAACCACCCCTACCTCGCTAAAAACCTCAGCAACCATTTCAAGCGGTTTCGATGGTCGATTGAAAAGTAAGCATATATCATTCGGGGCTTTATTTCACGGTGTAGCTTAATTGTGCGTAGTTCTGACCCCGGCTGGCAGATTAGTTGGCAAAAACAACCAATGCATTATTGTTTATGTAAGATAATGTACGAATAATATTAATGTGTTGATCAATTCTTTACTATACTTTACGACTCAACTTGTCGAGTTTAGCACATATCAGCGTTGCCCGCTCTGTCTTACATCAGGCTAGGGCTGCGGCCAGCCCTAGGCGCCTGTCGTTCCTGCCACTCTCGGTCTCAGTGAATTCTGCAATGATTGTATAGCTTTCCTGGGTTGAAACCGGCTCACGGCGTCGGCTTGGGCCTCTAAGCCTAATCCGCTACGACCCTAGCGCTCAGTTGACACACGATAGCAGGCTACCGCTTTTTTCATGGGATAGAGGAGGGGGTTGGTCATTTTGTTACAATACAGACGGACGTTTGTATTGTAACAAGATACAAATGGGATTCTTGACTAATACAACTAATACTTAATGAAAGCATTGAATGGGGTCGGTTGCTGTCCAACCTGACAATCTAAATTCAAAGTGCCCCCCACTCACTTTTTATTTTTATTAAGTTCCATTAGGGTCAATAAATTTTCCGGTTCTTGTATCTATCGTGAATTTTGATGATAGTTTGGTACTATTACCGCTGTCTACTGCTACAGTTCCCAAATATCTCCCGTCTTCATCTAACTGCTCATAATAAAATTGTGTCTCTGTCTCGTCAAATTTCACCGTCAGTAATTCACCCTTTTTGGAATCTAATACATCGCTGTGTGACCTTACTTCAACTTCTTCCGAATCTTTGCTTCTAGGTCGACAAGTAACTTTGATCAACACTTTTATTTTAGCCACTGATGATTTTTTACCAGCTATATATATATTAATTGGTCTGTCAAAAGGCGACAAAATATACGTATCAGTGATTGTAATTTCTTGTTGAAATAAGAGCACACCACGCCTTGTAGCCTCTTTTTGAAGGGACTCCAATATCTCCCTCCGTATACCTAGCTTTTCTATTTGTTGATTCAAAAATTGTAAAGTAGGGACAGGTGTATCGTCAGAAATTGCTAGAGTCGAATTTTCATTTACTGCTTTTTTTGGTATATCTATTTCACCCAAAAAATTATTATTAACTGTTATTGTGTAATCTAATATTTCAAATCTAAGCCCTATGTAGCCAGTTTGATTTCCTTCTTTGTCAGGTAATACTACATTTTTTATAGTTGAAAGTGTTTGTAATTCAATATCGAAATGCGCAGCATTTTCTATCGCACCTGACTGAAAACCATTAGAAGAAATAAGGACTTTTTTATTTATATTACTAACAGTACTGCATTTACTGTTGAACGCTTCTATCTTTTCAACGGGAACAGGTCCTACATAATCCTTACATTCAATAGCAATTCTAAAATCGTAGCCATTTACTTTAGTTACAATAAATACGTCGAATTCCCTATTCTTACCAAGTCTATCTTTAACTAGATGATTGGTGTAAATTTTAGTATGTGGTAAATCCCTATAAGCCTCTTGGATTAGAGCAACCATTTTCTCAAACGGTCTACCGCTCTTTAATTTTGCCATAAAAAAAATAACGAGCTAATAATTTTCATTGCCATTTGCAATGCTCAATAATGTTTTGCGCGTGGTATCTAAGTCCTCTGCTCCTGATTATCTTCGCCCTTAAGCCGTGGTACCATTTTAAACATTCAACAGAAAACTCTGCGACTTCTTTTATCGTTTTTTACAAAGTCATTCGTGTAGAAATTATCCGCTTGATATTGCTTTTCTGTCGGCTGCCAAAATGCTCTTATTTTTGATTAAGCTGGTTGTAACCCCTTGTCCTGCAAAGGCCAGAAATGCTGCACCTTACCGCGTTCAACAGCACGTTCAGCATGCCATAGATCATAATTGCGCTGCACGTTTAGCCAAAACTCTGCACTCGTGCCAAAGGCTTCGGACAAGCGGACGCACATTTCAGAGCTAACGCCCTGGTGCTCGTTCAAGATAGCGGAGAGCGTTTTCCGGGTGACGCCCAGTCCCTTCGCTATTTCGGCCTGCGTGTAGTTGTGTCCAGTTTCCTCTTTCAAACCTTCGATGGTTTCTTTAATCAATGCCCCTGGATGGGATGGTCTCATGCCTCGGTTTAACATGGCTGTATCTCCTTGTTAGTGATAATCTACATAGTCAACATCATGCACATTGCCATCTTCAAACCTAAAGATTATGCGCCAGTTACCAGACACGTTAACCGCATAGAATCCCTTCAAATTACCTGACAGCGGGTGCAACCGGGAACCTGGTGTCCCTATGTCATTCAATGATTGGGCAAATTCCAGTCGGGTTAAGATGTTCCGGATTCTGGTCACATGGGCGGCTGGCAGTTTTGAGGGATCTTCCTGCTCGTAAAAAAGCCTTAGGCCCTTGTGCTGGATGCTCTTAATCATAACCGAAATGTAACATATAACGTTACAGGTGTCAAGCAAAATTATTTTCTACTTTCTTCTGTCGTGGCCTCGGTCGCGCTGCTTTTGTCTGTAATTTTCCAATATCTCAGCAGCTTCTTCGGTCAAAACTGTATCCGGTTCCGGCTGCGGCTCACGGTCGGGTTCTTTAGAAACGCCCTCTGTTTCAGCTTAAAATTGACTGCTAACGCTTTTCAGCCACGCTCAAAAGCAGCGTTCAGGCGTTCAATCTGTCCATCGAACCAGCTTGGATCAACGTGTTCAGCCTGCATCTTTTAACATCACATTTAAAAATTTCGATGTTTTCTTTGGAATGATCGTTCTATTACTAGTACCTTTGTTTTGGAACAATCATTCTAAAACAGATATGAATCGCTTACAAGGAAAAATCGCTGTTATAACCGGCGGCAACAGTGGAATTGGTTTCGCCACCGCACAGGCCTTTCTGGCTGAAGGAGCCGAACATGTGATCATTACCGGACGCAAAGCCGACTCGGTTCAACATGCGGCTCAGGAACTGGGCGAGAATGTAACTGGTCTTGTTTCAGACGCCAGCAACATGGCCGACGTTCGGCGACTGGGCGAACAGGTTAAGGCAATTACCAACCGAGTGGATGTGCTGTTCGTTAACGCGGGGGTCGGTCAATTCGCGCCGATTGATGCCATGACGGAGGCGGTATTTGACTACAACATGGACATCAACTTCAAAGGCGCTTACTTCACTATTCAGAGCGTACTGCCGCTGATGCCGGCGGGTGGTTCCATTTTGCTGAACACGTCCGTTAATGCGCACATGGGGATGCCCGGTGCCAGCGCCTACGCAGCCAGCAAAGCCGCCCTGATTTCGCTGGTTCGCAACTTATCGGCTGAACTGTTACCCCGTCAGATTCGGGTCAACGCCGTTAGCCCCGGCCCGGTTGTTACGCCTATGCACAGCGCTGAAAAATTGCAGATCTCCGAAGAGCAACTTCAGCAAATGGGTCAAAGCATCGTCGGACAAGTCCCCCTGGGCCGGTTTGGTTCGCCGGAGGAAATTGCCAAAATTGCCGTGTTCTTCGCATCTGACGACTCTTCGTTTGTGCTGGGTGCCGAACTCATCGCTGATGGGGGTATGGTGACGCTGTAATTTTTTTGCCTAATTCCGGAACGAACATTCTATATAGCGTAGTTATGGTCAATATCGACTGTAACTACGCTATTTTTATGCCATGGCGCGACCGAAAGCATTTGATGAAGAAGCCGTTCTGCAAAAAGCCGTGAACTTATTCTGGTGCCGGGGGTACGAAGCTACGTCCGTGCAGGACCTGGTGGATTGCCTGGGAATAAACCGTGCCAGCCTCTACGACACCTACGGCGATAAGTACGAGCTGTACGTCAAAGCGCTGGAACGGTATCGCGACACCGGGCAAAGCGGCTTATGTCAAAATATGGATAAGTCCAGGCCAGCGCTTGATCTACTGCGGGATTTGTTTACCGAGGGTATTCAAAACTCACTGGCCGACCCGGATCAAAAAGGCTGTTTTATGGTGAACTCAGCCGTTGAACTGGCCGCCCACGACGAAACGATTGGCCGTATCGTGGCCGATAACCAGCGTGCGTTCGAAGCCCGACTGCAACAGGTCATCGAGCGTGGTCAGCAGGAAGGAACAATCAACCGCGTCCACTCGGCCGCCAGCCTGGCTACGTTTCTGTTCAATACCTACACCGGCATAAAAGTACTAGCCCGGACCAGGCCCGAGCCGACGGCTTTGTATGGTGTTATGAACATTGCCATGAGTGCGCTACAGCCTAGTTCTTAACGGAACGACTCGACAGACTGCCATCCTGCTTTTGCATAACCTTCTATTTATAAACCAGTTAGCCCCGCTTCTTCAGAAGAAGCGGGGCTAACTGGTTTATAACGTTACTGTGCTTAATACCCTGGGTTCTGCGCCAGATAGCCCGGGATGTTCGATGCGCCATCGATGGCCGTTTGCGGAATTGGGAAAATCCGCTTCTGCCGATCGGCGTTCGTCTTCTCGGTCCAGGTACCTTCGTACTTGCCGAACCGGATCATGTCGGTACGGCGGAGGCACTCCCAGTACAATTCAAAACCACGCTCGCGGAACAGTAGGTCGAGGTTCATGCTCGTCAGGGCCGGAGCGGGTTTGACGGCTGTCCGGGCGGCCCGAACGGTGTTCACATCGGCCAGGGCACCAGCCGCATCATTGCTCTTCCGCAGTTTTGCCTCGGCCCGCATCAGGTACACATCGGCCAGACGTACGATTGAAATATCGGCGTCGCCCAGGTTCCGCCCCGACTGCGACTTCTTCCCAAACTCATATTTCAGCACCCGGTAGCCGGTACTGTAGTTACTGCCCGCTACGGTGAAATCCACCTGCTCGGTGAAATTTACGGGCAGCGTTGGCCGGTTCCGCGTTACGTTGAACAGCTTGCCGATCCGGTAGTTGTTGCCGCACCGCACAAACGCACCGTTCACCCGCAGCAACCCGTATTGCTGACCACGCAGAATCCCCCGATCCATAACTACATCACTGGCGGCCACGCAGGAATCGGCAGGAATGTTCATGTTCTTTTTGTAAAAGCGCGGGTCGGTTCCGGCCGGGTCGCTGGGCGCGTAGGCGCTGGTCCAGGTACGGTAGAAATCCGGCGTAATGGCCGGGCCGTCGGTACCGTTGGCCCCAGGAAATGCCGGTAGCGGGAACTGGTCACCCGACAGCGAGAAGTACGCCAGCCGGTTGTGACCGTTCAATTCAGCGCGCTGGTCAACGGCAAAAATCAGCTCTTTGTTATCGTGGTTATTATCGTTAAAGATCGAGAAGTAATCCGGCGACAACTGGTATTGTCCTGAACTGATGATTTTGTCGCAGTACTCCACCACCTTGTCCATATCCTCCGGCTTGAAGGTGAACTGAGCCCCAAAACGGTCGCGGTAAACGGCCGCATTCAGGTACAGACGAGCCAGCAAACCCCACACAGCCCCCTTGGTCAGCCGGCCCGGACCAACCGTAGTCAGCAGGTCAGGCTCAGCAGCCAGAAACTCATTCTTCACGTATTCGAGTGCCTGTTCGCCCCGCAGGATTTCTGAATTCGACTGAGGATCATTCTTCACAAACACCAGCCCGAACAGGTCGAGCAGCAGCATATTGTAGTACGCCCGCATCCCCCGGGCTTCGGCGATGTAGGTTTTTACGTTCGGGTCGTTGATTGTCGGCAACGTATTCAGGGCCGTAACCGAACGTGAAATACCCTGCGCCAGCAGCAGCCACGTATTGCGGAGGTTGGGATCAGTGCTCGTATGCGTGTGCTGGTGCATGGCGATGTAAATACCGTTATCGCCCCAGTCGGTACCACCCCGATACGGCAGAATAGCCTCGTCGGTCGAAATTTCCTGAATGGCAAAGTAGGTCGTGTGCGTGAAAACATCCGGCAGGCGGGCATACACCGGGGCAATGTTGCCGTCGGCGGCTTGTTTGTCCGTCAGGCCGGATGCTGAGGCCTCGTCCAGAACGTTCTCGTTGAGGTCGGTACAACTGTTCAGCGAGAGCAGGCTGAGCAGTGCTATGGTTGAAATGAATATCTTTTTCATTGTTGTCGGCGGATCGAACGCTGATCAGTATGATTTTTAAGGTTAATCATGATCAATCATAAGCATCATACTGATCAGCGTTCTAGTCAATATTAAAATGTCACGTTCAGGCCAAATATGACCGAGCGAGCTTTCGGGTAACTCAGGTAGTCGATACCGTACGACGAAATACCGTTGACGGTCCGGTCGGTGTTTACTTCCGGATCGTAGCCGTTGTACTTGGTGATGACGAACAGGTTCTGGCCGGTGGCCGAGAGCCGGATGTTCGAAATCCACCGCTTCATACCGATCAATTGTGGATTCAGGTTATACCCCAGCGTCAGGTTGTTCAGCCGGAAGAACGCACCGTCTTTCAGGAAGCGGGTCGACACCGGAGCGGAGTTGTTGATTGACTCCGTCGGCTCACCCACCGACTCGGCCGGACCGTTCAGGCCTTTCACCAGACGAGCTTTGTAGAAGAAGGCGTTGGCCGTGTTGTCGTACAGTTTGTTGCCCGATACGCCGTTGAAGTTAGCCGTCAGGTCGAAGCCTTTGAACGATACGCTCCCATTCAGGTTGTACTGCCGCGTGGGCAGGGCGCTACCAGCCGCAATCCGGTCTTTGTCCGTTCCGCCAATACCGTCGCCGTCTACATCGCGGTAGAGGCTCACGCCCTTGTCGTCGATGCCGATGTACTCGCGGAGGAAGAACGTACCGATCGGCTGACCGTTCACGTAGCCATTGATTGTGGCCGACGTCAGACCAGCCCCCGTGGCCGAACCCGACGTAATGACCGTGTAGGGCGAATTGTTCACTACGTTCTTGATGAACGTAACGTTACCGCCCAGGTCGAAACGCAGGCCACTCTGGCCGACATACCGGTAGTTCAGCCCCAGTTCAACGCCCTGGTTGGTGATGGTCATGTCTGGTACGTTGGTCCAGTACGTAGCCGCCGGCTGGATGGGGTCGGCCGGAATCACTTCGAGCAGAATTTTGCCCGACACCTTGCGGAAATAATCGACCGTACCCGTCAGGGCACCTTTGAACAGACCAAAATCCAGACCTACGTCGGTTTGCGTCGACACCTCCCACTGAATATCGGGGTTAGCGAGCCGGGTGTAGGTTGTTCCGGCCGGGTAAGTTGTCGAGTTGTCGAGCGGATAGCTGGTCGTTGCCGATACGTTCGACGTAAACAGGGCTTGGGTGATCTTCGACGGAATCTCCTGGTTACCCGTTTGCCCCCAGCCCGCGCGCAGTTTCAGGTCGGAGAAGGGTCCCGATTGCAGGAAGGGCTCTTCCGACAAGCGCCAGCCCGCCGAGAACGAGGGGAAAACACCGTACTTGTTGTTGGCACCAAACTTACTCGATCCGTCGGCCCGTACCGTTGCGGTCAGCAGGTAGCGGTCCCGGTACGAATAGTTGACCCGCGAGAAGAACGACTGCAGTTCGTTTTCGAGCGCAAAGCCACCCGGCCGGTTGTTCGCCAGCGTCAGGTCCTGACCAAGCCCAGGGTTGTAGATTGGCTCAATCGGCGAAATCGGGAATTTGTTAATGCTCCAGTTACGTCCCGAGATTGAGAACTTCTGATACGAGTGCCCCAACAGCGCCGTCAGGTTGTGGTTGTTCCAGCCGCGGGTGTAGGTGAAGTAGTTCTCGATCAGTACGTTCTGGTTATTACCGTAGATACTTTCGAGCCGCCCGTCCTGCTGAGGGACCGTGCTGGCCAGCGATTGCAGATCCCGCGTTGAGCTGGAATTGTCGACGCCCAGATTCAACTTATAAACGAGGTCTTTCGTGATTTTGAACGAAGGCGATACGTTGGCCACAACCCGGTTAATCGTCGTGATATCTTTTTGAAGATTGAGTGTCAGCAGCGGGTTCGTGAAGGCCTGGTACCGCGCCGGGGCACCCGTGGCATCATAAGCCGGATAAGTCGGGTTTGCCGATATGGCAGCTCCAACGATGCTCTCGATCGGAGGCCGTTGGTTGTACGTTTGTGAGGCCGTCAGATTCACATCCAGCGTGAGCCGGTCTTCCAGGAATCGCTGCGACGCATTGAAGCGGCCCGTATAGCGGTTGAACTGGCTGTTTTTCAGAATACCCTCCTGGTTCTGTACGCTCAGCGATCCGTAATACGTCAGCTTGTCGTTACCCCCACTCAAGCCGACGTTATAATCCTGCGTAACGGCTGTCCGGCTGATTTCACGCTGCCAGTCCGTCGAAGCTTTCTGATCGTCCAGCACACCCCCTACGGCTACCACCTGCTGGCGGAATTCGTCGGCCGTAAACACATCGATCGGACGGGCCATGTTCGAGATACCGACGTTGGCCGACAGGGTCAGGTTCGACGTACCGGCTTTCCCTTTTTTGGTCGTAATCAGGATAACGCCGTTAGCACCACGGGCACCGTAAATGGCCGTTGCTGAAGCATCTTTCAGCACGTCGATGGCTTCAATATCCTGCGGATTCAGAAAGCTCAGTGGGTTGGTAGCGCCCCCCGTGCTGGAGTTATCCAGCGGAATACCATCCAGGACAAACAGGGGCGTACTACCCGTACGAACGCCACCGGGTCCGCGTACGGTAATGTTCTGCCGGCCACCGGGTTCACCACTCGCCGAGGTTACGTTCACCCCGGCTACTTTACCCTGCAGGAGTTGTTCGGGCGAGTTGATGATCCCCCGGTTAAATTCGGTGCTTTTTACGGTTGTCAGGGCACCTGTCGCGTCTTTCTTGGTGGTGGTACCGTAGCCGATCACCACAACCTGCGCCAGTTCGGATGCCGACGGAGCCAGCGAAACGTTTATTGTCGTGCGGTTGCCCACGCGAATCTCCTGGGAGACAAACCCAATAAAACCAATAACAAGTACCGCGTCTTCGTTAGGAACCGCGATCCGGAAGTTCCCACTTGCATCGGTGGATGTGCCGCGCTGCGTTCCTTTCAGTAGAACGGTGCAACCGGCCAGCGCTTCGTTGGTAGTTGCATCGATGACCCGACCACTAACTGTTATATCGGCCGTCGGCTGATTAGGTTGACTTGGTGTGTTCGCAGACTGATTCAGTACTGTATCGTTTGCCCATGCAGCAGCAGGCAGGATAGCTACCATGATCAAACCCAGCAGCAACCCCCATCGAAACCGATCGGTCAGCCAATAGAGAGGATGATAAAAAAAATCCATAGCAGGAAGTTTAAATTCAACGACAAATTTCCGGGTATGCTTCTTTAGTCGAAATGCATTGAGGGGGAATTAAAGAATTGATAATACGCTCGTTATTTATCTAATAGTTGACTTTAGCACTTTGTGAACTTTTCCAGTAATTAATTATAAATACTGCTATCCGTCAGAAGGTTGCCTGCAATAAAATTCAATTATTTCTGGTTCAACTACAAATTAATATTATGAGCGGATTAATTGATAGACGCCATTAACTAAGATAATTTAACAAAAAGGGCCAGGGCACATGCAAGTCAATGACATGCATAGGCCCTGGCCCATTATAGCTGTATGTGTGATTAACTACGAGCGAAGCGATTAAAGGTGAACACCACTACCCCCGCTACCACAACATGCATTAATTCCAGAATAACGACCATGCCGATCGGTACGTTGGGGATGCTGAACGGTGAGAAAAACGACAGCAGAACGATAACAGCCGCAACGATATTGAATAGACGCAGCGGGTTCCTGGTGAATCGATTCAGGATAACCAGCACCAGGCCGGCTACTAAAGATGGCAGTAGCGACGCGATCAGTACCGGCACAGCGCTCAGGGGCTCACCGGCATTGGGAATGATCAGATCGCCGGGGATGGCCCCCGTGGCTAAGCCGATCTGAAACAGTAAGACGTTAACAATAGCCGATATAACACCGGCGATGGCAGCCAGCGACAGCACCCTGCCGACACTGGGAGTAGATGAAATCCGGGTTTCCATACAACAAACGAGTTAATTAATTAGCATTGATTTAGTGGTAAGTCCAGTGAGTTGCGCCGTCTGCTCCCAGACTATTCGCGCAGTTCATTATTCAGTAAGGCAGCCGATGATTAAATGGGTTTGCCTTTGCGGTTTATCAGCACCGATTGATTGGCCTTTGCATTTCGTCCGGTGGCGAACGTCGCTACTACCTGCTCGTGTTCTGCAGGGTTGAAGCAGCCGGTCAATCAAAGATCCAGTTTATATCGTCGCTTCATTTTATAACACTGTTTTTATCAAGCAAAAAATAAAAGGCTCATAAGCCTTTTATAAAACGGCCGATGGCGTCTTCTACTAATTGTTCAAAACGGCCAATCGCTTCCGGATGACAATCGTGATGGGCCATGGCAACAAACCCCTGTATCAGCGCAAACCAGTGCATAAGCACTGACTCAACATCATCGCTCGTTAATTGGCTCAAAACATTCCGTATGCTCTGCAAACCTTCTTCGGCTTCCTGAGCAGCATCGCTATGGCACACCGCACCGTCGAGGTTAAACATGAGCGCGTACCGTTCCGGATTCTCCTTAGCAAACCGCAGCATCGCCAGCGACACAGCTTTTAGTTGCTTTTTGGGTTTGTCGGGCCGCTCCGCCAAAGCGGCTAGCTGAGCATCGCGCAGTTGCCGAAAACCTTCCCGCTGCAACTCGGCCAGAATAGCCTCCTTCCCACCAAAATAATGATAAATAGCTGTCGTACTGGTCTGGAGCCGGTCAGCAATCTTGCGGGTGGATACGCCCGGCCAGCCTTCTTCGCCCGCCAGCGTGAGGGTCTGACGAAGAATATCCTGCTTGAGCGACTCCTGGTATTCTGCTTTCCGTGACATCTTAGCCATATAACGCTGTTACAAAATAAAAGTTCTGATTAGTTTTAGAAATATGTCTGCCTCTGAATTGTAGTCTCTCTGATCACTTTTTCTATGCTTAACCTGGTAAAAGGAACTCGCCTGTTTACAGTTAAATCATCCAAGGTTTACATCTCGGAGCAGGCAGGGTCAAGGTAAAGAATCCTGACCAGTTCTCCTCACTCGCTTCTTGATTGATGTATTTTAAAGTCAATAAGCAAAACTATATATACGCTGGAAGTTACTGCATTTGGGTTTGCGCCCCACAAACGCAACAATGTTGCATTTGACAATATTTTTATTAGCTTTGTAGCTTTCAAGGTCAACTACCACAGCCAATGAATCCAACTAGCTCTTTTGACGTAATCATTATCGGTGGCAGCTACGCCGGGTTGAGTGCCGCCATGACTCTCGGTCGGTCGCTACGTACTGTCCTCATCATCGACAGTGGTAAGCCCTGCAACCGCCAGACACCCCATTCGCATGGTTTTCTGACCCGCGACGGCGAAACACCCGGCCAGATTGCCGCCATCGCCAGAGATCAGGTTCTGACCTACCCCACGGTTTCGTTTCTTTCCGATAAAGTCACACAGGCCCAGCCGAGCGACATTGGTTTCTCGGTAGAAACGCAGTCCGGGCATCTATACAAAAGCCGGAAACTGCTACTTGCAACCGGCCTTGAAGACATCATGCCCGACATTCCGGGATTTGCTGAATGTTGGGGCCGCACAATACTGCACTGCCCCTACTGCCACGGCTACGAGGTGCATGGTCAGCCGCTGGGTATTCTGGCTAACGGCGACATGGCGCATGAACTGGTGCGTTTAATCCAGAACTGGAGCCCCGATCTGACCCTGTTCACGAACGGTCCTGCTACGTTGACCGACGAGCAACGCCAGTTCATTGAGCAGTTGGGTGTTCCGGTAGATGAGCGGTCATTGACGCACCTTATTCACCAGAACGGACGCCTGGCGGCATTGGCGTTCACCGACGGATCGATTCATGAACTGAACGCTGTGTTCAGCCGCGTACCATTCCGACAGCATTCGGATCTGGCCGTGCAGTTGGGTTGTAAGCTGACCGAGATGGGATTGATTAAGGCGGGCGAAATGGGACAAACCGACGTACCCGGCCTGTTTGTGGCCGGCGATAATAGTACGCCTTTCCGGCAGGTAGCGATCGCCACCGCCAACGGAGTGAAAGCCGGTGCCTGGATGAACAAGGAAATGATTGAAGAAGATATTGCTCTGAAGTTCTCAGTGGTAAGCGGGTAAGCGCCAGTAACGTTGCAGCCTGGTACCAGGAATGAAACTAGTGTCCAGAGAGGAAACAGGTTTTGTAACTGACTACTGGCATCGGGAGCGAGCGATCAAGAAGCACAAATCCTGACCAGCCAAGTGGCTAGTCAGGATTTGGTATAACAGTCTTCTTTTCTACTTCTGCGCTATCTTCTTCAATTCCTTACCCATAATGTCCTCCCAACGGTAGAGCTGGAAGGTCCGGTCGTCGCTCATGGCAATGAACAGACCGTAGCGGAACTGGCTGTTCAGTGGGACCGATACTGTTTCAGAGCCGTCGCTTTGGTGGGCGCTGACGGTTACCACCTTAATCAGGTCATGCTGGTTCGGATTCGCTACGGCTCCCTCCCGGCTGAAAATGTGGAACCGGTTGGCCCCCTGGTCCGACACCAGAATGTAGCCGGTCGTATCGGTCAGCTTATAAATCGAGATGCCTTCGTGATCTTCGGCAAAACCGGTGGATGCAAAAAGAGCCAGTTCCTGGTTACCCTTCTCCGGATCGGCGTAATACTTACGGACTCCCTTGCCCTCGTCGGAGTAGTAGACGTAGCCCAGTTCGTCGTCAACGGCAACGGATTCAATCTCTTTCAGACCGCTGTATTGTCCGAATTTGCGAACCAGCGTCGCTTTTACAGTACCCGACCCGTTGTCTTCCAGCAGGTACTGCCACAAGTACGTTCCATCGGTCGGTCCACTCTTACGGCCCACTACGGCGTAGATCTGCCCGGCTTTGTTTTTGTATAAGGCAATCCCCATCAGGTCGCGGAAGGCGGTACCCGTTTCACCGACGAACATAGCAAGTCCTCCCCCATCGACCGGTTTCATATCCGGCAGTGAATAGATACGCAGCTTATGGGTAAATCGCTCGGTCGTTACGGCAATATCGGTGGGTTTACCGTTTAGCCTCAGACCGTATTCTACGTCCACATTGTCAGGGCGCTGCAACCCTTTTACAACCTTGTCGGCCTGAATTTTGCCGTTTAGATCAAAGACGTACAGACCGCCGTCCTGCTCTTTGTCCGTACCGATGATCAGGCTCCTGGCCGGGTCCTGCGGGTTAATCCATACCGCCGGATCATCCGAATCGTGCTGGACAGGATCGGTGATGACAACTGGCTTAACAATGGTTTCCCCGATCGGCGTTGTCGCAGCCGCCGTCTGGGCTTCAGTCCGGCAGCCCTGCTCCAGCACGGAGAGCAGCAGGCAACCGCTGAGGATGAGTGTTGTAGAATTCACGGGCCGTTAAAGGTCAAAAACAATGAAAATCCCCGGTCCGGTCGGGCCAAACCGGGGATTGTGAGTGTACTTTACTTCGTGCCGAAAGCACCGATGGTTGTTGTCGGCTCAGGCGACTTGTACGTTACGCCGTTGATGGTTAATCCGTTGGCGTAGTTACGCGTGAAACTGGTAGTTCCTTTGCCCAGCGTCGGCGAACCGGCCTGTACACTGAAGTCCCACGCCTGATTGAACGTAGCGTTCGTCATGGCAGTGTTCAGCGGGTAGTTGACGAATTTCGGATCGTTGTCGCCGGCCGTTTTGCTGATGATGTCGTTGCTCCCCGCCAGAATTTCCGTCGACGGCTGGAACTGGTTGACGGCCTCCTGCGTGAAGGCGTAGTACATGTTGTTGCTCACTTTTGAGCGGTTATCTTCCGGAGCACCTTTGTCGCGCTTGATACCGAACCGGTCGTTCACGAGCAGGTTGTTGTACAGATCGGCACGGACGGTTTTTTCAAGCCAGATTGAACCACCTTTTGTGGTTGGTCGGCGCCAGCCAGCGTTTACAATCGTGTTATTATAGCCAACCACATACGCCTGCGGGCTGCGGTCGCCGGAGTTTGAGAGCTTCAGACCGTTGGTGTTCGGGCTGTAGATCAGGTTAAACGCTACGTCGGCCACAACGCCCGATTTGATGTTAATCGCGTCGCCGTTGGCAATACCCGTCGTGTAGAATTTGTTGTTCGCGACGATCACCTTACCGCCTTCGAGGTAGAAACCGTCTTCGTAGAAATTACGAACGGTGCTGCTGGTAACCACAAACTGACCGTTCACGTCCGGGTAGTAAATAGCCGGGATGCGTTCGCCGGCCGCGGCTTTGTACAAACCACCTTTTACGGACGGCGACGTTTCCGTCGTGACGGCACCACCGTATTCCAGAACGGTGTTCTGCATGACAAATTCTGCACAGGTCGGTGCGGCTACGATACCACCCCACAGCGCGCCAAATTCATTTTTTACGGTTTTCCAGGCATCCGGAACCGTGAATTTCACCGGGTTCTGTGATGTACCGAGGCTGTACAGGTTACCGCGCACCACGATCTCGGGTTTCACCGTCGAGTCGTTCATCAGAACCGTTACGCCCTCTTCAATGGTCAGGGTTTTGCCCGCCGGAACCTGGAGGTGGCCGGTGATCTTGTAGGTGCTTCCTTTCTTCCACACCCCGGATACTTCACCCGAAACAGCCTCCTGAACGACCGGCTGTGGTGTCGGATCGGTGGTGCTGGTTTCTTCCTTACAACCCGTAAAGACGACGGTCGACAGCGCAGCGACGAATAATAACTTTTTCATGAGGTTTGCTTGTGATACGTGTTAATATGGTTGTCTATTAGTGCTATTGAAATCGGTACCGGAGGCCAAGCAGATACGAGCGCTGATAGTAGTCCCGACGCACGAGCGTTTGACCCGGCTCCGACTGGAACGGAATACCTTCGTTCTTCGGGCTCGTGTTTTTGATGTACACTTCCAGGGGCGTATTGAGCAGGTTGTTGGCCTTGGCAAAGAAGCTGAAGCCTTTCCCGAACGTTTTCTCGACAGAAGCATCCATTTGAACAAAACCCTTCTGCCACAGGTCATTGTCCACGAACTGCGAGACCGTATTGATCCGGTCGCCGGTATAATTCAGGGCCAGTTGTCCATCCCAGCCGCTCTCCGTGTTTTTGTACAGCAGCGACAGGTTCGCTACGTGCGCCGACTGCCCGTAGAGCGGTCGCGTTTGGTTCACGGTAATGGTTTCAAGGTCGCCGGTCTGGTTACGGATTCGCTTCGATTTGGCGGTCGTGATTCGGGAGTGCGTGTAGGTGTAGTTCGCCTTGATGCCCAACACGTTCAGGTACTTGATAAAATCGACCTCAAGGCCGTAGTTGTTGGCGTTGCCGAAATTCCCCGGCGAGTAGTACGTATCCTGCCCGCGAATGGCGTCGCGTTGCAGCGTGTATTCAATCGGATTCTGTAGACGTTTGTAGAAAGCGCCCACCATGAACTGCTCCGATGGCCGTGGGAAAAATTCGTAGCGAAGGTCGATGTTATCGGCGATGGCCCGCTTCAGGTCCGGATTACCGCGCTCCTGGTATTCTTCCTGCACGATGCGGTACGGCACGATCTCGAAAAAGCCGGGCCGGTTGATCGACCGGAAGTACGAAGCCCGGAGGTTGGTCCGCTCCTGCGGTATGTACCGAACGTGCAGACTCGGCAGTACATCGGTGTACAGTTGCTTGCCCGTTGGCCGGTCTTCGCCAATCTGGAACCGCATCGCATACCCCTGATCGGTATTTTCGACGCGAACCCCACCCACAATCTCTGTCCGCTGCGTCTGGGTCTTAACTTGCAGGTACCCAGCCTTGATCACTTCGCTGGCGTCGTAGGTCAGGGCCGTCGCTACGGCACCGCGTGGGTTGATGACAGTCCAGGCAATGTCGGCGTAGTTGGTAAAATCAACCCCGTAGCGGGCCAGCAGATTCGTTGGCCGCAGTTGGTAGTTATTGTAGAAATTGGCACGTTGCTTGTCGCGGTACAGGCCACCCGCCATCCAGTCGACGGCAACGCCAGCAATGGACGTCGTGTAGGTCAGGTTGAGGTAGCCCGCCAGATCCCGGTCGGAGTTATGCTCCCACCGGCGGGTTGCGTTGCCAACCGTCGTACGGGTCTCTACGTTGTTTTTGCGTTCGCCCAGCAGCGGAATCGTCGTGTTGTCGGGTACGTCGTTCGTAGCCTCTGAATACACCGCCGACCATTGCAGCCGCAGGTTGTCCTGCAACTTGTGCTCGCCCTGAAGCGTACTGGTGTAAATCTGCTGCTTAGTCAGCCGCGACCGCGTTGAGTAGCCCAACGTAGCGTTACCGAGTTCGAGATCATAGCCGCCAATGGTCAACTGAGTCGATTTGGTATCCCGCACCTGCGCATTGGTCAGACTCATGAAGGCATTGTACCACTGGAGTTTATGCCGTGGGCTCAGCCGGTAATCCAGCTTGGCATGGATACCGTAGCGGGTTTGCTGTTCGGAATAGAGCCGTTCGTTCTGCTCCGTGAGCGTTACGCCCCGCAAGGTATCGACCGTTTCAAAATCGAAGAACAGACTGTTGCTGCCTCGGTACGTGTTCTGATAGCTACCCGCCACGATCACGCCCAGCTTCCGGTTGAAGAACCGGTTTCCGATCGACAGCCCACCCAGCAGGTTTGGGGCCGGGCGGCTGTTTGTATAGGTCGATGTGGCCTTCGAAAAATCATTGGCAGTGGCGTTATATTGGCTCCCGAACAATTCATAAGGTGATTGTTTGCTCACCTGCCCGGTCTGGAATCGCATAAAATCCCGGTCGAAAAACAGTTCGCTGTAGCCCGTCGAGAGGTTGGCCACGATGGACGGGCTATCCGGCGCATCCTTCATGACCATGTTGACGGCACCGCCAACGGCATCACCTTCCATGCTGGGTGTGAGAGCTTTATAAACCTCCAGCCGATCGAGCAGTTCAGACGGAAAAATATCGAGCGGGACGTATCGGTAACGGTTGTCGGGGCTTGGAATCTTCACACCGTTGACGAGCGTGTAGTTGTAGCGCTTGTCCATGCCGCGCAGAATGGCGTACTGGCCGTCGCCGTTGCTGTTTCGCTCGATGGAAATTCCGGAAACGCGTTGAATCACATTCGCTACGGTGAGATCGGGCGAAAGCTGGATGGTTTTACCCGACACGATGTTCATAACCTGGCTGGCATTCCGCTCCAGGTTGCGGGCGGTGTTATCGCTGGCACCATCGCGTTTCGCAACAATAGCCACTTCCTGAAGCATCCGGTCTTCGGCCGGTTCCATCGAAAAATTGATGGTGAGCGTTTCCTGATCGACGGTTACCGACTTGACGATGGTTTTATAAGTAAGATAGCTGATTCGGATTCGGTACTGCCCCGGCGTTACGTTACGAATGACGTACGATCCATCCAGCCCCGACACGCTATGCAGCCTGTTGTCCTCAACGATGATGTTGGCCCCAATCACCGGCTCTCCGGTAGCCGACTCGACCACCCGGCCTTTGACCGTAGCCGCCATCGCCTGAAGCGAAACGAAGAGACCCACTAAGACCAGATACGCGTTTTTCATTGCCTGTTATAGTCTTTGTCGAAAGAGCCGCCAGCGAGTCACCATGGTCGTGCGTTCCGACTGGACAAAGGTCAGGGTAAATGAAGGAGGAGAGCAAAGCTGGCCTGTGAACAAAAAGGCAACAAGGCAACAAAGGGCGTTAACAAGCAGGCAACAACGTAAACACAGAAAGATTAATCAACTGACTATCAAGCAAAATCAGCGTTACAACCAAGCCATTATCTTATTGTTAACAAGCCGTTACGGCAATATGAAGTCTCATGACGGGATAGTTTTAAAACGAAGCGTCTGCTGTTGTCAAACCAGTATGGTAGTTTGGCAACAGCAGACGCTTTCCTCAAAAAAGCAGGAGTTAGAAAAAAATGGTGTGGATAGAAATATATCTGTGGATAGAATAGAAAGCACACCTTTGGCCAAGCAGAATCGCTTGTTAACCGATGTAAATTTCCTGGCTTATCCGGGCGTAGCCTATACCCCTAAAGGGGTATTTTTTTGTCACCACCTACTTGTTAATTTCATACCATGATACCTTTCCCGTATCTCATGATTCGCACGTGGTGGATAGCGCTGTGGTTGCTGCTTGTCGTTGCTGCATCAGGAAAAGCCCAGCCTACTCAGCTCCGGTTTGAACACCTCACGGTTAACCAGGGCCTTTCCAATCATTTAATCTATGCTATGCTCCAGGATAGCTACGGGTATCTATGGTTTGCTACCGACAATGGTCTCTATAAATACGACGGCTATACGCTGGTCACGTACAAAAAGATTCCGGGCGATACCACCTCACTTGCCGGGAACTCGTTGCCCCAACTGATGGAAGACCGGGATGGTAATTTATGGATCGGTATGATGGGCCAGGGTATGTGTAAGTTCGATCGTCGGACGGAAACATTTACCTGCTATCCACCAACCCCGCTTACGCTTCGCCAGGGCAGCATCAATTCGCTTTGCGAAGACCAGGAAGGGTTTATCTGGGTTACCAACGGACAAGCCGAACTTCGGCGATTTGATAAAAAAACCGGCACCTATTCCCGCATCAACTATGCGTCTCTGCTGTCTGAGCCGTCGGCTGAGGGTAAACCCATCACTCCGATTATCAATACGATCTACCGCGATAAAACAGGGTACATATGGCTATGCAGTGACCGTGGCCTGTATCGAATGCAGGTAAGGACGAACGGCCAGGGTAAGCCCCCGCAAGTCAGTTTTACTACGTACCGCCACGACTCAACCAAACCGGGTAGCTTAAGCCACGATAAAGTGTGGGAAGCCTATGAGGATCGAGCCGGTACGCTTTGGGTAAGCACTGAAAATGGAATAAACCGGTTTGATCGAAAAAGGGAGACCTTCACGATTTTCCCGTATAGGCAGCCCCCTCCGCAGGTAAACAAAGCATCCATCAACAGGCATTTCCGCCACTTCGCGGAAGACCAGCAGGGGAATCTCTGGTTAGGCTGCGCCAGCGAGGGTCTGTTTCGGTTCGACACAAAACGCATGCAATTCGACCGCATTCGCCATAACCCGGTTGATCGATCCGGTCTAAGCAGCGATTGTGTGCTGTCTTTACTGGTCGACCGGTCCGGTTTGTTATGGGTTGGTACGTACGGCAAAGGAATCGACATTGTCAATCTCACCGAGCCGTTCCAGCACTACGAACCCCTACCCTATGATACGCGGTCGTTGCATAACGAATTTGTTCAGACCATTCTGGAAGACCGATCGGGTACCGTCTGGATTGGAACCGGTTTTGCGTTGAACCGGCTGGATCAGCGAACCGGTCAATTCGTGCAGTATCGCCACAGCCCCATTGATCCAACGAGTCTGCCCAATTGGAATGTTGAGGCCATGCTCGAAGATCGAGAGGGAAACTTGTGGGTGGCCAGCGGGGGCGAACTGGCCCTCTTCGACCCGAAAGCTGGAACGTTTACCTGTTTATCACGACAAACAAAGCGGTATCCGGGGTTGAGTGGCCAGGCAGCAATTCTAACGCTGTATGAAGATCGGCAGGGCCTGCTCTGGCTGGGTACGACCTACGGCCTGAAGAGTTTTAATCCTAAAACAGGTCAGGTCGTTTACTACGCCCCTCAGCAAAAAAACGGAATCAGCGATGCCCATGCTACGTCTATACTGGAAGACGACCGGGGCAACTTGTGGATCGGTACAGGGAGCGTTGCGTTGAATCGGTTAGACCGCAAGACGGGTCGTTTCACTTACTACCGACCCGATCGACACAAGCCCGGCAGCATTACGTCGGATGGCGTTCCCTGCATCACTCAGGATTCGAAAGGAAATTTATGGTTCGGTACCCTGGGTGGCGGCCTGTGCCGGTTCGACTACCGGACGGAAACATTTCAGGCCTTTACGCAAGCCAACGGGCTGGCCGACAATACCATCTTTTCGATCACAGAGGATAATCAGGGTAATCTCTGGCTGGCCACCACGAAAGGACTTTCCCGGTTTTCGGCGAATCGCACCACCTTTTCCAATTACGATGTCAACGACGGGCTGCAAAGCAATGGCTTTCGACACGCTCATTGCAAAGCGAAAGATGGTACATTGTACTTTGGTGGCAATAACGGCTTCACCGTATTCAACCCTCGCCAACTGACCATCAACCGGCATGTTCCGCCACTGGCCATAACCCAGATCAAGCTATTTGATACCCCCCTGACCGGCAAAACAGGCACCGACACCATCGAACTGACCTACGACCAGAACTTCCTTTCCTTTGAGTTTGCCGCGATGGATTACACCAACCCGGCCAAAAATCAATACGCCTACAAACTGGACGGGCTTGAACCAGACTGGGTGCATAGCGGTTCGCGCCGGTACGTCAGCTACACCAATCTGGCTTCCGGTACGTACGTATTTCGGGTCAGGGGTTCAAACAACGATGGTGTCTGGAACGACAAAGGTGTGGCCCTGCAGGTTATCATCCACCCACCCTGGTGGCAAACCACCTGGTTCAGACTGCTGGCGGGTCTATGTTTCGTGCTGCTGGCTATCGCGTCGGTTCGGCTGTACACCAGGGCCCGGCTACGTCGGCAGCGGACTAATCTGAAGCGCGTACTACAGGCACAGGAGGAAGAACGTCAACGGCTGGCGGCCGATCTGCACGACGATTTAGGGGCAACATTATCGGTTATTAAAGGACAGTTGCAAACGCTTCATCGAACCCATGAAGGATTGGAAGGGCCGATTCAATTAATGAAGAAAGCCATCATTGACCTGCGCCACATCTCTCATCACCTCATGCCACCCGAGTTTGTCAGGCTCGGGCTGGTCGAAGCCATCCGGGAGATCGTCAGACGGGCCGAAGCGGGTTCCGACATCCGCTTTCTGTTTATCTCTTTCGGCCAGGAACGACGGCTTGATCACGAAACCGAGCTGACTATCTATCGCATTGCAGTTGAGCTTATTAACAACGCAATCAAACACGCGGGCGCGACTCAGATCACAATACAATTGATTTTCTATCCTCAATACGTATCTTTATTAGTCGAAGATGATGGTCGGGGTTACGCAATTACGGCTCAGAACGAACAGTTTGGGATTGGCCTGCGTAATATCCGCTCCCGAGTTGCCTATCTGAAGTCGAAACTGGCAGTCGATTCCGGCGAGGCAGGCACGACCATCACCTTAGAGGTGCCGTATTAATTCCTGAACCATGATTTCCGGTATCAAGCCGACTACTGTTCTCATTGCTGACGATCATCAATTGTTTAACGAAGGTCTGCGCAACCTGCTTACCTTCGACGGAACTCCGTTCAGGGTTGTTGAGCAGGTTTACACCGGCTCAGACGTAATCCCCGCCATTCATACCTGGCGGCCGGATGTCGTGCTGCTGGATATCAACCTGCCGCAACGTACCGGGCTTGACATTGCGCGGGAGGTGGTTCGGGAGTTTGCCAACGTTCGGGTGGTTATCGTTTCGATGTACAGCTACCAGAAATTCGTGGACGAACTAAAGGCAATCGGCGTAGCCGGCTATCTGCTGAAAAGCGCATCGCAGCAGGAGTTGATTTCCTGCCTGGATCATGTCATGCAGGGCGGCACTTACTTTGATATTCGATTAGGCGGTAAAGCGGGTGATCTGCACCTGGAGGATGATTTTGTCAAGCGGTTCAAGCTTTCGCCCCGGGAGCTGGAAGTGATCGTTCTGCTGAAAAACGGTCTGACAACGGCTGAGATTGCCCAGCGCCTGTTTCTGTCCGACGAAACGGTGAAGACCCACCGAAAGAACATTTATTACAAACTCAATATCAACAGCCTCGCCGAATTGATCCGGTTTGCCAATGAACAGGGCCTGTGATCTACGGGCTGTACGTTCGTAACAGAGAGCAACCGCTTTCAGACTGTACTGCTACGTTCTACAACAGATTCAGGCGATTCATCAATTCGGCTTTGTTTGCCCGGCTAATCGGAACTACTTTATTGGCAATCACCAGGTTGTTCTCCTCAATATCAACAATTTTGTCCAGGTGCACGATGTATGAACGATGCACCCGGAGAAACTCTCGTCCCAGCTTTTCCTCCAGCGATTTCATGGTCGTATACACTACGAATGTCTGCTGATTCGTAATAATTTTTACGTAATCACCCATATTCTCAATGTACGAAATCGTTTCGTAGGGGATACGTATATAACGGCCGTCTGTCTTGACGTATATATCTTTCCGATGGTTGGCGGTAGCCTGAATGGTTTTGCTCCGGTTGCTCAGTTCCAGCACTTTTTCGACGGCCAGCTTGAACCGGGGAATGGCAATGGGTTTTTTCAGATAATCAGCGACCTGATACTGGAATGCATCAAACGCATACTCCGTCTTGGTTGTCGTTAAAACGACCTGCGGAGTTGCGGGGAGCCGCTCCAGCAGCTCAAAACCGGATAACCCCGGCATCTCGACATCCAGCCAGATCAGGTCTACTTCCTGTTCTGCCAACACCTTGAGCGCTTCGGTCGCATTTTCACAGACCGCTAGCAATTCCAGCGATTCGTGTTGCTCACAAAGCCTTTGAAGCGACTTTCGGGCCATAAGCTCGTCGTCGACAATGATGCATTTAAGTATCATACTAACTGGTAAGATAGTGTTGCCATTGTGCCTCAATCAGAGGTTTCTTATTTGTCAGTTCGGCGCAAAAGCCCTGCCAAAGATTCTGAATATCAATAACATCCGGGTCACCAGACGCCATTTCTTCCAAACGTGCCATAACCTTTTCGAGCTTCGGCAGGCCCACCATCCGCAGCGTAGGCTTTAACTTATGGGCCAGCTGGCGAACCTCGGCCCATTGCTGCTCACGAATAAGTGGCTCAAAGGCGTCGAACTCCGGCAGAATCTGTTCCAGAAATGTCTGAAACATATCGGCCGCATACTCCATATCGTCGCCGTAGAGGTTGGTGAGCTGCTGCTGATCCAGCACTGTCAGGTCGATGACAGTTGTAGTCGGCACGATTTTAGCCGACGCGTATTTCTGAAGCAGCTCCAGGAGGGTTGCCGGGTAGAACGGTTTACCAAGGAACTCATTCATACCGGCTGCGTGCAAGCTTTCCTGATGGTCCAGCATGGCCGAAGCTGATAACGCCACGATGGGAACCTGCTGGTTTGGATTGGGCTTTGTTCGGATTGACCTGGCGGCTTCGTACCCATCCAGAACGGGCATCTGAATGTCCATCAGAATGAGATCAAACCTCGACCGCTGGGTCACGTCTACCGCTTCCCGACCATTCCTCGCTATCTGGTACGTTACCCCCCACTTCGTCAGCAATGCGCTGACGTACCGCTGGTTCATCAGATTATCTTCTACCACCAGTACGTTCATTTGACTAACGAGGGCGGCCGATTCTGGGGTACCGGGCTGACTGCTCGCTTTACGCTTCACATACGGCAGCGAAATGGTGAATACACTACCCTGCCCTACAGCGCTCTGCACGCTGATCTGCCCCCCCTGCAAGTCGACCAGTCGTTTGGCAATGGTCAGGCCAATACCTACCCCCTTCTGTTTTTGACCGAGGTGGCTGATTTGCTGAAACTTCTCAAAAATCTGTTCCCGTTTGTCGTCCGGGATACCCATTCCGGTATCCGCAACGTCAAACTCGATCCAGGCTTTATTGCCTTCCTGCTTTTGCAACCTGGCCGAAAGCCGGATTAGCCCGGCTTCGGTAAACTTTTCGGCATTGCTCAGCAGGGTATACAGGATACGGCGTAATAGGGAACTATCACCGACGAAGCTATCCGAAAGCCCATTGCCAATAGCAAGCTCAAAGCTAACCGACGACTTCGCCAGCTTATCTCTGAACTCGTTCGCCAGGGTCTCGAGCAAACCAGCTACGTTGAACGGTTCGGGTTGAACGTCAATCCGAGCGGAATCAATTTTAGCCATGTCCAGCAGGTCAGAAACCAGCTCATGCAGAAAATCGGCCGATGACCTTAACATGTCGAGGTATTCCTGCTGCTGAACAGACGGGGATGTATCGTACAGCAAATTGGTCATGCCAATAATGGCATTGAGGGGTGTACGCATCTCATGGCTCATGTTGGCCAGAAACTGATTCTCGGCGATCCGGGCCTCCTCGGCTAAACTTCGGGCTGATTCCAGCTCCTGTTCCAGTTGTTTGCGCTCCGTGAGATTATAGTGAATACCGATTGAGCCAACAACCTGCCCTTTTTCATTCGTGATCGGGACGCCACTGACGAGCGCCCAGACGGTATGTCCATTTTTATGCAAAAGGGGTAATTCGTAGGAACTTGACTGGCCGTGTTTCCGCTTTTCCTGCTGTCTCTCAAGCACATCGGCATTCCCCGGTTTTACAAAAAGCTCACTGGCGTTTTTCCCAAGCAGTTCGTCCTCGCGGTAGCCAATCATCTGACAGAAGCGGTCGTAGGCCCGAACAATGATCTGGTCGTTGTCTACTTCAAGCAGACCCAGATCCATGTTATTCATGATCCCCCGGTACTTCTCTTCGCTTTTACGCAGTTGGTCAAGGGTGGTACTCACCTGAAGCAACTGCTCTTTGAGCACAGAAAGCTCATTGGTGCGTTGTTCCAGCATTTTCTCAGCCTGCATACGGGCAGTCTGCTCCTGCGCAGCCGAGACAGCTTCCGTATCAAGCTTTTTACGATTCATTATCAAGAAGTGAGTGAAATAGTGACAAAAATGCCAATTTGATTTACTTGCTTTTACAAGCTCCTGCTTAATCGCATAAAAATAATGTCAAAATACCATACAATAAACGCGAGGTGCTTTATTGAGGCTTATTTTTAATTTATATTTAGCCAATTTCAGTAACAATTTATTTTTCGGGGGAGAATCCTACCAAAAAACGGGTGAAACCAGCAGTTCATCGAAAAAGCCAGCCTTCCGGCGGGTCGTCAAAGTACCTTTGACTCATCCTTTCAGCCTCAATTGACATGAAAAATCTTTTGCTTGTCTTCACCCTGTTACTGAGCCAGCTTACCTGGGCACAATCTGAACTGAAACCCGGTTTCGACCTGCTCGAAGCGGGCAAGTTTGCCGAAGGCGCTTCATTCTTCAAAACGTATCTGACCACCAAAGACTCGACCAACCGTACGGCCCTGCTGTGCTACGGCCGGGGTATTGGTCTGTCGGGTAATGTTGCTGAGGCACAACAGGTGTTTCAGAAACTCCAGCAGCGCTACGCCGACGATTTTGAAATTGGGCTGAACTGGGCCGAATCGCTCATGTGGGCGAAACAGTACGCCGAAGCAAAAACCTACTACGAAAAATTACTGACCCAGCAGCCTACCAACTTTGCAGCTACCCTCGGCTACGCCAACGCCCTTTCATCCCTGCACAGCTACCGTCAGGCCCTGACGTATGTGGAGCGGGCGAATTTGCTGCAGGCCGGTAACGCCAGCGCCCGCATCAGCCGGAAATACATCAAACTCGGCTTAGCCGACCAGCTCTCAAAAAACCAACAATATGGTGAAGCCGCCCAGTTGCTGGAAACCATCTTACAGGACTTCGCTAACGATAAAGACGCCCTCTTCGCCAAGGCGCAGATCCTCGTTACGCAGGAGCGTTATGCAGACGCTCAGCGCGTTTACCAGACGCTGGTCGAAAAGCCGGAGAACCAACCGAACGCTTACTTAGGTCTGTCGTATCTGTCGTTTCTGCAAAAGAAAAAGCAACAGGCACTTACCTACGCCAATCAGGCAATTGCGGCTGCCAACGCCTATCCCGAAACGCAGTTAAAAGCGCAACTGGGTCGCGTGAGTGCGCTGGGCTGGAACGAAAAGTTCAGGCAGGCGTTTGCCCTGCTGGACTCCCTCGACAGCCGCTACCCCAACAACGTGGACGTTACGGTTTCCCGCGCCACCTTGTCGGTCTGGAACAAGCAGTACGCGAAAGGAGCCGAATTGTACCAGCAGGCCCTGCAACTGAAGCCCTCTTCCTTCGACGGTAATTTGGGCTACGCTGACGCCCGCCACGCCGAAGGGAACGATGCGGAAGCCTACCGCTACGTTCGCAAGACCCTGGAATTTTACCCCAACCAGTTGGACGCTACGCGGTTCATGCAGCGGCTCGACCTGGCTCATAAACCCACCGTAACAACACAAGCTTTCGTTAGCCGCGATAACGGCAACAACGTATCGACGAACTACAGCCTGAATGCCGCCTTTGATCTGAACACCAACTTCCGGGTGAACGTGGGCTACCGCGAACGGTACGTCGGTACGGTCAGCGAAGGCAGAAACGCCAATGTTAAAACCATGACGGCTGGTTTTCGGACGCGGCTGGCTCCGTTCTGGACGGTATCCGGAAACGCCGGATTGATCCGGTTGCAGAAAGACAGCACCGTCAGCCACCTGAACGTTAACATCACGAATGAGTTTAAGATTGGCCGCTACCAGATGGCCGATATTCGCTACAACCGCGATGCGCAGAACTTTACGGCAGGGCTCGTTGGCTATAATATCACCTACCACAACCTGATTGGTACCTACAACCTGGCCACGCCATTTAAACTGGGCTTTTACTCGCAGTACATCCACACCCTGTATTCAGACGATAACCAGCAGAAATCACTTTTCGCATCGCTGTACTACGACCTGAAATACGCGCCGGTCATCAAAGCGGGTGTCAACGTGCAGTTGATGAGTTTCGCTCAACAACGGCCGGAAGTTTACTTCAGCCCCTCGCAGTTTATGTCGGTCGAGAGTTTCTTTCACATTGAAAACCTGACCATGCCCAAGCAGAAACTGCTGTATCAGGTAGCGCTCGCGGGGGGGGTGCAACGCATTGAACAGGAAGCCTGGCAGCCTACGTACCGCCTGTCGTTTCAGAGCGGCTACCGACCGGCTAAAAATATAGAGATCATGGCATACGTCCTCAAAAGCAATATCGCTACATCCTCCGTTACGGGTTATTCGTACTCTGAAGCGGGATTAAAAGGAAGATGGGTGATTGTTAAATAAATCGTTACCTACCGTTTACTTGGATCGGGGCCGCTGCAGCATTGCAGTGGCCCTTTGTTTTGGGAGTCGCGCCAACAACCCCTGAGCGTACCAGCATCTGTAGATACGTTTTATTGATAATAGCTAACTAAAATCCCCGGAAAGTTTTCAAACACCCGCCGATTTCTGTCATTCATCGAAAAAGCCCCGTAAAAGGCCATATAAGGCTGACATTTGACTATAAATCAAAGCCATTATGAAGACGGAAATGCTACGTAACCTGGAAGTCGAGAAAGACGTATTCGTATCCAACAATAACCTGACCCATGTTTTCCGGCTCAGCGGCCATCTGTGCTCTACGGATGCTCTTTGGCTAAAAGAAACCCTGCGCAGCTTCGAGTACTCCGAAACGATCCTGCTGGACCTCAGCAACGTCGTGAAAACGGATCTGATTGCTGTCAATGCGGTGGCGACAGGCCATAAAAAACACACACTCCGCGTTGTGATGCCCGCCAGCCCCGAAGCCGCCGAAATCTTCTACCTGACCAAATTCACGCAGATTCTGAACCTGATTCCTTCGCTGCCTGTCGTTCATGAAAACGAAGTTTACGCTTAAGAACGGCCAGTTGCTGGGCGATGGCGCGATCCTGATGATCAGCGCCCTGTTGGTCAACATCGGCAACTACGCCTTTAATCTGGTCGCGGGTCGGCTGGTGAACCCGGCGGTCTTTGGCGAGGTTAGTCTGCTGGTAACCATGCTGCTGGCGTTGTCGTTCGTTGCGATGGCGTTTCAGTTGACAGCCTCCCGATTTACGGACGCCCGTGCTTTTTTGATGCAGGCGGCCTGGCGAAGCGGCCTGGTGCTCGCGGTAGTCTTCATTGCGTTAGGTAGCGCCGTTCAGCGATTCTTCCAGTTATCGTCTTCTCTACCACTGGTTATCCTGGCCTTGTCGATTCCTGTATATTTCGCGATGAGTGTCGGACGGGGTTCGCTGCAAGGTAAGCTGAACTACCGCCGATTAGCCGGTACGTATCAGGTTGAGATGTGGGTACGGCTGGCGTTAGGGCTGGGTCTGATCGCCCTTGGCTGGGGCGGCATGGGCGTTTCGGTCGGCTTACTGGTTTCGCTGGTAGCCTGCTACGTGTTAGCCCAATCGAATGCGACCCGCCAGTCGGCCGAGGAAACAACACCCTCCGAACGAAAACTGATCGGGGCGTTTTTCGCCACTACGCTGCTGTACGAACTTAGCCAGATCCTGATCAACAACAGCGACGTTTTGCTGGTAAAACACTATTTCAACGGTCACGACGCCGGGCTGTATACGGCGCTGTCGATGATCGGTCGGGTGGTGTATTTTGGAACGTGGTCGGTCGTGATGGTGCTGTTTCCGAAAGTGGTTGAACAAAAACAGAAAGGCTTGCCCACCACTCATCTGTTCTGGGGTAGCCTTGGAATTGTCGGAATTATTTCCGCCCTCGTCGTGTTGGCCTGTCTGGTTCTGCCGACCCTGATCGTAACTGTTCTGTTTGGCGATCAATACCTAACTGTTAGTCCGTATCTGTGGCGGTATGCCCTGGCCACGACCTTCTTTGCCCTGGCCAACGTGTTTGTGTATTACCACCTTTCGCTCGACCGCCGGACGCCCGTCCTGCTTTCCGTACTGGCCGGTATGCTGCAAATCGGTTTGATCCTGATCTGGCATGAGTCCTTTACGCAGGTGGTCAATTGTCAGGTCGTTGCCATGCTGGTCCTGTTTCTGTCGCTGGTTGTGTATCACGCTATCGTCGCGCTTTCCGCTCGTTCAGCAGCCGCACAAAATGCAGATAGTACCAGTCTACAATATCAGCCATCGGCAGCGTAACCGACGCGAAATAGTTGTTGGTAGCCAGTTCCCGGCGGTACGTGTCATCTTCCAGCACCCGCTGAATGGCATCGGCCAGGCTTTCGACGTTGTCCGGCTCAAAAAATGCGCCATCGTAACCTTCTTCTTTCACCAGTTGGCCAAGGTCGCCGATGTTGGGCAGAATAGCCGCCCGCCCGTAGCTACCGGCCTGGTGCAACACGCCCGAGCTACCGGTAGTGCTGGTATACGGAAACACAACCACGGCGCTTTCCCCGAAAATGCGCGGCACGTCTTCTTCAGCCACGTAGCCCGTAAAGCGTAGTTGCGGTACGTGCGCGTATTTCTGCTTCATCTCGTCCAGATAACCGGCTTTGTTGGGGCTGTCCGTACCCGCAATCACAATTTCCATATCCAGTGTAGTCCGGCTACGAACCAGTTCAACGGCTTCGATCATGGCTTCGACGCGCTTATACGTACCGAATTTGCCGAACGTCATGACCTGCATCGGACCGGGCGGCAAGGCAAAATCCGGCATGGGCGGCAACTCAAAACTACCGTGCGGCACCAGGGCTACGTTTTTAGCATTGTATTTTTTCTCCAGCACCTGCACGTACTTGGCGATCGTTACCGTGACCAGATCGGCGCTCAGGATGAAGCGTGTCAGCATGGACCCAATAAACTGGTAAGCCGCCGAAAGGACCGGGTTTTTCGTAATCCCGGCCGCTCCGAGATCCACCTCCTCCAAAATGTTATGCAGCAGAACTACGGACGGATAGCCGGCTTTTTTGACCAGAAACGGCGTCTGTAGACCCAGGGCGGCCGGTATTTTCTGATCGCCGAAAAACAGAAACTGAATATTGAACAACACCACATCCGGCTTCGTCCGCCGAACGGCCTGTAGGATATTGACGGGGTTCGACCAGTTGTTGAACTGCCAGACGGCCTCGACACGAATGGGGCATCCCTCATCGTCGAAGGTATAGTGCTGACCAGCGGGGAGTTTATCCGCAATCAGAATAACCTCTTTGACATCCGGGTTCCGGCGAAAATGCTGCACCAGATAAAAGCCGTATTCATTCAGGGTACCCTTGCCCGGTGGGTAGGTAGAGACGATGGCGACACGTAGCGGTTGTGACATAGCGTGGTTGTTTTAAGGAGAAGTTTACGGTTTCAAGACGTTTACTACGGGTTTCGGCTGGCCATCCGCGCGTAGAATACCAAAATGTTTCTGCGGCTCCCGCTGCCAGGGCTTATTGCCGACAATATCTGGAGGTACTTCGGTGAAATCGTACAGTGTCCAGAGCAGATACGGAATGTTCCTGTTTCGCTTCAACACATCCCTTACCCGACTGACGTAGTTTTCCTGATCCGCTTCCGACTTCCCGAACGGCGCCCACACGCCCCGGTAGGTTGGCTGACCGAACTCTTCCAGCATGAGCTTCTTCTGCGGTACTTTCCGTCGCAGATCGGCAATGCCCTGTTCCAGTTGCTCCAGCGACCGGTATGAGTGAAAGGACACAAAATCTACCTGATTGGCCAGCAGGTGCGCATTTTCAGGATACGCCCAGCCAATGGTGATCAGGTGATTGGGATCAAACTGCCGGGCACGGCCCGCGATCCAGTTCAGCCATTCTTTTACGTCGTCGGGATCGTGGTGCTTAAAGTCCAGATCCGGTTCGTTTTTCAGGTCCCAGGCCAGCAACGCCGGGTGCCTGTTCAGTCGGGTCAGGATTTGTTCGAGCTGGCGATCCGTAGCGGTCAGGTTCAGCAGCCGGTAATCGCCCACGAAGTCAAACAGCGTAACAAGTACTTTCAGGTTTTGGTCGTCGGCCAGATCGAGCAGGTTTTCAAGCTGGTCGAGCCGTTCGGGAGGTACCTTGCCCTTGCCGAAGTCATGGAAGTTGACAAACACCCGTGCGGTATTCAGACCCAGCTCACGAATCCGGCGAAAATCCGCCTTGATCACCTTCGGGTCGTATTGCTTCCAGAACAGCGACCAGGGCGATTTCTGTGGGTAATAATTCACCCCGGCTGGAAAGAAGGGCCGGCCATTGACCACAAACTGGTTTTCCTCCATTCGCACAAATCGGGCGCGATCGGTGGGCTCAACCTGAGGGATACGTAACGGGGCCGCTTCCTGCCGAACCATATGTTTGATCCGCCAGTAGCCATCGTCGAGCAGCATCACGACCTGATAATCAGCCACCGACTGGTCCGTATACAATTTCTCCTGCGTATCCGTTCGATACAGCCGTTGCTTCAGCAACAGGTGGTGGTCCGTAAAGGAAACAATCTGGCCATCAGCGGAATAAAAATGCAGTTGAAGGTAATGATCCACGTCGGTTTGGTGCAGCCGGTGGCCCTGTTGCGTCAGTTCGGTCACGGACGCCGTCGCTTTCGGTAGGGCGTCGGTGGTAAAGTATTCCTTCATGCCGATGGGCTTCCCCGCCAGGTAGCTCAGTTGCCACTGGTACCACGCCCGGACGTAATCGCCGACGATTTGCTCCCGGGTAAAATCTTCCATCGGCCGACCCGTTGCGGAATCGTCGGGAAGCCAGACCACCCGAGGGGTGTGCGATTCGAGCATGACGGTGGTCAGGTTCAGGGCTTCTTCGCGCTTAGCACCACTGTTGACGTATACCCAAAATTGTCCCACAGCCGCGACGAGCAGCGCCACCACCGCCAGTCCCGACGACCCGATCAATACTCGTGAATACGGTTTACTGATAACCACAGGCACTTCGTTCCAAATTACTTTACATTAATAATCAACACTACCTTTCGGCCGCCAACGGTCAGTTCGACACTGTGCGGTCCGGTTGTCACACCGGTCAGGTCCGCTTCTGCATAGCCGCCAACCGTTTCAATCGCCAGGGGGTCCCGATCATCGATCTGGACAGTAACCGCTGTACCATTCGGTACCAACTGGTCCAGGCTTTCGGTCAGTGGGCCTATCCGTAGCAGGCGTCGTTTCTGATCAACCTGCACCGGTATGCGCTTCAGATTCTCAGGAAACGAAAGCGTCAGTACGTTACTTTTTCCCGCCCCGAAAACTGACGCGCTTATACGCATAGAGCCCTCATAGCCGGGGTTTTCCAACGACACTTCGGCCACACCCCGTAGCGTGTAGCCCTTGACGATGCGAACGGTTTTGTTGGGGTCCAGGCACTGAAACCGGACCAACGTTCCGTCCGACACCACATTGCCGTAGGAATCGGTCAACACATTTGTTCGCACCCGAAAGTTCTGACGCTGGTCAGCCAGCGGGGTGTAGTTCGATGCCTGGATGGTAAAATTGACCGGAAACCCGGGCACCTCCAGCAATTCTTTCTCCTTACCCGATACGTTCTCGGCCCGCACCCCGACAATAGTTTTCCCCGTACTGGTCTGCGCCGTAATACGCTGATACGCTACCAAATGGTGCGTCTGCGCCATTCGTTCGTCACGTTGTCCATTCGGCCGCAGAAACCGAAACTGCACCGGCGTCGTAGCTTTTACGGGGTTCCCCAGGCTATCCGTCGGGATGGCCGTAATCATAGACCAATGCTGCCCATCGGCCACAATCGACTTGGCGCCGAGGTAGAGGTCCAACGGCTGGGCGGTTTGCTGGGGAACAACCCGTACCGTTTGCGTCCCTACCAGGGTATTCCGATGCCAGACCCGTAGCACCTGAGCGCCCGAGCGGGCAGTCCAGGCAACCGGCAAAGCCACGTTCAACGCGGCACCATCCACCGGCTGCGCCATTGTCTGCGTTCCCCATCCACCCTGCCAGGACAACATTATTGATTCCCCCAGATTAATTCGCTGGGTTTTGATCTGAACTGTCAGCGGCTGACCGGCCACCACCGAATCGGGTACAAGCAGCGTCACCGAACCCGCAGCCACCTGCTGCGGAGGATCATCGCAACCCGTCAGCAGGGCCACACACAGCCAACCGTATCTTGCGAATCGCTTCATTCCCCGATGTATGAGTTGACCACAAACTGAACAAAGCCGTGCAACGTTGGAATCAACTCCGATCGATCCGCGTTGGTATACGGCGGTCGGAACGTTTCCTGCGGCAGTCCATTCACGAAAAACTGCGACGATCGCCCTTCCTGAATACGTTCTATATGCTGAAGGTCCGGCAGCGGCATCGCAAACGTCTCCTTCCGCTGCGGCCGAACCCCTTCCTGCAAAAACCGGTGATCCACCCATATAATGCGCTGGGCACTGTCGTAAGTCGCCATCAGGATCTGCGGCACGCTGATTTCGAGCGTACCCTGGTTGCTGATCTGCCCCGTTGCGAGTTGCTGATCTGATACTGATACCTGCTGAATTTCAGCATCGCGGTAGAGGTCTTTGTCGGCCACCACCGCCCGCGCAAAGACCTTGAACGTAACTGGCTTACGCTCAAATTTGAACGCCGTAAATTCATTGGGATTGAACTGCCCGGGATTCTTGTCGTCTTCTTTAACCCAGGCCGTTTCCTCGAAATCAACCCGGAACGGAATAATTTCCTTGGGCAAGACCTTGTGCGACGTAGTGTATTTGGCGTTGTAGCTCACCAGCATCCGCCCCCGCCGATCAAACAATTGCGCTTCGATGGTAACGTGAGCCGGTACGTAGTCGGTGTTTTGTAGCTCACCAACAACAACGTAACGGTCCTGAAACCGCACCAGACTGGCCGACAGGATGTACATCTCCGGGCGATCCATGATATCTTCGTGCAGGGTCGTGGCCGTCGTTACGGTTCGTTTACCCTGATTCCGCATGGCCGGTACGCCTTTGATCAGAAACTGATCGGGGGCCGTGGCTGCCGGGGGGGCCGACGGCATAATCCACCACTTGCCATCCCGCTCAACCAGTTCGTGTGGGGTTTCGACAATGTATTCATCCAGCGGAGTAACGTATTTCTGCGTAACGACCGCCTTGACCCGGTTTCCGATTCGCTCTTTCACGCGAACAGCCATCGAATCGAGCTTACTATACGATGCCACCAGGCCATCGCGAACGGAGAGCTGCAGGATGTATTCGTCGAAGCTCATCGTCGGCTCGAAGTAGTTGTATGCTTCGCGGAAGTATTTGAAATCAAGAGCGTTGTAATACGCTTTTAAGGTTGACTCGGGTGTTTTCTGCGGAAACGGCTCGGAGTTCTTCAGCCAGACAGCCGCCAGCAGCGCAACCACGCCCATCAGCCAGGTTATCCAGATGAGCCGCTTGCCCGGCAGGATACGGATCAACAACGTACTCATCAGATACGGCTGCTGTATCAATTTCCCGGCGCGTTTGCGCTCCCGGAGCAGATCGGCAAGGTACGTCTGCGCCGGGAATCGGTACAGGCGACTTCGGAGCGAGGTATATACCCAGACAATCACCATCATGGCCAGCGCCGACAGGGGCAGGATGCCCCACATCAGTTTCTGATACTTCGGCATATCCTTGCTCGGCAGGAACGACGGCAACGGCGGTACGTCCTGTTTCTGCCAGACCAGAATACCATTTTCCAGCCGCTGCACGCGCTCCCACCCGGCGAAATACAGCATGGGGTCATAGAACTTGTCGTTCGAAAAAATAAACTTGAGGTGGTATTTTTCCGGTACGGTCAGAAACTGCTGCAAGGAACCAATCCCCTGAATACCTTTGAATTTAGCGTTTTCGAGCCGCTCGATGGGTGTTACGGTCAATTCGATCACCCGACGGGCCGAGTGGTAGTTGCCGTCGATGGACAGGGCTGTAGTCTGCGCCGAGAGCCAGGCCATCTGGTCGCCAAAGCCGAGCGTCAGAAACCGCCAGCGGCTGTGCATGTCGCGGTCCAGAAAATTCAGAATTGGCTGTACGTCGATGGGTTTGGGTTGCAGCGGACGAATCCGGCCAAGATTGACAATAAGCACTGTGGTTAAACTGACCGCAGCAATCAGACCTCCCAGCAGCAGCCGGTAGCGCCACCGTTGCCCGCGTTCGATCAGCGTTTGCCGCCAGTCGCCTTCCAGTAACCGCTGAAACAGTTCGCCCACGAACGGAATAGCCAGCACCGACGCCCAGAACGTAAAGCGATCGAGGGTCAGAATATCAAATGCGTTGGCCCCCAGAATCTTCTTCGGAATTGGGGTTGTGCCGCCCGTTCCCAGCAGCAGCAGCAAGGAAAACGACAGCGCCATGAACAGATTCCGACGGATGTAGAGCCGCCGGAATACGTACGGCAGCAACAGCAGCGTAGTGCCGAGTGGTATCAGGAAAAACATCAACCCCGACGATGGTACGTTGATGAACGAATCGCGTGACCCGTGCGGAATCGGCACCTGCGTAATCGGGTCGGTTTTCGACCAGTACCAGTACGGAAAGATAATCGTGACCATCAGCACGCCCACCCCAACGCCAAAAATGATCAGGTATTTGAGTCGTTTGAACACAATCCCGATCAGCCGCTGAACCACCTTAACCAAATTACCACTCGGCCCGACTTCGTCCAGCAGCGCCACACCAATCATTGGTACGATAAAGAATACCATTCCGAAGAGAGTGGTAACATGATGAGATGCTACGGTTACCCCCAGCAGCGACCAGGCCCGGAATAACCGTGGCCATTCGAGAGTACGAACGTAGGTGTAAACCTCGGGCAGAACGTTGGTGAGGCAGGCGATTCCGCACAGGGTTGGCAGTTGGCCGTAGATGTGAATCGTCTGAACGATGCTGGAGGCAAAAACCGCGAACAAGGCGGCATACCCAGCCGCCTGCTCCGACACCCACAGGCGTGAAAACCGGTAAATACCCAGCACGAAACCGCTCACGGCAAGCAGGACCACAATGGCAAACCCGAATTTAAGTCCACCGATAAAAGACAGTAAGGCAATGAGTTGATGTGCCAGGGGCGGGTAGCTTGTGATGGTAAAACCCGTATACCAGCGATACTCCCAGGGCTCGAACCACGACCGGGCGTAGTGATCGGCAAAGAAGATATGCACATATGCGTCGTAGGTTCCATCGAGCGTGAAGAACAACGCCGAGCCGTGGAAACACAGAACCAGCAATAAGGCAATCTTTACTAATGTGGTTGATTTGGGCATTCGTCAGGTATCACCATTCTCCATCAGGTAGTGCAAAAATAGTGCTAAGCCACGTAGCGCCGGCAAGTTACCAAAAACTGCGACCTGATTAACTCAAGACAAAAACTACCAAAAAACCGCCAGTTTACGCAGTTCATCGAATACTCGCCATACACCGGGCAAAACGAAGCCAACTTTGTCTCAACGAAAACGCAGAAGAAACAAAACATTAGCCCATCTAACTCCATGAAATTCGGTATCGTAATCCCCTGCTACAATGAAGCTAATCGGTTGAACGTCCAGGCTTTTACCGCTTTCGCTAACCAGAATCCAGACTACCAGCTCTGCTTCGTCAACGACGGCAGCCGCGATAATACGCTGGAGGTCCTCGAATCCCTGCACCAAACCAACCCTGACCAGATTACAGTGTTCGACTGCCCCAGAAATGGTGGTAAGGCTGAAGCCGTTCGGCAGGGGGTACAATACCTGTACGACAACACGAACCTGAATTACATCGGTTTTCTGGACGCTGACCTGTCAGTAAGCCTGGAAGACTTTACCGAGCTGGCCGAAACCCTGGCCCGCGATAACAGTCTGAAAATCGTTTGCGGATCACGGGTGAAGCGGCTTGGTGCCGAAATCAGCCGGAACCTGAAACGCCACATCATCGGCCGGACGATGGCTACCCTCATCAGCACGCTGTTGCAGATGCCGTTCTACGACACGCAATGCGGTGCTAAAATTTTCCACCGCTCGCTGGTACCGGTTGCGTTTGGCGAGAAGTTCCAGAGCGCCTGGCTGTTCGACGTCGAGATGTTCTTCCGTATGAAGCAGTACTACGGCCTGAACCCAGCCATGAACATGATCTACGAATTTCCCCTGCGTCGCTGGATTCACATGGAAGATTCAAAAATTGGCGCCAGTGATCTGTACAAAATTCCGGTTCATCTGCTGCGCATCGATTTCCACTACCAGATTCGTCCCCGGCTGCAGGAGTTCCGTCTTCAACTGGTTCCCCAGGCTGTTTAATCCGTACACTTTACTACGTCTAAGAAACTGATTATTAATCCGGATATTTCACAAATTCAGAAAGCAGACGATAGATAACTTTACTTCATCCCCCCAATTCATCCCGGCCATGCGGTTGCTAGACAAACCGCTGAATATACCCCGACAGCGATTCGCCTTCTGCCAAACCCAGTTTTTTGCGAAGACGATAGCGTGATACCCGCAGGCTGTCGGGCGAAATGGCCAGCATCGTTGCAATATCGGCTGAGCTCATATTCATCTTCAACAAAGCGATTAGTCGCAGGTCGGTAGCGGTCAGATCGGGGAAGTGACGGGTCAGGTTGCTGAAGAAGTTTGGGTGTACCTGATCGAACGTAGTCCGGAAGTCGTCCCAGTTTTTATCCTGGCTGAAACTCTGCCCGATTTTTTGCACCAGTTGTTTAAGTTGTTTACGCTGGTCCCGTTTGTCGTCTTTCAGAATCGTATTAAGATCGCTTTTCAACTCTTCCAGTACCTGATTTTTCTGAATCAGATGCAGCGTATGCGAGGTTAATTCCTTGCCTTTCAATTCCAGTTGGTACCGCAGGTTTTCTTCCGCCAGTTGTTTATTGGTCAATTCAACCTGCATCAATTCGTTCTGGGTGCGAAATATCTCCTGATTCTGCTGATTCAGGGCCTGTTCATTCCGAATCTTGAGTCGCTGCCGACTGATAATCACCGCCCCCAGCACACCAATCAACACCAGTACCAGCACCGCCGTTACGGTCAGGATAACGTTCATACGCTTCTCGGCGCTTAGTCGGGCAATCTCGTTGTCCTTCTGCTCTACATCGTACAGCGTTTGCAGCAGCGCAATCTGCCGGTTATTATCGGTGGCGTAGATCTCGTCGGTCAGGTCGTGGCTTAGCTCGAAATAGTGATAGGCGCTATCGTGCCGGTTCATCAGTTGGTACGTTTTGCCCAGATCGCGGTAGGCACCGTTCAACTGGTATTTTTCCCCTTTCTGCTCCGCCAGTTTCTTCACCTGATCATAAATATCCAGCGCCTGCCGATAGCGGCCGGTTTTCCGATACAGATCCCCCAGGTTATTGACAATTTCCAGCCGCCCAATTTCATCGCGGCTCTGGTCGCTCATCGTCAGGGCATTCTGGTAATAATACCGGGCCGAATCATACAGCGCCCGATCCTCGTAGATGCTTCCCAAGTTCTCGTAAATCTTCGATAGGCCAACCGGATCTTTTATGGCCTGGTAGTTGGCCAGCGCCAGTCGCTGATAATGGAACGCCTGGCTGAGGTCTCCTTTCTTTTCGTAAAGATGCCCGATGTTGCCATACGTCCGGGCCATGCCCTGCTGGCTGCGAATCTGCCGGTACATGGCCAGCGCTTCGTCAAATTGCTTACGGGCCAGGCTGCTCTGCCGATTGTAATAGTAGACCGTTCCGAGTTCGTTCAGGTTGCGGGCCAGCCGGTCGGGTACGTTGGCCGTCCGGAATATTTTCTGAGACTGCAACAGGTAGTTGATCGCCTGTGAGTAATTGCCCTGGTGGTAGAAAAGCAGGCCCAGTTGCTGAAGATAATCCCCTTCGGTCAGTCGGTCGTTCTCTGCGGCAGCCTTCGCCAGCGCCTGCTTGATCAGCAGATAGGCCGAATCCGGGCGCTGCCGCGCCAGTTGTTCAATCCGCGAAACGGTTGGTTCGGCGGTGGTAGCCTGCGCACTACCCGGCATGGCCTGCATGAGCCATACCAGCAAGATAAACCAGCGGCTAACGGGCACCTTGTTTAGCAGCGGATCTGCCGAAAAAATAGGGCAAAAGGGTCGCATTGTACATTAATTCACTGCATGAAGATAGGCAGTAGCCGGGATTTGGAACATGAAGTTTTTGTGAAGTCCACCCCATTGACCTGAGACGTGGGTAATGAAGCATTGACTGGAAATTTGATAATTCTCAGATACAATAGGCTCCATTGCGGTTCGCATCCCTTAATTTTACAAGACGGTCTGCGTCCGGCGCGGGCCTCTTTGCTTTCCTGTATTGTATGAAAAATCTGGCTTTTCTCTTCCTGCTCCTGGTCGGCTTACCGGCCCTTGCCCAGCGGCAGGCGCAGCAGCGCACTTACTGCAACCCGATGGATATCAGCTACCGGTATAATTTCGAGCAGTTGAACGAGAAGATTTCCTATCGTTCCGGTGCCGACCCGGTCATCATCAACCACAAGAATGACTATTACCTCTTCGTGACCATACAAGGCGGCTGGTGGCACTCCAAGAACATGGTCGACTGGAAGTACATCGTTCCCAACAAATGGCCGATGGAGGATATGTGCGCCCCGGCAGCCCTGTCCGTTCGCGATACGTTGTATCTGTTTCAGTCGACGTTTGAACAGCGCCCCATCTTCATCTCTACCGAGCCCGAAAAAGGCAAGCTGATCTTTTATAATCGCTGGATGCCCCGGTTACCGAAAGACATCGGCCCCTGGGACCCGGCACTCTTCCACGACCCCGACACGGATAAATGGTTTATGTACTGGGGGTCGTCGAACGTGTACCCCATCTTTGGGGCTGAACTTGATAAAAGCCGGAATCTGACCTACGTCGGCAATAACCCGGCCGCGGCCTACAAAGCCATGTTCTGGCTTGACCCGTATCAGCACGGTTGGGAACGTTTCGGGCCGAACCACTCCGATCCCATCAAGCCCTTTACGGAAGGTGCCTGGATGACCAAGCATAACGGCAAATACTACCTGCAATACGGTGCGCCCGGTACCGAATACAACGTCTACGCCAACGGCACCTACGTCGGCAAGGATCCGCTGGGACCGTTCGAATACGCGCCGTATAACCCAATTGCCTACAAACCCGGCGGCTACGCCACAGGCTGCGGCCACGGCAATACGTTTCAGGATAACTTCGGCAACTACTGGAATACCGGCACGACCTGGATCGGTGTTAACTGGGGTATGGAACGGCGGATTGTGATGAACCCGGCCGGTTTCGATAAGGACGATCAGATGTACGTCAACACCCGCTTCGGCGACTTTCCGCACTTTTTGCCGACCCAAAAAGTAGATACCCGCCCTGGATTGGGCCGCCCTGGACAGTCAGAAAATGATCTGTTTACGGGCTGGATGCTGCTGAACTACAAGAAACCTGTGACGGCATCGTCGACGACCGATACGATGCGGGCCGAACTGGTGAACGATGAAAACCCGCGTACCTTCTGGGCGACGACCAAAAACAAACCCGGCGAAACCCTAACCGTTGATTTGCAGCAGGAGTGTGACGTTCGGGCGGTGCAGGTCAACTACTTCGACTACAAGCAAACCATTTTCGACTCCGATTCGACGGTGTATACCCAGTTCAAAATTCTGACCTCCCGCGACGGCAAAAAGTGGGACGTAGCCGCCGACCTGACGAAGGAGCCGAAACGAGACCATGCCTGTGCCTATGTCGAACTGGAAAAGCCCGCCCGCGCCCGCTACGTTCGCTACGAGCACGTGTATGTTGCCGGACCCACGCTGGCCATCAACGGGCTGCGTATCTTCGGAAACGGCAGCGGCAAAGCTCCGGCAACGCCCGGCAAATTAACCGTTAAGCGCCAGAAAGACCAGCGTAACGCCGATCTCGCGTGGGAGAAAGTGCCCGGGGCCGTAGGTTATAACATCCGGTGGGGCATTGCGCCCGACAAATTGTATCAGACGTACCAGTTCTGGAACGACCAGCCCAATACGTTCGAACTGCGGGCGCTCAACGTCGGGGTGCCGTATTATTTCGCCATTGAGGCTTTCAACGAAAACGGCGTTTCAACTCTCAGTGCCGTCGTGGACGATCAGTCGGGGCTGGCCAAAAAGTAAGGTTTGTAACGCGAACGGATCAAAACACAGGTCTGTTCGCGTTTCTCACTACGTAATTTGTCCGGAAGCCAATCACCTTATGCCATTCACATTCCGCAATGACCAACCCGACGTAGCCCTTGCCGTGTTACGTGAGGTTGGCCAATGGCTCGTCGACAGCCAGCAAACCCTGTGGGAAATCGATACGCTCACCGCCGACAACCTGATTGATACGTACACTGAGGGCAATTTCTACGTCATGTACAACGATGACGAGCCGGCCGCTGTGTTCATTCTTCAGTGGGAAGATCCCTTGTACTACGGCGACGTTCCGGCTGGTACGGCCGGATTCATTCACAAAGTGGCGATTCGGCGGCAGTTTGCCGGGCAGGGTCTGTTCGGTCCCATCATCGAGTTCTGCAAACGGCAGTGTCTGGACCGGGGCATTCGGGAGATCCAGTTAGAAACGGACGCAACCCGGCCCGCCCTGATGCAGTTTTATGAACGAAACGGGTTTCAGCCAACCCACCAGCGACCGGTCCAGGAATTTGGCCAGACGTTTCTGTGTCAGTATTACGTGCTCCGGTTTTAGTTCGTCAGCCAGACCGATTGGTGGTCTGGCCACTGCCTTTTTACAATCATCAACATGTTCAATGACCGCCGGTTACTGCTGATTTACACCATCGTTCTTATTGATGTCATTGTCGGCTCGGCCATTGGACCGATCATGCCGGAGTTTGTCAAGGGCCTGCCCAACCCGCAGTTGTGGCTCTCGGCCGGTACCGCCCTGTTTCTGGGGATGCAGTTGTTCTCGGCTCCCCTACTGGGTAAACTCGCCGATGGCTACGGTCGACGGCCCATTGTCATCATCTCGGCCATCGGTACGTTTGCGGCCGATTGTCTGCTGCTGCCCGTCCGGGTTGGTTTCTACTTCGCCAATCGGCTGAGCGACGGAACCACCAACGGCATGTACGCGGCTGTCCGCTCGGCCATCACCGACATTTCACCGAAAGACCAGTTGTTCAAGAATCTGGGCATCGAAGGCGCGATCATCTCGCTCGGGTTTGTGGTGGGGCCAATGGCATCGGGTCTGCTGCTGACCACCTTCGACGTAGTGCCTAAAGACCAGGCTGCTTACGTGACGATCATGGCCGTAACGCTGTCGGGTATCAACATGCTGTTGAGCTGGGGCTTCCGCGAAACCCACGCCAATCCGCCCGGCATAAGTCGCCAGGCACTTAAAGGAGAGCTGATCAACGCCCTGAATGTCCAGCGGTTGTGGGCTCGGCTTTCTGAAAAAAGCCGGCGCTACCACGGGCTCAAACAACTGGTGCTGATGCAACTGGCCCTGACCTTCAGCACCGGCTACTACAACTATTTTGTAGCGTATCTGAGCGTTGGTCAGTTGCACATGGACGCTAAATCCATCTCATACACCTTCATTTATTTTGGCCTGCTGAGCATCGTTATCAACTACATTTTCTACACCTACATTGCCGACCGCATCAACCAGCGCCGGGCAATCTTCTGGTTTGCCGTGCTGGGCACCCCAACCCTGGCTGCTTACGGATTGGTCGGTACGTCGGAGGTGATGTTCTACGTAGTGCTCACGATCGATTGCCTGACCCTATCGCTGATTCAGGGGTTGATTGAAGGATTGATGGCGCAACTCACCACCGACGAAGATCGGGGCGAAATTTTCGGCATCAATCAGGCGATGCAGGGATTAGGTAGTTTCGCTACGACGCTTATCTTCGGAGCCATTTCGCTGATCGACCTGCGGCTGCCATTCGCGTGGTTTGCCGGCTGCCTGATGCTATTGACCTGGCTGGCCGCCCGGCAACTTAGACGCCCGGTTGCCCTACCAATTACCTGACTATAAACCTGTCTAACAACCCTGACCAATTGGTATGCGCCCCTCTCTTTTCGTTATTGGACTGGTATTGCTTGCGTTGAGTTGCCAGCCCGATCAGCCACCGGCCGAGCCACCACAGTACAACGTACCAACGGACATTGAACCGTTTGTTCAGGCGTTTCGGGACGAGGCCCGGCAACGCGGCCAATCCGTCGCGACGGACAACCTGATCATCCGGTTCGGGGCCGTTTCGGACAAGGATGTGTGCGGAGAATGCCTGCTACAGTCCAACAAAACGCCCGTTATTACGCTAAGCAACGATCCGCTCTGCTGGCAGCAGATGAATGCCCAGGAACGCGAATGCCTGGTGTTTCATGAACTGGGGCACTGCGTGTTGAAGCGGTTGCACAAGACGGATCGCTTTCCGAACGGCGCCTTCGTGAGTCTGATGAACCTCAACGATGTCAGCGTGTATGCTACCTGCCGGTACCCCATCGGCAACGATGACTGCGATAAACGCCCGCGCCGGTCGTACTACATCGACGAACTGTTCAACCCCAATACCCCTGCGCCGGCCTGGGCGAAGTGATTCTTGCCTTACTGCACCCGGATTTGCTGAACGCTGACAACCGGCTGCCCGTCGGTCGTTACGCCCTGGATTACGACCCGCAGGGTGCGTACTACGTCCGATACGGGAAACGCCAGCATAGCCCGCCCCTGTCGATCTGTCTGCACAATGGGCTTCCAGTACAGTACATCCCGGCGGTCGATGGGCGACTCCTGATCTGTTGTAGTAGGCGGATCGGCAGGCAGGTCGTAGCGTGGTAGGTAGAATTCGCGCTGCACGGACGAAAACCCGAGCAAGGTCAGTGGCTGAGCCGACGATGATGTTGATGCGCTGGCCTGACCTGGACGCCAGCGTTTGGTATAGAACGCAATGACCCCATTGCCACCCCGAACGCCGTAGATACCGGTTGACCCGCCGTTTTTCAAGACCTCGATACGTTCGATGTCGTTCGGATTAAAGCTGAGTAGTTCGGTTCCCTCCTCGCCAGTAACCGGTGTGCCATCGATCAGGAATAACGGCTGGTTACTCGACAGAAAGCTACCAATTCCGCGAATGATCACCGAATAACCGGCTCCCGCCGACACGGATTGGGTCTGGGAAACGGTCACACCGGGCACCTGCCCCCGAAGCATCTCGTACAGGTTGGGGTAGCGCATAGAGTTGTCGTCGAACAGAATGGTAGCGTCGGCCGACCCGTGCAAACTTCGTCGTTTAATATCATCCGGTCGGTCCTCAATCTTTCTGGCCCGGATCGTTACTTCTTTCAATTGTCTTGCGGTTTTGTCGCGATACGTACCGGGATCAGCCCCCTGACGCAGCCGGGCCGCTTCGAGTTGCGACCGTAAGGTTGACCAGTTTGCTACGGTATCGCCCCCGCTTACAGGCCATTCCTTACCAACTCGTTCCAGAATCAGTCTCGCTTCCTTAGCGGGCAATGGCTTCAACTGGCGGTCGGTGAGTTGAGCCACGACGCTGATCGTATCCGAAAAGACCATACCACCAACCCTAAACTGCCCATGCTCATCGGCCCCCGCCGAGCGCACAAATGCCTGCCCTGGCCGGGTGGAAGCAACAACGATCTGCGTACCCGGAAGCGGTTGCCCCTTTGCCGAAACGACCCGTCCCACGACTGAAATACCACCGGGCTCCTGCCCAATGGGCGGAGGACTGCTCACTCGTCGCCAGCCCTGGGTCATCAACAGATCATCAAGTGCCCGGCGCGTGTCGGCCGACGTAGCCTTAAAATAAAACCCGGGCTGTTCTACCCGACCACGCAGATCGCCCGTGAGCAACAGATGCGCCCGTATGTCGGCCGTAGCCGTGTCGTCGGGGATCTGCGCCACATCCGTGATCGACGCCGACAATGCCGCTACGGCCGGCAAATCGGCATCGTCGGTTAGTTTCAGATTGAGCGCCAGCCGTTCTCTTGGCTGATAGCGACTTTTGTCAGTCGTTAGCTTCACCTGAATGGGCGGCAGGCGCTCGGGAATAAATACCAGCCGCTCGGCCTGCGCTTTGGCCTGCTCACTGAACAGCGTAATCTGGTTAAGCCCGGGCGGCAACGTCGCGGCAGGCACCACCAGTCGGGCCAGTCCCTGCTGCAACTGCACTTTCTGACTATATACCAATTGCCCCCGGCTCTGGATTAATACGTAAACCGGTTCGGCTGCGTGGTTGCTCGTTCCGGCAATCTGTAGTGAAAGCCGACTGCTATCACTGACCACATCGGCCATCAGCGAAAACCCGTCGGGATCGACCGGCGGCAACGGTACACGCTGGGTTGAATGTACCGACTGAATTTCAGCCCGGTAGGTCTGTCCCGGAGCAGGCATGATCGACACGCTGCCCATCCCTAACCGGCTGGTCGTGAAACGGATTACTTCACGACCGGTTGAGTCCAGAATCCGGCCGGAAACGGCTTGCCCGTGCCCATCAGTACTAACCACTTTAATGCCCAAACGAGTAGATAACCCAGCCACCCAGCGCCCTCCTTCGGGCAAAAACTGTACATCCGGAGCTTTGGGCAGGTTAGCCATAGTGGCTGGTACGTTCGGGCTCATCATCAGGTTATACACGGCCACCGACCGTTCGTAGGCCGGGCGGTGCTGCGTATCATCTTCATCCGTATAAGCCCGCAGTCGATACGTACCCGTTGCGAGCGAATCCGACAGGCGGAAATTACCGACAGCCCGACCATCGACGATACGTATCCATTGATGCTGAACCACATTACCGGCCGGAGTGAGCAGGTCAACCTGTAGGGCCGCTTCGCCAACGGGCAGCCGTTGGGTCGCGGCATCGAACAGGTAGGCGCTGAACCAGATCCGATCGCCGGTGGCATAGAACGGCTTGTCGATGTGCAGAAACGCGCCCGGTGCCAGTGTCCGAAATTGCTCGTTGAACCGCTCGGTCAATCGGCCCAGCCTAGCATCGGGTGGCAACAACTGCCCCTGAGCAAGTTCGGCACCTTGAACAGCCCCCGCCGGTTGCGTTTTCTCCGGTTGCCAGTCGGCGGGCAGCAGCGTCGACAGCCGATCGTCGGCCAGCGACCCCTGAATCTCCATTCCCCGTGGTGACGTCACCCATCCATCAACGGTAATGTCCATCTGGCGATTTGGCAGCCAGAGTTGCGAATAAGCGTAACGGGCATCCCGATAAGGCGAATAAGGCGAGGTGTCTTTAGTGTATAAAATTGCCAGCGGCATCGACGACACCAGCCGACGCTCAAACGACAGTTGCCCGGGTTGAATGAGTTCGTTTAGCTTCAGCGGCAGCAGATGCCGGTTAATTTCCCGGTATAGCGACGCAGGGCCGTTGATGGTCAGAATAGGCAGGTTTGGATTCTCCTGATACACCAGAAAACCCTCCTGTTCGTAGGTACCGGCCACCAGGCTGGTCAGCAGATGGCGCAGCGATCCGTCGTAGGCCCGCATCCGGTTGCGACGGTACCGGGTGGCCTGTCGTTCGTCGGTGGTCGGTAGTTCCTCGAATCGGGATGAACCACCGTAGTACACACGTCCCTGGTGCGTATCGAAGTGGATCAGATCATAGCGCAGCCGATAACCAAGCGCCTGGTTCTCGATGATCAGTGGTTCGCTGGCGGTTGCTCTCAGATGGCCGTTTTCTTCCGTAAAACTGACGGCGTATTCGTTGGTGATCACGCACTGACTGGCAAACGGCTGGCCCAGCAATTCCTGCCGGAATCGACGGAACTGGCGCTGCCACTCCTTGTCGGTCCGCCGGGCTTTAACCGTTACGTCCGACAGCACCTGACCGGTACTTTTCAGGTCGAACTGAACCGTCACGGGCTGGTTATTATTGAGTCGGATGGTGCGCCGGATGGTTTCATACCCCACGTAGGAAGCTACCAGTTCGACGGTACCCAGCGGAAGATTTGACAGTTGGTACCTACCCTGCTCATCGGTCGTTGTGCCGCGTGTACTGGCGTTCAGGTATACGTTGGCGAACGGCAGGGGCTTGCCCGTAGCGGCATCGGTAACACGGCCCGACACGGTTCCGGAAGGAGTCTGGGAATAGGCGATCTGGTAAAGCCCACCTATGAGCCAGACTACCAACGCCATCACGAATCTGGAGCACCGCATACAGACAGAATCCCTTTGATTCACAAAGGCTTCGGGCGAATCAATTTACTGAAAAGTGGCCTTACACCTCTTCCAACTGCTCCATGGAGTAGGCAACGGCTCGTTCGGCGAACAGCGCTTTGGTAGCGGCCCAGGTGGTGCGAAACAGGTCACTCTGGCGGTAATTTTCCAGCGCATCCGGCGATTCCCACAGGCTGTAGGTAATGCGCACGTTCGGGTGATCCCAGTCGCGGAGGAGTTCAAGGTGCTCACAGCCCGGAAAACTCCGGATTTGCTCCTTCGAACTATCAAAAATCTGGTGAAAGTCAGGCAGCTTGTCGTCCTGAAAGGTCATGCGCACAAGGCGGATAAGCATACGGCGGTACTAAAAGGCGATAAAACAATGGAGTAGAGTCGCTCCCCAACCTTCAGGTTAGCCGGTTGGGGAGTGACCCACTGATTATACTAATTCCAGTTCGTCAAGTTCCTGATTGATAAACGAGATTTCGTCGGCCGACAGTTTTACATCGATGGCTTTGGCGTTCTGCGTGGCCTGATCTGCATTACGTGCTCCCACCAGCGCTACGGTAATACCCGGCCGGTCGATGGTCCAGCGAATGACGAGCTGGCTCAGCGACACATTCTTTTCGTCGGCCAGCGGCTTGATTCGTTGCAGGAAGTCGTTCGTTTCCGCGATGTTCGCTTCTTTGAAGAACCGGTAGTTAGCCCGGTGATCGCCCTCCGAAAACTGATGCCCCGGCTTAATCTTTCCCGTCAGCAAGCCGCGTTCCATGGGGCTGTAAGCCAGAATTGATTTCTTATGCTCAATACAATACGGCACCAGTTCGTCTTCGATGCCCCGGTTGATCATGCTGAACGGCACCTGGTTGGAGGCCAGTTTCAGCACCGTTTCGGCCTGTTGCATCTGAGCGACGTTGTAATTGCTAACGCCCGCCTGTCGGATTTTCCCCTGCTCAATCAGCCGCAGCACGGCCTCCATACTTTCCTCAATGGGCGTGGTTTTATTAGGCCAGTGCATCTGATACAGATCGATGTAATCCGTACCGAGCCGCTTCAGACTGTCTTCACACTCCTTGATGATGCTTTCTTTGGCAGCGTACCGGTAAATATCGATGTCGTTGCCGGCGTTGTCTTTGCTTTTAAAGGCAAAGTCGCCCTGGGTCAGATCCCAGCGCATCCCGTACTTGGTCAGGATCTGCACCTTGTCGCGGGGAATACCTTTGATGGCTTCACCCACGATTTCCTCGCTGGCCCCCTGTCCATAAACTGGGGCCGTATCGATGGAGGTTACGCCCAGATCATAGCTGGCCCGGATGGCGTTGATGGCATCACTACGCTCCGTGCCACCCCACATCCAGCCACCGGCCGCCCAGGCTCCAAATGTAATGGCCGATACGCGGACATCAGACTCGCCCAAATTTCTGTATTCCATATGGCTGTGTAACTAATCAGTTTTTTAGAGTAAAGCCCTAACTTTCTTTTTTGTTGCGAAAATGCTGATCGATACCGTTAGTTCAGTTTTTTCTTCAACTGGGCCTGAATGGCTTTGCCCTTGCTCAGAATTTCCTGGTACTCTTCCAAAAGCTCTTCCCGCGTACTCTGCCGAAGCAGCATTACGTTCTTAAATTCTACTTCGCCGGTCACGGCGGCCAGGTTTACTGGCTTACTGTTCATTCCCCCGACCAACGGCAGGCGATTTACCACATAAGGGCCTGCTATCGCATTGGTGGCGTCCAGTTCAGCACTTTCGACCTGTTCGATTGATGCATAATGCCTGTAATAATCGAAGAGTGCTTTTTTCAGCGATGCATCCGTGATTAACTGCATATTACCGGTGCTTGTCAGATCGAGGAAAGTGGCATTCTCGGCTATAAATCGGGGACGCTTAAACACAAACCGAACATCATCCAGAATCCGGTTGTAATTAGCCGGCGCAGCAGCCTGCTGCTCGGTAAGACTTCCCAACAGGCTGGCTTTCTGAATAATCTGCTTTGTTTCGGCAATTACTTCATCGAGTTGATTAAGATCCGTAACTACATCATTCGTCAGGCTTTTCAGGTACGCCTGCTCAACTTCCTGCTTGCGATTCTTCTCTTTCCATTCATCAAAGGCAAATGAGAGCGTAATACTGAGGATGATAACAACTATTTCCAGCATGTATTCCGGCCAGCGTTCCCGAAGCAACGTACCAATTTGTTTAAAAGGCCCCGGTCGTTTTTTTGCCGATTCTACGGCTGGTTGTTGTGGAGTAGGCTCTTGCTGAATATCCATGCCGTTATGAAAGCGCGCCGTAATACTAAGGAATCCAGCCGCTAAAGGAAAGTTGATAGTAACAACTACCTGACAAAAAACCAGCTTACTGGAAAATAAGCTGGTTTTTTGATTCAGCAAACCGATATAAACCTATCGCTTGGGAGGTCGCTTCACCTGTGGGCGGGTCGATGGGATGGCGTAACGCGTTTCTCTTTTGACCGTCCAGTCGGGTAATTTACGGGCCAGTTCGTACGCTGTGGCCTCTTCCACTTCGATCAGCAGCGTTTTCCGGCCCGAATCCAGCACCTGCGACGTATCCCGAATAAGGCGAAGGTCGTCCAGCGGGAACGGGGGTGTTCCCTTAAAGTTCAGTACGTATCGAGCCTGAGCCATATCCTTGATTGTTATCTGGTTACGAATCGTTTGCATAGGTAGCAAACAAACTTTAGACAAACAACATCCCGGTCCCCTCAAAAGTTGGCCCAAACCCCAGCGACTGCACGTTCGTGGCCAGCAGCCGGATCATCGCTTCGGCACGGGCCGCATTCCGGGGCATGCTCAGAATGGCCGACTCGGCCGAGAGCAACCGGGCTGCTATGCCCGCAGCCATGGGACAGGCCATGGACGTACCACTGAAGGGGGCATACCCACTCGGCACCGTCGACACGATGCCGACACCCGGCGCAATGAAGTCAACCTCGGGACCAATGTTGGAAAAAGCCGCTACGAAATTCTTTTTGTCAGTACCAAACGGAGCCGCTACGTTCGGCGCATCGGTTGTGTTAGCCGGGAACGTTCCTTTCCGGCCCATAGCCCCCACAGCCAGCGACAGGGAGAACGAAGCCGGAAAGCTCACCGGTTCGCGGCCGTCGTTGCCGGTAGCCACAAAGCAGATGGTACCGTTTTCGTGCGCGAACGTAATGGCGTCCTCAGTTGCGTCGTCGGGTGAGCCACCGCCAAGACTCATGTTAATAATGTCGCAGCCATCCGCTACGGCCTGCTCAATGGCTTTGATAATGGCGAAATTCGACGCGCCCTCACTGTCCCGCCCAAATACGCGGTACACATACAGGTCAACATCCGGTGCTACACCCCGCACACCCGTCGGGGGCGTTCCGCGGGCGGCAATGATCCCCGCTACGTGAGTACCGTGTTCGTCAACGTCGGCAAAATCGGCTGGGTCTTCGCCCGTTACGGTGCTGGCGCCCCCGGCAACCACCAGATCCGGGTGTGGCCCCGTTCCGGTATCAATTACGCCTACTTTCACCCCTCGTCCGGCGGGTTCGTCCTCCGGTCCTGCCGGGTAGAAAAAACCTTTCGCATCCGGTACGTCGAGCTTAACCGGCTGTAGTTGGAGCACATCGTTATTTTTTAGCGTAATGTTCTTTCGCCAGAGACTCCACAGACCGGCCTTCGGATAAACGAAGAGTTGTTCAAGCGTACGATTGCCTACATTTCTGAACCGCACTACGCCCTGTGCATCGGACGTAGCCTGTTCGCCTTCGCGCTGCTCGAAATCCGTAAACGCCACCACGATTGCGCCCGCTACCGGCCGATTCGTACGAGCTTCCGTCAGCCGAATCCGTATGGATACCTGGGGCTGATTCGCCAGTGGGGTGGGTTTCCGATTAACTTCGTAACGCCACCGCTGCGGGAAGTAAAATACCTCCGGCACGATCCGCAACCCCGGTAGTTGTGCCCGGAGTTCAGGCAGGTCGCTTTCGGGCAGCCGAATCAGTTTCGCTCCCCGCGGACCACTGGTATCCAGCACTACGGCCTGTTGGGGCAGGTCGCTGTCCAGTACGTCGTCCAGGTGCGTATCAATTTTTAACCTGGCCAGGGTAGATAATGTGGCTGACACCGATGGGTCATCAGGAAACCGTACACCTGTTCTGGGTAATAGAATGTAGTGTTGATACGTGCGTTTAGCCATGTCAATACGTCTGATAGATGGGAGTGATGTTGCCTTTTTCTCGCCCCGAGAGAGTCATTGCTATGATAAGTAAACGATCCGTTTCATTCAGAACGAAACATTTGCCGGATTGTACACATACATTAACTCATATGGACAGGCATTTGCTTCAACTTAGCCAACAAAAAACCCCGTCCGATTACGAACGGGGTAAGGATTTAGGACCAACTTTCAATTAATTCATCGAAACTGTACGCACGGGTTCAACCGGCGTTTTGGTGGACAGCGTAACGTTCTTCGTAATGGTCTCAATCCCATTCGTCACTTCAACCAGGTACTCCCCATCGGGCAGTTCACTTACATTCAGTTTTACGCGGAGCGTTGCCTCTTTTTTGCCAACGTGCTGGCTGTACAGTACCGTTCCGTCGGCTTCTTTCAGCCGGATGTCGACGTGTCCGCCGGCAGCTTTATCGACGATGACATTCAAACGAGTGCCGTCAACAGAAGAAAACATACCGACCTGGTAGGTGGCAGGAGCCGTCGGGCGCGTCGGCGCTTTGATTTCGACAGGCTTGGCAAAGGTGGCTGTGCTTAAAGCAAGAGCAAGGGCGAAAGTGTTAATGAGCGTTTTCATCGTATTTGTTGTGTAAGAAGGTTGAACATCAGTTGTTGAAATGGATCGGGCTTTTCTGCCTGATTGATGTATCAAAGGTAGAAGCAAAACCGGGTACCTTGCATTACAAACTACCGGGACGGTCATCTGACTTGATAAACGGACGAAAGTCTGTATGCCTGAGCGAACGGTCTGCGGGTCATATTGCGTTGTATGGCCATCGACGTACTCAAACTCAGATATACATGTTGCCATCAACTGCCATCAACGGCTCTTTTTTTCGCGTTCCTGCCATCTTTGCCGCAACTAATACGGTTGTGGCGGCAGAGAGCACCCGACACGGGGGGGTTAGCCAGTGGCCGTTTGCTTCCCTGAACCTCGGCATCAACACAGCCGACGAGCCGGCCCATGTTGAGGAAAACCGCCGACGCTTTTTCGACGCACTGGGTGTCGATGCGAGCCGGTTTGCCTCGTCGCACCAGGTTCACGGCACGGAGGTGCTGCACGTAACCGAGCCTGGCCGCTATGAGGGCTACGATGCCCTGATCACCAATGAACCGGATCTGCTGTTGGGCGTGACCGTTGCCGACTGTGTTCCAATTCTGATCTATGACCTGGCAAATCAAGCCGTTGCGGCTATTCACGCCGGTTGGCGAGGTACCGTGGGCGGTATCGTTACCAAAACCCTGGAGACTATGCGCGCGGAGTTCGGTACGTCGGGCAGTACCTGCTACGCGTACGTAGGCACCTGCATCGATGAAACGGCCTTTGAAGTTGGCCCCGACGTAGCCGAGCAGTTTGCCGCCGAATTCAAGCGAATTGATCCGTATACGGAAAAGATTTATGTGAATCTGAAATCGGCCAATACCAAACCGTTGGTCGACTTCGGCATTCCCACCGCGCAGATCAGTATTTCTACGTTCTCGACGGTACTTAATAATGATGATTATTACTCATTTCGAGCGGAAAAAGGACAAACCGGCCGGATGCTCGCTGTAATTGGGCTACGGAACTAAAACAAAATTTAAAAAGACTGGTTGTATAGTGTGTTTTCAAACATGTTTCACTCAACGTTATACAATCATGGGTATCTTAGTCTCAATCCTGGTAGGTGCCATTGCCGGCTGGCTGGCTGACCTCGTTTTCAAACGTTTTTCATTCTCACTGCTGGTTGAAATCCTGCTTGGTATCGCTGGTGGTTTCGTAGGTGGCTGGATCTTCGGCCGCTCAACGGGTCTTCTGGACAATATTCTGACGTCGTTTGTAGGTGCCGTTATCATTCTCGGTATTGCCGCGCTGATAAAAGGTTCTCGCCGGACGGTGTAAATCAAGAATCAGAAAAGGAGGAGGGAGTAAGGGAGAAAAGGAACTAGTAAAATAGTCCTTACTCCTTTACTCGCTCCTCCTTTTCTGCTATCTATTTTAAAATCTGCCGCGAAATCACCAGTTTCTGAATTTCGCTGGTTCCTTCGCCGATTGTGCAAAGCTTCGCATCGCGGTAAAACTTCTCCACCGGAAAATCCTTCACGTACCCGTACCCCCCGAAAATCTGAACGGCTTCATTGGCCACTTTCACGGCCGTTTCGGACGCAAATAATTTGGCCATGGCCGATTCTTTCGTAGTGGTTTTTCCCTGATCTTTCAGATCGGCGGCCTGGAACGTCAGCAGCCGGGCCGCTTCGATATCGGTAGCCAGATCGGCAAGTTTAAACGCAATGGCCTGAAAGCTGGCAATTGGCTGGCCGAACTGCCTGCGCTCCTGCGCATACTGGAGAGCAGCTTCATACGCACCCTGGGCAATCCCTAAACTTAGAGCCGCAATGGAAATCCGGCCTCCGTCGAGTACTTTCAATGACTGCACAAACCCATCGCCGACTTCGCCCAGGCGCTGGCTATCCGGAATCCGGCAATCGTCGAACAACATCTCGGCCGTTTCGGATGCCCGCATACCGAGCTTATCTTCCTTACGTCCTCCCTCAAAGCCGGGTGTTCCCCGTTCGACCACAAACGCAGTGGCATTGTGAGACGTATTGGGTTCACCCGTTCGGGCGATTACCACCGCTACATCGCCGGTTTTGCCGTGGGTGATGAAGTTTTTAGCTCCGTTCAGCACCCAGTGGTCGCCCTCGCGAACAGCCGTTGTGCGCATGTTGCCCGCATCGGAGCCGGTGTTGGGTTCGGTCAGTCCCCACGCGCCGATCCATTCGCCGGTGGCCAGGCGGGGCAGATACGTTTGCTTCTGCGTTTCGTTACCGAATAATAAAATATGGTTGGTGCAAAGAGAGTTATGGGCTGCCATTGATAAGCCCACCGATCCGTCAACCCGGGCCAGTTCTGCAATGGCCGTTACATACTCACGGTAACCCAGGCCAGTACCACCGTAATTGACCGGCACCAGCATACCCATTAGCCCTTGCTCACCCAGATGCCGAAACAGATCAGCCGGAAAATGCTGTGCTTCGTCCCACTGCCGAACATTCGGCCGAATCAACCGTTCACTCAACTCTCGTACCGACTGAGCAATTAATTGTGTAGTGTCTACTTGGTTTTCTACAATTTCGCTAACCATATGTTTGACTTTCTGATGAAGTGATTTCCTTGTAAGTTCGTTTTTTTAGCGGTAAAATCCAACCGCTTCTTACCTAACTTCTAATACGGATAAATGGGCGGCAAAGTTTTAAAATTCAGAGATTAACCGTCCAGAAAATTTTTCACCAAGCCAATTATTAACATTTAAACAAAATCGGTAACTTTCGCAGACTTTCTTATCAGGCTATGGAGCCTGGTAAATCAACTTAGTTTTATAGGTATTGTGTCAGCTACCGGTGAGTCACTATTCGGGCAAATCCGTAGGCGCTTATTGAAAAACTCCTATTTTTGTAACATCTCCCTGGTTCGCCCGGGCATTATTTATCAACGATCGAAAGCTTTATCAAATAACTCTATATGAAATTAGCAGTCGTAGGAACCGGATACGTGGGGCTTGTCACTGGGACTTGTTTCGCGGAGACTGGCAATCAGGTTACGTGTGTCGACATCGACGAGCGTAAAGTCGAAAAACTGAACAACGGTATCATCCCCATTTACGAACCGGGTCTGGACGTACTGTTCCACCGCAACGTAGAAGAAGGTCGCCTTAAATTTACGACCGATCTGGCCGAGGGGATCAAAGGGGCCGAAGTGATCTTTCTGGCGCTGCCAACGCCCCCTGGCGAAGATGGCTCAGCCGACCTGAAGTACATCCTGAAAGTATCCAGCGACCTGGGCCCGATCCTGAACCAGTACGTGGTGGTGGTCGACAAGAGCACGGTACCGGTCGGAACGGCCGAAAAGGTTCATGCCCACATTGCCGATAACGCCAAGGTTGAGTTCGACGTTGTCTCGAACCCGGAGTTCCTGCGCGAAGGTGTAGCCGTAGAAGATTTCATGAAACCCGACCGCGTTGTGATCGGTACTCGCTCTGAACGGGCTAAGGGTGTGATGAACCGGCTTTACGCTCCGCTGGTCCGCCAGGGTAACCCGGTCATCTTCATGGATGAGCGGTCGGCCGAAATGACCAAGTATGCCGCCAACGCTTTTCTCGCCACCAAGATCACGTTCATGAACGAGATCGCCAACCTGTGTGAGCGGGTAGGTGCAAACGTTGACGACATCCGTCGGGGTATTGGCACCGACAGCCGGATCGGCAAGCGGTTCCTGTTCGCAGGGATTGGTTACGGCGGAAGCTGCTTCCCGAAAGACGTACAGGCGCTGGCGAAAACGGCCGAGGACTACCAGTACGATTTCAAAGTGCTGAAGTCGGTAATGCAGGTGAACTACTCCCAGAAAACGAAGCTGATCCCGCAGATTGTTGAGCACTTTGAAGGGAACCTGCGCGGCAAGACCATCGCCATATGGGGACTGGCCTTCAAGCCGTATACCGACGACATTCGTGAGGCTCCTGCGCTGGATAACATCAGAGCACTGCTCGAAGCGGGTGCAAAGGTGACAGCCTACGACCCCGAAGCAATGGACAACGTGCGAAATATTCTGGGTAACCAGATTACCTTTGCGCATACGTCATACGCAGCCCTCGACGATGCCGACGCACTGGTGATCATGACGGAGTGGCCGTTGTTCCGCACGCCGGATTTTGATAAGATGAACCTGCTGCTGAAGAACAAGGTGATTTTCGACGGCCGGAACGTATACGAAGTTGACCAGATGCGCGAACTGGGCTATACGTACTATAGCATCGGTCGTGAGGCCGTCAACGTATCGGTCGAACAGAAAGTATAAGCTATTACGGTCTACGGTATGCGGTTTACGGACGATGCTGCTCATTTAGGCTGCACACCGTAAACCGCATACCGTAAACTGTATGTATGAACCATAAACCTAGTCAATGAAGCGCGTTTTAATTACCGGCGGAGCCGGTTTTCTGGGTTCGCACCTGTGCGACCGATTCATCAGGGAAGGGTACCACGTTATTGCGATGGATAACCTCATTACGGGCGATATCCGCAACATCGAGCACCTGTTCCACCTACCGAACTTCGAATTTTACCACCACGACGTTTCCAAGTTCATTCACGTTCCGGGCGAACTGGATTACATTCTGCATTTTGCTTCACCAGCCAGCCCCATCGATTACCTAAAAATCCCGATTCAGACCCTGAAAGTCGGATCGCTGGGCATCCACAATTGCCTCGGTCTGGCACGCGTAAAAGGCGCTCGTGTCCTGATCGCGTCTACGTCGGAGGTGTACGGTGATCCAACGGTTCACCCCCAGAACGAAGACTATTGGGGTAACGTAAACCCGGTCGGCCCACGTGGCGTATACGACGAAGCGAAGCGGTTTCAGGAAGCCATGACGATGGCCTACCATACCTACCACGGGCTGGAAACCCGGATTGTCCGGATCTTTAACACCTACGGTCCCCGGATGCGGTTGAACGACGGCCGTGTGCTGCCGGCTTTCATTGGCCAGGCGCTACGGGGTGAAGACCTGACCGTATTCGGTGATGGTAGCCAGACGCGCTCCTTTTGCTACGTTGATGATCTGGTTGAAGGAATTTACCGGCTGTTGCTCAGCGACTACCCCTACCCTGTCAACATCGGCAACCCGTCGGAGATTACGATCAAAGAATTTGGCGAAGAGATTATAAAGTTAACGGGCACCTCACAGAAGCTGGTGTTCAAGCCACTGCCGCAGGACGACCCCAAACAGCGACAACCGGACATTACCCGGGCTAAAGCTATCCTCGGCTGGGAGCCGCAGGTAGCGCGGGCGGAAGGGCTGCGCATCACGTACGACTACTTTAAAAGCCTGCCGGAAGAAGAGTTATACAGGGCTGCGTATCACCGTGAGTTTGTGAAGAAATAACCCAATTAGTGACGTTTTTGTAAAAAATTTTTGTACTTTTACAGCAGTAACTGCCTTGAGCAGTACACCTTTAGCTGTCTGATGAAAACCTGCGGGCCATGTTGTGCGCAGGTTTTTTTTGGTCCGTACAGTGCGTACGGACCAACCTACAAGTATTCACCCCTCTGTTACTATTTGCTCATCAATCAGCTCAGCCGATCTTTGAAGCTTTCGTAGCCATACGAACGTACCAGTTGAAATGAATTGTTGGGTTTCCAGATACCAATGGAAGGCAATCCTACTCCGTTGAACGTAGTGGTTTTCACCATTGTGTAATGAATCATGTCGTCGAAGATTAGCTTATCACCCACGGCCAACGGCTCGTCAAACGAGTAGTCGCCCATGAAGTCGCCTGCCAGACAGGTCATACCACCCAGCCGATACGTCGGTTTATCGGCCACCGGTTCGTGGTAGGCTCCAATGATCCGGGGTTTATACGGCATCTCGAGTGTATCGGGCATATGGGCCGCAAACGACGTATCAAGAATGGCTACGTCGATCCCCTGGCTGTTGAACGCGTCCAGCACCGTCGAAACCAGTACACCCGTTTGCCAGGCAATGGCCGAACCGGGTTCCATGATGACGTGAACGTTGTATTTTTCCCGAAAGGCAGTCAGTAAGCCAATCAGGTGATTGGTATCATAGCCTTCGCGGGTCATCAAATGCCCACCACCCAGATTCACCCATTTGGCCTGATGCAGCAGATCACCAAAACGACTTTCGAGGGCTTCGAGCGTGCGCTCAAGGGTATAGGAGTCGTTTTCACAGAGTGTATGAAAATGAATACCTTCCAGCCCCTCCGGCAACTGGTCGGGCAGGTGGTCGCGCGTAACACCGAGCCGCGACCCCGGTACGCAGGGATTATACATATCCGTGGCCACCTCGGAATATTGCGGATTGACACGAATGCCGCACGAAACCCCAGCCGCTACGGCCCGCGCCCCAAATCGCTCCCACTGGCTCCACGAGTTGAACGTAAGGTGACTGCTCCGCTCCAGTACGTCGTCAAACTCATCGTCGCGGTAAGCCGGGATGTACGTGTGTGCTTTCACACCCATGTACTCGTTGACGAGTTTGATCTCGTTCAGCGAACTGGCCGTTGCTCCGCTCAGGTATTCATGCACAATCGGAAAGGCGCTGAACATGGAGAAGGCTTTGAGCGCCAGAATAATTTGTACACCGGCCGCCTGCTGTACGCCGTTGATTAAGTCAAGATTCTGGCGCAGCTTCGCTTCTTCGAGAACAAAACAGGGGGATGGAATTGTATGGACGTTTTCGCGTAAGATCGTATTCATGCTGCAAAGGTACGGCCTTTCCCTTCCTCCCCCAACTGCAATAACCCTGCTGTTTGCCAAACCAATTACTCCTGGCGGGCAGGAAAGTAAATGGGTAAATTATAACGTACCGCACAAACTTTTCCAGAGTTTGTTGCCGGCGTCCAACGCGGCATATGGCGGATCATTCGAACGGCCTCTTCATCGCATCCATACCCTAATCCTTTTAAAATCTTTATCGTGGATATCTCCACAAAGCCGAGTGTATCAATAACAAATGACGCAAAAGCCCGTCCCCTAACGCCAGCTTGTTCGGCAGCTTTTGGATATCGTACCTGTTGACGCAGATAATTGGCCAATGCTTTTTGTCCGACCGGAAACGCTGGTTCCTGTACCGTGTTAATAAACGTTTGGCCATGACTGGGCTGCGTCAGAATCCAGAGCAGGATACAGATCATAAGCTTCGCTTGGCTAATGCCCCCTACTGCTTTGGCCCTCTTTCGTGTGCTTATCCGTTTCATTCCAGCGCAAAGGCAATGGGCAGGTTGAACTTGACCCGTACCGTTCGGCCCGATTGCTTACCCGGCTTCCAGGGCGGCATCTGCTTCACCACCCGTAGCGCTTCTTCGTCGCAGCCGAATCCGATGCCTTTCAATACCTGTACATCCGTCAGGCTACCGTCGGTGTTGACCACAAAACTGACCACTACCCGCCCAGATATCCCCGACCGACTGGCCTGGGCCGGGTACCGGAGATTCTTTTCCAGAAAGCTTCGGAGCGATTCCAGCCCGCCGGGAAACTGCGGTTGCTGCTCAACGGAGATAAACGGCTCGTCGGATTTCACCTCCGCTTCAACGGCTTTTTCCACTACCGTTGGCGCATTACCTTCCGGTGGCTGAATTACCTCAACATCGCCAGTACCTTCGGCCGTCTGATCGCTGGGCGTAGCGTCGGCCAGTTCGTCGGTAGTTGGTGGCAATACGTCTTCCAAAACTTCAGCATCAGGCATAACTACGGGGGGTAAGTCACGTACCGTATTGACCGTCGGTGGTGCTTCGACGGGCGGCAATGGAATGGGTTTCTCAGCCGGTACGTCGGGCAATTTGGTGAGTTCCGCTTCAATCAGGGTAGGCTGATCGGTGATGATTCCATCGGGCCACAGGTAGCCATACACTGTAGGCAGGCCCAATCCCAGTAAAAATAAACCGACGCCCAGTCCCAGTGCGCGGGTGAGCGTCGGTCGATACTGTCGGCGCAGATCAAACGCGCCATAAGCTTTCAGGCGATTTTCAAATACTAGTTCGTCGAGGGTAGAAGCTGTATACATGATATTGGCTGGTTTAGTTACAGCCAATGGATGCATAACTGCCTAAACTTCCACAAACCCTACGCCGGATACTCGTGCGGCAGCGGAATATCCACCCGCTCCTGCACCGGCAGGCCCTGCTTGTTCATCTGCTCAATAAACGGATCGGGATCGAGTTCCTCACAGTTCCAGACACCGGGCTTCATCCAGACGCCGGTCAGCATTAGCATCGCGCCGATCATGGCCGGTACGCCCGTTGTGTAGCTCACAGCCTGCCCGCGCACTTCCTTGTACGTTTCGGCGTGGTCGCAGTTATTCCAGATAAAATACGTCCGTTCGGCTCCGTCCTTCACGCCTTTGATCTGGCAGCCGATGGACGTCTGACCCGTGTAGTTTTCACCGAGCGTGTCGGGAGAGGGCAATACGGCCTTCAAAAACTCCAGCGGCACGATGTCCATGCCCTGAAATTTAACCGGGTCAATACGTGTCATCCCAACGTTCTGCAATACTTCCAGGTGCGTCAGGTACGCCTGACCGAAGGTCATCCAGAACCGCGCCCGCTTCAGGGTCGGGAAGTTTTTTACCAGCGATTCGAGTTCTTCGTGGTACAGCACGTACGATTCGCGGGGACCAATTTCGGGGTATTCAATGGGTTTGTGAATGCTCATGGCCGGAATCTCGATCCATTCGCCGTTCTCCCAGTAGCGACCCGGCTGGGTGATTTCGCGGATGTTGATCTCCGGATTGAAATTAGTTGCGAACGCCTTGCCGTGGTTACCCGCGTTGCAGTCAACGATATCGAGGTAATCCATCCGGTCGAAGTGATGTTTCGCAGCATAGGCCGTGAACACCTGCGTAGCACCGGGGTCGAAACCGCAGCCCAGCAGGGCCATCAGTTTTGCCTGCTCAAAGCGCTCTTTGTAGGCCCACTGCCAACTGTATTCAAATTTGGCTACGTCTTTAGGTTCGTAGTTGGCCGTATCGAGGTAATGAACGCCGGCTTCGAGGCAGGCATCCATGATCGGCAGGTCCTGATAAGGCAGGGCCACGTTGATGACCATCACCGGGTTGAACTGACGGATCAGCGCGACGAGTTCCGGTACTACGTCAGCGTCGACCTGTGCGGTCTGGATCGTTACGCCGTGCATCTCCTGAATCTCGGCCGCAATCCGGTCGCATTTCGATTTGGTTCGGCTGGCCAGCATAATCTCCGTAAAGACTTCACGGTTCAGCGCGCATTTATGCGCCACAACGCTGCCGACGCCCCCAGCTCCGATAATGAGCACTTTTGCCATTTACTTGCTTGTTTGTCGTGATTAGATTTGGCCGCAAAGATACGGAAACGCAGACAGCCTGAAACCGGCCATTCAGGATATAAACCAACTTCATGGTAATATTATACGTAGCGGTCTGCGTCGACAGGAGTAGCCCGGCAAAAACTTTAATGCCGTGAAAAACAAATAAATAGTATATTTGTTATATAGACCATAGACATCCGTCTCTTCTCTTTACGTTATGAAGTTTATATCTCCTACGGGCTCATTCGAATTGTCTATTCTGGGATACGGAAACACCAGTGCTAACTGGCGTGACCGCAACAACCTACGCTGCCGGATTTCAACCATCTGGCGACAGAACATGGATACGCAGTCGGCACCGCTACAAACCTGGGAAATCGGCCGTCTGCTGGATGGATTACGTTCGCTGCGAAACAGAGTGGTCAACCACCTGGTGCTTTCGTTTTCTGAACCGGGCCTGAGCGTGGAAGCCACTGCTTTACCCAACGACCAATACCGGCTTCAGATTCAGTTGGACCATAACCTGACACCGTCCTGGCATACTTACCCGGACTTTCCGGTTGAAATGGACCTTTTACTGACCCGGAGTCAGTTACAGGAAGCTATTCACGATCTATCCGGTGAGCTGGCCAGCTACCCGGAACGTTGATCGCAAAAGGTATTCAAAACCCGGTATGGTAGGGCTTACTATACCGGGTTTTGCATTTCATAATATTGTCGCTAACTTACCAACGTATATTGATAGCGTATTGTCAGCGACTGCCTGATTACTTAATCCGTTATTGACCTACTCGATGTTACTGAACGGCCAGCGCAGCTATTTCGAGCTTAACCTCCTTGACTACGAACACCCGCAAACGGCTCCCTCGTCGGCGGATCGGAATCTGTTGTGGGTTGCCGTTCGGACAGGCTGGCAGCATCACCAGTCGACTGCAACGGCTGCCATTCTCCACACGTACGAAATTGAACGATTAATCCACTGGCTTCGTCACCTCTGCACAACGGGCCGCCCTTTGCCCCGTCTGCTGTTTTCAGAGCCCTGCCTGAGTTTTGAATGCATATCGGCTGATACCGATGAATTTCTGCTACAAATTAAACTAGCTTTTGAAGTAGCACCTGACTGGCATTACGATCCATTTACTCCTTTCTGGCTCCCAGTCGTCATCAACAAGCATAAGCTGTCGGAAGCCATTCATCAACTGGAACAGCAATTTTCGAATTTTCCAGTTCGCGGCTAAGGTTACCGCTTGGTAACAAGTTGAAAAGTAACCATATTTGTGCACTTCCTATAATTCCCTACCGAATTACTGGGGGGTACTAACACGTTGTTAGTTAATGCACTGCACGCCTAATTCTTAAACACAAAATTCAGTATCATGAAGGTTATCAAGCGTAGAAATCGTCAAATGACCATGGAGCGAATCCTTCGGGCAATGGGCGATGTCATGGCTGAACGCGGCACCGAAAAAGCAGGCATCAACGCTGTGGCCGAACGGGCCGGCGTTAACAAGGTGCTTATCTACCGCTACTTTGGCGGCTGGAATGGGTTGCTGGAAGCGTATGTTCAACGAGGCTTCTTCCTCTCGATGTTTAACGAGAAATTTCTGGAAGCCGTACCGGAGCAGCTCGCATCGGAAAACCGGAGTAAAGTCTGGTCGGAGTACACGATTCAGTTCATGCGCGAATTCCGGGCTCGTAAATCCTCCCAGGAACTGGTACGTTGGGAAATGTCGCATGGCGAAACGGAACTAGCCCGCCGACTGGCTGCTTTCCGCGACGATTCGTACAAAAAACTGGTCGATAAACTCGCTCCTCACTACGATTTTGATCCGCTGGCTATCACCAGCCTGATGGTATCCGCCGTTACGTACATGGTCCTCATGAGCAGCCAACGGGATCAGATCGTGGGCATCGACCTACGCTCCGACGAAGGCTGGGAACGCATTGAGAAGGCCGTTCGCCGAATTTACACCGGTCTTAACCTCGCCCTGGAACGGGAAGATTCAAAAAAAGCCGAAGTAAAATAAGTGATGGGTTTACGGTTTTCGGCCACCCAAACCGAAAACCGTAAACAATAAGCCATCCTCTACCGATTCATCAAGTCTTCAATCTCGTCGGCTTCGAGTGGGATGTTGGCCATCAGGTCTATGTTCCCGTCTTCTGTAATCAGTACGTTATTTTCCAGCCGGATCCCCAGCCCTTCTTCGCGGATGTAAATGCCCGGCTCAACCGTAAACACCATTCCTGGCTCAAATCGCCGGTATTTGTTGCCTACGTCGTGGACGTCGAGTCCCAGGAAATGCGACGTGCCGTGCATGAAGTATTTTTTATACAACGGTGCATCGGGATTTTGTTGCTGCACGGCATCCTGATCCAGCAGGCCCAATCCAATTAATTCCGACTCCATCACCTTACCCACTTCGCGGTGGTAGTCGTCCCAGAGATTTCCGGGTCTTAGCATCTGTTTGGCTTCTTTCATCACCCGGAGTACGGCATCATACACCGCCCGCTGCCGTGCCGTAAAGCGACCGTTGACCGGTACCGATCGGGTCATATCGGCGTTATAATTGGCGTATTCCGCACCAATGTCGAGCAGGATTACGTCGCCGTCTTTGCACTGCTTGTTGTTGTCGATGTAGTGCAGCACGCAGGCACTTGGCCCGGACGCAATGATCGACGAATAGGCAGGCCCCCGCGACCGATTCCGCAGGAACTCGTGGTACACCTCAGCTTCGATTTCGTATTCCCAGACGCCCGGTTTGATGAATGTCAGCAGCCGCCGGAACATCCGTTCGGTGATGTTGATGGCCGTCTGGATCAACTGCACTTCCTGTGGCAGTTTCGTGGCCCGGAGGTAGTGCATCAAAGGAGCAAGCCGCTCCAGCCGGTGCAAGGGGTATTGCTGTTTGAACTCCTCAATAAAGCGGGCGTCGCGGGTTTGCACCTGCACGCCGGCCCGGGTGTGCTCGTTCGTGTTCAGATAGACCTGCTCGGCCTCGAAAATCATCTGCTGAAACACAAAATCAAACTCCTGTATCCAGTAAATCTGCTTCTCGGGCAGCCCTGACACCTGGCTGGCTTCTTCTTTGGTTAATTTGTGACCTTCCCAGATCTCGATCAGTTCACTGGTTTCGCGCAGGAACAAAGCAGCCCGAAATTTCTCGTCCGGGTGATCGGGAAAAAGCACCAGGCGCGTTTCTTCCTGATCGACGCCCGTCAGGTAAAACAGATCATTGTTTTGCCGAAAACTCATGGTGCCGTCGGCGTTGGTGGGCATAATGTCGTTGGCGTTCAGAACCACCAGCGACTTGGGTTTTAGCAACGCATTCAATCGTTGGCGGTTCTGAACGAAAAGTTGAGCATCTATCGGTTCGTAGCGCATACCTGATGTTATCAATGAGAGTCGCAAAGAAAACCATTTTTGCGGATCAGCTTTTCCCTACGTTACGTTTTAGCCAATTTCTCTTGGCTACGATAAATTCAAGCTCCTGTTCCCGGCAAAAGTCGGTTCGCTGTTTCTGCAAGTTCGGGAGCTTGCCGTTACGCCTGTTAAGCGCTTTTTGACGAAGATCGGAAATCTCAGATTTAGAAAGCCGACTCCGGTCACGTCAAAACAACTTCCTGCGACCGTTACATGTAATTTTTGGAACATTGTCTTTACTTTTAGTTTGGCAATTGCAGATTCTTTGTAAATTCCTGAATGAAAAATTTTCTGATCCTCACGTTTTGCCTGTTCACTACGTTCGTGCAGGCGCAGGTAAATACGGTATCCACGGGTGCCGGTTCGTCCAAGTACTGGATTCTTTTTACCGACAAGGATCAATCAACAGCGCCTGCCATCTCCCCCACGACTCTCGAACGTCGGCGGCTCCAGAACCTGCCCGTCGATGAGTCGGATCAGCCGGTAACGGGTCAATACATCAGCCAACTGCAACAGGCAGGCATCCGGCCCGAGTGCCGTTCCCGCTGGCTTAACGGCGTTTCGGCCCGCCTGACACCCCAGCAGTACGCTCAGGTATCAGCCCTGCCCTTTGTATGGACCATCCAGCCCATCGATCCGAACATCATTATCACCAGCACCGCATCGGCCCTGAAAACGTTCGATCAGATTAATCCGCAGATGGCCCCCGTAATGGCCCAGATTCAGGCACCTGAGTTTGCGCAGGCCGGTCTGACGGGCCGCTTCGTGAACATTGGGGTAATCGACGCGGGCTTCTTCGGAGCCGATTCGGTTGGGGCGCTTCGGCATATCTTCAAACGAGAAGGTGTCAAACAGGTACGGGATTACGTCAACGCCAAAAAAACGCAGAATAATCTGTTCCGAACACTCGAAACCATGTCCGACTTCCACGGCACGGAGGTATTGGCCGCCATCGCCGGCAACGATCCGGCCGAGAACGTCCAGTATGGTCTGGCTACCGACGCTACGTTCTACCTCGCCCGCACGGACCAGGGAAACCGCGAGTTTCGGGGTGAGGAAGACAACTGGGTCGCGGCTATGGAGTGGATGGACAGTCTCGGTGTACGGCTCATCAACACCTCGCTCGGCTACGCTAAAGGCATGAGCAACCCGAAAGAAAACTACGAACCCAAGCAGATGGATGGCCATACCAGCCTCATCAGCCGGGCTGCCCAGATAGCTGCCGACAAAAAAGGCATCCTGATCATCGTGTCGGCGGGTAATGAAGGCGACGACCGGAGCTGGCGTATCATCAGTACCCCGGCCGATGCCAAGGGTGTATTGGCCATCGGCGCTACCAACGCCAAACTGTGGAATCGCATTGGCTACAGCAGCATCGGCCCCGAAGAGTTGCCTTATCTGAAGCCGAACGTATCGTGTTTTTCACTCTACGGCACATCGCTATCGGCCCCGGTCATTACGGGTTTTGCGGCCTGTATCATGCAGGCCAACCCCAAACTGACCAACAAGCAGGTGATGGACATTATCGAAAAGTCATCGCACCTGTATCCCTACGGCAACAACTACGTCGGCTACGGCGTACCCCTGGCGTCGCGGGCGCTGGCCTTGCTGAAGAACCAGCCGCTGCCCGAAACGACCCGGTCGGTAAAGGCCACCGGCAAATCAATCACACTGCCCGTATCGACCTCGGAATCCGTTGTGTCGGTCTTCCGGAAAAAGAACGCCATGCACGTACTAAGCCAGGATGCGCTGCACGTCGCGGACGGCAAACTGGTGATACGTCGGGCTAACGGCGAAAAGCAGACGACAGTGGACCTGAAAAAAGAAGTGATTGAAGTGATCTGGGAATAAGCGGTCTTAATAATACCGCTTCCCGATCAGGTAATTCTGCACGTAATCGGTGATGCCTTCTTCGAGCGACTGGAACGGCCGTTCGTAGCCGATGGACCGCAGCTTGGCCATATTGGCCTGGGTGAAATACTGGTATTTGTCGCGAATATCAGCCGGAGTATCCACGAAGGCGATGTGTGGCTCCTGCCCCAGCGCCCGGAACGTACTGTTGGCCAGGTCGAGGAAGGTACGGGCCTTGCCGCTGCCCAGGTTATAGATGCCGGAATTACGCCGGTGGTGCATCAGAAACGAACAGACCTCTACTACATCTTTGACGTACACGAAATCGCGCATCTGCTCACCGTCGTTGAAGTTCGGATTGTGCGACCGGAACAGCTTTACTTCCCCTGACTGACAAATCTGGTTATACGCGTGAAAAACCACGGATGCCATGCGACCTTTGTGGTATTCGTTGGGGCCGTACACATTGAAGAATTTTAGCCCAGCCCAGAAGAATGGCTTTCGGTCCTGCTCCAGCGCCCAGATGTCGAATTCATTTTTCGACTCGCCGTAGGGATTCAGTGGCTTTAGTTGCGGAATCTGCGATTCGTTGTCATCATAGCCGAGTTCGCCTAGCCCATACGTAGCGGCCGATGATGCATAGACCAGTGGTATTTGATAATCAATGCACTTGTACCAGATCTGCTTGGAATACTCAACATTCAGATGATCGAAGATGGCGTAATCCTGTTCGGTTGTATCGGTCCGGGCACCGATGTGGAAGATGAATTCGACTTCCTGATAGTTCTGGTCGAGCCACTGGAAAAACTGCTCCCGATGAACCCGTTCCTGAATGCGCTTACCAACGAGATTAGGCTCTTTTTCGGGAGTTGAAAAATCATCAACAGCGATGATGAAATTGAAATTTTCCTGATTAAGCTTACTTATTAAACAGCTCCCTATAAAACCAGCGGCTCCCGTGACAATGATCATAAATTGGTAGTCGTAAACGTGTTCAGTATAAAAAAGAGGTTTAGCTTCGGTTCTGAGAAGTGAAATTGAGCGTAAAGTTAGTGCTTTTGACCTAAAGAAATGAATAGCGTATTTTATGAATAAATTGCACTTTTCTTATATGCCATACTAATTCAACGGATTAAAACCACTGACTTTCAACCCGCATTTCTGTTCCAGTAAAAAGGTCCGTACTTTTGCACTCTTTATTCACCGGCGTTTCTGGCAACCGCCTTAAATAAACCAGATTATGGTCTATATTAATCGAATTGAACATTTCAACGCGGCTCACCGGCTCTATAATCCGGCCTGGTCCGACGAAAAAAATAAGGAGGTTTTTGGCCCCTGTGCTAATCATAATTGGCACGGCCACAATTTTGAACTGATCGTTACGGTCAAAGGCGAGCCGGACCCGGATACGGGATTCGTGATTGATCTGAAACTACTGGGCGACATCATTCGGCGCGAGGTTATTGAAAAAGTCGATCATAAAAACCTGAACCTGGATGTCGACTTTATGCAGGGGAAGATGGCCAGTTGCGAGATTTTTATCATGGAAATCTGGAAAATTCTGGAACGTGCGCTGGCTCCGGTCACGGAGGCTCACCTCCATCAGATCCGGCTTTACGAGACGCCCAAAAACTTCGTTGATTACTTCGGGGAATAAAAGGATGATAGAGGAAGTTAGGGTAATGGGTTACACGTAGCTCCTGCCCTTAACTCGACCTCCTTTTACACCTCGTACCTACCCTATGACCTATTACCTGATTGCCGGCGAACGTTCGGGAGATTTGCACGGCGCAAACCTGATTCGGGCCATTCAGCAGCACGACCCGCAGGCCAGCTTCCGGGCATACGGCGGAGAACAAATGCAGGCAGCCGGGGCTACGCTCGTCCGGCATTACCGCGAGATGGCCTTCATGGGTTTCTGGGAGGTCGCTAAAAACCTGGGCACCATCCGGCGCATCCTGCGCGAATGTCAGGCCGATCTGCTGGCTAACCGCCCCGACGCTCTCATTCTGATCGACTACGCCGGGTTTAACCTGCGGATGGCCCGCTTTGCCAAACAGCACGGCATCCGGGTGTTTTATTACATTTCACCCAAAGTCTGGGCCTGGAATCAGCGACGGGCGCTTAAAATAAAAGCAAGTGTTGATCGGCTGTTTACGATTCTGCCCTTCGAAACCGCCTTTTTCGCCCGGTTTGGCTACGACGTCGATTACGTTGGCAATCCCCTGCTCGATGCTCTGGCCGATTTTCAGCCCGATCCGTTGTTCCATGACCGCGCCGGTCTGACGGATAAACCTGTCATTGCGCTACTGCCCGGCAGTCGGCTACAGGAAGTTACGTCCATCCTGCCGGTTATGTTGACGGTAGTCGAGCGGTTTTCGAACTATCAGTTTGTTGTCGGTACGGTCAGCAATCTTCCCACGGCGGTTTACGATCAACTGCTGGCAAAGTACCCCACGGTGAAACGCGTAGCCGATGCGGCTTATGATCTGCTTCAGGTGTCAACGGCCGCGTTGGTGACGTCTGGTACCGCAACGCTCGAAACGGCCCTGCTGAACGTACCGCAGGTGGTTTGCTATAAAACCGGGTTCGTATCCTACGAAATCGCCCGGCGCCTGATAGCCGTCCCGTACATTTCGCTGGTGAATCTGATTGCCGACCGCGCCGTGGTGACAGAGCTGATCCAGCATGACCTGACCACTGATCGTACGGCCGCTGAACTACAGGCGGTGCTGCCCGACGGCTCCCGACGCACGGATGTACTGGCTGGGTATGCGGAGATTAAAGAAAAGATGGGTGGCCCGGGTGCTTCTGAGCGGGCTGGTAAACGGATGGTAGCCTTAACACAGTCAGACGGATTGTGAGCGACTGGTGGTTGGAATGGGAATGACTCCCGTTTTTTCCCACTCGGTCAACCACTGTTTCTTCTTGCCGTGCACCTGCGAGAAAAACTGGTAGACAGGCAACATATCCTCTTCATAATTGCCGGTCATGTGTATAGGTTCACTCAGGATAACCAGCTTGCGGGGCCAGTCGAAACCAGTCAGAACGAGCGGTACGTTGGCTTTGAGAGCGATGTAATAAAACCCCGTTTTCAGCTTACCAACGTCCGAACGGGTCCCTTCGGGCGCGATGCAGACGTGGAGCCGTTCGTTCTGACTGAACACGTTTACAACGGCATCGACCAGGTTGTGCGATTTGTCGCGGTAAACGGGTTTGCCCCCCAGCGCCCGGAAAAGCCAGCCCGCATACCAGGTGAACAGTGAGCTTTTAGCGAGGTATTGAATCCAGACGCGAGTAGCGGCCCGGGCACCCACACCGACCGGAAAATCCCAGTTTGTTGTGTGCGGAGCGACCACCCAGATACTTTTAGGCACAGTTGGCACAGGACCGGCCAGCCGCCAGCCGGCGGTTGTAAACAGCCATCGGGCCAGTGCACTTAACATACGCTGAACTGAAAGAGAAATTGTGAAAAGTTGACGTCCGACATTTGCGAACGGAAAGATTCGAACGTCGGACGTCAGCCTTACTTAATAGTTACGCTCCTTGCGCTCCAGCCAGCGACCGGTCAGGAACGATGCCGTCAGCAGAACAACGTAGAACAATAGTGTCAGAGGAGTTGATAAATCCATGTCTGTAATAAATTGAATCGTTGGCAAAAGTACGATGCAAAACGTCTGCTACCAACAGCAGCCGCCAGTTTGTCTTATAGAACACCTTTTGTACTGGGCAGGTTATCAAGCTCCCGGATGTCACGCCGAACGGCCATCCTGATCGACTTGGCAAACGCCTTGAAAATAGCCTCAATCTTATGGTGTTCATTATCGCCCTCTACCTTGATGTTCAGGTTACAGAGCGCCGTATCGGAGAAAGACTTGAAGAAATGGAAGAACATTTCGGTCGGCATGTCACCCACTTTTTCCCGGCGGAATTCGGCCTGCCAGACCAGCCACGGCCGACCCGAGAAATCAATCGCTACCTGTGCCAGCGCTTCGTCCATCGGCAGCAGGAAACCGTACCGACTGATACCGCGCTTATCACCCAACGCCCGGCGATACGCTTCGCCCAGCGCGAGGGCCGTATCTTCGATGGTGTGATGCTCGTCGATATGCAGGTCGCCGTTGACGCGAATGCTCAGGTCGGCGCCGGAATGTTTGGCTACCTGATCGAGCATATGGTCAAAAAAACCAAGGCCCGTGTGAATATCCGCCCGACCACTACCATCCAGATTCAGGTCGATGCGAATCTGTGTTTCCTTCGTGTTACGCTCCACCGTAGCCGTACGGGCGGGCAGGCGCAGGAATTCGTAAATCTGATCCCACTTTTCGGTAGTCAGCGCAATGGTCTGCTGCATTACGTCGGTCGGCCCGCCGATGTCGGCGATCTGCACGGCCGGTACGGCGTTGGGCGGCACAAACAGAATGGCTTTAGCCCCCAGGTTCACGGCCAGTTGCACATCGGTCATTCGGTCGCCGATAACGTAGCTGTTGGCCAGATCGTATTCATCCGAAAAGTACCGGGTCAGCATGCCGATGCCCGGTTTGCGGGTCGGCGCATTATCACGAGGAAAATGACGGTCGATATGTACGGCCTCGAAGTGAACATCTTCGCCCGCAAAGGTCGCCAGCATCCTGTTATGCGCAGGCCAGAACGTATCTTCCGGAAAGGAGGCCGTTCCAAGCCCATCCTGGTTTGTCACTATGACTAATTCATAATCAGTTTCCTGCGCAATTTTTCGCAGGGCTGAAATAGCATTGGGAATAAATTCGAGCTTGGCCAGCGAATCGACCTGCTGATCAGGCTGCGGTTCCACGATCAGGGTTCCATCGCGGTCTATAAACAAAACTTTTCGCATATCGGGCTTGTTATTCAACTGGTAAAGATACCATACTGCCCTATTACGTAAGAGAATTGTATTAATTTTACGGCGTTATTTGATAGTACCACTTTCTTAGTTCTATCGTCTGTTACGTAGCCTCCATACCATACTTATTAATATCTTTTGTAAAAGCATAGTAAAAACTTGATTTTACGCAAACCGATAGATCCATCGTACCTGGAAAGAATCAAAAATCAGTAACACCCCCGTTGGAGTACAAGAAAATAAATTAGCGTACATAAACCATAGTAACACATGCCCGGAACTCCCTCCAGATTAACCCGTATTGGGGTTTTCTATGATGGTAATTATTTCCTACACGTAAGTAACTATTACAATTATTCACATGAACGTCGCAGCCGGATCAGCATTTCCGGTCTGCACGAATTTATTCGTCGTCAGGTAGCCGAAGAAGAAAACGTAGACGTTCGGCTGTGTCAGATTGTCGATGCCCACTACTTCCGGGGTCGTCTGAACGCGCACGAGGCTAACCAGCGCGGCAATCAACTATTTTACGACCGGCTGTTTGATGATATCCTGATGTCGGAGGGCGTCGTGACGCATTACCTTCCGGTAAAAACCTACCAGGGATACCGCCAGGAAAAAGGGATTGACGTATGGCTCGCCCTCGAAGCGTTTGAACTGGCGCTCCATAAAAAGTTTGACGTAGTGGTGCTGATCACCTCCGACGGCGACTACGTACCACTCATTCGGAAACTGAATACACTGGGCTCCCGCGTGATGGTTCTGAGCTGGGACTTTGAGTTCCTGAACGACGAAGGTGAAAAGCAGGTCACCCGCACCTCGCAGGATCTGCTCGAAGACGTATCGTATCCGGTCGGTATGCACGAGTTGATCGACACCCGGCTGCGGAAAAACGACGCGGTCATCCAGAATCTGTTCGTTAAGCAGCAACCCCGCCCAACGTTCACGGCCGTGAACGGGAACGGTAGCTATTCGAACGGCAACGGCTTTGGCAGCGGCCCGGCGTACGGTAACTACCAGATCGACGACGAGCCCAACTACAACGTAGCCGACATAGATACCGACCCGGAAGGTCGGAAAGTGAGTACGATCCGCAGCCTGAAAACCGGCTATGGCTTTATCAACTACCCGCCTAATAACCTGTTTTTCCACTATACGAGCCTGCTCGATGTAGACTTCAACGAACTACAGATCGACGACGAGGTAGAGTTCACCCTTGGCAAAAACGCCGAAGGGAAGGACATTGCCGTTGAGGTTCGGTTGCTCCAACAATAAATGAATGCAGTCCGTTTTGCGGTCGACGACACCGAATCGTGGCGCTGGCAAGCCCTTCGCTGGGCTGCCAGTCAATACGCATACGTAGCGTGGTTCGCCAGCAACGGCCTTGAATACCCTGATAACCCGTTTCCCAACCGACTCTGCATCGGTGCGAAACGGGTTGTTTCGTTTTCGGACGGTGACGCGTTTTCAGCCCTATTCCGGACCCATCAGCAGAAGCCAACTTTCCTGGTCGGTTATTTCGGCTATGATCTTAAAAATCAACTTGAAGCGCTGAGCAGCCGCCATCCGGACCGGCTGGGCTTCCCGGATGTTTACTTTGCCGAGCCGGAGTGGGTCATTGATGTTAATCCTGCTGGTGTAGTGACGGTCTGGGGTGATGGCGATGTACAGGCACTACGTACGGCCATTGATCAGCACCAGTCCCAACCCGCTCCGCCGATCTTCACTACGGTACAAAGCCGGGTTTCGCGGGATGACTACCTAGGGAACGTTGAGCGTATCCGGCAGTATATCAGAGAGGGCGAGGTGTATGAATTAAACTACTGCGTTGAGTTTTTTGCCGAAAACGCTATCCTCGATCCGGTCGCTACGTACGAAGCCCTGACCAGGCGGTCACCCATGCCATTCTCAACATTTTTGAAGCTGGATGATCGCTACCTGATGGGTGCTTCGCCGGAGCGGTTTCTGAAAAAAGAGGGCCATCGACTCATCTCGCAGCCTATCAAGGGTACGATTCGACGGGGGCAGTCGCCGGAGGAAGACGAGCGGCTTCGCACCCAGTTACTGAACAGCGAAAAGGAGCGCGCCGAGAATCTCATGATTGTTGATTTAGTACGTAATGATCTGGCCCGTTCTTCCCAAACCGGCTCCGTTCGGGTTGAGGAACTGTTCGGCATTTATACGTTCCGGCAGGTTCATCAGATGATTTCGACGGTGTCGGCTACGTTGCGCGAGGGCGTTGCGTGGTCAGACGCCATTAAATACGCCTTTCCGATGGGCAGCATGACTGGTGCGCCCAAAATTCGGGCTATGGAGCTGATCGACGAACTGGAGGTCAGCCGCCGGGGATTGTTTTCAGGAGCCATCGGCTTTGTGACGCCCAACGGCGATTTTGATTTCAACGTCGTGATTCGGAGCCTGCAATACAATGCCCAAAGCCATTACGCTTCGTTTTCGGTGGGCAGCGCCATCACCTACGACGCCGACCCAGCGCAGGAATGGGACGAATGCCTGTTGAAAGCCCAGGCCATACGGTCGATCCTGGAGCCGGCCACTACGTCCGTAACAGCCGGCTGAGGGTAGGCTGCGTTACTCCTGTCCTTCTTTCTTACTGGCGCGATTGGCCTGTTTGATTGTCTGCTCAATCACATCCCACTGCTCATTGGAGACCTGCTCGAGGTGATTAAATTCGCCGGCCATTAATACCTCCCCCCCGTCGATCGTGATGCACTCGCCGGTAATGAAACCCGAAAAGTCGGACAGCAGAAAGGCCGCCAGATTGGCCAGTTCCTGATGCTCCCCGACCCGCTTAAGCGGAATGCGACTGACCGGGTCCATCATCTTGATGAGCGGCTCCGGAAACAACCGCTCCCAGGCTCCCTTGGTCGGGAACGGTCCCGGCGCGATGGCATTCAGCCGGATGCCGTATTTCCCCCACTCAGCAGCCAGCGATCTGGTCATGATCAACGCGCCCCCTTTGGCTACCGCCGATGGTACTACGTAGCCGGAACCCGTCGTGGCATAGGTTGTCGAGATATTGAGCACCGTCCCACGAATCTGGTTGTCGATCCAGTATTTACCCACGGCCAGGGTGAAATAGTACGTGCCGCGCAGGACGATGTCCACAATGGTATCGAACGCTTTGTACGACAGCCGTTCGGTCGGACTGATGAAGTTACCGGCCGAGTTGTTCAGCAAGCCATCGATCCGTCCGAACCGCTCGATAGTTCGGGCCAGTACGTTCTCGATCTCTTCCGGTTTCCGGACATCGCAGGCCACGGCCAGAATCTGCCCCGCGCCGGCTGTGTTGCTCACTTCCTGCGTCAGTTCTTCGGCCGTCTGATCCAGCACGGCCTGCCGGCGGCTACAAATGGTGACGTTGGCACCCAACTGCAAAAAATAGCGGGTCATTGACTTACCTAAGCCCGTGCCTCCGCCGGTTACGATGATGGTTTTTCCCTTGAGCGCGTCATCGCGCAGCATACCTGTCGTCATATGGTAAAGAGTGAAAGAGCGAAAGAGTGAATGAGCGAATGTTAGCGGAGCTTGTTTCGCTCATTCACTCTTTCGCTCTTTACATTTAGTATCCCCTTTCGATTTTCTTGTTGAATTCGGCTTTTCGTTTGTCCAAAGTGGCCTGCATGGCTTCGCTGAAGTCGTCGGATTGCAGTTGCGACGAATTCCAGAGAGCGACGTATTGCAGGCCGTCTTCGATGGATTTATTAAAACTGTAGTTCAGCACCTGCTTGGCACCCTGCACTGCCCCGGCCGGATTTTCGGCAATTTTCTGGGCAAGAGCCTGCGCTTCGGCAAACAGATCGTCGGGAGTTTGATACACGTGATTGACCAGGCCAATCCTTTCGGCGAAGGCCGCGTCGTAATCGGCACCCGTGAAGGCCATTTCGCGGGTGTAGCCCTGACCGATAATGTTCGGCAGAAACTGTAGCCCACCTATATCGGGCGTAATGGCCAGCTTAGCTTCCCGCAGACTGAACTTAGCATCCCGCGAACACAGCCGGATATCGGCGGCCGCAATCATGTTAACGCCCCCGCCAATGCACCAGCCGTGGATGGCCGCAATGATGGGCTTTGGCGACTGGTACATCTTCTGAAAACCCGACTGCATCCGGCGAATCTCAGCCATCAGTTCGATTCGCTGATGCGCGACCATCGTGCCGCTCGTCATCGTGCCCAGTCGCGGCATCATCCGTTGCAGATCCAGACCGTAACTGAAATGATCGCCACCACCCCGAAAAACAACGCACCGCACGTCGTGCATACCGTTGATCTCGTCCATTGCCTGGGGCAGCTCGTCCCAAAATTCCGGCCCCATGGCATTTCCTTTGCCCGGTCCTGTCAGCGAAACGGTCAGTATACCGTCGGTTTGTTCAAAAGCGAGTGATTGATACGTCTGGTTCATACTAGTATGCTTGCATACGGTTAGCGTAAAGGTAGTATTATTCTGATATTTTGTTGATTTGGCCCTTATCAACTTGTCAGGTCATGCGGCACAATTGGCCTATCTGCTTTAACCCATCCAGGTAGGTAACTGTTGGCGGATGCCCATACGCAATACGTAAACAGGTAGCATACTGGGGTTGCGTCGTGAATAGATGTCCTGGATAGAACGTAATTCCAGCGCTGACGGCCTGAGTCAGAAGCGCAGCGGCTGAATACCCATCGGGAAGTTCGACCCACAGCACAAATCCACCCGCTGGCCGACTGACCGTTGTACCATCAGGGAAGCTGGTCAGGACCGCATCCAGATACGTCAGCATGTGTTTCTGAAGGGCAGCCCGCAGTTTTCGCAGGTGCAGATCGAACCGACCGATCCGCAAAAAATCGGCGATGGCGGCCTGCGTAATACGGGCCGGACTGATGGTCTGCATGAGTTGTGCCCGGATCACGGCTTCCTGATAGCGCCCCGGAAATACCCAACCGACCCGATAACCGGGGGCCAGTGTTTTCGACACCGATGAACAGAGTAGCACCCGCCCGGCCGTATCGAAACTGTGGCAGGTGCGCGGTCGGACGCTGCCAAAATACGTTTCGCCGTAGATATCGTCTTCAATCAGCGGCAGATCGTATCGGGCGAGCAGGTTCACCAGCGCGGCTTTACGCTCGTCGGCCATACAGTACCCGCTGGGATTACTAAACGTAGGGGTCAGCACCACGGCCCGAATCGATTCGTTGCGGATGGCCTGTTCGAGCGCTTCCAGATCAGGACCCGTTTGTGGGTGAGTCGGCAGTTCATACGCCCGAACACCCATGCCTTCCATTGCCTGCAAAATGCCGTAGTACGCTGGGGATTCGACCGCCACTACGTCGCCGGGCTGGGTCGTAGCTCGCAACGCCAGCGTAATGGCTTCCAGACAACCGTTGGTGACCACCACCTCGTCGGCCGATACGCGGCTTCCACCGTTGAACGACAGCCGGGCGATTTGCCGACGTAGTTCAGGCGAACCGGCCGTAGCCTCGTAGCCCAGACCGCTGTCCGGCAGTTGACGTACCGCCGTTAACAACGACTTGTTGAGCTTCGCCTGCGGGAGCAAGTCAAGACTTGGTACAGCCACGGCCAGATCAACAATGTCGGGTTGTGTCCAGCCCTTAGCCAGACTACGCATCGCTTCGCTGATGGTGATTGGCGTTGCCATCGGACGCGGCTGGCTGGTACGGGGTACTAGACCGGGCTGATTCCCCGCCGACCGTACGTAGTAGCCTGACTGTGGGCGAGAGACAATCAATCCGCGGGCTTCCAGATCGTAGTACGCCCGGAAGGCGGTCGTGACGCTAACGCCCTGCTCACGACTCAATTGCCGAACCGAAGGCAACCGCTCACCCATCCGCAAAACACCCTGCTCAATCTGGTACCGAAGCTGGTCAGCCAGTTGGCGATATCGAAAGCCGTCTGTCATACATACAACTGATATTGTTCTTTTTGCAAAAACTGGATCTGTTTCATATTACAAACTTGGCAGAACTTTGCCCGACAAACAACTAATGAACAAACCACTATCCGTATGAACCTTATGCATCAGGAAGGCCAGCAATTTAAAGTACTGCTGGAGCTGGCCCAATCGCAGGCGCTTTCATATCTGCAAGGCTTACCCCACATGCCAATCAGCCGACCTGCCCCCGTTCAACCCTCGGTTGATTTACCCGAGCGTGGCATGGGTACGTCAGCCGCTTTATCGCAGTTTCAGACCTATTTCTCGCAGGCGCTTGTCGCTTCGTCTGGTCCGCGCTACTGGGGGTTCGTGACGGGTGGCACTACGCCCGCGGCCATCGTTGGCGACTGGCTGACGGCCGTTTACGACCAGAATCCGCAGAGTGTTACCGGGCCGGGCGATGTATCGGCGGCTATTGAACTACACACCCTTCAGCTCTACCGTCAGTTGTTTGGCTTGCCTGACGGCTTTATGGGTGGTTTTGTAACGGGCGCAACGCTATCCAACTTTACCGCGCTGGCCGTAGCGCGGCAGTGGGCCGGTCAGCAGCTTGGCCACGACATTGCCCGCGACGGTGTTACGTCCGGTATTCGGATTCTGGCTGCGACGCCCCACTCGTCGGTCGTTAAGTCGCTGGCGATGCTGGGCCTCGGCAGCCGACACATGACGTACATCCGGAAACCGGCCGACCGTGAAGCGATGGACGTAGCGCATCTGGAAGCGTTACTGGCTCAGCAACCCGACGTACCGACCATCCTGATTTCGAGCGGGGGCACGGTCAATACGGTAGATTACGACGACATGCAGGCCATTGCCGAACTCCAGAAACGGTATTCCTTCTGGTGGCACGTCGACGCGGCATTCGGAGGGTTCGCGGCCTTGTCGCCCCGTTTTCAGGACCGGCTGGCAGGTTGGGAACTGGCCGACAGCATCACCATCGACAACCATAAATGGCTGAACGTACCTTACGACAATGCCGTGTACCTCATTAAATCCCATCACGCGACTTTGCAGGTTCAAACGTTTCAGAACTCCAACGCCCCGTATCTGGGCGACCCGCTGGCCGACTTTAGTTACCTGAACTACGGCCCCGAAAACAGCCGCCGACTGCGGGCGCTCCCCGTCTGGCTTACATTGCTGGCATACGGTCGGGAAGGGTACCGCCAGCTTGTGGAACAGAACGTGGAGCAGGCCTGTGCGTTCGGAGGACTGATTGACCAATCTGATTTCCTGCAACTCGAAGCGCCGGTACGGCTAAATGTGGTTTGTTTTTCGCTGAAGCAGTACCGGACTGATAAAGAGAAACTCACTCAATTCCAGAAAAAGCTGGAAGCGCTGGGTCAAGTCTTCATGACACCCACCGTCTACAACGGCGCTTACTGCCTGCGGGCAGCCTTCGTCAACTGGCGAACATCACCCGACGATCTGCGACTGGCGATGGAGAGTATGCAGGAAGCCTGGAAAGCCGTGCGCGAAGCATAATGAATTCATAAAGCACGGGTGGTTACGAAACCGTATTTTTACAACGCATCACTGTTCACCTTCCTGACCACCCTATGGCTTTTATTGGCTATCCCGAAGCAAAGCTACTGAAACAACCCGTCAGCGACGAACGGGTTAAACCGCAGGACATTGTAAAACGCGTTCTGTGGGGCGACTACGCCGAAATCATTGACACGACCACATCAGCTACCCACACGAAAGTTCACTGCCGCAACGCTGATGGCTGGGTTGCCAACAAACTCCTGCAGGCGGAGCGGCTGCTTGAAATCAACTTCATCGATGTTGGGCAGGGCGACGGCTGTTTTCTGGTAACACCCGATGATAAGTTCATCCTGATCGACGCTGGTCGCGACGACAGCATGTACCGGTTCCTGAAGTGGCGCTTCAACCTCTCGCACAATAACTTCGTGATTCCGCTCGATTACGTCGTGATGACCCACTCCGACCTGGATCATTACGGCGGTTTCCGGCCAATCATTGATTCGGGCCGCTTCACCATCCGGCGTATGTACCACAACGGCCTCGTGGAGCGCACCGGTTTAACCTGATCGGGCCGGTTATTACCGTAGGCACGGAAGAATACATCACCGACCTCTGCGATACGTTCGATAAGGTAAAACAGCTACTGGACGTCGACGCTAATCGGGGTAATAAGCTGTATCCGAACCTGCTGCACGACGCCTATCAATCCACTACGCTTGGGTTGACCGATATACGAATGCTGGAAAAAGGATCGGTTATTGACGGGTACGACGCGCAATCGGCGGTTCACATGGAGGTACTGGCTCCAATCACCCGGCAGGACGAAGCAACCGGCGGACGAAAAAGTCTGCCGTATCTGGACGAGCCGACACCCTTCAGTGCGCATCCGGGCTGGGACGAAACCAAAAATGGCCACTCAGTGGTCATTCGGCTGCAATACGGTAACGTCTCGATGTTGCTTGGGGGCGACCTCAACGACAAGGCCCAACGGTACCTGACGGTTCAGTACACCGGCCACGATCCGCTGTCGGAGTTGACCGATGCAGAACGCACGGAGATGATTCAGCGGGGCCGCGCCGTGTTTCAGAGTGATCTGGCCAAGTCATGCCATCACGGTTCGGACCGCTTCCTGGACGATTTTCTGGAGTTTCTGCACCCGCTGGCCACGGTGATTTCGAGTGGTGATAATGAAACGTATACGCACCCCCGCCCGGATACGTTGGGGGCCATCGGTAAATCGAGCCGGGGCCGCCGACCGCTTATTTTCAGCACTGAACTCGCCCGCTCGTCGGAAGACAAGAAAGTGATCAAGGATGAACTCCTGCGGGAAGTTGGCGCTTTGTTCGCCGAACTTGATACCACGACCGATCCTGTCCGCAAAAAAACGATTCAGGCACGCATTGTTGCCATCCGCGATTCGCTGGAGCGGAATGTAGCGGTATACGGAGCGATCAGTGTGCGCACCGATGGTCGGCGTGTACTCATCGCACAGAAAAAAGAGAAAAAAGGCAGCGGTCACGTCTTCTGGAAACTGGAAGCCGACGAAACCGGTGAACTGCAATACGTGATCAATCGTTGATAGGCTATTCCAACACGCACAAAGGTCCTTCAACACTCGAACCGTTCTACGTATGCACTTCGATACGCTTGCCTTACAGGCCACCCACCAGCACGACCCCACGACCGGGGCCGTTGTTCCCCCCATTCATCTCTCTACCACCTTCGAACGCAATGAGGCCAATGAACTACCGGGCAATTACCTGTACGCCCGGCCGAACAACCCCAACCGCGAAGCCCTCGAACGCTCGCTGGCTACGCTCGAAGGTGGTGCGACCGGTATAGCCTTTAGCTCCGGACAGGCCGCCATTATGACCCTGTTTCAGGCGCTGCGACCGGGCGATCACGTGGTGCTGGCCCACGATGGTTTCTACGGCACTACGTCGTTGCTGGAAGATGTATTTCATCCCTGGGGCCTGACCTACACCCGCGTCGATATGACAAACATCGATGCTGTCCGGTCCTCTATCCACGAAAATACGCGCATTGTCTGGGTTGAAACGCCCTCTAACCCGACGCTGGCAATCGTTGACCTGCTGACCATTGCGCGGATTGCCCACGACGGCGGAGCACTCTGCGTCTGCGACAATACGTGGGCCACTCCCGCTCTGCAACGACCTCTCGACCTGAACTGCGACATCGTGATGCATTCAACCACAAAGTACCTGAGCGGTCACAGTGACGTGATTGGTGGAGCGCTGATCTTCAAACGCAACGACACATTTACCCAACGAATCCGGCAGTTGCAGTCTGTTTCGGGGGCGGTACCCTCGCCGTTCGACTGCTGGCTGGTTATGCGGGGAATTAAAACCCTCGGCGTACGGGTTCGGGCGCAGACCATCACGGCTCAGGCAGTAGCTGAGTTTCTGGATGGCCATCCCATGATTGAGCGGGTCAATTACCCCGGCCTGGCGAATCATCCGGACCGGCAGTTGATCAAACAGCAGATGAACGGTCCGGGTGCCATGCTGTCCATTCAGGTAACAGGCGGGGCTGAAGAAGCGCTTACCGTGCTTGGGCGGCTGCGGCTGTTTCGGCGGGCCACGAGCCTGGGTGGCGTCGAAAGTCTGATTGAACACCGGGCGTCGGTGGAAGGGCCTCTTTCAACCACTCCGCCTAACTTATTACGCATTTCTATTGGATTAGAGCACGCCGAAGACTTGATCGGTGATCTCGCCCAGGCACTCACCCCTGGTCGGTAAAGGCTTTTCCCTCACACCTACCCCTCTCCCAAAGCGGGAGAGGGACGTAGCTCCGTTTTATCCTCCCCAGAGTGTCCATGAGCGTACAGACCCTGTCCGTTATTGGACATCATTTTCCTCTAGCCACCGAGCTAACCTATTAACTTTCAACTATTTATCTATTTGGCTAAAGATTTGTACGATAAAATATAAACTAATCCAGCACCCCATGCGTCGCACGTACTTAGGCGAGTTTGAAGAGATCGTTCTGCTGATGGTGGCCATCCTGGATGGACAGGCGTACGGCGTTACGGTGTCGCAGGAAATTGAGCAGCACACGGGTCGTCTGGTTACGTTCGGCACCGTACATAATACCCTCATTCGGTTGGAGGAAAAAGGGTTTGTTAAATCCGAACTGGGTGGTGCTACGGCCGAGCGGGGTGGTCGCCGAAAACGTCTGTTTCGCGTGACGGCCCTGGGCAGCAGGGCGTTGCAGGACATTCAGCAGCTACGCAATGAACTTTGGCAACTGGTTCCGCCCAATACCTTAAAGCTGAGCGGCCTATGAACCCGGCGAACCAACCACCCCGAAACCGCACCAGCGGACCACCGCGCTGGGCCAAACGCCTGCTGCGGTGGCTGCACCCGGCCAACACACTGGAGGAAGTCGAAGGCGACCTCGATGAACTCTACGCCTACTGGTATGAGCGGGCCGGTGAGCCACAGGCCAGTCTGCGCTACCTGCTCAACGTACTGTCGGTGATGCCCCCGTTTGTGCGCCGACGTCAGCAAGTAAATCCATATCCTCAACCCTCATCCTTCCATCCCGATATGATCCGTTCGTACGTTAAAATTGCCCTGCGGAACCTCTGGCGCAGTAAAGGCTACGCGGCCGTAAATGTGGTTGGCCTCTCCGTCGCCTTCTGCATCTGCCTGTTTTTGTTCCTTGTCGCTTACCGTCAGCTCACATTCGACTCATTCCATAAGGATGGCGATCGGATTTTCCAGACGTATCTTTTCGCTAATGACCCAGAGCGCGTCAGTCGGACGGGCGGGATGCCGTTGCCGCTGACACCGGCGCTGAAGGCCGAGTTTCCGGAGGTTGAGACCGCAGCCCGGGTGATGTCTGGGCGGCTGAGTCTGGTCGAATACCGGGGCAAGTTCTTCGACAAAATGGTTGTCCAGACAGACCCGGATTTTCTGACGTTGTTCTCCTTCCCGCTCATTAAAGGTAGCCCGGATGTGGCGCTGCGTGACCTAAGCAGTATTGTGGTCAGCGAAACAATGGCAAAGACCGTATTTGGCAACGAAGATCCAGTTGGCAAATACCTGCTGATTGGCACCGAAAGCAACAAAAAGCAGTACATCGTCTCCGGTATTATTGCCGATTCGCCGGACAATTCATCGGTCCGGTACGATGCGCTGGTTCGGATCGAAACGACACCGAACTACCAGAACGACAAGGAGAACTGGCACGCAAACTCCCATCGGACTTTCATCAAAATAGTCCCCGAAGCCGATCAGGCAGCGGTTGAAGCCCGGCTGAAACCGTTTGCGCAGAAGTACTTTGCCGGTACGATACAAGACCTCCTCAAGAAAGGCGCAAAGCCTGATGACCGTGGTGACGTGTTTGCCATACGCTTGCAGAAGCTGGCCAACGTCCATTTCGACCGCGACGTATCCGACGGCAAAGGAGCCCCCATTGCGCTGATCTACGTACTGATTGGGATTGGCGTCTTCATCCTGTCGATTGCCTCCATCAACTTCATCAACATGAGCATTGCACGGTCGTTCACCCGGGCTAAGGAAGTTGGAGTTCGCAAATCGCTGGGCGCTTTGAAAAATCAGCTTTTTGTCCAGATCTGGAGCGAATCCACGTTTATCTGTTTTATTGGTTTCGTTGTCGGCATTATCCTGACGTGCTTGTTGCTGGGTACGTTCAACACGACGTTCCAGGCTAAATTCACCTTAAGCTATGCGTTTCAGCCGGGATTCATTGCCTGGATGGCGGGCGTTTTTCTTGTCGTTACGCTCGTTGCCGGTGGTTATCCGGCCTGGCAAATGGCCCGGTTCAATGCGGTGGAGGTGCTGAAAGGGAAGGTATCTCTGAAGAAACCCGGACTTGTACGCAACGCATTGATCGTTACGCAGTTTGCCATGTCGAGTCTGCTGGCCTGCTGCACCATCATTGCCATACAGCAGGTAGACCATATGCGCCGGCAGCCGGTCGGCTTTGACAAAGAACAGGTGATTAGCCTTCCGGTCGGCAATCAGGCGAATGGGCGGCAGGTACTTGGGCGTTTGCGCAACAAGCTGGCCAACGACCCAACCGTACTGGCGGTAACAGGTACGAGCATCAATCTGGGGAAAGGCAAAGACCGTGTTACGTCGCGAAGTACGTTCGGCTTTACGTATAAGGGCAAACAGATCGCGACGGACTGGCTGCTGGTGGATTACGATTACCTGAAAACGCTCAACATGAAGCTGCTGGCCGGCCGTGACTTTGACCCTGCATATGCCGCCGATTCGATCAATCGCGTAGTGGTGACGGAGAGCCTGGCCAAACTAATTAACGCCAGACAGCCGGTCGGCGCGTTTATTCGGGACGATTCGGACACAACGGGCACAAAGTCCGAAATTATCGGCGTCGTTCCGGATTTTAAGTTGTATTCCGTAGCCGACGAAGCCCGGCCCATTGCGATGCATCTCTCCAACCGGGAAGACATCCACTACATTTTCGTTCGGGTAGCCCCGCAAAGCCTGGCTCAATCGATGGACAAGATAAAACAGATTTGGCGGGAGGTAGCCCCACAAGCGGAGTTCCTGGGTTCGTTCCTCGACGAAAATGTGGACGGCTGGTACCAGAACGAAGAATCTATGTCGCAGATATTTAGTCTGGCGGCCAGTATCGCCATGCTGCTATCCTGCCTGGGGCTGTTTGCCATTGCTTTGCTGGTTATTGAGCAACGTACCAAGGAGATTGGCATTCGGAAGGTGATGGGGGCCAGCGTGGCCAGCATCATCATTGTACTGTCCCGCGACTTCGTTAAACTGGTGATGATTGCCCTGGCGATTGCTATTCCCCTGGCCTGGTTCGGGATGCAGAAATGGCTCGACAACTACGCCGAGCGCATCACCATCAGCATCTGGATATTTTTAGCCGTTGGGCTGGTTTCTATACTGGTAGCGCTGGCGACTGTGAGCTTTCACAGCGTTAAAGCCGCTCTGATGAACCCAGTGAAGTCGCTTCGATCGGAATAAGCTTCGTTCCGGCGTTAGTGCGTACTAACGCCGGAACTGGCTACGTTACGATTCCGGCTATCCGCCACTCACCAAAGGTAGCCCTGAATTCCTCAGCAACGGCCGACGCAGGTAGTCGTAGATGCCCGTAAGCCGCTCGCTGAGCGCCCATAGCTGCTTCCCCAGCCTTCGGTTCTGCGCTTTGTCGCTGGGCGGATATGGTTTGCAATTAGCGAAATAAAGACCCGTTACGTGCTTGACCTCCGGCGACGACGCCAGGTAGATGTGAGTCCTGGCGGCTGTTTCGGGTTTGGGCGCAAAGAGTTTGAAGAACCAGAACGTGAAATTCAGCAGCCCACTGGCGTCTTCGCTGTTGCCGAACGCCGTATCGACCAGCCACGGGTGCAGGGCGTTGACCGTAATACCGTCGTCCATGAGCTGGTCAGCCAGTTCAAAGGTCCAGAGCAGCTTGGCCAGTTTGGAATCATCGTAGGCCGGAATGGCACGATACGGTGCCTTGTCGCGCCGGACGATATGGCTCATGTCGAACTCAGCCAACCGGTGCAGTTCCGACGCTACGTTGAGGATACGGGCCTCGTCGCTTTTTCGCAGCAGGTCCAGCACCAGGTGCGTCAATAAAAAATGGCTCAGGTAATTGGTCTGAAACGTCAGTTCAACCCCCTCCGGTGAGTACTGCAACGTATCGACCACCCGACCGGCGTTGTTGATCAGAACATCCAGCCGATCGTAGCGGCTATGCATCTCCTCCGACGCGCGGTAGATGTCGTCCATTCTCCCTAAATCGCACTGAATCAGGTCAACATGACCCGTTCGGCTGGCCGCCAGAATCTCGGCCTGCTGCCGTCGGCTCCGGTCGGCATCACGACAAATCATGATGATGTCGAATCCCTGTTTGGCCAGTTCCAGAGCAGTTACTTTACCCAAACCGGAATTAGCGCCGGTGATGGCACAGATACGAGGCTGTTGCATGGCTACGGTCGTCTGTTTACGTCCGAAACTAAACATCTAACCACGTAGTTACTAAACCATATTGAATGGACCTAGAGGTATGAACATCGCCGTAATCGCTACGTCATCACGCAAAAACAGCAACTCCCTCCGCTTCGGAAACTACGTCCGCAAAGTATTGACTGAGTCGGGGCAGCATGAAGTCAGCGTCGTTGACTTTGAAGACTATGATATTCCGTATGTCGGGCAGGGTTCGGTAAAACCCGATGCACTGACGCCATTTCAGCAGAAGCTGATCCAGGCATGGCAAAACGCTGACATTGTTATCTTCGCCATGCCCGAGTATAACTGGACCGCCCCTCCCCAGGCTACCAACGCGATTCATCAGTTGGGAGGGCCGCATTTTAAGTATCTGTTTGAAGGTAAAGTGTTTGCCATGGTTGGGGTTTCCAACGGCCGGGGTGGCCGGCAACCGGCACTCGATATGACGACGGTGGTGAACAAAGTAATCAGCTTCACCAACAGCTACTCGATCGTATCGCCCAAGCTGTATGAATCGCACGAAACCGACAAGAACCTGGATGAGAGCGGTCACTTTGTGGGCCATGAAGTTTACGCCCGCACGTCGAAAGCGTTCTTCGATTACACGCTGAACGTTGCCCAACGCTGGCTGCAGCCGACATTGGTCGAAAAAGTTTAAAAGCGGAGGAAAGCCGGAGAGGAGGAAGGGAGAAAAGGAAAAATGCACAGTCGGCAATTCCTTTTCTCCCTTCCTCCTCTCCGGCTTTCCTCCCTAATGTATCAGTTCCTTCTGATACAGCCCAACGAGCGTATCAACGGCGTAATCGATTTCTTCAGCGGTGTTGTATTTGCCAAACGAAAACCGGACGTAGCCTCGGTCGGGGTCGAGGCCAGGCAGGGCCGCCAGTACGTGCGAGCCTACGTTGGACCCACTCGAACAGGCCGAACCGCCCGACGCCGAAATCTTCGCAATATCAAGATTGAACAGCAGCATATCGCTGATGTCGGATGGGGGCAGGCTCACGTTCAGGACTGTGTACAGGCTACCCTCGACGTTGGCCGAATCGCCATTGAATTGCACCGGTGCGCCGGACCGCTCCGGCATTTTCTCGCGCAACCGCTCGATCATTCGGCGTTTGAGCCCCGTAATGTGCCGCCGATGCTGCTCCATGTCTCGGTAGGCGATTTCAAGCGCTTTGGCCAAACCAACGATACCGTAAATATTCTCGGTGCCACCCCGCATGTTCCGCTCCTGCGCCCCACCGTGAATGAACGGCATAATCTTCGTCCGCCCGGCGTTGACGTACAGGAAACCAACACCTTTCGGGCCATGAAACTTATGGGCGGCTCCAACAATGAAATCCACCGGCAGTTCCTGAAGGTTATGGCGGAAATGCCCCATCGTCTGCACCGTATCCGAATGAAAAATGGCATCGTACTGTCTGCACAACTCCCCTACCCGATGCAAATCCAGCAGATTACCAATCTCATTATTGCCGTGCATCAACGACACCAACGACCGCGTCTGGGCCGTACTGAGCAGTTCTTCCAGATGCGCCAGATCAATGTGGCCTTTCTCGTCGACATTAACCAGACTCAGTTTGATGCGCCCATGTTTGGCCAGATGCTCCAGCGTATGCAGCACGGCATGGTGCTCCAGCGGTGAGGTGATGGCGTGGGTCAGGCCGTAGGTTTCGATGCTGCTACGGATAGCCGTATTGTCGGCCTCAGTTCCGCCGGAGGTAAAGAAGATCTCGGCCGGCGACGTATTCAGCAGCATCGCAACGGTTTTGCGGGCCTTCTCGATGGCGGTACGTACTGTCCGGCCGTGGCTGTGAATCGACGACGGATTACCAAAATGATCAGTCAGTAAGGGCAGCATTGCGTCCAGTACTTCCGGATCAAGCCGGGTCGTTGCTGCGTTATCTAAGTAAACGGGGGCGTGAGAAGTGGTCATTATCAAGGTACTATATTTGGCAATCGCATCGGCAAAAGTACAACTAGCGGCCTGATAAATCAACGCGAGGGGCCGGACGGAGGTTCAGTCGGCAAAACAAGTCTGTGCGGGACGACGTTTTGAACAGAAACGATCCATTCAGTTCATGATTGACATTGACCAGGCCACCCGGCTTATTTACCAGAAATTAGTGCTCTGGAGCCGGTCGGCCATTAGCTATGTTCCCGAAATCATTACGGCTATCCTGGCCGTAATTATCTTCAATTTCCTGGCCCGCTACGTCCGTCGCATCGTTATTCGCGGGTTTGCCCGGTTCAGCAACAACATATCCCTTATTCACCTGACGGGCTCACTGGCGCAGGTCGTCGTCATGGCCATCGGGATCTTTGTAGCACTTGGCATGCTGGGACTTGACAAAACCGTTACGTCGCTGCTGGCCGGTGCGGGGGTATTGGCCCTGGCCGTTGGTTTTGCCTTCCAGGACCTGACGGCCAATTTCATTTCGGGCACGATGATCGCCCTGGCCCGCCCGATTCAGGTAGGCGACATTGTTGAAACGAACGGCTTCACGGGCCGCGTAATGGACATTAAGCTGCGGTCTATCCTGCTCGACAACTTTCAGGGCCAGACCGTTGAGATACCCAGCAAGGATGTGTTCCAGAAATCGATTATCAATTACTCACGAATTGGGCAGCGACGTATTGAACTGAACTTTGCCATCTCTTACATCGACGATTTAAATAAAGCCCAGCAACTAGCCAGGCAGGTGGTTCAGGCGCTGCCGTTTGTGCGCCAGGACAAAAAGGTCGAAGTGCATTACAAAGCCTTTACCAATGACAACATTCAGGGATTTATCTGGTTCTGGATCGATCAGCCACAAGTCAGTCCGGCGCTGGCGTTGAGTGAAGCGCTCAAGGTATTAAAGACCGTTTTCGACCAGAACGATATTCTGATGATGTTCCCGCCCCATACGTTCGATCTGAAGAAGCGCAAACGGGAAGAACTGAAGGTATAAGCTTCGTATAACCCGAAGACGTTTTTCGGCTACCCGTTTCGATGGTGTACAAAAACACTACGTTTGTGGCATCAGGGGAGGATCAATAAGATTTTTAGTGATCGTGGAGCCCAGTACCTATGTCCGGCATTCATGATCACTCAAAAACTTAAGGCATATTAACAGTGGCCAGCACCGCTTTTAACTGCTCGTAATCAGCTCCATCAACGTAAGCGGCAACCTTGCCTGCTTTGTCAATAACAATAAAAGAAGGGCTGCTCAATACCTGAAACTTTCTGTTGAAGCCGTAGGCATCCGGAATAGGCATAAACGGAAACGTGCGGGTGGTTGAAAAGTCACGAACCTCATCGGGCGAGTCGCTTAATACGCCTAACGATAGGAGTGGCACGGAGTTCTGGTAGAGTTTCAGTACGTCGTTTAACTGCTGGATTTGTTTTTCCCCGAAAAATGGGCGTTTCAATGAAACCCAAAAGCTCAATACAACCACATTGCCTTTCAACTCAGTTGATCGATACGTTTTTCCATTGACATCTTTCATGATAAACAGCGGCATATCGTCACCGGGTCTGGGTCGTTGCGTGGTGTCAACATCCCGAAATTGATGCGTCGCTCGTTCCTCAGCCGTGGTTGGCCGGATCAGGTAAGCGCTGGCTTTGCCGTATTCGTCAAATACCGGTTCCAGGTGCTGCCCGTCAGGATCGGCCTGTACTCGCCGTTGGTAGTCATTGAAAGAGACTCGTTTTTGGGTAGCCTTATCAATGATGACCGTATTGTCGTCAATGCGCCTTGTCGTTTGTATACCGCTGCGTTGAACAACAACCTGGGCTGTAGCAGTCAACCCACTAAGCGCAGTAAATAAGGTTGTAGCCGCTATTGGTACGAGTTTACGTTGAAGAAAGAACATATCGTCTGGTTTTGCTTCCTAACTATAAGCTCGTACCAATATAGCCTCATTACGTCATTTTTACTTTTTTTCTTTCGTTACGGCCGGATCACTGTCCCGTCCTTCTTCCGGGTAGCCCCCCAGCTATAATCGAACGTCGGGCCGTCGGGGAACGGAAACTTAGCCGCAACCTTCTCGTTAATGTCGACGCCGTGGCCGGGCTTTTCCTGGGCATACATGTAGCCGTCTTTCACCGTCGGGCAACCCGGAAACACCTCCTGCGTGTTTTCCGGAAATACGTAGCCTTCGTGAATGCCAAAATTATAGCTGGTCAGTTCGAGCGCGAGCTGCGACGCGTGCGCAACGGGCGATGCATCGCCGGGACCATGCCAGGCGGTTTTCACGCCGAAAAACTCACACATCGCCTGCACCTTCCGGGCCGGGCTCAGGCCACCAATCTGCGAGATATGAATCCGGATAAAGTCAATCAGCCGGTCTTTGATCAGCGGTACGTACTCGTGCTGCGTGTTGAATAACTCGCCCATAGCCAGTGGCACGGTCGTCTGCTGACGCAGGAGTTTGAAATGATCGTTGTCTTCGGGCGGAAACGGATCTTCAATAAAAAACGGACGGTAGGGTTCCACCGCCTTGCACACCTGCACGGCCTGACTCAGACTCACCCGTTCATGAATGTCGTGGAGCAGTTCAACCTCATCGCCCAGTTTTACGCGCAGGTGTTCGAACAGCTTAGGAACGCTTTTGACGTAGGCATTGGGGTCGAAAATTAGTTTGGGATTAGTCGGGCCGGGCACCGTAACGGCGGGCGTTGCCAGTCCGGCCTGCGTTCCCGACGTACCCACTGAACTAGCCGGTGTTCCGGTAGGGCCTTTCGCACCATAGACAGCGTTGCCTTTCAAACCCATTTGAACCCGAACGTGCCGGTAGCCCCGCTCCATGGCCGACCGTGCCGAGTCCTCAACCTCCTCCGGGCTACTGCCCTGGGCGTGGAAATACAAGTCCGCCCCGGCGCGGCATTTACCACCCAAGAGCTGATAGAGCGGCATATTGGCCCGCTTGGCTTTGATGTCCCACAACGCCATGTCGACCCCACTCATGGCATTGAACAGAACCGGGCCGTTGCGCCAGTACGAACTTACGTACGACGACTGCCAGATGTCCTCGATCTCGTCGGCATTACGGCCTATCAAAAACGGCTTGAGGTATTTCTCGATGGCTGTGTGCACGACGTAGGCGCGCTGCGTGAACGTAGCGCAGCCTAAGCCATAAAGTCCCGGTTCGCTGGTTTCAATCTTGACAACAACAAGCCGAATACCGTTCGGGCTGGTCAGGATCGTTTTTACGTCGGTGATGGTCAGCGGTGGCAGGCCGTTCAGCGACCTCGGTTTAGGTTGCTGGGCTAAAGCTTCCTGCACGGGGGCCAGACCGGTCGCGCTCAGTGCGGCACCGGTAGTCAATTGCTGGAGAAGGGTTCGGCGGTTCATGGTGGAAATGATTTAGTGTAGAAAGGCAAACCAAACATTCGCCTACTAACTTGGGTTAGGGTTCAACTCCTACCGATACTATATCAAGTATGTTTAAACGAACTTGTGCACTAAGCTTACCCTTTTTCCTGTCAACCTCCTTAGCAGTTAGTCAGGATTTTCGGCACGAAACCCGCGCCCGTCAGGCGTTCTGGTCGGAAGTAAACCTGCTGTATAAAACCAAAGGCCGTTGGTCGTTTCAGCTTGATCATCAATACCGGCGTCAGGCCGAAGACAATAACGGCCGCGACTGGAACGCATTCCGGTACCCGCTACTTCAGGTGTTCCGGCCGTGGGTAAACTATCAGGTATCCAGATCAGTGCGAACGTCGTTGTCGCCCATTGGCTTGTGGTGGAACTGGGGACGAACCAGTAAATACCAGCCACTGACGTTTTTTCAGGAAGTTCGTATAATTCCTCAGTTACAGATTACGAAGCCATTCGGCGATGGCGAGTTTATTCAGCGATACCGAACTGAACTCCGCTGGCCTTCTCAAACCGATACGCTGGCTACGACGTATATTTTCTTGTCCGACGGCGAATCACAGCAGGTTCTGGCCGACCGCTTCAACGTCCGGCTGCGGGCTATGGCCCGCTGGCTGAATCCGGTGTTCAAACGTTCGGCCACCGACAAACGCTGGTACACCCATGTCAGTGTTGAGCCCATGGTTGTTATTTCGCGCTCCGTCGCCCGCTTCGATCAAAACCGGACGTACCTGGCAATGGGTCGTCGACTGAAGGACCATATCCGCCTTGAAGTAGGCTATCTCAATCAACTGGCTTTACAAACTAACCCTGCCGAACGGCTCAAAACACTTCGGTTCAATAATGCCCTGCACGTATACCTATATCTCGAAAATTTCCGGCGCTCAAAGAGTCAGCCCGACTCAGGCCCCGAATAAAATATAGGCTCTCTGCTACAACGTATCAATCATATATGTATATTAAACACAATTTATTACAATTTAAAATCACAAAAATAACATAAGCTAAGTATAAATCACTACCGTTATGAAATCAGGCATACTCATTGGCACCCTCCTTTTGCTGGTGTCTGTTCAGGTCAAAGCTCAGCACAAAAACCCCCATCCCCAGACGATTTACATACCGCAAACGGTATATCAGGGACCTGTCATTGATTATAAATACCACGACGGCGTCATGAGGCTACGCGATGGAACGGAGTTGAAAGGCCGCTTCAAGTACAATGGTCGTAAAACGTTTATCTATCGGGCAGGCGCACAGACCGCCCGTCAAAAATTCGGTTTTTCGAGCATCAGACGATTGGCACTAGCTGGCTCGGATACGCTGGTTACGGCCCGTACCGACTCTACTGTATTCGTTCGGATGGGTACTCGTCTGTATCGGGAACTTGCCAGTGGCCCAACCATGGTGATGGACCAGACTTATACCGTTGATGAGGACCGCGGAAAAATTGGCAGTAAAATTTATGTACTGGACGATGCCGGCAAGTTTCACCGGTTCAATTCGTTGGAGAAGCTGAACCGATGGTTCTATACATACCGGGAGCAAGTTGGACAAAAAGCGACCGACGTATTCCTCAACAAAACCGAAATTGCCAAGGCAATAGCTCAGTTGAACCGGCAGTAAGGGCACAAAAAAGCCGCTCCCAATCCTGGCAGCGGCTTTCCTACATTAAGTGGTATATTATTTGGATTAGGTTTTGCGGTATTGCTGAATAATTCGATAAAGCGCTTTCTGCTTTTCCAGCTCAGGGAAAAACTCAAACAACTGGACATGAGCGTCGTAGTTGAGCGACAAAGCGGCTTCCAAATGTAGCAAAGCTTCTCGATAATACCCAGCGTGAATTAAATAAACTGCTGAACGGTAATACAGATCCGGTTCTTTCGGCATTTCGTCGATGCCAAGCTGAATGATCTCATTGGCTTTCATGAAATCACCCTGATCAAAAGGCACCAGCGACCACGTCAGGTACACATCCGGATTGGTCGTGTCCACTTCGGCGGCTTTCTGAAACGCTTCCACACTCGACAGTACGTTGCCGATCTTGTATTCGGTTTCGGCCAGTGCCAACAGATACTCGCCATTCTGGTCGTTCAGCTTGATGGCTTTTTGCAGAAACGGCAGGGCTTCATACCATTTTCCAGACTCACTCAGACAGACCCCGATACCAAACCAGGCTTCGTCCCACATGGAATCCAGTTTGATGGCCTCGCGGTATTCTTTCACCGCTTCAGGCAGCCGATCCTGCTTCTCCAGACTGGCCCCGAGGTGGCAATACGTATCAGCGGTTGCCTCTTCGTATTTCAGCGTTTCGCGGTAGCAGGTTTCAGCTTTCTCGAACAGCCCCAGGTTCATATACGTGTTGCCGAGGTTGAAATGCGCCGAGGCAAAGTCTTCTTTTATCAGCGTCGCGTACTCATACGCTTCGGCGGCTTCGGCATACCGGGCCAGCTTACTGTAGGCAATCCCGATGTTGTACCAGGCATTGTACGAATAGGGGTCCTGATCGATCAGTTGCTCGTAATAAGACAGACTATTCTCCAGTTCGCCCGTTACGTCGAGGCAGAACGCGAGTTCGTACAGCGCATTCTCATTATTAATGTTCAGCGCAATAGCCTGTTTGTACTGTGCGATGGCCTCATCGTACTTGCCCCAGTTCTGATAGCTCTGCCCCAATTGAAACAGAATATCATCCTTGTCCTCAGCTCTATCCAGAAGTTCTTCCAGCACCTGAACGGACTCTTCGTAGCGACCGGCCATGCCCAGCACTGAGCCCTGCATATAGGGTACGTCGAGATCACCCGGATTAAACAAACCGGCCCGTTCCAGCAACTCCAGCGATTCGTCGAATTTCTGGAAATTGGCCAGAATCTGGGCCTTGTCGAGCATCAGCTCCAATGCGTAAGGGAAGTTTTCCAGACCGGCCTCGGCGGCCTTGAGGGCTTTGTCCAGATCGCCCTGGCTGAGGTAGTGTTCGACCATCTGTTCATACACATCCAGGTCGAAAAACTGACTTTCTTGCTTGTCCAGCATCTGTTCAAAACGCCGGATCGACTCTTTTATATCACCTTCTCGTTCCTCAAACTCTTGCTCCATGTCGTTACCTCAGCGGGTTAAGTGGGGGTCGGATAGGGGCCGCAGCCATCGGCGCGGTTTATCCTTTGGCAGTAGAAATATAAACGGAAAAAGATAATTCCGCAACCCCCGGCCCGAAATTTTACGAACGGTTAACGGGGGTTCCGAACGCGTCTGCCACGCGCCGGAGGGTTTCACTTAACGGGCGGTATTGTAAACCAATCACTTGCTCAATCCGGCGTCCGTCATACTGATAACGCGAACTGGCCGACCGGGCCGTTTCGCGGGTAATCAGGGGTGCCTTGCCCGTTGCCCACGATCGAACGGCCTCCAATGGCCACAAAACGCGGGTTAAGGCAGGTGGTACCCGAACGCTCGGCGGGCGCTTACCCAACACCGTTGCCAGCTTATGTAACAAGTCTTTGTACGGAATGGTGCCCGCGTTCAGAATGTACCGACGGGCCGCGTCGGGCTCGGCTGAGTGGTCATGTTCCATTAGCCGGTATAAAGCCTCCACAACGTCCAGAACGTCAACGTAGTTGATTAACCCTTCTGGATAAAAGCGCTTTTCGTCATACGCATATTTGATAAGTTGCAGACTGCTCCGCGTCCAGTCACCAACGCCCAGCACCACCGATGGATTCACCATCACCGCATTCAGCCCCTCAGCAACACCCCGCCAGACCTCCAGTTCAGCGCGGTATTTTGTTTTGGCATACTGTGAGTTGTTCGGAGAATCTTCCCACTTCTGCTTTTCAGTAATAATGATTGGACTAGTTGACTTAGGCCCTTTTGCCGACGGTCGGCCTAATGCCGCTACGGAACTGACGTAGCCGAGTTTTCGGACACCCGCCTTTAGGCACACATTCACGACATTGGCGGTGCCTTCAACGTTTATCTTTTCCATCTGGACACGGTCTTTTGGCGTGAATGACACGACGGCAGCCGCATGGACTACGTCCATTTCTGATCTAATGGCCGCTTCGAGCGATGGTATATCCAGAATGTCGCCCTCGTGCCAGGTAATCTGATCCGCTACATCGGCCAGCATGCCATAACCACGCTCGGGCCGGTGAAGCGCTTCCACCCGATGACCAGCTGTGAGATAGCGCCGGGCAATGTGAGAACCAATAAAACCGGTCGCACCGGTAATGAACACAGTCTTAGGTAGTGATGAAGTCATTCAGGATGCGTTCGAGGGTGAGGAAGCCGGGTGCCTGACGAGCGTGGAGATCGGCGAGGAGCTGGAGGTAGTTGTTATTGCTCCCGATTGATGACGTTTTTAAGGCTTTTCCAAAAGTCTTGATATCACTGCTGAATCCATAATCAGATACATGCAGCCCTATCTGCCTTGCATTCCATAATAAAAAAGACTCAATAGCTTTATCAACAACGATCAGGTATTGCTGTGTCTGCCCCTTACGCTTGATAACAATTTTGTTCTCTTCCAATACGGTGGCAAATGATTGCAAATACGGTGGAACGCGTTTGTCATTGTCAACAAACCCGATTCGCATACCTGAATGTTCACGTCCAGCTTCCTCCTGCATTTCCTTGGCAACATTAGGTATACCGAATATATGAACGACAAGCTGTCGATTTTGAACAAACTGCATAACCAAGGCCGTATCTGCGTAACACTCAGGCAGGATTTGCAGATCGGGCATTGGGTATAAATCTATCCAGATTGAAAAATACGTCGGTGCTGTATTCTTGCACGAAACCAAGTTCTTCAGGAGTCAAAGCCTTGACCTTTGTCTCGTAGTCTTCGTAATACGTAACAAAGACATTAAGTTGATCATCGGCCAGGTTTGATACGAGCGTTTGTAGTAGATACGGGCTGTGCGTCGAAACAAAGAATTGATTTTCTTCACTATAAATCATCCGGTAGGCAATGTCTTGTGTGTACGGCGGAAACGAATGAACCTCTGGCTCTTCGAAGATGATGACTGAGTTTTTATTGGATTCAATGGCTGTGATGTAAAACATGAAGCGACGAAATGTATCGGCTATACTGAAAAAAGGATATTTGATTACGTAAAAGCCATCTTTTCTCTGCAGCTCAAACATTTGTTCATCGCGAGATAAGACAAAATCGAGTCCCTGTTGACTAAAAAGTTTTCCAAATTCTGTTTTTAGATTGCTACTCTTGTCCACAACTCCAAATAAATTATGTCCATCAGGTGGTAGTAGAAATTCTTTAAAAACGCCACGAAATGCGTCTAAATTTGCAAAATCGTACTTCTTATAAGGAGATGAATTATATCGATAAGCACGTTGAATATCTTTCATTTCCCCAGTGTATTTTAATTCATATAAAGTTCCTCCTGAATCCAACACCACATCTCTTACGTTAGGAGTGTCTATACCAGGTATATACTTGGGGTAAGAGTAGTACTCAAAATCAACGCTAACTTTAACACTACTCCCTATTAAAGCGGTGATCTTGTCAGAGTAAATCTGAATTTTTTTCTCCCAATCATTATCATAGAATAAATGCTTTATCTCTTTGTAGCGGATAAATCCATTTAAAAATTTATCAATACTATATTCCGCCCCCAGCAACCCCAGCCCCTCCAGAATATTCGACTTGCCGACGTTGGGCTTTCCGATGAAGACGTTCACACGCTTGCAATCCAGCCGCAGGTCTTTGATGGACTTGAAGTTTTTGATCTCAACCCAGTTCAGGAAATTATTCGTGGTGGCTTCGGTGTTCTCCATACTAGTCCAACGTGTTTGCGTAAACATAACAACGTTCGGCCCTGAATTGCTAATTTCGCGCCCAAATCAGTTTGTGGTTCGTCGTTCGTGGTTGTCGTTGGACTAACTACGAACGACAAACCACAAACCACAAACCACGATATGGCCTTAGAAAATCCACAACGTTATACCGTTACGGCGGCCCTGATTTACGCCAACGGACCGATTCATATCGGCCACCTGGCCGGCTGTTACCTGCCCGCCGATATCTACGTTCGTTACCTCCGCTCGACAGGTAAGGATGTCGCTTTTATCAGCGGTACAGACGAGCACGGCGTCCCCATCACGATCAAAGCCAAGAAAGAAGGGATTACACCCCAGGAAGTCGTCGATAAGTATTACGGTCAGATCAAACAGTCCTTCGCGGACTTTGGCATCTCGTTCGACATCTATTCGCGTACCACAAATCCGGTGCATCACGAGACCTCGCAGGAGTTCTTTAAAAAACTGTACGACAAGGGCGACTTTGTGGAAGAAGTGACCGAACAATACTACGATGAGGTGGCAAATCAGTTTCTGGCCGACCGATACATCGTCGGTGCGTGTCCCGTCTGCGGCAATCCGAATGCCTATGGCGACCAGTGCGAACGCTGCGGTACGGCCCTTAGTCCGCTTGAACTGATCGAACCGCACTCAACGCTGTCGGGCTCCAAACCAATCCTCCGCTCGACCAGAAACTGGAGCCTCCCCCTCGACCGGATGCAGCCGCAGATCGAAAAGTATGTCAACAGCCATCCTGAGTGGAAAACCAACGTGCTTGGTCAGTGCCAGTCGTGGTTGAAAGAAGGGCTGCGCCCCCGCGCCATGACCCGCGACCTCGACTGGGGCGTTAAGGTGCCGCTGCCCGATACTGAAGGCAAAGTCTTGTACGTCTGGTTCGACGCCCCGATTGGCTACATTTCGATGACCAAGGAGTGGGCCGCTGAGCAGGGCCGCGACTGGGAACTATATTGGCGCGATCAGCATACGAAACTGGTGCACTTCATCGGTAAGGATAACATCGTATTCCACTGCATCATATTCCCGGCCATGCTGATGGCAGAAGGCAGCTTCATTCTGGCCGACAACGTACCGGCCAACGAGTTCATGAACCTGGAAGGCGACAAGATTTCAACCTCGCGCAACTGGGCCGTCTGGCTGCACGAATACCTGGAGGAACTACCGGCCAAGCAGGACGTTTTGCGTTACGTTTTGGCAGCAAATGCGCCTGAAACTAAGGACAGTGAGTTTACATGGAAGGATTTCCAGGCCCGCAACAACAACGAACTGGTGGCCGTATTTGGCAACTTTGTCAACCGGGCGGTGGTGCTGACGCAGAAGTTCTGCGACGGTAAGGTGCCCGTTGCCGGCGACCTGACCGAGTACGACCGCGAGGTGCTCAATGAACTCGCTCAATTTCCCGACCGCATCGGGCAGGCCATCTACCAGTTCCGGTTCCGCGAAGCCCTCGGCTACCTGATGGATCTGGCACGGCTTGGCAACAAGTATCTGGCCGAAACCCAGCCCTGGCAGGTGATCAAAACGGATCAGTTGAGGGTAAACACGATCATGAACATTGCCTTGCAGATTACCGCCAACCTGGCAATTGTCTGCGAACCGTTCCTGCCGTTTACCGCCCAAAAGCTATGCGATCAGCTATTAATCAAAGACCGGCTTGACTGGACCAACGCGGGTCGCGCCGATATCCTGGTTGAAGGGCACGAACTGGGTAAAGGCGACCTGCTGTTCGCCAAGATTGAAGACGACGTTATTAACCAACAAATTCAGAAATTACTGGACGCCAAGCGTATGAATGAACTGGCCACCAAGGAAATACCAGCCGCCAAAACCGAAATTACGTACGACGACTTCGCCAAAATGGACATCCGGATCGGTACCATTCTGGAAGCGGAACGCGTACCCAAAAGCGACAAACTTCTGAAACTGAAAGTAGACGACGGAACCGGTCAGCGGCAGATTCTGAGCGGCATCGCGAAACATTTTGCTCCCGAGGACATCATTGGGAAGCAGGTGACGTTCCTGGCAAATCTGGCTCCCCGCAAGATGATGGGGCTGGAATCGCAGGGGATGATTCTGATGGCCGAAGACCGCGACGGAAGTTTGTCACTGATTTCTCCCGATAAAACAGTCTGGAACGGCGGGGCCGTAAGTTAACGCCCGGGTCAGTCTCCAGACTGGCCCTTTGTTTATAAGCGTCGAGTTAGGGCCAACCTCCCGGTTGGCCCAGCCGTTACTCAGCCTTTTATGGCGTGGTCTGCCATAACACTCTGGCTTGACCAGATACGCCTGGCCGTCCAGTCTTCGGCCGGAGCCGACCAGAAGGGATTAGACGCTGGTAAACCCAACGGCAGGAACGCAACCGAGCACAAGTACAGGCTACCCGTTGATATATACGTTTCGCCTATGCCGGGCTGATGACCACAGAGACCAATCTGAAGCCATCCTTTATCGTTGAACGTACCCGGTACGTCCATCGTCCGGCGAATAACGGCCGTTAAGGCACTACGTACCTGCCCCGGCGATAGTTCTTTCGGCAATTGTCCTTGCAGCGCTACCTGCGCCAATAATTGAAACGCTCCGCATCGATACGCCAGCGACCGGCCAAAAGCGGCAAACGAACCGTCTGGGCCAATCAGTCGCTCCTGCACTATTGCGTACCGCTGAGCGCGGGCGAGGATCGTATCGTAGAGTTCTTTATTGGCTTTTCCGGCGTCCAGTAAGGTTTTCACTATGTCCAGCAGCATTGGCTGAATCACGTAACTGTTGTAATAATCCCAGTGGAAGTCGGGACCATCGCCGTATGCCCCATCGCCTTTGTACCAGTTCAGGTGCTGTTTGATAGCGTAGTCCATGCGCATTTCGTCAGCGGCACCGGTAAATTTCAGCAGTGCGGCCTCAACCATTGCACTGAACAAAAGCCAGTTATTGTACGGTGGTTTAATGACGCGGCTCGATTGCAGGGCCGTCACTACGTTTTTCTGCTGATCGGCGGTTAGCCCCGCCCAGATTTTTGGGGCACGTAGTAAGCCATGCGCCAGAAAAGCCGCGTCGACCAAGGGCTGAGCATTCCTGGTAAAATTCAGAAAATCAGGCGATTTAGGATCTACGCCGTTAGCAATACCCTGCCGGGTTAAGTCGAGGTACCGTTTTCGCGAGCGCCCCTCCGCCGAATCATCGGCTTCGAGTTCAAGCCAGGGGGCCAGTCCGGCCACCGTCCGACCGAGCGCTTCCAGATGTGAGACTACTTTCCGACTCGCGTCCTGTCCGGGAGCCGATTCAATCGGCATTGTCGCTTTCAGCCGATTCTGGGCTAATGCTGTCAGGACCGGATCAACCACTTTCAGCAGTGTTTGCAGCCAGTACGTCCGATCATCGGCATTCGTCTGATTCAATACGGTGCCCTGAGTTACGGTGCCAGCCTGCGTTATGGCTAACGGCAGCGAAGACAACAGTCCTGTAAAGGTTCTTCGTTTCATCAAACTATCAGAGTATATCCGCCCTGTTTTCTACTCAAACCGATTAGTCGCGCCTTTCCCGACCCACCTATTATCTTTGCACCGATTTAACAGACCACAGGGTATTATGACAAAGGCAGAAATGCGTACCGACAAGGGTACAATGACCATTGAGTTCTTTGAGAAAGACGCGCCAAAAACCGTCGAAAACTTTGTTTCGCTCGCGAAGAAAGGTTTTTATAACGGCATCACGTTTCACCGGGTTATTCCAAACTTCATGATTCAGGGTGGCGACCCAACCGGCACGGGCGCGGGTGGACCGGGCTACACCATTCCCTGCGAACTGACCGGCGACAACCAGTACCACGACCGGGGTGTGCTGTCGATGGCACATCGAGGCCGCAACACCGGTGGTTCTCAATTCTTCATCTGCCACAACCGCCAGAACACCCAGCACCTCGACCGCAACCATACGGTGTTCGGTAAGGTAGTTGAAGGTCTGGATGTAATCGATCAGATCCGTCAGGGCGACAAAATTCAGGAAGTAAAAATCCTGGAAGACGAGCAGGCGTAACGTATCAGAACGCGCTCACAGCAAGGGTCGGTAGTCGGGATAACACCTCGGTTACCGACCCTTCTTTTTGAGTCTATCATTACCACAAAGCAACCATTATTACTAAATTAGACTCATAATGTCGTTCGCCTGTTGACAAGTCGCACCCTCAACCTTTATCAACACATGAAATCGTTTCTACCCTTCGTGCTGATCCTCTTCAGCCAGTTAGTCAATGCTCAACCGCGGACGATTCATGGTACGGTTCGGTCAGCCCATGACAAGGTTCCTATCCCAGGTGCCAATGTAGTCCTGAAAAACACAACCATCGGCACTACGACCAGCCCCACCGGTACATTCAGCCTGATGACCCCGACTGAATCAACGACCCTCGTCGTGGCTTCCATTGGCTATAAAACCCTTGAAGTCCTTGTTCCAAAAACGGTCGATTCCGTTTCCATACGCTTACAGGAAGACTCCCGGGCACTGGCCGAGGTAATCGTTACGGGCTACAAAACGCTGTCCAGACGAGACGTAACCGGATCGGTAGCTACCCTGTCGTCAACGAAAGGCGTGACAGCACCGAGTACAAGTGCCCGCCGACAAACGTACAAAGGGCCACAAGTAGGGGCCGGCCTTCTGACCGCCGGTGAAATTCACGATTACAGTAAATGGAAGCTATGGCAGGATATTGCGCAAAATGACCTGCGGACCTGGCAGAAACAATGGCACATTCGACCACTGGAGCGCTATTCCGTACAACTGACCACAACCGACGGCTACCCGATCAGTAATGCTGTTGTGACCTTGAAAACAGCAACTAACGGTACGCTCTGGGTTTCCCGCTCCGACAACACGGGTAAGAGTGAGCTATGGAATAATCTGTTTGATAGTTCAGCCGTGAGCCAGCCGGTTCAGATTGAAGCGTTGGTTGACGGCCAGCCGTATATCCTTAAAAAGCCGGTTCTCTTCAACAAAGGCCTTAACCGCATTCAGGTGAGCCAGCCTTGCCGCGCCTTATCGGCCGTTGATATTTCGTTCGTTGTCGATGCTACCGGCTCCATGCAGGACGAGATCAACTACCTGAAGGCCGAACTCGGCGACATCGTCAGCCGGACAAAAGCCCTGCTTCCCGGCAACACAATCCGGCTGAGCAGCGTCTTTTACCGCGATGTCAGCGATGACTACCTGACCCACAAATCGGATTTCACCGAAAGCCTGGATTCGATTTCCCGGTTTATCAATAACCATGATGCCGCCGGTGGTGATGACTATCCCGAAGCGGTTGACCAGGCGCTGAACGTAGCCATTAACGAACTGAACTGGAGCGATCAGGCGAAAGCTCGCTTGCTGTTCCTTATTCTGGATGCGCCACCGCACGAAGACGACGAGAGCCAGGCGCTCTTGAAGCAATCCATTCAGAAAGCGTCGGAGAAGGGCATTCGCATCATTCCGGTTGTTGCCAGCGGTGTCAACAAAAGCACGGAATACCTGATGCGGTCATGGGCGTTGGCTACAAACGGTACGTACGTATTCCTGACCGACCACAGTGGCATTGGCGATGCGCATATGGAGCCGACAACCGACAGTTACAAGGTAGAGCTGCTTAACAAGGTCCTGGTCCGACTGATCACCAGTTTTGCCCAGACACCCGACTGCCAACCCATCCGGGACGTAGCGCAACGAACTACCCGATTGTACGAAGACGGTGCTGATTCAACAAACGTAACAATCAACGGCGAAGCGGAGGATGGCGCGCCTTCCTGGAAACATTACCCCAACCCAACCAGCGACGTATTACACGTGGACTGCCGGAAAGCACCGACAGAGGTTTTCGTGGCCGACGTAACGGGCAAGATTGTATTGCGAACCGTTCCGACCGAGCGTCGGTTTACGCTCAATATGGTCAGCTTTCCGACCGGCATTTACTTCCTGAAGGTCAATAACGGCAAGAAGTGGGAATCCGCCCGGTTTATACTGAACCGGCAATAGGCGTATCGCCAAAGACTTGGGGAAAGTCCATTAACCCTGCCCCCAAACCCTTTGCATCCTGCCAATTACCCAAAAAACTGCGAATTAAAATTCATTAGAAAGGCTTCATCCGTAGCCCGGGTCAGGGCAGTGTACAACCAGCGAACAAACTCCTGATTCACCTGACCGTCGGGCAGGAAGCCCTGATCCACGAAGATGGCGCTCCACTGGCCACCCTGTGCTTTGTGGCAGGTCAGCGCATAGGCGAACTTCACCTGAAGAGCATTCAGGTACGGGTCGCGCCGGATAGCTTCGGTCCGTTCTTTTTTGCTCTTGATGTAGAAATAATCTTTCTGGACACTCTCGTACAGCATCTTGTGCTGTTCTGAACTGAGCGACGGCGAGGGCGAATGCAACGTATCCAGAATAATTTTTGCTTCAAAATCAGGCTGTTCTTCGTAGTCAACGAGCCGTAGCGTAACGGTCGCGAACCGGAAACCGTGCATTTCTTCCTGATTGCGGATTTTCATTACTTCTGCGAATTCGCCGTTGGCCAGAAAACCAGCCGGTGAGTCCTCACCCAAAATGGTATAGTTGTTACGGGCAATCATCAGCATATCGCCCGCGTCAAGTTCTTCCTCGCACTGGTCGATCATCCGCCGAACGAACTGGTTGTACTGCACGGCCGTCTTGTTGGACCGGCAAATAATCGCTGTGTTCTCCCGGCCGTATTTGTCGTAAGCGTAACGAATACCATCCTCCAGCTTGTTCAGCGGCATCTTATAAATATCCCGGAACGATTTCACGTTCAACTGGATGGATGGTGTATCGCCTGGTACGTGCCTGGGTACACCGTCCAGCAGCGCATCGAACCCAATAGCTGCCGGGGTTGGCTGTACGTCGGTAAGGAGTTGCCGCAGCCCCGTTGCGTTGTGCAGAATTCCAGACTCCTCGTCCTGCCGCATCACCTCCGTCAGTTCCTGCTCAAACACGGTCATGTCGAAGGAATGCATTAGAAACCCACGATCCAGTGCTGGACTCAACTCTCGCCCGATTGGTGGTAACTGAGCCGTATCGCCCACCAGCAATAGCTTGTTCCCCTGATTTTCGAACACAAAATCGACCAGATCGGTCAACAAACCTTTACCGCCAAAGTCCGCTTCGTCGGAGATCATGGAAGCCTCGTCGACGATAAACAGTGTATTCTCGTGGTAATTCTTCTGGCGCTGAAACGACAACGTACCAGAAGCAGGGTCGGCCACCTGCCGGTAAATCTTCCGGTGAATCGTCTGCGCGGGCTTTTTGGCGTAGTTCGCCATGACTTTAGCCGCCCGGCCGGTAGGGGCCAGCAACACAGATTTATACCCAAACCGGGGCAGCACTTTAATCAGCGTACCAACCAGTGTTGTCTTCCCCGTACCGGCATACCCACGCAGCAGAAAACAGTCGCGATACCGCTCAAACTCTTCGTGAGCAATGAATTCGCCGATTTGTTCAAAGAATTGCTGTTGGCCGGGAGTGGGTTTGTAAGGGAAGCGTTTGGCCAGCAACTGCGCGGCCGTTTGGGTATCATTCATGCTTCTAAGTTACGAAAAAAGGAGGAAAGGGAAAAGAGGGAAAAGGGGAAGAAAGGAGGGGGAGGAAAGGAGGAAAGGAGAAAAGGAAAATCAATCCATACCACCTCCTCCCCTTTCCTTCCCTTCCTCCCCCTTTTCCCTCTCCTCCTCTCCTCCCCCTTTTCCCTTTCCTCCCTCCTCCCTTTCTCCATTTGCTTCATCCTTCCAAATTTCTTACCTTCACTTTCCACTAAACCCTTCTTAGTCATGAAAATCCGTCAGATTCTCCAGGGGAAAGCAGTCAACGCGCTCTACACCGTTACGTCGAACCAGACGGTGCTGGAAGCCCTCGAACTTATGGCCGACAAAAACATCGGGGCCGTGCTGGTTGTCGATGATGGGCAGCTCACCGGAATTTTCTCCGAACGCGACTACGCCCGCAAAGGGATTCTGAAAGGTCGCCATTCGGCCGATACCAGCATCAGCGAGGTAATGACGCCCCACGTCATCACAATCGAGCCCGATCAGCGACTGGACGAATGCATGGTCATTATGTCGGAGCGGCATATCCGCCACCTGCCTGTGGTTGAACAGGGGAACCTCATCGGTATCATTTCGATCAACGACGTCGTGACGGCCATCATCCGCGACCAGAAAACCCGCATCGCATCGCTTGAAAGCTATATTTCCGGGAGCCCTTATTAACTGATGACGGTCGATAGCCGAGCCTGGTGATCGGCTACGTTAAACCGATAACCTTTATCGACTATCGACCGTCTGGGCTATCCATTCCTAAATATGTACTATCTTTGCGTTCTTTTTTAATCGTTTCAAGCCGTGACGCAAACGTTGGATAAAGCCCGCGAAGAAGTGCTTAAGTTATATGGAAACCGGCTGCGGCTTCGTGTCTGCGGTCTTTATCACGAGGGCGATCGTCTGCTGATGGTTCGTCACCGGGGCATCGGTCCGACCGATACGTTCTGGTGTCCGCCGGGGGGCGGGGCGCAATTCGGTGAATCGGCTCCGGAAGCGCTCATCCGCGAATTTGAAGAAGAAACGGGGCTGGCCATTGAAGTAGGCGATCTGTTGTTTGTCAATGAATTCATGCAGCCACCTCTCCACGCCATGGAACTCTTTTTTACCGTGCGGGCCACGGGCGGTTTGCTCCGCCAGGGTATCGATCCCGAAATGAGTCTTGACGGTCAGATTATTGAAGATGTGCGGCTTATGACGTTCGAGGAAATCAAATCGTATCCTCCCGAAGAAGTACATGCCCTGTTTGCCCACTGCCGCTCATTTGACGACATATTCCGCCTACGCGGGTATTTGCATCAGTAGTTGTCCAAGTGCCGACCGCTTTGTAAGTTTAAAACCCTTTTACTATCCGTAACCGTTAAGTTGCCTGAACCCGTGCAAACCACTGTGTCGCTAGCGCCAACCGTAGCCATCCACTCCGACCAATTTGACCTGGCCCAAACCCGGCAGTCGGTGCTGTGCATGGAAGTTGGGCACGACCGGTTTCGTTTCCTGATTCAGAACGCCGGCAAGCGCGGGTGCTACTTTGAGGACTATACATTCCCCTCCCTGCTCACGGAACGGCCGCTGACCAACGTACTGCCCGAGGTGTTTCGGGAGCACCCAGTTCTATCGGCCGGGCTGCACGCAAACGGCGTTTCCCAGGACCGGACCTGGCAGGAAATCCGGATCGCCGTCAACTCGTCGTCGTTCACGCTGGTTCCCAAATCACTTTTCCGGAAAGAATACGCGGGAAGTTATCTCGGACTGATGCGGGGCAATACCCTGCCGGGTCATGAGTTCGCGCAGTCGTATGCGCACGAGAACGAAGGTTTCCTTTCGGTGTTCAATCTGGAGCACCCGCTGGCCGATTACTTTTCGGAAGTGTATCCGCTTCAGCCACTTACGTTCGTTCACCAGACCAGTGCGCTGTTGCAGGCAACGGCAGACCTCGACCGGCATACGCTGTCATCACAGAATGTGTGGCTGTACTTCGACAATGAATTTGTCACCATCATCCACCGTTATGACCGCCAGTTACGTTATTGCAACCGATTTGGCTATAAAAACGCGCAGGATCTGGCCTATTACATTCTGTACGTCCTCGATGAACTGAAACTGGCTCCCGATGCAACGACCGTATCGCTTTACGGCGAGATCACGCCCTTTGCTGATACGTATGCGGAACTGGCCCGCTTCTTACCCAATCTGTCGTTTGGTCACACACCGCCCGGTGTTTCGCTGACCGACGAGTTTGATGAAATCCCTGAGCACCGGTACCTGAGCCTGTTTGGGCTGTGCCTGCTTGGCTAAGCGGCTGTTTTATCCGGAAGGTGCTGTACTTATCCCCCCGTCGGCAACACTCGTATACCCCGGAACCCATTTCAAAGTAATTGCGAGGGATTATATTAATTCACTACCGGTCATATCCAGCGCAAAGTAGCGATATGATGATTTTGCCGTTATCTTTCGCGGTCTTTCCGTCATCATACCTACATGAAACGAATCGCTCTATTTCCCGGCTCCTTTGATCCGTTCACAAAAGGCCACGAAGATATCGTGCTGCGAGGGCTGCGGCTCTTCGACGAGATTGTGATCGGTATTGGGCGTAATGCCAACAAACAGCGGTATTTTGCGCTGGAGCAGATGATGCGACTCATCGAAGAAACGTTCCGGGACTACCCGACCGTGCGGGTTGTCAGCTACGACGACCTGACGGCAAACGTAGCCCGCCAGCTAGGTGCCAGGTTCCTGCTGCGGGGGCTGCGCAACACCACCGACTTTGAGTACGAAAACGGCATCTCGCAGGTAAACCGCTTTGTATACGAAGAAGTAGAAACGGTGTTTCTGATCACATCGCCCCACCTGGCCCCCATCAGTTCGAGCATCATCCGCGACCTGCACCGCTACGGTAAAGAAATCGACTCGTTTCTGCCTTATAAATTTCAGGAGTTGTAAGCTGCCATTACCACGTACCGAGCGACTCGATGACGTACCGGATGGAGCTGAACGAGTTGGTCAGGGCCAGTTGCACCTGCCGGCGATCCATCCAGGCCAGCTTTTCAATATCCTCATCAGCCTGGGGTGCCATCCGGCGGTCATCGACGACACTCATCCGGTACCACTTCGTCCGCTTCAGAATACGGCTACCGTTCAGGCTGTACGTATGCCAGGTCGTGCAGATCCGTTCGCCCAGGGCTACTTTGATACCCGTTTCCTCTTCCACTTCCCGGGCGGCCCCTTCGCGCGACGATTCGCCGTCGTCCAGCTTGCCTTTTGGCAAATCCCAGACACCCCGCCGGAACATGAGCAGAATTTTTATATCGTTTACAATGACGCCCCCGGCTGCTTTTACGACCTTAAAATGACTTTTTAATTCATCTTCGCACGCACTTTTATCGGCGCAAACCAGCGTCACGGACAGCAATCCGTTCGTTTTGGCCTTTTGCAGCAGACTGAGCAGCCGGTCGATAGTAGCGGGTGTGGCGTTCATGACCAACAGGTGCCCATGCAGCGACTCGTCTTTCAGAATCTCCAGCCGGGCGTCGATAATCTGGTCATAATCAGTAAACGATTGGTGTTGCGTAGAATCAAGAATCTGTGATGCGGCTTTCGCACCGACGAGCCGGATTGGTCGGTCGTCAATAAAGACAATCATGCAGACAAGAGCAGTTCGTGCCGCAAAAGTAACAAAACTATTAGTCCCTCGCACGACGGTCCGATTACTGACGGCTTATTCCCTCTGAACAGGATAATTGCCGTAGCCATTAAAAACTGCCTGCGATTGCTATTTTTGCAATACGTCAATGCCTCTCCTTTGTGGAACTACTCATTATTTTATTTCTGACGATTCTGAATGGGGTGTTTTCCATGTCAGAAATCGCCCTGGTATCGTCGCGGAAATCCAAATTAGAATCAGCCGCCAAGAACGGTGATCGACGCGCACAGGTGGCACTCGACCTGGCTAACGCGCCAAACCGATTTCTGTCGACGGTGCAGATCGGTATTACGCTCATCGGTATCCTGCTTGGTATTTTTTCGGGCGACCAGCTTACGACCGACGTACAGAACTTTGTCGCGCAGATTGCTGTCCTTCAGCCCTACGCCCATCCGGTTGCGGTTGTGTTGGTCTTGCTGATGCTGACGTACCTGTCGCTGGTACTGGGCGAACTGGTTCCCAAGCGTATTGGCCTCTCCAATCCCGAAGGCATTGCCAAAACAATGGCCGCCCCCATGATCCTGCTGTCGCGGCTAACTTCGCCGTTTATCAGCCTGCTCAGCTTTTCCAGCGATATTCTGATCAAGCTCTTACGTATCAAACCGAACGAAAGCGCCGTTACGGAAGAGGAAATCCGGAGCCTGATTGAAGAAGGTGGCTCAGCCGGTACTATCGAGGAAATTGAGCAGGAGATTGTGCAGAATGTGTTTCAGTTGGGCGATCGCCGGATTACGTCCCTGATGACTAACCGGCAGGAAATCGTCTATCTCGATCTGGAAGAAGACCCGGCCGAAAACAAAGCCCGCATCATGGATTCCAAGCATTCGGTGTACCCGCTCTGCAAGGGAAGCGTGGATGATGTGCTGGGGTTGATCTACAGCAAAGATTTTCTGGGGAAAGACCTCGAAACCGAATTGCAGCGGCTGATGGATCTGAAGCGCGACGCCCTGTTTATCCCGGAAAACAACCGGGCGTATCAGGTACTCGAACGGTTTCGGGAGCGTAGGCAGTACGTAGGTATTATTGTGGATGAGTACGGTGGCATCCTGGGAATCATTACGCTGAACGATATCCTCGATGCACTCGTCGGCGATATCGCCGACGATACAGACTCCGATTATGAAATTCGGGAACGCGAAGACGGCAGTTTCCTGATTGATGCGCAGTTACCGTTCGACGAATTTGTGTCGTATTTCGACATCACGATCTCCCCCCAGAGCCGTCGCGATCTGACGGGATTTGATACGCTCGGCGGCTTTGCGCTGCATATCCTGAAAGACATACCCACCACTGGCGAAACGTTTATGTGGCAGGGGTATACCTTTGAAATTATCGATATGGACAAAAGCCGAATTGACAAAATTCTCGTTCGTAAACCTACCGAAGAATAAATTTTTTCCGAACAGGCATACCCCGGTGCCGGTTGTAGTGAGTAACTAAACTCATCAGCAACCATGCGACACCTGATTCAATATGCAAACACGCCCGACGATTCGGGGCGAATCCCATCCGGTATGGACCATGACCCAAACGCCGACGAAGAAATCATCGATCAGCAGGCGGGTGAACAGTATCCCAAGCCGGTAGAAGATGATCCGGATGTACCATCCGACAACCTGGCAAATTCTATTGCCTACGCCATCGATGGCTCAGGTCCCGGTCCCACCGGCAATGAACCGGAAGGTACTGAACGAAAAGTGATTCACGAAGGCATCACCGGTGCCGGCCCGGAGGATGAAGAAGAGGAATTTCGGAGTCTATTGTAATTAACGTATCAGGTTTCAGGTTCAACGTTGTGGAAGCATCAACAACGTTGAACCTGAAACTGGAGCGTTAACCGTTAGACAACCTCCTTATACTGCATTCGGTACAGATTCGCGTAGAAGCCTTCGTGCTGCAACAGTTCTTCGTGTGTGCCCTGCTCCATAATCCGCCCTTTGTCAACCACGATAATCTTATTGGCTTTCTGGATGGTTGATAACCGGTGGGCAATCACGATAGCCGTGCGGCCTTTCATGAGCTTATCGATAGCGTTCTGAATCATCTCTTCCGTTTCGGTGTCCACCGACGACGTAGCCTCGTCCAGTACAATGATTTTCGGGTCCTGCACCATAGCCCGAACGAACGAAATCAACTGACGCTGCCCCACCGACAGGGTTGAGCCGCGCTCCATTACGTTGTAGCTGTAGCCGCCGGGCAACCGCTCGATGAAGTCGTGTACGCCCACCAGTTTGGCCGCTTCAATCATTTTTTCGCGGCTGATGCGCTTATCACCGAGGGTAATGTTGTTCTCAATGGTGTCGGAGAACAGGAAAACATCCTGCAAAACGACCCCGATGTTGCGTCGTAAAGCGCCCAGTTCGTAATCGTGTACATCCACGCCATCGACTAGAATCTCGCCTTTATTAATATCATAAAAACGGCTGAGCAGGTTGATAATGGACGATTTACCTGCGCCGGTTGCGCCCACGAACGCGATCGTTTCGCCGGCCCGTACCTTAAACGAGATGTCGCGCAGTACGTAATCTTCATTGTTGTAGGCAAACCAGACGTTGTTGAAATTTACCTCGCCTTTCATGGCCGTCGGTACAAAAGTGCCGTTGTTGACGGTGTAGTCCGTACTGTCCAGCAGTTTCAGAATACGGTCGGTGCTGACGATCCCCATCTGGAGCGTATTGAAGCGGTCGGCCAGCATCCGGATAGGTCGGAAAAAGAGGTTGATGAACATAACGAAGGCCGTAACGGTCCCGAACGTCACCTCCTCGTTGATGATTTCGCGGGCACCGTACCAAACGACCAATCCCACACCCAGCGCCGAAATGATGTCGGCCACGGGATAATAAACCGAATAATACCAGATCGAGCGAATATTGGCTTTGCGGTGTTCGTTGTTGATCGCCCGGAATTTATCGGCTTCAATTTTCTCGCTGCTGAATATCTGAACTATACTCATGCCCGTGATGTGTTCCTGCACGAACGAGTTCAGATTGGCCACGGCGGCCCGCACTTCGTTAAACGAATCCTTGATCTTTTCCTTAAAGATGTACGTACTGAGCAGCATCAGCGGAATCATCGACAGGCTGATGGCCGACAGTCGCCAGTCGGTGTAGAACATCACAGCTACGATCAGAATCAGTTGAAGGATATCCCCGGCGATAGCGGCCATGCCTTCACTGAACACATCGGCAAGGGTTTCGACGTCGGAGATCGACCGCGTCACGAGCCGGCCAATGGGCGTATTGTCAAAAAATTTGAGCCGCAGGTGAAGAATTTTCCGGTACAACTGCACCCGAATGTCGCGGATAACGTGCTGCCCCAGCCACCCCGACAGATACGTGTTGGTAAACTGTACGATGGCCTGCAGCACCAGAACACCGATCATCAGCATGAGCATGAGGGTCAGGCCCTGATAATCACCCGCAGCAATCTCATTGTCAATCGTGTACCGAATCAGCAATGGGGTTAAGGGAGCCAGCGAAGCCGACAGCAGGATGATAAACACCAGTAAGTAAAATCGGCTTTGGTAAGGGCGTACAAAGCTGTACAGGCGTTTGAGCGTTGGCCAGTCAAAAATTCGACCACTCTTCTGTTCTTCGTTCACGGGAAAGCGACTAAATGGCAAGTTTTCTGGGTAACAGCAGAAGTCGATTTTCAGTTTACCGTTTAGAGTTTTTCCGTTCAACGGTAATTGGCATCCCCAATTATTGGACAGAAAACCGTAAACTGTATTTGGAAATCCAACTTACTACCATGACTATAGAATGGATTATCAGCGCCTGCCTGGGGGTCGGTTTAGCCGCCTGCTGCGGTTTCCGGGTGTTTGTGCCCCTGCTCGTAGCCAGCGTCGCGACTAAATTAGGAATCATCGGCACCATGGAAGGCCTTGAATGGATCAGTTCCTGGACGGCTCTGGCCGTGTTGTCGGTGGCAACCGTTTTTGAACTCGGTGCCTATTATATCCCCTGGCTCGACAACCTGCTGGATACCCTGGCCACACCCGCGTCAATTATTGCCGGTACGCTGCTCGGTACGTCGTTTCTACAGATCGACAGCCCAATTCTCGACTGGGGGCTTGGTCTAATGCTGGGTGGCGGTTCGGCGGGACTCGTGCAAGCTGGCACCAGTCTACTCCGGTTAGGGTCCACGGCGACTACGGGGGGGATTGGCAACCCGGTCGTGGCCACGGGCGAGAATATAGCTTCGTTCGGGTTGTCTATCCTGACCGTCCTGCTGCCGTTGTTTGCGTTCGTGATTATCGTGCTGGTACTGCTGTTTATTGCCGCACGGCTGCTCAGTCGGCGCAAAGTGTGGTTCACCCGCGCTGGCCGCAACCAGGCCGGAGGTACTAGTCCAGCGCAGTTTCCACGTAGTAGCAACGGCCGCGTGTAGCCAACCGTGTTGAATTACTTTTCGAATTCAACTACGTACTCCGAAAGGTACACACTCTTTTCGGGTAGGATATCTTTAACGAAGAGCCGGGCTTTCTGACCAAGCTTCAGGCAGGTACGCTTTTGGGCAATGTCCTCGGGCGTGTTCATCGGTTGCAGCGAGGGGTACCACAAAAAATGCCCGGGTCGGCTCAGGAGCAACTGCGGTTTGCTCCATTGCTGGGCGTTATCGCCCTTGCCCAGGTCAGCGTTGGTGTTGAAGGAAATGAAGATGTCGCTGCCCGCCCAAGACGGTCCAACTACCTTACCCATTAGCATCACCCAGGCATTGAGGTACGTGTTCCAGCTTACCGATGGTCCCCAGTGGAATCCCCCTGTAGGCGACGAAGCGGCACCACCTCCTTCCGCCCGTGGAATCTGAAGCGAGGCTATGGGCGCACCAATGCCGTTGGGCAAGGCATTGAAGCCACGACCATCCCAGCGCCGGGCTTTCCCGACCGGGTTGTCCAGATCCGACAGCCGGATACGCGCTACGCTGATGCACTGGCCCTTGTATTCGTTTTCAGGTCGGTAAGTCGCCGGCTGGTACGTACCGGGATAGCCGTATTCGCCGTAAAACAGGTACAGGTAATCACCACTGGCCACGGCCGACGGATCGCCCACGCCCCCGGCGAAGGTGTTCGACGTATTGTGCGGCTTCAGAATCATCCGGGGCTGGAGGTCCTCAATGAACAGGCCGCGGTTATCCCAGCTTCGACCACCATCGGTCGATTTCATGATGCCGATCCGGCACACGGCCGCCGGAGACGTTGGGCCTTTTAGCCCCTGCGGCCAGTTTTTGTTGATATAGCCTTCGCCGGTTTTCGGGTCGTAAGGCAGCGTTGACGGGTAGTTTTCGTTGTGGTAAACCGCGTAGAGCGTTCTGCCGGAACGGTCACGAGCATCCTGATAAACGGTTTCGAACCAGACAGCCCCGTGTAGCCCGGCTTTACCGATGGGCGCATTGTCGGGTATTTTGGGCGTACGGAACTCCTCAGCCTTTCGGCTGAACGCTTCGTCGGCGTTTCGTCCATCCGCAAACTTCAGGTCGTCAGCATAGCCCCAGAGCGGGTCCTCGCCGTGCTTGCCCGGAAAAATCCGGAACGTATCGCCAACCCAGGCTTCGGCCATGTTACAGTCGACGAAGGAGTTGAAATAAAACGTCTGGCCAGGTACCAGTTTAAATTTAGGCGTAGCGGTGGGTCGGTCAACGGAAAGCTGGCTCACCGGCAAAAAGCCGACTCCAACGATGAGCATCCCACCCACCGCGGCTACTGCGAGCATTCTCTGTACGTTCATGGGCCTAAAAGCTCAGGCGCCGTCGGTTTTACTAATCGCCTGAACACAACGAACCGGCGTGTCTGTCGGATTGATTTGTTTCAACATCTAGTCAGTTGTCTCCACGCCAATCCGGCAAACACACCGGTTCGTTCGCCATATTCACAATTTACTACAGCGTTTCCACCGTCCGGCGCACAAAAGCCGTCAGATCGGCTCCCGACAGCATGTTCTGCGACAGCAGGGCCAGGTCGTACACCTGCTTGATCAGCGCTTTGCGGGTATCTTCGCTCTCCGTCGCCAGGATCTTACCAGCCAGCGGGTGGTTGGCATTTACGACCACGTTGTAGTTCATCGGCAGATTACCGTAGAACGACTGCTCACCGGCCAGCGTCGACATATCCTTCATCCGACGCAGAAACTCCGGCTGCGTAATGGTGACGGGCAGTTCGTCGGTGGGCTGGGCTTCTACACTCACCGTCAGCGCCTTGCTATCCAGCACCTGCTCAAACAACTCTTTCAGTTTCGTCCGGTCGTCTTCCGAAAGTACGCTTTCGCTGTTCAGCCCCTTGTCGACAAGCTTGTCCAGCGTATCGGCATCAACCCGCTTGAAGGTCGTCTTCTCGAGCTTGTATTCAATGCTGTTGATGAAGTGCGGATCGATCACGTTATCGAACAGCACGACGTCGTAGCCGCGCCGACGCGCCGACTCGATGTAGGCATCCTGCTGTTTGCGATCCGTCGCGTACAGAATCACGAGCGTATCGTTTTTGTCGGTCTGATTGACCTGGTACTGCTCGCGGTATTCGTCGAAGGTGTAATACGTCCCCTCCGTGTTTTTCAGCAGGACAAACGACTTAGCTTTTTCCCAGAACTTCTCGTCGCTGAGGGCACCGTATTTGATGAACAGCCCGATGTCATCGAACTTCTCTTCAAACGCTTTCCGGTCGGCTTTAAACAGGTCACTCAGTTTGTCGGCTACTTTCCGGGTGATATAGCCGTTGATTTTCTTCACGTTCGCATCGGCCTGCAGAAAGCTTCGCGATACGTTCAGCGGAATATCAGGCGAATCGATGACGCCGTGCAGCATCATCAGGAAGTCGGGCACTACGTCCTTTACTTCGTCGGTGATGAAGACCTGCCGACTGTAGAGCTGAATTTTTTCACGCTGGAACCGGAGTTCATTCTTGACGCGGGGGAAGTACAGAATCCCGGTCAGGTTGAACGGATAATCGACATTCAGGTGAATCCAGAACAGCGGCTCTTCCGACATGGGGTACAGCTCGCGGTAGAATGTCTTGTAGTCCTCATCGGAAAGATCCGAAGGAGCTTTGGTCCAGATCGGCGTGGTGTTATTAACCACCTCTCCGTCGAACTCGATGGATACAGGCAGGAACCGGGCGTACTTGTCCAGAATGCCCCGTAGTCGCCCTTTGTTCAGGAACTCCTCGGAGTCAGGAGCAATATGCAGAATTACGTCCGTACCCCGTTCAGCGCGGTCGGCGGGGGTCAGTTCAAACTCCGTCGAGCCGTCGCAAACCCAACGGGCGCCCGACTGGTCGGCCCCATTCGCTCCTTCGCGGTAGGATTTAGTCACGATCTCGACTTTTTCGGCCACCATAAACGCCGAATAGAAGCCCAGTCCGAAGTGTCCAATGATAGCGCCTTTATCATCGGTTTTGTCCTTGTACTTCTCTAAAAATTCGGTTGCACCAGAGAACGCAATCTGGTTGATATATTTCTTGATTTCGTCGGCCGTCATACCGATACCATTATCGCTGACGGTGATCGTTTTGGCTTCCTCGTTCAGCGATACGGTCACTTTCAGGTCACCCAGCTCGCCCCCAAACTCGCCAAACGATGCCAGTTGGCGAAGTTTCTGCGTTGCATCGACGGCGTTGGAAACCAATTCCCGCAGGAAGATTTCGTGGTCCGAGTAAAGGAATTTTTTGATAATTGGGAAAATGTTCTCGGTATGGATCGAGATCTGGCCCCGCGTGGATTCGCCCCGCGTGGCACCATCCTTTTCGTTTTGTACTGCTTCCATATCAATTGTTGACTAGTTGACTGGTTATATCCCTGACCGGGCGGTCGTCAAATCCTGTTCCAGACGCCAGCCCGGCTGACAGATTGGCAGAATTTGCTGGAAAGATTTATCCTATTTATTCAATAGCCGCTGCCTGTCTCCCATTGAGTAATCGCCGGGTACTCACCATTCAGATAATGTATCCAACAGTTGAGAACACAAAACCGGTAGTTCACGCATAATCGGTTTCACAGCCCTTTCGGCTCCGGGTAATTTTGATCGTGCTGAGACCTACACTGTGAAACGCGCTGCCTCTTTTTTACTACTCAACTGCCTGATGAGCTGTGTCCACCCTACCGTCCAAACGGACAAGGGGGAATCACTCCGCACCATCACCGTGAAGCCGACGCCCGCCCGGATTGAGCGCGGGCGGTACCTGGCCAATCACGTGGCAGCCTGCCTGGATTGCCATTCCCGACGCGACTGGACGCGACTGGCCGGGCCGATCAAATCGGGTACACTGGGCGCCGGTGGCGAAGAATACGGAAAAAATTACGGCCTGCCGGGTCGTATCTACGGCCGGAATCTAACCCCATCGGCGCTGAGCGACTGGACCGACGGCGACCTGCTGGTAGCTATCACTACCGGGGTAAACAAACAGGGCAAGCCGTTGTTTCCGCTGATGCCGTACCGCAACTATCACCAGATGCGGCTGGATGATGCTGTAGCCATTGTTGCGTATCTCCGCACGCTCGATCCCATTGCCAATGACGTTCCAACCGCCCGCGTACCGGCCCCCATTCGGCTGGGGTTACGCCTGATGCCCCACCGGGCCGTTCTCAGGACGGACACAACGGCGCTGTCGGGTGTCGCATATGGCCGCTACCTCACGCAAATGGCCGGCTGTGCCGACTGTCATACCCGCCGGATCATGGGAAAACTGGTTGCGAAAGCTCCGTTTGCAGGTGGTATGGCAGTTCAGGTGACCGGTGGAGTTGTTCAATCGGCAAACATCACCCCCGAACCTGAAACCGGTATTGGTCGCTGGACACAGCAGGATTTCATTAATCGGTTCAAAGCCTACGACCCGACGCATTTCATAGCCCCGTCCGTCGGCGATGGCTTCAATACGGTCATGCCGTGGACCTTGTACGCGGGAATGACAGAGACCGATCTCGGCGCTATCTACGACTACCTGCGGACGGTCCCTCCCGTGAAACATCAAGTCATTGTATTCTCGGCCACGAACAACAAACAACGTACTAAAACGGACCGTCTGTCCAACCCCAAAAGCGAATGACTCAGCGTATGCTCAACCCACTCTATTCTATAAACCTTTCGTTCAACATGCTACGACTCCTGCTTCTGCTGCTCATCCCGACCGGTTTTGCCGTTGCGCAACCGTTTTCCATCAAAGGCTCAGTAACGGGCGCTGACCAAAAACCCGTGGAGGGTGCCGTCGTTTCCCTGCTTCGCTCAACTGATTCGTCATTCGTCAAAGGTGCACTGGTGGATGGCAATGGATCATTTGCAATAGCCAATTTGCCGGCCGGCAATTTCCGCCTGTCGGTGAGTTACCTGGGCTATCAGAACTACCTGAGCCAACCGATCCTGCTGGACGAACAGCACCCGAGTGCAGATCTACCGGCAATAGCATTGCAACCCGCCGAGAAAAGTCTGAGCGAAGTGCGTGTTGTGGCAAAGAAGCCGTTTGTGGAGCAGCGCATTGATCGCGTCGTAGTGAATCCTGACGCACTCATCAGCAACGCAGGCACGACCTCGCTCGACGTACTTGAAAAAGCACCGGGCGTACAGGTTGATGCCAACGGGGTGATTAGTCTGCAGGGCCGGGCGGGGGTGGTCGTGTTCGTGGACGATAAACCGACGTATCTGTCAGCGGGCGAACTGGCTAACTACCTGCGTTCATTACCGTCGGGGTCGATCGAAACAATTGAGATCATGACAAATCCACCCGCGAAATACGACGCGGCCGGCAACGCGGGTGTTATCAACATCCGGTTGAAAAAGACGAAAGCGCGGGGGCTGAACGGAGGCTGGAACGTTAGCTATGGTCAGGGTCGTTATTTCCGCAGCAACAACAGCGCGAATCTAAACTACCGCACCGGTAATCTCAACTTTTTCGGGAATGCCAGCCTGAACGCTAACAACATGTACCAGGACCTGACCATCTGGCGCGAGTACTTCGCCCCGACCGGTCAGAAACAATCAGGTTTTACACAAAACTCCTACATCCGGCGTCGGATGAACAGCGCAAACCTTAAGGCTGGCGTAGACTGGTACGTATCAAAAAAATCGACGCTTGGGCTGGTTTTGAGCGGGTTCTACAACCCGGGCAGCTCCACCGTAACCAACAATGCCCGCGTATTCGACGCCAACGGTGGGGTAACGGCCCGGGTGGAAGCCTTCACGCCATCTGACCGGCTGCTGGACAACAAAACCGCCAACCTGAACTACGCGTATAAATTCGATAGCAGCGGGCGCGAGCTATCCATTAATCTGGACTACCTCACTTACGGCTCCAACACCGATCAGTCGCTGATCAATACCGTGTTTGCCACCGATCAGCCCGTCGAAAAAACCATTCTGGAGTCATCATTGCCGTCTACGATCAATATCCGTACGGCCAAAGCCGACTACGTACATCCATTGGCCAAAGGCAGCAAGGTCGAAGCAGGTATAAAGCGCAGCGATATCGAAACCGACAACGTAGCCAATTTCGTCGACGTAGTGGGCAGTGTACGCCGACCTAACTACGAGTTTTCGAACAACTTTACGTACAACGAAGCCATTAATGCAGGCTATGTGAACTATAGCCTTGAGCGCAAACGGTTTACGATGCAGGCCGGACTACGTTTCGAGAACACGGCCATTCGGGGAGAGCAGCTGGGCAACGAGATGGTAAACGATTCGTCGTTCAGCCGGCAGTACAATAGCCTATTCCCAACGTTTTACGCGACGTACCGGCTCGATTCGGCAGGTAAACATCAACTGCGGTTTTCGTACGGTCGACGGATCGACCGACCCAACTACCAGTCGATGAACCCGTTCACGTACCCGCTGGACCGGTTTACGCTCTACGGCGGTAATCCCTACCTGCGGCCTACGTACTCCGACAACCTGGAGTTTTCGCACACCTTCAACAACGCCGTCACGACAACGCTACGGTACAGTGAGGCCCGCGACGTAATCTTCGAGACGATCCAGCAGGGTGATCAGATCTTTTACAGCCGTCCGGGTAATTTTGGCAAGCAGATCAGCTACGGCATTGCCCTCAACGGCACCTGGCAACCCGCCAAGTGGTGGACACTACAGGTGTACTCCGAAGTGATGTACAACCGCTTCCAGGCTAATCTGTACAATCAGCAAGTAGACAACAAGGGAACGTACTGGTATGTCGCCCCGACGAACCAGTTTCGGCTAGGTGCCAACTGGAGCGCCGAGCTGGCCGGTACGTACCAGACACGGGCCTACGCAGGTCAGTTCATCGTTATTCCCATCGGTCAGGTTCGGGCGGGCGTATCAAAAACGGTCTGGAAAAATAAAGGCACCCTCAAACTGGCCGTCAGCGATCTGTTTTATACAAACCAGGTAGGCGGAAACATCCAGGGCCTGGGCAACTCCACCGCCCGCTGGTACAGCTACCTCGACAGCCGCGTGGCTACCATTTCTTTCGCGTACCGCTTCAACAGTGGACAAACCCTCCGGCAGCGGCAGACGGGCGGCTCGGAGAGTGAGCAGAGCCGGGTCAGAAGTTAATTTTTTAGTCCAGCAATCGTTTGTAAAAGGCAAGCGACTCTTAGCGAACAGGTCGGCGAGATAGATTGTTACGCCTGTGTATGACCACACAGCCTTACACGGACATTAATCTCGCCGATCTTGATTTACTACGCGAGGAGCCCAATACAGTCGTTGTCGACGTGCGCGACGAGTGGGAATTCGAGGAGTTTAACATGGGCGGGATAAATATACCCCTGCCCGACATCCGCGCCCGTAAAGCCGAATTAGAGCCATTCGACACACTCATTGTCATCTGCTCCAACGGCGTTCGCAGTCGGGTGGCGGCTAAGGATTTTCTACGTCAACCCGAGTTACAGCACAAAGCTATCTACCACCTGCACGGCGGTTTGCTGGGCGATGAAGCCTGACCTACGTTACGATGGTAAAACCGGCTTTGGCGGCCTGTTTCTCCACATGGGGCAGATGGATCTGTAAAATATCGTGCACGTTGACGCGAATCTGCTGGCTAAGCTGATTCAGGGGTAAATCGTTACGTTCGAGACCGAACGGATCTTCAATCTCCTCACCGATCAGTTCCAGCCCTACGAGGATATACGACGCAAACAGCACCATCGGGATGGTCAGGTAGCCATAGACGTCGATGATAGTAAACGGCAGCACGGCTACGTACAGCATGATAAACAGCTTGAGAAACAGGTTGTAGGAAAAGGGGATGGGCGTACTCTTGATCCGTTCGCAGATACCGCTCACATCCATCAGAACGGAGATCAGCTCATTAAGATTGATATGCTGTGATTCAGAAAAGTAGCCTCTTCGGTACAGCTCTTCCGTGTGTACCCAGAGATGATTGGTAACACTGGCCGGTCCGTGTTCAATTTTACTCAGTTCACGTCGATCTTCATCTTCCAGCACATCCAGCTCGTCGGGATTGGGCCGATCCCGAAGGTGGTTTTTCAGCGCAAACGGAAAGTTAGAAATAGCCTTGGCGAAAAACTGCCGGTTGGTGTCATCGTCATTGGGTAGAACAGCGTTATAAAAAATAGCCAGATTCCGGCAGCAGTTCACAAGAACACCCCACGTCCGGCGCCCTTCGTAGAAACGATCGTAGGCGGTGTTAGTACGAAAGATGAGCAACAGACTAAGCAGAATACCCATAGCCTGCAGAAAAGAGCTGGGCGTATCTTTCAGCCGAAGGTCGTAATACCGAATTTCAACAACGCACACGGCAGCTACGTAGAGGCCCACTATGACCAGTTTGGCTAACAAGTCCTTTGCCGTGGGCCCCGTGTGAAAATGCCAGACGGCCGGCAGCCAGTCCTTCGATTTGTAAACAATCATAGGTAGTAGTTACATGTTTCGCACAAACATTCCCCACCTATAACTGCGACTTTACTCAAAGAGTTATTACCCCGTCAAAAACGCGTCTGGCCGGACCAATCAGGTAGACATCGGTAAAGCCACCACCTTCTACGGGGTTGAACGACACGCGCAGATTCCCTCCTAATGTTTGAATAAACACCGGATCGGGCATGTTCAACTGCCGGTGAACCACCAGCGCAGCCGCCGTTACGCCTGTACCGCAGGAGTAGGTTTCATCCTCCACTCCCCGCTCGTAAGTCCGGACAAACAGCGTATGATCGTCCATGACCTGGACAAAGTTCACGTTCGTGCCCCCCGGCTGAAAAGCTTCCGAATACCGGATGGCTCGGCCTTCGCCTACTACGTCCATAGCCGCCAGGTCTTCGGCAAACTTGACGACGTGGGGCGAACCGGTATTCAGGAACGTGTGGCCAGGGTGCTGCTCCATACCGGCTACATCGTTCATCTTCAAAAAGATTTCTTCTTCGCACACCACCGCTACGTGTTCACCATCAACGGCCCGGAAGCGGGTTTCGCTTTCGAACAAGCCCAGGTCGTGCGCAAACCGTACGATACACCGCCCGCCATTACCGCACATGCTTCCTTCGGCGCCATCCGCATTGAAATACACCATCCGGAAGTCATACTCGGAATCGTTCTGAAGCAGAATCAGGCCATCAGCCCCAATGCCGAACCGCCGGTGACATAACCGCTCGATGAAAGCCTGATCACCGGCCGGGAATGTCTGGTCGCGGTCGTCAACCAGCACAAAGTCATTGCCGGTTCCCTGGTATTTAAAGAAGTTCATAGCTTACAAAAAAAGCCGCCTTTTCAGGCAGCTTTTCAACAATGTGCTTGACAGCAATTAGGCTGCTACTACCTGTGTTACTTTTGCTTTCCGCTCTTTCACACGGGCAGCTTTACCCTGACGGCCGCGGAGGTAGAACAACCGCGCGCGACGTACTTTACCCATGCGTACGATTTCAACCTTGTCGACGTTGGGAGACAGAGCCGGGAAAATCCGCTCTACGCCAATGCCGTTTGATACTTTGCGAACGGTAAACGTTTCACCGTTGGTATTTGGGTTACGGCGCTGAATCACCGTACCTGTAAACACCTGAATACGCTCTTTATTGCCTTCGCGGATTTTGACGTGCACGTTTACGGTATCGCCGGACCGGAAATCAGGCAGATTGGTGCGACGTTGTGCGTTGTCGGCCTCCACCAGTTTGATTAAGTCGTTCATGACTGTATATATGTGATAGCTACTATCGCCAGATAAGAATTTGCGAAATGAGCCGCAAATATAGTAAACTTCTCACTGCCAGAAAATACTTTTGCAAAATTACCTTGAGTGCACTCCATGAAGATCCTGAATGTTGACCAGATTCGCGCGCTTGATCAGGCCACTATCCAACACGAACCCATTGCCCCGCTCAACCTGATGGAACGAGCAGCGCAGGGATTCGTCGAATGGTTCGCGGCCCGGTATCCTAACACGTCTCCTATCAAAATTTTCTGCGGACTGGGCAACAACGGGGGCGATGGTATGGCCATCGCCCGGCTCCTGCTGGAACGGCACTATACCCTCGATATCTACGTAGTACGGTACGCGCCCCGCGAATCGGACGATTTTATGCACAATCACCGGCGGCTGAAGCTGATCACCGAACAGGTCAGCTACATTGAACTGTCGACCGACATTCCCGCTATCCGGCACAATGAGATCGTAATTGACGCCATTCTGGGATCAGGCCTGTCGAGACCGGCCGAGGGCATTATCCGGAGTACGATTGAAGCCATTAACCGGGCACCGGCAACCGTGATTTCAGTCGATATCGCCAGTGGTCTCTTTGCTGATAAACCCAATCGCCCCGATGACGTAATCATTGAGCCCGATCATACCGTTACGTTTCAGCTTCCCAAACTGGCCTTTGTTTTACCCAGAAACGGCCGATACGTTGGTGAATGGCACCTGGTAAACATCCAGTTAAACAAACGATACATTGATCTGGCCCCCACGCCGTATTACTACACCACTCCTCACGAAGCCCGGCTGCTGCTACACAAACGTGACCGGTTTTCTCACAAGGGCACGTACGGCCATGCTTTACTTCTGGTCGGCAGCTATGGTAAAATCGGGGCGGCCGTACTGGCTTCCCGGGCTTGCTTACGGTCAGGCGTTGGGCTGCTGACAGTCCAGGTACCCCGCTGCGGCTATTCAGTGTTGCAAACGGCCGTCCCGGAGGCCATGTGTCGCCCCGACGGCCATCAGTATGTGCTGACGGGGCAGAGTGAGGTGGAAAGTCCTGCTCCGGCCGAATACTCGACGGTAGGCATTGGCCCGGGAATCGGTAAAGCTCCCGAAACGCTGGCCATGCTGCGGGAACTGCTGCCCACCCTGAAAAAGCCGATTGTACTCGATGCCGACGCGCTGAACCTGCTGGCCGAGCACCGCGAGCTGCTCGACATCCTTCCCCACAACAGTATTCTGACCCCGCATCCTAAGGAGTTCGAACGGCTGACTCAGCCATGGGCGGATGATTACGAAAAGCTGAACAGCCTGCAGGCTTTCGCCAAACGGTATCGGGTGGTGGTGATTCTGAAAGGTGCCTTCACGGCGGTGGCTACTCCCGACGGTGAGGTGCATTTTAATTCAACCGGTAATCCGGGATTGAGTACCGGTGGTACCGGCGACGTACTGACAGGCGTGCTGACGGCTTTACTGGCCCAAGGTTACGACTCCGTTGAGGCCGCCGTATTGGGTGTGTTTGCTCATGGCCTGGCCGGCGACCGTGCTGCTGACCAACGGGGGCCTATTGGTATGGTGGCTTCGGACGTAATCGACGCCCTGCGGTGGGATTAGCAGTGTGGATTTAGCACTACTACAGTTGTGGAGACATTACCACACTCCACACTTTAACCTGACTAATCGACTATTTCGTCCAGATTAGTTTATATGAATCCGAGATACGTTCACACAAAAAGTATCAGGTAGTTATACGTATAATAAATGAAGCGTAGTTCCGCTCTAAAAAAATAAGGTTCCCGGCCCCAAATTTGCGTTGTCTTCACCACATCTATACCACCAGGTACCATGAGAAACGTAGCACAACGGGAGTGGCGCATGAGCCGGCCGACTAGAAAGAGTCGTTTAGTATTAGATCAAACGACTGCTCTGGGTGGACTAACACTCGCTTTATTTACATACATTCTGTACCACTTTATTTACCCGCTTATCTCCAAAGGGCTTCTTTGGTAATTCGCCCCAGGTGCATTAATCGCCCGGCCAATACAGTCAATCGTATTGGCCGGGCGATTGCTTTATAAGCCTACGGATCAACTCAATACCTGATACGTCAGAAAAGCGGCTACGTAGGCAAGGGCGCTCATGTAAATCAGTTGAACAGCAGGCCATTTCCAGCTTCGGGTCTCGCGCTGGGTAGCCGCCAGCGTACTCATACACATCATGGCGAATACGTAAAAAATCAGTAAAGAAAACGCCAGTGCCGGGGTGTACATTGGCCCACCGGTGTCGGGGTTGCGCTCCGACCGCAACCGCTCCCGGATCGTTGTTCCATCATCATCGTCGCCCGAACCGATGCTGTAAATCGTCGACATCGTGCCAACAAACACCTCACGGGCTGCAAACGAACTCAGCAGCGCGATACCAATTTTCCAGTCGTACCCCAATGGTTTGATAACCGGCTCGATAAAATGGCCAAAATGACCGGCATACGAGGCTTCAAGCCGCTGGGAAGCTACCTGATTTTCCAACTGCTCAGTGGACAGGCCGGCACTCTGCCGCCTGACCCGCTCCTCTGCCTGCTGCATGTCGTCGCCGGGGCCGTAGCTGGCCAGCACCCACAAAACGACAGAGATGGCTAAGATGACCCGCCCGGCTTCCCAGACAAACGAGCGGACACTTTCCCAGACCGTTAGTCCGACGTGGTTCCAGCGAGGCAGTTTGAACGTAGGCAGCTCCATGATGAAGAAGCTCCGCTCCTTCGAACGCAGCACCAGCTTCAATACGTAGGCGGACAGCAACGCGCTGAACAGCCCCAGTAGATAGAGCCCCATCAAGGCCAGCCCCTGTAGGTTGAAAAAGCCAAAGATCTGCTGCCTGGGTACGACCAGCGCAATAAGGATAGTATAGATAGGTAGCCGGGCCGAACAGCTCATCAGGGGAGTAACCAGAATGGTAATGAGCCGGTCGCGCCGGGTACCAATGCTACGGGTTGCCATGATGGCCGGTACCGCGCAGGCGACGCCCGAGATCAACGGCACTACACTCCGGCCATTCAGTCCAAACTTGCGCATGATCCGGTCCATAATGACCATCACCCGCGACATATAGCCGGATTCTTCCAGCAATGCAATCAGGAAAAACAGGAACGCGATCTGAGGGATAAACACGAGAATACCGCCGATTCCGGCCAGTATGCCATCCGTAAGCAGATCAGTAAGTGGGCCATCGGGCAGTTGCTCTTTGAGGGTACCATTGAGCCAGGCTACGCCCGAGTCGATAGCATCCATGAAAGGCTGAGCCCAGGCAAAGATGGCCTGAAAGATCAGCAGCAGGATAAACGCAAAAATGGCATACCCCCACACCGGATGCAGCAGAATCCGGTCGAGCCGCTGGCTCCAGGTCGGCTGATCGATCGGCCGGCGGTCAACAACCGCGTCGGCAATGACGTCGGCAATGCGCTGGTAACGCGTAATGGTTTCACTGGCCTGAAATTCCGGCTCGCTGAAACGATACCGGTCGATGATGCTGTCCAGCCCCCGACGCTGCTGCTGGTCCAGAAACGAGAAGCCATCGTGCTGGATGACGTACTGGAGCGCGAGGTAGTTGTTTTTGAGCTGATATGACCCTTTGGTATCAGCGATCAGCTCGCCCACCTGTTCAGCCGGGTCAAAGAATAACTGACGGGGCAGCGTAGGCTCGTTCAGTTGCGTAACGACGGCTTTTTTTAACTGGTCCAGCCCTTCGCCCGTCCGGGCGTTAATGCGTACCACCGGTACGCCCAGCCGCATGGCCAACTTGACGGCGTTAACCTCCTGGTGCTGTTTTTTGGCGACGTCGAGCATGTTCAGTGCCAGCACTACCGGTACGCCCAGATCCGCTATTTGCGTAAAGAGCAGTAGATTCCGGCGCAGGTTGGACGCATCGACCACCACCACGGCAACATCAGGATAATCCGGGTGCTGGGGGTTGGCCAGTATGTCCGTAACAATCTGCTCGTCGAGTGATTTGGGATATATGGAGTAAACGCCGGGAAGATCAACAACGATGGCTTCGGTTTGGGCATCAATCGGCCACGGACCCGACTTCTTGTCTACGGTCACCCCAGGAAAATTACCGGTTTTCTGGCGTAGGCCGGTCAGTTGATTGAAGAGCGATGACTTACCGGCATTCGGGTTTCCAACTAAAGCAATTACGGGGGACGTTTTCAAATTGGTGTACGCGGTTCCCCGCCGGGATTCGCAGTATTCTGCTTGATAGGCAGGCCACATAGCGGGCCACCTGAACCAATACCGCTAATTATCAATCAGAATGGTAGCTGCTTCCGACCGGCGCATGGATAAACAATAGCCCGATACGTTCAGGCAGATGGGATCACCCAGCGGAGCCTTGCAGTGAATACAAACTTCAGCACCCGGCAAGCAGCCCATTTCCAACAACTTGAGCGACATCAACTGGTCGTTAAAAGACCGAATAATAGCTCGTTCTCCAATTTTCAGATCAGCAACACTGCGCTTGCTCATGGTGTCGGTGGATGCCGCCGTCAGGCGTTAACATTTATTTAGATTCATTCAAATTAACGCAAGATTACGACGGAAAGTTTAATGATGCAAGCAGAGACGATGAGAAAAAGAAAGCCCGGAGGTTGCTACGGCCCTCAAGTGAAAGAAACGACGATATCATAGCCAAAGCGGAGAATTGTCACCGCGATAATCAACAGGAAAAACACACGGATAAACTGGTTGCCTTTCAGGATGGCCAGCCTGGCTCCCAGAAACGCCCCCGACAGATTGGCTACGGCCATTGGCAGGGCAATGGTATAAAGCATAGTGCCTTTAATGGCAAAAAACAGTACACTGGCCAGGTTAGTCGATGCATTGATCCATTTGGCATGGGCGCTGGCTTTCAGAAAATCAAATCCAATCAGTGCAATAAACCCCAGAACCAGAAAGCTGCCGGTTCCCGGGCCAAAGAAACCGTCGTAGAACCCAATCAGCCCACCCATCAGCCACATACGACTCCGCTGCTGACTGGCCGAAAGGGTGCGCTGGTTGGCCTGCCCGAAATTTTTCCGGCTGAGGGTATAGATAAACACGGCCGTCAGGATCACCAACGCGAGCGGTTTCATGAAGCTGTTGGGTACGCGCGTGAGCGTCCACGAGCCTAACCACGACATGCCGAACGCAATGGCCATGGCCGGGCCGATAAAACGCCCAGCCACCGCCACCCGACGACTATATTGAGTCGCTCCCATAAGACTCCCGGCCAGTGATGGAATCTTCGTCGTACCGATCAGCGTCGGTACGGGATAATTGGGCAAGGTAAACAACATAGCTGGCGTTTGGATGAGTCCTCCACCCCCGATAATTGCGTCAATAAAGCCCGCCAGGAACGAAAAGCCACAGAGCGTAAGCGGGGTACTATAGTCCATAAACAGTGGGTTCTTGACTAAAGAAGCGCTTCCTCATGGGTTTAGGTTTCCGTTTCACCGGTTAAAATTTTCACTTCACTCACGAACTTCAATTTATTTCTTTTACCCTACCTGCTTGTGTCGTAATTTTGTACATTAAAAAGAACTAGCATGGCGGAATCAGTACGGCAATTGGGTGCGTTGATGCGGAAAGAGTTTCTGCTCGAATGGCGGCAACGCTACGCACTTAATGGCATGCTGTTGTACATTGTCGGGGCGGTGTTCGTGTGCTACCTGAGTTTCAGCGCCCGGCGGGGCCTGCTGACGCCGATTGTCTGGAATACACTATTCTGGATTATTTTGCTCTTTACGGCCATCAATGCCATTGCCAAGAGCTTTGTGCAGGAACGGGCCGGCCGGCTTTTGTACTATTACACGCTGGCGAGTCCGCAGCAGATTATTCTGTCGAAGATTCTGTACAATATCGTGTTGATGCTGGCCCTGGCCGGACTTGGATTTGTGGTCTATGCGTTCGTGCTGGGGAATCCGGTGCAGGACGTACTGTTGTATTTGTTGAGTCTGGCGTTGGGGGCAATTGGCTTTGCGGCTTCGTTGACCCTGATCGCGGGCATAGCCTCGAAGGCCGAAAACTCAGCGACCCTGATGGCCGTATTGAGCTTCCCGATCGTGCTGCCGCTGCTGCTGATGCTGCTTCGGGTCTCGAAAAATGCCATCGACGGTCTCGACCGCAGCGTAAGCTGGGATGAAATTGGGATTGTGCTGGCAATTGATGCGATTGTACTCGCCTTGTCATGGATGCTGTTTCCGTTTCTATGGCGGAGCTAGAATCGGTAGTTGGTATTTGGTTTACGGTTTTCAGTTTTCGGCTGTACGAGATTGCGTTAGTCCGCCGGAGCACTGGAGCGCCGAAATCGTAAACCGAAAACCGTAAATTGTAAGAAAAATGAAAAATTCCTGGTGGAAGATTCTTGCCGTTGCCATTCTTACCTACACCGTATTCTGGGGAATATTGGGTAAGGTGCCGCGGCAACCAATTCTAAACGAAAGCATCCGCAACGTGTACTTCCACGTACCGCTGTGGTTTGGCATGACTACGTTGCTGCTCACGTCAGCTATTTTTTCGATACGTTACCTGCGGAGCGGCCTTGCCGACCATGATCGGATCGCGGTTGAATTTGCCAACACAGGTATCGTATTTGGTCTGCTGGGGTGTGCGACCGGCTCAGTGTGGGCCAATTTTACCTGGGGTGAGCCGTGGCCGAACGACCCAAAACTAAACGGGGCCGCTGTGGCAATGCTACTGTATTTTGCTTATCTGATTCTGCGCGGTTCGTTCGATGATGAGCAGCGACGCGCCCGGATTTCGGCGGTGTACAACATCTTTGCGTTTGCGGTCTTTGTTCCGCTGATATTTATTCTGCCGCGCCTGACCGATTCACTGCACCCCGGCAACGGGGGTAATCCGGCATTCGGGCAGTACGACATGAATAGCCAGATGCGGATGGTGTTTTACCCGGCCGTTATCGGTTTCACGCTCCTGGGCGTCTGGATTACTGAACTACGGGTCAGATTAAGCCGAATTCGCGCCGTTGTTGAGGAATGATTCGGGGTTACTTTTCGTTACCTGATTACCATTATGAGCTTATTTCTAAAAGGCAAACTTGCACTGGCAACGGTTCTGCTGACCGCCCAGAACCTTTTCGCTCAACAGCCTGTCACGGACGGGGTTGAGATGGCCGACCGGCTCCGGGCCGATGGCAAGATCTGGGTCGTCGTAGCCGTCATCGCAGTGGTGTTTGCCGGCATTATTACGTATCTGATTCAGTTGGACCGGAAGATCGGCAAACTGGAGAATGAAGTAAAAGACAAACATCAGCCCCTAAACGTCCGGTAGTGATGTCCTATTACATAGGTCGGACGTCCACCATTAACGATTACGTACAATGAAACTTTCTCACATCTTCGGCATCATCGTTATCGCCATTGCCATTGCTATCATCGTTTCTACCGCCGGCGACGCCAGTTCGTACGTGACCTTCACTCAGGCTGCTCAGATGGCCAAGGATGGTAACGACGATATGATTCACGTGGTCGGCAAACTGAAAAAAGATGCTGCCGGGCAGATCGAAGGGTTGTTTTATCAGCCCGAGATGGACCCCAATCATTTTGAGTTCACGCTCGTCGACAACGATAACCGAGTGCAGAAGGTGGTGTATAACGCGCCGAAGCCGCAGGATTTCGATCGGTCGGAGCAGGTTGTCGTGATCGGCTCGATGCAGGACGACCACTTTCAGTGCAACAAGATTCTGCTGAAGTGCCCATCGAAGTATCAGGACGGCAAGCTGGAAACCACCGAACACGAGGCCAAAACGGCTAAGCTGTAAGGTGTTGGGTGGCGCGACACAGTTTGTGCTCTGCCACTTATTCAATACTTCATTGATTCAATCATTCAACCAATGATCCATACAACGGTCGGTAATATCGGTCACTTCTTTGTCATTCTGTCGTTTGTAACGGCGTTGGTCTCGACGATCGCGTATCTGCTCGTGGCTCTTTCTCAGCGTAAGGCTGATAGCGCTCCTGTTGAGTTCGAGCGCGCAGAGCGACTGGAATACGCCGAAGTGACCAGTGCAGGGGCCGGTCGGACCAGTATTCCGGTTTCTTCCAAACGCCCCAGAACCGACAAGAAAACTCCGTCTGGCAAGGCAGCCGTTGCCGGTAAGGCGGGTGAACCCCGCAACGACTGGCGGATGCTGGCCCGCTGGGCTTTTTATGTTCATGGCGTGGCGGTTGTGGGTATCGTAGGCGCTTTGTTCTACATTGTCAGCAATCACTATTTCGAGTACCATTACGCGTGGAGCTACTCGTCAAAAGCGCTCCCGGCCGAATATATCATCTCCAGTTTCTGGCACGGCCAGGAGGGTAGTTTCCTGCTCTGGATTTTCTGGAATGCGGTGCTGGGTGTGATCCTGATCAACACAAACCGAAAGTGGGAAGCGCCGATGATGATGGTGTTTGCCCTTGTGCAGGCTTTTCTGGCGTCGATGATTCTGGGGGTTGTGTTCGGCGATACATTAAAGATTGGCTCATCGCCGTTCCTGTTGCTGCGGGAAGCCATGCCCGACGCACCCATCTTCGCGACCGACCCGCTGTTTGTTCCGGAAGATGGGAAAGGCATGAATCCGCTGCTCCAGAACTACTGGATGGTGATTCACCCCCCTACTCTATTTTTAGGTTTTGCCCTGACCCTGGTTCCGTTTGCTTACTGCATGGCCGGGCTATGGCGTAACCAGCCGCTCGAATGGATTCGGCCGGCGCTGCCCTGGACCCTGCTGGGTGCCATGATTCTGGGCGTCGGGATTATGATGGGTGGCTACTGGGCCTACGAAACCCTCAACTTCGGTGGCTACTGGAACTGGGATCCCGTCGAAAATGCCGTGTATGTACCGTGGTTGATTATGGTGGCCGCGCTGCATACCATGCTCATCGCCAAGCGCAGTTCTACCGGCCTGAAAACGGCTATTATCCTGACGATCGCCCAGTTTATCCTGATTTTGTACTCTACGTTCCTGACCCGGAGTGGTATTCTCGGTAATGCGTCGGTACACTCGTTTACGGATTTGGGCCTGTCGGGTCAACTGTTGGTTTATCTGTTTGCGTTTATTATCCTGTCCGTTTTCCTGGCGGCCCGTAAGTGGAAACTCATCCCGAGCGATGAGCAGGAAACCTCGGTATACACGAAAGAGTTCTGGCTCTTTATCGGCGCTACGGTGCTGTGCCTGGCAGGTTTTCAGGTGATTGCAACCACATCGATTCCGGTATACAACAGCATTCTGGAGTCGTTTGGTAAGGTATCAAATCTCGCGCTGCCGGTCGATCAGATTGCTCACTACAACAAGTTCCAGATCTGGTTCTTTGCCATTATTGCATTGCTGTCGGGCATTGGTCAGTACATGTGGTGGCGGAAAGTAGAGAACCGAAACTGGAATGCCCTCGTAACGCCGGCTATTCTCACCCTGTTGATCAGTGCGGGATTGATTGCCTTCGGTGAAGTTCGGAACCCCGTATACATGGCTCTGCTGGTAGCTTCGGTATTCGCTATTGTCGCTAACGGTACCATTCTGCTGGGTGTTATTCGGGGTAACTATCGACTGTCGGGTGGTGCAGTAGCCCATATTGGTATGGCACTCATGCTCATCGGCGTCTTGTTTTCATCGGGCTACTCCCGGGTTATTTCGCTGAACAACAGTGGCATTCTGATTTCGCGCTCCGAAGACTTCACCAAGAACGACAATAAGGAAAACAAAGAGAACGTCCTGCTCTGGCTGAACCAGTCCGAACGGATGGATCAGTATCAGCTAACGTACCGCGGTCAGCGTATTGAAGCACGCGACGTACCTGGTTATTTTCCGCGTTCATGGGTACAGCTCATCGAGGGTGATTTCCACGGCATTGCGCTACGCGATATCGACGTCAACGGCAAAGTCTACCATAAAAAAGGGGATACGCTGGCCCTCTTTCCTGAAAATATTTTCTACGAGGTTGAGTACCGTGAGCCAAGTGGCAAAATCTTTACGTTGTATCCGCGACTTCAGGTCAACGAACGGATGGGCGTAGTGTTATCACCAGATATTAGCCGTAAGGTCGGCCGCGATCTTTACACGTACGTAGCAACAGCCCCCGATCCAACGGCCGAAGATCAGTGGGACAAAACCGAAACGTACAGTGTAGCCTTAAAGGATACATTTTTCCTGAATGATTATGTGGCGATTCTGGACGATGTAGTACGTACAAACGACGTTGATGGTACGGAACTTGGCCCGAACGATGCTGCCGTAAAGGCGCAGGTGCGGGTACTGGACAAAAACGGTGAGCATATCCTGTCGCCGGCATTCATTATCAAAGACCGCCTGGTTGGTCGCCGGGCCGAAACGAATGAAGAGCTGGGCCTTCGCATCCAGTTGAACGAAATTGACCCCCGTACCGGCAAATTCACCTTCGCCGTTAACCGAAAGCAGCGCGATTACATCGTCCTGAAAGCCTTTGAAAAGCCGCTCATCAATGTCCTTTGGATCGGTACGTTCATTCTGGTCATTGGCTTCCTGATGGCAACGGTCCGTCGGTACCGCGAATTTTCGAAAATGCGGAACAAGGGCATGGCATAATCGTTAATTAGTCAGTTGGTCAGCCGAGCTATGCAGGTGTGCATGGTTTGGCTGACCAACTGGTTTTTGTTTATGAAACTGTCCGAAACCATATTGATTGCCCTGGCGCTTGGATCACTGCTTTTATGGATTCTGGAAGTCCGCCGGACCAGTTTTGCCGAAAGCTACTGGATACTGATGGTCTGCCTGGCGTTCCTGTTTTCATTCCAGTTCGTCCGCAACCGGCGGCTAGAACGGGAGAAAATCGTGTCGCCAACCATCAAGCAAATGGAGGCTGACCGGAATCGGAAGAAGAAAAAGAAATAGATTGCGGTTTTCCCATGGAATTCTTTACCCTTCTGTTTGGTGCGTTACTAGCGCTCGTTACGGCCGGCTTTTTCTCCGCCGTGGAGATGGCCTATGTATCAGTGAACCGGTTGTATTTTGAGATTCACAGCAAGCAGGGACCGCTCAGCGAGAAGCTGGTTTCAGGCTTTTTGAAAAACCCAATCCTGTTTATCGGGACCACACTCACCGGCAATACCCTCTTTCTGGTTACGTTCACGGTGCTGGGCGTTACGGTGCTGAATCCGTTATTGTTGTCTATGTTGCCGGCAGGGTGGGCCGAAAGTGAGTTCATGCTCATTACGCTTGAGACTATTCTCCTGACCGTTATTTTTCTGCCCCTGGCCGATTACTTACCCAAGAGCCTGGCCCTGATTCACCCGGATGCCTTTCTGGAACGTCTGGCTGTGCCGTTGTGGGTCATTTATCAGGCTATTGCTCCTATCGTTCGTGTGCTGGTTGGTATTGCCCGTTTCGTGATTCGCTACGTATTGGGTCGGCAGCAGACCGAAATCAAGCCGGTTTTTGGGCTGACGGACCTCAACAACTACCTTCAGCAGCTTAATCAGAAAGCAGATACACAGGAGGACCTGGAAGTTGACACGCGTATCTTCAACAACGCCATCGAATTCCGCGATGTGCGCGTTCGTGACTGTCTGGTTCCCCGCACCGAAATTGCGGCCGTCGCCGTTGATGATACGCTGGAAGATCTTCGGCAGGCATTTCAGACCAGCGGACACTCTAAAATTGTGGTGTATCGCGAGAATATTGATGACGTGATTGGCTACTGCCACGCCCTGGCCCTGTTCCAGAAGCCGTCGTCCATCGAACAGATTCTGACCCCTATCATTACCGTTCCGGAAACAATGCCCGCCCAGGATCTGCTGATGCGCTTTCTGGCCGAGCGGAAAAGTCTGGCTCTCGTCGTTGACGAATTTGGAGGAACGGCCGGCATCGTCAGCGTCGAGGACATGGTCGAACAGATCTTCGGCGAGATTCAGGACGAGTACGATACCAACGAGGACTGGGTCGAACGGCAGATCGACGACTGGACATGGCTGCTCAGCGCCCGTCATGAAATCGACGACCTGAACGAGAAATACGGCTGGACAATACCTGAAGGCGACTACGATACACTCGGCGGCTATATTCTGGCCGAAAATGAAGACCTGCCAAAGGTGGGGGATATTATTGACCTTTCTCCCTTTACGTTTACGATCGTGTCAATGAGCGGTACGCGGATAGACACCGTTAGAGTGCATCTGAATCGGGAAGCGGCCGAGTAAGCGTTTCTTCTAAGGCAATGCGAACGCTACGTATTTATCCCCGGATTTGGTCTTGAGTTTGCCCCCTCCGCAGGCAAGCACTACGTACTGTCTCCCGCCTATGGCATACGTACTCGGTGAGGCATAGCCGGCAGCCGGCAGTGACGTTTGCCACAACACCTTGCCCGTTTGGGTATCAAACGCCCGAAATTGTTCATCCCGACTGGCCGCAATAAATAACAGCCGGCTGGCCGTGACGAGTGGACCACCGTAGTTATCCGTACCCGTTGGCGGAATACCCCGCGCCGTTAGTTCCGGATACTCACCCAATGGCACCTGCCACCGACGCTTACCGGAGTTTAGATCAACGGCCGTAAGGGTTCCCCAGGGGGGCGTACTGACCGGGTATCCATTCGCATCGTACCAGCGGTTATAGCCCGTATGCTGATACGGTACAGTTGTTGCCTGCGACGAAACCACGGCTTGTGCCGACTCTTTCTGAAACAGAAAATCAATGAGCGCTTTGTGTTCAGCCGCTGACAGGTGGGCGAAGGAAGGCATCATACTACGGCCTTTCTGTAGAATCTGCCTGACCTGATCAACCGACAGCCGCTTGTCAATCGCGACCAGCGACGGGTAAGAGCCATCGTGGTTCCCGCGCCGGTCGGTACCGTGGCAGGCGGCACACCGCAGGTTGTATAGCTGCGTACCGGTCAGTGCAGTTCCGGCCGAGGCTGTCCGGCGCTTTTCCAGGGAAGTGTACACCGGAATCTCTTTGGCCGGTACGTATAGGACGCCATCCGGGTCGACCGCAGCGCCACCCCATTGTCCTCCGCCATCGGTACCCGGGTAAAATATGGTCAGCGTCTGGGTGATGGGCAGATACGCCCGACCGGTTCGGGCCTGCCGGATAACGCCCGCCAGCGAATCCCGGTTGGCGACAAAGGAATTAAGGTCTTTTTCAGTAAATGCCTGCCGGGTGAAGTAATCCGGTCCAAGCGGGATTGGTTGTGTCGAAAATGGCTGCTCACCCGCTACTCCATCCGTCGGAACAGGCCGTTCGTCAATGGGAAATAAAGGTTTACCCGTAACGCGATCAAACACAAAAATATAACCCTGCTTGGTAATCTGCGCTACGGCATCAATACGCTTTGGCTTCCCATCGGGTCCTTTATGCGTTACAGTCAGCAGGTTTGGTGGAGCGGGAGGATCGCGGTCCCAGATGTCGTGGTGCACCAGTTGAAAATGCCACAATCGCTTACCCGTTTGTGCATCCAGCGCCAGCAGGCAGTTGGCAAACAGGTTACTTCCCTGGCGATTCCCCCCGTAAAAATCATAAGCCGCCGAGCCGGTGGGGATGTAAACAATCCCTCGCTCCCGATCAATGGCCATTCCCGCCCAGGCATTGGCTCCACCAACGTGCTGACGCCCGGGCCGTGGCGACCACGTATCATATCCTGTTTCGCCGGCCTGCGGTATGGTCCGAAATGTCCAGACGAGTTTACCCGTTCGGGTATCGAACGCCCGGACGTCGCCCAATAAGGCCGTTTCTGATTCGGCCACCCGCGCACCTACAATCAACAGGTTTTTATAAATCGTGTTGGGTGTATTCGATACCACATACTCATCCGCCCCCGGCCGCTCCAATCCCGTTCGGAGATTAATTCGCCCCTGCTCGCCAAAACTGGCAATGGGTCGCCCGGTCTGGGCATCGAGTGCGTACAGCCATTTGCCAGCCCCGAAAAAGATTTGGGCAGTTCGGCCATCCGTCCAATACGTAACGCCCCGGCTGGTGGTGCCACCATTGTCGGTCAGTGCCGTTTTCCAGATCTCCCGACCCGTAGCCGCATCGAGCGCAAACGCCTGTGTACCTGCTGATACACCGTAGAGTATTCCACCTACCACAATGGGATTACACTGCATCTGCGTCCTGTTCTGCACCGTATCAGCCCCGCCCGATTCATACGTCCAGGCCACCCGCAGGTGCTGCACATTATCGGGCGTTATCTGGGCAAGAGCCGAATAGTGGTTCCGGGCACCGTTGCCGTTGTATTCAAGCCAGTCGGTATCCGGTACCGGCAAAATAGGCAGTTTCATGCCGGCGTTCAGCAGTAATCCTACGGCGAACAACCACAGAAGTAAGCGTTTCATGAGCAGGCGGGAAAGTCTCGGGGTTCTATAAGGCAAAATACGGGGGTAAGCGTTTTATACTAATGCCCCGTATATGGCTCAGGCAATCGGCAGGTAGATTTGAAACGTAGCCCCCTCGCCTTCGCGACTGGTGGCCCGGATGTAGCCCCGGTGGTTATCCGTTATCTTGCGGCAGATGGCCAGACCGATGCCCGTCCCCGGATAATGACTGCGGCCGTGTAGCCGCTGAAAAATGGTGAAGATCCGGTCCGTATACTTTTCATCGAACCCGATACCGTTGTCCTTCACGTCGATCCGGACAAACGACCGGCGTTCATCCGTCAGCAACACACCCTGTATGCTACGGCCTTCGACCATAACGGCCGAAATAACGACGTGTGGCGGTACCCCCTCCTTACAAAACTTCAGGGCGTTGGACAGCAGATTCTGAAACAACCTGTGCAACTGCGGAGCATCCCCCATCAGGGCTGGCAAATCATCGAATTCGATAACGGCCCGTTTTTCCTGAATGATCAGATCCAGATCCTGAACGACACTATTGACCACCGACGCCAGCGACACCAGCTCGTGTGTTTCCTGCATATTGGTCAGTCGCGAAAACTCGAGCAGATCTTTGATCAGATCCGACATCCGGGCCGCTGCCGATTGCATCCGGTGTACCAGATCGGCTCCGGACTCACCCAATGCGGGTACGTATTGCGCCCGTAATACATCGCCAAAGGCCTGAATTTTTCGCAGCGGCTCCTGCAAATCGTGGCTGGCTACGTAGGCAAACTGCTCCAGACTTTCGTTTGACCGCTTTAGTTCCGTCACCGACTGCTCAAGTTCGCGCTGGTAGCGCCGGGCCTGGCTGATGTTCCGGTAAATGGCCATGGCCATCAACGTATCGCCGGCTTCGGCTTCGTCGTTGACGGGCCCCACGTACACTTCGTATACCCGATCGCCGACCGGCTGGATCAGTGTCCGGCTAATGCCCCCGAGGGCATCCTGCAGGTAGTTCCTCAACTCAGTACGATAGGTTGGCCGTAGTGCCTGATCCAGCCGACGGTCGATAATACCAGTCGGCGGATTAAGCGGAAACAGCTCTTCCGGCAACTCGCCATTAGCAAACACAACCCGCAGGTTACTGTTCACTACCAGAGCACCTACATCCGGTACGTTACGAGACATGGTGTTGAACAGGATGGCCTGGCTCCGCAGCACCTGAAGCATTTTTTTTGTCTCGTTGGTACTGGTATAGCTCACCAGCAGTTTGTTCGTGCTGAAAGGTGTGACCGATACGTCGAGGTAATGGATAGCGTCGCCTTTTGGGTAGCTGTCCTCAAGCCGCACAGGCACTCCCGTTTGAATAACCTCAAGATATTTCTGCCAAGGTGTGGGCATTGCACCCGGCAACAACTCCAGCATACCTTTGCCCACCACTTCGTCGCGGGAGCGGCCTATATCGTTCAGTACCGACTGGCTGATGCTTTCATAAATCAGGTCAACTACCTCGCCGGCGTCGTTGCGCTTAATGTCAAAGATGACGAGTCCACTGGCCAGGCTATTGAGGAGATCGGTGAACTGATGGGCCTGCCGCTCGATATGTTTAAGCTGTTCAACCTGTTCAGAAATATCCAGCAGCGAAATCACGAACCCGTCTTCCAGCTTAACCATCGATAAATCGAAGGTCATGTGATGCGAAGGGATGTACTGCACTCTACGCTCAGGAATACCCGTTTCCGTTACGCGGACCATCGCCTGAAAAAGCTCATTGGCTGCCTCGCCGGGCTTTCCCCGTTCTGGATACCGTTCCAGCATGGTTCTCACCCTGAAATCCTCGGCGGTCTGTCGCGTTTGTTGTTCAGCCGCCGTATTGTGCAGTACTTCCTGGAAATCAACAATCTGCCCCAGCCCCTGACCGTTAGAACTCGCTTCGCGAATAGCCCGGTAATAGATCACTCCATTCAGCGCGCTGTTGAGGATGGTTCGAAGCAGCGTGTTCTGGTGGAGTTCGCGGGCTATCTGTTCTTTATGCTCAGTGATGTCCGTAAACGAAAACACAACGTGCCGACCATCATTGGCGGAACTGATAATTAGCTTATACCAGCCGGGGTGCCCCGTATCCTGAATGACATATGGCAGTTCATGGGTACTTTTCTGACCGGTTCTGATCACCTGCAGCGCTGTCTCCCAAAGGCTGGTTTCCTGTCCGTTGGGAAACATTTCGCTTATTTTCCCGCCTATCTTACTGCGAAGGTTGACCCCTATGATCTCCGACGCCCGGCAATTTTCCATCAACAATCGGAAGTCGGGAGACGCCCCGTCGGGGTCTTCCAAAAGTTCATATACTGCTATCCCCGTGGCAGAATGATCTAAAGCGATCTGCCAGAGCGACGAAATTACAGTATCCGATGGAAGCGTTGCGTCCATAAACGTGTGCAAAGAAGGTAAACGAAGGTAAAGAACCGCCGGAAGATTGGCAAACCAAATCCAGTCCCGGTGGGTAGGTTATCCACCCGAACTGGACTGGGCTCATATACGTAGCTACTCTGCCAGGGTAGGCAGATACACCCGGAAGGTAGCGCCACGTCCGGGCTGGCTGCTGGCGTAAATAACCCCATTATGGTTTTCGATTACGCGCTTGCAGATGGCCAGACCGACGCCCGTACCGGCGTACTGCTGGCGGGTATGCAGCCGCTGAAAAACCTGAAAAATACGGTCGGCATATTTCGGATCGAACCCAATGCCGTTGTCCTGCACGCTTATTTCGCAGAAAGAGCTTTGTCCGTTTACCGATACGTCCGCGCCCATAACGGCCCGGCAGTTGATTCGCACCACCGCCGACTGCCCCGGTGGCTGAAACTTGATGGCATTACTCAGCAAATTCTCGAACAACTGATAAAGTTGCGTCTGATCGCCGAGCACCTCCGGCAAGCGATCGACATCCACGGTGATATTCGCCTTTTTTTGCTCCGGATTTAATTCCCGAACTACATCGGCCAACACTTTTGTTAGCGATACCCGCCGGAATGACTCGCGGTGCGTACTAACCCGCGAATACGCCAGTACGTCCCGAATCAGCTCCGACATCCGGCCAGCCGCCGATTGCATACGTTGCACGATGTCCTTTCCCGAATCATCCAGTACGTCGGCATACTGGTCGACCAGTACGTCGCTGAAGGCCGTAATCTTCCGCAGCGGCTCCTGTAGATCATGGCTGGCTACGTACGCAAACTGCTGCAGGTTATCATTGGCGCGTTGGAGCCCCAGATTGGCTGCTTCAATTTCCTGCTGATGCCGCTTACTGGCCGTAATATCGACCAGTGTTAGTACGATACCATCGCCCCACTTCATCACGGAAATTTCGAACCAGCCCGTTAGTTGATCGTAGTTATACTCCTGCTCAAACCGCATCGACTGGCCGGTTTCGATCACCTGCAAATAGCGATTGAACAGCCCGGTTTCAATAACGTGCGGAAAATATTCGAGCATCGTGTGGCCAATTACCTGCTCGTCGGTACGACTGACGCTTTGCCGGCTGGCTTCATTCTGCGCTACGTAACGGAAATCGACAATACGGCCGTCCGCAGGGTCCCGAACCGCTTCAAACGCAATGATGAGGCTCGACGAGTTATCGAGGACAGAACGTAACAGTTCAGCCTGCTTTTCCTTGGCCAGCTCCGCTTTTTTGAGGGCGGTCACATCCACAAACGTAGCGACCACACCCTTACCGTAAGGCCTGATGCGGACATTGTACCATCCATCATAGTCCCCAACCGGGTAATTCATCCCGTTCAATCTGACAGGCTCTCCGGATTCAGCCACGTGGATGTGCCAACTCAGCACGCCATTCGTGGTAGCACCGGGCCAGACCTGCGAGTACCGCTGCCCAATCAGTTCGGCGCGGCTACGTTTGGTAATTCGCTCAGCGTCTTCATTGATGTGCGTAAAAACAAAATCGATTATCCGACCCGACTCATCCCGTACTGCATCCATTACGGCAATTCCCGTCTGCGCGTAATCCAGAACGGTTTGAAACAACGCCTGTTCGTTTAATCGTTGCTGCTCAACCAGTTTGGTGGCCGTAACATCTGCCATAGACACCAGTACGCCATCCTCAAATTTTGTCAAAGCCTGAAGCAGCCACACATTACCGCCCTCAAAGTAGTGCTCGATCCGAACGGAGCGGCCCGTATGTACAACGTTGACGTATTGCTCGAAGATGCCGCTTGCACAGCCGTCCGGATCGAGCGTCAGCATGCTATTATTAAGAATCTGTTCTTCGGTAAAACCCGTTAAGACGGCAGCCTGACTATTACATCTGATGACGTCAAAATCGACAATTTGCTCTGATCCGTCGCGTATAGCCCGGCATACTAAAATGCCGTTAAGCGACGTCTGAAATACGCTTTCCAACAGTAGTTCCGACGACAGGGTAAGCGGGTACATTAATGGTAGTGGTTTATCAAGGAAGGTTATTTATGTGGTTTAAAATAAACTTTTTTTCTGATTTCGCAGACACTATCAACCTGGATTAAAAAAATTATTGCCGCCCGGCATTTACCTGCCGCGTCGAACGCTCACGTTTTGATGCTTTCTTTGCAGCATACATTAATCATCCGGTTCGTCCCCTTGAATCCAACAATCATCAAACGAGAAGTGGCCCGGCATCTGCTTACCGTACAGGCCGTTCGTCTGCGGCCCGATCAACCATTCACCTGGAGTTCGGGTTGGCAGTCGCCCATTTATTGCGACAACCGCGTTGCCCTTTCTTATCCGGACGTACGGACGTACATCAAGAATGCCCTGGCTGACGTCATTCGCCAGCATTTTCCCTCCGCTGAGGTTATTGCTGGCGTTGCAACGGCCGGTATTCCGCAGGGGGCATTGGTAGCCGACGTATTAGGGCTTCCATACTGCTACGTCCGGCCCGAGCCGAAAAAACACGGGATGGGTAATCAGATTGAAGGAAGGCTGGAAGCCGGGGCGCGGGTCGTTGTAATTGAAGACCTGATCTCAACCGGCGGTAGTTCTCTGAAAGTCGTGGATGCCCTCCGCCAGGCCGGGGCTGAGGTACTCGGTATGGCGGCTATTTTTACGTATGGATTTCCACTGGCAGCCCAGAACTTCGCCGATAAAAATGTATCGCTGGTTTGCCTCAGCGATTATGAAGCACTACTTACCGAGGCTCAGTCGCTGAACTACATTTCTGCCGACGCTATGGAATCACTGGCAGCCTGGCGCGAAAACCCGGCCGAGTGGGGTCGATAGTTCATCCGTTGTGCTTTAGAGAAATCACTATCTTGCAGTATGTCAACCGTAACTGCCCGCATTGAACGTACGCCTTACGAAACCCACATTTCAGGCAAAACCCAGGTAATTGTCGCTGATGAACCGTTCGATGTCGGCGGGTTAGACCGGGGTATGCGACCCACCGAGTTGTTATGCAGTGCCCTGGCCAGTTGTATCGTTATCACCCTGCGAATGTACGCCGACCGCAAAGGCTGGCCGCTCGAATCGGCGGTGGCTCATGTCGACTACGCGCGCGATGTAGAAAACAACCGGTCGCTGTTTACAACGCAAGTGATTTTAAACGGTGATTTATCCGAAGAACAACGCCTGCGACTACGTGAAATTGCGGATCGCTGCCCTATTCATAAAGCACTGGCAAACCCCATTGACTTCGATACTGCCCTGATTGAGCCATGACGCCTTCTGAAGATATCACCAAGACTTATACCAACGGCGAAATTACCGTCGTCTGGAAACCTGCTGTATGCATTCATTCCAAGCTCTGCTGGACACAGCTTATCGACGTGTTCAATCCACGTGCCCGGCCGTGGGTAAACATGAGTGGAGCTTCCACCGACCGGATCATCGAACAGGTTGATCGATGCCCATCTAAAGCCTTAAGCTATTTCCGTAACGAGGAACATGTCAAACCGGAAGATATAGAGGCCGAAAGTATTGTTGAGCCCCTGCTCAATGGTCCATTACTGGTGTATGGCAACCTGCGCGTAAAAGATGCCGAAGGGCACGAAACCTTGAAACACAACGTCACTGCTTTCTGCCGTTGTGGCTCGAGCAGTAATAAACCTTATTGCGACGGATCACACATCAAGGTTAATTTCAAGGGGTAGATTCGCCAGGATTATCCGCTTTTAGGATCAACATCAGTAAGGTTGTCATGTTGATCCGCTTCCTTTTTGCTTTCCTGTTCATAGTTCCATCCGTTTTTGCGCAGACGAAACCCTGGTCGCAGAAAATGGCTGACACCTTTATGGCCAGGCACAACGATTCCATCGTAACCGGGAATCAGAAAAATGCTCGCTGGGATTACGAACAGGGACTCGTACTCAAGGCCATCGAACGGGTCTGGAACCGAACCGGCGACGGTAAATACTACGACTATATTCTGAATAATATCAATCAGTTTGTCGGGAAAGATGGCAGCATCCGTACGTATAAGCCCGGCGACTACAACCTCGATAATATTGCAACCGGCCGCTTACTGCTCATGCTGAGCCAGCAGACACAGCCAGGCCGCGAACGTTACCAAAAGGCAGCTACCCTACTCCGACAGCAGCTTAAGGAGCAACCCCGCACAAAAGAGGGCGGCTTCTGGCATAAGCAGCAGTATCCAAATCAGATGTGGCTCGATGGGCTATACATGGCCGAGCCATTCTATGCCGAACACGCTCTTTTGTTTAATGAACCAACCGCTTTTGATGACATCGCCAACCAGTTTGCCCTGATTGAAAAACACCTTATTGATCCAAAAACCGGCCTGCTTTATCATGGCTACGATGAGAGCCGACAGCAACGATGGGCCAATTCTAAAACGGGTCAGTCGCCAACTTTCTGGGGTCGTGCCCTGGGTTGGTACGCCATGTCCCTGGTTGACGTACTGGATTACTTTCCCGATAATCATCCTGAGCGGACACAACTGGTAAGCTATCTGCAACGGCTGATGCCAGTGTTGGTTCAGTATCAAGACCCAGCATCCGGCGGCTGGTACCAGATTATTGATCAGGGTAGTCGCCAGGGCAATTATATAGAATCATCTGCTACGTCGATGTTGGTGTATGCATTAGCTAAAGGAGTTCGTAAAGGATACCTCCCCAATAGCTTGTTGAACAACGCCCGGAGAGGCTACCAGGGCGTACTTGACAAATTTGTTAAATCTGATACCGACGGGCTTTTTAGCCTCGACGGGGTTGTCAGCGTCGGCGGTCTAGGTGGTGAACCTTACCGAGACGGCAGCTATGCTTACTATTTAAGTGAACCGATTCGAAAAAACGACTTGAAAGGCATTGGGTCATTCATTATGGCCAGTGTAGAGATGGAAATTGCCGCTGAGCAGTCGGTTGGAGCCGGGAAAACAGTTGGGCTTGATTACTACTTCAACAACGAATACCGCTCAACAGCCACGGGTCAGGAACGTTTTCATTATACCTGGGAAGACCGTACCCATTCAGGTTTTTGGCTATGGGGTTCTATCTTCCAAGATCTTGGCGCAAATACACAGGCTGTTACGATAGCTCCCACTAGCTCCAGTTTAAATGCTTTGGATGTGTATATCATTGTCGACCCTGATTCTCCGAAAGAAGCCAAACAACCGAACTACGTTCGAGCGCAGGATGTAAAAGCAATTAGCGATTGGGTTAAAGCAGGGGGAGTTCTGGTTTTGATGGCCAACGACACGGCCAACTGTGAAATTCCACACTTCAATCAATTAGCGCAGGCTTTTGGCATTCGGTTTATGGATAAGAACCGTAATAGCGTTGAAGGAACCAAATGGGAACAAGGCCGGCTTGATATTCCAGCGAATCACCCCATCTTTAAACACACTAACACAGTATATATTAAGGATTTGGCTACCCTTGACATACAGGCTCCAGCTACAGCAGTCTTAAAAGCCGATAATGACGTTATCATCGCTGTTTCACAATATGGCAAGGGAACAGTCTTTGCAGTTGGCGATCCCTGGCTATACAACGAATACACCGACGGTCGCCGGATACCAGCAACTTATCAAAACTTTTCGGCCGCTAAAGATTTGGCAATTTGGCTGCTTATTGAGTCAAAGAAAGGTTTGCGGACTCAGAAATAGGTGCAATTCATAAAATTCTAATCCATGAATACGCTTTGCGTTACGACAACATAAATGCAAAGCAATTCATCTGTTAAAAGCAGCAAGCGCTTATCTTGTAAAATGTGGTTTCAAATGGCTTAAAATGAGTAAAGCCGTCCTTTTGGGACGGCTTCGACTCGCTTGACAAGAGGTGGCAGCTACCTACTCTCCCGGAAACGACTCCAGTACCATCGGCAGTGCGGGGCTTAACGGCTCTGTTCGGGATGGAAAGAGGTGCTCACCCGCCTTATGACCACCAGCCTCCTTGTGACTGGCGCCAGCCCCTAACCAGGACCAGCTTAGATCGTTGCAGCCTTCGACTCCAAAACACACCTTCGTGTCTTGGACAGCACAGAGAAAGACTTACCTAACGCAAGTAACGTAACAACGTATTGACTCGAATTTGACAGCTACACGTCCGGGCTCATTAGTACGGCTCAGCTCTAGGACTCTCACCCCCTGCACCTGCCGCCTATCAACGTGCTCGTCTCGCACAACCCTTTATACCGGAAGTCTCATCTTGGGGCCAGTTTCGCACTTAGATGCCTTCAGCGCTTATCTGATCCGCACGTAGCTACTCGGCCGTGCCACCGGCATGACAACCGATCCGCCAGCGGTGCGTCCATCCCGGTCCTCTCGTACTAAGGACAGATCCCCGCAAACTTCCTGCGCCCACCACAGATAGGGACCGAACTGTCTCACGACGTTCTGAACCCAGCTCGCGTGCCACTTTAATCGGCGAACAGCCGAACCCTTGGAACCTTCTCCAGCCCCAGGATGTGACGAGCCGACATCGAGGTGCCAAACCTCCCCGTCGATGTGAGCTCTTGGGGGAGATCAGCCTGTTATCCCCGGCGTACCTTTTATCCTTTGAGCGATGGCCCACCCATGCAGTACCACCGGATCACTATACCCTGCTTTCGCACCAGATCGGTCCGTCGACCTCACTGTCAAGCCCGCTTCTGCTATTGCACTCCCCAGCCGATTACCGTCCGGCCTGAGCGGACCTTGGGAAACCTCCGTTACCCTTTCGGAGGTGACCACCCCAGTCAAACTACCCACCAACCACTGTCCCCTCGCAGGTTAGACCACCAGTCAGCCAAGGGCGGTATTTCAAGGTCGGCTCCACGATGCCTGGCGACACCGCTTCACTGCCTCCCGCCTATCCTACACATGCCTGACCAGCGATCCATGATAAGCTGTAGTAAAGGTGCACGGGGTCTTTCCGTCCCGTGGCGGGTAAGCGGCATCTTCACCGCTACTACAATTTCACCGAACTCATGGTTGAGACAGTGCCCAGATCGTTACACCATTCGTGCAGGTCGGAACTTACCCGACAAGGAATTTCGCTACCTTAGGACCGTTATAGTTACGGCCGCCGTTTACTGGGGCTTCAGTTCAATGCCTCGGGTTGCCCCTAACATCCCCCCTTAACCTTCCAGCACCGGGCAGGTGTCAGACCCTATGCGTCATCTTGCGATTTGGCAGAGTCCTGTGTTTTTGGTAAACAGTCGCCTGGGCGTCTTCTCTGCAGCCTCCCACTCGCGTGGGTAGGCCCCCCTTCTCCCGAAGTTACAGGGTTATCTTGCCGAGTTCCTTAACCATGATTCTTTCGTCCACCTTAGATTATTCATCCCGGCTACCTGTGTCGGTGTACGGTACGGGTACCCATGCGCTTAACGCAGCCTCACTTTTCTTGGAAGCCCCTTCGCCACTTCGGTTCAGCCGTAGCCTCCCCTCAACGCCCCCTTCCGGCCGGACGTAGCAGCCCCGGCGCTCCGTCATGAGACGACCTGCATGGACAGTGCGGGACTATTAACCCGCTTGCCATCAGAGCCCGCCCTTCGGCTGCCCCTTAGGTCCCGACTAACCCTCCGATGACTACCATCGCGGAGGAAACCTTAGCCTTACGGTGTGGAGAGTTCTCGTCTCCATCTCGTTACTTATGCCTACATTTGCTTTTCCCTTCAGTCCAGCTCAGCTCGCGCCTGACCTTCACCCCAAAGGGAATGCTCTCCTACCACATCATGCTCATGCATGAGTCCACGGCTTCGGTGGTGTGCTTGATGCCCGTTTATTATCGACGCCCGCCCCGCTCGACCAGTGAGCTGTTACGCACTCTTTAAAGGAATAGCTGCTTCCAAGCTAACCTCCTGGCTGTTTCAGCAGCCGGACCGCCTTTGTTCAACTTAGCACACACTTGGGGACCTTAGCCGATGGTCTGGGTTGTTCCCCTCTCGGAACAGGACCTTAGCACCCTGCCCCTCACTGCCCGACACCCCCTGGCGCATTCGGAGTTCATCAGAAGTTGGTAGGATGTGACTCCCCCGCATCCTGTTGGTCGCTCTACCTCACCAGTGGTAACATCGAACGCTGTTCCTAAAAACATTTCGGAGAGTACGAGCTATTTCTCAGTTTGATTGGCCTTTCACCCCTACCCGCAGCTCATCCGGAAGCTTTTCAACGCTTATCGGTTCGGCCCTCCACGGGGTGTTACCCCCCCTTCAGCCTGGCCACGGGTAGATCACCAAGTTTCGCGTCTACCCCCACTGACTATGCGCCCTGTTCAGACTCGCTTTCGCTTCGACTTCGCGACTCCAGTCGCTTAATCTGGCCAGTGACGGTAACTCGTAGGCTCATTATGCAAAAGGCACGCCGTCACCCCCATCCAGGGGCTCCGACCGCTTGTAAGCGCCTGGTTTCAGGTTCTCTTTCACCCGGGTACTCCCCGTTCTTTTCACCTTTCCCTCACGGTACTCTGCCCTATCGGTCTTCTGGTCGTATTTAGCCTTGGCGGATGGTGCCGCCAGATTCAGAGGGGGTTCCTCCGGCCCCCCCTTACTCAGGATCCCCGACCCGGCAGCGCCCTGACCCGTACGGGACTCTCACCCTCTACGGTCGACCTTCCCAGATCGTTTCGGTTCGCTTGCTGCCTTGTTGTCAGGTCCTACAACCCCGACTGGGCCGTAACCCAGCCGGTTTGGGCTCCTCCCCGTTCGCTCGCCACTACTTGGGAAATCACGACTTGTTTTCTCTTCCTGCGGCTACTTAGATGTTTCAGTTCACCGCGTTTGCCCCCTCGAAAGGGTACTAGCTCTTCAAGCTAGTGGGTTGCCCCATTCGGACACGTGCGGATCAGCCCCTGCCAGCGGGTCCCCGCACCGTTTCGTCGCTTGCCACGTCCTTCTTCGCCACCAGAAGCCTAGGCATCCCCCAGACGCCCTTTGCTTGTGTATATGTCACAAATCAATCAGTCAACTACTTACTTACGTTAGACCAGCGGCTTACACCGCTGTTTCGTCTTTCCCTGTACGTCAAAGAACTGCTGCGCTGACGCCCCTTGCGGTAACGACAGCCCGGCTCTGACAAACCCATCAGCACACTAACACCCACTGGCCGGTGATCACTCACCGACGGCTCCAGAAAGGAGATGTTCCAGCCGCACCTTCCGGTACGGCTACCTTGTTACGACTTAGCCCCAGTCGCCGGGTTTACCCTTGTCCGGTTGTTACCCCGAACTTCAGGTCCCCCCAACTCCCATGGCTTGACGGGCGGTGTGTACAAGGTCCGGGAACGTATTCACCGCGCCATGGCTGATGCGCGATTACTAGCGATTCCAGCTTCATGGGGTCGGGTTGCAGACCCCAATCCGAACTGTGACCGGCTTTGCAAGATTGACTCAGGGTTGCCCCATCGTGACCCGCTGTACCGACCATTGTAGCACGTGTGTCGCCCTGGACGTAAGGGCCATGATGACTTGACGTCGTCCCCCCCTTCCTCTCTGCTTGCGCAGGCAGTCTCGCATGAGTCCCCACCATTACGTGCTGGCAACATACGATAAGGGTTGCGCTCGTTGCGGGACTTAACCCAACACCTCACGGCACGAGCTGACGACAGCCATGCAGCACCTTGCTTTGTGCCCCTTGCGGGGCGCGGATGTTTCCACCCACTTCACGCGCATTCTAGCCCAGGTAAGGTTCCTCGCGTATCATCGAATTAAACCACATGCTCCACCGCTTGTGCGGACCCCCGTCAATTCCTTTGAGTTTCACCGTTGCCGGCGTACTCCCCAGGTGGATGACTTAACGCTTTCGCTCAGCCACTGAGTCCAAAGACCCAACAGCCAGTCATCATCGTTTACGGCATGGACTACCAGGGTATCTAATCCTGTTCGCTCCCCATGCTCTCGTGCCTCAGTGTCAATCAAACCGTAGTCACCTGCCTACGCAATCGGGGTTCTGGGTCATATCTATGCATTTCACCGCTACATGACCCGTTCCAGTGACCTCCAGTTCATTCAAGTCCCACAGTATCCAGCCACATCTGAGTGTTGAGCACCCAGCTTTCAAACCAGACTTACAGGACCACCTACGCACCCTTTAAACCCAATAAATCCGGACAACGCTTGCACCCTCCGTATTACCGCGGCTGCTGGCACGGAGTTAGCCGGTGCTTATTCACCCGTTACCGGCAAACAACCCCGCAGGGCTGCGTTTCTTCACGGGCAAAAGCAGTTTACAACGCTGAGCGCCTTCGTCCTGCACGCGGCATGGCTGGGTCAGAGTTGCCTCCATTGCCCAATATTCCCTACTGCTGCCTCCCGTAGGAGTCGGGTCCGTCTCTCAGTACCCGTGTGGGGGCCAATCCTCTCAGAACCCCTACTGATCATGGCCATGGTAGGCCGTTACCCCACCATCCAGCTAATCAGACGCAAACCCCTCCCGGATCTATAAATATTTAGCTAATCAGTGATGCCACCCATTAGCACCATGCGGGTTTACCCCAGCTTTCGCCGGGCTATCCCCCAATCCGGGGCAGGTTGTTTACGCGTTACGCACCCGTTTGCCGCTGGCATTGCTGCCCGCTCGACTTGCATGTATTAGGCCTGCCGCTAGCGTTCATCCTGAGCCAGGATCAAACTCTCCATTGTAAATAGTGTTGTAGCTAAAAAGCTACTGTCTTGTTCAACCGCTTCCGCAAGGGAAGACCAGTTGGGCTCTTGTTAGTTGTGCTGACCAGTTTGTCAAAGAACTGTCGGCTCAGCCGTTGCTGAACCTGGGTGAGAAGCAAGCGATTGATTCGCTTAAGTCCCTGTTTCAATCAATTGGGAGTGCAAAAGTACGTGTTTTGTTATCCCGTGTCAAGTGTTTGCTGAAAATTATTTTTGCATTTGATTGTCAGCTACTTACTTGTAACAAGCTGACAGACAGTGTGTTGTGTTTGTCGATCGAGCTTGTTTCCCTCATTTGGGACTGCAAAGGTAGGGCCTTTCACCACCCTTGTCAAGACCCCATCAAAAAATATTTGAGAAGCAGTTGTTGTCTAAACGGTAAGTGTCCGTAAGACAGCCACTTACCGTTTAAAACTTTTTTAAACTTTTTTCAAAAGGTGGTTTTTCTTGCCTTTTGATACCAGAATATAGCGGTCCTGCAGCCATTCAAGGTCTAACGGAGCGGCCGGATCGGCAATTTTTGTCTTGTTTATACTTACTGCGTTCTGTGTAATAGCCCGTCGGGCTTCGCCTTTTGAAGCATAAATTTCACCACGGGTTCCGACTGAGAGCAGGTCGGTGATGTCCTTGTTTGTTTCAAGTTCCTGTGCTGAAACTTCCGTTTGAGGTACTCCTTCAAATATTATGTCAAATTCATCGGCTTTAATGGACCGTAGTGTGTCTATGGTTGCTTTGCCAAATAGTACTTCCGACGCTTTAACGGCCAGTTCGTATCCAGCCTCGGAGTGAACTCGGGTAGTTACGTCTTTGGCGATGGCTTTTTGCAGGATGCGCAGATGCGGAGCTTCGGCGTGTTGCCGTTCCAGGTCTTCGATTTCTTCACGGGATAATAAGGTGAACACCCGAATCAGTCGCGGGCAATCGGCATCAGCAGCATTTAGCCAGAACTGATAGAACTGGTAAGGCGATGTCAAGGAAGGGTCGAGCCATACATTGCCGCTTTCTGACTTGCCAAATTTGGTTCCATCTGCTTTTGTAACCAGCGGGGTAGTTAAGGCGAAGGCCTTACTCTCGTCATGCAGTTCGCCCTGTTCGCTTTCCTTCCGCCGGATAAGTTCAGTACCCGTTGTGATGTTCCCCCATTGATCTGAGCCACCCATCTGCAACCGAACGCCCTTGTGCTTGTAGAGCCAGTAGAAATCGTACCCTTGCAAAAGCTGGTAGGAAAATTCAGTAAAGGAGATTCCTGTTTCAAGGCGCTTCTTTACGGAATCTTTGGCCATCATGTAATTGACCGTAATATGTTTCCCGGCTTCCCGCAGAAAGCCGAGGAATGAAATATCCTTGAACCAGTCGTAGTTGTTGACCATTTCGGCGGAATTGCTGCCCGACTTGAAATCGAGAAACTTTTCCAGTTGCCGGCGGATTCCTTCCTGGTTTCTACGGAGCGCTTCTTCAGACAGAAATTCCCGTTCAGCCGTCTTCCCGGAGGGATCGCCAATCATGCCGGTAGCTCCTCCCACCAATGCGAATGGTTTATGACCTGCTCGCTGTAAATGAACCAGCAGCATAATGGTAGCGAGATTGCCGATATGTAGTGACGCGGCAGTTGGATCAAAGCCAATGTAGCCTGCTGTCATCTCTTTTGAAAGCTGTTCTTCGGTGCCGGGCGTCATGTCATTCAACATGCCACGCCAACGGAGTTCTTCAATAAAGTTCATTTGTAAGAAGGGAGGAAACGAAGAAAGGTAACGTTATGCACCTCCTTTCTTCGCTTCTCTCTTTTTATGGTTCGCAAAAATAAGGCTTTATGGTAAAAGCAGGGATGAGTCGCCATAGCTTAAGAAGCGATACCCTTCGTTGATGGCTTCGTTGTAAACCCGACGCCAATCCTCACCGATGAGCGCGGCTACGAGCAGTATCAGCGTTGAACCCGGCTGGTGAAAATTAGTGATGATACCTTTGCACAGTTTAAAGGTATATCCGGGGGTGATGTAAATCCCTGTATGAGCCACAACCGATGCCTGACCCGTTTGCTCCAGATAATGCAGGAACGCTCCAAGCGACTCCAATACCGTCGGCTGTTCATCCGGAGGAATCTGATAGGCATAGTGCTGGTCTAGCCGGAACGGATCTGCATCCCCACGTAGCAGCTTTACCCCCATCCAGTACAGGCTTTCGAGGGCTCGCATGGACGTAGTACCGACAGGCAGGATCTGATTGTGGTGATCCATGAGCCGACGTAGGTTCAGCTGCGTATACACCACCTGCTCTGTATGCATATGATGCTGCCGAACGTCGTCGGTTTTGATTGGCTGGAACGTACCGGCCCCAACGTGGAGCGTTAGATAGTCGTGGTCAAACCCACGATGGGCCAGCCCATCAAATACAGCTTTTGTAAAATGCAAACCCGCGGTCGGGGCTGCAACGGCTCCCTCCTGTTTAGAATAAACAGTCTGGTACGTATCCCGGTCAGCATCGACTACGTCGCGTTTCAGGTAAGGAGGCAGCGGAATCTGACCGGCCAGTTGAATCACCTGGGCAAAAGTTTCGGGCGATGCATTGCTGGCCGATGACTGCCAGCTTAACCGCACGGTCGATTGTTCATAGTCTTCCCAAGTGGCTTCCAGAATAATGTCACCTTCCTTAGAGGGCAATATAGTCTGTAGCGTTTCGGATTGTTTCCAGCGCTTCCGATTACCAACCATGCACTGCCATACTACGCTACGGGTATCCTGCATGGCCAGCGTAATGGGTCGATCCAGCGGAACTGGATTTAGCAAAAACAATTCAATGACTGCTCCCGTCGAGCGGGTGAAAATCAACCGCGCTGGTATGACTTTCGTGTCGTTGAAGACAAGAAAACTACCATCAGGCAGTACATTGGGTAAACTGTTAAAGCGGGTATGAGTGATCTCTCCGCTTCGGTAGACCAGCAGCTTCGACTGATCTCGCTGGGCTAATGGAAACCGGGCAATGCGTTCGTCGGGCAATTCATACTGAAACTGCTCCAGCCGCAGCGTTTCAACGTTCGCCATGAGCAGCGGGTTTGATAAGCAAACGGACCGGCAACGCAATCAGTACGGCAGCTAGTATGAGGGTACTGAGCGGCAGAAGCCAGGCGTAGTTAATGGGCGTTGCCGTAAGATCGGACCGGTTCAACAACGACAGCACGAACAACGCCAGAGCCAGAATGGTGTTAATGGCCGACATGATAGCGTAGAACCAGTTAGTGATAACCTCGTTCAGTTCGGCACGATGATCGGCCCAAAGTGGTTGATTTGGGATGGGAATCTGACCAATTGGAACGCGCGTAAACAGCCTGGCAACCGTACTGATAAGCGTATTATTAATCAGAAAAATAGCCACAGCGATGTAAAATACCGCTTCCCGATCCACATACTGAACAGCCTGGCCGATTTCGTTGAACCGAACCGCGACTGCACCAGGATAAGAAACGTAACTGGTAAAAAGCGATAGAAGTAACCCAAGAATGGAAATCACTCGCCATGCACGAATAAAAAACGTACCTGCCTTCATTAGAAATTAATTGTGGTTTCTGCAGATTTTTGCTATAATCAGCAACTTTGGGTGCCCTTGGCAATCCAAAAACTTGTTTGCCCGAAACCAGTTCGATTGTTCAGGGTGCAAAGTTAGCCTTAGATTAGGCGCATTCCACTTGTTAGTAGAAAGTATGTTGAGGTAGTATGAAGATCTATACCAAAACCGGCGATAAAGGATTTACGGGGCTGATTGGTGGCCGACGCGTAAGTAAAGCCGATCTGCGCATTGATACATACGGTACTGTCGATGAGCTTAATGCCTGGATTGGCCTCGTACGCGACCAGCCGGTGAACAGCGAGCGTAAAGTTTTTTTAAAAGCAATTCAGGATCGGCTGTTTACAATTGGCTCGGAATTAGCCACCGATCCGGATAAAGCACCCAAACGCGCCATGCCGGCCATTGTTGACAATGACATAACGAAGCTGGAACAGGCGATGGATCAGATGGACACGCTGCTGCCCGAACTGCGGGCGTTTGTCCTGCCGGGCGGCCACGAATCGGTGTCATTTTGTCACCTGGCCCGGACGGTCTGTCGACGGGCTGAACGGTTAGTGATTAGCCTCAACGAGGAGTCGCCGGTCGACGAACTGGTTCTGCAATACCTGAACCGGCTATCAGACTATCTGTTTGTGCTCAGCCGACTGATGGCTCAGGAATTAAACGCAGAGGAAGTAACCTGGCAACCACGCACCTAAAAAGTTGTCTTGACAACTAAGTTTAGTCGAACTAATTATTTAGCTTTGCCACTGGCCCTTTGGACAGAGTAGCCAACCGGCCAAACTCATTAACCACAAGCTGTTATGACGACGGATGCATTGCAAATAGAGTTACGGAAAGCAGAGCGCTCCCGTATTCAGGAGGTAGATTTCAACCACCTGCCTTTTGGCAAACACTTTTCGGACCACATGTTCGTGGCCGATTTTGTGGATGGTCAGTGGCTGAATCAACAAATTGTACCATTTGACAATTTTACCCTTAGCCCGGCGCTATCGGCTCTGCACTACGGCCAGTCTATTTTTGAGGGTATGAAGGCGTTCAAGAACGAAGATGGCGAAGTGCTGATGTTTCGTCCGTACGCCAACTTCGAACGCATGAACGAATCGGCCCGTCGGATGTGCATGGCCACGCTGACCGAAGACGTTTTCATGGGTGGTCTGGAGGCCCTGCTGCGGGTTGATGCTGACTGGGTGCCAACTGCCCCCGACAGTTCATTGTATATCCGGCCGTATATGTTTGCTACTGATACGTACCTGGGCGTAGCACCGTCGAAAACGTACCGTTTCTGCATTTTCACCTGTCCCGTTGGTGCCTATTACTCGAATCCCCCTAAGCTTAAAGTTGAAACGGAATATATCCGATCGGCTCCGGGTGGTGTGGGTTACGCAAAATGCGCCGGTAACTACGCGGGCTCTATGTACCCAACCCTGCTGGCGCAACAACAGGGATATGATCAGTTGATCTGGACCGACGCCCGTGAGCATAAATACATCGAAGAATCAGGTACGATGAACATCATGTTCGTAATTGACGGCAAGCTCGTCACCCCGGCCGTTTCTGATTCTATCCTGAAGGGCGTCACCCGGGATTCGATTATCCAGATTGCCCGGAGCTTCGGTATCGAAGTAGAAGAGCGGAAGGTTTCGATTGAGGAAGTAATTGGTGGTATCGAATCTGGTCGGTTGACCGAAGCGTTCGGTGCTGGTACGGCCGTGGTTGTGTCGCCATACTCATTGATCGGCTACAACGGAAAAGACCATATGCTGCCCGAATTTTCGCCCGAAAATTCACTGGCTGCCAAAATAAAGGATTACCTCACCGACCTGCGTACGGGTAAGGTTGAGGATACGTTTGGCTGGGTGCACAAAGTCTAACCAAACAACGACTTATAACAAACCGGGAGCGATTACGGCGACATGCGTCGATGTAATCGCTCCCGGTTTGTTTTGTCTGATACGTCTGTCTACTTAATTGACGCGGTAGTTGGCGCACCCGCCGGATTAATCCGGACTTTCAGCCCGTAATCCTTTCCTTTCGACACGTCTTTCAGCGAAACTTTCTCTGCTTTGGGACCAGTCCAGATCATTGCCCCTTCCTGCGTTACTGGCTGACCGTAGCAGGCCGTAAAGAACGTTTGCAAATCCTGCTGATACGTCTTAACCGACTGTGGAGAATTCAGGAAAATATCGGCAACGATCGCCGACACGTGCTGCCCTGTCTGATAGTACAGAAAATCCGCCGATTCCAGATTCGGAAACTCGATGGTATAGCCTACGTGTTCGTTGTCGCTTTCAAATAGCTCTCCTTTCTCAGTCGCCCGAACGGTGGCGATGGGGTCCCCAAGATTGATGCCGCGCCAGTGGCTATCGGAGGTTAGGCCCAGCGAATCGAGTCGTCCGGTAACAGCGGCTTCCCCTGATCCGGCTGTACCGGCAACTACTGCCGACGAGTCAGTTGCTTTTGAGTCAGCCTGCTGGCGGTTGCGGCAGGCATTGCTGAATACGGTTAACCCCAGAAGTGCCCCAATCAAAAGGAATCTGCTCATGTTGGCGTAGTCTCAAACTGCGGTTATTTTTTCTTGGGTGTTGTGGCTGGCCTAGCCGGGGCCGAACCGCCGGCATTGGCCGGTTTCTGCGTGGTGGCCGGAGCTGGGTTGGCTGTCGGAGTGATACCCATCTTTTTCAGAATCAATGCCGTTACATCATGTTCTTTGGGTGTGTAGAGCAACGTCGGTACGGCATTAATACCGGAATCCAGATTGAAGATGTAAGCGTATCCGTTTTCGGCAGCTACTTCATTGATGTTTTTCTGAATCTTCTGAAGAACCGGATCGACCAATTCCCGATACTTGTTTTGCAAAGACGCTTCGGCCGTTTGCCCAAACTCCTGAATGCGATTCTGTAAGCTTTGCAACTCCGTTTCGCGATCTTTACGGATCATGTCCGTCATCTGTCCTACGCCTTGTTGGTAGGCGGCAAACTTGTCCTGCAATTCTTTCTGCATACGCTGCAACTCCGTCTCAGCCTGTTTTTGCTGCGCATTCAGTTGACTGGTGATCGTTTTGGATTCGGGCGTTTGAGACAGGATGTAATCGATTCGTGTATGACCCACTTTCACGGGACCCGACGCGGTTGCTGTACCGGCAGCAGGTGCCGTTACCTGATCCTGCGCCCGGGCATCTGTTGTAGCCATCGCAAGCATGGCCATAAACCCGATGACAAGTGTTTTTTGCATTATGTATTTCATTCGCGGTTTGTTAAAAATTTGTGCCGGAATGGTTTCTACCAATCAGGCATTCCAACTGCGAAATTAATACCTTTTTTCTATACAGAGCCCTTTGATTTACCCGGTCGGGCAGCTCTGGGGAGCCAGGAGAATGGATTTAACAATTTTTATAAATTTCGTCAGAACGCCTGAAGCGCAGGGCTCTGAAAACCGGTTGTTTACAGTTCCTGCACCAGATTGAAATAGAAACCTTTATGCCCTTGTCCGTTCACGACCGCATTGAAGCGAAAAACCATGTTGTAAAACGTGACAATATCCAGACTAACGCCCGTACCAACAAGCGTCCGGTTCGCCAAACGACTCTGGTACTTTTCGGCTACGCTGCTACCGACGTAGCCCATATCGGCAAAGGCTGTCAGATAGGCCGCAATCGGTACGGTATTAAATTGCCGGATGTGCAGCCAGTCGAGTTGCTTACGTGTTTTCAGGAGTTCGTAGCGAAGGCTATTACGCCAGATACCGAAGCGCTGGCCATCGATTACGTATAGTTCATACCCCCGTATCATGTCCAGCGAACTGCCGAGTGCCCGTAGGTTAAAGTAAGGTTGCTGAGTGGCCCACGTAGCCCGACCGCGTACGCCACTGGCCATGTAGAATTTTCCGCCAAGACCCCAGTACCGGGTCAGGGATGCGCTCATCTCCAACTGCCGAAAATTGTCGCCCGGGAGGAGTCCGTTCAAACCGACCACACCCGTCAACAGCGTCCCGTGGAGCGGGTAAGCCACATTATCGCGTCGGTCGTAGCGATAACCATAGGTCAGCGAGAGGTAGCGCTGCTGCGTGCGGCCATCACCAAAATAGTCGGGATTCAGGCAGGCTACGGTGTCGGCTATTGAATTCCGGTTGAGCCGGGTTTCGAGCGAATGATAATGATAAAGCCCCTGCCGGCGGGTCAGGGCAACGGATGCATAAGCACGTTCGCGCAGCAACCCCTCCGATCGGAGATACAGCCACTTATCGGCACTCGTACGGTATGGAATCTCTTTATTGGTGATGTAGCCGACATCGACGCGCAGGCCGGTTTTCTGCGCTTTGTCAATATAGGGCCGCTGGTAGGATAGCACGGTTCGGCGCAGAAAGCCCAGTTCAAGAACGGCCTGCAACCGGTCATTGGCTCCGGTGAAATTACGCCAGCTAAGCCGACCACCGTAAATTACCCGGCGCAGATCGCGTCCGCGATCATACCACCATTCGTTAAAATTACGATCGGCCAGGTCGAATACCGGATACAGGATAATGTACCACCGTTCTTTCATAACCACCTCCACATCAACTTGCTGTAGCGGTTCAACTAGGCTGATGGTATCGGGGGGGACGGTTATCGACTTAACATCGGCAACAGGTTTTGCCGTTACGTCGACTGTTATGAACAGATTCGTGTTGTTGATGTTTCGCTGATCCCAGATCAACTTACCGGGCAGTTCGCTTCGGCGTAGGGTATCGCCGGCTTTCAGCGACATCTCGCGCAGGATAATCCGGTCGTGAGTACGGTGATTGCCGTTCAGAATGATAGACCGTACAACAACGCGCTGCCCGGTGGCGTCATCAATGCCGGTAGAATCTAATCCAATGGACCCATAGGCCGACTGGAAGACCAGCGACAAAAGAATGAAGCCAACCGAAAAAACGCCACGTAGCTGTAGAACCATCCTCAAAATTAACTCTTTTCAGAAAAATAGGTCAAGAATTTCTCCTAATCCTTCAAATTCGTTTGTAATATTGTTTTCTATAGTTAAAGATACTAGCGGCTAACCTAATCATACCAGTTCATGCAAACTGAAAAAATTCAGAAACCGGTTCAGGCTCAAAAGCCTCGGCTTAGTTTCTGGCAGATATGGAACATGAGTTTTGGATTTTTCGGAATCCAGTACGGCTTTGGTCTTCAGCAGGCCAATATGAGTCCTATCTTCCGGTACCTGAACGCCGATGAGTCGTCTATCCCGGCGCTGTGGCTGGCAGGTCCCGTAACTGGTCTACTGATTCAACCGATCATTGGTGCCATGAGCGACCGGACGTGGTCGCCACGCTGGGGCCGTCGGAAACCATTCTTTCTGATTGGTGCCCTCATCACCAGCGTTGCGCTGTTCTTGATGCCGAATTCGTCGACGCTCTGGATGGCCGCCAGCCTGATGTGGATTCTGGATTCAGGTCTGAACGTATCGATGGAACCGTTTCGGGCGTTCATCGGCGACAAACTAAACGAAGACCAGCGCACCATCGGTTTTGCCATGCAAAGCTTTTTTGTCGGTTTTGGGCAAACACTGGCTAACCTGATGCCACGTATTCTACCCCTCTTCGGTTTGACGATGGTGGCTACGGGTTCAAATTCGATTCCGGACATTACGCGCTGGTCGTTTTACATCGGAGCCGTGGCTATTGTGGCGGCCGTTTTGTGGACGATGTACACGACGGACGAATACCCACCGGACGATATGGCTGCTTTTGAACGGGAAAAACGTGAAGGCGGTGGTATTTTCAAAGCGTTCGCGGAGGTAGGCATAGCGCTGCGCGAGATGCCCCCGACCATGCGGCAGTTGTGGTGGGTCAAGTTCTTTACGTGGTACGGTTTGCCGCTAATGTGGCAATATCTGTCGCTGGCCATTGCTCGTCATGCCTTCAACGCTCCTACAGCACAGTCGCCCGGTTTTGAACGTGGTATTGAAGTGGGCAACGACTGTTTTGCTCTGTTCAATATCGGGTGCTTTGGAGTTTCATTTTTCCTGCCTGCCATTGCCAAACGTATCGGGCGCCGGGGAACCCACGCGCTGTTTCTGACCCTCGGAGGGCTTGGCTTCATGTCGATGCTGCTGGGTAACGATAAAAGCTTTTTCCTGATCGGTATGGGGTTTGTAGGGCTGGCCTGGGGTTCTATTCTGTCCATGCCGTACGTCATGCTATCGTCGTCTGTACCGCAGGAACGGATGGGCGTTTACATGGGTCTGTTTAACGGCTTCATTGTGGTGCCGCAGATCATCAACATGATCACAATTCCCTTCCTGTACGACAGCGTTTTGGGCAGCGATCCACGCAATGCCTTAATTCTGTGCGGCATTTGCCTGCTACTGGCGGCCGGTGCCTGCTTCCTGGTTAAAGAAACCCGACGGAGCGAACAGATTGCGTTCCCGATAGAACCGGGCGGCAACTAAAATTCAAACAGTTTCCTACATTTGTCACTCAACCATCCTGACTTAATGCACAGGCGGTTGAGTGACTTTTTTGTGTATACCATGAGTATCAATCGCCCGTATGCCCTCCTGTCGGTGGGTGAACTGCTTGCCGATTTTATCAGCCATCACGTATCACGCGATCTGCTGGATGCACCGGACTTCCGCCGGTATCAGGGAGGCAGCCCGGCCAACATGGCGGCCAATATGGCTCGCCTGGGCAACCGTACCGCCCTGGTAGCCTGTGTCGGCAACGACAACCTCGGCCGCTACCTGACCCGAGAAGTAGCCGAAGCGGGAGTAGATACTCAGTACACATCCGTCGATCCGAACCACCCCACGAGCATCGTCATCGTTTCGCGCACGGCAGGCACACCCGACTTCATTGCTTACCGTACTGCTGATTGCCAGATAAAGGCCGAGCAGCTTCCGGAATCACTGCTGGCTCAGGCACATATTTTTCATACTACCTGTTTTGCTCTGAGTCGACAACCAGCTCAGAAAGCCATCGTTGAGGCTGCGCACCGTGCCCGGCGGTTGAGTTGTCAGGTTAGTATCGATGCTAATTACGCTCCCAGCATCTGGCCCGACCGCGACGAAGCCTGGCGTATTCTGGCGGATTACTGTTCGGCCGGTGCTTTGGTTAAACTAAGTGAAGATGACACCAAACGACTCTACGGTCACCCCCAGCCGATTGAACAGGTACTGAACGATTTCCACCGAATGGGGGCTCAACAGATCTGCCTGACCCTGGGTGCTGAAGGTAGCCTGGTTTCGTATGAGGGCGGCACCAGACAGGTACGCATTCCTGGCCGCAAGATCGACGTAGTGGACGTAACGGGGGCCGGCGACGCCTACTGGGCAGGGTATCTAACGGCCTTTCTCGACGATAAAACACCAGAGGAATGTGCTCATGCCGGAGCAGCCATGGCTAAAATGAAATTAATGCGGCAAGGGCCGCTCCCTTCGGTGATTGATCGGCATGAGATTTACGCCTAGGCGATGTTCATTACGACGTATTGCAATTGACACCAAAATTGCCGGTCAAATTTAGATAAACGATCGCTTAGCTGACTCTTGCTCTCCCTGCCAATACTTTGTTGAAAGTTGTTTTCCCCAACTCTTCAAACAAAAATATATAGTATTTCTATATGTTAAATCAGACATTATTTCAAACACCGAAAACCTGCGCTTATTATTAAGTCATATATTTAACTGCTCATCGCTGAAACGGCTTATTTTCCTTTAATGACTCCGTACAGCGGACTTACCAACTCACAATTCTAGTAGGCTTTCATAATGAAAGTAGCCTTATCGTTACTGCTGATAGGAAGCTTGTGTCTCATAAGGCACAGTAGTTACAGCCAGAAACTTGACAACCAACGGGATAGCTTACTACGCCTTCTGCCGACTTTGCCGGATGACTCTGTCAAGTTTGGGGTCCTTTATGACATTGGTAACAGTTACAAGGCAATTGACGCGCACACGGCAAGACAATACGCTACGCAGGCACTCGACTTGGCCCGCAGTCTGAAAAGAGGTGTTGATGAAGCCGACGCGCTAAATCTGATTAGTTCGACCTACCGAATTGAAGGTGATTTTCTAAAAGCAAAAACAGCGTTGCTACAGGCGCTGCCCCTCTGGGATCGATTTCATAAATACAAAGGGCTGAGCCAGGGCTACCACAACCTCAGCTTTATCATTTTTGAAGGCGAAAAGGACTACGACCTGTCTCTGGCATACTGTCAGAAAGCACTTGCCATAAACCTTGAACATAACCTGGCCAAGTACATCCCGAGTAATTACAACCAGATCGGCCTGATTTATAAGAATAAAGGCAGACTGGATCTGGCCCGCGCTTATTTTTTAAAAGCGGTTCAGCTAACAAAGAAGTTACCTGCTGATCAGCAAGGCGACCTGAGTGCTTTTTATAATAACCTGTCTAAAATAGCGCTTGAACAAGGGCAGCCAAATGAGGGACTACGGTGGGTAGGCTTAGCAACCAACCTGAATCAGGAAAATAACAATCAACTGTCGCTGACGTACAGTCTGGAGAACACCGCCCGCATCAAGGCCTATCTTGGTCAGAGCGATCAGGCGGATAAGCTCTTCTCGCAGGCACTGAATCTGGCTCGGCAGCTTAACGCACCCAAACGCAGCCGTGACATTTACCTGACTATGAGCGAAAGTTATGAGCGAGCCGGAAACTATGAGCAGGCCCTGCTGGCCCATAAACGATTCAACGTTCTGGATGATTCGCTTTTCACGGCTACCCGAGCGAGACAGTTGTCGGAGTTACAGACGCAGTATGAAACTAACCAGAAAGAGCAGCGCATTGAGCAACTGAATACCGATGCGAGGGACCGGCAGCGGCAATTCATTTACCTTGGCGTTGGCAGTGGCTTGCTGATTGTGCTACTGGGTGCGCTCATCTGGCAGAACAACCGTATCCGACGCAGTCGGAACCTTATTCGTCAGCAATCGGATCACCTTGAATTACTGATCAAAGAATTGCACCATCGGGTCAAAAACAATTTTGCGCTTGTATCGGGGCTGCTTAATCTGCAAATGCACAAAGCCCCCAGCGAAGAGACAATGAAAACCGCGCAGCAGCGTATTGAAGCCATGTCGCTTATTCACCAGCGACTGTACCAGACCGAACACCTGACGCACGTCAATTTTCAGGAATTTTTGGCAGATCTAACGGCCAGTTTATTACGGGCTTATGGCTTCCAGCCAGACGATATCAACCTTACGCTCGACGTTGATGTGGTCTGGCTGGATGTAGACCGGGCCATTCCACTCGGCCTTATCGCCAATGAGCTGATTACGAACACATTAAAATACGCCTATCGGGAAACGGATAAACCTGCGCTTCGCGTGGCCCTGCAGGAAAATCCGAACCTGTCGCTTGAGATAGCAGATAACGGGCCGGGTTTTGACCCCAAAAGCTGGCAACTGTCCGGCGGCTCTTTTGGCAAGCAGTTGATAAAGGCGCTTACGGCTCAGTTAAATGGTCATTATGAGTTGGACACGTCCAGCGGGACTTGTTTCCGACTTTCTATCGCCTGACAATACCCAACTGGACGACACGTAACCCAGCCCGAAAGACATGCCAAGCGCCCCCCCTCACGCAACCCTTCGCGTTTACTGGCATTATCAACCTACCTTTTTAATGATGACTATTTCATATCCTTAAGTTTATCCAGATCTACATCATCCAGAACGGTTTTCAGCTTATCCATGTCAATGCCTCGTCCTTTGGCGGTCACGATGAAGCGGTTATTGATCAGTACAGCAATCTCTCCGTTTTTATCCGAGTTATCGTATTTCTCGTACGTCTTGTAATCGCCCATTTTGCTGGTCTTTTCGTATCCGTTGGCGGTTTCCTTGTCAACCTCGATCATCGACCAGGCTGCCAGCCCCATCATCATGCTGGCCCCTCCGCCATCGACAATGGCTACTTCAACGGTTTCGGTGTCATCGGCGTTTCCATACTTCCCGGTAGCCGTTGAAACGTTAAAACCCATAGCACCGCTTTTTTCGCCAGTGGCTTCCTTACGTGCCAGCCCGTCGGCATCGGCAGGGAGTAACTCTTTAAGCGTACGGAAATCTACCGTTTCAACGGGGCCCTTTTTTTCCATTTCTTCGGCCTGCTTGGCCATTTCCCGAACGGCGGCCACAGCCCCGGATGCTGAAACGGAAGCCTCGTCTTTTTCCTCTTCTTCGTTTTTACCCCCACAACCGGTCAACAGGGCGGCTGAAACCAGGCCTGTCAGGAGAAAAGATACGTTCTTGTTCATGTATATACTTGGTTAAGATGAATTATGGAATGAACAGGGAGCAAACTACAACGTATCGGGATTACCATGGTAATGTTTTGAGCAAACGTGCTATCCTTTCTTCAAAGCTGTAAATCAAAAAGGGACCTTGCGGTCCCTTTTTGATTTGTTCACTGCTTATCTGATGGGCAGTGAATGCTGCCGCTGGTTACCACGTATCACGAAGTACACACCAAGCGCCACCGCTGGTATACTAAGGATCTGTCCCATGTTCAGGAACAGGTCGTTCTCGAAAGCTACCTGATTTTCCTTCAGGTATTCGTAAAAGAAGCGCAGCGAGAACACCCAGATCAGAAAAATACCGAGCATACTGCCCCGGGGCGTCCGTTCGCGATTTCGGTTCCAGTACCAGAGCAGAAAGAAAAACAGCACGAAACACGACAACGCTTCGTAGAGCTGCGACGGATGCCGAGGTATTTTCTCGTATTCGGGATTATTAATAAAAATAAATGCCCAGGGTACGTCTGTAGGTCGCCCAACAATCTCGGAATTCATGAGGTTACCCAACCGGATAAACGCCCCGCCGAGGGCTACCGTGATCACGATCCGGTCCGTTACCCACAGGAACGTCTGGCCTGTTTTGCGGCTGGCCTCCCGCCGTGAATACAACCACAAGCCCAGCAGGATACCGATTGCTGCCCCATGGCTGGCCAGCCCCGCATACGGCGGCAGAATGACCTCCAGCGGATTACGCAGCAACACCTGGGGTTCATAAAACAGGAAGTGGCCGATCCGAGCGCCTAATACCGTCGAAACGACCATGTAAATCAGCAGTGTATCTGTATCGGCAACAGGTTTATTTTCCGTCTTGTAAATATGCGTCATGATCTGCATGCCAATCAGGAACCCCAGCGCAAACAATAACCCATACCAGCGGATTGAGAAGGAACCAATGTGAAAGATTTCAGGATTTACATCCCAAATAATGTACTGCAGCATAGCGTGTTGGTTTCGGAGTCGTTACGTGTAGAACGACGACGGGCAAAGATACGTAAGTGCAGGAAAGATTTTAACCGTTTCGGTGTTTAAGAAATTAGTATGAAACAGCTCCTTATCGGCTTGGTCAGGGTATACCAGGCAGCCATTTCGCCTTATTTTCCGAATGCCTGCCGCTACACGCCTACCTGCTCGCAGTATATGATTGAGGCAATTCAGAAGCACGGGCCGATGAAAGGCGGCTGGATGGGTCTGAAACGCATCGGCCGCTGCCATCCATGGGGCGGTCATGGCTACGACCCCGTGCCCTGATACGAATCAGACTGCCATTTTGACTTACTCAATACGTTTGCCTGATTTTTGCCTTTCAACTTTGATAGTTCGACTATTTACGAAAAACAGAGAATATGCTTGGCATTACCGCAGATAACAAACTGAAACGCCTGATCGTGGTTGGCGATCGGGTGCTGATTAAACCCAAAGACCCTACCGACCGCACCGCGAGTGGTTTGTACCTCCCGCCTACCGTTCAGGAAAAAGAACAGGTACAGTCGGGTTATGTCATTAAAGTTGGTCCGGGCTATCCGATTCCGGCCGCCGTAGAAGACGAACCGTGGAAAGAAACTGAAGAAAAAGTCAAATACATGCCGCTCCAGGCGCAGGAAGGTGATGTTGCGCTGTATCTGCAACGCAACGCCATTGAGTTGCAGTATGAAGGCGAGCAATACGTGATTGTTCCTCAGGCCTCTATCCTGATGCTGGAGCGGTCTGAGGACCTGCTGTGAGCGCCGGGTCAAAACCACTACGCCTTTTCGTTAGTTAGATACCCTACTAAAGAACCATCCATATGGAAAGCGTAGGTAATCAAACCAAGTCGCTCAAGGCGATTTTAGACGAAAAGAAAGACCAACGGCGGGTGTTGCTGATCTATGGTCGCGACGATGCCCAGCATTTTACCATCGACCAGCAGGAATCGCTCAACGAATTCCGTGACCAACTGGAAGAACGCGATACGGACGTGATCGTCCTGATTGCGTCTACCGTAACGGAACCGGACCGCTGGTATCTGATGCATAGTGATTTTAAACTCAATCCGGCAGAGGACTTTGTGGGTTGGCTGGTTGGCAAAGACGGTACCGTAAAAACATCGTTCACCAGCCCCATGGCTCCACAGGAACTCTTTCGCATCATTGACGATATGCCCATGCGGCAGCAGGAAAAGTAGTCAGAACCGGGATTTAGCGGATTTTTATGATTAACCTGGTTTTGTAAGCGCTTCGCGCTGATGACAAAGCAGCATCGTCCTAATCACCTCAATCCGCTAAATCCCGGTTCTGACTACATGCCAAATCGATTTTTCTCCGTGATTCCCGGCCAGGTATCCGTCCGAAACGGTACGGCCGGGAATCCTTCTTTGTTGTACAGGTTAACATCGCCGTTGTCGTCGGCCCAGCCGTAGCGGACAGCCACGGGAGTCGTCACTGAATCGCAGTATACGACCACCTTATCGCCCTGCACCTCGGCTTTGGCGTAGTAGAACTTCTGATCGGCACCGGCCAGCTCAAACCCTTTCAGATAGCCGTATTTATCTTTTACCATCAGGCCGCTCCCTACGTTTTTGAAGGTCAGTACGGCGCGGTTCCCATCAACGGTCATCTGGTCAAGACTTGGCCCGGCCGATACGTTTCCGCTACCGTATGCTACCCGCATGGCCTCAGCAGCTAATCGTTTACCTACGTCCTGCTTGTTTTTCGGGTGAATGTCGTTCGATTCGCCGATGTCCGACGTAACGGCCATACCCGTTTTCGGCAGTTGCAGCGTCATGGTCTGCGCTTCGCGGAGTTCAGCCCAGGTACTACCTTTCTGGCTGTTGCCGTTGGCGGAGTTAAAGCTGGCCAACTGCACAAACAGGAATGGAAACTCACTGCCCCACTGCTGCCGCCAGTCTTCAATCATCAGCGGGAACGCTTTGCGGTATTGGTACGCCCGGCTCGCATTTGATTCGCCCTGATACCAGATCACCCCCTGCATCGCGTACGGAATCAGTGGGTTCAGCATAGCGTTGAACAGCAACGTAGCGAACGTATTGGGCCCCGGTTTATAAGCCGATGGGAAAAACTGCGCAATACGGTACTGCCACTGCCCGGCCAGCGGAATATCCACGCCCGGTCCGGACAACCGCAACTGGTCGGGTTCGCCCATGAGCCCACCCGCGCCCCCCGTATCCGTAATGCGGATGGCAATGACATTACGTCCCGGCTTGATTACCCCTTCGGGAATTACGTAACTCCGCGACCGCCCGACGTTTTTTGTGGTTCCTACCAATTGCCCGTTCACGTACGTAGAATCTGAGTCATCAACGCCAAAATTCATGGTGAAGCTGCCGGGTTTTGTACCGACTGGAACATCAATCTCGCGCCGGAACCAGACAACCCCATCCACCACCGGCAAACCAGCCCACTCCCAATCGCCGGGCATCCGCATGGTTTTCCATTGGCTGACGTCGACTTCAGGTTTCGCCCAGGTTAACTCCTCAGCAGGGGTCGGTAGTTGGCCGTTCTGCTGCTCCTGAAGCAATTTTTGGAGCCGATCCTTCCCCTGTTGAATCGCTTCATCATCACTGGCGGGGAGCTTAGCTGCTACGTTTCGCAGGTCATCATCGCGTTCTAAGGCCTGTCGGCTGGTCCAGGTTTCGGAGTGAGTGCCTCCCCAGGAGGTATTAATCAGCCCGATGGGTACGTTCAATTCCTGCTGAAGCTGACGCGCGAAGAAGTAGCCCACGGCCGTAAACCTGGGAGCCGTTTCGGGCGTGCAAACTACCCATTCGCCCTCAATGTTGTCTTTGGGCGTCAGGCTCAACGCCTTTTTGACCAGCAACTGACGAATTTGTGGGTGGTTGGCTACTTTAATTTCCTGCCGGGCGTTGGTGGCCGCTTCAAGGGGCCATTCCATGTTCGACTGGCCGGAACACACCCACACCTCCCCCGCCAGCACATCGTCGTACGTAACTGTGTTTTTGCCCTTTATGGCCAACTGATACGGCCCACCCGCTTCCATCGGGTCGAGGGTAACGCGCCATTTACCGTCTTTACCGGCTTTAGTCGTTTTGGTTTGTCCTACCCCGGTCAGCGTGACCGTCACTTTCTCGCCGGGATCGGCCCAGCCCCAGACCGGAACGGGTTTCCGGCGCTGCAATACCATGTGTGAACTGAACATGTTCGGTAATCGTACGTCGGCGAAGGCCGCCTGAATGGTCAGTAAGCCCAGAAGAAACGTGCGTAAGGTCAATTTTTTCATCGGGATTCAGGGATATGAGGGATACCTAGTAATCAAACCAATACATTTGAACCAGATCTGTAAATCTACAAAATGAACGTGTCCGAACGTATCCTGATTAGCGGGGCTACCGGCAATGTTGGCCTGGAAACCTTGCGTGAACTCGTGCAGCGCCCCGACAAGCATTTGTTCGACGTCATCGCTGCCGTTCAAAACCCGGATCAGGCGCGAAAGACCATTGCGGTCCAGCCCGACGATTTTGTCAAACTGGATTTTACGGATGCCGCCACCTTTGGCCCTGCCCTCCAGGGGGTCAGCCGGCTGTTGTTGGTACGGCCTCCCCAGTTGGCCGACGTCGATAAATACTTCAAACCGTTTATCGACGTAGTGAAGCAGAAACCGGTTAAGCAGGTCGTATTTCTATCGTTGCAGGGCGTCGAAAACAATACCGTTACGCCCCATCACAAAATTGAAAAGCTGATCGTCGAGGCAGGTATTCCGTATACCTTTCTACGCCCAAGCTTTTTTATGCAGAACCTGAGTACAACGCACCGGGACGAAATTCGCTTACGGAATGAGATTTTTGTGCCTGCCGGTAACGGCCGTACCAGTTTTGTGGATGTGCGGGACATTGGAGCCGTTGCGGCCCTCGCCCTGACAAGCTCTGGCCATGAACATCTCAATAAAGGCTACGAGCTGACCGGTTCTGAAGCGCTCACCTACGGCGAAGTGGCCGATATGCTGACCGACGTATTGGGACGAAAAATCACGTACCGAAATCCATCCGCCCTTCGGTTTGTCTGGCAAAAATGGCGTAATGAACACACACCGCTCGGCTTCGTACTCATTATGGTAGCGTTGTATTCGGTCGCCAGGCTGGGCAAAGCCGCCGGGCTTACCAACGAAACCCAACGGCTGCTGGGCCGCCCGCCCATTTCGATCCGGCAGTTTCTGAACGATTATAAAATGGTCTGGATGCCGTAATTTGCGGTCATGGCCATTTCTTCCGTTCCAACCGACACCATACCTACTAACCGCCGTACCGAAATCCTGGCCGGTATCTCTACGTTTCTGGCGACGATGTACATCATCGTGGTCAATCCGGCAATTCTCAGCCAGGCAGGACTGCCGTTTAGCGGAGTGCTTACCGCTACGATACTGCTCTCGTTCGTGTGCAGTCTGATGATGGGGCTCTACGCCCGCAACCCGATTGTAGTGGCACCCGGCATGGGGCTCAATGCCTTCTTTACGTTCACGGCGGTCAAAACCATGGGATTGCGGCCTGAAGTCGCCCTGGGTGCGGTGTTCTGGGCAGGTGTCCTGTTTTTGCTACTGTCCATTGGTAACGTCCGCTCAGCACTGGTCCGGACCATTCCTCACCCGTTACGTTACGCTGTCTCGGCCGGAATCGGCCTGTTCATCACCCTGATCGGTTTCGAAAATGCCAAATTCATTGTAGCTAATCCAGCTACACTGGTCAGCATTACACGCCTGAACGATCCCATTGTCCTGACGTTCATCTTCGGGCTGCTGCTAACGAGCGTGCTGGTAGTGCGCAACGTACCGGGAGCCATCATTATTGGTATCGTGCTGACAACACTGGCAGCCTGGCCCATCGGCCGGTTCTGGGGCGATGCATCGGCCATTAACTTCGGTAACCGCGAACTGGTTAGCTTTCAAGGTATCTGGTCTACGCCGGATTTTAGCCTCATTGGTAAGGTAGACCTGGTTAACTCGCTGCAATGGTCGCTCTGGCCGGTCATTTTCGCCTTCGTGTTCACCGACCTGTTCGATAGCCTGTCTACGTTCGTGGGCGTGGCCGAAGCGGGTAATTTATACGGTCCCGATGGCCACCCCCGTAACCTCAACCAGTCGCTGCTGACCGATGCGGTCGCTACGGCCCTGGCCGGTTTGCTGGGTACCAGCCCTGGTACGTCCTACATTGAGTCGGCGGTAGGTATTGCACAGGGCGGACGTACGGGCCTGACCGCCATCGTCGCAGGGTGTTGCTTTTTGCCCTTTCTTTTTCTGTCGCCCCTCCTCTCCATCATTCCGGCCATTGCGACGGCTCCGGCCCTGGTGCTGGTCGGTGCGTTCATGATGAAGCCCGTCACCCGCATCAACTGGAACCAGTTGGACGATGCCCTGCCAGCTTTTCTGGCGCTGGTCCTGATTCCGTTTACGTACTCCATCACACAGGGCATCATCTGGGGCTTCCTGTCGTGGACGGTCATTAAAGTGGCTGTCGGAAAAAGCCACGAAGTACCGGTTGGGTTATGGATCGTGGATGGATTCTGTCTGATAGCCTTGTTTGCCGGTCATTAATTTTGTACCCAATCTTACGAAATACAACCTATGAAAAAATTAGTAGTTGCTTTCCTGCTGCTTGCACAAACTGGGCTGGCCCAACGCTACGAACCCCGGCCTGTTACAGCCCTGCTGGGTGCTTTCGACGAAGAAGTGAAACTGGTCCAGCAGTCGCTGCAAAACCGGCAGGTGCAGGTCATCAATGGCATTACGTTCATCACCGGTCAAGTCGACGGGCATGATGTAGTCGTGGCAGAAACGGGTATCGGTAAAGTTAACGCAGCCATGACGACGGCCTTTATGCTGGCTCATTTCCGGCCCCAGCGGGTTTTGTTTACCGGCATCGCGGGCGGTACCAACCCCGACCTTCAGCCGGGCGACATCGTGATTGCCCGCCAGACGGCCCACCACGACTTCGGCTACATTACGTTCAATCGCCAGAAGACCAACCAGACACGTAACGCCATTACCAAAGAGTTTAACCCCGCCTACTTCCCAGCCGACTCAGCGTTATTAAAGGTAGCCGTCGAAACGGCCAAAACGGTGCCGTTCGAAGCCATTCCCGTTACGTCGCGACCACCGTCGGTCATTGTCGGTACGGTCGTAACGGGCGATGTTTTTGTGTCGTCGGAGGAAAAAGTGCAGAGCCTGCGTAGCGAATACAACGCCGATGCGACCGAGATGGAAGGGGCGGCCGTAGCCCAGGTCTGTTACCAGCAGCAGGTGCCTTGCCTGGTTATCCGCAGCCTCAGCGACAAAGCCAATGCCAACGCCCGCAATGATATGCTGACCTTCTTCAAGACAGCCGCCCGCAACTCAGCCAAATTAGTCCTCGCGATCGTGAAAGGGTTATAGTGGTTTTAATAGCCGCTTCCCTCCGCCAGGACTGCTGTAAACACCCTCCGGAACGGAATTACCAGCCTGTCAGGGATTAAGTTTAAACTCTATCGCTATTTGGTAGTTACTTGCTTGTACAAGCACAAAAAAATATGTCAACCATTGCTGTTTTTGGCGCCACAGGCCGTACAGGAATTCCCCTTGTTCAAAAAGCGCTGGAGGAAGGCTACCAAGTCAGAGCGTTGGTTCGCAATCCCCAGAAAATGACAATTACCCATCCTCATCTCATTGTCATTCAAGGCGATGCGTTAGACCCCAGGTCAGTCAGCAAAACCATCGGCAACAGCGATGGAGTTATCAGTACTCTTGGTCAGGACAAAGCCAGTTCGCCCGATTTCCAGACCCGCGCTACTCAACTGATCATTGACGTGATGAAGCAAAACGACATCCGTCGGCTGATTTCCCTGACCGGCGGGGGCGTCCGCGATGCGGCCAACGATAAACCGGGTTTCATGGATAACGCTATCGTGTTTATCATGAAGAACGTGGCGGGAAAAGGGGCTCGACAGGCGCTGTTTGATGGTATCAGTCATGCCGAACTGATTAAAAAAAGTGGCCTCGACTGGACAATCGTGCGTGGTCCCATGTTAACCGAAGATCCGGCTAAAGGGAGCTATAAGGTAGGGTATGTGGGTACCGTACCGGGCATCAAACTGACGCGTGCGGACCTCGCCGACTTCATCATGAACGAGTTTGAGACCGGCCAATACCTACATAAAATGCCATTCGTCACCAATGGGTAAGGCATGAATCTATTCATTCCCTCAGAAAAGCCACTTGCCTTTGGCGGCAGGTGGCTTTTTTAACATCTTTGGTGATTACTCAACTTAACAAACCTGTTTTCTGCTGACAGGTAACCTCATGGCTCTATTTTCAACTAACCCGTTCCGGTCGTTCTGGATGGCGGGATATGAATGCACCGATCAACTCAACTGCTTTGGCAACCGCGTTGATTTTCTACCATTGACCGGCCATACCCAACTACTCGCCGAAGATTACGCCCATCTTGGCCCTTTCAACATTCGTACCGTTCGGGAAGGAATTCGCTGGAGCCAGATCGAAAAAACACCGTATCAGTACGATTGGAGTCTGGTCAAAGCCATGCTCCTGGAAGGCCGTCGGCAGGGTATCCAGCAAATCTGGGATATGTGCCATTTTGGGTATCCCGATGACCTTACTCCCCTCCACCCCCAGTTTGCACGTCGGTTTGCAGCTCTATGCCGGGCCTTCGTCGAGTTTTACCGATCGGTGCTGCCCGACGATGAACTGATTGTTACGCCGATTAATGAGGTTAACTTCATTTCGTGGCTCGGTGGGGATGTGCGCGGTACGTCGCCTTACTGCGTAGGTCAGGGTTGGGAAGTGAAATACGGGCTGATGCGGGCTTACATTGAGGGCGTTGCAGCCCTGCGCGAAGCCGACCCATCCGTCCGAATCCTGACTACGGAACCACTGGTACAGATTGTGCCGCCCCTCAATGCGACCAACGAGCAAATTATCGAAGCCGCTACCGCCGACGAAAATCAGTTCCAGTCGGCAGATATGTTGGGCGGCTTCATATGCCCCGAGTTGGGTGGCTCTCCTGATTTCCTTGATCTGCTTGGCTTCAATTATTACTACAACAATCAATGGGAACTCGGCTTTCAGACGTTTCTGCCCTGGGGTGACCCAATTCCCGACCCTCGCTGGCTGCCCTTACGCAAACTGCTGCTCAAAGCCTACCGACGATACAACCGCCCTATTGTATTGACAGAAACCAGCCACCCCGGCATTGACCGGCCGCACTGGATACGGATGATCGGCGAAGAATGTTCAGCGTTGGTTCAGGAAGGCGTTCCGCTTTGGGGTGTATGTCTATACCCAATTATCGACCGCCCGGACTGGGATCATCCTACGCAGTGGCACCACTCGGGGCTGTGGGATGCCGAGCTAATCGACGGTGAACCACCCCGTCGGGTTCTGTATCAGCCGTATGCCCAGGCGTTGCTGGAAGCACAGGTGATGGTCGAAAATGCCAGTGCTCAATCGGCTACCGTGCCCGAGGCTGTTGCCGCTACGTAGCGAGACAAGCGCTTAGAGATAAAGTTGTACCATCCGCTGCCAGTAACAAGCCTGGTGTGCTCGCCCGTCCCAGACGTAGAGTTCGTGTGGTATCTGCTTGGCCGTCAGGGCTTCACTCAACGCTATATTGCTTCCTAGAAATGGGTCCTCGGCCCCAATAGCGATCGTGATTTCCATCCGCCGGAGCTCCTTCAGAATCTGCTCATCAATCAGATTAGGCACAAAGTGGGTAGGCGTATGGAAATAAACGTCGTCGTTATAGTAATCATCAAAGAGACTCCGAAACTCGGCCACCGGCATCGACAGATCGTAGCGACCGCTCAACGCTACGATCTTCCCAAAATGTTCGGGGTGGCGAAGCGCAATGTTAACGGCATGATAGGCTCCCAGACTACACCCGTGGGCAATCATAAACGGCTGCGGATTCTTGAGTCGTGAGAGGGGTAATACTTCGTTCAGTATATACTGCTCATATTGAATATGCCGCTGAATACGATCCTGCGGATGAATGTGCCGGTTATAGACGCTTTCGCTGTCCACACTATCCACGCAGAAGAGCTGAAGCAGGCCATTATCGATGGAGCCCGACAAAGCCTCGACAAGACCAAAGCCCTCGTAGTCGAAAAAACGACCCCGCCGGGTCGGGAAAACCAGCACCCGTGCTCCTGCATGACCAAAAATGAGTAGTTCCATATCCCGGTTTAAGTTCGGGCTGAACCATTTATGGTATTCACGGTGCATAGTGTAAGAAAGGAAAAACGGCCGAAATTGGCCTCTTTTCAGCACATTTAACTACTTGCTGCTTAAAGAAATTGTTAAAAAATATGCGGATGTTTAAGCAACACCTCCCGCCAGAGCGCGTATCCCTTTGCATTCAGATGCAACCCATCGGCCTGAAATAACTCCGGCCGGGGACCACAGGCAGCACTCAGCATGGGCGTGTGCGAATCGACGTAGTGACAATGCGGATACCGGGCAATTTCTTTACGGATCAATTCATTGGCGTACCGGATTCGATCAACAATGGCCCAGCGAGCCGGACTCGGCTTAATGGCCATAAACGTCAGCGGTACATCAGGGAGCTGGCGTTGCAGTTTCTGCGTCAATGCGCAGAAAAACAGATACACTTCTTCGACATGACGACCGTCGCCCAGGTCATTATCCCCAGCGTAGAAAATGATCGATTTAGGATTAGCCGGCACCACAAGCCGGTCAAAAAACCAGGCGCAGGCTGCCAGCGTTGAGCCGCCAAAACCAAGGTTAAGGGTATTATACTGTGGAAAATCCTGTGCCAGTGTGGTCCACAACCGAATGGATGAACTTCCGTAAAATACGACGGGGCTGTCAGCAATAGACCCGGCTTTTACTTTCTTTTCAAGCGCCTGAACTTCTTCTTCGTACCAAAACATGAGGGCAATATAAAGTAATAGGAACTCGGAGGCCGCGCTTTTATAAAACTTTTGCACTCACCTTCGCCGATTCGCCCAGCCATTTTCGAATAATCTGGGTCAATGGCTTTGCTTCAATTAGAAAACCATCGTGGCCGTAAAGTGAATCAATTTCTTCGTAAACGGCATCGGGAATGTGCCGCGCCAGAAACTGTTGTTCGGAAGGAGGAAACAAAATATCGGAGCGAATACCCACCACCAGCGTCCGGGCTTTGATCTGATTCAGCGCGTTCAGAATGCTGCCCCGGTTCCGCCCTACGTTGTGCGAATCCATCACTTTGGTAAGCGTCCAGTACGTAAACGCATTAAAACGAGCGGCCAGCTTCTCACCCTGATACCGCTGGTAGCTCGCAGCTTTATAGCCGTCGAGTTGTTCGTTATTATCAAGCGCCTGCGTGAATCCGTACGTATCGTAATTTCGGTACGAGATCAAGGCCATGGCCCGGGCCGCTTTCATCCCGGTTACGCCCGCGTCGTCCCGGCGTTCGGCCCAGGTCGGGTCGGCTTCAATTGCCATCCGCTGCGACTCATTGAACGCAATCCCCCACGGAGAGAACACCGCGTTGGAGGCAATTAAAATCAGATTTTGAATCAGATTCGGCTGAGTAATGGCCCACTCAACCGCCTGCTGTCCGCCTACTGATCCCCCCACGCAGGTATGAATCTGCTCAATACCTAGTTCCTGGCGCAGCAAATCCAGGGCTCCAACCATATCGCGAATGGTGATGGTTGGAAAATCGTGGTAGAAAGGCGTACCCGTAGCCGGGTTAACTGACAGCGGCCCAGTAGAGCCGTAACAGGAACCAATGATGTTCGCACAGATAATGAAGTAGTGCTCCGGGTCATAGAACTTCCCGGGTCCCACCATCCCGCCCCACCAATCGACCGGATCGGCATTGCCCGTCAGCGCGTGGCAAATCCACACCACATTGGAGCCATCCGCATTGCGCGTGCCCTGTGTTGTGTAGGCCAGTCGAAAACCCGGCAGTGCCTCACCCGATTCGAGCGGGTACGTGTACTTGTAATCAAAAAATTGAAGGTCCAATTATGCTATTAGTTTGTAGTAAAGGGCTTACGGTTAGCCGTAAGCCCTTTACTGATTAACTCAACACCGGCTCCGCAATGGCGGCAAAAGCCTGTTGTAAGTCGGCTTTAATATCATCAATGTGCTCGATTCCGGCCGAAATCCGCAGCAGCCCCGGTTCAACCCCCGCACTAGTCTGTTCGTGCTCACTCAACTGCTGGTGGGTTGTCGAAGCCGGGTGAATAATCAGCGTTTTGGCATCACCGACATTAGCCAGGTGGCTCACCAGCTTCAGGCTGTTCACAAACTGATCGGCGGCTTCTCGACCACCTTTCACCTTGAACGTGAACACGCCACCGAAGCCCCGCTTCAGGTATTTCTTCGCCAGGTCATAATACGGGCTGCTTTCCAGGCCGGGGTAGTTTACAAATTCCACCTGCTCGTGCGCTTCGAGCCATTTTGCCAGCGTCAGGGCGTTTTCTACCGTCCGATCAAGGCGCAGGGAAAGTGTTTCAAGACCCTGCAGCAACAGGAACGAGTTGAACGGACTGATAGCCGGGCCCCAGTCGCGCAGCCCTTCCACCCGGGCGCGGATGATAAACTGGATGTTGCCAAACGGCCCGCCAACACCAAATACATCGCTGAACACCATGCCATGATAGCCCGGTGATGGCTCACTGAACTGCGGGAATTTACCGTTGCCCCAGTTGTAGTTGCCACTGTCGACAATCACCCCGCCGATGCTGGTCCCATGTCCACCAATCCATTTGGTAGCCGATTCAACCACTACAGCCGCGCCGTGTTCGATGGGCCGGAACAGGTAACCACCCGCCCCGAACGTATTGTCGACAATCAGGGGAATATCGTGCTGCTGGGCAATAGCCGCAATAGCGTCAAAATCCGGAATATTAAAACCGGGGTTCCCAATGGTTTCAAGATAAATCGCCTTTGTCCGCTCGTCGATCAGCTTCTCGAAGGATTCGGGTTTATCGCCATCGGCAAAGCGAACGTCCACGCCCAGCCGCTTGAACGAAACCTTGAACTGGTTATACGTACCTCCGTAGAGAAACGAAGTCGAAATAAAGTTGTCGCCTGAATTCAGGATGTTGTTCAGGGCAATGAACTGAGCCGCCTGCCCCGATCCCACAGCCAATGCTGCTACCCCTCCTTCGAGCGCGGCCATCCGCTTTTCGAATACGTCGGTAGTTGGGTTCATGATCCGGGTATAAATGTTTCCGAACGCTTTCAACGCAAACAGATCAGCTCCATGCGCTGAGTCATTGAAAACATAGGACGTAGTCTGATAAATAGGAACCGCCCGTGAATTGGTGGTAGGATCAGCCTCCTGACCCGCATGGAGCTGAAGGGTTTCGAAATGCAGTTGATCGGCCATAGCTTCTAGGAAATAAGGTGGAAGAGTTAATTATTTATGAAAAGACAATCATACAAAACAGATAAACGGCGACGATCTGTCCCAGCCTGCCTGGCTGAAAGACGTCGGGGTGGTGAGTGCTTAACGGCCCGCAAGGGGCATACAGCAGTGGATGTACAGCATGTGGTTTTACGATTTATAGCTCCTAATGATCCGCCGTAACGGTTACTTTAGGCAGGAATTAGCACCTTGCCGTGTGGTAGGTTGCCAGAGGTTCACCGAGCCTGGTCTCTCCCCTCTTCTGTATAAATCAATCTGCGCCGGGGTTAAAAAGGCGCTATTCAATTGACTTGATAGCGCAAGTATAACAGCCAAACAATGGGATTCCAAAATCCAGCCCGGATTTTTTGCCGTTGGCTTATTTTTCAGGAATATCCTAAAGTACCTATTTGAATAGCCGCGCCGTTTTTTACTTTTGCTTTTAAGATCGCTATCCAATGAGTCAAGTATATCGTTTCAAGTCCGAACACACTGGCCGACGCGCTGATACAACTACGGTAAAAGACGCCATTAACCAGTTGCTGAAAACATACCAGCTTCAGACCCGCTTTAACGAAACGTACCTTGAGGCTTTCTGGAGCCGGATGATGGGACAGGCGATTGCTTCCCGGACGAACCGGCTCTACGTCCGGGATCGTAAACTTCACATTGAGATCTCGTCGGCTCCTCTACGCAACGAACTCGTCAACGCCAAGCAGAAGCTCATCCAGCTTGTCAATAAGGATATGGGCTCGGAGGTGATCGACGACGTAGTTTTCATCTAACCGGCCCAGAAGCTTCGGGCCTTAGAATTGAATCAGTAAGCTTTTACGTTCCTGCTGCATAGTAATGGGCTCCGGAATGAACGTAGCGTTCAGTCCCAGTTGGTGGCACATATCCAGCCATGCCTGCTCGGGTATGACCAGAAATCCGTTCTGCTGCCGGATGTTGTAATACGACGAAAATCGCAGCCGAACCAGTAGCTTCAGCATCGACAGGAGTTGTCCCTGCCGGAATGACTTGGTAACGATACTCCAGATATCCTTCAGCGTATTTTCCTCCACAATCAGATCGCAGATTAAGGCCTTGGTACCGGGGGCCGCTACGTTCCGGATGGCTGCCAGTAACTGCTTCGCTTCTGATGCGTCGCGGTAATATTGCACCACGCTCATGACAATAATTACGTCAAATCGCTGGCCAGCGATTACGTTAAAGTTCAGGTAGTCATCGGCGGAGAGGTCGTGGAAGTACACATTCGGGTGATGCCGGTGTTTGGCACGGGCCATTTCGTTGTACCGCTTCGATACGTCCAGTCCATGGATCTCAGCTACCCGGTCGTGCCAGGCATCCTCGAGATTACCCGGCCCAGACCCAATATCAAGCACCTTCTGCGATTTGACCACGGTAACGTACTTCTCGACCCGCGCCAGGAAATAGGCGTAATTAGCAGACATCGAATCGTCAAACTCGTTCTCCTGCTGCCAGAAATCAAGCCAGGTCGCTGACTCGTTCGCTTTTTCAGTAGTCATTTTTGACTAAATTTTGCAGTGTTGTAGTAATCAATTACTGTATATGCCTGCGCCATCTACGTCAAAAAGCATAGCTCTTTGACGTGCGTTTGGCTAACAGGTCACGACAAAAGTGTTGCTTGCGGCTTGGGCGTGACTTGTGGCACCCGGGAAGGCACATGCATGAGATACAAAATCCGGAACCAGATCAGTACGCACGGAAGGGCTTTCAACACGTAGGGCTTTACAAACTGTTCGCGGAGAAAAATTGGAAACACATCACTTGGCGACAATACGGTCAGGATAAAACAACTGATCAGCAGGACCCGGTCAAGCCAGCTTTGAGGACAAAAAAACCACCAGCAAAGCACACCCGTAACGGCCGTAATGTACGTGGGCGATTCAGCTACCGGGTTAAAGATGACCTGAAAGATCAGGATCGACGCCAGCATCAGCATCCGAAATGTACGCTCGCTAAAACGCCGAGTGTGGGCGTAAACCGTACAAAAAAGCACCACCCCCGTACCGATAATGGCCGGTGTTGCAACATTGGGCGAGATAATCAGGTGGACAAGCCGGTGAATAGAGGTGTTGGCCCATTTATCCCCATCAGACTTGATAAATAGCTGCCTTACCCACATTTCATACTGCCACCATAGTTTCTCCGGCGATGTAAACAGCAGAGGCAATAAAGCCAGCACTACGCCCCAAAACACCATGTACGCCAGGAACCGCAACTTCTGCGGATACAACAGAAACAGCGCAGCCGCCACGAGGCTGTAAATCTTGATATTGAAGCCAAGTATGATGAAAAAAGCGGCCCAGAACGGCTGTCGCCTTTCAAAACTAAGGAACGTAAACAGCGAGATGGCTGCAATGAGCGGATTCGTCTGACTGCCTACTACCGACGTAAACAGTTCCTGCAAACCGAACCAGTAGGCAACGACTTTCTGGCCGTGCGTCCAGGGCATCCGATAAACGGCAACTACCCACACCGCTGTAAACAAAAACTGCCAGATAAATAAACCAACGGAATATGGCAGCGAAAAAACAGGCGAAAATAAAGCTGCGAACGTTGGCGCGTAATGAAAATGATCCGAATATTCGGCCGGATACACCTCGTACAGGCTCTTTCCGTCAATCAGATGATAAAGCGAGTAATAAAAGATGCTGTAATTATTGGACCCGAACAGAAAAACGGCTTTAATGCTCGCGAACAGGGTAGCAGCCGCGTAAATACTAAAAATAAAGCGGAAATCGCTGAAGAGCGGTTTCCGGAAAAATTGCACAAATCCGGCAATAGATGAATTCATGAAGGGAAAGTAAGCGGTTTTCAACGGTGATCAAGTTGCTGCACAAACTCGTTCATGGTACAGAATTCACCCATCGGTTTCAGGTATCGAAGCAGTTGTTCGACGCGGTCCAGCAGTTCATCCCGCGAATGTCGCCGGACATACGTCGGGATTTTTTCAAAAGCCGACAGGTCGGTAAACTCCCAGGGATGTACGTACAGGTTCAGGAACCCCTCCTGCCGCAGCGTTTGTCGGCAAAGCTGTTTGTACAGGCTAAAGGGAAAGTTTTTCAGGCTGAGCCAGAACAACGGTAAACGCAGGCGGGGCGTTACCGAAGCCGGTACCTGCCATACGTTCTGCTCCCGGAACGGTTGCCGGGGCTCCCCCCAGTGATTATACCGACCCGGTAGCCAGGTTGGATGCAGCGATGAATTATACTGGTAACCGGCCTGCTGTACGTCAAGCGGATCAACGTAGCCCATCCGGGCACGCCGGAACCCCGTAACGGGCCGACCCAGCAGTTGCTCCAGTGCCAGACGAGACTTCAGCAAATCAGCAGGCTCAAAGGTCGTATGAAAATACCCATGTGAGGCAATCTCGTGGTTTCGGGCCAGTTTCCGGATCAGCGCCGGCTCATGCAGTGCGTAATTGGCGGTCGTGAACATCGTTGTACGAACGCCAACGGCATCGAACCGATCGGCCAGCAGCCGCAGGCCACGAGTCGAAACAGCCATCTGCTCATGCATGGGCAGATCGTGTCCGAACTCCAGGGCCGTATCAAACTCCTCTACATCGACGGTGAATAATATCCCTGCTCTGCTGATTGCCATTTCGTTACGGTTTCGTCGATATCGCTCGTATCGCCTATGATGTACGCCGGTCGCTGCTTAACTTCGACGAAAGTTTTACCCAGATAAACACCAATAATACCAATGAGTATGAACTGAACTCCACCAATCAGCACCATGAGCAGTACCAGCGTTGTCCAGCCCGATACGGTCGCGTTAGTAAAGAAGTATTCGTATAGCACCTCGGCCCCAAACAAACTGGCGAACAGTGACATGGCGAAACCCAGCAGCACCGACATATAAAGAGGGCGCGTTGAAAAAGAGGTAATGCCCATAGCCGCTAGTTTTATCATCTTGCGGAGCGAGTATTTGGACCGGCCCGCATACCGGGGGGCCGGCTCATAAAGCACCCGACACTGCCGGAATCCGATCCACGAGATTGCCCCCCGCAGAAACAAATCGTTCTCCTTGAAAGACTTAAGCGTATCGATCACTTTTCGGTCGAGGAGTCGAAAATCGGCGGCTCCGTCCTCAATGTTCAGGTTGGAGGCCGCCCGCAGTAATCGGTAAAAATTCCTGGACGTAGTGCGTTTGAACCAGGACAGCCGCGGATCAGGCCGACGAACGGTGTACACTACTTCGTAGCCCTCCTGCCATTTGTCAATAAGCGTCGGGATTAGTTCGGGGGGGTGCTGCAGGTCGGCATCCAGACAAATGACCGCATCCCCACGAGCGTTGTCATAACCCGCCCGCAGGGCCATCTGGTGACCAAAATTTCGGGAAAATGACAGATAACGAACGACTGCATAGGCCTGGCTTAATTGTCGAAGCACAAATCGAGTCTGATCAGTACTTCCGTCGTCGATAATCAGAATTTCATACGCCCCGTACGATTCCATGATGCTCATCAGGCGATGAACCAGAACGGGCAGGTTCTCTTCTTCGTTATACGACGGTACGACCAGACTTATCATACCAGGACCTGATTTCATAGTATCTTCGTTATGTTACAAGTTGCGAACATTCACATCGTCCCATCGGAACCTTGGAACTTGGGGCTAAAAATAAGTACTTATACTTACTCCGTCATAACCAAAAAGTTAAAGTTGTCTTAAAAATTTTTATATCCGTGCAACTGTCTGCATAAACGACTTGTCTTGTGAAAGCTCGATCAACTACCCTCACTCAATCTGGCAGTCTCCATGGTGGCGACAGTAAACTTGTACTTCAGGAGGAGCAACGCCAGGATCTTGGTTTTGGCACCAAACTAAACGATCCACTTTCGCGGCTGATTAACAAAGACGGCAGCTTTAATATTCAGCGTGCCAACGAACCATTCTGGGATCGGGTTAACCTGTATAACCGGCTGATTACCATGAGCTGGCCCCAGTTCCTGGCCTTGGTGGGTTTGTTTTATCTGACGGTTAATCTGCTCTTTGCCGGGATCTATCTGCTGCTCGGGGCCGAGAATCTGAAGGGCATCGCGGACCTTACACTGTATGGTCGGTTCTGGAATTCGTTTTTCTTCAGCGCCCAGACCCTGACAACCGTTGGGTATGGCCATATCTACCCCAACAGTTTTATCACGAGTACCATATCATCATTCGAATCGCTGGTGGGGTTGCTGGCGTTTGCCCTGGTAACGGGGCTCCTGTATGGCCGGTTCTCGCGGCCGGTTGCTCATATCCGTTTTGCCAAACAAGCCGTTTTTGCACCGTATCTGGACGTAAACGCGTGGATGTTCCGGATCATTAACGCCCGGTCCAACCAGCTCATCGACGTAGAAGTCGAAGTGTCGCTCTCCCGGCTGGAAGTTCATAAGGGCGTAAAACAGCGTCGGTATTACACACTGAATCTGGAGCGTAAAAAAGTTACGTTCTTTCCGACAAACTGGACGCTGGTTCATCCCATCACTGACGAAAGCCCGCTCCATGGCTGCACCCCTGAAGACCTCGCCGAATCTGACGCCGAATTTCTAATTTTGCTCCGGGCTATCGACGATACGTTTTCCCAGACGGTTCATGCCCGGTGTTCGTACCGGTACAATGAAGTGTTGTGGGGCCATAAGTACCAGCCCATGTTTGATGGTAGTAAGCAGGGAGTGGTCACTCTTGACCTCAACCTGCTTGACGCCACGACGCCGGCTGCCCTTAACTGACCAGGCTCCGGCATAATCAACTCAATTTCGATTTATTTAACCGGTTTAACATTTTGCTGCAACCTCCTTTCCTACGCCCCGGCGACACGGTGGGCGTAGTGGCGCCCGCCAGCCACTTTCCCTATAGTGAATTAACAACAGGCTTACGCATTCTCCGCGACGACTGGCAGCTTCAGGTGATCGAGGGGGAAAGCCTTCGGGCAACCGATGGTCCCTTTGCCGGATCAGACGAGCTACGCCGGGCTGATTTACAGCGCATGTTCGACGACCCGACCGTTCGGGCCGTTTTTGCCGCCCGGGGTGGCTATGGCTGCTACCGCATCGTTGACGACCTCGACCTGACGGGCATACATCAGTCACCCAAATGGCTGGTTGGGTTCAGCGACATTACGGTGTTGCTAAGTCGGCTCTACAATCGGGGAATACAGAGCCTGCACGGGATTATGCCCCGCCAGTTTGGCAACGAGGGGGTTGGCGAATCCGTAGATTCGCTCAGGCAATGGCTGTTTGGAAACGGCCCCAACGAATACATCATACCGCCCCATGCGCTTAACCGGTACGGCCTGGCCAGCGGGCGACTCGCAGGAGGTAATCTGACGATGCTGTGTAACTCCGTTGGCACCCCGACGGACATTGAACCCGAAGGCGTAATTCTATTCATTGAGGACATTGACGAAACCCTCTTTTCACTCGATCGGATGATGCAGCAACTACGTCGGTCGGGGCGACTGGCCAGGCTGGCGGGTCTGGTGGTTGGTCAGTTTACCGACATGCGTATCAATTCGTCGCTACCCTTCGAAAAAGATGCTTTTGCCATCATTGCTGATGCAGTACACGATGTTTCATATCCGGTTTTGTTTAATTTTCCGGCCGGACACGTTGACATGAACCTCACCCTGCCCATCGGCCGTGCTGTGACGCTTGACGTAACTACCGAGCAGGCGCGGCTGCGGTTTGACTAGTATACGGCAAGCCCATAATTCCACCAACTCACGTATCATTCCCTATGTCTACCTTTTCTCAAAAAGTTGTCTGGATTACCGGTGCGTCTTCGGGTATTGGCGAAGCGTTTGCCCTTGAACTGGCCAGCCACGGCGCTAAACTGGTACTATCAGCGCGTCGGGCCGAGGAGTTGACGCGTGTTGCCAACCTGACAAAGTTGCCCGCATCGGATGTCCTGGTTTTACCGCTCGACATGACGGATATTGATAGCCTGCCTGGTCACGTGAAAACGGTGCAGCAACGCTTCGGGCGAATCGATTACGTATTTCAGAACGCCGGTATCTCCCAGCGCAGTGATGTAGCCGACACCAATTTTGAGGTGTATCGGCGCATTATGGAGGTCAACTTTTTCGGGGTAATTGCCCTGACGAAAGCCGTATTACCGCTCATGTTGGCTCAGGGTAGCGGCCATTTCATCGTAACGAGCAGCGTAGCCGGAAAACTGGGAACCAAACAACGTTCTGGCTACTGCGCCAGCAAGCACGCGCTGCATGGTTTCTTTGATTCGCTCCGGGCCGAAACGTACGATAAGGGCATCCGTGTAACCATCGTATGCCCCGGCTATATTCGAACACCTTTGTCTTTCTCTGCCCTGAATTCAGAAGGAAAGCTTCACGGCCGGATGGACGACAACATCGACAAAGGGATGCTACCCAATGTATTCGCTCAAAAATTGCGGCAGGCCGTAGAAAGCGAGCGGGAAGAGGTTTACATCGGCGGAACCGAAACCTATGGCATCTACCTCAAGCGTTTTTTACCAGGTCTTATCTCCCGGATTGTCCGGAACCGCAAGCCCGAATAATTCAAAAGCCGACCAGTCTTAGGTCGGCTTTTGAATTATTCGCGTTTACCGGCTGGCTACTTTCGCGTGTTGATCCATATAATCGACCGTCAGGTGGCAGAGCGATTTCATACCCAGTACGAAGCAGCTTTCGTCAATCTGAAAGTCGGGCGTGTGGTGGGGCGCTGAGTCTTCAAGCTTTTTGCCTTTGGTCATACCGCCGAGGAAGTAAAAGAAACCAGGCACTTTTTGCTGGTAAAACGAAAAGTCTTCAGCCCCCGTTTGAGCTGGCGTCAGTCTGATGTTGTCCTTTCCGGCCAGCGTTTCCAGCGTCGGAATCATCTGATCCGTGAGTTTGGGATCATTGTACGTAATAGGATACATCACATCGATCGAAACGTCGGCCTTGGCGCTGGCGCTCTCCGCAATGTTCGTGGCAATCTCACCAATCCGGCGGTGTATTGTCTTTTGCATATTGGCATCCAGCGAACGAATCGTACCGATCATATTCACCTCTTCGGGAATGATATTCTGCCGAATGCCACCGTGAATGGCGCCAACCGTTACTACGGCCGCGTTGTCGGTTAGCGGCAGGTTCCGACTTACGATCGTTTGTAAGCCCATAACAATCTGCGAAGCTGTTACGATGGGGTCAACACCGGTCCAGGGCGATGCCCCGTGGGTCTGCTTGCCTTTAATCTTGATAGCGTATGAGTCAACAGCCGCCATGGTAGCACCGGGCCGGTATTTGATTGTACCAACTTCGGTTTGCGAATTGATGTGCAGCCCGAAAATGGCGTCGACTTTCGGGTTTTCGAGTACGCCCTCTTTTACCATAAGTTGCGCGCCACCTTCCTCGCCAGCCGGTGCTCCCTCTTCGGCCGGCTGGAAAATGAATTTGACCGTACCGCGCAGGTCATTTTTGACCGAGGCCAGGACTTCGGCCGCGCCCATCAGCATCGCAACGTGCGTATCATGTCCGCAGGCGTGCATCACCCCGGTCTGCTGTCCGTTATATTCCGTCCGCACCTCCGACTTAAACGGCAGGTCGACCCGTTCGGTCACCGGCAGTCCATCCATATCGGCCCGAAGCGCCACAACCGGTCCTGGTTTCCCTCCTTTCAATATGCCGACTACGCCCGTTTTCGCTACGTTCACTTTCACATCCATACCGAGTGCCTGCAAATGAGCGGCCACTTTAGCGGCTGTCTGGAACTCCCGATTGCCTAACTCCGGATGCTGATGGAAGTCCCGGCGCCATGCCACAACCTTTTTCTCCATTCCCTCGGCCAGTTTATCAATCCGGGGTTTCAACGATGGGCCCTGCGCAAAAACGACGCAGTACGTCAGCGTAAAAGTGAAAGTAGCCAAGGTCAGAATGGCTATTTTTTTAAATCCAATCATAAAATTATACAATTTCAGATGATTTATATTTTGTTTGGCAATTTACAAAATACCTTAAACAATATGCCGAACATTTTGTTCCGTAGCATAGATTTACTGTACATACACTAAATTTGCAAAACAATTCATCTAATAAACTCTATGGAAAAACGTCTATTTATCAGTTGCCTGCTCACCGTCTTGTTCTGCCTGCCGGCCATGGCACAAGAGGTAGTTGTAAGCGGCCGCGTAACCTCATCAGACGACGGCTCTGCTCTGCCGGGCGTGAGTGTGCAGATTAAAGGTACTACCCGGGGGACCTCCACCGATGCTACGGGTAATTACCGCATTAATGTACCTAGCGATGCCCGATTGGTATTCAGCTTTATTGGATTTGCTAATCAGGAGGTAGGGGTGGATAACCAGACGACGATCAACGTAGCGATGCAGGCCAGCGACAAAGCGTTGGAAGAAGTGGTTGTAGTCGGTTACGGCACCCAGAAGCGGGCCAGCCTGACCGGTGCGATCGCCAACATCCAGGGTCGGGAGTTGGTGAATATCCCATTGGCTAACCTGGGCAACCAGTTGCAGGGTCAGATCGCGGGGGCTCAGATCACTAACCAGAACGGTCGGCCCGGGGCACCAGCCTTCATCCGAATCCGGGGTGTCGGGTCGCTCAATGCCGGCTCCGATCCGCTGTACGTAGTGGATGGGGTGCCTGTTACGGCCGACGCCTATCAGGCCATTCCGACAACAGCCATCGACCAGATTTCGGTCCTGAAAGATGCGTCCTCCGTTTCGATCTATGGGTCGCGGGGCTCGAACGGCGTAATCCTGGTAACGACCCGCAAGCCGTCTCCGACCGAAGGACCACGGGTTGAAGTGAATCTGCGGTACGGCGTCAGCGAGAAAACGCCCGACAACTTTGAGCTGATGAGTTCGCAGCAGAAGCTTCAGTATGAGTATGACCTGGGTTATGCAAACTCGTACGTGGCCGATTACCTCCGGACAAAAAACATCGCCAGCATTACCAGCGCTACTCCCGCCGATCTGCAACCCATCTGGAATGAACTCAATGCGCAGTCGGTGAACTGGCTCGACGTACTGCTCCGTCAGGGCAAGCAACATACCGAAACCATCAACCTGAGCGGTGGTTCGGAAAAACTGAGCTATTTCCTGGGTTTGCAGAACTACGGCGAACAGGGTATCAACAATGGTTCTGACTACCGGCGTCAGATCGGTACGCTGAACCTGGAGTTCCGTCCGTACAAGTGGCTGCGGGCCGGTCAGACCGTCAACGTAAGTGTTCGGAATGAAACCCTGCTGCGCGACCGGAACAACGCCCAGAGCCCCTTCCGGGCGATGTACACGTACAATCCGTACGAGCCGGAATTCAACCCGGATGGTTCCTACAACCTGACCCACCAGGGATTCAGCATCTCGGAGGCTATTGTCAACAACCCGGAGAAAAGCCGTACACTGAATGGGCTGGCCACGGGTTATGTCGGCATCACCCCCATCGAAAACCTTGACATCCGTAGCACGATCGGTCTGAACTACATCGATTTTGCCCGCGAATACTACATTAAGCCAGGCTCTATTCTGGACCAGTACGTTGGCGACCCATCGGCCCCCGGTTCTAAAACCGACAACGGCAGCACGAATTTCAACTACATCTGGACCAACACGGCCCAGTATAACTTTACTCTGGCCGATCGGAATAACTTCCGGTTGCTGGGCGGTACGGAATTTACCAAGAACTCGTTCAAGAGCTATTCCCTGGGCACCAAAGGCTTTCCGTCGAGTAACGTTAATACGCAGGACAACGCGTCGACGCCCACCCAGGCCACAACCGGCAAGAGCGACTGGGCGCTGTACTCGCTGTTTGCCCGCCTGAACTACGATTTTGATCAGAAGTACCTGCTCGAAGCCTCGGTTCGTCGGGATGGTTCGTCGCGCTTCGGGGCTAACAACCGCTACGGTACGTTCTGGGCCGTAGGACTCGGCTGGAACCTGAAGCGGGAAGCGTTCATGAAAGACGTAGCGTTTATCAGCAACCTGAAAATACGGGCTGCTGTCGGTACGGCGGGTAACTTCAACATCGGTAACTACCAGTCACTTGGCCTCTATGGCTACGGTAGCTACGGTACGTCGTCATCCGCCGTACCGACGCAACTGGCTAACCCTAACCTAACCTGGGAGCGCAGCCAGAGCACCAACCTGGGGGTCGAATTTGACATGTTCAACCAACGGCTGCGGGGCGTAGTAGAAGTCTATAACCGCGATACGAAGGACCTGCTGCTGTTTGTACCGCTGTCGAACGTAACGGGTTTTTCGAGCCGCCTGGAAAACGTAGGTAGTATGAACAACCGGGGTATCGAAGCGGATCTGGCCTACGACCTCGTACGCACGAAGGATGTCCGCTGGACGCTGCGTGGCAATATCACGCTCAACCGCAACCGGATTACGGCGCTCTATAACAATACGGAGATTCCCAACGGCCTGTCGCGCTACGTCGTGGGTCAGCCCATCGATGTCTACTTCCTGAACCGCTGGGCGGGCGTGAATCCAGCCAACGGCGATGCACAGTATCTGAACAAAAACGGTGAGGTAACCAACGTATTCAGCAGCGGTGATGCCGTGACGCTCAACGGCAAGTCGCCGGACCCGCGCTACTACGGTTCCATCTTCAACACCGTCAGTTTCAAAGGCCTGGCGCTGTCGGCTCAGTTGTACTATTCCGGCGGTAACTACATCTACAACAACATCTGGCAGACACTGGTATCCGACGGAGCCAACCGGGCTTCACAGCAGGCTGCTTTCGCCCTCGATTACTGGAAGCAGGCCGGCGACAACTCACCGAATCCGCGTCCGACCGGGGTAACGCGTACGACCGACCGCTTCCTGCAGAAAGGCGATTTCATCCGCCTGCGCAACGTGACCGTTTCCTATTCAGTGCCCAATAGCCTCTTAAGAAGCATCGGCTTTAAAAGACCGGCGAGTACAAGCGATCAGTTCTCTGATGTAACCTTCTTTCTGCAAGGGCAGAATCTGTTCTACCGGGCGGCTGAGTACAAAGGCGATCCGGAAGTGGGCATTGGTAGTGGCGAAGGAAACGCTAACGCGCTGCGGGGTGGTCTGATTTCGATTTTCAGCTATCCGACCGTTCGCAGCTACACCGCCGGTCTGAACATCGCGTTTTAAGTAACTTCTTAACCGATCAAACATCAACATGAAAAAGATAACCATCAGTGCAGCATTGCTTTCCGGTTTGATGCTGACTGGCTGCGATAAAGAATTGACCCTGGTTCCGTACAACTCCATTACGTCTGATCAGGCATTTGCCACCCCTACGGATTTTCAGAATGCCGTCAACGGTATGTACAGTGGTTTTCTGGGGGGTAGCTACTACGGGGGCGACTTTATCATCGTACCCGATCTGCTGGCCGACAACCTGATTCTGTGCCAGCGGGGGCGTCTGACAAACCGCAACTTCAGCGAGTACCTTTACTCGGGTGAAGCAACTTCCGGCTTGTTTTTTAATGCATACACGGCCATTCGCCGGGCCAATGCCGTACTGGAAAACCTTGACAAACTGACTAACGAAGCCCAGCGTAACAATTTCCGGGGAGAAGCCCTGGCCGCCCGGGCACTAGCTCATTTCGATCTGGCCCGGGTTTATGCGAAAGGCTACGTCCAGGCGTCGGCCAGTGACCTCGGCGTTCCGTACATTACCAGCACCGACCCGACGCAGAAACCCGGCCGGGAGCCAGTCCGGCAGACGTACGATAAAGTAGTAGCCGATCTGGTGGAAGCCGAAGCGATCATCAACGCCACCAACGGCGTAGGTCGGCTGAATAAAACAGCCGTCAACGGGTTGCTCTCGCGGGTTTATCTATACCGGGGCGAATGGCAGAAAGCGATAGATGCGGCCACCAAAGCACTGACAGCCAGCAGCGATGTCGGTAGCCTCACGGCTTTCCCGGCCATTTTCAGGGATGCAACCGAACAGGGTGTATTGTTCAAACTACGCATCATCGACAAGGACAACCTGGCTGTGGGGGTTAACTACAGCCAGGCTTCGGCCACGGGAATTCGTTCGGAATACGTCTGTGACTACGACCTGTACACGAAGTACGCGAAAAACGATGTTCGGCTTACGGCCGGTATTACTACCAGCAGTTTCTCCGGCACGCCTTATAACCACATTGCCAAATACCTGGGCCGGGCAACCGGGAACGCCAACGTGGTTGATGTGAAAGTGCTCCGTACGGCCGAAGTGCTCCTGAACCGGGCCGAAGCACTGTATCGTCTGGGAAAAGACACTGATGCGCTGGCGGACCTGAATCGACTACGGGTGAACCGCTACACCGGCTTCGACGCCAGCAAGGCTACCGAAACCGGCGATGCCCTTGGTGCGGCTATTGACCTGGAACGTCGCCTTGAACTCGCTTTTGAAGGACACCGTTTCTTCGACCTGAAGCGCCGGAATCTGCCCGTTGCGCGTGTCACCAGATTCGGCGACCGCGCCGACGGGACTGGCACCACCTACGTAAGACCGGGGCTGGCCATAAACGACCCGAAATTCCAGTTACCCATTCCGCAGGCAGAAATCAACGCGAACCCGCAGATGGTCCAGAATCCGGGCTACTGATCAGGTTCACCCTATCAAAAAGCCGACCCGATGGTCGGTCGGCTTTTTGATTTTTAATAGGCTGGATGCTTTTATCCCTGTCAAAAACGGTTCAAATCAAAGCCTGGCCGGATTCTTGGGCGCTCCTTTGCATCGGCAAGATTACATTACCATAAAACTATATATTCTATATACATTAACTATTTTTTGAGAAATCTTACCAATGCCGAATTATAGTTTGAAAAATATTAAATCTGTAGAATAGTCTTTTTAAAAATGGCGATTATTTTTGCTTCCCAAAATCACGTTTTTTTAACCTAAATTTAATTTTAATCACTTTATGAACAAATCTCTATTGGGAGCTTTGCTGCTTCTGATACTGTCCCGTGTGCCCTTGTTAGCGCAGGATGTAACAGTACGCGGGCGTGTTACTTCATCAGACGACGGCTCCGCTCTACCGGGCGTGAGTGTGCAGGTAAAAGGGACGACGCGGGGCGCTACCACCGATGCGTCGGGGAATTATCAACTTGCGGTGCCGGGAAATGGCCGGCTCATCTTCAGCTTCATCGGATACACCAGTCAGGAAGTAGCCGTCGGCAACCGTACCGTTGTCGATGTAGCACTGGTGAACAACTCGACCAACCTTAGCGAAGTCGTTGTAGTTGGTTACGGTACGCAAAGCAAGCGTACGGTTACGGGTGCCATCTCCACGGTAGGTGGTGAGGTAATTGCCAACAAACCCGTGCAAAGCTTCGATCAGGCCCTGCAGGGTCGGGCGGCCGGGGTAAACATCACGACGCCCAACGGTGTCCTCAACAACGCTCCAGTTATTCGTGTACGGGGTGTATCGTCGATCAACGGTTCATCTTCGCCCCTGATCGTAGTCGACGGGTTGCCCATCAACTCAGGCGACGTATCGGCCGGCGGCTTCACCGTAAACAACCCGCTGGGTGACATCAACCCGAACGACATCGAATCGCTCGACATCCTGAAAGACGCATCAGCAACGGCCATCTATGGATCACGGGCCGCAGCGGGCGTTATTCTGATCACGACCAAGAAAGGGAAAGAAGGCCGCGCGCAGGTTTCCTACGACGGCTGGATTGGCGGTACGCAGCCCTTCCGGCTGTTCGACATGCTGAACGCCCAGCAGTTCATCGAGTACAAAAACGTAGCGGCCCGCAATGCCGGACTGGCGGATCAGTTTTTCCCGACCCTCAATCCCGATGGCAGCATTGTCGACACGGACTGGTTCGATCTGATCTATCGCACAGGGCTGTCCCACAGCCACAACCTGAACGTAAACGGTGGGACAAAAGAAACCCGCTACGCCTTCTCGGTTGGCTACACAAATCAGGAGGGTATGATCGTCAAGAACGATTTCAGCCGCCTTACGGGCCGCATGAACATTTCGCACCAGCTAAACAAAGCCATCCGTGTCGGTTCCAACCTTACGCTGGCTAACAGCTTCAACCGCTCACCGAACACCGGCACTACCGGGCCTTTCAGCATCGGTGGTCTGGGTCGTCTGCCGCTGGTACTGCCTCCCAACGTAGCCCCCCGCAACCCGGATGGCAGCTACAACATCAGCCGGTCGCTGAACAGCCTGGGCCTGGGCAACAACCTGATCGGCCCCAGTGGCTATTATAACCCACTGCCGGACATCGAACTGAGTAAGTTTACGTCGGAAAACAACCACATCCTGGGCAACGTCTTCATGGATGTGAACCTGCTGAAAGGGCTAACGTTCCGTACGTCGTACGGTATCGACCGGACTACGGTAGAAGACATCGACTTCCGCAATAGTATCCACGGCGAAGGTGGCGCGGCCGGCGGACAGGCGTTCAATATCTACACGAACGTTAAACTCTGGAACTGGCAGAACTACTTCACCTATAACTTCGGCTTCGGCAAGAACAACTTTGAAGCAGTGGCCGGTACGGAAGCGCAGAAGTACACGGTCAATCGCTGGGGTGGTGCCCGCCAGGGTCTCTCAGACCCCTTCTTCACCAGCTACCAGGGTAACTTCACGACCAACCTGCCTCCATCGGGCAACTTCCAGACGCAGAATGGCCTGTTGTCGTACTACGGTCGTCTGACCTACGACTTCGACAAGAAATACCTGTTTACGTTCAACCTGCGTCGTGACGGCTACTCTGCCTATGCACCCGGCCGGAAATGGGGTACGTTCCCGGGCGGATCGCTCGGCTGGCGGATTTCCGAAGAAGGTTTCTGGAAAAATTCCGGTCTTGGCACCGTCCTGAACGAGTTTAAACTGCGCGCCAGTGTCGGGCAGGTGGGTAACACGGGTATCGGCGACTTCTCGGCTCTGAGCCTGTTCTCATCGGGTCTGTATGGAACCGTGCCGACGTTCGTCTTCTCGCAGGCGGGTAACCCGGATCTGCGCTGGGAAATTGGTACCAATACGGACCTCGGTATCGCGTTTGGTCTGTTCAACGACCGTCTTACCGGCGAGCTGACGTACTTCAACAAGAAAGTGAGCGATCTGGTGCTCTCTGAACCGCAGGCGCCGTCGCGGGGTATTCCGGGCAACAGCATCTCCAACAACGTAGGGTCGATGGTAAACAAGGGGATTGAGTTTGCCCTCACGAGCAATAACATTTCACGTGGGCTGTTCTCCTGGACGACCAGCTTCAACTTTACGTACCTGGAGAACAAGGTACTGTCGCTGGCCAACAACAATGCTGACATCTTCCCATCGACGGGTGGTCTGGAGGGCTCCAACATTGTGCGCGTTGGTGAGTCGATTGGTAGCATCTACGCCATCCGGACCAACGGCGTGAATCCGGCAAACGGTCGGCGGATTTTCATCAACGCGGCCGGCCGCGAGGTGCAGTACGACCAGTCGGCGGCTCCGGCCCAGCGCTGGACCTACGTATCCGACGGTGCAGTAGCGCCTGCCATTGCCGGTACCGACCGGGTGGTGATCGGGAATGCCCTGCCGAAGTTCTACGGTGGTCTGGATAACACCTTCCGCTACGGTAAACTCGAACTGGGTATCTTCCTGCAATATTCAGGTGGAAACTACATCTACAACGGTACGAAAGCCGGTCTGCGCGACCAGCGCCCGTGGAACAACCACACCGATGTACTGAACTACTGGAAACAGCCGGGCGACGTAACGAACATTCCACGGCCGGTGCTGAACGACAACGTTTCGAACGGATCGGCTAACCCGATTTCGGAAAACGTGGAGAAGGGTGACTTTATCCGGGGCCGGAACATCCTGCTGGGGTATACCTTCCGCAACGACTTCCTCCGCAAGGCGAACATCGCGTCGCTACGGCTCTACGGTCAGGTGCAGAATGCCTTCATCATCACCAACTATACCGGTGCTGACCCCGAGATTTCGACGAACCGGAACACCAACATTGCGCCGGGTGTCGACCGCAACTCAACGCCCCAGGCTCGCACGTACACCTTCGGCGTCAGCGCGAATTTTTAACCCACAAGAGATCAATTGTTTACCATGAATTTTACGCAATTTAACCATATAGTTACCCGGCGTGGGCTGCTGAAGACAGCCTTAGCCACGGCGTTGTTCAGCGTTTCTCTGACTTCGTGTTCTGAAGAGGAGCTGCTCAATCCGACTCCGCTGACCAGCCTGGCCGATGTTGAGGCCTTTGCTAATCCTGACCGGGTACTGGCGCAGGTTAATGGCCTGTATTCCAGCATCAAATCCGGTCAGTTTCTGGGTGGTCGTTACCTGATCTACATCGATGTTCGGGGCGAGGAGTTTCTGAACATCACCAACAACGGGGTAACGGCCCTGAGCGCCTGGAACCACACGGAGAACTCGGGCTCCAACGAACCGACCAACCTCTGGAACGCGGCTTATCTGGCCATTAACCGGATCAACTTGTTTCTGGTCGGGCTGGATGCCAACCCAAGCGTGATTGATGCTGCGCTGGCAAACCAATACCGGGGCGAAGCGCGGTTGCTGCGGGCGCTGGCATACCATCAGATGGTGCAACTGTATGCCCAGCCGTTTACGAAAGACAACGGTGCCAGTCCGGGTCTGCCGCTTCGTATCAAAGGCGAAGTAGGTACCGGTAACAACGACCTGGCCCGGTCTACGGTTGCAGAAGTTTACCAGCAGATTCTGGAAGATCTGAACTTTGCGGAGCAGAACCTGCCCGCCAGCTACGCCAACGCCACGCTGAACACGACCCGGGTGCACAAGAACACCGCCATCGCGCTGAAGACCCGGGTATATCTGGCTATGGGGCAATGGGCAAACGTTGTTACGGAAGCAAACAAGATCGTTTCGACGGCAGCACCGTTCCGGGCGTCGTCGGGGGTAGCGCACCAGTTGCAGGCCGATGTCCGGACAACGTTTACCAACTACACAACAACCGAGTCGATCTTCTCGCTGCCGATGAGCAGCAATGACCTGCCCGGTACGCAGAATAGCCTGGGGAGCTACTACCTGCCGCAGATCGGCCTGGGCGATTTCAGCCTGAACCCGAACGGTATCATCGGCAATGCTGCTTTTGCGGCTGCCGACGCCCGCCGGGCATTTGTGAAAAACGACTGGCCCGGCGACGCGCGGGGTGGCCAGCAACTGTCGCGGCTGAACAAATTCCCGACCGGCCCACAGCATACCGACTGGGTACCGGTGATCCGCTACGCTGAAGTGCTGCTGAACCTGGCCGAAGCAAAGGCACGGGTGGCTACGGCCGGAATCGACGAGCAGGCGCTCGCCCTGCTGAACGCCGTCCGGGGCCGGTCCAATGCTGCGGGTGTGTACACGGCCAGCGCTTTTGCCAACGGAGCCGCTCTGGTAAACGCCATCCTGCTCGAACGCCGGATTGAATTCCTTGGCGAAGGCCTCCGCTCAAACGACCTGTTGCGGACCAATCAACCGCTGCCCGAAAAGGGGGGTGTGCAGAGTGCCCCGCGGATTCAGGCCGTTCCGGCTACTGCCTCGGTGTATATCTGGCCCATTCCGCAGACAGAATTGAACGTCAACAAAGCTATCGTTCAGAACCCGTAACGGTTTATTTTGTCGAAAAACAGAACGGCCGGTCAATTGACCGGCCGTTCTGTTTTTCGACAAAATTATTTCTTAACAAACGTTAACAATTATTGTTTTACTAATTATTTTTGCAACCCGTTTCCGAGTACTTTTTTATTGTTTTATTTAAATATTTTCCCCAAAAATCTCTATGAGAAAATATCTAATGTTGGGTTGGCTGCTCACCTTACTGTTCTGTTTGCCCGCTTTGGCGCAGGAGGTAACTGTGAGTGGTCGGGTCACTTCATCAGACGACGGCTCCGCTCTGCCAGGCGTGAGTATTCAGATTAAAGGCACTACCCGGGGGACGACCACCGATTCGGAAGGGCGTTACCGGCTAAGTGTACCAGCAAATGCCCGGTTAGTTTTCAGCTATATCGGATTCGGTAATCAGGAGATCGCCGTGGGTAACCAGACTACCATCGACGTAGCGCTGACCAGTGGGGCACAGAACCTGAGCGAAATCGTAGTGACTGCCCAGGGTATCGAGCGCGACAAGCGTTCGCTGGGTTACTCAACGCAGGAAGTTAACAGCGCGCTGATTTCGCAAAAATCAGAGCCGAACCTACTCAACTCACTGCAGGGTAAGCTGGCGGGGGTAAACATCACGACGCAAAGTGGCTCGCCGGGTGCATCAACGAACATCAATATTCGGGGGATTACGTCGTTCAACGGCAGCAACCAGCCGCTGATCGTCGTTGATGGCATCATCTTCAGTAACGATGTGAACGTAACGGGTAATACATTGTTTCAGTCGCAGTCATCAAACCGTCTGTCCGATATTAACCCGGAGAGCATCGAGTCGATCAACGTACTGAAAGGCCCCGCTGCCGCCGTTCTGTACGGTTCACGGGCATCGGCCGGTGCGATCATCATCACCACGAAGACGGGCCGCAACCAGCAGAACAAAACGGAAGTAACCATCACATCGTCATACAACGTACAGGACGTTTACGGTTTACCTCGTTTTCAGAATGATTACGGTCAGGGCACAAACAACCTGTTCGTTAACAACTCGACCAACTCATGGGGACCGGCTTTCGTAGGTGGCCCCACGTCCGTTACCAACCTGCAGGGTCAGGTTCGGCCTTACCAGGCGTATCCGAACAACGTTAGTGATTTCTACCGTCAGGGGCACATTCTGCAGAACACGGCCAACATTGCCGGTGGGGATATCAATCGTAACTTCAACATCTCGATCAGCAACACCTCGCAGCAAGGGATCACCCGAAATTCTAAATTCGGCCGGACGAACGTTCAGTTGGGTGGCGAAACCCGCCTGAACAATGGGCTGCGCATTACCGGTACCGGTACGTACGCTCAGACCGTTCAGCGGGGTGCAACGCTGGGTAACGGGGGTAGTGCATTTGGTCAGTTAACCCGTATTCCGCGGAGCTATGATCTGCCTAACGAACCCTTCCAGGATGCCAACGGGCAAAGCATCTACTTCCTGACGACGGCTAATAACCCGAACTGGTCACTGTACAACTCGACGCTGGACAGCCAGGTTGACCGCTTCTTCGGAAACTTTACGGTAGGTTATGATATAGCAAAGTGGTTGAACGTTACGTATCGTGTAACGGGCGATACCTACACCGACCGCCGGAAAGCCGTAGAAAACATTGGTTCGGTTCGTACTCCGCAGGGATCAATTATTCAGGATAATTTCTTCCGCTCCGAGTTGAACGGAGACCTGTTGATCAATGCGAAAACCGATAAATTTTTCTTGGAGGGTTTAGGAGCTAACCTGTTGCTGGGTAACAACATCAACCAGCGCCGGACCCAAAACGTATCGGCCGTTGGTGCTTCGCTGGTTATTCCTGGCTTTCTCAATCCATCAAACGGCTCGGTATTTACGGGAAGTGGCGAAACCAGCACGCTCCGCCGACTGGTTGGTTACTACGCTCAGTTGTCGTTGAATTATCAGAACTACCTGTTCCTCGAACTGACTGGCCGGGCTGACCAATCGTCGACGCTGCCGAAAGCCAACAGCACGTACTTCTACCCGTCGGCATCACTGAGCTTCGTTCCGACGGATTTCTTTAAGGTACAATCTGACATCCTGTCGTATGCCAAAGTACGGGCCAGCATTGCCCGGGTAGGTCGCGATGCCGATCCGTATCTCCTGAACTCAGTGTATGTAGCATCTGGTTATGGAAACAACCTGGCCAGTGTTACGTTCCCCCTTACCATCGGCGGCAGCAGCGTACCCGGCTTTACGCCAAGCAGCCGGATTGGTAGCAATGCGCTGACGCCTGAGTTCGTTACGTCGTCGGAAGTTGGTTTGAACCTGGGCTTCTTCCAGAACCGGTTAAGCCTGGACGCTGCGTACTTCTTTACGCGGTCGACCGACCAGATTTTCAATGTAGCGATCTCGAACTCGACAGGTTTCGACACCCGGACTACTAACGTGGGCGAACTGCAAAACCAGGGTATCGAACTGGTATTGTCGGCTACACCGGTACGCGTAAGCGGCTTCAAGTGGGACATCACGGCTAACTTCACCCGCATTCGGAACAAAGTTATTTCGATTGCCCCGGGCGTACGTCAGTCGGGTATTACGGGTAACGGCTTCATTGGTATTACCTCTTCAATTGTCGAAGGCCAGCCGTATGGTGTAATTGTGAGTACGGCCAATACGCGGGTACAGAACACGGACCCGAACGGCCAATACTACGATCCAACCGGTCAGTACGTAGGGCAGTATGTGGTCAACCCAACGAGCGGTCTGTTCGTACCGGGTCTGGCGGGTCAGGTGATTGCCAACCCGAACCCGAACTACACGCTGGGTATCAACAACTCGTTCTCGTACAAAGGCTTCACGTTGCAGGCACTGGTCGACATTCGTCAGGGCGGACAGCTCTTCTCGTTCCCGGCCGTTGACTACCGTAGCGGTGGCCAGTTATACGTAACGGGTGTTGATCGGGATCAGCCCCGTATTCTGCCAGGTGTGTTGCCGATCACAGGTTCAGATGGCCGCGTAACGGGTTACCGTCCGAACAACATCCAGTTGTCGTCACAGGCCTACTGGCAGGGATTAGGCGGTCTGGCTTCCGAAGCCGCCGTATTCGACGCAACGAACTATCGCCTGCGCGAGGTATCGCTGAACTACACACTGCCTAAAGGGCTGCTGAACAAGACTCCGTTCGGCACCATTTCAGTGGGCGTGAGTGGCCGGAACCTGTTCTTCTACGCGCCGAATTACTATACTGATCCGGAAGTAAACACGCAGGGAGCCGGTAACATTCAGGGTCTTGACCTGAACGGACCGCCGAACGCGCGTAACTATGGTGTAAACCTGCGGCTCACGTTGTAATCCTTTTTTATCACTTGATCCTATCTATGAATACCATATTTCGAAAAGCATTGCTCGTAATGCCTCTGCTGGCAACTATGGGTGGATGCAGTCAGTTTCTGGACGTCAATGTGACGCCCAATAACCCGACAGCAGTACCGCCATCGGTTCTGCTCCCCTCGGCTCACATCGGCACGGCCTTCGCCAACGCCAATGAGTTGAACCGCTTCACGTCGGTCGTAACGCAGCAACTGGCCGGCGCGGCCAACAGCCCGGCCAACTATGACGTGTACGTAGTAAGTTCATCAGACTTCGGGAACCAGTGGCGCTTTGAACTATACGGTGGCGCGTTGATTAATTATCAGCAAATTATCGACATCGCCAATGCGTCGAACTCGAAAGCGTACACGGGTATAGCTAAAATTATGAAAGCCTATGCTTTCTCGATGGCTACCGATGTATGGGGCGATATCCCGTATTCTCAGGCGTTGCAGGGCGATGCGAATGTGCAACCCCGTCTCGATAAGCAGGAGGACATCTATAAGGGTAACCAGTCACTCGGCATTCAGAGTCTGTTTGATCTGGTACGTGAAGGGATAGCCGATCTGAATGCGCAGTCGACCACCCGTCCGACTACCGATGACCTGATCTATCGGGGCGACCTGGCCAAGTGGCGCCGGGCCGGCAACACCCTGTTGCTGAAACTGGCAAACACAATTAGCCGGAAGGAGCCAGAACTGGCCCGTTCAGTAATCAATGAGGTCCTTAACAGCGATCAGTACATCAAAACGAACGCCGACGACCTCAATGTATTCTTTGGTGGTGCTGTTGGTAGCCGCGATCCGCGCTTTGAGTACACAAACATCAGCTCGTTCCGCGACGACCTGATCCTGAGTACTCGCTACCTGAATCTGCTCCAGGCCAACAATGATCCGCGTCTGCCGATTTTCTTTACCAAGCCGGGTGCTAACTACGTAACGATCGACAACGGCCAGCGGGGTGGTATTCCCAGCCCGACAAGTAACTGGTCGCGTTACAACGCTTACGTGACGGGTGCCAATGGTGAAGGGCCGGTACGGTTGCTGACCAACTTCCAGCGGGCGTTTATCCTGGCTGAATCAGCGCTGACCCTGGGCACTACAGGCGATCCGCAAACGTATTACACAGAAGCTATCCGGGCCTCAATGAGCCTGGCCGGCCTGACTACGGCACAGATCGATGCGTACCTGGCGGCCAACCCGCGTATTGCTACGCTGAGCGGCACCACGCAGGAGAAGCTGGCCCAGATCATTACGCAGAAGTACATTGCCTTTACCGGCAACGGTATTGAGCTTTGGAATGACTGGCGTCGGACCGGCTATCCGGTACTGCAACAGTCGCAGAACGCTGCGGGTATCGATGGCACCCGGCCGGTGCGGGCCGTTTACATCTCGCAGGAGATTGAGCGAAACCCCAACTTCCCGAACCCGGCTCCGCAATCTAACATTAAAGTGTGGTGGGACGTCGATTAATGGTCACTTCGTTTAACTAAGCAAACGCATGAAAAAATTCTTAATAAAAGGGCTTTTGCTGGCAACATTGGCAGTGACCAACTTCGCCTGCGAAGACGATTTAAAATATGGCGAACTGGTACGGGACAACCGCCCGGCAGTACCGGTAACATTCCAGGGTGCCACTACGTATGGCGGTAACCCGTTCATCGAAATACAGGCATCGGGACCGGGAACAATCCGGTTTACGTTGTCCATACCCGAATCGACCGGCCGGACAATCCGCGAGATTACGACGGTAGCCGGTGGCGGTACGGGCATTAATGCTGCTACGCTGAACACGGCTTCGGCCAAGTACAATACAGCACCGATCCCGGGCAACGGCACAACGGCTGTTTTCGAAACCACGCTGGCTGCGTTCCGGACCAAGTATCCGTCGGTGGCAACTACGGTGTCACCCAACCCGGCGTCACCACGTGAGATTGCGTTTATCTTCCTGATTACGCTCGACAACGGCGATCAGATTGTAACGCAACAGGTGCGCGTCCGGATTTTGTAATTACATAGTACAGTAAGCCATAAAAAGCAGGAGGGCATTTGTTCTCCTGCTTTTTGTTTTTGCAAAGGTTGTGTAACCGCAAATGGTTTAAGACCAGTTTCATTAATTACTGTGTATCAGTACTCAAAACCCCTGAAGAGGCAATACGTAAAGGGTGTTTTTAACGTAATAGAATCAAAACCTGTACAAATCGGCATATTTACCTTCGGTTACCTACCGTATAATTACCAACACCCTCCGCTTAGTAACTTACGTTTCGTCCGGCTGGCAAACTGGTTATTTTGCCTACTGAACTTTTGGAAAGTGAGTGAATTCCGCTACAAAGTAACTCGCCTTCTACTAAGGGCAGCCACTTATATCCAGCTTATTGTGTGATGATGAAGAACGCTAAAATTGCCGGTATTGGCTACTACGTGCCGGAGCGAGTTGTGACCAACGAGGAGATTGCCCCGTGGGTAGACGTCGACGGCCCCTGGATCGAAGAGCGGACGGGTATCCGCGAACGGCGCTACGCCAAGATGGGCGAGGAAACCGCCACCACGATGGGCACTATTGCGGCCAAAATTGCCATCGACCGTGCCGGGATCACACCCAACGACATCGACTTCATTATTTTCGCAACCATGAGTGCCGATTATATCGTGCCGGGCTGTGGCGTACTGCTTCAGCGCGAGCTTGGTATAACTGGCAATGAAATTGGGGCACTGGATATCCGTAATCAATGCTCAGGTTTTATTTATGCCCTGGCCGTTGCCGACAAGTTCATCAAAACCGGTACGTACCGCAACATCCTGGTTGTAGCCGCCGAACGTCAGTCATTCAATCTGGATTATAGCCTGCGCGGTCGTGATTCGGCCATTATCTTCGCCGATGGCGCGGGAGCGGTGGTTCTTCAGCCAACCGATCAGCCCAACGAAGGTATACTGACCACTCACCTCCACGCCGACGGTACCGACGCTGAAGAACTGGCCATCATCAACCCCGGTAGCCACGGCAATTACCACCTGAAAAAATACAAATCACAGTACCTTGAATCGGAGTACAATCTGGTACATCCGAACACCGGCCCTTTTGAAGGCCAGTTTATCTATCCGGGCGTGTTCAAAGGGTACCTTGTGATCAAAAAAGCGTTTCAAAAATTTCCGGAAGCCATTCAGGAGGCTATCAAAACGGAGGGTTACTCGCTCAGCGACGTAGATTTTTTCGTCATGCACCAGGCTAACCTCCGGATTCTGGAATACATTCAGAAGAAGCTCGGCTTACCCGACGAAAAGCTTTGGAACAACATCCAGCAGTACGGCAACACAACGGCAGCCTCCGTACCCATCGCTCTATGTGAAGCCTGGGAAGCGGGTCGTATCCGCGGGGGTGATCTGGTTTGTCTGGCTGCGTTTGGTAGTGGGTTTACGTGGGCTTCAGCATTGGTTCGATGGTAAAACCTTTACTAACTTTACGTCAATGACTGACATAACTTTTACGCCTATGCAAGTCATGGAGGTTGGAGAAACGTATTGCTACCGGTATCAATTCAGTCAGGAAGACGTTGAGAAATTTGCCGAAGCAACTGGCGACGACAATCCCCTTCATCTGGACCCACATTTTGCCGCCAACACTCCGTTTAAACGTCCTATTGTTCACGGTATGCTGAGTGCCAGCGTATTAGCTAAGGTTTTTGGCAAACAGTTTGGCGGTACCGGGGGCGTACACCTGTCGCAAACGCTCGATTTTGTGCGCCCGATGTACGTTGACACCGAATACGAGCTTCGCTTTTCCTGCAAAAACATCAACTGCCGGCGACATACAGCCGAGATTACGTCGGAAACATTCGATTTAACAACGGGCAAGGTGACGCTACGGGGCACAAGTGTGGTGTTTCACCGCGACCTGTTCAACTGAGCGCCCAGACCTGCCTTATGTAGTGATCAGCTTCACGCAGGCTACTCCTATACCAAACGCCAGCAGATAACGAAGCGTCGGGACGGTGAAGCGGTGACTACCGAAATACCCGCCCAGCAATCCACCCAGAAAAGCAGCCCCGATCCACCCGTAGAGCGTTGGGCTTGGCGAATACCCTTTGCTAAGCAGTCCGAACAGCCCTGACAGGGAGTTGACAAAAATGAACAGGGCCGACGTAGCCGCGGTTTCTTTTAGCCGCGCCCACCGAAACAGTAGCATCAGCGGACTGAGAATGATCCCTCCGCCAATACCCAGCATCCCCGACAGCAAGCCGATACCGCCCCCCAGCCCGAGACCGGCCGCCAGCGGCACCGATTTGGGTTCTTCTTCGCGGCCGCGAATAGACCACAGCAGCCGAACAATCACCAACAGCAAACACGCAGCCAGCAACTGACGGTACAATGTATCGCTCAGCGGGATGGTTGCTCCTACAAACGCCAGGGGTACGCTCGCTACGGCAAACGGCCAGAATTTCTCCCAGCGAAAATGTCCTGCCCGGTAGAACTGAATAAACGACACCGTCGATACAAACAGGTTTAACATCAAGGCTGAGGGTTTCATTTCCGCGGGTGCAACGCCAAACAGCGCCATAGTGGCCAGATACCCGCTGGCCCCTCCGTGCCCAACGGATGCATAGATAAATCCGACGACAAACAGACAGAAAAGAAAGAGTGTAGATTCCATTCTGATTCACCAAAAAGGACCAATGATTTGCGCATCATAGCGTTATAATCTATAGCTGCGTAAACCACAAAGCGGTAATTTAGACGAAAGTTAGCCGAATCCAGCATGAATTTTCATAAACTGATTGCGAGTCTTCTCTTCTTTTTTGTTGGTATCCAACTAAACATACAGGCGCAAATTCCCCTCCGCAACTCCCGATGGCAGGGCACGACCCTCGGGGGCCAGCCGGTGCAGCTTGCGTTCCGGAACGATTCGGTGCTGGTCACCAGTCCGAACGGCGGGGCGGTGGTCCAGCGGCTGCGGTACGAACAGTCCGGCGATACGTTGCTGGTCTTGCAGGCCGGAGCTTCGTCCTGCGGCACGAACGACATCGGTGCCTACCGGCTGGAATGGCTGCGGAACAGCGAGCAACTGGTTGTTCGGGCCATCAGCGACCCGTGTCCCGAGCGCAATCAACTGTTGTCGCCGGGCAAACCCCTCACCCGGCTTCTGTTTCCGCAGCAAGCCCCCCGCAACTGGTCGTATCTTGACCCCGTAGCTGACTCCATTGCGGGCATCAGTCTGTACCGGGCCTATGATCTGCTCAAAGGCCGTCCGTCGCAGCCGGTTATCGTCGGCGTCATTGATTCGGGCGTTGATATCAACCACGAAGACCTGCGCGATGTCGTCTGGGTCAATCCGAAAGAGATCGCCGGGAATGACGAAGACGATGACAAAAACGGCTACGCGGACGATCTGAACGGCTGGAATTTCATGGGGGCTAAAGATGGCACTACGTATGAAAACGACCACGACGAGGTTACGCAGATTTATGTGCTCTGGCGCGACAAGTACGACAAAGCCGATCCGGAAAAACTGAACGCCAGGGAGAAAAAGCAGTATCAGACCTACCAACGAGCCAAAAAGCAGTTCCTGGCCCGCTACCAGGCAGCCCGTCCCAAACGGCTGGCCCTGGGCGATACGGTTCGGTTCTGGCAGGTAACGGAGCAATTGAAACAGCAGTTGGCCGGTTCATCAACCACCCAGAAAGCCATTCGGGAAGCGGCTGTCGGTACGGATTCGGTGGCGCTGGCCGTTCGTGACCTGCTGGCCGAAACCTACGACCCGCGTTTTGGATCGTTCACGGCCTTTGCGGATTTGGTACGCCAGCGCTTTCCGCTGTTCCGGCGGGCCATGCTGGGCGGGGCTCTGACTACCAACAACCCCGACTATAAACCCCGGCAGGCAGTGGGCGACAACCCGGCTGATCCGACCGAACGATACTACGGCAGCCCGCGGCTGAACATCGGGCGCTCAGCAGAACTAGGTATGCACGGTACCCACGTTGCGGGTATCATCGGCGCTAAACGCGACAACGGCCGGGGTATCGACGGCGTAGTCGACAATGTCAAAATCATGATGATAGGTGCCGTACCGTCGGGTGGCGACGAACGCGACAAGGACGTAGCGAACGGCATCCGCTATGCCGTCGAGAACGGGGCCAGGGTTATCAACATGAGTTTTGGCAAGCGCATGTCGCCGTTCAAGGAAGAGGTCGATGCCGCCATTCGTCTGGCAGAGCAGCGCGATGTTCTGATTGTTCACTCAGCGGGTAATAACGGTGAAAACTACGATTCGGTACCTGCTTACCCATCGGCCGTGTACGAAGACGGCACCGTAGCGCGTAATGTGCTGGTGGTTGGCAACTCGACCTGGCGCATCGGCGACGGTTTACCCAGCCGGTCGTCGAACTACGGCAAACAAACCGTCGATCTGTTCGCCCCAGGCACCGATATTCTCTCGACCCTTCCCAACGATCGATACGCCAGCTTATCGGGTACGAGCATGGCCGCTCCCTGCGTCTCTGGGGTAGCTGCGTTACTCCGTTCGTATTTTCCCGAACTGACCGCCGTGCAGGTGAAGGAAATCCTGATGAACAGTACGTATAAGCCCGACGTGACGGTTCGCAAACCCGGCTCCACCGAGCGCGTTCCATTCAACAGCCTGAGCCGGTCGGGTGGCCTGCTGAATGCGTACGAAGCCGTAAGAATGGCGATGCAGATGAAGGGGAAGAAGTAAGCCCCTCACCCCTGATTCCTCTCCCAACATGGAAGAGGGGCTGGGGACGGTCGGCCGTTGCCGTGAGGGTAATACATTTTGACTTTCCGGCCTGAAAGCGCTAAACTTGCGGTTTCATTGCCCAACCGTGAAGTCAATCAGCGTTTTTGCCCCCGCTACCGTCGCGAACGTCGCCTGTGGCTTTGATATATTTGGATTTGCCGTAGCTAATCCCGGCGATCAGATTACGCTAACAGCCAGCGATCAGCCCGGCGTCCGCATCACCGACATTATTGGCGACGAAGGCCGCCTACCCCGCGAAGCTGAACGCAACACCGCCGGTATTGCCATCCAGACCTATTTGCAGCACATCGGCCGCACCGACGTAGGCGTTGACGCCGTGTTGCACAAGCAGATGCCACTCGGCAGTGGGTTGGGTTCCAGTGCCGCCAGCGCCGTAGCGGGTGTGTTTGCCATCAACGAAATGCTCGGTCGACCGCTGCCAACGGTTGAACTGCTGCCGTTTGCGATGGAGGGCGAACGACTGGCCTGTGGCTCGGCCCACGCCGACAACGTAGCACCCTCGCTGCTGGGTGGATTTGTGGTCGTGCGGAGTTACAGCCCGCTCGACGTAATACGGATTGAAACACCGGCGGCCCTCTACTGTACGCTGGTTCACCCCGACATTGAAGTCAACACGAAAGACGCCCGCTTTATCCTCAAAAACGAAGTCTCCCTCAAGAATACCATCATCCAGATGGGCAACGTAGCGGGTTTGATTGCGGGTCTGATGAAGCCGGATTACGGGCTGATCAGCCGTTCGCTGGTAGATGTAATCATTGAGCCGGTACGTGCCATTCTGATTCCTGAATTTAACGAAGCAAAACATGCCGCGCTGGACAACGGTGCGTTAGGGTGCAGCATCTCCGGCTCCGGCCCTTCTATGTTTGCCCTCAGCCGCGACGCCGACACTGCTCAGCAGGTTGGTGCCGCCATGCAGCAAGCGTTCCTCTCCGTCGGCATTACCAGCGAAGCATACGTATCGGAGATCAATAAGCAGGGCCCCCGGGTAGTAGATTAGCCAACGTATAAAGGTAGAAATTGGAGACGTAGGGCCTTAAGCAGGTAGACACCCTGTCTTTTCCTTTCTTCTGATGAGCTATATCGCTGCTAAAAAAGCAAGAAAAATAGCTGATTATGCTATCGTCGCTGGAATCGTTTTGTATTTATCAAAATTCCTGAGAAGTCAGTTTAGCAATGACTCCATCCTGTTTATCTTAGGTTTTTTACCAAATTTTGGTTTAGCGTTCGTTATCCCATTCATATATGTCAGCAATCGAGTCCGGCAGAAAAAACCGGTAAACCATTTTACAGGCTCCTGTGTGATTACCGTATTGCTTATGGTCTTGAACGAAATAAGAGATCAATATCAGGTAGGACGGACCTTTGATTTATTTGATATCTACGCATCGTTTGCTGGAGTTGGTCTCGCATTTATTGTATTCCATACATCGAATCTGTTTACAGCACTCCGAAATCCCCTCGATGAGGAATGAATTTTGTTTTGCATAACGACTCCTCCTGTAAGTATCCCTAAAATTCGGACAGTTTTGAATTAGAGAAAAATGCTAATTTTAAACTGATTCCCATGAAAAAGACCCGATTCACCGAATCCCAAATTGTCAAAATCCTTAAGCAGCAGGAGAATGGCATCCCCACCAAGGAAATTTGCCGCGAACATGGCATTTCTGAAGCTACTTTTTATAATTGGAAGAGCAAGTATGGTGGTATGGAAGCTTCCGATGTCAAACGGCTCAAAGACCTCGAAGAGGAGAACGCTCGCTTGAAGAAGATGTACGCTGATCTGGCGATGGACAATCAAATCCTGAAGGATCTGTTCACAAAAAAAGGTTGGGCCCTGCCACCAAAAGGCAATTAGCCGAGGAGATTGTTCAGGAGCACGCTATTCCCGTGAGCAGGGCCTGTCAGCTAGTGTCTTTACCGCGTTCGCAATTCTATTATAACACCAGGAAGGATGATACGGCTGTGATTGAGGTATTGCAGGATTTGGCTTTTGCCCATCCTTCGTATGGGTTCCGGAAACTGTTTGCCTATATCCGAAGATCTGGCCAGACCTGGAATCATAAAAAGGTGTATAGGATTTATAAACTGCTCAAGCTGAATAGAAAACGTAAGGGGAAGCGTAGGCTGCCAACTCGAGTGAAGCATCCGCTGCAACAACAGACCGCAATTAACAGCAGTTGGAGTATGGATTTCATGAGTGATACGATGGTAGGTAACCGTAAATTCCGGACGTTCAACGTCATCGATGATTGTACGAGGGAGGTGCTGGCGATTGAGATCGACACCTCACTTTCCAGCAAAAGGATCATCCGAACGTTGGAACGGGTGATAAAAGAACGAGGAAAGCCCAAGACCATTCGAACCGACAATGGCCCGGAATTTACTTCGGGTGATTTTGAGCTTTGGTGTAGGGGCGAGAAGATTGAGATTCAATACATCCAGCCAGGCAAACCGATGCAAAATGGGTACGTTGAACGGTTCAATCGACTATACCGGGAGGCTATTTTGGATGCTTACCTATTTTTTGACCTTGAACAGGTCCGGCAATTGACGAGCGATTGGATAGAGGAATATAATCTAAGAAGACCCCATGAGTCATTGGGTAATCTCACGCCCGAAGAGTGGAAAAGCAGGGTGATTGAAAACGAAGAAACTCTAATTGGTACTGTCTGAGATTAGGGGTACTTACACTCCAACGCTCGCGGGCACTCAATAAAGCTGTGATAAGAATCTGAATAGTCTCCCCTGTCTGCCGGCACATGAGGAACCGCAACCTACGGTGCCACTTCATCAACTCTTGATCGGTCCGTCGCAAGCTTAGGATACAAACTTTACAATCTTACGTACGACTCAATAGTAGCTGAGGTAAACAATTTACTTCTACCTGGTACGTGACTTATAGCAACGTTTCGGCTCAGGTTACGTTACATCCATAAACCATCGATTGTTACACAGGTTCTGTCGGTAAAAGCGCTATTGCCGGGGATTTTTGTAGCGATCCTGTTGTTTATAGGGTAATTTTGAGTTTTTGACGTACTGACACCCCATACTAATGGATCATCTGCAACAATCGTTCGCGGTACGATTTACATACAACGTTTTCTTTACTGAGCATCTTTTTGCCCCTGCCAATTCATTATTAACCGATTTCCTGCAATCGCGTCGCACGGAAGGCACAACTCAAAAAATCCTGTTTGTGCTCGATTCGGGCTTCCTGGCGCATCATCCTGAACTGCCGACGCAGATCAAGGCCTATTTCGCCAGTGTCCAGACGGTTTCGCTGATTCTCGACCTACTGATACTGCCCGGTGGCGAAGCGGCAAAGAACGACCCGACGCTAGTTGACCAGATCGTCGATGCAGTCGATCGCTACGGTATCGACCGGCACTCCTACATTGCGGCTGTGGGTGGCGGCTCCGTGCTCGATCTGGTTGGATATGCAGCGGCTATCTCGCACCGCGGCATCCGGCACATTCGCATTCCAACGACGGTGCTGTCGCAGAACGATTCGGGCATTGGCGTCAAAAATGGAGTTAACTACCGCGGTAAAAAGAACTTTCTCGGTACGTTTGCGCCACCGGTGGCGGTCTTTAATGACCTTACGTTCCTGACCTCGCTCGACGACCGCGACTGGCGGGCGGGCATTTCGGAAGCCATCAAGGTGGCGCTGATTAAAGACCGGGCCTTTTTCGACTGGATTGAAGCCAATGCTACGGCCCTTGCCCACCGCGATATGGCAGCCATGCACTACCTGGTTCACCGCTGCGCCGAGATGCACCTCCAGCATATTGCCGGGGGTGATCCGTTCGAGATGGGTTCGTCGCGGCCGCTGGATTTTGGCCACTGGAGCGCCCACAAACTGGAGCAGCTTACCGGTTTTGAGATTCGTCACGGCGAAGCCGTCGCCATTGGTATTGCCCTCGACAGCCTGTATTCCCACGACCTCGGCTGGCTGACGGAAACAGAAGTTAACCGCATCCTGACGACGCTACACACGCTGGGCTTCTCGCTGTACCATCCCATGCTCGACGCCGACAACAGCGCGGGTATTCTGAAGGGTCTGGCCGAGTTTCGCGAACACCTCGGCGGCCGGCTGACGATCATGTTGCTGGAAACAATCGGTAAGGGCGTAGAGGTTAACGAGATGGATGCCGACCGGATTCGGCGGGCCATCAACACCCTCCGCGAGCAGGAATTGATAAACTTGTAATAAATTTTCAAACGCAGAGTAACGGAGGAAACGCAGAGTATACAGAGGAAATTTACAATAAAAGCTCTGCTGACTCTGCGTTTCCTCCGTTACTCGGCGTTTAAGAAACCATATGAAAACACCCCTCGGGCACCTCGGTTATTGCACCAACATCCACGCGGGTGAGTCGTGGGCCGATCACTTTGCGGCTTTGCAGCAGGCCGTACCGGAACTCAAGCAACGGTTGTCGCCGGATGCCCCGTTTGGGCTGGGTCTGCGTCTGGCCAACCAGGCCAGCGAAGAACTTGAGCAACCGGAGAACCTCGTCGCATTTCAGCACTGGCTCTCCGACAATGGCCTGTATGTGTTCACAATGAACGGCTTTCCGTTCGGTGGCTTTCACCGCACGGTCGTGAAAGACCAGGTGCATACGCCCGACTGGACCACCGAAGCCCGGGTCGAATACACCAAACGCCTGTTCCGGATTCTGTCTGTACTCCTGCCGGTTGATGAGCTGGGCAACGCCATCCAGGGGGGCGTATCGACCTCGCCCCTCTCCTACCGGCACTGGTTTGAGTGGAACCAGCCGGCCGCCCGGGATTACATCTACTCACAGACGACGCAGAACGTACTCGAAGTGGTCAGCGAACTGATTCGGCTACGTCGGCAGACCGACCGGCTGATGCACCTTGACCTGGAGCCTGAGCCGGACGGGATTATCGAAACGGCCGATGAGTTTGTGGCCTGGTTTACCGACTACCTGATTCCGATGGGGCTGGAACAACTGACGACCGAGTTCGGCATGACCGACGAGGAAGCCGAAACGGCTATCTGCGAACACGTACGGCTGTGCTTCGATGTCTGCCACTTTGCCGTGGGTTACGAACGGCCGGCCGATGTACTGGATAAACTCAAAGCCTATAACCTTCGGGTGGGTAAAATCCAGATCAGCGCGGCCCTGAAAGCGGAGTTTCCGCAGGATGCCGAAGGTCGCGAAGCTGTTCGGCAGGCGTTTGAGCGCTTCAACGAGCCGACGTATCTGCACCAGGTCGTGGCCCGCACCCAGTCGGGTGAGTTGCTGCGTTTCCCTGATTTGCCCGAAGCGCTGGCAGCTTTCGACGATACCCATGCCGAATGGCGGGCGCACTTCCACGTACCGATTTTTGTGGCCGACTACGGTGTACTGCAATCGACGCAGGATGATATTGAAGAGGTTTTACGGCTACAGGCCGAGCGTTCGTTTACCAACCAACTGGAAGTAGAAACGTACACTTGGGAGGTTTTACCGGAAGGATTAAAACGCGACCTGGTCGACTCCATTGACCGCGAAGTAAGTTGGGTTAAAGATTTAAACGCAGAGGTACAGAGAACTACGCAGAGTTAAAAGAGATTCTCCGCGCTCTCCGCGAAACACTCTGCGTCTCTGCGTTTAAATACAAGCTATGAAAAAGACCGTAGTACTCGACGTAGTGGGCCTGTCGTATTCGCTGATTGGCGAGCACACCCCCTTTCTGAACCAATGGATGGCCGACAAACACCGCGCCACCATCGATCCGATGCTTCCGGCCGTAACGACTTCGGTGCAGTCGACCTACGTAACCGGCAAATGGCCCAGCGAGCACGGCATCGTCGGCAACGGCTGGTACGACCGTTCGGATGCAGAAGTTAAATTCTGGAAGCAGTCGAACAAGCTCGTTCAGGCCGAGAAGATCTGGGAGCGGGCCAAAGCGGTTGATCCATCGTTTACGGTGTCGAAGATGTTCTGGTGGTATAACATGTATTCCACTGCCGACTATTCGGCAACGCCCCGGCCGCAGTACCTCTCCGACGGTCGCAAAATGCCCGACTGCTACACCTACCCCGGCGACCTCCGCGACCGGCTCCACGCGCAACTGGGTACGTTCCCACTGTTTCAGTTTTGGGGTCCGGCCACGACCATCAAGTCCAGCCGGTGGATTGCCGACGCATCAATGCTGGTTGATCAATGGCATAATCCGACATTGACACTGATCTACCTGCCGCACCTGGACTATTGTCTACAGAAGTTCGGGCAGGACCCGGCCCGTAACGCCAGCGACCTGCGGGAGATCGACGACGTTTGCCGCGACCTGATCCAGTTTTACGAAAAGCAGGGGGCTGACGTAATCGTACTATCAGAGTACGGCATCACGGATGTCAGCCGACCAATCCACATCAACCGTATTCTGCGCGAAGCCGGTCTGATTCGTTATCGGCTGGAACAGGGCCTGGAAATGTTCGACGCTGGGGCATCGCCCGCTTTTGCTACCGCCGATCACCAGATTGCTCACGTATATATCAACGATCCGGGCGTAACGAATAAGGTCCGTTCGATTCTGGAAAAAACACCGGGAATTGAATTGGTGTTAGATAAGGAACAGCAAAAGGCGTATCACATTGATCACGAGCGATCCGGCGACTTTGTTATCATGGCCGATGCCAACAGTTGGTTTACCTACTACTATTGGCTCGACGACGCCAAAGCGCCTGATTTTGCCCGTATAGTCGATATTCACCGCAAACCGGGCTACGATCCGGTTGAAATGTTTATGGACCAGACAAACCCGTTTATCAAACTGAAAGCGGGGTACAAACTGGCCCGGAAAAAACTTGGATTCCGGTACCTGATGAATGTGATTTCGCTGGATGCCACCCTCATAAAAGGCTCTCACGGCCGAATCGGTACGGCGAAGGAACATCATCCGGTCTTTATCAGTAAAGGCGCTGTAGGCGAGTCCCTGTCCGCAACGGCCGTGTACGATCGAATCTGGGAAACATTGACGGCAGGCATCAGCCAACTAACTATGTAAGGAAATTCAGATAAGTTTGTATATTTAGTACAAACAACGCCCAACCCCCTTATAGCCATGAAGAACGCTGCTTATCTGCTTGGCTTGCTGCTTATTGTCTCGGCCTGTGCGCCGAAACAGTATCCCCTCGGTACGTCGTCGCCCAACGACGATGCGGTTGCGTATCAGGATGGCGCTGAATACTACGTTCCCCGGCAACCGGACTACACCGCCCGCAAGCGGCTGTATCCGGACCCAATTGGCGGGTTGGGCCGTTCGGAAAATCCTAACATCCGTGTAACGGACATCCGGCACATCAACGACTATACAGTCGTGTTTATGAGCTTTGAAAATGACCGAGATTCCAGAAACTCGCTGAGTCTTGGCACTACAGCGGCCATCTCATTCAATAAACAGGCCAAGCTCGTTGTTCCTAACAGCGACCGAACGTATGCTCTCGTGAAGGCCGACGGCATTCCGCTGTCTCCCCAGACCCGCGATGTGTATACCGGCGACCGGGCTAGTTTCGCGTTGTATTTCGAACGACTCGACCCCAGCGTTACGGTTTTCAGCCTGATCGAATGCCAGAGCGATGCGTCAAATTCGTGTTTTAATGTCTTCGACATGAACGCGTCGAAACCAGGTGCCCCAACCAGTAATTAATCAGAAAAGCGGCTTTTTTCTGTCGGCTGAATATAGTTATCCACCTACTACGTCGTTAGTAAGGTATTGTCCTCTTTGTTTTAAGTGCCGTTATGAATGTAATCCCTTTCTCAGTACTTAATTGCCGTTTTTACTACTTCACATTTTTTTCAATCTCATTTCTACTAATCGGTTCACTTAGCCAGGCACAAACGCCCATGCCGACTCGCCTGGCCCACCGAATACTTTCCGGTTATTCCGTAATTACCGATGCGCCCGTCAACAAGGGCAAGCCTACACTCTTTGTATTTGAGCAGGCCGATACGTTCAAAACCGTGTTTCAACCCGCATCAGGCCAGCGGCAAACTAATCCGAATTTCAGCAAAGAAATGGTGGTAGGTGTGGTCCTGCCCTCCACCGGCAAGTCACCTAAGCTCACCGTCAGTCGCGTATTTGTAAAGGATTCTGTGCTGACGTTCCGGTATATCAAGCAAACGGATACCAGCAAAACGGCGTCGGTACAGACCACAACCGTTACGCCCATGCTGCTGGTAGCGATTCCGAAACAAACGGTGCTGAGTGCCCGCCTGATCGAGAATGGGCGTCTGGTTCAAACGATCAAGCGCCGGGAGGAAGAGGATAAGTAGGCAATGTGGTGATGGTGGTGTCAGGTTCTAAACCTGACACCACCATCACCACATTGCCTAACAGGTGTTTTAATTCACATCTTTGCCCTGCGCCAGTTGTTGCAGCAGCCGTTCGACGTTGGCTTTGTTGTTGGCATCGGGGGCCAGGGCGAGAGCTTTTTTACCCCAGTCGGCAGCCGCTTTGTAATCGCCAACAGCCGAATAGGCCCGCATTAGCCCCATGTTTGACAGGAATACGTTGGGGTTCTTTTTGGCCAGCGATTGAAACACCTCCAGCGCTTCCTTCGCTTTCTTTTGCCGGATCAACTGCCGACCGTACTGGTAATACTCCTGCTCGTTGGCCATCGGCAGCGCTTCTTTCATCAGCGCGTCAGCTTCCGCCTGCTTTCCAGTCATCGTCAGCAGCCGGGCTTTGGTGCTGAGCGTCCCGAAGGTTTTTTGCCCAACGAACTGTCCATTGATGGCGTAGTCGGCCCAGCGAAGGGCTTCGTCGAGGTTTACGTTCCGATCGGCGCAGTACGCAGCCGCCTGTTGATAAGCCTCCGCCCGGAAGCCCTTTTCGCCCCGCAGTTCGTTTCTCAACGAAGCCAGTTGGGTCTGTACTACGTCGACTGTTACGGTGAACGGAATTTTCCACGTTTCCCACATTAGGGCGATTACGGCCGACGAGTCTGTTTCATCGGTGAACTCATACTTCAGCCGCTCCACCATCGGCTGGTTTTTGACTGGCTTCACCGTCACGCGCAGGGCGTCGTCTTTCGGGTCATAGAAATAGCTCCCCCACGAAGTGCTGGTTTTCGAGAAGATTACCGTCACTTCATTTTCTTCGACGCCCATCATCAGCCCGTATGTACCGGCCGCCAGTGGTTTGCCTTCTACCATTACGTCCGTACTGAACGAGATCGTCGTGTTCTCGTTGGCACCGGCCCGCCAGGGAGCCTGTTTGCTCGTCCCGAAACCCAGGTCCTTATAGCCGAAATGCACCAGTTGGCCCCAGATTTTCCCTTCGCGACCTTTCACCGCCGGGCGGTCGTAATCAATCGTTACGTTCGTAAGGCCGATGTATTCGGTTACCGATGCTTTTTTGTTACCGCCATCGGCCGGAAACGTAAGCTGGGCGAATCCAGGAAGTTGCGCCGTCATCAGCCCAACCCCCAGTAGAAGTAGTCGTGTTGTTTTCATGAGAATCAAAATAATGGGTTAGGCGGATTGACATAAAGCTCTTTTTGATGAATGGGCACGAAACTCGCTTCAACTGTGGCTACGCCAGTCCAAACTGAATTGGCCCGGGCGCGAAACTAACCCGACGTGAACCACTGTTACCAACGAACAGGCACCTCCAACGCCCTAAAATTCCGTATCTTTGCACTCGCTTTGTCCTACCCCAGGTAGGCAGGCGATCCGATATTTTTCTGCTTTGGCCGCATAAGGCCGGAGCAGTAGACCCGATTAACGTCCAACGCGGTGAAGTACAAGCAATATGAGTCCCTCGATTACGCGCAGATCGCGGCCGAGGTATTGAGTTATTGGAACCAGAATCAGGTATTTGAGCAGTCCGTCGCGATCCGCGAGGGTCAGCCCAGTTTTACGTTCTACGAGGGGCCTCCTTCCGCCAACGGAACGCCGGGTATTCACCACGTGATGGCGCGGACGATTAAGGATATTTTTTGCCGGTACAAAACCCTGCGTGGCTTCCAGGTAAAGCGCAAGGGCGGCTGGGATACGCACGGCCTGCCCATTGAGTTGCAGGTTGAAAAAGAACTTGGCATCACCAAAGAAGACATCGGCAAGACGATCAGTGTTGAAGAATACAACCAGAAATGCCGCGAAACGGTCATGCGCTTCACCGACCAGTGGAACGAAATGACCCAGAAGATGGGCTATTGGGTTGACCTCGACAATCCGTACGTTACGTACGAAAACGAGTACATCGAAACCCTTTGGTACCTACTTAAGCAGTTGTACGAGAAAGGCTTACTCTACAAAGGATACACGATTCAGCCGTATTCGCCCAAAGCCGGTACGGGTCTCAGTTCCCACGAACTGAACATGCCCGGTACGTACAAGGACGTAAAGGATACGACCATCGTCGCGCAGTTCCGGGTGAAACCAACCGGCAAATCCGGTTTTCTTTTCTTCGATTCGGGCGACGCCGACGTCTATATTCTGGCCTGGACAACCACGCCCTGGACCTTACCGGCCAACTCGGCGCTGACCGTTGGAAAAGACATTGACTACGTACTCGTTAAAACGTTCAATCAATACACACACGAATCGATCAACGTAGTGCTGGCGAAAGCGCTGGTCGGCCGATGGTTCAACGAAAAAGGACGGCAGGATGACCCCAGCAGTCCGGTGTTTGATACGTATCTGCCGAACGATAAAGTGATTCCCTGGGCTATCGTTTCCGAATTTAAAGGGGAACACCTCCAGGGCGTCGAGTACGAACAGTTGATGCCATATGTCCAGCCGGAGGGCAACGCCTTCCGGGTTATCCTGGGCGACTTCGTCACGACGGAGGATGGTACGGGGGTGGTACACACCTCGCCGACTTTTGGTGCAGATGACTTCCGGGTAGCGCAGGCTAACGGCATCCCAGCTATCATGGTCAAAGACGAAACCGGCAAAGATGTACCCATTGTGGACAAGCAGGGCCGGTTTGTTCAGGAGATAACCGACTTCGCCGGGCGCTACGTTAAAGAGCAGTATTACTCCGACGAAGAGCAGGCTGATCCGGACTTCAAACCGACGGACGTACTGATCGCCATCAAGCTGAAGGAAGAGAATAAAGCGTTCCGGGTCGAGAAGTACGAACACCCGTACCCGCACTGCTGGCGGACCGACCGGCCCGTTTTATACTACCCGCTTGATAGCTGGTTTATTCGGACAACGGCCGTGAAAGACCGGATGGTGGAGTTGAACAAGACCATCAACTGGCAGCCCGAAAGCACCGGCACCGGCCGCTTCGGCAACTGGCTCGAAAACCTCGTCGACTGGAATTTGTCGCGGTCGCGCTACTGGGGAACGCCGTTGCCGATCTGGCGGGCGGAAGCGGGTGAAGAGGTCTGTATTGGTTCGGTTGCTGAACTGGTGTCAATGAGCGAACGAGCAAATGAGCGAATGAGCGAATGGGTTGCTCAGGGCAAAACCGACTTTCAGGCTTACATCGACAAGAATAAAGCGTTTCTGGCTGCTTATACCGATGGTACGTACGATTTGCACCGACCGTACTCTGATGAGCTTTACTTCGTTTCGGACAAGGGGAACCTGATGCAGCGGGAGCCGGACCTGATCGACGTTTGGTTCGATTCGGGCGCGATGCCGTATGCGCAGTGGCACTATCCGTTTGCCAATCAGGATACGTTTGAGCAAGCCTTTCCGGCAGATTTCATTTCAGAAGGCGTAGACCAGACGCGCGGCTGGTTCTTTACGCTCCACGCTATTGCCGTGATGCTGTTCGATTCCGTCGCGTTCAAGAACGTCGTGTCGACGGGTCTGGTGCTGGACAAGAACGGCAACAAAATGTCGAAACGGCTGGGCAACGCCATCGATCCGTTCGAGACGCTGGCCAACTTCGGTCCGGATGCTACGCGCTGGTACATGATCACCAACGCTGAGCCCTGGGATAACCTGCGGTTCAACCTCGACGGTGTGGGCGAGGTGCAGCGGAAGTTCTTTGGTACGTTGTTCAATACGTACAATTTCTTCGCGCTGTACGCCAACCTCGACAACTATACGATCAACGAGTTTGATAGAGTCCCCCGCGAACGACTGACCGAGCTGGACCGCTGGATTCTGTCGAAGCTGAACACGTTGATCAAGGACGTAACGGAGCAGTACGAAGCTTACAACCCGACTAAAGCCGGGCGGTTAATCCAGGATTTCGTATCCGATCAGCTCTCGAACTGGTACGTGCGGTTATCACGCCGACGTTTCTGGACGGGGGCGCCTAAGACCGGGGCGTCGGACGCAGGAGAATTGACCGAAGACAAGCGGGCGGCTTACGAGACGTTGCAGCACTGCCTGCTGACCGTAGGGCAACTGATGTCGCCGATCGCGCCGTTCTTCGCCGACTGGCTTTACCACAGCCTGACCGATGGTATCCGCGAGGTTGCCAGAAATCAAAATACCGCAGTGGCGGACCACCCACTACGCCATGATTCAGTGCATCTGACCGACTGGCATCCGTACGAAGCCGATTGGGTAGACACCGATCTGGAAACGTCGATGCAACTGGCACAGGACATCTCGTCGCTGGTACACTCGTTGCGGAAGGGCCATAAACTGAAAGTTCGTCAGCCGCTGAGCCGGGTGCTGATTCCGGTCCTGAACGAGCAGACACGCCGGCAGATCGAGCACGTAGCACCGATCATTATGTCGGAGGTGAACGTCAAAGCCGTTGAGTTCGTCGACGATGCGTCGGGCATTTTGAAGAAGAAGGTAAAGCCCAACTTCAAAGCGCTGGGCCCGAAGTTTGGCAAGCAGATGAAGGACGTAGCGGCCGCTATCACGGCCATGACCGACGAGCAGTTGAAGGAGCTGGAGCAGGTCGGCAGTTTACAGTTGTCAGTAGGTAGCATCGCCCTCTCCGATGTAGAAGTTTTGACGGAAGACATCCCGGGCTGGTTGGTTGCCAGCGAAGGCGGCCTGACCGTAGCGCTGGACGTAACCGTAACCGACGAACTGCGTCGGGAAGGGATTGCCCGCGACTTCGTCAACCGCATCCAGAACCTGCGTAAAGACCGCGACTTTGACGTGACGGACAAAATTCGTATTGAGTTAGAACGCAACGACGAAGCACTGGCCGAAGCCATTGAAGCCAATAAGTCGTACATCCAGCAGGAAGTACAGGCCGTTTCGCTGGACCTCGTTGGCGGCTTAAACGGTGAGGCTGTTGAAATTGAAATGGATGAGTTTCTGCTTCGCGTTAAGGTAGCCGTGGCCTCGTAAAGCCCGCATACCTCATAAAATTCTGTACATCGCCCGGTTGACCAGATGCCTTTGGCAGGTCGGCCGGGCGATGTTTGCATTTAGTCACCTGGTCCGTTTGGTAGGATATATTTAGTTATGAATATGTTACCACCCAAGACAACCCAATAACTTCTTGACTAAATACCACTTTCGGGTAAGTCGTTGACTTAACAACGGTATTCTTCATCTTAAAACCTCGATTCCAATGAAGACAATTACCCGATTTTTATCAATCGCCCTGGCCCTGGTTGGCTGGGCTTTCACTGGCCACGCTCAGATGTACATCAGCGGACGGCATCTATATTCCCAGGCCGGGGAAAAAGTAGTATTGCGCGGCATTAACGAGATGTATTGGGGATTGGGCGATAAAACCGGCGGCTCCATAATAGGGGAAATGGCCAAAACGGGGGCCAATTCCATTCGCATTGGCTGGCTGACGAGCGTCGGTACAGCCACTGATCTTGATGGTGCTATCACCAAGTGCATTCAGAACAAGATGATACCGATGGTTGAAATCCATGACGCTACCGGTAACATCGACAAGCTTCAAACCTGTTTGGACTTCTGGCTTCGCTCAGACATAAAGGCCGTCATGAACAAGCACAAAAAGTGGGTTTTGCTGAACATTGCCAATGAAGCAGGTGACGGCACGGTCACCGACGCGACCTTCAAAGCAAAGTACAAGGATGCCATCACCCAGTTGCGCAACGCAGGTTACGAGATGCCCTTTATCATTGATGCAGCGACCTGGGGGCAGAATGAAACGCAGATCATTAATACCTGGTCGGAGATTTTTAATCACGACCCCAAAAAAAGAGTGATGTTTTCCGTACACACCTACTGGACTTCCAATCAGCAGTCGCGGCTGGATTATCTGATCACGCAGGTTGTCAATCAGAACATTCCCTTTATTATTGGTGAAGGTCCCCAACCGTTTGGGTCGAACTGTACATCCGCTTTCCCGTACGTGTACGCCATGCAGAAACTGCAGCAGAATCAGATTGGCTGGTTAGTATGGTCGTGGGGAAGTGTCCAGAACGGCGACTGCAACGGCGGATCCGTCGGCAACAGCGGCTTCGACATCACAACGAACGGCGTATACGGCAACTGGCAGAACGACTGGGGCCGCAAGGTGAGCATAGAAGACGCAAATTCTATCCAGAAAACGTCTGTCAGACCGCCGTCGATTCTGGGTACGACCAGCACAGGATCAAAGCTGGAGGCCGAAACCGGAGTCTTAACGGGTGTTTTGGTAGGCAACTCCATCGCGGGTTATTCGGGGAGTGGCTACGTTGACGGCGCATCGCTCGATGGAACCGGCGACAACATCAAAGTAACGGCAAATGTCGCACAGGCCGGCACTTATCCGCTTGCGGTTCGTTACAACGGTCGTTTTGGCGAGAAGTACCAGGATATCTACGTAAATGGTACGTTATTCGGCTACGTTAACTTCCCGGCTATCAACGGCTGGGCTACTAAGTCAGTCGGCAGCATCTGGCTTAACGCAGGAAATAATACCATTGAGTTGCGCAAAAGCTGGGGGTACATGGATGTTGACTACTTCGAAATCGGAGCCGTCGGTACTGCGCGGGTGGGGAACGAATCCGACCGAGAGGCAGAATCGTTACGAGTATATCCTAATCCGGCCCGCAAGGAAGTTACGGTGGAGTTTTATGCCGGGCAGGAGATGGAAACAACCCTGCAACTCACCGACATAGCCGGTCGCATCGCCAAACAGAGTACTCACCAGACCAAAGCCGGCTTAAATCAACTCCGCCTGCTGCTGCCCGCTGAAAGCGGCCTGTATATGCTCCGGGTGCAGAACGCCGAGCGACAGCAGACCCGAAAGGTAGTCGTTGCGGACTGACATCATTGGTTTCGTAGAGACCACAAAGCTACGGTACTTCCCCACAAACATCGCCCGGTTGACCACACGCCTTTGGCAGGTCAGCCGGGCGATGTTTGTTTTGAATCACCAACACACAAGAAAACAACCTTTGTATGAAACGCTACGTACTCTCACTTTTAGCCATTGGTCACACTGCCCTCGGTCAGGCACCAGACTCAACCACGTTTTCGGGTATTCCGCCCGCAAGTAAGTTCAAATTCAGCTTCATAGGGGAATTGGGAACCACCGTTGCGTCTACCAGTATGCCTAACATCCGGTCGTTTTTCAGAAGCAACCAGATCGAACCCGATTTTCACATTGACCCGATGATCAATTTTGGATTCGGGGCTCGCTATGGACGGCTTAAACTTATGCTACAGGCTGGAAACGGCATTAGCTTGATCCGAATAGCCAATGTCGAAATGGAATCAGTCGCCAGGCAGAACAGCGCAGGCTACAGCGGAGTGATGCTTGGCTTCGACGTAGCGAATACCCGGAACAGACGCCTGTACATCAATGCTGGCTTTGGCAGTATCGATTACGAATACAGCGTTTATCGCCGGACCAACCAGGCCGTTTCCTTCCAGAACATACTGCAAACCGACCGGACTGGCAATATTCCATCACTACGTCTAAGGAACAATTACCTGGATGTCAATATTGAATATGCTCAACGGGAAAAACGCAAGCGGGGCGCCGAAAGCGTATTACGTCTGGGTTTCCGCCGAGGGCTGCAAGCCAGAGCCTGGGAATCGGATGCATTTCCGTTAGTTGGTGCGCCTACTGACCGTATCAGCCAATTTTACTTCCAGGGTCTCTACTATTTTTCGAGTAATTACACAAAAGCAGGGAAGCGATGAAAGCGATGCTATTGATTCCCTTATGGTTGCTGATCACTGGTCTGTTTGAGGACCGCTGGCAACCCCGCAACGGTCAGGCGCGGGTCATCATCTACCGCCAGCGGGAGTTTGGCAGTACCCACTATGATATTACGATCAACGACAGGAAACAGGGAGCCTTGCCCACCAACCGATACATACAGGTGGACATTTCGCCGGGACGTATTAAAATTGAGTCGAAGAAGGACTACTTTTCCGATAACCAGACGTTGTGGCTCAACGCGCAGGCCGGGCATACGTACTACGTTAAGGCGGTTGAGGAGGTTGATTTTCTGAGCCGTACGTTGCTGATTGCACCCATTAGCGAAGAGCAGGCACAGCGCGAATTGCAAAAGATCAAACCGATTGCAGGTTCTTCATCGGCTACGACAAATTAAGTATTACGGCTCAGATCTGCCATGCCAACCGTTCGAAAACCATACCCGGCGCTGCTGCTCGCCGGGGTCTTGATCAGCCTGCTGACCTACTGGGGCAGGCTGCTCTACGTTGGAGTCTGGCAAAACGATGAAACAGCGCCCGACATCGGCGGGCTGGCCAGATACCTCCTGGGTATTGTGGTCTTACTGACGGCGCTTTGGGGCCTCGCCTACGCGAATTATCGCCTGGCCTTCCGGCAGTGGCTGCTACATCCGGACCGACGACTCTATTACTGGACGTGGCTCTGTGTGCTGGCCTGGCTGGTGTTTGAACTGCTGCAACGGCGCACCGATCGCGAACCGGAATTTGTCGATGAGAACCTGCTCGTAACAGGCGTCGTCATGGTCTTCATCATTGCCTACGGCTACGTTGCCGATTCCTTTCGGGCCCGCCGGGAGCAGGTGTATCTCATCCAGCAGAAAACCGAAGCCGAACTGACCGCTCTGAAGGCGCAGATCAATCCGCATTTTTTGTTCAACGCGCTGAACACGATTTACAACGAAGCCCAGCGAGCCGACAACGAAACCGTGGCCGATCTGATTCAGCAGTTGTCGGGTATCATGCGGTTTACGCTCCAGGAATCCCGGCAACCGCTGACGTCGATCGATAACGAACTCCAGTTTCTGGAGAAGTACCTGGCGTTGCAGCGGGCGCGTCTGCCCGAAAGCGATACGTTACGGGTATCGGTTCAACTCGACTGGGATGGCCAACCGGCCCAGATTGCTCCGTTGCTGCTCATTCCGTTTATCGAAAACGCGTTTCAATACGGTATAAGCCTGCTTCAGCCATCGTGTATTGATTTAAACGTAACGGTCGAAAACCGACGACTGACCATGCACCTGGCTAACAGCATACCAACCACAAATACGGCAAAGCACGGCACAGGCACCGGTATTGCCAATGCCCGACAGCGGCTGGCGCTGATGTATGCCGGTCGGCATACGCTGGCCATACAGCAAACTTCTGATTCCTTCGTAGTGAACTTAACCCTTGATTTGTAACGAGATATGCTCAATGCGATTGCTATTGACGATGAGCCCGCAGCCCTGGATGTTCTGCAACGCTACGCGGCAAAGGTGCCATTTCTGAACCTGACACAAACGTTTATCAACACCACCGATGCGCTGACGCACCTCCACACGCAACGGGTTGATCTGCTGTTTCTGGACATTCAGATGCCCGACGTATCAGGAACTGATTTTGCCCGCCTGGTGGCCCCGTTGCAGAAACCAGTCATTTTCACAACGGCCTATACCGACTACGCTGTTGAAGGCTTTACACTTCAGGCCCTCGATTATTTGCTGAAGCCGATTGAGTTCGGCCGATTTCTGCAAGCCTGCAACCGCGCCTACGCCCAGATTATGCCGCAGCGCGAAGGCTCCTCGTCCAGCATTTTTGTGAAAGATGGATACGACTGGGTTCGGGTCAACTTGGACGAGGTGTTGTACATCCAGTCCGATACGAATCTGCTGTTCATTCACGAGCAGAACCGGCAGGTAACAACCCGCATGACGATTGCCGATATGCTCGCTACGTTGCCCGCCGACGAGTTTATCCGTATTCATAAATCGTACATCGTGGCGCTACGGGCCATCCGCAAAATCGAACGGCATCAGGTCACGGTCGGCAACGTAACGATCCCATTAGCCGGTAGTTACCGCGATGCACTGGAGCAGCGACTACTGCGCAAATAGTGACTTTCCCGCATTTATTAACAATAGCATAACCCCACCCGCTACGGCCTGCCGGTGAGGCTGTTTTATATTTGATAGATTTCGTACTAACGTTTTGTTCCTATGACAATGCCGTTTCAGCGTTGGTTCTATCTGCTGGCTTCTGTGGTTACGGTTCAGTCATCCAAAGCTCAGGCCGTTGACATCATTCGCGGGCCGTATCTTCAGGTCGTTACGCCTACCTCCATCACCATCCGCTGGCGCACCAGCCAGCCCACCGAAAGCCGCGTACAATTCGGTACCTCTGCCACCAAACTGAATCAGGAAGTAAGCGATTCCAAACCTGTTACAGACCATGAGGTTGTGCTGACAAACCTGAAGCCCGCCACCCGTTATTACTATACCTACGGGGCCACGAAATCAACGATGAAAGCCGACCCCGGGCAATATTTTCAGACGGCTCCCAAGCCCGGCTCCACCGAACCGGTCCGTATCTGGGCGCTGGGCGATTTTGGTAATAGCTCCGCCACCCAACTGGGTGCCCGCGACGCGATCGTCAGGACAACGCAAGACCGCCGACCTGATGTCTGGCTCTGGCTCGGCGACAATGCCTATTCAAACGGGAAGGAAGAGGAGTTTCAGCAGCACGTATTTGGCGTGTATCAGGACGGTTTTTTCCGAAACATGCCGTTCTGGGCAACGCCCGGCAACCACGATTACGGCGGGCAGATCGAAAGCCAGGACATTCCCTATTTCCGGATCTGTTCGATGCCCAAGCGGGGCGAAGCCGGTGGCATACCCTCCGGCTCGGAGTCTTACTACGCCTTCGACTACGGTAATGTCCACTTCGTATCGCTGGATTCGTACGGTAAGATGGACGGTGGGCAGCGGCTCTACGACACCACCAGCCGCCAGGTCGATTGGCTGAAACGTGACCTGGCCGCGAACAAACAACCCTGGACGATCGTGTTCTTTCACCACCCACCCTATACGAAAGGTTCGCACGATTCGGATACGGAAGAGTTGTTGGTCAAACTACGGCAGAACCTCCTGCCCATCCTGGAACGCTACAACGTTGATCTCGTCCTGGGCGGTCATAGCCACGTCTACGAGCGCACGCATCCGATTGTCGGTCATTACGGTTTGGCCGATACGTTCGACCCGAAATACATTGTCGCGGCTTCGAACAGCGCTCAACCGAACGAATACCGCGTCAACGGCAAAAAGCAGGGTATTATTTACGTCGTGGCCGGATCGGGCGGGCAGTTGGGTGGTCAGGAGCCGGGCTGGCCGCTCAAAGCAGCCGCATACACCAACAACACCGATGGGGGTTCTATGCTGATCGACGTCAACGACAACCGCCTGGAAGCCCGCTGGGTGTGCACGGACGGCGTTGTGCGGGATCAGTTCTCGATCGTGAAAGAGAAGCCGGGGCTTCGTTGAGAGAGGTACGTAGCAAATCTTTCGACTACGCAACGGGCCGGCCGCAACAGGTTGGCCTGTTGCTTTATTCAGCTACTTCCGGGTGGCGGTCAGGGCGTCGGCGGAGCCAAGAGCCGCCAGTTCATCTATTAGTTCATCCGACAGTTGAAGCAACTGCTCTTCCGTCAGCCGGCCTTCGTGATGAAGCCCCACTAACCGATCCAGGTCTTCTTTAATTCGCCCGCGCGTTCGTCCCTGCAGTTCATTGGTGAACAGCGGCTCATCACCGGCCTGGTTTTTCCGATGTTGTTCCCAGCACTGACCAGCCACAAAACAAACGATACCCACCATCAAAACACCCAGAAGGATTACAAGTATCAGCATGGCTCACGATAGTTTACCAAGTTTCGAAGCAGTTGAGTCGTCCATAAGCAAGCCGGTTCTGTGAAACCAGCCGCTGAATTTCTGCACAAACCGTTTGCCTGTTTTCGTCGTCTAACAGGGCTATTCCTGCGTTCTGTACACTAATATAGCAATCTGTTGCGTCTATTCACGTATCGGTCCGCACAGTTTGCCACATCGAGATACCACTAATCGTTTAGCGTCACCAGCCATCCTACTCATCCCAGCTCAGACATATAAAGTCCGGAGAATGAATAAAATAACCCTGAAACTTATTAGAGATTGCTAAGATAGCTGTTAGAATGGCATTAAACTGAGTGACTGGTTCAACAGGAAACCGATGGTCGAAGCCTTGATGGAGGGTGTTCATGACTGCCTCGCATGAACTGAAGCCCGCAGTAAGTATCATTAATCGTACCAATGTCGCATTTTACGAACCGGCCGCTTTATGCCCCGACTTTATGCGTTGAGTCGCGCGACAGCCGCCGGTCAGGTTCTTCTCCCGAATAGCCGCCAACACCCCGGCTTTTACATTTTGATTGCCCGCCTGGCATCCGATAGTTGATAACTGGCATAGTTTTAGTACACACTCAGCCGTGAGTTTAACCGGGTTCTGTCCCGCTCCACCATCAGTACAGCTCAAGCCCGTTAATCTATGACAGCACAATATCTACTCGAATCCTTATTATCTTTTCAAAACACGTATCGGGTTGTGATGCGGCATTTCAACGATGACGTTCGGAACGCCCGGCTCCTCGAACCGGTGCTGGGTTTGACCAACAACAGCATCCGCCAGCGATACAATAAGCCCCAGCTCTGGCGGATCAGCGAAATTCGTCGGCTGGCCGTTCACTACAGCCTGTCAGAAACGGCCTGCGTTCGGGTTCAGGAAACACTGCCCCAGCTCCAGCCGTATCTCCAGCAGCTACCCGGCCGACAACGACGTCGCCTGGAGCGGCTCAGCCAGCTATCCAACCGAAAGTTAACCAACCGGATGGCCACCGACTGGCTGATCGCCGACGTTAACGAGCTGATCACCGGTTTAACCAACTGGCTGGCCGATCAGCCTGCGTAGCCGATACGTCTAATCAATCAACCGAAACAAACGGTTCCAGCGGACCTTGTGCCAGATGTCGGCCGGAACGGGATCAATCGACATCCAGACAAAAACGGCCTTCCCAACGATGTGATCCTCGGGTACAAAGCCCCAGTAGCGCGAATCTTCGGAGTTATGGCGGTTATCGCCAAGCATGAAGTAGTAGTCCTGCTGAAAGGTGTAAGTCATAACCGGCTGGCCGTTAATCTGGAGGCTGGTTGCAGTCAGCACTACGTTTTTGTTGCCTTCGTAGCGTTGGATAATGGGGCCGTAAACCGCCAGCGTCTGCCTGTTGATCGGGATCGTAACGCCTTTTTCAGGAATAAGCAAAGGACCGAAATTGTCCCGATTCCAGGCATTTGCCGAGCCGCCGTAAATCCCCGGTTCCGCCTGACCGGCTGGTGCCGTCATGGGGTCGATCCCCTTCACCCAGTCAAAGGTTTTAAACTGAGCAATCACCTCGGCGGACGTATTGACCCGGTAACCAACCAGCACGGGTGCTTTTGTCTTGTTATCAATGGTTTCGAGCGGTTGCCAGTTGATAAACGGCCCTTCCGGCGACTTAAAATCGTTGACGATATCGTATTTTCGAAAAAACCGGTCGTCGAGCACTTCGGTCGTTTTGACGAAGTAGGACGACTGCTGCCGGCGAGCTACCGGAAACGCTTTGTTGTTGACAAACACCTGCTCGTTCCGAATCACTACCGTATCGCCGGGTATGCCTACACACCGCTTCACGTAGTATGTTTTCAGATCAGTCGGATAGTCGGGTTCGCCCGGCAGTTGGGGTGGATAGTTGAACACCACTACGTCGCCGTTCTTCACGTGCGAAAAACCCGGAAACCGGTACATCGGCAACTGAATGGCCGAACTGAACGACGGCAGGTCCGTTCCCCAGAGCTTCTGGTGCGTCAGCGGCACCTGGAGGGGCGTTTTAGGTGTACGAGGGCCGTAGTGCAGCTTACTCACGAATAGAAAATCGCCAACCATCAGGCTGCTTTCCATCGAAGGGGTTGGAATGGCGAACGCTTCGACGGTCATCCAACGGATGAGTGTTGCAGCCACAACAGCAAACAGGATGGAGTCCGCCCACTCGCGGAGGGGGGATTTTTTGGGTGCAGGCGCTTGTGGAGCCGCCTTCTTTTGGATGCCAAACATAGGTAGCAGATTGAACGTCAAATGGTATCGGTCGGCTTTAGCACAGCGACAACTGAAATCTACGTCCAATTCCTACTCTGAAAAATGCATATTACACGAATGGCCGTATACCCGTTCATCCGGCTGGGCATCGTGGTTACAGTACTTGCCCAATGCCGAACAACACAACAAACAACAGGGTTGTGAGGGCGAGCTGTCCCAAACGGGGGTTGAGTTCGGCCGGCCGTTGGTGCGTGGCTACCGCCCGACCGTTCAGCACAAATAGCGGGAACGCAAGCAGGTAGAGATAACTTACCCATCCCTGTCCCGTCAGTAGGGAGTACAACAGAGCACAGAGCATACCGGCGATGAGCAACGCCCAGTGGTAGCGGATGGCCCGATGCAGGCCCAGACGTGCCGGAATGGAACGCTTACCCGTCATCGTATCGGTTTCAATGTCGCGGATATTATTGATATTCAGCACGCCGGTTGCGAACAACCCAACGCTCGTGGCCGGCAGGAGCAAGGCCGTATTAAACGACAAGGTGTGCAGAAAATACGTCCCCAGCACACCCAGCCAGCCGAAGAAGATTAGAACGGCAATATCGCCGAATCCAGCGTAGCCATAGGGCCGTTTGCCGTTGGTGTAGCCAATGGCAGCCGCGATGCTTAACAAACCCAGAATCAGAAACGTCCCAAATACCTCCTTCCCGGCTTCCTGAAAGGCGACAACCAACAGCCAGATACCCGTAATCAGCGATAGCACCGACGTAATGATGATACCCCGCAGCATGGCTTCCTTTGTGATCAGCCCGGTAGCCACGGCCCGTCGGGGTCCCACGCGCTGGTCGGTATCCTTACCCGAAACGGCATCGCCGTAGTCGTTGGCGAAATTGGAGAGAACTTGCAGAAAAATGGTAGTCAGGGCCGCCAGCACCGCAACCGACACCTTCAGTTGTCCATCGGCAGCGGCCAGAAAACTACCCAGAATAATACTGGCCAATGCCAGTGGTAACGTACGCGGACGGGCCGCAGCAACCCAGGGGTTCATGTAAAGAGTGAAAGAGCGAATGAGTGAAAGAGCGAATCAGACCGCAGTTGCGGCCGGTCCCGAAGCGGAGTAAGAGAGTAATGCGCTCAGCACGCCCTTCACTCTTTCATTCGTTCGCTCTTTCACTCTTTAAATCAAATTCCTACTGCTTTTTTAAACTCCGCATCGTCCGGCTTCACGCCTGATGCAAAGAAATGAGTCAACTGGCCTTGCTCGTTGATTACGTATTTGCAGAAATTCCAGGTCGGTGCTTTGTCGTTCCAGCCGTTCAGGGACTTAGACGACAACCACTTATACAGCGGTGCCTGCTCTTTGCCGGTTACAACCACCTTCTCAAACATCGGGAACGTTACACCGTAATTCTTCTGGCAAAATGTAGCAATCTCTTCGTTGCTGCCTGGTTCCTGGCTGGCGAAATCATTGGCCGGAAAACCCAGCACGACGATCTTGCTACCATGTTCCTTGTAGAATTTCTCCCAGTCGCCATACTGAGGTGTGTAGCCGCATTTTGACGCTACGTTCAGAACCACAACTTTTTTGCCCTTGAAACCACTCAGCGATACCGACTTCCCGTCGATTGATTTCACCGTGAAGTCATAGAGCGTTTTTGCGGGTGCCGGCGGGGTGGTAGGCGCAACAGCAACTTCCTTCTTGTCGCTGAAGATTCCTTTAACAAGCGTTGATAGAGACATAAATCCAGAAGTAATAAGAAGAAGCCCAAAGGCCGAAAGTGTAAGTACTGTCGTTTTTCTCATAAAAAGCAAGGCGATAACATGGTCATGTTATCGCCTTAACGGGTTGTACCGGGAAATAGTTTGCGCCTTTGGGGTTCTTCCGCCGACTTATTGAACAGCGTCCCGGATGTATACCTTGACCCCACCAACCCGGGGCGCAATCAGGTTGTAAATAGCACCGAACAAAGCGCCAAATATCATCCCGAAAAACCCGTAGAGAATCGGCATCAAAATAATCATCACAATGCCGCCACCCATCATCATTCCCATACCCGACCGGTTAACCATGGAGCCAAATAGGGAACCAAACAGAAAAACTAATAAAGCGAAAAACAGCCCGAGCACCGCCAGGATGGCGCCGTATACCAGCGCAACGGACGCTATGTCCACTTTTGTGATTTCTCGTTTCATCTGGAAAAGGTTTATAGATGCTGACCTGAATATAAGACCTTTACCAAACAAATACGTGAACAACGTTACATTTTCTCGGGCACGTCGATGCCGAGCAACTGCATGGCTTTGCGGATCGTTTCGGCCACCATTGCCGATACGGTAACCCGTAGCTGCGTCTTTACCGGGTCCGGCTCCGACAGAATCGAAACCTCGGCGTAAAACTGGTTGTAGGCCTTGGCCAGTTCATACGCATACTGCCCAAGGTACGACGGCGCGTAGTCGTTGGCCGCTTCGGCAATGCGCTGCGGAAACTGACTCAGCAGGTACACCAGTTGCTGTTCGGTGGGGTGCAGATCAACAGTCGCTACGTTGCCGGCGGGTTTCAGGCCGGTTTGTTCGGCCTTCCGCAGCACCGACCGGATGCGGGCGTGGGTATACTGGATGAACGGCCCCGTATTGCCCTGGAAGTCTACGGATTCTTCGGGATTGAACAGCATCCGTTTTTTCGGGTCAACCTTCAGCAGGAAGTATTTCAACGCACCCATGCCCAGCATGTGGTAGAGTCGCTGCGCTTCAGTCGAATCAAAATCCTCGATCTTGCCCAGATCACGGGTACGTTGTTCGGCGGTGTCATACATCTCCTGAATCAGGTCGTCGGCATCCACCACGGTACCCTCGCGGGACTTCATTTTACCGCTGGGCAGATCAACCATGCCATACGACAGGTGATACAGGCCGTTGGCGTACGGACGACCTAACCGGCGCAGGATGGCAAACAGTACGGCAAAATGGTAATCCTGCTCGTTGCCAACCACCCAGATCTGGCGGTCGTTGTGAAAATCTTCGTATTTCAGGTCGGTCGTGCCGAGGTCCTGCGTCATATAGACCGACGTACCATCCGAACGCAAGACCAGTTTCTGGTCGAGGCCTTCTTCGGTCAGGTTGATCCAGACGGAGCTATCGTCCTTCCGGTAGAAAACGCCTTTCTGCAACCCCTCTTCCACAACCTCCTTACCCAATACGTAGGTGTTGGATTCGTAATACGTCTTGTCGAAGCTGACGCCGATCTTTTGATATGTCTGATCGAAACCGGCGTACACCCATTCGTTCAGTTGCCGCCAGAGGGCCACCGTTTCGGGGTCTCCCTGCTCCCACTTCCTGAGCATTTCCTGTACCTCCAGCATCAGCGGGGCTTTCTTTTCGGCTTCCTCCTTAGGCATACCCTGTGCCACCAGCTCGTCGATCTGAGCTTTGTAGGCTTTATCAAACAGGACGTAGTATTTACCAATCAGGTGGTCGCCTTTTATTCCGCTCGACTCGGGCGTTTCGCGATGACCCGACGCATCGGCACTGAACAGTTGATACGCCCGCATCGACTTACAGATGTGGATGCCCCGGTCGTTAACGATGCAGGTTTTCACGACGTCGTAGCCGCTCGCTTTCAGGATTCGGCTGACGGCATCGCCCAGGAAGTTGTTGCGCAGGTGACCAAGGTGCAGGGGTTTATTTGTGTTCGGCGACGAAAACTCAACCATCACCGATTGCCCTTTGGCAGGAAGCTGCCCGAAATCCGGCGTACCGGCTATGTCGTTGAGTACGCTGATCCAGACGGCATCAGCAATGCTCAGGTTCAGGAATCCCTGTACGACATTGAACCGGCTCACCACGCTGGTATTTTCCAGCAGGTAGGTACCGATCGCCTGCCCGATCTCAATGGGTGATTTGCGCAGGGCTTTGGTCAGCGGAAACGTGACGAAGGTATAAAGCCCTTCAAATTCCTTTTTGGTGGGTTGCAGCGCCACATCATCGACGGTTGTATCGAACAAGGCGCTGATCGCTTGCTGTATGGCTTGCTTTAATTGTTCCTGTATCTCCATTTTCGGCGGTCCGCCATACGGCGCACCGATCAGTTGTATTCAAAAATCAGTGCAAAAGTAATGATCCTTATGCTGATTATTTCTTTCCACCGGCGGGCGAATTAATTCGCCCGCTACCAGAAGGCTGCAACGTGATTGTCGATTCGGCTACCGACTGCACTTTTTTCTTCGAGAAATACACCGGAAAGTAGCCATTCTGAGCCCAGAGCGGAAACAGGTCGGCGTAGTGAGGGCTGGCCGGATCGCCTGACTGGCCAGGGCTGTTAATACCAACCGTTTTATCCCAGTCCTGCGTATCGACGATAATCCGGAATGAAGCCCCGTGTTCCTGGTTCAGGCTATTGCCGGTATTGTTGACCGTTTCGCCGTAGCCCCCACGGGGCAATGGCCCCAGGTTCATCCTGGCTCGCTGCTCGGGGGTGGCCCGACTGCTCAGGACGTGCGTCAGCGTAATGTGTTTATTGCCGGGCTGCCCATACAGCCAAAGCGAAGGGTCAGCACCGAGACGTTGGGTAAGGGTAACGACGGCTCTTTCGAGCGATTTGATAAGTAGCCCGGCAGGCACCTCACCGTGCGTTATCCAGTCCACTACCCGCTTCATCGGTACGCTCCGCAGGTACGGTCGGGCCACTTCGGGCACTTTGGCAGTGTAGAGCGCCTGCCGCAGTTCGGTTTCCCAGGCCACGTAGATAGCCGCCGAAACAGATTCGGGCCGTAGCTGATAATCCCAGTTCAACAGCCGCTGCCGACTTTGCTCAACCACCGGATCGCCTGCTTTCAGGCTCTTCAGCAACGGCACCAGCGACCGGGCGCTCATCGACAGGTAGTCGGCCTGCAACGCCTTAAAATCATTGATGGAATGCCGGGGCTTTGATTGAATCACTTCTTTGATCCGATCGGCCCGCACCGGATTGGCCCATACCCAACCAACGGCGTTGCGATACGGAAAATCAGCGGGCGTCAGGTTGTTGTTGGCTGTCACGACGAAGCCCTCGGGCGGGTCAATTTTGTGCGGTAGTTGCTGAATGGGCAGGTAGCCGCTCCACTCAAACCGACCATCGCCGGGCACGGGCACCAGACCCGTCCAGTTCTTTCGGATGGGCGATAGGCCGGTTGCCTGCCAGCCGATACTATGCTTACCCGCAGCCGGTCGCCCCGCCCAGATCATGTTTTCGCCCGGTAGACGGCTGTAGGCACACGCCTGCCGAAATTCGGTCCAGCTTCGGGCCTGGTTCATCCGCAGACTGGCCAGATACGGTGCGCAGCCCCGATCCAGCCAACCCGCCCGAACGGCGTAGGCTTTATGATTTTTCGCGTCCTCGAACACGACCGGCCCGTGATGGGTGTACTTCAACGTAGCCGTTACCGGCTTTCGACCGTTGACGGGAATCGTTTCAGTCAGCACCTGCATGGTTTTCCAACTACCTCGATACTTATACTGGTTCGGGTTGGCCGGATTAGTTTCGTAAACATACAGGTCTTCGTTGTCGGTTTCGAAGATGGTCAGTCCCCAGGCCCCGTAGTCGTTATGGCCGATGGATACGCCCGGCAGTGTCGGCTCACCGGCTCCCACTACGTTCCAGCCCGGCGCGTGCAGGTGTACCCAGTACCGCAGCGACGGCACCGACTGCGCCCGGTGAGGATCATTCGCCAGCATTGGGAAACCACTTGCCGACCGCTTACCGCTGATGATCCAGTTGTTGGAACCGACGTACTGCTTTTCGGCATCGAACCAGTCGGCGATTGGCTCCTGTCGGTTCAGGCTGGCTTCTTCTTCCGTAGCGCCCAGCCCCTCATCCGTGGCACTAAATTTCAGCGGCAGCCGAAATGCCTCGTAAATATCCAGAATCGGCTGCATTAGCTCTGCCCCGCTAACATGCAACGTCAGATCGGGTTCGGTGGGTTTGCGGGCCGGATGAAACCATTGCAATTGCCGTAGTTTTTCCGCTCCAATCAGGTGCACCAGCCGACCGTAGTTGAGTTCGTCGCGGACGTTGCCGAGCAACCCCTGATGGCGGCTGATAACGACTTCGGGCGTCCAGTAAGCCGGCTTTGTATTCAGGAGTTTGAACTCAATCGGCAGCTTTTCGGGCGTTTTCAGTATCTCACTGATATAGGCATTGATCCCATCCACAAACGCCTGCACAATCTGTGGGCCGTGCGGATGGTAATGCTTCAGTTCCTGCTCGAGGTTACCTCTGAATTTAAACAGCCGCGTACCGATGTCGCGTTTCACCTCCTTCGGACCGAGTAGTTCGGCCACGGTACCAGTCGCCTGCCGACGCCAGATTTCGAGCTGAAAAAGCCGGTCGGAAGCGGCCGAATAGCCCTGCGCAAAGAACAGGTCGTGCTCGTTCTGGGCATAGATGTGGGCGATTCCCCAACGGTCGCGGATGATTTCGACGGGTTGCTTCAGGCCCTGGATACGTTGGGCAAAGACGGGAGAAACGAAAAACAGGCAGCAAATGAGGAGAAGTCGGGACATAAAAAACGGTTTCCTGCTTAAAGAAACCGTTTTTTTCGTCCCGTGGTTATTTTCGCCCGTTACTTCTTACAGCCCTCCACCGCCTGCCGGAAGCCCTCGCGGAGCTGCATACCGGTGGGGATGTCGTTGGTAAACACCCGAACGCTGTTCACGTAGTTGGACGGATTGCCGTTTTTGAACGCCTTAATCGACTTTTCCTTCGTGCGAGTGGTGAGCTGTACGTATGCTTCGTCGCCGGAGGTATTCAGCTCCACCGCCGACGGATCGATTTCGCCAAGGCTGAACTCAAACTGCTCATCGGTCGCTTTTTTGCCGTCGTTGGTGTTCTGCGTAAACTTAACGGTACAGCCGCCTGCTTTGTCCAACTGCTGAGTGACCGTAGAGCGGCCCGTCTGCACCGCTGCCAGCTTCGACGCGATGAACGTCAGCTTAGCATCGGTACTGCCCGTTAGGATGCCCAGCTTACGGTTCTCCCGGCATTGCAGTATCATTTTTCCCAGTTGGTCGGGCAGATAGCGGATCGTTTCAATGTCTTCCACCTGAATCTCAATCTCGCCTACATAACTCTGTTTCTGGCCATTGCGCCACACTTCAATGTATTTTTGATTAGTGGGCATGGCCAGTTCCAGCGCAAACGTTTTTCCTGATGCGTTGGTTTTGACTCCTTTCTCGTTCAGGTTTGCCCAGTCAAATCGGTATTCGGTCGTTTTGCCGGCCTCCGTAACGGTCAGCACCGTCTGGCAGCCGGGTTTGAGCGATTGCTCAACGCCCCCAACGGCTTTGGTAGCCGCCACAACGCGCTGCTGCGTATCGTCCGACGAGCGGTAGACAGGTGCCATTTCCTTTTGTTTCTGCTGGGCCAGCGGCAACAGTTTCTGCATCACCAGCGCCCCCTCACGTGCTTTTTCCAGGTCGGCAAAATAGAACCGGACGGAACGCTCGTTGCTGGGTTTACCCGCTTCGGCGTGGCGGATGTAGTTCAGGCGGTTTCGGGTAGCGGCCTCAATAAACACCCATTTGCCAGTCACGCCAAGTTTCACTTCGCCCGGATCGAGGTCGCCGAGGTTAACGTCCGTTACCTCTTCCGTCGTTTTTTTGCTGGCGGTAAGCTGCTGCGTTACCCGGATTTTTACCGGATTTACTCCGTCGGGCAGTGCCACCGTTTGCCGGTAGCTTTCGTCGCCACTGGTCGCATCCGCTACGTTCTTGCGGAGCCAGTCGGTCAGGGTGGTCAACGAACTGCCAACATTCAGGCGACTTTCGAGCAGTTTCCGGGCGGCCGTTGGGGTCTGGCGCAGGGCCTCGGTCAGGGCGCGGGCGTTGTCGACGTTTTCGGCGTACAGGGTAAGCGTATTGTCGTAGCGAAGTTGCCCGTTCTCCGTAACCCGCACAAAATCATTGTTGTTGACGATCTTAAGCGAAATCACCATCAGGTCTTTTTTGGGGGCATACTTCACCGAGCCCGGATCAATGTCGGCCAGGTTCAGTTCGTAGACGTAATCCGTTTTCTTGCCTTTCTTATCAGCTTCGGACACGTCGATCTTCGCCAGATACGGCTGTGCTCCGTTGGATTTGAGTTGCTGCGTAAACTCCTTGTCTGACGATTTGACGGGTTTCAACTGAGCGGCAACCACCCGCAGTGAACCGCTCAAATCGGGATTAGCCTGCCCGTAAGCGATCATACCGGTAGCCAGAAAAATAAGCAGCGAAGCGAAGTAATACGTTTTCATAGATGTGCGGGACCTTGCGATTATGAAGGTGCTAATCAACGGAATAAACCAGGCCACGCAGAACACATTAGCTGGCAGACGGCAATTTTACGGGTTCAATTGACAGTTCTCGGTCTTCAATTGATGGCCTCCGCGAGTATCTTCTGCGGTTAACGGCTGCCGCTAGTCTGCAAACCGTCCATCCGAAACTTGTCCCAAAACTGCATTTCGAGCACCCGGTTACCGCCGACAGCCAGTTTCTGCGTAACATTGTGCTCCGTTTCTTGCGTATGAAAATTCTGTACGATCACCAGGCCTTCACGGGGGCGCGGTATGGAGGTGTGGCCCGGTATTTTTATGACCTGATTGTATCGCTCAGACAACGAGGAGTTGACGCGCGGCTGTCGGTTCGGTTTTCCAACAACGTTTACCTGTTGAACAGCAATCAGTTCCGGACGTATTCCTACCGTTACTTTCTGGGTTACATGCCGACGAGTATGCTGTTCTCGCAGGTTAACCGGCTGCTTAGTTCGGCGCAGGTGATGCAGCACGACTACGATGTGTTTCACCCGACGTTCTTCCACCCATATTTTCTGAAGTTCATCGGCCAGAAACCGTTTGTGCTGACGTACCACGATCTGATTAAGGAACGGCTGGGCGACGCCTACGGACACCTCGACAACGCCAATAAAGACCTGAAGCAGACGCTGCTCGACCGGTCGGCGCGGGTCATTGCGGTATCGGAAAACACAAAAAAAGACCTGGTCGATCTGTTCCGCATCGACCCGGACAAAATAACGGTGGTTCACCACGCGACCCACTTCCGCACGCTGAACGTACCGGCTGCGTTTCAGGTACAGACACCCGATACGTACCTGCTCTACGTCGGGAATCGCGGCACGTATAAAAATTTTATGCCGTTTCTGAAAGCCATTGCTCCTTCCCTGAAAAGCCATCCGCATGTGCAACTGATCTGCGCCGGGGGCGGCCCTTTCGATGCAACCGAACAGCAGCTAATTACTGAGCTTGGCCTGAACGGACGGGTGATCTTTCACGACATCGACGACTTTGTGCTGTACCGGCTCTACGAAAAAGCTCTGGCGTTTGTGTACCCGTCGCTGTACGAAGGATTCGGTATTCCGATTCTGGAGGCTTTTGCTACGGGTTGCCCGGTCGCGTTGAGCAATACGTCCTGCTTTCCAGAGGTGGCGCAGGACGCGGCCCTGTACTTCGATCCGGCGTCGGAAACGTCGATGCGGCAGGCCATCGAGCAACTCATTCAGAACGACGCACTCCGGGCGTCATTACGCCAGAAGGGCTACGTTCGGCAAGAGGCTTTCTCGCCCGAGAAGGTAACGACCCAGACCCTTCAGGTTTACCAACAAGTAGTTTAGCCAGTTACTGTGAGGAGAATTCTGCTGTTTGATTCCGTTATCGATGGGCACCACGCCGACTACCTGACCCACCTGATCAACTACTGGCTGCATCACCAGCCGGATGGGGAGTTGCTGGTTGTTACGCAGGCGTCGTTTGAGTCAACCGTTCACCAACTGCTCGGCGGTAACCCGGCCGCGGACCGTGTTCGGTTCATACCTATTCCGGCCCAGGCCATCGCACACACCCACCAGGCCTCCCCCCTCAACCGATCATTCCGGGAGTGGAAACTGGCTCTTTCCTACGCGGCTGAGTATCGTCCGACGCATCTTCTGCTCATGTACGTCGATATTTTCCAGTTGAGCATGTGGCTCGGTCAGAAAGCCCCCTGTGCCGTATCGGGCATCTACTTCCGGCCGGATTTCCACTACGCCGTACGGGGCGGGTTGAAGGCCCGGCTGAACGTACTGCGTAAAAAGCTGACCTTGCGGGGTGTCCTGTTCCGGGGTGTCCTGAGCAACCTGTTCTGCCTGGATCATTCGGCGGTTCCGGCCCTGACGCAGATGAGCCCCGGCGTGAACGTATTGCCCCTACCCGATCCGGTGAAATCGTACGACATCTCGCCTGCCGAACTGGATGAGTTACGGGCGGAGTTACAACTTGATCCCAGCCGGAAAACCTTGTTGCTTTTCGGCCACCTCGATGACCGGAAGGGCATTGAACCACTGCTCGAAGCACTCAGGCTCGTAAAGCCAACCGTTCGGCAAGCCTTGTCCGTACTTCTTGTGGGCTCGATCAAACCTGATTTTCGGCAACTGATTGAACAAAAAATAGCCGACGTACCCTCCGACGTTCAGATTATCCCTGTATTCAAGGAAATACGTGGCCGACGCATCCAGACGTATTTCGAACTCTCCGACTACGCGCTGGCGCTCTACCAGCGGCACGTCGGTATGGCTTCGGTCATTATTCGGGCGGCCGTATCGCGCAAACCACTGCTCTCGTCGGATTATGGCTACATGGGTCACCTGGTGCAGACCGAACAGCTTGGCCTCGTGGCAGATTCGACTTCCCCAGCGGCCATCGCCAGTATGCTTGAACAGGTGATCGACGGGAACGTTTCCTATTCCGAAGCTAATCTGCAAAAGCTGGCCGACCAGAATTCAGACGTAGCGTTCGCGGAAACGATCCTGAGCCGGTTGTAGTAGTGGGGTAGTGGTTTGTGGTTTGTAGTTGGTTGACACCGGAGGAACTACAAACCAAAAACTATAGTCCCTCAATTGAAAACACATCCATCGTTGTTTTGCGGAAGTTGCGGACACGGGCAAATACGCCGGTTCCGTTGCTGGAGCCTTTGGTGTCGGTATTACCCTCAATCGTTTCGACGGTATCGTCGTCTACCCGCGTGATGACGCCCGTATGAAACCAGTCGTCTACTCCCTGGAACCGTAACAGGAATACATCCCCGGGTTTGATGCGCGACGGATCGCGACGGATCACAGCGTTTTCGGTCAGGCGACCGTTTTGCCGGCCACTCAGGGCCAGTACGTCGCAGCTAAGTGTCTTCGGCATAATGGCTGTAAACTGCCTCCCCTGCCCGGCCGCTACCTGATCGAGTACGGTCTGCACGAACCCCATGCACCACTTAAACGGCGACCCATCCATACCGTCGCAGTAGCTGCGTACCCAGGGACCAAGATTCTGCGCACTGCTGGACTGGAGTTCGGTCGCCCGCTGTTTCAGGTGCCGTTGCGCTATCTGAATAACTGTCTGGCGGATGTTGTCGACAGGGGCCACTTTCTGAAAAGCGGTAGCCAGCGGATGGCTGAGCTCGTCGAACAGATTGGGCGTTACCACGCCGGTCGGAGTCCGTCCGACGGCTTCCTCAAAATTACGTACCGCCCGCTCCGTAGCTGGTCCAAATTGCCCGTCGACGTTTGTGGCTACGGAGGCTTCGGGAAATCGGAGTGCGCTGAGCGACAACCACTCCTGAACGCGTCTGACATCGTTGCCCTGACTGTTGCGCTGCAGTGGAGCGCTTAGAGAGAGTTCGTCCTGAAAAGCTTTTTTCAACATGGCGAGAGGAAGTTTTACCCAAATGGGGTATCAAAGGTACAGCCATCTCTCCTAAGTTGATAGTACTCCACGACCGTTAACGAAAAGGCCGACTTCCCGAAGTCGGCCTTTTCGTTAACGGTCGAAATGCGTTTAAAGTCGTGTCCCAGCGCTTGAACTAATCATCGTCGTCGTCATCGGCTTCCTCGCCCACGACCAGGAACGCCCCGCGTCGGGGAGCAGGCATTACGGAATGCTCTCCCTTCACCGCTTTCCAGATCACTTCGTTGAACTTCAGATCGTCCAGCTTGTCGGCATACCGCAGGTCAAATTTCTCGGATTCGCGGGCCGGGCCGTTCATGGCTGTGTTCTTTGCTTCCAGATCCTGCTGAGCCGGGCGATGGGTGTAGGACGTCAGGTTCGGTGTATTGGTGAAGCAGGCAAACAGGGGCGTAGCAGCCGCGTCGTACTGGCTCATCGGCGGTAACCCCAGAATCAACTCCATCGTCCGGAGCATACCAGATGTTGAATACATGGTGTGCTCAACGTGCTTCCGCTTGGTGTACGGGCTGATCACCAGGGCCGGCGACCGGTGCGCATCGACGTGGTCGGGGCCGTTCTGGGCGTCGTCTTCCAGAATGAACACGGCCGATTCTTTCCAGATCGGGCTTTTTGATAAGTGTTCAACGAACATACCCACGGCCAGGTCATTGTCGGCTACGTGTGCAGCGGGGGTTGGCGCACCGATCCGGGCACCGCTGGTATGGTCGTTGCCGAGCCGCAACGTATTGAACCGGGGCACGGCGTTGGCCACCACCAGCGAGTCGAACTCTTTCTTCCAGAGCGTCACCCGCATCGTATCCATCACCTTCAGATCGTAGTCGGGATAAGTCGGGCAGAAATGACCCACAAGGGCGTTCTTTTTCTGTTTGGAATACGCTTCAAATTCGCCGTAGCTCCGGTACGTAACACCGGCCCGCTGGCAATAATCCCAGATGAAGCCTTTCTTGGGAAACGCCACCGGACGGCTACCCTCGTAGTCGTAAGTACCGCCCCGGCCACCGTAGCTCGTCGGCCAGGTTTTTTCGACGTAGTCGGTCGCATAGGCCGCCATCGACCAGTTATGCCCGTCGGCACTTACTTCCGCATCGACATAGAAGTTATCCAGCAGCACAAACTCGCGGGCCAGTGCGTGGTGGTTCGGCGTTACCTTCTCGGGGAACAGGCACAGCGACGAATCACCGTTTCCTTCCGGCATATCGCCAAATACCTGATCGTAGGTCCGGTTTTCCTTGATGATGTAAAACACGTACTTGATCGGCGACGTATCGCCCATTTTGCGCGGGATTGGGTTATTGGCTTCACCGGCCGCCAGTTTTTCCTTTTCTTTTGAGTACGGCGTGTTCTGGTACACCAGCTTCGACATAGCCGTCAGTTCTGCGGGTTTCGGCAGCGTGAACATCGATAACGTTCCTTTGAACAGCCCGGCAATGTATTCCGTACCCGCTTCCCGGCGCTTATAGGGATTAGGGCCGTTCGGATTAGCCTGCGACGAAAATCCTTTTCCGTTAGCCACAAGCACTTTGTTACCGACGACCTTCACCGATGTAGGATACCAGCCTACCGGAATGAAACCGAGCGACCGGCTGCGGCCCGGCTTCGATACGTCGAACGCAGCCACGCAGTTGTTATCAGCATTGGCCACCAGCAGCGTTTTCTGGTCTGTTGACAAAGCGAGACCATTCGGGGTACTACCAGCCGGCGCATCGGGATACAGGGAGGTGTTGAACGTTTCCAGCACCCTGCGCGACTTCACCTCTACCAGCGATACGGAGTTGTCGTTGGCATTGGCCACGAACAGGTACTGCCCGTTGCGCGAAAACGTCATATCGTTGGGGTGGCTGCCGGTCGCGATTTCGCCGGTCAGTTTCTGTTGCTTCGGATCGTAGATAATTACTTTTTCAGCGCCCCAGACGGAAATAAACAACTCGTCGGACACCGGCGACCGCAGACAGGTAAATGCTTCGGCGGGGAGTTTGATTTTGTTCTTTACCTGCTTCGACGCAATGTCGCAGACGTAGAGCGAACTGTCGTCTTTGGTAACGGCGTAGAGCGTCCTGCCGGCCTTGTCCACTTCTACACCCGCCACCGAGATCCGGTTGGGCCAGGGTTTACCCAGTTCGATTGAATCGGTTTTGGTCAACTGATTATTCGATACGTCGTAGATCAGAATTCGGTTGTCGTTCCCACCCGATGCAAACAACCGCTTGCCGTCCGGGCTGAACCGGATACCTACCCATGACTTTGCGATAACGGCTTCGCTCAGGACCTTTTCGCCGGCTACATCAATCAGTTGAATAGTCTGCGTGCTCTGGCCGTTGTTAGTCACCGCCAGGCGTTTACCGTCGGCCGATACGGTCATATTGAGCGGAAGGTCACCCAGTTGCAACGAACGGCCGTGGGGGGTCAGGCTCCAGCCGTTGGGCAGCATGACCCGTTGCGTTTCCCGGCCCATCTTACCCGGTAGCTGAACCGCCCGATTGCCCGTCTGAGCCGGTTGCGCCCAGACAGTCAGCGACAGCGAGGAAAGTAGTAACGTTGGTAAGTATCTCAGCATCATAAAGTACGTTTATATTCATCAAATGTAAGGGTTCCCCTTTGCTGTCATTATTAAGTTTTTGTGAACGTCGTGCTGTTAAATTATGAATTATAAAATACCAGCAAAAAGGTTTATTTTCAATTATTTTTGAAACTATAAAATTAACTATACATTTGACGCATGGAATTCACGGAGGCTAAGGACAAGTTCATTCAGACCTGGGGTACGCTAGCTACGCAGTGGGGCATTAACCGCTCGATGGCGCAGCTTCACGCCTTGCTGCTGATCTCGCCCGAACCCATGACCACCGAGGACGTGATGGAGCAATTGCAGATCTCGCGGGGCAACGCCAGCATGAACCTCCGCGACCTGATGGACTGGGGGCTTATCTACAAACAACTGAAAGCTGGCGAACGGAAAGAGTTTTACGTGGCCGAGAAAGACATCTGGAAAGTGGCTCGTCAGGTAGCAAAGGAGCGCCGTCGCCGGGAAATTACACCCGTGGTTGAGGTATTGAATGATCTGAAAGCCATCGACGCTACTACGCCGGAAGCTCAGGAGTTCAAGCGCGTTATGGAGGGATTGAGCAGCGTAGTAGGGTTTGCAGACAATACGCTCAACGCCGTTATCAGGGCCGAAGAGAACTGGCTGATGAGCCAGTTTCTGAAGGTATTTCGGTGATATTTTTTTAGCTAAAACTTTCAATTATTTCTGAAAATTTAAAACATACTATAAAACATGGTTACTTCTGCTTTTCAAAACAGTATGTATCAACGGTGGACGCTGCTACCTCTGGCTGCTTTCGTACTGAGCTGGCTTTTCGGTATTGCCTCGATCGTTGTATTCCCTTTGCTTCTGACCACAGCTCAGTACCTAACGCTTCGGAAACATCCGGCAGTTAGCCGGCCTGCTCTTTGGTTCATCACCGCCATTACGACGACATACAGCTGGATAAAATGGGGACCTGTCTCCCGCTTTTCAACCCCTGTCGACATTTCGGAAACCATTATGACACACTATGCTGGGCAGATCGTCAACAGCCTGTGTATCCTGTTCATCGTACCCAATGAGCCTATCGAGACGCTGGTTCGTTGGTTCGGCAGTACGTTACTGGATGCCATTATCTGGCTGGGACTTTATAACCTCCTTCGTCAGGCAGCTCCGGATTTTACCGGAATCAATCATACCACCGGCATCCTGCCCTTTCTTACGTACTTGATAATAAGCCTGCTGGCACATAGCGTCAGCGGTCTTTTACTCCTGGACTACGCAGCAACGGGTCTGGATGAAACACCAGAATAAATTCCCTGTCGCCCCAACTGACTGACTATGCAAATCGAAAAACTATGAAAAAGCTAATCATCTACGATGCCGACTGCCCGATGTGCCGGGCTTACACGAAGGGGTTAGTCGCCATTAACAAGAACCTTGACCGTATTCCCAACAACGCCGTAACAGATGCTTCCATCCTGAATCGTCTGGATCGCCGGCGTGCCCGCCACGAAATTCCGATGGTCGATCTCAATGGCGGTGAAACCCTTTATGGTGTTGATACCTGGCTGTATTTATTGGGTGAGCGCAGTCGTGCCTTAAGCGGCCTGTTGCCGGTACGTTGGTTCCGTCGGCTGCTTGACTTCCTGTATGCGTTTATTTCCTACAATCGCCGGATCATCATTACGGTTAGGCCCGGCCGCTGGTCATTGCTGGATCTGCAACCCGAGTTCAGGCTCAACTACCGGCTGTTATTTATTGCGCTTGTCTTTGGCTTGGTAGCCGAATTACACTATGTCTGTCACGGCGCGTTACCCTGGCTTGCTCCGATCCTGCTCGGGCTACAGATCGGGTTGGTTATCCTCCATCTGTACATTACCAAACATCCTGACTTTTTCGAAACGCTGCTGGACTACGGCGGCCACCTGGGTATGAGTTTGCTCCTGGGCGGGCTTATCCTAACGATTGGCCTAAGCGTTGCCTGGCCCGTACTTATGCCGGTTGGTTACGCCCTGACCATCGGTCAGCACTTCATCCGGAGCTATAACCTGGGCATGAACCCGTGGTTGAGTGTGAGTTTTACGCTAATTTATCTATCCATTACTGGACTATGAAACCCCACAAAATTATCCTGGCAGGTGAAACCGGCTTTCTTGGCCAGGTATTGGTTGACTACTGGAAGGATAGCCCCATTGACATCGTTGTCCTCTCGCGGAAGCCGTACACGAGTCACGACCGCGTTCGGTACGTAACCTGGGATGGCAAATCGATAGGCACCTGGGCTGATGAACTCAATGAAGCCGATGTGCTAATCAACCTGGCTGGCCGAACGGTAGATTGTCGCTACACCGCCAGGAACAAACGCGAGATCATTGAATCACGTACCAAATCAACAGCCATTCTCGGGCAGGCCATCCGACAGACAGCTAACCCACCTCAACTCTGGATCAACCTATCGTCGGCCACCATCTACCGCCATGCCCTAGACCGGCAGATGGACGAGATCACGGGCGAAACCGACAGCCCGCAGGCAGAGTACCGCTTTTCCCAGCAGGTTTGCAAAGAGTGGGAGCAAGCGTTCTGGGAGAGTGATACGCCGGAGGTCCGCAAAGTTGCCTTACGTTCCTCACTGGTTCTGGGTCGTGACGGTGGCGTATTTCCGGTTTTGAAGCGGTTAACGCGGTTTGGTCTGGGCGGGCAACAGGGCCACGGCGATCAGTTTATCAGTTGGCTTCATAAACACGACTTTGCGCGGATCATTGACTTCCTGATCAGGAACGACGCCCTCGACGGTACGTTTAACTGTACCGCCCCCTGCCCCATTCGTAACACAGAATTCATGACATTGCTACGACGGGCATTCGGTACCCCGATTGGGCTACCCGCTACCCGGTGGATGCTGGAGATTGGTGCGTTCTTACTACGTACGGAAACAGAACTGGTTTTGAAAAGCCGTAATGTGATTCCTCGCCGATTACAGGAAGCCGGGTTTCAATTTGCTTATCCAACGGCATCCGAAGCAGTGGCTGCATTAGTAAAATAGCGCTTATTTCTTCAGAAACGCCACTACGGCCTGGGCAAACTCCGGAGTTCGCATCGCTCCGCCGTGATCGCCGGGCACAAGGGCCAACTTCGCGCCCGGAATGGCATCGACCAGCGTCTGCGGGTCACCGTTATCGTGGTCCTTGTCGCCGTTGACGACCAGCACCGGTACGCGAACCTTTCGCAGTTCAGCCATTGTGGTCTGCGGCTGAAACTCCTGCAACCGGGCGAGTACCACCGTATCGGCTCCACTTTTTTTGGCGTAATCAACCGCACTCTGCAACTCAGGATGGCTGCCCGGCCTGGTCAGTGCTTCGTAAAAATTCTTCCGCCGGTACCAGTCGGGTTGCGTAAAGTCGGCGCTCATCCCACCCATAACGGCCCGGCGCACCTGCTTGTCGAGCGTCAGCAACCGGGCGGTCAGGATAGCCCCGCGCGAGTAGCCCACTACGTCGTAGTTGCTTAGCCCGAGGTGTTTCATCAGGGCCATTACGTCCTTCAGCTCCGCATCGTTACGGTAAGCGGCTGCCTCGTGCGGGCGGTCCGAACGGCCATTGCCGCGCAGGTCCAGCGTTACCACCTTGAAACCCGCATCGGCCAGTTGTTGCCGAACGGCCGCCCGCTTCCACGAATCGCCGTTCGTGATGAAACCGTGGAGCAGGACAACTGGCCTGCCCTGACCGATGGTATCGTAGTGGATCTGCGTACCGTCAAACGATGTAAACAACGGAGCGCGGTCGCTCTGGGCGCTGACCAGATAAGCCTGAAAAACAGCAACGAGCAGGATGAGGTGCGATTTCATAATGTAACCAGGATTGGGCCAGTTATAATCAACGGATAAACGCGGCCCGACAACCTTTCTACCCGTATTGGGTTATTACCTGGACAGACAAATCATTACGTCAATGACTTCTCAACAGAAAACCCCAACTATCGTGAACAACGATACCGAACTGATCGGTACGCGGTTGGCTCACATTGACCCCGATAATTTTCGTAACCAGAGCGGAGCCGCCATTGAAGACGACGAGGCAGATGAGCAGAATACTGACGATACACTCGCTGACGAACCAACCGACGAGGATGGCGACCCAACTGGTGAACACGACCATGTTCAGGACGACAACTACTACCTGGGTGGCCATGTAACCCGTTCAGGGAGCGTGTAATCCTGCGGGAATCGCGCCGTAAAACGCACAGGACTTAATCTCACCAATGCACAGGCTTAGGCCTGATATGGTCATTCTATCATGGAAAACCAGACATATAATCCCGCCGAAGACGAAAACCAGGGTGTTTTGTCGAAAATGGCCCAGAGCGAACAAGCCAATGATGGCGTGCCGCAGACAGAATACATGAATCCGATGACAAATCAGGGACCGGAACCGGTGAAAGAAGAAGTCAGCGACCGTGGCGACGGATCGCCCGACCCGGAGGCCAACGGCGTCAATGACGATATGTTGGCGGAAGAGGATGTGGAAAATGGCGACATAGAAGTTGATAATAACGAAGAACTAGTCAGCAACAATCCGTAGAAGGCATGAACAACCTGTCGGCTACGCAATTGGCTCAACTCATCATTCGGCTTGGGCTGGGCATCAACATGCTCATGCACGGCGCGGTTCGTATTCCCAAACTCAACGCCTTTGTCAATAAAATGGCGGGCGGGTTTGCGGATACCATACTGCCCGATGTACTCGCACGGTCATTTCTCTACGTACTCCCGTTTGTCGAACTGACCAGTGGTCTGCTGATCCTGCTTGGCGGTCGATTCAGCAAGTGGGGTTACTTCATCGGCGGTCTGGTGATCGCAGCCTTATTGTTCGGCACCACCCTGAAAGAAGACTGGGGGACTGCCGGCACGCAACTGGTTTACGTTGTCGCCTTTTATCTGGCTTTGCGGGGTCTTGATGTTCCTGACCACCAGCGACGTTGAGGGACTTTCAGGAAAATTTGTTACCTTCATTACAACCGTGCCATTGGGTGCGGGGTCAGAACAGGAAACAAATCCTAGTAACAATGAAGTCGACATTTCTTTTCACGTCCGTGCTGATCAGTAGTTTGTTCATCGCTTCCTGTTCGCAGGAATCTACTGAATTACAGCCCAACCAGCCGGGCGTTCTGTATGAATCGAATTTTCAGCAGAGCAAAGACGGCTGGGAAGCCGATGTGGTGGATTATGGTACTCAGATTGCGGACATCCAGTTCAAATCAGATTGGGTTGGTCTACCCAGTCCGTTGAACACCAACCAGAAATCCATCATGGTTTCCAGCATGAACCGGAGCGACGACCTGTTCATGTACATCCGGAAGAAACTAACCGGTCTCAAACCCAATACGACGTATTCACTCGTTTTTGACGTAGAACTGGCGTCGAAATATGCCGACAACTCGGTTGGTATCGGCGGCTCGCCCGGCGGTAGCGTATACCTAAAAGCCGGTGCTTCGGCCACGGAGCCCAAGAAAGAGCTCAAAAATGATTTTTACGAGATCAGCATTGATAAAGGCAATCAGGCCGAAGGGGGCCGGGATGCTTTTCTGCTGGGCACCATCGGGGCGGGCAACGACGTAAGTGATTACAAGCTGATTACCCGCAGTAACGCCGAAAAACCGTTGCAGGTCCAGACAAACGCCAACGGCGAACTCTGGCTGGTTGTGGGCACAGATTCAGGATTCGAAGGCTTGACTACGCTGTATTACACCAAGGTTAAAGTAACCGCGAAGTAAGCACTGCCCCATCGATTATTGCCTACAGCAAAGGCCATTGCGAATTGCAGTGGCCTTTGTTGTTTGACGCTGGCGCAGAAAGTGTGACGCGCAACCGTAGTTTTCAGAACGCCCTATCGGAACACGTATAGAGATTCAGGCTGTCGAATTAGCCGAAAGTTTCCGATATTTGTCCATTCTGCCAGGAACGTACCTACCCGGCCGATTGTTAATTCCATACGACAGCGCGTTTCTAAACTACGCGTTTACTAACCATGAGCAAAGAAGTCGAACTCTTAGAGAGCATCACTAACGCTGAGTATAAGTATGGGTTTGAGACCCTGATCGAGGCAGACGAGGCTCCGCAGGGCTTGGACGAAGATATTATACGGTTCATCTCCGCCAAGAAGAACGAACCGGAATGGATGCTGGAAAACCGGCTGAAAGCATTCCGGCTGTGGCAGGAAATGACCGAACCTCACTGGCCCAACGTCAAGTACCCTAAAATTGACTACCAGGCCATTAAGTACTATTCGGCTCCGAAGCAGCAGAAGAAGGTTGAGTCACTCGACGACATTGACCCTGAACTGCGCCGGACGTTCGAACGTCTGGGCATTTCCCTGAACGAACAGAAGCGCCTGTCTGGCGTAGCGGTCGATGCCGTAATGGACTCCGTGTCCGTTGCGACGACGTTTAAAAAGGACCTTGCCGAGCGTGGCATTATTTTCTGCTCGATCTCAGAAGCCATTCAGGAGCATCCTGAACTGGTGAAGAAGTACCTCGGCTCGGTCGTACCGGCCAAGGACAACTACTTTGCCGCCCTGAACGCGGCCGTTTTCTCCGACGGATCATTCTGCTACATCCCGAAGGGTGTTCGGTGCCCGATGGAGCTGTCGACGTACTTCCGCATCAATGCGGCCGGTACGGGTCAGTTCGAGCGCACGCTGATCGTCGCCGACGAAGGCAGCTACGTTAGCTACCTCGAAGGCTGTACGGCTCCCCAGCGCGACGAGAACCAGTTGCACGCGGCCGTGGTGGAGTTAATTGCCTTCGCCGACGCGGAAATTAAGTATTCGACCGTGCAGAACTGGTATCCCGGCGACAAAGAAGGTCGGGGCGGTATCTACAACTTCGTGACCAAGCGCGGTATCTGCGACGGCCCGAACTCGAAGATTTCGTGGACGCAGGTTGAAACCGGTTCAGCCATTACATGGAAGTACCCGTCGGTTATCCTGAAGGGCGACAACTCGATTGGCGAATTCTATTCGGTAGCTGTGACAAATAATATGCAGCAGGCCGACACCGGCACCAAGATGGTTCACATTGGCAAGAACACCAAGAGCCGGATTGTATCGAAGGGGATCTCGGCCGGTAAGAGCCAGAACTCATACCGTGGTCTGGTACAGGTGCTGAAGCGGGCCGAAAACGCCCGGAACTTCTCGCAGTGTGACTCGCTGCTGCTGGGCGACAAGTGCGGAGCCCATACGTTCCCGTACATCGAGGTGAACAACCCCACGGCCACCGTTGAGCACGAAGCCACTACGTCGAAAATTGGTGAAGACCAGTTGTTTTACTGCAACCAGCGTGGTATCCCAACCGAGCAGGCCGTAGCCCTTATCATTAACGGGTACGCCAAGGAAGTCCTGAACCAGTTGCCGATGGAGTTCGCCGTTGAAGCCCAGAAGCTGCTGGAGATCAGCCTGGAAGGATCGGTTGGTTAATTGATTATAGTAATCTGGTATATGGAAGCCCCTGCGGAAACGTAGGGGCTTTTTCATGAAAAGTAGTCCTTAAGATAGCTAAAGTTGAATAGTAACGGAAGCGCGTAACCCAACGTCGAATTTATGGTTTGTACTGTGAAGTTCGTAGCTTGGCTGCGACTTATAAGGTCACCAACGTACAAATCACAAGTTTAGCTAATAATGCAATACCGAACCTTTGGCCGCACCGGCTGGCAAGTCAGTGAAATTGGCTACGGCATGTGGGGACTCGCCGACTGGACCGGCTCCGAACGTACCGAAATTGACCAGGCCCTCGACCTCGCCGTTGAACGTGGCTGCAACTTCTTCGACACCGCCTGGGGCTACGGCTCCGGCCTGAGCGAACAGATTCTGGGCGATCTACTCAAACGTAATACGGGTAAGCGGCTTTACGCGGCCACCAAAATTCCACCCATGAATTTTAAGTGGCCGTCGAAGCCGGAATACAAACTGGAGGACGTATTCCCAGCCAGCCACATCATCGAATACACCGAAAAGAGCCTGAAAAACCTACAGGTTGAAACCATCGATCTGATGCAATTCCACGTGTGGGAAGACGCCTGGGCTGACCGCGACGAGTGGAAAGAAGCCGTACAGAAACTGACGCAGGAAGGTAAGGTACAGGCATGGGGCATTTCAGTGAACCGCTGGGAGCCCGACAACTGCCTGAACACATTACGTACCGGTCTGATCGACGCCGTGCAGGTCATTTACAACATTTTCGATCAGAACCCGGAAGATAACCTCTTTCCGCTCTGCCGCGAGCTAAACCTGGGTATTATCGCCCGCGTCCCATTTGATGAAGGTACGCTGACCGGTACGTTTACCAAAGAAACGACCTTCCCGGCCAACGACTGGCGCTCAACGTATTTCGTTCCCGAGAACCTGAACAGCAGCGTCGAACACGCCGACGCGCTGAAGCCGCTGGTACCGCAAGGCATGAATATGCCCGAAATGGCGTTGCGGTTCATCCTCAGCAACCCCGACGTTCATACGACGATTCCGGGTATGCGCAAACTCCGTAACGTAGAGGCCAACAACGCGGTTAGTGATGGGCAGGGTCTTTCGCAGGAATTGCTGGATGAACTCAAAGCCCACCGCTGGGACCGGACACCGACGGAGTGGTCACAGTAGCAGCATCGAGTACTGTTCGTTGTGGAGTGGCTTTGGTATACGCTTCGTCGTAGTCACTCCGCAATGTTCCCATCCACCGATCCCAGCACGTAAAATACAGCCCGAAATTCCCGCCGAAGTGCCTATGGTGCTGGTTGTGAGCCACCGACGTATTGATCCAACGCCCCACGCGAGTCTGATGAAACCGACTTGGCAGAATCTCATAGCCCAGGTGGATATAGACGTCGTGCACAACCGAGAAAATGAAGAACATCACCATGGCTGACCAGTGTATGGGCAGTGTAAACGCAATAATAGGCAGGATGGCCCCTTCCAGAATTGCCTCCAATGGATGAAAGGCATAAGCCGCCCAAGGCGACGGATTGGTTGAACGGTGGTGCACTAAGTGAAACGTCCTGAACAATCGGGGGTGGTGAATTGTCCGGTGCATCCAGTAAAAGTAGGTATCGTGCAGCGCGATCATCCAGACGAACGAAAATAGATAGTATCCCCAGCCATACGTATCTATGCCAAAATAGACGTTGTTGTACGGCAACAGTACCGTTGCATTAAGCGCAGCACTCGCTGTCATGATCAGCATGGCCAGTACAGAATAGCCGATTTCACGCTGATAGTCAGCCGGTTTTGGCAGTTTCTTCTGAATCTTTCGTCCGATCAGTACTTTTTTGAGGATAATGTAGCAGAGCAGATAAGCTAACCCAGCCACTAACAGGTACTTCATAACCAGCCCCCAGCTCGTCATCAACCATTCGTCGAGAAGTAAATCCATAAACGTTACGGGGTGTAGTTTAACCCTTAGAGTGAAACTACATAGGATAATATCGACTTAGGCCTGCAAATTTAGTTTATGGGGTATGTATTGTATAAGTGGTCGCTATTGAAGCGCTTTGTTTATAAACGTGTTTAAAGAGAAGCAGTTACGCCTAAAAATTGGTAGTCATTCTAGATACAGGGTTAGTTAGCTGTATAATTTTGGTTTGTTTTGTGATCAAGCGTTACATTCTTCAGCCATAAAGTCACTATACAGATGAGTTTGGTAAAACCCGTCAGTTTAACGGAGGAGGTCACATGCCATCCAGGCCTACCAGAAAGCTTGTGAAGTACAGCCAAACGACAGCGACATCATCAAAAGGAAGCCTTACTTCCTTTTTTGCTTTTACTACAGCACACAAGCGGCTTTCCTGACGTTTTTACAGTAGCCTATCACCAATACGTACTGAGCTTAAATGGTTGTACCGGCCAACGGACTCGGAATATTATCCGCTCGTTTGCGCTTCAGCACCAGGGCACTAATCAGGGTAACGAGTAGATTGATGGGGAAGATCTCCAGAAACGTAATGCCAATCAGCCCCACCCAGGTATCGTAGTAGGCGAACATCCTGCTCATCTCCTGCCGGGCCTGTTCAAGCTCAGCCGGTGATTTTCCGTCTGATTTCAGTTTATTAAGTGCGCTGGCGGTGTAATCCTGGACGAAGTTTGGATACACCGTTTTGTAGACGATGACCCAGGTTGCTACGTATAGTGCCGAAGCGATCAGGGCAATACTTAGTCCCATCAGAAAGGCGTCTTTAAAGGAAATCTGTCCGGCCTGGTACCGGTCCCGGTAGCTCTTGATGGCTACCGGAATCATCGACGCGGCCAGGAGCATAGACGTGTAGCCGATTAGCTCACCCCACTCGAAGCTGGTTGGATTTTGCTGGTGAATGAGCATCATAACCACCAGCATGGCGGATACAATCAGACCGGCGATGCTCCCGAAGATAAGGATAGTACGTTGCATAGTTTTGGTTGGTTTGTCGGCCAAAATTGTCCTTCGCAATGCACGTTTCTTTCATTCGTTTGGGTGATTTTACTTAAATCACCCAAACGAATGAGGAATTCCCTTACCGAATCAGTCCCAGCGACCGGGCTTTGTCAACGGCCTGCGTCCGGCGTTTTACGTCTAATTTGGCATATAGGTTACTCAGATGCGTCTTGACAGTATTAGTGGAGACGAACAGATGACTGGCAATTTCTTCGTTGCTGCACCCCTGCGCCAGTTGGTCCAGCACCTCCAGTTCCCGGCTGCTGATACCCAGTTGCGCCAATACCTGGGGCGCCGGTTGAAGCGGAACCACCGGCACCGACACTACGACCGTCTTTTCAACAATCACCGGCGCTGACCAGCGAAGCCCAACCCAGATGCCTACGCCCACAAAGAGGATTGCAACCAAGAGGACATAGGCTTCAAGCGCATGATCGATCACCATGAACCGATACCGCGACCAGGCCATTACGCTCAGTAGAACTCCCAGCGCCAGGCCATAAAGCAGCACCATCCGAACCTTAGACGCCTTTCGGGTCATAATGAATGTGTCTGTACGAATTAATACTCCTGCTCCAGCGGGTGCACCATAAACTCGTCAATGACGACATGAGCCGGGCGACTGACAATGAAGAGCATTGACTCAGCCATGTCTTCCTCTTTCAGCCAGTTTTGTGAGGTTTCATGACCGTGGCCTTTGGCGTGAAAGTGCGAATCAACCAGGCCCGAATAAACGCCTGTCACTTTGATCCCGAACGGCCGAACCTCCTTCCGCAACGCGCCCATAAACGCTTCCTGCGCGTACTTACTGGCCGTATAGAGCGAACCACCCGCGAATGTCCGCTTGGCTACGTCTGAGGCCACGACCACGATATGCCCCGATCCCTGAGCTTTTAAGGTTGGCAGGGCGGCTTTGGTCAGCAGGAATGTCCCTTTCACATTGGTGTCCATTAGGGCATCCCACTCGTCCACAGTGATTTCGTCGACGTTTTTGAACACACCGTAACCCGCGTTGTTGATAACGATGTCGATTCGGCCGAAGCGCTCGAGAGCCGTTTCCACAACGCGCTGCATGTCGGACTCGCTGGATACGTCGCCGGGAACGGCCACGACACGACCATGCGGACCCGCGGATTCAACCTGCTTCAGTTCAATCACGTTGCGGGCTGTTATGACTACATTCGCTCCCTGTTCGGCTAATAATAACGCCGTAGCCCGGCCAATACCCCGCGATGCGCCGGAGATAATAACGGTTTTGTTCTCTATACTCATGACATATACGTTAGCTGCCCGAAGCAGTCAGGCGCTAAGTTCGTGATGATTTTGCAAAGAATGCAGGCATCTATAGCCTACGTTAGTTATCTACTAACAATTAGCCTGAACGGCCGGTTGTCATATGCGCTTATGTGTAACACACGGCGTAGGCGATTACGACGAGTATGCCCGTAGACATACACCCTACACTGAACGAAACACCCGTTCATCATCTTTTCAACGACTCGGTTTCATCAGCATTACGTATATCAGTCATTGTTCCGGTGCGCGACGAAACGGCTCACCTGGAGCAAACGCTGGATGCCCTCCGGAATCAGATCAACGCGAACGCCGGGCCAATTAGCCCGGATTTGTACGAGGTTCTGCTGCTGGCAAACAACTGCACAGACGACTCTTACGAGCTGGCTAAGCATTACCAGACTTGTTATCCCGACTTTCCGCTACACCTTGCGCAGATTCAGCTTCCCGCACACCAGGCCAACATCGGTACCGTCCGGCGGCTGCTGATGGACGAAGCGTGTCGGCGACTGCTGAGCGTCGGTAATGAAAACGGCATCATTGCCTCCACTGACGGCGATACTACGGTAGATGCTCAGTGGTTATGGCATATTATGGCGGAGATCGATAAAGGCTGCGACGCGGTAGCCGGGCGCATCATTGCCCAGCCCGACAGCAGCCCGGCGCGATTATTTCATGTGCGCGATGTGACGTATCGCCAACTGATTACCAAGGTTGAATCGCTGCTCGACCCGCACGTACACGACCCCTGGCCGCGCCATTTTCAGCATTTTGGAGCCAGCTTTGCCGTAACCTGCCGGGCGTACCTACAGGCTGGACGGCTACCGGAAGTGCCTTATCTGGAAGACGAAGCGCTTTACAAAGCGCTGCTGCGTATCGATGCCAAAATTCGAAAAAGTCCCCACGTAAAAGTTCGTACGTCGGCCCGGCTCCAGGGACGTGTAGCGATTGGTTTCTCAGAGCAGCTACGTAGCTGGGCAAAGATGCACTACGATCAGCAGGTGCAGTTAGCCGAACCACCCGGTGCTTTATTAATCCGGTTCAGTAACCGGCATCGGCTTCGCCTGCTGTGGCAACACCGCCATGCAACCGTTTCGACGGACGAATTAGCCATCATTGCTCGGGAACTGTGCATCTCCGAACGCTGGTTACAATGTCACCTAACGGCTTACCCCTATTTTGGGCAGCTTTGGGAGCAGGTAGAAGTCAGCATGAGCCATAACGACTGGCTCCGGGCATGGCCACCTATTCCCATTACGGAAGCCATTCAGCAGCTACGCGATTATTTCTGTTCATTAACTGCCACTACCGCTTCTCCAACAGGTCGAGTCGGTACTGTTCGTTCCGTTGGCTAAGCAGGGATTGCAGGGGTTGCCCAGGGGCAGTCAGTTCCAGGAAAGCCTCGTGTACCTGATCGCCCGTCAGGGGATAGTCCGGTACGAACGGCGTCCAGTGCACCAGGAGCAGGTGGCCACCGGGCCGCAGGTGGTCAAGCATACAGTGTTGCGCCTGCCGCAGGTCGTCCAGGGAGAGGTAATAACCAACTTCGGACAACAAAATCAGATCGAACTGATCATCGGGGAACTGACCAGGTATGCTCATCTGCCGGACGGTAACCTGCGGGAAGGCCGCCAGTCGCTCACGGGCTTGCTTTAGCGGCAACTCGCTGGCATCGACGGACAGTAACCGATCACATCGTTGCGCCAGCATTGCGCTCAAGACACCAATCGAACAGCCAATTTCGAAGGCGTTGGCATATCGTTCGTTGGGAAGAGCGGCCAATGTAGCCTGGTACTTACTGCGTTCGTATTCGCTGGTGGCAAACTGCCAGGGGTCGTCGCTGGCGCGGTAGATATGGTCGAAATAAGCCTGCGATAAGCTACTGCTCATGATTGAAAAAACACTTCGGTCGGAATTTGAAAAAAGCGCAGCAAGTCAGGGGACAAGTAAAAACCGGTAGGGTCATCGTCGATTAACCGCGTTACCTGAGAACAATGCGCGGCAATGGCCTGCTGCTTCAACGCCATGACCGAATCAATAGCTACGCTTTGCATACGTACCTCGCCAAGATGAGGTCGGTCTTCGTTGGTGCCTAATTCCCACAACCAGATAGGATACTCAACCACAGTCGGCGGGTCAGTTAGCTGCGCTACGGCAGCCTGGGTGAGATGCCACGAGGCCCGATGGTCGGGGTGCGGATCGCGTCGCCAGGGTACCAATACCGTTTCCGGCGCTATGTTTTCCAGCCGATCGGCTACGTCTCTGCTTGCTGTCGTAAACGTCGGGCTATCCGGCGTTGGCACCTGCGTATCCTTGAGCCGCATGAACTGAACAGCCTCCGCTTCAACACCCAGAATACGCAAGGCTTCAAGCGCTTCAGTTTCGCGGAGTTGCCGCAGTCTGTCGGCTGGGTACTGCTTTGACTGCGGATGCGACATACTCCCGTCGCTGACGAAGATGACATGAACCGGATAGCCGGCCTGCCGCAGCCGGGCAATCGTCCCCCCGCACCCCAGCGATTCATCATCGGGATGCGGAGCAATCACGACCGTCGCGCCGAACTGGTGTAGTAACCTATCACCGGCCGGTTCAACGTACTTGTCGATAAACTGAGTTTGATCAATGCCAGAGATCATGAATCCGGGAAAGGTTTTGCAGTACATAATGACCCGTTTGGGTAAGAGCCGCATCCGGCGCGGGCTGGCGCAGGTACATGCTCAGATCCCGGTGAATACGCTCGAACGGTAGCGGACGCAGCAGCCCCCTGGCCCCCACCGACCGTTCGGCCAGTTCCAGCGTTCGCAGGCAGATTTGTTCGATAGCCGTACGGGTCATATTGGCATACGCCACAATCTTATCGGCCTCTGCGTGCTGGGCCAGCCAGGCGTCGGTCTTATCGCCGGCGGAAGTGAGCCACTGGCTGCCAGATTCGACCAGGCAGGCCATTTCCGCCACCCGGGCCTGCTGAAATGGGTCGCTTATACGATTCAGGTTATTTAAATACGTCCGGGTTTCGTTTACTAACGCTTCGGCCGCTCCAAGCTGAACAGCGGCAAAACGAATAGCCCCCCCACTGAAGTACGGCTGCCGCAGATAATCGCCGGGCGCACCCAGCAGATCGTGTTCATTTACTTCAATACCCGTGAAGTCCAGTTTAAAACTGGCCGATGAACGCATACCCAGCGGTTGCCAGAAACGGTCGTCCTGAGGGATAGCTTTCACGCTCTCCGTCGGGACGATGCACATTTGCCAGCCGGTCCGGTCGGCACCTATCAGTTCGCCCGTAATCAATGGCCGCTGAATCCAGCCCGCGCCGGAGCAAAACGTTTTAGCGCCCTTTAGCACGTACCGACCCGCCCCGACGGCATGGATACGAACACCGTCGTCAGCCTGCGTATTCCAGACACTGAACAACCGCTGATGATCGATCACATCGGCGTAGTAGCGTTTCTGCTGTTCCGTTGTGCCAAACAAATGAATGAGCAGCAACGCGTTGAGGTGGCCTTCATAGAGCCGTCCGACCGATAGGTTACCGCTTCCGATGCGTTTGAGTAGCTGCAATAATTCGCCCGTTTGCGGCTGGTTAAAATCAAGCTCCTGGTCAGGCAGGGTTATACCCAATAAACCGGCATCGGCCAGCCATTGAAATTCGTTTTCTGGAAACGCGCCTTCTACATCACTCTGCGGAGCATAGTCAGCCAGCCGTTGCACCAGTTGATTTATAAGTTGAGGGTTAATTCGTTCTGTCAGGCGTGTAGCGGGTGTCGTTGATGAATCCATCATACGATTGCAATGCTATGTATAAGCAAAATGTTTACCGCCCCGTCAACATAACGCCAATTTCCATCGTATAGCCAGCTTTGGACAGAGTGCCCCGGCAGCTTCATCGGATACAACGAAGCTGCGTATCTTTACTACGTTATTCAACAGACTATGCACGAATCCCTCGCCAACAAACTACACCAGTTAGAGCAGAAATTTGCCGCCATGGGGCAGGATATGAACGCCTACCTCGAAGGCCTGCTCCAGGCCGATTACCTGACGTACTGGGATTACGTTCATCTTGATACGCTGCTGTCGCTGCAAAACCCCAAAACCGCCTACCCCGACGAGCTGATCTTTGTCACGTATCATCAAATTACGGAGCTATACTTCAAACTGATTCTGCACGAAATTGCCCAGATTGCTGACGCGCAACCCCTAACGACCAGCTTCTTTACGGCCCGGATGCAGCGTATTAACCGGTACTTTGCCCTGCTCGAAGAGTCGTTCGGAATTATGATTTCGGGAATGGAGCGGGAGCAGTTTTTGAAGTTTCGCATGGCGTTGCTGCCCTCGAGCGGGTTTCAGTCGGTGCAGTTTCGTGAGATTGAAATCGTTTCGACCGACTTTACCAACCTGCTGGCCGAGCCACCAACAAGCGCTACGTCCATCGCCGGGCAGTATGACGCCATCTACTGGAAACGGGGCGCTACCGAGCTGGCAACCCAGCAGAAAACACTGACGCTCCGCCAGTTCGACCAACAGTACAGCACGCGACTCATCCGGCTGGCCGAAAGTTATCAGGCCAAAAACCTGTATCAGCGCTACCAGGCATTAGAAACAGCCGGACAGATCACTGACGATCTTCGTATGGCCCTGCGGGAGTACGACCACCGCGTCAATGTCCGATGGAAGCTGGCTCACCTGCGTTCGGCCGTGCAGTATCTTCATAAAGAACCGGAAGATATTCGGGCAACCGGGGGCACGAACTGGCAAACCTACCTCCCGCCCGTTCAGCAGCAACGGGTATTTTTTCCATCGCTCTGGTCACAGGACGAACGGCAAGCGTGGGGGCAATCGATCCGGCAGCCCGACCAGCCTATCAATAACTTAACCCCATAATTTAAACTATATCAAGTTTCTATTATAACATACCGATACACACGTCGGACATATCGATATACCCTTTTCATTTGCATTAGAATTAGTCTAAATAAGTATGAGCTATAGATCCTTACTCACTATACTGATCGCGTTATCCTTTTGGGTAACCGTAATACCTTCTCTGCTTGCGCAGACGTCTACAACGGGCATCATCATTGGGAAAGTCAATGACCACAATGGCCAGCCGCTGCCCCAGGTCAACGTACGGTTGTCCGGGACGCAGTTCGGAACGCTTACCAATGAACAGGGCACGTACCAGCTCAATAACGTACCGGCCGGAACCTACACTTTAATAATCAGCCGGATGGGCCATGGTCGGTCCCAGCAATCGATTACGGTCCGGGCCAATGAAACGACGGAGGCTGCGAACCTGATGCTCAACGAGTCTGCTCAGAACCTCGACGAGGTAACCGTAGAGGGTAAAAACCCCTACAAAGCTGACCTACCGTCCTACAGCCTGCGTGTCAAAACGCCGTTGATTGAACTGCCGCAGAACGTGCAGGTAGTTAACCGCCAACTTCTGGCCGACCAGCAGATTTTCGATATGCTCGAAGGAGTTTCGCGCAATATCAGTGGCGTTACCAAACAGGAACACTGGGACAACTACGCCCGGTTGAACATGCGCGGCTCGCGGATTGCCCCCTTCCGCAACGGCATGAACGTACAGTCAACCTGGGGGCCGCTGGCCGAAGATATGTCGATGGTGGAGCGGATCGAGTTCGTAAAAGGTCCCGCCGGGTTCATGATGGCAAACGGCGAACCGAGCGGTTTTTATAACGTCGTGACCAAAAAGCCGACCGGTATAACTAAAGGCGAAGCTACGATGACGATGGGTAGTTTTGATACGTACCGCGCCACGGTCGATCTGGACGGCAAACTCAAGCAGGATGGCAGCCTGCTGTACCGGCTGAACCTGATGGGGCAGGCCAAAGGTTCGTTCCGGGAGTTTGAGTACAACAACCGCTACACGATCGCACCGGTGCTGAAATACAAACTCAGCGAACAGACCTCGATCACGGCTGAATACACCTACCAGTTCTCGCAGATGTCGGCCATTGGATCAGCTTACCTGTTTGCCAAAAACGGTTTCGAGCGGCTACCGTTCAACGCAACGACGGCTTCGGCTAACCTGGACCCAACCAACATCAATGATCACAGCTCGTTCGTGATTCTGGAACACCAGATCAGCCCCAACTGGAAGCTGACAGGCCAGCTCGCCTACTTCAACTACAAGCAGATCGGCAGCTCGCTATGGGCCGACTCGGCAAAGGCCAACGGGGATTTATACCGCAATGTCAGCATCTGGGACGCATCCAACGAAGGTAAATTCGGGCAGCTTTTCATTAACGGCGACGTAACGACCGGACCGGTTACCCACCGCATTCTGGCTGGCCTGGACCTGGGTAACAAGAAATACATCGCCGACTGGAACCAGTCGTTTCCGCTCTACGACAGCACGACGGTCTTCAACATCTACCAGCCCAACTACTATTTGCCGGCGAACCTGCTGCCCCGATTCAACCGCTCAACGAGCCTGCGTTACCGGGCCGGGGTTAACGTACTGAGCCAGTCATACGCGGGAATTTATGTGCAGGACGAGCTACGTTTCTGGCAGGACCGCATCCGCCTGACGCTGGCCGGCCGACTTACCTCCGCCAAAGACAGCCAGTATGGTAGCGGCACCGATGAGACTGTATTTACCCCACGGGTAGGCATCAGCGGCTCGATCAACAAACAAACGTCAGTGTACGCACTGTACGACCAGGCATTCGTACCTCAATCCGGTGTCGATGCGCGGGGCAATGCGTTCCGACCGATCACGGGCGACAACCTCGAAGCTGGCTTGAAGAGAGAGTGGGCCGGTGGGCGCTGGCAGTCAACACTTTCGGTGTATCAGATTACGAAGAACAACGTATTAACGGCCGACCCCGGCAATCCGAACTTCTCGGTACAACTCGGGCAGACCCGTACCAGCGGGGTTGAATTTGACCTACAGGGCGAGCTGTTACCCGGTCTGAGCCTGGTGGCTAACTACGCCTACACCGACTCGAAAATCACGAAAGACACGCGTTCAGAAAACGTTGGTCAGTACGTTCCCGGTTTCGCCAAGCACGTAACAAACGCCTGGCTGTCGTATCGGCTGCGGAAGGGCGCGTTGCAGGGCGTAGGGGTTTCGCTCGGGTACCAGGGGCAATTGGAGCGGTTCGGCTGGTTCGTCGACCCAACCTCGAACAAATCAAACCTGCCTGACTACTTCCGCGCCGACGGAGCCGTATCGTGGCAGAACAACCGGGTTAGCCTGGCCCTGAACGTCAACAACATCCTGAATGCGTACCTGTATTCGGGCGCTCCGTATCCCTACAGTGGCTATTATTACTGGCAGGCCGAAGCTCCGCGTAACTTCCGCTTAAGTATGGCTTACCGCTTCTAACGTTATGACAATCAAGAAGACAATCGGCATGATTCACCTCTGGCTCGGACTCGCGTCCGGGCTGGTGGTGTTTGTTATCAGCATTACGGGCTGCCTGTACGCGTTCCAGGACGAAATCCAGAACCTGACGCAGTCGTATCGGTTCGTCGAAGCCAGGAACCAGTCGTTTCTGCCGCCCTCCACGCTCAAGGCCATCGCCATGAAGGAGTTGCCCGAAAAGCATTTGCACGCCGTGATGTATGGTAAAAAAGACCAGGCCGCGCAGGTGATGTTCTTTCACTTCGAGCCGTCGTATTACTACAGCGTGTATCTGAATCCGTACACAGGCGAGGTGCTGAAGGTGAAAGACATGGACGCCGATTTCTTCCGGATTGTGCTGATGGGACATTTCTACCTCTGGTTACCGCCGACAATCGGTCAGCCCGTAGTAGCGTCGGCTACGTTGATCTTTGTCGTTATGCTGATTTCGGGTATCGTGTTGTGGTGGCCTAAAAACAGGAATGCGGCAAAGCAACGGTTTTCCATCAAATGGAAGGCAGCCTGGCGACGGACCAACTACGACCTCCACAACGTACTGGGCTTCTACGCGACGTGGGTGTTGCTCATTCTGGCCCTGACGGGCCTGGTCTGGGGCTTTCAGTGGTTTGCCAAGTCGGTACATACGCTGGCCGGTGGCGAAAAGTCATTGATTTATCAGGACCCAGTATCCGACAAACCGCAGCCCTTAGCAATTCTCCCTGCCCAGGCTCCGGCCATCGACCGGGTGTGGCAAAAAATGACCGCCGAACACCCTACGGCGGAGGTGATGGAGGTGCATATTCCCGATACGGATTCATCGGCCATTGCCGCCAGCGCCAACCCCGACGGTCGTACGTACTGGCAAACCGATTATCGATTCTTTGACCAATACACGTTGAAAGAGCTCTCTGTTGGGCATGTTTACGGTCGATTTGGCCAGGCCAACCGCGCGGATAAGCTCATTCGCATGAATTACGACATCCACACGGGTGCTATTCTGGGTTTGCCGGGTAAAATTCTGGCGTTTTTTGCCTCGCTGATTGCGGCCAGTTTGCCTATCACCGGCTTCCTGATCTGGTGGGGCCGGCGTAAACACGGCCGCCGGAAGCAAAACAAAACAACCCAACGGGTGCAAAAGCCCACGAAACCTATCCGAACGGTTTCTTCTGCTAACATTTGATGGCTTCCGTCCTGTTTTTATTGGCTGGAAGCTTTGTACCGTATCGCTTCGTATAAGATTTCGAAAACCCGTAAGCCAACCCTGCGCAGGGTTGGCTTACGGGTTTATGGTATTGTTCAATGATGTATGATCGTTATAATGGTCGCGCCATAACGAGTATGTACCGTTTCCTCATCAATCAACTCGCTTAACTTTCTTACTAACCATTTCCCGGTTAGATGGACAGTGTAATTATAATTCTTGAGGGATATGAATATAAGCCATGCCCTTATTCAAGCTATTTCAATGACTGGGATAACCCAGGACGAACTAGCAAAGCGGGTTAAGGTAAGCCCCAGTATGATCAATCAGCTCTGTCGGGGGAGCCGAGATGCAACTGAAGGACTGGTTGGCCAACTGGCTAATGCGCTTCAATGCAATGTGTCCATTACTGTCCAGTTTACCAGGAAGCCTACCCCAAATCAAGCGGATAACAACAAAACCAGTCAGGGGATGTCTAAAAATTCGCCTTAAGCTCTAAGGATCAATGCCTATCCTCAATTTTAGGACGTGTCCGATGGTGTTACAGCACAGACACGACCACATAGGCAGCCTATTTTATCAGTAAGCTACCAGCTTGCGTCGATAAAACCATGTTGGCCTCCGCTGGTAGTAGTCAGGCCCCTGTCACGCTCGAAAGAATACAGCCAATAACCTACTGATCAATAAAAACCAACGCTATGGAAACGACAATGAAGGCTGCCGTGAAAACCGCCGACGGTACGTTTGATGTGACCGAAGTTAACACCCCAACCCTACCAAAGCCCGACTGGGTACGGGCCAGGGTAAGGGTATCGGGTATTTGCGGCACCGATCTGCGTCATTGGAAACACGAAGACCCGAACCTGGAAGGTAAAATCATGGGGCACGAACTGGCGGGCGAGATCGTCGAAGTTGGGGATGCCGTTACCAATGTCAAACCGGGCGACCGGGTCGTTATCGAAACCCTGCTTGGCGATGAAACGTGCGACTGGTGCCGGGTGCAGCAATACAACCTCTGCCCTCACCTCTACGAAGTGCGGATGAAGACGATCTCCCAAGCCTTCGCTGCGTACGTGATCGGACCAGCTAAGAAGTTCTACAAACTGCCCGACCACGTGAGTTTTGAAGAAGCCACGCTGCTGGATACCTTTTCGGTTAGTCTACATGCCATTCATTTGAGCGGGCTGAGCCTAAACGACAAAGTGGCGGTGATCGGGGCCGGGCCAATCGGGCTGGGGCAGTTGCAACTGGCCAAGCTGTGTGGCGCGGATGTAATCGTGACCGATGTCGTCGATTCGTCGCTGCAACTGGCGAAGGAACTCGGTGCCGACGCCGTTGTCAATACCAAAACGGACGACGGCTATCAACGGGTTATGGAGTTTACCGGTAATCGGGGTGCAGATATCGCCTTCGAGTGCGTTGGTGGGCCATCCATGCCGACTACGTTGTCGCAAGCCACGGAATTCGCACGAATTGGCGGAAAAGTTGTGATCGTGGGCGGTTTTGAAGCCGGCAAAACAGCGATCGAACTGGACTGGCAACGTATCCAGATGTCGGAAATCAAGCTGATCCCGAGTGCGAGCTATTCGTTCTGGGATATCTATCCCGAAATGCAGATGTGTCTGGATTTGCTGGCCAAAGGAAAACTGAACGCCCGTAAGCTGATCACCCATAGCTTTCCGCTCGATGAAATCAATAAGGCGTTTGAAACGGCTCAGGATAAGGAGCATACGCATGCCGTTTTCGTAGCGCTTACCATTTAAGGGAATGTTTTGGTGTCGGGTATACGTCACTGACACCAAAACACGCTGTCAGCTCCTACTTCCGGCTTTTGTAATACCGAATCATTTCCGGATAGCCCATGCCCATCGAGAGTCCCGTTACGGCCTGGGTTATCCGTTTGGTTTTGGTCTCCACCGTTTTGGCGTCTTCGATCCACTTGCTGAAATAGGTCTGGTGTCCTTTCGACAGGCCGTTGAAAAACGAAAGGGCGGCCGGTTCATCGTCCAGGCACGCCATCAGATCGGCCGACAGTTCAATGGGGGAATCATCCACGGCCAGTTCGACCCGTACCGACGCGCCTTCTTCCTTGCGAATACCCCGACGCATGACAGCGTTGACCGGCATGATAAACTGCCCGTCGCCCATCGGGATTAGGGCAATTTGTTTGATGGCAAAATTATCCAGACAGCCCTTTACCCGAAAGGAGGTTTTCTGACCGGGCTTTAGCGTGGCCGTTATGTCAATCGGAATCTCAAGGTAGGTCCAGCCCGTCTTCTCCCCTTTCTCCTCAAATCGTTGGAGAATCGCCGTAAATGTGTGCATCAGAACTCTTTTTCACCAAATTCGTTGGTCGGCAATTTAGCCGGTTTGCTCCGTTGACGCAACGAATAGCTGATGTTCACCAGCAGAATGTCCTTCTCCTGAATGTAATTGGTCGTCGTGAAAAAATTGCGGCCCGGCATGGAGGTGCCCGGTATGGAGGTGCCCGGCATGGAGGTGCCACGGGTGGTGATGCGTTGTTCGTTCGTGGGTAGCCAGCCGAGTCCGATGTTCTGCCACTGCATGGTGATAGCCAGCCGATTGGCGCGAAAGCTTTTCCTGACGGAGAGGTTGGGCTGGAAGAAGCGGGAATCTTCACCCTGTGCTGTGATACGTTGCGACAGGTAGTTAAGATTTCCCTGAATTACCCACGACGGTGCTGGCTGTACGCTTGTATTTACGTTAACCGAGTACACCCAGGCTGCGTTATTGAATACCACCGCGTTCTGAAAGAATCGGGCTGCGTTCAGCTGGCCACTAATGACCGACCGATAGACCGTGCCACCAACGTAGAGCTTCCAGCCTTTGGTCAACGCCAGATCCGTTGCTACCTCCAGACCGTATCGCTGCGCCCGGCCGGCATTTGTGTAGATTCGGTTCAGGATGGTATCGGCAAAGACACTGTTCACGCGGTTGACAATGTTTTGTATGTTCTGGTGATACAGGGTAGCCTGTAGCGTACTCCGGCCAATGGTTCGGCTAACACCCAGTTCGCTGAGGTCAACAAATTCGGGAAGCAGGGCCGGATCGCCCTGTTCGAGCGTTTCGGAGTGTTCGCGTTCGGGGAGCGGATTGAGCGCCAGGTTACTCGTGCGCTGCACCCGGCGGCTGTACCCCAACCGGAGCTGCCAGGCATCGGTGGGTCGGAACACTACGTTAGCCGATGGAAACAAATTACGCAGCGACAGCGGAAAGAGCTGTTCCTGCGGCCGAATCTGCACCTGCCGCTCCGCCGACTCAAAACGCAGGCCCGCCGTGTACTCCCAGCGTTTGGTTTTGCGGCCATACTGGCTATACAAACTATGGATCTGGTTCGACACCCGCACCCGACCCGTAAACGCATCAATAACCCGCAACGGCGCCCCACGCCCGTCCTGTTCCAGGAACCGGTAGTCGCCATCGTCCTCCTGATAGCGGTATTGATACCCCGCTTCCAGCTTGCCACCTGCCAGCGGCCACGTAGCGTCGACATTCGCCCGGGCGTTACTAATCGGCCGGGCGGTGGTTGTCAGCGTGTATTGCAGGGTGTCGCGGGTGTCGGTACGGTGAACGTTCAGGTTGCGCGTGAATCCATCCAGATAGTCATATTCGTACAGAGCACCGGCACTCAGCGTGGCCTTGTTTGTGAACGTATGCGTATAATCCAGATTAGCCGTGAAGAATTGCCCTCGCTTACGCACCAGATTGGTGTTGAAATAGCTGAACTGGCTCAGCGTCTGTCCCGTTGTGCGGTCGATGGTCCGGTTATTATAAATCAGGTCGGCGATCCGGTCTTCGGTGCGGTAGCCGTAGTACACCCCACCCGACCAGACATCTTTCTTATTCGGGGTAAAGCTAACGGCCAATCGGTTTGTGAAGGTATATCGGTCAAAACTCCGCTCACCCACGCTGGGGAACGTCGTAAATCGATTGTTACGGGTTGTGTTTACATCGCCCTCCCGCCGACCGGCAATGTCGTTGCGGAGATAGGCCGTGCTGAATGTCCAGTCCCAGCGGGCCGTGCGGTAGCTGAGCGTTATATCGGTACCGTATCGAACCGGTTTGCGGGCGTTGCCAAACGCACCAAGGCTCGGCAGGCCACCCTGCGCGTTCACCAGCACGGACAGCCCCACATCAGCACCGGCTTTGGTAGTGATGGCAATGATTCCCGCTTTGCCATCGGGATCGTACCTGGCCGAGGGCGTCGTGATAACATCGATGGATTCAATGGTGTTGGCGGGGAGTTGGTTCAGTAACGTACCGAGGTTGGCCTGTACGGGTTTCCCGTTAAGCAGCACCAGAAACCCATTGGCTCCGCGCTGCGTCACTTCCCCTTCGGCGTTGATACTGATACCCGGCAGGTTCCGCAGCAGATCGGTGGCCGTGCCACCCACGGCCGCCTGGAACTGAGCGGCCCGGTACGTCTGCCGGTCAGCTTTTACGGCCAGATCGGACCGCTGACCGGTGATCACGACTTCGCTTAATTGATTGCTGGTGCCCTCCAGCCACAGAGTATCGAGCCGGAGGGTCTGCCCCTGCCGGAGGGTTAGAGGCCCTATGTCCCGCGCTTTGTAGCCAATAAAAAACGTCCTGAGCTGATACTGACCAGGAGGAATCGCGGCAATACGAAACACGCCGACCGAATCGGTGATGGTTCCAGCAACGGCCACTGAATCAGCGGGGCGGTACAGGGCTACGCTCACGTACTCCACGGGGCGCCTTGTTGTCTTGTCCATGACTAATCCAGAAACTCCGGTCTGAGCATGAACCAGATGAAAGCAGATGAACGATAATAGAGTAGTCAATAAATGTTTGTGCATTCGCTCGGGCGATCAGTCGGCAAAAGATAAAGTAATTGGGCTGATAGTTGTTCAGTTTATTATTTATCAATTCGTTAAACATGATTTTTTCGATTCAGTAGTCTCCCGGCAGTTCACGCTTCTTCTGTGTACCGCGCCAGGGTAGCGCGCAGGGAATCCGTAAGCTCCCGGACCAGACTGTCCGGCTGCAGCACTTTCAGATGCTCGCCGTAACTGCGCAGATGCATCAGCAGGTCGCGATTAGGAGCGAGTCGGAGCCGGATAATACACTCCGTATCATTATCGCAGATTATTTCCTGCGTTTGATGAATGGGCTTCGCCTTAACGTACCGCCCGAACAGGGGCGTAAACTGCAGCACAATTTCCTCGACCGGTCCGCTGCTGTCGGTAATCCCGTAGATGTGTTCAAACAGTTCGCTGACGTTGGTCAGTACGTTCGGCGGTACGTCGCAGGGATCATCCAGAATTTCCAGGTCGCTCATGCGGTCTAGTGCAAAAGTCTTTTCCCGGCCGCTGGGCGCGTCGTAGCCGATTACGTACCAGCTATCCGAAACTTCACGTAACAGAATCGGGTGCAGAATACGTAGTTTCGGGCGCTCCTCGCCGGGCGTCGACGTTTCATGCTTGCGGTACCGGAATGCAACCTGCCGGTTCTGGTTAACCGCCCGGATCAGTGCCGGTACGTAATGCCGGTTCCCCCCCAGAATCCGCTCCTCTACGTACACCACCCGGCGCATCTGGCCCGCAGCATGGCTATCCCGTTTCACCTCCCGAATGATGTCGAGACTCTGCCGAACGCGCTCCAGGGCATTATCCAGTTCATTGGCTACCGAAGCCCCCTGGGTAGCAGCCAGCACCTCGCGGGCCTGCTCCATCGCTTCCATGTCGTCGGGGGTGAGCATCAGCTTCAGGAGCCGGAACTGCGGATTGGTGTAGTAATACCCGTTCCGCTTTTTGCAGTAGGCAATCGGCGCTTCGTGGTCTTCGCGCAGGCGTTGAATATCCTTCTCCAGCGAGGATACGGACCGGATGCCACACTTGTCCTGCAGGAGTTCAAATAGTCGCTGTTTGGAATACTGGCGCGGGTAACGGCTGATGATCTCGTCGATCAGGCGGTATCGCTGGAAAGCAGAGCGGGTGATGGGCATGAGATGTGATAAGGTAGGGACGCCGATTCTGTAGAGACGCAACATGTTGCGTCTCTACGGCAAACATGCCAAAAATTTTTTCACAAAAAAAGATGAACAGAAAAAGATTACGTTCTGGCGGGTAGAACTTTGTTCTGTCACTTTTAAACAACGATACAAATGAACACGCTCTTTCGCCCTGCACGCCGGACCGCCTACGCCCAGAGCCAGGCCCAGCCGGCCATCCTGTTCCCGGCTATGACCCCGCAAACCCAGTGGGTTGGCGAAGCAGCACAACGCCCGCGTCCGGCCCGCCGACCGGCTCTGTCGGCTCAGCAATTGCTGGACGTAGAACTGGGGCTGTTTCTGGTATCTCAATTGCTGCCGACGGCTTCGCCTGATGCGCTGCCCTCCCTGCTGAACGAGAGCAATGGCTCATTTCTGGAGCGCCGTACGTGGACACCCCGGCAACACAAATTACTCAACCGTGGGCGGGCTTTGCTGGCGCATATTCAGCAGCCAAACGTCTGGCACGCCCTGCTCGACGCCTACGCCAACACTCCGGACCGCCTGCAGGCCTACGACATCAGTACCGATCGTAGCCGGTTCAAAGAGAAGCAGGTAGGATTTTTCCGCAACCGGATTCTAATGCTCAAGCAAACGGTGGGATAAGCTCAACATGCTATCCACTCTCCATTTTTTCACCTGCTTAACCACACTTTATTCCATGATTTCCGGTCTGCTGCAGCGCATCACAACCAAGACAAACCCAGCAATTACCTTACAACAAATTCAACCAGCACCAACCCCTGACAACCCTACTACAGGCTCCCACCCAGCCCTTCAGCCCAAAGCCGTACCCGCAAAGGCCTTCCGGATGGCCAAGCTTATTATGGTCACGGCCGAGAACAACAACAAGTACTATGAGATGCGCGAGAACGATAATGGTACGTTCACTGTGCAGTACGGTCGGGTGGGCGGCACGCATAGCACGGCTACTTATCCGCTGGCACAATGGGACAAGAAGTTTCGCGAGAAAGTGGCGAAGGGGTATATAGATCAAACCCACTTGTTTGCCGAAACCCGCGTAGTAACGGACGCCAGCTCGATTGACAACCCGGCCGTACGCGGTCTGATGAGCCGGCTGCTGGAACTCGCCAACCGGTCTATCTATCAGAACTACGTCGTTACGGCTCAGGAAGTGACTCGCAAGCAGGTCGATGCGGCCCAGCGCCTGCTCGACGAACTGGCCGACATGATGGGGTCTGGCCTGAACACCGATACGTTCAACCGCACGCTGCTGGACCTGTTCAAAACCATTCCGCGCAAGATGGGCAAGGTCAGCGAACACCTCCTTACGCAGCCACCCCAGTCGGCCGACGAGCTGCAATCGCTCCGGGATCGGATGGCCGGTGAGCAGGATACGCTGGACGTCATGCGTGGGCAGGTCGAATTAACGCAGTCGACTACCCAGCCCGACCAGCCACCGGTTTCGCTCCTGGAAACGATGAACCTGACCATGGAGCCAGTGACGGACAAACGCTTACTGACGCTCATCAAGCGCATGATGGGTCCCGACGCCGACAAGTTCGATGCGGCCTTCAGCGTGTGTCAGGCCAGTACGCAGGCGGCTTTCGACAAGTACGTGAGCAAGCAGAAAAACCGCAGAACGCAGTTACTCTGGCACGGGAGCCGCAGCGAAAACTGGCTCTCGATCCTGAAAACAGGTTTAGTGCTACGTCCGGCCAATGCTGTCATTACGGGGAAGATGTTCGGCTACGGAATCTACTTCGCCGATCAGTTCAGCAAATCGTTGAACTACACCTCTCTGCACGGGTCTGTATGGGCGAAGGGAACGCACCAGGAAGGCTATCTGGCTATTTATGAGGTACATGTGGGTGAGCAACTGGTCGTTAACCAACACGAACACTGGCATATGCAACTGGATGCCGACCGATTGCAACAGATTGATTCCAGGTACGATTCGGTCTACGCCCAACGGGGTGTGAGTCTGCTGAAAAACGAATTCATTGTGTATAACCAGGCGCAGTGTACGATCCGGTACATGGTCCGAATCAAGGTGTAAGATGAACGCGAAACAAAAGAAAGCAGGGCTACGCGCCGTACGTATGGCCGCCACAACGCTGATCCTGGCCGAAGGCTGCACCACGACCTTATGCGTTAAAAACTTCCTTCGCAACAAGAATTACCTGGCTTATCAGGCCGACGTATCGAAGTGGCTGTACGCCGTAGCCAAACGGGAAGGCTGGGCCGTCAACGACAATGGGCGCTTCCGGGTCTACTATTTTCCAAGCCTGAAACCCCTGCCGCAGTAAGCACCGATCCGATAAAAATCACAAATCGAAAAAATATTTTTCAATCAGGCGAACAACGTAAAAAATTTACGTTCTGCAAGTGCCAACTTTGATTCACAATCGAACGCAACAAGGGCCTTCAACAAGGACTAATGAACACCCCGCGAGACCCTGATTCGGTAGTGACGTGAGACAACGAATTTCTGAAAACACTAAACGTAAACTGTGTCATGAAAACGCAACTCAAAAAAGCTGGTCTTGACGAGGTTCGCCTGGCTGCTACCACCCTGATTCTGGCGGAAGGTTTTACGACGACGCTCTGCGTGAAGGACTTCCTCCGTAAGCGCAACTACCTGGCCCAGCGGGAGCACATTGCCGATTGGCTGTACGCCGTCGCGAAGCAGGAGGGTTGGGCGGTCAATGACAACGGCCTGTTCCGCATCTTTCACTTTCCGCGCCTGAAGCCACAGTTGCAGTAGCAGGCACCATCAGATCACATTGAAGCAGGAGAACAACGTAAACGCTACGTCCTGTGGGTACAACTCTGACTTGAACAACGAACAACACTAATGAACACCGCATTAACTTCCGCCTATCCCACCGTTCGCCCGGCCCTGTCCAGCCTTCTGCGCTGGCAGGAGCCGCTGGCGACTCGCCTGCGCAACCGCCACGCGCTGCCGGGCCGCGTAGCCAACCGGATGCTCAACGTTGAGCTGGGGCTGTATCTGTTAAGCGAACTGTTGCCGACATCTCCGCAGTACACCCTCCCCGACCTGCTCAACGGCCAGGGGGCGGCCTATCGTCAGCGCCCGCCCTGGACACCCCGTCAGCACCGGGCGCTGAGCCAGGCCCGGGTGCTGCTGGCTCCCTACCGCGACCGCGAGGTCTGGTACAAGGCGCTGGATAAATACGCAACGCTACCGGGCAACGTCCGGCTGTTCACCCGGCTGGGTGGCTGGAACCCCGAAGCGGGCGGGTACGTCCTGCGCGAACGGCTGGCCATGTTCCGGGGGGCATTGGTGTAATTCAACCCAGTACGTCAATGAGTAGTCGGGCCCGCTCTGTAGTGTATTGATCCCCTATTCGCTACCTTTGTAAAAATACGAACGCATGAACTGGCAGGAATACATAGTTGCCGATGACACAGTCCTGTCTGGAAAACCGACTATTAAGGGGACGAGGTTATCCGTTGAATTTTTGTTAGAGCGACTGGCCGACGGCTGGACTGAGCAAGATTTGCTGGATAATTATCCACGTTTGACAAAAGAAGCGCTACAGGCCATGTTTGCTTTTGTTCATGCCAATGTGAAAGATAATCTACTGCTGTTTCCAGCTCACAACCTGCGCCGGGCTTCATAAAGTTTCTGGCCGACGAAAACTTCCCGATTACTTCCTTTCGCACCTTGTAAACATTTGGCTATGATATTAAACATGTCGCGTTTGATATGCCCAGTGTTGCTGATGTGGATATTACTGAGTTTGCGATCACTGAACAACGCGTCATCCTCACCTTTGACGGCGATTATGGAACGCTGATTTTCAAGTTTGGGTACCGGCCACCTGGCGTTGTTTACTTTCGGCTGGTCAATATTTCTCCAGACGAACCTGCTCACATGCTGATAAATATGTTGAAAGAAGGGTATCAGATAAACAATATGCATACGGTTGTTGAGAACGACAGGATACGTCAGCGTCGGATAGCTCAAGAATCGTGATCACTACTTGCCAGCCATCTTAACTTCCTGTCCCCATGAACATTCTGTCCATTGAGCCATTTGTTCCCTCCGGTAGCAATTTTGAGGGCTCTAAGCAATTCTTTCAGGCGCTGGGCTTCCAGATAAATTGGGACACCGGCGACTACGTTGGTTTCGAGCGCGACGGCTGCAAATTCATTTTACAGAAGTACGACAAGGCTGAATTTGCCGAAAACTTCATGCTCAGCGTCCGGATCACCGATGCCGATGAATTCTGGCAGGACGTAACGGCCCGGCAACTCCCCGAAACGTTTGGCATTCAAATCAGCAAACCAATCAATCAACCTTACGGACGCGAGGTGAACATCATCGATCTGGCCGGTGTCTGCTGGCACTTTGTGGAGTAACGTAGCATATCTGTTAAGGCGATCATCACCCTGTTTTATTCGCACTAAGCCTGTTTCCAGCACGAGACAGGCTTTTGTTGATGAGCCCAGCCGCATTATGTCAAAGCCTGATTAACTTAATGGCCAGTTTATAGGATCAGTCTATCATTTACCCACCCTTTTATGAACAGACGGCGCTTTCTTAAGCACAGTTCAGTCGTTTCCGTATCGGCCACGTCCATAGCAATGGCCTCCTGCTCATCGCCAAAAGCCGCCGAGACAACTGATGAAGCTAAACCTTTTGTTGATGAGTTTGAATTGAATGAGCTGACCGTGCCTGACCTGCAACAAAAGATGCAGTCGGGTGAGCATACGTCCGAATCCCTTACAAAGCTCTACCTCGACCGGATCGACGCCATCGACAAGAAAGGCCCCGGCCTAAACGCGGTGATTGAAGTCAACCCCGACGCGCTCAAAATAGCCAAAGCGATGGACGAAGAGCGTAAAGCGGGTAAAGTGCGTGGCCCGATGCATGGTATTCCGGTGCTGATCAAGGACAACATCGACACTGGCGACCAGATGATGACAACCGCCGGTTCACTGGCGCTGGAGGGGCACAAAGCCGCTAAGGATGCCTTTGTCGTTGCTCAACTGCGGAAAGCTGGAGCCGTCATACTGGGCAAAACAAACCTCAGCGAATGGGCCAATTTTCGGTCAACCCGGTCCACCAGTGGCTGGAGCAGCCGGGGCGGCCAAACCCGCAACCCATACGTACTGGACCGGAATCCAAGCGGATCCAGTTCAGGTTCCGGCTCGGCGGCATCGGCTAATCTATGTGCCGTAGCGGTGGGCACCGAAACCGATGGCTCCATCATTGCTCCCGCATCGCATTGCGGTTTGGTTGGCCTCAAGCCAACGGTTGGGTTGGTCAGCCGTAGCGGCATTATTCCCATCTCCCACACGCAGGACACCGCTGGACCGATGACGCGCACCGTAACGGATGCCGCCATTCTGCTTGGTGCGCTCGCAGGTGTCGATCCTGACGATGCCGTTACGCTCGAAAGCCGTGGCAAAAGCACGACCGACTACACGCAATTTCTGAAAGCCGATGCCTTACGAGGTAAACGTATCGGCATTGAAAAATCATTCCTGAAAGGGCACGAAGGCGTCGTCGGCTTGTACAAAGAGGCTATAGAAGTATTGAAAAAACAGGGCGCTACGGTCGTTGAAATCGAGATAATGAAGGAGCTTGGCGAGACCGGCGGAGCCGAGTTTACTGTACTGCTATACGAATTCAAAGATGGCGTGAACCGCTATCTGTCAAAAGCCAATGCGCGTGTCAAGTCCCTGGCCGACGTGATTGCGTTCAACAAGCAGAATGAGGCCAAAGCCATGCCGTTCTTTAAGCAGGAAATTCTCAAAAGCAGCGAAGCCAAAGGCGATCTGACCAGTAAGGAATACACCGACGCCCTGGCGAAAACCCGGACCTGGCGCCAACGTATCGACCGGCTCATGGCGGCCAACAAGCTGGACGCGATCGGCGGCACTAGCATTGGCTTTGCCGGCTGCATCGACCTGATCAACGGCGACTACGACACGGGTTTCTATTTCTGCCCACCAGCCGCCATGGCCGGTTATCCGCACCTGACCATCCCGATGGGCAACGTTCACGGCCTACCGGTCGGCTTCTCCCTCATCGCCGGTGCCTACCAAGAAGGCCCGTTGCTGGCAATGGGGTATGGGTATGAGCAAGCGTCTAAAAAGCGGACGCGGCCGGGGTTCATACCGGTTCTAATTCCTAGTTGAGCCACATGAATTTGTTTATAAGGCTTCTAATTATTACCACTTCCTCAAAGGCTTAATCACGTTAAAGTATATTAGACATGAATATTCTTTTAGAATTAAGATCATTGACGAAAAGATAAAGTGCATTCCATACCACTACTAGAGGAATTTAGAGTCCATCACAACAAGCTCTTACCAGAGCCACGGGTTTTGATGGCTATTATTAAATTGTACAATGACTTAGGGGGTTTAGAAGGCTCTGCTGAATCATTTACAGAATCTCAGCTACGCTCTGCTTTTCAATGGGCTGACTCTGAATTAAGTTTGGCTGATGAGCCAAGCACAAAAACTTTCTATGAACGTTATAATTCAATAATATATGAGTTGTTCGATTTTATTTTAAATCGTGACCCAAGCGACGGAACATACAGCTTATCATCGTACGCTCTTCAGCTATGCCGTCTTCTTAAAGATACATTGTTCCATGAAATCAAGTCTACACGTCTAGTAACGCTATTTAGACTTATGGATGAACAGCTAGACAATTCGGAACGATTTATAGGGTGGGCGAATGAAGAATTAGATGCAACCATTCACAGCATTAATGGGCAGATCGAACAAGCAGAAATGAACATTCGTCATGAAGTTCGACAATTACAAGGGTATTCAGGTCAAAGCAACGAAGATTATGAAGCCCATTTGCGAAATACAGAAAACAAACTGCGTGACTTATACAAGCAAACTCAGCAGCTTCTTGATGCATTCACTTCAACAGCAGGAATTGAATACAAACTTAAATTTCTAAAAAACACATTCTCTGACGACGAAATTTTGCAGAAGTTAGCCGATAAATCTTTGCTATTTATTCGAGAATCTCACAAAAAATTACGCTCTCAGAGAGCATTGTTGGATAGGGCGCAACCTAGGGTTCAGGCACTATTTAAAAATCTTGATGCAGCTCGTTTCGACCGACTTTCTGGCCAATTTCTAACATACTTACTTAATCCAGATCGTAATGTTACACCTGCATCTGGTCATCCTGAACTACCACCTGATGTGCCTGCTAAATGGTTACTTAGCAGTCCGTTAAAGCTGAAATACCTCCCTAATAGGACCTCTCGGATCTTCCCACCTGTTCGTATTCCAGCCCCCCAAGTTGCTCCAGATCCCGAAGCAGAGAAAGAATTTCTGCTACAAGCGGAAGTTCAATTACGGCTGCAACAACGTACTGATTTTTGGCTGACAGAACTTATTCAACAAGTACAGCAAAATAAATCTGTTGCTTTTGAGCCATTTGCAACTGCAATTATTCAGAATGAGGCTCCTGATGAAGTATATAGTATACTGGCTTTTCTATTAGGCCGAGTACTCAACGAAACTGTACCACGCCAAGGCTGGTCAGTACATAGTCATACTCAAGAGCCTCCCCTTGTCATTAACCACACATCATTTGCATTATGGCCTCTTCACTTCAGCCACCAGTAGACTTTCATGATTTCTTTACCAATTCAGACACCATTGAACACTTTGCTAGATTAGACTATGAACTACGAGCAGGGGTTTATATACAAGAAATTCATCCTGAACAGCGACGTTTATTCTGGTTCTTAGAAGACCAAATTAAACCTATTGAAGAATTTTATTTGACAGTATATGGCTTGAAACTGCAACACCGACTCGACGGAACACGTCGATTTTATTTCTTACAGCCCACTGAACAAGCAGCTAACAAAATTCCTCAATTATATCGCCGAGACCTTAAACCCGATTTAATTATTGTGGGTATGCTGTTATGTCAAGTAGTATTTGTGGATTTGGAAATTCCTAGTACAATAGATGAGCTTATGCAACTATTGGTTTTGGAATACGCACCATACAGAGAAGGATTACTTAGGCACGTATCTAAACTGAAAAATTCAAAGTATTTTGCTACAGACCTAGATGATGACAAAGTAAAAAAATGGCTTTCAGATGCAATTGATGAATTCACAAAACTTGGTTGGGTATACAAGCCTGGTGACGGCACTTTTCAAATAATGCCTGCCTTAAACCACTTACGCGACCTATACTGGGATGATATCATGAGGATGGAAATAATATATAAGTCTGATAATTCTAACTAGAACAATGCGCTATCCATTCCTATACAGTATATCTACTGTCAACCTTATCTATCACGGAAATTGTGACTATAAGCTTAATCCATTCTGTACTGGTTTTGCGGGTGAAAGTGGTGTAGGTAAAAGTATTATTGCAGACTTACTTCAACTTATTTTTATAGCCAACGAAGGAATATATCAATCAGCTACGCATGGAAAAGGAAATCGTCCATTACATAAGTTAGTGCAAAAGCGAGTATCGACTGCCACTGAAGACGGAGCTAGTCGCGGATACGTTTTTGCTAATGTTCAAACAGGGGCAACTGATTTCCTTGTCATTGGTTGCGCTATAGAAAGTGTCACGCAGCAATGTATTCCATTTGTCATTCAACAAGGTGAAGACTTCCGTGCTCAGTTGCGTTCTATTTCTCGCCCTTTAAGTCATACTGCATTTATCGACAATGGTAATATAATCGCAGTAACTGAGTTGCGTGATCACATGTATAGAAATCAGCAAGTAGTTGCCAGAATATTTACTAAGGGGCCTTCTGACTATTACAAGATTTTGTGGGATAACGATTTAGTGCCAATAGACATTCGCAAACCAACTATACTCAAAGACTATGCTAAAATTCTTCGTTCATTTTCACGCAGTGGAGAACTAGACAAGAATCCAGAAAATCTAGAAAGTTTTTTATTTGGAAGCGAACGAAAAGAAAGCATTTGGAAAAAATATGAACAGTTATTAGCTAGTGTAGGACGAGACAAAAGGGATTATGAGCGAAACAGTCACCGTATTCATCGTATTGAGCGTAGAATGAGCGGATTTCGCCAACTTGATAATTTGCTAAAGGAAGTTCATTTATGGCGGAGAGATTATCAAGAAAATGAACTCTATATTGCTCAAAAAAATCGTAAAGCAGCACAGGTTGAAATAGAACGATTCCTATTACAAACCCAATCTACTCAGCTATCAACCTTTCGTCTAGGCGAAGCTCAAGCACATCGCAATTTAAATGGTGCTTGGGCAAAATTAATTAGTTACCGATCTCATCAGCGACGTTTACAGGAGCTACCAGACCTGATAGATAAGGCGAATGAGGATTTGCAGACAGCCGAAACACTCAAGAAAGCAGCAGAGGAGACTGCACGCTTTTCTAGAGAGAACTTAGTTAAAGCAAACAAAGTAGAAACTTGGTTATCCTTTGTAGGACCTGATTACAAAGATTTATATACCGCCTTAGAAACTAAACAGACAGAAGAACGCCATGCCAAACTTCGTAATGATCTTTGGGCATATCTTAATCAGCAAAAGCAAACCGATATTTTACGCTTTCTGGGCTGGGATAAGGGATTTTCAGCTTTACAAATACAGCAAGAGTGTAATGAGTGGGAACAAACAGCTATTGATGCGCGTAGGTTAGCCTCCTATACGGACTTGGCTAATCCCAAGTCACTAACTAGTTGGGCCTTAAAAAGAAGTGATCCTCTTACTCTCGATCAGGAAAGCGTGTTAGCCCATTTTGGCCAGTTTGATAAATGGAAAAATAAAGAAGAACGTCAAGCTCGCTTTTTAGAGACTGCTGATTTACTGATCCACGATAAGATGGTAATTGAAAACGGCGTTTCAACTGCTGGTTTTTGGTTATGCTTGGCTGGGACAAAAGAGTGGATTGTACGCCTGTCACCAGAGCAAAGGCTCTTTGAACACCACGATAAAGAGCAGGTCCGTAAGCTTTTAGAGACGTGGAATCAAAAGAATGAAAAGCAGGCCGAAATCTTAGAAGATAAAAGTCAGAAAGCAAAAGCTTTACTAGAAGTCCTAGAGGGTTGTTCCTACTGGGAAGAAGCACTTCCTCTGCTAAATAACACCAAGACAAATAAGATAATAATACCTATTGATTTTCCCACAAGCTCATCAGACATTGGTATTGCTGTTGATCTACACCGCAAGCGTAGTTATTTAATCGCAGAGCAGGAATCAAAAATTACTAATGAGAATCAAGCTAACATTAACTATGGACATACTTTTGAAACGCAATTAACATTAAGAAGTGAACAAGGCGCTTTACAGAAACAAATAGATGAAGTAGACAGAGGGCAGCTAGCCTCTGACTTGTGGAAATATCGTATACAACTACGGAGTATTCAACAGGAAGCAAATAATTGGTTGAGTGAAAATTCTGCTAACATACCTATAGAACTTATTAGAAAACATCATGCAGAAACTGGCGCAGTTGACAGCCTATCGAATGATGAGTTAACCAAACAGCTAATTCAAGCAGAAATTAACCTCGAAAATGGGCAAAAACAATTAATTGAAACTGAAAATAAGCTTGCTGAATTGCAGCGAATAGAACAAGAGGTACAACTTAATTTTGAAAAACTACCACTAGTCGAAGCCGATAAGCTGGATATTATTCCGACTTATTCAGATGTTCAAGAAAAAGAAAATGATTATGAACTACTGTTTCGTGAGCTTGTAAAAGAGTTTTTAAGTAGTGATGAAATAAGTAAGTACCGTCCGGCCGAAGACTTGCTACATTTTATGCAAGAAGTACTGCCAGATGAAGTTCGTGGTGCAATGATACGCTCGACTGATGAAGGGCAAGAGCGTTTGCAAAGTGCTTGGAATAGCATTAATGAGTCAATGCGAGAAATTGCACGCCTTAAATTGGTAGAATTAGGTCAATTAATTGGCGATGTTCGCGAAGCATACGATGATTTTGCAAAAGATATAGGAGACCTGCAAAAATATTTCCGACGAGAAAAAACAGAAATAACCGGTGGGTTCCGCCCGTATGTAGCTATTCGTTCGGTCACAGCTTATCCGGTAGAATGGCTAGATGAATTTCAGCGTACCGCTGCTGATCCCGAAACAGTCCGTCAACTAGCCAATTTAGATTCGCTTGAGAGCATACTTTATCGTGCTTATGATCAAAAAGGTGGTACAGATCCAAAGCGCAATATACCAAAGTTACTAGACCCACTGAGTTACGTAAAGTTAGAATTTGAGATGAAAAACGAGGAGGGCTATGTCAATGACGGCAGTAGTGGTCAGACATTTATGGCAGCGGCCTTACTGAACATAGCTCGTCTGTCAGTGATCGGACGTACTGGGGGACCTAATACGGCTTTGCGTGGGCTGCGATTTATGGCTATTGATGAAGTTGACAGTTTAGGAAGCAATTACCAAACTTTATTAGAATTGGCCCACAAAGAGAACTTTCAGGTAATTTCATTATCAGTACGCCCTTTGGTTTATGAAGCAGGTTCTCAGCAACGCTTATACTTCCTTCATCTTGGCCGAAATAAAACACTACGGCAAAACCTACCGCCAGTTATGTTGAGTAAAGGGGAGCTTACTCCTGTTTCAACTGAGCGTTTTACTCCTCCAAGCAATCCAACCTTATTCGATCCACTCCCTCCTGATGTTACAGCCTAATCCTATTCTCCTCGGTCCTGAATATACTTGGCGTTTATTAAGAGCCTTAGCTGAAATACGTTGTAAAGGACAAACACGTAGCAAGACTCTATTAGGCAATCCACCCTTTACGAATCCGGTTTACATAAGTTACAAAAATCAGCTACTGATTGCTCCGAAACACTTGCATCCCCATATCACAGTCGCTTGTCCAAATTTTAATGCATTTTACGATCGTGAAATTGCCCCTGTTTATACGGAAACTGAAAAATTTCTAGGAGACAATGGTTTAGACTCACATCACGCCCACTTTACTCTCAAGGATGTAGTAGGCTTACAAAAAGTAGCTAATGAATGTGTGGTAATCATCAAAGATGAGTATTCACGCGAGATCGTAGGAACCTTATATTTTGACAGTGCCAAAGCATTGAAGGAAAAAGAAGGGCTTAATTCTGCCGTTTTAAAACTGCTTGACTTAGAGCAGTATCCGCAGTTGAGTCATTTGATACAAGAGTCAATCTGGGTTAGCGGACACCCCAAAGCTCGTTTAGTGTTACTCTGTGAGAATCAACACTATTTGCTTCAATGGAAAAAGGCATTCGCTCAGCAAGTTGAGTTACGCCATGCTGGTGGACGTAATGTGACGAAATTAGCTCATGCACCTGATCCCGGAGCAACATTCTGTTATTTTGGAGACTGGGATTACGCTGGCCTTAGCACGTACCGGGACGTATACGCTATACATTTGCTTAACCATAACCGCCGGACACGTTTACTTACCCCGCCACAAAATGCTCCTCGGAAACAAGTAGGTATAGCAGGTCATGGTAGTCGTTGGCCCTCTGATTTATGGAAGAAACTGTCTCATCCAGAAATTCCATTAGAAGAACTTTTTAACGATGAGCAACGAAAATTGATTGATGAACTCAATCAAAATGATAAATGGATAGAGGAAGAGAGCGTTTTGTTTAATGATTTATTAGCATATAATGGGTTATTAAACTGACTTTTCTTATGGATACAACTCTCTACGCAAAATAATACAACACCCCTACACTCACCGCCGTCAGCAACCCAGCCCAAATAAGGTCATTACTCAAACTAAAGCCAGCACGAGATACAACCTCGCTCTTTCGCTCTTTTACTCTTTCGCTCTTTGGTCCTAAGAACAACCCAAACGTAGCCAGAGCCGCCCAAACGGCAACGCTTTTCGGGGAGAGACCGCCCAGAAAAATCAACCCAACGAACACGGCTTGCACCAGCAGGAACAAACCGACCGCCCGGGCTAACTGGCCGGCGTCGATGTCGACACGTAGGCGCTCGAAGCCTTCGGGGCGGAGGTTGGGGAAAGCGGTTCGGCTCAGGACGATGAGTGTTGTTAACGTCAGCAGGAACGTCAGGAAGACGCGGTGCATGAAGTTCAGCTTTTCGCCAAAAACGGCCGCAACGGATGGGTTTGTCCCGAGAAAGTTGTTGTACATAAATTCAGCCAGCAGGCCGTAGAAGGGGGCTGCGGCCATGGCAATCACGGCCGCCCGCGCCGAAGCGCCCCGCCAGAGAATCCCGACAAAAAACGCAACCATGATACCGGGAGTGAAGTACGACAACTGCGCCGACACTTTTAGCATGAAGTTGTTGGTTCGGTCGGGCGTATACGTCCACAGCGCCAGGCCGATACTGGCCACCACCATCACCAGAATCATCAGCCGCCCGAAGCGCACAATCTGCTTATCCGTTGCTTTCGGATTGACGTACTTCTGATACACATCGACCGTCAGCAAGGTCGTGGCCGAGTTCATCATCGAATCCACGGACGAGAACGTAGCGGCCGTCAGGCCCGCCAAGATCATCCCGACCAGGCCCGTACCGGGCGGAATCACCGTTTCAACCAGCTTCAGAAAGGCGTTGTCGGAATTGAAATCCATACCGTTGAAACGAGAGCGAAACAGGTAATACGCGGCCACACCGGCCGAGATGCTAAAAAACGGAATTGTCAGTTTGAGAAAGCCGCTGGCAATAACGCCTTTTCGGGCATCGCTGTCGGAGTTGGCGGCCAGGACGCGTTGCACCAGAAACTGGTTCGTCGAGAAGTTGAAACAATGCTGAAGCAATAAGCCGGTAAAAATGCCTGTCCACGGCAGATTCGGGTGGTTGCTGGGCAGGTACAGGTGCATCTTCTGTGCCTCGCGGGGTTGAGCCGCGTCGAGATTAAGCAGTCCCGTAAAGCCACCAATTTCGGGCTGGCTCAGCGTGAAGTAAGCCACGGCCGTACCAGCCGCCAGCATCATCAGCGTCTGGATGGTGTCGGTCACGACGATACTTTCCATACCGCCCCAGATGGTATATGAACACGTAATCAGGCCAATCAGGATCAGCCCCGTTGTGTATGACATCTCGAAGCTTGTTCCCCCAAACAGCCACTGCAAGGTCAGGCTCCCGACGTAGAACGAGCCAACCAGTTGCACCAGAATGATCAGGATGAGTAGAATGGTATAGAGCAGCCGCGCCTTGTCATTGTAGCGCACTTCGAGGTACTGCGAGAGGGTAAATACGTCCAGTCGCCGGTAGGACGTCAGGAAGACGAAGCACAGCAGCAGGATAGCCGGAAAGACGATTTCGTAATGTGCCTGTACGAAGCCGATGGAGTAGCCAATGCCCAGCATCCCGATCAGATGAAACGAACTAATATTCGTCCCAAACACCGACCCCGCCACCGCCCACCATTTGATGTTACGCCCGGCCAGGAAGTAGTCTTCAGCGGTTTTCTTCCGGAGCGCGATGATGATCCCGGCCGTTGGCATAATGGCCAGCATCCCGATCAGGACGATGATATCGATGGTTTGGAGTTGGGATAGCATGTTTTTAACCGCAAAGACGCCAAGATACCGCAAAGGGCGCAAAGGATTTCTTAGCGTTCTTTGCGCTAACCTCTGCGTCTTTGCGGTTAAAAATTATTGATAAGCCAGTTGCCCGTATGTCAACGGCGTGGCGGGGGTTGTCACGGGTCTCCTCCCCTGCACATCGCCCAGCCGGACGTTCGGCAAATGAGGTAAGACCAGCCGACCGAAGTATTCACATTCCTCGATCAATGGATACCCCGACAAAACGAACGACCGGAAGCCCATATCCATGTAGCGGTTCAGCTTCGCGACGATCTGTTCAGGCGTCCCGACCAGCGCGGCTCCGGCTCCCGACCGTGCCCGACCGATTCCGGTCCACAACAGCGGTTCGACAAAACCTTCCTCATCGGCATTCTGACGCAACGCATCCTGACGTAGCACTCCTAACGACTTAGAATCCTGTGTCCGGTGTTTAAGCGCTTCGGCCTGCTGGGCGTCAAACTTCGACATCAGGTGCCGGGTGAACGCCCGGGCTTCCTCCTCCGTTTCCCGTACCACAACGTGAATCCGCAGTCCGAAGTCAATGGTCCGGCCATACTTTTCGGCGCGGGCCGATACGTCCTGCATGGTCGTGTACAGGCTTTCTTCGTTCTCCGGCCACATCAGGAACACATCGCAGTATCTGGCGCATACCTCCCTCGCTCCATCCGCAATCCCCCCGAAATACAGCAACGGACCACCGTTTTGCTGATACGGCTTCACCGGATCACTGGCTAAGCTTAGTTTGCCGTAGATGGGCCCTTCGTGCTCCACGCGGTCTTTCGTCCATCCCTGTTGCAGGATTTCGATGGTTTCTGAACACCGTTGGTACCGTACGGCTCCGTCTTCTTTCAGACCCGGCAGGTCGGAGTTGATGATGTTGATGGTTAATCGCCCTTCCAGCAGGTGATCGAGCGTACTGATGGCCCGCGCCAGCATCGGCGGGTGAACTTCGCCGGTACGGATAGCAACCAGCAGACTAATATCACTGGTCAGTTTCGCAACGGCCGATGCAAACGCGATCGGGTCCTGCCCAACAACGTAGGAGGTCGGCAGCAGTATATTTTTAAACCCGTACTTTTCGGCCGTCAGCAGAATATCGCGACAGTGTTCAAAACTGCTCCGCCGTTCCGGGTCAAGCTGTCCTAAAAATTCGGTGTCCCCTCCGCACAGGTCATCAAACCAGGCGATCTCAGCCACGCGCTCGGTGGTACGGACAGGAATTGGTGTTATTGTGTCAAGCATAAGGTGCAAGGATACGCGCTTCAAAGGGCCGTAGTGCAAAAGACGAAGTGGTATAGTTTGATAGAACTACTTCGCCTGTTTCAACCTCCGGTACGTACACGTCCTGGTCTGAAAAGTTTGCCAAAATTACCAAACGTTCGTCGTTGGCGATCCGTTCGTATGCCCAAACGGCAGGATGTTCGGGCAACAGGTCGCGGTACATACCCTCCCAGATAGCCGGGGTCTGTTTACGCCAGCGAATCAGTTTTTTGTAATAACTCAGCACCGAGTCCGCTCGTACCTGCTGATCCGCTACGTTAATCTGCGGGTAGTTTGGATTGATTTTAAGCCAGGGAGAAACCTCGGTCAGACGTGACTCGGTCTGACGTGACCCGGTCAGACGTTCCGTCAGACCTACTGGCCCCTCACTGGTCTGACGGAACGTCTGACCACCCACCGTGGGTTCACCATGAATCTGCCCATCCCTCTGACCGCCATCCGGCATAAAGCCGGCATTCGGGCCATCATGCCATTGCATCGGCGTTCGGGCGTGGTCGCGGGCGATGCGGTTAGCGGTCTGCAAAAAGACCTCCGCCGACTGCCCACCGTCGACAACCAGCGCTTGCCAGGCGTTTTTCACCTGGATATCGTCATACTCGTCGATGCTGTTGAACGGGCAGTTGGTCATACCGATTTCGTCGCCCTGGTAGATACTAGGCGTACCGCGCTGGGTCAGCAGCACCGTTGCCAGCATTGTCGTTGATTCGTAGAGATAACGCTCAGCATCGCCGAAACGCGACAAAACGCGCGGATTATCGTGGTTGCCGAAGTAGATGTTCTGCCAGCCCGTATCGCCCATCGTTTCGTCCCATTTGTGAAAAATGGCTTTCAATTCTGGCAACGTAAACTCGGGAGCCGGATCGATAAAACGGTGTTCCTCACGCGGTACGGCATGATCAAAATGATAGATCATGTTCAGCTCCCGGCGGTCTTTGCCCACGTACAGATTCGCCTGCTCCGCCGAAACACCAAAGCCTTCTCCTACCGTCATACACTCGTAGTGGCTCAGCACCTCGCGGTTCATTTCCTGCAGGAACTCGTGAATACGTGGACCATTTGCGTAGATGGTCAGATCACCGTAGCGGCCTTCGGGGTAGTCGGGAAACGTCGTGTCTTTCGACAGAAACGGGATCACGTCCATCCGAAAGCCATCTACGCCTTTGTCTAACCAGAAACGCATCATCTGGTAGATTTCCTGCCGAAGCTTCGGGTTTTCCCAGTTTAGATCGGGTTGTTTTTCGGCAAAGAGGTGAAGGTAGTATTCGCCCGTTTGCTCGTCAACTTTCCAGGCCGGACCGGAGAAGAACGACAGCCAGTTATTAGGCTCTTTGCCGTCTTTTGGCGCCCGCCAGATGTAGTAATCCCGATAGGGGTTATCCTTGCTCTTCCGCGACTCCTGAAACCAGCGATGCTCATCTGAACTATGATTCACGACCAGATCAAGGATGAGCTTCATACCCCGCTTGTGTACCCCAGCCAGCAGCTCATCAAAATCGTCCATCGTGCCAAACGTCGGTTGGATAGCCCGGTAGTCGGAAATATCGTAGCCATTGTCGGCGTTGGGCGACTGGAAGATGGGGCTCAGCCAAAGCACATCAACCCCCAGATCGTGGAGGTAATCTAGCTTCTGTATGATTCCCGGCAAATCGCCCACACCATCGCCATCCGAGTCGTTGAAGCTGCGGGGATAAATCTGGTAAATGATAGCTTTCTTAAAATCAGGCATACGACTACCAGATTACCTCGACCTGGTCTTTGTACCATCTAAATTTCTGATCGGCCGACATCACCGGCGTTTAAAAGTCTACCTACCGCATCAGCTCGTCAAACGTGATCGACACGTAGTACAGGGCACCGATCCGGGCCAGACCGTACCCTTGCGCGTAGTACTGGTTCAGAACATTCGTGCCGCCTACCTTCACGGTCGATTTAATTTCCGGCACCTTGTACGACACCTGCGCATCGAGACTACTCCAGGCCGGCAGCCACACATCGCCCTGCGTGGTGCCCTGCTCAACCCACGTCCGGTCAGTCCAGCGGTACGTGATCGTAGCCCCCAGTCGGTCGGTCAGTCGCGGATTGCTCAGGCTGATGTTGTACCGGTTCTCCGGCGAAATGAAGAAATTCCGGCCCAGTTGCGCTACCTCCGGATTGCTCATTTTCCGTTTCACTACCGGATTACCCGCGCGGTCGTTGCGGACATTGCCACGGGCATCGCGCAACGTAATCAGGCCGATCTGATACGCGTAGTTTCCACTCAGCGTGTAGCCGTTTTTCAGGCCATACTCAATCCCGATACCGGCCCCCCGCACGAAGATTTCGTTCGTATTGTTAAAGTTAACCTGCAACGTCCGGTAGTTCGACGGTGTCAGCAGCGCATTGACACCCGCTCCCGGTGTCAGTAATTGAAACACACTCTGGGCCGCAATGAAATCGGAGTAGCGGCTACCAAAATAATAAGCGTCGAGGTAGAGCCGACTGCCGACAACAGTCTTGTAGCCCACTTCCCAGGTTTTGATTTTCTCTGTGGTATACTGGGCCGGGTCGATGACAAATGGCTGGGGAGCCGCGGCCGTATTCGGGTTTGCCTGGAAAGGCGTAGTTTCATTAACCAGATAGCCCGGATTTGCGATCAGTCCGGCCCCGGTGTAGGCCAGCACTGTCCCCCCTACTTCGCCCCCCTGACCCGTGCCCGGTATGGCGAACAACTGCCCCGGCGACGGATTGCGGAACGCCGACTGCCAGGAGCCGCGCAGGTTGTGGACACCGTAGCTGATCACACCCGACGCCCGGGGGGTGAAGCCTCCCTTCAAATACTGGTTTTTGTCGTATCGCAGCGCAACCGTAGGCTTAAACGTCAGCCCGGCTACGACCGGAAACGTTTTCGACAGTTGTGCATATCCCCCGTATTCGTCAATGGTGTATTCCGAGCCATCGGGTTTGCGTGGGAACGCGGTGCCGCCCGACTCCAGGACGTAGCGCCGATAACTTCCGCCCACCAGCAGATCAGCCACCCGTAGCAGCTTCGAGAAGTTATACATGCCCTCATAGTGCCAGAGTTGCGAATTATCGCGGAAGCGCGTACCACGAACGTTGGTCAACCCCGGTACAAAATCCGTGTTGTACGTACCGCTGACGGCATCACGAATCCGGTTGAACTCCGGCGACCCAGGCTCAAAACGACCCCGGTTGGCGGTCTGACGGGCCTGCTCTACGGTCGTTTTGTTCTCGATGTAAGCCTGACCGAACTCAGAAGCCCACTGGTTGATCGGCTTCCAGGCGTTGTTGATGGCAACGGCCGTCTGGCCGATGTTCCAGCCTTCGGCCTTCTGCTGCGTTGTGTAGGCACGGACGAAGAAGTTCTCGCCCCGGACTTCGGCCTTGAACTGGTGCCGGTTGTAATTGGGAAAGTACTCCCGGAAACCGGCGGTCCGGATGAAGTTACCATTACCATAGTACCAGCCCAGCGAAGCTTCAATGGTGTTGGTCAGTTTGTAATGCAATGCTACGTTGGCCCGGTTACTGAACACTTTCCCCTCGTTGCCCAGTACGTCGATTTCACGGTAACCGGTGCGCGTCACGAGCTGATTCTGAAGCTCCGGCCGAGAGTAGTTGGCCGGAAAGCGGAACGAACCGCCCGGTACGTTGATATCGTCGCCATAAATATTGACCCCGTCATACTGAAAATTTGTACTTGGGTCGTTGTTTGGCACGTAGCCGATACCGGTAGCAACCCCGCCCCGCGACGCATCGGTGGTAAAGAAGCCCGGGCGGGCGTTGGTCGAACGGTCGCTGTAATCATCAGCGATGAAGTCCGTACCGGTCAATCGCTGGAAGTTCACCTTGTAGGCAAAACGCGTACCGATCTGTTTAGCATACCGAACGGCTACGTCCAGGTACGGTTTCGGACCAAAATCGTCCTTGCCGAAGTTGTTGGCACCGAGTTTAAGCTGGGCGCTCAGCCCCTGGTACGTAAACGGATTCTTGCTGGTCGTGAGCATCAGTCCCTGTAGTGCATCCGGTCCGTACAACGCCGACGATGCCCCCGGAATCAGTTCGATGCTCTCTACATCGAGGTCCGAGATACCGGCTACCGTTCCGAAACCAAAACCCAGGCCCGGCGACCGGTTGTCCATGTAGTCGGTGAGCTGCACGAACCGGTTGTTGTTGTTGGCCCCGAAGCCCCGCACGTTTACCGACCGGAAGGTCAGGCTCTGGGTCAGCAGGTCGACACCCTTCACATTCTGCAACGCATCGAATGGCGTAGCGGCCGGTGAACTGGCAAACTGCCGGGGTCCCAGCTTCTCGACCGTAACGGCGGCCTTGGCGATACTTTCCTCCACGCGGCTGGCCGAAACGATCACTTCATCAGCTAAAATGGCTTGTTCCGTCAGTTCCACCGTTACGTTGCGAAAATTGTTACCGCGCACCGGTACGCTTTGGGTAGCGTAGCCCACAAACGACACCTGCAACGTCAGCGGAAGGTCCCGGCTGGTTTTCAGTTCAAAGCGGCCTTTCTCATTCGTGATGGTTCCGGTGGTGGTTCCACTCACCGTAACGGTTACACCAGCCAGCGGCTGTTTCCTGGCGTCGGTGACCGTACCGGCTATGTTGGTCTGGGCAGTAACAAAACCCGTGCCCCACAAGATAAAGAACAGAATTATGGAGACTTGTCTCATAGACAGGCTATTCAAAAAAAATAATAGTTAGTAAGCGATGAGTGCAAAGATTATGAACTTTAGCATCAGAAAAAATTCTCGCCAATGATAAAGTTTTCATAGAAATATGCGCAGAACCGAATGGATCTGCGCATATGTTGTTCATCAAAACACAGGTTCGTGCAACGCCATGATGCCTTGCCCAGACTCAGTCGCGTCGTTAGAACGCATACCGTAACGTAACGCCATACGTACGCGGGTCGCCTACAATACCGGCATAATGCCCCGCACTGCCCGGTGCCGCCAGCAATTGCTCGTAATAATCGGTGTTGAGCAGGTTTCTACCCCATAGGAAAACGGTAATGCCCGTTGAGGCTCTGAATCCAACCCGGCCGTTTATCAAGGAATATCCCTCAATATTCAGGTATTGCGAAGGCGATGGACTCGACGAAAACGAAGAACGGTAGAAAGCGTCTATCCCGATGAAGTAATTTCCCTTCAAACTGATGAGCTTTCCTTTGGCGGTTGCTTCGCCCCCAACAGAACCAGACCATTTGGAAATACCCGGCAGAGCGCCCCCCGAAATGTCCTTGAAGGCCTGCTCACCGCCTGTTTCTTCGAGGGGTACCGGCGCATTCCTGAAGGTTACGTACTTCCCGTCTGTGTAGGCAACGGCTGCGTTCAGGGTTAAGAAATTAGCTACGCGGATGTTTCCGTCAACTTCAACTCCCATGACCCGAACCTTCTCGGCATTGGCCAGATAGCCGCGGTTTACCCCCGGCTCCGGCGTCTGAACCTGCGTCTGATAATCTTTGATCTCCGTATTGTGGAACACGACGTTCAGAACCGAGATGGGAGAAGGCTTGGTTTTTACCCCAAATTCGTAGTGCGTGACGAATTCAGGTTTCACCCGGGCCAGCTCCAGTAATACCCGGCCATTGGCCGTTGGCAGGCCGCCAATATTAACCCCAACGGGTTTGTAGCTTATCGAATAGGTACCGAAGGCGTTAAACGCACCGCTTGCTCTGTATTGCAGGGTAAGCTGGCCGGAAAAATTGTCCTCCGATACGTTCGTGTCGAATGCCTGGTTCGTGTAAACGCCATTTTTTAACGCCAGCAAAGCCGGGTCGGTCGTTTGCAGCCCGCCGTACGTTTCCCGTCTGTAATTAGCTATCTTTTTGTCGTAGTTATAGCGGATACCCGGCAAAACGTGGATTCGCTCCGTTACGGCCCAGTCCAACTGCCCAAAAGCCGCTAAACTCGTGCTCCTGATCCGGTTGGTAGTCCGGATACCGAAATTATCGAACAGGCCCGGCGTTTTCCAGAGGGGACTGGTCGAGTTCTGGGCAAACCGCCATTGCGCCGAACCGGCTTCTTCCGTCTGTACGGGATCAGATTGTAAATCCTGCCAGAGTCCGAATACGCCTACAACACCACTCAACCGGGACGAAAGTTTGCCGGAATACCGTACTTCCTGCGACCATTGGTCATGGACCGAGTTGCCGGCCGATACGGTAAAGACGGGCAATCCGATATAGTCGCGGTCGTTTAACGGAGTCCATTTCCAGTACCGCCATGCCGTTGTGGACGTTAACGTGCCACCACCCAGTTTAACGTCGGCATTCAGCGATACCCCACCGAGTTGATTATCGGCTTTTGAGGGCGTATCGAGGTCAACGATGCGTTCAAAAGCGCTTGCATACGGAAGTTTGTAGTTCAGATCGGCAATGATGGCGTTGAATTGCCGATACGCAGCCCGTTTGGTCGGAACAACCCCGGCTACCGGCCAGCCATAGCCAGTCGGTTTTTGATCAGATACATCGCCGATCAGGGTAATTTTCACATTATCCGTTGGCGTGTACAAAAGTTGTCCCCGCACGCCAATGTTGTTGATGTCGTTGATCGGCAGTTGGGTATGTACGTTGAAGAACGTACCATTACGCTGCGTACCGGTGAAGGATACCCGCGCAGCCAGCTTCCGGCTCAACGGCCCCGTGAGCGATCCTTTGGCCTGAATGAACCCATAATTACCGTAACTCAGTTCGAACGTTCCACTCGGCGTAAAACCAGCGGGGCGCGTCGTAATGTTAAAGGCACCGGCCGTTGTGTTTTTACCAAACAGCGTTCCCTGCGGCCCGCGCAACACTTCCACCTGTTCAATGTCGACAAAATCGAGGGCTGTAGCCGCCGGACGGGCGTAATAAACGCCATCTACATAAAAGCCAACGCCCGGATCGATGCCATCGTTGGTTAATCCATACGTAGAGCCTAAGCCGCGAATGTTAAGCGTCGTGTTTCTGGCGTTGGAGGCATACAACTGAACGGTAGGCACCAGTTCTTTCAGCCGGTTTACGTTGAAAGCACCGGCATCTTCGGCCCGGTTACCGCTCACAATCGAGATTGGAATGGGAACATCCTGCGCCGACTCCTGACGACGACGGGACGTAATCGTTACATCAGCAAGCTGATTGGCAGCTTCTTCGAGCAGAATGTCAACGTTATTATCGCTTACAACAACATCTTTGGTCTGATAACCAACGAAGGAAACGGTGACGGTGAAAGGGAGTTTCTGACCAGTAACCAGGTTAAACTGGCCGTTTTGATCGGTTGTACTGCCATTCGTTGTGCCTTTAATGGTTACGGTGGCCCCAATCAATGCTTCTTTGGTGCGGGCATCAACGATCTTTCCGGATACGGTCGCATTGATGACTGGTGCGTTCTGGGCCAATGTAGATAGAGGTGCAAGAACGACTCCTAGTAAGAAAATGGACGCTAAAAAGTACTTCATTCTCGGCTGCATTTTTTGTGTAGTTCTGAGCAGATTATTACTTCCGCCTGAGCGTGCTCTGTGGTTATAGTTCAATTGTCCCTATACTCCCGGTTTTAGATAGACTATTAGTACTTATAATCTATTGATTTTATAGGGTTTGCAAATAAACTTATATATTGCAGCCACTTCCAAATGAAAGGCATAGAAAATCAACTCACAGTATGCGAATTCTTATTTTCGAAACAGCCTTTCGCGGAAATATTTAATTAATCGCTCTGCTAATCGTATATGCAACGTTCACTACTACTCCTCCTAATTCTCGTTCTCCCTTGCACAACCTACGCTCAGGTTCCGGATCGGAACGCCAAAATTGTGTTCCCGCAAGAGCAGGTTTGGATAGGTTATTTTAATCAGACGCGACTAACCAGGCACGTTGGCCTCTGGCTTGACGTTCACCATCGGCGTATCGATTTCCTGGACCGCCCGAATCAAAACTTGATCAGAGGTGCTTTGACCTATTATGTGGCTGACAACGTTCGGCTCATGGCTGGTTACGCGTTTGTCGGCTCCTATCTGTCGCCGAGTGGCGTGGTTCGTCCGGAACATCGGCCGTGGCAGCAAGTTTGGTGGTCGGGTCGAAGCGGTCGCTTTAACCTGACGCAATGGGTCCGGACCGAACAGCGGTTTAATCGCAGTATTCAGGGTGATCAACTGGCCGATGGGTACGGGTTCAACTGGCGATTCCGGTATAATTTTCTACTACAGATACCCGTCAAAGGGGAGACCATCCAACCGGGTGTGCCGAATTTTGTGCTCCAGGACGAAGTGTTCGTAAACGCCGGTAAGCAGATTACCTACAACTATTTTGATCAGAACCGCTTCTTTGTGGGTTTATCGTACCCGTTTACCAAACACCTGCTGCTACAGGCCGGCTACATGAACCTTTTCCAGCAGCAGGCGGCTGGAAATACCTTCACTAACAATCACACCCTGCGATTATTCCTGTTCCACAACCTTGATTTCAGGCCGCAACAACCAGCCCCCTAGACATAAAAAAGCCGCTTGATGTAAAATCAAGCGGCTTTTTTATGTAAAACGAAAAGCAGGCTATGCTGCGCGATTGCTCTGCGGTCGACGCAGGTTCACGTTGCGTAGCGGTGTACGAGCCTCTTCGACGGTTTGCTCCGACACGGCCCCAATGTGATTGGCCCGCTTCAACACGTAGTCGAACGGCAGATTGAAATAGTTCGAAACCTCGCTCCGGAAACTGTCGGGAAACTTCGACAGCCGTAGTCCGAAAAACTTGCGAACCTCAGCTTCGGGCAGTAGAGCCGCCAGCGCCACGCGTTCGGCTTCGGCCAGCAATTCGGTCCGCGACGGATATTGATGATCGAGACCAATTGATGCCGTCAGTACGTTCAGGAACAGATTTTTGTACATTCCTGACAATTCAGCCGGCAGAATGACCCAGCCCTGATTCCGGAAGATCCCGGAAAAACCGGTCAGGCCCTGTTCGCCCCGAATGTCGCCGGCAATCATTTCGGCCGGGAACCGGAGTTGATCGGCGCCACTGTCGCGGTCGGCTTTCTGGAGCCGATAGACAACGGCCTCAACGGGGCTTTTCTGAAACAATAAGTTGGCGGGTATAACCTGAGTGCTTTCCCACTGGTCGGTCATCCGCAGAAAGAGGCTTTCATTGACGGCCAGGTTGTCAGGGCCACCGAGGCTGACAAGCATCCGGCGAAAAGCCGCCAGAAAATCTATTTGAAGCTGGTTTGGATTGTTTTTGAGTCGTGCCATTACGCGTTCCGCCAGGCGTTGTCCCGGCGTCCATTAGTACGGTTGTCCGATTGAGACAGGACGGTAAATATACGTAATGGAACGCAGATGACAAAGTGTTCAGCAAAAGAAAGTTAGGCTGCTGTTTTCCCCTCATGCGGTGGCTTCGGTCGCTGGATTGGGTACTGAATTTATCACAACCCTACGGTTAAACGCAGGCCAGGGTATACGTTTTTGAATAAGCCGGTAAAATAAAATTCGGGCTGGACTTTGAACAGCCCATAATGATACACCGTGCTGCTTACGCGAAACGTGTTTGGGTCAAAGTAATTTCCCCTGCGATGAACCGGCACACCGACATACAGGCCAAGGAGTGTACGACTGGAAGCCGACGTAAGCCCATTCTTATTGAAGCGATAAAAGGTAAAGCCAACATTCAGAAAGTCATTTCTGAAGGTGCGGAAGCGTCCATCACCTGCCTCCCGAAAGAAAAAAGAAGACGTATAGCCAATTGTATACCCAACGTTGTAGTGACGACCCGGAACAAACTGAGCGTCCAGGTTAAATGAAGGAACCCACTGACTACGAATCAGGCCTACGCTTATCCCGGGCGAAAATCGAATAAATGGACTTCGTGCCAATCCGGGATTGACAAACCGGGGCGCTTTACCCGCTTCCTCAATGAGATCAAACGACATTTTGGAACTTGTCAGATCATGGCCTTTATACTGTTCTACCGATTCAAATGCCTGATTCAATCTGGCGTTCAATCCACCATTTTTCAAGAGCTGTTCAATGCCATCCAGGTTATTCACAAATAGCTGAATCGAAACGTCGTAATAGGGTCGCTGATTACCGGTCTGTCCCCAGACGATCAACAACGTATCCTGAGCGGTCTTTACCTGAACCGGCTCCTCATCGTCGCGGAACCGAAACGACAGGGTCCGTTGCGGGGTTGTTCGTAAGTCAAGCGCCCGATCAGTTGGCGACAGTCGGAAAAAGGCATGCGTTGCCACGGTTGGGGGCTGGGCACTATCCCGAACGACCCGGTAATCGGCAACGAACAGGCGCAGTACCGAATCTACGTTCCGGCGAGCCTGAATTTCGGCGTAGCGGGTAAACCCAACGAGGAGCGTATTTCGTTGGCCCAGATCAATCTCAATATGACTCATCCAATCGTTTGTACGGTTGGAGCCAGACGCCGTTAATCGTCCCTGAACCTGTTGGGCAACAATAGTCCCATCCATGCTCAGCATGAGCGCGGTAACCAAGAAAAGAATTCGCATACTTACTGGTTTGGTTTATTCGTTAAGCGGAGAATAATTGGCTTTGCTATTTCACCTTCGTCAGGCTGCAACTCCCCTTCATCACCCAGACGCACGACGTTTCCGGTCTGGTAGAGCTTCGGGCGTTTCTCATCCTCCGCCTGTAGTTCGTTCGCGTGTACTACCCGGAATTGGCGTTTAGGAACCGTAGCCAACGCTTTTGTGACTTCCGGCGTCGAAGGTATTGTTTCAGCAACAATGCGTAGGGTTTCAGCGGGCATCGCTGTAATGGCCTCAGTCAATTTTGTTTGCTCGACCAGGTTCCTTTCAGGTACGTTTACTCGTCGGACAGGCCGCTCTCGAACTACTTGTGCCGACTGATCACGAACAGCGGTTCGTTGCCGCAGATCCAACGGTCCGACCGGCCTGTTGGCTGGTATCGATGCGGCTGGCGGCCGATTTATAACCGACGCACCCTTTTCAGCAGGCGTCAGCTCTACATAAAGCCAACTTATCAGCAGGACTGATGCGCAGGCTGCGGCCAGCCACCAGACAGTGCCACTACGGCGTTGCGGAGCTGCCCCCTGCAATCTGGGATGCATCTGCCTCCATACCTGATCAGCGTTGAATGCAGAGCCGGGTGGCGGTGTATCAGGCAGATCGTTGATCGCCTGCCGCACCAAGTGGTCAAGAGGTTCGTCGGGTCGCTTCATAGCCATAACTGGTTAACCATTCCTGCAACAGAGCGCGGGCCTTGCTCAGTTGTGACTTCGATGTATTCTCGCTGATAGCAAGCCGCTCGGCAATTTCCCGATGGGTATATCCTTCGATTACGTACAGATTAAAGATGGTTCGGTAACCCGTTGGTAGCTCCCGAATAAGTGCATAAATCCGTTCGGCATCTAACCCCATATCGGGCAAAGGATTCGAATCCGGCTGAATACCGGCCATTTCCTCTGGCTGAAAAAGTGGCAGGCTCCGGTTTGCCCGCAGGTGCTGTAAGGCTTCGTTCACAATAATACGTCGAAGCCAGGCCTCCAGCCCCTTATCGTCACGGTAAGTAAAATCGCTGATCCCCTGAAAAGCCTTCATAAATCCATTCATCAACACTTCTTCAGCGTCTGACTCGTTACGGACGTAGCGCAAACTCACCCGAAAGAGCCGATTAGCATACTGATCAAACAACCGTTTCTGCGCAAAGGCATTGCCTCGTTTGCATTGTTCGATGAGTTGCTGATCCATTTTTTTGGCTGATGCGGGTTTACATCTGCATAAATGCGGGTTTTCCTGAACGGGTTGCCTGAAGGTATAAAAAAAGTGCCGGTGGCATGTCGACATACCACCGGCACTTTTTGTAAAGTGTCTCTATACCCTACTCCTGCTCAACTGAGCTGGCTCCCGATACCTTCGAGTTCAGCCGGGGGGTGCCGCGATACCGGACTTTGCTGGCTCCGCTGGCCGAGACGTTCAGGGCGTCCTTCACCCGGATCTGCACGTTGCTGGCACCCGATACCTCCAGATCAGCCGTTTCGGTTAGCAGATCATACGCGTTGAGCTTACTGGCCCCCGATACGTCGCCCGTCAGGCCGCTGCTGCTGCCGTTCAGCGTAAGCGTCGATGCGCCCGAGATAGCTGTAGTCAGGCGGGTCGTCGACACGGCTACGTCGGATTTTGATGCCCCAGACAGGGTAACGTCCATACTGTTCACATTGGGAAAGCCGCTGATCGTTGACCGCGATGCCCCCGAGAAGTTAATTCCCCGCAGCGTCGGCATCGTTATCGTGATGTACATATCGTGATGCCGGTTACGCCGGTAATTGTCGTATTGCGCCGTCAGCGTTCCGTTTCGTACGGCTACGACCAGATCATTGACATCGCTTCGGTTTCCGCGCGCTTCAACGGCAAAGGTAGTACCCGGGCGTACGGTTATGCGGAAGGCGCTGCCCATGTCGAGCCGGTCGAAACCAGATACCGAATACGTTTGGGTGGTCTCTTCATAAGGACCTGAGTCCTGGCAGGACACAAAAACCAGAGCAAAAAGGGCCATCAGGGCCAGTTGAAAAAAAAGAGGTTGTCGTTTCATACGAATAAAGTATTTGTTGTGTGACACCCCAAAGGTCATATACCCCTACTCCTTCCTACAAGTCGCCTTTACTGAACCAGCGAATATGCGTACTGAAAACGACGAATTGGAGGATAAACAGTATAGACTCTATCCTCTGTAAGACAGGACGTAACGGGCCAGTATCCACCCATACAGCACAACCGATAAACACGTTCTTCGGACGGTTGAAGGTATTTTTTCATTTCTAGTCGCATAAAAAAGCGCAGCGAGTTTACACCCGCTGCGCTTCGATTGGCATTTTTGTATGGTCTTACTCCACGGTCACTGACTTGGCCAGGTTACGGGGCTGGTCAACGTTCCGGCCGCGCATCACGGCGATGTCGTAGGCCAGCAGTTGCAGCGGCACCACCGACACCAGCGGCATCAGGATTTCATGGACTTTCGGAATCTCAATGGTGAAATCAACCATGTCCGGTAGCTGCGTATCGCCTTCGGTCGTGATGGCAATGACGCGCCCCTTGCGCGCTTTTACCTCCTGAATGTTTGACACGACTTTCTCGTAAGAGCTATCCTTGGTAGCAATCACGACAACCGGCATATCTTCGTCGATCAGCGCAATCGGGCCATGCTTCATCTCGGCGGCCGGGTATCCCTCAGCGTGGATGTAGCTGATTTCCTTCAATTTCAGGGCACCTTCCAGCGCCACGGGGAAGTTCAGCCCACGGCCGAGGTAAATGAAGTTACGGGCGTAGGTGAAGATATAGGCAATCTCCTTGATCTTCTCAGCGGCCTGCAACACCTTCTCTACTTTCGCCGGGATGCTCTCCAGCTCTGCCAGCAACTGCCGTAACAGACTATCGGCAATCACACCTTTACGTTGAGCCGCGGCCAGGGCCATCAGTGTCAGCACCGTGACCTGGGCCGTGAACGCCTTCGTACTGGCCACTCCGATCTCAGGCCCCGCATGGGTATAAGCCCCCGCGTGCGTTGCCCGGGCAATCGACGAGCCAACTACGTTGCACACACCGAAAATGGTAGCCCCTTTCGACTTGGCCAGTTCGATGGCCGCCAGCGTATCGGCCGTTTCACCCGACTGCGAGATGGCAATGACGATATCCCCTTCGCTGATGATCGGATTCCGGTACCGGAACTCCGATGCGTATTCAACTTCAACCGGAATCCGGGCCAGCTCTTCAAAAATGTATTCAGCTACCAGCCCGGCGTGCCAGGACGTACCACAGCCAACGATAACAATTCGCTTCGAGGCTGCCAGTTTGTCCAGGTAATCGCGCAGTCCGCCAAGTTGAAGATGCCCTTCGTCGGCATTCACACGCCCCCGCATACTATCGGCAATGGAACGCGGCTGCTCAAAAATCTCCTTCAGCATGAAGTGATCGAAACCGCCTTTCTCGATCGCTTCCAGTTCCAGTTCTACCTTGTGGACATACGGCGTCGTGGTTGTATTATCGAGGGTAACGATCCGCAGTGCACCGTCTTTGATGACCGCGATTTCGTAATCGTTCAGGTACACTACGTCTTTCGTATACTCAATAATGGGCGTTGCATCGGATGCGCAGAAGAACTCGCCCTCACCAATGCCGATCACCAGCGGGCTGCCTTTACGGGCCGCGATCAACTGGGTAGGATCATCTTCGGTCATGATCACGATGGCATATGCCCCAACTACCTCCTGCAACGCCAGCCGAACGGCCTCTTCGAGCGTTCCGCCCTGATTTTCCCAGATATCCTCGATAAACTGCCCCAACACCTCCGTATCGGTTTCGCTGGCGAACGTATGCCCTTTCCGCAGCAGGTTCTCTTTAATGGCCGCGTAGTTCTCGATGATGCCGTTATGGATGATGGCCAGCTTTCGGTGGAACGAGTAGTGTGGGTGCGCATTCACATCGTTCGGTTCGCCGTGGGTAGCCCAGCGGGTATGCCCCATCCCGATTTTTGCATGCAGGGTCCGGCCGCTGAGTTCGTGTTCCAGCGCCGACACCTTTCCCTTCTTTTTATACACCTTGAGACCATCGCCGTTCAGCAGCGCTACGCCCGCGCTGTCGTAGCCGCGGTACTCAAGCCGCTTCAGCCCTTTTATGACGAGCGGACACGCTTCCCGGTGCCCGACGTATGCTACAATGCCGCACATAGTTGGTTTTCTGGTTTCGGTTGATCCTGCAATTGGCTATATAGTCAGGGGCAAGATACGGCGAAATGCCGACATGTCAGGACCACCTGTAACTGATCTTATTAAGTTGTAAAATAGCAAAACCCACCGGCACTACCTACCCGTGTTCTGGCAGGTGATACCGATGGGTCCGATGTTAATTAACGAGAAACCGTGTAGAACACGATCAGCTTTGCGCTGGCATCGCCGTCCAGCACAGCCTGCGTTACCTGATCATTGACGTAGTAATACTGTGCAAAGGACAACCCACCCTGACTGTTCACCGGCGACAGCGAACTCAAACCCGGTGTAATGATCGCCAGACCATTGTTGGGCGTCAGTCCCGCGATGATTGATTGAAAATAGCCGCTCAACTGAACCGTATACGACTTCGTCCGGCTATCATACTGAGCCACCTGCGGAGCTGTCCACGAGCTTTCGATCCGGTCGAACAGCACCTGCGGAGCCTGAACCAATTGCAGGAACTGATTCGGCGTCGTGCGTATCAGGCGGTTCTGTGCGTTCACTTCACCCAGCGCCAGGAAAGGAGGCAAATAATACAGTCCGCTCGGCGGAGCCTTGGGCGTAATGATCAGATCGGCCCGGTTAATGGCAATCCGGCCCTGCTGCTTCAGGTTATCCAGCCCCGGAAACTGTAGCTTGGTCGTTACGCCGGTCGCCGTTTGGATGAACGTCCGGCCTCCCACGGCCGACGGCCGGAGTGCCTGCTGCGGCCCCAGATTGGCTAATGGTGTTCCCGTCCGGTCGGCTTTAATCTGGTTGAATCGGGCTCCACTCAGCAGGAAATCCTGGGTCGAGCTGGTCGTTGCGCCGGTTTTGTGGTAGAACAGCCGGACGAACGCTATGCTGTTGGCGTCGATTGCTTCAAAACCCAACAGAGCCGCGTTCGTAGCCGACTGCGACGTAATGGCCAGTCCCCTGAACTGCTCCTGGAAGGCAGCATTCGTTTTCGCGGCATCCTTGTTCGCAATCGACAGCAGATCCCGCCCAAATGCATCCGACACGGTAAAGCTTACCTGACGAGTCGTATTGGGCTGGGGCGTAATGGTGCGCCGGGCAATCGGCTCGCTCTCGTACGGTATGCTGGTGTTGATGTCGTAATTGATCGTTGTACTAAGCGGCTGCGTCAATCGATGAACACGAAGTTCCTGCGACTGAAGCGTATCGCCGTACACATACGACACTGTCACATACAACCGTGTTGAGTCATAGACCAACTGCTCGGCCGGGATCGCCGTGCTTCCGTCTTTCGGCTCGAACGTAATACCACCGAGTGACAGTTGAGAGTACGCAGTTGCCTGAATCTTCCCAAACGTTGGGTCCGAATAGCGCCCTACCAGAAAATTCTTACTCAGGTACGACCGGGTCGAATCCAGCAGGATGGTCGACCGCTGTACGCTGATCGTATCCGTATAAAAGACGTCCACCGGCGTGGTGGGCGGAAGACCAATTTCTTTCGGCTCTTCGCAGGCAATTACCCCCGCTATCGCACCGGTCAGCATGATCAATCGTACGAGGGTTGGCCTCGTAGGACCAAATTTAGCCAGCCAGTTGCGTGTACAGGTTGTAATAGCGGTCCGCGACATCCTCATCTTCGGTAATTTCAAATTTATGTTCTGGTAGTTCATTCAAAATGGCGTTCAGGCTTTCGCTCGACTCTTCGTCGGCCCGTACCACCGCATCTGCGTAGGTAGAGCCAATCCGGATAAAGCCCTGAAAATCCGCTGACTTCAACGCTTCCAGCATGGAATCGTCGATGTCCATCATGCGGGCCTTCTCAATGATGTCGCCATTGAAGCGGTGCTCAAACGCATTGTTGTAGACCGTAAAGACCGACTTGGTGTCCTTGAACATGGGATCATTCTTGTAGGTCGTTTTGAGATACAACGGAATCAGGGCCGTCATCCAGTCGTTGCAGTGCACGATATCTGGTGCCCAGCCGAGCTTCTTCACTGTTTCCAGCACTCCCTTGCAGAAGAAGATCGCCCGCTCGTCGTTGTCCGCGTAGAAGCGGTTCTCTTTGTCATGGAAAACGTACTTCCGCTGGAAATAGTCTTCGTTATCAATAAAATAAACCTGCAATTTAGCCGTTGGAATGGAAGCAACCTTGATTATCAACGGCTTTTCCTCGTCGCCCACCGCGATATTGATACCCGACAGCCGTACCACCTCATGCAGCCGGTTTTTGCGCTCGTTGATCAACCCAAAACGCGGCACGAGAATACGAATTTCCATGCCCCGCTCCTGCATGGCCTGTGGCAATTTGCGGACAAAATCAGCAACATCAGATGTTTTCAGGAAAGGGTTGATTTCGCTGGCAACGTAGAGGATACGTAATTTGCTCATATAGTACGGACGGGATATGATGATCGAGTTTACCTAAAAAACTTGCAAAATTATACAATTTTTTCCCGTATTTCAATAAGCTTTGCGCAAAAAAAGCGAAGGGTCAGGAACATAAAGTAAGCCATTCGGGTAACTTATTTTGGACAAAACCCTGGTTATTTCCGGTTATCTGCCAACCCTGCGTTCCTGTTTTCACTCGTTCTGCGCTCATGCATTATTTCGATACCATCGCTGCCCTCCGAAGCTTCTTGCACGCCAACCGTACCACCCAGCAAGTCGGTCTTGTGCCTACCATGGGGGCTCTGCACAGCGGGCATCTGACGCTGATTGACGCGGCCCAACAACAAGCCGATCTGGTTGTTGCGAGCATCTTTGTCAACCCGGTCCAGTTCAATAACCCCGACGACCTCGCCCGCTATCCCCGTACGTTTGAGGCCGACCTTCAGCTACTCGAAGCAGCGGGCTGCGACGTAGTGTTTGCCCCATCGGCTGATGAAATGTATACGGAGCCACCCCTCCTCCGGCTAAACTTTGGGGAGCTTGAAACGGTCATGGAGGGGGCCTTCCGGCCGGGACACTTCAACGGTGTCGGTATTGTGGTGGCCAAGCTGTTCAACATCGTGCAGCCCGACTGCGCCTTCTTCGGGCAGAAGGACCTGCAGCAGGTGGCTGTCGTCCGGCGATTGATCCGCGACCTGAACTTTCCCATCGAACTGATCCGTTGCCCAACGGTTCGCGAAGCCGACGGCCTGGCGATGTCGTCGCGCAACCGCAACCTTACTCCCGAAGAACGCGAACTGGCCCCGGCACTGTATCAGGCCCTGACACTCGCCCACGATCTGCTCGCCGAAGGTCAAAGTCCCGCGCACGCCAAAGCCGCCGTTACGGGGTATTTCGCCACCCGGCCCGGTTTCCGACTGGAGTACATTGAGGTAGCCAATGCCGATACGTTACAACCGGTAGCTGAAGTGCTGGCACCGGGGCAAACAGCGGTTTGCATCGCGGCCCATTTAGGCAAAGTGCGGTTGATTGATAATGTGGTGTTTTGAGTAACTAATTTAGTTATAACACATTGTTCAGAAGGCGGCTGCAAAGCGGTGGAAAAGGGCGTTATTATTCCCTTCCAAGTCAAACCATATGGGTTACTGTATTTTATGGTGAAGTCCTTAATAAAAGAAGCTTGAGAACCACTGCCAGGCGATTCCCCTGCATTTCTTTCTACAACTTCTGCAAGGTGCATAAGACGCTTCGGGTTACACCGGCAATGGAAGCGGTGTTGGCAAAGAAACCAATGATAATTTAGTAGATCGTTGAACTGACGGAAGTTTACTGAAAACACCTGAAACGTTAAAAAACCTTAATCAGCACTAACTGATTAAGGTTTATCTATATCTTCACAAGTGCACAAAACTGCCTTCGTCATGAAAAAGACACAAGCTATCAAGAAAATAGCCCTAATCCTGCCAGTGATTATGGGTATTTTATTTTTCTGGGTGGTCATTCTCTCATATGTCGAGCGGGGCGAAGTCGAATTAAATCTAATAGGAATAGGTGGTGTCCTTCTGGTTTTGGGCAATATCCAATACATGCTTTCAGCTTCCCAACGAATTTGAGTCATGCCGAAAATTTTTCAAACTGAGACACTACCCGATTACGGCTCCGCAAAATAGAAACTGAGTGGTTTGTAACGGATATTTCATGATCATTTACCGGCGAGACTCCGGCAGAAAGGTCACCGAAATTACGTCTTTAGTTGTGGCAAACCGACGGGCTGTATTCTGTAGATTTTCGGCCGTAGCGGCTTTCGCACCTGCGTTGGACTGAATCGGCCAGTCACCGGCGTAAATTGAACTCCACAGAAGCAGATTCCAGACATAACCGCTTCGGCGGGCATACGCTTCATTCTGCGCAGCCCTAGCCTTAAAAGGTTCTACTTCGGCATCCGTAATCGGCTCCTGAAGCAACCGCTTCAACTCCGCGTTGACAACTGCATTGACGGCGTCTACCTGATCCGGCTGACAAGTTACCTGGACCAGCAAACCGACCCGGCGATTCCGCTGACTGACTCCATTTATAAGACCGCCGGACTCTTTCGCGACCAGAACCTGGCCACTTAGTCCGTCTTGCTTCAGACGTTCACTCAGGCGTTTCCGAAAGATGCGGGCAAAAACTTCTATCAGCTTGGTTTCACCCGGTGCCACCGTCTTGTACGTAGTCAGATGTACCTCACTCACTACAGCAGAAGTTGCTTTGGGTAGATAATACACTTTCTGCAAGCGCGAAACCGGAAAACTACAATCATCACGTAGTTGCAACCGAGTCTTTTTAGCCGTCGAAGGCCAATTGCCAGGGTACTGTTGTAGCAGCCCAATGACGGATTCCAACTCAAAATTGCCGGTGATGGTACACCTGATCTGATTGGCATTTCCGAAGGCCTCCCTGAATAGGGCCTGAGCCCGGACCGGACTGATGTCGGCAAGATCATCGACGGTTAATTGGTCTCCCGGGCAATTCAGCACTTGGCGTAATGTATCCGATACGATTTCTTCCAGGCTTGGCTCCCTCGCCGGGCGAATCGTTGCCGGGCGACGATACCCTGCTATTAACTTCCTTAGAGCCGCCCGATAAGCGGATGTGTCTGCTGAAGGTTGGGTAACAAAGGCATGCAAAACCTGAAAAGCTGCTTCCAACTGGCTTTTTCCGGTTTGTAAGTCAAATCCAGTGGAAAACCGGTTTCCCGTCGGTGAAACGTAAATCCGGCGATTTTTCAGGTAGGTTTCCAGTTGTCCGGGATCCAGATTAGCGACACCCGACATTCGGACCAGATAGCTTGCAATACGCAGCGTTGTTACATCCCGGCCAGAATAAGCAGTTGGCCGGTGCAGACGCTCCAGTTTAATGTACACATTGGAATCAGCGGGATTAGTTGAGTTGCCCGTTACGGGGCGTAGGGCTACCTGAAGGCCATTTGCCAATGTCACATACGTAATGTCAAACTCGGCCTGGAACTGCCGCTTCGCTATGCCCACGGGGGTTAATTTGGGTAAACGTAGCGTGTCTGAATCAGGTTGAGCAAACGCTAAAGCAGGCAAGAACCAGAAAAGAAGTAGTCTCATATGATGGCAACGTCTTTAAAAGGCCATTGCGTATGATGCTAAACCGATAGTTACTCCACAATTCGGAACACCATTTTGGCCTTTTCCCGCGAGAGGGCATTGAAATGCCACCATTCAAACTCAATGGGGCTAAAGCCACCGGCCCGCATGGCCTCGCGCAGAATGCGTCGGTTTTCGACTTGCTGCTTCGTTAGTTTGCCCGCTTTCAGCAGTTCTTCCTCCTTCGATGGGTAAGCCAACTCACCGAAGAAATCGTATTTCGTGCCCATGTCCAGGGCTTTTCCATCCTTCGTCGCCACGGTCAGGTCAACGGCACAGCCGTAGTTATGGATAGACCCTTTCCGTGGATCGGCCACGTACTTCTGGCGCTCCCGCTCGGGCAGGTCGGGTAATGCGTTCCAGAGTTTCCACTGGGCTGCGCGGGGTCGGGCCGCGTCATACACCAGCAGTCGCAGATCGGGATGCTGCTCCTGAAGGTACCGGCTCGCCTTCGCCAGCTTCTGGGCCGCCATTGGCTGCATATACGCTCGGGTCAGTTCTCCGTACACGTCCTTACCCACAAAATTATCGGTCGTCGAATATTTAAGTTCGACCAGAATACTCGGGTCCACGTTCTGAACATCCACGAGCTTTTGGTTAATCATCGCCTGTTCGAGCGATTGAGCTGACAGGGTGAATGAGTGAACAAGTGAATACGTAAGCAGGGCGATTAAGCTAATTTTCATAGAGTTGTCACGCATCAATTCCAAAGAGGACGTTTACGATCGATGACGGTCGTTGCAAATAAATAAAAAACGGCCTACTTTGCCCGTTATTCCATATTCTTACATCTGCGGAATCCGCGCAATCTGCGGCCATGGCCTTAAACTACATCTGGGTTGCTTTCTTTCTTGTTGCCTTCGTTGTTGCGCTCATCAAACTCATCGTCTTCGGCGACACCGAAATCTTCAAAACCATTGTTGAGGGGCTGTTCGATTCGGCAAAAGTGGCCGTCGTCGACATTGCGCTGCCACTGGCGGGTGTCATGACGTTCTTTCTGGGCCTGCTCAACATTGGCGAGAAAGCCGGAGCCATCAACTTCATTGCCCGGATCATTGGTCCGTTCTTCAATAAGCTGTTTCCGGAAGTACCGAAAGATCACCCGGCCAACGGCCAGATGATTATGAACTTCTCGGCCAATATGCTCGGCCTCGACAATGCCGCTACGCCCTTCGGCCTGCGGGCAATGGAAAGTCTGCAAAGCCTGAACCCCAATAAAGAGTCGGCCTCAAACGCGCAGATCATGTTTCTGGTCCTGCACACCTCCGGCTTGCAGATCATTCCGCTCAGCATTATGGCGCAGCGGGCGATTCTGGGGGCTCAGAACCCGGCCGACGTCTTTATCCCCTGCGTCATCGGTACGTACGTAACAACCGTGGTTTCGATGATTGCCGTGGGCATCCGGCAACGTATTAACCTGTTGAACGGAACGGTAATCGGCTGGCTGGGCAGCATCACCGCCCTGATTGCCCTGGCGCTCTGGGCACTAAGCGGCCGACCAAAGGAAGAAGTCGAAGCCATCTCGAAGGTGGTCGGTAACGTACTGTTGTTCTCGATTATCGTGGCATTCGTCACCGGGGCGCTCATCCGGAAAGTGGATATTTTCAGTACGTTCATCGAAGGTGCGAAGGGTGGATTTGACACGTCCGTGCGCATCATTCCTTACCTGGTCGGGATGCTGGTGGCCATCAGCGCCTTCCGGAATGCCGGAGCGATGGACTACCTTGTCGACGGCATGAAGTACCTGATCGGTCTGACGGGCGTAAACACTGATTTCACGGATGCCCTGCCGGTTGCCCTGATGAAACCCCTGAGTGGTTCGGGCGCCCGGGCGCTCATGATCGACGCCATGAAACAGTTCGGTCCCGACTCGTTCGTTGGGCGGCTCGTCTGCATTTTCCAGGGGTCGGCCGATACGACGTTCTACATCGTGGCGCTGTATTTTGGCTCGGTCGGCATCAAAAACACCCGTTACGCCATTCCGTATGGCCTGTTTGCCGACCTGATTGGTGTGCTGGCGGGCATTGCTCTGGGCTATCTGTTCTTTCACTAACTCCACGGGTCGTTTTCCAAACAATCCGGTTGGACGAATTATTGTATCCAGACAACTAAAGACACACCCCAACTATGAACATTAACCAGGTTCGCGAACAACTCCACCGCCTGATCGACGAAGTGGATGATTTATACGTACTCAACGGACTGTACCGGAATCTGCTGGCCGATAAACGCCAGCGCGATGAGTACGAGAAAGAACAGCAGGCCAAGGCTAACACCGAGAAAGGCCGGTCGGCCCGGCGATCGTAACGTTCTGCTTAAAGTACCCCGGCCAGTGCGTTGATACTAAGGGCTATGATCACGGTGTTGAAAATAAAGGACAGCACACCGTGCAGCAGAGCCGTACGGCGCATCTGGCGGGAGGAAATCTGTACGTCTGACACCTGACTGGTCATGCCAATGACGAAGGCGAAATACGCGAAATCCAGATAGTCGGGTTCCGGCTCCTGCGGAAAGTCCAGACCACCCAGCGGTTTGGCCAGATGAGGACTATCGCCGTAATACAGGTGGGCGTACCGCAGAGCGAATACGGTATGCACCAGACTCCACGAACAGATTACGGCCAGCAACGCCAGCAAAATGTGCTCTCCCCGATGCCGATCGTTCATTGCGTTCAGTAACGCAACCACCGCTGATAAGCTCGCTATGGCGGCAAAAACAACAAAAAGGAAAATGAAGGTGCGACTGGAATCCTGAATCCGGGATAATTTCGGTAATTCGCGGGGGTGCGCATCCAGGATGGATGTCCACATCAGGCTAAGTATCGTCATGGCAAACGATACCCAGGCGATGGTGATGCGATCGGGCCAGTTCAACCGGCCGGGCAGCAACGCCAGCACCAGCAGCATAACACCCAGCGCAATCAGCAACCGATGGTGAGCATCTAAACGACTAATCCGATGAATGTAAGCAGTCATGAACGTGGGCAATCAACCGAGCAGAAAAGTAAGGAAGCCGCTGCTACGATCCAACCAAAACTTTCGGCCTTCGACCTGACCATGATTGTCGTTAGTCTGGTCATCGGGATTGGTATTTTCAGAACCCCTACTCTGGTGGCTCAGTCGGCGCAAACACCCACCGTCTTTTTCGCAGCCTGGATTGCAGGTGGCCTGGTCAGTCTGTGCGGGGCCCTGACGTATGCCGAAATCGGTTCGCGTTACCCCGTAGCGGGTGGATTTTATAAGCTCATCTCCGAGGCCTTCCATCCGGTGTTTGCGTTCATGCTGAACTGGGTCATCGTGCTGACCTACGGAGCCGGTAACATTGGTGTCGCCCTGATCGGTGCTGAATACATCAACCCCCTGCTACCCGACCCGCTTCGCGGCACTGACGGGATTCGCGGCACGGCCATTGCCACCGTCCTGCTTTTCTACGTCATTAATCTGCTGGGCATTCGGTCGGGGGCCCGCACTCAGAACCTGCTGAGTGGTCTCAAGGTGGTACTGATGCTGATTCTGTGCGCCGGTGTGTTCGTTACGCCGAGTCTGGCTTCTGCCGGTTCATCCGCTGCACCGTCTTCCCAATCAAGCCTTGGAGCCGCCTTTTTTGTGAGTCTTATCGCCGTCTTTTACACCTACGGTGGCTATCAACAGGTGCTGAATTTTGGGGCTGACATCAAACAACCGACCCGGAATGCGCCCCGGGGCGTTATCGGCGGCATGTTGCTGATCATGGCCCTGTACCTGAGTCTAAACTACGCATATTATCGGCAATTGGGCTTTGAAGGACTGGCCGGATCGAAGCTGATCGCGGCTGATCTGGCCCGGGCCTTGTTCGGCGACTGGGGTTTCGTGCTGTTTTCCATCGCCATTTTCATCTCCGTGCTGGGTTACCTGAATGCGAGCCTGTTATCTCTGCCCCGCGTCTACTATGCCATGGCCGACGACGGCGTTCTGCCACCCATCTTCAAACGCGTCAACACCCGTACCCAGACGCAGGAATTCGCCCTGACGTTCCTAGTGGTTATCATGTTATTATCGCTGTTTTTCCTCGGTACGTTCGAGAAAATTGTCAGCTACGTTATGTCGGTCGACAGCATTGCGCTGGCTAGTGCAGCCGCTACGTTGTTTGTCTTTCGCCGTCGGGTAAAAGGCAATGATACATTCACCGGATACCGGGTCTGGGCGTATCCATGGCTACCGTTGCTCTTCATCGGCTTCCTCGTCATTGTCTCCATCAACGTAGTGCTGAATGACCCCGGTCCGGCGGCCATTGGCTGGGGTCTGTTTCTGAGTGGCTGGCCGCTGTATTATCTTTTAAAACGACTGGTTTAACCGGAGCGCTCTGGTTACCCGCAACCCACAACAATGGACGTATCCTACATTCTGAACGAACTGGGCGAAGACCGTCATCAGTATTTCAACGCCATCGCCCCTCCCATCATCCAGACCAGCAACTTCACCTTTCCGAACGTGGCAACCATGCGGGCTGATCTCCAGCATGAGCACGACCGGCATTTTTACACCCGCGGCAACAACCCCACGGTCAAGATATTACGGCAGAAACTGGCCGCCCTGGAAGGCGCCGAAGATGCGCTGGTGCTGGCCAGCGGTAGTGCCGCCATCGGGTCGGCGGTGCTGGCCAACGTAGCACAGGGCGACCACATCGTATCCGTTGCCAAACCCTATAGCTGGACGGAACGGCTCATGCGCGATTATCTGCCCCGTTTTGGCGTCACGACTACGTTCGTTGACGGCACCGACCCGGCAAACTTTGAGCGGGCCATCCAGCCCAACACCAAGATTATCTACCTTGAGTCGCCCAACTCCTTTACGTTCGAGTTGCAGGACATTGCGGCCGTAGCACAGATCGCCCGGTCGCGGGGCATCGTAACGATGATCGACAACAGTTACTGCACGCCCTTACACCAGCGCCCGATTGAACTGGGCATCGACATCACCCTCCACTCGGCGTCGAAGTACATTGGTGGGCACTCTGACCTGGTGGCCGGTGTAATCTGCGGGTCGGAAGCCATGATCCGGAAGATTTTTTACGGTGAGTACATGACGTTCGGCGGTATCATCTCCCCACAGAATGCCTGGCTGATGATCCGCGGGCTACGTACCCTGCCGCTCCGACTCGAACAAAGCAGCCAGAGCGCCCGGCAGATCGTTGCCTTGCTGGAAAGCCATCCAGCGGTCAGTCGGGTGTATTATCCCTTCTCCGAAACACATCCTCAATATGAACTGGCACGTCGGCAAATGACTGGCTGCGGGGGGTTATTAACCTTCTCGCTCAACACCAACCGGATCGAAGATGTCGATACGTTTGCGGATTCACTCAGGCGTTTCATCCTGGGGGTTTCGTGGGGCGGCCATGAGTCTTTGGTCTTTCCGGCCAGCATCGGGTTCGCCATACCCGATGAAAACTCTCATGAACCAACTCCTCCAACACAGTCCGGCTTCAATTTAGTCCGGTTGTACATTGGCCTTGAAGAACCACATGTGTTGCTGGACGATTTGAAACAGGCTCTCGACGGTGTTTTGCAACAGTCAATTGCTTAATAGACAGGGGGTGGCTGGCTGCCCGGACAGTTTAGTGGCTGCCTGGCCACCCCTTTTTAACAACGCTCTATTAATTGTACGTTTCTAAGTTCAGAACCCCAAACAGCAGCATTTATACCTAGTTAGCTACGGCCGTTTAATCAACGATTTACCGGCAAAATAAACGCCGGTTCATTCTCATCAATCTATATAAACATTATAGGAATTAAAATTAAATATTGACTTATAATCATTGAGCAAAATATTTCTTAATAATATCAATTTAATCAAAATAAAATTTGCCTTCTTGATTTTGCCTCTATCTTTGTCAGCGAATTACTTTTCAGTGCTCATAAAGTTGGTTCCGCGGGCTTGGTTTTGTGTTTATTCTGTACAGTAATTCCTAGTATCTCCCACACTCGATTCAGTCGATGTCGCCTGAATCTGCTATGACAACATACTGCCTGATTTAAGCGAATTGTGCGAATGGTCCGCGTGGGTTTACCATGTTTTTTCAACTTTACCATCTGATCTATGAGAAAACTTCTCATCTGGACCCTGCTACTGTGGGGAATCAGTACCGGCTTTGCCCTGGCTCAGCTTACCCTCTCCTCTCCTCAATCACGCATTGTTTACCAACGAAACCAGGCCAACCAGGGCACGGTCTGGGTAGCCGGTCAGGCACCCGCCGGAACCTCGCGCGTTGAAGCCCGGCTCGTTCCCATCAGCGCCGGTCAGGGCAGCCCCACCGACTGGACCGCTATCAATATCATTTCCCCCAATAAATCGTTTAGCGGCACCATTCCGGGGCGGGGTGGGTGGTACCAGCTTGAAGTTCGGGCCTTAGCCGACAACAACGTACTAGCCAGCGCCGGCGTCAGCCGGGTTGGCATTGGCGAAGTCTTCATCGTGTCGGGGCAATCCAATGCATTCGGCAACGACAACGCCACCGGGGCCTTCGATGACCGCGTTTCCTGCCTTGATTTCAAAGACGATAACCTTAATGAACAACTACTACCTGTAACGTTCAGCCACGCCGACGGTGGCCGCAGCATCGGCCCGTCGAACCCTATGCACATCTGGGGCATGCTGGGCGATAAACTCGCCAGCCGACTGAACGTACCGATTCTGTTCCTCGGCGCGGCTCAGCCCGGTACGTCCAGCGAGCAATGGCGCCGGTCGGCCGAAAATGCTCCTGAATACGCTCAGAACCTGTTTCCATATCGCCGGCTGGGCGCGGCTTTGCTTCACTATGCCAGCCGGACGGGCCTGCGGTCGGTATTATGGCATCAGGGCGAAGGCGACGTAGGCAACGACCCGCAGCGGTACTTCGACAACGTTCTGTTCCTCATCAACAAAAGCCGCCAGCAAACCAGCTACGGTTCACTGGCCTGGGTCGTGTCGCGGGCAACCTACGTGCAGGGCCGCACCGACGGCAACATCATCAATGCCCAGAATCGGTTGTCCAACGAGGTACCCAATGTGTTTCCCGGCCCCAGTACCGACCAGCTTACGGGCGCTGATAACCGGCCTGACGACGTGCATTTCATGGGGGCCGGTCTACCCCGCCTGACCGACCTGTGGGACCAGAGTCTCAACGATAATTTTTTCAGCCGTTCGCAGCCGCTCAGCCCATCGGGCGACCGGCCCGCTATTACGACCGGCTTTGTGCTGCCCGCCAGCGTCAATGCCGGCCAGGTTATTTACGTACCTTACGTAAAAAACGGGCCGTTTGAAGAAGGTAATCAGTTCAAGGTACAAGTGCTCAACAGCGACGGTGGAGTGGTAAGCGAAATCGGCACCGGAACGGGTAATCCGCTACAGGTAACGCTGCCGGGTTCACTGGCTCCCGGTAACTACCGCGTTCGCGTTACGTCGACCCAGCCGGCGTTTACGGGTACTCCCAGCGACGTATTTCAGGTTGGCAACGGTCCGGTACAAACGCCCGCTAACCCAACGCAGCCTACCCAGCCCAGCGAGAACGGCGGAACCCCTAACGAAGCCATTCGGATGATTGGGTACAAATACGACGCTGTTTCGCACGGTTTTCAGTTGCTGGTCAATGCGACCGGCCCGGTCGAGGTTCGTCTGCAACGCATCGATGGTGGGCCGTTTGGCGGTGAAACCAACTGGGATGCTCCAACAACCAGTTCAGACTTTGCCGGCTTTACGCATTACCGTTTTTACCCACCCATCGCGGCTGGTGTAGGCGGTGTCGAGCCGGGCCGTTACCGGTTGTCGGTACGTCGGCAAGGCGATTCTGGCGAGGGCGTCTGGAGTGACGTCACGCTGCTGAACGGTAAGTTTACTACGTATACGGCGGGTGATAACGTCCAGCCTACCCCTGCACCGGTACCCACACCGCCCGCGCCCACACCGGCTCCGGTACAGCCAACACCCCCGCAGCCCACTACCCCGCCCGTGGTTACCAACCCCACGCCCACCGACGGCCGGATTCGCCGAATCGGCTACAAATACGACGCTATTTCGCACGGATTCCAGCTTCTGGCCGACGCATCCGGCGCGGTCGAGATGCGGCTCGAACGACTGGATGGCTCGTTCAGCGAAACGAATTGGGGCCCCGCTACGGCCAGTACGGAGTACAGCGGCTATACTTATTACCGTTTCTACATGCCTCCTGTGATTGGCTTTGGGGGCGTTGAGGCTGGTCGTTACCGGCTATCGGTACGTTCGCAGGGGGATAGCGGCAATGGCGTATCGGCCGAAGTAACGCTGCAGGATGGTGTGCACGAAGCCGCGGTGGTTAGTGGTAATCAACCGCCGACTACGCCTGTTCAGCCACCGACCCAGCAGCCGGCCCCACCGGTTCAGCCGCCGGTCAGTTCAAACCCAACACCCGACGGAACAATCCGAACAATCGGCTACAAATACGATATGCCAACGCATGGCTTTCAGTTGCTGGCTGAAGCGTCTGCTCCGGTTGAGATGCGGCTCGAGCGGCTGGACGGTCCGTTCGGTGAAACGAATTGGGGGCCTGCTACCAACGGCAACGACTACATCGGCTACAACCAGTATCGGTACTACGCTCCGCTGGCCGTTTATCCAAGCGGCATCGGCGTGGGCGGAGTTGAACCCGGTCGGTATCGGCTATCGGTGCGTCGGCAGGGCGATACGGGCGACGGCATCACGACCGAAGTAACCTTACAGAACGGTGTCTTTGCGGTCTACTCGCCCTCGGCCCGCACGGCTGCCGTTGAACTGGCCAGACAGCCCGTATCAACCGAAGGAAGCTGGCGGGTATGGCCCAATCCGTTTGTCGATGAGGTGACCATCAGCGTACCAGCGAACCTGACCACTAGCCGACTGCGCGTCGTTCTGACCCAGTTGAACGGCTTACGGACTGAGATTACAGGCAACGATCTACGTCTGGAGGCCGGACAGTTACGAGTCAAAATCGGTGCATCGGCCGAAGCATTTTACATTCTTCAGATCCTGGACGGCGTTCGGCCGGTTCATTCGCAGAAGCTGATCCGGCAACCGCAGCTCCTTCCATAACGTATTTTTATACCCCACAAAAACAGCAGGCCACATATGACCTGCTGTTTTTCTGTATAAACGGTCGTCGTCAGCAGGCTGGACTTTTGTACTTTTGTCATTCACTACAAATTGCTCTGAATATGGCCTGGTGCCGATCGATATTGTTTGCTTTTTTCGGCCTACTTTTCTCCACCGTAAGTTATTCACAGACTCCATCTTCTACGGCCATCGATCCGGATGCCGGTGAGCTTTCTCCTACACCTCCTACGTTTCTGCAGTTGTCGGATCAGGCCAGCCGCTGGGCCGATTCGGTGTTTGCCGGCCTGACACCCGACGAGCGCATTGCCCAGTTGATCATGGTCGCGGCTTATTCGAACCGTAATCAGGCATATGAGGACTCGCTGGTGACTCTGGTCCGGACATACAGACTCGGCGGAGTTGTTTTCTTTCAGGGCGGGCCTATCCGACAGGCTAAGCTGACCAACCGGCTACAGGCCCTCTCGCAGGTGCCCTTACTAGTGGCTATGGACGCGGAATGGGGCCTTGCTATGCGGCTCGACAGTACCGTGCGCTACCCTTACCAGATGACGCTGGGAGCCATACAGGGCCACGACGAACTGATTTACAGGATGGGGGCTAACCTGGCGCGGCAGTTTCATCGGTTGGGTGTGCATGTCAACTTTGCTCCTTCGGTCGATGTTAATAATAACCCTAATAATCCAGTCATCAACTTCCGGTCGTTCGGTGAAGATAAGTTTACCGTAACGCGCAAGGCCCTGGCCTACCTCCGGGGCATGGAAGACAACGGCCTGCTGACCAGCATTAAGCACTTTCCGGGTCATGGCGACACCGGCACCGACTCACACTACGACCTGCCCGTAATTACCAAAAGCCGGAAAGAGCTCGATAGCCTTGAACTTTATCCTTTTCGGCAGCTCATTAATTCTGGCGCTTCGGGCGTGATGGTTGCGCACCTCAGCATTCCGGCTCTCGATAGCACCCGAAACCGCCCATCGACCCTTTCGCCTGCCATCGTATCCAATCTTCTCCGCGACCAGCTCGGCTTTCGGGGGCTGATTTTCTCGGACGCGATGAACATGAAGGGCGTGACGAAGTATTTCCCGTCGGGTCAGGCAGATCGGCTCGGCCTGGAAGCGGGTATGGACGTACTGGAATTTACGGAGGACGTACCGAAAGCCATTGCGCAGATCAAACAGGCCGTCAGCGAAGGCCGGCTTTCCCAGGCCTCGCTGGATGCCCGCTGCCTGAAAGTCCTGCGGGCCAAAGCCTGGGCCGGGCTGAACAAGTACAAGCCCATTGTGCTCGACAATCTGGTGCGCGATCTGAACCGGGTGCAGGACGACCTGCTTAACCGGCAGCTCACCGAAGCCAGCCTGACGGTGGTCAGAAACGACATGAATCTTCTGCCCCTGCAACAACTGGATACCCTCCGCATTGCCTCGGTGGCGGTTGAATCAGACGTACCAACGGCGTTTCAACGCATGCTGGGTAACTATACCCAGGTTGACCACTTTTTCCTGACCTCAAAAATGGATGCGGCATCCATCGCCAAAGTTCGGGATACGTTGCAGACGTACAACCTGATTCTGGTTGACGTACACCTGAACAATATCCGTCCGGCGGCCCGCTACGGGATGCAGCCCAAAACGGCCGGTTTCGTCAACGACCTGACGGCTACCGGCAAGGCCGTTGTGACGGTGTTTGGCAATGTGTACACGCTGAGCAAACTGCCCGGTCTGGAAAAAGCGCGGGCTATTGTGATGCCGTATCAGCTCACCAATTACACGGAAGAGCTATCGGCCCAGTTGATTTTCGGCGCTATTGGAGCCGACGGTAAACTCCCCGTTACGGTCGATTCGACGTACCGTTCGGGCGATGGCGTCACCATCCGATCGCTGGGTCGCCTGAAGTACACCATTCCTGAAGAAGTTGGTATCGATAGCCGATTCCTGACCCGTCAGGTTGATTCGCTGGTTTCGGTGGCTATCAGCCAGAAGGCCATTCCCGGCTGCGTCGTGCAGATGGCAAAAGACGGCAAGGTCATTTTCCGGAAGGCATACGGCTCACAGGTGTATGATGCGTCGCTGGGCGTTGCGCCCCGCTCAACCCGGCTCGACGATCTGTACGACATGGCCTCTGTTACCAAGATCAGCACCTCAACTCCCGCGCTGATGCGCCTGGTCGACGAAAAGAAATTCAATGTAGACGGCAAAATGGCTGATTACCTGCCTTCCTACAAAAATTCGAACAAGGCGAACCTGACGTGGCGGAACGTACTGACGCACCAGGCCGGGCTGAAAGCCTGGATTCCGTTCTGGCGCGACACCAAAAACCCCGACGGTACGTACAAACCCCGCACGTTCGAGAAAGAATATTCCCGTCGTTTCCCGATCGAAGTAACCGATAGTCTGTTTGAGTACCGGGGCTATCCAAAAGAGATTTTCGATCAGATTCGGGAATCGCCCCTGACCCCGCCGAAAGTCCCCGGCGTACCGGAATACGTATACAGCGACCTCTCCTTCTACCTCTATCCGCAGATTGTGAAGCGGCTGACCGGAGTTGAGTTTGAGGAGTATCTGAAAAAGACATTCTACCGGCCACTTGGTGCTACCACACTCACCTACAACCCGCGCCGGTTTTATGCACTCGACCGGATTGTACCGACGGAATACGATTCACTGTTCCGCGAAACACTCATCTGGGGCCGGGTTCATGACGAAGGAGCCGCCATGCTGGGCGGTTTATCGGGCCATGCGGGCCTGTTCGGAACGGCCAATGACCTGATGAAACTGGTAGAGATGTACCGGCAGAACGGCAGCTACGGCGGGCAGCTATTTATTTCGCCCCAAACCCTGAGAGAGTTTACGAGCTACCAGTTTCCGAGGTTCGGCAACCGACGTGGTTTAGGTTTCGAAAAGCCGTCGTTTAAGTTCACCGGCAACGCTCCCCGCTCGGCGAGCCCGGCCAGTTTTGGCCACTCCGGGTTCACGGGTACGTTCACCTGGGTAGATCCGGCCTACAACCTGACGTACGTCTTCTTATCGAATCGGGTATATCCTACCCGGAACAATAATAGGATTAGCGAGTTGAATACCCGAACGAACGTCGCCGAGGCCCTTTACCAGGCCATTCAGCGCGGTATGCCTACAGCACCTTAGAGCGCTTGTCCGTCCGCTGTTATGAAGAACTACCTTATTCACTTGCTTAACTACGAAGCCTGGGCCAACAAGCGTGTTATCCAGGCGCTCGAAACCCTGGATACCCCTCCCAACCGGGCCGTGCAGGTTATGGGACACATCCTGTCCGCACAACAAATCTGGATTGGCCGTGTGACGAATGAACCAACGTTTGTCGCCATCTGGGAAGATATTCCTATTGCCTGGATGGCAGAAACGGCCGACCGGCAGCATCGCAAACTTGTTACTTACGTCACCAATCTGGCAGAACCGGAACTGCTGGCTCCCATTGATTACGTAACCTCAAAAGACCAGCCGTTCCAGAATACCGTGTTGGATATTCTGACGCACATGTCGCATCACTCAGCTTACCACCGTGGCCAGGTCGTACAATTGATCCGGCCAATACTTTCGGACGCCCCCATTACGGATTTCATTGTCTGGGTACGGGAATAAAAAAACGGGATCAACTGAGTAGCTGATCCCGTTTTTTCATACTAACGGACTATTTGAAGATATCCTCCTGATCAGGCATTAACGGGTTAGCAAATACATCGGCTCCGTTTATCGTCCGACGTACCGGTTCGCTCGTCGGGGCTTGCCGATGGTGCTGATACGCCTTCAACGACGAGTAGTGGCACACGTACGACTTACGCGTCAGGGCTGGATTGCGGATGGCGTCGCCCCCGTGGGCCAGCGACGCATGCCAGAGCAGCACGTCCCCTTTTTTAATCAGCAGCGTTTCTCGCTTCAGACCGGCCTCCTGACAAACTTTTTCGAGATACTGCGCGAAATCAGTCGGATTATATTTAGACTCTCCACTGTAAAACATTCCCGTAGTGCCGAAGTCAAACTTCCGAAGCCGGTGCGAACCAGGGAAGTAGAACAACGGCCCTGAGTCAATGTGTACGTCTTCCAGCGCAATCCAGGCGGCTGCCAGGTGGCTGGGGTTCTCCGACACTACGTAGGCAAAATCCTGGTGCGTTGCCTGCTGGCTGCCGTATTTAAACAGCAGGCTCTGCATCGCCACGACCCGATCGCCAAACACCGCTTCCAGAAACGTCACGATGCTGTTGTGCAGCATGATCTTCTTACCCATCACCGAGTTATCGTGGAAGTCCATGATCTTGATGTAGGGGCCATCGAGTACCTCCACCGGTACGTCTTTTGCTTCCATAACCGGCTGAGCCGCGTACTCGGGCCGGTCGATCCGGATGTTAGTCCGATACCGTTCGTGGTGTTCGATCAATTCTTCCACCTCACGCCAAAGCTGGTCGACCCACTCCTGCTGGATGGCTTTTTCCAGAATAACGTAGCCGTTCTGCTGCCAGAAACGCAGCTTCTCGGCCAGATCGTACGGAAAATTCTGACCACGCTGATACTGCTTCACGAATGAATCGATGTTGGCATTTTTCTTATCGATCCAGGGCAGGGTTGCGTACTCAAATTCGGTGAGGGGCGGCTTGGGCTGGGGAGTCAGCGCCTGCTTCACCATTGATTTCAAGCGGCTGGTTAAACTCATACTGATTGACGGGTTGCAACATGAAATGGTATTGACTTCGCTAACATACAGTATTATCGGAACTTACTGTACTTATGAAAACGTATGCATACAGTTTTTTACTTATCCGGAGGTTTGGCAGGTAGACATATGTAAGCTATAAAACAAAACCGGGCAACAGCCTGATAACTATTGCCCGGTTTATGAAGCAGGTGATGTTCTCGTGTTCAGCCGTCTATTAATTACCGGGATTGTTTACCCCCAGATAGTTTAGCTCAATAACTTCGCCCGGCGGGAGGAACGTATATGCGTTTCCATGGGTAATCTCAAACTGCTGGACGATGTCCTTCCACATGGGATGCCCCGCAAAACTTACCTTATAAGTGTGCATCTTCCCGTCATTGATGACCGGAATAACTACAAACTGATTAGGGTCGCGAACGCCCTTAGGGAAACGCAGGTTATTCTGATTGGGGTAACTGGGGTCCATGCCATCAGGGGCCTGCCCGTTGAGCAGCCACGTCAGATGCAACTGCGTCTGTGGACCCGAGTAGGCCATGCGGATGTAGACACTGTTGAACTCCGAGGCCAGAAAGCTGTGGTAGCCCGACATGAGCTTGGTGCCCCAGGCGTTGGTCACCCCGTTCTCGGTCTTGCCCGTAAACGTTACCTTCCAGTTGTCAGTCACAAAGGGCTCCTGCTGGTCATAGCCCCCATCCCAGATGAACCAGCCGTTGCGGCCATCGGCCTTGCGGAAGTGGAAGTCGGGGGTGTTCTGGCGGGGCTGGGCGTAGACAAACTCACGGACCTGCTGTTCGGTGCCCACCACGTAGGTGTACTCCTTGAGCCATACGTTCTCACTGTCAAGGTGAACCATCGGGTGGTTGGAGATGTACGTCATGGTGTTCCCCCCTTCCCAGTCGTCGCGCAGCCAGGGCACCGCTACGTTATAACTCCCGCGGTAGAAGCCCGGGCAGTACAGGCCAATTAGGCGGTTGGCGCCAATTTCAACGCCCTGCCAGGGTTCAGTCTGTCCGAAAGGCGTCCCCTGGTGCAGGAGGTAATCATCGCCATTACGTCGTTCAATACCGTTGGTCGCGGCCGTGGGCGCACCCGTAAACGGCTGAGAACCATTATAAAAACGAACCGTTTTAGCGCCGTTAATCATCATCATGGGCCACTCCTGCTGGCTGGCATTGTGGAACAGGTTGTCGCCCCGGCGGTGAGTCAGCCGAACTTTCACGTGGACCTTGTTGCCTTTTAGCTTCACCCATTGCTCATAAAAGAAGGGCAGCAGGCGCGCATCCATGTGCGGCCACGACAAACACTGAGCTTTGGTGTAAATCCAGCCGTTTACGATACCCTGATACAGAATAGGCGCCGGATTGCCGCCGTCGTCGCCGGCCTGCAGGGGGTTGTAGCCGATGCCTTTCCAGCGGGGCGAATCGTCGGAGAACGGAATATCCTCGTGCCCGCTGTACGAGCTCATACCCGATTCGCGACCCTGGTCAAAAAAGTTGATCAGATACTGATTCGTTACCTTATCGAAGATTTGCAGCGAGGCACCGTACTCTTTTCGCACCTCGATGCGTAGTACGTCCGACTCCTGCGTAAACATTTTGCCAATCTCCTTGTTATGGATGCGGTTTGTGTTGTATCCATTCCATTCGGTTTGTTCATTAGGAACCGGGTAAGTAAACGGCTCATCATCTAATTGAATTGGAGGTGGTTTTTGTACCGGTGGTTTTGGCACGTAGGGGCCTCGCTTCACGATATAGGCAACACACCGAGACTGGCAGGGCAGCGTAATTTGCCCCCAAACACCCGTGCAGGAGCACATGATCAGCAAAACACAGAGCAAGCGCGGATAGGCCATAGCAATGTAGTGACACAGTCGTGACCGAAATGGTCATGGACATTGAATCTTTACTTCGACTGCAAACTAAAAGCGTGCCAATTATTCTATTGTGCGGCACTATCCGGTCTAACTTATTTATTTCATTGAATAAAAAGGGTTTAAACCGACTTTTTTGTAAACAAAACAAGTCTTTTATATACACTCCCGACCAATTGTTACTACATGTGAAATTACTCACCCGGTTTGTTTACACCGAGGTAGTTTAGCTCAATAACCTCACCCGGTGGCACAAAATGCGAGTCCCCGCTATGGGTGATCTCAAACTGCTGGACGATGTCCTTCCACATGGGATGCCCCGCAAAACTTACCTTGTAGGTGTGCATCTTCCCGTCGTTAATCACATTGAAGGGAATAAACTGGTTGCGGTTTCGAATCCCGTTCGGAAACCGAACCTTGTTCTGGTTAGGATATCTGGGGTCCATGCCATCAGGGGCCTGCCCGTTGAGCAGCCACGTCAGATGCAACTGCGTCTGTGGACCCGAGTAGGCCATGCGGATGTAGACACTGTTGAACTCCGAGGCCAGAAAGCTGTGGTAGCCCGACATGAGCTTGGTGCCCCAGGCGTTGGTCACCCCGTTCTCGGTCTTGCCCGTAAACGTCACCTTCCAGTTGTCGGCCACAAAGGGCTCCTGCTGGTCATAGCCCCCATCCCAGATGAACCAGCCGTTGCGGCCATCGGCCTTGCGGAAGTGGAAGTCGGGGGTGTTCTGGCGGGGCTGGGCGTAGACAAACTCACGGACCTGCTGTTCGGTGCCCACCACGTAGGTGTACTCCTTGAGCCATACGTTCTCACTGTCGAGGTGGTAGAAAGGCCGATTCGATACGTAGGTAGACGTGTTCCCCCCTTCCCAACTGTCATTCGCCGGAATCGACATCACGTTGTAATTAGCCCGAAAGTAGCCAGGTGTGTAGAGGCCGATCATACGCGGTGCCCCATCCGGGTTCTTACCGATTTCAACGCCCTGCCAGGGTTCGGTTTGCCCGTATATCGTTCCCTGGTGCAGAATGTAGTTACCCGGCGACACTGTTTGTTCAATAGCATCCGTTACGGTCGTCGGAGCGTTGGTAAACGGGGCCGGACCATTGTAAAAATAGACTTTTCGGGCACCGTTTACGAACATCATGGGCCACTCCTGCTCGCCGGGTCCGTGAAACTTATTGTCGGCCCGGCGGTGAGTCAGCCGAACTTTCACATGGACCTTGTTGCCGTCGACACGTACCCATTGTTCGTAAAAGAAGGGCAGTAGTTTAGCGGTGGTATGCGGCCACGACAGGCACTGGGCTTTGGTATAAATCCAGCCATCGACAAACCCATGATACAGCACAGGCGCCGGATTACCGCCGTCGTCGCCGGCCTGCAGGGGGTTGTAGCCGATGCCTTTCCAGCGGGGCGAATCGTCGGAGAAGGGAATATCTTCCGGACCGCTGTACGAGCTCATACCCGATTCGCGGCCGAGATCATAAAAATTGATCAGATTCTGTTTGGTAACCTTGTCGTAGATCTGGACGGAAGCACCGTAATCCTGCCGAACCTCAATGCGCAGTACGTCAGACTCCTGCACTGAGCCAGGGCCAATAATTTTGTCGTAGATCTTGACACCGTTGTAATAAGTCCAGTTAGATTGATAGTTCGGCGTAACATAGATGAATGGACCGGGCGGTGGGGGTGTTCTGATTGGTGGTATGGTGCGGGACGGGCCAACCACGGCAACAATTTCCTCGTGATTGCAGCTAAACGGAACGGTGACGTTCATTAACGTAATACACAGGACTGTCCAGATAGAGTAGTGTTTCATACGTGGTTAAGGCAGCTTGCTCACCTTCAGCCTGTAAAAATACAGTGTATCCTTTCAGAAGCTTGCTATGACCAAACTTTGTTATGAGTTATATTTTTATGAAGCCCTGACCAGCCCCGGACGAATTCGTCTTCAGTTAACGTTATAACGTAGCGTTGCCCGCCCGGTAAATTGTACGTTGCCAACAGCATAAAGTGCTAAACTGCCGTACCTTTGCTGGGTAATTCCCAACGTATCATGTCACGTAACTTTAAGATTGGGGCGTTTCTGACCATTTGCATTCTGGCCACTACGTTCTCGTTTTATTTCTGGCAAGTGTTCAAAACTCCCAACCTGAATGCAAAGGAAGGCGCGAACGAACCCTTTGCCCTACTGATTCACAAAGGATCGACGTTTGACTCCGTTGTCGATTCGCTGAAAAAGCACGACGCCCTCGAAGATGAAGTTTCGTTTCGGTTTCTGTCCCGGCTCATGAAATACAACCAGCGGGTCAAGGAAGGCCGCTACGAAATTCCACCGAATACTGGCAACTACAACGCGATTGTTAAACTCCGCAGCGGCAATCAGGACCCGATGACCGTGACGTTCAACAACATCCGGCTCAAGAGCGATCTGGTACAGCGGCTCGGCAGCAAGTTTGAGTTCAGCACCGATACCCTCGCCCGGTTGCTCAACGACCCGGCGGTGTGCGCCCGATTTGGCTTCGATACGACCACCATCGTCTGCATGTTCCTGCCCAATACGTACGAGTTTTTCTGGACCATCAAGCCCGACGCATTTCTGGAGCGGATGGGTAAAGAATACAAAAAATTCTGGACGCCAGAACGCCAGGCAAAGGCCAAAGCCCTTGGCCTAACCCAGACCCAGGCGCAGGTTCTGGCTTCGATTGTAGCCGCCGAAACCAACAAGCGCGATGAGCAGCCGCGCGTAGCAGGCGTTTACCTGAACCGGCTGAAACGGGGTATTCGACTGGAAGCCGACCCGACACTGGTATTTGCCCACCGCGATTTTACCATCCGTCGGGTGCTAAACGTACATAAAGCCATCGACTCCCCATACAACACCTATCGCTTTGCCGGGTTGCCGCCGGGGCCAATCAACCTGCCGTCGCCCGCGACTATCGACGCGGTGCTGAACCCAGAGGAACATGACTATCTGTACTTTGTGGCCAAGGCAGACTTTTCGGGCTACCATACGTTTTCAAAAACCCTGACCGAACACATGGCAAACGCACGCATCTACCAACAGGCACTTACCCAACGAAATATTATGAGATAAGGAGGAAGAGAGGAAAGGTATCAGCAATTCCCTCCTTTCCTCCCCTTCCTCCTTTCTCTCTTTCCTCATTTTCTCCTCTTCTCCCCCATGTTCACCTACGACGTAACCGACATTCGGGTCCGCTATTACGACACCGATCAGATGGGCATAGTGTATTACGGCAACTACGCCCGTTTTTACGAAATTGGGCGGGTCGAAGCGCTGCGCGGCCTGGGTCTTAACTACAAAGACCTTGAAGATCAGGGTATCGGCATGCCGGTCTACGACATGAAAAGCCGGTTTATCCGCCCCGCCCGCTACGACGATCTCCTCACTATCCGCGTCATAGTTCGCGAGTTGCCCCGCACTCGTGTCGTATTTCAGTACGAAATTTACAACCAGGAGGGTCACCTCCTCAACACCGGCGAAACTACCCTCGTTTTTCTGAAGAAGGGAAGCCGCCTGCCTGTTACAATCCCTGATGAATTGCTGGAAGTGGCAAAACCTTTTTTTCAAACATAGGTTAGATTTTTAGTCGCCTGTCCATTAGTAACCGAATGGACCAGACAGTTAAGGACTTAACCGAGCAACGCAAAACGGCACAACGTTATGTTTGAAAAACTGATGAATTTCAAGGCGCTGGAGGGAACGAAACAGTGGATGCGGAGGCACCAGGCGTTTAACTCCAAGCGAACCTGGTACGACTTTCTGAACAGTCTGATTGAGAAAATCAGCAGCAACGATTTCAGCGAACGGGCATCAGCCGTAGCGTTTAATCTCTTTCTGGCCGTTTTTCCGGCCATTATTTTTTTGTTTACACTGATTCCGTACGTACCGATTGATAACCTCGACGACCGGATTATGAACCTGCTGCGTCGGGCAATTCCGGCCGGAACGTACGAAGCTGTTTATACCACCATCCGCGACATCGTTAGTCGACAGCGGGACAGTGTTCTGTCATTCGGTTTTCTCCTGACTCTGTACGCAGCTACGAGCGGCATGGTTGCCCTGATGAATGCGTTCAACTCATCGCACGAATCGGCTGATCAACGTGGCTTTCTGAAAGTTCGGATGACGGCCGCCGGCCTGACCTTTGTGCTGGCCTTTGGCCTGATCATAGCCATTGTTGTACTGGTGATTGGGGGAGTTGTTACCGATTACCTGCTGCAGTTTGGCATTCTGAACAACGTAGTAGTTGCCAACCTGCTCAGCATCGGCCGCTATCTGCTGGTGTTTGCCGTGTTCGTGGGCGTGGTATCGGTCATTTACCGGTTCGGGCCTGATGTGGATATGAAGTGGTCGTTTGTGACGCCGGGGTCCATTTCGGCATCGGTGCTGATCGTGCTGGTCACCTTGGTCTTCTCCTTCTATGTGTCCAACTTTGGATCATACAACAAGGTATACGGTTCGATTGGTACGCTCATTGCCCTGATGGTCTGGTTAAATCTGATTTGCCTGCTCCTTATTCTGGGCTTCGAAATGAACGTATCGCTCTACAACCTGGAGGGCGACAAAGACCCGGATCCTGCCGAGAAGAAGACTGCAACGACAAACGCCACCCTCAATACGTGAAGTGGCGTTTGTAAACCCTAACCCATAAATGTACTTTTCCTCGCAGCGGTTTGCCCCGAAGCATTCGGCTGATTCTCCCAAAAAACCGTGCCAGATTTTTGGGCAACTTGGTTGTCACTGATTTTGCGCTCCGTTTACTCAAAATGTTTACAATGCGATAGAATTATGATATATCATTACGGTACGCCGTCTTGATAAGGGATGCAACCTTGGCGGGATACTTCATTAATAAGCCGTTAGTAACGCATGATTTCGGTAACTGGGCAGTCCAACGACTTACCAATGAGTCCATACTTAAACCAGATTAAGCCCTGGGTAACCGTTATCTGTATCAGCTTCAACCACGAAGCCTACGTTGAAGAAGCGCTTCAATCGGTTGTGACGCAGACCTATCCGAACGTTGAATTAATCGTCATCGATAACGGCAGTACCGATCGCACACCTGAACGTATTGATGCCTTTGCGGCCAGACATCCGGGTGTTCAATTTATCAGAAATTCGGTCAACGTTGGCCTGAACCGGGCGTTCAATCAGGGACTCAAACTTGCGGGAGGCCGCTACGTAATCGACCTTTCAGCCGACGACGTACTTCTTCCCGATCGCATTGCCCGGCAGGCCGATCTGTTCGAACGACTGGCCGGGCCGTATGCGGTAGTGTTCACCAATGCGCAGTATATCGACGAAAAAGGTCAATGTATTGGTTACCATTACCCGGTAGATAACCAGGGGAAAGCCCGCGTGAGCGTTCCGTCGGGCGATGTTTTCCGGAACGTACTGGAGTCGTATTACATTTGCACCCCAACCATGATGATGCGCCGTGACGTACTGAACGAACTGGGTGGGTATGACGAAGCCCTCGCGTTCGAGGATTTTGACTTCTGGGTCCGCTCGGCCCGGCTCTACCACTACGCCTACCTCGACGACGTTTTGACCTGCAAACGACGGCTTTCCGACTCCCTGTCTGCGCAAATCGCCAGGGCCGACAATCCGCTTTTACACTCGACGCTGGCCGTCTGTTACAAAGCGTTAGCCCGTTGCGAGACCCCCGACGAGCGCCAGGCTCTGGCCCGACGTACAAGGCGGTTCGTTCGCAAAGCGTTCTACGCCGAACAGTTTGATCTGGCGCTGCGGTTTGGCCAGTTGTCGAGCCAGTTGGAACCACCGGATCTGTTGACCCGGTTCATCCTGGGCTTGAGCCGCCTTCACCTGCCTGTCAATGGAATCTACCGGACGTACTTAAAATGGCGGGGAGCCGACTACGCCCTTAGCCCGGTCACAAAACTGGTCTGAGTCGATGAACGTAGGGGCTTTGTTTCGGTTGACGGCAAACATCTTTGGCTCCGAAACGTTGACCATGAAACTGCTGTTTCCATGCCCGCTGAATTTATCCGACTATACCCTCAAAACCCCGACCCGCGCCGAATCCAGTACGTGGTCAATGCCCTGCGCGACGGCGCTGTGGTGATCTACCCCACCGATACGATCTACGGTATGGGCTGCGATATCCATAATGCCCGGGCGGTTGAGCGGGTAGCCCGTATTAAAGGCATCAAGCCGGCTAAGAACGATTTTTCGTTTATCTGCTACGACCTCAGCCACATCGCCGACTACGCCCGGGTGAGCAACCAGGCCTTCAAGCTGATGAAAAAGCTGTTGCCAGGGCCCTTTACGTTCATTCTCGAAGCCAGCAGCCGGGTGCCGAAGCTGTTGAACACCAACAAAAAGACCGTGGGTATTCGCGTACCGGATCACGACATTCCAAGGCAACTGGTTCACGAACTCGGCAACCCGATCATCACGACGTCCATCCGCGATGAAGATGAAGTGATTGAATACTCAACCGATCCGGAACTGATTTTTGAAAAATTCCAGCACCAGGTCGACATTGTAATCGACGGCGGTTATGGCGGAAACGTCCCCTCCACCATTATTGACGCCACGGACGACGATTTTTCAATCATAAGACAGGGGTTAGGTGAACTGGCGCTTTGAAAAGTTAAGGCAAGATTCTATACTTGCACCGTAGGGTTAAGTTCCTGGTAGGGATCATAGCCCTTTTTTTTGTGACTAACCTCTAAATTCTTATCGCAGTATGCGTTTTTCGTTGGCCGCTTTTACGTTTCTTGCTCTGAGCCAGCTAACCGGCTGTTCGTCGCAGTCGAATCAGGATGGTTCTCAGCAAAACGGTAAGCTCACGACCGAGGCTTCGGCCGAACCCACCAAAGCCCAATCCACGACCGTAGCCCGGCCCGACTCATCGGCTACGCCCGTTGCCGCGGCCAAACCCATCCGTACAGACGGCGTCTCGACCGGCGACCTCGAACTCGACTCGATGACGTATGCCCCCACGGAAGCGATTCTGCCCAAGAAGCGCATCTTCGCCTACTACGGTAACCCCCATTCGAAAAAGATGGGCATTCTGGGCGAGTACCCCAAAGACGAAATGCTCCGGCGACTCGACAATGAAATCAAAAACTGGGAAAAAGCTGATCCTAAAACACCGATCCAGCCTGCCCTGCACCTGGTAGCTATTTCGGCGCAGGGGGCACCCGGCAAAGACGGTGGCTACCGGCTCCGGATGTCGGACAAGACCATCAAGAAAGTGCTAAAATGGGGCAATGAGCACAACGCCCTTGTCTTTTTGGATATTCAGCGGGGCCACGCCCCCCTGGGCCCGGAGATGAAATACCTGGAGAAATACCTTAAGCTGCCGTTTGTGCACCTGGGCATCGATCCTGAGTTCTCGATGGTGACCGGTGCCAAACCCGGCACAAAAATTGGCTCCTACGACGCGGCCGACGTGAACCAGGCGGTTAACTTCCTCGCTCAGGTCGTGAAAGAAAACAACCTGCCGCCCAAGGTGCTGGTCGTTCACCGTTTTACGCAGGGCATGATCAAGAACTACAAAAACATCAAGCTCAACCCGAACGTCCAGATCGTGATGGATATGGACGGCTGGGGACCACCAGTTCTGAAGAAGGATTCGTACCACGACTACATTCAGAAAGAACCGGTGCAGTACACGGGTTTCAAGCTGTTCTACAAAAACGACTTCCGCAAGCCCGGCTCGCGCATCATGAAGCCGGAAGAAGTCCTGGCCCTAACCCCGGTGCCGATGTATATTCAGTATCAGTAAGATATAAGTTAGAATAACATTTAAGCCATAAAAGCTGGTGTTTGTCATCCTTCCGGGCGTTGGGATGACAAAAAGAATCTGACTTATACATCTATAGATCAAATATTTATCCGACATACATCCATAATTCACATTAGGTTGTAAGTTAAATTTTTTACGTACAAACGCGACAGTCGGCCCCTCCTGGGGCCGACTGTCGCGTTTAGATTCTCTTAAGAACGTTAAGAATAAATGGCGCATCATCACTTTTGATTGACAAATTCAGCTAGCGAACGTATCTCAAAAGCAAAAGCCCCGTCATCGCGAACGGGGCTTTTGTAAAGTTATATAACTATTTAAAACAACTACCGATTCTCAGCTACTGCTTTGAACTCGTCCAGCGATACGTCCTGGGTCACGATGGTCAACTGCGTTTTAGCGTACTCGATCACTTTGTCGTCGTAGACGCGATTGTACGTGCTGGTGTAGTTCTGGCCGTTGTTTTTCTCGTCCATCAGGTAGTTGCGGGCAATCCGGTCGATGGTCTGGTTCATCTCCTCGTTGTCGCCGGACATGAAACCAAACTGCTCACGTACCATCTGCCGCGTTACCTCCATCACCTCCTCAAATTCAACCTTGATGTCGGCCTGCTCAGCAATTTTGTTTTTAATCAGTTGAAGTTTCACCGACTTCGTGAAGTCGTCGTACTGCTCGTCGATCTGCTCGCGGGTAAATTTCCCTTCGTTCACTTCAGCCAGCCAATTCTTCAGGAACTCGTCGGGCAGCAGAATGGGCGTGTTATCCAGCAGCGTCTTTTCAATGTCGAAACGTAGCAGTTGGGCCGACTCGCGGGCATAGTTTCCCTGAATAATTTCCTGCACCCGGGCACGGAATTGCTCCTCATCTTCGACCGCACCGGCACCCAGCACTTTGTCGAAAAACTCCTGGTTCAGTTCAGCCGGCTCATGGCGCGTTACGTCTTCGATCGTGAACGAAAACTCTCCGGTCAGGTCAGCGGCTTCTTCCTTTTTAGCACCCGTAGCCAAGGCTCGGTCTTTTTCGTCCGGAAACGCCTTCTCCATATCGAACGTAAAGGTTTCGCCTTTCTTTTTGCCCACGAAGAACGGCAGATAGTCTTCGTCGACCTTGTTCAGCGGCAGTGCTGTTTTGGTTTCGAATGCCCCATCTACCTGCTTCAGTTCGCCATAGACCGTATCACCTTCGGCGGCTTCTTCGGCGTGCGTATGCGAGTGGAACTGCTGCTGGAGGTTAGCGATGGTTTCGTTCACCTCCTTTTCGCCGGCTACGATGTTATACTGCGTCACCGACGGCAGGTCGCTGAAATTAATGTCGAACTCAGAAGCCAGTCCCAGCGTATAGCTGAATGCAAATTCGGTCTGATTATCCCAGTCGATGGCGTCGGCCTGTTCGCGGTCAGGAACCGGATCACCGACAACCTGTAGCTTATTTTCGCGGATATACTGACTGACCGTACGGCCCAGCAGGTTGTTGATTTCGTCGACCAGGATGCTTTTGCCGTACATCTTCTGAACGAGCGATGCCGGTACATGGCCCGGGCGGAATCCTTTCAGCGATACTTTCCGGCCGTATTCCCGCAACTTTTTATCAACCTCAGACTTATAGTCCTCCGGGGTCAGGGTAATTTTCAGCGACGCATTGGTTTCGCTGGCTTTTTCGAGTGCTATATCCACAATCGTATCCGTTTAAAATGATAAAGAGCGAAAGAGTGAAAGAGCGAAATGTTAACGGCTGGCGTTCTTTCACTCTTTCGCTCTTTCACTCTTTACTTTCGTACGGGCGGAGGGACTCGAACCCCCATGCCTTGCGGCACCAGATCCTAAGTCTGGCACGTCTACCAATTTCGCCACGCCCGCAGGTAGCTCAGTTTTCGGTCAGTTAACGGGCCGCAATGTACTGGTTGGCCGTAAACCGAATACCGTAAACCGTTTTTCGGTCCGCAAAGGTATGAATAAGTTTTGACTCGTCAAGGCACCAATCAAAAGGATTTATTTTTCAGCGCTTCCTAATCAAATTTTGAGGTTTATTTTGTTATCTTGGTAGTACGAGTACAACCTAACAGAGGAGAGGGAAACAAACGCCCCGGCTCCTGACCATCAGACGCCAAACGTAATATGAACGCCACAACTGCCGAACCCGTCATTGACTTAGAGCAGGAACGACAGGAAATCCTGAAACGCTATCGGCGCCTGCTGCGGGCTGCCAAACCGCTGTTGAAAGACAACGACGCCAAGCTGATCAAGAAAGCCTTCAATACCTCCGCCGAAGCCCACAAAAACATGCGTCGGCGGTCGGGAGAACCGTATATATACCATCCATTAGCCGTAGCGCAGATTGCCGTTGAGGAGATTGGACTCGGCACCACCTCCATTGTGGCGGCCCTCCTGCACGACGTAGTGGAAGATACCGACATGACCATTGCCGACATCGAGCGGCTGTTTGGTCAGAAAGTAGCCCGGATCATCGACGGGCTGACCAAGATCTCGGGCATTTTTGAATATGGCACCTCGCAGCAAGCCGAAAATTTCCGGAAAATGCTGCTTACGCTGTCGGACGACGTGCGGGTGATCCTGATCAAGCTCGCCGACCGGCTTCACAACATGCGGACACTGGATTCCATGCCCCGCGACAAACAGTTGAAGATTGCGTCTGAAACAATCTACATCTACGCTCCGCTGGCACACCGGCTGGGTTTGTACGCTATTAAGTCCGAGCTGGAAGACCTTTACCTTAAGCACGTAGAGCCGGAAGCCTACAAGGACATTGCCCGCAAGCTGCGGGAGACCCGGCTGGCCCGCGACCGCTTCATCAATCGATTCATCGAACCAATTGAGCAGGATCTGGCTGAAACCGGCATTAAATACATTGTCAAGGGACGACCGAAATCGATTTATTCCATCTGGAACAAACTGAACAAGTCGAAGAAGCCGTTCGAGGAAATCTACGACCTGTTCGCCGTTCGGATTATTCTCGATATTCCGTCTGACGAGGAGAAAGCAGCCTGTTGGCGGGCTTACTCCATCGTAACGGACCATTACAAGCCCAATCCCGACCGCCTGAAAGACTGGATCAGCACGCCACGCACCAACGGGTATGAATCACTGCACACCACCGTCATGAGCAAAACCGGCCAGTGGGTAGAGGTGCAGATACGTACTGAGCGGATGAATGAAATTGCTGAAAAAGGCTACGCGGCCCACTGGAAGTACAAGGGGAACGACACCCAGACCGGCGCGGGTATTGAAGCCTGGATCAGTCAGGTACGCGACATGCTCGAAACCGCCACGAGCAACACCGACAAGAAAACCGCCATTGAGTTCGTCGATGATTTCCGCAGCAATCTCTACAGCGAAGAAGTCTTCGTGTTCACACCCAAAGGTGATCTGAAAGTGCTGCAGCGTGGCGCTACGGCACTTGATTTCGCGTTCGACATTCACACGCAGATCGGCGCTCACTGCATGGCGGCCAAGGTAAACAATACGCTCGTTCCGCTCAGCCACGTACTGCAAAACGGCGATCAGGTGGAAGTAATCACCTCGAATCGCCAGAAGCCGAGCGAAGACTGGCTCCGGTTCGTGGTTACGTCGAAAGCCAAAACCAAGATCAAGGACCTGATCAAGGAGGATAATCGACGCTACGTTACGGATGGTCGCGATCTGGTTCAGAAGAAGTTGCGGGTGCTCCGGATGGAGATGACCAACGAAGTCATCAACCAGTTACGGGCTTACTTTGGCTCAAAAACCACCGACGACTTTTTCTACCGGGTGGGCAAGGGTCACATCGACGTTCAGGAACTCAAGAAGTTCAAAGCCGAAAAGGAAGCCCGCGAAAACCGCCAGAACAAGCTCAGCACCGACAACATTCAGGACGGCAAGACGTTCGAGAAAGAGCTGAAGAAGATCCACGGCGAGCGGGCTGATGCCGATATGCTCCTCATCGGTGAGGACATGGACAAGATCGACTACACGCTGGCCAAGTGCTGCAACCCTATCTCGGGCGATGACGTATTCGGCTTCGTAACCATCAACGATGGTATTAAGATTCACCGCGTTACGTGCCCCAATGCCGTCGAACTGATGTCGAACCACGGTAACCGCATCATCAAGGCGAAGTGGACATCGCAGAAAGAACTGGCCTTTCTGGCGGGTCTGCGCATCACCGGTACTGACCGGGTAGGTCTGGTTAACGACGTTACCCGTGTCATCAGCAACGAGTTGCACATCAACATGCGTTCGGTGACGATTGACTCGAAGGATGGAATTTTTGAAGGCATTATTAAGCTATACGTAAACGACACCTCGCACCTGGAAACACTTATGCGCAAGCTGGAGCGGGTTCAGGGGGTGTTTGAGGTCGTACGATTTGATTAAACAGATTGCGTGGGGCAAGGAGCATAGGGCGTTGGCTACAATTAAAATCCCCCACGCCCTATGCCCCTTGCCCCACGCTTAATAACCACTAACTTTGCATTATGCCAGCGCCGAAACAATCAAACTTAGAAGCGGCCCGGACCATATTCACAGCCTACCTCGAAAGCAAGGGACTGCGAAAAACGCCTGAGCGCTTTGCCATACTGGAAGAGATCTACAACCGCGCCGATCATTTCGACGTGGATGAACTGTACATCTCGATGAAAAACAAGAAATACCGTGTCAGCCGCGCCACGGTGTATAACACCCTGGATGTACTGGTCGACTGTGACCTGGTTACCAAACACCAGTTTGGCCGCAACCTGGCGCAGTACGAGAAGTCGTACGGCTATCGCCAGCATGATCACCTGATCTGCACCGACTGCCACAAAGTGATGGAGTTCTGCGACCCACGTGTACAGAACATCCAGAACATGGTGGGCGATATGCTCAAATTCAACGTCATGCACCACTCGCTGATCTTTTACGGTAGTTGCGCCCGCGATCAATGCGAGAACCGGCAGCTAACCGGCAAAGATGCCCAGGGCGTTCAGATACCTGTTGAAGAATAAACTATGCTGCCTATGCAGACCCATCATCTCGCCCAGATGAATATTTCGCGAATGCTCGCGCCCACAATCGACCACCCGATTATGACCGAGTTTGTTGCTCAACTCAATATCATCAACACACTGGCTGAGCAAAGTGATGGGTTTATCTGGCGGCTTACCGGGGAGGGCAACAACGCAACCGATCTGCGCCCTTACGACGACGAACGTATTATCGTGAACCTGTCCGTGTGGGAATCCGTCGAAAAGCTCCAGCAGTTTGTGTTCAGAAGTCTCCATACGGAGGTTATGAAAGACCGCCGGAAGTGGTTTGAGAAACCAAGTCAGCAAACAACCGTATTGTGGTGGGTCCCGGCTGGTCATATTCCAACCGTTGCCGAGGCCAAAGAACGGCTCACCCTACTCAATGCCAACGGCCCAGGGCCATTGGCATTCTCGTTCCGGGACATTCAGCCCGCACCGGACAGTCCAATCAATGTAAGTAACGAATTAATATAACCAGTGCCGTATCAGCGGCCAAATCAGAATGGTAGATGTTTTGTTAGGCCTCCAGTGGGGCGATGAAGGAAAAGGTAAAATCGTGGACGTTCTGGCGCCACAGTATCAGGTCGTTGCCCGCTTTCAGGGTGGACCAAACGCCGGTCATACGCTGGAGTTCGATGGGTTTAAACACGTTCTGCACCAGATTCCGTCCGGGATTTTCCGCAATGACATCCTGAATATTATCGGTAACGGGGTTGTGCTCGATCCCATCGTATTCAAGAAAGAAATTGATGGGCTATCTAAGTATAACCTTTCTCTAACGCAGAACCTCCAGATCTCGAAAAAAGCATCCATTATTCTGCCGACGCACCGCTTGCTGGACGCTGCCTACGAGCAGGCCAAAGGTGAGGCTAAAATCGGCTCTACCCTGCGGGGCATTGGTCCGGCGTATCAGGATAAGGTGGGTCGGCAGGGCCTGCGCGTTGGTGATATCCTGTCGCCAAACTTCCGCAAGAAATACGACACACTCACGTCGATCCATAAAACGATTCTGAATCAGAATAACTTCGATTACGCATCGACGCTGCCCCAGGCCGAAGCAGAATTCTTTGCCGCGGTTGAGTTCATGACGCAATTCCAACTGACCAATAGCGAGTATACAGTCAACCAGGCACTGAACGACGGTAAGAAGATCCTGGCCGAGGGAGCCCAGGGTTCACTGCTCGACATTGATTTTGGTTCCTATCCGTTCGTGACGAGTTCAAACACCATGACGGCCGGTGCCTGTACGGGCCTGGGTATAGCCCCCCGGCAGATTGGCGAGGTGTATGGTATTTTCAAGGCCTACTGTACCCGGGTAGGCAGTGGGCCCTTCCCCACCGAGCTGAACGACGAAACCGGGGAGCGGATGCGGAAAGCCGGTAATGAGTTTGGTGCCACAACGGGTCGCCCGCGTCGTTGCGGCTGGCTCGATCTGCCCGCGCTGAAGTACGCGATCATGATCAACGGCGTTACGCAACTGGTCATGATGAAAGTAGACGTATTGAATATCTTCGACCAGATTGACGTCTGCACGCACTACAAACTGCCCGACGGTACGGTGACCGAGCAGTTACCATACGATCTCTGCGACACGACGGTGACCCCGGTTTACAAATCATTTGACGGCTGGCAGACCGACCTCACCAATGTTCACGCGTTTGATGAGATGCCATCGCAACTGGCAGCCTACGTCTCGTTCCTTGAGGAATCGCTTGGGCTTCCAATCAGCTTTATCTCAACCAGTCCCGACCGCGAAGCCATCATCCATCGGCAGGCCCTGACGGTTTAGAACGTACCTTCTACGTTTCGCTTTGTTTGCAAACGCCCGCTTTTGGTGGGCGTTTTTTATTTTACGTAAAATAAATACCTAAGTATTGCCGTAAAGGACTGATAATAAAGCTATATTTAACGCTCACCTACCTAACCTTAACCGTATGCAGTTGAAGAAAAACGTTGGCTTTCTGGACCAACTGGTCCGGGCAATTCTGATTGTTGATCTCATTGTCCCCTGTCTGTTAGGGTTTGTCACCGGCTTTCTGGCCTATATCGTGATTACGCTGGCATTTGCGCTCGCCATTAGCTGCGTTACAGGCTATTGCTGGTTATACGGTGTCATTCATTTCTCTACCCGGCAGCCGACCTAAGATTTTATCCAGCTGTGACGAAAGCCACGCCTTGGTATGGGCGCGGCTTTTTTGTATTTTTGACCATTACGCATCAGCGGATGCTGACCGTTCGGCTTTGTCTACATGTCTCAGAAAGCGTTTTACCAACTGTTATATCAACAGGAACAATTGTATCGGCTACCCGACGACACGTGGCTGTCACCCTCGAGCCTACAGCAACATCAACCCCCAAACTTAGATACATTGCTGGTTGATACGCCGGACAGCGTCGTTATTGCTGTTGAGCCGACGCCTGCGCCAGTACTGCCCCAGCCCGAGCCACTTCCGCAGCCCCAGCCGCGCCCGATTGTACCGCCGATCGCCCAACCGGTGCTACCAGTCGTACCTGAGTCAACCAGACTGCCCCAGCTCAACCACAAGGTATTGCTACTGGCCGACGAAGAACTTGACCCGAGCAACCTGCTCTTTCTGGAAAAAATTCTGAAAGCGGTTAACCTGAACGTCGACGGGGTTGACCTGCTGAATCTACATGGCGTTCGGGATATGGACTTTGCTGAACTTCTTCGCGGAAAATTCATCAACCACTTTATCACCTTCGGCGTACCGTTCGAGCGTATTCACCTCGATATTATGATGGATCGCTATCAGCCGGTCCGGTTCGAAGGCATTACGTTCTTAATGGCCGATTCGCTGCCAACTATCGAAGCCGACCAGAACCTGAAACGGCGGCTGTGGACGGCACTCCAGCGCATTTTTCCCCAGCGATGAAACAGGTTCACGGTTTACCGTAGCTGCCGCTTACTTCTGGCCATCCACAAACCGGGGAACACCGGTCGCCCAAAGCCGAAAACTTTGAACCGTAAACTGTACACCGTAGCAACCGACATGCAGGAACCATCTCTCCGTAAAGTCATAACAACCACGCAGCTTTGGGCGATTGCGGTCGGCCTGGTTATTTCCGGCGAATACTTCGGCTGGAATTACGGCTGGGCCGTTGCCGGTACGGTCGGGTTTCTGATCGCTACGCTGCTGGTTACGGTGCTGTATCTGGCGTTTATCTTTAGCTATACAGAGTTGACTACGGCCATTCCAGACGCGGGCGGACCGTTTGCATACGCATTCCGTGCGTTTGGACCAACGGGTGGATTCATAGCCGGTTTTGCAACGCTGATCGACTTCCTGATGGCTCCCCCGGCGATTGCGGCTGCCCTCGGGGCCTATGCTCACTTTCTGAACCCCGCCCTGCCGGTACTCGGCGTAGCGGCTGTCTCCTACGTTGTTTTTATCGGCATTAATATTCTGGGCATTCGGGAAGCCGCCAACTTCTCGGTGATCGTCACTGTACTTTCCGTGGTTGAACTGCTGGTATTCATGGCCCTCGTCGCACCGGCTTTCAAGATGGACAACGTACTGGCGCATAATGAGTCGTTCGGCGTCGGGGGCATCTTTGCTGCCCTGCCCTTCGCGATCTGGTTCTATCTCGCAATTGAAGGCGTAGCGATGGTGGCGGAAGAAGTAAAGGAGCCCAAAAAGACCATTCCCCGAGGGTATCTGCTGAGCATCGGTACGCTGGTTGTCCTGGCACTGGGAACGATGCTGCTATGCGCCGGTGCCGGCGACTGGCGATTGATCAGTGAACTGGACTATCCCTTGCCTGAAACCCTCGCACTGACGCTGGGCCGTCAGAATGCCTGGGCAAAAATCTTTGCCGGGCTGGGTTTGTTCGGCCTGATTGCCTCATTTCATGCCAACACCATCGGGTATTCGCGGCAGTTGTATGCCCTGGCCCGGGCGGGCTACCTCCCCCGTTTTCTGGCACAGGTAAATCCCCGTTTTCGAACACCGCACTGGTCTTTAATTGTGGGTGGCCTGATTGGTTTGCTGGCCTTGTTTTCCGGCACCACCAGCCAGATCATCATTTTATCCGTAATCGGAGCGCTGATGATGTACATTGTCAGCCTGCTGAGTCTGTTAAGACTACGTCGGAAAGAACCGAGCCTTCCCCGGCCCTTCCGAACACCCTACTACCCCGTTATCCCTCTGATTGCCTTAGCTTTATCGGTCGTTTGTCTGGTAGCTATTGCGTACTATAACCCGCTGCTGAGTGCCCTGTTCGCGGGGTTGATGTTCGGATCGTGGCTCCTTTTCCGCCTGTTCATCCTGCGAACAGTGCAGTCTACTGCAACCGGGTTATCCAAGTAGAATTTGCTTCTGTAGGGCAATATTCCGTTACTTACGGGGTTTTTCATGATAAGACGTCCGCTTGTGTGACCCTTCAGTTGTCAATCGTCTGATTGTCACAGTGCAGATGTCTTTTGCTCAATCTATGACACTTATTGAACGCATACAAAATGTATTTCGGTCCGGTAAGCAACCCGTTACTACCCAGGTTGCGCCGGTTCTATCCGCTATTCCCTCAACTTCCGCGGTGCAGGCAACCGTACAACCCGACGTATTAATTGCTGATGTACCCTACGTAGTCGAGCCACTGCCTCACTGGATCGCCGATGAGGACGCGTTACGTGACGAGGGCGTGCTTTTTGGTCTATCGGAAGCCGGGCCTGAAGAGAAAGTGGCTGTTATTCGTTATCATTTTGCCCAACAAACCGCTCCCGTTGAGCAGGAAATCGAGCGATACACTGAAAAAATTGGTGAACTGAACCTGCTCATTGAGCAGAAAGGAACCCGTATCAACGATCTGCGGCAGCAACTCGACAAACTCCGTACCCGCTCATTTGTCGAGACGTACCTGCCGCGGACGTTGATCGGCCTATGCTTATCCATCGTGATGTGCATTGGTACGTTCTTTTTAATCGACGATACGCTCCAGCCGACTTTCCCCAACAACCGGTGGATCGCGGTGGGTGTTTACCTTACGGGCATGTTTGGCCTGTTCAACCGCACGTCGGTATTTCATGATGCCGGAGCCCGGCTTTCGGGTCGTCGGCTCCTCGAGGAAATCGGGTTACCGCTGGCGACATCGCTGTTTGTGCTGGCGCAGGCCTGGTCAACGCGACCAGTCTGGTCGGCGCTTGCCCTGTTTGTTTTCGTCTTTTTCGTGTTTCTGCTGGCGGGTAAGCTAACGTTAGGGCTGTTCACCGTACTGGGCAATGATCTGGCGGGCCTTCAAACCAATCGGCAGCTACGCCGTGATCGGGAGCAGCAAGTGCCCGTTCTGGAAGCCAGTCTCCATCAGCTTACCCAGGAAACTGATACCATCCGGGCGCAGAAGTGGCCGCTGGTGACGGCCCTCAACCGGACAGAAGCCGAGGTAACCCGATTGAACGCCCGGCGGGATCAGCTTGTTAACCTATTTATCAGCGAATTCGAATTGGCCCGCAGCCTCCGGGACCGGCTCACGGAACGGCAACGGGCGGAAATTTTGACCAGGTAAAAAGGTATTCGGTTTACGGTTTTAGGCCTGACCATCTGGGCAGCGCTCACCGAAAACTGTAAACCGAATACCGTAAACGCGCAACTATGGAACCTACGAACAATCCCGACTTTCAGCACGGCTACACGAGTGGTGTGGAGGGCGTAAACCGGGAAACATACGAAGGCTATCTGTCGAGTCAGGTCAGCAACGAGTGGCTTACCGAACGGATTGGCGAAAAACGGGCCGAACTACAACGTACGGACGATAAACTGACCGAGGCCACCGAAGCCCGGCGTACTGCCTATGCCGACCTTCAAACGCACGCACTGAAAGTCGAACAGCTATCGAAACAGGTCAGCCAGCGGGAACGCGACCGGCAAGCTCTGGAAGCCGACCGCGACCAGCTACGGGAGCGACGTACCAAAGCCGCGCCCGAGTACTCCCTGCTGGCGGGGCTGCTGTTTCTGATCGCGGGGATCTCGTTCCTGGCGGGCGATCTGATCATCTCGCATGAGATCGTAGCCTACGCCCTGAACATCCGCAACACGAACGAAGCCTGGGCGTTTGCGGTGGGTCTGGCGATGGTGTCTATCCTGCTGAAACCGGCCTACGACCGGCTCATTGAACAACCGTATCAGGAGAATCCCGAACGTAACCGGACTAAATACGAACGCTTCAAGATAATTCTGGCCGTTTTTGCGGTGGTGACGCTGGCCGTTCTGGGCTGGTTCCGGTACGAAGCCTACCGCACCGATCAGTTGAAAGCAGCGATTAACAAGTCGATCCGGCAGATGCAGTTCAACAATACAGATCCGTCGGGCGCTACGCAGGCGCTGGACCCGGCAACACTGAATCGGATTGAGAAACAGTTGCAGGAGTCCAACGAGCTGAACCTGACACTGGTGAATAGCCCCTGGGCATTGCTGTCGTTTGTGCTGAGTGGGATTTTGTTTGCGCTGGCCGGCGCGGTCTGTCTGGGTATTGCCCTGCCGGTGCTATCGGCGTTCTGGTTCCGCTGGTTACAGGCCGATATCAAGCTCTGGAAACTACGTCGGCGCCTGAAGCGGCTCGACAGGGAGCTGGCTCCGATTGAACAGCAACTGGCCGAAGAGCGTACCCAGCAGAACGTGTTGCAGCACAATCTCGACCTGTTGCCCTCACTGGATGAACTGCGACAGGAACGTCAGCTCATTACGGCCCAGTTGAACGAATTAATGGCCGACCTGAAACTGGCCCAGACCGACAGCCGGATTCACAACTTCAATGATGGCTACGGCCAGGGCGAAGCAGCCCGAAACGTGTTGAGTGCGGAAGAACAGCGGCAGTTGCAAAAGGAAATGCTGTCGTTGCAGAACAGCGGACGTAATGGCCGCACATCCGGTACTAACGGCAATCCGGCCGACAAAGCGCCGAACGGTAAGCCACAAGGATCACGACCGTTCCAGACAATCCGCAAGTTTCTGTCCGACGACCTGTAGACTTACCTCTGATTGATTCCCAGAGTCCAGAAAGTTGAATCTTCTGGACTCTGGGAATCACTGTTTATTTAATTCGGAAATTAATACCAATGCTCGTACGCCACTGACTGGCATCCAGAGCCGGGCGTCCACTGTTGGTTAGCATACGTTCCGCCAGTCCTTCCAGCGACCAGCGCTTACCCAATCGGTAATGAATGCCTAGCCCCGCATGCGTCTGAAGCGTATTCGCATATTGCGGTGATCCAAATTGCTGTGGGCTGGGACTGGCGTAATCGGTGTAGTATTTAGTACGTCCATACATGGCTCCGGCCTGTGCAAACAAAGCAACCCGCTGACCTCTCACAAAATAATATCGCGTAGACAATCCGCCACCCCAGAACTTCGTCTGTGAACCATCGTTTGCGTCGTAACGGGCATCGAGCGCTACTGACCAGCCATCCTTCAGAAAGTACTGCACGCGCGGTGCAACATGGTATGAATTGCCAATGTACCCTGCATACCCAAAGCCCGTGCTAACGCCCAGATTAATACGTCCCTGCCCCAACAACGTTTGCTGCCGGTCATTGATGGCTGTTTGGGCCTGAACGGTCAAGGACAAACAGATCAGGAAAAGAATTGAAAAGTTTTTCACAAAATTATTGCAATTGGTTTGCAGGCAAGATACCGCCGAGGCCAGATTCGTTCGAATCCAGACGCATCTTTTAACACATTTTAGGATAACGTATCCCTCAGAACACAACGCCCGCCACCAGGCCACCGAGGATTAGCAGGAAAGGAGGAACACGGGTAAATTCCTGCAAAACGATGGTGCAGATAACAATCATGACGGAGGGCCAGTGCGGAACCATCGGCTCAAACAGCACCAGAGCCGCAGCCGCCGTGAGCCCCGTGCTGGCGGCATTGATGCCTTCCAGCGACGCCCGAACGACGCGGTACCGCTTGAGTTGATCCCAGAACCGGTAGACAAAGAAGATTAGAAACGTACCGGGCAGAAAGATTCCGGCCGTTGACACGCAGCTCCCCCAGAACTGACCGTACACACCCGTATCGCGCATAGACAATGCCCCAATGTACGATGAGAAGGCAAATACCGGCCCCGGAACCGCCTGCACCAGTCCCAGTCCCGACAGGAACTCCTCCCGGGTCAGATATTGCTTAAACGCGACGAACTCGTTGTAGAGCATGGGGGTCAGCACCTGCCCCCCACCAAATACGAGGCTACCGTTACGATAGAAGTTCTCGAACAGACGGACGGGCAACGACTGCGTAATAGCACCAAGGGTAGCAGCCGCAATCAGTACCCCCAGCCACAGAAAGAAATTGGCCCACTCGACCCGGAGCGGTATTTTGTCCATGCGCTGCTGCTTCTCATACGTCAGTGCCGTCGTAACGCCACCCACCACAATCACAACCGGCGTCATGTAGGGCGATCGGAACGCGTAGGCCGTCAGTGCAGCCAGTATCGCCAGGACCAGACTGGTTTGGTTTTTAATAACTTTCCGGCCAATCCGGTATCCGGCCACAATCAGAAAGCCGACGGCCATAGGTTGAATAAACCGGGCGAAATGCAGGGATAACTGCTTCTGTTCGAGGTAGTAGACGCCAATACCGGCAGCCGTCATAATTGATACGGCCGGCAGCACCCAAAGCAATAACGTCAGGTAAGCGAGGTTCGGACCACCGATTTTGAAGCCCAGCGCCGTTATGGTCTGCGTGGAGGTGGGGCCCGGCAGCACTTGGCAGAGTGCGTTAAGCTCCATCAACTCCTCCTCAGTCAGGTACCGGCGTTGCCTGACAAACCGATCGAACATCATCGCCAGATGCACCTGCGGTCCCCCAAACGTAGTCAGCGCCAGAATCAGCACATCCTTCAGGAAGATTATGTACCGGATTCGGCGCACCGGCTTAACCGTCGTCAGGTTGGGAAGCATGCGGTTTGGTAAGCGAAAGAGGAGATGTCTGTACATGCCAACGCCAATTGTGACTTGTTGAGCTGAATTAACTACAAACTCAACAGTCTATCTCGGCATTGCCTTACTTTCTTACTAAATAATCAAATCTGATGTCAGTTTACAAAAAAAGGCTACCAATTTCTGTTAGAATCGATAGCCTTCCAGAGAATACTAACAATAGAGCTACGCTTTTTTCAGCCCTAGTTCGCGCAGGCGTTCATCCAGAAACTCGCCAGCCGTCATATCGGTGTATAGTTTAGGATGTTCAGCGTCAACGCAACTCTCCAGACACGTCAGGTCCATGCTGCCCCGGGGGTGCATGAAGAACGGAATGGAATAGCGGGATGTGTTCATCAACTCGCGGGGCGGGTTCACGACCTGGTGAATCGTCGACTTCAGTTTGTGGTTTGTCAGCCGGTCCAGCATATCACCTACGTTCACGATGACCTGATCAGGCAGCGCCGTGATCGGTATCCACTTTCCATCGCGACGAAGCACCTGAAGACCATCGGCGCTGGCACCCATCAGCAACGTGATGAGGTTAATATCCCCGTGCGCAGCCGCCCGCACAGCCCCGTCCGGCACTACGTTCGGATCGAGCGGGAAGTAATGCAGCGCCCGCAGGATGCTGTCGCCGTTCTGTACCTTGTCCTCAAAATAATCTTCCGGCAGTTTGAGGTACAGGGCAATGGCCCGCAGCAACGTCCGGCCCGCATTTTCGAGCGTCCGGTACGTCGACAGGGTATTTTCCCCAAAGGCCGGGTACTCGTCCGGGAACACATTGGCCGGCATATCCCCTACGGGTTCGGGCTGGCCAATGTGGTAAAACTCTTTCAGATCAGCCACCTTAAATCCTTTGGCCGTTTCTTTTCCCTTGCCGACATAGCCGCGCTGGCCATTCAGTTCAGGGTGCTCATATTTCTGTTTTACAGCATCGGGGGCCGAAAAGAATTCCTTGACGGCTGCGTATAAACGCTGGGTCATTTCGTCCGTCAGACCGTGGTTTTTTATTGCCACAAAGCCGATCTGATTAAAAGCCCGGCCTAATTCCTGCACGAAACGCGCCTTACGCTCAGGATCACCGGATGTAAAATCGGCCAGATCGAGCGATGGTATCTCGTCGTATAGAGGCTGTTCAACAACTGCTTGCTCTGTCATACGTTAACAATTTATACAAAATTACGAAAGTTTACGGAACCGACGGGCTAGCAGAGCGCCCCCTTATTGCGGAACTAATGAGGGGTAAGCTGAAACATCTCTCCAACCTGCTCTGTTTAGTTTAAACCATCTATTGCGGATTTTGAAGTAGGTACTCAACGGTATGGAAAAGGATCTTGGCGACCGCCCCCGGTCATCTGACTCGCTCTGGCAGGTGGCCCTGGATCAGTCGGCCAGTGGTATAGTTATTTACGAAGCTGACCGTCGGGATGATGGCCAGATCGATGCCCTATGGGTACGTCTGGTTAACCGACGGGCAGAGGATATAATTGGCCTGGCCAGGCAGGATATGATCAATCAGAAAGCCGCCAATTTGTTTCCATCTGCTCAGCCCACTACCCTCTGGGAAAACATACATCACGTCATCAACACGGGCAAACCCCACCGTTCCGAGCTGTTTTACCAGGTCAGCCGAACGCACAAAGACCATTGGTTTGATCTGTGCATTGAACCCGTTGGCGACGGACAGTGTGCCGTGGTATCGTTTACGGATATTACAGCGTTGAAGAGCACCACGCAGGCCCTAATGGGGGAAGCGATCCTCTTCGAGACCCTATCCACGACCGTACCGGGCATGTGCGTCGTGGTCGTTGACCACAATCAGCAAATACTCTTTGCCAATGGAGAACTTCCGGGTCTCTACAGCAACCGGCACCCGGAAGAGATGATCGGTCAGCCGATTATCGATACGATCATACCCGAGTTCAAGGCTGACTGGAAACGCTACGTCGGTACGGCACTCAACGGCGAACAGCACTCGTTCAGCGACCATTGGGGCGGCTGGCGGTGTGAATGTTACGTTGGCCCGGTTCGTAATGAACTGGGCGAGATTACGATGGGCATCTGCGTGTACCGCAACGTATCGGAACAGTACCGACAGCAGCAAACCCTTCAGCGCATGAACAATGACCTTCAGCGTTCTAACAAAAGCCTGGAACAGTTTGCCTACGTAGCTTCCCATGACCTGCAGGAACCCTTACGTAAAATCAAATCCTTCGGCGATGTTCTGGCGGAACGATACGCAGACCAGCTCGATGAAGCTGGTCATGACCTGATCCGGCGTATGCAGTCGGCCGCCGACCGAATGAACACATTAATCCGGAACCTGTTGAATTACGCCCGGCTTACGCCCCCCACGGACGTATCCCAACAGGCAAATTATCGGCTGATTAGTCTGATTGATCTGCTGAACGATTTGCAGACGGATCTGGAGGTAATGGTCAACGAGCACCAGGCTATTCTGAAGGTAGGTACAACCATTCCGATGGTGCCGGGCGACCCGACGCAGCTACGGCAGTTGTTCCAGAACCTGATTGTAAATGCCATCAAATTCAGTCGGCCTGACATCCAACCCAAGGTAACCGTTTCCGGCAGCCTGATCAGGGGGGTCGACGTACCGGAATTCCCGACTGTTGATCGAACGCAGGAATATGCAATCGTCAGTGTGCAGGACAATGGGATCGGTATCGATCCGAAGGACTATGAAAAGATTTTTGGTCTGTTCAGCCGATTGCACGGCCGCCAGCAGTTTGCCGGATCAGGGATTGGGCTCGCCACCTGCAAGCGGGTAGTTGAAAATCACGGTGGTACTATTGCGGTCGAGAGTAAAGTCGGGCGTGGTTCTACGTTCCGGGTTTACTTACCGCTACACGTACCCGAACAGATAGTTAATTAGTTCAGGGTTTACAGTTTCCTGCCAGCGTCGAAACCTGTAAACCCTGAACTGAATACTTATTTCGCGCTGGCAAACAGTTGCCCTACTTTATCCCAGTCGTACACGTTCCAGGCAGCCGCAACGTAGTCGGGGCGCCGGTTCTGGTATTTGAGGTAGTACGCATGTTCCCACACGTCCAGACCCAGCAGGGGCGTACCTTTTTTGTCGGCCAATTGCATCAGCGGGTTATCCTGATTGGGCGTCGAGGTGATTTCCACGTCGTTACCCGTCTTAATCAGCCATACCCAGCCTGAGCCAAAGCGACCGCCGGCAGCTTTTGCCCATTCAGACTTAAAGTTGTCGAACGAGTTATACTTCCGGTTGATGGCCTCAGCGAGTGCGCCCTTCGGTGCGCCACCTCCTTTAGACGACAGAATGCTCCAGAAGAATGTGTGGTTCCAGTGCCCGCCCCCGTTGTTTCGGATAGCGGCCGGTGTACTGCTGTCGATACCTTTCACCAGATCATCAATATTCATCGATGCATATTTGGTACCGGCAACAGCCTTGTTCAGGTTATCCACGTAGGCTTTGTGGTGCTTATCGTGGTGAATTTCCATCGTCGTTTTATCGATGTGAGGTTCCAGCGCTCCTGCATCGAATGGCAGAGGAGCCAGTTTGAACGGCCCTTCAGCCTGGAAGGAGCTTAATCCATACGAACGAAGAGTAGTAAGGCCAAGGGATGCACCGAAAGCCAGTTTCAGAAACTCGGAACGATTCATGCGGAGTGTGTTGATTTGGGATGAAACTACATTCCTAAGCAAAACCGTCCTGTACGGCCGATGTTTGCGTCTCCGCAAAGAAAAGGAGTTTTTATGAAATGATAGTTTGCGAAAGGGGTAATTAAACCAGTACGCCCGCCGGCTTGTACTTTGTTTCAGCACAGACCGGCGGGCGTAGTGAGAAATGGTGTATAGTACCAGATTAGTCGTAGGCAATTCGGCTCAGAATACTTCGGCCGAGGGTTACTTCGTCGGCATATTCGAGATCTCCACCGATGGGAACCCCCCGGGCGATGGTTGAGATCCGGAGGTTGAATGGCCGGAGTTTTTTTTGCAGATAAAACGCCGTCGTATCGCCCTCCATGGTTGGGCTGAGCGCCAGAATGATTTCCTTTACCTGCTCGCCATCCGGACTACGTAGCCGCGCCAGCAATGACTCGATCTGGAGATCGCTGGGTCCCACGCCTTCAACCGGCGAGATGATACCGCCCAGGACGTGATATAGCCCTTTGTATTGCGCTGTGTTCTCGATAGCCAGTACGTCGCGGGTATCCTCCACTACGCAGATCAGCGATTCGTCGCGCTTGCGGCTCGCACAAATGCTGCAAAAATCATGATCGGACAGGTTGTGGCACTTCTGGCAATATTTCGTTTGCGAACGCACGGCTTTCAGCGCGTTAGCCAGCGATTCGGTTTGATCTTCGTCGCGTTTTAGCAGGTGCAGCACGAGTCGCAGGGCGGTTTTCTTCCCAATCCCCGGCAACTTCGACACCTCGTTTACCGCGTCTTCTATGAGTTTGGATGGATACTCCATTGAATGAGCGAATGAGTGAATGGTTCAATTAATGAATTTCAGCGTCGGTAATCGTTCGCTCATTCACTAATCAACTGATTCACAATTAATGTAAGACTTCTGCGCTGATACCGCGCCGACAGATTTCGTTGCGCATGGGCACCAGTTCCTCCCACGATCCGTTCTTAACGGTGCATTTACCTTTGAAGTGAATCAGCAACGTGCACTGTTCGGCCTGTTCGGGCGTGTGGCCGCACACGTCAATCAGGGTTTCAATCACGTGATCAAAGGTGTTCACATCGTCATTGAAGACCACGAGGTTATGGACATCCGTTTCGATGACTTCGTCGAGCACATCCACCGAGGTTTCTTCAAAAGGTTGCATGAGCGGGTAAAGTGTGTTTATTTAGCAAATTTACTGAAATTTGACTGCTTCTAAAAGCGGCCTGCATACGTAGAAATAACCTTATTCCGGGCTAAAAAGTTGCCCGTTTACCAAATGAATAGCACCGTCGCGCTTACCATTCTGATTGCCTATTTCGGCATGCTGATCATTGTTTCGTACTATACCTCACGCGGAGCGGATACGAACACTTTTTTCACAGCTAACCGCCAGTCGCCCTGGTACTTGGTGGCCTTTGCCATGATCGGTACGTCTCTGTCGGGCGTGACGTTCATTTCTGTTCCGGGGGCCGTCGGCACCAAGGGGTTTTCGTATTTTCAGGTGGTGCTCGGTTACCTGATCGGGTACTACGTGATCGGGGCCGTTCTGATGCCGCTTTACTACCGAATGAACCTGATTTCGATTTACGGGTACCTGGAAAAACGCTTCGGGTTCTGGTCGTACAAAACCGGTGCCGGCTTCTTTTTACTGGCCCGGACGGTTGGGTCTGCCGTGCGGCTCTACGTTGCGGCCGGGGTGTTGCAACTCGCTATTTTCGGACCGCTGGGCGTACCGTTCGAGGTGTCGGTAGCCATCACGATCCTGCTGATCTGGCTGTATACGTTCAAGGGCGGGGTGAAGACCATCATCGTAACGGATACGCTGCAAACTACCTTTCTGATTACGGCCGTCGTGCTCACAATCATCCTCATTGCCCGCGAACTGAATTACAGTTTCAGCGAAATGTCGGCTGCCATCAACGATAGTCCTTATTCGCAGATTTTCTACTGGGATACCAATGATCCCAAGAACTTTGTCAAACAGTTTCTGTCGGGCATTTTCATCGCCATCGTGATGACCGGGCTGGATCAGGACCTGATGCAGAAAAACCTGACCTGCAAAAACATCGGCGAAGCCCAGAAGAACATGTTCTGGTTCACGATCACGCTGACGATTGTCAACTTCCTGTTCCTTAGCCTCGGTGCTTTGCTGTACTTATACGCCAACGCCAGGGGCATCGCAATTCCGGCCAAAACCGATGACCTTTACCCCATGCTGGCGCTTAATCACTTCGGCGTAGTGGTGGGCATTACGTTCCTGCTGGGCATCACGGCCGCTACATACGCCAGTTCAGATTCAGCCCTGACCGCCCTTACCACCTCGTTCTGTGTAGATTTTATGAATGTAGAGAAACGGCCCGAAACGGAACGCGCCCGTATCAAGCACTACGTTCACATCGGTTTCTCGGTGCTGTTCTGGATTGTTATCGTCATTTTCAACCGCCTGAACAGCAGCGACGTTATCACGGCGGTATTCGATCTGGCGGGGTATACTTACGGTCCCCTGCTGGGTCTGTATGCCTTCGGGCTGTTCAGCAAACGGCCGGTTATGGACCGCTTTGTGCCCTGGATCTGTATTATATCGCCCGTACTGACCTATATCGTCAACGCCAACTCAGCCGCCTGGTTCAACGGGTACCAGTTCGGTTTCGAGCGACTGATTTTGAACGGCTTGTTTACGTTCATCGGCTTATGGGCCGTATCGCGACCGGTACGGCAGGAAGAAGCCGTAGCGGTGTAACTACGTCCTTCAGATAACCACAAACGCCTGGCAACTTGCCAGGCGTTTGTGGTTACTAAGCCGTTTTCTCGTAGTCTTCGCTCGTAAGGCCCATTGCACCGCTGGTTTCAATGGTACCATCTCCCCCATCCGTCAAACCACCCAGCGCAGCGTCGGCCTCATTGCCCGGATCACCGCTTTCTAACGCATCGTCGCGTTCTTTATCCTCGGCACCGTCTGGCGCTGAACCGCCATCATCACCCGGCGCATACATTCGTATCCACGTGTTCATACTTGTCCCTTTTATTATGCATTAACCGGTTGCCGACTGCTAAGTTTAGGGTTTGATCAGCAAATAAGTAACTAGTCAATGCGGTAGTCCGAATGCTTATTTCTCAGCTTCTTTTTCGCAGCGTGCTTCTGCAAAAGAGGTACGCTGGATAGCTCTGAAGGGGCTTTGGGTGATGGAGCCCAAGAGCTTTCGGACGTATGAACGTAGCTAAGAAACGCAGATTCTTATTGACCGTTTCCGTAACCAATTGTACTTTGTGCATGTGAAAGCAGTTTTCAGTTTCTTACTCAGCGTAGCCGTAGTTCTACCAGCCGCGGCTCAGTTTACGTTTTCGCCCGAGAAGCCGCAGATCGGGCAGGTGGTTTCGTTTACCTACACCCCCCAACGAACCCCACTGGCGGGCGACACCACCCTGGAAGGGCGCTACGTGCGATACAATGATCCGGGCAGTATCAAGTTCAGCAAAGGCATTCCGGTGCCACTGGTTCGGCAGGGCGACTACTTTACGGGACAGCTTCCCGCGCAACGAGCCGGTACGGCCGGTATGATGATCGCCTTCCGAAACCCCAGGGTGCCCAAACGGACCGACCTCAATAACGGACATTTGTACTCGATTCCTTTCTACGATGGTAAGGACTGTCTGGTACCCCACGCGCTGGGTGGGCAGGCCTCCGTATTCAGCCGAACCGGATTTATGTACGATCTGGATGGCCGGGTCGATCCTAACTGGCTCGTGCTGCTGTACGAATGGGAATTGATTCAGTATCCGGAACACAAACCGCAGTACTGGTCCGACTATGCCCTGGCGATGATTAAGCAGCGGAAACCCGGCTATGGTCCCAAAGTGAAAGCGTATATAGACTCATACCTGGCGTCGCGACCCGAACCCACCGCCGACGAATTGACCCGGGCCGGGGGCCTGTACGAGCAAATGGGCGATTTTACCAAGGCCAATGCCCTGCGCGACCGGATGAAAAATCTGGACCCTAAAGGGCCGCTGATGCAGAAATCGCGCGCCGAGGCTGTCCGGAACGAACCGAACTGGGCCAAAAAGAAGGCAGCTTACGAAGCGTTCATTAAGGATTTTCCCAACTCGACGCATACGCCGGTACTGACCAACATGATAACCGACGGCTACTACAAGGCCGGCGACCTGCGCGGTCTGGTCGCGTTCATCGACCCGTTACCCAATACCTCCGTTGATCCGCAATGGCTCAACAGCGTAGCGAATCAATTGGCCGAAGATCGGCGTGGTCTGACCGAAGCCGAGTGGATGATCAAACGGGCGCTGGCAGTTCTGGATGCACAGCCTAAACCTTCCCGCCCGTCGGCACAATGGCAAGCCGAGCAACAAGCCCGCAAACGGCAATACATGGCAACGTATGCCTTCGCACTGGAACAGCAGGGCAAAGACAAGGAAGCCTACGATACGTACCTGCAAGCCATTAATACGACCAATCCGGAGGACAGCGACATCAAAACCAACGAACGTTACTGGCTCTGTGCCCTCCGAACCGGCAATGGTGAAACAGCCCGCCCGAACGTCGAAGCGTTTGTACAGGAAGGCCGGTCCAACAACCGGCTTAAAAACGCCCTGCGCGATTATTACGCGAAGAAGACTGGTAATGCTGCCGAAGCGGAAACCTACGTAGCCAAACTCGAAGCCGACCTGCGGGCCGACCTGCGCGAAGAACTACGTAGTACGTTGATCAACGAACCAGCCCCGGCCTTCAGCATGACCGATCTTAAAGGTCAGAAGATTTCACTGGCTTCGCTACGTGGGAAGGTCGTAGTGCTGGATTTCTGGGCGACCTGGTGTGTACCCTGCATTATGTCGTTTCCGGCTATGCAACAGGCCAAAGCGTATTTCAAAAACGACCCGAAGGTGCAGTTCCTCTTTGTCAATACCCGCGAGGGTGGACCGCTGCAACGCGTCCATGACTTCATGGCTAAACGTCCGTACGGCGATTTCGTCGTACCGGTCGATGCTGGTCAGCGGGTGGCCAATGCCTACAAAGTGCAGGGCATTCCGACCAAAGTTATCATCGATCCGCAGGGGCGTGTTCGCTACCGGGGCATTGGCTATTCTGGCGATGCCGAAGCTACCGCCAACGAAATGACACTGCTTGTTGAACTGCTGAAAGAAGGAAAGTAAGCACGTAGTGTAGCGTATTGGTCTGTACACTCAAGAAGTTAACCCAAACCAGATGCCCGGTAAACCCTCTCCGCGTTCCCAACGTAAAGTCCTGCCACCGGCACCGCGTATGGTGGTGAAGGAAGCCAGTGAGCTAATGAGCTTTTTAGTAGCTCAGCTTCCGCATAAGAATCGAAACAACATTAAAACGTTGCTGCGCGACGGCCAGATTGTCGTAGATGGTCAGACCGTTACGCAGTATAATCACCTGCTTCAGGTTGGTCAACAGGTTGAAGTACGGCGCGAGAAAGGCCCGGCTACGAACGCATACAAAGGATTAACCATTGTATTTGAGGACGAACACCTCATCGTTATTGACAAGCAGGAAGGACTATTGTCCATTGCCACCGACACCCAGAAAACCAATACCGCCTACTACATCCTGAGCGGTCACGTCAAACGGCAGAACCCAGCCGCCAAAGTGTTTATTGTACACCGACTCGACCGCGATACGTCCGGCCTGATGGTCTTCGCGAAGAGTGAGCAGGCCAAGAAACTGTTGCAGGAATCGTGGCAAACCGCCGTAGAGCAACGGACGTACCTGGCAGTAACGGAGGGGGTTTTGAAACAGCCTGAAGGTACTATACGGTCTTATCTACAGGAAAGTAAAGCGCTGGTGATTTATTCAAGCCAGAACCCCAATGAGGGGCAGTTAGCCATCACCCATTACCAGACTCTGAAACAGACTTCGCGTTACTCATTAGTAAAGGTTGATCTGGAAACGGGGCGCAAAAATCAGATTCGTGTACACATGCAGGATTTGGGGCACCCCATCGTTGGCGATATAAAATATGGAGCCAGAACCAACCCGATCGGTCGGCTGGGACTGCATGCCTGGGTGTTGTCCTTCACGCATCCAATTACGGGCGAATCGCTCCGTTACCAAACGGCTGTTCCCCGAAAATTTGCTGGTTTATTCAGCGAATAACACCAAAACCAATTAATACTACCCGAATTTTTAGCACTAGAACAGGAAAAATACAATTTCTTAACATTGCAATTTGTACAGGAACGATTTTCACCTTACTTTTGTAATAGTACTATCAAGCAACATCCGTTGCGTCTCTGCATCTCTCCTGTAATTACGCTGAGTTAGGTCTGACAGAGCCAGTACGGATGTACGGATGGGTTTCTGTGTGGACGCTTCCCGGGTGGAAGTACCCCGAGAGGATTCTCTTGCGCGTGGGCTAATCGTCAATCGTTTTTTTGTTGTCTCGTTCCTCTGGTGGTAGGTTAGGGGTTTGGGCCTTGTTGGGTCAGTTGGGCAGCTTCGTTCGTTGGGCAATTCCGCAATCTCGCGCCGTTCACCGGCACACTCGTCTCGCTTGGATTTTCATCCATAATTCTTTTTTATTTTTTCATGCAAGTGGAACAAAATCAACCTGATGTTCAGGATACTTTCCTGACGACAGACGAAGTGGCAACCGAGGTTGTCCAGACTGAAACGGCTCCGGCTAACCAACCTGAGGCCGTTGTTGCAGCCCCCAAAGCCGCCGATCCTAACCAGAAGACCTTTGCCGATCTTGACATTTCAGACGATCTGCTCCAGGCCGTAACCGACATGGGCTTTGTTAGTCCCTCGCCGATTCAGGCCGAAGCCATTCCCCCGATTCTGGCCGGTCGCGACGTAATAGGCCAAGCCCAGACGGGTACGGGAAAAACGGCAGCCTTTGGTATTCCGGCGCTCGAAATGATCGACACGAGTGTTCGCTCCGTTCAGGTGCTGGTGTTGTGCCCAACCCGCGAACTGGCGCTGCAGGTGGCTGATGAGATTCGTAAACTCGCCAAATACAAGCGCGGTCTGCGGGTAGAAGCTATCTACGGTGGTGACTCTATCGAGCGGCAGATCCGGTCGCTGAAAGGCGGTGTGCATATCGTTATCGGTACGCCGGGCCGGGTTATGGACCACATGGAACGTAACACGCTGAAGCTCGACAACGTCCGGATGATGATTCTTGACGAAGCCGATGAAATGCTGGACATGGGTTTCCGCGAAGACATTGAGAGCATTCTGGAGGATATGCCCGAAGAGCGGCAGACCATCCTGTTCTCGGCTACCATGTCGAAGCCGATCATGGCCATCACGCAGAAGTTCCAGAAGGACCCGGTGCTGGTGAAGGTGGTTAAGAAAGAACTGACCAACCAGAACATCGAGCAGGTATATTTCGAGGTGAAGCCGAAAGCGAAAGTGGAGGTGATGTGCCGCCTGATCGATACGTATGACCTGAAATTGCTTCTGGTCTTCTGTAATACGAAGCGCAAAGTCGACGAGATCGTTGAAGATCTACAGATTCGGGGCTACATGGCCGAGGGTCTGCACGGCGACCTGCGCCAGGCACAACGAAATAACGTGATGTCAAAATTCCGGGCTGGTACCACCAACATTCTGGTGGCTACGGACGTAGCTGCCCGTGGTATCGACGTGGACGATGTTGACGCCGTTATCAACTTTGACATTCCGCTCGACGAAGAATATTACGTACACCGGATTGGCCGTACGGGCCGCGCCGGTAAGTCAGGTCGGGCGTTCTCGCTGGTGGGCCGCGACGAGAAATATCGTTTCCGCGAAATCCAGACCTATACGAAAGTTAAGGTTGAAAAAGGTGTTATTCCGTCGTTCGAAGACATCGTTGGTATCCGCAAAGCCCGCTTCATTGAGCAACTACAGCAGACGATTAACGAGAGCGCAGACCTGAATCTATACGATGACCTGCTGACGCAGCTTCACCACGCCGGTTTCTCGACTGAGCAGGTGGTAGCCGCTCTGGTGAAACGCAGCATGGGTATCGAGAAGAACGAATTTGCCGACCAGAACCTTGGCCTGGAAGATGACCGTCGCGAACGGCGCGACCGGGGCTTTGGTGACCGGGATCGGGGTGGCCGTTTCGACCGCGACGACCGTCGGGGCCGCGGTGACAGCCGGTTCGGTGATCGTGACTCACGTTATAGCGACCGTCGCGACCGTAATGACGGGCCGCGTGGTTACGGCGATCGGGATCGGGGTGGCCGCTTTGACCGCGACGATCGTGGTTCCCGTGACCGTAACGACGGAGCAGGGGGTGGTCGTCGGGGTTATTTCGACAAGGATAACGACCGTCCGCAACGCGAACGCGATGCGAACATGACGCGTCTGTTCGTCAGCATTGGCCGCAAGGACTATGTCCGTCCAGGCGACATCGTCGGTGCCATCGCCGGTGAAGCCAACATTCCGGGCAGCAGCATCGGTCACATCGACATCTTCGATAAGTTCACCTATGTAGACGTACCGAGCGATATGGCCAACCGCGTGGTTGACGCCATGGAAGGTAATACCATTAAGGGTCGCCGGGTAAACATAGAAGTAGCGCGGTAATCGCCTGCCGAAATCATACTATGTGCAATTGACACACTAGACTGTAAAGCCAGTCTGCAAAAAGCCACCTGAGAGGGTGGCTTTTTGCGTATGAATAGCGCTGATGCTCAATGCCTACCACTCACTCAATTGGGAATAATCTATTTATTATTTTATGCCAATTCCAATACATTTAGTAGAAAAGTTGTAGCGTGCCTTAGCCCACCTTTTACCTAACATACGATACGTATGGGTAACCTGACCATTATTGATAACCTGCCCACTCAACCAGTTGCAGATACGCTTCAGGAGGTAGACCAATTTCTGAAGACCCAACCTGATCCGGACGCTGTTGCGCAATTGGTAAAAGACCTATATAGCTTTGGAACGAAGATCATGAATGATGATCCCGTTGCCGCCGAAAAGCTGTTTCGCAAGGTCACCGAATTAGATCCTAACTACGCCAACGGCTACATTAACTGGGGCTTTTCGCTTCACAAGCAAGGCCGTAACGACGAAGCCGTAGACCAATACAAGATTAGCTTGACAAAATCTCCGGAGCCGTCTCTCGCCCTAGACGTATTAAAATGGCTCGGTGGAAAAGACGTCAAACGGTTTCAGGACGTTCTTGATGCCCTCCAGGCCCAACCTGATCTGGTTACTCCCCTAGACAAGGAAAAACTACTTGGCGATATGGAGTTCCAGTTGAAGCACTTTTCTAAAGCCGCTGAAGCGTATGAGCGTGCACAGCAACTAGCGGCTGCTGATCCATTTATACTAAAAGCGCTGGGCGACGTCTACTGCGCTCTACTTCAGGAACCCAAAGCCAGTCAATATTACACGCAAGCTATTACGCTGGCTACCGAGTCGGTTTATACTACTGAACAGGCAATTTCTGCGCTTCCCCAGGTTGCTTCCGGTCAAGTACAACCCGACCGCAATAGCCTAGAAACTACGGTCACAGAGGCCCGCAAAACGTTAGCCAGGCTTCATTATGAGATTGGCGATACGTTATTAAGCTTAGATGCTGATCTTGATCAGATCTGGGCTCACTGGAAGGAAGCCGTTCAGATAGCCCCGGGTGCCGAGTCAACGTTATCCATTGCTGACACACTTTACAACAACGGCCAGGCAAACAGAGACCGGCTGACCAAGGCAGTTGACACTTACACGACGTATAACCAGGCTTCACCTACACCAGACTCGGATGCATACGTTCTTTTAAACCTTGGCTTGTGTCATTACTATCTATATAACTATCCGGCAGCAACAGAAACACTTACAAAAGCCGCTCAGTCTGCCGGTGATTATCAGCATTATGCCAACTACTGGCTTGGAGTCCTGTACAGCGGCCAGCGCAAGTTTGAGGAAGCAGAACCCTATTACCAGAGAGCCTTCCGGCAAAAACCGGATGAATACTTTATCATCGAAGGCCTGATTCTGTGCCTTACAGCCCTGGGTAAAAAAGACGAAGCACTAACTATATGCCAAAAAACGAAGGCCAGATACAGTACCGACCAAGAGCGGACAGCTGAAATTAGCTACCTCATCGGCAACATTCATCTTGATTTTAAAGAACTGGACAAAGCGCTTCTTTACTACAAAGAAGCACTCCAGCAGGATCCGCGTCATGTGTTCGCCCGGCACAATCTGGCTCATATACTGGAAAAAAAGGGTGAATATCAAAAAGCCCGCAACAATTGGAATAAAGCGAAATCTAATTATCTGGACCTGCTCATTAAATCTACACCTGTATGAATCTCAAAAATTATAACCTCATTGATTTCAGTGCTTACCTGAGCAGCATTCTGTTTTCAATTGACTATGATTTTGAAAAAGCTGAGAGTCAACTTCTGGATGTGCATGAAAAGGAGCCCGGCAACCTGCTTTACATCCTGCTTCTGTGCCAGCTCTATCAAAAGAAAATCGAATACTGCTCGCTACCAAACGGCGACACCATGCGGGATGAAACCGAACTGGCCAACTATGCTCAGAAAGGATTGGACACGCTTGATAAAAAGCCTAGAACCGTCTGGATTGACAGCGATTTCCAGCAACAGGGGGCTTTTCTAACGTATAAATCAAATCTGGAAGAAGCCCTCAAAGCTTACCAGCAAGCAATTAGTATTAATCCCAAAGCAACCGATCCCAGAATCGGTCTGGGAGTGGTTTATCAGAAACAGAAAAAATGGAACGAGGCCCGAGCGGCTTTCGAACAGGCTCGCCGGTTAGACCCTAACGATTTCACGTTACGGTGCAATCTGGTCGAAATCCTTATTGAACAGGATCAATTTAAGGAAGCCGAAGAGCATCTGGCCTTTGTCCGTCGGCTAACCAGCGAACGCCACCTTGACGCGCTGATTCTGTCGGGAAAGCTTTACGCCAGACTAGGTGACAAAGCGCGGGACAATGACGATACCGTTGAAGCCGATGGCCGGTTCGACAAAGCGATTTATTTTCTGGATAAAGCCGCCCAGGCTGGTAATTACGGTGATTTTTCCCGAAAGATTACCCCTGCTGAAAGTTGCACTGTACATTACCTGAGCGGCTACTGCCAGATTCGCCAGTTACAGGCCCGTGAGAAAAAAGGTAGCCTGATTGAGCGGTTTAATTTTGCAACGGAATCCCAACGAAACGTTGATAAAGCATTATTTAAATTCGGTCGGATTCCCGAATACGCCCACAATAGTTTTGAAGCAAATCAGGCCGTCCGGCAACTCAAAAAATACAGAAAAGAATCCAGTCCGCTCAAAGAGGTCGGCGCACAGGTACCGAAAGGAACCGTGGTCGTCATCCTGGCCGTTCTGGTCCTCATCTCAGCCCAGATTTTCTTCCTCTTTCGGGAAACGAGTCTGGTCAGGGCTATTACGCAGCCCGACGTCATTTGCTACATCCAGCCCAGTAAAATACAACCACTGCTTAAACTGGATTCGGTCGCCGATCTCAAGCTAACCCGGTTTGCCCGGCTTACCTTCAACCATCCGGACTCATTAATTGCCCGGTGGCAACGGGATATGGGAGAAACCATCCGGATTGAGCGGAGCTGGATTGAAAACGCCGACGCTAAACATACTCCCCTGCTGACGGAAGGATTTTACGTGTTCATCACGTTTGCGTCCCTTTTGTTCATTATTGCGGGCTTAGCCTTGCCCGAGCTGACAAAGCTTAAGGTCGGCAGCATTGAACTGGAAAAAGCCAAACTCGAAACGATCACCACAATCACCAGTCTAAATATGCTAAATGGGATTAGCGACAATAGGTCAAGTGGTGCTGCTTCGGATTCACGCACCTCAGGTACGGGTCCGTCAGTAATTTAATTTTCCTCAACATAGTACCCGAAAATAATTCCCATCTCATCCTCGCTGGTCAGGCCGAAGCGAACAGCTTTGTTCGTTGTGTTATTGTACGTGATTTCGGAGGTGAGCCCTTCACCTGACTTAATCGCGATTGGGGTGTTATACGTAATAATGTCGGGGTGCTCCCAATCCGTGGAGGTGTATACCACTTCACCGTCGCGGGAACCGCCTTTGATTTTGATCACGAACTTCTCTCCCAACTTGTGCATATGCGACGTCAACGCAATAATCTTACCCGGCTTATCAAACACAAACGCCCGGCTGAGCGTCACACGGCTGTTGGCCGGGATATTCAGGTTCGTATTGCTCAGATCCAGCGTTTTCACCACGCGTTGCACGCTCGCCTTGTCGACAGTATACAGGTTAAGCTGGGCCTCCCCTTTCACGACAGCTTCTGTTTTGTTGACGTAGTGCGAGTTCAGGTCAAGGGACGTGCCGGCCGGTATCAACAGAGCCGTGCCCGCCGGAAACGTGTAGTCCACGTAGGGCGACTGACTACCAGCCAGGTACACGTGGTTTGACATGGATACGGCTGTCAGCAAATTTAAGGAGTTGTCGGGGTTACGCAGATCACGAACCTCGTCCAGAGTAGGCAGCAGGTTCTTGCTCCGAAAATCATAGGCCACAAAGTGGTGACTGCCACTGCGCATCTTTATTTCAAACCGATTGACGTAGATATCCTGTGTGTTGCCGACGCTTTTACGCACGAACAGTTCACGTTCAAAATTTGGGGCGACATCGAAGGGACTAATGCTCATCTGCACGCCTTTTCCGGGACCAGGAGCAGGTAGCGGCTCATACGCAGTCGGAGCCGTGGCTTCGCCGTCAAGCAGTTTAGCGTCCGCTATAGTGCCCGTTTTAGGCGCACCCGCGTCGATCCAACGGCGTACAAATTCAAGCTGTCCTTCGGAGAGGAGCGGCATACCCAGTGGCATTGGGTTGCCGTACTGCTTACCCGTATGGTGATTGGCCTCGCCGGTCAGCTTGTGATACAACAGACTCTCCAGCGACGCAAACGCTTTCACCCGCAGCAACCCATCCGCCTTAGCCGAACTGTTTCTGGGCGCTACGCCCACTAAATTCTGATAGGATACACCCTCTGCTAACACCAGACCATGCTGCGCAAACGATGGATCTTTTTCCGACGCATGGCATCCAGACGTAGCACAAGTTGGGGTAAGCAGCTTCTGCTGAAGCAGGTTAAACGACGATTCAGTCGGTTCCGGCTCTTCAGGAACAGCACTTGGCTCCTGGCAGGAAACGATTGTCAGCCCGAAACAAAACGCAGTCAATACAGAAAGTAAATGGTTATCAATCAACCGGTTCATTGTTGATAAAGGACTAAGAAGAGATATGGAAAGGTAACGATTTTTGAAGGGCTTTCTGGTATTGACCAGTTGAGGCTATTTAGGATCAGGAGCAACTATACCGTATCTATATTCACGTTTTTTATCCTATGTGTTACTGAACAAGGCGCAACAATTACGATACAATTTCAAACAGAACCTTTTTGCTATTATGAATAACAAACCAGAACAACAAAATCGTAAAAATTTAATTAGCTCGTTACGTAACGTAGCATGAATCTGATCAAAAGCGCAACGTAAAATTCTGTTTGGGTTGCTCTCGTCGGAAGAATACCAGCCCAATCCAGAACAAATCAATCGTCACGCTGACGGACGAATGCGCCTTGATATAAGCCCATGCCTGCTCCATCTCAGCCGACCAGTGAATATCATCGAAGATGAAGACTGTGTCATTATGCGCTTTGGTCAGGCATGTCTCAAAATACCGGACGGTTGGCTCAAAGCGGTGGTTCGCGTCGAAAAACGCTAAATCGATATGCTCCAGCGTAGCTACAGAGGGAGCCAGTGTATCGTCCAGATTGCCGACGATTACGTCAACGTTCTGAGCGTTTAAGTGCAACAAATTCTGCTGAGCAACGGCCGCTGTCTGCGGGCATCCTTCAAATGTCAGCACACGCCCCTGCGTTAAGGCGGCAGCGTCAGCCAGATAGGCCGTCGTTACGCCCAGTGACGTACCGAGTTCGACGACTGATCGGGCATGAAAACGCTGTATGAGTCGATACAACAGTCGAGCGAACCGGGCCGGTTTTTCGGCCGTGCGAACGATGTCCCGAATCATACGCCGGGGGGACGAACGGACTCTCGACCCCGCTCCAAAGTCAGTTATTTCAATTGAATCGGACCGCCGTAGCAACGACTGCCGCAACGAGGTGATGGCGGCAAAAGCCGGTTCGTTACGGTTGTCGACCCGAATTACTTCAGTATAGAGCTTGAAAAGAAACGGAGAATGTAGAGCGTGCTCATCGCGGGCGTTGAGCAGATAACGCAGATACGCAGGAATCAACTTAATTCAACTTATACGGCACCACCATAGTAAATTCAGGGATGGTCACCCGAACCTGTTTGCCGTCGATAATCCGTTCGACAAGATAGGTACCTACCATCTTGCCCATGCTTGACCGCAGGTTGCAGCCGGAAACGTATTGATGCACTTCGCCTGGCTCCAGCACAGGCTGCTGCCCCACTACGCCCTCGCCCTCAACTTCGCGGACGGTACCGTTGGAGTCAAAAATTGTCCAGTGCCGACGAAGTAATTGAATGGTATATTCGCTGGCGTTTTCGATTGTGATACGGTAGGTGAACACATAATGGGCCTGCAACGGGCTCGAATAGTCCGACTGATACTCTGTCTTCACGCTCACCTTTATGCCTTCTGTTACTGCCGAAACCATAAATTTAGCCCCTGTTTGACAACCTTAGAACGAAAATTAGGTTGATTAGTTTTGTTACGCAAGAACCATCATTAAAAAAATTTTCGGAAGTGGCCTTGCTTGTTCTTATGCGTACAATGCCTTTAAACCCGTATCAGTTCCCACATGAAAGTCACGATCGCCGAATCCTGGCAGCAACGGCTGCAACCTGAGTTCGATAAGCCCTATTTTCGCGATTTAGCCGAATTTCTCCGCGACGAATATTCTACCCAGCGCATCTACCCACCCGGCAAACTCATTTTCAACGCGTTCAACCAATGTAGCTTCGACGATACCCGTGTTGTCATTCTGGGCCAGGACCCGTATCATGGCGAAGGCCAGGCCAATGGGCTGGCCTTCTCGGTAGCCGATGGCATCACAAAACCGCCCTCGCTCATCAATATTTTTAAAGAAATTCAGGATGACCTGGGTAAGCCAATTCCTAAATCGGGCAACCTCGAACGCTGGGCGGTACAGGGGGTTCTGCTGTTGAATGCAACCCTCACCGTACGGGCTGGTCAGGCCGGTTCGCATCAGAACAAGGGTTGGGAAACCTTCACCGACGCCGTTATCAAGCTCATTTCCGACGAGAAAGAGCACCTCGTGTTTATGCTTTGGGGCGCCTATGCCCAGAAAAAAGGGGCCGTCATTGATACCAGCAAACACCTGGTTCTAAAAGCCAAACACCCTTCCCCCATGGCTGCACAGTGGGGTGGCTGGTTCGGCAATAAGCATTTCAGCCAGGCTAACGAATACCTGGAAAGCAAAGGATTAGCTCCGATTAATTGGTAAACGAGAAAAGGAAGGGGACGAAAGGAAAAAAGGTTTTACCCCTTCTCCCTTTCGTCCCCTTCCTTCTTTCGTTCCTTCTTAATCAATGATTCGGAACAGACGGCTCCAGCGAATCTTGTTGAAGAAGCCATCCGGATTCGGGTCGATGGACATCCAGACAAATACGGCCTTGCCAACAATGTGGTCGGCCGGCACGAAGCCCCAGAAGCGCGAGTCCAGCGAGTTATGGCGGTTGTCGCCCATCATGAAGTAGTAATCCTGCTTGAACGTATACGACGTAATGGGCTTACCGTCAATCTTGACGCTCGTCGGTGTTACCTCTACGTTCTCATTGCCTTCATACTTCTCGATGACGGGGCCGTAAAGAACAATTGTTTTCTCGTTCAGTTGAACCGTAGCGCCTTCTTTCGGAATGGTCAGCGGGCCAAAGTTGTCGCGGTTCCAGTTGTACACCGGCGATCCGTAAATACCCGGTGCCTGTTCGCCGGGCTTATCCATGATCGGTTCCACACTCTTCACCCAGTCGAACGACTTAAACTGATTGGCTACTTGCTCGGTCGTGTTGATCCGGTACCCAACCTGCACCGACGACTTCGTTGAGTCGTTGTATTCCTCCAGCGGCTGCCAGTTGTACGTAGGATTGCTTGGGTCCCGAAAATCGTTAACGATATTGTATCGCCGGAAAAACGCTTCGTCCATCACCTGGCTGGTTTTCACGAAGTATTCGTGCTCGGCCTGAGGAGGGCGGGGGAACAGTTTGCCGTTTACGTACACATCCTGCCGACGGATCTCTATGACATCGCCCGGAATGCCAATGCACCGCTTGATGTAGTTGGTTTTCAGATCGACGGGGTAATCGATGTTGTCGTTCAGGTATTTAGGCGGTACGTTGAATACCACAACATCGCCGTTCTTGACGTGGGTGAAACCCGGCAGCCGGTACATTGGTAACCGGATCGCATCGCTGTAGGAAGGGATGTTTGTTCCCCAGATTTTCTGGTGCGTGAGGGGTACCTGCAGGGGCGTAGACGTTGTCCGGGTACCGTAGTGCAGTTTACTCACAAACAGGAAATCACCAACCAGCAGACTATTCTCCATCGAAGGCGTCGGGATGGTAAAGGCCTCCATGAACAGCCACCGGATCAACGTAGCAGCTACAACGGCAAACAATATTGAATCAAACCACTCCCGCGCGGGCGATTTTTTTTTGGTCGCCGGTTTGGCGTCGGCTTTTGTTTTTGTTACAGACACGTTAACTTCTGATGAATGTTGAATAATGACTAGTGGATAATCGACTTTTAAAGGTCAAATATCGCGTATCGTCATCATTCCTCGTTAAAATTTAATAAATCATCCATACCAAATACCCCTTCGTGGCCCGGTAGCCATTCGGCCGCGACCACGGCACCGAGCGCAAACCCCTGCCGACTATGGGCAGTATGCGTAATTTCTATTCGATCAACGTCCGAATCATAGCGGATGGTATGCGTGCCGGGCACGGTTCCCTCCCGTAGCGATTCGATGACAATCGCATCATCGTCAGCGGATTGAACGTCGCTTTTGTCAATCCAACGGCTTTTGTGTGGTAAGTGTTCAAGCACCCCCTGGGCGAGCGTTATGGCCGTACCACTAGGGGCATCTTTTTTCTCCGTATGGTGAATTTCGGTCATCGATACGTGATACGACGGGTAGTTCCGCATGAACTTCGCCAGGATCTTGTTCAACCGGAAAAATAGATTCACGCCAATGCTGTAGTTAGACGCGTAGAAAAAAGAGCCTTTGTGTTGGCGGCATAGCTCTTCTACCTCGGCCAGCCGGCTCAGCCACCCGGTTGTTCCGCATACGACGGGCCAGCCACGCTGGAAGCAGTATGTAATATTCTCGACGGCTGATTCGGGTGTGGTAAATTCAATGACTACGTCAACGGCATCATCAGGCAGTTGGTCGGGATCGGTGCCGGAATCATCCTTTCGGTCAACCCGCCCAACAATCTGATGCCCCCGGTCCAGTGCAATCTGCTCAATTACCCGGCCCATTTTGCCGTAGCCGAATAGTAGTATGTTCATGCTCATTAATTGAATGTCATGGCCAGCCGAACGCCCGGCACTATGCCCAGCCCGCCCGTCGGCTGAATACTTGGATGAATTTTTAAGGTTAAATCGTCCGACAAATCAAAGGTTTTCAGGTGTGCCGCTACGTTAGCCTCAACCGCGTTGAGGGCCCAACCGGCAGCCGTCAGGATAACGGTCAGATCCCGCTGCCGTCGAAACTGGTCAGATGCCCGCTTTAACTGGTCTACACTCAGCACCTGCCCCCGCACAACGGCCACTTTACTGGAAGTGGAGTTGAACGCTTCCCGATAACCTGATACGTATTGATTATATAGATCCTGGTTCCATCGGAACGCAATGATGGCTCCCGCCAGTCCGCCGTAAATGAATGGTAGTTTCCAGTACTGCCGGTTATAGATCTGGCCGAGACCTGGTACCAGTAACGACCGGATCGTTGCTTTACGGGGAACAATTTTACGAATCTTCGCCTGCTGCGTCGGTGTGACCCGCAACGTATCAGTAGCTATCTGTGCTACGGAATCGGCTACAGGTATTAACTCAGATTCGCCTACCTTCACTGGAGATACCGGAACAGTTGCCGGTGGTAGCGTATCAATGGCTACCGGAGCGTTACCGACCTGAGCCGTACTGTTCGTCGTAGTCAGACCTATGCAGAATAAGGTAACGAGAGTCAGGTGAACAAAATGCTTCATAGCAGGAAAACGGAATCAGCGGCAGGTTTGGCCTTTACTCCTACGCGTTTAAGATAATTTAACGCGCTGAGCGGCTGTTAAGCTGCCGTATGATTCAGCACTTCCAGAATCTTGTTGAGTTCCTCCTGCGATGTGAATGGAATCTTAATCTCGCCTTTATGTTTTTCGTCGGCTTTAATGGACACCTTGGTACCAAACAGCGAAGAAAGCTTGAACTGAAGGCTGCGCATCTCCTGCTTGGGCAACGTAACGCGCCGGGCACTCGGTAGTTGGTCCTCGTCGCCATCGCCCAGATTCCGAACGGCTTCTTCAACCTTGCGGACCGACCAATCTTCGTCGATGGCGCGGTTGAACAACCGGATCTGCGTATCAGGATTTTCGATGTTGATGATAGCCCGGGCGTGGCCCATCGATATTTTATTATCCCGCAGCGCAGCCTGTATCACCGGCGGCAGTTTAAGCAGCCGAATGTAGTTATTGACGGTTGTCCGATTCTTGCCCACGCGTTCGCCCAGTTCCTCCTGCTTCAGACTACACTCGGTGATGAGCCGCTGGTAGCTGAGCGCAATTTCAATCGAATTGAGGTTTTCGCGCTGAATGTTTTCGATCAGCGCCATTTCGAGCATCTGCTGATCGTTGGCCGTACGGACGTACGCCGGGATATGCGTCAGCCCCGCGATCTTGGATGCCTGCAAACGGCGCTCACCCGAGATCAGCTGATAGCGATCCTTACCCAACTGCCGAACCGTAATCGGCTGAATAATGCCCTGTGCTTTGATCGAATCAGCGAGTTCCTGCAACGCTTCCTCGTCGAAACGGGTCCGCGGCTGGAACGGGTTCGTTTCAATCAGCGTCAGGCTGATTTCGGTCATCGTACTGATGGACTCATACGGCGAGGGTTTACTCGGCCGGTTCACCGAATCGCTGTCCTGCAGCAGGGCGCCTAAGCCACGGCCCAATCCTATCATCTTCTTATTCGGCGCTTTGGTATTGGTGTTGTCCATGAGGAAAGATTTTTGTCAAAAGCTGCCACCGCTAGCTATCCCTTAAAATTCATGAACCTGTTAATCGATGACGTACTACTGACTAATTAAACGGTTTCCTGTGGCATCATCCCGTTTTTAGCCAGGATTTCGCGAGCAAGATTTAAATAGCTGATGGCTCCTTTGCTATCGGCGTCCTGCGCCAGCGCTGGTACGCCGAAGCTGGGCGACTCGCTCAGCCGGATGTTACGCGGAATGATTGTATTAAAGACCATCTGCTGGAAGTGTGCGGTTACTTCACCGACTACCTGATTCGATAACCGTACCCGCAGATCGTACATCGTCAGCAGGATACCTTCTATGGACAGATGCGTATTTAGCCGAGACTGAATAATCTTGATCGTATTGAGCAACTTACCCAGTCCTTCCAGCGCGAAGTATTCGCACTGAACCGGAATAATAACCGAATCAGCGGCCGTCAGACTGTTGATCGTAATCAGACCCAGGGACGGCGAACAGTCGATAATAATGAAATCATACTCGTCGCGGATCGAGCCCAGCGCGATTTTCATTTTATCCTCCCGGTTCTGAAGGTTAATCATCTCGATTTCTGCTCCGACCAGGTCTATATGCGACGGCAACAGGTCCAGATTGGGAAAATCCGTCTGGATGATGGCATCCTGTGGACGCACGCCCTCGACCATGCACTCATAGATGCTGCTCTCAATTTCTTTAGGATTATAGCCTAATCCAGATGTCGAATTGGCCTGAGGATCAGCGTCGACTATAAGCGTTCTGAACTCAAGAGCTGCCAAACTGGCGGCCAGATTGATTGTTGTGGTGGTTTTACCGACGCCCCCCTTCTGGTTGGCGATAGCAATGACTTTACCCATGGGTTTGTACGTTGCAGTCCCAAATATGCCGGATAGTTTTCACGATTCCAAGTAATGTTCCACGGAATGTTTCACAGAAATAATCTTTTAGCTAACCTACTCTTTAAACCAGAGACTTATACATTCTCACCAACCGTTTCATCCTATAAATATTATATCATATTATAATGTATACAGGTTAACACTCTTGCAACCTACAGGGTAGTAGATAAAATGACTCACATTGTGTGGAACCTTTTCTACACAAGCTCCAAATCATATGAATGCTTGCGTCTGTAAAAATTGTTGTTGACAAATAGTCCTGCTACAAATTCCCCATTAGAGCAGGTAAGAAGCGCGTTCTTCTTCCACAAGTTTACGAAGCCGCAAAATAAGAAACATACTCCTATCCTAATTGGCAGTAAAGTTGTCTGAATGATCGGGCACCAACCTTCATTCTGAAATTTTTTGACACAGAAATCAGCAACTTATCCTTATTGGCTATGCGGCAAACATTAATTATTCTCGGGGTTATGTGCACGATTGGTTGTTTTTTGGGGTACTGTGCTGCACTGATTGACATAGTACAGGACGTCAAAACCGGCGTATACAAGAACAACTTTCAAGAAGCGGTTTTAGAAGTATCGTGCTTTTCGCTCTACACGTTTCTGGCTTTCCGGTTCCTACGTAATAAAATTCCTCTGGTCTAAGCTTACGATCATTTTCTCCGGCTGATCCACGGCGTTCTGTCGGCGTATTGCTGTCCCTGACTCGCTTACGTTTGTACGTGCTTATCTCACTTTTCGAACCTACATGAAACACTCACTACGTTCACAACTGAACTACTGGCTGCTTGCGTCTATGTGTATCCTTTCGACGTACTCATACGGCCAGTATACCCCCTTCAAAGGGGCCAACATGATCTTGCTCGGCACCAGCCTTGCCGATAAGGAAGCCCTCACTGAAATCGCAAACGTCCTGACGGACCAATCCATTTCCTTTTCTGTCGATAGAAATCTGGTATCGTTCCAGGCAAAGGATAAGTCGTCGGGCGGAAACGAACCGATTGTTTTCGAAGGTTTTCTATCCGTCAATGCAGGTCTGGTTAAACTGACGGGTAAAATGCAGAATGCTGCAAGCGGGTCTCAAACCGTGAGCTACATCCCTGTCGAATACACGACCAGCAAAGCTTCGTCGCAGCGCCTGGGGTTCCTGTACATGGACCAGCTCGCCAAGAAACTCCAGCCTGTTCTGCACGGCGTGATTATTTATAAATACCAGTAATGGCTTAGTGGCGGTCTTTTCGCATTCCGGGCTGAGTCAGGTCGGCGTAATGACGCCGGGCAAAGCGCAGAAACGTCTCGGCTAGCTGTTCATTTGCCCCCTGTAGTTGAATAGCGTAAAAATCACGCCGGATGGTAAGCCCCTCAACATCCAGCACCCGTAGTACACCAGCCTGAAGTTCATTCTTTACGGCGTATACTGATACCAACGCCAGGCACGACGATTGCGTCAGGTAGGCTTTGATGCTCTCGGTACTTCCCAAATACATTTCTACCGTCAGGTCGGTCAGGCGCACCCCGACCTGACGTAATGCATATTCAATAACCTCCAGCGTTCCGGAGCCCCGCTCCCGCAGCAGAAGCGGCTGGGCTTTCAGTTCGTCAAGGGTAATTTCGTCGCGGCCGGCCAGCGGATGATCTGCCTTCGCAACCAGCACGATCTCGTCCTGGACAAAAGACGTATAGCGGATATCGTGATGGCGGGTGCGCCCTTCCACAATTCCCAATTCAATGTCCTTGCTCAGCAGCTCGTGTTCAATCTGCTGGGTGTTACCGTTTAAGAGCGATACATTCACGTCGGCATATTGCTGATGAAACCGGGCCAGTACGGGCGGAATGACGTATTGCGCCACAGTAGAGCTGGCTCCCAGCCGCAGCAAACCGGCATACTGACCCTTTAGCGCGTTCAGGTCGTATTCCAGTTGGCGATACGTAGCCAGAATGGCTTCGGCATGGCGCAGGGTTATCTGGCCGGCCGGCGTCAGGCTGATCTGGTTGCCTTTCCGCTCAAACAGTGCAGTACTAAGCTGTTGCTCCAGTTCGTGGATGTGCTTACTAACGGCAGGCTGCGTAATAAATAACTCAGCCGCTGCTTTCGTAAAACTCAGCCGCTTGGCTACGGTATAAAAAACCTTCAGACGAAAGTCGAGCATGATTATCCGGTGTTCGGATTACGGTTTTCTGTTTACGGTTCCTAACTGAATTGCAGCTTACGCCCACACCTTTACCCCTTCGGTGCAGTTGCGGCACATCTCGATTTCGGAGCGGGACCGCAGGAGCGTTTGGCGGAAATCATTATATGCCGAACTATGCCAGAGTTCACCAAACGACTGGGTTTGCAGATCGCCTAGCCGATGGTGGGCGTCTTTATCGAAGCAGCAGGGGACTACCCCTCCATCCCACGTAATAACGCACGAGTGCCACATCTTCCAGCAATGGTTTCCCAGACCACTTTTGATCGCATAGGTACCATCAGGCTGCGGAGCGTAGCGGCTGTAACGGTCAATGGTCGGGATGAGCTCTGAGCCGTGTTCGTAGTCGTAAATCTGTGCGGTTTTCAGCGCTACCTCATCCACGCCCAGCTCATGCGCCAACGCTTTGACTTCATTGATCTGGTGCTCGTTTGGCTTCACGACCAAAAACTGGAATACGACGTGGGGTGTCCGCGAACGTAATTCTTTTTTCCAGCGAATGATGTTGCGGGTGCCTTCAAGTACTTTCTCCAGCTTACCCCCTACCCGATATTGCTGGTATACCTCCTGGGTAGTGCCGTCGATGGAAATGATCAGCCGGTCGAGCCCGGACTCTACTGTTTTGCGGGCGTTGGCATCGGTCAGATAATGGGCGTTTGTCGACGTAGCGGTATATATCTTACGCTCAGTGGCGTAGCGAACCAGGTCCAGAAACTGGGGATGCAGGTACGGCTCCCCCTGAAAATAAAAGATCAGGTAGAGCAGCGTTTCGTGCAGTTCGTCGATCGTACGCTTATATAGTTCCTCACCCAGCATACCCGTTGGGCGGGTGAAAGAGCGCAGTCCACTTGGGCACTCGGGGCAGCGCAGGTTACACGACGTAGTTGGTTCGAATGATACGGACATGGGCAGACCGGGCCGGGCGACCTTACCGGTTTGCCGGGCTGCGTAGTAGCTGTAAAGAACCTTCAGCGCATTGGCTACACGCTTCGGTGTCAATTTACCGAAAAAATTCAGGCCATCGTAGATACGACCGACCGAGAGGTTGCGGTTCATACCTCAAAGGTAGCAAGGAAGGGGGAAAACAAGGCTGAAAACGACGGGGCGGCTTCTACAAGTATCACTCAGAGCCGACGGAGCAGCACCTTACCACGTAGCGGCAACCGAAGACCGTTCAGCCGACCTGACAGCAGCCATAGTCCGGTGCCAACCAACACAGCCATGCTTAGGCAGGAGGCTTCGGCAACGGTCAGATAGAGTGCATCGGGAACCCCGAAGACGTAATAGCCTGGATACCGTAGGCTATCAAAATACAGCCGTAACGTGTTAGCGTAGTTACGACCAGACGTCAGCTCCAGCACGGTCGTTAAGGCGCAAAAACCCACTACGGCTACAAAGCCGTTTTGCAGCAGCAGGGCAAGCATAGCCCGCCAGCGCCGGAAAATCATGCCCAGCAATACCATTCCGATCAACGACATCCACCGACCCGTTTGCAGGTCGCTCAGCAGCCGCTGGTCCCAAACTGTTGCGTGGTACTCAGCCAGAGCACTATAGTTATGATCAATCCAGAATTGCGTTTCGGCCAGCCGCATCTGGCGGGATTGCCGTTGTCTCTGCTCAAACTGATTCACCTGCTCCGACGTAGGCAAAGGTAAATTCTGGTTTGCCTGATACCACCGGCTGATCTGGATCGGTAGATTCAGGAGCAGGATAACCACCAGTAAGGCCACCCATCGTCCCCGTAGCTGCCAAACGGACAATAAGGCTACAACGGCCAGAACCAACCCGATGAACGTACTATCGCCGGTGATCAGGTAGATAAACACCCCGGCCAGCGTCATACTCATAATGTGTAGCGCGAACCGGACAATCGATGCCGAAAACGGTTTTGTACTAAGTCGGGTGTACCAGCGGGTTATCATGTACCCGTATCCGATGGCCATGATCAATATAACCCGGCTGGTAATCCAGGCCATCATTTTCTCAACACCCGACGGAAAGAACTCATTCAGTAGAATTGTCTGGTATGTCAGCATAACTCCCACAATCCCAATAAAACTTAACCATCCAACAAACCGACCTACATTTTGTACGGTATAAGTGAGTGCCATAGTATATTCTATTGTAAGAGGAAGATATTGCCAAATAATCAGCATGTTTAACAAATTTACGAAAAACATACCGAATAATTACTATTCACTTATCCTGCGGAGGTGCACTGATGATAAATCCGAGCTATTTGTATGTAAACAGAGCGTTTATTATATGGTAGCTGATCGTCAAGGCTAAAATACCGTTTGATAGATTCTGCACTGAGCTTCGTCGAACAGCCGATTACTGGCGAGTTCCCCTGGCAACGTATCAGGTAAAGCGCCTGTCATGGCCGCGGCAAATACGTACCCCGATGTTTCTTCATGGGTCCAGACAACGTAGTCGGCTTCGCCCGGGGCAACCAACCACTGCGTTCGTTTGCCGGTAATCTGTGGCCAGATTTGCTCCGCCAGTTGCCGCATACGTTGAATTATGACAAATTGATCGGCGTTTTGCCCCCATTCGAATGGTCCGTGCGTCACTTTATCTGGCTGCCGGTCATCTTCAATCCGAAACACATACAGCTTTGTGTATTCTTCATTAGCCCCCCGCTGTTCGTGCAGGTTACGCACCTCGAAACCCAATCCAACGTAGCTGGGCATATCTGTCAGGAACAGGGCCGTAAAGTATCGGAATAGATTACCCGTTCGGTAAAACTCATCGAATCGGGGATCGTCCTTGTCGGCCGTCATTACGGTAAAATTGGGCGCGAACTGACGCGTCTTTAGCCAGTGGTAGTACGTCTGGAAGCGATCGACAAACAAAGGTGATCCTATTACCGTCGATTGCAGATCGCCGAGGGTTGAGTCGGCCTCGATGGCTTCCAGGTGGTCGAGTTCGTCGCCGTAGCCCATTGTATCGGGCGGAGCCAGGAACGTTTCAGCAAAGAACGCGTAATGTGGTGTGCCATGCTGCCGGACATACTGCTTAATGGCCCGCAGCGGGTCGTAAAAGGGACCTGGCGTTAGCGGAACCCCCTCAGGCCGCATCTGGACATGGGCCATGTCGCCCCGCATAAAATCGAAGTTGTAGGCTCGCTGGCAATCGTGGTATTTATGGCAAACGTAGTCCCAGGCCGGGTGATTGGGCCGGTCGAAGTCAAGCGCCCACTGCTGGTTATCGTTTTCTGGCTCATAGAAGCGATACCGGGCCAGTGGCCCGAACACCCGCGACATCGTTTCGGGCTTATCGAAGGCGTATTGATACCAGATCTGCCCGAAGTCGTCGAGGACGTAGTCGGTCGGATCGATATGCAGCCCCCGGTAGGGTGGTGCCATCGTCATAGGTAGGGTTTCAAAGCCCTGGGCAGTCAGGTAGCGGATCAGCTCAAGCCGTCGGCTGAGTCGCCCTCCGTAATCGTTCGGATGGCCAAATAGAATACGCGTACGCTGTTCGTCGGTCAGGATACTTATATCCTGAGAGAAAAAAAAGTCTTTGGCAAACGTCAGGGGGGTTCCGTCGGCGGCTCCGTAAAATTTCAGGTATTGCCAGATCGCGCCTTCCACCTGTCGATACAGTGTAGCCGAGTGGCTGGTCATCGTAGCCCCTTCGCGTTGTACCCATTCGAACAGCGACGGACAAGCCAGTACAATTTCTGAAAAACGGTCGGTATGCGGAATTACGTCCATGCCTACCGTTCGGCCCATTGTATGCAGCAGATTGACAACGATTTTAAGCTGTTTTTCAACGGTGTTCAAAGCGGGAACCGCCTGGGCCAGCTCAACACTGAAAAATTCGGGATTTATCTGCCAGCTCACCATCCCGTACAGACTACCAACCACACCCGGCTCCCAGATCGGCAGGAGGTGAATACTGTCGTGGCCGGCTGGTAGGGTGAAAACATAGTTGACTACATTCCAGAATGACCCAATGGTCCGTACGTTGACGCCGACCATGTTACTACGTTTTAGCCAGGTGCCATCGGGCTGGTCGGCAACGGGGCTGGCGATGGTTTCGGATGGGTCCAGCGCCCGTCGCAGCCTATCGGTCCCAAGTCGCTTGTGAAGGATTTCCAGCGTCTGGTACACCGGAAACTGCACAGCCGTTTGAGGTAACAGATTAGGTATAAATGACTGTTGCCCCGATGTATAGGCTTCTGTATACACGCTGTAACGCTGCTGCCAGTCAGTCAGAAGGTTATGGAAAGAGGTAGGCATAGAACAAATGTATCCGTAGTCAGTGGGTTTTCAAACCGTTTGTTAGCACAGGCAGTTTGTAGATAGATAAACCAAATCAGTCGGATAAAGAATATAGAGTCCGTAGCGCCTATGCAGGATGTCATCATTGCCGGTGGTGGGCTGGCGGGCCTTGTCAGCGCTCTGGAACTCGCGCAGGCGGGGCACCGTGTAACGCTGATCGAACGCAAAACGTATCCGTTTCACCGGGTTTGTGGCGAGTACGTCTCCAACGAGGTAAAGTCTTATCTTCAGTCTCTTGGCGTTGACCTGGGAGCGCTGGGAGTGGCCTCTATTGGACAGTTCTGGCTGTCGGCACCGTCGGGACGCTCTTTGCGGGCTCCGCTCGACCTGGGCGGTTTCGGCGTCAGCCGCTACACGCTGGATTATGAGTTGTTTAAACTCGGTGAAGAGGCAGGGGTTCAGTTTGTGCTCGGAAAAACAGTCGATGATATTGTCTTTACGGATGAGGCTTTCATCGTCACACTGAACGATGGTGATACGATGACCAGTCGGTTAGTCATCGGGGCCTTCGGCAAACGGTCGAAGCTGGACAAAACCTTTAACCGGGCGTTCATGAACCAGCCGTCGCCCTACATTGGCGTCAAATATCACATCCGGACCGATTTTCCGACTGACCTGATTGCTCTGCATAACTTTCCGGACGGCTATTGCGGCATGTCGGCCATTGAAGACAATAAATATTGTCTCTGCTACCTGACTACTCGCGATAATATCCGACGGTTCGGTAATATCCCTGACATGGAAACGGCTGTTCTCCATCAGAATCCGCATTTGAAAGCAGTTTGGGCAAACTCCGACTTCTTATATGAAAAACCGGAGGTGATCAATGAGGTATCGTTTGCCGCCAAACAGGCCATCGAAAACCACATTCTGATGGTCGGCGATTCGGCTGGGCTCATTACACCCCTCTGTGGCAACGGCATGGCGATGGCGATCCACGGTGCCAAACTGGTCAGCAGCCTGGCCAATCTTTTCCTGGCGGACCAGTTGTCGCGGTCGGCGCTGGAAAACCACTACCAGTCGGCCTGGTCGCAACGGTTTGCGCGCCGGCTGTGGGTTGGCCGAACGGTCCAGCGCCTATTCGGCGACAGGTGGTTATCGGAAGCGGCCGTCAGCGTATTTGGGACGTTCAGACCCGCTCTTACGAGCGTTATGCGGCAAACCCACGGGGAAATGGTACCCGTTTACTGACAGTCAGATCGGCACTACCGTCGAATTTTTCACTTCGGCCATCACAAAAAAACTGCTGATGTGCAGGATGCCCGGAATGACCGACAGCCGTTCCTGGTAAAACCGATTGTAAGACTCCATATCCTGGCTGATGATCTTAACGAGGTAGTCGAACGTACCGGACACCCGGTTGCATTCGAGCACTTCCGGCAACTGACGAATAGCCGCGTCGAAGTCGGCAAACGTATCCCGCGTCTGTTTGTCGAGTGTTACCTGGCAGTAAATCATCAGCAGGTTACCCAGCTTTTTCTTATCGAGAATCGTTACGTATCGGTCGATGAATCCTTCGCGTTCGAGCCGCTTGATTCGCTCGTGGACCGGTGTCTTCGACAGGTTGATCTGCTGCCCGATTTCCTGGATAGTCAGGCGGGCGTTTTCCTGCAGCAAAGCCAGAATCTGACGATCAATTTTATCCATTGTCGGGGATGACGGAAATTTTACGGTGGCCGGACAACATTTCTGCAATAGTAAGAACAAATTCCTGCTATGCAGCTGAAATTACATACAGTTTCCTAAATTAATAGGTACTCTTAGAAAATTTATACCATCAATTTAGTTTTGCTTTATTGATACCTTCAAACTCATTCAGCATCATGGTTATTGGTGTTCCCAAAGAAATTAAAAACAATGAGAACCGGGTGGCTTTAACCCCGGCAGGTGTGGCCGAGCTGCGCAAGCACGGACATACGGTATACGTTCAGGTCAATGCCGGCGAAGGCAGTGGGTTCGAAGACGAGGAGTACATTGCGGCCGGGGCACAGATGCTGCCCACGATCGAGGACGTGTACGGCATCGCCGAAATGATCATGAAGGTGAAGGAGCCGATCGCGCAGGAATATGGTCTGATTAAAGAAAATCAACTGCTGTTCACCTACTTTCACTTTGCTTCGTCGGAGGAACTGACGCGGGCTATGCTGGCTAAAGGTGCTGTTTGCCTTGCCTACGAAACTGTAGAAAAAAACGATCGTAGTCTGCCGCTGCTGGTTCCAATGTCGGAAGTAGCCGGCCGTATGGCAGTTCAGGAAGGGGCTAAGTATCTCGAAAAACCGCTGAAAGGCCGGGGTATTCTGCTGGGTGGCGTACCAGGTGTAAAACCAGCCAATGTCCTGATTCTGGGCGGTGGTATCGTCGGCACACAGGCCGCCAAGATGGCTGCCGGTCTGGGCGCGCACGTAACGATCATGGACATCAGCCTGCCGCGTCTGCGCTACCTGTCGGACATCATGCCGTCGAACGTACAGACGATGATGTCGAACGAATACAATATCCGCGAGATGATTAAGGTATGCGACCTGATCATAGGGGCGGTACTGATTCCGGGAGCCAAAGCTCCGCACCTTATCACCCGCGATATGCTGAGTCTGATGCGGCCCGGTACGGTGCTGGTCGACGTAGCCGTTGACCAGGGTGGCTGCATTGAAACCTGCCAGCCGACCACACACGAAAATCCGACCTATATCATTGACGGCATCGTACACTATTGCGTGGCCAACATGCCCGGTGCAGTGCCCTACACAAGTACGGTTGCCCTCACGAACGCAACGCTGCCCTACGCGCTGCAACTGGCCAATAAAGGCTGGCAGCAGGCTTGCCGCGACAACATGGACCTGCAACTGGGTCTCAACGTAGTGGATGGCAAAGTGGTGTACAAAGGCGTAGCTGATGCATTCGGTCTACCGCTGACCGACGTTAAGGAAATCCTGCGCGACGAAGTCGAAGCGTAAGGTTTAGTTAAACGCAAGGGGCGTCAAGAAAACGTAGCGTTCGCAGAGGAAATAAGTATTGTTCCTTGCGAGCCTTGCGTCTTCTTGGCGCCCCTTGCGTTTAAAGATAGTGACTCACCAGGTCCCGCCACTCCTCTTCCAGCGAACCGCTGAAGACCGGTGCTTTGGCCCGACGATACCAATAGCCGGCATTCCACTGATCGCCCTCTTTCCGATGGAGGTATGCATGCAAGCGGTCATAATCGGCCACGCCCTCGCGGCTTTGCGCAATATCATGAGCTTTGCCCCACTGATCGCCGGCATCATACCAGAGCGCTTCAAGAATCGGGTGAAGACCCGCTGGGGGCTGAGGTTGCCCGAGCGTGGCAGTGAATTCGTCGATGGTCATGGCAATGCTTGTTTCAGGTACGTTTCGTAGGCCGGGGTCACGTAAATGGTATACGTATTTAACCGAACGGCTCGGTAGGGCTGCTTCATCACCCGGGGCAACCGGTCGCTCAGTTTTTGAAAATCGTCGTTAGGGATAATGGCCACGTCGGCTCTTTCCCACTGTTTATCCGTTGGCCAGATGTTATAATGTTTGTGAAAAAACGGAATCAGAAAATCAAACACATATACATTGGAACGAGCCGGAATGGTTTTCGCTAGTTGCTCAACCACAGCTACGTCCGAATCGGGTAGCAACGGCATCTTCTGTGGATCATACCGATACGTAAATGTATCATGAAAGATGGTATCGAGCCGAAAATCGGAACGGGCAAAATGTACAATCGGTAGCTGAACCGCAAATAAGCCAACCGCCAGCGCCACGGGTTGCCAGGAGGGTGCCGGCACTACCTCATCTTTGAATACCAGCCATACGATAGCTACGTAGCACACCGAAAATGCGTACATCAGTACGAACCGGGGTGGCCAGGTCAGCGATACCAGATCGAACGCGGGATTGGTGCCATAATAGTGTGACCCCTGTACCCAGTTCGACGCCAGCAGGGCCGCCTGCGCCACAGCGTAGATCAGCAGCAGACTACCCGCCTGCCGAAACCCAGTGCGATAGAGTACGTATACCAGCAGCAGGATCGAGGGCAGTAACAGCAGGAAGTTGTTCAAAAACAGGCGCAGGTTCCGGGCAATGAAATCGGCCTGATAAATACCGTCCCTGATCACCTGTAGAGCTTGTTGTAAGCGGGGTTCGGGCTCAGCCGCGTGGTTTTTATAGGACAGAAACAGCATACCCACCACGAACAAAACCGCCCATCCCCCCAGAATGAGCCAGAATCGACGACGAGCCAGAATACCAAAAACGGATCGATTAGCCCGGTGTACGTATTGCACGCATAAATAGGCCAGGTGGATACCACCGGCCAGCAACGCCCCGTCCTCCTTAACCAGCACGATCAGAGCCGCAGTGAGCAGAAACCATCCTGTTCGTCCATTGAACAGCGCCAGCACAAACAGCACAGACAAAGGATAGTACGTCAGCTCCGGATGCCAGCCGAAACCGGGGTGATCATTGAACCAGAACCAGACCGGCCCGAACAGCAGTACGACCAGGGCCACCCACGCAAACCAGCCGGTGGTACGTCGGCTCATCTCCCGAAGCAGCAACGTATAACTAAGCAGGTACAAACCAATCAGCACAATAAACGCTCCATAAGCGCCTAGTACGTAGATCAGCGGCCCCCACAGCAGCATCGCATAATTGTTATGAATCCGGTCGTCGTACCCCCATACGTTCTCGTAGAGCACCGGACGGCCGTCCATCCAGCTACACGACAGTTGCAGAAACGCATACATGTCGTTGTAGGTGTAGTAAAGAGATTGAAACCGAATGACTTTAAAGGCCAGAAAAAGTAATAGCAGCACGCTACTCACGATGGTCAAACCAATCCATCTACGCATCATAGGCAACCGAAATCCCTTCAGGGTAATGTAGTGATTATTAACAGAACTAATTTTTGGGGCAAATGGCCGTTTTGTCAACGAATACACTGTTTTACGGCACGTTCGTAAGGAGCCGAAACGTACAGGTTATACGCCGTAAGCCGAATGACCTGATACGGTTGCCGCATCGGCAGTACCTTCCGTAATCCCTGCGGATCGTCAATGGGCAGCAGCGCCACATCGGCCGGGCGATACTGATTACCCGTTGGCCAGATGCCGTAGTGCCGGTGAAAAAAAGGTACCAGAAAATCAAACGCAAAAACGTTGGAACGGGGCGGCAACCGATCGGCCAGGCAACGGACAACGGCCAGGTCTCCGGCCTGGAGATACATCGGATTTTTTTCGGCATGATACCGCCCCCGCAACGTAGCGGCCCACTCGCGGGGAGAGGGAAAATCCGGACGAGCCAGGTACAACAGCGGCACCTGTAACGCCAGCAGCCCCCCGCCTATCAAACCCAGGGGCAGCTTCACAACAGGTTGAAAGCTCCCCCCCATTTCGTACAGCAGGATTGTCAGAAAAGCGGCCGAAAACGCCCACAATAGTATGAATCGGGGGGGCCAGGTCAGTGAAACCAGATTGAACAACGGCTGACCGTAATAGTGGGAACTCTGCACAAAATTCAGGCCTGTCAGCACAAGGATTCCGACAAGCCACATCACCAGAACGTTGCTGACGACGGGGCTTCCCAGCGCACTGCCAAACCAAAACAGCAACCCCAGCACCGGCAGGAGCAGCAGCACCGACTGCCCAACCAGTAGCAGCGTTTGCCGCCAGAATGGCAACGTCCCAATGTTAGTCTCAATCAGATTCAGAGCCTGTTGCAGCCGGGGCTCAGCAAAGTTGTTTTTGTAACCCAGCCAGGCCATACCCACAACGAATACGATTCCCCAGCCTAACCCGATCAGCCAGAATCGGGGCGTTGCCAGCCATTGCCACAGCGGACGCTTTGGCTGACCATGCACGAACCTGACTCCCTCGTACGTAAGGTGAATTAATGCTCCCAGGATGGCACCATCTTCTTTAATCAGCACGACGGCTAGCCCTGCCACTATCGTAGCCGGGCGGCTTGTTTCAACAAGGGCCAGTGCAAACAGGATAGCTGCCGGCAGGTAGGTCAGTTCGGTATGCCAGCCAATATTTGGGTGATCGTTGAGCCAGAACGAAACCGGCCCCAGTAACATCACCCCCAAAAAGGCATAGCGCGCCCAGGTCGGTACATCCCGCCGGGCCAACCGTTCATTAGCCAGCCCATAGCTGACCAGCAGCAGCAGCGTCTGCACTGCAAACAGGCCATAGACGCCGAACGCCCGGCAGAGCGGCCCCCATAATACTACCGTGTAGTAATTATGAATTTTGTGATGATAGCCCCAGATATTCTCATACATGAACGGGCGTCCATCCATCCAGCTGCACGACATCTGCAAAAACGCGTACATATCATTGTACGTATAAGCGAGCGTCTGGAAGCGTAGTAGTTTAAAGGCAAAAAAAGCGAGCAGCAATAGCCCGATCCAGTAAGTTGAGCGTTGCATGGGCGGTATTAATGCTGAGCGCAAACTTAATAGTTTAAGGTTGTATCTACCGAATTCTCAATCCACAACAACTGAATGTTTCTTTTTTTTATACTTGCGTAAGTATCTACCTACACTATTGGTTACCTAATCATTTAACGATACCCACCATGAACGGCCTGGAACGCGACCGCTGGATACGGCGTAATCGCTTTTATTACAAGAACTTACTTGAGTTCTTACGCTACAACGTTCCCGAAAATCGCTCAGTGCTGGAAATTGGCTGCGGAACGGGATATGTTCTTAACCAGCTTCGCCCTGCCCACGGCGTCGGCATTGATCTAAATCCAAACTTTATTGAGCACGCCCGACAGCAATATCCAGCGTATACCTTCCTCGTCGGCGATGCCAAAAACCTGGAAATTCTGGATGAGCAGTTTGATTATATTGTTCTTAGCGATACCATTGGCGCTTTTGACGACGTACAGCAGGTTTTTGCTCAGCTACACCGCGTTTGCCGGCCCGATACGCGTATCATCATTACCTACAAGAATTTTCTGTGGACGCCGGTTCTCAATCTGGCCGAAGCCATGCGGCTGAAGATGCCCGAAGAACGGCAGAACTGGCTCGACCGGCAGGATATTACCAATCTGCTGGAAGTGGCCGACCTTGACGTTGTCCGAACGGGTCGAAAAATCCTGTTGCCCCGCTACATTCCCATCCTGTCCTGGCTGCTTAATCGCTACGTAGTCAATCTGCCGCTGATTAACCGCCTGGGGCTGCTTACGTTCATCGTAGCAAGGAGTGTACAGGGGCTTAAACCAGCTTATGACTACACCGTTAGCGTGATTGTGCCTGCCCGTAATGAACTGGGTAACATTGAAGCCATTGTAAACCGTACCCCAAAAATGGGTCGGCATACCGAGCTGATTTTTGTGGAAGGTAACTCGACCGACAATACCTGGGGGGAAATAAACCGGGTTTGCCAGCAGTACGGGCATCTGCGCGACATGAAGTGCGTCCAGCAGGACGGCAAAGGTAAAGGGGATGCTGTTCGAAAGGGTTTCGCTATGGCAACCGGCGATATTCTGATGATTCTGGATGCCGATATGACCGTACCGCCCGAAGACCTGCCCAAGTTTTTCGACGCCATTGCAACGGGTAAGGGCGAGTACATCAACGGGACCCGGCTGGTCTATCCAATGGAGAAAGAAGCGATGCGGACGTTGAACCTGATCGGCAACAAGTTCTTTTCAATTGCGTTTTCGTGGCTACTTAACCAACGCATTAAAGATACCCTCTGCGGTACCAAAGTATTATCCAAAGCCAACTACGAACGGCTGATTGCCAACCGCTCCTACTTCGGCGACTTTGACCCGTTCGGCGATTTTGACCTGATTTTCGGAGCCGCTAAGCTCAATCTGAAGTTCGTTGAAATTCCGATCCGATACCGTGCCCGTACCTACGGCGAAACCAATATTTCTCGGTTTAAGCATGGCTGGTTGCTGCTGAAGATGACCTTCTTTGCCCTGAACAAGATCAAATTTGTCTGATGAGAAACGAAAATAGCTACCGTCAGAATACCGTATTTGGTGCAACGCCAAATCCACTGATGCCCGAACCCGATGCGATCGATGAGGAATTCGCTGAGTCAGCTAACCAGATACTCAGCAACGCGGTCGAACTGGTACGAACCCTCATTGGAGCCCATCAGGCCGCTATTGCCATCGTTATTGACAAAGACTGGCGCTACGTCCGTAAGTATTTCTCGCTGTCCGAGAAGTACAGTGCCTGGGCCGATTATCAGACACCGGCCGTCGGCTTTGGCACCCATGCCTGGTTACTGGAGTATAATCGGTTAGTTCGGTATACGCAGGCTGAGCTGGAAGCCCATCCTCACTGGCATAATTTCGGTACAGAAAGCGATAAACATCCGCCCATGCGGGGTTGGATGGCTACACCACTTGTTGACAAGCAGGGAAAGAACTGGGGATTGATCCAGTTGTCGGACAAATACGAAGCCGGCCCGGAAGAAACCAACTTCAATGAAGATGATGAGGTTCTCTTTCAGCAGTTTGCTACGTTAATCTCACAGGCGCTGGATGCGATCTGGGAAGTACGTAACCTGAAAAAAGCAAAACAAGATTAGTCAATCGGCCTGCCAGTCGTCGTTCAGAATAGCCTGCAACTGGCTGTAGGGCACTGTCACTTCAATGGGCCCTACGGCATAAGCGGCAATCTCGTACGGATTGTAGTAGAACAGTAAACCATCGCGAACTACCCCCACATTGGCCGGCAGAAAAAATTTGCCGTCCCGCAGAAAGTAGCCGCGCTCTTCTAGGTTATACTGCGGCAACAGTTCCTGGTGCTTTCGGAATGCTTTCTCAACAATGCTAATCAGGGCCGTTGTATCAGTGACCAAATCAGCCAGGGCCAGCGGCTTGCCAGTCGCCCTGTCGAAGGTATACAGACTGGTACTGGAATTTGGGTGAGCCCCACCCGTGTAGGCGTAGGTACTCACTTTCACACTTAGGATTTTTGGTGTAGCGTGAAGGGTATCGCCCGTTGTTTGCAATTCCCAGCACCCGCCCAGCGCCCCAATGTCATTGGCCATGCTATCGTAGCTGGCTGCCAGCAACGTAGCCGCTTTATTCAAATCCGTCTGTGCATCGGGGTGTTGAGCGATGGTAGCGCTATCAAGCCAGCTTGTGATGCTTTTGGCAGCCAGACCACGCAGGGTTGCATTAATGGCGCTGGCTCCATCTGAGTCGTCGCGCAACTGAAAATACGTTACCGCTACGGTAATGCCCCGGCGGTTTGCCGTATCACACTTACTTTCGCCGGCGAAATCGTATCGTTGTGGCTCCAGAACGGGTGGATTCGAATTCGTAATGGCGTGGCAAGCTATCCAGTATATGGAAGACCCGAGTAGAAAAGCCCATAGAAAATACCTCATGCAACAACACCGGCCGCTTACAAAGACCGCTTTTTAGGGCTGTAAAAGACAATTTATCAGGTGATTAGTACCATCTCCATAACACGTATCACCAGATTATCACAAACTTAGTAAATCTTTAAACCGGATTGCCTGTCGGCGGCTAATTTCGATTTTATCGCCCCCGCGTAAAGTCACCAGCAAGCCACCACTAAACCAGGGTTCGATTTTTTCAATCCATTGCAAATTGATAATATGCTTGCGGTTCGCGCGGAAAAACGTAGCCGGATCCAGCCGATCTTCCAACGCATTCAACGACTTAAGCACCAGTGGTTTCTGATCGTCAAAGTACAAACGAACGTAGTTGCCCATCGACTCGAACAGCCGCACTTTGCCTAATTTGACAAACCAGCACTTCTCGCCGTCTTTAACGAACACCTGATCGTTTTCGCCGAGCATCTTGGCGGTAATATCGCGTGGCGCTGCGGCAGGTTCATGATTGTGCTGCTCTTCCTCAACCCGATGGATAGCCTCCGACAGTCGGGCCAGTTCTACTGGTTTGAGCAGATAATCGAGGGCATTGAATTCAAACGCTTTAATGGCGTATTCGTCGTAGGCGGTAGTGAAAATAACTTCGGGCGTTTTACCTTCGATGGATTGAAGCAGCTCAAATCCGTTTTTACCCGGCATCTGAATATCCAGAAAAAGCAATTCCGGCTGCATCTCTTCAATCATGGTCAGGGCCTCGTCGGCATTGGCCGCTTCGCCAATAATTTCGATTTTAGGAAAGTTATCCAGCAAACGACGTAATTCATTACGAGCCAGCCGCTCGTCGTCAATGATAAGTGTTTTCATAGTTTGGTTTTACGGGTGACAGGCTGCCGGTCAACGAGCCGGGTTCTACGTCATGAGACCTTTATCAGCTACGTAGCGAAGGCGGCTACTTTACTGACTCAGCGACTGATCGGCCGTTTTTCGAAAAATAGTATCTGATTGAATTGGAATGATGATGTCGGCCCGAACGACGTTATCGTCTTCCTGCACAATATCGAAACTGGCCTCAGGTCCATAAAGCAGATCGAGCCGCTGCGACGTATTTTTCAACCCGAATCCGCCCGATGCTTCTTTGTCGCCCAGTATACCGGTATTCCGGATGATAATATGCAGTTGATCAGTATTGTTGCTGCGGGAGCCTCCCGATGCATCGTCGCGGATGATCACTGTCGAACGCACCTCCACGAACCCACCACCCACGGCCTTTGACACCCCATGCTTGATCGCGTTCTCAACCAGGGTCTGGAGCATCATAGGCGGCACCTGCCAGTAAAGCGTCCGGGCGTCCAGATCGATACGTGATTTGAGCCGGTCTTCGTAGCGAACCTGCTCAAGGGCCAGATAATCCTCAACGGTCTTGATTTCCTCGCGTAGCTCGACTGTTTTGCGCCGGTCGGCCAGCAGTGAGTTTCGGAGCAGATTGGAGAGCTGCGTAATGCCCTGCTGGGCTTTGATGGGATTTTCGTACACCAGCGCCCGAATGCTATTCAGCGCATTGAAAACGAAGTGCGGATTTAACTGCGACCGGAGTACTTTAGCCTCGGTCTCACGAATAGAGGTTTTAAGCAAAATTCGCTCAATCTCGGCATTGCGGCTTTGTTCAAAATAATGGTACGTCGTATAACTCAGTACCCACGTCAGCATGGTCTTGCCGAAGTTCAACAAGTAGCCCAACACAACGGCGGGCTCGTTAACGAACAGTTCGGGCATGAGGTGTCGATCGGCCGGCAGGTTAACCACCGTCATGACCATCGACAACACGAGCACAGATACCAGCACACGAGGTGCCAACCGGAAAAACGGCAACCGCACCCAGTTCCAGCGCTTAATCATCAGCCGGTACAGGTGGGTCAGGGTAATGCCGAGCAGGATATTGGCAATTCCCAGATACAATGTATCGGGCTGAAAACCAAAATCCAGCAGATAAGTCAGGTACTCTACCCCTATGAGGAGCGTCCACCCGAAAATCTGGCAAAACCAATATATTTTCTGCTTTGAAGTTTCCATTCCTTACTTAACCCTTTTTCGGTTAATAAGCGAATGTACAATAATTAGTCCTAATGAGTCTGTAAAATACACCAGCGGGAAAATAGCTCGATAACGTTACGTATCGAATGATAAGAAAAAGATACAAACGTATGTAACGTAGTAAGGTATCCGCTCAGGCCAGGGCTAGTGTCAGCAGGTGGGTACTGTCATTAGCCTGTTCGATGACACACTGCTTTGTATCGTACTCATAGCGGAGCTTATACAGGCAGAGGTTACTATGCTCAAACTGATCCATGTTGGCCAGCGAACGCCCCGTCAGCCACGACAACAGGATGCGCATGGCCCGGCCGTGCATAGCTACCAGCACCGGTTCTTCGTCGGGCCGCGAGAGGATGGTATCGATAGCCGGTTTCTGACGAGCCGCCACCTCCTCAGGGCTTTCTCCGCCGTCGGTTGTCATGCTGGTTTGCCCGGCAGCCCAGCTTTCGATCAGGTTCCGGTAATACTCGTTGTCGATGCTGTTGGGAACCTTACCTTCCATCACCCCCCAGCTAATTTCGTTCAACCCAGGCAGGATCTCATGGGGAAGCCCCAACTCGATGAATGGCTCCACCGTCTGATACGTCCGCTTGAGTGATGAGATGTAGATCTTACTGAAAGGGACATGCTGATACGCCTGAAAAAACGCCATAGCCTGGGCACGGCCCATGTCATTCAGATCAGAATCTACCCCACTGCCCTGTACGATTCCACGCCGATTATAATCTGTTTCGCCATGACGAATCAGATATATGGTTTTTTGTCGCAAGCCGTTAGCTTTGTCTTCCATAGAAATTGGGTGCAAAAATACGCAAAACCTCCTCATAATGAAAGCGGGCTTCGAATTAGCTAACCTTCAATTTATTCATAACGACTCCATCGTCAAACATTTGGGCATTGAGTTTACCGAAGCTGGCGAAGGGTATCTCATTGCCCGGATGCCGGTCGATGCCCGTACCCACCAACCCTTTGGCATTTTGCACGGCGGGGCTTCTGTCGTTCTGGCGGAATCGCTGGGCAGTGTAGCCTCCTATATGATGCTGCCCGACCCAACCAAACAGCAGGCCGTTGGGCTGGAAATTAATGCCAATCACATTCGCTCCGTTCGCGAGGGCTGGGTTTATGGACGCGTCACACCAATACATATCGGCCGTACTACCCACGTCTGGGACATTCGGATCACGGATGAACAGGGCCGCCTGGTTTGCATCAGTCGGCTAACCATCGCTATCATTACAACCTGACTCAACCGGCCTTTTTTCCTCATTTCTGCTACGTGTTCAGGTTGAATCACTTATCCACTAAAAAGCATTATCCAACGAGTTCATGAGATTTTTCCATTGCAACGAATAAGTTATATTTGTTAGGTAATGGCACCTACCGGGTAAGTTAACAGAGGAGATTAGGCTGGGTGTGAACTTATTCGGCGCCACAGACAATTACGTTCCTTGCCACGGCCGCAGGTGCCTGCGTTCAAGCAATGACTGTATGACGTTTTTTTACCGATTTTATAATGCATTCGTTTTTCTTGTTGTATCCGTTACGATTGCTTTTGCTCAACCTGTCCGTGAATCGTTCAGCCATTTATCCTCAAAAAATGGGCTGTCGCATAATTCTGTCAATTGTATTCTTCAGGACCGCGAGGGGTTTCTCTGGTTCGGTACAAATGACGGGTTAGCCAAATACGACGGGCATTCTTTCACCGTTTTTCAGCCTAATCCGGCTCAGCCAACGCATAGCTTTCAGGGAAATCAGGTGATGAGTCTCTGCGAGGGCCGCAACGGTCACATCTGGGCGGTTACCATGAATGGTGGCCTGCACGAGCTTATCAAAGAAACAGGACAGGTCATTCCCCACCCGATCAACGTAGCCAATCATGCCAGTTGGTGGAACGCGCAGTGGTCGGCCTGCCTGGATCACGAAGGGCTTTTGTGGATCAGTACCTACGGAGGTTTGGCCTGCTATAACTCCGCTACTCACCATTTCAGCCTGTACCCTTCTCCTAAAAATGACCTTCCGCTCCGGTCGGTATTTGAAGATCGGCAGCACCGGCTCTGGGTCGGTTCGCTGAAAGGACTGTATCTGTTCGACCGGAAATCAGCGCGCTATTCGCTTATCCCGCTGAATCGCCCTACTGACTATCAACCCTTTTATGTGGCATTTCACCAGGATCAGAACGATAGACTATGGGTAGGAACAGTTGGCGATGGTTTGTTCAGGATTGATCTGCGCGACCCTTCACTCCGGCTGACCCCCTATAATCCGGAGGGCAAGATCAACCGGTACATTTTTCTGAACGGAATCCGGCAGGACAATAATGGCAATATTTGGGTAGGTACCAATAGCGGCCTGCAACGGATCAATCCTGAAACTGATCAGGTAACTACGTGCCGGGCCAATCTGGAGAACGATGGCTGCATCAGCAGTAACAACGCCCAGGCCGTTTTTCTGGATCGTAGTGGTACGTTGTGGGTCGGCACCGACAACGGTATTGACTGGCAACCGGCCGTCACCAAGCGGTTCAACGCTTTTCAGGTTACCCCAAACTCAGGCGAGGTGCACATGCTTGAGAACCGGATTAATACGTTGCTGCAGGACGGCCAGGAAACTATCTGGTTTTCAAACCTGAATAAAGTTCATCGGCTCGATCTCCGGCAGAATCGGCTTACCGCTATCGATCCCGGCCAGCTTGGCTCACGGGGCACGTATACCAACTATGTTTGCTCATTACTGCCCGACAGCGCGTCAGGCATCTGGCTGGGTACGTGGGACGCCCTCTATCGGTACAGCCATGCATCTGGTCAATTTACGCCCTACCGCTCAGAAATACCGGCTCAGTTCATTAGCCGCAGTCCGACGGGGCTGATCTGGTTTGGCGGTGAAGGCGGACTGGCCTCATTCGATCCTCGCACCGAGCGTTTTACTTACTTTAAATACAAACCTGGCGACGTTCGGCTACTCGACAAATACGTGTATGGCGTACTGGCCAGCCGCTCTGGCGATGTCTGGATCTCCATCAACGGAAAGGGCGTTAGTCGACTCAATCCGCAATCCGGCCATTACCAGCATTATCTGGCCAGCCGCCGACCTGGCCAGTTGAACGATAACGTAGTGCTGACTTTTTACGAAGACGCGGATCAGGTCATCTGGCTGGGTACGAACCAGGGTGGTCTAAACCGGTTTGATCCGAAAACCAGTACGTTCAGCCAGTTCACAACCCAGGATGGACTACCCAGCAACAACGTCGCTGGTATCGTCGGCGATAATGCAGGACGATTATGGCTCAGTACAAACCGGGGGCTTTGCCGATTTGATCCACGGACAAACGTGATCCGAAATTACGATGTCAACGACGGATTACCCAGCAATGATTTTTTATCGGGTGCCGCCTTCCGGAAAGGTAATGTATTGTATTTCGGCAGTTTGAATGGACTGGTTTATTTCAATCCGGCCGATATTCGGGATAATACCCAGCCGTTTCCGGTACACATCACAGGTTTCAGGGTATTGGACAAAACTGTCCCGATCACCAGCCAGCACATTAACCTGAGTCACGACGAAAACTTTCTTTCCTTTGAGTTTGTCGCCCTGACGTATGGCATGCCGGAACGCAACCAGTACACTTTCCAGTTGGAGGGCGTCGATGAAAATTGGGTAAAAAGCGGCAATCGACGTTTTGCCAGCTATACTGACCTGCCTCCCGGCGACTATACGTTTCGGGTCAAAGCCGCGAACAGCGACGGCATCTGGAACCAGGAAGGTACGTCGCTGCACCTCACTATCCATCCGCCCTGGTGGTTCAGTTGGTGGGCGTACGGCTTGTATGCCCTTCTGCTGGTGGGGGGCGTCTTCGGGCTGGCTCGGGCCTACACCAACCGGCTGAAAGAGCGGCAGGAAATGGAACTGCAACGGCGGGAATCGGAGCAATTGAAGCAGATCGACGAGCTTAAAACCCGTTTTTTCTCCAACATCACACACGAACTCCGCACACCGCTTTCCTTGATCGTCAGTCCGGTTGAACAACTGGCCCAGAATACCAGTGTCCCCGAACCGGTACGAAAGCAGTTGAAAGTCGTTGAACGGAATGCCCAGAAACTGCTGCGACTGATCAACCAGTTGCTGGATCTGTCCAAGCTGGAAGCTGGTCGGATGGACCGAGACGAAGCCCGGGGCGACGTAGCGGGTTTCGTTGAGCAACTGGTCGAGTCGTTCCGGCCGGCGGTGGAGCAGAAAGGTATCACACTGACGTTCAACAACCGCTACCCTAACCAGCATGAAGTATTCTTCGACGCTGATAAATGGGAAAAAATCCTGTACAATTTACTGTCGAACGCGTTTAAGTTCACGTCCGATTCCGGTTCGATTCAGGTTGACATTTGGGAATCGGCCACCAACCAGGTAGGCATACGTGTATCAGATACGGGCATTGGTATTCCAGCCAGCGCTCAGCCCCGTATCTTTGATCGCTTTTATCAGGTCGACGACTCCCGGACACGCTCGTACGAAGGCACGGGTATTGGTTTATCGCTGGTAAAAGAACTGGTCGACCTGCTGGGTGGCAGCATTCAGATGACCAGTCAGGATTCTCCTACGGCTCCCAACCGGGGCACAACCTTTACGCTAACGCTACCCATTCGTCAGCCTACAGCGGAGGCTGTTGAAGTAGCGTCGGCAAAACCCGCCAGCGACTTCATCAAGCCGATGGCTACCCAATCCCCGTTGACGACTCCGTCCGGCGGAGCCGACGAAACAGCCCCGCTGATTCTGGTCGTCGAGGACAGTGACGATTTACGCGAGTTTATCGCCAATGAAGTAAGCCGTGACTACCGCGTGCTGACGGCCCCTAATGGTTTGGCAGGCTGGGAAATCGCCCAGCAGGATCTACCGGATGTAATCATTACGGATCAGATGATGCCTGAAATGGACGGACTGGCGTTAACTCGACAGTTAAAAGCTGATCCGGCCACCAATCACATAGCGGTTATAATGCTCACAGCCCGGGCTTCGCAGCAGAGTCGGCTTGACGGGCTGGAACAAGGCGCCGACGATTACTTGACGAAACCGTTTAACGTGGATGAACTTCGGCTCCGGCTGCGGAACCTCTTCGACCGGCAACGGAAACTTCAGGAACGTTATCAGCAACAGCTCACGTCGGTTGAAGCCCCGCTGAAAGTCGATCAGGTTGAGGATTCGTTTTTGAAAGAAATCTATCAACACATCGAAGCCCGGCTGGACGACTCCCAGCTAACCGTCGAGAACCTGGCGCTAATGAGCAGTATGAGCCGCCGAACGCTACACCGTAAGCTGACCGCGCTCACCAACTTGTCGGCGAACGACATAATCCGGAATTACCGTTTGCGCCGGGCTACCGATTTTTTACGGGCCGGACACAGTGTTTCGGATACAGCTTATCGGGTTGGCTTCGACAATCCGGCGTACTTCACGACTGTCTTCAAACAGGTCTATCAACGCACCCCCAGCGAATTTTTAGGCAAGTAGTATACCAGTAACCTGATTGCAGTTACGAAATAGTCGATGAAACGCACTTTTTTTTGCCTCGTGTCCCAAAAACGAAAGCAGTTGTCCCAAAACTGAAAGGCCATTTCATACAATCCTGGTACGTTTGATGCGCATCCACACCAACGTTCAACCCATCCTCATTACTGGGAAAGTTAGCCCAGTCAGTTACGAATCGTACTGGCTGGGCTGGCCCCCCAACCACACAGACGTATGTCTGTTTATGCCCTCACCTGACTAATTCTATCCAGCACCCAACCTCAGTTCCGACTCTGCTGCTTACGGTCGTAGGCAGCAGAGACTCGGAGCTGATGAGTAGCTGAACCCTCCTACCAGTATCTTCATTCGGATTTCCCCCCTATCTTTCGCACAAAATTTCTGTACAAACTGTTATCCTCATAGCCGACCTTTACCGGCCGGTCGTTGGCTATGCAATCAGACTTATCAACGATAACCGTAACCGCTCCGCATACCGTCGCTGAACCCACGGCGACTCATTTCTGGGAATCGGCTCGTCAACTGGGCTGCCCGGCTGCTTTGTGGCGGCTGCCGAATCAGCAGGAGAAGCACCTGATCATCCACCTGACCGATGTGCTGCCGCGGGTTTCGGCCGATCTTGAAGAACTCCCTGCCGGATTCGCCGTTAGTCCGTTCGACAACCTCGACAATGGTCCCGATAATCCGGCCCGAACGCTCTTTCTCCGGGCCGATGTACACGTAGTGTTTTCGGAAGGCACGATAACCCAGCTGAACTATGCATCCGGGCACCAGGCCGAAGCATTGCAGCGATTGGTCTCTCAACAGCTCAATAACCCGCCTACATCGAAATTCAACTCGATAGCCACAAAGACGATGGCTGATGGCGACGCGCAAAGCCTGTATGAACAGAATGTAGCAGAAGCTGTTGCCGAGATGCAGCAGGAGCGCTTTCGAAAGGTTGTGCTGTCGAGAACGAAGCGGGTTGAATTTGACGAGACACCAGATGTTGTTGCCATTTTCGACAAATTGTGTCTGACCTACCCAACAGCCTTTGTATCGGCAGTTTTTTTACCCGAACGGGGGCAAGTATGGATCAGTGCTACGCCCGAGCGCCTGGTCAGCGTTGATGATAAAGGTATATTCCGAACTCTATCGCTGGCCGGAACTCAATCGGCTTTTGATGCAGCGGGGCAGCCCAAACGCCCCTCTGAAGCGATGTGGTCACAGAAAGAGATTGAAGAACAGGCACTTGTCAGCCGTTACATCATTGAATGCTTTAAGAAGATTCGTCTGCGCGAATACCTGGAAGAAGGTCCCAAAACGATCATAGCCGGCAACCTCATGCACTTAGGTACGCGGTTTAGCGTAGATACGCAGGCCGTTCGATATCCGCAATTGGGCACCGTAATGCTCCGGCTGCTCCATCCGACTTCGGCGGTTTGTGGTATGCCCCGCGATGCGGCTTATGAATTTATCCGTACCCACGAACCTCATGACCGGGAACTGTACAGCGGTTTTCTGGGACCAGTCAACGTAGCCAACGAACATGGCGGCCCTGAAAGCCACCTGTTTGTTCACATTCGCTGCCTGAAACTGGAAGGTAACGTAGCTACTCTATACGCCGGTGCCGGTCTGACCGAAGATTCAGTTCCTGAGCGGGAGTGGCAGGAAACCGAAATGAAATGCCAGACACTTCTGAATGTGCTGACATCTGTAACAAAAAAGTAATGAGCCTTTAACACCCTTCTCCGTTTCGGAGAGGGAAATCAGGACGATAATAACGCCAGCAGGCCCGCACTATCCCTGGATAGTGCGGGCCTGCTGGCTATACAACCCTTGCTTACTGGTTGTCAAAGTCTGCTCCTTCGGCAGGGTTTTCCGTTGCCCGTGAGCCTTCCTCGGTAGTCCGATCGCCCTGAGCACTGGCGGCCGACGACTGTGTTTCGCTATCGGGTGCAGTCCCCCCATTGTCACCTTTCGATGAGTAGGACTTTTCCTGTTCTTGTGTTGTTTCGGCTGGCGTCATCTTGTAAGGGATTGAATTGATTAATAGAACGAACGGAGTGTCGTACCATCGTCGTCCAGATCATCGTCAACGTCATCGTCGAGGTCTTCATCAAGATCGTCATCATCGAGATCGTCGTCCAGATCGTCTTCGTCAATGTCGTCTAAATCATCTTCGCCGTAGCCGCTGGTAGCGCCGGAGCCCGTATCATCATAGTCGGCCCCTTCCTGGTCAGGTGTTAACATCCGTACGTCGTCAAGTACATCCACGTCTTGGTTTGGATTCGCTGGGTGCAACATAACTGATAAATATTTGATGGTTCGTCTAGAAAATTACAACACTTAACCCAACGTACCGTGGAAGGTTTGAGCCGTTGAAAAAATAATCGATTAAGTGGCCCGGACGGAATCGACAGTTGTCGGTTTACCGTGTACAGTTCCGGTATTGACCTACTGTCCGAAACTCGTTACGCAAACTAATTCGCATGAAAAATTATTCATTACGGCGACTCTCTGATCAACCTATCCTACAAACCAGCGACGTTAAACCCTCTATTGAAGGCTTCTCCGTACTGGGAGCCTTCAATCCGGCGGCCTGCCGGGTTGGCGATGAGATTATTCTTTTGCTACGCGTTGCCGAAGCCCCTATTTCCGAAAAAGGCTGGTTGTCCATCCCCATCATTGAAGAAACCGACGGCATTCCGCAATTGGTCGTTAAAACGTTTCGTGAGCCAACTGACGATTACGATCCGCGTGTCATTACGCTCGACGGGAAAGTATACCTGTCGTCGATCAGTCACCTTCGGCTGGCTCGTAGCCGTGATGGTATCCATTTTGAGATCGACGAGAAGCCATTCATGTTCCCAACCCGAATGGATGAATCGTTTGGTATCGAAGATGCCCGGATTACGTTTCTGGAAGGTAAGTACTGGATCACTTACACATCGGTGTCGGAACATGGCCCTGGTGTTGGCCTGGCCGTTACAACCGATTTTCAAACCATAGACCGGGTCGGCATGATCTTAGCGCCACCGAACAAGGACGTAGCGCTTTTTCCGGACCGTATCAACGACAAATACATGCTCCTGCACCGACCGATGGTGTCGGAGATCGGTAAACCATCCATCTGGCTGGCCGAATCGGTCGATGGCATTCATTGGGGGAATCACCAGTTCCTGTTCGGCGCATCGGGGGCTGACTGGGAATTTCAAAAAATTGGAGCCGGGCCGGAGCCCATACTGACCGACGATGGCTGGCTCGTTCTGTACCACGGCACCAGCCGAAACACCGAATATTCGTTAGCGCTGGCCCTCCTCGACCGCGACAATCCAGCCAGGGTGATTGACCGCTCGACGACTCCCCTCCTCACCCCGGAACTTCCCTGGGAGCGCAAAGGCTTTTTTCCTAATGTCGTCTTTTCAAACGGCTGGGTCCAGGCCCCTGCCAACAGCAAGCGTTCTGACGCGATCTGGGTGTACTACGGAGCTGCTGATTCTGGTGTCGGATTAGCCGAATTAATACAGGAATAACGTGATAATTTTGTACATTCGCTTTTCCTCAGTATAAAATATGGCTTGTCGTACATTTTTTACAATCTTTTGCATTTTTGCAACACATCTACTGTTTGCCCAAACGTCCAAACGCCCACTTGTTCATGCGGACTATGACCGCTGGCAAAGTGTTCGTTCCGAAAAAATTTCGGACGATGGTCAATGGATCGCCTATCAGATTGACCCGCAGGAGGGCGACGGCATGCTCCACGTTAGCCGCGCTGGCAAAACTCAGTCGGCTGGTGGCCCGGCTCGTCCTTCGTATTCGTTCCAACGGGGGTATCAGGCGCAGTTCACACCCGACAGCAAGTTTCTGGTGGCAAAACTGAAAGCACCACTGGCTGATACGCGCAAGGCAAAGCTCAAAAAGAAGAAGGCTGACGAGATGCCAAAAGACAGCCTCTTGGTACTGAATCTGGCTACGGGTGCGGCCACCAAACTCCCGAATCTAAAATCCTTTACGTTTGGGAAAGAAGGTGGTACCTGGCTGGCCATTCTGCAGGATGCCAACGTACCGAAGCTACTCACAGAAGCCAGAGCAACCCCTAAAAAAGACACGCTGACACCTACTCAACCGGCCTCTACAACAGCAGCCACCGCATCGTCGGCGCGAAAAGGCAAAAAATTAAAAGGCGACGACCTGATACTCCTCAATTTGGCCGATGGTACCCGTAAATCGTTTCGCAACGTATCGAACGTAGTCATTTCTGACAACGGCCGCACGATCTTCTACAGCAAGGAAGTGTCGGATTCGCTGCGGAAATCAGCCGCCGTAGTGCCGGGCGTTTATCGGTTCGATACGGATAAACAAGCCGAAGTGCTGGTTGATACCAACTCGCGCATGAAGCAGTACAAAGGGCTCGTTGTCGACAAAGCGGGGCAGCAACTGGCGTGGATGGCCTCCGCCGATTCGACCGGGGCCGACGTACGCGTCTTCTCGCTCTACTACAAGCCGCTGCAGGCACCCGTAGCCGCCAAGGGCAAACGTACCCGGCCGGTTAGCAGCGAAACGAGAGTTCTGGCCGATACGGTATCGAAAGCCCTACCCAAAGGCTGGTCGGCCAATGAATTCCGGGAGCCTAAATTCAGCGATGACGGTACCCGTCTCTATTTTTCAACGGCCCCTATTCCGCCCCGCGCCCGAAAAGATACGCTGACGCCCGACGACGAAAAAGTTAAAATGGACGTGTGGAGCTGGACTGATAACCGCCTGCAACCCATGCAGCAACGGCGACTCAAGGAAGAAAAAGAACGCGGATTCCTCACGGTATGCGACCTTGCTCCGGGTAGCCCGACCTACGGAAAAGTAACGTTGCTGGCGAACCGCGAAGTACCAACCGTTACATTCGATCCTAAAGCAAATGCGCGGTACCTGCTCGGCCTTAGCGACCTGCCTTATCAGGTACAGGCTTCCTGGGACCCCGGCCACACGGATCTGTATTTGATCGACACGCAGACCGGCGAGAAAAAGAAAATTGCCAACGACCTGATGGCTTCTAACATAAAGCTGTCGCCGTTGGGGCAATATGCCATCTGGTTCGACGAACGCGACTCGCTCTGGCGGGCCTGGTCGGTGCCGGCCGGCAAACGGCTTGATCTTACCCGCGGCCTGCCGGCTAAGTTTTTTGACGAAGAGCACGACACGCCCAATCTGCCGGGTAGCTACGGAACCGCCGGCTGGACCAAAGATGACCGCTACGTCTGGCTCTACGACCGCTACGACATCTGGCAGATCGACCCCACTGGCCAGCAGAAGCCGGTCAACCTGACCAAAGGCTGGGGCCGCAAAAACCGGGTTCGGCTGCGGGTGGCTGACCTTGACGAATCACGCGAATCCCGTACACAGGGCTTCAGTGAAGAACAATCAATTGACCCGAGCAAGGAGTTGTACCTGACCGGATTCTGGGAAGACGACAAGCACACCGGTATTCTCAAGGGCACAGCTCCCGCTAAAGGAGACATCGCGCTTAGCACCGTTGCCAGCAGCAACCACCGGTATTTTGGGTTGAACAAAGCCAAAAATGCGTCAACGATAACGTACTACCGGGGTAACTTTCAGGAGCCGATTAACCTGTACGTAACCGATACGACGTTTCAGGCGCCGGTGCAACTGACTCGCGCTAATCCGCAGCAGGACAGCATCCGCTGGGGCAGCGTCGAACTGGTGAAATGGATTGGTACCAACGGCGTTCAACTAGAAGGGCTGCTCTACAAACCGGAAGGATTCGACCCGGCCAAAAAGTACCCAATGCTGGTGTACTACTACGAGCGCAATACGGAAACCCTGAACGACTACCGCGCTCCGGCACCGAGCCGCTCAACGATCAACATTCCCTACTGTATCTCCAACGGCTACCTTGTGTTCGTGCCGGATATTATCTACACGACCGGCCAGCCGGGCCCGAACGCCTACGACTGCATTGTGCCGGGTGTACTGAGTCTGATCAACCGCGGCTTTGTTGACCGTGAGCGCATTGGTCTTCAGGGGCAGAGCTGGGGTGGCTATCAGACAGCCTACATCGTTACACGCACGAATATGTTCCGGGCTGCGATGGCCGGTGCTCCCGTTGCCAACATGACGAGTGCGTACGGCGGTATTCGCTGGGAAACCGGTATTGTCCGGCAGTTTCAGTACGAGAAAACGCAGAGCCGTATCGGCGGAACACTCTGGGACAAGCCAATGAACTACATCGAAAACTCCCCGCTGTTCTTTGCCAATCGGGTGCAGACGCCTTTGCTGATGATGCACAACGACGCCGACGGGGCCGTACCCTGGTATCAGGGCATTGAGATGTTCACGGCCTTGCGCCGGTTGAACAAGCCGGTCTGGATGCTGGTGTACAACGGCGAGGGCCACAACCTGACCCAGCGCCACAACGCCAAAGACCTGAGCATCCGGATGTACCAGTTCTTCGATCATTACCTCAAAGACGGTCCAGTGCCGGTGTGGATGAAAGAAGGACGTACCGCCGTTGAAAAAGACCGGGGCGAGATGAAATACGAAATTGGCGATAATTAACCGTTCTGACCAGGCAGCGTTACGGTCTCCCACCAGTATTGCCGCATAGACTGGAAATACGCCAGCCATTGGTCAAACGTTGAGGGCTTAACGATATAGGACGTTCCACCGAACCGGTACAATTCGTTAATGTCTTCCTGTGAGTTTGAATAGCTGAACACCACAATCGGCATCCGGATGTAGGGCGAGTTGGGTCGCTTGATTTTTTGAATCAGCGTCCACGAAGGCCCTGCATCCGGAAGATAAAGATCCAGCAGCATCAGCTTAGGTAGATTGGCCTGATCGGCCAGGCAATCGGCCAGATACGTTTCCGCTTCCTTCGCCGTTGACACCCATACAGTCTGTACTTCAGGCAGACATTCGCCAAGAGCTTCCTGAATCAACATCCAGTGATCCGGATTATCTTCAACGACGAGAATACTGGCCTTATAAAAATTTTGTTTAACGGTCGATCTTCCGGAATAATGATCATGCATGACATTGCGCGGTCAGTGTCGAGAACGGGGTAATGAAAGCCATCAAGCCATTCTCGGAAAGCGAATTTAACTTAACAATCTTTTCAAAATAAACACAGTTGGTTATTTAGTGTTTTATCGGTCAGGAAAAGTGGCCGTTCACAGCCGCGCTAACTCGATAACCAGCACCATGCCCACCGAGCCCGACAAGTCCGGCCAGCCACTACTTGACTTGCCTACTTATTTATTCGCCCGTCGTGAAGCGGTACTCAACATCTGGCGGTCCACCTGCGAAGCAGACCCGACGATCTACCATGTAGCCAACCTTTCGCGGGAAGAATTCAACGACCAGATTCCCGTCGTGCTCGACCTGTTTGATCAGCAACTGCGGGGGCAGCCATTGAGCTACAACCTGATTGACATTGCCAGAGAGCATGGACTACATCGCTGGCATAAGGGCTATCCACTCCATGCGCTACTCTCCGAACTAAGCCATTTCTTTCAATGCCTGGCCACCGAGGTAACGAACTATGCACAACATTACCCAACGGCCAACACCGCTCTTCTATACAAAGCCTATGAATCAATCGTTCACTTCAGCAGCCTGCTGACCAGTGGGAGCGTAACACGCTATACCGAACTTCTGCGCGAACAGGCCATTGGCCGGGCGGAAGCCTTACAACTCACATTGACTCAGGTTCAGGAATTAACGCGGCAGCGGAGTACGCTTCTGCGATCGGCTACGCACGACCTGCGCGGAGGACTCGGAATTATTCAGGGGGCGGCTTCGCTGCTTTCCAAACCAAATGCCACTGATGAAGAACAGGCCAATCGCCTGAATATGCTCCAACGCAACTTACTATCGATCAGTGATATGCTAAGCCAGCTAACCGATCTGGCCCGACTGGAAGCAGGTCAGGAGACGGTTCATATCGATACGTTCAACGCAAGCGAACTGCTCCGGAATACGGTGCTGAGCATTGAGCCGTTAGCTCAGGAACGGGGCCTTGTTCTACAGGCAGATGGCCCTGATGATCTGGTCGTGAGGAATGACCGGATTCTGGTACAACGGATCATCCAGAATCTGCTTCTGAACGCGGTCAAATATACATTTGTAGGTTTTGTGTCAGTTTCCTGGTCTGTCATTGATAATCACTACTGGATTATCAGCATTCAGGATACAGGTCCGGGCTTACCCGCCAACCTGGCTTCCTCTATCTCGGAACCCCTGAAACCAACCGTCGAATCGGCCAGCGTTTTGCAGCCCCCTCCCCAACTGACGAAAGTCGACAAAACAGGAGCCGTTTCTCCACCAAATGCCAATTCAGACAAATCCGTTGGCGAGGGCATTGGACTGTACGTTGTCAAACGGCTTTGCGAGCTGCTCGGGGCAAATCTGGACATTGAAACTCAGCCCGGAAAAGGGACGTTGTTCCGGCTCCGTCTGGCAACGCAGCTCGAAACTATCTAAACTGCTCTCTTCAGCCGCCGGCCGACGTTCATGCGTACCGGCGGCTGAACGATCGTTTTCAGCGCATCACCTCGCCTTTGATGTAAAGCGTTGCTACCCCGCCTTCCGCGTTGGACTCGACCGTAACGGTTTTGTTAAACGCCCCCGGCGAAGCGGCATTGAAAGTGGCTTTGATCGTGCCCGCCTGTCCAGGCATAACGGCCGCTTTGGGATACTCGACGCCCGTGCAGCCACAAGACCCTCTCGCGTTGGAAATCACGAGCGGAATTTCGCCCTTGTTTGTGAATTCAAACGTGGCTGTTACAGGCTTACCCTGCGGAATACGGCCGAAGTTATGGCTTGTCTGGCCCCACCCAAAAAGGGCAGCCGCCCGGTGTGCTGAGGTTGATGCCGCTACGGCGCACATCAGCAATAATGAACCGAAAAACAGAATGCGTTTCATACAGACTAATAGTTTTGAAAGTTTTGACACCGCACTCAACCGAGTACGTCACAAACCTAGCCTACGTCCTTTTCTCCGCTTGTTAAGGGCTTGCTAACGTTTGTTAATGAGTTGTTAATGGATGCCACTTCACGAAAAAGGAATTGAGCAGCTACGTATTTAATCCGTATTTTTCCATCGAAAACTTTCCGCCCGAATACGGTTTAACTTACAACGTAGTATGTCGCGTCGTTTGATCCGCTTGCTGGTTGCCTTATCGGTACTGTCGATTATCGGCATTCTGTGCGTACAGGCGGTGTGGGTACGTAATGCCTATGCCCTTCGCGAACGCCAGTTCCGACAGTCGGCCTTTATTGCCTTGCAGGACGTAGCAGACGAGGTTGCCCGCCTGAATCAGTTTACGCTGAACCGGTACGCAGTCACTCAACTATCGCCGGATTACTTCATCGTCAATACGGATGCGCCAATTGATCCCGTCACGCTGGAATCGCTGATTCAGAACTCCCTCCAGGGCCACAAACTCATCACGGACTTTGAGTACGGAATTTATAACTGCGAGTCAGATCGGATGCTGTACGGGGCCTACGTTAGCACGAGTGCTAACGGACAGCCGGCGACTACTCGGAACCGTAACCTGCCTAAATTTTCGCGCTATACGTATTACTTCGGGATTCGTTTCCCGAATCAGGCTGGTTTCGTAGCCGGTCAGTTAAACGGCTGGCTCTGGTCAACAGCCGCCGTGCTGATTGTCGTTATCTTCTTTGGCTACACCCTGACTGTCGTGTTGCGGCAACGGCGATTAACCGAAGTACAACGCGACTTCATCAACAACATTACGCATGAGTTGCAGACCCCTGTTTCGACCCTGCGCATAGCCGCTGATGTTCTCCAGTCGGACGCCATTACCCATCACCCCGACCGACTTCGGCAATACGCCCGGGTTATCCAGGAAGAAAGCACTCGGTTGCAGAAGCAAGTCAACAGTGTGCTTCAGCTCGCCCGTACCGAACGGATTGGCTTTTCGCTGCACCTGGCCGAAGTCGATCTCCACGACCTTTTGCAAACTACCGCCGACACCTTCCGGCCTTACGTACAGCTTGACCTGCAAGCGCCTTCTGCAACGATTCTGGCCGATCGATACCATCTGGAAAACTTTATTAACAACCTGGTCGATAACGCCATCAAATATTGCGATACAACCCCGCAGGTAACGCTACGTACTCAGCTCGAGGCTGGACAGGTGGTCTGGTCGGTAGTAGATAATGGTATCGGCATTGCTCCCGAGCATCAGAAGTCAGTCTTCCGGCAATTTTATCGGGTTACGTCGGGGCGTATCCATAAGGGCACCGGCTTTGGCCTGGGGCTGTACTATGTCCAACAGGTGGCCCGTGCGCACCGCTGGCGTCTTCAGTTGGTCAGTCAATTGGGAGGTGGCAGTACGTTTTCTATTCGCTGCCCCTTGTCTGCAGTTTCGCACTATGAACCCGCCTAAGGCCCACATTCTATTCGTTGAAGACGACGTCAATCTCGGTTTCGTCACGCGCGACAACCTCGAAATGGCCCAGTTTGCCGTAACGCACTGTACAACCGGCACCCAAGCCTGGCATACGTTCAAACCCGGCAAATTCGACGTATGTCTCCTGGATGTAATGCTGCCCCAATGCGACGGTTTTACCCTGGCGCGCCAAATTCGGGCCGTTGACGCCCAGGTGCCCATTCTTTTCCTGAGCGCCTTGTCTGACAAAGACGACCGGATTCAGGGGTTGCGGCTTGGTGCCGACGATTACCTGACCAAGCCGTTCAGCATTGAAGAATTATTGTTGAAAATAGATGTTTTCCTGCGCCGAAGCCGCTCGAAGTCTGTTCTCACCGACAGAAATCGTTTAGCGGGGATAGCGTTCGACTATCAGAACCTGATGCTGACGATTAACGATCAAGCACAACTGCTGACTCACCGCGAAGCGGATGTACTGGCTTATTTGCTGGAACGCCCCAACGCGCTGATTCGCCGGGAAGAACTGCTAAGGGCCATCTGGGGCGACGACGATTATTTTATGGGCCGCAGCCTGGACGTATTCATTTCGCGCCTGCGTAAGCGATTTGCCGATCACCCAGCCATCCGTATTGAGAATGTACACGGTGTTGGTTTTGTTTTTCGCCAAAATACCTAGTTTGCGGCATCTTTCTACCTGACGCCATGAACCGCCGATTAGCGTTCCTGTTTTTTCTTCCCTGCCTGATCATTGTCAGTTGCCGTACGTCCAGACCGTCGGTTTCGGCTAAAGCTCCCACCTCAGCCCGAATTGTTGACGAAGGGTTCCTTACGTGCTTCCCCAGCGGTACGTCGCTGAACGGGCAGCTTGTCTGGTGCGAGGTGTCGGCAGTGCTGATGAACGGCCAGCAAGCCTTACTCGCCAACGACAAAGACGTACCGGCTGGCTTAAGTCCGGTTTTCGGCAAACCCCTGACAGCCTTATCCGATTCGACACAAGCGCCCACGTATCTGACGGAAGAAGCGTTCATAGCCGCCCGGAAATATGAAGATTTTGCCCAGACACCCAACCAGCAGTTGGTACTTCTGACAACGGCCTTTGATCGGATCAAAACGGGGAGTACTGAATGGGACGGCTACAATACGGTGTTGTACTGGCCTAAAGGCAATGAACATCAGCCCCGTGTGCTGGCGCCTTCCGATACGGCCCGGACCTCAATAGCATACCGGCAGCCTATTTCGCAAGTACTGGCCAACGAAGAGTTTCCGGGCGCTATGCCCTATTTTAAGATCGAAGGACTGGCCGCAACGGACAAGCACTTGCTGTTTGGGATACGGGAAGAAGGCAAGGCATTCGACAATTTTAAGCACCGGGTCAAAGTGATCAGCGTTTCGTATGCCCTGGAAGGCGCTGGCAACGACCGACGGATACGGCTTCAGAACGACTGGAAGCTAATTACTGACTTCAACCCCGCTGCCGCCGAGCCGTCCCTGCCTGGCCCGCTTGCCTTATCGAGCCTTGAATATGATCCCATACGCGAGCGGTTCTGGCTCCTAACCTCCCTCGAAGCCAATGGTCAGGTTGATGCTTACTTGTGGACCATCACACAGGCCGACCTGTTTGCCAACAAACCGTTCACATTAATGCGCGACGAGATGGGTCAACCGCTGCATTTTGGCCATAAAGCCGAAGACCTGACCCTGCTTGCGCCGAACCGCTTGCTGGTCGTTCATGACGATGACCGGGTCCGTACCACCGTGGGCAAGCAAACGCGCCAACCCAATCAGGCAGCCTACACCGTGGTTGAAATCCGGTAGTTTTAGCAGTTGGCCTTCTTTGGTACAGGCAGCATAACCAGCTACGTACCGACTCATGAAGGTTTCCTTATTGATAATTTTTTACAGCACCCTGCTAATTAGTACTTCTGTGGCTCAATCCGTTGTGAGTCATCTGGAAACCTATGATCTGGCAACGGGAAAACGTCGGACCATCCGAATAGATACCGCTCGGTTTGAAGCCCCAAACTGGACCCGCGATGGGAAATACCTACTCATCAATCAGAGCGGTCGAATGTACCAGGTGACCCTTGCCGACGGCCGTAAGGAACAACTGGACACTGGCCCGCTGGCACAGTGCAACAACGACCACGGCCTGACACCCGACGGCAGGACGTTAATCATCAGCAATAACACAAAGGGAGCTACCCGGTCGCCATCACTTATATACACCGTACCGCTGGCGGTTGGCACAGGCTCAGTCCAGACGCCCCAGCTCGTTACCCCCACGGGGCCATCGTACTGGCATGGCGTGTCGCCCGACGGCAAAACACTGGCCTTTGTTGGCGAACGTAGTGGACCGGATGGAAAAACCGATTTTGACATTTATACCATTCCTATTACTGGCGGTCCAGAAACCCGCGTAACCACCTCGCCCGGTCTCGACGACGGTCCGGAGTATTCGCCTGATGGCCGATACATCTATTTTAACTCGATGCGGACAGGCCGAATGCAACTCTGGCGAATGCGGCCCGATGGTGCTCAACCCGAGCAGCTTACCAGCGACGCCTACGCAAACTGGTTCCCACACGTATCGCCCGATGGGCGCTGGATTGTGTTTATTAGCTACGTTCAGGACCAGGGCTCAGCGCACCCCGCCGACAAAGAGGTGATGCTCCGCCTGATCGATCTCAACGCCGGGAAGAACGCTCCGATACGCGAGTTAGCCCGGTTCCGGGGCGGGCAGGGCACCATCAACGTACCGAGTTGGTCGCCCGATAGTAAATCGTTTGCCTTTGTCAGCTACTAGCCACAAAAAAGGCCAGTCACCGACTGGCCCCTCATGCTGCCTTACAAATTGGATGGATTCGTAAAGAATGTATACGTACCGAGTATAAACTCAATCAGACCCGTTGCGTGGGTTGCGTTGCGGATCGGATATAGCTTCACGTTCGTGGCCCCGCGTTTCTGCATGGCATCGTATGCATTTTGCGAGTTAAAGTAAAAGACAAGATTATCAGCAGTTCCGTGATACAACCGGGTTGGCGTCCGGGGCTTCCAGTCATAGACATCGTTATCCGCTACGGCTTCGACAAATGCCTGATCGGTTTCTTCAGCAGCCGCCTTTTTGAATGCGTCAGTAAATGCATCATTCAGGCTCACGCCAATGTTGGCATTACGTCCGCTTTCGGCAACCCGGGATGCGTAGGGTTCTTTGAAGTAATAGGATGCCGGTCGGTTCAACCCGTAAATGCGGTCGTAGGTTAGCAGAACCCAGGTGTACAGCCGGTTATAATCCGAATTAGTAGTGGTCCGGTTACTAACCAGATAGCGCATGGTAGCCGTTTTATCATACGCGCCCGCTCCCAGACTCGACGCCACCAGATTAAACTCCTCGCCGGTTTCTTCCTCAATTTTTTTCTGGAGCGACATGCTGGCGTATCCGCCTTCAGAATACCCGGTAATAAACAGCCGACTATCCCATTTTATCTGCTGGTCGGCCAGAAATTCGCGTGACGCCCGCAACATATCAAGCGATGCCGTTGCCAGTCCCTCCCGGTGTTCATACGTATGTGGTAAATCTTTTGAAACACCGTAGCCAATGTAGTCGGGTGCGGCTACGATGTAGCCCTGCGCAGCAAACAAGGTTCCAAAGGTGTAGATTTCGCTCCCCGAGTTGTAGTAGGATGGGGCCTCGGCATCGCTGGCAATAGTACCATGCTGGGCACTGATCAATGGCATTGCTCCATCGGTATTTGGAACCAAAAGAGCCCCGGAGGCTTTTATCGGTTTGCCGTCCGTATTGGTTGTATTGTACTCAATCCGGTACACCTTGATACCGTACCGCACCAGTAACTGCACCGGTGCCAGAGCCCCCGTAAACCGCCCACGTAATTGACTTGCCTGAAATTCTCCGATCAGCTTGCTATCGGCCAGTACACGTTCCGGAGCGACCGGAGTTGCCAATTCAGTGCTATTTTTACAACTAATGGGCGTGAGGATTATCATGACGCCCAGCACCAGGGTAAGAAAAGCTTTTAACGTTAGCATAAGGATGAAATAAGTCGGCTAAAGACCAGCAGCGAGCTACATACTGTTTCAATAAAACGTTGCTTATAGCTGTTTCGTTTCAAAATCCTTTCTCTTAATTAGGCACTAATCTCTACATAATTGTCTAGTTTACAGAGATATAACCTAAACCTTGCCTGCAAAATCCTATAATTTATATATACAAATAGGTAGGCTTCCTTATAAGTGTGGAAGTGGGAAATGTGGAAGCCACTCCACAGGATTAGGCATCTCACTTCACGATTTACTCTACTAGATTGGTTACCTATGAGAGCCAGTTAATCACGACTTTTCTGAGCTTTTCGTAGTAATACACTGTCTAACAGCGGTTTTCGCCATGCACTTTACCCGATTTTAAAATCTGATCTTATTCTGGTATAGCATTTGGCTAATGAAGGATAGTACCATGAGTTCACACACTATGAATAAACAGAACATCAACACGAAGACAATGGCAGTGGTGCTGGCGGTAAGCCTGCTTTCTACCGACGCCCTCACAAGTTGTCAATCAATTAAGCGAAATACCAATAAAACACAGCGCGGAGCCGCTATCGGTGCGGGCGCAGGAGCAGTAGTAGGTGGCGTAGTAGGTCGGCGGTCTGGCAACACAGCAGTCGGCGCTATTTTAGGAGCAACAGTAGGTGGTGCAGCCGGGGCGGTTATCGGTCGCCGGATGGACAAACAAGCTGAAGAAATGAAGCGCGACCTACCAAACGCCCAAGTTGAGCGGGTTGGCGAAGGTATCAAGATTACGTTTGGCTCCGACATCCTGTTCGATGTCGACTCGTATCAACTCAAGCCCGACACAAAGCGGCAACTCACGGAGTTTGCGCAGACGCTGACCAAGTACGAAGACACCGACATTCTGGTTGAAGGTCATGCCGACGCTACCGGATCAGACGATTACAACCTGAAGTTATCGCGGCAACGGGCCGATGCAGTAGCCGGTTACCTACGTGAGCAGGGTGTGAAAGCCTCCCGACTTGATGAAAAAGGGTATGGTGAAGCTCAACCCATTGCCGACAACAGCACGGAATCCGGACGCCAGAAAAACCGTCGGGTTGATATAGCGGTCTACGCGAACAAAGAAATGCAGCGGGCCGCTAAGAAAGGCACCCTGGAGGAATAATCAGCTACGGCGAAACCTGAAGAACGATGGCAACGGTGAAGAAAGGCGACGAGGTAGAATGGAAGTACGGGAAAGGTAAAGCATCCGGAACCGTTGCCGAAGTTCACAAAGATGACGTTACGAAGAAAACTCAGGGCTCTAAAACCAAGCGTAAAGGGTCTGAAGACGAACCAGCCTTAGTGATCAAACAAGGTGACAAGCAGATTGTAAAATCGGCAAGTGAAGTCAAGAAGAAATAACGTAACTGAACGCAGAAGCAGCTATGGCAACCGCAACGAAAGAGACTACCGACAAGCAGGAAAAAGAAAACCAGCAGGTTGAAAAAGACTTTAAAGAGCTTGTCAACATGTCTGCGTCGGAGTTGAAAAAGTGGCTTGACACAGACGAGTCGAAAGCTGTCGGTCAAAAGAAAGACGGCGCAAAGGAATCAACCGGTCACGAATCCGGTCGGAAAATCATCGAAATTCTTGATAAGAAAAAGAGTGAATACGATGAGGATGACTACGACCAGATGCATCGGACTGTAAGTTATATCAAGCGGCATATGGCTCAGGAGCCTAAGGAAACGGAGGGCAGCAACTGGGCATATTCGCTGAAAAACTGGGGCCATGATCCCAACAAGAAGTAAGATTTTAAGTACGCTTTCTGATTTACTCAACGACCAGTTAATAGTACCCTTGAACACAGTAAGATAGACAAGTTATGAACGTTAAGGAAACCCGGGGTGAAATCCTCGATCAACTGAATAAGCTGCTGACCCGCAACCACGATGCCGAAAAAGGCTATCAGGAAGCAGCCGACAATGTGAAAGACGCCGAACTGAAAAGCCTGTTTTTAGCTCAGTCACGGCAGCGTAGCGAATTTGCGGCTGAATTAGCCCGCGAAATCCGGACGCTAGGTGGAGACCCCGATAATGGAACGAGCTTTGCCGCCGACCTGCACCGGGCCTGGATCAACGTCAAATCGACGTTTGCCAGCAATGATGATAAAGCTACGGTTGAAGAGTGTCGTCGGGGTGATCAGGAGGCCCTCGATGATTACAATACCGTACTGCAAGAAACTGATCTGGTTGCCAGTACGCGCGAACTGCTGCTGCGCCAGAAACAGAGCATCGAGTCAGCACATGCCTCGATGGCTCGCCTAGCCTTGGTAGTGTAGTGAATGGTGGGATCGGAAAGCCTGCGTCCTCTGGATGCAGGCTTTTTTGTTTTAATCTACTTGTTTAATCGGCATGATATTTTGCCGTCACAAAAAACCTCCAGGAGTTGTTTTATCCACTTAAGCCCCGATAAAAGGCTACATAGACGATCTGACAGTAATTAATTACAATAGCAGGCTTTCGTCATCCATTAATAAGGGTTTGCTCTTACATGATTACCTTAGCCAGAAAGCCTGAAAGGTTAAATAACAAGCCACCTTCATGGTAACCACAACTTGTTTGTTAGCAAACTAAGGTATAGGACAGGCATAGGTATAACTGCATTGCGAAACTCTTAATAGAGAGTAACTTAAGCACTATGCGTTGCCCGTTCTTCATTGGCTGGATAACTGTCGCTCTACTTTTTGGATTGACCCGGCCGGCTCTTGGACAAACAACAGCCGTACTAACTGGCTACGTAACGGATGCTACGAGTGGAAAACCCATGCCGTTTGCTCACGTTTATGTCAATGGATCAACGCGGGGTGCAATCACCGACGAAAAAGGCTTTTATACATTGGCAGGTGTGCCACTCGGCACGGTCGAAATAGCCGCTTCATTTGTTGGCTATCAGCCTGCTACCCAAAAAATCAGATTTAATAATACGTCTCCACAAAAAGCCAATTTCGGGCTGAAAGTCAATGAACAAACGCTGAATGCCGTAACCGTACGCGGCAATATCAAACAGTGGGAGCGGCACCTACGCCAATTTAAAAAGCAGCTTTTTGGCGAACCGTTTGGCGGCCAATGCCTGCGGCTGATGCTGTTCTCGTATTCAATGAGAAATCGCCAACCTACCCGAATCTATACGAAATGATTCAGGGGCGATTGGCGGGTGTGACGGTTACACGGGAAGGGGCCACACAAGCAAGAAGCTATAAGGTCTTTATTCGGGGGGTGGGTAGTTTCAAAAGTGGTATGCAGCCATTGTATCTGATGGATGGTGTACCCATTCAGGATCCTGATGGAACCGCATTGATGTACTTCAACTCAAGTGATATTGAACGTATTGAATTACTGAAAAATGCGGGTACGGCAGGAATGTACGGGGTTCGGGGAGGTAATGGCGTTATTGCTTTTTACACCAGAAGCAAACGTTCTATGCAGGGCAGCGCCAAACCTAAATCGGGTATGACGCCGATTCAATTCATTGGTTACCCCTCGGTTCAGCGTGAGTTTTATGTACCACGCTATGATACGGAAGTAGCAACCAGCGCTATTTCTGGCCCCGTCGATCACCGGGATGTATTATACTGGAAACCGCTCATGCAAACTGACAGTCAGGGGCGCAGCCAGCTACGTTTTCCGCTGTCGGACGTAGTGCGAACGGTGCGAATTGTGATTCAGGGCGTCACTGCCGATGGTCGTCCGGTGTCAGGCGTTCAATTGATACAGGTTCAATAATGTAGCGATTCACGCAAAGGCTTGTAGCGAAGAAAGCCATGATTCTTCTAACATCATAATGAAATGCCCTATACATAAGCATGTGTAGGGCATTTCATTTGTCTCTAAACACAATCTCTTTTTATCAATGCATGTTATTTGCTGAATCGCCACGTCAATACCTCAATAGATGCGTCCTGTAAGGCATTGTACAATTCATTGTCCGACGAAAAAGCCAACTGCACTAATTGAAACGATTCCACATGAACGTCAAAAGTGGCCGCTTCAAAGGGCCAGGGTTCAACGCCTAACGTACCGTCCTTACGCTGCAAAATGAAATACGGAATCTTATCCGGCCCAATACTGATTTCCAGCCGTCGCTGCTCAGGCGGCACCTGATCCTGACACAGGATTAACGACAAAGCATCGCACCACTGCACAAAGGAATAAGCATATTCAGCTTCTTCTTTGGTAGCGCCGTACTGTCTTCGCCATTTTGGCTGATTATCATTACGCTGCTGATCCAGAAACGTGTCCAAATCTTTATCCTGACCGCGTTTAGACTCGTACAGGAAGGACGTATGCATGGATAGCATTAACGCATTCCACCGACTTTTTTCAAGCCCAATCTGGATCATCTTCCGCGCTTGCTCAACCGAATACTCCAGCACCTGAAAATCCATCGGCGCACCGGCAGATGTCAGGTGGTTCTTTCCTTCCCAGGCATCTTGACCGTCGTCGTGTTCAGTCAGCGCCACCAGGGTTTCAACCCAATGAATCGGTCGCTTGTCAACCTGCCACTGTAAAGCCAGTTGAAAAGCCAGAAGGCCATGCGCCTGCTGATGAATAATACGCCAGCCCTTATCGGTTTGTGTTACAATCATTAACTATATCCGCTATACGTTCATAGAAACTGGCTATGCCTTCTGTTTCCAGATAGTAAACAGCTAAACGTTTCGATTGTCTTTTCAGGCTTGGATTGATTCATCAACTTATTCGACGGATTCAATCGGCGGTCGAAAATAAACACTGCTTCATGAGCCCATCAACAGCCTGGACGAGCTGCGGGTAGCTTTTAATTTTACTGATAAAAGCAGCAGCTCCCAACTGAAAACAATATTTAACAACGGATTCCTCATCCGATCCACTCATCACGGCCACCGGAATGGAGCGCAGTTGTTCGTCGCAGGCCAGCAGCTGCAGAATTTCTTTACCACTAAGGATAGGCATATGCAAATCCAGCAGAATCAGATCAGGAAGCCGTCCGTCGAGTGAATGAGTTAACCGAATCATCAAATCAGATCCATCTTTTAGGAATCTTACAGTACAATCTTTGTGATTCTCTTCAAAAAGTACAGACAATACATACGTATCATCCGCGTCGTCGTCAACAACGTAGATTAGTGGGCAATTCCGATGAAGCATAAAGTGAGTATTAGTACAGTATAGGTGAACATTGAGTTACTCAAGCACAGCAATACTAATAATTAATTACATTGATTGTATGCCACAGTAAATATATTGTCAAAATTCGCAATTCAACTACCTGTAATAAGACTACTATCAAAATCCATTAAATTATCATACAATAAACGAGCAATTAATCCTTTGCAAACCTGTCCTGAAAATCTGTATTTATACTCATATGTAAGTAGGCTGGCTATTATAACTTTGACCTCACTCGAAGGCGCGTATAGATGCGAATTTATCTTGATGTTCAACATAAAAAAGCCACTCATAAGAGTAGCTTTTTTATACATAAATGTATACTACCGTTTTAGCTATTGTACACCTTTTGATTTTCTCCTTCCTTGTACGTATCGCCTGTTACGGCCGCCCGGGCCATTTCCAGAAACCGCACCATGCGGCTCGACGTCGAATCCCAGTATTCGGCCAGCTCCGTATGCACTTTCAATAGAGTAAGTTCGGGATCATCTTTGCCGTCGGGAAACCAGGGTTTAGCGGCCGGCGACCAAAGTTCGTCAATTTTAGCCCGGTCATATACTTCATCGGCCGAGCCGGATACAGACACGTAGGAGGCTTCATCCGGATGGGCAAAGGCCAGGTTGACCCGGTGTTCGTGCTTATCAATCTGGTCTACTTTTGGTGCGCTCTTTTTCGTAAAGAACCAGAATGTACCATTTTCATCCATCTGCATGGTAGCCATTGGACGACTTACCAGGTTTCCCTGATCATCAATGGTGGTCATCATGGCAATCCGGATGTCTTTGACCAACTCCCTGATTTTTTCTAATTGTTCGTTCCGTTGCGTTTTCGTTTCCATAACGTGTGTGTTTTACAATTCAACGTCTAAAAAGTCAATTTGTTCATAAGCCATATTTTACAAAAACGCCAACCCTTAGTCGTTCTGAAACGAGCTAACGGCTGGCGTCTTTGTATCAATATATATGTTGCCGGAAGGAGCGGGCGGTTGTCAGCAGTTTCCGCTTTGTTATTCACGCCACATCATCAGCCGGTATGAATTAGCATCATTACTTACCTTCTACTACCGCTTTGATGCCGTCAACCGCCCAAACTTCCGGGTATCTTTGGCAGGCTACCTGCTTAGTTGTACAGCGTATCGCGCAGATCGATACCGTAAAACAGCGAAGCGGGCGTCGTTGCCGGATTCGTCACGTTTGTATCTGTCTCGTAGGCCATTTCCAGAATGGTTACGCAACTGCGAATCGTCTGCTGACACATGGCATGTACCTGTTGGCAGCGCTCATGGTTAGTGAACTGATTAACCTCCTGAGCACATTTTTCACACACTTCGATACAGGCTTTTGCCAACAGCCGGGTGTTCTCCGAGCCACGTACGTAAAGCATCGCCAACTGACGGCACATGTCCGCACAATCAAGGTTCAGGAAGATACACCGATACCAGTTTTCAATATCTTCTGAACGAGAACATTCAGTGGCAAACTCATCGCACAAGGCTGCGCAACCGGTCAGCGAGTCGTAAATATTTTTCTTCCAGATCATAGCTTTTACTGAATTTCAAATTAGGCTAAAGGGCTCTTTCACGCCAGATGTGGGGCCGTGAATGTACATTTACCATATCCGGCTCGGCCGGAGAACGACGGGCCCAGCGACGGGCCTCATTAATACTTGTGGCAATGGCCTCGTCCCTCCCCAAATGCCCCTGCTCTATCAGCATATTTGCTATCTCAATAGCCTTAGCGCGGGTGCTGGGGCTAAGTGAGCGCATGGCAGCAGGGAAGTGAGTTGTTGTCCACATTGTTGCGATCGTTATTGTCTCATACAGTACATTGCCTTTTTCGTGCCAGTTGCTACGCAACTACACTTACAGTAACGTTAGGCAAACCAAGGCTTTAATAATCAGACAATTAAAACTTTGTACCTATGCATTTTTAATCTCTTTATAGTAACGCATCCTCTGCTGATGTGGAAATTTTACAAGGGCACTGTGTAAAGTTTTACACACATTACCTCAACAAAAAAGCCGACTCATGACCAAGTCGGCTTGATTAGATAATGTTACTGCCCAGAATTAATCAGCCCGGACAGCATTGAGTTGAGCGTCTGTCTTGCTAACCAAATATTCTGTTCGTGCTTTCACCTCCGGCCATTTTTCGGCAGTCGTAAATTCCAGGTTCTTAAGTTCATCCGCCATTCGCTGCCGGTACGTTTTTAACGTGTTTATCGCTTGTTGCAGGCTTTTCTTCCGATTATTGCTAACCTCTGTGAGTGTGCGCTCATAATGAGCGATTTTATCATCAATGTCCTCAATAGTGGCACTGATATCCTCACGTGCATTATCGCGCTCTTTTCGCCATTGCCGAGCAAAGTCTTTCCGAGCACTGTCGACCTCAGCCTGCTGTTCACGCACCTCATCGATATCCGCACCAGCTTCGGCCGCGTCCACCACATCTGCTTGCTCTTCCCGTATTTGTTCCGCTTTTTTTTCTGTACTTGAATTACAGCCGATGGGTAATGTAGCCATCATTAGTACAATCCCTAAAGCCAGTACGAGCCGGTTAGTCTTCATAACATCGCTGTTTTGAAGACTAACCGGCTCGATTGATGAATGTTTACACTATGTCTGCGCGCTGCGAATTTAAGGACTTAAAGCTGCTGCATCAGCTGGTGCCTAACGCTACTCCTACTGCTGCTTTGGGAAATACAGCCGGAACGTAGTCCCATGGCCTGGCTGGCTTTCTACTTCAATACTTCCCCGGTGGCTGTTAACGATGTTTTGGGTAGCAGTGAGCCCCAGCCCCATACCACCTGACTTGCCAGTAAAGAACGGATCGAAGAGTCGCTGCCGATCGGCTTCTTTTATACCACTGCCGTTGTCAGAAACCTGGATAAAGACTCGATTATCGTCGGTACATTCAGTTACCACGCGTAGCACGCCCTGGCCGGCCTCCATAGCTTCTACAGCATTGATGAGGATATTCAGCAGCGCTGTCTTTACCTGTTCGCGGTCAAGTGGAGCCTGGCAGTCGTCGAGCGACAGCTCGGTTTCCAGCCGCATATTCTTCAGTTTGATCCGGTCGGCCACCAATTGAATGGTAGCTTTCACAACGGAATTAAGATCCTGCACCTGCCGATCAAGTTCGCGCGGCTTCGATGAATTCAGCATCTCAGTGATGAGCTGCCCGATACGATCTACATTCCGTCCAATGATGTCCGTAAACATAGTAATGTATTCATCGTCAGCAGGTAGCTCTTCCTTAAGCTGCTCCAGCGCCAGACTCAGGTTCGTAAGCGGATTACGGACTTCGTGGGCAATGCTACGGGCAATTTTGCCGGTCATGCTCAGTTTTTCGGCGATCAGCAATTCCTGCTGTGCTTTTTTCTGCTCCGTAATATCCCGCACAATACCCTGATACCACTGTGGCCGTCCGGACGCGTCTTCAACTGCCCAGACCGAAATCAGGCAGATTCGCTTACGTCCACCTTTACTATTCAGGACCGTTTCAAAATCCTTTAGCTGGCCATGTTCCCGTACTGTAAAGCGTAGTTGGCGGAGGTGGTTAAAATCAGCAAAAAGCCGGGCTGGGTTAAGTTGCCGGAGTTCATCGCGGCTATAACCGAGCAGTCTTTCTACCGATGGGTTCGCATCCTGGAACCGCATGAGGCTATCGGCTACAAAAATGGCGTCGATAGACCGCTCGAACAACGAGCGGTACTTGTTTTCTTTCTCCGCAATTTCGGCCAGCACTTCCGCTTGCTTGAGCGCGTACCGGATGCTGCGGCCCAGGACCTGCGGATCGATCCGGCCTTTAACCAGGTAATCGGCGGCCCCCAGTTCAAGCGCCGACTGGTCGACGGTCAGATCGTCCTGCCCTGTCAACAGAATCATGGGTGCCCGGCATCCCATCCGGAAGGCCTGCTGAATAAATTCGATCCCAGTGCGACTACCCAATCGATAATCGACCAGGTATACGTCATAATGTTCGGATTCTACGGCCGCCAGCGCGTTTTCGTAATCATCGACCCAATCGAGTTTAACGTTGGCATTCTCGCGGGCCGAAACCATCGTTTTGGTTAAAATATAATCGTCTTCGTCGTCTTCAACCAGAAGAACGCGAATGGCTGTTTGCTTTCTTTGCGAAACGTCGAGTGAAAAATCTACAGCATCCATACGGGCGTAGTTATTGCGGAAGTTTAACGGTATCCATCCAATAAGTTTTCAGGGCACCAATCATCTCAACAAGCCGGTTGAAGTTAAACGGCTTTGTCACAAACGAATTAACCCCCAGGTTATACGTCTTTACAACATCTTCGTCGGCCGACGATGTAGTCATAACCACTACAGGAAGCCGACGTAGTTTAGGATCTTCTTTAATCTCTTCTAGGGCCTGAAAGCCATTTTTGCGGGGCATGTTCAGATCCAGTATGAGCAAATTTGGCCAGGGCGCGTTCAATTCATTATAGCGGCCAATACGATGCAGGTATTCCATCAACTCCTCTCCATCCTCTACAAACTGAATTTCCTGTGTATAGCCATTCTGCCGTAACGCCCGTTCGAGAAACATACGATCATCTATATCGTCGTCAGCAATCAGAATTGTCATAGCTGGAAGTTTACGGTGCATACGGTTATGATAGTTGGTAAAGCAATATCTTATGTTAGATGTGTTTTTTGTCGTTACGTATTATTGCGTATATGCCCATCTTACACCATGTGCCACACAAAGCAGAGAATCAAGTCTCATTGACAGGCAATAACCAAATTAATTCAGTCAAATTTACTACAAAACTTTCACTACCCGTTCTCAGTAGGGAACAAAATGACAAACGAGGCTCCCTGCCCCAGCCGTCCCTCCGCCCGGATGATTCCACGGTGGTTTTCCACCACTTTCTCGACAATGGATAAACCGATTCCGGTTCCGCTGTAATTAGACCGTGTGTGCAATCGCTGGAAGAGTTGAAAAATCCGCTCAGCATACGCTTGCTCAAACCCGATCCCGTTGTCGGCCACAGTGATTTCAGCAAACTTTTGACTGGTCGCAACGGTCAACTGATCTATCTCCTGAGCCGCTACCAGACGCGACGAGATGGTGATCAACGGCTGAACGTCAGGCTTTGAAAACTTCAGCGCGTTACTCAGCAGATTTTGAAATAGTTGTCTCAACTGAAGCTCATCACCCTGAATGGTTGGCAATGACCCGACCTGAAGCACCGCTTTTTTACTGTGAATGGTTGTATCTAAATCACTAACTACTTCGCTAATCACCTGGTTGAGGTTCACCTCCCGGAACGTATCACGCTTGTTGGCCACCCGCGAGTAGGCCAGCAAGTCTCTGATAAGCGTCTGCATCCGCTGAGCTGCCGATTGCATTCGCCGAACGATGTCGGCACCGGACTCGCTCAGTTGGCCTGCATACTGGCTTTGCAGCACATCGCCGAACGTTATGACTTTCCGAAGTGGCTCCTGCAGATCGTGTGAGGCTACGTAGGCAAATTGTTCGAGGTTGGCGTTTGAACGTTTCAACTCCTGGACCGACAGCTCCAGTTGTTGCTGCAAGCGCTTCAATGGAGTAAAATCTGCGAACGTAACCAGCACATCATCGCCGAGCCTGGTAGCCGCAATATCGAGCCAACTATCGATTCCATCCGCTTTATAATAAAAATCGAACCGTATACTCTCCCCTGTTTCGTATGTCCGTAGGTAGCGGTCAAACAACCCGTTGGTTTTATAAGCCGGGAACCATCGACTACCCAGATCCCCCTGAAGAATGTCCGACTTTTGCCCTACATAATCGGCCAGCGTTCGATTAGCCGTCTTGAACCGAAAGTCGACCACCCTTCCGGATTCATCACGCACCGGACTGAATAGAAAAATTCCGGTTTGCGACATATCAATTATACCCTGGAGCTTCGCTGCCGCTTCCTTGATGACCAGTGCCGCCTGTTTCGACTGGCTTATATCGGTGAACGTAACCACACAGCCATCGTCCAGCTTTGTTATTGATACTGCATACCAGGTATTGTAGTCGGGTAAATGACGTTCCAGTCGTAGTGGCTGCCCTGTATTAATGACTTGGCTATATTCATCAAATACGCCGGTCTGTCGGCTATCCGGATAAATGGTTAGCAGTGTACTGCCCGCAATATCCTTTCCGGTACGAGCCATAATATCTTCCCGGGCGGTCTGATTAAAAAGCTCAAACCAGAAATCGACAATGTCCCCCTGCTCATCACGAATGGCCTGAAATACAATCGTTCCGTTCAGAGATGTGTTCAGAATACTGTCCAGTTGCCGGTTCTTTGCTTCGATCAGATGAGAGGCCTGGCGTGACTGCGTAATGTCGAGAAACGTACAAACGACACCATCATCCAGTCTGGCAACCGATAATGAATACCATTTATCGAAGCCCCCGACGGCATAATGAACATCCACCGTAGTTGACTCGCCCGACGTCATAACCTGGCTGGCGATAACAAGTAAACGTTGCGATTCATCACCGGAATAAACATCCAGGAGTGTGCGGCCAATAACGTCATTGGGCAACTGCGCCAACTGGTGAGCGGCCCGGTTGCACTGAACATACCGAAGATTGATCAGGTTTCCGAGGTCATCATACATACTTTCGAACGTAATGACTCCCTCGGGCGACCCATCCAAAATGGTACTAAAGCGAAGTGCCTGCGCCTGTTCACGCAACTGGGTTTCCTTCAGGATACTGATGTCCAGAAACGATACGATAACCTGCTCATCGGTAAAACGCACGACCGACACCTCCAGCCAGCGCTGATTAGGCTCAAAGAAGTACTCGACCCGTAGCGGCTCACCCGTGGACAGAACATGCAGGTACCCTTCATACATTCCGCCGGTCGCACCGGCCGGGTCCAGTTCCGACAGCCTCAAGCTCATCACCTGTTCGGCCGTGTATCCCGTAATGGCAAGCGCTGACTGATTGTAAAAAACAACTTGAAAGTCAACAATTCCGCCGGTTTCATCCGTCACAGCCTGACACATGAGCATGCCGGTTATCGAACTGTTCAGGACCTTATCTAATTCGTTCTTCCGCCGTTCTGCTTCCAGCGCAGCGGCTTTTTTCTCGGTGATATCAACAAATACGGCAACAGCCTCATCGGGACCCGACGGTGCTATCGACACATTATGCCAACCCCCAAACGATGGAATCAATACATCTACGTTGATAGCCTGCCCCATTTGCACGACTTTGGTCAATTGCTCAAACAGCGTCCATTGATCCGGGTACAATTGCAGCAATGTAGATGTCTGCACCTGGGTCTGATCAAGCTTTGCAGTGTCAAGAGCCTTCTGATTCAGACTAATTAACCTGAAGTCAACAATCTGACCGTACTGATCACGCTGAGCCTTATACGACACGATGCAAGTCGGCGATGTATCGAGTAGCTGATTGAGTAAACGCGCCTGTTCTTGCTGTTCCGTTACATTGCGAATGGTTACGAGCACCCCATCGCCCAGTTTTTTTACCCGCAGTGCGAGGTATGCATCCAGATTAGGGTCATAAAACGCGTAATCAGCTACTTCATCTCTATCGACAACCAACGCATACTGACTTACAATCGGCGCTAGAATGTCTACCTGCCCGGGATTGTCGGCCATCATCCGAACACCTACCTCCAGTTGATAGGGCGGTGGGGCAATTGTCCGGAACTGCTCATTGAAGTACGTAAGCCTGAAATCAACGATAGAACCAGCCTGATCTCGTATAGCGTCGTAACAGACCACACCATCCGGGAGCAGATCAAGCAATTGGGTGAAGAGTAAGGTGGTCGGCTGATGGGTTAACATGCGAACGTAACGTTGAACAAAATTTCCCATTTTGTGGAAGCCCATCCGCACGAAAAGAGAAATTTCAAGATTGACTGGCCGCGTAAACGATTAGTCAAATGTATTGAAAACTCCTGATATATAGCCAAACAGACAGCGTCAGCGCCTTCTACGGCAAGAATGGCACGAATTTATCGATAAAGACCAAGTGATAGTGCCCATCAGATCTGGGCTCATATACTCAACAGATGTGTTTAACACTATGAAAAGACCATTCAACACGTTTTTACTGACCGCGGCCATTGCGGTTGGTTCATACGCACTACAGTCAACAAATGTTCAGGCGCAAAGTACTGCGCGAGTTGGGATCAAAGGCGGCTTTAACGCAAGCACATTGTATTACGACAGCGATGGGGTCAATGATAAGAACGAACGGTATGGGTTTCATGCTGGAGTCTTCGCACAGATTCCCGCCGGCGATTTCTTTGCGATTCAGCCGGAACTGCTGTATACAACAAAGGGGGCGTCTGGCAACTACAACATTCTGGGCATAAATGGTACAAACACGTTCCGCCTGAACTACGCTGAGCTGCCTGTGCTGGCTACGTTTAAGTTGGGCAATACGGTCGATCTACAGCTCGGGCCTTACGTAGCTTATCTGCTCAACTCTGATATCAACTCGAACGGTGATTTCGGAACGGGTGTCGCCCGCATTGACCGCGATAACTTCAACAAAGTAGACTACGGTGTAGCCGGTGGTCTGAATCTCTACCTCGGAAAAGCGCTGATTGGTGTCCGGTACGGTCAGGGGATCCAACGTATCGCCGACAGTGGCGTAGCGCGAACCATCCTTGGCAATGCTAAGAATGGCGTTGGCATGATTTCAATTGGGTATAGCTTCAACTAACCGAAGCGCTCCGATAAGAGAAACAAAAAGGTCGACATCATTCTGTCGACCTTTTGTCAAGTGCTTCACCAAAGTTTAAAGGTGAATATCGTAAGCCTTAAGCTTGTTATACAGTGTTTTGCGGTCAATGTTAAGCACTTCAGCCGCTTTGGTTTTGTTGTACCCTGTTTTTTCAAGTACTTTCAGGATGGCAGCCCGTTCAGCGCTTTCCGAAACGGATTTAAGGTTGTTGGCAGGCTGTGATATAACGGGTACTCCCGGTCGTAGGGGATCATAACTTACCTGAGCACCACCCGTATCTTCGGGTGTCAGATACTGTGGCGAAATAATTTCCTGCGGTAAAACATCAGCTTCGATGTAATCGCCCTGTGTAAGCAGCACGGCCCGCTTCACTACGTTCTGCAACTCACGGAGGTTTCCGTGCCAGTAGTATTCCTTTAGCTTCTCGCGGCTTTCATCATCGAAACCGATAATGTCTTTATCAAGCTGCTCATTAGCCAGCTCGAGGAAGTGCTCCGCAAAAATCATAATGTCTGCCTTGCGTTCACGCAGGGGCGACAAATGAATTTCGAATTCGTTGATACGGTGGTAGATATCCTCCCGGAACCGCCCTTGCCGAACCGCATCCCGCAGATCTTCGTTCGTAGCACAGATGATTCGCACATCAACCGCAATGTCCTGGTTACTACCAATCCGGCGGATTTTACGTTCCTGCAATACCCGCAACAGCTTTATCTGATTGTCGTAAGACAGGTTTCCCACTTCGTCCAGAAACAGCGTGCCACCGTTGGCATATTCGAAGCTACCTGCTTTGTCCGATAGAGCGCCAGTAAACGCTCCTTTTACGTGACCAAACAATTCGCTACCAGCCAACTCCTTCGATAATGCACCGCAGTCAATGGCCACAAATGGTTTGTCGCCCCGCTTACTCTTTAAATGAATAGCATTCGCAACAAACTCCTTTCCCGTGCCAGTTTCGCCGGTAATGATCACCGACATATTGGTTGGGGCGATAAGTTCAACGTGTTTCTGAAGTTGCTCCGCAGCCCGACTCTTACCAAATATAAATCGTTTCCCATTGGGAGCCAGGGGTGTTTTGGGAGCGGCTTTGGGAGCAGCTTTAGCAGCTACAGTGGCTGGAGAAGCGGTTGCGGAAGAACTGGACGCTGATGCGCTCAGTGACTGACTGCGCCGTTCGAGAGCACCTTTGATTGTATACAGAATTTCATCGGGGTAGAGAGGCTTGGTTACGTAGTCGTAGGCCCCATGCTTTACCGTTTGAACGGCCACCCGTACATCCGAATAACCCGTGATGATAATTACGGCCGTTGCGGGATTAAGTACTTTAATCCGGCGGAGCATCTCCAGACCGTCAATGTCAGGGAGTTTAAAGTCACAGATTACTAACTCAAACGGCTCCTTTCGCAACAAGATGAGACCATCCTCCCCCCGTTGCGCCGAAGCCGTTTTATAACCCTGCTTGCTCAGAAAACGCTCTAACAGCAGGCATATATCGTTATTATCGTCAATTATAAGAATCTTTTCCATGGGCAGTCGAACCGCCGAAGCGGCAGCTTGTTCGGACAGCCTCCGGTTCAAACAAGCGATGCGTAAGTACCGTCAGTGGGCTGCTTAAACAAAGTTACTCAAACCTGGATGGTTTGCAAAGCCTGTTCAATGGAACGGCGCGTAAAGGGTTTACCGATAAAATAGTCGGCCCCTTGCTCAGTAGCCCGGCGACGCTCAGCCTGTCCGTCAAAGGCACTAATCATAACCACCTTGGCCTCAGACTGCCCTTCTTTAATGTGCGGCAATAAATCGAATCCAACGCCATCCGGCAGATTCAGATCAAGAAAAACAGCATCAAAATGCTGGGTTGTCAAAAACTGACGCCCTTCTTCGATAAAGTGTGCGCAGGTAGGCTGGTATCCCAGGCGACGCAGCAGACCGGACAACAATAAACATATATCCGACTCATCGTCAATAATCAATACCCTTTTTACGCTGCTCATCGTGTTTATTACGGCCGGTCTAAACTGTTGCCCCGCGTTCACACCCCTTATATTCCCTACCACGGTGTAAATGAATTAATGTTGTGTACTATCAACAGTATATAAAATTTAGTGCCGAATATTTACGAAATGTTGAAGTAAATAAGTCTTTAGCAGATAAAGTGCAATAAAAGAACTACTTACGATAAAATAGAGCAATTTCCACCTTTATTAATCGCAATTTTTACCTGTATCGCTTGTTTTAGTTGCCGTGGAAAATCTACACAATTTTCTACACCTGTGGATTTTTATCTACAGTTTTAAAAGTACCCTAAACCTGTTTTTCTGCTACAATCCGATAGCCTGAACTTTATTTAGGGCTCATTTACAAGCGTATACAATGATATACGTATGAATTCGGTTCAGCAGGACCTGTTTGGCATAACTTTTTCTAAATAGTCTATCAAATGCGAGATAAATTGTTCTGATTTACTCACAACGTTATGGGAAATCTGTTGTACACGATTGCCGTTATCCTGATCATAGTCTGGTTGCTGGGCTTTCTTGGGTTCAACAGTTTCGGACTGGGCAATCTGATTCATGTACTGCTAGTGATTGCGATCATTGCGATTTTACTCCGTCTAATTCAGGGAAGAGGAGTATAAAATGACAGATTCTATCCGACAAATTGATTAACACCCGGCAAAGTTGTGTAACTTGCCGGCCCAAATAAACTGACATTTGTATTAAAGTGGTACGTTTAGGTTTAGGTGGTTTCATTTTAGGTTAAGTACAAGTTACGGTGGGTACGGAATCCCTGCGCCAAGTTGAGCGCAGGGATTTTTTTATTTCGTCGGTAACCACCCGGTCAACGAGCCTCTTTGATAGTTTCGTTGCTTTCCTGAATATCATCTCCTTCAGGCTGTGGTATGTCAACCGCCCGTGCCGGATCAGGCGCATAGGTGAGTTCGATCAGAATCGGGAAATGATCGGAACCACAATTCGGTAATCGTTTCAAATAACGTAGCCGAAAATGATGAGATACAAATACGTGGTCCAGCGGCCATCGCAGGAAGAAATAACGGGCATGGAACGTACTGAATAACCCACGACCCACGCGTGGATCGAGCAACCCGCTGATCCGCTGGAACAAGCGAGTCGTATGCGACCAGGCCACATCGTTCAGATCTCCGGCTACAATCACAGGGCCTTTCTGCCGACGGGCCTCTTTGCCTACTATAAGCAGTTCTGCATCGCGCTCTGTAGAACGATAATGTTCGGTTGGGCTGGGCGGCATCGGATGAACGCCGTAAAAATGAATCAACTGCTCCGAAGGGAGTTTAAATTGACCGTAGATAGACGGAATGTCATCCTGAATCAAAAAACGGAGTTCGGCATTCTGCAACGGCAAGCGGGAATATAATAACATGCCGTACGTATTTTCAAGTGGATGCAGCAACCGGAATGGATACTGCTCCTGCACTGATTCCAAAGCCTTTGCCCAGGCTTTGTTCCCTTCCAGAATCAAAAAAACGTCGGGTTTGTACTTCGATATAAGCTGACATACGTCCGGTGTGCGCGTATTATACATGTACACATTCGCAACCATCAACCGTATCGTTGCTTTGTCGTTCGACGCTTCGCCAGCCTTACGTAGAATACGATGCACCTGCTTCTTATGAAAAGATGTATACGGGTAAATTAGCCAGCCCTGATACAACAAAGCCGCTGACAAACCAACGGGCATAAGCGCATCAGTCCATTCACTCTTTTCACCTGTGAACACCCACGCTACCAGCGCAATTGACGCCAGAACGAAAAGTTGCAGATGGGGAAAATCCCAGATACGTATCCACCAATAGTCCAGGCGGATAAGATGGACGAACGAGGCAATAATTACAAACCAGATAAACGCCGGCAGAAATAAAGTGAGGTAATCCATGAAGTAGTGGCTGGTTGAGTAATTAATCAATAGCTATTTGCCGCCGTCGAACGCTGGCAAACAGCTACGTTCATAAGTGTCAACTTGTGTTGTTGAGGAAATGTTGGACATCGTTGTAGAAATTTATCCTCAACTACTGCCAATCAACCACTTAGAAATTTTTTAAGTAAAAAACTATTAATCAATGCCTTATGACGTTAAGAAGAAAGTGGTACAAAATTTTCTAATGAGGAGATGTACCGAATCACACACTAAAACGATATTTTATGAAATCGTTACCTGGCATTCTTGTCGGACTCGCAATGGGCGCTGTTATCGGTGTTCTGCTGGCTCCGCAAAGTGGTCGTAAGACACGGAAGCGAATTTCTTCCGAATCTGATTCTCTCTTTAAAGACCTGCAGGATCAACTGCAATCGGGTCTGGAGAATATCAAAAAACAATACAACGATTACGTTGATACGGCGGCCTCCCGGTCGCAGGAGATTGTGAGCCGAGTCGAGCGCCGGACGAAGAAATAATTAATCACCTAAAAACAAACAACAATGAGAAGCACAAGAGATTTTCTGACGGGTATTATAACGGGTATTGCAATTGGTATGTTAACCGCCCCTCGCAGTGGTAAAGAAACCCGCGACAAACTGGTTGATGAAGCAAACAAACGTTCCGAAGATTTGAAAGATCAATGGAGCAAAGGTGTTGAGCAGGTAAAGCAAGGTTACGAACAGGCTAAGACGCAGGTTAACCAGTACGCTCAACAGGCTAAAGATCAGATCAATCAATATAAAGATAAAGCACAGTCTGAAGCCAATCAGGACCAGGCTAAGCAGCAATACAACGAACAGGTCGATAACCTGGCCAACAAGGCACAATCAGGTATTGAAGATGCTCGTGATGCTGTTCGCGTGAACTAATTTCATTTTTGCTGATTTACTCAACGTTTTGAAAAATTGATATGCCCCCGGCCAAAGCCGGGGGCTTTTTCTTTGTCTGGGTTTAACGCACTTTTAATTTTTGTTTAAGCAGCGTTTAATTAGGGTCGGACACCTTTGGGATATGAAAAAGCGCACTATTATCCCTCCTTGTTCACGGCCTCTACGGCTGCGGAACTACTTCGGCAATGATTTAGCCATGCCGAGTGGGGTTTCATTTGGTATCATCGTGCGGAAAAACCAGAAACCTGGTTATCGACAGATCATGGCAGCAGTTGCCACGCTGTTACTGGCTGGTAGTCTTACCAGTTGTCATTCATCGGCCGAATCTGAAAATGCAACAACTAAACAGGCGCATCAGGATGTCAATCTTTTATCGACCGCCCGGTTCGACACGGCGCGTTTAAATACGGTCACTAATGAGCTTGATCTGACCGGTAAGATCACGTTCAATCAGGACAAGGTTGTTAAAGTATTTCCGCTGGTTGGCGGGCACATTGAACAGGTAAAGATTGAACTTGGCGATTATGTCCACAAAGGGCAGGTACTTGCAGTACTGCGATCCGGTGATCTTGCCGATCTGGAGCAGCAAGCCATAACGGCGCGGAGCCAGTTGGCCGTTGCGCAAAAAAACGTGCAGGTTACGGAAGATATGGCAAAATCAGGCTTCTCAGCTCAGCGCGACCTGCTGGTTGCCCGCGAACAGCTTGAAGCCGCCAGGGGGGAAGTAAATCGCGTCAACGAACGCCGTCGTATTCTGGGAGGTAATGGCTCTGAATACGTAGTCAAAGCACCTGTCAGTGGTTTTGTTGTTGAAAAGACGGCCTCTCCGGGCATGGAACTTCGCTCCGACGACCCTGAAAACCTGTTTACAATTTCTAACCTCGATCAGGTGTGGGTTCTCGCCAACGTATACGAATCTGACTTAGCCAATATACACGCAGGCGATTCAGCAACCATCACTACCCTTTCATACCCGGATCGCGTGTTCCATGGTCGGATTGACAAAATCTTCAATGTGCTCGACCCTGAGAGCAAGACAATGAAAGTTCGTGTTACGCTCAATAACGCCGATTTTCAGTTAAAGCCAGAGATGTTTGCCAACGTGCGGGTAGCCTACGCCGGTCATGATAAACGGGTGGCCATTCCAACAAACGCCGTTGTCTTCGACAAAAGCCGAAACTTTGTTGTCTCTGTCACGAAAGAGAATCAACCCGTTGTGCGGGAGGTGGATATTTATAAGACCACCAGCGATAAAAGCTACATAAATAGTGGGCTCAGCGACGGCGAACGCATCATCACAAAGAATCAATTACTGATTTACAATGCGCTTGCTAACTAACCAATCATACCAGCAGAACGAAAGCGGACGGTAGCTATACTCAGCCCACTGTCCGCTTTTGTTTTAACAGGCTTTTAACAAAGGTTTAAACCAGCTTTAAGTCACTCCCAGGAGCTTTGCGCTGGTCGTTTCACTCAGCACGCCATGAATAAGGTCATCAAAAGCATCCTGTCATTCTCGCTGAAGAACAGGTTTTTCGTCTTTTTTATAACGGCACTATCAGTAGTAGCCGGTTTTATCAGTTATCAAAATACGCCAATTGAAGCGTTTCCGGACGTAACGAACACGCAGATCACGATTATAACGCAGTGGCCTGGCCGCTCGGCAGAAGAAATCGAAAAGTTCGTTACCATCCCGATTGAAATAGGACTGAACTCCGTTCAGAAACGTACCGACATTCGCTCGACAACCTTGTTTGGCCTATCGGTCGTTAAAATACTGTTTGAAGATGGCGTTGACGATGCCTTTGCCCGTCAACAGGTTAATAATCTGCTCAACACTGTTGACCTCCCCGATGGTATAAAGCCGGACGTACAGCCTCCCTACGGTCCAACCGGTGAGATTTTCCGCTACACACTCCAATCACCTACCCGTAATGCCCGTGAACTCAAAACGATGCAGGATTGGGTCATCGAGCGACAGTTGAAAAGCGTACCGGGAGTAGCAGATGTCGTTAGTTTCGGGGGCGAGGTTAAAACATACGAAATCACCGTTGACCCGCGCCGGCTCATCGATTACAATATTACACCTCAGCAGCTCTATCAGGCAGTTGCCAACTCCAATGTCAACGTAGGGGGCGACGTCATCGAAAAAAACTCGGAAGCCTATGTGGTCCGTGGCATTGGCTTGCTGAAAAACCAGCGTGACATCGGCAATATAATCATCAAAAACGTTAATGGAACGCCGATCATGGTGCGTAACGTAGCGCAGGTGTCGGAATCGGCACTGCCAAGGCTGGGGCAGGCTGGTCGCGATAAGCAGAACGATGTTGTAGAATGTATTGTGGTTATGCGCAAAGGCGAAAATCCCAGCGAAGTTATTGAGCGGGTCAAAGCCAAGATTGATGAGCTGAACGACCACATTTTACCCTCGGATGTTCAGATCAATACGTTTTATAACCGCGAAACACTCATCAATTTCGCTACGCACACGGTCACGCATAACCTGATTGAAGGTATTGTGTTCGTGACGGTAATTGTGTTCCTCTTCATGGCCGACTGGCGTACTACCGTCACGGTATCAATCATTATTCCGCTGGCTTTGCTGTTTGCATTCATCTGCCTTCGGCTAAAAGGCATGTCGGCAAATCTTCTGTCGATGGGTGCCATCGACTTTGGTATCATCGTCGATGGAGCCGTTGTGATGGTCGAGGGGATTTTTGTTACACTCGACGAACTGGCCCACCGACAAGGCATGGACAGGTTCAATAAGATGGCCAAACTGGGGTTACTTCGTAAAACTGGCACCGAAATGGGCAAGGCGATCTTTTTCTCGAAAATGATCATCATCACCTGTCTGATTCCTATTTTCTCATTCCAGAAAGTTGAAGGCAAGATGTTTTCTCCACTGGCGTGGACCTTGGGATTTGCCCTGCTCGGAGCCCTGATCTTTACGTTGACACTGGTTCCTGTGTTGGCGAGTCTGCTCCTACGTAAGAATGTTCGGGAAAAACATAATCCATTTGTAAACCTGGTCACCCGGTATGCAACTCAGGCATTTGCCTACACCTTTGCCCACAAAAAACTCAGCCTGATCCTGGCTGGCCTGCTGGTACTGGTTGGTCTTTCGGGTTTTAAACTGTTGGGAACCGAATTTTTGCCTGAACTTGACGAAGGTTCCATCTATGTCAGAGCCTCTATGCCCATGAGCATTTCGCTGCCGGAGTCAGTGAAATTAACTACTGATATGCGGCATATTTTTGAAGAATTTCCAGAAGTGAAAGGTGTTATTTCCCAGACCGGTCGCCCTAACGATGGCACTGATCCAACGGGCTTTTATAACATTGAATTTCTGGTAGATATCTATCCGAAAGACGAGTGGAAAAGCGGCTGGACAAAAGAAGAACTTATCGATCACATGCAGGAGAAACTCAAGGTATTTCCTGGGGTAACGTTTGGTTTCTCGCAGCCCATCATGGACAATGTGGAAGAGGCCGTATCAGGTGTTAAGGGGTCGATTGCCGTCAAAATTTACGGAACTGACCTGTACACGCTTGAGCAAAAAGCCACTGAGGTTCAGCGCCAGTTGGCTACGGTTGACGGAATTCAGGATTTGGGAGTTATTCGCAATATTGGTCAACCCGAAATGCGAATAGAGCTGGACGAACAGAAACTCGCTTTATACGGCGTTGATAAAGCAGACGCCGAAGCCGTGATTGAGATGGCTATCGGTGGCAAAGCAGCAACGCAGATCTATGAAGGCGAGCGCAAATTCGATTTACGAATTCGCTATGAGCCGCAATTCCGCTCCAACGAACAGCAGATTGGTCATTTAATGGTTCCTACTGAGAATGGCAGTATGATACCCATCAAGGAAATCGCTCATGTTTACACGCAGACGGGCCCCGTACTGATTTTCCGGGAAGGTAACCAACGCTACGGAGCAGTCAAATTTTCGGTTCGTGGCCGTGATATGGGCAGCGCCGTCACAGAAGCTCAACAGAAAGTGGCCGCTAACGTGCAGCTACCGGCCGGCTACACAATTAAATGGGCCGGTGATTTCGAAAACCAGCAACGGGCTACACTGCGTCTGGAGCAGGTTGTGCCCATTAGTCTGCTGGGCATTTTTTTCATTCTCTTTGTGCTGTTCGGTAACGTTAAAGACGCTGGCCTTGTCCTGCTAAACGTGCCATTCGCCATCATTGGCGGCATTGCGGCCCTGATTGTCACCCATGTCAATTTCAGTATCTCGGCTGGCATAGGCTTCATTGCCCTGTTCGGTATTTGTATTCAGAATGGGGTTATTCTTATCTCCGTTTTCAAGAAAAACCTGCACCAGAAGCTTTCGTTATCTGATGCCATCCGGGAGGGTGTTATTTCACGCATCAGACCGGTAGTCATGACGGCCATGATGGCCGCGATCGGCTTAATTCCAGCCGCTGTTTCGCACGGTATAGGATCGGAAACCTCTAAGCCGCTGGCTATTGTCGTGATTGGCGGTCTGATTACAGCAACGTTGTTGACGCTCCTAATCTTCCCCTTGCTATTTTACGCCTTTTACCGGCGTAAGTTTCAAAGCTTGTAGTGCCACAAGATAACATCCCTACCAGCGTGTCTATCTCCACAATAAGCATCCGGAGTTACAGACCGTTTAATAATATTAGTTGTTTGTTGCTATAACTGAACAAGTTCCAAAGAATTTGTGTTTATCTAACATAAGACAGCGCAAATCTTCGCGAGAAAAGCAATTTTTAAGCTAATATTAACGTTATATTGATAAGTAATCGCCACCTTTGTGCGATGAACAGGACAACGTAGTAGATAGTATTATTTTGAACTGTCAAAGATATTGCTCAATTTAGCAAACGATCCTTTACAAAGGGAAGGTTGAACATCAAGACTCGGCGGCCGCCCGGTCGTCGGTCTTGAAATGGTGTGGATAGAAGCGGAAAGCCGCCCCGATTTTCGGAGCGGCTTTTTTGTTTTTGGTCAACGCTGGGTTTTGTTTTAATTGGCTGTTAATAAGCAGCTAACACAGCTTTAATAACTAAGACAGAGTTTTGTAAGCGCTACAGCAAATATACGCTTAGCTGCTACCATCCTGCCATGCTCACTATTTTTGCAAACCTGATACGTGGTCTGAAATTGTCGCCCCAAAAGCAAAAGTTGGCCGACAAACATCCGGGCACAACCTTCTGGGATTTACCAAGCCACTCTTTTTACTCGGCTCTACTAACGTCTGCCAGTGAGGACATCTTTCTAAGTCCAGCTTACGATTCGTACGTGTCTTTCTTTAAACAAGGCTCTTTGGCCATAGTCCCCTTACAGCAAAGCGTTACGTTAAATCCTTATCTTCTGCTTGCCTTTGAAAACGAATGCCTGCGTCTTGGACTACAATCACTCTATATTGGTGTTGGAAAGTCGGATCTGGCGTTTTTCAGCACGATTAACAAGCAATGTCGGCTTACTGGCTACGAAGGATTTGCGAACGTACAGCTCAGCGAACTCAACTGGGCTATTGAGGCCCTCAATCTGGCAAATGAACACAATTTAAGTGTTCACGTTTACGAGTCGCCTATATTGGACGGATTAGTACAGCAGTTGGAGGCCGTAGTCGGCAATGGAAATACTATGCAACGATCCGCCAGGTACACCGACTCAGTATCGTGTCGGCAGGAGATAACACGTAAGTTAAAATTCAGCACAATTGCTGTGCTCGAAAATTCGGAAGGAAAGATTTTTGCATTTGCAAAACTTGGCGTTAATCCGGCTGGTGAAACCGGCTCATTTGGTTCTATTTCACAAACTTTTGATGCACCAGCCAACGCACAGCACTTACTTATTGCAGGTATTATCCATCATTACTACCGACAGGGACGCAGCCAAATCAGTCTGGGCAGTATATCAGCCACATTGTCAAAATCATCAGCGGAAAAAACGTTAAATCAATACGTTCATGAATGGCATCCTCATTATGCTGCTTTTAGTAAATCACTCAACCCCAATCAGGTTATACAAAGTCTAATGTCTCTTTAACGTTCTTTTAATATAACTTTTATTGCCTTTTAATACCGCATCGCCACTTTCGGGCCACCACTGTACTAATCGGATGGCTTTTTTCCCTTTTACTTTTGAGAAAAAAGCAGTCTGTTAATACAATAGCATTTTTTGTACACTAAGAACTTCATAAGACGTTTTTAAAATTAAGTATAGCTATGTATGTTGCAGACATGAAAATCTTGGTGGTGGAAGACGAACCCAAACTGGCATCGTTCGTCAAAAAAGGCTTAGAAGAACAATCCTGCGAAGTGGACGTCGCCTTTGACGGTCAGGTTGGCCGAAACATGGCTCTCCATAACACCTATGACGTTATTGTGCTGGATGTCAATCTCCCTAAAATGAATGGCTTTGACGTCGTTCAGTCGTTACGAGAGGAGCATATACGGACTCCGGTACTGATGCTGACGGCTATGGGCTCGGTTGACGATAAGTTAACTGGTTTTGAATCCGGAGCTGATGATTACCTGGTAAAGCCCTTTGAATTCCGCGAATTAATGGCCCGTTTGCGAGCGCTAAATAAGCGGGGCAGCGATCCTGGTACGCAGGCAAATGTGCTAAAAGTAGCCGACCTGGAACTGGACCTGAATGAAAAGGTGGCCCGTCGAGGTGGTAACCGTATCGAATTAACAGCCAAAGAATTTGGCTTACTTGAATACCTCATGCGTAATCGGGGCCGTGTCGTCTCCCGAGTTGACATTGCCGAAAAGGTTTGGGATATTCATTTCGATACTGGAACGAATGTTATTGATGTTTACGTAAACTTCCTCCGCAAAAAGGTTGATAAAGACTACCCGGCCAAGCTGATTCATACGGTGATTGGCATGGGCTATATGCTCAAGGAAGAATAACTCAGTGGGCGAGTTAGTCAGTACGAATTAAACGTGTGAAAGGTTATTGCATAGCTTACGGGCGAATTACACGGTGACTATGTTTTTTGACTGACAGCTTATGAATATCCGCACCCGCCTGACGTTACTGTTCGTGATGCTGGTGGCTTCTATACTCTTGTTGTTTTCCGTTACGATTTATTACTTATACGATCAGTTTCGGGCACAGGAATTTGAACAGCGTCTTGAAGAAAAAGCTCTTACAACCGCCAGGTTCTGGGAGAACGTAAGCCAGGCCCTGCCCGACGATTTGCCCGCCATGGCAAATGAGCAGGTCACAATCTACGATGAGCAGGGACGCATTCTATACAACAGTAATAAGCTTTTAGCCCGTTTTCCGCTTCCATCCGGCTTTATACGTAGTGTCCTTCAGAAACACACTCAAACAGCTCACCTGGGTGATATTGAGGCCATAGGCGTTAGTCATTCTAACCGACAAGGTGATAAACTCGTCATTGTAGCATCGGCCTTTGACCGCTACGGCTTTAGTAAACTCAAACGCCTTCGGGAGATCTTGTTTTTTGGCTGGCTACTCTGCCTTGCCATTACAGGCATATCGGGGTATCTGTTCGCGAATGATGCCTTACGACCTGTTTCCGAAATTGTAGCCCAAGTCAATACCATATCTGCAACAAATATTCACCAGCGACTTCGGGTCGGTCGTCAGCGGGATGAACTAGCTTATTTGGCCCGAACATTTAACGACATGCTGACACGACTGGAAGAAGCATTCATTTCACAAAAAAGTTTTGTTTCGCACGCTTCCCATGAGCTACGTACCCCCCTGACGGTGATGATGGGGCAAATAGAAGTAACCTTGCTGCAACCACGCTCCCAGGCCGACTATGAGGCTGCCCTGGATGGATTGCTTGATGAAGTTAAGAGTATGATCCGCCTGGTCAACGGTTTGCTTGAGTTAGCACGGGCCAGCGCTGATGCTACCACACTAAATTATCAGCCTGTACGCATCGATGAATTATTATGGCAGGCACAAAGCCACATCATTCAACGAAAACCTCAATACGAAATAGATATTGACTTTGAAAATCTGCCGGCCCAGGAAGAAGATCTCGTCATAATTGCTGAAGAGTCGTTGTTGCTCACAGCTCTCCAGAACTTAATGGAGAACGGTTGTAAGTACTCTCCCGATGAACGCGTAACGGTTCGGATTCTATTTGAGTCAGGGCAGGTCAACCTGATTATTAGTGACAATGGGTATGGCATACCCAGGGCCGATCTGCCACACATATTCGAACCCTTTTTCCGTTCGTCAAGTACGATGACCGTTAGTGGGCATGGAATCGGTCTCGCACTTACTCGCCGGATTATTGAACTACATCACGGGCAGATTGTCGTCGAATCGGAGGTTGGCCGTGGCACAACTTTTCGCATCAGTTTGCCGACGCAACAACAGACACCGGCCAACCGAGTAACTTCATTTTCGTCGGATCGGGAGCGTCTGGCGGGTTTCAACCATTGAGCCAGCCACAGCGTTCGGCAACGTCCTACCAAAATGGCAGACGATCCGTTGGGAAATAGTTCTACTTTATTTCCAACAGATCGTCTGCGTACTCGTAAGAAAGACTAATACTCTTTTTTCACTTGCTTTTTCGCGTCTTTTGCCGCCTTTTTTGTTACGTCGGCCGCTTCTTCTTTGGCTTTACTGCCCGATTCGCTCGCGTCTTTTTTCATTTGTTTGGCTTTATCCTCGGCGATTTTAGTCGTCTTCTTCGCTTCTTTCTTTGTCACGTCCTGAGCGACTACATTCGAGGATAAAAACAGCATCGTGATCGCTGCGGTGATTAATGTCTTCATGGCTATTTGCTGGTTGTTGATTGCGGCCGTTTAACCCGACTGCCATTTTCAGTTTGGCCCTGAATAGGTTGTTTACGCTTTTGAGAATTCTCTGGAACAGGCTGAGCTGGTCGTTGCCCGTTAAACTTTTCAGCGGCCGCTTTCTGCTTTTCTTTGTCGCTAACCCGGCCTGCACTACCGTTGTATGGCGAACTACTCCTTATGCTTTCGCGCGATTGTGCATAAACGGCTGCTGGTACCATCAACAACGTAACGACCCCAATCTTTATCCACTTACTTTTCATAAGGATGATTTGTCTGTTGATAAATGAATCAATAAACTACAAACTCTACAATTCAACAGTAGTTAAACAAAGTGAACAACCGGTACCTACCCCACAAAAAAAGGCCAGCTTTCCGCCGGCCTTTTGATATTCGTTACAACATATTGACTGCTTAAACAGCCACTTTAAATTCAGATGTCTGATGAAACTGAATATCCGGATTATTCTGCTGATTCATGCGAAGCATCCAGTCTGACTCAGCCAGAAAAACCGGGTTCTGATCTTTATCGTAACCAATCTGATTACCTTTCAACCGAATAAACTCTGCCAGTTTCTTTGGATCTTCGCTCGTAATCCAGGTGGCTTTTGAATAGCTCATTGGAACCCAGCGGCATTTTGCTCCGTACTCATGCTCAAGCCGGTATTGAATTACATCAAACTGGAGGTCGCCCACCGTACCGACCACTTTGCGATTACCCGGCTGAAGGGTGAATAATTGCGCAACACCTTCATCTGTCAACTGCTCGATACCCTTGTCCAGTTGTTTGGATTTCATAGGGTCGAGGTTGATAAGCTCTTTGAATATCTCCGGCGAGAAACTCGGAATGCCCTGGAACTGAAGCTCCTCTCCTTCTGTCAGCGTGTCGCCTATCTTAAACGTACCGGTATCGTATAAGCCAACCACATCGCCGGGGAAACCCTCATCCAATACGCTTTTGCTATCGGCCATGAAGCTGAACGGGCTTGAAAAGCGAACGTTTTTATCCAGGCGGGTGTGATGGTAAAACTTGCCCCGCTCAAACACCCCCGAACATATGCGCAGGAACGCTATCCGGTCGCGGTGACGGGGATCGAGGTTGGCATGTATTTTAAAGACAAATCCGCTGAACTGCTTTTCGTCAGGTTTGACTTCCCGCTTATCAGTCTGCCGGGCAATGGGCTCGGGCGAAAACTGGCAGAATCCGTCCAGAAGTTCTTTAACACCAAAATTATTGACGGCCGACCCAAAAAATACGGGGGCCAACTTTCCGCTCAGATAAGCCTCTCGGTCAAACTGATCGTAAACGCCTTCAATTAACTCAACGTCTTCGCGAAGTTGAGCCGCATCACGTTCGCCTACTTTCTCATCGAGAACGGCCTCTTCAAGCTTGATCGGCAGCACATCGTCCTCAACCTTGGTCTTATTAGCTTTGAAGAAATATAACTTTTGCTCGATCAGGCTGTAAACGCCTTTGAAATCTGACCCCATGTTAACGGGCCAGGTCAGCGGTCGAACACGGATATTCAGTTTCTCTTCCAGTTCATCGAGCAGATCGAACGGATTACGTCCTTCACGGTCGAGTTTATTGATGAAAATGATCACGGGCGTATCGCGCATCCGGCATACTTCCATCAACCGTTCGGTTTGTTCCTCTACACCTTTTACGCAGTCGATAACCAGAATAACGCTATCAACCGCTGTCAGCGTCCGGTACGTATCTTCCGCAAAATCTTTGTGGCCCGGTGTATCAAGAATATTGATTTTCAAATTGTTATACTCAAACGTCATCACCGACGTTGCGACCGAAATACCCCGTTGCTTTTCGATCTCCATAAAATCGGACGTAGCCGATTTCTTGATCTTGTTGGACTTCACCGCTCCGGCGGTCTGAATTGCGCCACCAAAAAGCAGTAATTTCTCCGTTAACGTAGTTTTACCGGCATCGGGGTGGCTAATGATGGCGAACGTCCGACGGCGGGCTGTTTCCTGTGCTATACTCATTTTAACTGGCTTTCCAGTTTTGTATTTTTCTTATAAACAACAGACAAAGGTACAAAATTCCGGGCTGCTTTATAGAAACGCCCATAACAACAGCGCCCAACCGGCAATCATAAATACCCCGCCAATGGGTGTAATAGCCCCCAGCCAGGTCACACCGGTGAAGCACAGAATGTAGAGGGAGCCGGAAAAGATAAGCACCCCGCCCAGAAAGGAATAGCCTGCCCAGTTAAGCAACCGCATAGCCGCCGGATTCGCGCTGAATACCTGCATCAGAATCCCGACGGCCAGTAAGGCCAATGCATGGTAAAACTGGTATTTTACGGCTGTTTCAAACGTATCACTACGCCCTGATGCTTCGAGCGTAGCCCGTAGCGCGTGTGCGCCAAAAGCGCCTAATGCAACGCCCAACAAACCAAGAATCGCACCTGCCTGAATGAAAAATTTCATAGTCTTGACCGAAGGTTCTGCTCCGGTGATTAAAGTTAATTGTCAATTCTGAACGTAATCTCTGCGATGCGATACCGCCCTGTTACCGGGCTCCGAAGATGGCGCTGCCAACCCGAACCATCGTACTACCCTCCTCGACTGCAATATCAAAATCCCCGCTCATACCCATGGACAATTCGCTGAACACAACGTTTGGTCGGCGGATAGTTGCAAGACGGTCATACAACGCCTTTAATCCACGAAACTCCTGACGTACCTGGCCTTCGTCATCGGTGTTGGTGGCTAACCCCATCAGGCCAATGATCCGCACATTCGCCAGGGCGTCGAGTTGGGCATCATTCAGGAGACTCTCGACTTCGTCGGCTGACAGCCCAAATTTGGTTTCTTCCTGGGCTATGTGAATCTGGAGCAGGCAATCGATAACGCGTTCGTGCTTAAGAGCCTGCTTATTAATCTCCTGTAACAGTTTAAGACTGTCGACCGATTGGATCAAGGCTACGAATGGCGCAATGTATTTGACTTTGTTGGTCTGAAGGTGTCCAATCAGATGCCATTCCACGTCGGCCGGAAGCAGTGGCTGCTTTTCAACCATCTCCTGTACCTTGTTCTCCCCGAAGCGCCGACAGCCGGCGTCGTAGGCTTCCTGTAGCAAAGGGACCGGCTTTGTTTTTGTGACGGCAATCAGCTTGGCACGGTCATTGATTTTAGTCTCAATACGTTGGATGTTATCGGCAATCATAGCAGGTATAGAGCCCGGGTTACATTGGGCCGAATGAAAACAATATGCAAAGATAGGTTTGAGAAATTAGCAGAAACACGTAGTTTTTGGCCGAAAAGCGGCAAAACGGTTGCGTTAACGCAATAATCATAAGTTTCCCCTTCGTTAGTTAACGACCCTAACCACCAATCCGTTTCTTTAAACACTCATGGAAACAAAAACCCAACCGCGTAACAACAGCCGAAGTTATCTTCTGGCTGCCTTGCTGATCCTGGCTGCGCTGAACGTATTGCTCCTGTATTTTTATTACCAGGAGCGTCAGGATAATAAGACGAAGGATGCGGCCATTGCTACCAAGACAGAAGAAGTACTGGCCACCAAAACGAAACTGGATTCAATTTCGGCGCAGCTCGATGCCAAGATCGCCGAAATTCGACAGCTTGGCGGCAGCGTCGATTCGTTGTTGAAAGTAAAGGAACAACTGGAGATTGATAAGCGCGAATTACGTAATGTCAATAACTTCAGTGCGGCCAAATATGATAAAAAAATCCGTTCGTATCAGGCGCTACTGGCTCAGAAAGACCAGGAAATCGCCCGGCTGAAAGAGGAGAATGGCATGCTGGTCCAACGTAATGATTCACTGACGCAGGAGAATACAGTGCTTCGTACTGAACGCCAGAGCCTGAGCGACTCGGTGAATTCGGTTGTAGCCAGAAATCAGGAATTAAACGAGAAGGTAACGATTGCTTCTGCTCTACGAGCGGAAAATATTTTAGTCAACGCCATCAACTCGCGGGGAAAAGAACGCGACGGTGGCAACTACAAAGCCCGACGCGTTGACAAGATTCGTATCTCATTCCGGCTGGCTCCTAATGCAGTAGCCCAGCAAAATGAAAAAGAAATTTATCTGCGCATACTAGACCCCAGCGGAGCCGTCATTTCGGATATGGCGACAGGCTCCGGCGAGTTTGTGCACAATGGCCAGGGGATGATTTACACGGCTGCTCAGCATATCAATTTCGATAATTCCCGCCAACAGGTCGACTTTATATATGGCCGTGGCGGACAGCGCTTCAACGAAGGCCGACATACAGTTGAGCTGTATTCAGAAGGGTTTAAGATTGGCGAAGGTGAGTTCACAGTGAGATAAGGAGGAAAGAAAAAAAGGAGGAAGGGGAGGAAGGTTGAAAGGGAAAATACGTTCTCCCTCTTCTCCTTCCCTCCCCTTCCTCCTTTCCTACCTTTTTTACCCTTCCCTCTTTACTTATCTACGTTTTTTCCGTATCTTTGCGCCCTCATTTTAAACCAATTATCATAATGTTCCCAAAGAACTACGAAACGGTGTTCATTTTAACTCCCGTTTTATCTGATGCTCAGATGAAGGACGCCGTTGATAAGTTCCGCAAAGTGCTGACCGACAACGGGGCGGAACTTATTCACGAAGAAAGCATGGGCCTGCGCAAACTGGCTTATACAATTCAGCACAAGAATACGGGTTACTACCAACTCTTCGAGTTTAAGGCACCGGGTACGATCGTTGAAAAACTCAACACGGAGTACCTACGCGATGAGCGTGTGATTCGCCACCTGACAACGGCTCTCGACAAGCACGCTGTTGAATACAACGAGCGGAAGCGGAAGGGCTTGGTGGGTAAGAAGAAACAACAAACCGAAAACGCCGGAGAGGCCAAGTAATCATGAGCTTACAAAACGAATCAGTATCCAAAAACGAAAACCGGAAGAAATATTGCCGTTTCAAGAAAGCCGGTATCAAATACATCGACTACAAAGACGGTCAATTCCTGCTGCGTCTGCTGAACGAACAGGGCAAAATTCTGCCGCGTCGTCTGACCGGTACGAGCCTGAAGTATCAGCGGAAAGTGGCTCAGGCTGTTAAGCGTGCGCGTCACCTGGCGATTTTACCATACGTTGGCGACTCACTCAAATAAAGTTTTTATTGTCTCAGGTCTGAGGTTTTAAGTTTTCGCATCGAGCAACTTCAAACTCTGAACTTGGAACTTGAAACAACATTTCTTCCAATGGAAATCATTCTAAAAACTGATATTGCCGGCCTGGGCTACAAAAATGACATCGTGACGGTGAAGCCCGGTTACGGCCGCAACTACCTTATTCCGCAGGGATACGCCGTTATGGCTACTGACTCGAACAAGCGCGTAGTTGCCGAAAACATCCGTCAGGCTGCCCACAAGGCTGAGAAAATTAAGAACGATGCGCTGGCATTGGCCGAAGGCATCGGTGATACCGTACTGACCATTCCGGCAAAAGCAGGCGAAAGCGGTCGTATTTTCGGTCGGGTGACTAACACGCAGGTAGCCGACGCGTTGCGTGAAAAAGGCTTCGACATTGATCGGAAGAAAATTACGGTTGAAGATATCAAGAGCCTTGGTACGTACGAAGCTTCGCTTGACCTGCATAAGGATGTGAAGCACAAAGTGAAATTTGAAGTAGTTGCCGAGTAATTCGAACGCTGCTAAGAAAGGGTCGGTATGAATCAATACCGACCCTTCTTTTTTTATAGAAATCTCACTGACTAACAGACCTTTACAACGTATAAGTTCTTTAGTAAAAGTGACCTAATCGAATCGTTTTTTTGTTAAGTAAGTATGCTATTCCATACTGAATTAACACCCGATTCGCTGCCTGTTCCGATCCGGCTAACTGACCGGATTGTAACCATTGGCTCATGCTTTGCGGACGTAATGGGCCGCCAATTAACTGATCATAAAATACAGGTCTTGACTAATCCGTTTGGCACGGTGTTCAATCCTATATCCATTGCTAAGCTGCTCACGATGGCTTTGCGTGGGACCAAACCCGATGAGTCACTGTATGTGGAACGCGATGGCATCTGGTTTCATTACGACTTTCATTCGTCGCTCTGGGCGCGCAGCCGGGCCGAGTTATGCGAACGGCTAACGGAACGCCTGGCCACAACCGCCGATGCCTTACGTCGGGCGGATTGGCTATTACTCACGCTGGGAACAGCCGTAGTGTACCGTCATATTCAGACTGGCCAGGTAGTGGCAAACTGCCATAAAGTGCCCGGTTCGCAGTTCGAAAAATACCTGTATCAGATTGACCACCTGCGCGATGAACTGCTGAAGTTATTTAAGTTGCTACGTCGGGCTAATCCAAAGCTTCAGGTTCTGCTAACTGTTAGCCCCGTTCGGCACACGCGCGATACGTTACCACTCAACCAGGTCAGTAAGTCAACCTTACGAGTCATTTCGCACGAGTTAACCATTTGGAATGACTGGGTGCATTATTTCCCCAGTTACGAAATTATGGTCGATGACCTGCGCGACTACCGTTTTTATGAGGCTGATCTGATCCACCCAAATACGTTGGCTCAGAACTATATTTTCGAGAAGTTTGCCCAGTGCGCGTTTGATGACGAACTTCGCGGCTTTGTTACCGAATGGGCGAGTATCCGGAAAGCCCTGGCTCACCGACCGCTGTATGGCGATACTTCGGCTCACCGGGCGTTTCTGAACAGTTTACTGAAGCGGCTGGATACGTTGCGCGACCTGGTCAACGTAGATGCTGAGCGGGCCGTTGTCCTCGAGCAACTGGTGCTATCCGCTCCCGTGCAAAAGGACGAATCACGACAAACCAATTCGGCCCAATAGCTGTTGTGAACCAAATTGACCTACCGAAATGTCTGAGTATAAATTAAGTAAGGAGTCCGTTCTTAGCGCCTTGAGCCACGTAGAGGAGCCGGATCTGAAGCGCGATATTGTATCGCTCAACATGGTGAAAGACATCCAGTTGGGTATTGATCAGGTTCGCTTTACGGTCGTGCTGACGACGCCGGCCTGCCCGCTTAAGGAAGTAATCCGAAAGCGCTGTGAAGACGCGATTCATAGCCACATCGGGCCCAATATCAACGTTACTATCGATATGACGTCTGATGTCACATCGACACGTACCAATGCGCCCGTGCTGCCGGGGGTCAAGAATATCATTGCTGTCTCGTCTGGCAAAGGAGGGGTTGGTAAATCAACCGTTACGGCGAATCTGGCGGTGGCATTGCACAAGTCTGGCGCAAAGGTTGGCATCATCGATGCCGACATCTACGGCCCTTCTATTCCCACCATGTTTGGGGCGGAGGACATGCAGCCCATGATTTCGCAGGTTAACGGGCAGAACCGCCTGCAACCAATTCAGCAATTTGGGATCAAGCTGTTGTCGATGGGTTTTCTTGTCGCACCCGGACAAGCCATTATCTGGCGGGGCACAATGGCCAGCCGCGCCTTGCAGCAATTCTTTTCTGATGCCGACTGGGGCGAGCTGGATTACCTCCTGATTGATATGCCTCCGGGCACGGGTGATATTCATCTGACGCTGGTACAAACCGTACCGGTTACTGGCGCTATCATTGTAACGACACCCCAGAAAGTGGCACTAGCCGATGCAACTAAAGGCCTGGCCATGTTTCGGCAACCGCAAATCAACGTACCCGTTCTGGGCGTGATTGAAAATATGTCGTATTTCACACCGGCTGAACTACCGAACAACCAATACTATATTTTTGGCAAAGGTGGTGGCAAACAACTGGCCGATATGTTCAGCGTACCACTGCTGGGGCAGATTCCGCTGGTACAGAGCATTCGCGAAGCGGGTGATGAAGGTCGACCTGCTATCAACAATACTGAGCCGATTGTAGCCGAAGCCTTCCGATCAACGGCCGAAGCCCTGGCCCAGCACGTAGCCATCCGAAATGCAACCCTCGACCGCACGCAACGGGTTGAAGTTGCGTAAGCAGCCGATACATTGTATATTTACATCAAATCGTAGGGTTCAATGGAGACAGTAACGAACAACGATCAGTTGATAACAAGAATAGAGCGTGCCCTGGATAGCATGCGGCCTTATCTGGAGGCAGATGGAGGAAATGTAAAGATTCTCGAAGTAACGAATGACAACGTGGTTCGGCTGGAACTGATGGGCTCCTGCGGTTCGTGCCCTATGTCTGCCATGACGTTTAAAGGCGGGCTGGAAGAAGCCATTTTGAAAGCGGTACCTGAAATAGCAAAGGTTGAAGCGGTCAATATTACACCGGCGTTTTAATAGTTAGAACAGAGGAACGTACCCATTTACCTGATAAATCTGATGAGCCGCTTGTCTTTAAAACAGGCGGCTTTTTTGTTTCTTTGCACGTCTCATTACCTCCTCTGTTTCGTGAAAGTAGGCATTTTTTTTGGTGGACCGGCGCGGGAGCGCGAGGTGTCGTTTGCCGGGGGCCGTACGGCGCTGGCTAATCTGGATAAAGGTTTATTTGAACCCGTTCTGGTCTTTGTCGATGGCCGTGGGCGATTTCGGCAGGTGTCGCCGGAGTTTTTGCAGGCCCCGTCTCTTCGGGACGTCATTCCGCAGGATGCATCCGGCTTCTCAGTGTACGACGAATCGCTGGATTCCGACGCACTGGCATCCAGTTACCCAGAAATCCGTCCTGAAAGGTTCAGCGCTCATTTTGACATTGCGTTTCTGGCGATGCACGGTCCCGACTGCGAGGATGGTGCCATTCAGGGTTTGCTGGAGTGGTACAAAATGCCTTACACAGGCCCCGGTCTGGTTGGTTCGGCAATCGGCATCAACAAGATTTTACAAAATGAACTGATTGCGCTGGCTAACGGGCAGCAGAAAAAAACGGCAACAATCAACCGTGATGCATGGGAACGAGCTGACAAAGCGCAGTTTTTTCAATCGCTGATTGACCATCTGGGCCTGCCGATTGTCGTCAAAGCTCCCCATCAGGGCTCATCCATTGGGGTGGCGATTGTTCGCGAGCCCGATCTGGCCCTGTTTTGCCGGTCGGTGGAGCAATGCTTTTTTACGATGAGCGTTCAGCCAGACGGGTTTTCTAAGCTCAGTGAGTGGGGAGAGTTGTCGGCCGACGAAAAGCGGGAACTGGCTCAGACGATGGTTAGTCTGGATTCGGGCATTAGTTTTCCGGTGGTCATCGAGCAAACCGGTGAGGTTATCCGACATCCGCAAACGCTGATCGACAAGTTGGATTCAATGCAGGGCCAACCGCTGACGCTGGCCTCCGTCAATGCCGAAGATGACGTACTATTCGAGGAGTTTATAAGCGGTCAGGAATTTTCGTGTGGTGTCATTCAGGACGACGACGGCCGGGCCATTGCCCTCCCTCCTACCGAGATTTACAACGTAACGAGCTTCGATTTTGAATCAAAATATAAGCTCAACACCACCAAAAAGCGGATTCCTGTCGCGACCAGCCTGGAAAACAACCGGAAGATTCAACTGGCCGTTGCAGAAGTATTTACAAAACTTGGTATCAACGTATACGCCCGTATTGATGGGTTTCTGACACCGGATGAGCGGGTCTTGCTCCACGACCCGAATACGATTCCGGGCATGTCGCCTTCGTCGCTTATTTTTAAGCAGATGGCCGAGATTGGGCTGAACCTGACTAACTCACTTACCTATCTGATCCGTCAATCGCTTCGGGAGCGCATCCGTACAGGTAAGAATACATTCCACCTCAAACGGCTGCTGACCGACTTAGACACTCAGTTGGCGAATCGTAAGATGAATCCATTACCTGAGCGGGTGGTATCGTTTGGCCCCAGCGACGAAGGATTTGCCGAAGCCAAACAGGAATATAACCGGTTGGCGGCTTCGGGCGAAGTCCGTCCATCACTGGTCTATCTGAAAAGTAAGGTAGAGAACTACGAGATTCCGGTCAATCTCCTGTTTAAAGAGACCGTTGAGGAACTTGAAGCAGCTCTGTCGCAGCCACGGCATCCGCTGCTGATCGAAACAACCGAGCAGGCACGCCACATTACGGAGCGGTACGTGTGATTACGCAAATAAGCTTTTTAAGTCGAGCGTTAGGCCAGTTAATACATTGGAGGTTAACTGGCCTTCTTCCAGAGAAGCTGCGCTCAGGAGTTGATACTGCCCATCGACCAGCGTAAAAATTTCGACGTATTCATCAGCAGGGTCGACCAGCCAGTATTCGGGTACGCCAAAACGCTCGTACAACGCTTTCTTAGTTACCCGATCGCGGTAAACGGAGGAAGGTGAGATCACTTCTACGACCAGCGTTGGCACTCCAACGATACCGTCGTTGGTTATCAGATCTGCTTTAGTTTTATCAACAAAAACCAGATCGGGCTGCGGAGAATTATAGTCATCCAAAAACACATCAACGGGTGCAAACAGAACATACCCTATTTGTTGCTGCTTAACAAAAGCTTTAATCTGGTCGTACAATTCTGATAAAATCAGTTGATGCTTAGGCGTAGGCGCTTTCTTTTTCACAAGTTCACCGTCAAGGAGTTCATATAGGTGGGTATCGTTATCGTCGAACTCCATTCTGTGGAATTCGGCAACGGTCAGCTTGCGGGTTTCGACGTGTAGTGCCATGACGGAACGATTTGATCGTGTTCAAAGATAACGGAAAACGCGGGCTCTTAAATCTACTCTCCGGATTTGCCAGCCCGCCCGGTAGTAGTAACTTTGGCGCATTGTCTTTACCAAACAAATTCACCCTTCAGCAATGACAACTGCCATTGATTCCTCAACCCAGCAACGTATTGATCGCTGGCTGAACGGCAACTACGATGCCGATACCAAGAGCGCTATTCGCCAGATGATGGAAAGCGATACTGCGGCCGACCTGATCGATTCGTTCTATCGTGATCTTGAATTTGGTACGGGTGGATTACGGGGGGTAATCGGTGTAGGCTCCAATCGCATGAACCGTTACACCGTTGGAGCGGCTACGCAGGGGCTCGCCAATTACCTGAATGCCACGTTTAAAGGCGAGGACATTAGCGTGGCGATTGCCCACGATAGCCGCCGGATGAGTCCGGAATTTGCCCGATTGGTCTCTGATATTTTTTCGGCCAACAACATCAAAGTCTACCTGTTCAGCAGTCTGCGCCCAACGCCCGAGCTGTCGTTTGCCATTCGGCAACTGGGCTGCCAGAGCGGTATTGTCGTCACGGCTTCGCACAACCCTCCCGAGTACAACGGTTACAAAGTGTATTGGAATGACGGCGGTCAGGTCGTCGCTCCGCACGACAAAAACATCATCGAGGAGGTGAATAAGATCACCTCCGTTGACGATATCAAATTTGAGGGCGTTCCGGAGAAGATCCACATGATCGACGAAGAAATTGACGCGCCCTACGTAGAACGGATCAAGACCAACGCCGTAAATCCCGATGTGATTGCCCGGCAATCTAATCTGAACATCGTCTATACGCCTATTCACGGAACGGGTATCACCATGGTACCGCGGACGCTGGAAGCACTCGGCTTCACCAACGTACACATTGTTGAGGAGCAGGCTACCCCCGACGGTAACTTCCCGACGGTTAAGTCGCCAAACCCTGAAGAACGGGCAGCTATGCAATTAGCCCTTGAACTGGCTCAATCGCTAAACGCTGATCTGGTAATGGCCACCGATCCGGATTCGGACCGGGTTGGCGCGGGTGCCCGCAACCACCACGGCGAGTTCGAATTGCTGAATGGCAATCAGATGGCCAGTCTGATCATCTACTACCTGCTCAATGCCTGGAAAGACGCGGGTAAGCTGACCGGCAAAGAGTTTGTAGCTAAAACGATCGTAACAACCGACCTTATTGACCGGATGTGCGAGCGCTACGGCGTCACCTGCTACAACACACTAACCGGCTTCAAATACATCGCGTCGGTCATTCGTGAACTGGAAGGCCAGGAGCAGTTCATCGGTGGTGGCGAAGAAAGTTACGGCTATCTGATCGGCGACTTTGTCCGCGACAAGGATGCCATTGCGTCCTGCGCAATAATTGCTGAACTGACAGCCTATGCCAAAGATAAAGGTCTGAGTCTGTTCGACATGCTGATGGAAATGTATCAGGAGAACGGCTTTTACTACGAAGCGCTGGTTTCCCTGACCAAAAAGGGTAAGTCAGGTGCTGAGGAAATTCAGCAGATGATGGCCGATTTCCGGGCCAATCCGCCAAAAGAGATTGCGGGTTCGCCGGTCATTCGCATTGACGATTACAAACAATTGACCCGCACCGACATCGGCAACGAAGTGACCGTACCGATCGAAGCCGGGAAAATGGGGATCGAATCGTCGAACGTGCTTCAATTCTTCACCGCTGATGGTACGAAGGTATCGGCGCGTCCGTCAGGTACGGAGCCGAAGATCAAGTTCTACGTCAGCGTTCGGGAACCCCTCACCAGCAAGGAAGCCTTCGACGAAACGTACGAACAGTTGAAAGCGAAAGTACAGCGCGTGATTGACGAGATGAATCTGAAATAGTTTTCCGTATCGATCAACATAAAAAAGACCGCTTCGTGCGGTCTTTTTTGCATTACAACGAACTGGTTTTAAAATGGAAGTACCGTCCGGCTTGCGCTGCTTTCCCTGGCCAGCTCCATGATCCGAATCACGGCCAGGGCTTGCTCCGGCAACACCTCCTGGGGTATCTCACCGATGATGGCCCGGTATAAATTATCATAAAACGGGTGGTAGTTTCCCGCTAAGCTCTCAACGACTTCCTCCCCATCGCTGGTTGTTAGCCTACCAAACTGACGCTCGGGCTCATGCCCCCAATCCGCCGAATCAGGCAGTTGGTTTTTCCGCAGGGTTTCCTCCTGAATATCGAGCCCACTTTTGACAAACGAGCCCAGGGCGCCGTGAATGACGTAGCGAAGCTGGTTGTCGGCCGCCACCATGTTCGACTTCAGCCGAACACGTTTGTCGGGGTAATAGAGCACAATGTCAAAGTAATCGTCCTGCGGCCCGTCTTTTCGAATGATACGTATATCACCCCAGACGGCTTCAGGAATGCCAAACAACACAATGGCCTGATCGATCAGGTGTGGCCCTAGGTTATAGAGGTTTCCGCCCCCATCAGGATCGTATTCTTTCCAGGTATCAAGTACCTGCGGCCGGTAGCGATCAAAATGCGCTTCAAACTCATTGACCTCCCCTATCCGATTCGTCTGCAACAACTGCTGTATGGTCAGAAAATCGGCATCGTAGCGCCGATTCTGATAAGGCATTGCCACCAGCCCCCGCTGCTGCGCCAAGGTCAGCAGGTCGCGGGCCTGATCAGACGTATTGGCGAAGGGTTTTTCAATCAGTACGTGCTTACCAGCTTCCAGTGCGGCTTTAGCATATGGATAATGCGTATCGTTAGGTGTACTGACAATAACCAGGTCAATATCCGGATCGGCAAACAGTTCGTCGTGACTACGCACGGTAACGAGTGCCGGATCGAACGCCTGCGCGTCATTACGATGCCGCTCAACTACCTTAGTGAGCTTAAAATGAGGGTTTGTGGTCAGGAAGGGCGCGTGAAAATAACGGCCGGACAGCCCGAAGCCAATCAGGCCGACGTTAACGATTTTGGGCATAGTTTTTCGTAACTTTCCCCAAAATAAACACGTCATGAACGATTCCCTACAACCCTTAGCTAATCGCCGAACTTTTCTCAAACAAGCCGCCGGTTTATCCGCCTTTTTTATCGTACCACGCCACGTACTGGGCGGTCGGGGTTTCCTGGCTCCGAGCGATCAGATTACGGTCGGATTCATTGGCGTCGGAAAGCAAAGCGGTGGCCTGCGCAATCAGTTTCTCAAAAATGACGCGCGGGTGCTGGCAGCCTGCGATGTCAACCAAACTAAGCTCAATGCGTTCAAGGAAGCGGTTAACGCCCATTATGCCAAGCAAACGGATAAAGCCACGTACGATGGTTGCCTGACCTTTGGCGATTTCCGGGAACTGCTTGGCCGTAAGGACATTGATGCGGTCGTGATTGCAACACCCGACCACTGGCACGCAGCTATGGCGGTTCGGGCGGCCGAAGCCGGAAAGGATATTTATTGCGAAAAACCCTTGTCGCTAACCGTTGCCGAAGGCCGGGCGATGGTTAAAGCGGCTCGTAAAAATAAGCGTGTCTTCCAGACCGGCAGTATGCAGCGGTCGTGGGCTGAATTCCGAAAGGCCGTCGAACTGGTTCGCAACGGCTACATCGGCGAGGTCAAGACCGTAAAAATTAACGTTGGTGGGCCTCCGCGGCCGTGGGATCTCGCGGCCGAGCCAATGCCCGAAGGACTGAACTGGCCTGCCTGGCTGGGACCAAACACGGTCGAACGGCCGTTTAACAGCCAGTTGTCGCCGAGCCTTACGGATACGTTCTGGGCGCAGTGGCGGGCCATTAACGAGTTTGGTGGGGGTGGCATGACCGACTGGGGTGCCCATATGTTCGACATCGCGCAGTGGGGCCTCGACATGGATAACTCCGGGCCTGTGGAACTGACTCCCCCCACCGATAACAGCGGAAAGGGGTTAACGTATCGCTATGCCAACGGCATCACAATGGTACATGAGCCGGTTGAGGGGAAGCAATTCTGCCAGTTTATCGGCACCGAGGGCGAGGTTAAAGTAGCCCGTGGCGAACTGACAACGACGCCGGCCAGCCTGAAAGATAAGACCATCGGTGAAGGTGAAAAAAGGGTGTATTTCAGTGATAACCATTACAAGGACTTTCTGGATGCCATCCGGTCGCGTAAGAATCCAATCTGCGATGTCGAGGTTGGGCACCGTACGGCTACGGTCTGCAACATTGGCAACATTGCGTACGAGTTGAAGCGGCCATTACGCTGGAATCCTGACAAAGAAAAGTTTGAGGGCGATGCCGAAGCCAATCAGCGGCTGAGTCGTCCAATGCGAAAGGAGTGGAAGGTCTAAAAAAGCGTATCTTTGCGGTTCGATACCGTGAAGCCTATGACGCTATACTTCCAACGACTGGACGAACTCGACACTGTGGCGCATCAGCTCCTGGCCCAAGGGCGACAGCATCGGGTGTGGCTATTCGAGGGAGAGATGGGTGCCGGCAAAACCACGCTCATCAAAGCTCTGTGCCGGGCGTTAGGTGTGGTTAGTATGGTACAAAGTCCAACGTTTTCCATCGTTAATGAATACACGACCCATGAAGGGCGTCCGGTGTATCATTTCGATTGTTATCGGCTTCGTAATGAAGCTGAAGCCCTGGACATTGGTATGGAAGAATACTTTGACTCTGGAAATTATTGTTTTGTGGAGTGGCCTGAGCGCGTTTCCTCGCTTTGGCCGGCCACGTATTACCAAATCGATATAACGGCCGATGTGGATGGCCGCCGAACTGTTAAAACTGAACTTGTTGGTTCGTAGTTTGTCGTTTGTAGTTCAAGTTTAAAGTTGGTAGTTCGAGGCATCATCCTCTTAACGACAAACGACAAACTATGAACTACGGACAACAAATCACAAACCTCAAACCATAGAGCATGACCGGATTTGAGGAATTGGCCAAACAAACGGCCTTATATCCAAAGGAAGCCCCGCTGGCAGTTAAAACCAATAAAAATAGCCTGCTGATTGGCCTTCCCAAGGAGGTTTCGTTACAGGAGAGCCGCATCGCTCTGACGCCCGAAGCCGTGGCCATTCTGGTTCGGAACGGCCACAATGTTATCGTTGAAAAAGGCGCTGGCGAAGGGGCTAAGTTTGGCGACAACGAATACAGCGAAGCCGGTGCGCAGATCGCTTACTCCCCCAAAGAAGTCTATGACGCCAATCTTATTCTAAAGATTGAGCCCCTGCTCGACGGTGAATTCGATCATGTTAAACCCAACAGTACGGTTATCTCCGCTCTGAATCTCCCGGCGCTTGAACGTAGCTTTTTTGAAAAGCTGAATAACAAAAATATCACGGCCATCGGGTACGAATACATTGAGGATCAGGCCGGGGGATTACCTGTGATTCGTTCCATGAGTGAGATCGCCGGTAGTACCGTAATGCTCATCGCGGGTGAATATCTCAGCAATGTCGACAATGGACGAGGCATCATCCTCGGCGGCATTACGGGCGTTCCCCCAACGAAGGTTGTGATGCTGGGGGCCGGTACGGTTTCCGAATACGCCATCCGGACCGCCCTGGGCATGGGTGCCGACGTAAAAGTGTTCGATAAGTACCTCTATAAGCTGCAGCGGCTCAAATACGCTGTCGGTATGCACATCTACACGTCCATCATTGACTCTGATACGTTAACTGAAGCCATTGAACGGGCCGACGTCGTGATTGGTGCCATGCGGGCAGAAGATGGCCTGAGTCCCGTAGTGGTGACCGAAGATATGGTGAGTCGCATGAAACCTGATTCAATCATCATCGACGTAGCCATCGACCAGGGCGGTAATTTCGAAACGTCGCGAATGACCACGCACAAGAACCCTACATTCCGGCAACACGACGTATTGCATTATTGCGTACCCAATATTGCGGCCCGGGTATCACGTACGGCGAGTATGGCTCTGAGCAATATCTTCCTGCCATTCTTGCTGGAAACCGGCACAACCGGAGGTATTGAAGAGATGATGTATGCGAACCGTTGGTTTATGAAAGGTGTTTATGCACATAAGGGCACACTGACCAACGCCTACATCGCCAGAAAGTTTAACATGCGCTTCAAAGACCTGGAATTGTTGCTGGCTGCCAGGTTTTAACCGTATCAGGCAGGCGGTTTGAGGTTGTGCTACAAACTGAACGACAAACTAAGATGATTCACCATAGCAACGAAAACGCGCTTCTCGACGATGCCAATTCGCCCGACATCAACAAACAGTTGATGGGGGCTATTTCGTCGGATTTTGTGCTGGTGGCCGACCAGTTGAAGGAGGCTTCCTATCAGATTCGGAAACGTGGCTTTTCGGAGTTTCCAATTTTTGTAGCCTCCCGGCGGGATGTACCCATTGGACAGTTGCTGATTGGAGCCACTGAGCTGTCCAACCAATGGAATTACAAGGCCACCTTTGTTGATGAATTTGTTCAGCGTAAGCTCATTGGACCGGAGTCAATCGACCTCTTTAAGGAGAACTACAAAAAGCCTGATGAGTATTGCTGTTTATTTGTCGTACAGGGCGATTTTGCTGGTTTTGTGTATATCCCATACCCGGAAGATTGATCGCTGTACCGACGAAACACATGCAAAGCCAGACATCAGTTGTCTGGCTTTTTTTTTACGTATTTATGCTCGGTTTATGCCGGTAGAATCTTAGGCTACCCAATAAGATTTTTTTTAGAAATTCGCAGTTGCTTTCTGATTACATCGGGATTTTAACGTAGCCGACTAATTTCGATTATCCATAGGCTTTTTTGTTGTGTTAACGGTAGCAAAAAGCGCTCTCTGCTAAAAATTAGCCCTATTCACATATTTTTCGTATATTAATGCGGGCTAGCTGGAATGAGTAGGAAATGACGATTTTTTTTTGTATTTTTACAATCTATAATGGGTCAGATAACCCAGGGTGCTGACCCAACTTCCGAACCCCTTACCAGGATAATTGTTGACATACTTTCATTCCAATATGACAAACGAACTTGTTGAAGCAGACATCCAGCCGGAGGTAGCCGGTACACCGGGCCAAGTCAACGCAAATGGCAGCTACAATGCCGATAACATTCAGGTGTTAGAGGGTCTGGAAGCCGTTCGTAAACGCCCCGCCATGTACATCGGCGATGTAGGCATCAAAGGGCTGCATCACCTCATCTGGGAAGTTGTTGATAACTCCATCGATGAGGCCCTGGCCGGATACTGCGACAAGATTACAGTAACCATCAACGAAGATAATTCCATCACCGTCACTGACAACGGCCGGGGTATCCCGACCGGCATCAATACCAAAATGGGCAAATCAGCCCTTGAGGTGGTTATGACGGTGCTGCACGCGGGTGGCAAGTTCGATAAAGACACGTATAAGGTTTCGGGTGGTTTGCACGGCGTAGGGGTCTCCTGCGTAAACGCATTGTCTACCGACCTGCGTGTGGAAGTTCACCGCGAAGGCAAAATCTTCGAACAGGAGTATAAAACCGGCCATCCTCAATACGATGTTCGGGTGATTGGCGAAGCCGAGGACACCGGTACTATCGTGCGATTCAAGCCCGACGCCAGCATTTTTACCGAAACGGTTTTCAAGTACGACACCGTGGCGGGTCGTCTGCGTGAGCTGGCATTCCTGAATAAGGGCATCCACATCATCTTGAGCGACCTGCGCGAACTTGATGAGAGTGGTCAACCCATCAATCAGAATGAGTTCTTCTCGGAAGGGGGTCTGATTGAGTTCGTCAAGTATCTCGATGAGAGCCGCCCCGCCCTCGACGGTATGGAGCCGGTATACATGGAGAACGAGAAAGGGGCAACGCCTGTGCAGGTAGCGCTGGTGTACAACTACGAAGCAGGCGAGAACGTCATGTCGTACGTGAACAACATCAACACGCACGAAGGTGGTACGCACGTTCAGGGCTTCCGCTCGGCCATTACCCGGGTGCTGAAAAACTACGCTGATCGTAACAGCAGCATTCTCGGCAAAAACGCCGGTAAGGTTACGTTTTCGGGCGAAGATTTCCGCAAAGGTCTCACCGCCGTTATTTCAGTGAAAGTGGCCGAACCGCAGTTTGAAGGCCAGACCAAGACGAAACTGGGTAACCAGGATGTTGTGAGTGCGGTTAGTCAGACCGTAGCAGACCTGCTCGAAACGTGGCTTGAAGAGAATCCCAAAACTGCCCAGGGCATCATCAAGAAGGTCCTGATTTCGGCACAGGCTCGTATCGCGGCTGAGCAGGCCTACAAGCGTATCATGGCCGACCGCAAGGACTTCATGAGTGGCATGGGGCTGCCTGGTAAACTGGCCGACTGCTCAGACACGGATCCCGAAAAATGCGAACTGTACCTGGTAGAGGGCGACTCGGCCGGCGGTACGGCCAAGCAGGGGCGGAACCGGGCCTTCCAGGCAATTTTGCCGCTACGGGGTAAGATTCTGAACGTAGAGAAAGCGCTGGAACACAAGATTTACGAGAACGAAGAGATCAAGAATATCTGGACGGCCCTCGGTGTTCGGCTTGAGAAACAGGGCGACGAAACCGTGATGAATCTCGACCGGCTGCGTTATCACAAAATCATTATCATGACCGACGCCGACGTGGACGGTAGTCACATCCGAACGCTGATCCTGACCCTGTTCTACCGCAACATGAAGGCCCTGATCGACAACGGCTACGTGTACATTGCTCAACCACCGCTCTATCTGGTGAAGAAAGGCAAGGAAGAGCGTTACTGCTGGAGTGAGCAACAACGCGAAGCGGCCGTGAAAGAACTGGCTGGTGAAGGACGCGAAGAAAGTGTGAACGTACAGCGATACAAAGGTTTGGGCGAGATGAACGCCGAGCAGCTCTGGAGCACCACTATGGACCCAGACCGCCGGAGTCTTAAGCAGGTGACGGTTGAATCGGCCGCCGATGCTGATCACGTTTTCTCGATGCTAATGGGCGACGACGTAGCTCCCCGACGCGATTTTATCGAACGGAACGCGAAATACGCCAGAGTCGACGTTTAAGAAAAAGACAGTGAAAGCGGGCCGAAACGCCCGCTTTTTTGTTGTAGTTTTAGTCAATAAAGTTGTATACGTTTCGCTATGCCCACCAACCGAACCTTACTTGGAAACCTGGTTTCCCGATTAACACAACGACCACAGAACACCGCCGAAAAAGCTTCTGATAAAATGGCAAAAGTTAGCGAAAAGGTAATTAGCGTCATTGAACAAAGTGATTATCTAAGCCGCGATCTAAGTTGGCTGAAATTCAACGAACGAGTACTGGATCAAGCTCGTAGCGCCGATCGTACGTTAATGGAGAGGTTAAAATTCCTGGCTATCTCGGCGTCGAATCTGGACGAATTTTTCATGATACGCGTTGGAAGTCTTTACAATTACCTCGATTATCACAAGCAACGCGTTGACTATTCCGGCCTGCGTGAAGTGCCATTCCGCAAAGCTCTGTTCACGGCCGCCCAGCAATTTAACCGCGAGCAACAACAGGTCTTTGTTGAGGAGTTATTACCGCTTTTCACGGATAATCAACTTCGTCTGGTTCATTTTGACGAACTGACCGCTGACGAACAGGCTGAAGCTACCGATTACTTCGACCGGACGATCTACCCGACGCTGACACCAATGCTGTATGACTACACGCATACGTTCCCGATGCTGTTAGCTAAAGTCCTGATTTTTGGCGTTGTGACGGTAAATCCTGATGGCGCTCCCTTGCAAAGTTTGCGCACGGAAGATGAGGACGAACGGCAGCGCCTGTCGTTCGTGCAGATTCCGGCCAATCTGCCGCGATTCCTACCGTTTGATCGCGACGAGGAAGTGATTTTCTTACCTATTGAAGAAATTGTCCGGCAGAATATCAAGAAGCTGTACCGGAATGTAGAGATCATTTCGGTTAACCTTTTCCGGATTACCCGGAACGGTGATTTTACGCTCGACGAAAACGACGATGACGAAGCCGATTTCCTGGATGAGGTCCGGCAGAAAATCAAAAACCGTAGGTTAGGGCGCGTTACGCGGGTTGAGATAGAGTCATTTAACCCCGATACGCCCGGAGCCATCTGGATGATCAATCTGCTAAAAAAACGTTGGGAAATTGACGAGCTGAATTTGTTTGAAGCTCCCTATCTACTTGATTTCTCCGCATTATGGCAAATTGTTCGTCATCCTGAGTTCAAGGACGACATGCCTCGTCCACATGCACCGGTGCCACCACTCGGCCTGAACAGGGAGAAAATCGACGATATTTTTGAGGTAATCAGGCAGCGGGATGTCCTTCTGCATCATCCGTACAACAATTTCGAACCCGTACTGCAATTGCTTGAACAGGCGGCTGAAGATCCGAACGTATTGGCCATTAAAATTACGGTTTACCGACTGGCTAAACGGTCGCGGATTACGGAAGCGCTGTTGAAAGCCGCTGAAAACGGCAAACACGTATCGGTGCTGTTCGAAGTAAAAGCCCGTTTCGACGAGGAAAACAACATTCGGGAGGCTCAGCGTTTGCAAAAAGCCGGCTGTTTTGTCATCTACGGCATCAGCCGCTATAAAACCCATACCAAGCTACTGCTGGTTGTACGTAGTGAGGGCAGTCGGGTGGTGCGCTACGCCCATATGGCCAGTGGTAACTACAACGAAGATACGTCAAGGCTCTATACGGACATTGGTCTGCTGACGACCGACGAAGTATATACGCACGACATTTCCGAGTTTTTTAATGTCATTACCGGCCACTCACTGCCGAACGAATACCGGTACCTGATTACGGCCCCGCGGGGTATGCGCGACCAATTGATTCGACTGATCCAGACCGAAGCTGAAAATGCGCAGCGAGGCTTACCGAGTGGGATTTGCATCAAACTCAATTCGCTGGAGGATAAACTGGTCATCGATGAACTGTACAAAGCGTCGCAGGCCGGAGTTCCTATCCGGCTGGTCGTGCGGGGCATCTGCTGCCTCCGTCCGCGTCGAAAGGGGCTGAGCGAGAACGTTACAGTTCGTTCGATCGTGGGCGATTATCTGGAGCATACCCGCGTGTTTTACTTCCACAATAACGGCGACCCGAAGGTGTATGGGGGTAGTGCCGACATCATGGTTCGCAGCTTCGACCGTCGAATTGAATCGCTGTTCATTCTGGCCGACCAGCGGGTGAAGCAGCAGGCCATCCTGCTTCTTGCCTACAACCTGCTTGACAATGTCAATGCCTATGAATTGCAGGAAGATGGAACCTACAAAAAATGCGAAGTACCCACCGGCGAAAAGCCATTTAATATTCATGAGCGATTCTTCGACGTGACCGAAAAAGAAGTCATGGCCGCCCGGCTATTCGATCCTGAACTGAAGCCCGCCGATCAGGCGATCATTGAAGAAGAATACCAGGAAGGTGCTGAACGGGCTATTGCGGATATTTGATTTAGAGGGAGGAGAGGAGGAAAGAGAGAAAAGGAGGAAGGGGTCTAAAATCAGGGGACCTATCCCTTTCCTCCCTCCTCCCTTTCCTCCTTTTTTGTTCGTATCTTCGCAGGCTTAACTTAAAAATTACCACGACACCCCTATTCAATGAGCCGCTTTACCGGCCTAATCGGCATCGTTTTGATTCTCGGCATTGCCTATGCAATGTCAAATAACCGCAAAGCAATTAACTACCGTACAGTTGGGGTTGGCCTGGCACTACAGTTTGGACTCGCGGTGTTCGTACTGAAAACACCCATCGGTCAGCAAATCTTCCAGGGCTTAGGTTACTACGTCGACCGGCTTCTGCAAAAAGCCGGCGCTGGTGCCGCATTCGTTTTTGGCCCACTTGTCAAGAGTAATTTGCTTTCCGAGGCTTTCGGGGCTGGAAATAACCTCATCTTTTTTTTCCAGATTATTCCGACTATCATCTTTGTGGCGGTGCTGGTCAACATTTTCTACCACCTCGGCATCATGCAGCGGGTGGTAGCCGTCATGGCCCGTATGATGAAGTGGCTCATGGGCGTTAGTGGAGCCGAGGCTCTCTCGAACGTAGCCAGTACGTTTGTTGGTCAGGTCGAAGCGCAGATTATGGTGAAGCCTTATCTGAAGTCCATGACCAATTCTGAGCTATTGGCGTCGATGGCCGGTAGCTTTGCCTGTATTGCGGGGGGCGTTCTGGCGGTATATATCTCGCTGGGCGTACCGGCCCCTTATCTGCTGGCGGCCAGCATCATGGCTGCACCGGGGGCGCTGGTAATTAGTAAGATCGTATACCCCGAAACGGAAGTTTCTGAAACGAAGGGAACGGTGAAACTCGAAATCAAGAAGACCCACGCCAATCTGCTGGATGCCATTGCAGCAGGTGCCAGCGAAGGGTTGAAAGTTGGGTTTAACGTGATTGCTATGTTGATCGGGTTCATCGCCCTGATCGCCCTGATCGATAGCCTGCTGTTCCGGCTGGGTTTCTACGTATTAGGCATAGACAACCTGAGCCTGAACTACCTGCTGGGCAAACTATTCTCCATCTTTGCATGGGCGATGGGCGTCCCTGGCAAGGACATTGAAGCCGCCGGCGCCCTGATGGGTACCAAAATGGTCGTCAACGAATTTGTGGCCTATCTCGACTTGGTAAAAATCAAGCAGACGCTGGACCCCAAAACAATCGCCATCACCAGTTTTGCCTTGTGCGGCTTCGCCAATTTCTCCTCGATTGCCATTCAGGTAGGCGGCATTGGCGAGCTGGCCCCTTCGCGTCGGAGCGACCTTGCCCGGCTGGGCTTCAAGGCTCTCATCTGCGGAACGCTGGCCAGCTATATGTCCGCAACGCTGGCAGGACTTCTCCTGTAACCTAGCATCATGAACAAACAGTACCAGGCCGGTAGGAAGAGGATTTCTTCTTTACCGGCCTAGTACTTTCAGCATCTTGATATGCGAACTAATAGCCTCAGGAAACGACGCCTTGTTGTTGTAAGGAATGCCACATTCCTCGGCTGTACGTTGTACAATCGGTGAAAGCGCCCTGTAATGAATGTGCGAAATCGTGGGGAAGAGATGGTGCTCGACTTGAAAATCCAGTCCGCCAATGAACCAGGAAAGCAGTTTCGGGCACGAAAAATTGGCCGTAGTCTGCATCTGGTGAATGGCCCAGGCGTTTCCTACAATTCCGCTATCGTCGGGAGCAGGCTGTTCGGCACCTTCTACAATGTGCGCCAGTTGAAAAATGGTACTCAGCACCAGACCTGCCGTAAAATGCATAACTGCAAAACCAAGGAGCCATTGCCCAAATGTCAGGTCGGTTATTAGCAACGGTAGCACCGCGATAAAGAGCAAATAAAAGACTTTGCTGCCAATGAGAATGGCAACGTCGCGGTTCGAGAATGGTTTAATCAGTTTCCCCTCCTGCTTGTGGTTATATCGGTATGCCTGCCGAAAATCTTTGATAAAGAAAGAAACCGTCATCAATCCATACAGCAGAAACGCGTAAATATGCTGATACCGGTGAATACGCTTCCGCTCGTCGCTGTGGGAGAGCCGTAACAAAAATTTTCCTGTAATATCCTCGTCTACGTCGTGGATGTTGGTATAGGTATGGTGGAGGGTGTTATGCTGTATTTTCCAGTTCAGTACATTCCCTCCCAACAGATACAGGCAGGAACTGAACAGCGTATTGATCCAGGGTACGTTAGAAAATGAGCCATGATTAGCATCATGCATCACGGCCATGCCTACACCGGCAGTTCCAAGACCCATCAGCACCGCAAATCCCAGCATGGCCCAGGCGGTAAATTGATTGGAAAGAATCAATCCATAAGGTACTAGCAGCAAACAAAGCATGAAAATGCCTTTGCATACCAACTGCTGATCTCCCTGCTTCGATAGAGATTGTTCGGCAAAGTACTGGTCAACTCGCTCTCGAAGCATCGGAAAAAATACCGATTTGTCTTTGTTTTGAAATTTTACGGTTTTTTTCCGCATCTCGTTCTTCTACTCGGCCGATTGGATATGAAACCCGCCTTCTACAAGAACGCACAAAACAGGATTGCTATACTTTTATCTACAAAATCAGTTAAAAAGTTTGATAACGACCAGCCCGTTTTTCAAATATGGCCGACAACCTTAGGAAACTTTGTAGCACGGTGCTTATGTCCATAGTGTCTGCTTTATTACGAGGGCATATTCGTTCGAGATCTACATACTTAATAAAACGCCCAGCCAGGTGGCCGGGCATTTTCAGGCAAACAGGTAATTTTACAGTTTTACTTTTGCACCCTGAAACACAATGAGTTACGGGTACATATACTTTACGGTGTTAATATCTACCGGCGACAGACCATTGCGCTGCCCTACGAAAGTCGAGCCATCTTTTTTAGTAAGCGTAGGCAGGCCATTTTTTGAAAAGTCGTACGAGCTGTAAAGCATGATAGAGCCGAAATCCAGCCCACCTGCATAATCGAACCCGTCGCGGCCTAATTCTACGTAGGTCTGAAAGTTACTTTCGTAACCCGTGGTAACATTACCCAGATTAACGGTAACGTATGTGTTGCGATCAGCGCGCGTATGCTCGTGCCACAAACCGATAGCATGACCAATTTCGTGGATAGTGTTTCCTGTTGAACAGCCGGTAGCCAGATTGATGTACTGCACACCACCTGTATAACCTACAGACGACGAACAACCACTCCCCGGTCGGAACACAACATAGGCGTTCTGCGTCGTCCGCTGCACAAACCGAATTGGCGTATTGGCTTCCCAGTGAGCAATGGCACTTGTCACACGCGTCTGGTTGGGTAAGGTCGGATCGATGCTGTAATAAACCACCTTACCCGGCCAGCGTGACGAAGCCCTGGAGCGGCCTGTTCCCTGGGTCTCTGTGTACGGATCATCGCGCAGGTCAGACGGGTTGAGTAGCATGTCGCCTTCAAACACAGCCTCACCGTTGATGGCCTGGTACACCAGCTTCTGGCCAAAAAAGTAAGCGACCTTTGTTTCCCCGGTTTGTCCCGGATATGCCTGTTCGGCTGTAGTTGACATCATGAATTCGGGTTTAGCCTGCTGTTCAGTTGCGTCCTCCCGCGAACAGCCCGTAAGCCCCATAACGGCTACTAATACACCTATTGATACATACTTGTTTGACATAATGAGATTGGTTGGTTGCTAACGTTAACTTTTGTGTATAAGGAATTACTTTTCATAAAATTAAATACAATATCTAATATTAGTTAACATTTTGCATAAAATATTAATAATAAAGCTATTTAAATTGATTATAACTAAATAATCTTATTTCAATGGATTGATTGAATGAATGTATACACGACAGTGTATTAGAAAGCGGGCTTTATACAAAAGTTTGTTGGTAATGTTATAGGACAGTACCTTTAAGGATAAAAGCTCTCGCCGTTTATGATAAATACCAAGCTTATTCCCCGCACTGCTCAGGCTTATGAGACCCCCATGTTAATTAAGCATCTGCTGGCTCAATCCCTGAAATATGAACCTCAGCGCGAAATCATTTACCGCGATCTGTTTAGAATGACTTACGTCGACTTTAACCGGCGAGTTCGGCAACTGGCCAACGTACTCACTAACCTGGGCGTGGGGCCGGGCGACACCGTAGCCGTATTCGACTGGGATAGCCACCGGTATCTGGAATGTTTCTTTGGAGTAACCAGCCTGGGGGCCATTTTGCACACCATCAACGTTCGCTTGTCACCGGCTCAGATTCTTTATACAATGAATCATGCTGAAGACAAGATTGTGCTGATTCATGAGGACTTTCTACCAATTCTGAATGGAATTAAAAGTCAATTGACAACAGTCAACCGATTCGTATTGATTAGCGACAAGGTTTATACAGATTCATCGGCAGTAACCATACCGGATGGATTTGACGGCGAATATGAAGGCCTGCTGGCGGAGGCTTCGGATCAATATGATTTTCCCGATTTTGACGAAAATACCTGGGCAACTACGTTCTACACAACCGGTACTACGGGACACCCTAAAGGTGTTTACTTCTCGCACCGGCAATTGTTTATGCATACTATGGGGCTGCTCAGTTACGTAGTCGGTTATGAAGCCGTTCCATTTCGGTCCGCTACTGACGTGTACATGCCTATTACGCCCATGTTCCATGTCCACGCCTGGGGATTCCCCTTTTTGGCTACTATGATGTCGGTGAAGCAGGTATACCCGGGGCGTTATGAGCCCGAAATGTTGCTTCGGCTTTTGCTTAAAGAAGGCGTTACGTTATCCCACTGCGTCCCAACAATCCTGAACATGCTCGTCAGCAGCCCAGTCGCTAAACAAGTTGATTTAAGCCGCTGGAAGGTCATTATTGGGGGGTCGGCGCTAACCAAAGGACTAGCACGAGCTGCCCTGGACCTGAACATCTCGGTATATGCTGGCTATGGTATGTCCGAAACCGCTCCGGTGCTGACCATTACGTACCTGAACGATCAGGAAAAACCGCTTCCTATCAACGAGCAGGTTGATTTACGAACCCGGGCTGGCCGAATTGCGCCCTTTGTCGAACTACGATTGGTTGATGATGATGGAAACCCTGTTCCCCATGATGGACAATCGCTGGGTGAAGTGGTGGTACATGCCCCCTGGCTCACCCAGGGCTACTATAAGGAGCCCGACCGGAGTGCTGAACTCTGGCGCGATGGCTGGATGCATACCGGAGACGTAGCCACAATTACACCCGACAACTGGCTCCAGATTGCTGACCGAACGAAAGACGTTATCAAAACCGGTGGCGAATGGATTTCCTCACTGGAGATTGAAGACTTACTTTCGCAGGCAGCCGGTGTGGCCGAAGCAGCCGTCGTTGGCCTTCCCGACGATAAATGGGGCGAACGTCCTCATGCCCTCATTGTTCTGAAGCCCGGTGCAGCCGAGAACGTTACTACGGATCAGATCAAAGCTGGTTTACTCGACAAGGTTCAGCGAGGAGAACTGAACAAATGGTACGTGCCTGACCGGATTGTGTTCGTCCCAGAAATTCCCAAAACCAGCGTCGGAAAGATTGACAAGAAAAAGATCCGCTCAGAGATGAAAGATATGATTTTGGGCTTGTCTGCCTAAATAGTTTAAACCCGAGGGCGTAACCTTTTCGCTGAAGCAGCATCAAATCTTTGCGTACTTTGCGTAAACGTTGCGCCCTTGCGTTTAAAATGACTCGAATCGGCCTTATTTCTGATACACACAGCTACCTTGACCCGCAGGTTTTTACCTACTTTGATACCTGCGACGAAATCTGGCACGCGGGGGATGTCGGTGCTTTGACCGTTTTAGAACAACTGCAGGCTTTTAAACCGGTCCGGGCAGTATGCGGTAATATCGATCAGGAAACCAGCGATCTGCCTTCTCACCTCCGATTTACGCTCGAAGGCTTTGATATCTGGATAACACACATTGGCGGAGCCCCACCGAAGTATAACCCCATTGTCCGACCAAACTTACAGATTCATAGACCAGACCTGTTTATTTGCGGTCATTCGCACATTCTGAAAATTGTGCGCGACCCAAATCTACCGGGTTTATTATACATGAACCCTGGAGCCGCCGGAAAAACCGGCTTTCACCGCATGCGGACAGTCGTGCGGTTTTCTCTTAATGGCCGGCAGATCCTTGACATGCAGGCAATTGAATTGGGCAAAAAATAAGGCCGGTGTTCGAACACCGGCCTTATTTAGTTTTGTCAGCAACTGGATTACATAGGCAACGATTGAGGCTCAGTTTCAGCGGGCTTGGCCTCACGACCAATCTCCTCTTTCACCTCCGCTCCTTTATTTTTGTAAGCCTGGTAAACCGTTTCCCGTTCGAATGGCCGCTTGCCAATCAAACGTTCCAGGTCGTTCTGATACAATATTTCTTTTTCGAGCAGCTCTTTAGCGATGATATCCAACGCTTCTCGCTTCTCGCTCAGCAACTCTTTCGTGCGGTTATAAGCCTGATCTACGATCTTGCGTACTTCTTCATCAATGTGCTTGGCGGTCTCTTCCGAATACGGCTTGTTGAACGCGTATTCCGACTGCTTTGAATCGTAGAAGGATACATTACCAATCACGTCGTTCATACCATACATCGTCACCATGCTGTAGGCCAGCTTCGTGATACGCTCCAGATCGCTCAGAGCACCCGTTGATATCTTGCCGAATACGAGGTCTTCGGCAGCCCGACCGCCCAGCGCCATGCACATTTCGTCCATGAGCTGCTCGGTCCGGTACAGGTACTGTTCACGCGGGAGATACTGTGCGTAACCCAGCGCGGCCACACCACGCGGTACGATCGTTACCTTCACGAGCGGATCAGCATGTTCGAGGTACCAGCCCGCTACTGCGTGACCAGCCTCATGGAACGCGACGATCTCTTTCTCTTCAGGCGAAATAATTTTATTCTTCTTCTCCAGACCACCGATAACACGGTCCATTGCATCCTGGAAGTCTTTCATTTCGATCAACTCCTTGTCGCGACGGGCGGCAATCAGGGCGGCTTCGTTACAAACGTTGGCAATTTCAGCCCCCGCGAAACCAGGTGTCTGAGCAGCCAGATCTTTCGGATCAACGTCCTGAGCCAGTTTCAGTGGCTTCAGGTGTACTTTAAAGATCGCTTCACGACCAACGATGTCCGGTTTGTCGATGCTGATCTGACGGTCGAAACGACCAGGACGCTGCAACGCCGGGTCCAGTACGTCCGGACGGTTTGTAGCAGCCAGGATGATGATACCGGAGTCGGTAGCAAAACCATCCATCTCTACCAGCAGTGAGTTCAGCGTGTTCTCGCGTTCATCGTTGGCACCCGGCATAGAGCCCCGGCCCCGCGAACGACCCACGGCATCAATTTCGTCGATGAAAATGATACAGGGTGCTTTCTCTTTCGCTTGTTTGAACAAGTCACGTACCCGAGCAGCCCCGACACCCACAAACATTTCGACGAAATCAGAACCTGACAGCGAGAAGAATGGAACGCCGGCTTCACCTGCTACGGCCTTTGCCAGCAAGGTCTTACCTGTACCCGGAGGGCCAATCAGCAGCGCACCCTTAGGAATCTTGGCGCCCAGCTTCGTGAACTTGGTCGGATTCTTAAGATAGTCAACTATCTCTTTGATTTCTTCTTTGGCTTCATCAAGGCCAGCTACGTCGTTGAACGTAATCTTCACCTTATTTTCGGCATCGAACAGGGCAGCGCGCGACTTACCAATGTTAAATATCTGCCCACCGGGTCCACCAGCACCCGACATACGGCCCAGCAGAAAATACATCGCCAGGATCATGATAATCAGGAAGCCCCAGGTGCCAATCCACTGGCTCCAGTCGCCCCGCTGTTCGAATCGATAATCAATCTTCTCGTTGTCGGGCAGGCCCTGCTGCAACTCATCAAGGTCTTTCTTGAAGGTCTCGCCTGAGGCAATCTGGAATTGAAAGTGCGGCCCATGATTAGCGCCAAAATATGGTTTATCGGAGAAGAAGCCCCGATATTTTGGACTTTGTGCAGCTTGCTGGGTTAGCGTAACTTCGGCAATTTTGTCGTTGACCACCACTACTTCGGCGACTTCACGATCCTTCACCATTCGCTCAAAGCGCTTTTGCGAGATTTCGCGGGTAGCGCTGCTTTTGTTGAAGAATGTAATCCCCAGGATAGCGGCAATCAGTAAAGCGACAATCCACCCCTGGAAGTTAGGTTTACGTGGCCCCCGGGGTGCTAACGGATTTCTATTGTTGTTTTCTGACATTTCCTCAGGTTGTACAAACGGATTTCAATGGGTAACACCGTTTCGAAGGTGAATGTTTCTACAACGAAACGGTTCGGACAGGCGGTTCTTATGTTCAATAAACGGTTGATTAAGACTGACCTGTTCGCACTGGCTCAATCAACCGGTAAACTTACGCAGCCGTTGTTAAAACCGGCTCCTCGACGTATTGAATTTCAGCATCGCCCCAGAGCTGCTCCAGGTCATAGAAAGACCGACGGTCTTTCTTGAAAACGTGTGCCACAACGTCGACGTAGTCCAGCAGAATCCACTCGCGGTTCAGTTTTCCCTCTTTATGCCAGGGATCCTGGTGACTGGCTTTATACACTTCCTCCTCGATGGAGGTTGAAATGGCGTCAATCTGCGTGTCGGAGTTACCCGAACAAATGACAAAGTAATCACAAATGGCATTCTTTACGTTCCGCAGGTCCATCACTACAACGTCGGTGGCTTTTTTTTCCTGCATTCCTTTCACGACGAGGTCGCGCAATTGTTCGGCGGTAACGTGGCTATTGTTGTTAATTCTCATGCTTTCGGTTTAACATTGCACCATAAGCCAATCAGCGGGTACATTGCCATCCAGACATCTATGTGCTGTTTCTGCACCATTCATTAGCTTCCCTTCACTAAACTAAACAATAATTTGTACAAAATCTATCCCAAATCCTTTTTTGTTGGACAAAATATCAAATATCTGCCAAGCTGTCAGTCAACCAACGACGAAGCAGCCCAACTCATTGCCCAACATGACCCCGCCGAAGGGACTATTGTCATTACGGACCGACAAACCGCCGGTCGCGGGCAGCGTGGGAACCATTGGGAAGCGTCGGCCGGCCAGAACCTGACATTTTCGCTGATCGTACGGCCAACTTTCCTGAATGCCAGCGAACAATTCTGGCTGAACACGGCCGTTTCGCTCGGCATCTTTGATACGCTCAGCCCACTGCTTGGCGACGGACTGCGTATCAAATGGCCCAATGATATATACGTAGAAAAACAGAAATTGGGTGGCATCCTGATCGAAAATATCTTACAAGGCTATAATCTGGCGTGGTCGGTGGCGGGTATCGGCTTAAATATCAACCAGACGGAGTTTATGTATTCAACCGCTACGTCGCTGCAACGGCAGGTTCCGCTCCCAAGTGGTTATGACTTACCGGGACTATTAGCTCAGTTATGCGAGAAACTGGAGCAGCGATACCTGCAACTGCGGGCTGGTCAGCGGGCTACGTTGCGGGCGGCTTATCTGCAAACGCTGTTCCGATATCAGGAGGAACATTGGTTTTCGGCCAATCAGGAGTCTTTTCGTGGCCTTATTACCGGTATCGACGAAGCTGGCAGACTAGCCATTGCTGTTGATGGTCGCATACGGTATTTCGGCTTTAAGGAAGTGGAGTTCATTTTGTAAGTACTGATAGAAACGCTGAAGGGGTGTCAGGTTCAAGATCTGACACCCCTTCAGCGTTTCACGTGTGTTTTTTATCCGTCGCTATTTCAACGCTTCTTCTACGGGATGACCAATACTGCCGCTGGGTTCGAGAATCCCCAGCAAGGCCGCGATGGTCGGAGCGATGTCAGCAATTTGAGTTCGACGAACAGTCTGGCCCGGCCGAACGCCCCAGCCGTACAGCAGGAATGGTACGTGCGTATCGTAGGCATAGGTTGTTCCATGCGTGGTTCCTTTCGTACGACCTTCGAACCAGCCCGACCGAAACATGACATAAAAATCGCCACTGCGGTTTGGGTGGTATACGTTCCGCAGCATATTGAGCTGAATCTCCGGAAATGCTTCGGCACCCAGGTTATTCAGATTAAGCACATTAATTACTCCTTTCTGCTTCAGCAGTGTGCTTTTGATCAACTCGTACACTTCCTGAATGGCAATTTTCTTCTCGGTCAGCAACGCATGGTTAAGGTACACCTGCTGGTTAAAATAGGTCAGCATCCACTGGCCGGGGCCATAGGCTTTGGCAAGAGCTGCCTTCACGGCTTCGCCCACTTCGCCGTAACTTTTCACGTCGGCCGGAATTCGGTACGTCTGCGCAAACCCCGGTACGTCTGCAACGCCATGATCGGCCGAGAGGAAAGCCGTCCATGCCCCTTTTCCGACCGTCGCATCCAGTTGGTTGAACAGATCGGTCAGTTGACGGTCGAGCCGGATGTAATTATCTTCCGTTTCAACGGCGTGTGTGCCAAAGGCGTGACCAATGTAATCCGGCGATGAAAAACTGACGCAAAGCAGGTCTGTTACGTTATCCTGCCCGAGTTGTTCACCCTTCAGTGCAGCCAGGGCAAATTCTTTCGTAATCTGATCGCCGTAAGGGCTGGTCCGCAGGATTTCGTATTTGCTACCTCCCGCCGTCGCGACAAACTCGTGCGGGAAAACCGCTTTAGCCTCGCCCGTCAGTGTGGCTTCATACGCCTGATCGTCGGCGGCACTTTCGGTGTATTGGTTCATAGCCAGCAACGGCTCCCATTTCTGGCTTAGAAATTTATCGCCCAGTTTGCGGTTGTTGAATTCATTCACCCAGGCCGGCAGCTCTTTCTGATAGAACGTACTGCTGATGAAGTTACCGTCTTTGGAATCAAACCAGTAGGCGCCGTTGGCTGCGTGCCCTGCGGGCAGAATGGCCCCCCGGTCTTTCAATGCAATACCGACCACTTTGGCCCGGCCGTCGGTAGCCAGTTTCAACTGATCCCCAATGGTTGTTACCAGCAGATTACGGGGCGACATTTTCCCGGCCGTTCCGTTGTTACCGACGGTACTGACCGTAGTGTCTTCCGCGCAGTACACCATCCGGCCCAGATTGCGGTCATAAAATTCGTTACCGACGATACCATTCAGGGCCGGAGCCGAACCGGTATAGATGGCCGCATGACCAGGACCGGTATACGTTGCGGCATAATGATAATGATTATTGCGGCAGTTAAAACCCTCGTCCATCAACCGGCGAAAACCTCCCGTTCCGAATTTTGTATAGTACCGGTACAGATAATCGTATCGCATCTGATCAACCACGATGCCCACGACGAGCTTAGGGCGGTCGGGAAAGCGGGTTACAGAAGCTGCTTTTTTAGGCTGAGCAAACGTAGTAATTGCGACGGCGAGGAAGGGTAATCCAGAGGCCAATCGAAGAAATCCTGCTAACAACATGCGCTGTTTGGTATCGTTGTAATTTGTCGACAAAGATACGTAAGGTTTCAGCGGGGACCGAACATCACAAACTTTGTTAATGTTTGGGCAACAAACTGGCGGCTGGTTTTGAGCCGCAGTGTTCCACTCAGGAATTTAGCCTGTCACTTCTGCAACATTTTGCCGGGAAGCTCATTTATACACAAGCAGACACCAGCTACCTCATGAATCATCTAGCAGTATCGTTGCATATTTATGATTGATATATCGGAGCCGATTCGCTTCTGGCTGACAGCCTTAGGATTCTTTATCGGCATATTTGGGCGGTATGTGCTGTTTTCGGTTACCTTCTGGTGGCTGTTCAACATCTCCATGAAAGAGCAGTTTGCCCACCGCGAGGTACAGACCCGCCCCCGGCGTCCTTATCAGCATCTTCGGGAAATTGGGTGGTCGGTGTTGACATCGCTTATTTTTACGGCGATGGCGATGGGCATGCTGCTTGCCTGGGAATCGGGTTATACAAAAATCTATACCGATCTATCCGACTATCCGTGGTATTGGTATCCAATCAGCATGCTGTTGGTGCTGTTTCTGCACGAAACGTACTATTATTGGCTGCACCGTTGGATGCACAAGCCCGGGGTATACCGCTGGATTCATAAAACACACCACGACAGCATCACTACGTCGGCATGGACTTCTTTTTCGTTCCATCCCCTCGAAAGTACTCTGCAAGCCATTATTATTCCGGCCCTGATGTTTCTGATTCCACTGCATATTACGGCCGTGGGCGCTGTTCTGCTGATTATGACGATTTCAAGCGCCATCAACCACCTGAATACTGAGATCTACCCGCGCGATTTCGACAGGCACTGGCTCGGCCGCTGGCTGATCGGTGCTACGCACCACGGACTACACCACTCGCAGTTCCGCTACAACTACGGTCTTTACTTTACGTTCTGGGATAAGTGGATGAAAACCGAAAGCCCGGATTTTCACAAGCTGTTTTCGAAGAAGACGGCCAGCCGGAAGGAGTAGTTTTAGTTTGTAGTTCTTGGTTTGTGGTTTAATAGTCCGATGTCGAACCACAAACCCACCCTTATTTACTCCGCTCAATTGTATACTGGACGAGTTGCTCCAGCGACCGGCGATACGACGACTCCGGGAAGGTTTCCAGCAGCGCATGGGCCTGGGCTACAAACTGATTCATGGCTTTGGTAGCGTATTCAATTCCCCCCGATAGCTTAACGAAGTCGATCACCTCGGCGACTTTTCGGGGGTTTTCGCTTTCGTTCTTAACGATATTTATGATCCGGCGCTTCTTAAAGTAATCAGCCTGGCGTAGCGCGTAGATCAGCGGCAGCGTCATTTTCTTTTCCTTTATGTCGATGCCCAGCGGCTTGCCGACTTCGGCAGTACCATAGTCGAACAGGTCATCTTTGATCTGGAACGCGATACCGACCTTCTCGCCGAATAATCGGGCTTTCTCGACGGTTTCCTTTTCGACCTGCGCCGACCGGGCACCCACCGCGCAGCAGGCCGCGATTAAAGAGGCCGTTTTTTGCCGGATGATTTCATAGTACACATCTTCAGTAATGTCGAGCCGACGCGCTTTTTCAATCTGGAGCAGTTCACCTTCACTGATTTCCCGCACGGCCGTCGAGACAATCTGGAGCAGGTCGAAATCGTTATTATCGACCGACAGGAGCAGCCCCCGCGAAAGCAGGTAGTCGCCCACCAGCACGGCTACTTTGTTTTTCCAGAGCGCATTGATAGAGAAGAAACCGCGTCGGTAATTTGAATCATCGACAACGTCGTCGTGAACAAGCGTGGCTGTATGCAACAATTCGATGAGAGCAGCCCCGCGGTAGGTCGATTCGGTGATCTGGCCACAAACGCCCGCCGTCAAAAAGACGAACATCGGGCGCAGTTGCTTGCCCTTCCGTTTCACGATGTAATTCATGATCTGGTCGAGCAGCATGACGTCACTCTTCATCAAGTCCCGGAATTTCTGCTCGAACAATACCATCTCGGCAGCAATTGGGGCTTGTATATCGGCGACGGTTAACGACATTTTCTGGTTAATAAGTGCATAAGTCAGTACCAGGAAAACCACATGGGCTCCAGTAAGGTTCTGGCAACGATCCGGGTAATTACCTACGAATATACCTTACTAATTCCGGCTCGTACTGACCGAATTTCCGGCAAGTATAGCAAGGAATGAGCAGACCGAAAAAAGCCGCTTAGAAAAGGAATGACCATACCATAAACCCTTAATCGATTTCACTTTGTTTATACAACAATTTGCTACAACTTACTGACTGTATACCATCGTTCAATCATCGATGATCAATAATCCAACGCCCCCCGTTCCGCACCCTTCCGTTGTTGCAGAACCTACTCAACCACCCACCAAAGCCCTTGTGCTTGGCGGTGGTTCGCTCAAAGGAGCGTTTCAGGCCGGCGCTACACTGGCTTTGCTTGAAAGCGGATTCGTTCCCGATCGTATTTATGGCATTTCGGTGGGTAGTCTTAACGCTACCTTTCTCGCTAACGAAGCGGCTCGTCAGTATGCCGAGTCTGGACAGGTAGACTGGATTCGGGCTGGTAAGTTTCTGATTGAGTTCTGGATACGAAATATAACCCGGCCGCAGGACGTAGCTGTGATCCGGTCGCGGTTTCGTATGGGCTACAACACGCTGATGAGCCGTTTCGACGGCTTTCTGGACAATGCGCCGATCAAAAATCTCATCCGCAATCACGTTGATCTGGAAACGCTCAGAAATGGCCCGGTAGTACTCAAAGTGGGGGCAGTGGATATTGTGGAGGGCGACATGCTCTACGCCGAAGCCACTGATCCTAACTTTCTGGACTACATCTATGCGAGTAGTGCACTGCCGTTCCTGATGCCGGCCGTTCAGATCGGGGGCGATCACCGGAAAGCCTTTCTCGACGGTGGTCTTCGCGAAGTAGCCCCCCTGCGCGTTGCCATCGAAGACGGCGCTACGGAAATTGTTTGTGTGGCCTGCCACGCCCGTAAGATCTACAACGAAAAGTTCAACTACCGGAACTTGCTGAACCTGGCCGACCGAATTAAAGACATAACGGTCAATCAACTGGTTAACAACGACATTGCCTGGGCCGAACGCTTCGCCGAACGCGAGCAGCTCCACGGGCGGCAAATGCACCTCACGGTGGTTCGCCCGCACGAACCGCTGTATCTGAATCTAATGAAGTTTACTTCCGACGACATCGGCAGAGTAATCGTGGCCGGCTATCAGGCGGCTACGGACGAACTGAAGCGAAGAGGGGCCGAATCAATGGTGCTCGCCCGCTGAGTATAAGTCGTCAAAATAGTACCCCAAACCCCTTCAGGGGCTTGGGGTAATAGGCAGCACTAATGTAAAACTGTAAAACACACCGTCAATTATGCTGAACCGTACCGACGCTCAGGCTTCGGTTCCGAAGCAGGCCGGCCGCATAGATGGTGTAAATTTTCCCACCGGCCAGCGTTACGTTCGTCGTTGTGGAAGCTGGTGACGAAACCTCTGACGGAATCGTTGCCTGCGTATACACTTGCACGGTATAGTTACCGGCCGGTACGTTTGAATACCGCAGGTTTTGCCCAGATACGTTGCTGTACGCCCGATTCAGGAACGTTGCAGCGCCCTGATTCGTGGTCGGATTGACGAGTCGTATTGAAACCGGGGATACATCCGGTGCAAAGTTAAACACCCGCACCCGGGCCGTATTGGCCGCCGGAGCCGTCAGCGTATCCGTAACCACTACGAACTGCGGTCCACCTAAGTTGGTCGCGTTGGTGGTTGTCGGTCTGGGACGATTTAGTGTATCCGTCACGAACACGGTATAACTCGTATTCGCATTGGCGCTGAAATTGTTCTGGTTGGTCGCTCCGGCCCGGTACACGATGTCGTTGCTGCCCAACACGCCCCCAATCTGGCCAGAAGCCGCCCGTGCCCGTAGCTGGATTGATCCGGCCTGAGCGGGCGCATAAGCGCTCGCACTTTGGCCAAACTGCAGCGACTGTCCCACCTGATTATTCTCAATAAAAAAATTCAGCGCCGGTACACCTGGAGCGGCATTTACAAACAGAAAACGCGCCTGGTTGGTCGAAGGCCCCGTTGCAGGCTGCGGATCCGGATAATCGGTATCCTGGCACGCCGTAAACAGCGCCGTCGACAGGAACGCGACTGTTATTACGACGCTCAATTGATTCCATGTATATTTCATGCGGTATCGTATCGTTTGATTACCTGTTGCGCCATTAGAAAATGTACCGTAAGCCCAGTTGAAGCTGCCAGCGCGAACTCAAGGTCAGGTTGTTGGTGAACGAGCTGGTCAGCGCCTGACCCGGCGAAACCTCCGTAAACGTGTAGATGGGCCGTCCCGTCGTGGCTGTCGTGTTGGTATTCGGCGTTTCGTAGCCTACGAAGTTCAGCAGGTTAGTCCGCTGGATTGACTGTGCGAGGCCCAGATTAGAGCTAACCAGGTTCAGCAGGTTAACCACCTCGGCCGAGAACTGAAGCGTATGCCGACGATCACCGGCCCGGACGTAGAAATCCTGTAGCAAACGGAAGTTAACCAGATTTTGCCACGGCAGGAAAGCGCCATTTCGCTCGGCATATTGCCCCCGGCGCTTGCTCAGATACGGGTCCTGCTCAATGTACGCATTCAACTGATCCCAGATTTGCTGCGGTGTACGGGTATCCTGCGCGTTGGTCGTCACCAGCACGATCTCGTTCTGATTACGCGGTACGTAGATCAGGTCATTGTTGCTGATACCGTCGCTGTTTGGGTTACCGCCATATACGTACGAGAAGTTACCCGTCGACTGCCCGGTATACGTCAGCGCAACCGTAGTAGCCAGGTTATTCAGGTACTCGAAGCGGTATTGCAGATAACCGACCACGCGATGCGGCACCAGGTTATTCGAGTAAGACAGGTTCGGCTGGTTGGGGCTCGTGACAATGGCCTGGCCCGTGTATAAACTACCCGCCGTTGATGCCGACTGAGCGTTTACGTCTTTCGAGTCTGTGAAGGTATACGCCAGTGACGCTTCCAGACCGCGCGTTAGTCGCTTTTGAATCTGTGCCGTTAAACTGATCGAATACCCACGCTGGATATTGTCCAGCACCAGTGCCTGCACGATTCGATCGTTGATCCGACGGTCGAAGGGCGGATTTACGTTTGCCACCCCGGCTGCATTACCAAATACCGGCCGACCATCGCCCGCCAGCGTACCGACCGGATCCGCCAGGTTTGCGTCCCGGATATACACGGCGTTGATATCCTTAGAATAAATAGCGTCCAGCGTAATAATCCAGTTTCCGGGTAGCGTCTTGTCAATGCCTAAGCTTGAACGCCACACCTGCGGAAACTTGAAATCACGCGTCGTAGCATTGATCGTAAATGTTTGTGCCAGCGGGTCTCCCGGACGGCCCACCAATTCAGGCACATAGGCGTTTGAATTAGGCGTGAAGCTGATGCCATTGGTAAACGTATTGGCCTGACCTTGTTGCAATACGGTTCCAAAGAATACCCCGTTGTTGCTCACCTGATTCGACAGCCACACGAAGGGAACGCGACCGGTGAAAACACCCGTACCACCCCGTATCTGCAGCGAACGATTACCTAACACATCCCAGTTAAAACCAATCCGGGGCGAAAACAGGAAGTTTGTTTTAGGTAGCTGGCTGACAAAAATTTGCTCTCCACGTGCAAATCCTTCTGGCCGGTTCGAAAGCGAGTCTATATAGCGGTTTTCCAGCAGTTTACTGTCGTTATACGTTGGAATGTCAAGGCGTAGACCAGCGGTAAGGCGAAAATTCTTGGCTACGTTAAAAACATCTTGTACGTAAAAACCCAACTGGGCTGCGTTGAACTCGGCCACTGGAACCGGCGTCCCCGGAACGGCTGAATATTGTAGTGCATACTGCGTGGGGGCATTGGCCTGCGTTGGATTCGTTGCGTTTGCAATGAAATCCTGAACACTATTGTATTGATAAACACCCCGAATTTGAGGAGTAAAGCCGTTATAAAAGTGGTAAAATTCATTAGCCGTACCAACCGAAACGGTGTGCTTACCCAGAAAGATGTCAAACTTGTCGTTCAACTGCACGACATCCTGATTCAGCACGTTGTTGGGCGTAAACGGTTCCGCCCCAAACGTAGTCAGCGTGTTGCCATTCGGCCCGACAATATCGACCGTCGGGAAACTGGGCGTTGGCACACCGCCCCCGCCTTCGCGGAAGTCGCGGAAAGCGGTATAACCTAACTGCAAATTGTTAGCGAATTTATTGCCGAACGTTGAGTTCAACTCGCCAATAATCGAGCGCAGGTTCTGGTTGATCCGATACCAGGAGTACGAAAACGGCAGCGCGTTGACATTGTTCTGCCGACCACCCGGAGGAGCCGACGTAAACCCACCGGAGTTGCTGGGTGGTACGTCGCTGAACGAATTTAACTGGTTATACCGTACGGTCAGCTTGTGCTTATCGCTGATGTTCCAGTCGATTTTGACGAGGAACTTCAGGCTTTGGTTGAGCTGATCGAAGTTATCAAGGGACCCCGGGTCAAACGTCCAGCTTTTGCCGTTGTTGGGCGTAACGAGAAAGTCACGTAGTGTCCGTAGTTGCTCCGCCTGTTGCGTTTGCTGCGTTGGGCGACCCTGTGAATCAGTGCTGCCGATTGGAAACAGAACGGCCGGGTTGGCCTGGCGCTGCTGCTCAACGTTTGCGAAAAAGAACAGCTTGTTTTTGATGATTGGGCCACCCAACCGAGCCCCGACGTTATAGAAACTGAAGTTGCCCTGCGGCTGCTCCTGCCCTTCGACCCGGCGCCCGACAAAGCTCTGGTTCCGGTAGAAACCGTAGGCCGACCCCTCGAACCGGTTGGTACCACTACGGGTTACGGCGTTCACCCCGGCCCCTGTAAATGAACCCTGGCTCACATCGTAGGGCGAAATCGATACGTTCAACTGGTCAATAGCGTCGATGCTCACCGGCGTCGTACCCGACTGCCCACCCGGCAGTGCCGTCAGACCAAACACGTTGTTGGCCGTTGAGCCGTCGATCGAAAAGTTATTATACAGGCTCGAACGACCGCCAAACGAAAAGCCAGGCCCGGCCTGGGGTGTCAGGGTACTCAAGTCCGTGAAGTTCCGGTTAAGCGCCGGTAACCGTTCGAAGTTCTCGCGACGCAGGTTCGTTGATACGCCCGTCCGCTCAGAGTCGATGACCCCACCCCGCTGTGAGGTTACCACCACTTCTGACAGCTGCTGACCTTCTTCTGCCAGGGTAAAATTGGCTGATATTGGCGTATTCAACTCAACAAACGCAATTTCCCGTATTTGCTCCTGGTAGCCGACGTAGGTGACCGTAATCCGGTACGGTCCTCCAACGCGAACGGCCGGTAAGTTGTAGCGGCCCTGCGCATTGGTTGTCGTACCATATCGGGTTCCGGATGGAACAAAAACGGCCACCACTGTAGCTCCGGGCAATTCCTCCCCTTTCTGATCAGTTACTACTCCATTGATTGATGAAGTTGTCACCCCTTGCCCCATGACCATACTGCTACATAGTACAGCCGGCAGCATACTGCCAAACAACACCAAGACCGTTCGAAAACGCCGTAATTTTTTGTACATAACCGATACGTTTAGTTGTTAAACAGATCGACAGAGTCTGATTCAAATGACAACTGATGCAGTTTTTATGTTTATTATTCTTATTCTATAGAATAACTTACATCCAGATTCTCAAACGCTCCTAACAGCCTTAAGGTCATTTAGATGCTTATTGTTTACGACAAGGTTTCTTAACTTATGGAGAGGGGGTAAGTTTTTGTCAACATGTTCTGTGACCTAACTATGTTAATAAATTAAATCATTGATTACTAATTGCTTCTTAAGTACGTGTAGTGTTGTTAGTATAACCAATAAACCACCCTTCATATAGCCTTAGCGCGTATCAAAAAAAGAAGCCCGCCGGAGTTAACCAGCGGGCTTCTTTTCTACGTGGAATATACTTAGTTGAAGATATACCGCAGACCAAGTTGTCCTTGCCAAACCGCATTAACGTTTACGTTAGGCGTGAAAGAATCCCGCAGCAGGATAGTTCTGCTCTGGTTGCCTTCAGTGATCTGCTGGGTCGCTAACCGGTAGGTTGGAACACCGGCCGAATTGAGTCCGGCAAACGCTAATGGGCTAAACGTAGTTGCTTGATTTCCAACACCAGCCGCGTTGTTAATCAAGTTACCTATGTTAAGAATGTCGGCACGCAACTGAATAGTATTCCGTTTGCCTTTTGAACCAACGGCAATGTAAAACTCCTGAATAAACGTAAAGTCGATACGGGTCAACCAAGGGAATTGCCCACCATTACGCTCAGCATACTGGCCACGACGAGTACTCAGATAATCGTTTCCGTTTATGAAAGCATCAAACGCAGCTTGTTGTTGCTCTGGTGAATAGGTAACAGAAGAAGGACCTGTTCCTACAACCAAAGGTACAAATGTCAGATCTGAAGCTCTATTGGGTACGAAGAGCAAGTCATTACTCGTCTGGCCGTCACCGTTCAGATCCTGATTAAATGTGTACGAGATTTTAGAACCACTATTTGATACTACGCCCAGCGTGAACGTTGACGAACCGCCGATTTTACGACCATAGTTTAACCGGTAATTCAGCAACCCGACTATACGGTGACGAAGGTCGTTGTCTGAAAACGTAAGTGGCAGATAGTTCTGACCAACCGTTGTGGGCACGTTGGCCTGCACTGTGCTGCCTACGAAAGCAATATCCCGTGCCTGTCCGTAGGTATACGATACAAATCCACCAACACCGCGCGTTGCTGGTCGCTCCAATTTAACTGTGGCGATGTACGAATTGCCCTTGTCTGTATTTTTCAGCACGAAGGCATTACCAATTTGCGGATTATAGTAACGAGCAGCATTGATAGCAGCCGTGCCGCTTACACCAGAAGCCGGGAAGCGTGGGCGATTGTCAGGCCCTGCAAACGTACGATCTGGAGCTTTCAGGTTAGCATCGATGTAACGAAGCGCATTCAACGTCTTGTTGTAGATGAATTCAACCGTACCAATGAAGCCACCGGGTAGTTTCTGATCAACGGCGATGTTGGTCTTCCAGATTTGTGGATATTTTAAATCGCTATCCGAAGCGTTGACCGCATAACCCGTCAAACTAGCTGGATTAGTCGCTGCGGGCAGGATACCAGCGGGCAGCTTACTTGGATCTGTAACAAACGGAACCCGTGTATTTGTCAGGTTAAACACAGCAGTGTTTACGCCATTGTTACCCAACTGGTTTGAAACGAGTACTTCAGGAATCCGTGACACAAAGAAACCTGAGCCACCACGAATCTGTGTAGACTTGTCACCTTTTACGTCCCAGTTAAAACCAAGGCGGGGCGACAGCAGTAAACGTGTTTTTGGAAATACGCCCGTACTGATTTTATAAGGATTGTTATCCTCATCGCGCCACGTTAAACTTTCCACGAGTGGGTTGTTAAAAGCCGATGCGTTCGAATTATCGTAGGCAAAAACATCCCCACGTAAGCCCAATGTCAGCTTAAAGTTGGGCGTCGCCTGATACTCGTCCTGAATATAAGCACTGTACAAGTCACGATCCAGACGCTGTAGCGGTTCAGCCCCACCAGGCAGAAGCGAATAACGCAGATTGTAGCGGTTTACGACAACAGGAGATGTGGTACTACCTGGGTTACTGATTGACGCCAACGCAGCCGCTTTGAAATCAGCAATCGAGTTGTACACATACACACCATTAGACGACGGGAAGAATACGTTATTGGAGGTAAAATGCTCGTACACAAGGCCAGCCGTCAACGTGTGCTTACCAGCAAAGTAGCTAAAGTTGTTGGTGACGTTGAACGTCGAATAATTTAGCTTATTGTTCGGCGTGAAGGGATCAAATCCGATTGACGTGTATGTACTGCCGTTTTGCAGAATGTCGATCGTTGGAAAAATATCAGTCTTGTAGGTCCGGTCTTCAATTTGCTTATTGTACGTAACAATCAGATCATTAGCAAATTTACTACCGAAGTTAGACGTCAATTCAGCAGCAATTGAGCGCGTATTGTCGGCAATGATATAGCCAGTGTTCTCGGGAGATATGGCTTCTACCCGGTTCGTACGGTTACCATTACCGGCCGTATTGCTACTGTTACTGTCACTAATCCGTTGCCCTGATTCTGAATTGTGGTGTGAATAACGAACCGACAGTTTGTGACGATCATTGATGTTATAATCAAGACGAATCAATCCTTTCGTACTCGTTACGTCATTATTGAAGTTATCATACGCACCCAGACTACGACCAAAATTCGTTTGCATGAACTGGTCCAGGTCCGCAATGTCCGAATACAAAACACGCGAGATATTTCCCTGCGCTCCGTCATTACGGTTCAGTGACCACGTAAGGGCGGGTGTACTACTTGTGAAGCGCTCCCCGTTGATGAAGAAGAACAATTTATTCTTAACAATGGGGCCACCCAGCCGGAAGCCGTATGTGTCTTCGCTGATGTTTGGCGCCGGCGTGATGGTTATCCCGTCGACTTTCTTACCAACCAGGCTATTGCCACGGGTCAGACCGTATAAAGAACCAGAAAACTCATTTGTACCTGAGCGCGTCACCGCGTTGATACCTGCGCCGGTAAAACCCGACTGGCGAACATCGAACGGCGCTACGTTAACCTGTATCTGGTCAAGTGCATCCAGAGAAACGGCTGTTGTACCCGTCCGGCCACCGGCTTGCGCTGAACTACCCAAACCGAAACCGTTATTAAATACGGAACCGTCGATAGTAATGTTATTAAAGCGCGTATCCTGTCCAGCAAACGATTGACCGTTACCGTAAGGATTGTAACGGGTGATATCATTAATGGTACGACCAATTGTCGGCGTCGTATTGATTGTTTCCCGGCCGTAAGAAATTGCAGCCCCCGTGCGTTCAGAGCTGAAAATATCGCTCCGACTTGTTGACACTACGACTTCACTGAGGTTGGTACCTTCTTCAATCAGCTTGAAATTAACATCAGCAGTAGTACCAAGGTTGGCCGTAACGTTGTTTGTTACCTGCTCCTTAAATCCTACGTACGTTACGGTGATCGTGTAGGGTCCACCTACCCGAACGTTTGGCAAATTGTAAAAACCTGACCCGTTTGTAACGGTACCGTAGCGACTACCTGACGGCGTGTGTACAGCTACGACAGTAGCCCCAGGCAATCCCTCACCTTTCTGGTCTGTTACGAAACCGTTAATCGACGCAGAAGTAACCTGCGCTACGGCTACGCTACTTCCCAACACGGCCAACAGCATACTGCAAAACAACACCAGAGCTGCTCGCAATTGCAGTAGATTTTTGTACATAGATTTGGTTGGTTTTATTAAGTTTAGTTTGGAGAGTGTTTGTTAGGTTACGGTCCAAAACGGCCGCAAAGATGACACTTTTTCTTGTCACTGCAACGTACTCTCTCTTAAAAAAATACTATCCTGAACAGCGCATTAGCCAAATATCCCAGAATAAGTAAATTTCAAGCCATTTAGGTACTATTCGGTAATGTTAAGTTTTTGTTAAGTCATTTGAAGGCCGCTCTATGTCCCCTAAGTACATTCGAACCATTCGGCTCATTTGTGCGTAATTAGAAAGTTTACAGGCGATCCTTTGTTACTTTTATGCCACTATGATATTGACTGAGACAACTCCCATCCGACTTACGCAATACAGTCACGGAGCCGGTTGTGGCTGCAAAATATCTCCCAAGATTCTGGATCAGATATTACACACGAATGCCACGGCTTTCCAGCCACGCTACGAAAAACTGCTGGTCGGCAATGATTCCCGTGATGATGCGGCCGTGTTGGACCTTGGCAATGGCGAAGCTGTCATCAGCACCACCGATTTTTTCATGCCTATTGTCGACGATCCATTCGATTTTGGTCGGATCGCTTCGGCCAACGCCATCAGCGACGTGTATGCTATGGGGGGCGAACCCATCATGGCTATCGCGATTCTGGGCTGGCCGCTCGACAAATTGCCGCCCCACGTAGCGGGTCAGGTGCTGGAAGGTAGCCGGGCCATTTGCCTGGAAGCTGGCATTCCACTGGCCGGTGGTCACAGCATCGACTCGCCAGAGCCCATTTTTGGCCTGGCCGTTACGGGTAAAGTCCGACTTGACCATCTTAAACAGAACAATACGGCTACCAACGGCTGTCAGCTTTACCTGACCAAGCCGCTCGGTGTTGGTATCCTGACCACCGCGCAGAAAAAAGGCATCCTCAAGCCTGAACACGCTGACCTGGCCCCGGCGCAGATGGCCCAGCTCAATCGCTTTGGCGCAGTATTGGGTCGCCTGCCCTACGTTAAGGCCCTGACCGACGTAACGGGCTTTGGGCTACTCGGTCATCTTACGGAAATGGCTGAAGGCAGCGGCCTTAGCGCCATTGTTACTTTCGACGCCGTGCCGAAATTGCCGACCATTGAGGAGTATCTGGCTCAGAAAAGCTTTCCCGGCGGTACGGTCCGTAACTGGGATAGTTATGGCCATAAAATTGCAGAACTGACTGAAATCCAGCGGTACGTACTCGCAGATCCTCAGACATCAGGTGGCCTGCTCATCGCCGTCGATCCGGGCAGCACGACCGAATTTGAGCGTGTTGCTGCCGAGAACGATTTGGTACTGCAACCGTTCGGCGAACTGGTCGCGAAACGCGAAAAAGTAGTGTATGTGAACTGAAATTAAACGCAGAGGGCGCAAAGACTACGCAGAAAACTCAATTAAAACGCTGCGACCTTTGCGCATTCTTTGCGTCTTTGCGGTTAAACAAAAATGAAACTTTACCACCGTCTGGTCGGTGACACCGGCCCTGCTATTCTTATCCTTCACGGCGTTTTTGGCTCTTCGGACAACTGGCTGACCGTTAGTAAAACCATTGCGGCCCAGGGATACCGTGTTTTCATGCTCGATCAGCGTAATCATGGACAATCGCCCCACAGCGATGATTTCAGTTACCTGCACATGGCCGACGATCTGCGTGAATTCATCACAGATCATGCTATCCAGCAACCGATTATTATTGGTCACTCGATGGGTGGCAAAACGGTGATGCAGTACGCCATGCTGTATCCCGGTACGTTCCAGAAGCTGGTCGTAGTGGACATTGCGCCAAAATTCTACCCGGTTCATCATGCCGAACTCATACGCGGATTGAAGGCCATTGACCTGATGGGCATTACCAGCCGAAATGATGCCGACGCCGTGCTAAGCCAGTATGAACCCTCGCTTCCTGTACGTCAGTTTCTGCTGAAAAATCTGTATCGCAATCAGCAGGGGCAATTCGACTGGCGGCTGAATCTGCCGGTCATCGAGCGGGAACTGCATGGGATTGGTGAAGAGTTGACCAATCCGCGAATCGTCGAAGAGCCGACGCTGTTTATCCGTGGCCGGAAATCGCCCTATATTCTGGATGAGGATATCCCTGCCATCCGTCGAATTTTCCCCAACGTCGCTGTGGAGACCATCGAAGACGCCGGACACTGGGTACAGGCCGAAAAACCGGATGAGTTCGTGGACGTACTGATGAATTTTTTAACCGCAAAGACGCAAAGTTGACCGCAAAGACGCAAAGAAACGTTAGCGAACATTGCGCTTATCTTTGCGTCTTTGCGGTTAAAAACCATGCCGACGCTTTATTTAATTCCTGCTACCCTCGCCGACGACACTGCCGAACAGGTACTGCCTGCGCAAATCCGGGAAGTTATTAGCCAGACCGACGTCTACTTTGTGGAGAACCTCCGGACAGCCCGGCGCTTTATCAGCAGCCTGAAAACCGGCCGCGTGATTGATGAAACCCTCTTTTACGATCTCCATAAGGATACTCCCGAAGCCGAGACCCGGCAACAGTTGCAGGAGCTGACCAAACAACAGCGCAACGCGGGCGTTTTGTCTGAGGCCGGTTGCCCGGGGGTTGCCGATCCAGGCGCCGTGGCCGTAGCCATTGCTCATAAACTGGGCTGGCAGGTGATGCCGCTGGTTGGCCCCTCGTCGATTCTGCTGGCTTTGATGGCGTCGGGCATGAGTGGTCAGTCGTTCGCCTTTCACGGCTACCTGCCTATTGATCGGCATGATCGTTCGCGGGCCTTAAAGCACCTCGATAAAGAAGCGCATCAACGTCGGCAAACCCAGATTTTCATGGAAACGCCCTATCGCAACAACGCCCTCTTTGCCGATGTGCTGGTCAATTGCCAGCCCGACACGCGCTTGTGCGTAGCCTGCAACCTAACGGCCCCCGACGCCTTTATCCGAACGATGACCATCCGCGAATGGAAAAGTCAAACGCCCGATCTACATAAAAAACCGACGGTGTTTCTACTTTTGTGATAATGATTCAGGTCTTCGAATTTTCTCCGTTTAGCGAAAACACCTACGTAGTCGCCGACGACACAACCGGTGAGGCCGTTGTGATCGACCCCGGCTGCTACGATCAGTCCGAAAAAGAAACGCTGAGCCGGTTCATCGACGAGCAAAAACTGACGGTAAAGTATCTGTTGCTTACCCATGCGCATCTCGACCATGTATTCGGCTGTGCCTACGTGAAGCGTAAGTACGGTGTCAAGCTTTACCTACACGAGCAGGACATGGTCATTTTCAACGACGTACCGACCCGGTGCGCCCTCTACGGACTGCGGGGCTACGAACCGACCGACGTGGATGCATTTCTGAAAGAAGGGGATCAGTTCAGGTTTGGAAATATAACACTGGACGTCGTTTTCGTACCCGGTCACGCACCCGGCCACGTTGCGTTTATCAACCATGCCGAACGGTACGTGATTGGGGGCGATACCTTGTTTCGGGGCAGTGTCGGGCGAACGGATTTTCCTTATTCAAACCACGCCGATCTGATGAACAGCATCCGGACTCAGTTATATACGCTTCCTGACGATTATACGGTTTATCCCGGCCACATGGAACCGACGACCGTCGGACACGAGAAACAGACAAATCCGTTTGTGCGGGCATGAGATCACTGCTCAAACACCTGCCCAATGCCATGACCTGCGGCAACCTGCTCTGCGGTTGCATCGGTCTGGTTATGGCCATGCGGGGGTACCTGGACGTATCGGCCTGGCTGATTCTGCTGGCCGGAGCGCTCGATTTCGGCGATGGCTTTGTTGCCCGTATGCTAAAAGTATCGGGGCCGTTCGGTAAAGAACTCGACTCCCTGGCCGATGTCGTTACGTTTGGTGTGCTGCCGGCTACGATCGTCTTTCAACTGATGTGGTTCGAGGGGCTGGGAAACATTTCGTTTCTGGCCTTCCTGATTGCCGTCCTTTCGGCACTACGGCTGGCCAACTTCAACATCGACACCCGCCAGTCCGATCAATTCATTGGTGTTCCAACGCCGGCCAACTCAATTTTTATAGCCGCATTTCCGCTGATGAGCCGCTACCAGCCTTCGTTGGATGCTTACTGGAAAAATGACATTGTGCTGGGTATGATCGTCGGTTTTTCATTTTTGCTCGTGGCCGAATTGCCCCTCCTCGCATTCAAATTCAAGTCCTTTGGCTGGCGCGAAAATCAGGTCAAATACATTTTTTTGATCGTATCGGCGCTGCTCCTGCTATTTTTGCAGTATGCAGCCATTCCGCTGATTGTATTATTATACATCCTAATTTCTGTCATATTTAATGAACGAAAGAGCGAAAGCGTGAGAGAATGATGGTAACAGTTACCTTTTGCTCTTTCGCTCTTTCACTCTTTTGCTTTTCACCCATGAAATACATCGCTGAAATTGACATTATGCCCCAGAAGGAAATTCTGGACCCGCAGGGCAAGGCCGTTAAACTCGGTTTGCATAACCTTCACATGGACACAATCGACAACGTCCGCATTGGAAAGCACATCCGGCTGGAAGTAGAAGCCGATAGTGAAGTTCAGGCCCGCGAAACGGTCGATTCGGCCTGCCGTCAGTTGCTGGCGAACCTCATTATGGAGGAATACTCGTTTTCATTGCATACGGCCTGATTGTCTTTTTTTTCTGTTTACAGGACAGTCGGCCCGGGCTATACAAACCCTGCCAAAAAAAGTGCTATTTTTGCCGACTTTTTGACTTCATCCAATGGAGAAAATGTATTCAGCCATTACTGGGCTAGGCTTCTACGTGCCGGAAACGGTCGTTACGAATGATGATCTGACCCAGTATATGGAGACCTCCGACGCCTGGATTCAGGAACGGACGGGGATTCAGCAACGGCGCTTTTTTACGTACGGCAAGGATACCAATGCCAGTATGGCCACCGCTGCGTCGCGAATGGCGCTCGAACGCGCCGGTATTGATGCCGGTCAGGTCGATCTCATTGTTTATGCCACCATCACGCCCGATTATTATTTCCCCGGCTCAGCGTTTCTGATGCAGCGCGAGCTGGGCCTCGAAGGCATTGGGGTAATTGACATCCGCAACCAGTGCTCAGGTTTTGTGTACGCGCTGTCCATTGCCGACCAGTTTATCAAAACCGGCATGTACCGGACTATTCTGGTAGTAGGGTCGGAAGTGCAGTCTTCGCTGCTCAATAAAAGTACCGAAGGCCGTAACGTCGCCGTTATTTTCGGCGATGGCGCCGGAGCGGCCGTGTTGCAGGCCACTACCGACCCCGAGCATCGTATCCTGTCGACTCATCTGCACGCCGACGGACGCTACGCCGAAGACCTGTACGTGAAAGATCCCGGCAGCAGCCGCGATGGCCGGTGGATTTCGGAAGCTACTATTACCCAGGGTGACTACAACGTGACAATGAACGGCAATGCGGTGTTCAAACACGCTGTGGTACGGTTCATGGAAGTCATCAACGAAAGCCTGAACGCCAACGGCTACCAACCCGACGACCTAGCGCTGCTGGTGCCTCACCAAGCTAATATTCGAATCTCAGAATACGTCCGGCAGCAGATGAATCTACCTGAAGAAAAGGTGTTTAACAACATTCAGTACTACGGCAATACGACTGCCGCTTCGATTCCAATTGCCATGACCGAAGCGTTTGAGCAAGGCCGTATCAAATCCGGCGATTTAATCTGTCTGGCGGCTTTCGGCAGCGGTTTCACCTGGGCCTCAGCATTGATAAAGTGGTGAAAAGGAAGAAAGGGGAGGAAAGGAAAACAGAAAATCCTTTATTCCTCTCCTCCCCTTTCCGCCCTTTCGTCAATACGTCCCGATGGATAACATCACGAGCGTACAGGCTTCAATGGGTTCGATACCCGCTCGCTGAAGATCACGTTCCAATTCGGGATTTTCAGTGCCGGGGTTGAAAATTACCCGGCGGGGTTTCAGCCGCTTGATGTATTCCCCCAGGCCTTGCTGGTTAAGTGACCCAACATACAAGGTTACCGTGTCAACATCGTCCAGTTGGGGTTGTCCCGTCTGGATGGGCCGCCCCTGAATCTGGCCCGCCCGTAAACCAACCAGTTCCACCTCGTGGCCATGTCCAAGCAGACTATGGGCCGCCCGGTTGGCGTAACGGTCCGGATTTTCGCTGGCTCCAATTACTACTGTTTTCTTCATTCCGTATGTATGCTTCTTGCAGTCCTTTCTGACTGCGATCTTCTCTAGACTGTCAACATACGGAAGAGGATTCTGGTTTAAAACAGTTGAACTTGTGTAATCTTTGATTATTTTTCATCGCTTTTTGCGAAATCAACGTATGAAGTATGTAGGTATATACGTTGCCATTCCCACAAAATCAATTGACAATCAGCTAGTTTTTACAAAAAAATATATAACTTTTTTGTTTTACATTTGTTAAACAATTATTCGGTACTGTGATGTACCAGGGCACACAACCACAACCAGCAATGAGCGACAAAAAGAGCCAAAGTTTCTGGAACGAGAAGTGGGTGCCAATCGTCTTCGACGGCGTTGAGAACCCACCTCGCTATGACGTGTCGAATTATGGGCGGGTACGTAGTTTCCAGGCTGGTGCAGAAGGTACGGTCATAAAAGGGTCCGTCATTCAAGGGTATCGGTCGCTGAACATTCGTTCGGGCGGAAAGACATTCAACCGCTACGTGCACAAATTAGTAGCCGAGCATTTCGTTGAACGCGGAACGCCCGATCAAACGTTCGTGATCCACCTTGATCACGATAAGCAAAATAACCACTACCAGAACCTGCGGTGGGTTACAAAGGACGAAATGATTGATCACAACCGGGAAAACCCGAACCTGAAAAACAGGGCTACTCCCCGGCGCACCCGTAACTACAAGCTTACGGAGAGCAAGGTGAAGATCATCAAGAAACTACTGCGTAACGACAAGAATCGGTTGAAGATGATTGCTAAGCAGTTTGGCATTACGCATACCCAACTAAACCGCATTCGGTCCGGTGAAAACTGGAAACACGTGACTATCGACGACGATACGGCATAAAGGCTAGTTATCAAGCCTTTACGACACGGCCGCTTGGATCAAATCCAAGCGGTTTTTTTGTGCCTCTCCAACTCTGTTGATCGTGATTATGTGCCGGTGCCGACGGTTCGTTGTCCGTTCAGCACCATCGACATATTGGCCAGGGGCAACGACAGAAAAAACGATGTCCCAACGCCCTCGGTCGTTTCGAACCAGATGCTTCCGCCGGCATGCTCAACCCCTCGCTTGGCAATGGCCAGACCTAATCCCGACCCCCCTCGCTTGGTGCTGAAATTAGGCAGGAACACTTTCGCCCGGATAGCCTCCGGAATCCCTACGCCGTTGTCGTGAATTTCGATGTGAACGTTATCGTCGTCGGTGTAGAGCTTCAGGTCAATCACTGGCTTGCGTTCAGCCGGAACCGACTGAATCCCGTTGATAAGCAGATTAGTGACAATCCGTCCCATCAGTTGTCGGTCTCCCGTAATCATCACCGGTCCCGGTTCAATCTGCCGCCGGAGGGCAATTCGGTTGTCGTCGGCGTACAGATCAGCCGCCTTGTTGAGCACCCCGGTTACCTCAAAAATTTCGCTTTTAGGCATCGGCATCTTGGCGAAATCAGAAAACGAGGTGGCAATATCGCTGAGGTTGTCGATCTGATCGAGAAGCGAGTCAAACGTCCGCTGAATAACGCGACGCGTAGCCGCATCGCCCGTACCATCCGGCGAGTTCGGCCCTGGAAAGGTTCGCTGCAAATGTTGCAGGGTCAGCTTCATGGGCGTCAACGGATTCTTGATTTCGTGCGCTACCTGCTTGGCCATTTCGCGCCAGGCTGACTGCTTCTCGTTCTGGGCCAGTTCGAGCTTACTTTCCTCCAGCTTCACCAGCATTCGGTTGTACTCCCGAATCAGCAGGCCAATTTCGTCGTCCGACCGCCAGGGCAACGGCTCATTATGCCGGTCGAGGTTCGTTTTACGAATTTTCTGGGTCAATAATTTCAGCGGCTTGGTCAGCACATTCGACGCCAGATACGACAGAATCAGGAAGAACAGGAATAGCCCGGTAAAAATGCTGAGTGCCGACGCAATGACTTCAATGATCTGCCGGTCAAGTTCCGGCCGGGCGTAGAAGTAAGGAACGCTCAGTACACCCAGCAACCGCCCATCGTAGGACTTTATGCCCGTGTAGGCCGTTCGATACTGTTTGTTACCCAGCGATTCGTTCAGGAGTTTTTGATTTTCTTTATCCTCAATGACGTGGATGTAGGCTTCCGGATTAATAAATTTTGAGAGATGACCACTCTCATACATCAGCGGCCGGGTCGCTGCGTATAGCCGTCCTTTTGTATCAAACAGGTTGATGTCGATGTCGGCATCGCGGGCAATCTTGCGCAGTTCTTCTTCCATCGACGCTTTACTACGTCGGCCCTGCAGGTGCTCATCCAGATACGTCAGAAAATTAGCCGCGATATTACGGGTATTGCTGATGTAAGCGTTTTCCTGGTTAGTGATGTAGTTAGCACTAATCACGCTCAGAATACTGACAATCACCAGCAATAACGGCAGAAAGAAAGCTACGTTGAGCAGTATCTGAATACGGGTCGAATAGTTGATGCTGAACTGCGACAAGCCGTAGTTGATGGCATAGGCCACAATGACCATCAGAACAGTTAATACCAGCAGTAGAAACAGGAACGAGAAGTTGGAGAAGATATTCTTAAACGGATAAGCCTCCGACGACACCACCACGACTCGCCCGTTGACGCCACGCTGACCAACATGCCGGTAGCCATTGCCGATCAGCCCGGCGTTGTACAATTCCGGATTAACCAGAAACGACGCCGGCAGTTTTCGCTCGTAGTTATAGCTGCCGGTGCTGTATAATAGCCGGTGCTGGCTGTTATAAATGGCGTAACTGTACTCCTGGGTTTCGGGTCGCTGTATGAACTTGGTGTCCACCAGCAACTCTGGATACACGCTTTTGGGTCGCTCGTTACGGAGTTTGAGATCAAGCACTACGTGCCCGATGGTATCAGCCCCCGCAGCGGTCGGCTGACGGATAACCACAAATCCTACATACTGCTTAATGAACTGGTTACCTACTTCATTGATAAAGTAAATACCCGGATAGGCCGTCCTGTAGTTAGGGCGCTGGTATCGGCTCGTCAGATTATCCAGCCCTGTCCCCAACTGGCTAATATCGAGGGAGCGACCGTTCGCGTCATACGATGCTACGTCGATATCGTATTTATCGAAGTATTTGTCGAGGTAAATATTTTTAACCCGTTGCTGAATACGCTCACGAACCAGCAACGTATCGTTACGAAGCGCCCGGGCAATCTCCGCGTCGCGACCAATCGATTCCAGGGCCTTGTTGAGTAAAAACTCGCCGAACTCGTCATTTTCGGCCAGCAGTTGTGTCCCAAATTCCCTCACCCCGACCAATTGCTTGTGCACCTCCTGCCTATAGACCACATAAGCCGTAGTGAGCGCACAGAAGAAGGCTCCAGAAAACAGATAGACCGACGTTTTGTAGCGGAATGTGTACAGAACACGGGGAAACTGAGCCAGGTAGATGATAAGAAAATACAACCCGTTGATCAGCAGAATCGGCTCCAGCGGTAAACCGAAAATAAACCAGCCGATCACGGTTAACCCCGTCCCGACTCCAAACCAGGTCAGCCCCAACGACCGCTTCCGATTGAACCGTAAAAAGAAACTGGCCAGCAGGTGAGTGAGCAGAAAATAGATGAACGAGACCGTAATAAACACCAGCAGACACGCCAGTTTCAGCATCGAAAACCGGATGCTGAGCGTAATGTCGAGGGTAAATTGTGACTTCTCGTAGATGTTGTTCAGTTCGGTGTAACACGCGTAAAAGACAACGTAGCTGAGCACCACCAGTATCACCGACAGGATGGTTTTGACCCCGCCTGGCAACTGAATCAACAGCGTATAAATTCGGGAGCGGTAGTAGTTATTAACCCAGTAAAAAGCCAGAATAGCCACTACTAAGGCGTTCAGCAACAGGTCGCCCAATGAGGGTACCAGCATCGACGACGCGTAATACTTGGGGTTAAACAGGTCCCACTCTACAAACAGGAACGGAACCCCGAAGTATAGCATCACAGCCCGCAGAATCAGCAGATAGCCGGCCAGCCAAAGAAAACCGACTTCGTACGACCGTCGCCGTTTCAGCCGAATCATCATCTGGATTACGTACAGCCCCAGAAAAATAACGCTGAGTGTGGCCAGAATGACCGTATTGACCGGGGTTGAATGATTCCGGTAGGCATCCACTTTGGGGGGATTCACCGAAAACAGAAAAGTCGAGTTGTTATCGTAGATTGCCTGGCCTCGTTCTCCTTTATTCGTAGTAACGGATTGCGGATCAAGCGCAAACAACTCCGGGTTGTAGCCGGACTGGAGATAGGTGTTCGTATTCCGGTAATACCGATACACATTGATCAGCGAATAAATATCCAGCGAATCACGGCCGGATGTTACGCGCTTGTGGCTGACGATGTATTTACCCTGCTCAAAACTAACCAGTTGCGGCAGCGTAACGGAAGCGATGCGAGGATAATCGGGGATGAATCGATAGTCAGACCAGAACAACAGTTGCGGCTCTTTCAACACATCCGCATTGTGGTAAAAGATGTAGTATGGATACCGGGTTGGCAGATTAAGATCGGCAAACGTAGGCGTAATAACTTCCTTAAGCCGATCGGCAACGGCCTCCAGTTCATCTTTACTGACGCGGAGTTCCTCTTTTACCCGTTGCTGTACCGACAGGATGTACTGCTCGTCGGTAGCGCCAGGTGCGTGTCGTTCAAGCAGCAGGTAACACAGCACCGACAGGCCCAGTGCCAGTGCGGCCAGCCACAGGAAGATATGTCGTTCAATTCGCTTCACAGTCCCCAAGGTGGGTTTGATCAAGAGTTCACAGACCTAAAATCATGCCAAAAAGCAGGTCTGTTAATTTATTTGCCGCTTAACCAGATCGCTTTTCGACCAAAAACAGGCTGGCTCAGCATAAACCCTCAGGATAAGTAGCTGTTACTGAGCGGGCACGGGCTTATCGACCGTGAAGCCGCGGGCTTCTTCGCTGGTTTCGTAGCCAATTTCAGCACCCAGCACGTAGAGCAAATGCTTTCGATCAATAATGATGCGCACCCCTTCGACGTTATATACCTCGTCGGTGGGACCGGGCAGGTCAAAGCCCAGCAACCAGGATGAGCCACACCCTCCTCCGCGGATACCGACCCTCAGACCATATTCGGCGGGTATTTTGTTGGCTTGTAACGTATCGACTATTTGCTGACGCGCTTCAGGACGGAGGTATATCGGATTATCAAGTGATGTCATAACTGAACCTCCGGTCTGATCGCAGAAAGTTGCTGCGTCACCTGTTTCGGTGCCGGACGTTATTTTCAAAGTTACCTAAATTTTTAACAAACCTCATTGTTACTACCTGATGGAATTACTTGGCGATTTTCTGAAGTTGATCGTGCCGGCTGGTCTGGTGTTGTACGGTATGTACCTGACTGTTAAGCTGCTCCTTGAGCGCGATGCCGACCGCCACCGCTTTGAAGTCAAAAATCAATATACCCAAACTGTCGTTCCGATTCGCCTGCAGGCCTACGAACGCATGGTATTATTTTTAGAACGCATCAGCCCCAACAATTTATTGTTACGGCTGAGCGGCAGCGCTACGTCCGTTCTGGAATTTCAGCAGCGACTGCTCCAGGAAATTCGGGATGAATACAACCACAACCTGTCGCAGCAGGTATACATGAGCCAGGCGGTCTGGGACCAGATTCAGGCCGCCATGAACGACGTTATGACGCTCATTAACCAGGCATCGGGTGATACCAGACCTGATGCACCGGCGCTGGAACTTTCCAAACGCGTTTTCGAGCGAATTATTCAGAAAGACAAGCAACCCACGGCCGATGCACTCCGGGCTGTGAAGGAAGAAATTCAGGCTATGTTTATGTAGAACAGCCTTTATTGGCTGTTCTACGCAAAGACCGCTGCCGAAAGTGTCATGGCTTCCTGCCAGGCAGTTTTGTTCAGTGTAATCGATATACCTTCATCGGAGAGCGCTTGTACAATCTCCTCGGTTGGCAGGTTGCCCGTTAACTCATCGGCCGCCATCGGGCAGCCGCCGAACCCCCGCAACGCCCCGTCGATTCGCCGGACACCAGCCCGGACGGCGGCTTTAACTTTTATTGGTGCATCGCTGGGTCGGGCGTGCAGATGTGCCCCAAACTCAACCTCGGGAAACTGCCGAAGCAGGTGTCCGAAAAGGGCTTCAATCTGGGTTGGGGTCGAACTGCCGACCGTATCGGAAGGCGCAATGATTTTTACACCAAGCCGGACAAGTTGTTCGGTAAACTCACCGACCACTTCGGGGCTGTAGGGATCTCCGTACGGATTCCCAAAACCCATAGACAGGTACACAACCAGTTCCTTACTAAGCCGATTGCACAGATCCTGCATGGCCGCTACGTCGTCGAAGGCCTCGGCAATGGATTTGTTGGTGTTCCGCTGCTGAAACGTTTCCGACACCGACAATGGGAACCCCAGATACCGAATGGCGCCATAGCCGGCGGCTTCTTCGGCTCCTCGTTGGTTGGCGACAATAGCCAGTAGTTTCGTCTGCGTTTTCGTCAGATCAAGGCCGGCCAGGACCTCGGCCGTATCGCGCATTTGCGGAATAGCTTTAGGCGAAACAAAGCTGCCAAAATCGAGGGTATCAAACCCAACGCGCAGCAGGCTGTTGAGGTACCGGATTTTAAGGTCAGTCGGCACGAAATGGCTTAACCCCTGCATGGCGTCGCGGGGACATTCAACGAGTTTCATACCGTGGGCGCGTTAGAAAAGCCAGTCCCAGCATAACCACCGCGCAAATACCCAGTCCACCGGCTTCGCGGGCCAGTTCGATGTTCACCGTCTTCATCCCCATTTCGTCCAGCAGAAACCCTTCAAACACCGGCGGCCACTGGTAATAGGCTGCCACGAGGTAGATCACGGCCATCAGCCCGAAGAACCACGGACGACCTACTCCGGCAAAGGCCATGAAACAGGCGACGGCCGCAAATCCGTAGATTGGAACCCAGATTTCCGGATCGGGGTCATTATACTGAAACGCAGCAAACAGCAGAAACAGCAGAGCGAAAATAATCGACAGAATTTTACGCATTGTGGGTATAGGGTTAATCAGTTACAAGGGTCAGCTTGCAGCACCGACAGGGTTTATTGGCAGTAACTCGTAATGGCATTGACGGCGTCGCCATATCCCAGCGCCTGCGCCTGTTTCAGACTCAGGCATCCTTCATCCCGTCGGTTTTGCAGGATCTGAGCGAGCCCCAGGGCATAAAAGGCTTTACCAAACTTGGAATCGGCCTTCACGGCCTGTTCAAAATCGGCGGTGGCCCCAGTCAGGTCTTTCTGCTGGTAGCGCAGATTTCCCCGGTTATAGAGGGCCTGGGCATTTTCCGGATTCAACGTAATGGCCTGCGTAAAATCGGTCAGCGCGGGCTGAATCTGCCCCTGAGCGGCAAATAACTGCCCGCGGTTCAGGTATACATCAGACCCGGCCTGCTTACTCGTATCAGGCAACAGCCGAATAGCATCCGAATAGTCTTTTAACGCGCTGGAAAGATTGTTCTGGGCCACTTTCAACAACGCCCGATTGTAGTACGGCCGATACGAATTGGGTTGCAGTTGGATGGCCTTGTCGTAGTCCTGGGCCGCGTTTGTATAATCTTTCAGTTCAAAATAGGCCACCCCACGGGTATTAAACGCTTCGGCATTATCAGCATCGGCTTCGATAGCCTGGTTCAATACCTGCACAGCCTCCCGAAACTTACCATCTTTCATCAGATTTCGGCCTTGTTCTACGTATGTATCCGACGACGTGCAGGCCAGCGGTAAAACCAGTAAGCACCAAATTACTATGCGTATTCCGGTTACGTTTCGGCTTCTCAAAAAATCAACTTCAATCATGCTCAGTAAATCAATTCTTCACAAAAGTAGCCGTTCCCCCTTTACGTTTCGGTAAAATCTGCGTAATATTGCAGTGGCAAATCGGTGCTACCAGCTCCCGCTGAATCCCCCAGGTCTTGACCGAAGCAAGGGTAGGTGGTCGTAGCGGTGAGACATTGATTTGCCTTTTTTTATTTCCTTTCTTTCCGGAGTTTCTATTCCTCGCCCGTATGGAGCTACCCCAGTTGCTCGACGCTACGTTTCAGCAGACATTTCAATCCAAACCGCTCCTTATTTGTTCTCCCGGCCGGGTCAACCTTATTGGTGAACATACCGACTACAACCAGGGGTTTGTGTTACCTGCAGCCATCGATAAAGCCATTTATCTGGCTGTTGGCCCCCGTCAGGACGACGAACTGCATTTTGTTGCGCATGATCTTGACAAATCGTTCAAGGGTTCGCTTCAATCCCTGAGCCGCACAAAAACGTGGGCCGATTACCTGCTGGGTGTGCTGGCGCAGTTTCAACAGGCCGGTCACCAACTGAGCGGCCTGAACTGCATTTTTGCCGGTACTATCCCGATGGGAGCTGGCTTGTCGTCGTCGGCGGCCCTGGAAAACGCCGTTGGCTTTGCTCTCAACGAACTGTTTGCCCTCGGCCTGGACCGGCTTGATCTGGTCCGGCTTTCGCAGCGGGCCGAGAATGACTTCGTCGGGGTGAAGGTGGGGATTATGGATATGTTTGCCAGCATGATGGGCAAAGCGGATCACGTTATCAAACTGGACTGTCGGTCGCTGGATTATCAATACGCTCCTTTGCGGATGGATGGTTTCCGGGTGGTGCTCTGCGATTCGCGGGTGAAGCACTCACTGGCCTCGTCGGAGTACAATACGCGCCGGGCCGAGTGTGAAAAAGGTGTTCAATTGCTGAAACCGTATTACCCGGAAATCGATAGTTTGCGCGATGTAACGATGGCTATGCTCGACGAACATTTGAAAGATACAGAGCCGCTGATCTATCGCCGATGCGCCTACGTAGTGCAGGAAAACCAGCGTTTGCTGGACGGATACGCTGACCTACAGGCCGGCGACCTGGAAGCGTTCGGGCAGCGCATGTTCGGTTCTCATGAAGGACTGAGCAAGTGGTATGAAGTCAGTTGTCCCGAACTTGATACACTGGTCGATATTGCCCGCGAGCAGCCGGGCGTGTTGGGAGCCCGGATGATGGGGGGCGGTTTTGGCGGCTGCACCATCAACCTGGTTCGGGAAGAGTCGCTTGATAACTTTACGCAGGTTATAACGCAGCAATACAAAGCCAGAACCGGAAAAGAGACGCAAATTCACGTCTGTCGATTAATGGACGGGACACATACCATTTAAGTTAGTAAGTTTGCACGTTGGTAAGCGAATACTCATAGCAAACCTTCCAACGTATTAACTTACGACCAAATCACAAGGAATCATCATGAAATTTTTCATTGACACGGCCAATCTGGCCGACATTCGCGAGGCTCAGGACATGGGCATCCTCGATGGCGTAACGACGAACCCGTCATTGATGGCCAAAGAAGGCATTACGGGCAAAGACAACATTATGTCTCACTACAAGCAGATCTGTGAGATTGTTGAGGGCGACGTAAGCGCTGAGGTTATCAGCACCACCTTCGACGAAATGATTCGGGAAGGCGAAGAACTGGCCGAGCTGAACGAAAATATTGTCGTGAAAGTGCCGATGATCAAAGACGGCGTTAAGGCAATCAAATACTTCACCGAGAAAGGCATCCGCACCAACTGCACGCTGATTTTCTCGGCTGGTCAGGCGCTGCTGGCGGCCAAGGCCGGTGCTACCTACGTATCGCCATTCGTAGGCCGCCTGGACGACATCTCGACGGACGGTATGGCGCTGATCGAGCAGATCGTTACGATCTTCACCAACTACGGCTACACGACCGAAGTACTGGCCGCATCCGTTCGTCACCCGATGCACATCATCCAGTGCGCTGAACTGGGTGCCGACGTTATGACGGCTCCGCTGAGCGTTATCAAAGCGCTGCTGAATCACCCGCTGACCGACAGTGGTCTGGCTAAGTTCCTGGCCGACCACCAGAAGGCTGGTGTTCCGGCGAAATAAAAATACCCGGCCGGCTCGTTAGTAAGCTGACAGGTCTGTGGTTAACCAGAAACCGGTTTGCCAGATCTATCAGTTTACTAACGAGCCGGCCTATTACTTCTTTTTACTGCATGTTTTCCAGCGAACCCGTTCTTACCCTCGATCATGCTGACATCTACCAGGGCCAAAAGCTGGTGCTGGGAGATGTATCGTTTCAGATTGACAAAGGTGATTTTGTGTACCTGATTGGCCGGACGGGCAGCGGTAAATCATCGCTGCTGAAGACGCTGTACGCCGATTTGTGGCTTCAGAACGGAAAAGGGCATATTGCAGGGGTTGCGCTGGACAAAATCAAACCGCGCGACGTACCGTTCCTCCGCCGAAAAATAGGCATCGTGTTTCAGGACTTTCAGCTCTTCTTTGACCGCAACGTGGAGGAAAATCTGAAGTTTGTCCTGAAAGCAACCGGCTGGACGGACAAGAACAAAATGAACACCCGCATGGCCGATGTGCTGATGCAGGTGGGCCTGGGAACAGCTCAGAAGAAAATGCCGCACCAACTCTCCGGTGGTGAGCAGCAACGGGTCGTTATCGCCCGCGCCATGCTGAACGAGCCGCTGATTCTTCTGGCCGACGAACCCACGGGTAACCTCGATCCGGCCGTTTCGGACCAGATTATGAAGGTGTTTCAGGCCATCAACAACGCCGGAACCGCCATCCTTATGGCAACTCACAACTACGATCTCCTGAACAAGTACCCTGCCCGCGTCCTACGCTGCCAGGATGGGCAGGTAGTGGAGTTAAAGGGATAGAAAAGGAGGAAAGGAGCAGGGAGAAAAGGATAAAAGCACTTATTTCCTTTTCTCCCTCCTCCTTTCCTCCCTTCTTTTAAGCCTTAGCCCGCAGGTACGCAAACGGGATAATCATTTCCTCCAGCGATACGCCCCCGTGCTGGAACGTATTGCGGTAGTGGTTCACGTAATAGTTATAGTTGTTTGGATACGCGAAGAAGTAATCTTCCAGCGTGAATACGTAAGCCGTCGAAACGTGTGGCTTCGGCAGGAAGAACCGCTCCGGCTTACGGCCCACAAACAAGTGATTCTCCTCGAAACCCAGGTTTTTCCCCTGTTTATAGCGCAGGTTCGTATTGGTCTCGCGGTAGCCAACAATCTTGGCTGGTTTCTGCACACGGATCATACCGTGGTCCGTCGTGATGATCAGCCGGCCGTTTTTGTCGGCAATCTTACGAAGCAGTTCCAGCAACGGTGAGTGCTGAAACCACGACCGCGTGATCGACCGGTATGCCGACTCATCCGGAGCCAGTTCCTTGATCATGGCCATGTCGGTCCGGGCGTGCGACAGCATATCGACAAAGTTGTAGACAATGACGTTAAGCTGGTTTTGCAACAGATTGTTGAAGTTATCAGCCAGCGACTTGCCCTGGTTGATGTTCAAAATCTTGTGGTACGAAAATTTGATATTCAGCCGGCTCTGATCCAGTTGACGACGTAGGAATTCATCCTCGTGGTTGTTCAGACCTTCTTCGTCGTTGTCGTCGTTAACCCACAGGTCCGGGTGACGTTTTTCCATTTCGCTGGGCATCATCCCCGAGAAAATGGCGTTCCGGGCAAACCCAGTCGTAGTCGGCAGAATGGAGTAGTACGATGATTCCTCCTCAACCGTAAAGAAATCAGTCAGTAGCGGCTCGATTACCTTCCACTGGTCGTAGCGCAGGTTATCGATCAGGATGAAAAACAGGGGCGAGTTCTGATCCAGCAGCGGAAACACCTTCTTGCGCATGAGCTGGTGCGACATAAGCGGGTGGTCGGCTTTTGAATCGTTGAGCCAGTCTTCATAGTTGTCCATCACGAACTTACAGAAGTTGGCGTTGGCTTCGCTTTTCTGCATATTCAGTACCTCAGACATGCTTCGGTCCTGCGCCCCATCGAGTTCCAGTTCCCAGTAGATCAGCTTCTTGTAAATCTCGGCCCACTCCTCAAAGTCAATACGATCATTGTATTGCATGGAAATGTTCCGGAAGTCCTGCTGGTAGCCAATGTTCGTACGTTCGGTCACCAGGCGTTTGTTGTCCAGGATTTTCTTAACCGACAGCAGAATCTGATTAGGGTTAAGGGGCTTGATGAGGTAATCGGCAATTTTCGAGCCGATAGCCTCTTCCATAATATGCTCCTCTTCGCTTTTGGTAATCATCACCACCGGCAGGTTCGGACGCATCTGCTTGATCTGCGAAAGCGTTTCGAGCCCCGTCATACCGGGCATCATTTCATCCAGGAAAACGACGTCGTATTTTTCCTGCTCCACCTTCTCGATCGCATCAGCTCCGCTGTTCACGGGTGTTACGTCGTATCCTTTTCCTTTTAAAAACAGGATATGCGGCTTTAGCAGGTCAATCTCATCGTCGGCCCACAGTATCGAATAGTTTTGCATAAGTTGTCTAGTTTGAACAGATTATTGGTCATTCAACCGATCATACAGATCAGATACGTACCACACTGAGATTAAACTTCAAACGCCCGGTTGTGTTCGGGTGGTTCAGAATTAACAGTTTTTAACAGCAGTGCACGGTCCGTTGGCGGCAGTAAAGCCATTATGCCATGGCGCGCAAAATAAACGAAAAGCCGATAACCGACCGTTTTCTACGTAAAGCCGCCGGATTTTACGTTATTTTTACGTCAAATGCCTGTACACTCGTAAAAGCCACTCTGTTGCCATACTTCATGAAACGAATCCCCTGCCTTATCATCCTTGCCCTGCTGTTGAGCGTTGCTGCGTTGCGCGGTGTGGCTGAGCCGGGTCGAGTCCGATTCAGCATCCCGGCCAGCGCCCAGGATTCGGTTGGCATCGAGAAAAAAGACGGCAAACGCTTCATCGTGCATCGGGTGAACGAAGGCCAGACACTTTATTCCATCGCACGTCGGTACCGCAGTACAGTAGATGCCATCAAGGCGGCCAATCCGAACCTGAACGGAAACGTTCGGTACGGTCAGGTAATTCGTGTACCGCTGTCAGAAGCCTCCATGTCGCGCAAGGAGAAGAAGGCTATCGACAAGGCTATTAAAAAGGATGAAAAGGAGAAGGAACGCAGCGCCAAAACTGAACCGACTCCGTCTAAACCGGCAAAAGCAACCCGTAAGGGCGAAGATCCGGCAAAGGCGGGTATCCATGTAGTCGAGCCAGGTCAGACACTTTACAGCCTGGCGGTCCGCTACGGCGTTTCGCAGGCCGACATCCGGCGCTGGAACGACCTCAACAACGACAACGTATTGATTGGCCAGGCCCTGATTGTTTCCGAGAAAGCGCACCAGTCCCGGATGCCTAGCCCTTCGAATCCGGCCGCAGCCACCCGCACCGATACTCCTGCCAAGACAACCGTAACGCGCCCGGAGGTTTCACGACCTGAGCCCAGAAACGAACCCGAACGTACTGAAACCCCCGTTGCCCGGACCGAGCGCCCGGCCCCCAAACGGACGGAAGAAACGCCGAGCCCTTCGCCCGAGGAGGTCAGGAACGTACCGCTGCCCCGCCCGGCCGACGCTGAAATTCTCTTGCCCCGCCCCGGTAATGACGCACCCATGCCGACCCAGGGCCGACGTATTTCGGAGAACGGTGTAGCTGAGTTGATCGATGGAGCCAGCGATTCCAACAAGTATTTAGCCCTGCACCGGACGGCCCCGGCCGGAACGCTTGTGCAGGTCAGAAATGAGTTCAATAACCAGAGTATCTGGGTAAAAGTAATTGGTAAACTGCCCGACACGGGTATCAATGATAAAATTCTGATCAAGCTTTCGGCCCGGGCTTTTGAGAAACTTTCGCCCCAGGACCGGCGTTTTCGAGCTGAGGTAAGTTACCTCGTTCCCTAACGGTATGAGTCAAGAAACCAAAGAAGAGCGAATTGCCCGGCGGCACCGCGAACGCGAAGCGAAGATGAAAGCAACGCCGGGTTATAAAGTGTTCAACGTTATGTTTACGCTGGCGTATCCGTTTATCGCAGTCTTTACCTTCCTGTTTTCAGGAATACTGGCCTTCTTCTCGGGCATCTCCCGCGCTATGGCGTGGCTGGTGAGCGGAGGCCGGGCGAAATAAGTTACCTGTACCTGTGAGCAGCCCGTCCATCTCTCCTGCTGTCGTCGCATTATTGAACCAAAAGGCCGATCAGTACAATCGGCCTTCGTTTATTGACCGTGACCCGATCAGCATTCCTCACCGGTTCAGTCGTCGGCAGGATATCGAAATCATGGGATTCTGGGCGGCCGTGCTGGCGTGGGGGCAGCGGCCGGTCATTCTCAAAAAAGCAAATGAGCTGATCGATCTGATGGACGGCGCTCCTTATGACTTCGTCCGGAACCACCAGGAAACTGATCTGAAGCGTTTTCTGGCGTTCAAGCACCGAACGTTCAACGCAACGGATGCGCTTTATTTCCTGCATTTTTTTCATAGCTACTATCAGCAGCATGATTCGCTCGAAGATGCGTTTCTGACGAACGGCGTATCGAGTACCGATCAGTCCTTCAAACCGGTAGAGGAAGGTTTGATTGCTTTTCACGACCGCTTCTGTTGCGATCCATACTTTCCAGAACGCACCCGCAAACACATCGCCACACCCGCTCGCAATTCGTCGTGCAAACGCCTGCTGATGTTTTTGCGCTGGATGGTACGCCAGGACGACCGGGGGGTAGATTTCGGCTTGTGGACACGTATCCGATCCAACCAGTTGCTCATTCCCATCGACGTACACGTGAACCGCGTAGCCCGTAGCCTCGGTTTGTTAACCCGTCCGCAAACGGATTGGAAAGCCGTTATTGCACTAACCGAAACCCTTCGTACACTTGACCCTACGGATCCGGTTCGGTACGATTTCGCCTTGTTTGGATTAGGCGTCGAAGGCGAAATGTGACCGGCTGCGCCAGGCCAAGCCTGTTCAGTAGAGTGAGCAAACAAATCGGTAGTTTCTGTACTTATACTCGCTGAACCATCGTGTTAAAACCGTTTCGCCGAACTGAACATGCCGTTTACGATCACCACACAACCCTTTGGCCCTTTGGCCGAGGACACGACCCCGATTACGGAATATTTCATCCAGAATACGGATACCAACGAAGGATTTTCTATTCTCCCGGAAAGGGGCGGTATGCTTCACCGGCTCCTGCTTCGAAAAGGCCAGAATTTATTTTCCATCGTGAAATCTCCTGACTCGCCACAAGCACTGCTGGCCGATGAGCGCTACTCAAGTGCCCTGCTGTTTCCGTTTCCGAGCCGAGTACATCATGGAATCTATTCGTTCGATGGCGAAGCGTATGCGCTGCGAATGAATGAATTCAGGCACGAAAACGCGCTGCATGGCTTTGTGTATAACCAGCCATTTCAGGTTGTTCACCAGGAGGAGACGCCAACGCACGCCAGCCTGACCGTCCGTTACGATTATACGGGTGACCAGCCCGGCTACCCCTTTCCGTTTTCACTGGCGGTTCTGTATGGCCTCGACCGGCCGGAAGGATCAGCGTCGTCGGTACTCCACGTTACCTACCGCGCCGTCAATACCGGTACTACCCGCTGCCCGATTGCCTTTGGCTGGCACCCGTATTTTACACTCAGCGAAGAACCGATCGACCACCTGCGCCTAACCTTACCCACCAATACAGCCATTACGTTGAATGACAACCTGCTGCCGGTCGGACAGGAGCCATTTGCGAACGCAGATGACATTTCGCTGAATGAACGGACGTTTGATACGCCGTTTCTGGTCAACTTTGATGATCAGGAATTTGCGGAAACAACGTTATGGTCGCCAGGATTTGATACTACGTTGCGAATCGGTCAGGATAAATCGTTCCCGTATCTGGTCGTATTTACCCCACCCCGTCGCGACAGTATCGCCATCGAACCCCTGACGGCCAACGTTGATGCGTTTAATACCGGCGAAGGGCTTCAGATTCTCAATCCCGGCGAATCAGCATCGGGAAAAATCTGGGTAGCGTTGAGCTAAGCAGAACTGACGAAAATTGTGACGTAACCATAAAAACCGCCTGTGTTTGTTAGCACAGGCGGTTTTCTTTCAGCCGGTTCGATCCGACCTTTATAACTCGAACGTAATTCCCTGCGCCAGGGGCAGGGTTGTGCCGTAATTGATCGTATTGGTCTGCCGACGCATGTACGCTTTCCAGGCGTCAGAGCCAGACTCACGACCCCCGCCGGTTTCTTTCTCGCCCCCGAAGGCCCCTCCTATCTCAGCTCCCGACGTACCGATGTTAACGTTGGCAATACCGCAGTCGGAGCCAACTACCGACAGGAATCGTTCAGCCTCACGCAGGTTCAGCGTGAAAATTGCCGACGATAAACCCTGAGGGACGCCGTTCTGTAGTTCGATGGCTTCGTCCAGTGTTGTGTACCGAATCAGGTACAAAATGGGCGCAAACGTTTCGCGCTGGACCACCGGCCAGTGGTTCTCGGCTTCGGCAATGCACGGCCGCACGTAGCAGCCTGATTCGAATCCGGGTCCATCCAGTACGCCCGGCTCCACAACAAATCGCCCACCCGCCGACCGGATTTCCTGCACGGCAGCCTGGTAACCCTGGACGGCCTGCCGGTCGATCAACGGCCCAACGTGATAAGACTCGTCTAATGGGCTGCCGATCCGGACCTGTGCGTAGGCGTTGGCCAACCGTTTCTTTACGTCGTCGTATACCGTGTCCTGTACAATCAGTCGGCGCGTAGTAGTGCAGCGCTGCCCTGCCGTACCAACAGCCCCGAACACAATGGCCGGAATGGCCAGATCCAGGTCCGCATGTTCCGTTACAATGATAGCATTGTTACCACCCAGTTCGAGCAGGCTTCGCCCGAGTCGTCCGGCCACGGCCTCCGCTACGGCTTTTCCCATCCGCGTTGATCCCGTAGCCGACACCAGCGCAATCCGTGGGTCGCGGGCCAGCCATTCGCCCGCTTCACGACCACCTGTGATCAGGCACGAAACGCCCTCCGGTACGTCGTTGTTGCGCAGCACTTCCGTGATAATCTGCTGACAGGCCAGCGCCGTCAGCGGTGTTTTTTCCGACGGCTTCCAGATACATACATCTCCGCAAACCCAGGCAATCATGGCGTTCCACGACCAGACCGCCACCGGGAAATTAAAGGCCGAGATGATGCCTACCAGCCCCAGCGGGTGCCACTGCTCCATCATGCGGTGAGCCGGGCGTTCGGAGTGCATTGCCAATCCATACAACTGCCGGGAAAGGCCCACGGCAAAATCGCAGATGTCGATAATCTCCTGTACCTCACCCAGCCCCTCCTGAAGCGATTTACCCATTTCGTAACTGACAAGCGTACCAAGTTCGCGTTTGTATTGCCGGAACTGCTCGCCCATCTGCCGGACCACCTCACCCCGGCGGGGCGCTGGCACGAGACGCCACTCCTGAAAAGCCGCCTGAGCCGTTTCGATCACCCGGTCGTAATCACTACGTGTCGACGGGTACACCCGGGCAATAAGCTGCCCATCGGCGGGTGAAAATGAATCAATGATTTTCTCCGAACGATCCGTCGTAGCGGAATGCCAGAACTGCTGACCTGTACTGGTGCCGGGCTTAACGGACTGCGTCGGCAGAGGAAGAATAGACTGCATACGATATACTAACGATTGGATGAAATGTGGACAAATCTACCGGGCTACGGATAAATAAGCCGCACCCGGCCATAAACTTTTTGGTCTTTTTCCGGTTAAAACAGGGTGTTATCTACCGATAAACGCTCAACGTCAACGTTATGAAAATCAATCAAACCATTAGCCTGTTAGCACTCGGGACGGTGCTATCGACTGTAACCGCAAACGCCCAGACCAACACGGGGTCCGGCACAATTAATAACTCAGCGTCAACGTATCCACAGGGCGCTGTTGTAACAGACTCGCTTCCGAAAGGCCGCAACAACAACGACCGCAATACGGATCGCCGACGCAACCGCCGAAACCAGAACTCGCGGGACAATACATACGGTAACGCGCCCGGCACTCAGGACGACCGCTATCGCCAAAGTTCAAGCGCCAGCGGTACCAGCGTCAACAGCAGCAATACGCAGAATTACAACACCAATAACGCTACGAATCCGCCGACCGGCGTAGGTAGCACACCGTCAACTGCCAACAACCCGGCGGTGGTTCCTGGTCAGCAGATCAGTAATGGGCAGAACAACAGCACCAGCCGCGGCTCAGTAGGCAACAGTTCACAAAGTGTTCCATCGGGCAGTACGGCAACCAGCGGTTCATCATCGGGTAGCACTACCCCGCCCGAAGAATCGATGTCTGGTACGAACAGCAGCACATCCGGTGTTACCACCAATCGTCAGCTAACGACCACCCCGGGAGCAACGGGTACGGGCATGGCTGTCGCGGGTGGCTCAACTGGCAGTAACCCGAACGCAGCGCCCGGCCGGGCCAATAATGAAAGCGTTGGCGATTACGTTGCCTCTGCCCCCGATTATTCGACCTTGCAGAACGCACTGCAATCGACCGATCTCGACAAGACCCTGATGGGTTCGGGTACGTTCACGGTGTTTGCGCCGTCTAACAGTGCATTCAAAAAACTACCGGTCAAGATGCAGAATACGCTCCTGGAAGGTGAGAACATGGCTTCGCTAAAGAAACTGCTGAGTTACCATATGATCGAAGGGACAATGGATGCCAAAGAACTGGCTCGTCAGATCAACGCCGGCAAAGGTAAGGCACAACTCAAAACAATGTCGGGAGGTATGCTGACGGCTCAGATCGGTTCAAATGGTCGTGTCATGCTTACGGATGAACAAGGCAGCGTGGCATACGTTGATGCCGCCGACCAGTACCAGTCAAACGGGATAGTTCATGGAATTGATAAAGTATTGTTACCCAAAGGAGTTGCGGCCACATTTAAGTAAGACCCCGAATTACTGCCGACAGATACGAAGCAGGACAACCAGGCTATCTGTACAAAAATACAGGTCTGGTTGCCCTGCTTTTCTGTCTTTATGAATGACTGACACCCTTGCACCGTTCGTAGTATTGTTTTTTTGATATATTTGAGCCACTTAATCCTTACCGTGTGAAACGACAGTCATCAATGGTTTCTGAAAGCGTTCTGATCGAGAAGCTTAACCAGCGCGATCAACGAGCTTTCCATTGGCTGTACGATCAATACTCGCCGGCTCTCTACGGCGTGGTTCTTCGCATCGTGCGCGACGAAGAACAGGCCCAGGATCTGCTCCAGGACATATTCATTAAAATTTGGAAAAATTTAGACGCTTACGATGCGCAAAAAGGCCGTTTATTTACCTGGATGTTGAACGTAGCCAGAAATACGGCTATTGATGCACTCCGCTCCCGAAAAACGCAACCAGCCAGCGCAATCCGAACCGACGAGGAGAACGTACATATTGTTGACCGTCAGCACAACACTGAACAGCCTAATCCCGAACACATTGGCGTGAAGGAAGTGGTAAGTCAACTGCGTCCCGAACGTCGAGAGCTGATTGACTTGGTTTATTTTAATGGTTATACGCACGAAGAAGCAGCGGAGGCTTTGAACATGCCGCTTGGAACGGTAAAAACCCGGATCCGGGCCGCATTGCAGGAGCTTAAGCAACTATTTAAATCATGAACGTAACGGAGTACATAGCGTCCGGTATTTTAGAATCTTACGTCATGGGTGCAGTAAGCGACCAGGAACGACGTGAGGTCGACTGCCTGTCGTCTATTTACCCAGAAATCAAACAGGAACTCGAGCAACTATCGGCTTCTCTGGAAAACTATGCGCTGCTGCATAGTATCGAACCACCCCCTCAGCTAAAAGCAAGTCTGCTTCAAAAGTTAACCTTTGAAGAACAGGAAGATCGGCCGGAGCCAATTGTTCGGCCAATGCCGGTCGAGCCTACATCGCGCCCTACGTTTCAGGTAACCTGGATTGCCGCGGCTGCTGTGGGGTTACTCCTGTTAACTTTCTCGTTCTTTCTGGTATCCCGGCTGAACAATGAACAACAAACCGTAAGCTCATTACAATCGACTAATAGCAGCCTCCAGACTGAACTTCGGCAGTTGCGCGACCGCCAGCAGCGCGATGAACAGGTACTGGCATTACTGCGGCAGCCCGGCACGCGTACGCTTGAACTCCGAGGCAACGAAAAAGCACCCAACGGGGACATCCTGCTCTATTGGAACCCACAGAACCAACAGGTAGCCGTTGAGGTACGTTCGCTTCCCTCCTTGCAGCCCGACCAGCAATACCAGCTCTGGTCACTGGTGAATGGCAAGCCTATTGACGCGGGTGTATTCGATGGCGGAAACGCAGCCCCTTATTTACAACGCCTGAACCGACCGATTGGTCAGGCTGATGCGTTCGCTATTACGGTGGAGAAGCGCGGTGGTAGCCCTACCCCAACGCTCTCAACGCTCCTGGCCATGACTCCTGTTGGAAGTTGAACTATGGCCAGACTACGTTTGTTGTTTTAGAACAATCACTTGTTAATCACTGCGATTATGTCGAAAAGCATTGCTGTTTTTCTGGTATCCTTATTGCTCATTGGAAGTGGTTTTATAGCCCTTACCAGATTCAACAAACCAACACCCACCCCACAGCACACGGCCGACGAAAAACCGCCCGGAGGTCGTCGGGTTATCAAATCCAACGCCGAGTGGAAAAAAATCCTGACGCCGGACCAGTACGCCGTTCTACGTGAACACGGTACCGAACGCGCTTTCACGAGCCCACTCAATGATGTGCATGAGAAAGGTACATTTTACTGCGCGGCCTGCCATAATCCTCTCTTCAAGACCGACACAAAATTCAACTCCGGTACCGGCTGGCCAAGCTTTTACGCACCAATTGCCAAAAACGCAGTCCGGGAAGAAGTAGACAAAAGCTATGGCATGGTACGCACCGAAGTTCTCTGCAATGTGTGTGGGGGGCACCTGGGTCACGTTTTCGACGATGGTCCCAAGCCAACCGGCCTGCGTTATTGCATGAACGGCGTCGCTATGACATTTGAAAAAAGCAAATAATGAGCTTTCAGGGACGAGTGACCTAAACACTCAGTCTATATAAGAACTATTCTATTTATCAATGGGTTAATGAGAAGCCGGGCCACCTAGCCCGGCTTCTTTATATTACATCGGCCGAAAATGCGTTATATTTGGCGGCCATTCAGGAAGATTAATCAAGTGGGGAAGGGTAGGCAGGCCGCGATGTACAGCGCAATTTATTGCGTAACCTTATCCAGTTTTTACCGAATTAGAAACGCATGAGTGAGTTTAGGGAACGATTCCGCGCCGTCCGACACGCCTATGGAGCGTTTCGGCAACGAATCAGGCAACGCCAGGCTCATCTTGGCCATGTCAGGCGCGGAGTTGGTCGTCGATTATACAAACAAACCGTCCGGATTGCCGGCGAAGAGCGAACGAATGCCGTAGTCAGGTCTTACCGTCAGGCACGCGGTCAACTACGTTCATTTATCCACCGTTACATTGATCCTGACGCGTGGTATTACCCCTACGTCAAGAATTCCATCAACGTTCTTTTATGGCTGGCGTTGTTAACAGGTCTTTATGTTTTCACGCTGAATTACAACTTCCTGTACCTGACCGGCGAGATGCCGAGCGTGGAAGAACTACGTAATCCCAAGCTGAACCAGTCGTCCGAGATTTATTCGCTCGATGGCGTACCCATCGGGAAATTTTACGCCGAGAACCGAACCCCGATCAATTACGAGGATATTCCCAAGCAACTCATTAATGCCCTGATCGCAACGGAAGATGTCCGTTTTTACGACCACGGGGGTGTGGATATGCGCTCGGTCGGCCGGGCCGTAGTGGGTGTGTTGACGGGTCGAAGTAATACTGGTGGCGGCAGTACCATTACGCAGCAGCTTGCCAAAAACCTCTTTAAAACCCGTCGTCAAGCCCAGTCGGGGCTGTTGACGCGCGTTCCTTTCATCAGGACGATCATTTACAAATCAAAGGAATGGTTAATGGCCCTGAAGCTGGAGCGGAACTTTACGAAGGAAGAAATTATCACGTATTACTTCAATACTGTTGATTTCGGCAAAAACGCTTTCGGCTTGAAAACGGCGGCACGGACGTATTTCCGTAAGCAGCCCGATAGTCTGAACATCCAGGAAGGAGCCGTACTGGTTGGCTTGCAGAAGGCAACAACAGCTTACAACCCCGTCAAAAATCCCAAACGCTCGAAGGAACGTCGGAATGTGGTACTGGCGCAGATGGCCAAATACGGGTATCTGACCCGCCAGCAGGCCGACTCGATTAGTAAGCTACCGCTGCTGGTTCGTTATACCCCCGAAAATCCGGCATCGGGTCCGGCCAGTTACCTTAAGAATGCCGTTGAGGATTTTGTTCAGAAATGGGCGGAACAATACAACGAGGAAAACCCCGGTTCTGAAATCAATCTGTATACGGGTGGTCTCAAAATTTACACGACCATCGACTCCCGCATGCAGGAATATGCTGAAGCAGCTACGCAGGAGAAGATGAAACAGCTCCAGCGCACCTTCGATAACCACTGGGGCAACCGCCCACCGTGGACGGACGAAGACGGGCGCGAAATTCCCGGCTTTATCGACTCTGTGGCAAAGCGTACGGAGCGGTACAAATCGCTGGTTCGCCGGTTTCCCAACCAGCCCGACTCCATCAATTACTACATGAAAGTTAAGAAGTATAAGATGCGGGTCTTCAGTTGGAAAAGCAAAACTGGGTACGATTCCACCCAGATGACGCCTTTCGACTCCATCGAGTACTATAAGCATTTTCTGCAAGCCGGCATGGTGGCGATGGACCCGCACACGGGCTACATCCGGGCGTGGGTAGGCGGCCTGGACTACGATTTCTTCAAGTACGATCACGTTAAGCAGGGTAAGCGCCAGCCTGGGTCCACCTTCAAGCCATTCGTCTACACAGCCGCTATCGACGATACGCTCATCAACCTCAGCCCCTGCGACCGGATTCAGGACCGGCCGTTCCGCAAGGAATTTATCAACAGCGAAGGCGAAGAGGACGTTTGGGAACCGCGCAATTCGGTCGGCTACTACACTTATTCGAACATGACCCTTCGCCGGGCGCTGGCCCGTTCCGTCAACTCCATCACGGCCCAGTTAACGGACCGCGTAACGCCGGAGCGAGTGGTTCAGTACGCCAAACGGATGGGAATTAAAAGCCGGCTGGCTCCTGTACCATCCATTGGTCTGGGTTCATCGGATGTATCCTTGTACGAACTGGTTGCTTCGTACTGTACGTTTGTCAACAATGGTCAGTATACCGAACCGCTGATCGTGCAGCGTATTGAAGACAGCGACGGCAAAGAAATTGAAACGTTCACGCCGGAGCGTCGACAGGCCATCAGCCCAGAAACGGCTTTCCTGATGATTCACATGCTCAAAGGAGGCTTACAGGAATCCGGTGGAACATCGCAAAACCTGTGGTCGTTTAACCTGTTCAAGAACCGCCATGAAATGGGTGGTAAAACCGGTACGACATCCAACAACTCGGATGGCTGGTTCGTCGGAGTATCGGATAAGCTGGTTGTTGGGGCCTGGGTTGGGGGCGACGACCGAAGTATCCACTTCCGATCCACTGATTTAGGCGAAGGAGCCAAAACGGCCCTACCCCTGGTCGGTAGTTTTCTTGAAAAGGTGTATGCCGACAGTAAGTTTAAGAACTTACAGGGGCCTTTTCCGAAACCGACGGTGCCTATCACCAAAGAATACCTGAACTGCGGCTATGACCCCTCAGAAGAAGAGGAAAAATCAGACTCGACAGACACATCGTCGGAGAGTATAGGTGACTCTCTCTTTATACCCGCCCCGCCCTTGCCTGACCCCAGTGCATCGCCGGATTCGACCAATACATAACAAAAAAGGCTGCCAATCTCATGGCAGCCTTTTTTGCTGGCTTCCCAGCGATCATAGGAATTTCGTTTACCGGTTGTAAAAGCTATTTTGACGTAGTATCAATTCGCTTTTACACCTGTTGCCGCTTTGATAGCCGCTACTTCCTGAGGATCGATGGGCGTACCATCTGTTCGGAACACTTCATGAAACCAGACAGCCGGCTCCCGACCATTTACATACGGTTTCTGCCAGCTATCCCACGGCAGGAACGTCTGTGTTTTACCGGCCACGAAGCCCCAGTTAATCATACCAACTTTGTGTTTCTTAGCAATGGGCAGGTGCGTCTGAAACTTGCTGTTGGCTCCCCGGGCCATGTACTCCGTGCAGATAACAGGCCGACCGTATTTCTGGAGCGTCGGAATGATTTTTTCCAGTTCATCGGCCGAAGCGTACTGGTGGAATGTGATCACATCAGAGTTGTTAAACTGCACTCTTTCCATAGGCGTCCACTTTTCAGGATTTCCCCAGTCATGATCGCCCGTAAAGATCCAGACGCCTGATGTCAGCGGTTGGCTTGGACTGACTGACCGAACCCACTGGAATACCTGAGGCAGCAGATTCGTCACGATCTCGATTTTGCGCTGCTTGGGCAGTTCGGTCTTGATCGTGTGGTTCTGGCCGTAGCTGTTATCGTTGGCGTTGTCCGGCTCGTTCCACATATCCCACATCAAAATGCGATCATCGTTTTTGAACGCGCTGACGACTCCCTTCACGTAGGCCTCCAGACGCGGGTACTGGGAAACATCCGACAGCGCATCGGCACCGGGGCTCTGCACCCAGCCCGAGTTATGAATACCCGGCACTGGCTCGTGTTGCTTTCCTAACTTGGGAAGCGGGTCCCAGCAGGAATCGAACAGCACCAGCATCGGCCGAATTTTATGCTTTTTGCAGATGTCCAGAAATTGGCTAAGCCGTTTTTTAAATCCTTCGGCGTCCTGTTGCCAGAGCAGATCGTGCAAAAACACGCGCATTGTATTCATGCCGATACTTTCGGCCATGGCTAATTCTTTATCAATCATTTGTGGATCGAATGTTTCGGCCTGAAACATTTCCAATTGATTGATCGCGCTGGCGGGTGCGTAGTTGGCCCCTACCAGAAAGGGTTGCTTTTTGTACCAGGCGTTAGCCTTATCTGCCGACCATCGCCCGGGGGCATCTGTCGTTCCAGTACTCTGCTGAGCGATAGCCACTGTTGAAAACAACAGCAGTATCACAAACGAAATACGTTTCATAAACAATAGGATGAGTTATCTATGTATTATTGATAAAAGCGGAGAAGGTTGCATTTTATCCCTATGCAAACCGACTCTACGTTTAGTTAACCGTTGAAAATTGATACGTTGTGGTCTGTCTGTAGGTCTGCCCCGGCTTCAGGATAGTGCTTGGGTAGGTTGGGTGATTGGGCGAATCAGGATAATGCTGGGCCTCCAGTGCGAAAGCCTCGCGGTAGTTGGTGGCTTTGCCGTATTTACCCGTATCATTACCGGTGAAGAAGTTACCGCCGTAAAACTGTATGGCGGGCTCGGTTGTCAGCACCTCCATTTTGATCCCCGATTTATCGCCCACAATTTCAACCGCCTTCTCAACACCGGCTCCCTTCCGGTTCAGAACAAAATTATGATCGTAGCCACCGCCAAAGGTCAGTTGTTCGTTTTTCTCGTTCACCCGGGCGCCAATAGCGGTTGGCTTCCGGAAGTCGAACGGTGTCCCTTCCACAGAAACCGGTTCGCCCTGCGGAATAAGTCCCTTGTCCACCACCGAGTAGCGATCGGCATTGATCATCAATACGTGATTATTGATGGTTCCGCTCGCTGCACCATTCAGGTTGAAAAAGCCGTGACTGGTTGGGTTGTAGGGCGTCGGTTTGTCGGTAGTAGCCGAGTAGTCAATCTGTAACCCATTGTCGTCGGTCAGTGTGTAGGTTACGTTTGTCGTAACGGTACCAGGAAAACCACCCTCGCCATCCTTTGATACGTAAGTTAGTTGGATCGACTTGTCGTCGGCCTGTTTTACGTCCCAGACCTGGTTGTGAAAGCCCGACGGCCCGCTGTGCAACGTATTGCCGTTGTTGTTGAGTTCGGTCGAGTAGGTTTTGCCGTCGAGCGTGAATTTTCCTTTCGCAATCCGGTTGCCGAATCGACCAACAATCGGTCCGTAGAATGGCTCATTGGCCTTCTGATAGGCCTGAGCCCTAGCAAACCCCGGTACTACGTCGGTCGGCACGCCATTTTTATCCGGCAAAATCAACCCTACGATCCGTGCACCGTAGTTCGTAATCGCCACCTGCATATCTTTATTTTTCAGGATGTGCAGGCTTACTGGTTTACCTTTAATCGTATCGGCAAATGTTGCCGGTTCGGGCAGTTGAGCGGCCGCCATCGCCGTTGTATCGGAAGCCATTGCCGTTTCGGTTGAATCCAGCGCAGCAGATTCGGTTTTGTTAGCTTTCTGGCAACCATTCAGAAACAGCATGGCGGCTACCGCCACTGGAACAAGGGTTCTATACATGGGTATAAGGTTAATGATCTGTTAGTAGTTACTTATCGCCTGTTTGTGAAGCCGACACGGATACGGTTCGCATCGGCCGACCGAAGTTGGGCGTTCCGTCGGTGTTCCAGGTAAAGGGTTGTATATGCGGAGCCCGTTTGTTACCGCAACCATCCGTAGCACTCGGATTAGCGTGGTAGATCATCCAATCCTGCCGCCCGTCCGGCGACCGGAAAAAGCCCCCGTGACCAGGCGCATAGATCCCCTCCTCGAGCGATTGGGTAAAGACCGGCTGTGCGTGTTTACGCCAGTTTCCGGCCTTCAGCAGGCTACCACCCGTATGCGTCAGCAGCCCGTAGCAGTAGTCCAACCAGCAGGCATTGGCGGAGTAAATGATGAAACGGTGCTTGCCGTTCTGCAAAAACTCCGGCCCTTCGTTGACGTAGATCTTCGGTACTTCACCGTTTTTCTGCCACTCCTGCGGCACGTCGCCATGTTTTTCCCAAGCCAGTTCAGGCTGCGAAATCAGAACCCGGTCGCCTTTCATTGTCCAGGGGTTTTTGAGTCGGGCAATGTAAATATTCTGCTGGCCGTTGGTGGCTCCCTCCCAGCCCGACCAGATGGCGTATAATTTACCTTTGTGCTCAAACGTAGAGAGGTCAATGGCCCAGTGGTCGCCGGGGTCAGCCAGTTTTCCTTTCAACGTCCATTCGCCCTCCATAGGGTCGGCCGACGCGTTTTCCAGTACCCAGATACGGTGTCCAATGTTGTTGAGGCTGTCGGCCGCGAAGTACACGTACCACTTTCCGCGCAGGTGATGAATCTCGGGCGCCCACAAATCCCGGGAATACGCCTTACCCTTTGGTGGCGTGTAGATTACTTTCTGCTGAGCCGTAGCCAGATCAGCCATGTTACGTGTTTTCCAGAGCCTGAGATTACTGCCGGTCGTATTCATGTAATAATACCAGCCATCTTTCTGAAACACCCACGGATCTGGGCCCGACGACTTCACGGGGTTGGTAATGGTTCGTTGTGCCAACACCAGTTGGCCAAAGCTGATCAGCACAAACAGCGTGAGCAGGCAGGTTCTCTTCATGTGCAAATAGACGTCCGAACTAAGGCAAAGCAAATGCATTACAAACCGCGGAAAATCGCGCTCAGCATACAGATCGGTTTACCTGTTAGGGAGAAAAGAACAATTCGGCTGATTTTACCCCTTCCGTGACGATTAGAAACTGCCGCGGCCGTTTCCACTCAGCACTGGTGCCGTTCCCGCTCCCGGCGCCGTGAGCGACTCAGTTGCAGTCGTGTTGGGTACCAGACCGGGTGTGGTGCGGTTGCTGCTGCCGAACAACCGGTTAAACGAGCGGGTGTAAAGGAAGCTCAGCCCTCCGCCCGTCGTGATTGAGTTCGAGAGGTTATACTGGTTCAGGATGTTCTGCTGATTCCGGTTGTATACTTTTGCCCGGAAACGGCCATCGGGTGTGATCCAGTACTCCAGCGTCCACTCACCCAGCAAACTGGCCGCGTTGTACTGGCTCTGGCCGTACGTAAATCCGCCGTCGCGGCTGATGCGCAGCCGATCGTTCAGCAGCCGGTACGAGAACCGGAGTTGCAGGTTGTTGAGCAGGTTTTCGTTCTGCGTTCCACTTGTAAAGCCCCCGAACGATACCCCCACATCCAGGTTTTCGTCCAGCGTCGACGCCAGTCGGCTGATCTGGTTAGAGAGCAGTTCACTTACGCTGTTGGCTACGCCGGTGTTCACCTGGTTCTGTTCAAACAGGCTGGTCCCTTCCGGCAGTAACTGGTTGAAGAGTAGTATACTGCTCACCTGCCGGGTCATTTCCTGTTCGTTGCTCTGTATCCGCGACTCGAATGCCGTTACAGCCTGTCGGAAATCCGACGATGCCGGGTATTCTTTTACGTCCAGATCATAGCTGATAGCCGGTAAGCCCAGTTCGCCGTTGAGCTTAATCAGCAAATCAACCGGATACCGACGGCTTTGATCAGCACTCGCGCTTTGGACTGGCAGCAACGGCTTCAGCGAGGTGTACTGCGTATAAGCCGCCGTTACGTCGAGCAGAGCACCGTATGGGTCGCCAGTCCACGTAATGCGGCTGTTGGGCTGAATCTGGAAGCGTTTATTGATGATATTCTGAAACGTGAACGTGTAATCTCCTTCAGTGATCTCGTAATTACCGGTCATCGTGAAGTCACCCTTCGTATCAATCCGCATCCCAAGCCGACCGCGACCGTAGGCTTTGATGATGTCGCCCGTCTGCCGATCCAACTGGATTTCGCAATAGGCATCGGGCGTAATATCAAAATTGAAATCCATCTGAATCCGCGACAGATCAACTGCCGGCTGATTAGTGGCTGCGGCCGTACTGGTCGTGTTTGTGACAGATGAGGGCTGCGACGTACCCTGGCTCCGATTCACGAACCGAATCGTGTTCTCATCAGCCACTGACGTAGCACCATCGAGCGGAATATAGATGCGGGTACCTTTGTTACTGGCCAGATCGGCCTTGATCGTCAGGTTGTCGAGCGGCCCGTATAATTCGGCCTTCCCGGTCACCACCGCCTGACCGTAGAACAGATCATTGTCTTTTACGCCCGTATTGAGAATCTTGAAATTCTTAAAATCAGCATCGAAGCCGAGCGTAAAGTAGCGGAAACCATCGTGATAAACGCCCCCCCGCAACTGCGCTGTGTTGCCCTCCGGATCGTGGAGTGTCAGGCGACGGGCAATGATTTCATTTTCGCCGAAATATACTTTATCCTCGAACGACAGGTCCGCCTTGAGGTAGTCGAACCGGGCTCGGCCACGCTGTACGTCTACTTCTCCGCTTAGGATAGGGTAGCTGGGCGTACCAGTAATAGCAATTGTTCCTTTGGCAGTGCCGCCGATGTTCGAGAACAAATCCTGGGTGAATGGTTCCAGCAGGTTCAGTTCTACGTCGTTCAGCGTAGCTTTGAGATCAAATGAGTTATCTTTTTTCTGGGGTGTATAGGTTCCCCGCAGCGTCATTACATCCGCGCCACTCCGGTTAATACCGGCATCCACGTTTAACCGCTGCCGGGCCTGGTCCCATTCGCCTTTGCCCTGTACATCGCCGATCAGCACTTTGTTATAGGCCAGATCACGCACCGACAATTCGCTTTCCAGAATAGGCGTCTGGTACACATCGCGCACCGACAGAACTCCGTTCAGGACACCGGACATCGACGTATTGAGCAGCGGATTGAGGGATTCGAGCAGGAAATTGCGGGTTTCTAGTTCAAGCCGTTCCAACGAATCGGGGGCCAGTTTCCCCGACGCCAGAATGTATTGGTTCTGGTTCGAGACCATTACGTTCCGGATCGTGTACGTATCGCCAACATTACGAATCAGGCTTTGTGGATTGAGGGTCCAGTCAGCATCCAGTACGCGCACCTTCGACTGGCGGAACGTCAGATCGATAGCATCCCCCTTAAAGCGCAGTTCGCCATTCAGATCGGCCCGGTTCGGCAGCCGCTGCCCTTCCGTATTGGTTGCAACCTGCTCCAGACTGCTCGTGAAATCAATGTGATCGACATCCCACGATGCCTCGACCTGCAGGTTTTTGGTTGGAATTTGCCGGGAAAATTCCTGGCGTTGCGACGACAGCACCGCCGAGGCAAGCACTTCCTGACCGAACGTAAATTTCGACGTAGTCAGATCCAGTTCGCTGGGGCCAAAAGAGATCGTGCCGATCTGAAGCGAATCGGTTTTGACGTCTGCTGTGAAGAACGAAGTATTATCAATCGTAAACTGTCCTTCGAGCCGCGTATTTGGTGCTACAAATACAGAGGGGCTCAGGAACGTCACCAGCGGAGCTATGTTCCGCGCCACCAGCACGTAATCAATACCGTAACGCGGCAGGGGCCGGGCTACCAACGGACGATTTGGCACGGGATTGATGATGCTGATGAACGGGCTGTTCACAGGAGGTACGTAGCCAAACTCCCGCTGCTTGCGTTGATAATACGTTGTCAGTCCGGCCGCATCGCCCGCAAAATACAACTGATATTCTTTTGCCAGCCGGGTCAGGTCATCCACGGCCTGCTGCGGCTGAAAATTACCCTGAAATCGGGCGGTCAGGAAGTCGGAGATCAGGTCGTAGTAGCGCGTAGACTGTTGCGGCTGGGTTTGAATCACCGACGACACTACCGAAACCGTATCGATGTTCAGGTTACGGCCGTTAAGCGTAAGCGTTGCATTCCGGAAGTTGGCTGTACCAACCAGGTTATCGACCGTATTACCCTCCAGCTCAACGTCAAGCGCCGTCTGAACCGCCAGCGAATCGCTTAGGTAACCAAGCGCCCGGAAGTCGGCCTTTCTAACATTTCCCCGAACGTCGAAGCGGTTCTGAGGACCGCGCAGGTCAAACTCCCCATCGAGCATGAACGCCAGGTTGGGGTCGTTTAAACTAAGCTGTCCGTGAAAAAACGCCTTCTGTAGATTACCACGTACGACTACGTTGCGATAATCGTAACCCTGCAAGCCGAAACGCGATAGCCGACTGTCTACATCGATGCTGGCCCGATCAAGTGACAGCCCTGTTCCGACGATGCGTCCCTGCCCATCGATCTGCTGAATCAGTTCGGGTCGGTCGATCAGTTGGCCAACCGCCAGGCGGGTAGCTGTCAGATTTGCCGTGTAAGCTGTCAATGCCGGATTAGCCGCCAGTTTAAGTTTCAGATCGCCCGATACGGCACCGATAGCCGTACGAAAATTACCTTTCGTGACAAAATCATCAAAGGCCCCGGCGAAGGTGGCGTTGAATGTTACGGTCCCCAGTTTCCCAATGGTCTTGTTAAAGCTGGAATCAGGGTAATATTGCCGAATGTCGGCCATGTTGACGAGCGACGGCGTAAAGTTGAAATCGACCGTTATTCGATCCACATCCGGCAACCCCTTAAACGCAATATCACCGGTCAGTTTGCTGCGACCACTCGGGCCAAAGCGAAGATCGGTGCGGCTGAGCCGGAAATCCTTGACCGTACCCAGAAAATTACCGGTCAACAGCCACGTTTCCTTCAGCCCGCGCAGATAACTCGAAAAATACCCCAGGTCCTTCGACTGCACCCGGCTGTTGCGCAAACGCCCCTGCATAACTACGCGGCTGTTAAAATCACTGAAAGCCGATGGTTTGTCGTACAGAAACGTAATGCCTTCGCGGACAATGGAATTGTTGATGTGCGCGTGCAGATCAGCCATTTCCATCTTGGTAGCGCAGTATAGAAAGCGCGTATCAAGTCGACGGATTTTAATGTCCGTATCGCGGTCATACCCACGAAGCCGCTTCATATCCAGCGCAATGGTATCGCCCAGGATCAACAGATCGCGCACGTCGGCGTTGAGGTTCAGCAACCGGAAGTGATTGTAGTCGAAGCTATTGCGATCACGCATGTACGGCTCCCGCGGATCATCAAGCGAGAAAGCGCCCTCCGCCAGCGTCACGTGACCGACCGTAAAGGGAATGTTCTGGTTAGGAATACTGGGCTTGGTCGAATCGGCCAGCAGCTCGTTGATACGGGCAATAAACTCGTCGATATTCAGATCGCCCGTTTTCGGATTTTTTATCAGCCGGACGTCAGGTCGATACAGCACCACTTCGTCGAGGTGAATATTATGCGCCGATGAATCGATCAGGTTACGCAGGTTGTAATCGACCTCCAGCCGCCCAACCTGGATCATATCCCGCTGCTGCCGATCCTGAATCCGGACTCCTTCGAGCGTCAGTGAATCAAACCATTTGATAGATACCCCCTCAATATCGACCGGGAACTGTAGCGTTTTTGAAACGCGATCGGCAACCTCCTGCACCAGCCGCGTCTGAACGGCCGGTAGCTGCAGGAGCAACATGACTCCCACCAACAACCCCACGACCACGATGGTCAGGTAGAGTAGCGTTTTCAGGAATATGTTGACAAATGAGCGCATCAATTATTGGCTAACAGATGGGTAGTATGGGGTTTGTAAGGGTTAGACAACGGAGCCGGGCACTTGGTTTACTCAGGTGGGAACCAATGTCGGCTCTACGCCATTTTGTAAGCATTCCCCACCTGTAACGTAATTTTACCAAATTAATGCCTAATTGCGCATGAACATTTTAGCGATTGAATCATCCTGCGACGAAACATCGGCCGCTGTTTTATCAAACGGCCAATTGCTGTCCAATGTTATTGCCGCGCAGTTGATTCACGAACAATACGGGGGAGTTGTACCGGAACTGGCCTCCCGCGCTCACCAACAGCATATTCTGCCGGTTGTGGAGCGAGCATTAACAGATGCAAATATACCGAAAAACGCGTTATCGGCGGTGGCTTTCACCCGGGGGCCCGGCCTGCTGGGATCGCTGCTTGTCGGCGCTTCGTTTGCCAAAGCGCTTGCCCTGGGACTGAATATTCCGCTGATCGAAGTAAACCACATGCAGGCCCACGTACTGGCCCATTTTATAGAAAACCCCGCTCCGGCGTTCCCGTTTCTGTGCCTGACCGTGAGCGGAGGGCATACGCAGATTGTACTGGTACGTAGCCCACTCGATATGGAAGTTATCGGCCAGACGCAGGACGACGCCGTTGGGGAAGCCTTCGACAAGTCGGCCAAGCTGCTGAATCTCCCCTATCCCGGCGGCCCACTCATCGACCGCTACGCAAAAGACGGGAATTCCTTGGCGTATCGGTTTCCGCTGGGCGAAATGCCCGGTCTCGACTATTCGTTCAGTGGTATCAAAACGGCCATTCTGTATTTCCTGCGAGATCGAACATCAACCAATCCAGCCTTCATTTCGGAAAACATAGCTGATATTTGTGCCAGCATTCAGCACACGCTGGTTCAGATGCTGCTCATTAAACTTAAGCGGGCGAGCCGCGAAACGGGTATCAAGGAAATTGCCATTGCCGGGGGCGTATCGGCCAACAGCGGCCTGCGAACGGCCCTGACTCAACTCGGTACCGAACTGGGCTGGAACGTGTACATTCCGCGTTTCGAATACTGTACCGACAATGCGGCCATGATTGCCAAAGCGGCTCAATTTAAGTTTGAGCAAGGGGATTTCACCTCACAGGAGGTCAGCCCATTACCACGAATGGCTATGTGAGCCAACCCGTATCAGCCACTGACAGAACGCATGTTGACTATTCAGAACCTATACCTCTATCCCATCAAATCGCTCGGCGCGGTTTCGGTCACCGAAGCCATTGTTGACGAAAAAGGCTTCCGGTATGACCGGCGCTACATGCTCGTCGATCCTGCGGGTCAGTTTATTACCCAACGGAGCAACCACCACATGGCTCTGATCGACGTAACACTAGCCGACGACACCATACGGGTCTGGCACCGCGCCCGACCCGACAACGTACTGGAACTGCCAGTAACGCCCCGGCAACCGACCGGAACGATGCTGGTCAACATCTGGGGTAGCCACGGGGTGCAGGCTGTTACGGTCAGCGACGCAGCCGACCGCTGGTTTTCGGAAGCCCTCGATCTGCCCTGCCGACTGGTGTATATGCCGGAAACAACCCGACGCGCAATTGACACCGACTACGCCCACAACGGCGAAGCGGTCAGTTTTGCGGATGGCTATCCGTACCTGTTCATTGGCCAGGCTTCCCTCAATTACCTGAATCAGCAACTGGATGAGCCACTGTCGATGGCGCGGTTCAGGCCGAGCATCGTCGTAGCGGGTAGTACAGCCAATGAGGAAGATGCCTGGGCGCACATTCGCATCGGCGACGTGGATTTTTACGGCGTAAAACCCTGCGCCCGCTGCGTACTGACCACCATCGACCCGGCAACCGGCGAGAAAGGCAAAGAACCCCTGAAAACTCTGGCAACTTACCGGCAGTGGAAACATAAAATTCTGTTCGGCCAGAACGTACTGGTTCGGCCGGACACCACCGGTGTTGTACGGGTTGGGCAATCGATTGATGTCATTAGTCGCCGGGAGCCGTGGCTGTCCCCGCCCGAATCCATTCCTACTGTTTCGTAGATCTTTGAACATTTCGACCTTTACCCTTGTCCTGCTCAAAGAGCCCGGGTTCCCCGCGGCTATCAGATGTTCGTTAAGGTGCCAATTTCTGCTGCTTTGCTTACTCCGCTACGTAACGCCTATTACCTGAGCTTCCCGGTTGTGCTGGGGGCCGTATTGTCGAACCGGATGGCCGCCCGGTTGTCTGACGTAGTGCCGGTTCACTGGGCCACGCCCATTGTGCTGGCGTTGGTGGTCTGGATGATTTACACGATCGATCGGCTCCTCGACGTACAGAAGGTAACGCCTGCTTCGTCCAGCAGTCGGCTGACACCGCGCCACGCTTTTCACCGGCAACACGCCACCGACCTATGGCGCGGTGTGCTGGCAGCCGCTTTGCTGGCATTGATCCTGTGCTTCTTCCTGCCGGGCAGTGTCATTCGGTTTGGGCTCGCTCTGGGGGCTGTCTGTGCAGGGTACGTTTTTATGGTTTTCCGACTCCCGAACCGACATTCAGCCCTCCTGCTGAAAGAACCATTGGTTGCCGTTCTGTTTTCGGCCGGCGTTTGGGGGAGCGTCTGGGTACAGCGCCCAACAGTAAGCGGTGTCGAGATCACCCAAGCCCTTATGTTCACGGTTATTGCCTTTCAGAACCTGATTCTGTTTTCAGTAATGGAACAGTGGGAGCGGCCCGAACAGCCCCAGTTTTCGCTGGCAACGGCCTGGGGCCTGGAGCGCTCCATTACTCTGCTGGGTTGGCTAACGCTCGGCGTTGTATCGACCGGACTGACGCTTTGCTTCATCACCAGCGATCGATTTGCGCAGCGGGCTTCGCTGATGCTGGCCATAATGAGTCTGGTACTGTACGTTATTCAGCGGTTTCCGGCTTATTTTTTGCGCAACGAACGGTATCGCTGGCTCGGAGACGGAGTGTTCTGGCTTCCTGCGCTGGTACTATAAGCTGCAATGCGGTAATGAACTGCTGATTTCGGCCAATGAAGACTCAGCAAGTATCAGAATAGCCCGCCATCTTTGCCCCATGCGAATCGAACACATTGCCGTATGGGTCCGTGACCTGGACACCATGCGAACGTTTTACGAAACATATTTCGGTGCCCAATCCGGCGAAAGATACGTAAACCCCACCAGGCAATTTAGTTCTTATTTCCTGTCTTTTGATGATGGATGTCGGCTGGAATTGATGACTATGCCGGGCATTAACGACCGACTTTCCGACCCACTGATCCAATCCATGGGTCTGACTCATTTTGCCGTATCGGTTGGCAGCGAAAGCGCTGTTGATAAACTGACTGCCCGGCTTCAGGTCGATGGTTATGTTATTGTCGGTCAACCCCGCCGGACCGGCGACGGCTACTACGAAAGCGTGGTACTCGACCCCGAAAACAACCGGATTGAAATTACCAGTTGAAGCACTACGGTCTTTTAGAAAAAAACCGGAGACACCATCTGGGACGCTTGTATACGCTACCCATGAGTGCCTCCGGCGCTGTCTGTTCGTGATGCGTCGCGGCCGACCGCTCAGGGCTGTACGGCCAGTGAGTTGGTCTTAACCTGTTCTTTTACGTCGCGTCGAGTCAGGATGTCGAGCAGAATCTCGGTCATATATTCCCGCTTGTAGAGCACAATGTCATGCCGGTTTTCAGGCAACAGAAACTGTTTAACTTTTGCGTTGACCAGATGTTCCTGCGCAAACGTTACGTTCGTAGGATACACCAGTTCATCACGCTGCCCGTGCAGCATGGTGATACCCGCCTTGATTTTTGGCCAGTCGGGCAAAATTGCCTCCAGTGCCCGTCGGTGTGATAGCTTTTCGTCATTAGCCAGCCGCAACAGGGGTGGAATCAGCCAGCGCAGGGGTGGCTTATCAAGGTAATAACTGATTGGGTATGTATACTCCAGCCCCGGTCCCAGCGCCGACGATACGAAAACGACATGATCGACCAGGTTGGGATTATTCATTGCCAGCCGAGCCGATACCGAGCCGCCGTACGACGAACCTACCAGCATCAGATAAGGTGCATTACGGTAGCGCTCAATTAGAGGCTGCAAAAATTTGGCCTGCCGGATGATCGAAGTTTCCACCCAGCCGAAATCGGAATAGCCATAGCCGGGCCGATCAACCGCAACCAGCCGGGCCCGATTCAGCAGGGTCGTATCCTTGAAAAATTTATTGAAAAACGACAGGGAGCTTGGCGCACCGTGAACAAAAATGACCACCGGCAACGAATCATCAGCCGGCGTTTCAATGAATCGGATAGTACGCCAGGCCGCATCTGGATCATTGGCCCGGGTTGGTACCCGATACCGGTGAATAGTTGGCCGGATTCGCTGTCCTTGAAACTCCTCCGTTAATTCTTCATCAGTCTGCCGGAAATTAACCAGCCAGGACGCTCCCACCCCGCCGACCAGCAGCAACAATAAAACCAGTAACGCCCAGCGAAGGGCACGCTTAAACGATCTCATAACACAATCTTCTGCTCATATAACTACAAATCATCGGCCAAAGGTTTTACCGATCGACTGGAAACGAGCGTATACAGTAAACATTTTACGGAAGGGGGCGTTTCGAGGAAAACAAGTATTGAAACGCTATGAAAGAGAAAGCAGACAGTCCGGCGCAGGTGAGCGAGATTGATGTGAGGCAGCCAAACCGCCAGGATCCGGGTAACACGAGCATTGATTCGTTTGCAACCCGCGATGAAACCAAAGAAGCACTTCAGGCAAATGATGCCGAAAAAATGACGCCCGATGAGGCTAATGAGCTAAGCTCAGATGAAGGCAATGAGTAGAAAACGGTTGAGTAGATGAGCACAGCAATATCACTGTATTGGTCTACTCAGCCTTTACTTCACATTCTACGGCCAGAAAGTGCGTTAACTCGCCCTCCCCGTTGTAAAGCGGATCGATGGCCACCCGGCAAATGTACGATTCGCCGTCTTTCCGGTAATTAAGCAGGTCAGCCTTGACCGATTCTTCCCGCTGCAACGACTCCCGAACACGCCGTAAGGTCCGTGCATCTGTATCAGGTCCCTGTAAAATGCTGGGAGTCTGACCAAGCACTTCACCCGGGATATAGCCCGTCATACTCAGAAAGTTATTACTCGTCCAGAGAATCGTTTTGGCAGGATCGGTCAGCACCAGTGTAAACCCAAGGCGCATGCTTTTCAAATACCCGTTTCGCTGCCGACGACTCATCTGCCAGTCAAAAATATCGCCCAGTTTCCGGAACAGGTCAGCCTCTTTGCGTTTTGCCCGTTCCTGCGCCTGGCTCAACAGAAATACTTCGTACGAAGCAACGGGATACGACCGGCTCCCTTCCTGTCGCGACCGACTGTACACCCGGTTGATTAATTCGACATATGATTCTGACGTGGTCATGATACCCTTCGTTAAGTTGCTATTCTCTTAGAAAGTAAGAACAAGTATTGGACAAAAACAAATCCATTTCCGGCTAAATAGGCTGTTTCCTATTATGAAATTATAAATTTTTTAAGAAGCATAAGCGTATGACAGTCAGGCGAAAAACGTATAGTGTCGCGAAAGTCAGAAAGTTTTTTTCAGAAAAAAGTTGCGCAGCATAACCATTCCGCCTACTTTTGTGCCACGATTTCGGAAACGCAGTCGCACAGTGGTCCGGTAGTTCAGTTGGTTAGAATACCTGCCTGTCACGCAGGGGGTCGCGGGTTCGAGTCCCGTCCGGACCGCAAACGAAGCCACAGAAAAGCCTGTATATCAATGATATACAGGCTTTATTTTTGGTTGTTGTTGACGGATTTGTTGACGGTTTACTTGCCTTTCCTTTGAATTACCTGTACAAGTAATCTTCTAAACTTCTTGGTTCACGGACCTTTGCCTGTTCTTCAGCTTTTTCCCACTTCATTACTTTCTTAGCCTTTGGGGTTGGCTTTCCTCGATAGTGGGTCTTGGCGTAAGGTTTAAGAAGTTCGTTGTATGCCCTTTCAGCTTTAAATGTTGGGCCAAACGTCTTGTCATACCAACGGTATTGCTTAGAATACGTCTGGCTTTCGTACAACGTCCCTTTAAGCGTTTTACGGGACGCAAAGTATTTTCCAGCCTGGTACAAGGTTCGACAGCGTTCGCCCGTTAGTGGGCAAATAAAGTACCATACATGCCCCTTCCTTAAGTTGCTTGGCAGTTGCACTAACTGAACTCTGTAGTTCATCTGCTCTTGGCGGTTGTATGTGTAATCAAACTCAACATACCCGCTTGTTTTGAATAAGCTAACAAGGACGCTTATCTCGCCGGTTGTTTCACCTCGTCGGGTCCATTTGATTGTGCTTGAAGCCTGGTGCTGAGGAACCATCAAGCCAAGCCGTTTCAGGTCAGCTAGAGTCAGCTTCTTTAAGTCGTCGTAATTGTTACGAAGTGTTGGCAGTCGTCCCATAACGCTGTAGTGAAACCTAAATAATTAGAGAAAACCCGGTACTAATCTTGGTTGCTGGCCTTATACAATACTTAGATCTAAAATTCAATACTTTTCTGCCTAGGAGTTTTCGCGGTAAGCTTTCGATAAGCCTCCGAAGCAAGCCCTGCCGTAACTGCCTTCTGAAATGCGTTATCGTTCATAAAACGGGCAAAAATGTCTTCATTCTGATCAATTCGTTCAATGAAGAGCTGTTGGAGCACATTTTTAAAAACCAACTCAAATTTTTCTTCCGGGTTGGTTTCAGCAGCGGTAATGATGTTTTCGTCCAAAACAGCGATTTCCACAATTTGATCAAAGAAATATTGATCAGCCTGATTAAAATCTGTGCCGAATCGTTCGTTGATCTTATCAACCAGCCGTGAAAGCGGAACAGCCTCTTCATGAACCATTCCGGTGCCTACTTCCGTGGGGCCGTCGAGTGGAGAGGGGTAGCTATTCTTAAGGTTGATTGAGCCTTCACTAATTTTCTCCAGTCGATAGTATTCAAGACGTACGGAATCATCAAAGTTATAAGTTGGGGCGCTGTTACGGCGCGGTAGCTTAGGCGACAGATGGCGCAGAAAGATGAATAGCTTTTCGAGGTCGGAATCCTGATACGGTATAATTTGGCTCAGGAAGTTGTACAGATTCCGAAACGCCTGAACTTTGCCCCGCCATAACTCTGCCTCGTCTGGATTGTCCTTTAGTAATTCGGTAAACCGGGTAACAGCCGGGTCTAAGGCGGCATTCATGGCCTGATGATCGGCGGGGCTTTGCTTTTGCTTAGGTTTGAAGTAGATGAAGCTAAACTCCTCAACTTCTTCGGGTTCGTAAATACCCGCAATATTCAATTCCGTTTGAATGCGATAAAGCTGTGCCGGGTCGGCTCCATCGCCCATCACCGCTCCCTGATAATACGCGCCGAATGCCTCCTTGATTTCCTCCCGGTCATTAACAAAATCCAGCACGAACGTATCGTTTTTGAGGGGATGCATCCGGTTCAGGCGCGACAAGGTTTGCACAGCCTGAATACCTGCCAACCGCTTATCGACATACATGGTGTGTAACAAGGGCTGATCAAAACCGGTCTGGTATTTTTCGGCTACGAGCAATACGTGATAGTCAGGGGTAGCGAACGTCTCGGGCAGTTCTTTTTCTTTAACGCCTTTGTTCATACCCTCTTCGGTGTAGGTCACGCCCGGCACTTTGTCATCGTTGACCACCCCCGAGAAGGCCACCAGCGATTTGATGGAATAGCCTTTTGCCCGAATGTACTGATCGAAGCTTTGTTTATACCGAACGGCTTCCAGCCGCGAACCCGTAACGACCATTGCTTTGGCGTGGCCACCAATCTTATGGCGAGTAGCAGCCTGAAAATGCTCCACCATAATTTCGGTTTTCTGAGCAATATTGTGCGGATGCAACCGCAGAAAACGCGCTAAGGCGCGGGCGGCATTTTTGCGCTCAACCTGCGGGTCGTCTTCGGCGGCTTTCACCAGTTTGTAGTATGTAGCGTAGGTGGTATAGTTTTTCAGCACATCGAGAATAAAGCCTTCTTCGATAGCCTGCCGCATGGTGTATTTGTGAAACGATGTCTTGTCTCGTCCGAAAATGGATAGTGTCGGGTGCTTGGGCGTGGCCGTAAAGGCAAAGAAACTGACATTGGGCTGTCGGCCGCGTTTGGCCATATTTCGGTAAAGCTCTTCCAGCGAGTCTGCTCCTTCTTCGGTGGCAATTTCTTTGGCCCGGTTGTAAAGGTCTTCTCCACCCAAAACGCGCTTTAGTTCCGTGGCCGTATCTCCACCCTGCGAACTGTGCGCTTCGTCGATAATAACGGCGCAACGGCGGGTAGGCAGGTCGCCGGTTGACGTCTCTCCGCGCTTTTCGGCCAGCTTTTTGAGTTGGTCTGACACGAACGGGAATTTTTGCAAGGTGGTGATAATGATCGGCACGGCGTTTTCCAAGGCCTCGGCCAATTGGCGCGAGCTTTCGTCAATCTTCTCAACTACGCCCCGCTTGTGCTCAAACTGGTAGATGTTGTCCTGCAACTGTTTGTCGAGCACTACCCGGTCGGTGATGACAATGACCGAATCGAACACCTTGTTGTTGGCCTGATCGTGCAACGACGCCAGCCGGTGTGCCAGCCAAGAAATGGTATTGCTCTTGCCGCTCCCGGCCGAATGTTCGATGAGGTAGTTATGCCCCGGTCCTTCAATTTCCGCGGCCCGCACCAGCGACCGGACAGCCTGTAGCTGATGGTAGCGGGGAAAGATCAACGATTCTTTCTTGATCTTCCGCCCTTCGTCGTTCAGTTTCTCGTCTACCTGTAGGTGAATGAAACGAGCTAGCAAATCTAAAAAGCTGTCGCGCTGCAATACTTCTTCCCAAAGGTAGCCAGTACGGTAGCTACGACCTTTGGGGGCTTCGGGGTTACCAGCATCACCGTTAACGCCTTTATTGAAGGGCAAAAAATGTGTAGCATTACCGGCGAGCCGGGTGGTCATGTACACCAGTTCGGTATCGGCGGCAAAGTGGACGAGCGCTCGGCGTTTAAACTCAAAAATAGGGTCACGCGGGTCGCGGTCCTGTTTGTATTGGGTAATGGCGTCCGTTACGGTCTGTTGGGTAAGCGGGTTCTTCAACTCCACGGTAGCCACCGGAATGCCGTTCAGGCTGATGGTGAGGTCGAGCGAATGGCCGGAGCGAGCCGAATACCGAAGCTGCCGAGTGAGGCCGAGGCAGTTGGCCGCGTAGTTGGCGTCCAGCTCAGGGTTCATGGTGTGGGCGGCTTTGAAGAAGGCTATATGCACCAGCCGCCCGTAGCACTTGAAGCCGTGCCGCAGCGTAGCCAGCGAGCCGTAATCGTCCATCCACTTGCAAAGGTCACGCAGAAGTTGCTCCCCCGTGCGGTCGCCCAACAGGGATTCCAGCTTGCTCCAGGTAATGGGCTGGGTTTGCCGGATAAAGGCCAGCGCGGTTTCGGGGAAAATAGCCCGCTCTTTGTCGAAGCACTGCCGGTCAACAGATTGATAGCCGTGTTGGAGCAAATGGCTCTCGATGACGGTTTCAAAGGCAGCTTCAGAGGTGCGGGCTACATGTGCCATCTTACTTCTTTTTTTGTTGGGCTTGAATGTGTTTCTTCTTTTTGGCGGCTTTCTTTTGTTGACGGGTGTATTCCATCAATGCATGTTTAATAGCCACACAATACTCACGAAACTGCCCGCTTTTGTTACGTTCACAAACTGCCCGAATAGCTTGATCTACTTTTTTGGGTGACAAAGGACTATCGCCGGCTGGACCGAAAATAAACTCTTTGATAGCCCGTTCTCGGTCTTCAATAAGGCTATTATGGTCAAGTTTAAGAACCTCAATAGTTTTTTTTGCCTGATGGTCACCCTTAAAAGGTGCTACTTCTCCTTTCAAGTTGAAGATGAATTTTGGCTCACAATTTTTATGCAGTGGCGATACAAAATCTCTACCATCATCTTCCCACCAATCGCCTTTTTCCTGAGCACCATATCGAAATGGATTTGTCATTCCTTCCTTCGGGAAACAAGCAACCAAGTTATTATAATCCAAATCTGACCCTCTCAATTCAGCACGACAGAGCGTTTCAGGCTTGATATGCTCAATATGCGATGAACTGACAGCAATTCGTCGCATGGTGTATGCGCACAAGCCTCCTTGCTCTTTTATCAGGGTTTCGTGCAAACTGGCTTTTTCGGGGTTCTGTAAACAGCGATAATCTTCGTTATTCAATCCCTCGTTGGCTTTGCACCAGTCAAGATAATTGCGGGGGGCGCCCTGCTTGGTTATGTACTTCATTCTTCATCAAACATTTCAAGACGGGCAATACGAGCTTCTAGCATCGCCCACTCAGGAAGGTCAAAACCTTTATCTTGTCTAAAATTAACCATTGCCTCGCGGGCAATTTCATAGTCGCCCTCGGTTATTAAGTCTTCAACTTGCCTGATGGCTTCAGCAGCCCCCTCGGGTCGTTCATCTGTCTCCATTAGGTTCCGTAGTATCCAGTTAGTATCCATACCTAATGTTCGGTCTGGCCGGATTATCTCGTTATCTTTAATTAACTGAACCTGTTCTGGTTCAACCGCCGGAATAATCTGTGGAGAATGAGTTGTAGCAATAAATTGACAGTTAGGGAATGTGCGGGTTAAATTCTCAACTATAGACCGTTGCCACTTAGGGTGAAGATGTAAATCCAGCTCATCAATGAGAACTACAGCCTCACCCTCTTTCACGGGGTCTTCCAAATCAGGATTGGCTTGAGAGAGACGACGAGCTAAATCAAGTACCAGAGCTAAGACACCCCGCTGTCCATCCGACAACTTTGGAATACGAAGAGACGCTCCATCTTTTGTAATTCTAAAGAATGGAGTTCTATCATTACCTGCTACCTGTAGCTCGCCAAACTCTGGCAAAAACTGCTTTACAACGGATCGGATAACCTCAATGTGCTTCAAAGCTTTCGGCGATTCTTGCCCTAGTGCTTCTTGTGCTTTGAACCACTCAGCTATGGGCTGTAACCTTGACTCTCTTTTTTCAGCTAATGCCCTGTCATATGCGGCTGCTCGACCACTGAGTACGCTACGGCCTGCAATTGTTAGCTCCCTTTCAAAAATTACAGCACGACGGGTTGAAAAGTAAATAGCTAATGGTATCTTTTTATCTGCACTAAAGTTAGCCTCCTTTAAAGAGGGATATAGATCATCCTTGTATTGAACAACGGAAATGCGGTTCTTTAAATCACTTTCATTGGATTTATTAACGTATCGTGGTGACCTTTGAAAGGAATAGCTAAACTGCCTCCCATAAATTTCCAATTCACAAAATAACAGTGTTGCCTTAAAACCTAAATTAATGTCGTCAGGAGTAAGAGTTACCCGTTGATTTGGCATATTTTCAATTTCAGATAAAACCTTCGACAGGCAGACACGCAGAGCGTCCAACACTGTGGTTTTACCCATACCATTTATCCCAACCAGCAAGTTCATACCAGGTTGAAAAGTAAATTCAGCCCTTTTAATACACCTAAGCCCAGCGATTTGTAGTTTCTTAATCCACATAGTCTTTCACTATTCCTATTTGCCCCGTCACCGCTGCTGTTATCAACGCTGACCGACGCTCTTTTAACAGGTCAATGCTATCTTGCGTTGCCATTTGTAGTTTGTCCAACTTACTTAAATCACGCGAAATATAATCAGCAATATTCGTTTGCTCTTTAATTGGCGGAACCGGAAGAGATAGGTTCTTGATAACTTCAACGGATAAGCCTGGTTGAGCCGCAGATATGGAATACTGATTTAAATTCATGATCCTCAGTAATTCGCCAAGCCAAGTAACATTATCATTTCCTAACATTCTGCATACAACTGCATGTTCAGAAGCCCAAAAGTCTCCATAAGCGTAATTTATGTTCCCACACAAAGCTCCCTGTCTTCCTATAAGTACAAACTGACCGGAGTGAGTCTTTTCAGATGTATATCCCCGTAAACCATTACCACCGTATACAGGATACATTCCCTCTTCTGCAATAGATTCTGCGGTAATAAACTCCCCACTTTTTAAGTCGGCCACATATTTTAGTTTTTTCACCTCCCAATGTTCCGGCACTTCCCCCAACCAATCCACGCCCGACGGTTTCAGCTTTACAACCGGGTTAAGTCCCTGCGTAACAGCTTGTGTAATCAATGCCTGTCGCTTTTCGGCTAACACAACCAACAGATTTTTTTTCGCCTGAATCAGGCTGTCGATGTGGGCGGTTTCACGGTCGAGGTAGTTGGCTATTGCTCGCTGATATTCAAGAGTAGGATAATATATATATTGGCTACCAATTGAGTCCCAATCTGCACGTGGCATTTTAGAGCCGAAAGTCATAGCGTCAACAGCTTTGATAAAATCTTCTGATAAGAAAACATATTTGAGGTAAGTTGGCTCAAAATTTACGGGTTTCATCACTAACAATTCCGTTGTACACCGACCTTCAAAATTAGCAACCCAAGTTTTAGCTAAATAAGGACGTAATTTCCCAAAAAGTACATCATTAGGTTTGAACACATTGCAGAGTGACTCACCAATTAGGGTGTTTTCGCCTTGTTCCTCCACTTCTGCTATCAGCCTACCTGTACCCGATTCAATGTGCTCAAGGCCAATATATGGCCGGACGTCTTTATCTCCTTCAGCTCGTTCTCCCCGAAGCTGAACCGCATATTTTAACCTAATCTTCGACGCAGTTCCCTGTATCATCTAACTACCTCCTTCAACAGTTTTAAAATCTGCTCTTCTGCTTTCTTCAGCTTGTCATCAATCACGCTCAATTCCTTTGGCGGCTCGTACTTAAAAAAATACCGGTTGAAATTAATTTCGTATCCTACCTTGTCCTTCGTGCGGTCCATCCAGGCATCCGGTACGTGTGGGTACACCTCCCGCGCAAAGTACCCGTCGATGTCCTGTTTTAGAGGAATGTTCTCAAAGTCTCGCAGGTCGGCATCCGGCTCAAACTCGTTTTTACCTTTCCGCACTGCTTCGGCGGCCGGGTCTTTGGTCGTAAACACATCACGGAAAAGCTTCCATTCTGTAGCTTTCCATTTGGAGCCGCGGTTTTTTAGTAACCTGCGGATGCTTTCTTCTACGGCGTTCCAATCAAATTGAGGTTCGCGGCCCAGCTTTTTATCAATTTCCTGAATGTCGTCCAACAACCAAGGGCAGGCATCCAGGAAGCGGGCTTTGTCGTCGTAAGTCATTTGGTAACGTAACCGAAGCGGACGCTCTACCGTCACGCGGGTATAGCCAAAGTCTTCTTTGTCGAAAATTTTCGAAACTGTACTTGTTTGAAAACGCTCGTATTCTCGTACAATGCTACCAATCTGATCGGGCTCTCCTTCGTTTTTATCTCCAATTTTTCGGCGTTTGTTGCCCAGACTCCGACGCATAGGCACGTAAGTTTCACGGGCATCGAATAACTGTATTTTACCTTGGCGCCAAGGCTTTTTACGGTTAGTTACAATCCAGATGTATGTACCAATACCCGTATTATAAAACATCTGTTCGGGCAAGGCGACCACCGCTTCGAGCCAGTCGTTTTCAATAATCCACTTCCGGATGTTGCTCTCACCCGAACCGGCCCCGCCCGTAAACAAGGGCGAGCCGCTGAAGACCACCGCTAACCGGGAGCCATAGCGTTGGTTGGCTTCGTCTACCGGCTCAAACTTGCTAATCATGTGTTGCAGGAATAGCAAGGCTCCATCGTTTACGCGGGGTAGCCCGGCCCCAAAGCGCCCGGCGAAGCCAAGTTTCTCATGTTCGCGAATAATTTCTTTCTGCTGCTTTTTCCAGTCAACACCAAAGGGTGGGTTGGCAATGAGGTAATCGAATGTAGCATTGGGAAACTGATCCCCATCCTTAAGGTCATTACTTAAGCTATCGCCATACTTGATATTTTCACCCATACCATTATGGCTTACTTCCTTAATAAGCATGTCGGAAGCCGCTGTGGCAAATGCCCTCTTGTTGTAGTCCTGCCCATAGGCGTAAAGTTTGGCCTGTGGGTGATGATCCTTAATGTATCGCTGCGCTTCGGCCAACATCCCGCCCGTGCCGCAAGTGGGGTCCAGCATCCGCCGAACGGTACCCGGTTTGGTCAGAAGTGCATCATCGTGCATGAACAACAGATCAATCATTAGCCGGATGACCTCGCGGGGCGTAAAGTGATCTCCGGCGGTTTCGTTGGCTAATTCGTTGAACCGGCGAATGAGGTTTTCAAACAGCAAGCCCATTTCGATGTTTGATACGTGGCCGGGATGCAAATCCACAATGCTAAACCGCGTAACGACGAGATAGAGTATATTGGCCTCATCCATTTTTTCAATTTCCTTCTCAAACTCGAAGTATTCGAAAATCCGCCGGACATTGGCTGAGAACCCGTTGATATAGCTGACTAAGTCTTTTGCAATCGAATTTGGGGCTCCTCGCAGTTTCTCAAAGTTCAGGGGCGAGTGATTATGAAATTGCTGACCGGATATTTTGTTGAGCATGGCGTCAAGGGCTTCGCCATCAAACCGCTCATGGTAAGTTTCGTATTTGGCCAGTACAGATTCTTTAGTCGATTGAAGTACGCAGTCAAAACGTCGCAGGACCGTCATGGGTAGCATAACCCGTTCGTACTGCGGTGGACGGTAAGGACCGCGTAAAAGGTCGGCGATTTGCCAGATAAAATTACTATGCTCTTGGTGGTTGGCCATTCTATGTACTTCCTTGGGAAGTTAAATGAGAAAAAGTGTTTTAGGTATGCAATATCTTCTTTTTTGCTTTAGCAGCGAATGATGCCCTGTCAGGTAAATAGGTAACACAACAGCTTAGTGGCTGGCAACCAAATACTAATTTATCACCACAAGCATTATTTACTTATACACTACTTCAGTTTGCCATACGCTGAATCCATGATGACCCGATAAGCCATCGTGTCGCCTTGTATAGCTTTTGCCATAATCGCTAGTGTGATTAGCTCTTCTACGCTTAGCTCTGTCAATTCGCCTGTTACTGGGTTGTCGGCTTTTGTTATTAGGTTCAAACAACGCCGTATCAATTTGGCTTTGCCTTTACTGCCTTTTGGTCGGCCGTTCGGGTTTCCGCTTTGCCCTTTCTGAAACCGGGTTTCTATTCCATCTTTAAAAATATCGTCTCGCATACCCTGTTAATAGCCTGTTATTGAACTTCTAGACGGAACGGTTCGCCGGTTTTAGGGTTGACCAAATCAAGTGTTCTAATGAGTTTTTGTAGAACCGGGTTGCGTTGATTCATTCGTTGTAACGTCCGTTCGGTCATGCTTAGCGGCAAAGTCAGAACGCTTGGACAGTCATCAACTTCTATTAGTTGTTCATTTTGTGTATCGGTCGTTGCCGGTGCTTTTGATGCAGTCGGTTCGTCGTTTGACTCAACAGAAATCGTAAAAGGTTGATAATCCCAAAACAGCGGGTATCCGGCATCTGTCAACGCCCAACCTGCTACCGGGTCGCGGTTACGTATCAGATAGTCGGCTAAATCGTAGCCTTTCTTTCGGTCATACTCAGTAGCTCGTTTTTCCAATACGTCCGAAACAGCAAGCCGTTTGCCAATGACAGGCCGTAGCTCCTCAGCTTTCTGGCTCCATTTTTCAAAGCCGTTCAGGTCTGGAAACAGCGTAACAGGGCGTCCGGATAAGGGTAATAGCTTCTCGGTTGTTAAATTGCTTAGACTACCACAAGCTAACCAGATATATTCAGGTAAATAGACGGTTGCCAGAATAGCCGTCTTTTCACTTTCTACGATAGCAATTGGCCGGTTAGTCGGTTGGTCTTTCAGTTGATGTAAGCCAAATAAACATTGGCTTAACTCGAAGTCTGTTAAACGCCCCTGCTTTTTAAGAACGCTATGTACCCAATCTATGTGATTGAAAGGTTGCTTAATACGTTTCAGTGTCAGTGGATCGTACAACATAATTTTACCCGTTCGGATACGGCCGTAGTGGTCAATCTGCCAAAAGACCGTTGCCCCTGGCCAATGCTTTGACGTGCCGATATAAAACCGGCTAATCAGATCGTTCGTGATTTCATCATTGAACAGGCCATACAAGCCGTTGACAAATTCGTTTTGGTCGTAATGATTCAAGCTCTGTTTGAATAGCTCAAAAGGCAGGTACGACGGCGGCAGGCGATCCGGTTGAGGAACTGACTGAACTTTTGCTTTTAGCGTTGAGTACGTTGCCCGGTCTTGTTGGCTCATATCATCACTCTTCCAAATTTTGTTATCCTCAAAGTATTGGCGGGGGGTATAGTGGTAGCCGCAATTTGATTCCCGATTGCAGCGGCCAACGTGATCCGGTAACAGTTCGCCCGTTTCCGTATCTACATATCGGCTCAACTGCCTGGGTTGCTCACAGGCTGGGCAAGTGTGGCGGCTGGCTGGTCCTTTGTAGGGTTGCAGGGTGTAACGGTGCTGATTCATTTTTTTGCAGAATTAACCCCGTTTCCATTTGGAAACTGGAAACGGGGAAACCCATTTTCACGCTTTTAGCCATTTCCAGATTGTACCTTTCTTTTTGGCATCGCCTAACACCTCAGCCGCAATTTCAGCGTAGTTCTTGCCCTGGCTAAACAGTTGCCGGGCTTTGGCTAATTGATCTGCTTTGACGGCGTATTTATTGCCCGTGTTCCCTTCTTTGGGCTTTGGTAGCCGGTAGAATACCCGTAGCGCATGACGTTTCAACGTTTCAACAATTCGTAAGGCATTATCAAAGTCCAGATCATTGCAGGTTAGTACGGCCGTTATTTCGCCCGTCTCAAAGGCTCTGAGCGTTGTAAGAATCGTTGCTACGCGAAACGCAATCAAGCCTAACCGATTTACTGAACCGTCTAAATCTTCACTGACGTATTCTCGAATTTCATCTTTCCATTGCTGGAACAACTGAACAAATTGGCGTTGTTGGTCAGTCGTTAGTTGGATGGTCAACGGCTCAGCCAGTCCCGACAAGTGATCGTAGATTTCGGCAAACTGCTCACCTAATCCGTTGAAGAAAGCCGGATATTCACTTTTTCGGGAATCGAATACGTCCTTGAATTTTGGGTTAGGGGTCAATTCGTAGAAAAGGAACCGGCTGAACAGTCCGTTTTGAACGGTCGGTATTAGGCTTAGTAGCTGATCGAACGTACTGCTAAGGACAACCGATAGTTGAGGGTTTTCAATTTCACAGTACTCTTTACTGGTTCGGCGGTAGTAGGTGATCGGTTCGTGATGAAATGCTTTACGTAACCCGTCACTGTAGTTCCCGTAGTCCTGCTTTACGGTTTCGGCCAACGTATCGCCCTCAGTTTCAAAAATGATACCCCGTCCTTCATTATTGTTGAGCATTTCAAACGCCCCTGTTCGGCTGTTGTTGGCTGGAATGAACAGGACGGTTAATGGCGGTTCGGTTGGCTCAATAGGTTCCTCAACATTGCCGGTCTTATCCTGCTGATAGCGTTTCAGGTCTTTACGATACCGGGTTAGATCGGCTTTGTAATGAGTCAAAGCCTGCTGATATTTTTCCTTCTTACGTCGATGTACAACAGCCCCCAACCAATACGAAAGATTCAGTGAACCTTTACCAGAACCGTAACGGGCTAAGATGTAGCAGTACAGATTAGAACTATAAAACCGGGTATCGTAGAAACCTCGAACGTTGGGCAGCAAACCACTGACAACGCCCAACGAACCCACCAAGAAAACTTCTTTCTCAATTCGATCAGTAAGGATTGAACAGCCATTTTTTAGTAAGTCGGGTAAGTTGTTGTAAATATCCTGGGTGAAGTATTCGGTTTCAGATGTTTCCGTTTCCATTTGGAAACCATTGGCACTTTCAGTTGAATCTGGCTCAGTAGAACCGGGTTCGGCATCCCGTCGCAGATCATCAATTGGTATAGATGTTTCTGGTTGGTTGGCCTGCCAAACATCAAAGTCGAAGTTGGGTCGCTGGGCGGTTGGGCCAATATCGGGTGTACGTTTCAATCTCGTATATTTGTCCCGTGAAGCATCGTTTGTCATAGCCTTGCTTTACTGTTTGAGGTTAGAAATAGGGCTTGTGGGGACAAGCCCGTTTCTATTTTGGTCCTGTTAGATTAGCCCCGTTGATACTTCACAGAATTGATTTCCTTTAAAGCAGCGTCAACGTCTTCAGGACGATACAGCACACGACGACCAACCCGACAACCGCGAATGATTCCGCGTCGGGTATAGTCATCAAGCGTAGGCAGACTAATTTTTAATTTTTTGGCCGTTATTTTACGGGTGTAGTAGTTCTCAATATTAATTAATGAGAACGGGGGAACAGGCGGTCGTTCCTTGAAGAACTGCTCAAGCTCTTGCCGGAACAGTTGCCGGACTTCCGGAATTGATAGTTGGGTGAAAACAACGTTTTCCATTGGCTCAACGGTTTATTGGCGTTTCGTTGAGCCAAATATTTGCTGACAGTAAAGTGTTGTAGTAACTACAAGAAACTACTACAGATTTTTACAATTCATCTAAATCATTATCTATCAATGTAATAGCGCCCTTTAATTTCAGCCGTTCAAACCAACCCCTAACAAACTTCAAATCTTGTTCTCTAAGATTACCAGCCTTCGTAGTAAGTGGGTCGCAGACTAAATCATATATATTTTTTTCATTCTTTCCATTCATAAAATGGATAAAACGGGCAATTTCGGTCTTATCCACATCTTTTAAATTCAACAACTTGAACAAGTAATGCATTGCCAACACTTGCCGGGCGGTTGTGTGATCTTGTGGATGATTGGGTGTATCTGGTTGAGTTTGCTCAGTAAATGTGTATACCTTTCGCTCGTTTATCCGTCTTTCGAGAGCATTGATTACCTTTTCTCCGTCCATCAGTTGCCTACAATGTTCAGGATTTTGGCATCTTTTTTTGTGATCCTCCAACACTTGAACTACTCCTTCAAGGACAAGTTCATAGAAGCGTACGGCTTGATCATCAGTTAGCTCCAAGATAGTATCATCCAACTTGTTAAAATCATCCTTGCTAACCATACCTTGACCCAATTCGTGGGCAAAATATTTAGCATCCTCAATGTAAGCTCGTGGTAATTCATTACTCATATTTAAGCAGCCGTTAAGACATTGTTTATCTGAGATTGTTTATTCCAATGCGTTTTAAGCATTTTAGCGTGTTGCTTAGAATCTACTTTGATGTAGCTCAAAAAGGCTTTTTCTGTCCGGTGGCCAGTAATAGCCCGAATAGTTATCGTAGGAACACCCTGTAGATAAAGATTTGTGGCAAAGCTACGCCGTTGGGTATGGGTACTTACTAACTGCCATTTCTCAAAGACTTCTGCAATGCGCTCTTTACCTCGTTTGCGATTCACGATAACAGGGCCGTCAATCTCAGCCAGCTTTGCAACTTCTTTTAAGTACTCGTTCGCTTTCTGATTGCTTAAAACCCTGGGTAAACGGCCGTCGTACTTTTCAATGATTGATTCAACCGTTGGATGAAGAGGTATGTACACATCATCGTACATCTTCTGGGTACGTATCTTGATATACGCCGTTCCTTCTTCTCGAACAAAATGTTCGGGTCGTAATTCGGCTAAGTCTGAATAACGAAGGCCAACCCAGCAACCTACAACAAACATATCCCGCACCCTTTCAAGCCGGGCGTTTCGGGATAGGTCCAGATTGTACAGCCGGTTAATCTCTTCTTCAGTAAGGTAAATACTGTCTGTATCGTCAACCAGTGTTTTAAACCCTTTCTTCTTGTAGGCTAAGTTTTGATGCAGTTCTTTTTCAGCGGCATCGTTCATCAATGACTTAACTGTCTTAATGTACTTACCCACCGTGTTATTGAAAAAGCCGCAATCTTTTATTAGGTAGTCCGTGAACTGATAGTAGAAATCGAGATTGATCGTATCAAAATCAATATGCTGTTTACGGGCCTTGGCGTAGTTGCGTAGGTGGCTGAGTGTCGTTCGTTTGACTTGTAACGTAGAAGGCTTTTGCAGCGTAGCGTTTTCGTCAATGTACCGTTCGATGAAGTCAAAGAACGTCAGCTTGCCTACTTGCTGTTTTGGAAAGAGAAAGGAAAGAAAGCGTTCCCGCACCTGGTCAACGGTTGGCCGTTGGATACCTTCGTTAATCAAGCTACTGTAAGCATCCTCAGCAGCCTGGCTTATCTGCTCTAACCGATTGTTGAAATCGGTGTAGCCTGGAAAGTATTTTGTTTCCCTTGCCCGTTGGGTTTTCGGATTCCAGTAAAGCGGGTGAATTTTCTTTTCAGTTGGGTAGACCAACCGTTGATTGTTGAAACGAAAAATGAGGTGAACTTTCGTTTCTTCGTCCGCGTCGGGGTCACGCAAGACAAACGAAGTGCTTGCCATTATGTATATATTATTTGTTTGAGGTATTACAAATATAAATAATTCTGTTGACGGATTTGTTGACGGGTTTTCTTTATTTAGATTATTTTTTCTTTGTTTTACTTAGTTCCATTTTAGATATAACTTATTGACTTTCAGACAAAATAAGCATGTTAAAGTAGCATGAAATAATATAAGCGTTGGTCCCGTCCGGACCGCCACTAAAAATCAAAAGGTTACGATATAAAACATCGTAACCTTTTTTTGTTGGTGTACATTTTAGCGTACAAAAGGCGCCTGTAAGCTCTACGTACGCCTTTACTTCCTGTCTTGTACGCTTGATGACCGGCCCTCTTCACTTCAGGGTATTTGCATCGCTTTTGGTCGCTCTTACAGCGTGTAAACGTAGCGCAGACTCAACCCGTGCGATATCAGAATACTGGGTAATCCCGACGGTGCTAAGCCGCATTCATTTAGCAATACCTACCAATAGTACACGTACTAAATGTCTATGCAGGCTTTTGATTGAATTGGGTAATTTTGCTTTATGAAAAAGCTTGAAAGTCTTGACGAGTTTTACCAGCATAATTTTCATCCGATGTCCCAAACACACCAACCGTCCATGGGTCAGGTCAATGTGTTTCGAATGGAAGATGCAATGGCACCGAATGCTAAGCCTATTCCTTATAGCCGACGAGATTTTTACAAGATTACCCTCATTCGTGGTCGAAATGTTTATCACTACGCCGACAAAAGTATCCAGATTGATGGGCCTACGCTTTTGTTCTTCAACCCTCAAGTACCCTATACGTGGCAGCCGCTCTCGGAAAATACAACTGGTTTTTTCTGTATTTTCCGGGAAGCATTCTTCAATGGTCGCTTTAACGCCGGTTTGACAGAGCTGCCTCCGTTCCGACCCGGCAACAAATCGGCCTACCCCCTGAATGACAGTCAGGACGCTGAAGTCAGTACACTATACGAGAAAATTATTGCTGAGATTAATTCAGACTATGCCCTTAAGTATGATCTGGTTCGCAACTACGTTTCCGAATTAATTCATTACGCCCTTAAGCTACAGCCTTCCGAAACACTTCATCAACAATCCAGTGCCCGCTTTCGGTTAACCGCCGTGTTTATCGAACTGCTGGAACGACAGTTTCCGATCGAGTCACCGGATCGGCGGTTTGCCCTACGCTCAGCGAGTGATTTTGCCGAGCAGCTTTCGGTCCATATCAACCATCTCAACCGTTGCGTGCGCGACACAACGGGCAAAACGACCACTGATCATATCGCTGACCGGCTGGCCAGCGAAGCTAAAGCCCTACTTCAGCACACGGATTGGAGCATTGCTCAGATCGGCTACAGTCTGGGGTTCGATGAACCTGCCCACTTTACCTATTTCTTTAAGAAGCGAACCGGCCTATCTCCCTCGGCTTTCCGATCGGTTTGAATTTGGTAAGTATTGGCTTGGATTTGGTAAACCCCTACCTGGTCTGCGCGTCTACTTTTGCAACAGTTAACGGAGCAAATGACTAGACAAACAAATCAGTATGGACAAGCAACAAGTATGGTTTATCACCGGAGCTTCTAAAGGCTTTGGCCTTGAATTAGTCAAACAGTTACTGCAACAGGGGCATCAGGTAGCCGCTACCTCCCGCGATGCAGCCGAGTTACGCCGGGTTGTTACTATTGGATCAGCCAATTTTCTGCCTATGGCGGTTGATTTGACGACCGAAGCCAGTGTTCGTGAAGCAATCCAGGCTACGATTGACCAATTTGGACGAATTGACGTCGTGGTCAATAACGCGGGTTTCGGTCAGTTGGGTAGTCTGGAGGAACTGAGTGACCAAGAAGCGCGGTCGAACTTCGAGGTCAACGTGTTCGGAACCCTGAATGTGATTCGGCAAGTGATGCCCCATTTGCGTAAGCAGCAGTCGGGGCATATCCTCAACTTCTCGTCGATTGCCGGTATCATAGGCAGCTTTCCTGGCTGGGGTATCTATTGCGCTACCAAGTTTGCCGTTGAAGGTTTATCCGAAGCGTTGGCGGCCGAAGCAGCGCCGTTCGGCGTGAAGGTAACTATTGTGGCACCCGGTTATTTCCGAACCAATTTCCTGAAATCTGGCTCCATCCAGTTGGCTAAGGATAAACTGGATGAATACACCCTGGTACGAGAGTCAGAAGCTTACCATGACCAGTTACAACGCGCCAACACACAACCCGGCGATCCGGTCAAGGGAGCATCGGCACTGATTCGAATTGCGGCCGAAGCGAATCCGCCCCTGCACCTGCTACTGGGCGACGATGCCTATAGCTTGGCGGAGATGAAGATCAAGGCATTGCAGGAGGATATGACACAGTGGAAAGCCTTATCGCAGTCTACGGCCGTTGAGGAAACGAGCAAGCCGTAACAGGCTATGAACCTGAGTGTCTCTACCTTACTGTTCGGCAGGAGACACTCAAGGACACATGAAGTTGAGATACTCCTAATACGACCAGATGGCCCACAATCAAAGCAACAGTTGAGTATGAAGCGGCTAAACAGGGATATACAGACGTTTCTCTTCGTAGGTATGACGGCTATCGGTAGCACAATAGTACCGCTTACTGCGCTAGCCCAGGCACGTGCCGTTTCAGACTCCGTGCTTCGGGGTGTCATCGACACCCACGTTCATTCAGAGGAAGAGTATGCTGTTCTGGAGGACGGCTCAATGGACATTATTGAACTGGCCAGACGAGCCAAGGACAAAGGCATGCGTGCCGTCGTTGTCAAATCATTGAAGTTTGAAACGGCTACCCGTGCCTACCTTGCCCGCAAGCAGGTATCGGGTATTGACGTCTTTGGCGGGCTTTCGCTCGATTTGAGCGTGGGAGGTGTTAATCCTGACGCGGTGGAAGCTTTAGCCAAGCTCAAGTTGTCTACAGCTAAGGTCATTTGGATGCCCGTCTTCGATTCCAAAGCCAGCGTGCTGGCAAGCGGTGAAAACCGACACTTTGTCAACATTTCCGAAAACGGTAAGCTGACGTCCAACACAATGGCCACTCTCGACGCCGTTGCCAAGCATGGTTATTCGCTGGCCACTTCGCACTTAGGAGCAGACGAAGCCCTTTTGGTCGTGCGGGCAGCCCGTACCCGCAACATTCCGGTGGTGGTAACCCACGCTGCTCAGCAGCCGGTGTCCATGACGATTGAGCAAATGAAAGAAGTAGTGCGGCTGGGCGGATTCATTGAACACACTGCTTTTGGCCATTTCAAGGGTCCCCAATCCCATTTTTCAATTCCATTCTACAAGAACGCCCGACGGGTAACGGTCGAAGATGTAGTACGCTTAATTCGGGAAATTGGCGTCGAGCAGACTATTTTAGCTACGGACTTAGGACAAGCCTATAGCCCAATCCCACCAGACGGTTTCAAATGGTTTATTTTAAGCCTGAAACGGCTGGGCATCACCGATGCTGAGATGGATATCATGACGCGTCGCAATCCAGCGCGCTTCCTCAGGCTGGATTCATCTGAGTCGCCTGCCAATAAAGTCAACCAGCGGTGATAGCGTTGACGTTGCCCAGTAGGCCTATTTGAGGTTTTCAGGCCCCACATTACGTTATTGCTGACTATTTGTTGCTACGCTTAACACTAATCTTCAATAACGCCCGCGGCCTGTATCCTGGAGAGGATACTTCCCCGATCATACCTCACTAAAGCTGCGAAGATTTGTAATACCAGCGGGTTGGCATACTACTATCAACGCCCAGATCCAGCGCTTTCAAATGGCCATTCTTTTGGACAACCTCATTAAGAAAAAGACCCGGCGCACCGCGCCGGGTCTTTTTCTTAATGAGGTTACTCCTGAGTTTAGGTGATCTTGATATCGTCCTGGCAACAGCGATCTGTTTAGTCTTTCAGGAATCGGCCACCGTACTGCCGCGACGCGGTGCCAACACGCAGCAGGTAGATGCCCTTGCCCAACTGACCAACTGGTATGCTCAGCTCACTGGCGGGCGTGCTGGCCGTATGACGACCCAGCTCGCGACCATTGCCATCAACAATGCTCACCTGCTCAATCAACTCTTCGTTACTCAACCGAACCACCAGTTGATCCGTGGCCGGCGAAGGATACGCCCGCACAAGCACCACCGCTGACTCGGCAGCCGCCACAGCTTCACTTTTCACGCCCTGACGAGCCCCCGACTGACCGCTTTCATAAGCCCCAATGTCGTAGGTCCCACCCTGCGGACGAGCCCTATCGTCAAGGTCCGTCACCACGCCATAGCGGCTTGTGTTCTGGCCGGTATTGATCAAGGGAGAGCCACTAGCTACTCTCAGATCGCCACCTGACGCATTCACAAACTTGGCTTCCCCGGCACTGGCTGAAGTATAGTTGTTCAGTGTAGTGAAACGCACCTTGCTATTGAGCGTGGAAAGGTACTTGTTGCCAGCAACCATCACGACCGCGTTGTTTATGATCGTCGTTGTCTGTGTTTCGTTGTAGAGCTTGATGCCTTCCTCACGGGTTGAAAATATTGTGTTATTGACCAGCGCTACTTCAACGTTGGCCAGCGACCCGGGCCGCTCATCAACGAAGATACCGTTCGAGCCAGTCTCAGCGATGGTGTTGTTATAAATTCGGTTAGGCCCAAGATGACCTACAATGATCAACCCAATGCCCTTGGCTTTCTGGATGGTGTTGTTGTAGAAGCCGCCACTTACACCACCCCCAATCTGCACACCATTGTCCTGGTAAGGATCAAAGGGATCAATGCCCGAGTTATACACCGTGTTGTGGTGCACCTGCGATTCCGGGGCACAGGCATACTGGATGCCCTCACAGCCCGTGTTGACCGTGCGGTTGTAGCTGATCTCCAGCCCATAGATGTTGTGAGGCAGCACTTTCACACTGGCACCGTTACAACTACGACTCTGACCCGAGTTCCAGAACGAGTTGCCAATGTAGAGCCCTTCGCCCTTGACATCATGGACGTAGTTGTGGTGCACCTTCACATTGTACATGGCAAAACTTGACCGCTGGGTGGACACATCGCAGGTGGGGTCGGTCTTGATCATGATGCCGGCAAAGCCCGCGTTGGAGACCTCCAGGTGGTCCACCTCACAATCTGAGCTCTTACCGGTGATGTTCAGCCCGGAGATACCGCTGCCGGTAGCCGAGATGCGGATGCCGTATTCCAGTCCGGGCGTACCGGTTCCGGTGATCTGGAAGTAGCGGCTGCCCTGGATGGCGATGCCGGTGGTAGAACCGGTGGGGTAGTTGACGTCGACCAGGCCGCCACAGTTGACGAACTTGATGGGGTTGTCAGGTGCACCGACGAAATTATTGAGTCGGAGGTAGTTGTACTTGCCGGCCTGGATGCAGACGGTGGCGCCAGGTCCGATCTTGAGGGTTTTGCCGTCGTAGGAACCCGTTTTTGTGATAGTGTAGGTACAATTGCAAACCTGAGCGATTGACATTTGCACGTACATAATGCAAAAGATAGATATAAATATCCTCATAGCCATTAAAAGAAGATAAGTTAGATATTCAATTACAAATATAGTAACAATTCATCTATCAATAGGTTTATTATAGCATGGCATTGTATTTTTTTGATATAAATAGATGTTTATGAGTATGTATTATGTTTATATATGGTATATAATATAGACTTAACAGCTATCATTTAACCAAATGATAATCATCGCACGATTACGGTTTAATTACTATAATTTTGCTATACTCTAATAAACAAAAAGATCTTGACCTTTATAAATATGATAAAAGTTTATATGAAGCAACCCTAGTTAAAAACTAAAAATTTATGCTCAAAAATTGTTTGCCGGAAAAACCAGGTTGCTGAATAACAGGAATTTCTCTTTCAGAAATGGGATGAGGCTCTTCGGATAGGCTTTCGTTCATTATTACTACTGCTCGATAGCAATGCCCACTTACAAGAAAAACCGTGAACTTTTCCTTGTCGGATTGTTGGCACAGCAAGTAGATAAAAAAGTAGACAAATGATACTACGGTTTAGCGCAATTGATCAACAGGGTGAGATTCGTAACTTTTCGTTTCAGGTAGAAAAGCTTGAAGCAGCTTTCGCCTTCCTGACTTATGTAGTCGAACAAGGTCATTCGTTACAAAGAGCCTCTATTCTGGATGGAACTAGTCTGACACGGTTACCCATAGAGGCTTTCGATGGACGGCCTTTCTCAGACGTTCTTGACCAGTTGGAAGCTAGCTGGCAACACGTATTGAACCAACCCTCTGATCAATCAACCCCTTTGTCTAATGACCATTGTATCGTCTACTTCAGTACTGCTGTGAGGCCTTTCAATCAAGCCGACCTGATGGCCTTGCTTGCAAAAAGTCGGCAGCGTAACGCCCAGGTAAACATTACCGGTGTATTGCTGTACGTTCATGGCAGTATTATTCAGGTGCTGGAGGGCGAACAGGCCGTATTGACAGCCTTATTTGACCGCATCAAGCAGGACACCAGACATACTCAGGTCAAAGAGGTGTTCAATAGGCCCGTTCCCCAACGGCTCTTTTCTAACTGGAGTATGGGCTTTGAAACCCTCACGGCCCTGCAGTTAACACAGATCGAAACCACTATCGGCTTAGAATCTAACCCCGCCATTACTTCCCCTCCTCTGTTAGCTACCATCAGCGCGATATGCAAGAACAACCCTACGGAACCGCTTTGAAACTGAGAAAGACCGTAATGAGAAGCATAACTTATTCGCCAACATGCCCTAATACGTACTTAAAATAAGAGTTCTCTTGGTCGATCGTGAGTTGACCTCAATCTTTGCAGTATATCAATTGGCAGTCACTCATCAACTCTCGGTATATTATCCTGTTATGACCAAAACCATCCTTATCACCGGCGGTAGTCGGGGCATTGGGGCGGCTACCGCCCTGTTAGCAGCCGCTAAGGGTTATTCAGTTTGTATTAGTTATCAGCGCAACCACACGGCGGCTGCCGAAATAGTTGACCGCATCCGGGAAGAAGGCGGTCAGGCCTGGGCGTATCAGGCTGATGTAGCCAACGAGGAAGATGTTCTGGCCTTGTTCCAGACGATAGACCGTGAAGTGGGATCGCTGAATGCTTTAGTCAACAACGCTGGCATACTTGAGCAACAATGCCGGGTGGAGGACCTGGACACAGCCCGACTCCAACGAATTCTAATGACTAATGTAGTCGGCACTATCTTGTGCGCACGGGAAGCCGTACGACGGATGTCAACACAACGAGGAGGAACGGGCGGAGCAATCGTCAATGTTTCGTCCATTGCGGCACGAACCGGATCGCCGGGCGAGTACGTTGATTATGCTGCCAGCAAGGGAGCGATCGACAGTTTCACCCGTGGCTTAGCTCAGGAAGTGGCTGGTGAGGGAATTCGGGTCAACGCCGTTCGGCCGGGTTTTATCTATACGGATATTCACGCAAGTGGTGGAGAGCCCGATCGGGTTGACCGTATCAAGGCGAACTTACCCCTTCGACGTGGTGGGCAACCGGCAGAGGTCGCTCAGGCTATCCTATGGCTTTTATCCGAAGACTCATCGTACTCGACTGGTATTTTCATCGATGTGACGGGTGGCCGGTAATAGCTGTTGAAAAACCAGTTGTTCAGAGGCAGTATACTTTTCTGAACCAACCAGCTCATGCTGACGCGATTCCTGTTTTACATTTTGCTAAGCTCAATAAAGAACCGGCCGACCGTAAAATATGTACCGTTAATAATCAGTTTGGTGTATATTTAGGGTGGCAAAGCCAGGACAGACTCCGGTAAAGAACCGCATTCACACGCTTCGCGTACTTGCTCTTCTCCACGTTGACAACCCTGACTAGATCCATTCGTACAAGGCAAACTTTCCGAGTCGTTTATGGATACTGTGGATTGGTTCTCTGATCATTCCTCCGATGAACAATTGTGGCAACGCTTCCGGGATGGAAACCGAGCCGCTTTTGAGCAAATTATTACGTTGAATTACAATAGCTTGTTCCGGTTTGGTACCCGGTTTACCAAAGACGTTGGTCTGATTGAGGATTGTCTCCACGATCTGTTTATTTATCTGTGGGAAAAGCGGCTATCAATCAGCCATACCGATTCCATTCGGAAATACCTGTTCAAATCCTTTCGCCATAAAATGCTCCTTGAACTGCAGCGCGTGTACCGCCGGGGCTGGGTCGATGAGGAAGAAGCCGCGGCACTACCTTCCGAGCAGAATTTTCAGGATGTATTGATGCACCTGGAAAGCGAACAATTGGCCGCTTACCGTGTCAAACAGGCGATCCATCAACTACCGGCCCGCCAGCAGGAAGCGCTGTATCTGCGGTATTTCGAAGGCCTCGATGTCGATCAGATTGCTCATATCATGAGTATCAATCGGCAGTCGGTTTCCAATCATCTGCATAAAGCGCTGACGTTTCTTCGTGACCATTGGGACGACTCAAATCTATCGCTTCTCATTTTGCTGGTTTTCAGTCAGACTATTTAATTCCCTGAAAAAAGTGTAAAAAAAGTTGGCTTCAGGAGGGTATGTAGAGCAACTCAGCTAATTGTCAGTATAAAGGGGCTGACAAATAGCGTTTTTTAATGAAAACATTTCACCATTCCGAGCTACAGGACTTTCTTGAGGATGAGTCGTTTCGAAGCTGGTTAGCGGGAACGGCTGATGCCGATTTAGCCCAGGCATGGGAGCAGTTTCCGCTCCGGTATCCGGATAGAGCCGATGTTTTCTCCAAAGCCCGTGAAACGCTGCTGACGCTCCAGGGCGATACGTTTATTCTGCCTCCGTCGCGGGTTGCCCAAAATATCCGACAGATCATGCTGGATACCCAACCTGTTGTTCAGCCTACCGTGCACTGGTATCAGACGCCTGTCTGGCGGTGGGCCGCTGCCGTACTGCTGGTTGGCGGGCTTTGGCTGGGTTGGCGACTTAAGCACCTCGGGCATGATCCGTCCGCCAAAATTTACCGGCAGCTTGTCGTCGAAGCGCAGACGCCCCTTATCGAAGTAGCGAATACATCAACCCAGCAGCAACTGGTCTTATTGGCTGATGGTAGCTCGGTACTGCTTATGCCCAACAGTCGCGTCAGTTATTCCAAACAGTTCAATCAGTTTGCCAAACGAGAGGTGTATCTGACGGGCGAAGCTTTTTTTGAGGTCGCTAAAAATCCGGAAAAACCATTTTTCGTTTATGCCGACCACCTGATTACTAAAGTACTGGGCACCAGTTTCACGGTTCGGGCGGATGGCAAAAATGAGGTGAATGTTATTGTCAAAACCGGAAAGGTGTCGGTTTTCACCCGATCCGACAAAGAACGGGTCGAAAAACAGCAGTCCCCTCAACTGATTGGTCTGGTGCTGACGCCCAACCAGCGAGTCCACTTTAACCGGGATGAAGGCCGTCTGGTTCGCTCACTGGTAGAGTCGCCGGCGCTGCTGGACATGCCCATTCAGCGGGCCATGTTCGAATTTAATGACACGCCCATCGCTCAGGTGTTTGCGTCGCTGGAAAGGGCATACGGCGTCGAAATCATTTTTGATACCGACGTAATGAAGAACTGCTACCTGACCGCATCGCTGGACGACGACCCTTTGTTTGAGAAGTTAAATATGATCTGCCGAACCCTGGATGCGCAGTATGAGCAGATGGAAGGAAAAATCTTAATTGCCAGTAAAGGATGCCCGTAAAATTACTCAAACCCATTAAGCTAGCCTATGCATTAAACCAAGTCATCTTAACCCCAAAAAAAGAGTCAGCAATGCTGCCACATTACTGACTCCAAGGATATTCCCTCTTCATGCGCTCTGCAAAGCGCCCCTCTGCCAGGGGTAGGGAATTTTATTGCCGATTTAAAACCGACAACCCATTCAAAAGTATGACAATTCGAATACAAATGCAGCACCAGCTGCTTAAAATTATGCGAACCAGTTTATACCTGTTTATTGTAGTGACCGCGTTTGCTACGATGGCACGGGCGCATAACACCTACGGTCAGGAATTACTCAATCGGCGGGTAAGTCTGCAACTGGCGAACCTGACCCTTGAACAGGCGATCAGCCGCATTGGTCAGGAAGCGGATGTGAAGTTCATGTACAACCCCCGCATTCTGCCTTCGCAACGTATCAATTCGCTGTCGTTTACCAATCAAAAACTCTCGGATGTGCTCGATACGGTGCTCGGTCCGGCTTCGATTACGTATGAGGTCGGCGGAAAAACGATCATCCTGAAGCGGGCCGACAACCAATCGCAACCGACCAATCGCGCTGTCGGCCCAAACGCCGACCAACTCGTTCCGCCCATCACCGTCACGGGGCGAGTTCTTGACGAAAAAGGCCTGGGTTTGCCGGGAGCGACGGTACTGCTAAAAGGATCAAATAACATTGGTACAGCAACGGACGCCGACGGCCGCTTCACGCTGAACGTACCGGATGGAAACGGAACGCTGGTGATCTCATCGATCAGCTACACAACGCAGGAAGTTGCCATCAACAACCGGACAACCCTGCCCGATATCCAACTGGCTTCCGACGTAAAATCGTTGAATGAAGTGGTTGTGGTCGGTTATGGTACTCAACGGAAAAAAGATTTGACCGGCGCCGTTTCGGTCGTCAACGTTGCTGAACTCCAGCAGCAACCAACTGCCCAGATTACAAACCAGCTTCAGGGACGGGCATCGGGCGTTACGGTTCTGGGTTCCGGCCAGCCGGGTGAAGCCCCGCAGGTACGTATTCGGGGGCTGAACACGTTCGGAAACAACCAGCCGCTCTACGTAGTGGATGGAGTTCCGACCCAGAACATCAACGATATCAACCCCAACGACGTAGCGACGATGCAGGTGCTGAAAGATGCCGGTTCAGCGTCCATCTACGGGTCTCGGGCCGCCAACGGGGTAATCATCATCACGACCCGGCGTGGTTCGGGTAAGGTAAAGGTGCAGTACGATGCCTACTACGGCATGCAGTTTCCGAAGGGCGGCAACGTATGGGATCTGCTGAATCCGCAGGAAACCGCTCAGTTGAAGTTCAACGCCCTGCGTAATGCTAACCCGAACGCAGTGATCAACGATCCGCTGTATGGTAGCGGTCCGACCCCGGTACTGCCGGATTACATTGCCCCGCAGGGTGCCAAGGAAGGAGATCCGTCGGTAGACCCGTCGAAGTACAACGTTAACCCGAACTACACGAGCGCCGATCAGTACAATTCGTTCTACCGGATCACGCGGGCCAATAAGGCAGGGACGGACTGGTTCCACGAGATTTTCAAACCGGCACCCATTACCAGCCATAACGTGGCCGTCAGTGGCGGTGGCCCGCAGGGCAACTATTTGTTCTCCTTCAACTATTTTAACCAGCAGGGAACGCTGATCAATACGTACTTGAAGCGGTATACGATCCGTTCGAACAGCCAGTACAACATTCGGGAGAATATCCGGGTGGGCGAAAACCTGGCTTTTTCGGTATCCGACAACCCGCGGATCAATGCCTTGCAGGAAGGGAGTGCCATTGGTATGGCTTTCCGTCAGCAACCGATTATTCCAGTCTATGACATCCGGGGCAACTACGCAGGTGGTTACGGGCAGGGGCTGGGTAACGCCAACAACCCGGTTGCCATTCAGCAACGGACCGCCAACAACCGTGGGCAGAGCAACCGCCTGTTCGGAAACATGTATGCCGAAGTTGACTTCCTGAAGGATTTCACGGCTCGGACGAGCTTCGGGGGTGAGTTGTTCATGGGTAACTTCCGGTCGTTCTCGTTTCCGGCCTACGAAAACCAGGAAAATACCACCACTAACTCCTACACGGAAAATACGTTCAGCGGGTATAACTGGACCTGGACCAATACCGTCCAGTACCAGCACACCTTCAATAATACGCACGACGTGAAGGCCGTAGTGGGCACGGAAGCGTACCAGAACCAGGGACGTAACGTCGGCGGGTCGACGCAGGGCTACTTCTCGTTTGATCCCAATTTCACCAACCTCTCGACAGGCTCCGGTACGCCGACAAACTACAGCAGCCGCTATTCAGACGCGCTGTTCTCGCTCATCGGTCGGGTCGATTATGCCTTCAGAGATAAATTCCTGCTGGGGGCAACTATTCGGCGCGACGGCTCATCGCGCTTCCTGAACTACCAGTACGGCTGGTTCCCGGCGGTTAGTGCGGGCTGGCGAATTTCGCAGGAGAGCTTCATGAATGGCCTGACGTGGCTGAATGATCTGAAAATTCGCGGTGGATACGGCGTGATGGGTAACCAGTTGAACGTTGACCCGGCCAACGCGTACACAACCTACGGGGGCGATCGTACCTCGTCGTACTACGCCATTACCGGCTCAAACTCGGCCAACGTACTGGGCTTCCAGCGGACCCGTATCGGTAACCCCGACGCGAAGTGGGAAAAGAACATCAACGCCAACATCGGTTTCGACGCCAGCCTGTGGAAAGGTAAGCTCGACCTGACCGTCGACTACTACCGCAAAGACGTACGTGATCTGCTGTACACGCTTGAGCTGGCCGGTACGGCCGGTTTGGGTACGGCCCCGGCGGTCAACGTAGCCCAGATGCGCAACCAGGGGCTTGACCTGGCTGCTTCGAGCAATTTCAACGTAACGAGCGACCTGAAACTGAACGCAACGCTGACGTTCACGACGTATAACAACAAGATTGTGTCGCTGGCCGAAGGCATCGACTATTTTGATCAGGAAGGTCGCCGGTTCAACGGTAGCTACATCGTCCGCAACGCCGTTGGTCACTCAATCGGCCAGTTCTACGGCTACAAAGTGGCAGGGTTCTGGAATTCGCAGGAGGAGATCAACGCAGCCAATGCACAGGCGCAGCAGGCTACGGGTAATACCGGAGCGGTGTATCAAAGCGACGTAGCGGTTGGTCGCTTCCGCTACGACGACATCAACGGCGACGGACAGATCACAGACGCCGACCGCACGTTCCTGGGTAATCCTAACCCCAAATTCAGCTACGGCCTGAACCTGGGGGCTACGTACAAGCAATTTGACTTCAGCCTTTTCCTCTACGGTACGCAGGGCAACGACATCTGGAACAACGTCAGATGGTGGACCGACTTCAACGCCAACTTCCAGGGGGCCAAGAGCCGGACAGCGCTGTATGATTCGTGGACGCCGGAAAATCGTGATGCCAAAGCACCGATTCAGGAAACGGTGGGTTCGTTCAGCTCGGCCAACGTACCAAACTCGTATTTCGTGGAAAACGGATCGTACCTGCGGGCTAAAAACGCGCAGATCGGCTACACACTGCCGGCGGGTTCACTTAAGAAGCTGGGCGTCGAGCGCCTACGCGTCTACGTGCAGTCGGCCAACCTGTTCACGATCACCAAATACTCGGGGCTCGATCCGGAGATTGGCACCACGGCGAATACCAACAACAGCTCGGGCGGCAGCTTAAACCAGTCGTTTTCGACGACCACCTCGTTCGGTATCGACGAAGGGGTATATCCTAACCAGCGCCAGTTCCTGTTCGGTTTGAATGTGACGTTCTAAGTTTTTATTAAATCAACGATGAAAATACCTCAGTATATAACAGCTCTGGCAATTATGGCGGTCAGCCTGACCGTTTCCTGCCAGGAGAGTCTCGATATTCCGGCTCAGGGAGCGCTGAGCGATCAGGTACTGGCTAACCGCAGTGGTGTTGATGCCCTGCTGGTGGGTGCCTACGCGGCTCTGGACGGTCAGTTTAACAACGGGGGCGCATTAAACCTGGCCGGTGGAAACGCCTGGGAAGCATCGCCCAGCAACTGGACATACGGCAGTATAGCCGGTGGCGAAGCGCATAAGGGCAGCGATGGTAGTGACCAGCCCGCCGTCGATGCAATTGCCAAATTTACGGCGGATGCCAGCAACGGCTATTTCAACAGTAAATGGCGGACCGTTTATGAAGGCGTGAACCGGACGAATTCCGTACTACGTCTGCTTGCCCAGGCCCAGGATGTGAAAGACGCTGACCGGGCCGTTCTGGCGGCACAAGCGCGGTTTTTGCGCGGCCACTACTACTTCGAACTGAAGAAAATGTGGAACAAAGTGCCCTGGATTGATGAGACGATTGATGCCTCAACCGCCAATTCACAGCCGAACACGGAGGACATCTGGCCGAAGATCGAAGCGGATTTCAAATACGCCATGGACAACCTGCCCACTACCCAGTCGGAGATAGGACGGGTAAACAAATGGGCGGCTGCTACGTATCTGGCCAAAACGTACCTCTACGAACATAAATACGCGGAAGCTAAGGCGATATTCGATCAGGTAATCGGTCAGGGGGTAACCAGCAACGGGCTGAAGTACGCGCTGGTCACCAAGTATCACGACAATTTTGATGCGGCCACCGAAAACAACTCGGAATCGGTCTTTTCCATCCAGATGGTAGCCAACGACGGTACCGGTACCATTGCCAGCGCTAACCAGGGGGACATGCTGAACTTCCCGTACGGCAACAGCCCGTTCCGCTGCTGCGGCTTCTTCCAGCCGTCGCAGGATCTGGCCAACTCGTACCGGACTGATGCTAACGGCCTGCCTTTCCTGGATGACTACAACAGCCACCCGGTTAAGAACGATCAGGGCGTTGCGTCGAACCAGCCGTTTACTCCCGATACTGACCCGCTGGACCCTCGCATCGACTGGACAATCGGTCGTCGGGGCATTCCGTATCTCGACTGGGGCAATCACCCGGGTGCCGACTGGATTCGGAGCCCGGGCCAAACCTACGCCGGTCCGTATTCGCCCAAGAAGAACATATACATGCAGGCCACGCAGGATCAATACGCCGATCAGCACTCCTGGGCACCCGGTACTGCGATCAACCAGAACATCATTCGCTTTGCCGACGTACTGCTCATGGCTGCCGAAGCCGAAGCGCAACTGGGCAATCTGGAACAGGCTCAGACCTATGTGAATCAGGTACGTGCCCGGGCGGCCAACCCTGTTAACTTCGTCTATAAGTACGCAAACGAAGCTACTCCTCTGGCGGGTTACACGACCACACCAGCCGCTAACTACAAGATTACGGTGTATCCGGCCGGGCGGTTCGCCAGCCTGGGCAAAGCCGGTGCGTTGAAAGCTATCTATTTTGAACGCAAGCTGGAGCTGGCTATGGAAGGGCATCGGTTCTTCGATCTGGTACGCTGGGGTACGGCCGAACCAACGCTGAACGCGTACTTCGGCTATGAAAGCACCATCACGACCGACATCCGGGGTGGTCATTTTACGGCGGGTAAGAATGATTATTACCCCATTCCGCAGCGGCAGATTGACCTCAGCCGCTCGGCCGGTAAATCATCCTTGACGCAAAACCCGGGTTATAATTAATGTATCTGAACCCTCGAAAAAGAGGCAGTTGACTAGCTGTCTCTTTTTCGAGGGTTTTCTTTGCAAAGACGTTCCTTTCGGTTTGTCTCCTAGTGCTATTCCTAACTCCTACCTTAATGATTAAGCCATTGATAGCCGACGGATCTGATCCGGCTCTTCACTTACGTCATGCACTTGACAAGCGTTATACGCATTGCATTTTACGGAGGCATTTTCGCCATTCTGGGTAGTATTGCCATAAATTGCCAATCGGCGAACCCCCAGGACGAACAGGCGGCAGAAGGTCAGCGGCTAGCCCAGCAATACTGCGGTACCTGCCATCTGCCGGTCGACCCTCAGGCCCTTGACAAACAGACCTGGCACAAGCGCGTTTTGCCCACAATGGCCCCTAAACTAGGGTTGGAAGTCTGGCAAACCAACCATTATTACCAGCCGCCCTCTGCCACAATCTCCCTGAACGACTGGAACAAGCTGGTCGCCTACTACGAGGAGAATGCCCCGGCAAAACCCCGTTCGACTAAACCGCAGAAGTCCTCACCGGACTGGGCTGTTTTTGAGCTGGTCAAGCCCACCACAAAAGCCAACCCCGGTAGCGAAGCCACAACAACGCTGGTCGCCATTGACGCTACGAGCGGTCAGATTTATTCCAGCAGCGAAACGGCCCCTGCTCTAACCGGCTGGAATGCATCCCTCTCCCCCTCACGTCTTGCCGCCTTGCCTTCACCCGCCGTGCAGGCAGTCAGAACCACGACTACTGGTGGTACGTCGGAGCTGGTATTGACCTGCATTGGTACCATGCTGGCAGTTGATCAACCTATCGGCGAGGTCATGGCGCTTAACCTTAATGAGCCAACCCGCCCACCTGTTTCCCTGGCTCGGCAGTTCCCCCGTCCTATCCAGTCCGTTCCGGGCGATTTCAACCGCGATGGCCGTACCGACTGGATCGTTTGCGGGTTTGGTCATAATTCGGGCGGTTTGTATTATCTCAAACAGCGGCCGGACCGGCAGTTCGAGCGGGTCACGATCAAAAACGTACCCGGAGCCACCCAGGTCATTCCCGGCGACTTTAACCGGGACGGCTGGCTGGATTTCATGGCGCTGTTCGCTCATGCCGACGAAGGCATCTGGTTGTTTACCAACAATCAACAAGGTGGTTTTACGGAAGAAAACGTACTACGATTTCCGCCGGTGTACGGGTCAACCAGCTTTCAGATGGTCGACTTTAATCGGGATGGCAAACTCGATATTCTGTACACCTGTGGCGATAACAGTGATTATTCGCGGGTGCTGAAGCCGTTCCATGGTATCTACCTCTTTCTGAACAAAGGCAGCCATCGCTACGAACAAGCTTTTTTCTATCCGCTGAATGGCTGCACAAAAGCCGTGGCGACTGATTTTGATCTGGATGGCGACCTGGACATAGCCGCCATTGCTTTCTTCGCGGATTTAAAAGAAGCCGCTCCGCAAACGTTCATATATCTGGAGCAGCAGAAACCATTAGCGTTTGCTGCGCATGCCGTACCGATTCACGCTTACGGACGATGGCTTTGCATGGATGTCAATGATTGGGATCAGGACCACGATCCGGATATTGTACTGGGCAACTACGCCAAAGGATTCCTCAATGAAGCTGGTTTACGACCAACGTGGAACAGTCACGTACCGCTGATTGTGTTGAGAAACCAGACGCGTAATCCATCGGCAAAAACGCTCGCTGACCTGACAAATCATCAATAAATGAAATCGTCAATGAACACGGAAAACGACAAAGACACGTACCTGCGGCTTTACAACCGGCTGCGGCAGTTGCGGGACGCGTTGGTTGAGTTCTACGGCCTCAACGGCGACCTGAAGCAACTCGATCCGGATAAATACCAACAGTGTCAGAAACAGATCAATGAATTGAATCGCCAATTACGATCGCTGCGGCTGCAATTACTGATGATGAAGGTTGAGCTTCCTTCAGGCTAAAACACCATGCTGTCTCCGTTACGTTTTAAACCTGCTGCCCGGCCATTCGGCCTGTAGATAATCCGACGTTTTCAACCACGATTCTCACATAATTTTCCGGATTGCGGGCCACTCTCTGCTGGTACGCCCGGCATTACGTACCGAGTCAATCTATCTCCTTTACCTAGCTACTCTTCTAAAAAATCACTACGATAACTTCCTTATATTGCTAACATTATAACCCCATTGGTCAATTAACGCCGAATAAAGTATATATTTTTTTGTTATCGTTAATTTATTTATGTTTGTACAACTATCTTATACTAATTCTACCTCGATACTATTCTGTTAACCCTCTACCGTAACTTATGAAGATTGGACAGGTTAGGTTTGCAAACGGCAACTGGGAAGCGGCCTTGCAAGCGGATGAATTTGATCCAGATAAAGCGCATTTAGTACTGGCATTCGGTGGGCGTAGCCTGTTGGATACGCTTAAACCATACCCCTACCTTCGCCAGATATACCCAAACGCTCAGATTGTCATCAACTCAACATCCGGCGAAATCTTTGCCGACCGGGTGCATGATGAAACCGTTGTGGCAACCGCCATTGAGTTTGAGAAGACAACCATTCGAACGAAGCTGGTCGACATCACTAACCATACGGAAAGCTACGAAGCCGGCCGAACCATCGCCGATGCCCTCGACGACGACGAACTGGCAGCTATCCTGCTCATCTCCGACGGCGGCATCGTGAACGGCAGTGACCTTACTGAGGCCATTAATCAACGTTTAAGCAGACCCGTTCCCGTAACGGGCGGTATGGCGGGCGATGCCGATCGTTTTGAGCGTACGCTCGTTGGCCTGAACCAGGAACCTGCCCCCGGCCGGATCGTTGGCATCGGCTTCTACGGGGCGGCCCTGAAAGTGGGGCACGGCTCCATGGGTGGCTGGGACGTATTCGGGCCGGAGCGCGAGGTAACCCAGTCGAATTACAACACGCTATACCAACTGGACAATCGCCTGGCGCTTGACCTTTACAAGGATTATCTCGGTAAATACGCCGATGAACTGCCCGGTACGGCCCTGCTCTTTCCGCTCTCGATTCGTGCCACGAACGATTCGCCCATGCTGGTACGAACCATCCTGACGATCGACGAAAACCAGAAGAGTATGACCTTTGCCGGCGACATCCCGCAGGGGGCCTGTGTGCGCTTCATGCGGGCCAACCTCGATCGGCTGATTGACGCATCGGCCGTGGCTGCTCAGCGGGCCATGCAGCATACCGAATCTCCGCCGGAGCTAGCCCTGCTCATCAGTTGCGTAGGCCGCAAGCTGGTGCTGGGGCAGCGGACCGAAGAAGAAATTGAAGTTGCCCGTGACATTTTCGGTAAGACGCCCATCATGACAGGCTTCTACTCCTATGGCGAGATTGCTCCGGTCGAGCAGGATTTGCGGGGGGAATTGCATAACCAGACCATGACCATCACTACCCTTTCGGAACGCTAAGGCCCCACTATGGACACCCATTCCCTGCACAAGATTTTAAGTCGTCAGATTAACAAGCACCTGACCGAAGACTGCCTCAAGCACGAACGCTTCCAGCAATTTATTCGGGCTGTGAACGATTCCTATCACAATTTCGACCGCGACAAGGAGCTTCTCGAACACTCGGCTACGATGAATGATCGGGAATATGCCAAAATCAACCAGCAGTTGAAAGAGGAAATCAAACAGCGCCAGGAGTCGGTTGAAAAATTGATGCAGGCCATTCGGGCAATTGAAATTCCGGCAGAGGAAGACATACCTGATTTTGCTCCAGACAATACGGTGCCGCTGGTAAACTACCTGCGAAAGCAGATTGAGTACCGCAAAACGATAGAAGCCGAACTCCGCCAGGCCAAAGAAGTGGCCGAAAGCGCAACCCAGGCCAAGTCAGAGTTTCTGTCGATGATGAGCCATGAGATACGGACACCGCTGAACGGAATTGTCGGCATGACGTACCTGATGATGCAGGAAGAGGTACCTGATCCACTCCTCGAAAACCTGAAGACCCTCCAGTTCTCCATCGAACACCTCCAGGCGCTGATCAACGACGTATTGGATTTTAGTAAGATTGAAGCCGGACGAGTAGAGCTGGAAGAGACCCCTTTTAACTTCAAGCATCTGGTTTCGAACATCAAGCGGGCGCAGCAGGCCAAGGCCCACGAAAATGGCAACCGGATTCGGGTTATGATCGACGACGATATTCCGGAAGTCCTCATCGGCGATTCGCTGCGCATCGGGCAGGTGCTGACAAACCTGACGTCGAATGCCATCAAGTTTACGCGCCAGGGAACCATTACCATCGAGTTGGCGCTGCAACACCGAACCGACAAACGGGCCACGATCTACGTATCGGTTCAGGACACGGGTATCGGCATCGCTCCTGACCGCCACGCGGCTATCTTCAATATGTTTACCCAGGCCGACTCAGCCACCACCCGGCAATTCGGCGGAACGGGGTTGGGACTGGTGATTACCAAAAAATTACTGGAACTTTATGGCAGCCGAATCCAGGTCGAAAGCGAACTAGGCAAAGGTGCTCAGTTTTACTTTGAACTGGATCTGGCCATCGGGCACGAGATTACTGAAACCCCGCTGGCTACCGATACGGTTGATACTGAAACCCTGAAGGGCGTACGCATCCTGCTCGTCGAAGATTATCCGGTCAACGTGAAAGTAGCCCTGAAATTTCTGTACAAGTGGGGTATTGACGTCGATACCGCCGAAAACGGCCAGATTGCCCTCGATAAGTTCGTTGGCGGTCGCTACGACATCATTCTGATGGATTTACAGATGCCGGTTATGGATGGCTACACCGCAACCCAGGAGATCCGGAAAGTAAGCAGTACAATTCCGATCATTGCTCTGACGGCCTCGGCCACTTTCAGCAATAAAGACCGGGCCCTGAGCGTAGGGATGAATGATTATCTCACGAAACCTTTCAATCCAAAGGATCTTTTTAATAAAATTGCCCGATACACCCAACGTCAACTGCCGGTCTGACCTCGGGGCTTTTTCATTTTCAGCCATTACTATGTTCACGACACCTACCCCCATAACGCATACCATTGACCACGAACGACTGAACAGACTGCATGGGGGCGACCAACGGCAGATTGTCAACGTACTGACCATTTTCATTGATGAAGTCATGCCTGATTTCGATGATCTTGAGGGCAGTATCCAGCAGGAAATGTGGCCGGACGTAGCCGATAAAGCCCACAAAATCCTACCGTGGATGGGCATGGCCGGTCTGACCTCCCTGGAAAGTGAACTGCGCTCGCTTGAACAACTGGCGAAGACTAACCCGGCACCCGACGTACTGATAAACCACTGGAAACAGTTCAGACAAGCGCTTGGCGAAACGCTCCCCCTTGTTATTCAGGAACGTAACCGGCTCGCCTAGGCAAACACCCCCGGCAACCGATTCCTCAGTAGAAAACATTCTCATCCCACCGTTTTGTGCGCAGAGCCGTCCGGATACGTATCCGGACGGCTTTTGTGCGATTAAGTGGCCTGGTTTTGTGCCCATCTAAGCGCTAAATCGAGTAGATTCGCGCAGCTTTTACCAACAATGACTATGGTTCAGGTTCGTTCGCTTGCCCGCTATCTGGAAGCCTTTGCCCCCCTCGCCTATCAGGAATCGTACGACAATGCCGGATTGATCGTCGGCGACCCCGATATGGAAATAACCGGTGTCCTGGTTGCGCTCGATGCCACCGAAACCGTTATTGACGAAGCCATTGCCAAAGGCTGCAACGTAGTGGTAGCCCACCATCCCATTATTTTCAAGGGGCTTAAGAAACTGAACGGGAAGAACTACGTAGAGCGGACTGTCATTAAAGCCATCCGCAACGATGTAGCCATCTACGCAGCCCACACCAACCTTGACAACGTAGCCGGCGGAGTCAATTTCAAGATTGCCGAAAAGCTGGGATTGCAACACGTTCGCATTCTAGCTCCCAAAACGCAGGTCCTTAGCAAGCTGGTTGTCTTTGTGCCGGACAGTGATCTCGAGGCCGTATTAACTGCGATCTACGACGCCGGGGCGGGTCGAATCGGTACGTATGAACACTGCTCGTTCCGCGTGGGTGGCACCGGTACGTTCAGGCCGCTCGATGGAGCTAACCCAACCGTGGGTGAGATTGGCCTGGACGAAACCGTCGATGAACACCGGCTGGAAGTTATTCTCCCCGCCTACCTCGAAAACAGTGTGGTAGCTGCCATCCAGAAAGCTCATTCCTACGAGGTCCCCGCCTACGATGTTTACCCGCTCAATAATGCCAATCAGGAGGTTGGGTCAGGGGCCGTTGGTGAACTTTCCGAAGCCATGAACTTACCGGACTGGCTGGCGTATCTGAAGCAACAGATGCACCTCAATGTCATTCGTTACACTCCCTGGCGGGGCACGCCGATCAGGCGAATTGCCGTTTGTGGTGGTGTCGGAAGCTTTTTGCTCAACGACGCCGTTCGGGCCGGGGCCGATGTGTTCGTAACGGCGGATTACAAGTACCACGAGTTTTTTGACGCCGACGGCCGGATCGTGATCTGCGACATCGGTCATTACGAGAGCGAAGTTTTCACGAAAGAGCTGATTATTCAGCAATTGTCAAAACATTTCCGTACTTTTGCGGTAATTTTATCTGATACGGTCACTAACCCCGTTCAGTACTTCACGTAGCACCAAATATACTCCGAATGGAACTAACGATTGCGCAAAAGTTAGAGGCTCTTCTGAAACTGCAATCTCTTGATTCTCAATTAGACGAACTCATAAAAATCCGTGGTGGCCTGCCCGAGGAAGTGCGCGACCTGGAAGATGATATTGCCGGTTTTGAAACCCGGATCGGGAAGTTTAACGCCGAAATCAAGACGCTGGAAGAGGAAATTGAGCGCAACCGCATGGTAAAAAAAGACGCTGAAAAGCTGATCACCAAATACAAGGATCAGCAGATGAACGTCCGTAATAACCGCGAGTACGACGCCATTTCAAAAGAGATCGAACTTCAGTCGCTGGAGATCGAACTGGCCGAGAAACGCATCAACGAAGCGTCGTTCCGCATTCGTGGCAAAGAAGAGGAGATCAAAAACACGCAGAACGCCCTCAACGAACGGAAAGAGGATCTGAAAGCCAAGAAGCAGGAACTGGATCAGATCACGTCCGAAAGCCAGGAAGAAGAAAAAGCGCTCAAAGATCAGCGGGAAGAACAGTCTACTCAGATTGAACCGCGGCTGTTGAACTCGTACAACAAAATCCGCGGTAACGCGCTCAATGGACTGGCTGTGGTGATGGTAAAACGCGGAGCCTGCGGTGGCTGCTTCAACGTAGTGCCGCCCCAGCGTCAGGCCGATATCAAAGACAAGAAGAAAATCATTGTTTGCGAACACTGCGGCCGGATTTTCGCCGATGTAGAAGGCGTACCCGAGCCGGCACCGGTTGGCCGCGGTCGGTAAGTCTTTCGACGTAGTAGCACACGGATGATACAGTTTATATCGGATCGGCGCGGATTTACCTCCGTGAGTATCCGTTTGATCTGTATCATCCGTGTGCTTTTTTTTACCCTAACGGCCAACGCACAGGACTTCGTCTGGACACCGGGTTTACAACGGGCTTACTCGGATTGGCAGAAACTCAACGTACAGCCCGCTCGTCGGCTGATGGCGAATGAACCATCCTCGACGAATGGCATCCGGATCTTCGTCGACGACTTTGCCGACATGGTGACGCTCCTTGTGTCCGACGACGACAAAGCGTTTGCAAAAGTCAAAAACCGGGAAGATGCCCGGCTCGACGCCCTGCGAAAGCTCAGCGACCAGTCGCCCTGGCAACGATTCGCGCAGGCCGAAGTACGTTTACACTGGGCATTTGTTAAGCTGAAGTTCGGCAAGGAAGTCAGCGCGTGCTGGGATGTGATTCGGGCGTACCGACTGCTGGTCGACAATCAAAAACGCTTTCCTGACTTTCTGCCAACCTATAAATCGCTGGGTACGCTCCATATCCTGATCGGCTCGGTCCCCGAGAACTACACCTGGGTCACAAATCTGCTTGGCTTACAGGGCACCATCCGGCAAGGTCAGCAGGAGCTGGCCAAAGCGCAGCAGGACCCACTCATGCGCACCGAGGCTCAACTGATCGATCTGCTCGTCCGGGCCTACATTTTGAAGTTTACCGATGCCGACGGACGCAATTTGCAGGAACTGGTGCGCAACAACCCGGACAACCTCCTGATTCATTTCCTGGCCGCTACGACCGAACAGAAGAACGGCCACGGTGCCAAGGCGCTGGCTTACCTGGCGGCTCGCCCGGTTGGGGCCGACTACCTACCTATGCCCATCATAGACAACATATTGGGCGATATTTACCTTCAGCAAGGTCAGTATGGCCGGGCAAGCGACCATCTCCGGCAGTTTCTCCGAATGTATAAGGGTCAGAATTTTCTGAAAGACGCTTATTATAAACTCTTCCTCTGCCACTGGCTCGTCAACCAGGACGATCAGGCCCGATCCTACCTGCAGAAAGTCACTACGGTTGGGCAATTGGTCGTCGAGGCCGACAAAGCCGCACAAAAATTTGCGGACGTGTATTTCAGCAAAGGTTCGTCGCCCAACCAGAAGACATTGATGCGGGCGCGGCTGGCGTCGGACGGAGGCTTCACCGACAGCGCCCTGGCGTATCTGCGGCCTTATTCCGAAGCTCGCTTTACGCTTACCGCCGAAAAGGCAGAGTACAACTATCGCCTGGGCCGTATCCACCAGCACCGGAATGAGCCGGAAGCCGCCATACCGTATCTCAAACGAGCCATCTCGCTGAGCGAAGCGGGTCAGTTGTCGTTCGGAGCGACGGCCTCGCTTCAACTGGGTTATATCTACCAGCAAAAAAATGACCGGGACACCGCCCGGTCGTATTTTCAAAAAGCGCTCCGCTACAAGAATCACGAATACAAAAACAGCGTCGACAACAAGGCGCGGGCGGCTTTGAATAGTTTGTAGTTCGTGGTTTGTGGTTCGTAGTCAGACAACAACTATTAACCACCAACCACTAACTAAAAATCCAACCTTACTCCAGCGCAGCTACACCCGGCAGTGTCTTGCCTTCCATGTATTCCAGCAGAGCACCACCACCGGTCGATACGTAGCTGACGCGGTCGCCGTAGCCGGCCTGGTTCACCGCCGAGGCTGAATCGCCCCCGCCGATCAGCGAGAAAGCCCCGTTCTCTTCGGTGGCTTTCACAACGGCTTCGGCAATGGCGTTCGTTCCTATAGCGAAGTTTGGAAACTCAAACACGCCCATCGGGCCATTCCACAGAATAGTTTTCGATTGCAGAATGACGTCCGAGAAGATCTTAATCGTTTCCGGTCCAATATCCAGCCCCTCCCACTCATCGGGAATGCTGCCGGTTTTCACTACTTCGCGGTTCGCGTCGTTCTTGAAATCGTCGGCAATAACGTTGTCGACCGGCATGTAAATCTTCACGCCTTTTTCCTCAGCTTTTTTCAGCAGGTCCAACGCCAGGTCCTGCTTGTCGGCTTCCAGCAGGGATTTACCGATGCTGCCGCCCTGCGCTTTAGTAAAGGTATACGTCATGCCCCCGCCGATGATGAGGTTATCGACCTTATCAAGCAGTTGCTCAATGATCAGAATTTTGTCTGAGATTTTCGCTCCTCCCATGATCGCCGTGAAAGGCCGCTCGGCATTGTTAAGAATTTTGTCGGCGTTGTCAATCTCGGCCTGCATCACGTAGCCGCAAATACGGTCCTGAAAGAACTGCCCCACAACGGCCGTGGACGCGTGCGCCCGGTGGGCCGTACCGAAAGCGTCATTGACCCAGACGTCACCGCGTTTCGACAGCTTTTCAGCAAACGCTTTATCACCTTTCTCTTCTTCCTTGTAAAAGCGCAGGTTTTCGAGCAACAGGATTTCGCCCGGCTGCAAGGCGGCTGCCTGATCAACGGCCGATTGGCCAATGCAGTCGTCGGCAAACTTCACCTCCCGCCCGAACGTCTCCGACAACGTAGGAACCAGGTGCTTCAGCGAATATTTTTCTTCGGGGCCGCCCTTAGGCCGACCGAGGTGCGACATCAGGATAGCCGATCCACCGTCGTTCAGGATCTTCTGGATGGTCGGGATGGTGGCTTTGATGCGGGTATCATCGGTGATACGGTACTGGTCGTCGAGGGGTACGTTGAAATCGACCCGGACGAGTGCCTTTTTACCGGCGAAATTGTAGGAATCAACCGTTTTCATGCGATGGAAGTATCGTCGTTGGTTTGCGGGGCCAAACTTAGCGGTTTTTCGGTAGATGGGACACTAAAACTAGCAGGTGAAACCATTCTGTTTGGTCGGGTACCATAAAGCGCTGCTTTGTCGGGCGTCTGGGTGGCTTCGTCAACCTTTATTGGCCTGCCCTTGAGGGCCACCGTAGTTTTGACGTATTCATCAAAACCACGAACCCTTATGAACAGAATACCTGGCTTGATGCCCCTGCTGCTCGCGCTTCTTTTGGGCAATGCCCCTCTGGTTGCGCAAAAAAATCCCGATCAGAAAGCCGCCTATTACTACATGCTCCGGACGATGGTGGCTCAATTACAGGGTGGGCACACGGCCGTAATAACACCGGAGGTGTTGAGCCAGAAGAGTAAGCCAACAAAACTATGAGCCAGCAGTCACTTGACTGATATTTCGGGTTGGGTACCGAACGATCGGGGTGTGCCTTACCTCGCTGTAAAGGATTGGCTACACCTGCTTATTGACTGTGCAGAAAATCCTGTTTCAATCCTGCGCACGTCTGCCGTAAAGCTTTGTCAATGGGCTTGCCGTTATACCATGCGCGACCAGCGATGCACAAACCAAGAGGCTCCCAATTCCCCAGATAGCCTCCTGGTTTGTGCGTTTCATGGCCAGCACAGCATAAAAAATGGCGGCTACCCCAATCGGCCCGAACCAGCCCATAAACAGTGCATCTCTGGTTTTTCTTAGCTGAGGTGTCCAGGACCTCAGGAGTAAAATAAAAGGTAGCCGACGCAGCAACAATACGGCTATTGCCAGGGCAACTCCTGCCCAACCCCACTCCCGCCATTGTGCCCAGGGCAGCATCAATCCCAGCAACGTAAAGATAGGGAGGGTAAAAAACTGATTGACTGTTTCCTGAACCCGCTCTTCCTGATGACGTTCATTGGCGTTGGCTGTCCGGTCGAGCGCAACACCAGTCGCGAAAACCGCCAGAATCCCATCGGTACCCAGCAGTTTGGCAGCACCCAGCACCACCAGCGTCAAGGCAAGACTGAACGCCAGAAACGAATGCTGTCCGACCGTTTTCCTGGCTTCGGCCCAGCGGAGCAGATGCCCGGCGGCTACGCCAAGCAGAATACCAAACAGTACGGCGATCCCCACCTCCCACAGCACAGTATGGACCAGCCAATGTTCCCAGACTTCACCCTCCGGTTTTGTCAGGAGCAGAATGGGTAACAGCACAATCGGATAGGCCAGCCCGTCATTGGCCCCCGACTCGGCGGATATCGTATGCCGGACCCGGTCGGGCAGGTTATCCTCCGCTAGTTCACCGGTCACGATCGAACTGGCCACAATGGGATCAGTAGGTGATACGACCGCACCTGCCAACAACGCCACCAGTATCGGCAGATCGAGCAGCCAGTAAGCCAGCAGACTACTCGATAACCACATCAGTGGCATCCCGAGCCCTAATAAAACGCTCAGTGAACGCCAGTGCTGACGCAGGAAGCCCGGGGGCAATCGCAGCGCCACGCCCATCAGCCCGATCGCAATGGTCAGTCGGGCGGCTTGTTCGAGGATCGCTTCTGGCCTCCCCCACTGCTCAGGATGAAGCAGGCCCAGTCCTTCCGGGCTTATTAGTATACCGAACACCAACGCCAGCAGAGGAATCGAAAAAACGGTTGCTCTCAGGGAACGGGCGAATAGCCCCAGCCCCAACACAATACCCCCAATTGCCACCAACGCTACGTTGAATTCATCCATTTCCTGAACGCAGGCTTTTATGATCGTTACAGCCAAAACAGAGGGCGTCCAGGTTTGTTCAGTTCTGCTTTTTCAGACTCGTCACCATTAGTCAATACGTTTCAGCACCTTCACCAGTTGCCGGGAGATCAACGCGTACCCCCTGTCGGACGGATGCAGACCGTCGTACGTCATCCGAATGGATTCAACCGGATACGGGTATTCGTCGGTTTCGGGGTTGAACGGTACGTCTATGAACGTAGGATACGGGTAGTTCACGTATTGGCCTGTCTGCGGATCTTTCAGCCGTTTGAATTTGACTAACTTGCTCATCGCTAACCCTTTGAGGTGGTACAGATCCACAACGGGTATTTTCTCATAACGGCCGATGGAATCAATCGCCGTGGCAAACGACTCAAGTGACTGACCGTTTTTGGGCCGGTACGAACCGTAGGCGTTGTTTTTCAAATTAGCGATGTACACAAAATCCACCCGCTGCATAGGCGTAATGAGGATGATGGGTGCCTGCGGATTCAGGCTCCTGACTTTATCAATGATCTGCCGGAAAGCCCCGTACACGGTTCCATTGCCCGTGTTGGTCTGGTAGTCCTGGAAGCGACCCAATGGCCGACCTCCCCACCAGTCGTTAGTGCCGAGAAAGATTGAATACAGATCGGCTTTCACTAACCCCAGGTTCTCGATTTGCTGCGCGATCCGCACCGCCGTCCAGCCATTATGGCCCTGATTGACGTAGCGAAGATGAGGCAACTTCTCGACCACGCGGGTCATATAGCCTTTGGTGATTCGGTTGCCGGTTTCGTTTTGATGGTCGTTCAGATACGTAATGGAGTCGCCAATAGCCACCCAGGTTAACGCACGGGGCTCGAACGAACCGAACAGGCAGAGTATCGCCACCAGTAGAACCCCTTGTCTTAGTATGGTTTGTTTCATAATTCGGTTGTTGTCATAAAATGGAAACGACCGACCGGTTCTACTGCATGAACGGCTGGATGCCTGAAGCCAGGAGGTAGATCCATTTTCCTACGGCTCCCGGGAACCTCTGGCGGCCAGGATTCAACAGGCTATCCTATAGCGTCACCTTGAAGCGAGAGGAATCTTAACGGAAGAAGAAGGCGACCGGTGGCAGGACGAATAGAATCATTTGGTTATATTGAGCCAATAATTGTCTCTCAATCCGTGCTATGAATTACAAACTGGTCATCTTTGATTTCGACGGCACCCTGGCAAATTCCTTTCCTTTTTTCCTGAATAACATCAACGTTCTGGCCGCGACCTACAATTTCAAGCGGGTCGAACCGGACGACGTTGATACGTTACGAGGTCTGGATGCCCGGCAGATGATCAGTCTGGCCGGCTTACCCGCCTGGAAGATTCCGTTCATCGCCCGGTCGTTCATTCGGTTGATGGCTCGGGATATTGACCAGATTACGTTGTTCGACGGCATCTCCGGGCTGCTGAAGCAGTTGTCGGCCAATGGTGTTCAACTGGCAATTGTTAGTTCCAATTCGAAAGACAATGTCCGGCAGGTGCTGGGTCCTGACAACGCGGCCCTGATCCGATTCTATGAATGCGGAACCGCCCTGTTCGGAAAACAGCGAAAGTTTAGAAAGGTAATTTCGAAAAGTGGTGTAGCGCCATCTGAAACGCTTTGCGTCGGCGATGAACTGCGCGATATTGAAGCCGCCCGACTCGTCAACACCGCTTTTGGTGCCGTTTCCTGGGGTTTCACCAAGCCCGACGCCCTACAGGTGCAGCCGGATATTCTGTTTTTTCAAACCGTTGGGGATATTGCATCGGCCGTGCTGGGAAATCAGTTTGCCGACAAACCGCAAAGGGCATAAACGATAGGGCTACATTGGCTGGGCTTAGTTATACCCTCCACCGGCTCCGCCCCCACCGAATTTCCCCCCGCCAAATTTTACGTTGTCGTGCTGATCGTGGCCCGACGTACCAGCCGCTACCTGAGCGGCCGTAATAACGTCTGAGCTAATCAGAAACTCGTCCGGCGAATCCTCATCCGGAACGTCGGTAAAACCGTATCGGGACGACCGCAGGTAGCGAATACCTCCTACAGCGATGCCAATCAAAAACAGTCCGCAGAGCGTAAGATGTACATTCAACGGCAGGATTCCGACGTAGTACCGGATGGTAGCTACGGCTGCGGCAACACCCAGCACCCCCAGGATGATCAGCATCCGGTTCTTCCGGACGAATCCCTGCCATAGATACCCGATCGGGAGCCCTACCGTCAGCAGCCAGAACAGCCACGGCAGGTCAATCTCCGGCGGTGACATCACCCCCGATCGCCGTAGTGTAGAGCGAATGAGCAACCAGTTCGTTTCGCGCACCACGTAGTAGTTTACACTGACCAGCAGCATAGCCAGCGCCACCCACTGCGTCAGGCTCACGGCATCGTCGTAGTACGCCCGCTGTCGGATCATCCGGGTAGCCTGCATCAACAACCCCGATACCACCATCCCTACAAACGGCAACAGTGTCCGGCCGAAACTGGCTTCCAGCGTCAGATCAAACAGACACGTATACAACACGGCCAGCGCAATAAACGTAATGAGCGTATCGCCGTAGTACCACACTACGGCCGCCAGCAGCGGCAACGCGACCAGACACCACTGCCACAGTGAACCGTCGTCCAGAAACTGGCTGTTGAAACCACCTACCATCAGCGCCGTGGTGGCCATCACCAGGGCGTTATCAACCCCGTTGCGGTAGAACTGCCGTCGCCGAATCAGGACATTGTTCAAGATAGCCAGCCCGATGCCGAAAAGCAGGCAGTACAGACCGAAAATGGATGAGTCATCGATCGAAAGTAACTCAACAAACAGCAGAAACACGCCCCCCGTGGCAATGATGGTGAAGATGAACAAACCAATTTCGAGAAAACCGTTCATGGTTTGAAACCCCACCGGATACGCCTTGCGAACGGCCGTTAGCTGATCGTCCGTCAGCAGGCTCCGCCGGTGCCAGCGTTCGGCCTGGCTGACAACGTTCTTATTTTCAATCCACGTTTCGTTATACGCTCTCATGCAAAACTGATCGCCGTTGATACAGCAGGTATGCGATTAAAACAATGCCTGACACGATGAAATACACGTAGTCGGCCACACTACTTGCGGGATGCAGGTACTTGAAATATAGGTACGTCAGGCCAATGTAGCCGTAGATAGCACTCATCAGCAGAAACAAAAACGACCCGGCCCGATTACGCTGCTCCTGCCGGGCGTAGCGATCGGCCAGCCAGCAGCCCGCAGCCAGTCCGGCTATGAACCACGGCAGAAGTTCGTCAAAATTGAACAGCCCCGCCAGCAGTGCTACCAGCAACAGATTGCCGGCAAAGGTGAGGTGGGTCAGCGTAAAATGCGCTTTAATGCGCTGCCGCTCCAGCACCAACGCTACCGCTATAATCACCAGGGCGAGCCCAATGGCCGAAAAAACCACTCTCTGATCAAAGAAGTTGGTTTTAAAGTAAAAGGTTAGCGGCCGAACCGTCACGCCCACCCAGGAAATGAGCGCCGTGAGGGCCATACTCAGTACGCCCTGGTGGTCAAAGCGATAAGCCAGCGCCAGAAACAGCATGGCTGGTACGAACGTAACCAACCCGTAGCGAGTCCCGAATACGTTGTACTGATATTGCGCGTAGCCTTCGAGCGTCAGAAACAGCAGACAGGCCAGCAAGAGAGCATACGCTCCGAAGGCCGACCGGCTGCTGGCCTGCTCGGTTGTCCAGGGGGGTCGATTAAGCCACGCAAACACAAACGACACGACGCAGGCCGCAGCTATGATCAGCAACAGAATGCCGTGCCCAACGTGATCAAAATTGTCGTATACGAGCAGCCCCAATCCCGAACTTAGCAGCAGAATACCGGCGTAAAGCATGGCACGCAACTCCCAGTGCAGCGAAAACGGCCGAATACGTTCGGTGGCTGCGATGCGCTGACGCTGCTCGTCGTTTAGAATGGACCGTTGGCGTAAGTCGTTCAGCAGGTCATCCGGGGACATAATTGTCTGTTTTTTTGTTGTACTAACGGGTCTTTGGCTGTTGATAAACCAATAACGAGCCAATACCCCTTCATACGTATGGTCGGTCGTCAGCAAGTTATTTTAACCCCTCGCTATTACCTTAACAATTTCCGCTATGTGCTGGATTTTGTAAAACGACTGTACGGCAGTCTGCTCAACGAAGCCGAGTGGAGCTTTGTTCGTCAATTTGACGCCCTGAGCATTGACGCACAGTGTCTTTTTGTCCGGCTGAGCAACCGAAAAGGGCTTTTCTTCCGGATCAACAAGCTACAGTACAATGAGATTACGGACTTGCCGGCGGCCCTGGGCCAATTGTTGCAGCAAGGATTCGCTGAGCGGCTTACTCCGCACCACGAAGTCATGGGCGACGATGCCCTGGGTGTATTTACCAAACCTGAGTTGCTCGAACTGCTCCCCCTCGAGCCCGAAGAGCTTAAACCGTTATCGAAGCAAAAGAAAGAGGAAGTCATTCGGTACGCTCTTCACGAGCTTGATTTTGGTGAAATCGTGACGAGTCTGACCACGCGTGAAACGGTCGTAAAGACAAATTTTGAGGCTGAAGTCATGATGGTGAAGTACCTCTTCTTCGGCAATCGTTCGTCGGACATGACCGAGTTTGTAATCCGCGATCTGGGTATGGTCAACTTTGAACGCTACGACGAGTCGAAGCTCACCGCCCGCTTCCGCACCCGCAAGGAGGTAGAAGATAAGCTGCTTATTTCGCTGACCAACGAAGAATTTTACGAACTGAAAGAAGCCGAAACACCCGCTGAGGATATTTACAACTGGTTTCTGAACTGGAACGAGACCCGCCCCGAACTGACCGAAATTGCGATTCCCGGCTATCAGAAACTGGTTTGCCGCGTTGGGGCATATCTGGAACGCCAGAAACATCCGGACCAGGCCATGGCCGTGTATCAGTTATCGGATCGCGTTCCCGCCCGCGAACGGCGCGTTCGGCTGCTGTTCAAAAACGGCCTGATCGACGAAGCCCTGGCCCTGTGCGACGAGATTGCAACCAGTCCACAAAACGCCGATGAACGTTATTTTGCGCATGACTTCCGGGAAAAGATTCTGAGCGCGGGCGAGAAGAAACGGAGTAAAAAAACCACAACGCGCTTCCTGTCCGATGCCGAGAGCGTGAACATTCCGGCGGCCTACCGACACCATGTCGAAGCAGGCGTAATGAACCATTACCTCGAACAGGACTTCGACGCGGCTTTTACCGAAAACTACCCGTGGCGCGGGCTCTTCGGGCTGGTGTTCTGGGACATTATCTACGATGCCAACGTGCAGGCCATCCACCACCCGCTGCAACGCGCCCCGTCGGATTTTTACCTGCCTGATTTTTACCTGAAGCGCGAAGACCTGCTCCGGAAGCGCCTGGCCGACCTCGACACCAAAGAAGCCTGGCGGTTGCATACTGGCCGGATGTTCAACGCCAAATACGGCATTACAAACGTACTGGTCGACTGGAGCGATGAACTGCTCGGGCTGGTTCACCGGCTTATCGACCTCATCGACGTAGAGCAGTTGCGGCTGATTCTGCTCGAAATGGCCCGCAACGTCCGGGAGCATACCCGCGGTTTTCCGGACCTGCTGATCTGGAATGAACAGGGGCAGTATGAATTTGTGGAAGTTAAATCCCCGACCGATCACCTCGGGCCCCAGCAATTACACTGGTTGCAATTTTTCCAGACCATCGGCGTACCGGGCAAAGTCGTTCGGGTGATCTGGGAAGCTTAACTACCGCAAAGCGTCATCAAATCCGGCCGATACGCAGGAATATAGGAAATTGAACGTCCTGCTCGTCGGCCGTCCACAGCGGTTTCAGCCGGTCGCCCAGCGCCGTTACGGGGTCCTCTTCATTTTCATAGAGGTATTGACGCACCGCCGACCACGTCCTGAGGTAATTCAGAAACCGATCCAGCGACCATGATCGCCGGGCGACAAAGTTGTGGTGTTCTGCCTGATCGAAGGGAAAGGGCAGCGTGGCATACGCTCCGTCGACGTATCGACGCTGAGGGTCCCAATACGGACCAATAACGTTTCGATAGAAATCCAGTATGATCGGGTCCAGTTGCGCCGATACCTGAACCATACCGTAGCCCCATTCGGCAATCGCGGCTCCCGGCTTCGCTACCCGCCGTACCTCTTCATGAAACGCAGGCACATTAAACCAGTGCAGTGCCTGCGCTACGGTAATCAGGTCGAAGGTCTGATCCGAAAACGGTGTCTGTTCGGCCATGCTGACCTGATAGTGTATGTTGGGTTGGTGTACCGCCTGCGCCAGTTGCTTTTCGCTAATGTCGGTAGCTTCTACGCGGTCAAAATAAGCAGCCAGTGCCCCGGCAACCTGTCCATTGCCCGTAGCACAATCCCAGGCCACATTACGCTGAGTTACCCTCGACAGCACAACGTCGTATAAATCAGCGGGATAATCAATCCGGTACTGAGCATACAGGTCAGCATGACCGGAAAAACGATCGACAGGCATCATTTTTTACAAAATTGGATCGCTAATTTTAAACGTTTTCCATTAAATTCTGTCATACAAAGGATTTAGGTAGTAAAAAGCTAAGCTACAATTGGCTTATGTTGTGAATCAGCCTAATTTTGTAGAACTAGATACAACCTGCTTTTCATTGTTTTACCCATTTATTGATTACCCGTTTGTCATGAAAAAAACGTTTGGATTTCTCTTCGCTACGGCTTTGGTGACTGTAGCTTCGTACAATGCCAACGCTCAGGCGTCTACCGACGAAATTCCGGCCGACATGAACGCTCTGATGCAAAAATATACGTGCATTGCCTGCCACCGTCCGAATCAGCGACTGGTTGGCCCGGCCTACAAAGACGTAGCTAAGAAAAACTATACAAACGAAAAAATCGTCGAACTGATCTATAATCCGGTACCGAGCAACTGGCCTGGTTACCCTCCGATGGCTCCAATGAAGCAGGTACCGAAAGAGGATGCCCTAAAACTGGCGACCTGGATCAATTCACTGGATGGTACGCCGGGTGGCGGTGCCAAGAAGCCGGCGGCTAAGAAACCCGCGACCAAGAAATCATAATCTGAGTGTTTCTGTGCCTAGCAAAAAGCCCCGCCATGGCGGGGCTTTTTGCTAGGCTTTGCTTTGTCGCTTCATCGTCGGGCCACGAAAGGGTAACCTGAAAACGTACCTGACAAACCTGTAAACATACTCCTTCCAACCGCCCCATTTGCAGGAATTTTGTGTGGTCTTCAACGCACTTAAATACGACAGGGCAAAACCCCAACCGGTTTTACTTTCCTGCGGCTCAGCCTTTAGAGCACCAGGGTACCCTAAACAAATCAGAAAAAAATAACAACCATGAAAGCCATCATCATTGACGAGCCAGGCGGAATCGACAAACTGATTTATACTGAAATTCCCAGGCCAACTATCAAACCAGATGAAGTACTGGTACAGGTAAAGGCCATCAGCATCAACCCGGTAGACGTAAAAACCCGCGCCGGCAAAGGTACTTACGGCCGCATCAAGCAGGAACGCCCTTTGATAATCGGCTGGGACATTAGCGGTGTAGTAACCGAAGCCGGAAGCGACACGAATTTCAAACCCGGCGACGACGTATTCGGTATGGTCAACTTCCCGGGTCACGGCAAAGCTTACGCGGAGTACGTAGCCGCCCCCGCCAACCAACTGGCCCTGAAACCGTCGGCCATTACCCATGCCGAAGCGGCAGCCGCTACGCTGGCGGCCCTCACTGCCTACCAGGCGCTGCTCACGAAAGCACAGGTGCAGCCGGGACAAACCGTTCTGGTACATGCAGCCGCCGGCGGTGTTGGCCATTTTGCGGTGCAGATAGCCAAACACCTCGGTGCGCATGTAGTGGGGACATCCTCAGCCAAAAACAAAGATGTTGTTATGCGCTTAGGGGCCGATGAGCACATCGACTACCACGGCTACGACTGGGCCAATAGCCCATACGAATTCGATTTCATTCTGGATACCATCGGGGGCGATAACATCGACCGATCGCTGGATGTGGCAAAACCGGGCGGTACCCTTATCAGCATTCCTTCAGGATTGAGTGAAACAGTGACAGAAAAGGCTAAAGCCAGAGGGGTGAATGGTTTTTTCTTCCTGGTGTCGTCTAACGGCGAAGACATGAAGGTGCTTGCCGATTGGCTGGAGCAGGGTATCATTAAATCCCACGTATCGGAACTAGTTGCGTTTGAAGACATGGGGAAAGCCCACGCACAGGTCGAGAGCGGCCGTACTATCGGGAAGGTGATCGTGGCACTGTAAAGCTTTTTCTCAACCAAGCACCTTCTGCCGAGTCCTGTTGTTTATAACCATGCCGGGCAAATCGGCCCTCACAGAAAAAAGCAACCCTGTTCTATGCAGATTGAGCATACCGCACAGCCTTTCACTATTCAGGAAGAAGTGTTGCAGGTCTGGACGAAACGGCCGCATCAGCACAACTTTTTTGAACTCGTTTTCATAAAAAACGGCACGGGAAGTCAATGCATCAACGGCAACATGCTGCCGTACGGGAAAGAAAGTATATTCCTGCTGCCACCCTACGATTGCCATTCCTTTCAGATCAGTTCGCCAACGTCATTTGTCTTTATCCGCTTCAACGCTCTGTTCTTCCAGGAAGACAAACGGCAGATGATGGACTACAGCCAGTGGTTCAAAAACCTGCATTACGTACTGAGCAGTTACAATCGGATGCCCGGCGAAATCATTCGTTCGGCGTCGGACAAGGCGCTGATGGTTAGTCTGATTACCAGCATAGTTCATGAGCAGCAAGAAACGAACCCCTCCGAATCCATCATCCGAACTAATATGGTGGCCATGCTGAACGTACTGGTGCGCAACCTTGAAAACAGCTTTCGGGACAGTCACAAAGCCCAGAATAATCAGACAAAAGACCTTCTGCAATACATTCAATACAATCTGTTCGACAACGATAAGCTGAAGGTCGAAGTTATTGCCAGCGAATTCAACCTGGCACCGACGTACGTGGGCGAATACTTCAAGAAAAAAGTAGGGGAGAACCTAAAGGAATATATTCTGAAAGCCCGGGTGAACGTAGCCCAAAGCCGTCTGCAATATTCCGGACAGAGCATCAAAGAGGTTGCTTACGATCTGGGCTTTACTGATGCCAGCCACCTGACAAAGGTCATCAGGAAATATTATGATGCAGCGAAGCAGCCAATGTGCAGCCTGTAATCATTTACCAGCATAGTACAATCAAAAAGGCCTCATTGAGTAAATGAGGCCTTTTTGATGATGTCTATTCCTTCACTACTACGACAGCTATCGGCCGCTGCTCCGTTGCCGAACGGCTTCGTATAAAACTACCCCCGTTGCAACGGATACGTTCAGCGAACCTACCTCCCCCAGCAATGGTATCCGGACGTGCGTATCGACCATTCGGAGCAACTCGGGTGAGATACCGTCTTCTTCCGAACCCATGATTACGGCCAACGGCCCCGTCATATCAGTTGCGTACAGGTCGCGGTACGTTTTTTCCGTACACGCAATCACCCGAATGCCTGATTCCTGCAAGTACTTCACTGTATCGGCCAGATCGTACTCCCGACAAACAGAGATATGGTTCAAAGCCCCCGAAGAGGTTTTCATCGCGTCGGAGTTGATGGCGGCTGCCCCCCGGCCTGGAATTACGATGCACTGTACCCCGGAACACTCGGCCGTCCGGGCAATAGCTCCAAAATTGCGCACATCTGTAATTCGGTCAAGGAGCAGCAGGAACGGTGTTTCGCCCCGCTCGTGTACATCAGCGATCACGTTGGATAGCTTGACGTAGTGAATTGGTGACACCATGCAGATAACCCCCTGGTGATTTTTGCGCGTCATCCGATCCAGTTTCTCCACCGGTACGCGCTGAATGGTTACGCGATTTTGGAACGCCAGGTTCTGGATGTCGGGGTTACTGAGCCCCTTTTCCATGTACAGCTTGTCGATCTGCTGATCGGACTTCAGCGTTTCGATTACCGACTGTATGCCAAACACCATCTCTTCGGGTGCTGGCTTAAACTGCGGTCGCGGGCCGCCCGGCCGCCCACCTCCAGAACGATTATAGGACTTGCGGTAAGGCTGGTCCCGATCTGGCCTGTCCCGGTCAGGCGTGACCCGGTCAGGCGAGACCCGGTCAGACGTATCGTCAGACCTGTAGTCGCGGTCAGGCCTGTCCCGGTCAGATGATTCCTGATCTGACGGTACGTCTGTCCGATCCTCACCAGAACGGGTCACGCCTGACCGGGTCTCGCCAGACCGGTTTTTATTAAAACGATTTATTCGCGGATTGCGCCGGTTCTCCATGCTTCTACGATCGGGTACCAAATCGGCTGGTACTCGATGTAGCGCACCAGTTCATAATGATCCTCGACAAATTGGTTTGGTTTTTTCGTAAAGGTAAAGGTAATCTCCGACACGTTGGCCCGTCGATTATACACCCATACCTCGCGTTCGCGGTTGCGCTGTACGCGATCGGGCGGACCAAGTACGATGTAAATCATACCTTTGTCGGTTTTCCAGCCCTCCTTATAACTCGTAAACAAGCGGTTAGCTTCTTCTACGCGGTCGAAATACGCTTTAATGGTCCGCTTGGCCACATCCTCATTACCTGACATCAAACTCAGCCAGTACCGATCAAACGCTTTCTTGGTATCCTGCGCCTGATTCAACTCACTAATCTCCGACCCCGTACTCATGTATAGCACGGGCTTGATGAGCTTGTCAGGACGGGTCATTTTCGGGAACCGCTTGTCCGTTACAACCAGCCCAATGCCATAGGCATCGGTAGTATCCTCCATGAAATAGTATAACCCTTCTTTAGGCAAGGTAAACGGCTGGTTGGTCGTAACCCTCAGGGTTGTATCGACATCCAGTGAACGCGATGCCGGGCGCGACGACGTATTCATTGGCGAAGAGGCTGCGTCAAATTCATGCTTGTATCGGAAAACGAACAACGGCTTGCTGTTCCCCTCTACGCTTCGGATCACTACCGTATCGCCCTGGTTAACATAGTTGCGGAGTTGCGGCAATCGTCCATTCTTATCGAAAAGCGCATACCGATCACTCAGTTTCACGGCTCTGAAGCGTACCGGCAGGTCATTACGGGCTTTGGCGCCGGTACTAACTTCGGTCATTTCGGTTAACAGCACTGCACTGGCTACGTCTTTCGGTCGCTTGATGTCAAATGTCAGCGTCAGATGATCGCCGTCACGCACCAGTGTCTGGTCGTTGAGCGGTACGTTGCCATAGCCCAGCCGATCGCGATTGTTATAGTCGGGATACAGTACATAGGCAATCTGGAAGCGGCTCGACAAATCGGATGGATTCGTAACGGGACTGCCGTCGGGTTGCCGGGCCGTCAGATTCAGATACACCCGAACGGACGAACTGTCAATAATCAGGTATTTCCCTTTTACGGACGTAACGGTCCATTCACCTGCGGCTTTGGCGGCATTCTGGGCGGCTGCCGGCGAAGACGATACAGGAGCTACCTGCCGCGAACTGGTCTGTCGGGAACCGGAATCCTGCGGATCGGCCTGTCGACTACCCCCTTTTTCTCTGACGCGTGCATCGTATTCCTGCGTCGGTTTTGTTGTGGAGCAGGCCGACAGCACACTAATCATCACTAAAGCATATAGTAAACGCATAAACAACGATCAATAACGCTATCCTTAAGTTGTTTATATCTAACGAAAAACCGGCGACAGTTTGGTTATTGTCACCTTCATTTTTCTTTAGCTCTGCAAAAGACTAATTTTACTGATTGTTTTGCAAACCAGTTATTAGATAATAGATGCCGACGGACAGTCGTTGGATTTCTGGTCAATACGTTAGCATCCGACATCCCGAATATGTACAAAACCACCGAAATAACCTCGGCCGAAATCGCGTCTGATAATCCTGTTCACCAGCGGCTGCTTTTTCCGTACGTTGAAGCGGCCAATCTGGTCAGCGGAAAAGTGCTTGAGATCGGCTGTGGCTGGGGTCGTGGCCTGCAGCTACTAACGCAGGCCGCCAGTCAGTATACCGGCATTGATAAAAATACTGACCTGATTGCCGCCCTGCGTCAGGAATACCCTCAATCGACGTTCATTGCGGCCAACATTCCTCCGCTTACCGATCTGGCCGATAATACGTTCGATTATATCGTTACCTTCCAGGTTATTGAGCATATCGAAAACGATGACCTGTTTATCAGGGAAGCGCACCGGGTGCTGAAGCCGGGCGGAAAACTCCTGCTGACGACTGTCAACCGAAAATTTTCGCTCACGCGCAATCCGTGGCACGTTCGGGAATACTACGCCGATGAGCTGAAAAACCTGATGGGCAAGTACTTCAGGAGCGTCCAAACGCGGGGTATCCACGGTAACGACAAGGTGATGACGTATTATGAGCAAAATAAAGAATCCGTACGCAAACTGACCCGCTTTGATATTTTCAACCTGCAATACCGCCTGCCACGTCGGCTGCTACAGGTCCCTTACGACCTGATGAACCGACTGAACCGTAACCGGCTGCTGCAACAGGATGGTCTGGCGACCGAGATTCATTACACCGACTATCTGGTCAGCAACGACCCGGCCGGTAGCCTCGATTTCTTCTACGTAGCAACAAAATAACGTGGGCGTTTATCGACCCATGCGCTACGTCGATGGTGTCACCGTAATTACAATCGATTTCGAGGTCGGAGTATGACTTTTATCCGCTATGGAATCGATAGGCACCAGCACGTTCGTTTCGGGGAAGTAAGCGGCTGCGCAGCCACGGGGTATTTTATACGGCACGATGATGAATCGGTGAGCCGTACGCTGCTGATTGTCATAATGGCTGTGCAGATCGATCACCTGCCCGGCCGACAACCCACGGTCGGCTATATCATCGGCATTCAGAAACACGACGCGTCGTTCGCCGTAGATGCCCCGATAGCGGTCGTCGTTGCCATACACGGTTGTGTTGAACTGGTCGTGGCTTCGTACCGTCATCAGGAGCAGTTCGCCCGGCCTCAGGTCGTGGCCAATTGGTGTGTTGACCGAGAAATGAGCTTTACCGTCGGATGTGGTAAATGTGCGCTTACGAGGGCCGTTCGGCAGGTAAAAACCACCCGGTTGCCGTACCCGCTCATTATATTGCTCAAAACCTTCGACGGTCTGCTCAATCAGATTGCGGATATGGTCGTAGTTGCTGACAAGGGCATCCCAGTCGACCGTCGATTTGCCGGCCAGCGTCGCTTTAGCCACCCCAGCTACGATTGCCGGTTCACTCAATAACTGCGGAGACACCGGTTCCACCACACCTTTCGAGAGCTGAACAACCCCGGTGGTGTTTTCCATGCTGACAAACTGCTCGCCGGATGCCTGCCGGTCGATGTCGGAGTGGCCGAGACAGGGCAGAATCAGGGCCGTTTCGCCGTGAATCAGGTGACTGCGATTCAGCTTGGTCGATACGTGTACGGTCAGTTTGCACCGACGCAAAGCCTCCGCCGTGTAGTTGGTATCCGACGTCGCCATCGCAAAGTTGCCGCCCATGCCGAAGAAAACGGTAGCCCGGCCTTCGTGCATGGCCTTGACGGCCGCTACCGTATCATAGCCGTTTTCGCGGGGCGGTTCAAAGTTGAAAACTGTTGCCAGTTTATCCAGAAAGGCCGGTTTTGGCTTCTCATAAATGCCCATTGTCCGGTCGCCCTGTACATTGCTGTGGCCCCGGATCGGCGCGGCTCCTCCACCCTCAATACCAATACTTCCTTTCAGCAACAGAACATTGATCACTTCCCGGATTGTCTCGACGGCGTTACGGTGCTGGGTGAGGCCCATTGCCCAGCAGATAATAATCTTCTTTTTAAACTTCAGAGTATCCACTACAGCCTGCACATCGTCGCGCGACAGGCCCGTCTGGTCGATCAGCTCATCCACATCGTATCGGGCGAGATCGGCAAGGAAAGCCTCGTAGCCAGCGGTTTGCTGCTCAATAAATGGTTTGTCGAGTACCTGTCCCGGCGCTTTCTGCTCCTCCTCCAGCAGCAGTTTCGCAATGGCTTTGAGCAGGGCCAGATCGGTGTTGATGCGTATCTGGAGGTAAATATCGGTCAGTTTCTGTCCGCCCAGCAGCATATCGCGCGGGCTTTGTGGATACTTAAACGCCAGCAGTCCTGTTTCGACCAGCGGGTTAACGGCAATGATCGTGGCACCGTTCCGTTTGGCTTCCTCCAGCGGAGTCAACATACGAGGGGCATTGGTGCCCGGATTCTGGCCCATAATTATGATGACGTCGGCCTTCTCAAAATCGTCATAAACAATCGAAGCCTTGCCTAAACCAATGGTTTCGCCCAGTGCCACGCTGGTTGACTCATGGCACATGTTCGAACAGTCGGGCAGGTTGTTGGTACCAAACATCCGCACGAACAACTGGTACAGAAAGGCCGTTTCGTTGGCCGCTCGGCCGGAGGTATAGAAAATCGCTTCGTCTGGTGATGCCAGCCCGTTCAGCGTATTGCCAATGAGTTGAAACGCTTCGTTCCACTCAATAGGAACGTAATGGGTATCGCCCGGCCGGAGGATCATCGGTTGGGTTAGCCGACCCTGCTGCCCAAGCCAGAAGTCCGTTTTTTGCAGCAATTCCGCCACCGAATACCGCTGGAATAGCACCGGTGACGCCGTGTGCTTGGTCATGATTTCGTCGGCTACAGCTTTGGCCCCGCTCTCGCAGTATTCAGCTACGGACGACCGGTGGCCATCCGGATCGGGCCAGGCGCAGGACGGGCAGTCGTAGCCGTCTTTCTGGTTCAGGTTGACCAGCGCCTTCCAGCCCCGCCCAATGTCGGTACCACGCAGGACGTGCTCAAATGATTTCACAACAGCCGTAAGGCCGGCGGCTTCAGTTTTAGGCTGACCAACGTTCAGCTTACCGGTCAGTTCTTCAGGTGGGGTGTTTTGCTGCATGATAGTAGGCTCAATAGGCAAAGCCTTGGTTCAGGAGTTCCACTAACTGCCTTGTCAGTTGGCCGTTAGTATCTAATTTAGGGTTGAAAATGGTGATCGTGACGCCTACGGACCTTGGGTCAGCAATTACTTTTTGGAGCAGATAAACCCACTCATCAAACGTTAATCCCCCCGGCAACCGGTAGTCAACAGCAGGCATGTTTTCATCGTCCAGTGCATCTACGTCCAGGTGTGTCCAGTATCCATCAAGTTCTGCCTTTTGCAGATAGTGTAAGGCGTTGGTTATGACGTTGCTGATATCCTCTTCCCGAAGCCGTTGCAGATCAAAACAAGTAATGGCTGTATCCTGAATGCGTTGGCTGTGATTCTCCTCCGCTTCGTCCTGATCACGCTGTCCAATATGCACTACGTCCGTATCCAGCACATACGGCTTCCGGTTGTTAATATTGGCAACAATATCCGGCCCGCGTCCCGTCACAATGGCAAGATCCATCGAAGCCACCTCGCCGTTGAGTTCAGCCTCCGGCTGGTAAAAATCAGCGTGGGCATCCACAAACAGCAATCCATACCGCCCGCGTTGTTTGAGAGCAAGCATAGGTCCAGGGAGGATGCTACAGTCGCCCCCCAATACGATCGGAAATTCACCAGCCTCGAGTACTGGGCGTAGCGTATCCGCTAACCGCCGGGCGATCGTAGCGATTCCCTCCCCGTTGAGCAGCTTTGTTTGCGGATCACGCACCGGGTTGTAAGCTATATCATGGGTAGGAACGGATATTGCTTTCCGAAAGGCTTCCGGCATAAAACCGTTTACGCGCAAAGCAGCCGGCAGCAGTTCCACCCCGGTCGTTTTTAACCCAAGGTTCGATGGCACTTCAATGATTCGGTACCGCTTCATCGTTTACGTGTGTCATCAGGTCAATACGTTCCGGAGACGTGTACAGATTGAAACGTTCGTCGCGCAGGAATCCAACGAGCGTCATACCGGCCTCAAACGCCATTTGTACCGCAAGGCTCGATGGTGCGCCTACGGCCGCCAGCAGGGGTACACCCGCCATCCAGCTTTTCTGCACCAGTTCAACCCCAATGCGGCCGCTTAGCAATACACCGTACTGCGTAAGTGGCAGCCAGCCCTTCCAGAAAGCAGCGCCGATCAATTTATCCAGTGCGTTATGCCGACCAATATCTTCGCGGACCAGTAGAAGTTGTCCGGCTTTGTCAAACAGAGCGGCCGCATGAAGCCCACCAGTGTAGGCAAATGCCCGTTGCGCGTCGCGTAACTGATGGGGCAGGGCCAGTAGCTGATCCGCCGATAGTTGAAAGGAAGAAGCAAGCCGCCCGGGAGTCAGTGCCTGTACCGCTTCAATAGTAGCCTTACCGCACAGCCCACAGCTCGACGAGGTAAATGTGTTTCGTTCCAGCCGCTGCCAGTCGACGACTACCGCAGGATTAAGCTCAACACGCAATACGTTTCCCTGTTTAGTTGCGTCCTGAACGCAGTGTCGACAGGAGATAATATCGGCAGGTTGTTGAATGATGCCTTCGGTCAGCAAAAAGCCAAACGCCAGCTCTTCGTCGTGCCCGGGCGTTCGCATCGTTATGGCCAGACTACGCTGTTGCCGGGCATCGACCGGACCAAACCCGAGCCGAATTTCCAGCGGCTCTTCTACAGCCAGCAGATCGGGCGTTTCGGCGACGGTATTACACTGTACCTTATAAACGGTGACGGGAGCGACCAGAGCCATACGTCGGGTGGGGGTTGTTTATAAGATAACGATCTGTGCAGCAAAAAAGATTAGCCTACTAGCCAGATCCGGTCAGCTTCGGCACCCTGCTCAGTCCATTCGACCAGAACACGCTGCGACTCCAGGGTGTTGACGCGCTTGCCGGTATAATCCGGTTTTATGGGCAGATCGCGGTTATACCGCCGGTCGATCAGGACCAGTAACTCCACTTGGCGGGGCCGCCCGAAGGCCGCCATGGCATCCAGTGCCGCCCTGACCATACGCCCTGTAGCCAGTACGTCGTCGATCAGAATAACGCGCTTATCCTCGATCAGAAAGGGCACATGGGTTGTGTTGGGCCGTAGCGGAGAGTCCCGCCGGCGGAAATCGTCGCGGTAGAACGTAGCATCAAGGTAGCCCAGTGGTATATCGCGGCCCATCGCCCGGTTCAGTTCCCGGCTCACCCGTTCGGCAAAGAAGATACCGCGGGGCTGCATACCCAACAAAACGGAGTTGGCAAAATCCTGGTGTTTTTCAATTAGTTCCTGCGTCAGCCGGCTAATGACAATCTCCAGCAGCGGACTGGAAAGGATAAGGCGTTGTTGATTCATGAGGTAAAAATAGTCAATCAGTTAGTCAATTAGTTCGTTCATGTATAGGAAGACAAGTAGCAGGTTCGCGCGGCTTGCGTTGAAAATAGTACGAAGTTTGCGGCAGCTTAGGTACAGATTAACGTATTGACTGGTCTGGTTTATGACTAAATTTTTGATTGTGGGCCTCGGAAACATCGGCCCGGAATATGCGCTCACCCGCCACAACGCCGGTTTTATGGTGCTCGACCGCCTGGCCGCTCAGCATGGTTTTGACTTCTCGATGACTCGCCTGGCCTATACCGCCAAATGGCAGCACAAAGGTCGGCAGTTGTTTTTTGTAAAACCCACTACGTATATGAACCTCAGCGGCCGGGCGGTTCAATACTACATGAAGCAGGAAAACATTCCGATCGAAAACCTGCTGGTTGTCACCGACGATAAAGATTTGCCGTTTGGCAAGTTACGTCTGAAGCCCAAAGGTTCGCCGGGTGGGCATAATGGGTTGCGCAACATTGACGAAGTACTGGCTACTCAGGAATACGGTCGACTTCGGGTCGGAATCGGCAATAATTTCTCGAAAGGTCGTCAGGTAGATTTCGTTTTAGGGCAGTTTCCTGAGGATGAAATGATCCAGTTGCCGGACTATCTGGACCGGGCAGGTAACGCAGTCATTTCATTTTGCACTATGGGAATACAATTTGCTATGAACAATTTTAACCAATAATATAATCTTTTAAAGAACTTTCAAACTTTGCAAATAAATTTTTTATACAAATCAACAACTCTTTGTGTAAAATTTTATTCTGTCAAATTTAAAATTATAGTTTTATATTTTAGATTATATGGAATAATCAATCTAATTTTCAAAATAAAATTCCGTATCGACCCATTACAAGTTTTGCATCCAATGAATTTATAGAGATATTTGTGCGTTCAATAACTGAAAGCAAAATAGAACAAAACAATGAAATCGCGTGTTATCTTTGTGTCGCTGGTTCTTGGATTAGGACTGGCGGCCGAACAGGCAACCGCGGCTACCACCTTCACTGATGATAGCCCGGCAGCAAATAAGCCGGCAACCGCACTGCTGGTCAATGGTACTGAGAAGCAATTTGCTTCCTACGTTGAACAGCGAGTAAGTCGTTTCGCTCGTAAATCTGATTGGCAAAACTACATTAAAGTAGTTTCGTTGTATAACCAGAATCCGGTTGCGGTGTTAAGCCTCAACAAGGCTACCCGGGATTCATTTAACAATGCCGCTAATCAGGTAAATGAGCAACTGGCTAAACGGAGTGATTCCGAAGCCAGCCGCTGGTTGACTCAGGCCAATTACACAACCCGGATGATCAACTTCCTTTGGGATACTGATCGGAGAGCCAGCGAACCACTTGAGCTAGAGTAGTATAAAATTATACCAAATTGCTCAGGTTTTTTGGAACAGAAATGGGTAAAAGTTAGTTTTTCATGTAGAAAAGGTTAAGGGTTTAGGAATAGTCAGTATAGGGTCCTCTGCTTCGATCAGGGGACCTTATCTTTTTTATGGGTATTTTGCCCCATGACTATTCAGGATCTGCGCGAACGCAACCTTATTCTGTTCGAATGCATCAGTGGCAGCAAGGCCTACGGTACCAATCTTCCCACCTCAGATACTGATATTCGGGGCGTCTTTGTGATCCCTCAGGATGATTTGTATGGCCTGCACTACATAGAGCAGGTCAACGACGACCGCAATGATGTAGTGTTTTATGAACTCCGCCGATTTGTGGAGCTGCTCGCTAAAAATAATCCGAACATTCTGGAACTGCTCTGCGCACCCGACGACTGCGTGCTGTATCGCCATCCGCTCATGGATCGGCTGCAACCGGGCGATTTTCTGTCGCGTTTGTGCAAAGACACCTTTGCGGGTTATGCGGTGAGTCAGATCAAAAAAGCCCGCGGTCTCAATAAGAAAATTTTAAATCCGGTACCAAAGGATCGGAAATCGCTGCTTCACTTCTGCTACGTGATGGCCGAACAGAACAACCCGTCATCGGCTTCTCGTCCCCTTCTCGATTACTTAGCCGAACGGCACTGGCATCAGGCGCAATGTGGACTGGTCAGTATTCCACACGCCCGCGACGTGTATGCGCTCTATTACGATACCACCGCTACCCTCAAATTTCCGGGCATTATTAAATACCCCGAAGCCGACGAAGTTTCGCTCAGCAGTGTTCCGAAGAAGATGAATCCATCGGCTTTTCTCTACGTCAACCACGACGGCTACTCAAGTTATTGCAAAGACTACCGGGAGTACTGGGAGTGGGTAGAAAAACGAAACGAAACCCGTTATCAGAACACGCTCGAACACGGCAAAAATTACGATGCCAAGAATATGATGCATACGTTCCGGCTCCTCGACATGGCCGCCGAGATTCTGCAAACCGGTCAGGTGATTGTCCGGCGGCCCAACCGCGACGAGTTGTTACGTATCCGGGCCGGTGCCTACGAATACGACGACCTGATCGCGCAGGCGGAGCAGAAAGTAGCGGCTGTTGAAGCAGCCGCTACCGCAAGTCCCCTACCCGCCCGCCCGGACCTGGTACGTATTGAACACCTACTGATTGAGATACGGAAAGCGTGGTACGCTCAGCTCTAAGAACGTGGGGCTTGCCTCAAGCCTCACCAGTTTACTTCACTTCCGGCATATCGGCGGGGTCAATCAGTAAATAACCAGGGTTGATACGAGCCCCGTGCCAGCGGGCACCAAGGTGCAGGTGTGGCCCTGTGGTTCGTCCGGTAGCCCCAACAACGCCAATTTTCTGGCCTTTCGTGACGGTCTGCTGCGGCTTAACGTCGTAACTTTTCAAATGGAAATATTCGCTGATCAGGCCATTTCCGTGGTCGATGTATACCGAGTTACCACTGAAAAAGTGATTAGCTGCCAGTAGTACCCGCCCGTTTCCAACGCTTAGCACAGGCTTCCCGGCACTGACTTCGTAGTCCTGGCCCGTATGCCGGTCGCGGGGTTGACCGTCGAAGCTGCGACAGGCCCCAAAATTCCCCTGGCCTTTGGGCAGCGGATTGGTCGGCTTACCAACCGGAATATCAAACACGGCCGGGCGCACATCAGCTTTATAAGTTAACAACGGTTCCACAACGGCCATCTCCTTCCGGTGCCGCGTCTGGTTTTCAGTCGATACGTTGACATACTCTTTCTTTGCAAAGTCTTTGATATCTTCCTGAACGCAGGGCTTTTCGGTGACGGTAAGTTTTGCGCTCTCGAGTCGTCCACCGGTTGTCCGGCGCGAGATGGTATACGTACCGGGCTTCATTTCCATATCGACGGGATAATAGCAGGTTCCATTAACAGCCTCCCAGGCCCGCTTTTCAAAGCTGCATCGTTTGCAGTTTCCGGCCCAGCGAGCTACAGCCCCCTGTGCTACGCTTACTGACTTAGGCGCGGCATTCGATGCCTGCTGCGCCTGACTTTCGATGGTGATTAACGTGAGTGTACTTACAACCAGAACGATGGTTTTCATAGCGTTGGTAATTTGTCCGCTATGCTAACTGGAAGTATCCTTAAATGTTCAAACACAAAAAAGCCAGCCCTCAATGCGGGACTGGCTTTCACGTTTTCTTAACCTAAACTAAACTCTATGCTCTTTAGTATCTGTGTCCGTCTGTTCCAGCAGGCTTAGTTGCTGCCGCCACCGGCCCGGTTGCGCTCAGCTTCCGTACTGGTGCTACGCTGGCGGGCAGCTTTTACGTTCTGGTTACCGAAACGGTAGGTGAACGTAGCGCGGGCTACCCGGCTCTCCCAGCGGGATGTTATCCGGAAATCAATGTCCTGGTATTTGGCGTATCCTTTGAACTGATTCAGCCAGAAAGGATCGTTTACGTTCAGTTTCAGCGTACCCTTCTTGTTCAGGATCGTCTTTTGCAGACCGATACTGAAGGCGCCCTGCGGCTGGTAGCGATAAAAACCATATAGCCCCTTTGAGTTGTACCACCCCGCCAATTCGGCCGAGAATCCTTTGCCCAGCGTGAAGGTGTTTGATGAATACAGGTTGTAGGCTACGAAGTCTACGTTGTACTGCGCACCAAGGTAGGGCGAATCGAACTTGTTGTAGAACACCGTAATGTTGTTCTGCATATTCCACCACTTCCGGATCGGCAGCGGGAAACTCATCGTCAGGCTCACGTTATCCTGCGTCGCCAGGTTGTCGGACGTTACGTAGGTAATGTTCTGCTCCGGAATCTGGCCCGGCACTTCGTTTACGATCACGTCCGTGGTCCGGCTGTACGACAGTGACGTCGAGAACGATCCCTTATACACGTGCGTCAACTGGAACGAGTTCGTGAACTGTGGTTTCAGATACGGGTTGCCCTGCTGGTACGTGTACGGGTCGAGGTAGAACCGGAACGGGTTCAAATTCTGGTAATTCGGGCGGTCGATCCGGCGGCTGTACGAGAAGTTCAACACGTTGTTGGTATCGAGTTGGCGCGACAGGAACAGCGTCGGAAACAGGTTGGTATAGTTCCGGTCTACGATGCGGTTCAGCGTTACGGAATTGCCTTTTGAGTGCGTCTGCTCAACCCGCAGACCGAACTGCAAACTCGTTTTCTTGTCCAGCTTACCCGAGTAGTTGGCATACACTGCGTTGATATTTTCCTGGTATTTGAAGCGGTTGCTCTGGTTTTCGTTCAGTACCCAGCGGCCATCGAGCAGATTCTCGAACACCAGGTTATTGTCTGACTGTACGTAGCTGCTCTTGATACCGGTTTCCCATTTTCCTTTCTTCGTCGGGTGCACGTAGTCTGATTTGAACGCCCAGATGTCGATTACCGACGGCATGTCGTTGCGAACGGTTTCGGTTGGTTGCGCTGGCTCATTCTGGGCATTGAGGTACGTCGTCACCAGATTATTATACGAATCACCGTTGTAGCGAGAGTAATCCATGTCGGCAGTTAGCTCGCGGCCTTTGCCGTTGAATTCGTACTTGTAGTTCAGGTTGCCGGTCAGGTTCGTCCATTTGTTCTGCACCGTCACGGCCGTTGTCGGCTTCAGCGTAATTTCACCGGCAGCGTTCCGAATGATGGTGTTATTGACGGCATTGTACTGATTCCAGTCGTTGATAAATCCCGTAGCCAGTACCCCAATCGTGCTTTTCTTACTGATGAAGTAGTCCAGACCAGCGCGGTAGTTATGCCCGTCGAAGCGATTCGGCCGGTACGATTTCTGGTCGAAGTACGTAACCGTGCCGTTAAACGGAATGATACGGTTCAACTCATTTTCCTGAAAGCGCCGGTTGTGGAAGTAGCTGTAGTTACCAAATACGTTGATCTTTCCTTCGCGGTGGTTCAGGTTCAGGCTCGTATTATACTTCTCGAAGCGGCCCATACCCAATCCGGCTACCCACGTACCATTCGTACCGAAGTTTTTGTTCTTCTTCATCTTGATGTTGATGATCCCCGAGTTACCAGCCGCGTCGTACTTAGAGCCGGGATTCGTAATGATCTCAATCTTCTCGATGTTATCGCTCGGCGTATTTTTCAGCAGGTTAGCTACCTCCTGGCCTGACAGGTACGTTTGTTTGCCGTCGATGTAGACGATTACTCCCGACTTCCCTTTTAATTGTATCTGATCGTTCTGGCGGTCGATGGTTACACCAGGCGCTTTTTCGAGTACTTCCAGGGCTGTGTTGCCGCTGGCCACGATGCTGTTTTCAACGTTTACGACCGTACGATCTACCTGCTGTTCAATGAACGGCTTCTTAGCTACGACTTTCACTTCCGACAGGCTTTTGGTTTCGTCAGTCATAGCCAGCGCCGGTACCTCAATTGCCGGATGAGCCTCGTCTACCGAAAACCGCTGGCTGTACGTCTTACGGTAGCCAATCTGCTGCGCAGCTACTACGTATTCGCCAGCGCCTACGTTTTCAAATTCGTATTTACCGCCGGCGTCGCTGACAGCCCCTTTCACCAGAGTAGAGTCTTTCGCCTTCAGCAGCATCATGGTCGTAAATTCAAGAGGTTTACCGGCTACTGTTCCAACCTGTCCGGAAACTTTGCCGCGGGTTGGAATTTGTCCGAATGTGGTTGTTACCGTTACCAGAATAACCGCTAAAAAAGTATATATCGGTTTCATACGTGCTGCTTTGTTAGAGAAAGGTTCTATTAGATCTGCTGCGTAAGTACATTGCAAAAGTAGGTAGTATGCATCACAAAGTACCTGTTCTTACACAAGCGGTCTATTGAGCTGTATGAACGGATTATGCAACGGGCTTATTGATTGATGAAGGGAATGCGAGCTAAAGAGTGAAGTCAGTTGCTCAATGTTGCATACCGCTACAATTATTTTTCAATAAATTTTAAGACCGTTTGCTACAGGTACCAGGTGATAGAAGAGTAGGCGCTGAGGAGGCTTATCCATTGGCATCTTGAAGCCGTTTTCTGATGTCCGCAGGATGTAGAAATCCTGCGGACAATTCATCCTTGGCTTTTGGGCGCTATTGGCAAATTACAATTTGATGCCAGCCGACCAGACGTTCATGTCTGGTCCTTCCCCTGCTCTGAACAGGCTGTTCGGCTCGTAGCGGACAAACAGGCGGGTATGCCGGCAGAAACCAAGTTCGGTAGTCAGGCCCCAGCGCAACGGATTCAGGTTATAGGAGCCGTGGGTTCGGACAGCAGAGCCACTAACCGGCTTCACTTTGGTGTAACTATCGAGTCGCAGCCCGGCGTATGCGCCGACACCCAGCGACAGTCCCGACCGAAACGTTACGTTCAGAATAACCGGCAGGTTGAGTTGCGCCGTGGTTAACTTTGACTTTTTCAGTTCTTCGGCGGCTGGTTCCACAACAAGCTGATTGTCTCGCTCGACCAGCTTGTTCTGCCCGTCAAACATAAAGTTGTTCCAGGCTACCTCGGGTCCCGTAAAAAGCCGGAGCTTGGTGCTACCCTTTACAGCCAGCGGCACCCGGTATTGCCACGATAAAGCGACGAAGCGGGAACCAACCGGCCGAAATTCGTAGTCAGCCGGAACCGAGCCACCCACGTTGTTGAAGCCAACGTAGATGTGGAGATCGTCGGCGATGCGTTCAACAGTTCGCGAGGGTTTTGCTTTAACGTTGATTTCGGCCCTGGTGGTGTCGCTTTGCTGAGCAAAAGCAACGGTTGAAGCAATCAGGAAGGATGCGGTCAGGATGTGTTGTACGGCTTTCATGATTCAGTTGTATTTGTTGTTTACTGTTGTCGGTATGAATACGAAAAGTAAGGGTTTAGGAACGGGTCTCACTGTGTATTCTGACCAGTAGATGATAAGCAGGCCGGGGCTGGTTGCACGGCGTACCTGATTTTTTTTGATGACTCAAAATCATTGTACCGAAACCTGACCTACAATTGAATCTTGAAGATGGGCCTATCGCCTGGGAGCACACCGGCCAAGCAGTAACCGTGCATATTCAGCGAACACAGCAGGGAACATATTGGGGCAGCTACATTGGGGGCGATAACGGTGGACAAGGTGGTGGCACACCTGTTTGGATGTTGGACCAAGCCCCCCTGATCCAGGTGGGGGTGGTGGAGAGCCGATCTATGATGCGGTTCCTAAACAGTTATTAAATGCAAAAAAAGTTAGTAGAGATTATTGTCAAAACAGCAAAACTGTATTTTACAATATGTATCGTGCGCAAGAGACACGACACAAAGAGCAGGTCGCTTTTGTAACAGACAAAGGCATCTTTTGGCTTGATGATAGTGAGAATACAAATACTACCTATTATGTGGGTAAACCTAGTGACTATCCTGTTGGCCCAGATGGAAAGCGTTATTGTAAGTACCCCTAATCTCAGACAGTACCAATTAGAGTTTCTTCGTTTTCAATCACCCTGCTTTTCCACTCTTCGGGCGTGAGATTACCCAATGACTCATGGGGTCTTCTTAGATTATATTCCTCTATCCAATCGCTCGTCAATTGCCGGACCTGTTCAAGGTCAAAAAATAGGTAAGCATCCAAAATAGCCTCCCGGTATAGTCGATTGAACCGTTCAACGTACCCATTTTGCATCGGTTTGCCTGGCTGGATGTATTGAATCTCAATCTTCTCGCCCCTACACCAAAGCTCAAAATCACCCGAAGTAAATTCCGGGCCATTGTCGGTTCGAATGGTCTTGGGCTTTCCTCGTTCTTTTATCACCCGTTCCAACGTTCGGATGATCCTTTTGCTGGAAAGTGAGGTGTCGATCTCAATCGCCAGCACCTCCCTCGTACAATCATCGATGACGTTGAACGTCCGGAATTTACGGTTACCTACCATCGTATCACTCATGAAATCCATACTCCAACTGCTGTTAATTGCGGTCTGTTGTTGCAGCGGATGCTTCACTCGAGTTGGCAGCCTACGCTTCCCCTTACGTTTTCTATTCAGCTTGAGCAGTTTATAAATCCTATACACCTTTTTATGATTCCAGGTCTGGCCAGATCTTCGGATATAGGCAAACAGTTTCCGGAACCCATACGAAGGATGGGCAAAAGCCAAATCCTGCAATACCTCAATCACAGCCGTATCATCCTTCCTGGTGTTATAATAGAATTGCGAACGCGGTAAAGACACTAGCTGACAGGCCCTGCTCACGGGAATAGCGTGCTCCTGAACAATCTCCTCGGCTAATTGCCTTTTGGTGGCAGGGCCCAACCTTTTTTTGTGAACAGATCCTTCAGGATTTGATTGTCCATCGCCAGATCAGCGTACATCTTCTTCAAGCGAGCGTTCTCCTCTTCGAGGTCTTTGAGCCGTTTGACATCGGAAGCTTCCATACCACCATACTTGCTCTTCCAATTATAAAAAGTAGCTTCAGAAATGCCATGTTCGCGGCAAATTTCCTTGGTGGGGATGCCATTCTCCTGCTGCTTAAGGATTTTGACAATTTGGGATTCGGTGAATCGGGTCTTTTTCATGGGAATCAGTTTAAAATTAGCATTTTTCTCTAATTCAAAACTGTCCGAATTTTAGGGATACTTACATTATTTCTATATGAATGGAGAGCTCGCTACCATACAAGCTATTATTCATACTCATCCACCAGGTACGCAACATGATAACATGTCAAGCGATGATGCATTTAATGGTGTGACGTTCAATGTACCTAACTATGCGATAACAAGTGAGGGTGTTTGGAGAGTCAATCCTGGCGGAACGCCCAGTAAGATTGATAACAACAGAAGTAATGCGTACGACTGTATTTTAGCAAAAAATCTTTTCGAGCTAAATTGATATGATAATGTGGACTTCAGTGGCTTTAACTTTTTTAAGCACATTGGTTGATGTTTCTCAACAATTTAACAAAAAAGCAGAGCATACTTTTCAGCCATGCTATATGTCTAAATTTGAGTTGAAAAATAAAGACTTAGATAAATGCCTGAAAAAGTATATTGGCCAAGTAGAAGAGCATGCATTACCTATAGTGGCCATTCAAAGGATGAAGGATACAACCTTTGTCTTTGTAAGTGCTACTATTTCTGCTAATTCAATTAAGGGTGGACTACCGACTTACATAACAACTATTGGCAAGCGCGAGGTTGCTGTTTATAATGGCGGTGAGTCCTTTCTCAAAGGAGAAGAAAAATGTGTAGATAATATGATTAATCATCTTCGCGAATTTTTGCTTGTTGACAAAATTAATGCAAAAAAGGGGTATCCACCTGGCACAGAAGCTATTTATGGATATGACCCTGTCTGGGCAAAAATCACACTAGTAAACAATACAGTTGTAAATGTAACTGACGACGGAGTAGCTCTTCGGGCAATTCCGTATTTCAAACCACACTTATAAAAACAATAAGCAATCATTACCAATGGCTGAAGCTCAGTTATAAAAAAAAGCAGTGGCGGGTAAGCTGTAAAAGCCTACCCGCCACTGCCTGCAAATCGTGACTTATATCCGCGACATCATACTGGTCCGGCGCGAATCGAGCTTCAGAAAGATGAACAGCAGAATGGAGAACGACCAGAGCGATGAACCGCCATAACTAAAGAACGGCAGCGGAATACCGATTACGGGCATCAGGCCGATGGTCATACCGACGTTGACCAGTACGTGGAAGAAAATAATGCCCACCACGCAATAGCCGTATACCCGGGCGAATTTGCTCCGCTGTTTTTCGGCCAGAATGACAATTCGACACAGCAGGCCGACGAACAGCCCAATTACAATGGCACTGCCGATAAAACCATGCTCTTCGCCGATGGTACAGAAAATGAAGTCGGTGCTTTGTTCCGGTACGAAGTCAAACTTTGTCTGCGTACCTTCCAGAAAGCCTTTCCCCTGGAGCCGCCCGGAACCGATGGCAATTTTTGCCTGCGTTACGTTCCAGCCCACGCCCAGGGGATCGATGGTCGGGTCGAGTAACACTTTGATACGGTTGCGCTGGTGTTTTTCCAGCACATTCTCCACCAGAAACTCCGTACTGGTAGCGTAGGCCATAGCCAACATGCCGATACCGCCGATAATCAGCATGTTGCGCGGAGTACGGTTGTAGCGAGGCAACAACAGGATAACCAGTCCGCACAAACCCACCAGTCCAACAAACAGCACCATATTTGGAAGCGCCAGGCCCAAAATCAGCAGGGCAGCCGCGGCAATCACCGTCATCGGAATCCAGCCAGGCAAACCCTCGCGGTAAAGCACCACCAGAAATGACGCAAAAACGAGCATCTGCCCCGCTTCGTGCGACGCCAGAATGAGCAGGCAGGGCAGCACAATCATTCCGCCGATATACAGCAAATCTTTTTGTTTCGTCAGATTGATCGTCGGGCTGTCGAGGTACTTGGCGATGGCCAGTGAGGTAGCCACTTTGGCAAACTCGGCTGGCTGGATTGTAAACGACCCCAGTTTGAACCACGACCGCGACCCGTTGATATTGCTACCGGCTACCAGCACCAGCAACAGCATCAAAATCAAAAAACCGTAGATAATGTACGCAAACGAATCGTAGAAGCGGTGGTGAATAACCAGGACACAGATAACCAGGATCACCGTGGTACCGATCCACATAAGCTGCTTACCGGCGTTAGTCGATAAATCGAACAGGTTGGTATGATCCTCGGGACTATACACGGCCGCGTAGACATTGAGCCAGCCGATCATGACGCAGCCCAGGTACAGAATCAGCGTCAGCCAGTCAATATTGCGGGCGAAGGGATCTGTACGATTCATATTAATTACCACTCGCGACTGCGGGCGCGGTAACCGATTTCGGTTTAGTGTTCGTCATCAGTGGTTTAGCCGAATCCACCGACTTGCGACTCGAATCTTTTTTCGGGGCAGGTACCTTGGTTTTGGGGGCCTGATTAATAGGCGGCAAACTGGCGGTGGCCATTACCCGTTCTTCGAGTTTTTTGGCCTCCGTCCGGCGTTTCAGATACCGTTCAGCCACCAGAGCCGCCACGGATGCGGCAGCGCCCCCACCCCAGCCGGCACGCTCAACGAACACGGCAATTGCAATCTTAGGGTTATTCATCGGAGCAAATCCGACGAAGATGGAGTGGTCATATTTATGGCCGTATTTTGCGTTCTGCGACGTACCCGTCTTTCCACACAGATCAATATTGGTTGTGTTGACGAGAGGGGTCACCGTACCGGCTACCACCGCCCGGCGCATCCCGTCAATGACGGGCAAATAGTATTCCCGTTCGATCCCAATTTCGTGGTGTTTGACGTATTCGGCCGGTACACCAGCGCCCTCTTTCCCGAAACCCTTGATGTAGTGGGGGGTGATGTAGTAGCCACGATTGGCAATAATAGCGGCCAGGTTAGCCAGCTTCAGCGGGCTGATGAGTAACTCACCTTCGCCGATACTGAGCGAATACACGTTAGAAAACTTCCAGCGATTCTGACCACCGTACACCTTATCGTAATAGTTAACCGTGGGCAGATTACCCTTCAGTTCGCTCGGCAGATCGACACCCAGCCGCTGCCCAATACCAAACTTTTCGACCCAGTCGTGCCACTCCTGCAAGCCAATGGCCGAAGCCCGGAACGTGTTCCGTTCGCCGTTGTTGTAGATCATTCGGCGGAATACGTTGTAGAAATAGGGGTTACACGAGTACTGCACGGCTCCGCGCAGGTCCTGCCCTCCGCGGCAGTGGCAGCGCATGGGAGAGCCGCCGTGACCGTAAACAGTATGGGTCGAGAGCGTTCCCTGCTGCTGTGCCACCAGGGCCTGAATAAGCTTGAAAGTTGACCCCGGCCGGTAGCTCGCCATGATTGGTCGGTTAATCAGCGGCTTATGCGGATTTTTCATTAACGCCCGGTAGTTCTTCGAAAAGAACCGGCTCGACAGCATATTTGGATCGTAGCTCGGAGCCGACACCGACACCAGAATTTCGCCCGTCGATGGTTCGATGGCGATTACGCTGCCCACTTTGTTTTGCATCAGGCTATCGGCATACTTCTGAGCTTCCAGATCAATACCGGTAATGAGGTTCTGCCCAGCCACGGCCAGTGTATCAAATGCACCATTCTTCCATGAGCCTTTGTTGACGCCCCGCACATTCTGCATGATGAACTTCACGCCCCGCCGACCCCGAAGCTGTTCTTCATACTGCTCTTCAAGTCCGTTATGTCCAATGTAATCCCCCTGGCGGTAATAGGGAATTTCCTGCTCGTCCAGTTGTTTTTTGGTAACCTCACTGACGTACCCGAGAGCATTGGACAACGTCTGGGCCGGATACGTTCGCATGGAGCTGATGACCGGCTCAAAACCCCGGTAATCAACCAGTGCATCCTGAATGCGGGCAAAATCTTCCTTGGACAACTGCCGTAGAAACAGCGACGGTTTAACCGGCGAGTAGTTTTTAGCCAGCCCCATGATGCTGTCGAATTCCGACAGGGTGATATCCATCATCCGGCAGAAAGCCAATGTATCCGGAATCCTGACTTTTTTGGGCGTGACGTACAGGTCGTAAACGGGCGTATTGTAAACGATCAGCTTCCCGCTTCGATCATAAATCTGTCCGCGGTACGGTATTTCAATAACCCGCTTGATTGAGTTCTTCGACGACCCAAGCGAATAACTATCATCCAGTACCTGCAGGTAAAACAAACGAGTCAAATACGTCAGTCCGACGAGGCAGAAGACGCCGATGATGACATACTTACGATTCTCCAACATGAGAATATATATCCTAAATCCAAGCTACGCAGCTCAATCCCTTACAAAGATAGCAAAAGCAAAGACGAATGGTTCGTGCTGTTTCTTAATGTTAGGGTAATCCAGTAATTCATTCAATACTTGCAATTTACATGGCCAGGACGTTACCAGCCTTTCGCCGTGGTTCTGACCCGGCAGAGGTACATATCGGCGGTGATATAAAGCGTAGACCCATCGTCTCCCCAGGCGCAGTTGGCCGTAGCACCCCCGATGTTGATATGTCCCAGAAATTCTCCCTTTGGTGATAGTACCAATACCCCGCCCGGCCCGGTCGTCCAGATGTTACCGTCGCGGTCAAGTTTCAGGCCATCGAAACCGCCCTGTAGCCCCTGTTTCTTTAATCCGTCGGGGCCAAAAATCATTGTACCCTTACCGATGGCTCCGTCTGCCTGAATGGGGTAAGCCATTATAACGGGCTTCTCAGGGTCTGACTGCGCTACGTAAAGTGTCTTTTCATCAGGAGATAAGGCAATGCCGTTGGGGCGGGTCAGGTCATCGACCAGCCTCGATACGTTGCCGTTGGGCGCTACACGATAGACACCGAATTTGTCAATCTCGCGCGTAGGATCTTTTTCTTTCCTGGGCAGGCCGTACGGTGGATCAGTAAAGTAATAGCTTCCATTGGAATGGGCCACTACGTCGTTAGGGCTGTTAAATCGCTTACCCTCGAACGTATCGGCCAGCGTTTTTTTGCCACCTCCCCCACTAAGCGGCATGGCCGTTACCCGTCGGTCGCCATGCTCACAGGCAATGAGCCGTCCCTGTGCATCAATCGTCAGTCCATTGGAGCCGGGTTCATCGCCGTAGGGGAGCAGGCCGGTATATCCGGAAGGTTTCAGAAACGGCCGACAGCCTTCCTTCTCGGTCCATTTGTATATGGTGTTGGCCGGTACGTCGGAGAACAGCAGGTAGTTGCCGTTTTTGATCCAGACCGGCCCCTCCGACCACTCGAAACCGGTAGCCAGCACGTCAATCTTCGCGTCTTTGGGAATAAGTTTATCGATTCGGGGGTCGGCGCGCACAATCTGACCGATTGTGGGATAATTTGGCGTCTGGGCCGATGCCCCTGCCGCAGCCAGGAGGAAAACCGGAATCAGTAGGTTAGCGTTCATAAGGTCAATTGTAGGAATGTACAACAACATTACAAACGTTTGACCGGCCACGCAAACCACAAAAGTTCTGGCACCGCCAACGCTCAGGGAGGGGCAGTGCCAGATACTGCATTATTAGCTATAAAGTCTATTCGCGCCGGATTAGCCGTCCGGCGTGAAGAGCACGCTTTACCGCCAATACGGCATTTCTGCCTGGGAAAGTACCTGCGTCCGGTTACCGCCGGTGATGTCCAGAATGAACACATTCCGCTGACCGGTGCCGGTATTATCGGTATTGGTAAAAATGACACGCGAACCATTCGGTGAGAATCGCGGATCAAGGTCGTTTGTACCCGTTGGCTTTACGTTGACGTTCTGGTTGTTGACCCGTAAGGTCGACAGATCCACCACATCACCCGTGGCAAGCGTCAGAAGCGTCATTCGCGCATCGAGTTGCCGCCCCTGCTCATTCGAAAAGTTGCTCACGTCGTACGAGAACAGCACCTGCCGACCATCCACTGAAAAGACCGGATTGCTGACCCGACTGGTCGGTCTGCTGAAGACCAGTTCCGGCGTACCTCCATCCGGTGAGAACAACAGGAGTGTATTGTTATAGATGCTGCCGTTCGTCAGTCGCGCTATGATGCGATTGCCGACGCCGGTCCAGTCGCAGCCTGCAAACGCCTGCCCGGGCGCAGCCTGCCCTACCACCCGGAGCCCGGTCCCGTCGGTACGTACAGCATATAATTTATCGTTGCTCGGGTATACTAGTTGCGTTCCATCCGGAGACCAGCAGAACGACAGGTCCGTTGCCGACAACCCCGCGATCGGTACGTTGGTCACCCGGCGCATGTTACTACCGTCGCGATTCATGACGTACAGGTGAAGCTCCGTTTCAGCGTTCGAGATGAACGCAATCTGCTCTCGGTTCGGACTTACAATGGGCCGCCAGTTGCTGCCGACGCTGGTCAACTGAATGGCATCGCGATCCGTGTTCGCCGTAAAAATCTGGTAGCGTCCGTCGATACGTCGGGCAAATACGTAGGCAAAATCCGGGAACGGCACCGTCCGAAACGACCAAACATCGCTGTTGACCATGTTGACGCCGTCTTTGACGATGACCTGCCAGTAGTACGTAGCGTTGTAGGCCAGGTCGTCGACTACCAGCGTATCCTGCCGAACGCCCGTGTACGATCGCGTTGGTGTCGTGCTGCCTTCGCGGAACAGCAATACGTCGTACGTCAGGGTATCTCGGTTAGGGTCAGTTGCTTTCCACCGCAATATTGGCCGGATGGGCACCTGCGTGGCACCGGGTGCCGGACTGGGCTGCGAGGCCGCCGTTGGCGGGCGATTCTGCGCCCGGTCGTTCACCAGCAGCACTGTCACGACGGCAATCAGCGACTGATCGGATTCGACCGTAGCAACCTCGGTACGATACCCTTCTTTCGATACCTGAATAGTGTATTTACCAGCCAGTACGCTGTCAAAGCGAAAGTTACCCGTTGAGTCGGTTTCGGTAATCCGACCAGATGGACTAAGCCGCACCAGCGCATCACTGACCGGCTGGCGGTCGGCGTTGAGCAGTACCTGGCCCCGAATGGACCCAACTTGTCGCGGCTCAACAAATGTATCTTCTTCGCACCCCCATAGGAGTACCAGGCTGGCAAGAATACCAAGCACTACAACCAAATGTCTCATTTATAGCTAATAGATTAGTAGACGGCCTGAGCCGGAATGATTGTGGATGACGTGTTTCAGAACCGGTTTACTTTTTCGGTTTATCGTCTTGGACATGATTTGAGAACCGTAAACCGTAAATCTGCCCCTACTTTTTCGCTGCGTTATCAGGTTTAGGGGACGTAAAACGACCCAGGTTCAACACCAGCCCCAGCGATGCCCGCAGGTAATAGTCATTAAAGCGCCCAGCCGTAATGCCGTCGAGGTCGTCGGTCAGGGGTTGTGCATATTCCAGCGTTGTCCGGATGCTGAAGGCCTTGGCGGGTGTGTACTGAAGCCCGATGCCGCTGTTGATTTTGTAGTAGCGGCTGCCCTGCAACTCGAAGGCTGAATTACCGCGCCGGGAAATCATTCCCGCCCCAACGTAAACAAACGGAGTGGTACGCTGGAACGGCAGCATCCGGAAAAAGAGGTTGGCGTCCAGCGTACTGACGTTCGAACGAAACGTTTCTCGGCTGGCCAACGTACCAACTCCGCCGTTGATCTGAATAGCAACAACCGGCGTAATATGAAAATCGAACGAAGCACCGTAGCCCGTTTCCAGCACCCGCCGACCGTAGTCACCCGAGTACCGCCAAACCGACCCGTAAGGTTGCAGGCACCAGAACGGCGCGTTCATCGCGTACTTCCGCACACCATACACGTCCGTTTCGCTCATCTCGGTCTTTTCCTTGTCGTAAGCATCGAGCAGGGGTTTTGTCTGGGCAGCCGCTTTGTCGCTCACCGTCCAGAGTCCATCCCGAATGCCCTCGATTACCAGCGAATGAACGGCCTTTTCGATGGCTTCCGTTACGGCCATCTGCGCCGGTTCGTTGGTCGTGAAACCCGTTTCGGCCTCCAGCAACCGCTTGAATCGGACGTATCGAAAAATGCCGGCATCGACCGACTGAGACAGAATGGTTTTCGACGTGTAGACCGTTTTAAGAATTTTGCCCGACCGGGTGGCCACCGCCCGCAGGTACACCGTTACACGGTCCTGCCGGTACTGCGTCGAACCACCCGTGGCAAAATATTTCAATCCGGCCCCCCCCGTAATGATGTTGGCATCGTAGGAAACCACGCCCCCTTCGAGGATTACGCCGGCGAACAGCAGCGGTGGCAGGTTCTCGCCGTCTTTGTACTGCGCTACGCTGGAGCGCACGATTTTCCGTTCGTTGAGGAGGTTACCGACGTTTTCACGCTCAATGGGTGTAAACCAGCCGCTTTCTTCCAGCGCCTTCAGCAGAATGTTGGTCGTGCCCTGCGATACGGCAGTTGAGAACGTAGAGCCGACCTCCGATTGCTTGTACTGACCGGTCTGATCGCGGAATTTATATACGGCCGCTACTACCTTTTCCTTGGCGGGTGGCAGTCGGCGGAGTTCAGACGTAATGGCGGTTTCTTCGCCCAGCCGGGCGGCCCGGGGGCGGGTTGGTTGTTGAAAGTACGGACTGCACCCGGTTAGTACCCAGCCCAATGCCGATACTATTACCCAGGGCATAGCTCTTCCCTGTAGGAATGTCATGATGTAATACGAAAAAGATGTGGATAGAAAAGACCCCGCTTAGAAATAAGGAACCGTAACGGTAGTTTCGCCCCCCCGGCCATCCGTGATGCGGATGATGATGCCGTCGGTTCCATTGGTGACATCGACCTGAAAATCACCGAAGCGATACGTTCCCTCCTTGATGTCCTCCTCGCCAAATTGCTGATTAACAAGGCTGGTGGTAATCCGGCTTAATAACTGCCGCTGCAAACTTTCGGCAAAGCTGTTGAGGGTATTCTGGCTGGTATTGGTCGACGTTGTCGTGCGCTGAACGCTGGGGTCTTTAAGCTTATCCTGCGCCTGGGCTGAGCTGAGCATCCAGGCGTAATTGAAGGTGTTACCGCCGAACGAGGGGTTCACCGGGCGGTAGATTAACTGCTGACCGTGGGCCATCATGGGCAGGCCCAGCAGGAGCCAGCAGCTCCACTGTAGAACTCGTTTCATGGATAGAAAATTTAAACTTTATAGCTATTGTTGGCACTTAATTCATCAGAAAATACCGGAGCCTTTCTGGTCTTCGTCGCCCAGTTGCTGCTGGGTGTCCCGGTAACTGATTATGTACTGACGGATCGTTTCGACCGCATTCAGCGCGTACTCTTCGATGATGTCCTGGCGAGCCTGGACGAACTGCTGCCAGAGCAACTGATCGTTGACCGATACGGATACAATGTTGCCGATACCCGATGTAGAGGGCAGCTCATCAATGGTGACCAGAAACACGTCCAGTTCAAAATCGAGGGGTTTTCTGGCCAGTTGGCTCGTGTCGGCCGGGGCCGAGGGCGGAGCATTGACGTAGGCTTTGTAGAACGTTTCGTAGAAATCGCGGCCGATTTTGCTGCGGGTGTTGTCGAGCAGCAGGCTCTCGGCGCCTTCTTCGGTGAGCGTTTCCTCCTTCAGCACCTCGTTCAGATCGCCCAAGCCTTCTACCTCCGGGTCCTGCGCCAGACAGACTCCGCTGACGAGCATCCCCAGCAGAAAGGCTACGAACCGGACGTACTGGCGTTTCATCGGACGTTGGTGATTTGTAACTGCATCCCGCCCGACTGTTCCACTTTGATGGGCACGCCCGTCGCGAACGGATAGCCGTCGCTGGTCAGTCGGTTGCCGTCGCCCCGCTGGGTGATCTCAAGCTGCTCGTTGCTGACCCGTACGTTGCGCAGGTCCAGCGTGTTGCTGTTGCCCAGTTGCCCGAGCGTGAAGGTGTTCTGATCGCCGACCAACTCCAGACCAAGCTGATTGCTGTTCCCGCTTTGCGTAAAGCTCAGGCGGTTACCAGTTCCCGAACCGGACAGGCTTACGCCATTGCCCGCGCCCGTCTGGCTGATGGCAATCTCCGGTGAGCCGCCCGTGGTGGTCTGTCCCGTAAATTGCGACAGCACAGCCTGTGTCTCGTCGGAGAGTTGCGTTCCCGGACGCCACAGAGCTTCCGACTGGGTCTGGACCTGTCCGGATTGCGCCCACGCGCCGAACGGCACGAAAGCGATTAGCCAAAGTAGATTACGTTTCATGGTTTACCCTTGAAGTTTTAGGGTTAAAACGGCCACCGAGCCTGAATTCTGCAACACAAACCCGATGAACCGTTTAACCATCCACACTGGTTACCTGTTTTACGCTTACGGGTTAGCTTGCTGCGACATTACCACGTTCCCGGCTCCGGTCTGGTTCAGCAGCATGATGTTGCTTGATACAGCAGCACCAGTCTGCGTAATATCAGCGGTATTGTTTCCCCCGTTCTGCGTAGCAAACGTATCGACACCACCAAGGCCACCGACTTTGTTACCATTCCCGTTTTGGGTGATGGTTGCAATCTGGTTACCGGTACCCTGATCGATCAAGACGCGGTTAGTAGTGCTGGTAGCACCATTCTGCTGCTTCACGGTAAGCTGATCACCACCGTTCTGCTTGGCCTTGGTTTCATCGCCACCATCCTGCGTGATGTCCACTTTGTTCGAGTTACCCGAAACGTAAAGACCCCGTGCTGAGTTGAGATCAACGGTTGTGCCACCACCGCCACCGGTACCAACTTTGTTACCATCGCCAGTCTGGGTGAGTTTAACCTCGTTCTTGGTAGCCGAGCTTGTTGCATCACTCTGGATGGCTATGTTGGCCTCGTTTACAGTAGTAATGCCACCTGTTTGTGCTATAGTGACCTCGTTATAATCGCCACCAATAAAAAGTCCTCTAGAGGTGTTGTTAATCCCTGATCCCGAGCCATCTTCAGCCTTTCCGACCCAGTTACCAGCGCTACCAGCTTGTGAATCCTGATTAATTATCACTGTATTATTATCTCCATTCACGGCCGCATTAACACGGTTTCGGAATTGTGAACTTGCGTTCTGACCAACCTGAGAGATTAGCACTTTGTTATCTACGCCAGGCGCTCCGGTGGGCGATCCAGCATCCCCGAACACCTGAACACCGGCCCATTGACGGTTACCATTCTGCGTGATAGAGAAATTCGGGTCCGTTGGCGCATTTACCCCTGAATTAGCTGCTCTCAGATTGAAAGTACCGCGGTGATTACCATTCCCTTTCTGATCAATTAAGATATTATTATTGTCATTACCTGTTCCGCGCAATGGCGACATACGAATAAAAGCAATGTTCGCATTACCACTCGCCTGCTTAACATTTATGATATTATTGTTACCAAAGGCTTCAATCTCGTTGGCCTGCTGCCCATTTCCGCTTTGGATAACGGTAGTTCTATTTCCGTTACCAACCTGAATAACCCCTAACGCATCTACCGTTGCCGTATTTGGATCCGTTGCCAGACTAGAGGGAGCGGCTGAGTTGTTATTACCAGTTTGTGAGATGGTAATTTCATTCGACATCCCCTGCTGAGTAGCAACCGCTCTGTTATTGTTTCTCGCTGCTCCTGCTGCACCCTGCGTTACCGAAATCGTGTTGTTTTTCGTTTCAATACCGGTGGCACCATTTTGATACGTGATTACCGTATTGGCGTTGCTACCCGAACCGTACTGAGTAATCGTCGACGTATTGCCTGAACTGTTGTTATTCTGGTTAACAGTCGCCGTATTGAGCGTACCCCGCTGTGTGGTGGTAGCCGTATTACCCGAGCTGACACCAAGTGCACCGGCGTTCTGGTTAGTAGTTGCCGTCTGGCTGGTACCGGTCTGATCGATGGTTAACGTATTACCAGAACTGGCGTTACCCCCGAAAACACCATTTTGGTTGGCCATTGCGGTGTTGCCAGTTCCTCCCTGAGTCACGGTTGCGTTGTTGGTCGAACTGTTGTCCTGTTGCTTAACCGTAGCGGTATGTGAACCACCCCCTGTCTGATCGACTGTCGTCGTGTTATCAACCGAGTTATTGTTCTGATCTACGGTTGCGGTAGAACCGGCTGATCCAGATTGCGTTACCGTCGCACCATTCCCCAGCATACCGGCACCACCACTGCCGTTGTTCTGATTAACCGTTGCGGTGTTGGTGTTGCTGCTTTGCGTAATAGACGCTTCGTTACCCTGGCTGGCTCCGGCAGCACCTCCCTGTTGGTTGACCGTAGCGGTGTTTTTGTTAACAGTTGTTCCAGGAGTACCTCCCGTAAAGCCCTGGTAAATATCAGCTGTGTTGCCCGACGAGTTGTTCGATTGGTTGATAGTACCGGCATTGGCAGTAGTCGAACCACCGTTACCGTTCTGGCGTACCTCGGCGTTGTTGCTTGTGCTACCACCCAACACGCCACCGTTCTGATTGATACTAGCCGTGCTATAGGTGCCCTGCTGCTGCGTTCCGGCAAAGTTCCCTGATCCGGCCGCGCCCCCCTGAGTAGCGCCAGTCCCTGACGTCAAACCACCACTTAAACCGGTAGCGGTACCGTTCTGGTTGATCTCCGACGTATTGTTGGCTCCATTCTGAGTAGCACCCGCCCGGTTACCCTGCGAACCCTCTTTCTGGTTCACTGTTGCCGTATTGGGCCCAGTCGTATTTCCGTTCTGAAACGTACCCGCGTAGTTACCGTAGTTTGTCTGGGCGCCCTGCATCTGCTGAATGTTGGACGTTTGACTATTACTACCAATCTGTTCAGCCTGGGCTTGCTGGCTGGAACCATTCTGGTTAACCGTTGATGTATTTTGCGCGGAAGCCGCGGCTGCCATAAGCAACAGCGCCGACCCGGTTAGTATGATTTTCTTCATAAATAGCAAAATTTACAAGTATGAAAAACCAAGACAAGCCGCCTGCTGATACAGGCGGCTTTTACGAATCAAGCCTATTACGGATTGGGTACGCCAGTCTGGGTAATAGTAGCCGTGTTGCCGGTTCCGTTCTGATAAACGCTGGCAGTATTGGCAGCGCCGTTATTAGTCTGGCTTATAGTCAGCGTGTTATCAACGCCTAATTGCGTAGCGAAAGTGGGGTCTGTGCTGTTCTCGCCAGTCCCTTGAACTACGTTACCATTACCTGTTTGCGTAATTGTAGCCTCGTGCAAATCACCTGCCTGATACAGTTTAGCCGTGTTGGAACTTCCATCCTGAGTAAGTGTAGCGACGTTACCGCTGGCAATATCACCACCAATGGCTTCACCAACTTTGCCCTGTACAATTTCAGCCGTGTTTCCAGAACCGTTGCGCTGATTGATCGTTGCCTGGTTTCCACCATTACCATCATTATAGGCGCTTTGCTGCGTAATTTTGGCTGTGTTAATTCCACTTAGCGTTGCCTCCTGATTAATCGTAGCCGTGTTGTTAGCTGTTTCATAAACCTGATCAATCGTAGCTTGATCTGATCCAGCACCAAACTGGTTAACAAATGCCTGGTTGTCGTGGCTGTTCGTCGTTTGGTTGATTGTAGCAGTGTGCCCGCCGGTTGATTGCTGCACTGCGGCCAGGTTGTTATAAGAAATATTCGTCTGATTAATTGTAGCCGCTCCCGATGCTCCGCTTGCCTGCGAGATGCTGGCTTCATTGCCAATACCCGCACCGCCACTATTATCTATCTGGTTGATAGTTGCTTCAGCGCCACTAGTTAGCTGTGTGATGCTGGCTTCGTTTTCTGTACTGTTATTTGACTGGTTAATCGTTGCTACGTTATCGGAAACGGTTGCGCCTGAGGCTCCCTGATTTACAGTCGCTATGTTAGCAGTTGAACCATTGTTTTGGTTTACAGTCGCTCCATTACCAGTTCCAACGCCATACTGGAAGACTGTTGCCTGGTTCCTTACGCTGTTGGCATTTTGATTAACTGTAGCATCGTTGCTGGAACCATCCTGCAGAATGCCCATGAAGTTACCATCACCGCTGGCGGCAGCATTGTCATCCGCTACTACGTTTGCGTTACCACCACTATTGTTGCTTTGGCTTACGGTTGCGGTATTATCAGTTCCGTTTTGCTGCGTAACACCTGCCCGGTTCGCTTTTGAACCATTGTCTTGGCTGACAGTGATGGTGTTAGTACCACCCGACGCATTCTGGACTGTAACAGCGCGGTTACCGTAGTTTTCGCTACCACCTTCATTTTGACTGATATTCACCACTTGTGAGTTACCAGTTTGAGTTGGGGCAGCCGTCTGTTGCTCACCCACCTGATTAACCGTTGCCTGATTAGACTGGGCGAAGCCCGCTGCTGCGAAGGCCATCAGGGCCACGCCAGTAAGAATAACTTTTTTCACTGTGAATAGAGATTTGAGAGGTTATACAAAAGAATGGAGGACGATAAACGTGAGTGTATTACGGCCGGTTACGCCGTCTAAATGGGCGGGTCTTTCGCGTCGGTTGCGTCTTGGCTGGCTCCGTTTGGCGCAGTTCGATCGTGTTCTCGTTCGTTCCCGACGACTGGTTGATCGTCGCCGATGAATTACCTTCCTGCTGCAACTCGACCGAATTGGGGCCACTGTTGTGCTGGTTGATCGTAGTTTGGGTGTTGGCTCCCACCCGCAGGCTTACCTGGTTTCCTTCGCTGGAGCGGCTTTTCGATTCGGTTGTTTTACTGCTGTCGTCGGTATTATCGCTACTCTGGTTGATTACGATGGAATTACCTGAACCCGACTGCGATACCACTGCCCGGTTACCCGACGAGCCCCCTGACTGGTTGATGGATACGGAGTTCTGCCCAAAGGCGGCTGATACCGAGAGCATGGCGAGTCCCGCCAGTAATGGCTTTTTCATCACTTCGACTGGTTGATCGTAATGGTATTATTCATGCCGTTCTGATACACCTGGGCCATGTGGCCACCCGCCTGATTCAGGAAAAGCTGGTTGCCGCTCCCGATCTGCCGGGCGGAGGCATCGCCGTTCATTCCCATCAGTACGTTATTCCCGCCGGTCTGCGTGATATTGGCCCTGTTGCCGTTGCCGTCCTGGATCAGGCTAAGCTTGTTCTCGGCTGCTTCCTGAATGGCCATTACCTGATTACCGCTACCCATTTGGCTGATGGTCATACGGTTATCATCACCATTCTGCGTTGCATCAATGACATGGTTGCTACCTGTCTGCCCGAGGTTCATGATGTTCCCCTCGTTCTCCGTAATCCGGAACGTTCCCCCCTGCTGTGTGCTGGTGATTCGGTTATTTGTACCGTCCTGAGAAATGGTCAGTGTGTTGCGGCTCTGATTGTAATCGGTGGTCGTCTGCTTTGCATTTACGTCATTCAGACTGCCTTTCTGATCAATTTTAGCCCAGTTTGCATCACCATACTGGCTGTATGTATCACCATTCTGACTAACCGTGGTCTGGTTGTCGTCGCCATCCTGCATGATGTACACCCGCGATTCGTCGATCCGCTCAACCTGATCGTAGGTCGTTACGGTCGCCTTGTTACGGTTCCCTTTCTGATCAATGTAAGCCTCGACACCTGCGCCTAAATGAGTGTGTTGATAAAGTGTAATGATGTTGTCGTCGCCGTCCTGCTTAGCCTTTACGTAGGATTGGCCTCTGGGTTTAGCTACCCCATTCTCTACTACATCACTTCCCGTTTGTGTAATGGTAGCTTTGTTCTGGTTCTTAAGCTGCTCAAGGTCAACACCATTCTGCGTTCCTGTCTGCTGGATATCGGTGTTGTTGCTGGCTCCCTCCTGCTGCACCCTCGAAAAACTAGCGCTCCCATTCTGATTGATAGTAGCTCCATTGGTATTTCCTTTCTGGCTTAGTGCCACCTCATTTTGCTGAGCATAAAGTTGACCTATAGAGCAAATCATCAAAAAGGAAAGCAGAAGTAATTTCATCGTTCGAGTGAGTGTTCATAGAACCGGTTACGGGCGGCTCAAAATCAAATAAACTTATCAGAATAATATTCTATGTTCACCTTTTAGCGTATAGAGACACAAGATTCCGGAACCGGCTAAACCGCTCGTTCGAAATGATGTCAGGCTATGGCAAACTGGGAAAGAAAGTCGCATTACCGCGAAACGCAGTAAGGACTACCGTACGGCCGATGCAGCGCAGAACGGCTATCTACGTACAGGGTAAAGAAAGAACTGGGAAAAGGAATTTTACAAGGCGATGCAAATCGCTGAAGAGGGTGTCGCGATTAAGCGAAGTGGCTTGTGGCCAGTAGTCGGCCGGCAGGCCCGGAGCCAGGGGCAAGACAATCCGGCGGGTAACGGGTTGAGTAAGCATTATAGTAAAGTTGTCAGTGTGGATGTTTTCTTCAGATTAACGTTTCTCGACTAACTCAAATTAGAATCCTGTCGGCCTGCTTTCTGAATTACGCTTCAAATATAATAGCGTTAATTCACTTGTCAAGTCACTCAGTTGGCCTTCTGTTAACCTTAGTAGCGACAAATGACAGTAGTACCAAGATAAAATACAGTGAAGATCTATTGTATATACAAATCTTTATAACCCACTACAGATATACGGTTTGCTAAGTGCGATAACTAATGTTACTTAAAAGTTTTCGATTTCGAAATTTCTTTATTCGCTACTTCTTTATTTTACGGTCATCTGACTGAGTTTCCTCATATTCTATATTCTAGCGAAGTGATTAAACGGTAGCAAAATTTTTACAAATATTCCAGCTATTCTTCTACGTTTATAAAATCAGCCAGTAAACTGTACAGATTAAATTCCTTTTTTCAAATGACATATTCTGTTGTCTCTATAGTATACAATAGAATTAATGAGATTAAACGTTTAGTATGCAGCGTACCGACTAACTTAGGGCGTAACCGCTGCCAATGTATGACACCAATTAATACTAAAACGGCCCTTGTGCTCGGTGCCACCGGCCTTATCGGCGATCGGCTTACCCACCGACTCGTCGATTCAATGGTTTATGAGAAGGTGAAGGTTCTTGTACGTAAATCGTTACCGTGGCAGCACCCTCGACTGCAGGAAATTTTGTTTGACTACGAGCATCCTAACGGCTTGCTCACCCAGGCCGACGATATTTTCTGTTGCCTTGGCACGACCATGAAAAAAGCCGGGTCTAAGGAAGCGTTTCGGAAAGTAGATTACCAGTACCCGCTCACTATCGCTCGTATGGGTCTGGAGAATGGGGCCCGGCAGTTTGCTATTGTCACGGCAATGGGAGCCGACACAAACTCAATGTTCTTCTATAACCGGGTCAAAGGAGAAGTCGAACGTGACCTGACGGCGCTGAACTACCCTACGCTACTCATCTTCCGACCGTCGCTCCTGCTGGGCGATCGATCGGAAAGCCGCCTTGGCGAGCGCTTGGCTGAAGGAGCCATGCGGCTGTTTAACCCACTCATTCCGGCAAAATATAAAGGCGTGAATGCTGATAAGGTAGCCAACGCTATGCTGGCCACTACGCAGCAGGGGCTGACAGGTAAGCATGTGTTTGAATCTGATGCGCTCCAGGCCTATTAAACCGTTGCAGGGACACAGCTTTTACTATGCCCTGCAATGGTTTTTAGCTTTTAGGTTGTAGCGAACCGCTTATTTTTTCAGTCTTTCAGCAAGCATCTTGATAAAATACCCTCCTACTACCGAACGAGCACGAAAATCAATTTGTCGTCCATCGGTCGTTTCGTGCCAGTCGCCAAGTGGAATGCGATCGGGCCCTTCGTTGACAAACCGGATGATAGGCTCAATCAGCGCCCTGAACTCCGCGGGATTATCCGTCATGGTTGCCGTCCAGACAATCCAGTCCGACTTGGTATACGTCCGGCGACTATCCAGCGACAAACCGAATCGCTGCTGTTTGGTCAGGTAGTAAGCTATCTCCTTCTCAATGACCTCACCTGGAAAAATCCGTAATCCCAGCAGCTTATCCCACACCAGATTGTACTTTTGACTCCAGGTACCTGGCTTCTCAAACGTTAGCGAGTAATGGTCGCCATCGTCGGCCAGTTTCATCCATTTACGAGCCAGTACCCGCGCTAACTCCATGTATTCGGCTTCCCGCCAGCTATCTCCAAGACGACCAGCCAGGTACCCATAGCAGGCAATACCCAGAATAGCCTTGGCCGATAGGTTCGCGTTACGGGCGATGTGGCCGGCAAAATCGTCGGTACAAAGCTGATTGGCCGGATCAAAACCGTCGCGGGTCAGGTAATCGACCCAGTTGCTCAAAACCGTCCAGTGCTTACGCGCATAATTGGCATTGCCCTCCACAGCCGCGATGGCCGCTGTCAGAATCAGCATGTTGCCGCACTCCTCAACGGGCATATCTTCCCCATAGGTCTGTCCATTCGCAATGGGGTACGTACCAACGTCGTGTGCCGCGAAGGGCTTGGTCCATCTGCCGCTTTCGGAATAATAAAAGATGGGTTCCATCATACCTTTCAGCAACACGGGATTGTAGAGCAGGAACAACGGTGCTGAAGGGTAGGTAACATCAACCGTACCAATGGACCCATTACTGAAATTCTCTTTTGAAAAGAACAACGGCGTACCGTCGGGGCCGGCCACCAGCTTATGAGCTGCAATGGCCTGCCGGTAGCCCAGCACACACAGATCGGCGTAGGCAGCGCCACCAGCTTTTAAAGCATCGTTATACAACCGCTGATCAAAGGCATCACACTGCACGCGCAGCCGGGTATAATCAGCCTCTGCATCCTGAAGCGCCTGTTCCATAGTCGCCGTTTCAGTATCAGGCTGGCTGTAGCGTCGCCACCAGGCGTTGAGCGGCTGACCAAAGTATTCGATTGACTTGACATCGTCGTATCCAACTAGCAGATGGCGTTCCACAGACCGGGAGCTTATCAATCCCAGATCCATACTCGTAGCCAGCACCGGCAACGTATCACTCACCAGCCGGGGCATCTGTTCGTGCAGATCCGTTACACGTCCGTCGCGCTCAAATTGATTCAGCGCACTGGCTAACGACCCGATTCGTCGGCTGGTTTTCGCTTCAGCCGGTGATGCTACGTAAAGGTAGCCCCAGTCGATGCGTACGTCATCGCCTTTGCGACCCAGAACGTTTTGCTCAACCGTTCCAACCCGCATGAAATCGAGCTTCCCGGCCCGCCCCCGTCGCCACGTTACCAGTTGGTCGGGCGAGTTGACAGCAACTTCGGCAGATACGTCGGTGTACAATTGTACATCGTGATGAGTACCATCCGTTGCCTGAACACGATACGTAACATACTGTACCGGCCTCGACAATACGTCGAGATTATCCATCAGAAGCGGAGCTGTAAACGTTACGGTCAATTCAACGCCCTCAACCACAAACGTATAAATGGACTGCGTAGCCGTGATTCGATGGCTGGTTTGCCGGGCAGTTGGGTAATTGAATAGCCGCTCTTCCATAAGACCTACGTCTACAAAGCCAGGCCCCGATTGTTGCCGACTATGAAAAGCAATCAGGTTCTGGCCTTTCCGTAGCACTTCCGAAGCTTTTAAATTGGTGGGCGTCACTCGATAAGTAGGCGCTGCTCCACCTACTTCGGCCACCGGAACGCCGTTGATGTACAATTCATACGTATCATGTTGAATGGCATTAACCAACAGGCGCCCTTCCGGTACGTTGTGAAGGGTAACCGTACGGCGAACATATATGTCGGATGTATCCCAGCGTGTAAGATCCTTATCGCGGCTTCCGAACACCCCCTGGCCAGTTGTCCATCGGCTATCGTCAAAATCAGGCTGTACCCAGGTGTCGTTTGGTTGCTGGGTTGTCTCATAACGAGCCTCATATGGATTGCGCTGGGCCGACGGAATAATGGTTTCGCCCGCAAAAGACGGATTCCCCATGAAACGATACACACAGCCGTCGACACGAATGAGGCCATTCAATTGATGTGGCCGTCCCGTCCAGTGGCGGGTCGTATCCGTACTGAGTTGATCACCAAACGACCAGATACTTGTGTATGGATCTATGGTGATTAATGGTGTCGCCGGTGGATTGAGGGCTACTGTCGAAACAGCTCGCCCATCAGGAGTTAACATGGCTATTTACAAGTTACGGTTCTACGGTAATACAAAAGTAGTTTCAAGCAAATAACAATTTGCATCTATATAACATATTTTTTTACTATTTTAATATACTCGAAGTGTAATGTGTTGAATGAATGGTTGTAATTGCTGCAATACACAAGAGTTTTATGTAGATAAATTAATTCTATTGAATGCTATGGTACCCAAAAGATTGCTGTCAAATCACAACAAGAAATAGCTACTATATATTTCAAGAACGATTTTCTAAAAGCAGGAAAGATTACAACAGGAATTTGACGAAATTGATGGCTGAATTCTAACTATATCGAACCTAACGCCTTTAGAAACGCATGCAAATCTTAGCCGAAAGCCCGATGGCAGTTGTCATACGGTCGGCAACCCAGCAGGACGGGGATGCGATTTATAACTTTCTCTGTGATTTGGAGGATACAACGCTGAATCCAACAGCGTTTCGGGCTATTTTTCGGCATAACCTAACTAATCCGCTGATTCATTATCTGGTGGCTGATCTAAATAATAAAGTGATTGGTTTCGTCAGTTGTCATGTCCAGTACTTACTGCATCATACAGGTAAAGTGGGTGAAATTCAGGAATTATACGTTCGGCCGGAGTTCCGTGGCCAACGAATTGGTAAACAGCTAATGGCTGCTGTTGATGATCTGGCTCAGCAGCACGGGTTTATCAATCTTGAGGTCACGACCAATCAACATCGAACGGCTACTGTCCAATTTTACGAACAGCTGGCCTTCCACCCTACTCATTGTAAGCTTGTTAAATCGCTTAGCTCCTGATGCGTGTATCATACATCCTGGCTTTTATAACCTACTGTCTGTCATTTTCTGTTATTGCACAACCTTTACAAGTTCAGCACAGCAACGTCCGTCGTGGAAACGTCCGGCGTACCGACGTTAAACTTGAGCGAAAATTGGCCAGCCTGCTGGATGGCTTTCAGGGTGATGTTGGTCTCTACGTACGCCATTTGAGAACTGGCCGAACCGTAGCAATCAACGCCGACACACTTTTCCCAACGGCCAGTACCATAAAAATACCGATACAATGTGGACTATTCGCTAAACTGGCAGCGGGGGAACTAACTTACCAGCAGGAACTTATATACCGCGATTCGCTTCACTACGACGATGGCATTGTAGGGTCCCTGAAAGATGGGGCTAAGATTCCACTTAGCCAGGTAGTCATGCTTATGGAGACTATCAGCGATAATACAGGAAGTCTTTGGTGCCAGGCGCTGGCTGGAGGAGGCCAGACCATTAATACCTGGCTCGACGCAAACGGCTTCCGGCAAACCCGCGTCAACTCCCGGACACCAGGTCGGGAAGCTTACCGAAAGCTATACGGCTGGGGCCAGACAACGCCCCGCGAACTGGCCGAGCTTCTCGTTTATATTCGTGAAGGCCGCGCTATCAGCCCTGATGCCAGCGAACGCATGTACCGCAACCTCAGTCGCCAATACTGGGATGGCGACGCTTTATCCCAGATTCCTCCCGACGTGAAAGTTGCTACAAAAAACGGTGCAGTTAATCAATCCCGCTCGGAGGTGGTTCTGGTTCATGCTCCCCACGGCGAGTACGTTTTTTGTCTGATGACCAAGAACCAGAAAGATGAACGCTGGATACGTAGTAATGAAGGCGCTACGTTGCTCCGTCATGTATCGGCTTTGATCTGGCAGCATTTTGAGCCCCGTTCGACGTGGAAACCGGTTGCGGGCTATGAAAAGTGGTGGTAACAAAAAAGCCCTTCCCGTTGGGAAAGGCTTTCATTTAAAGACGTTACAGGCTTAATTCAGAAAACGAAGCCGAAGCTCGTTCAACTGGCTGCGGATCGAACCGTCGATCTGCTGGTCACCAACTCGTAGAACATAGCCGCCGATCAGTCTCGAATCGATTTTTTCGTCAAGCTCAACCAGTTTACCGCCCGTCATTTCGGCCACCGTCGTTTTGAACCGCTCACGAAGTTCATCTGTCAGGGGAACCGTCGTCACGACTGTAGCCCATTCGATCCCTTTCATTTCGTTGTACAGCCGAATGTATTCATTCGCGATGGCATCCATGATCGCTTCCCGGTTTTTGCGGGTAATGATCTGAAAGAAGGTCATCGACACTGGGTTGACGCGGCTTGCAAACACAGCGTTCAACACGGCATATTTTTTCTCGGTCCGAACGATGGGATTTTTCAGCATGACCATCAAGGGGCGGCTTTCTTCCACCGTACCCTTGAAGAGCATCATGTCTTTATAAACCACATCCGTTAAATTCATTTCCTGGGCCAAATCCAGCAGCGACTTGGCGTACCGAAACGCAACTGTAGATACTGCCATGGCTTAGTTCAGGCGTGAATTAGTTACCAGTTCTTTCACCAGTTGCTCCTGCGACGCTTTATCGCTCAGCTCTTTCCGCAGTACTTTCTCGGCAATATCCAGCGAGAGCATCACCACTTCTTTCTTCATCTGAGCTACCAGTGCCTGCCGTTCGTTCTGCATGCTTTCACGGGCCAGCTCCAGCATACGCTGCCCTTCAGCAGCCGCTTTATCGCGAGCATCAGCCACCATTTTATCAGCGGTTTCTTTAGCACCCCGCAGAATAGTATCGCGCTCAATCCGAGCCTGCGCCAGCAGTTTTTCATTATCGGCCTTCAGAGCCGCCATTTCAGCGCGGGTTTTTTCGGCCAGATCCAATGCGCTCTGGATGTTGTCCTCCCGCTCTTTCAGACTAGCTGTAATGGGTTTCCAGGCAAAGGCACGCAGGATCAGGAAAATACCAAGGAAAATAACTACTTGCCAGAACAACAGGCCAATGTCGGGGGTAAGCAGATCCATACTGTTTTACTGTTTTTATACTAGTTCGCTATATCCAATCTTTTGTTTGGGATGGCCCGTTCGCTGGCTATTCCAAACGAACGGACTCTCACCGATACAGTTGGGTCTGATGCCGTCGCCTAATGCAGACAGCGACCCAAGTGCTGATTCGTTCGCCTAATTACAGGTTGAACGAGATCAGCAGACAAATTACCGCTGCAAACAGGGCAACGGCCTCGATCAGGGCCGCGATGATCAGCATGGCAGTCTGAATACGACCGGCTGCTTCCGGCTGGCGGGCGATACCTTCCATCGCGCTGCCACCGATCCGACCGATACCCATTCCAGCACCAATAGCTGCCAGACCAGCACCGATACCAGCACCCATTACTGCCAGGCCTACGCCGTTACCACTCTCGGCTGCCTGCAACAAAATTGATAGCAACATTGCTAACATGTCAATAAACGATTATATAGTGAAACAAAAGATTGCATTTTCTAGGGCATTAGATACCGGCTACGAGTCGTTAAACTTTTCACCCGAAAACTAACGTCGTTTACCGTCCAGCATCTTAATGATGCGGGTCAGTACCTTCGTAGCCGATTCCATGGTCGGCTTCGTGATGTTCTTCAACGGCACTACCGATGTACATAGACGTCAGCAGGGTGAAGATAAAAGCCTGCAGAAAGGCCACCAGTAATTCAATGCCGTTCATGAACAGGGCAAACACGGTTACCAGCGGGCTGACCGCGAGACCAGTACCGGTACCGCCAAGATTCCGGGCAATGAAAATCAGACCAAGCAAGCTCAGGATAATGATGTGACCTGCCGTAATGTTCGCAAATAACCGGACCATGAGTGAGAACGGTTTCATGAACACGCCGACGATCTCAACCGGAATCATGATCGGCAACAGCGCGATGGGTACACCCGTTGGCTTTATAATGTGGGCCCAGTAATGTTTATTACCGCTGAAATTGGTGATCAGGAATGAAATAACAGCCAGCACGAGCGTTACCGCGATGTTACCCGTCAGGTTGGCCCCCCCCGGCAACAGCCCCAGCAAATTGTTGATCAGAATAAAGAAAAATAAAGTCAGCAGATACGGCAGATAGCGTTCGTATTTCGGACCAATATTCGGCTTGGCAATCTCGTCGCGTACAAAGAGGATGATCGGCTCAAGAAACGACTGAATACCCTTCGGCGCCCGCCCTTTGTTTTTCTCGTATCCGTTACGAACCGAAAAGAAAACAGCCAGCAATATGATGGCACTCAGGAGCAGGGAAGCAACGTTTTTGGTAATGGAAAAATCCCAGACTTTTACACTTTCGTCAATCTCACCGGTAGCCGTTACACGGTGAATGTCGCCCTCGTGCTCTTTATAGCCATTGTAAACCTCATCGTGCATGATGTGTGACGATGAAAACACTTCCAGTCCACGGTCCTGGGTATACAAAATAACTGGTAGCGGAACAGTCAGACCATGAGCCAGTTCCCAGCCATGTTCATCCTTAATGTGGTGCATAATCATGTCGCCCACATTAAATTCGCCGTGCTCAGCACTCTCGTGCGTTTCCTGCGCCTTAACAGCAGGTAACGTACTGACAAACAGGGCAAGGCAAAGACTTATTTTATAGATTAACGAGCGCATCATATATGAAGTACTTTTCGTTTCTACGAATCGCGTCGCAAGTTACGACTAAGGCCGTAGATTTCAAAACAGGTATATAAGATATACAACATCAGAAAATCCACAACGAATGCTTGTCGATTGTCGATACCGCGGTACAAAAATACACCCACAAATCCTGCACACAGCAGTAAACGGGCTACTGTAAAGATCAGGTAAAACTGTACAAACCCCTGACTGCCACGTTGATTACCAATATCCATTAATCGGGACAGCAGATACGACAGGCTGAGAAAGAACAAAAGCATGTAGGGCCAGGCTGTATGCAGCCAGGGGGTGGGTATTGTTCGTTCGGCTACAAAAAATACAATTGCCAGCCCTGCGGTAAAAAGAATGGAACGCAGCATCAATATTTGGGCAACTGGCGAATAAACAGATATAACGAAGCGCCGATAGCGGTTAGTGACAGAACAATCGTCCAGATTGGCCGTTCGTTGCCTTGCCATTCGTCGAGCTTCATACCGCCCCATACTCCCAGTCCGATGGTGCCAAGCATCTGGAAAGCAATGCTGCTGTACTGGGCATACGACGTTGTTTTTTCGGTTGCCTTTTCTATGAGATTCCGCTGGGTCTCATCGTCTGGCTGTTCGGGGTTATTTTCGGTAGTTTCCGCCATGTTCGTCAATCAAGAATCCAAAATTCGTTAATTTGGCATTACGTTCCATACGGTCAGCCCGGCCGCGGTCGTTTGATTAATAAGTGCGTACGTGTATCCGTTTAAATGCCACGTTATTTTACTAACCGCCCCATCCTGCTTCTGACGGCAGTAATCATACTGACCGGGGCGCTGGCTTCTTGTTCTCAATACAGTAATCGACCGGTCAGCAAAGGTTACCATAACCTGACGGCTCACTACAACGCGTATATTATCGCCCGTGATGAGATAGCCGCCATTGAGCAGCAATTGTTTAAAACCCGCCAGGAAAACTATAACCAGCTACTGCCAATTCTGTTACCAGTAGACTCGATGCTGGTGATGCCCATGAAGGCGCAACTCGACGATGCGATCAAGAAAGCGTCTATCATTGCTGAGCGGCATCAGAACAGCAAATGGCTTGATGATGGGTATAATTTGATTGGTAAAGCCCGGCTACTGAAACAGGATCTACCCAACGCCATTGAGGTATTCAAATACGTCAACACAAAAGGGCGGGACGAAAACGACAAGCACACAGCCCTCGTAGGATTGATGCGGGCCTATGTGGAAGCGAGCGACTATACCAACGCGCTGAATGTGGCTGAATACCTGCGTACCCAGCCGCTCAACAAAGAAAATACGCGTGATTTTTACCTGACAAAAGCGTATCTGCACGAACGCAAGGGCGAATATGCGACGGCGGCCGGTATTCTGGAGGCTACATTTCCTCTTCTGAAAAAAGGAGAAGCTACGGCGCGGTTGTATTTGATTGCCGGTCAGTTATATGACCTGATTGGTCAGCCAGCCAAAGCCGCGGAAAACTACCGAAAAGTGATACGTTCCCGGCCTTCGTACGATCAGTCGTTCTACGCCAACCTGTATGCTATTCAGAGCAATGGCCTGATGGGTGATAAAAGCCGCGTAGCCGAAGCGATGGGTTCGTTCGATCGGATGCTTAACGACCGTAAGAACTCGGATCTGAAAGACAAGATTTACTATACCATGGGGCTGCTCGAAGCCCGCAACGGTCGGGTTGACCAGGCCATTACGTACTACAGCCGCTCCATTCAGGCGGCTGGTGGCAATTCAACTCAGGTACCTTACACGTACCTGGAAATGGGCCGGTTGTTTTTCGATAAGAAGTCCGACTACAACAAAGCCAAAATGTATTACGACAGTGCCCTGGCGCTGTTGCCTCAGCAATCGCCGGACTATGCGGCTGTGCTGACCAGAAAACGTACCCTCGACGAATTTGTACGGCACCAGAACACCATTCATACGCAGGATAGTCTGCTTGGGTTGTCGAAGATGAACCCGGCCGCACTGGACAGGCTGCTGGACGACGTAATTACCCGTAAGGAACGCGAGGAGCAGCAGCAAATAGAACTGGCCCGCCAGATCGTCGAACGAGCGTCGGCCGGTAATCTTAATTCGGTGCCCGGGGCTACCAATTCCAACCTGGAACCTGCTCAGCGCTGGATCTTGTATAATCCGGTAGCTTCGAGCCAGGGACGGCAGGAATTTGGATCTCGCTGGGGTAATCGCCCGCTGGAAGACAACTGGCGTCGGAGTAATAAGGAGGCTTCGGAAGCCGTAGCGGGAGCAAACAGTCCGCTCAATGGCGCAACGCCTGCTAATGCCGTCAATCCAAATGCCCCCCTGACTCAGGATGCCGGCAATACGGCAGCAACAGGTCCGGCGGCTGGGCGAAAGGCTCAGAAAGACGCCATGCTGGCCCAGATTCCATTCTCTCCCGAAGCGCAGAATCGGGCTAATCAGCAGATTGAAACTGCATTGTACAACCTCGGAAAGCTGTACAAATTTCAGCTAAACCAGCCTGCTGATGCAATTGCTACGTTTGAACAACTGCTGAGCCGGTATCCCAACACGCTCCAGAAGCCGGAAGTGTACTACCTGCTGCATCTGTCAACTGAACAACTGGCCAAGCAGTCGGGTTGGAAAGATAAGCTGATGGCCGAATTCCCAAATACGTCCTATGCACGATTGGTCGGTAAATCGGCAAATCAGGGCAGCAATGCCGAGTCGCAGGCTCAGCGCGCCTATTCTGAAATTTATGATTTGTACAAAGCTAACAACGTAACCGAAGCCCTGGCTCGGGCCGAGAATGCGCTGAGCAGTTTTTCGGGTACGCAGATTGAAGACAAACTGGCGCTTCTGAGAGTGATTCTGATCGGCCGCGTTCAGGGAGCTGACCCCTACCGACAGGCCTTGTCGGAGTTTATCCGGGACTATCCGTCCAGTTCGCTCCTGCCCCGCGTTAAGGAGCTTCAGGCCGCGGCTGATCAGCCAACGGCTAAGCGTAAGTAAATTTTCGCGGCCATAATTGCCTCGAACCGTAACTTGATCTGTCAACAAAAGTTACGAATAACTATAACTTGTAACAATGTTCGAACTTGCCCCCGGTGCATTCCGGAAGATTATTCGAAACCTCTGGCGTTTTTCACTGCTTGGTCTGGTACTCCTGGTTGTGTACATCCTGGCCGTTCAGTTTAACTTCCTTTGGCTTTTTGGAGGCATGCCCAGCCTGAAAGCCCTCGAAAACCCCAAAAGCGAACTAGCTTCAGAAGTGTATACAGCCGACAATCAGCTGTTGGGTAAATATTATCTCGAAAACCGTACGCCCATCGAAATCACGCAGGTTTCGCCCAACGTGGTTTCGGCTCTGCTGGCAACCGAAGATGCCCGCTTTGTTAAGCACTCCGGCATCGATCCGCGCTCGTTTTTCCGGGTGATCAAGGGTCTGCTGACCGGCGACAGTGGTTCCGGTGGTGGTAGCACGCTGACGCAGCAGGTAGCCAAAAACCTGTTCGATACGCGTGGGGAAGAGCTGAAGGGAACCCTCGGCGACATTCCCATCATTAAAACCGTTATTGCCAAAACCAAAGAATGGATATTATCGATTCGGCTCGAACGCAACTATACGAAGCAGGAGATCATGATGATGTACCTGAACACGGTATCGTTCGGCAACAATACGTTTGGGATTAAAACGGCCGCTAAGACGTACTTTAACAAGGAGCCGTGGAGCCTGAACATCGAAGAAGCAGCTCTGCTGGTCGGGATGCTTCAGAATCCGTCGCGCTATGATCCGCGCATTTTCGAAGACCGTGCCCTCCAGCGCCGGAACGTAGTCCTGAGCCAGATGAACAAATACGGCTTTCTCTCGGCCGAGCAGTTTTATACGTATAAGCTTAAGCCGCTCAAGCTGGATTTCAGCATCGAAAACCAGAATACAGGCATGGGCGCTTACTTCCGATCGGTGATTAAAGATGACATCAAAAGGTGGCTGCAACAGTATAATGAGGAGAATCCCGGTGCTGAACTGGATCTCTACACCAGTGGCCTGAAGATTTACACAACGATCGATTCGCGCATGCAGACGTACGCCGAAGAAGCCGTCATGCAGAATATGCGCGATCAGCAACGCAAATTTTACGAACACTGGCGGGGTCGCAATCCCTGGGTTCGTAAAGATGACCGGACGAACAAATACGTCGAAATCTCGGGTTTCATTGAAACGGTAGCGCGCCGTACTGGCCGATACAAGCAACTTAAGGCGGCTTATGGCGACGATGAGCAGGCGATCTGGCGTGAAATGCGCAAGCCGGTCAAAATGAAGGTGTTTGTGTATGGCGGCCGGCGCAATGAGAAAGACACAACGATGAGCCCGCTGGATTCCATTAAGTACTACAAACGGTTGCTTAATACTGGTTTTATGTCGATGGACCCGCGTTATGGCTACGTCAAAGCCTGGGTGGGTGGTATCAGCTTCAAGTACATGAAGTTCGACCACGTGCGGCAGAGTCGTCGGCAACCGGGTTCTACGTTTAAGCCCTTTGTATACCTGACTGCTCTCGACCAGAGCTTTGTAACGCCCTGTACGCACATTACCGACCAGCCCACTACGTTTGCACCGTATGAAGACGGCGGTGGCCCCCGCTCCTGGACACCCAAAAATTCGACCGGACGATACAGCTACCGGTCTCTGTCACTGCGAGAAGCCCTGGGCCAGTCGATTAATACGGTTAGTGCGCAGTTGATCAAGAAAACAAGAGCCAAAGAGGTTATCAAATACGCACATGACCTGGGTATTACGAGCAAGCTGTACGAAAACCCAACGCTGTGTCTGGGAACCAGCGATGTGTCCGTCTTTGAAATGGTTGGTGCCTATTGTACATTCGCAAACGGAGGTATTCGGGTGAAACCGATGATGATTACGCACATTACCGACAAAAACGGGAACGTACTGAAACGTTTTCATCCCGAAGCCAATCAGGTAATCAGCGCGAACCGGGCCTACGAGATGCTGCACCTCATGCGGGGAGCTGTTGAAGAACCGAATGGAACGGCTCAGCGGCTGCGGTCGCAGTATAAATTAACGGAAGGTGGCAACGAAATTGCCGCTAAAACCGGTACGACGTCAAACTACTCCGACGCCTGGTTCATGGGCATGACACAGCACCTCGTATCGGGCCTGTGGGTTGGTGGCGACGATCGTTCTATCCACTTCCGGACTATCGAACTTGGACAAGGTGGCCGCATGGCCATGCCTGCCTGGGCTATATACATGCAAAAGGTCTACGCCGACCCGACGCTGACACAGTACCGGCCGGAGCCTTTCCGTAAGCCTAACAACTTTAAGATTGACTGTGGTGGCTTCTATATCGATTCGTCGCAACGTTACGTGCCGCCAAAGGTCGTTCCAGAAGAAGACGAAGAAATCTTACAATAATGCCCGGGCCAAGCTCCAGCTTGGTCGTAATAAACGTTAACATGGTCAGGCTGGAGCTTGGCCCAGACGTAATGCGTGTCGTTCTTGCTCCCGATAAATTTCGCGGCTCACTAACGGCTCGGCAAGTTGCCGACGCTATGGCAGAGGGGGTACGGTTAGCGTATCCGAATGCTGATGTAGTTACGTTGCCTTTGGCGGACGGGGGCGAAGGTACGGCCGAGGTGCTAACTGAAGCGACTGGCGGCAACTGGTATACCGCACCGGTTCATGATCCGCTGGGTCGATCCATTAGCGCCGGGTATGGCATCTCGGGCGATGGGCAGGCTACGGCGTTTATTGAAATGGCTCAGGCGTCAGGTTTACGGTTACTGAGTGCAACGGAACGTAATCCGCTTCATGCCAGTAGTGTTGGCACTGGTGAACTGATACAGGCGGCTATCGCTTCGGGAGCCCAGCGCATTATTCTGGGCATTGGCGGAAGTGCAACCAACGACGCCGGAATTGGTATGGCTTCGGCACTGGGCTGGCGTTTCCAGGATGAAAATGGACAGGAACTTCCTCCGACCGGCAGGTCATTAGCCCACATTTCCCGGATTATTCCGCCGACCAATCCCATTCCAGACGGTATTTCAATTTCTGTAGCCTGCGACGTAACCAATCCACTCGCCGGACTTAATGGAGCGGCCTTTATTTATGGTCCTCAGAAAGGGGCAAATCCCTCAATGGTTGCAGAACTGGACAATGGACTGGTTCACTTCGCCAATTTGGTCAAGCAGCAGTTTGGCGTTGATCTGGCAGATGTTGCGGGTGCTGGGGCGGCTGGGGGCTTAGGAGCCGGGGCGATGTTCTTCTTACAGGCTGATCTGAAACCCGGCGTTGACGTAGTATTGGATGCCGTTGCTTTTGAGCAGCACGTTGCCCAGGCTGACCTGGTGATTACCGGCGAAGGAAAGATGGACGAGCAGACGTTACAGGGCAAACTGCTCATGGGTGTTGCCAGCCGGGCACAAAAGGCCAGGGTTCCAACCATTGCGCTTTGCGGTACCCTCGATATTACGCCGGCCGATATGGATACGTTAGGGCTGGTTGCCGCCTTCTCCATTCTAAATCGACCTCAAACACTTGATGAAGCGGTAACGCATGCTTACACGGATCTCCGTCAGGCAACCTTTGCCGCCGTTCGATTGTTTTTTAACGGGGCTTATTGACTTCCATCAGTTCTTCAAAGCACCTAAAAGACCGTTGTCTTTTTGCTAATCTGTATATTCCAGAACGACAGCAGAGAACCTGCATAAATCCGTGAAATCTGTGGCCGAATTTGACTATAAGAAGGAATTGGCGAAAATTCCGCATGAACCGGGGGTTTACCGGTACTTCGACGCATCCGGCGAAGTAATTTATGTCGGTAAAGCCAAAGACCTTAAGAACCGCGTCAGCAGCTATTTTGTCAAGTCGAATCAACATGACCGCAAAACAACCCGGCTGGTCAGTCAGATTCGCAAAATTGAATTTACCATTGTCCATACAGAGTTTGATGCGCTCCTGCTCGAAAATCAACTCATCAAACGCTATCAGCCCAAATTCAATATTCTGTTACGTGATGACAAGACGTATCCGTTTGTATGCGTAACGAACGAGCATTTTCCACGCGTCATCACAACCCGCCGTATCGATCGTAGCCAGGGTACGTTTTATGGCCCCTTCGCGAACCTGAAGCCGATGTACACGGTGCTGGATATGTTCAGCCAGTTGTTCACGATCCGAACCTGTAACTACAACTTGGCGCCGGAGAATATTGAAGCGGGTAAGTTTAAGGTGTGTCTGGAATACCACATCGGCAACTGCAAAGGTCCCTGCGAAGGAAAACAACCGGAAGCTGATTACGATAAGGATATCGAACAGGTGCATCATATTCTGAAGGGCCACTTAAAGCCTGCGCAGGATTATTTTAAAAGCCGGATGATCGAAGCGGCTCAGGATCTTGCGTTTGAGCAGGCGCAGCACTACAAGGAGAAAATGGATCTTCTCCAACGTTTCCAGAGTAAATCGACGGTCGTAAACCCGAAAATTGCCGACGCTGACGTATTTACCATTGCCTCCGATGAAGCCTGCGCCTACATTAATTTCATGAAGGTGGCCAATGGTACCATCATTCAGACGCACACGGTAGAGGTAAAGAAAAAGCTGGACGAAACCGACGCTGATCTGCTTACAATGATGATCATTGAATTTCGCGAGCAATACGGTAGTCAGGCGAAGGAGATTATTTCAAATATTCCGCTCGACGTTGATCTGAAAGCCGAAGTGACTGTACCGCAGATTGGCGACAAAAAGAAACTGCTGGATATGTCGCTGAAGAACGTACTGTACTTCCGGCGCGAACGGCAGGAACGCGCGGCTGCTGAAGCCACGGCCAATGCCAGCAAAAAAGATCGCGTACTGATACGGCTGAAACAGGATCTTCAGTTAAAGAACATCCCTAACCGGATTGAGTGCTTTGATAACTCCAATATTCAGGGTACCAATCCCGTATCAGCAATGGTCTGTTTTATTGGAGGAAAGCCTGCCAATAAGGAATATCGGCATTTTTCGATAAAGACCGTAGTTGGTCCTAATGACTTCGCCAGCATGCACGAGGTTGTGACTCGGCGCTATACCCGGGTACTGGAAGAAGGTACTGATCTGCCCGATCTGATTGTGATCGACGGTGGTAAAGGGCAACTTAGTGCCGCCTGCGACGCGTTGAAGGATCTGGATTTGTACGGCAAAATCCCAATCATTGGCATTGCGAAACGGCTGGAAGAGATCTATTTTCCCGAAGATAGTCTGCCTCTTTATATCGACAAGAAGTCTGAATCGCTGAAATTGATCCAGCGAATTCGTGATGAAGCCCACCGTTTCGCTATTACGTATCACCGCGATAAACGGAGCCGTAATAGTTTGATCAGTGAGTTGGAGAACGTAGAGGGAATTGGCAAGAAAACAGCCGCTAAGTTGCTGAAATACTTTAAAGGCGTAAAGAAGATTCGGGAAGCGCCGATTGACCAGATCGCTGAAGTTGTTGGTAAAGATAAAGCCAATAAGCTGAAACAGTATTTTGAAGCCATGGAGCAGTGACTCTTTACTACTATCAGTTATGCCATAACGAAAAAGGCGGCCATTGGGGCCGCCTTTTTCATAACACAAATTCTTAGTACTCCCAGAGGCTGTGCTCCGTTTCCATCAGTTCCTGCTCCAGTTGGTACGACTTCAGCAAGCCTTCCCGCTCACCACCGTACATACCGATCAGGTCCTTATCTTCCGGATTGGCTACTTTGTAGATCCGTCCGTAGAACAAACGCAGATCGAAGGCATCGGCCAGGTTTTTGTGCTGGGCCTGGTTCTGGGGGTTATACCAGATAAACTTCTTCGGGTCACTACGGAAGAGCTTGTCCAGATCTTTCCACTTGAAATACGCAATAGGTACCTCAAATCCAGCCGGGTTTTTATCAGCAGGAAGAATCAGGCCAACCGATTGAATATCGTAATACAGGCGTGAACGCTTCCGATCAAAAACCCAGTCCTCCTTAATCTCCAGCAGATTGATTTCTTTGGCGAAGAACTCATCACCAGAAAGTGCTGTCGTTGAAGCTAGTGCCGATGAATCAACCTTAGGCTCTTCCACAACCGGCTGGGTTGGCTTAGCCTTACCTTTGCCTTTGCTGTTTTTAGCCGTTGCGGTCGACTTTTTCTTTACTGGAGCCCCCCAGCCATCATCGGCCGGCTCAGGTGCGGCAGCTTTCTTAGGAGCCGGTGCCCCCCAGCCGTCATCAGCCGGCTTTTTGGCATCTTTCTTGGGCGTTCCCCAACCATCATCTTTACCGGCTGCACCTTCTTCTTTAAATCCAGCCGCGATTTCTTCTGCCGACAGACCACCGCCCGAATTAGGCACCAGTAGTTTCTCGTGTATCTTTTCGAGTGGAATCTTCGTCGTCAGGGAGTCAGTCGTATACGCATCAATCAGACCGGCTTTCACCGCTTCGATGAGGTACTTCGAGATCTCATTATTTTTCGAGAACATTGACTGATTCTGTTTCTCCTTCAGGTCAACCCGACGCCAAAGGGTCTTCTTCATCATAATGTCGTTCTCGTTGATGGGCCGAACCGATAAGTCGTTGGTGCCATTGCTGGCCTTTTCCTGCGCCACCGAATCTACACTACCCAAGGCCAGCGTAGCGAACGCCAGCACACCGGCAAACCGAATCGTTCCTGTTTGTTTCATGGCCACTGTCTGTGTTATCAATCTTCTTCTTAACGGATTAGTATCCGCTTTAGTACCTTAATACAACGAAACTTGCTGAAGCGGGCTACCCATCGGGACCTCACTAATTTCGCCCCGGAAATTCTGACGCTGCACACCGTCCACCTGAATTACCAGACGATCGCCCGGTTGAGCTTCAGCCGCTAGTGCCGAGATTGAACCACCACCAGCACCAAGCTGCACCCCCTGTACCCGCCGTGTACCGCGTACAAGGCTGACCGTCATCCCTGACACCCGGAACCGGGCATCATTCGGTGCATAGTTAGCAAAGCTCGGATCAGCCACTGCTCTAACGCTAACACTACGAGCCGCCGTAACCGGTACGCCACGTGGATCCGTAGCCGGACGACCACCGACAACGTATTCCAGGGTCGGGCGCGGTACTCGGTTTACGCGGAAAGGCTCCGTACCAAGCAGGTTACCTCCATTGCTGATATTCAACCGAAGCGAGGCTGCCGAAGGAACAATCGTAATTTTTCCTTTCTCACCAGACTGAATAACCGATCCACCATCAGCCGAAAACGAAGGGTTCCACAAAGCGCCTAACTGTGGGCTCTGAATGCTCAGTTTGTTCTCGCAACCCAGGTACAGCGGAGGCATAGTACCCGTTTCGATCTGATACGATGGCTTGGCAACAAAGTATTCCTGGTTGAAGGTTACCGTCTTGCTTTCGCCATTCGGCTGCTGGTACGAGATGTTACCCGTCAGCACCCGGCGAGCCAGACCATTCTTATCATAAGCGCCACCCTGCGCCGTAAATTCGATGATACCACGGCCATCCTGTACACGTACCGGGCCACCATTCAAGCTCATCCGAGGCTGGATACCCGACGATGAAGCGGCCAGGAACATTTCTCCTTTGAACTTGGTACCCGCCACAACGACTTTTGACTCCATGCTCAGCATCGCCAGAATCTTGTCGAATTTAACGTCCTGTGCACCGACTTTCGTCGCCAGGTAGTTCAACGTTTCGCCTTCAATCCGGCGGATGTCCGATTGACGCTGCGTCAGAACCGCCAAAGCTGCCGGAACCGGCGTTTGGGCAAAGTTCAGTTCCGCAAAATCTTTACGGCGTTGCTCCGGTGAGCGAACCGCAATTGGGTCTTCCTTTCCGTCCAAAGCCAGTGATCCGTATTTTGTTGGCGTATACTTCGACAGGTTCTGAATATACTGATCCAGTTGCTGCTTCAGCTTATACGCTTCGCCGTTACGGTTAGGGCCAACCATAATCCCGGCTACGCCTTCTTCTTCGCTCGGGTTCTTGATGTTACCAGATTCGTCGAGGCCGCCACCGGCTTCGGTAATAATCCGCTCTTTCAGGGCGTCCAGGTCAGCAACAATGGTTGCCGTCATTTTACGAACTTCTTCGGCCTGACGAACAACGGCCAGATCAGCCGCGCGATTACCGGATTTCTCAACCGTTTGCTGAATGCTCGCGAATGTGTTTTGATTGACTTTGTTAGCCGCCCCTGTCGATTGCTCCAAACTGTTATTCAGCAGGATGAATTTCTCCAGCAAAGCCGAACTGACTTGTAAAGCCAGCATAGCGGTCAATACCAGATACATCATCCCGATCATTTTCTGACGGGGTGTCTCTTTTGCGCCTGCCATAAATTATGGTAGAATACTGTAAGTGAAGTTGTTAAGCCTACGGTTTACAGTTTACTGGTTTCTGTTACATTCTCTACGGAACGCTAACCGAACCGAAAACAGTAAACCGCAAACCTATAACGAATAATTATTGACCACGCATGGCCGTCAACATGCTACCATATACGTTGTTCAACGATGCCAGGTTGCCGGTCAGCTTAGCCAGTTCGTTCTTAAACTGTTGCGTATCGCGGCTCGCATCGGCCATGTTTTCCATTGCTGATGTCAGGCTACCATAGAACGCGTTCATGGCTTTCAGGTGCTTGTTCGTGTCCTGAAGCTCCAGTTCATAGACAGCGTTCAGCGCCCCCATGTTTTTCGTTACTTTCTGGAACTGATCGCGGTAGTCTTTAGCATCGGTCGTTGCATCAGCCATTGAGTTCATAGCCGAGATAGCCGTACCATACGACTTGTTCATTTCAGTAATCGACTGAGAGGCTGATTTTACGTTACGAGCGTAGTCGTTAGTAGCCACCGTAGCCTCAGTCAGGTCCGATAGTTTCGATACCGTATCGTTCAGGCTGCGGAAACCCGTACCCAGTTTCTCAAACACATCAGGCGTAACTTTAGCCTGTGCCAGCATCTGATCCATATTGGCTGTCAGGCCGTTGGCCTGCGGAGTTGCCTTGCGCTGAGGCAGCTCACCTTTGTAATCGTCGGCCAACTCAGGATAAACGCGGGTCCAGTCATAATCGTCTGAGACCGCTGGGCGAACGAAACTTTGAATGGCGTAGATGGCAAAAATGACGGCTTCCACAATCAGACCGACCGTAAGCAGCCAACTCAATGAATTAATATGCTGAATCTTTGCCATTGCGCCCAGGACGACAACAGCGGCACCTGCACTGTAAATAGTTGGTATTAAACGATCCCAAAGGAAATTTGCTTTTCCTGCTGCCATGATAAGCGATTGTTGTGTTAAACGGGTAATTGATTTTCGTGTATAGTCAGGGGTATTGTATTAGCGACGACGGCTCCGGCTACCACCACGAGCTGAAGCGGTACGGCCTTCCAGGTTATCCATCACACAACGGAAACCGATGTAAGAACGCTTCTGGTCCTCGTATTCATAGTAGCGAGTACCCGTTTCCAGATAATAGGCAATGTCTTTCCACGAACCACCCCGTACTACCTTGCGCGGCTCATCCTGGTTCTGGTTGTCAGGGTTCATATCCCACACAATGGCGTTCGAGTTGTCAGCATAGGCATCACGGCACCATTCCGCTACGTTACCGGCCATGTTGTAGAGACCGTAATCATTCGGACTATACGCATTGCCAGGCGCAGTGTATGGGTAACCGTCGGCATCGAAGTTACCCCGCTGTGGCTTGAAGTTAGCCAGATAGCAGCCCTTCCCATTGGCTACGTATGGGTTGCCCCACGGATACTTAGCACCTTGTTTACCACCACGGGCAGCCCATTCCCATTCAGCTTCGGAAGGTAACCGGAAACCGAATGACTTGTAGCCACCTTCTTTCGTACGCTGGTCATCAAGGATGTTTGTGCGCCACTTACAAAAGTGCTTTGCAGCCAGCCAGCTAACACCAACTACCGGATACGTATCGAAAGCCGGATGACCGAAGTAGTGTTCTAGCATCGGGTCGCCATTGTGGTAAGTAAAGTCGTTTTTCCAAACAGCTGTATCAGGGTAAAATTTCGCCATGATTTCTTCCTCACCCAGTACGGAAACTGAGTCGGCCAGCAGCGCATTGACGTACTGCCGGTATTCATGGTTCGTAATCTCCGTATCGTCCATGTAGAACGAACTGATCGTTACCTGCCGGTTCATATTGATTTGCGTCGCGGCTACGTCTTCATCGGCCTGACCCATAATGAACGACCCGGACGGTACGAGCACCATTCCGTACGGTGTCGGCTGCTTCCAGCCTTTACGGCCCGTAGCCGTGATTTCACCGTTCGTAACACCTACTTCACCATTCCCTTTGCCGCCTTTACCGCCAAATTTGGACTTAACAAATCCGCAGCCTTGCATTAACAGAATCACTGCCGCGACCATCCCCACCCGGGCTGCATTGACTGTAAACCAGTTGTACTTCATCATTGTATGGCTTTTAAACCTTCTTCTTGTGCGAGACCAGACTAAAAACGAAAATCCGTTTGGATATTGTATGCACTGTTTTTTTTCCTTACAAATTCTTTGGCTTATTCATCAAACGGTTGATTGATATACCGTTTACGACAATACAATGCCACTATTTTCAAAATTACGGTGCCCGATGCAAACTGCCTAACAATAAACAGGCCAAAATGTTAGCCTTTATTAAACGTATATCGAAAGACTCCTGTTTCTTAGCGAATTAGTACCGAAAACGTGGTGTTCGAATAATCGGACGCTTTCGGGCATCGGGTGCAGGCAACGAATAAGCCAGCTGAACTTCATGCGACGTTGGGCTTTTTGCCTCCTGCGAACCAACCACAAAATCAAACGCGTACCCAAAACGGAGGGCGTTATTCGGCAGCAGATGAATACCAAGCATAGCGGTCAATGCATCCTGCAGCCGGTACGAAAGACCACCAAAAAAACGATTATCGTAGGTAGCCAGCAGGTTCACATTAACGGTTGTACCACCAGCTACAGGGGTTGCATACTGCACCAGCACGGAAGGCTGCACATCAAGGTTGTAGCCAACGCCCAGCCGGTAGCCGGCCGTCAGAAATAAAGAGCGATATACTGGATCAGTCGACCGATCGGTCACCAGCGAATACGTCGGCTGATTCAGGTGCTTCGCACTAACCCCTATCCAGTAGTCAGTGGTGTTGTAATAAACACCTACCCCAATATCAGGTCTGGCCTGATTCACACGACCGGTTGGGATGCTTGGATCGCCGGGTTCGCCCGGACGGTACTGCCCACCGTCAAAACCCCGGTTCAACAATCCCCCCTGCACACCAAGTGAAAGCGTTCCATTTTTCAACGCCAGTCGATAAGCGTAGGAAACCTGAACCGCCTGGCTTGTGGTTGGGCCAAACCGGTCGTTGAACGCGTATATGCCCACACCTCCTTTAATCTTAGCCAGTGGTACATTAAACGAGAACAATTGTGTACTCTGTCCGCCACCTTCGTCAATCACTGTGGGCTGATAGCCGGCATATTGCGTGCGATGCGTCAACTGAAACCGGGATACTCCTTCTGATCCGGCAGCACCCGGATTGTAGTACACCGGATTAAACATATACAGACTGAACTGTGGATCAGTCGTCTGTGCTGAAACTGTCAGCGCCGAAACCGTTAGAACAAAAGCAAAAACGTAGAATGTGCGAATCATACAACGGAAGCAAAAAAGCTGGGACCTTCACCAGCGCTTCTATTCCGAAGTCTGGCGGGCTTTGCAGTTTACAAGTAAACGCCGAATGGCACAAATTATTGAACCAAAATAACAAAGGTTGGACGGGCAAAACAGACTTTTCAACCTGCGTTTGCCCGTCCAACCTTTGTATAACGGCGTTCGTTTATTGATTGTTAGCCTTTTTGATGTACAGTTCCAATGCGCCGGTCATTGAGGGTGCATTGGGTAGTGGCGCTTCAATGTCGAGCGTCAGGCCTGCGTCTTTAATCGCTTTGGCAGTTGTTGGTCCAAAAGCAGCCAGCCGGGTACCATTCTGCTTAAAGTCCGGAAAGTTTGTCAGCAGCGACGTAACACCCGATGGGCTGAAAAACGCAATGATATCGTAACTCTGAATATCCAGATCTGACAAATCCGTTGAGACCGTCTCATACATCACGGCCTCCGTAAAATGCAGACCGCTTGTATCCATAAATTCCGGAATGTCGTTCCGCCGGATGTTGGAGCACGGGAACAGAAACTTCTCGTTCTTATGCTTTTTGATCAGGTCGAATAGCTCGGCGGCTGCTTTAGTACCGGCAAAAATCTTCCGCTTCCGGATCACAATGTATTTCTGCAAATAATTAGCTGTTTGTTCAGAAATACAGAAGTACTTCATATCGGCCGGCACTTCGATTCGTCCCTCCTGACAGATGCGGAAGAAATGATCGATTGCATTACGGCTGGTAAAGATGATTGCCGTGTGATCAAGGATGTTGATCTTTTGTCGACGGAAATCTTTATACGAAACGCCTTCGATTTGAATAAACGGCCGGAAATCGATCTGAATGTTGTACTTGCTGGCTAAATCAAAGTAAGGGGATTTATCGTCGGCAGGTCTGGATTGCGTTACCAGAAGCCGGTTTACCTTAGTGAGCCGGTCCTGGACGGATTGCATGCTGGTCTCGTTCATTGAATCTACCTCAATTTCAGTTTTTTGCTTTCAGTTCTCGGTAACCAATTTGCAGAGCAATGGTTGCAAACAAGCGTACAGAAAACTTAATAACTCTCATCACAGTGCGAAGCGAACACCAATGATGAGTGGAATCAATTCAACGATACAAAGGTACGAAAATAAATATAGATTCTTGATAGGCACGCTCCCCCGAATCACAAAGAAGAGAAAGGTCAGCCGGGCAGTGTAGAAAGCCATCAGCGGAAACAGGACCACCCGTTCAGACCACGACGTGCTTGTGGTGTTAAACGCTACAATGGCCAGCAATATGGCAAATCCTGTAAAAAACAGTAATGATGACTGTAATAATTTAAAATAATGAACATTCACAATCTCCCGCAGCTTATACAACCCGCCCACGATTTCCAGTGCTACGTACTTACCTACCAGGGCCATAAAAGCAGCGCCGGATAGCAGAGCAAATTGCCCCAGTAGCGCGTTCAATCGTTGTGTGCCGAACAACAGCGATCGGGATGCAAATACGTCGAGATTGCGGCTTTGCACAAACAGAATGAGGTAAGCGAGTACAAAACTGAGGTTGAGCGTGAATAGTAGATTGGTACCGCTCAGCGGCCGGTTGATCAGAAATGATTCCTCCTGCGCCCGGAGCGACAGTAAATCACGAAGGTTATAGAAGCGCAGAAATGCCCGCCGGTAGAAAGTATACAGAAACGCATGGGTAGCCAACAAAAACAACAGGCCCAAGCCAGCAAAATCATCGTAAACGGAAAATGACCGGGGGCGAAGACTCAGGTTATCATCGCGGAGCACAACCGGTTTCTGCGTTGCCGATTTGGGATACCCAATAAACAGCGACTTATTTTCGACGCCGGGTGCGCCATAGAGGGTAATAAAAATTTCGGAACGGGCTGCGTTGGAACGACGGTAAGCCCGGTACAGGCTATCAATATCAAGCACCTGCCATTGTCCGGCAATCAGTTTGCGCTTGAGGGCTGCGTTGATGAACAGATAACCATCTTCTTTGGTAGAAATGAGGAGCTTGTAGTGACGATTGCTTTCCAGGTCGACATAGGCGCTGACGGCCGTCATGTCGCGGTGCTGCTCGTCAATGTAGGGAACGTAGGCTTTAGCGGCTTCGTCGTATACCTGAAAGTCGTCGCGGTAGTCGTGTACACGGTAATATCGGCCACCTGGTCCAACGCCCTCTCGGTTCTGCGCGAAGCCTACCGTGGCTACGAGTAATAGAATAAGCGAATGAGCGAATCGACCTGCCAGCGCAGGGTTAATAAGCGAATACCAACAGGCCCAGGCTACTTTCTGCTTTACACGGTACCTCATTCGCTCATTCACTAATTCACTCATTCGCTCTTTTTATCTGCCCAGCGCTTTCAGCATGGTGTCGCCGATGAGGGCGGGGGATTCTACGACGTGGATACCGCACTCGCGCATGATCGCCATCTTGGCAGCCGCTGTGTCGTCGGCACCACCCACGATAGCTCCGGCGTGACCCATCCGGCGACCTTTCGGGGCCGTCTGGCCGGCAATAAAACCAACTACGGGTTTGCGGTTCCCATCGGCTTTAATCCAGCGGGCGGCTTCGGCTTCCATACCACCACCGATTTCACCGATCATGACGATTGCTTCCGTATCAGGATCGTTCATGAGCAGTTCAACAGCTTCTTTGGTTGTAGTACCGATGATGGGGTCTCCGCCGATACCGATAGCCGTTGACTGACCCAGACCGGCTTTGGTCAACTGATCAACCGCTTCGTAAGTCAGGGTACCCGACTTCGATACAATACCGATGGTGCCTTTTTTGAAGATAAAGCCCGGCATGATGCCTACTTTGCACTCTTCGGCGGTCATAACGCCTGGGCAGTTCGGACCGATCAGGCGAACCCCCTTGTCGGCAATGTAGTTTTTCACGGCTACCATGTCCTCGGTTGGAATACCTTCGGTGATGCAGATAATGACTTTGATGCCCGCATCGGCAGCTTCCATGATCGCATCGGCGGCAAAGGCCGGTGGCACAAAGATAATCGACACATCAGCGCCCGCTTCATCAACGGCTTGCTGAACGGTGTTGAACACGGGCCGGTCGAGGTGGGTTTGTCCTCCCTTACCGGGCGTTACGCCCCCAACCACGTTGGTGCCATACTCGATCATTTGCTGGGCATGAAAACTACCTTCTGAACCGGTAAAACCCTGGACGATAACTTTGGAGTCTTTGTTGACTAAAACACTCATGATGGTTGTTATGTAGAAGAAGATGCTGGATACTGGACGTTTAACCTTGAATAAACCCGTAGTACAAAGTAGTTCGGGACCAGTGTTTAACGTCCGGCATCAAGCGTCCATCACCTTGTTAAAAGTTGGGCAAAAGTAGCCGAAACTTCGTAAATTACGAGATGATTTTTTCGCACATTCTCTCTGGTTCAGTACTTGCCGGAACAAGCGTAGGGGTATTCTGGCATTTTTTCCAGCGCATGAACTTATACAACCGATTGCTCTGGGGCTTCTTTCTATTATCCATTGCCCTGGCTGCGCTTGTCGGTATTACTATTTTCTGGGGTGACGAAACTATGCAGCGACTCCATCACTCTATGCTGGTTCTATCCGACACCCTTGGCGTTGTTTGCGTCGTGATGGGGGTCTGGTCGCTGCTAAATCGGCAGACCGTCAATACAGCAACCTTCATGGCTACGGTCGTGCTGGGCATATCGCTATTTATCGTATTGCTGTTGCCCGAAGTCAGCGCTTTTACTCCTATTGTTCCTTCATTAGGTATTCTGATCCTGATGCTGCTGGCTGTTTTTGCCCTCCTCCGACGCGACCGGCACGCAATCTGGATCGTACTGGCGGCTATGGCGATGGGACTCGCGACTAAAGCAAACGCGTTTGGTAATTACATCCATCCAACGGATTTTGACCACTACGCCAGCGCACTGGCGCTGTGGTTTTTCGGTAAGGCTACAGAACAGTAAAAACCGCCGTACCACATTTGGTGTTTTAGATCAGCGTCGGTCTCAGCTACGTGCCCAACCGACACCGATCACAAACAGCTATGGATCTATTAGAGTTAGTACACGACCCGGTCAAAGCAGCTAAAGCCGCTCGACTGGTCTACGTAAGCGATACCATGCCGGGTCTGAGACGCCAGTCAGCCGGCGATCATTTTATCTACCTGGATGCCGACGACAATGAAGTAACCGACGAAGCTACGCTGACGCGAATTCGCAGCATGGCCCTACCACCAGCCTGGGAAAACGTCTGGATTTGTGCTAAAGCGAACGGCCATCTGCAAGCAACCGGCATCGATACAAAAGGCCGCAAACAGTACCGGTACCACGCCAAATGGAATGCCGTACGTAGCGAAACTAAATTTTTCCGGATGATCTCATTCGGTGAAAAGCTACCGCAGCTACGGGCACAGATTGCCAAGGACCTTAAGGCCCGCGAACTCACCCGTGATAAAGTGATTGCCATTGCGCTCAGCGTAATGGAGCAAACGCTCATTCGGGTAGGCAACGCTGCGTACGAAAAGGAATATGGTTCGTACGGCCTGACGACTCTCAAGGACCGGCATGTTAAAGCGCAGGGCGATCAGGTTCGGTTTAGTTTCAAAGGCAAGAAAGGCATCTATCACGATATAACCTTGCATGATCGGCGACTGGCCCGACTGGTGAAAGCCTGCCGCGATATTCCGGGTAAGGAACTGTTTCAGTACTATGATGCTCAGGGAAACCGCCACCCGATCGATTCAGGTATGGTTAACGAATATCTGCATACTATCATGGGGGAGGATTTTTCGGCCAAGGATTTTCGCACCTGGGCTGGTACCGTTAACGCCCTCCGGCTGCTGGTCGATCTGGAACCCTGTAGCACCCAGAAAGAACTTAAGAAGAATATCAACACCGTACTGGATGAGGTATCGCAGCGGCTGGGTAACACCCGAACGGTTTGCCGAAAACATTATGTGCATCCGCAGATTCTGGAAGCGTACGAGTGCCAGGACCTCAATCCGTACATCGAACACAAAAACCGTTTCCGCCAGACCAGCCCCTACGGACTCGACAGTGTTGAAAAGCTACTGATGAAGTTTCTGAAGGATCAGGTCAAACAAGTGGTTAAGACGTAGTACGTACCGGGAACTTCCTCAAACTGTAATCATAAAAGGGGCCAGTTGTGTGGCCTCTTTGTGTTATCGTTTGGCTTCTTCTTTGGCTCGCTTGGCCGATTTAGTTTCGGGTGCGTTGTCTTTCCGGAGTTTCATTCCCCGTTTCGTAGCCCAGTCCTCGGCCTGGGCTGTAGCAATGGCGATGGATTTCTGTTCGTCGTTTCCATCAGCCAGCAGGGCGTTGGCAATATCAATTGCTTTGTTCCGTACCGGCGCCATAAAGTTTTTCAACGAGGCCGGATACTCTTTCTTCGTGTAAGGCATGACGTTGAGCGTTAACTAATTGAGTTGTTGAGTGATTGAATCAAGAGTGGGACGACTAATTCAATCACTCAACAACTCAATTAGTTAATTGTTAGCGCAACTCCTGCGAGATCGTACTACTCAACCGTAATAGTTCAATTTCGGCCGCTTTGGCGTTGAACTCCGCGTCGATCAGGCGCGTCTGGGCGTTGATAGCGTTGCGCTGTACGTCCCGAAATTCAACGAAATTTGAATTTCCGATACGGTAACGATCATAGGCAATATCGACGTTCTGGTTTGCCAGTTGATTATTCTGCGCTTCCAGATTAACCAGCGTCAGGCTATTCTGATACGTCTGAAATGTCTGGCTGAGCGTCGATTGCAACTGCAGCCGCTGGTCGCTTTCCTGCGTCCGGGCAATTTGCGTGTTAATCTTGGCATTCTGAATCTGCCGCCGGAGGTTGTACCCATTGAAGATGGGAATCGACGCCTGTAGGTTATACGTCATACCATTGTTCCGGCCAGTACGAATACCAAAACCACCCTGGTTATCAATTCGCTGGTAGTTATACCCGGCTGTGGCCGTAACGAGCGGTAACTGTAAGGCGTTAACCTGCCGGGTGTTAATATCGGCCAATGTCCGGTTAATAACGGCCGCGGCTAGTTGTGGGTTATTTGCCGTCAGGGATTGCTGCAATGGCGCCAATTGCAGGTCATTCCGTACAAGAATGGTATCTCGAACAGTAAATTCAGTCAGAGGATCGCGGACCAGCAACGTATTCAGGAAAATTTTGGCGTTACGAAGGGCCTGTTGCTGCGAGACCAAAGCCGCACTGTCCGTATTATAATCCACCTGAGCACTCAGAAAATCAACTTTCGAGCGGGTTCCGACCTCAAACGTTGCCCGGGCCAGTTCCAGTCGCTCGCGGGAAATGTCGAGTGCCTGACTAAAAGCAATCAGTCGTTGTAGTTGCCGGATCACGTCGTAATACCCAGTTGCCACGTCGGCCATTGTGGCTTCGATATTGGCTCGGGTATTAACTGAGCTAATCTGTAACAATTGACGGAGCTGCTCATACGTGGCTGCTCGGTTAAAACCATTGAAGATGGTATAGTTGGCGTTAATGCCAAAGTTGTTGGTCCGGTTAAAGATCCCTCTTATTTGCTGCGGAGGTCGAAGCGCATCCAGAAACGTTTGCCGAATGGTTTGTATGCTTCCCTGTGAGTTAACATTGCCCGTAATGGTAGGCAGGTATCCCGCATTTCCGCGAGTGTAGTTGTTCCGGGCGACTTCCTCCTGCGACCGGTTAATCTGAAGCTGATAGCTTTGCTCAACAGCAATACTGATCGCCTGAGGCAGCGTCAGCAACTCACCGGATTGCGGAATAGTAGCAATTGTGAACGCACGTTCCTGAGCACGTTGAATTGGATTTTTAGGCTGCTGCGCAATCGCAGTGACTGAGATAAAAAAGAAAAGAATGCAGCAACTGTGAGACTTCATCGAATTGATGTTAGCGGAAAAATCGATCAAAATTACAAGAATCTGGCATTGAACGGTTGACTTACTGACTTTCCTTATATTGCGTACTTTACCCGTTATCCATGAAACGCACACTACCTGCAATTTTAACTATGCTAATCGGCCTGGCCGGTTGTTCTTCCAAAGAAAAAGCAGACGTACTCGTAACTAACGCACTCGTTTACACGGCCGATTCGGCATTCTCGACGGCCAGCGCATTTGTTGTCAAAGACGGTAAGTTTCTTGCGGTAGGATCGGCCGATGAACTTTCCGGAAAATATGACGTCGACAGCACCGTCGATCTGGCTGGTAAACCCGTTTATCCGGGCTTTTATGACCCCCACGCCCATTTTATGGGTCTGGGTCAGGTACTCGATCAGGCTGATCTGGTCGGCGCAGTTTCTTACGACGAGGTTATTGATCGCCTGAAAGCATACGCCCAGAAACACCCCGATGCCCTGTGGATTACGGGTCGGGGCTGGGACCAGAACGACTGGCCGGGTAAGCAGTTTCCGACCAAAGAGAAATTAGACGCAGCCTTTCCCAACATACCTGTTGCACTCATGCGGGTTGACGGACACGCCCTGCTGGTGAATTCCAAAGCCCTACGGCTGGCCAACGTAACGGCCGGCTCAAAACTGTCCGGGGGCGAGGTTCTATTAGCCAACAACGCGCCGACGGGTGTGCTGGTCGATAACGCCATGAATCTCATCAAACGGGTCATTCCAAAACCTACCGAAGAGGACCGGGAACGGATGCTGCTAGCGGCTCAGCGAGTATGTCTGTCACAGGGACTAACGTCGGTGTCGGATGCCGGACTGAACCGTCCCGACATTGAACTCATCGAACGGCTACAGAAAGAAGGTAAACTCAAAATTCGCGACTACATCATGATCAGCCTGGGCGAGCCGAACCTGGAGTATTATCTCAAACGCGGTCCCTTCCAGACCGACCGGCTGACGGTTCAGTCGTTTAAACTATACGCCGATGGTGCACTGGGTTCGCGGGGAGCCTGCCTGCGTCGGCCCTACAGCGACCGTCCCGAAACGGCCGGTTTCTTGTTATTGAATCCCAAGGAACTGGAACGGGTTCTGACGTTATTAGCCAATAGCAAGTTTCAGGCAAATACGCATTGCATCGGCGATTCGGCCAATCATTTGATCCTGGATCTATACGGTAAGTTACTGAAAACGAAGAACGACCGTCGGTGGCGTATTGAACATGCACAGGTTGTTTCGCCGGACGATTTTTACAAATTCGGTCGGTATTCGGTAATTCCATCCATTCAGCCTACGCACGCTACGTCGGATATGTACTGGGCTGGTGACCGCCTGGGGCCGGTACGTGTCAAAGGGGCCTATGCGTTCAAAGACCTCATGAAACAAAACGGCTACCTCATTGCCGGCAGCGACTTCCCGGTTGAGGCCGTGAACCCACTTTTTGGCTTCCATTCGGCCGTGGCCCGGCAGGACGACAAGGATTTCCCGGCCGGTGGGTATCAGATGGAGAACGCCCTGGATCGGCGGTCGGCATTGCTGGCCATGACACGCTGGGCGGCCTACGCCAATTTTGAAGATAAGTTGCGCGGCAGCATTGAACCAGGCAAACAGGCCGACTTTGTGGTATTGGAGCAGGATATTATGAAAGCCGCCAATCCGCAGCTACGTAACGTGAAAGTACAACAAACCTGGATTGGCGGGGAGCGGCTTTTCTGAGCAAGTCCATGACAATAGACAACCCGCACGACAAAGCATTTCGACCAAAACTGGAGAGTTAGCCATGCCACCAGCAGAAGCCTAAATTAATGAAGGTGTTGAGAATGGAATTGAAAGATAGCCTGAGAAAGCCGTTAAGGAATACTTAAGCTTGGTATGATTCCGGAAACCATTTCCACTGCGCTTGAGATCTTCTTGGCGCGACGTTCAAGGGCTTATCAGGAAAATTCAGGCGAATAAATAATAGCTTTCGATCCTATTCCGGCACAACGGCCAACTGACCATGCTACTCAGTTGGCCGTTGTGCTACTGAATTTCCAAAATCCGATAGGTTACGGTATTGAACGTTAGCTCGTCGCCCGGTGCTTTACCCAGCAACTTACTTCCAATCGGTGAGGCCGGCGAAATAGCAAAATAATCAACGCCATCCAGGGTTATCTTTCCGGCACTAATACTCAGGAAGAAAGCCCCCCGACTGGTCGTTACCAGGCTTCCCGGCTGAACAGTTGTGACCGGTTTCTCCACAGAAAGCTGTTCAAGTTCTTTCTTCACTTTCAACGCTTCGGCCAGTTGCTGGGCGTGGCGGTCGCGTTCGATCTGGGCCATTGCCCGGCCGGTTTCGTACTTATCGCCCGCGCTGCTTTTCGATTCGGAATTGGCCGACTCCTGCGCGGCCTCCATAGCTTTCTGAGCGGTCTCGATACGCTGCTCAACGTATGTCTGGCATTGGGCAAACAAGCGTAATTTAACTGTGTACGCGTCAGACATGTTACAGGCTTTTCTTCTTCATTTCTGACACCGCATAGTCGGCCGCCCGGGCTGCCAGCGCCATGAACGTAATCGACGGATTCTGTGTCCCGGTTGACGTCATAGCCGCACCATCCGTTACGAATACGTTCTTGACCAGATGAAGCTGGTTGTGGCTGTTCAGTAGGGACGTTTTCGGATCGCGGCCCATGCGAACGCCCCCCATCTCATGAATATCCAGCCCGGGATTACGCTTGTCGTCAGACGAACTGATGTGCTTACAACCGGCTTTGTCAAGCATTTCGGCTCCCTGCTCCAGGAAATCCTTCATGGATTTTACGTCGTTGTCATCGTAACCGACAGACGTAACCAACTGCGGAATCCCCCAGGGGTCTTTCTGATCTTTACTCAGTCGAACGTGATTATCGTACTTCGGTATGGTTTCGCCCTGCATCATCATGTAGACGTGCCAGCCACCCGGATCGCTGAGTTTATCTTTAAATTCGGCACCGAACCCTTCCATGCCAGCGCCCCGTTGCCAACCCGACCGCGATGCACTGAACGCCACCATGTAGCCGCGCTGAAAGTCCATTTCCTGCTTCTGTACGTTCCGGAAGTTCGGCATAAAAGCCGTCGTCGGCCGACGACCGTAGAAATAACCATCTGGAAAGCCTTCGTACGTAGCGTTCAGACTGCCCCGGTAGTTGTGAAAAGCAACGTAATGACCCAGCATGCCGTTGTCGTTGCCCAGACCGTTAGGAAAACGTTTAGATGTCGAATTCAGTAGGATCAGATTTGTGTTCAGACAGGCAGCGTTGACGAAAATGACGCGGGCATAGTACTCCGTCATCTGCTTCGTATTGGTGTCGATCACCCGAACGCCCGTCGCTTTTCCTTTAACATCGTCGTAGATGATGGAGTGCACCACCGAAAACGGCCGCAGGGTCAGATTGCCGGTTTTAGCCGCCCAGGGCAGCGTCGATGAGTTTGAACTGAAATAGCCACCATAGGGGCAGCCCCGGTAGCATAGGTGCCGCGCCTGACACTGCGCCCGGCCCTGATCGTAGTGAATCTGCTGCGGCTCCGTCAGGTGTGCACACCGGCCGATGATGACGTGTCGATCCTTATAGTTTTCGGCTACGCTTTTCTGAATGTGTTTTTCCAGACAGTTCAACTCCCACGGCTTCAGAAACTCGCCGTCGGGTAAGGTTTCCAGTCCGTCCTTATTGCCGCTGATACCGACAAATTTCTCAACGTGGCTGTACCAGGGCGCAATGTCCTCGTAGCGAATCGGCCAGTCGACGGCAACACCGTCGCGGGCGTTGGCTTCGAAATCGAACCGGCTCCATCGCTGGGTTTGCCGGGCCCAGATCAACGATTTTCCGCCGACCTGATAGCCCCGAATCCAGTCAAACGGCTTTTCCTGAACGTAGGGGTGTTCGGCATCCTTCACAAAAAACTGCTTCGTTCCTTCGTCCAGGGCGTAGCACTTGGTGGCAATCGGGTTTTCCTGATCAAAAGCATCCGGCATTCGGTTGCGGTGTGGAAAATCCCAGGGGTTCAGCGTAGCAGACGGATAATCAACAATGTGTCGTACATCCCGCCCGCGCTCCAGCACAAGGGTTTTCAAGCCTTTTTCGCAGAGTTCTTTAGCAGCCCAGCCCCCGCTGATGCCCGACCCAATCACAATAGCGTCGTAGGATCGAACTGCTTTTGCGTCACCGTTGATGTACATAATAAAAAAAGGATGCTTTTGACACAGAAGAACCGACAAGTTACGATAGAATCTGCACAAAATAATTCACTACTAGATCAATAGATTTTTGCAAACAACCGCCGTCGCTTTTGGCTTAACTAAAGGAAGAATTCAAAGCGACGTTATGGAAACTCAAATTCCACCTCAGCATCAGGACGTTCAGCCGGGTATACAGGCCGAACTGGTCCCTCAGCCCAAAATAATCCGCCCCAGCTACCGCGGAACCGGTAAACTCAAAGGAAAAGTGGCGCTCATTACCGGGGGCGACAGTGGCATTGGTCAGGCTGTAGCCGTGCATTTTGCCCGAGAGGGTGCCGACGTAGCCATTGTCTACACCGAGCGCGAAGAAGTAGACGCCCAGCAAACCAAAGAATTGGTTGAAGCCGAGGGACGCCAGATTCTGCTGATCCCCGGCGACCTCCGCGATCAGGCATTCTGTGAAGAAACCGTGGAAAGAACCGTTGGGAAGTTCGGCAAGCTGAACATCCTGGTTAATAACGCAGCTCTGCAGCTTCAGCATAAGTATTTTGAAGAGATGCAGGACGAAGACCTGGTCAAGACCTTCGAAACCAACATTTACTCGATGTTCCGGGTAACAAAAGCGGCTCTTAAGCACCTCCATGAGGGAGATTCTATTATCAATACAACTTCCGTTACGGCCTACCAGGGGCGCGCCGACCTACCGGAATACTCGTCGACAAAAGGGGCCATTATGGCCTTTACCCGAGCGCTGTCCGATAATCTGGCGCAGAAAAAAATCCGGGTCAATGGCGTAGCACCCGGCCCTATCTGGACACCACTGAATCCGGCTTCGGTGTCGGCCAAAGAGGTAGCTATGTTTGGCAAAGACGTACCCATGAAGCGCCCCGGGCAGCCCGCCGAAGTCGCTCCGGCTTATGTGTATCTGGCCTCAGAAGATGCTTCGTATGTGACCGGGCAGGTCGTTCACCCAAACGGCGGTACAATTGTAAACGGATAAACTTGTCAGTTTTCGGTATACTGTTTCCAGGATGCTGCCTGGTCGTTTAACCGAAAACCGTAAACAGAAAACCTCATTCGTTATGGAACAAATGGAAATGGAGATTCCGGCGCAGAAACAGGACGCACAACCCGGAATTGAATCGCAGATGAACCCGCAGCCGATCTATATCCGCGACGACTATCAGGGATCGGGTAAGCTGCAGGGTAAGCTGGCGCTCATTACCGGGGGCGACAGTGGCATTGGCCGGGCCGTGGCGGTGCATTTTGCCCGCGAGGGTGCCGACGTAGCCATTATCTACCATCCCCGGGAGGAAGAGGACGCTCAGAAAACAAAGCAGTTAATTGAAGCCGAAGGCCGTAAAACACTGCTGCTCCCCGGCGATCTGCGTAGTCTGTCGTTCATCAAAGAGTCAGTTGGTAAGGTCATCAGCGAATTTAAGCGGATCAATATTCTGGTCAATAACGCGGCCGTTCAGTATCCGCAGAAAGAACTGACCGACATCAAGGATGAGGATATGGTCGCTACGTTTGAAACGAACATCCTGGCTATGTTTCGCCTGACGAAAACAGCACTGTATCACATGAATGAGGGTGACTGCATTATCAATACAACCTCTATCACGTCGTACCGGGGCAGCGAAACCCTGCTCGATTACTCCTCGACAAAAGGAGCGATTACGGCCTTTACCCGATCGTTGTCGCAGCACCTGGTTGATCGGGGTATTCGTGTCAACGCAGTGGCTCCAGGCCCCATCTGGACCCCGTTGATTGTGGCATCGTTTGACCCGGATCGTGTGGCCTCGTTTGGCAAGAATACGCCGATGGAACGGCCCGGTCAGCCAGCCGAGGTGGCCCCGGCCTACGTTTTCCTGGCTTCAGAAGATGCTTCCTATATGACTGGGCAGGTCATGCACGTAAACGGCGGGGAAGTCATCAACTCGTAATAAACCCAACGTCGTTCTTACGCAGATATGACGGGGAGTTCGTGGCAATAAACAGCCCTGCATACGTATCTTTACAACCGTCTGGTCTCGTTGGGCCGGGCGGTTTTTTTATGGAAACGATCATCTCGCCTACCCGTCCTGTTCCCGTACATCCTGGCCTGCCTTTCATAGGCAATACGCTCGAATACGTACGCGGTCCACTGCCCTTTCTGAACCGACTTCAGGAGCAGTATGGCCAAAGCCGGGCCGTGCGGATTGCACTGGGCGGTCTGACAACTATCCTTCTCCTCAAGCCGGAGGAAACCCGGTACGTGTTGCAGGAGAACAACCGGAACTATGGTCGTGGACGGTCGTTTGCCGTATTACGGCAGTTTCTGGGTAACGGCCTGCTCACCAGCGAAGGTGATTTCTGGCGACGACAACGGCGCCTGGCGCAACCGGCTTTCCATAAACAAAAACTGGCGATTCTGGCGGAAACCATGATCGACGAGGCCGTTGCCTGGGCCGACCGCCTGCAACAGGCCGACCACAAAGGGCCTGTCAACGTCACCAGCGCTACAATTGATGCTACGCTTCGGATAGTCTCACGCACCCTCTTTGGCAGTGTGTTGACCGACGGCGTCGATAACCTGTCGAATGCACTCGCGTCGCTGAATCATCTGGCGAATAACACGCTGATCAATCCAATACGATTACCCAAATGGATACCTACGCCAAACCAGCGCGCTTTTCGTCGGGCCACCGAAACCGTTGACAGGCTCATTCATCAAATCATTCAAACCCGCCGGGCATCGGCCGAGAGCCACGACGATCTGCTCGATATGTTGCTACGGGCCGAAGACGAAGAAACCAGCGAACGGATGTCGGACCAGCAACTCCGCGACGAAGTAGTCACGCTTTTCATCGCGGGCCATGAGACCACGGCTACGTCGCTGGCCTGGACGCTGCACCTGCTCGCAAACCATCCCGACGTACAGGCACGGGCAAAGGCCGAAGTTGAAACTGTGCTGGCGGAACGTGACCGCCCTTCTCCTGAAGACCTCCGGTCGCTGACGTATCTGATGCAGATCATTCAGGAATCGCTCCGGATGTACCCACCGGCCTGGGCCATGACCCGCCTGTCGCTCGGTCCTGACCAGCTCGGCGACTACGCGATCAAGGCCGGTGACGGCATCCTGCTCAGTCCATACGTACTGCACCACGACCCCGCATCATGGCCGGAACCGGAGCAGTTCAATCCTGATCGGTTTCTGCCCGAACGGGTTAAAGAACGGCACCCCTACGCTTTTCTGCCCTTTGGCGGAGGGCCTCGTCTGTGCATCGGAAATCAGTTTGCCCTGATGGAAATGCAGGTGATGCTGGCCGTTCTTTTACAACGGTTTATCATCAAACCAACTGGCCAACCAATTGACGCTCAACCGCTGATTACGTTGCGTTCTAAGCAGGCAGTTACCGTTTTTCTGAGTTAGACAACAAACGAAATTAGACTTTACCAGGAATTTTTACAGAAACCCGTTCCACGGATTAGATTAAATAACGGTAGATCAGTTGTGTTCTAGCTTGCAGCCCTGAAACGCGTGAAACACAATTGTACCTTTCTTAGCCGCTCTTGACATTGTCATTCGTTTACCCAAACTTAGATAGTCCATTGATGTTCTGATAATTTCTCACTTAAAAAGCGACACAATGAGACTACAGATTAACGCCGTGCACTTTACGGCCGACCGGAGTTTGCTGGATTTCATCCAAGCCAAGTTCAACAAGTTAGATACTTTCCACGACCGTATCATTAGTGGGGAAGTATTTCTTAGATTAGACGGTGCTGACACGCACAAAGTCAAACAAAAAATTGTTGAAATCCGCTTGAGTATTCCCGGCAAGGAGTTATTTGTTAAAGAAAGCGATAAAACCTTCGAAAATGCGACCGACCGGGTGCTGGACGTATTGAAGGATAAACTGGTTCGCTGCAAGCAGAAACGTAGTGATTTTTCGAGCCAGGCTATCGTTGAAGCTAAATCACGAATGAAAGAAGACGAGGTTTTTGAACCCGATGAATTATAAATTCATGCAATGAACAAGCAAAAAGCCCACCTCGCGAGGTGGGCTTTTTGCTGCAATCAGACTTGTCTTACAGACCAAAGGCTTCCTTGACCTTGTCAACGTAATCGAGTTTTTCCCAGGTGAACAGTTCTACTTCAATCTCTTTAGCGCTACCATTCGAACCGAACACTTTCTTCACAATTTCGTTTCGCCGACCCATGTGTCCATAGGCAGCCGTTTCGGAGTAAATCGGGTTGCGGAGTTTCAGGCGCTGCTCAATGGCGTATGGACGCATATCGAACAGCTCTTCGATTTTCTTCGCAATCTCACCATCAGTCATGTCCACCTTGGCCGAGCCATAAGTGTTTACGTACAGGCCACACGGCTTAGCGACACCAATGGCGTATGACACCTGTACCAGCACCTGATCGCACAAACCGGCCGCTACCATATTCTTGGCAATGTGGCGGGTAGCATAGGCCGCCGACCGGTCCACTTTCGAGGGATCTTTGCCGGAGAAAGCACCACCCCCGTGTGCTCCTTTACCGCCGTAGGTATCAACAATAATTTTGCGACCGGTCAAACCCGTATCGCCGTGCGGTCCGCCAATTACGAACTTACCGGTTGGGTTGATGTAGTAGGTAATGGTATCGGTGAACAGGTCCTGGAGTTGCGGCTTCAGTTTGGCCTTTACCCGCGGAATCACGATGTTGATAATATCTTCCCGGATACGGTCCAGCATCGTGGCGTCGTCGGCAAAGTCATCGTGCTGGGTCGATACGACGATGGTATCAATCCGGATGGGCCGATCGTCATCGCTGTATTCAATGGTCACCTGCGACTTGGCGTCGGGGCGCAGATACGACATCAGGTTCGTGTCGTGGTTACGGATATACGACAGTTCCTGCAGGATTTTATGTGCCAGATCGAGCGGCAGCGGCATGAAGTTTTCGGTCTCGTTGGTTGCATAACCGAACATCATTCCCTGGTCACCGGCCCCCTGATCTTCGGGGTTTGTGCGCTCTACGCCCTGGTTAATATCGGGCGACTGTTCATGCAATGCTGAAAAGATACCGCATGAGTTGGCCTCGAACATGTACTCACTCTTGGTATAGCCAATCCGGCGAATTACCTCGCGGGTAATCTTCTGAACGTCGAGGTACGTATCAGTTTTGATCTCCCCGGCCAGTACCACCTGCCCGGTCGTTACAAGGGTCTCGCAGGCTACCTTGCTGGATGGGTCAAACGCCAGAAAGTTATCAATCAAAGCGTCGGAAATCTGATCGGCGACTTTGTCGGGATGTCCTTCAGAGACAGACTCGGAAGTGAATAAATACGGCATCGATACTCGGTTGACTTAGTTTTATCTGCAAAGCTAACGGATTATCGCCACAGGGCCAATAGCTGTCTGGCGGCATTGCCTTCCCTGTTGTTCATTATCAACCTTTTCCCAATTGCCACCTGAGGTGCCGTCGTTGCTTTTAGTAATCGGTATGGCCGGTCGTTCAGTTTCTCCAACAATCGCCCGGATGTGCTTATTAAAGCCATATGCGAAAACTCAACATTCTCATCTGGCATATTCACGGGGCATACCTGACCGCCCTCGCTCAGGCGGAACATAATTGGTACCTACCTCGTAAAGCAGATCAATCGGAAGGGTACATTGGTCGGGGCGTCGGCTCGTCCATGCCCGACTACGTTCGGGAAGTCCCCGCCGATCAGATCAAAAACCTTGATCTGGATCTGATCATTTTTCAGACCCCCAGAAATTATCAGGAAGACCAGTACGAAATTTTGTCGGCTGAGCAGCGGCAATTACCCCGTATTTACCTCCAGCACAATAGCCCCGAACCGCACCCGACGGATTCGCGCCACTGGGCCGCCGATGACCCGAATACGCTGCTGGTTCACGTTACGCACTACAACCGGCTGATGTGGGATAACGGCACAACACCTACAGCCGTGATTGAACACAGTGTGGCGATTGACCCGTCGCTCCGCTACAACGGTAGTCGCCCGGAAGGCATTTTTGTGGTGAATGAGATGAAGCGCCGGGGGCGGATGGCGGGGTATGACCTTTACGAAAGTCTGCGCCAGGACCTGCCTCTCACTACGGTCGGCATGGGGTCGGCCGAGATCGGTGGTATTGGCGAGATTCACTATACGCTGCTTCACCGCCGGGTGGCCGAATACCGGTTTCTGTATAGCCTGATGCGTTATAGCAGCCTGCCCCTGGCCATCATCGAAGCCCTGACGATCGGTATGCCCGTGGTGGCGCTGGCAACAACCGAGTTACCGACAGTCATCGAAAACGGCGTTCACGGATTCATCTCCTGCAACCCCGATGAGCTACGTGAGCACATGCAATTCCTGCTCGACAACCCTGTTGAAGCTCGTCGCATGGGTAATAACGCCCGAAAACTAGCGCAGGAACGGTTCAGCATTGAGCGATTTGTGCAGGACTGGAACCGCGTTTTTGCCGAAGTGGTGGGTCGGCCGGTACCTGCTTAACGTATGGCCGAGGTTGTACGGATGGCGTTACCACCGTACCTGTCCGTCGCCTACGACAACCCACTTTTCCGTAACGAGCTTTTCAAGTGCAAACGGTCCACGGGCATGAAGCTTCTGGGTTGAGATACCGATTTCGGCTCCCAGCCCAAAAACGGCTCCGTCGGTAAAGCGGGTGGACGCATTTGCATACACGGCGGCTGCGTCTACCTCATTCAGAAAGCGCTCGATGATGGATGGATTCTGCGACACAATAGCCTCGGAATGCCGCGACGAATACGTTTGAATATGCGACAACGCATCGTCTGGACCAGACACGACTTTGACAGCGCATTTGTAGTCCAGAAACTCGCGGCCGAAATCTTCGGGTTGGGCGGCCTGTAATTGAGGATAGCCGGCATCGGCCAGAATCGCATGGGCGGTTGTATCGGCAAAAACCTCGACGTTCCACTTCGTAAAATCTGCCGTCAGCATAGGCAGGAATGATTCGGCAATGGTTTCGTCGACCAGTATGCAGTCGAGGGCGTTGCAGACCGACGGCCGCGACACTTTGGCGTTGACCACGATAGTCCGGGCCTTCTCCAGATCAGCCGATGCCTCAACGTAGGTATGGCACACCCCTGCGCCCGTCTCGATTGTCGGCACCAGCGAATTTTTACGCACAAACTGAATCAGCGATTCTGAACCGCGGGGAATGATAATGTCAACGTATCGCGTGGCTGTCAACAGTTCGTTCACAACAGCCCGGTCGGGAGGCAGCAGCGATACGGCCGCTTTCGGTACGTCGAATTCGGTCAGTACCTGCTGAATTAACTCCACTAATTTCCGGTTCGAACAATCGGCCTCCTTCCCTCCTTTCAGCACGCAGGCATTGCCCGAGCGCAGGCACAACGACGCCACATCGATCGTTACGTTCGGCCGCGACTCGTAAATTACCCCCACCACACCCAGCGGCACGGCGACCTTACGTAGTTGCAGTCCCTGGTCGATGGTACGCTCCAGCAACACCGCCCCCGCCGGATCAGGCAACGTAGCAACCGCCCGAAGACTCGCAGCCAAGTCAGCAACCCGGCTTTCGGTTAGTTTCAACCGGTCTTTCTTGGGATCGCTATCCGGCATGCGGTCGAGATCTTTCTGGTTCTCGGCCAGAATTTCGGCTGAATGCGAAGCCAGTACGTCGGCCAGCCGGTTCAATAAGGCCGTTTTCTGCTCACTGCTTAGTCGCCGAACGACAGCAGCGGCCTGTTGCGTGGCCTGGAGGAGAGGGGTTATGGTGTTCATAACTGAAAAAGGAGGAAAAGAAGAAGGGGGAAGAAGGGGAAAAACTTACGACCTTTCGTCGCCTTCCTCCCTCTTGTTCCCTCTCTCCCTACAAAAGTACAATATCATTCGCATTTGCGACTTCAACATTTTGGAGTTGAAGCTGTTGTGTCAGACTATCGGACGAAAGCCGCGCCCGGGCAATGGCAACGGCGTCCTGCTGTTCGTCCAGCACTTCGATCATTTCGCCGGCGGCAAATTCACCCAATATACTTCTAACGCCTACCGCCAGCAGGCTGCGTCGTTGTTGCAGCGCCCGCACAGCGCCCGCGTCGACCTGCAACCGGCCAACCACCAGGCTACCACTGGCCAGCCAGCGGTTTCGGGCCGATAGGGATGTTGGCTGGGGAACAAAATTCGTCCCGGTTTCGCTACGTAATGCTTTCTGAATACTCTCGGGCTCGTTCAATCCAAAAATGACCACGCGAATGCCCATGCGGGTTGCCAGCTTGGCAAACGTCAGTTTTGAAGCCATCCCGCCCAATCCCAGCGATGATTTATCCGTTCGCACAACACCGAATACGGATTCATCAAAAGCGGCTACGTGACGGATAATCTGGTTGTTGGCATCGAGCAACCCGCCGACAGATGTGCAGAGCATCAATACCTCCGCGCCAAAACCGACGGCGATCAGGGTGGCCAGTTCGTCGTTATCCGAAAACTTCAGCTCCCGGTTGCTTACTACGTCATTTTCGTTGGCAATGGGAATGATGCCGTTGGCCCAGAGTTCTTCATACGTCTGCTTAAGTTGCAGAAACTGATCGCGGTTGGCAAAGTGATGCCGTTCGCACAGGCTCTGGGCGATTGAAATGCCGTAGATGGAAAAAAAGCGGGAGTACTGATTCAGCAACAACAGGTTTCCGATAGCCGCGGCTGCTTTGCGCTGGGTAATGTCGCCCCGATAATCACGGATCGATGCCTTCCCAGCCCCCACGGCCCCCGACGATACCAACACGATTCGGTACTGGTCATGCAGGGCCGCAACCTGCCGGGCAATGTCGACCATAACCGGCTCATTGGGCTCGCCGGTAGCTTTTGTGATGGATGCGGTACCAAATTTTAAAACAAGAACAGGCTTTGCCATGCGGCAAAGATAGGAAGTGCGGCTGCGTCGATAAACACGGTTGAGGGTGCTACCAGAAATTTTGGCTAATCGCCGGCATGGTTCTTAAAGAGGTGCTCCAGCACGGGCTCTGTAAAGCGGGCTTTTTTACGCAGCGCCGACTTGAGCAGCCTGATGTACTCAGCTTTTGGTATTTCAACCGCGCCAAACCGCCGAACATTGTCGTTTATAAACTGAGTATCAAGCAATTCGAACTGTTGTTCCTGCAACATCATCATCAGGTAATGAAACGCTACCTTGGAGGCATTACTGACCTGATGGAACATAGACTCGCCAAAAAAAGCAGACCCGAGCGCCACACCATAAAGGCCACCAACCAAACGTCCATCTATATACGTTTCTACACTGTGGGCTAGCCCCATCCGGTGAAGCTCAGTGTAGGCTTCGATGATTTCGTCGGAAATCCAGGTGCTGTCGAAGTCAGAGCGAGGTATGGCGCAGTTACGCATCACTTGCTCAAAATCGGTGTCTACACGTACTTCAAACAGCTTTTTGTTCAGGATTGGCCGCAGCGAATGAGACGGTTTGTAGGAGTGAATCGGAATGACGGCCCGGGGGTCCGGCGCATACCAATAGAGCGTACCGTCCGCGTCGGCCATCGGAAAGATACCGTTGATGTACCCGTAGATGAGGTCGTCGGCGGTTAGTTTGCTCATGAAAGTGCTGGATGGATCTGTACAACAAAGGTATAGAAAAAATTTGGCTAATTTGCAAACTTCACAATTGCATAAAGAACCTGAAAAGCAAACTGATAACAGTCTCACTCACAACATTCTTTCAGGGATACATCAAAGTCACGCTTGCTATATACGTTATCATTTTGATCTAAACTTACGACTAATAACAGGCCCTCAGCGCCTGTCCATCATCTCATCAACCGTAGCCTAAAAGAGCACGAAACGCATTCGTATCAATCCCGTACATTGCCGGTAGTCAACTCACCCTTCCTCGATCATGAATACGCCACAACGCTTAGCTGATCTCGACTTTACGAGCCTCACCAATCGAACGTTTCATCCGTCTCCTGCCGCCTGGGAAGATCAGGTCCTGTATTTTCTGATGCTCGACCGTTTCTCTGACGGTCAGGAACAAAGCTTCGTCGACAACGATGGTCATGTAGTGGCTGGTGGCACTACGCCGTTGTTTCAACTGTCGGATGCAGGAAACGCAACTCAAACGGCTGAGCAGGCGGCTCAATGGCGTGAAGCGGGCATTCGATTCGTAGGTGGTACCCTCAAAGGCCTCCAAAGCAAAATTGGCTACCTGAAGCGGCTTGGTATCACAGCTATCTGGATCAGCCCGATTTTTAAGCAGGTGGCTTCTCAGGAAACGTACCACGGCTATGGTATTCAGAACTTTCTGGATGTTGATCCACGCTTCGGCACCCGCGATGACCTACGAGCAGTTGTCGATACGGCCCATGCTAACGGCATTTACGTTATCCTCGACATTATCTTCAACCATGCTGGGGATGTTTTTGCTTATGCTACCAACGGCCAGCCGGTTTTCAACGGTACTACTTTTCCCGTGGCCGGTTACCGCGACGCAGCCGGTATACCCTCCCTGCCTTTTCGGGAGCTCGATCTTACCCTACATAACAGTGCCTGGCCAGACGGAGCAATCTGGCCGCGTGAGTTTCAGCGACCGGATACGTTCACCCAGAAAGGTAAAATTCAGCACTGGGACAATGATCCGGAGTTTCTGGAGGGCGACTTCGAAAGCTTAAAAGATATTCGGCATGGAACAGGTTCGCTGGATACGTATCAGCCCTCTCCTACCCTCAAAGCCATTGCCGACGTGTATAAGTACTGGATCGCCTATGCTGATCTCGATGGTTTCCGCATTGATACCGTCAAACACATGGAACTGGGCGCAACCCGCTACTTTTCGGCGGTTATCCGGGAGTTTGCGATGGCTATCGGTAAGGAAAATTTTTACCTGATCGGCGAGATCACCGGTGGGCGAAGCCGGGCGTTTACTACCCTCGAACTGACCGGCCTGAACGCAGCCCTGGGTATCGACGATATCCCCGACAAGCTGGAATACCTGGTGAAGGGGTTTCGCAACCCGACCGAGTATTTCGATCTGTTTCGGAATTCGGAGTTGGTCAACAAAGGATCACACACCTGGTTTCGCAACCGGGTTGTTACCCTCTTCGACGATCACGATCAGGTTCGTAAAGGCAACAACAAGGCGCGGTTCTGCGCCGACCCAGGCGCCTATCAGCAAATTGCGGCCGTGATTGCCCTGAACGTACTGACGCTGGGCATCCCGTGTTTGTACTACGGCACCGAACAGGCCTTCGATGGAGCTGGAGGTAATGATCGCTACATTCGGGAGTCGATGTTTGGGGGTGATTTTGGCGCGTTCCGATCGGCGAACCGACACTTCTTTACTGAGAGTAATCCGGCTTACAGGGTCATTGCTCAACTGCTCGCTCTTCGACGGCAGCACATCGCCCTTCGGCGGGGGCGTCAGTATCTACGTCCAATCTCCGGCAATGGCTCACAGTTCGGCCTGCCAATGATGCTGGGTGGCCAGATCCGCTCGGTAGTGCCCTGGTCGCGGCTGTTTAACAACGAGGAGGCCCTGTGCGCTATCAACACCGATCCGCAGAGCGCCCGAACCGCCTGGGTTACCATCGATAATGAACTACACCCAGCCGGCAGCGAGCTAACGTGCCTGTTTTCGACCGATCCGACGCAACTCAACACACGGGTAACGGTTGAGGCCCGAAACGGAAAAGCCGTGAAGCTGACCGTACCGGCGGGCGGGGTTGTGGTATATAAATGAATGAGTCGACGGGTAAGAGGATAAAGGCCGTTCAATCAATACCAGGGCACTTGATCGCCGATTAAACCAAACCCTTTACCGGTTGTCGAACGTTTATAGACAAACGATTTGAAATCAGCCATGAAAAAAGGATTTGTTTTGCTGTTGACACTGGCGTCTTTGCCGTTGTTGTTCAGTCAATGCAGCGTCAATAAACAACTGGCTCAGGCAAAAGCCCTGGGCGACTGTCGTTACTCCATTGCCTCGGCCGACAGTGTGTATCTGGCGGGGGTCGACATTCGGCAGTTCCGCAAAATTGAAGACCTCAATCCAGCTAAGTTCCCGCGTCTGGCGGCTGGCTTGCTCACCCGCAACGTACCGCTCGACGCCCGGATCAACCTCGATATTACGAACCCCACCAACCGGCTGGCAGGCATTGACCAGTTGGAATATAAAATTCTGCTGGCTGGTCAGGAACTGTTCACCGGTTTCCTGAACCAGCGCATTGAAGTACAGCCCGGTGGCGGTCGCGCCCGCGTACCGGTACGTATCAATGCCAATGCCTATCAACTGTTCACTGACCCGAAAACGCGTGATGCTTTTGGCCAGTTGGTGCAGAACCTATCGGGGGCACAGGATACCAAGCCGTCGAAGCTGACGATCAAGATCAAACCGACGCTGGCCTTGGGCAATAAGCAGATCAATTACCCCGGCTACATTACGATTGATCAGGAAGTAACGAACAAAATCCTGCTCGGACAGTAAATTACAACCTCTGCTTTCTTTATCAAATTGCCCGGTAAATGTATCGGGCAATTTGCTTTTACCCGCGTTGCCGAGACGTATTTCTTAAACGACAACCGACCATGAACCGGCTTATTATACCGTTCCTTTTCATTGCCCAGCTTACGTTTGCCCAAAGCAAGCAACGTATTCAGCTCACCCACGACGAAGCGCAGAAACGTGTGTCGGTGACGGTAGATGGCAAACCGTTCACTGCTTACATCTATCCCGGCCCATCCGTGCTGAAGAAGGCGGTGCTGTATCCCATCCTATCGGCCGGCGGCAATCCCATTACCCGCGGATGGCCGATGGATCCGCGTCCGGGCGAACGCGTTGACCACCCGCACCACGTAGGGATGTGGTTCAACTATGGCGACGTGAACGGTCACGACTTCTGGAACAATTCAACCGCCATTGGACCAGAACATAAAGGACCGTTCGGTACGATCGTTCATACGGGCGTGAAAAGCATGAAAAGCGGCAAAGATCAGGGCGAACTGGTCGTTACGGCCGACTGGCTGGATAAAGACGGTAAACCCATGTTGCAGGAAACGACTACGTACCTGTTCCGGGCCGGCGCAAACGACCGTACGATCGATCACATAACCACACTGAAGGCGCTGGATAAAGATGTCGTTTTCAAAGACAACAAAGAGGGTATGATTGCCATCCGCGTAGCACGGGAACTCGAGCATCCGTCGAATAAGCCCGAAGTCTTTACTGATGCCCAGGGTGTGGCTACCAAGGTCCCGGCCCTGAACAATGCGGGGGTAACAGGCAAATACGTTAGCAGCGAAGGCATTGAAGGCGATGCCGTCTGGGGAACGCGCGGCAAGTGGGTCAATCTAACCGGAACCATCAATGCAGAGCCGGTGTCGGTGGTTCTCTTCGACCATCCGCAGAACGTAGGCTATCCAACCTACTGGCACGCTCGCGGATACGGTTTATTTGCTGCCAATCCGCTGGCTCCATCAGTTATGTCAAGCGGCAAAGCCCCTGCGATGAATTATACCCTGCCGGCTGGGCAGTCGGTAACGTTCCGTCACCGGGTGCTGATCACGTCGGGTAATACCACCAATCAGACGGTAAGCGAACAGGCCATGAAATTTGGACGCTGATCCGATTTATCAGCCTGCAATACAAACAAAAGACGCCCGCAAAGGCGTCTTTTGTTTGTGTATGGATAGAATCAGTTAGTTCAGGTGTACTAAAGCCGACCGGTACACGCGCCCTTCGAGCGATTCGACCCAGGCACGGAGGGTCTCATTTTCGGTAGCGGCCCGCTTTAATTCGGTGTCAATCTGACGTAGCAGAAAAAAAAGCTGGTGAACATGCAGCCACTGCTGCTGTAGCCCATCAACATCGTCAACCTCCTTCGCCTGACGACGGGCCTCCTGTGTTAGCTGTCGTAAGCTCATGCGCAGGTGGTATCGTAGAATCATCAGACGGCTGGCCATCGGCAGTTCAGAAGGCGAACGTTCGAGGTGTGAAATACCCTTCGACAGCATGTTGTTGCGTTGCTGCAACTGATCGGAGACAACCATCCAGGCGTGTTCGGCCCGAAGCGATGCATATGTTATGGTTTTCATTCTATTTTAGTACAATACGGTTTGCAAACAAATATACATAAGTCACCAATTATTCCGAGTGCCATTTCTTAGATTAGGCAAATTTTAATCTGCCTAATACCATTTAAACCAACTCTTTGACAAGCATAGTACAATTTGGTTTAATCTGCTTCTAAAAATCGTTAAAGATGGTAATCCCGTATCTTTCCTATATTCGTTCGAGTCTGAAAATGTTAATCATCTCGTTGCAGGTTGCATCTTCACTACCTGAATTTAGAACTGTTTTCCAGGCTTCTGGCTAGCAACGAGCCATCCGAAATGTAGTATGGGCTAATTACGTTGACAGTGTCATAGGCTCAGCCGTTTATCGCAAAGACTGTAATTGGATCTGGAAACCGGCCTGATCGCATTGCGGAACATTTAGTTTCCGTTCCGGCGTTTGATTTATAGCGTGAAAGTCTGAACTTCAAGCATTGAACGTTATACCTGCATATGGACCCTACCTACAAAGCACTCATTGTTTGTACGAATCATACCGACTACCCGACAAAGCCGCACAAGACGGGCCTGTGGTTAAGCGAGGCTACCCATTTTTATGATGAACTGGCCGATCGCAACATTCCGTACGACATCGCGAGCCCGAACGGAGGCTCTGTTCCCATTGATGAGAAGAGCTTCGACCGGCGCGACAATGTCAACGAGAAATGGTACAACGACCCTACGTTCCGCCACAAGTTGGAGCATTCGCTTAAGCTTGAGGATGTCAATCCATCTGACTATCAGATTATTTATTTCACGGGTGGACACGGAACGATGTGGGATTTTCCGAATAACCAGCAGCTACAGGAAATTACCCGGCACATCTATGAGAACGGCGGCATGGTAGCGGCCGTTTGCCACGGCGTTAGCGGTCTACTGAACGTCCAACTGTCCGATGGTTCTCCCCTGATTGATAATCGGCAGATTACCGGTTTTTCCAACATGGAAGAAAAACTGGTGCGGCTTGATGAGGAAGTACCGTTTTTGCTGGAAGATGCCCTGAAGCAAAAGAATGCGCTTTACAGCAAAAGTCTGATTCCGTTCCTACCCTACATTGAAGTGGATGAGCGTATGGTAACAGGGCAAAACCCCCTGTCGGCCAGAAAAGTAGGCCGGAAAGTAATTGAAGAAATGTACGAAAAGTAAGTGGCTGATTTCAAATTCGCCGTTTCAGGTTCCAGGTCTGCATTTAATTTTAGTAGAACCTGGAATCTGAAACGGCAAACGCTTAGACCACCAGATGCGGGAATAATTCACGCAGCGGCTTCAGTTGCTGATCTTTTTCCGACACAATCGGGTCTTTGATTCCCCAGTTGATGTTCAGATCCGGGTCGTTCCAGACGATGCCCGATTCAGCCGCCTTGTTGTAGATGTTCGTGCACTTATAGCTGAAGATGCTGTCCTCCAGCGCCACGAATCCATGCGCAAACCCTTCTGGAATATACGCCATATTAGCCAGCTTCGCATCCAGCAGAAAGGTCTCATACTGCCCGAAGGTAGGAGAATCCTCACGGAGGTCAACGGCGATATCGAGCACCTGCCCCGTGATCACACGTACTAATTTCCCCTGAGCAAACGGCTCATTCTGTAGGTGCAGGCCGCGCAGAACCCCTTTCACCGAAAAAGACTGATTGTCCTGCACAAATTCCATTGGCAAGCCCAGTGATGTGAACAGCGGTTTGTTATACGATTCAAAGAAGTACCCGCGTTCATCGTCAAACACTCGCGGAATCAATTCTATCAGGCCCTCAATAGCCGTTTGCCGGACTTGCATGCCGTAGTTTGGTTAATTACAGTTGGACTCTGTACGCAAATTTATGAAAGCGAACTGCTAGTTCGTAATTTTGACCCGGTTCTATTTATTATGTGGGTGTAACCGGATCGTATGACATACAACGAATTATCGCAGCAAATTTTCCGTAAACAATCGTATTTATGTGTTGGACTGGACACAGACCCACGTAAAATTCCTCACTCACTGCAAAACGAGCCCGATCCGGTTTTCGCTTTTAACCGACAAATTATCGATGCTACGGCCGATCTCGCCGTGGCCTATAAACCTAACATTGCCTTCTACGAAGCCCAGGGCCCAAGGGGTTGGGAGAGCCTGCAAAAAACGCTCGATTACATTCCTGCCGACTGCTTCACGATTGCCGATGCCAAACGGGGCGACATCGGCAATACGTCCGGCTTGTACGCCCGCACGTTTTTTGATCGGTCGGCAGCCGGACTTGATTTCGATTCCGTGACAGTAGCTCCTTACATGGGTCATGATTCCGTAACGCCGTTTCTGGATTATGCCGGTAAGTGGGTTATCCTGCTTGCGCTAACATCGAACCCGGGTAGCGCTGATTTCCAGCGGCAGTCGATCAATGAACAGGAATTGTTTGAAGTGGTGATCGAGACCGCCAAAACCTGGGCCGGTCCTGACCGACTCATGTTTGTTATCGGCGCAACGCAGGCCGACGAATTGAGTCGCATCCGGGAACTGGCACCCGATCATTTTCTGCTTGTACCAGGCGTAGGCGCACAGGGGGGTAACCTTGCCGAGGTATCTAAACGGGGCCTGACGCCCAATGGCGGACTGCTGGTCAATGCTTCGCGCAGCATTTTGTATGCTTCCGGCGGGACCGATTTTGCGGAAAAAGCAAGGGCCGAAGCACAGGCGCTGCAACAGGAAATGGCATCTTATTTGTAAAAGTTTTCGGCACAATCGTACACTTCTACGCCAATGCGCGTATATTTCACCACTCGCGGCATGAAAAGCTCCAACCGTTCACTGACCACCCAAAACAAGATGCCGTCCCGTGCCCGAAGCGTTTCTATATTTTCTCTGGCAATACCAATATTTTGACCGAGCCCACCTAACTACAACCGCCGGCGAAACAGTAGAGGTTTTACAGCCGGGTTTTCGCAACCATAATGCTGGTCCTGATTTTATTAATGCCCGTTTGCTTATCAATGGCGTCGAGTGGATAGGCACGGTTGAAGCTCATTGCCGAACATCCGACTGGCTGGCTCATCGCCATCAACACGATAGGGCCTACGATAACGTCATTCTGCATATCGTCTGGGAGAATGATACGGTTGTTGATCGGGCCAAAGGAGCCCCTTTACCAACGCTGGAACTCGGCCCCCGTACCGATACCAGCCTCTTGACGCGCTACCATCAACTGCACGACTCAGCCGATGCTATTCCCTGTGCTGGTCAGTTCCGGTCTGTGCAACCCCTTCGGCTGACTGCCATGCTCGACAAAGCCATGCTGCAGCGGCTGGAACGAAAAGCCGCCGGTGTCAGAACGTTGTTTGAGCAGTCAGACCAGAACTGGGAAGAAACCGCTTATCGGTTGCTGGCGACCAATTTTGGGTTCAAAGTTAACGCCGATCCTATGGCGCAATTGAGTCGGGCCGTGCCGCTGAAGTCTCTACAAAAACACCGTGATGCATTGATTCAGGTGGAGGCCATCTTGTTTGGTACGGCCGGGCTGCTGGCCAATGTGGAAGAGCCGGACGCTTACACGCAATCGCTTCAACGTGAGTATCGGTTTCTGGCCGTGAAATATAGCCTGGCTGATAAACAGATGCAGGCTCACGAATGGAAATGGGGACGCCTGCGCCCCGCTAACTTTCCAACCCTGCGGTTGGCGCAATTTGCACGTATCGTAACGTATCACGCCAGCTTATTTTCGCTTTTTGTAGGGACCGACGACGTAGCCGGACTTATTCGTTCGTTGCAGTTAGCGCCAGCCGATTACTGGCAAACGCACTATCGTTTTGGCAAGGTTACGGACAAAGCGGCAGCGATACCGGGGCAAACCACTGCTGAGAATATCATCATCAATACGGTAGTACCGCTACTGGCTGCCTATGCCCACCACCGGGGTCAGTCGGCCTACATTGATCGAGCCATTGCCCTGCTGGAGCAGCTTCCTGCCGAGCAAAACCACTTGATGGATGAATGGGACGCACTAGGTTTAGGTATCAGAACGGCCTTTGATTCTCAGGCGGCCATTGAATTATACAATGAGTTCTGTGTAGTGAAGAAATGCCTGAGCTGCCAGATTGGAGCGGCACTCCTGCAAAACCGGGTCGGCTAACACATCTGTAATCATTTCATTCGTTAATCGTTAACTTTAAATCAATTCCACCGTAATCCATGTCAAAATTTACCGCCTTGCAAAAACAGGGTAGATAAGAGTTAGCTAACGCCATTGCTGATTTTATGGAAGCGCAGTAAGAAGCGTTTAAACAGTTAGCGACGAAGGAAGACCTATTGTCACTCAAGCAGGAGTTGCTCAAAGAATTGAGTAAAATGCGAGAGGATGCGGCTAGGACTGAGGCTACATTAGTCAAAGAAATATCAGGTAAATACAACTGGCTCGTAGCTGTGCTGACGGCGCTGTGGTCTTGATTACCTTGATTAACAAATACTTACAAACAAATAAGCCCCGCCAGATTGGCGGGGCTTCGTATATCGCGTGACTTGTTCAGCAATTAGCTGACAACAACATCCTGCTTGGTTGAATCCCATGTTACGCGCTTACCAGTGTGCAGGGCCATGGTCGCCATGATGTTGGCAACAGAGTGGTTAAAGCCTGCTTTCGCTGGCGCATTAGGCTCCTTCCGGCTCCGAACGCACTCCATCCAGTTCCGCATGTGCAACGACGTCATCGGGTCAGCGCCGGTATTAGCCGATGTTTCCACCCGAGCCGCTTCACCCAGCTTCATGGCCGGTAGCAGGTTGGCCTCCATACCCATTTCTTTGGCTGCGTTAGCCTTCAGACCACCTTCGGGCGAGATCGTGTTCGTATCGAGGTTGATCATACCACCGTTTGAGTAGTAGTACTCTTTCGTGCCGCCCGCTTCGTTGTGCATCCGCGACGAATACAAAACCTGGAAACCCTTCGACTTATCGTTGTCCGGGCCGTAATCAAACACAGCCGTGAACGTATCTGGATTCACACGACCATCTTTCCAGACGTACACCCCCCCGTTGGCCACTACGCTACGTGGATGCTCCAGTCCGCTGAACCAGTGAACGGTATCGATCTGGTGCGACATCCACTGCCCCGGAATCCCCGATGAATAGGGGTAGAACAGGCGGTACTCCAGGTATTTGCGTGGGTCCCACTCCACCTTCGGGCGATTCAGCAGGTAGCGATTCCAGTCGGTATCCTCTTTTCTGATTTCGGCAACCAGTTTTGGCCGGCGCCAGCGCCCCGGCTGGTTGACGTTCCAGGTCATTTCAACCATGGAGATATCGCCAAACTTACCCGAACGGATGAAATCGTTAGCCTGGTGGTAGTTCGGTGCACTACGACGCTGCGAACCTACCTGCACAATCTTCTTCGTCTTTTCAACGGCTTTCAGCGCTTTCCGGGCATCTTCGAGCGATTCGGCAAAGGGTTTTTCAACGTACACATCCCGACCCGATTCAACGGCATCAACGCAGTGCAGCGCATGTTGAAAATCAGCCGTACTGATAATTACCGCGTCAACGTCCTTGCGGTCCAGCAGTTCGTCGTTATTACGGGCTTTGAAAAAACTGTCGTCGATCAGACCCTTTCCTTTCAGATATTGTTCTGCTTCGTCGCGACGGCGGTTCCAGATGTCGGATACGCCCACGAATGCGAAGTTCATTTCTTTGTTGTGGTTAGCGAAACTCGGCGCCAGCGAAGCCCGGAACCGATCCGAGAAACCAATGATCCCAACCCGAACACGGTCGTTTGATCCCAGGATGCGGGCATAACTGCCTGCGGAAAAGCTCATGCCCAGGCCGGCTAAGGCCGATTTTTTTATAAACTCTCTGCGGGTATCCATGCGAGAATAGGATTTAGACAGTTAGATTCACTACGTTAGTTGATCAGAAAAGGCATTGGTCTCAAAAGCTTACTGCTTCGTTTCCAACGTCTTTATTTTGATGTTGCGAAAAGAAACCCGGTCGCCGTGGTCCTGCAGCAGGATGTGCCCCTTGGGTGCTTCGCCGAAGCGGCCGTTAGAATTATACGACGGAGCGGCATACTTGCTCATGCCTACCAGCTTCCGAAAGTCTTCGCTGCCCCGTTCGAATTCTACTACTTTTTTGCCGTTGAGCCAATGCTCTACGTGATTGCCACGGGCGAGTACGCGGCCCGTGTTCCACTCGCCGATGGGATTTACCTGCTTATCCTTCGCCGGAATCAGATCGTACAGTGAGCCGACCTTGCGGTTACCGTCGCGGCCCATCTTGGCATCCGGGTGCTTCGCGTCGTCGAGCACCTGAAACTCAAGGCCATAAGCTGACCCCTTGGGCTTTGGCTGCTGCTCCACAACGAAGTATTTTACTCCGCTGTTGGCCCCATCGGTTAGTTTGAAATCAAACATCAGATCGAAGTTGCCGTATTCGTCAACCGTCACGATATCGCCAAAGCTTTGTGATTCCGAGCCGTCTGATTTCTGAATAGTCAACGTACCGTTTTCAACGCCCCAGCCTCTGTCGGGAAACTTGTCTTTGTAAGCACCCCGCCAGCCATTGGTTGTTTTGCCGTCGAACAGCAGTTTCCAGCCATCTTTGCGCTCTTTCGCCGTTAAAGTGTTCGGCGTTTGTGGTTTTTCGGCTGCTACGAACATTAGCAGCAACCCTGATAAAACGAGTCCTTTCATTTGTCGTCAATTGTTGAGTGCTTGACTTACTGAATGGCATGTTTGTTTAACTCACGCATTCAGTATTCTATCAGTCAAAGTCAGATTGGATGGTTGAGGGTTTTTGTGATGTATTCCTTATTGATGGCTGCGCATTGAGCTGCTGTTTTATCCCGCTCCGGCACACCGTCCAGTTCGATAATCCCCCAACCGTTGAACTTAATATCTTTCAGGGCCTGGAACACAGCCGGTACGTTAACGTTACCCCGGCCCAGTTCAACGAACTTGTACGCCTTCGGATTGTCGGGTTTATCGGGCAGCGGACTCATCGTATCCTTCAGGTGCAGCGCATACAGAATGTCCTTGTACTGTTTCACCGCTTTTTCCGGCTCCCCACCGCCCTGTTTATAGTGGGCGATATCCAGCAGCAGTTTTATGTACTTAGGATTCATTGCCTGCACAATTACATCAACCTCTTCGGGCGTTTCGCCCAGTTGATTCATGTGATTGTGGTACGCAGCCTGAATGCCCATGGCCGCCGTTTGCTTACCGATTTCGTTCATGACGGCCGCCAGCCGTTTGAGTTCCTCCGTAGTTGGCATCCGATCTTTAGGCCGGGCGCTGTTGGTCAGTTGAATGGCAGTGCCACCGAGCGCTTTCACAAAGCTTGCGTGGGCGACGTGCATGTCGATCGTGCTCTGTTCCTTGGCAGGATCAATTTCAACGTTGCCGCTGGAAAACATAGCCAGTGTCAGCTTGTACTGATCGAGCAGGGCTTTGAGTTCGGAGGGCTTAGCGCGGTAGGGGCCGAAGGTATTGGCTCGTAGCTGAATACCGTGATAGCCCAGGTTTGCCAGCTCTTCAATCGCTTTGGCGTCGTTGCCACCCCATGTAATAGAGGAATAGGCAATCCGAATCCCTGATTTTTGCGGTGAAGCCAGAGAACCAGCCAGTGAGTCAACTCCGGCGCCAAACGCCAGAGCCGACAGACCAGCCATAGTTAGAAACTGTCTTCTGTTTACAGTTTCCTGTGAAGAGGGTTCGGGAATAGTCAGTGGCGATCGTTTTGCCGACGACTGCGTGCTAAAGTTATTATTTTTCACGGTAAAATGATACTGTTCAAGCCAAAAAATTAACGTTACTTATTGAACGGGCTTATCATACACCCTTTACAGACACTTCACCGAATAAAGGCAATTGGTCAGCACTTTTTACCTATACGGCTAAAAAATGCTGACCAACTAATAAGCTGACCGACTGATAATTAATAGCCTGGGTTCTGCGGATAGGATTGGGGCCCTCCAGCCGTCCGGTCAATCTGGTCCTGCGGAATTGGCCGCAGATTGTGGAATTCTTTTACGTTCGGAGCTCCATCGGGGTTATATTTCTTCACCCGATCAACCAGTATGCCCCAGCGCTTGAGATCAAACCAGCGGTGCATTTCGCCCGCTAGTTCCCGCTCACGCTCCTCGTAAATAAACTCCATTGTTGCCTGCGCTGCCGTGATTTCCATATCCTTTTCTTTACCCGGCCAGGCAGCCCGGCGCCGAACAGCATTGATGAACGGAACAGCTTCGGCAGCTTTACCCTGCTTGATGAGCGCTTCTGCAGCAATCAAGTGTGTTTCGGCCAGGCGGAACATGATGAAGTCGCGGCTGCCAGCCTCATACGTACGGTCAGGGCGCAGCGGATCCAGGAATTTTTGCAGAACCGGGAACAAGTTGGGCCGGTAAAGACTCGGCACAAGTACCTGATACTTCTTGGCGGCTCGCTGCTCCATCGTCCATTCAACCCCAGGGATATAAATCGTAGTATCGCCGGAAGCAAACGTCACTGACTTTTTCGAAGTATCGAACAGGTTGGTGTAGGTGCCGGGGCGATTGCTCAGCCACGTATCTTTAAACGTCTTCTTGTAACGGGAATCAATCGACCGCTTGGCCGGATCGAACACGGTGTTCAGCATGTACGTAGTCGGCATAAAACGCTTGAACGGACGGCCATTCAATACGTCGCGCTGCATACCGGCCTGCACGTCGTATTCCATGCCAAAGTACAGGTGCGTCTGATTTCCGTTGATCGTTACGTTACTGGTAGTCGTGCTATTGAAGCCTGAGCCAATATTCGTGATCGGATCAGACGTATACTGCGTTGCAAAAATTACCTCGTCGTTTATCTCACCGCCCCCCTGCGCAAAAACACTCGAAAAATCAGGCAGCAGCTTGTACGTGTAATTTTTGATTACGTTCTGGGCATACGTAGCGGCTTTATTGAAGTCGTCGGCAGCAGCAGCATCTTTATCAGTTCCTTTGGTCAGGTAGACCTTAGCCAGCAGGTGCTCAGCGGCTCCTTTCGTTACCCGGCCGTACTCAGATGTCGGCGTTCCGAGGTCGGTCAGAGATGATTCCAGATCCGCGATGATCTGCGTATAAATGTCCTTCACCGGCGCTCTGGTAAATTCTTTGGTCGGCACCAGATTACCCTTGGTCAGGAGTGATACCGGTCCAAACATCTGCACCAGAATGAAATAGTGGTGTGCCCGCAGGAACTTTAGTTCGGCTACCCGGCGCTTCTTGATCGTTGCGTCAAGTCCGCTGATACCATCCGCGGCATCGAGGGCTACGTTAATCGTGTTGATACCCTTGTAAAACGCATTCCAGATGTTGTTCGTGATAGACAAACGCCCGTCAATCTGTGACGTGTACTGATTTACAAACTTGAAGCTGCCGTCAGCCCCCATTGTATAGGTATCGGTTCCAAATACCGTCAGCGTCATGGCATCTTCTCGACCGTAGTATTCACGCAGCGACGAATATGCAGCCTTAACGACGGCTTCAAAGCCGGATGGGGTGCTGGCGTACTGACTACCTACCTGCGATACCGGCACTTCTTCCAGCAGGTCCTTACAACCTGTTGTGCTGAGCAGCAATGCGCCCACCACCAGTATGGATTTAGTGAAGGAGCGAATGAGCGAATTATGTTGGTTCATGGTTATTGTATGTTTTTCGTCGACACGATAGAACCTGGATTGGTTTATCGATGACTGTTTAGAATTTCAGGTTAATGCCAAAGGTGGTCTGACGAACGGCCGGTGACTGATCGGCGTTTACATCGCCGTCGGTTTCGCTGTCGATGCCTTTGTATTTCGTACGGTATTCCGAGAAAATAAACGGCTGCTGAATACTTGCGAACACCCGCAGCGAAGAAACGCCCAGCTTCTGCGTAAATTTAGATGGTACGTTATACCCGAAGTTGATATTCCGGATTTTAACGAACGTACCGTCAAAATACAGCAGCGTTGAGCGGAACGGCGGGAACTCCTGGTTCTGGTTTGGCCGGGGAAATTCGTTGGTCGGGTTGTTGGGAGTCCAGTAATCCACGTCCAGGCTGTTGTACCGGCCGGCCAGCGTCAGGAAGTCCTGATGGAACAAGCTCCGGAACATATAGCCAATACGGGCAAACACAAAGAACGACAGGTCAAACCCTTTATACTCGAAGCGGTTGGTGATACCGGCGCTCCACTTCGGCACCTGTGAGCCAAGAATTACCCGGTCAAACGGATCAATCTTGCCATCGCCGTTGGTATCCTGAATCTTGATTTGCCCCGGTACGCTCTGGTACCGCTTTGCCTCTTCAGCTTCTGAGGTTTGCCAGATGCCAATTTTCTTGTAGTCAAAGTAAGCTGTCAGCGGCTGACCAATGAAGCGGGAGTTACCTACGTCGTCTACTTTACCGTTGAACAGCTCCAGGATCGACTCGCGGTTGCGGGTAAACTGGAGGTCGGTTGTCCAGCGGAAACCACCGGTGGCGTCTACGTTCACCGAAGATAACGTCAGTTCGATACCCTGGTTACGGGTTTTACCAACGTTACGTAGTACCCGGTCGAAGCCACTCGTCAGCGGTAACTGATCAAATAGCAGCAGGTCGCGGGTATCGGCGCGGTAATATTCCAGCGAACCGGCCAGCCGGCCTTTGAAGAAGCTATAGTCCAGACCGATGTTTCCGGTCGTGGTGGTTTCCCACTTCAGGTCGGGATTACTGATCGTGAACGGCCGGTACCCGAACGCGCCCACCGTACCGAAGGCATAGGCCGTACGAGCTAACTGAGCCTGTGTCTGATACGGGTCGATGGCTGTACTACCGATCGTACCGTAGCTGGCCCGCAGTTTCAGGTTATCCACCCACGTAACCGTTTTCATGAACGACTCATTGCTGATGTTCCAGCCGACAGCCGCTGAGGGGAAGAAACCGTACTTCGTGTTCTCACCAAACCGTGACGAACCATCGTAGCGGGCGGTCAGCGTCAATAGATACTTGTTGTTGTAGTCGTAGTTGACCCGGCCCATGTAGGAGTTCAGCGTCCATCGGCGTACGTCACTACCAACGCTGTTGATCAGCGAAGCCTGCCCCAGGTTGTAGAATAACTGAGTTTCTGCCGGTACGCCTGTTACACTAATCTGGTTAGTTTCATAATCATCTTTCTGCACTGATTGCAGCGCTGTAAAATTCAGGTTGTGAACCTGATTGAACGTTTTGCTGTACGTCAGGATGTTCTCGAGCGTCCAGTTAAATTGGTACTCGTTGAACGAAAAGGCCGTTGGATCGGCTCCCCGGCGAGCGTTAGTCTGGCTACCTACGAAACGGCCAATGCGCCGGTTAGTAAGGTCAGGTCCAAAATTCACGCGGTAGCGCAGCCCGTCGATGATGTTCCACTCACCGTAGATGCTGTTGAAAAGCCGCATCCGCTTGGTCAGGTCCACCTGAGCCCCCGGAATGATTTCGGCAATCGGGTTCGTCCGCAGCCCGTCCGACGTAGGCAGGAAGATCAGGTTGCCATTGTCGTCGTAGGGCTTACCCAGTGGGTTTTCAGCGTAGGCACCGCCCAGTGGGTTGAAGTTTTCGCCGTTTCGAAGGCTGTATACACCGAGCGTAGAGATCCCCACTTTGATCTTGTTGCTGATCTGATGGTCAATATTCACACGGAAGGTGTAGCGGGTGAAATCCTGATTCTTGACAATGCCGACATCCTTGAAATAGTTGCCTGAAATAGCAAATTGCGTTTTTTCATTACCTCCCTGTACACCAACCTGGTGGCTTTGAATATTACCCTGCCGGAGCAGAAAAGACTGATAGTCAGTAGAACGACCAGTGGCAATACCATCCAGTTCGATCGGCTCAAAAATCTTGACATCTGCATCATTCGTAGCCGGACCGGCCGGATAGTTGCCTACTGCCCGGCGTGATTCGCGCTTATATTCAGCAAATTCGGCACCATTGAATACGTCAATCTGGCCCAGCCGATCGGAGAAACCGTAGTAGCCGTCGTAGCTCACTACCGTTTTGCCCGTCTTACCGCGTTTAGTCGTGATCAGGACAACCCCGTTTGAGCCGCGTGACCCGTAAATTGCCGTAGCCGACGCATCTTTGAGCACCTCCATTGAGGCAATATCATACGGGTTGATATCATCAATACCGCCGGCGAGTGGAATTCCGTCCACTACGTACAGCGGATCGTTACTGGCATTAATTGACCGACGACCTCTAATTCGGACAGTGGGTCCAGCACCTGGTTTGCTACTGTTTTGAACAACGTCAACCCCTGCAGCCCGCCCCTGAAGAGCCTGCCGTGCGTTCGTAATAGGTAGTTCAGCGATTTCTTTTGAGCCCACCGACGAGATAGCTCCCGTCAACTGGCTCTTTTTCTGCGTACCGTAACCAACGACGACGACTTCGCTCAGTGTTTTGTCGTCGGCGGCCAGCGTAATGTCCACTGTTGCCCGGGTACCAATCGTTAGTTCCTGGCTGATAAAACCGACGGACGAAAACACCAGTACTGCGTTGTTGTCCGGAACGCTGATCCGGTACGTACCATTTGCATCGGTTGTTGTTCCGCGGGTTGAGCCTTTAACGGCCACGTTTACGCCGGGCAGTGGCGTGTTGTCTTCACCGGACAATACCCGACCGGAAACCGTGCGGTCCTGAATAATTCGGGTAGGCGTTTTTCCGGGGGAAGTGGCTAGGGCGGGAGCTCCAATCAGCGTGAGGGCAATCAGCGCCATCCAAAGATGACCATTGCGGGTTACCCTGCAATTAGTAGAGATAAGAAACATAGGTATAGAGTAAAGATTAAAGGTAAAACAGCAATTAAATCTACGCTGAGTGCAATCAAAAGGAATTATTCTGTGATTTTTACTTAAAAAATTTGTCTAATAATCATAAAGTTAGCCGTCGACCTGCATGGTAATGCAATCGATACAAACTACTTAAGGGAGCTAAATGAGGGTTTGTCGTCGGTTCGACTAATCCAGATAGACTGGCCGGGGTGCAGGGGTACGGGGTGTACCTGATCGCCTAAAATGAGCCGCAGACGGCCCTGCATCAATTGAACGTGGGTACCATCGGTGTTTTGGGTAACCCGAAAATCAGTTCCGAGCGATTCGGCCGTGAGGTCGTTGGTGTGCACCCGAAACAGGTGAGCCGATGACGTATCATTACGGTGCACAACCGAAAAATCAGCTTCTCCCTGCAGCCACACGGCGTGGGGAGCTTCGTCGGACCATTGGCGAGCGTAACGAATCTGGCTGTTAGGCTGAAGACGTACCGTTGTGCCATCGGGCAATTTCAGGGTACGAACCTGCCCGTCCGACGTCCGGACGGTCTGAATGGCCGATCCGTTGCCATATTGCATCCATAGAGCCCAGCCAATAAAGACCACTACGCCTATGGCAGCCGCTACTGTCCGAAAGAAATACCACCAGCCTACAACCGATCGCACATCGGGCTGAAGCGGCCGGACGTCCTCCATAGTTTGCAGCGATTCGCGGATACGCCCCCACACGGACGATACCTCGTCGGAGGAAAGCGACGGCAACGCGGGTTGACTTCCCGTCTGAATTAGTTCACGGGCGATTTCAACCGTATCGACACACTGAGGATGCTGGGCCAGCCATACCTGCCAAAACGCCACAACCTCCTCGTCGTCGGGGTGTTGCACCCAACGTACAAACAGGTCATCGAGCGCAAATTCCTCAGCGCTATAACTGGCGTACGGTTTCATTAGGTATAAGAAAGCTGATCGCTGTGTTGGGAGAAAAGTGACTGGTCGACTACTTCTACTTGTTTACTTTGAGAGGCCAAACGCTTGCTGAAGGAAGTAGTCAGCCAAATAACTACTTCATAAACAACCACTTTTCAACACAATTCATACAAAACAGGTCACTGAAACTTAGTTGCTGGTCGGATACAATTAATGACAAACGGCACGTCGTTTTCGTACTAATCCGATTCAGAAAGATTTTATTCCGCAACGTGATAATTAATAACCTATAGTTGCGAATATGGTTGAAACTTTACAAAAATAACGAGCATATGCCAGCGACTCTCCATTAAATCGCTGGTCTATGCATCGGCAATGAGGTTTACAGCTTACCGCTCCAATTTAAAATCCTTCACCAAATCTGGCCGCTCGGCACGGTTGGCAACGGTCCAGCCGGTTAAGTACATCCAGCGAGTCATGTTCGTTAATTTCTGGATGTTGATTCGTTCGGGCTCGTCCTTTGGCGTATGGTAGTCGGGGTGGAGCAACGACGTAAAACAGATGGCCGGAATGTTGAGCCGGGCGTAGGGCAGATGATCGCTTCGGAAATACCAGCCCTCCGGATGGTCGGCTCTGTCCCAGAGCGTATCAAGTTTGAATTTAGTTAAACTCTGATTAGCCGCCAACGCACTGTTAACCAGCGCAACCGAATTTAGATGTGGAGGCTGAGAGCCTAGCAAAGCAGCACTGTCGGGGGCGTTACGGCCCATCATTTCACCGTTGAGCACAGCCACAATGGATTCCCGCGGCACCGTCGGGTTTGCCGAATAATAGCGCGACCCAAGCAAGCCACGCTCTTCGGCTCCGTGGAAAACAATCAGCGCCGACCGTTTTGCGGGTTTTTGCGCAAATGCCCGGCCAATGGCCAGCACAGCCGCGCAACCGGTGCCGTTGTCGTCGGCCCCGTTCCAGATAGAATCGCCCGCTACGGCCCGACGAACGCCGTCGTGGTCCTGGTGCGTACTGAACAGGACATATTCGTTTTTCAATTTAGGGTCTGTACCGGGAATTTTGCCGACGATATTAACCGACGGATAATTGAAGCTTTCGACATTGACTACGTTCGTGAACTGTTGGCCGGGCTGTTTGATCCAGTCCAGGACATCGGCCGGTAGCCAGACCGTAGGAGCCTGCGAAAACACCCGTGTATTCGGCCCACCGGGCAGGTCATAGCGTCCGCGTTCCAGCCCGGTTGTCCACCGCTCGAAGTAGAATTGAGCATCTTTGTTCGACACCCAGATTACGGCCAGCGCACCGGCCTTAATGAGCTCGTTGGCCCGGCGTGTCATGGTACCGAACAGAAAGCGCCGATAGCTCAGCTCGGCCGGGGCCGTTCCAGAAAACTCCAGCGCCACAGCTTTGCCCTTAATGTCCACTTTGGCCAGGTCTTCGGGAGTGCCCTGCCCCACAAATACCAACGGCGCATCGACCGAAGCAATGGCCGGTGCCAGAATAAACGCATCCTGACCGTGTGTCAGCTTATGGTTACCAATGCTGAGTCGGCTGGTTTCAGTAATGCGTGTGCGCTGAATATGAAAAAACTGGAAGTACGTCCCATCGTCGCCGGCGGGTTCAAGGCCCATGGCCCGCATCTGTTCGGCGATCCAGACCGAGGCTTTTAGCTCATCGAGCGTTCCGGCTTCGCGGCCCCGGAAGTGATCGCCCGCAATGGCGAACAGGTCCCGCTTGATGTCGGCCTCGCGGATGGCTGCCCGGTTGTCGGCAGGTATGGCACTACGTTGGGCGTAGGTTAGTCCGGTTAGTAGTGTTAGGCTGAAGAGCAGTTGCAGAAAGCGTACTGTATGAGCTGAGGTAAATTTCATAAATCAGAAATGGTACAACAGCACAAGATAACGATTTAAGCGCTATTTCATGGTATTTGTCCTAATTCCTGCCGCTATTGAACGGGGCGATATTGCGTGATACGTACTCCATCGTTAAGCTCTAACAGGGAGTTGCTTAACTTTGTAATGGTTGCGCTATTTGGCTGAGCACACAGGACATAATTACAAGGATTCCGTTCCGAATACCGTAAGAGATTATCCGCCTTCCGAAACTTGCTAGGGAGACAACAAGGATTAATTACCTGTCCATTCTGGCGATAAACAAGTGTACCATCCGGGCGGTACTCTGTATCGTAGAAAGCATCCAAATCGTACACCATCCAGGCATTATCTCCAATCCGCTTCGTTTGATACATATTCCAGCGTTGATACAGTAAGTTATCCGGCCCGATAGCCTGATCTTTCTGACATGCTGAAAGCAGAAAAGCTACGGTTGATAACAAGTAAAATAGTTTCATCTTACGGATAAGGTTTATAGACGTAGTTACCCAAATAAGGGGTTTTCAACACCAGGCTATCTTCAGTTAATGTTACAATCTCCCAGAAGTCTCCCTGCAACTGGCAGTCAACCAAAGTACACTCTTCTCTATTATCAACCTCCGGCACCGGAACTGATTTTACGTCGACGAAGTCCAGTACGTTATCCTTACGTTTGAACCGATTCGGCGAGCAACAAGCCGCATACCGGCCATTAGCACCGTAAAGAATCATACCGTTTGGCCGAAACGTAACGATAGCCCATTCCGAATTTGATACAGCTACCGTCCGGCCATCTGTATTGTCGATTTGCGTCAGTTGCCACGTCCGATACAGCAGATCGTTCGACACCTCCGGCTCAACCGGCTGGTGGCATCCGGCCAGGGCGATTAGTATCCCTAGTCCCATGAGCCAATGTTTCATAACTTTCGCCCGATTTTGAGTAGAAGATCCGCGAATGACTCATTTCGTTGGAATACGTACCATTAACTCCTATGCCTACTTCCCTTCGCATTGCCCTCATCGGCCCTGGTAAAGTTGCCCACCTGCACGCCAAAGCGGTTTTACAAACACCCGATACCAAACTTGTCGCCGTCTACGGCCGGACGTACCAGAAAGCCGAAGATTTCGCCAATCAGTATAACATCCGGGCGTACAGCGATATTTATGATATGGTCGATCGCGAAAACGTGGACGTTTGCGTTGTCTGCACCCCGCACCCCGCCCACCGCGAACCGACCGTTGCGGCCTTCGACGCGGGGGCTCACGTACTGGTCGAGAAGCCGCTGGCGTCGTCACTGGCCGATTGCGATGCGATGCTGGAAGCTTCCCGACGTAATGGGCGGCAACTCGGCACGATCAGCCAACGGCGGTTCTATGCACCTTCGCTGCGGGTTCGAGAGGCCATTGATACGGGCAAGATCGGCAAACCCGTACTCGGTACGGTTCAGATGCTGGGCTGGCGGGATGAAGCCTATTACAAGAGCGATCCGTGGCGCGGCAACTGGGCCGGCGAAGGGGGCGGTGTACTTGTCAATCAGGCACCCCACCAACTGGATCTACTGCTGTGGTACATGGGCGAAGCCGAAGAAGTGTACGGCCTCTGGCGGAACTTGAACCACCCTTACATTGAGGTCGATGATACGGCACTGGCTATCGTCAAGTTCAAAAGTGGGGCCATTGGCAATATTCTGGTGAGCAACAGCCAGAAGCCGGGCATCTACGGCAAGGTGCATATTCACGGCGAAAACGGCGCTACGGTAGGCGTTCAGCCCGATGGAGGAGCCATGTTCATTGCCGGTATGTCGTCGATTCTGGAACCACCCATCAATGATCTGTGGACCGTACCGGGTGAAGAAAATCTGCTGGACCAATTCAAAGCCGAGGATACGGAATCGTTTAACCAAGTCGATGCGTCGACGTACTTCTTTTCGCTGCAACTCGCCGATTTCTGCGACGCCATCCGGAACAACCGGCCTCCGCTGGTTACCGGCGAAGATGGTCGGCGCGTGGTAGAACTGTTCTCTGCGATCTATGAATCGACGCGGACGGGGCTGCCGGTCAAACTTTGACGTAATACCCCAATGGAAATTGAGGCAAGACTCTACGCCGGGCGCGTATCACAGGCGCATCCGGCTCACGTCCGGCGTACCGACCAGCTCATCACCATTCGCTACACCGACGAAACCGGAACGGAGCGGATAGTCGACTGGCCGGTCAGCGCCACCCGACTGGCTGACTGGAGTCCTACCGGGCACACCCGTCTGCAATTCGGGCCGTTTCCACACCAGTACCTCGACATCCCGGCATCGGCTTACGGGGCCTTTATGCAACAAGGCGCTTTACAACCGAAACCCATACGGCCCGGCGTTGCGCTCTATGCGTTTATGATGAGCCGGGTGTTTATGTGGCTGCTCGTCGTGGGCGGTTTCCTGGCCGTAACGGGTTGGCTGATCTACGCCTACGCCCTTCCCTTTTTATCATTACGGGCGGCCCGGCTGGTTCCGATTGAGCAGGAAGTATCGCTGGGAAACGTCATGAGCGAGAACCTGTTCCGAACGAACAGTTTTGCCGTTGATTCCAGCCGAAGCGAAGCCATCAACCAGTACTGGCGGGCCGCGGGTATCCCGACCCGGTTTCCAATTCGGATTGCGGTCGTACAGAGCAAGGAGGTCAATGCGTTTGCCATACCCGGAGGCCAGGTTGTTGTGTATTCGGGTATTTTTGAGCGAATGCAGCACCACGAAGAGCTGGCCGCCCTATTGGCCCACGAAACCGCCCATATCGAGCAGCGGCATACGTTACAGCAATTGATCCGCAGCGTGCTGACCTGGGGTAGTGTGTCCTTGTTGTTCGGTGATATCAGTGGAATTTCGGCTGTCCTGATCGACAATGCCGACAAATTGCTGTCCCTCTCCTATTCCCGTCAGCACGAATCCGAGGCCGATGCGTTTGCGGTCGCCGAACTAGCCCGGTCGGGCATTGATCCCCGGGGAACAACCTGGCTAATGGCGCATTTGCCGACCGAAGGCGATGTGGTCCCGTCGATACTGCGGTCGCACCCACAAACGGCGGCACGTATTGAGGCAACAAAAACGCTGGTAGAGCGAACACCCTACCAGCGCGTTGAGAAGCCGGAACTGAACCGATTGTGGCAGTCGATCAAGTGAGAGCTACACTACGTCAGATGGCCGAATCCGGTATGGCCGGTGCTGGCTGTTGAGTAGGGTTTTGCGGCTGCTGTTGCGGATACCCCTGGGGTTGCTGTTGAGGTTGCTGCTGTGGGTACCCCTGCTGATACCCCGGCACACCGGTTGCATCACCATACGGCCGTTGCCCTGGCCCAATGATATCGACTGATGTAATGTAGTACTTGGTATCGCCGTTCCAGGGTAGCCGAAACAATTTCTCTTCGTAATGCAGTGTGACGCGCTGCCCTGTCCGAACAGCGTCGGTGATCTGCTTGGCCACGGCTTCATCCTTGACAGAAAAGTCGAAGTACTGGGGAGTCAGCGAACCAGTCTCGCCCGAAAAGCCGCCAACGTTCAATACGCCTTCGTACGTTTTAAAGACATAGCCACGACGGCTGAATTTTGAGACCGTACCGGCGCGTTCGCCATCGCTGTAGCTCCAGCCGGTCATTACGTATAAAACACCAAAAACGACAAGCAGGAACAGTAGGAAATATAATAACCCTCGCATGGAATCAGTTAGTTTGTTTGCGGAATGGAACGCACAAATGAACAAAAAATGCGTTGATGTTCGCCAGGATAAACCGCGAACGGGCCGATTTGTTGGCTACGTATGTCTCCGGAGTGTTCCCGTTAGTGCCTCACTTTGCCCGAATGGCAATTACCGGGTCCATTCGGGCGGCCGTGAACGCCGGGAGTATCCCGGAGATTACGCCGATGATGCTCGATACGCCCAGGCCCAGCATAATATTGCCGATTGACAGTTGAATATCCAGGCTACCTAACTGCACAAACGACAGCAGATACACCAGGAAGATGCCGACCAGTCCGCCAACCAGGCTCAGCAGCACAGCCTCAAACAGGAACTGAAACAGGATAAAGTAATTCTTGGCCCCGAGCGATTTCTGGATGCCAATGATGTTGGTGCGCTCCTTCACGGACACAAACATGATGTTGGCAATACCAAAGCCGCCAACCAGAATAGAGAAGCTGCCAATGACCCATCCTGCCAGCGAGAGTACCGCGAAGATGCCGCCGATCGCTTTCACAATGGCTTCCGGGCGGTTAATGGCAAAATTGTCATCCTGAGCTGGTTTCAGGCTTCGCCGGGATCGCATCAGCCCCCGTATTTCGCCTTCCAGATCCTGCAGCCCTTCGTCCTGCTCGTAGCCTTTGACAACGATGGTGATGCTTGGGTTAAACGACTGGAACAGTTTGGCGTATGTACCGTAGGGAATGATACACCGGCGATCGGGTGGAATCCGGCTGAATTCGACCAGACCGGTTCCCCGCTTTTCCTGAACCCCGATGACCACAAAGTTCAGTCCGCCAATCTTGACCGTCTGCCCAATTGGATCCTGGCCGGGGAACAGGGTCTCGCCAATCTCGTACCCAATGATGACTACGTTACGGGCTCCCTCCTGCTCCTGCGGGGTGAAGTAACGGCCCTGCTCAACGGCGACTTCGCTGGTCTGGTTGTATTCGTAGGTTACGCCGAGGATTCGGGCGGAAATACTGCTGTTGGCCCGTTTGACCGTAATGCCATCCCGACCGCTCATGGCCGCCACCGCCCGCGCATTTTCCAGCCGTTCGGCCAGCGCCCGGTAGTCTTTGTAGGTGGGCTCGGGCCACTGAAAATACTTCCACCAACGGTACTCACCGCTGAATTCGAACGGCCACTTTTGTACGTAGATTACGTTGCTGCCCAGAAAATTCAGGCTGCCCCGGATGTTGCGTTCCAGCGAATCGACCAGCGTAAAAACGGCGATAATGGCAAAGATACCGACCGTTACGCCCAGCAATGAGAGCGTCGTACGGAGCAGGTTGGATCGGAGTGCCTGCCAGGCAAACCGAAAACTTTCCAGAACTTGTCGGAGCAATCTCATCTGAACTTTTTTACTGACTGAACGACGCGTGGTACAGCCACATGACAAAAAAAATGCTTTATTCGTTTCAGTCCATATTCTTTCGGACAGAAAGCCAATATGGAAGGATGGATGGCAGGTATCTTAGCGTTGGCAATACATTCTTTCGCTAGACGCTACAACAACCAGTTAGTTAAAAAATAAGTACGTATGGCAGAATCGCGTAGCTTAGTGGATTCAAAACCTAACCAGTAGCCAGTTCCAATTTACGTTAAAATCTGATTTCGTCTTCCCTCATCTTACGGTCGACAGCTCTTACGTAGCCCAACATAGTATGCAACGAATTATCGTTTATTGCTTTTTCTTTCTTTTACTCTTCGGGTGCCGGACCAAAACGCCGACCCGCTCTGCAACCATCCGCGAAAGCCAGGGCGTTTATCAATACACCAACGAAGACCCGCTCGTCAAGCCTTTTTACTCCGACCGGCAGGGGGTTATCGGACGGAACGGCATGGTTGCGTCGGCTCACCCGGAAGCCTCGCAGGTTGGGCTGAACATCCTGAAAGCGGGCGGTAACGCGGTCGATGCGGCCGTGGCGGTCCAGTTTGCACTGGCGGTGGTTTATCCGGCTGCCGGCAACATTGGCGGGGGCGGTTTTATGGTCTACCGCGACCAGGCCGGGCAGACGTTCACCCTCGATTACCGCGAAAAAGCACCGGGTCAGGCCAGCAAAGACATGTACCTCGATTCGGCCAAAAACGTCATTCCAAATCTGAGCATATTGGGTCACCTGGCGAGTGGCGTACCCGGTTCTGTCGATGGGATGGTGCAGGCCCACCAGCGATTCGGCAAACTTTCATGGGCGCAGGTGTTGCAACCAGCCGTCGATCTGGCCGAGAAAGGTTTTGCCCTGACCGAGCGCGATGCCACCGGCCTGAACCGTATTAAAGCTGATCTGCTACGTATTAACCCCGGCAAAACCTATTTTCTGAAAAGCGCAACCCCTACCGACACCACAAGCTGGCACAAAGGAGAACTGCTGATCCAGACTGACCTCGCGGCTACCTTAAAACGCATCCAGGCGCAGGGCCGGGCTGGCTTTTACGAAGGTGAAACGGCGCGGCTGCTGGCTGAGGAGATGAAGCGGGGTGGCGGACTGATTACGGAAGACGATCTGAAAAATTACCACGCTGCCTGGCGCGACCCCATTCGGGCAACGTATAAAAACTACACCGTGCTGACTATGCCGCCCACCTCCAGCGGGGGCGTAGCGCTGGTACAACTCATGCGCCTGACGGAGCCGTATCCGCTTCGGCGCTGGGGCTGGAACCGCGACTCGACCGTCCAGGTCATGATCGAAGCCGAACGACGCGTGTATGCCGACCGGGCCAAATTCCTCGGCGATCCGGACTTTGTTAAAGTACCCGTAGAACAGCTCATCAGCCCTGAGTACCTGCGCAGCCGTTGGGCTGACTTTAGTTTCGCGCATGCTACAGACAGCAAGGCCATAAAAGGGGGTGCTATCCCCGGCTACGAAAGCCTGGAAACCACCCATTTTTCCATCGTTGATAAAGACGGAAACGCCGTATCGATCACCACGACCCTCAACGGCGGCTACGGCAGCCGGGTGGTCATCGGTGGGGCCGGCTTTTTCATGAACAACGAAATGGACGATTTCAGTATCAAGCCGGGCGTACCGAATATGTTCGGGCTGATTGGCAACCAGGCCAACGCCATTGCGCCCAACAAACGGATGCTGTCGTCGATGACCCCAACCATTCTGGAAAAAGACGGAAAGCTGTACATGGTCGTCGGTACGCCGGGCGGGTCAACCATCATTACGTCGGTATACCAGACGATTCTGAACGTAATCGAACACGGCATGACGATGCAACAGGCCGTCAACGCCCTGAAATTTCACCACCAGTGGCTCCCCGACAAGACAATCTTTGAAAACGGCGCGTTCTCCGAAGCAACCATTCAGGCGTTGCAGAACCGCGGCTACGTCCTTGAGAAACTGACCAATACGCTCGGCCGGATGGACTGCATCCTTATTCGCCCGGATGGTTCGTACGAAGGAGCCTCCGATCCACGGGCTGATAATACGGCAAGGGGATATTAAGGAAAGGGAGGAGGACGAAAGGGATAAAGGGGAGCTGACGCGGCAAAATTCCTTTTCCTCCCCTTCGTCCCCTCCTTTTCTTCGCTTAATCCAATACATTCCGCAACTGCTTCGCCTGGTCGCGATGAGAACGATCGTCGGCGAGGAGTTTCTCTGCCAGTTTTTTTACTGCGTCGTTGGGGGCGTTGTCTTCCAGATCCTCAGCGATATCGGCTGCCTGATCGTTTACATCCGCCATTTCCTTCAGATACTCCAGATCGAACGCCGTACCGGTCTGTTTCTTAAGGTCTTCCAGCCGGTCTTTCCCATCGTCCGACAAACCGGCGGGTAGTGTCAGCGTCAGTTGAGAGGCCAGGTTACGAAGTTCCCGTTCGTCCTGCTGGTGCTTCGTCATAACCTGCAGCGCATACCCTTTCACCTGCGGGTTGGCTGCGTTCTGCACCGCCAGCCGACTCATCTCCAGTTCGGTCATTCCCATGCTGGTCAGTTCCACCATGGCCTTGGCCACTTCTTTCGCGTCGGCTTTCGCATCATCGCTGATTGCGCCCGACTGGCTGTCGATCTTCTTCTCGTTTGCCTTTTCGGCCGCGGTTTTGGTATCGCTCGAACAACCGTACGATGTCAGCAGACCGGCTAGGGCAACGTATATTATTGTCTTTTTCATGCCAATACGTTTGGAACTATAACCCCGGTCGTTGGGCGGTTGTTTGGAAGCCGGGTAGTCGGCAATGGCTAAAACTTGCCGTGTGTTTTGGCCGCCTGGAGCAAAACTCGTACGGCGGGATTGTCCACCTGGTCGGCAGCGTCAAACTTGATGTGCCGAAGCAGCCGGCCTGTCCCCCGAAGTAACCCATTTGGATCGGGGAGCTGCGTACCGTAGTGAAAACCGAGGTTGACGCTCGACGAAAGCGGGGCAATATAGCAGATCTCGTCCGACATCCGCGGGCCGGTGCCATACGTAATGGTCCGATAACCTGTCTGAACGGATTCGTGGGCGTCGGGCAGTACGGCGCGTACTAACTCACGGATTTTCAGGGCTATATCACGGACTTCGGGTTTGTAGGTTTCTAAAAAGGTTTCGGGGGTTATCATATCTGGGCAGGATTGAACTGCCCAAAAACTACAAAAGTTGCCAGATTAGGGCAACTATTTTATTCATATTTCTACGGTACCACCTTGTTCTGATTGACCTCCGTTTGCAACAGAACCAGCCAGGCTTCCGGCGTTTTTCCGGCCTTCAGCAACTCTTTAGCGCGCACATGCAGCAGATCAGGCAGGTATTGGCAGCCGTAGCGGGCTTCGTCGAACAGCTCGTCCAGGACGCCGGATGCCCGGTAAGTGGCTACTTCATGGGCGGTGGGTAGGCTTTCCACGCTGCCCAGTTTTCCAAGATCATTCCCACTCAGAATGTTACTGTTGCGAACAGCCGGAGGAATCCGGTCAACGCCAACGCCCGGTCGGGGCCGCCCTACTTCGAACAATGCATCGCCATGAGCCCGGGCGTACCAATCGGCCCCCATCCGGCCAATCAGATCAATCTTATGCGGATCGATCAATCCCTTCTCATTAAAAATATCGTCGTGAAAATGGCCCATTACCACTTCACAAACGATCAGGTGAGCCGCGCCGGGTCCAGTGCCAGTTTCAATGATCTGCTTCACTATGCACTCAAACGACGCGGGCGATTCGGCCACCCTCGGCGGGCGAACTTTCTCGGACGGGAGGGGCGTAAAACCGGATTTTTCGAATTCGTTGATGCCACGTTCGTATTCGGCACTGGCCAGCGACATCTGCTCGACCATGGCGTAGTTTACGACGTTGATCACCACTTCACCTACTTCCTCCAGGTTCAGCAGTGTATGTTTCTTATGCCCATGCCGGTTGATGTTCGGCGCAAAAACAAGCGTTGGCGGATTTGAGCCGAATACGTTGAAAAAACTGAACGGGCTGAGATTCACGTGGCCCTGGGCGTCAAGGGTACTGGCAAACGCGATGGGCCGCGGGCCAATGGCGCCGATGAGGTACCGGTAAAATTCGACTTGCGACAAGTCCTGTGGGTTGATGCTTTTCATGTTTTATTGAACCGCAAAGACGCCAAGCTATCGCCAAGTACGCTACGATCATTTGCGGTCTTTGCGACGGCTTGGCGTCTTTGCGGTTATGAAAAAATTGTACCTTTTACTTCACCCAATTCGACCGTGTGGCCATGTTTCGTTGAGATGCCGCGTATCACCACCGTATCGCCATCCTGCAGGAACGTACGTTTACTGTCAGCAGATTCGTCCAGGCCGGGCAAAACAAGCGGTCGTTCGCCATTCCACGACAGTTCTAATAATGAGCCGTAGGAACCGGGTTCCGTGCCCGAAATGGTACCGGTTGCCAGTACGTCGCCGACGTTCAGGTTGCAGCCGTTGACGGTGTGGTGGGCAACCATCTGGGCAAAACTCCAGTAGAGGTATTGCGCATTGGTCCGGCTAATGACCACGTCGTTCAGCATCACCTCGAGCGTCAGGTCGAAATGCCCTGGCGACGATGCCTGCAAATACGGCAACGGCGTTGGTTCCTGAACCGGACCACCAACCCGAAATGGCTCCAGGTCGTCGAAAGGCACTACCCAGGCCGACATTGACGACCCAAAGTTTTTACCTAGAAATGGCCCCAGCGGCTGATATTCCCAGCGCTGAATATCCCGCGCCGACCAGTCGTTAAACAGCGTTACGCCGAAAATGTAATCTTCGGCTTCCTCGACCGTTACGGACTCACCTAATCTGGAATTACGTCCGATCACCAATCCCAGCTCCAGTTCAAAATCCAGTGCCTGCGAGGACCCAAATTCAGGCGTTCCTTGTTGCAGAAACTGGCCTTTTGGCCAACGAATCGGCGTACCCGACACCACAATGGATGACGACCGGCCGTGATAAGCCACCGGCATGTGTCTGTAGTTCGGCAGCAGTGGGTCCCCATCCGGCCGAAACATCCGCCCTACGTTTTCGGCATGGTGAATGCCCGCGTAAAAATCAGTGTAGTCGCCAATCCGAACCGGGAGGTGCATTGTAGCCCGCGACTCGTGGATTAACACCTGGTCGTGAACGCCCTCAAAAGCGGTCTGTTCGTTACTCAGCAGTTCCTTCACGCGCCGACCTACAGCCTGCCAGACGGGTTTGCCCAGCTCAATGAAATCGTTGAGGACCGGCTTCGCAAAAACGGCAGGATCAACATCCAGTTCGTTGAAATAGCCGAGCAGCCCAACAATCTCGAGGTCAAGGATGTGGTCGTGGTGTTTTACACCCACGCGTGGGCTGGCGATATCGTAGCTAAAAATTCCAAACATGAGGGGGAAAAGAAGAAGGAAAGGAGGAGGGAGGAAAGGACACTCAACAGCACCCCTTTCCTCCCTCCTCTCCTCCTTTTTAGTTTAATCACTAACGTTCGTATAAATCGAATCCATAATCCGCACAAAGTGCTGATAGTCTTCTTCGCTGAGGGTACCCCACCCTTTCCGACGCATGGCCGATACGATAGGCAGTGCTTCTCCGTATTTCAGTTCACCGGCGGTAGTGAGATACAGCAGGAATTTACGGCGGTCGTTATCGGCCATTCGACGTTCGGCCAAGCCTTTCTGACTCAACAAATCGATGATACGCGTAACGGTTGGGGCATCTTTCGTCGTCATCTCGGCCAGTGTATTCTGGCTTATTCCGGGGTTCCGGAACAAATGATCGATCACCACCCACTGGTCGACGGTTAAGTCAAACCCGGCGTCGTTGAATTGCTTCTGAAGCGCATTGCGGATTTTCTTGATCGTTGTATCGATCTTGAAAAAGTAAGCCCGCTGGTCGGAAGGGTGTGTCATTTTAGAGTTTTGTTAGGTTAGGCATTGCTTAACCCCAAAAGTAACAGTTAACTCACTAACAGGCCCTCTAATCGCTCCTCAATTTCGGAAACGGAATAAAAAAGTTGCTCGTATGACTCAATCACAAAATATTGTTCTTGAAAGCGATCGATGATATACGGCGTTTTTAACAGCGTTTCGACGTCGTACGGAATCCGCTGTGGTACGTCGCTTTCGAGTGCATAAACCGTTTCGCCGGGCGACGACAGGATACCGCCACCGTAGATACGCAGCCCGTTGGCTTCCCGGATCAGCCCGAACTCGACGGTATACCAGTAAAGCCTGGAAATCATCTCGATTGCTTCTTCGTGATCCACAAACTTGAGCGCGATACGGCTCAGAGCCGCCAGAAAATCGCAGAACGACTGGTTGGTCAGCACCGGTACGTGCCCGAACGTATCGTGGAACATATCAGGTTCGGGCAGGTAGTCCAACTGATCGCGCCGACGCAGCCAGGTTGTTGCCGGAAACTGCCGATCCGCCATTAACTCGAAAAACTCCCGATTGTCAATCAGGCCCGGTACCGCCACAACTCGCCAGCCCGTCAGGGGCAGCAGCCGTGGGTTCAGGTCAAGCTCAAAATTCGGGATCTTATCATTCGGAAAACCCGTGGCCAGAATCCCGTCCATGTAGGCCTGACTGGCCCGGCCGGGCAAGCGCTCCATCTGCCGTTCGAAAAGCAGCTTCCAAACGGCCTGATCGTCGGGGGTGTATTTTGAATAATTCTGGATCATAAAGGGGAGGGAGGAGAGGGAGGAAGGGGAGAAAAGGGACGAAGGGGAGCCGTCACTTCCCTTTTCTCCCTTTCTTCCCTCTCCTCCCATTCCTCCTTTTTTACAACGTTCCTCTCAGTTCCTGTTCACGCTCGATGGCTTCGAACAACGCTTTGAAATTGCCTTTGCCAAACGATTTCGCGCCTTTTCGCTGGATAATCTCAAAGAATAACGTCGGGCGAGGACAAACCGGTTTGCTGAACAGTTGCAGCAGATACCCTTCGTCGTCGCGGTCGACCAGGATACCCAGCGGACGTAGCGTTTCGATCTCCTCGTCAATCTCACCGACGCGCTCCTTCAGATCGTCGTAGTACGCATCCGGCACTTTCAGAAACTCCACCCCGCGGTCGCGCAGCATGGTCACCGTTTCCACAATGTTGTCGGTTGCTACGGCAATGTGCTGAATACCCGAACCACCGTAGAAATCCAGGTATTCTTCCACCTGCGACCTCTTCTTGCCCTCGGCGGGCTCGTTGATCGGGAATTTAATACGGCCGTTTCCGTTGCTCATAACCTTACTCATCAGCGCCGTGTAATCCGTCGAAATATCGTTATCGTCGAACGAAATAAGCTGTTTGAAGCCCATTACGTCGGCGTAAAAGTTAACCCACTGGTTCATCTCATTCCAGCCGACGTTGCCGACCATGTGGTCGACGTACTTCAACCCGACTTCCGACGGCCGGTAACGCGGATTCCAGGCTTTAAAACCGGGCAGAAACACGCCGTTGTAGTGACTACGCTCGACGAAAATATGCACCGTATCGCCGTACGTATGAATACCCGACCGCACAACGTACCCGTCCTCGTCTTCCACGCGGGCAGGCTGCATGAAGGGTTTCGCACCCCGGCCGGTTGTTTCTTCAAACGCTTTGGTGGCATCGTCGACCCAGAGGGCTACTACCCGCACTCCATCGCCGTGCTGGTCAATGTGCCGGCCGATGTCGGTGCCGCCCACCAGCGGTGACGTCAGCACGATCCGAATTTTATCCTGCACCACTACGTACGATTCGCGGTCGCGCAGACCCGTTTCCAGCCCGGCGTGGGCCAGCGGCTGAAATCCGAAAGCGGTTTGATAATAGTGAGCCGCCTGTTTGGCGTTGCTCACGTACAGTTCGATGTAGTCTGTGCCGTTGAGCGGGAGGAAGTCCGCTACCTGAGGCTCTATGGTTTCTACTGCTTCCATGTTATTTGTTGATGTTATTGTAGGCTGTAGAGACCGGTCCGCCGGTGCGGCAATATTTTGCTGCACCGGCGGACCGGTCTCTACGTTAGCCAGGATTTATAATACTTGCCGTCGTCAAGTTTCATTGCCTGTTCAGTCACCATCAGCGGGCGGAACGTATCCACCATAACGGCGTACTCCTGCGTTTCTTTCTTACCAATGCTACGCTCCATGGCCCCCGGAGCCGGGCCGTGCGGAATACCGCCCGGATGCAGCGTAATATGGCCCTGCGCGATGTCGTTCCGCGACATGAAATCACCGTCGACGTAATAAATCACCTCGTCGGAATCAATGTTCGAGTGGTTATACGGGGCCGGAATGGCCTTCGGATGGTAATCGAACAGCCGTGGCACAAACGAACAGACCACGAACGTATCCGTCTGGAACGTCTGGTGAACCGGTGGTGGCTGGTGAACCCGGCCCGTTATCGGCTCAAAGTTGAAAATCGAGAAGCCGTACGGGAAGTTGTACCCGTCCCAGCCCACTACGTCGAACGGATGACTGGCATACACCAGTGAGTGCAACGAACCCTGCTTCTTGATCTTCATCAGAAAATCACCGAGTTCGTCGTGCGTTTCAAGATCCTGCGGGCGCTTGATGTCGCGTTCGCAGAACGGCGCGTGCTCCAGTAACTGCCCGAAATGATTTCGGTAGCGCTTTGGCGTGTAAATCGGCGAGTGCGATTCGACGTACAGTAGTCTATTGTCGGTCGTGTCGAACTCGATCTGGTAGATCATGCCACGGGGAATGACGAGGTAATCGCCGTATTCGAACGGAATGGTTCCGAGCAGCGTCCGGAGCCGACCCGAGCCTTTGTGAATGAACAGCATCTCGTCGGCGTCGGCGTTCTTGTAGAAATAGTCGGTCAGCGATTGCCGGGGAGCGGCCAGCCCGAAAATCAGGTCGTTATTGATCAGCAGGGGCACCCGACTTTCCAGGTAGTCGTCGGCAGGGGCAATATTGAACCCCACCAGCTTCCGCGCCAGCATATTTTTTTCCACCGCCAGTTTCGGTGTCATGTCGACGCTCTCCAGTACCTCCCGGACCATCGTGGGCCGGTGAATGTGGTACATCAGCGACGACATACCGTCGAAACCGATGGTCCCGAACAGTTGCTCATAGTAAAACGGTCCGTCGCTACGGCTGCCCCCGGGCTTCTCGAACTGCGTGTGCCGCTTGGGTGGTATCTGGCCAAGTGAATGATAAAATGGCATAGCTAATCAACAATAACTGGCCTTGCCAAAGCCGCAACTTTGACAAGGCTGTCGGTTCATTGATGAAATGCAATTAGTTGCTTTAACAATTATTGTTTGGCATACAATTATAAAAACAATAATTATAATATTGAACATTTATGAGAAAATTTTTACCAATAATGTGATTTAATGGCTGTGGGGCCGATCAGATAGCTTTACGTCGCCGTGCATCAAGTTTTCTCTAATTTTGAGCACTCAATTGATTTACTGACCTGATTCATGAAACCTACGCTTCTGATTTTAGCCGCCGGCATGGGCAGCCGCTACGGGGGTATCAAGCAACTCGACCAGTTTGGACCGAACGGCGAAACCATCATTGACTATTCACTTTTCGACGCCATTCGGGCGGGTTTCGGCAAAGTAGTCTTCATCATCCGGGAAGAACTTCGGGCCGATTTTGAGGAAATCTTTCTGCCAAAGCTGAACGGAAAAATTGAGGTGGATTTTGCCATCCAGGCCCTGACCTCCTATGTACCGGCCGAACTGGGCGAAGTGAACCGCACCAAACCCTGGGGAACCGGCCACGCCATGCTGTGCGCCAAAGACCACGTCAGCACGCCGTTTGCGGTTATCAACGCCGACGATTTCTACGGCCTGGAAGCGTTCGAACTGATCAGCAATTTCCTCCGGAATGATACCGACGATCAGCTACATGCGATGGTAGCCTACGAAGTGAAGCGGACTTTATCGGAAAACGGCTCCGTATCGCGGGGCGTTTGTGCCGTTGGGGAAAATGGCAACCTGGCGTCGGTGATCGAGCGGACCAAGATTTACGAAAAAGATGGACGGATCGTGTACGAAGAAGCCGAAGGGTTAACACCAATCTCGCCCGACACACCCGTATCAATGAACTTCTGGGGCTTCAAGCCGTCGGTGTTTCCGCTGGTACAGCGCCAGTTTGAGAGCTACGCCATCGCTAATATCGACTCGCCGAAAGCCGAATTTTACATCCCGACCGTCATGACCAACCTGATTCAGACCAACACGGGCCACTGCAAGGTGTTCCGCAGCCGGTCGGAGTGGTTCGGCGTTACGTATCCCGAAGATAAGCCCACCGTTCAGGCCGAATTGAAACGCCTGCACGACGACGGGAAATACCCGGACAAGTTGTGGTAATCGCTCCTTAAAAAATACCGTCCATCCTAAAAACACGCTCCTACTCAATCGGGCGTGTTTTTTTATTCCTATATTTCATCAACCAGTCTTTGGCTGGAATTACACTAACCAATTTTTATACACCTATGATGCACAATGGTTTACTTAAACCACCCACCGTCCGTGCCGTCTGGATGCTGTGTCTGGCTCTGCTGTTCTGCGCCGAAAGTATGGCGCAGAGTCAGCGCTTTACTTTACGAGGCCGCGTAACTGACGCAAACGGTCAGGCGGTGCCCGGCGTAACGGTCCAGTTACAGGGTACGTCGCTCGGCACCTCCTCCGACGCTGACGGCAATTACCAATTTACACCCAGCGTTGCCCCGGGTACCTACACGCTCAACTTCAGTTCCATCGGCTATGGCGCTACCACGCAATCCGTTTCGCTCGGTTCGCAGGAGACCGTAACGACAAACGTAACCCTGCGCGAAGACGTGGCCAACCTCGACGAAGTGGTAGTGACTGGCTCTACCATCACCACTACCCGGCGCGAACTTGGCAACGCCATCAGCACCATTCGCGGCAATGACCTGGTCCAATCGGGTTCGGGCGGACTGCTCAACTCCCTCCAGGGTAAGGTACCAGGGGCGCAGATTACCCAGAACTCCGGCGACCCGGCCGGCGGCATCACCGTTCGGCTACGGGGGATCAAGTCGCTGTCCGGCGCTTCGGACCCGCTGTATGTCATCGATGGAGTTATTGCCAGCAACAACAGCCAGAACGTATCGCAATTGGCCGTATCGGACCAGGTCGGTATTGCTAATGCCGGTACAAACCGCCTGGCCGACATCAACCCGGCCGACATTGCCAGCATCAACGTCATCAATGGCGCTGCTGCCGCGGCTATCTACGGCTCGCGGGCCATCAACGGCGTTGTACTGATTACGACTAAACGCGGCCAAACCGGAGCACCCCGTATCACGTTCACGGCCAGCGCCAATATCAACGAGCTCCGTAAGAGTGTGCCGCTTGGTACGTACAACAAGCAGTTTGGTTTTGCCGGCCTACGGCTTCACCCTATTGCAGGCATCTCACCGGCGCAGATTGCCGCTAACCCGGGGGTAACGACAGTGGGCATTACTCGCGACGGAGTAATAACGCAGTTGGCGACCAATCTCGTAGATGTGACCCGGTACAACTACTTTGACCAGATTTTCCGCACAGGGTATGGTACCGACAATACGCTTTCCATATCGGGCGGCCGTGAGAACACAACGTACTACGTTTCGTTCGGTTATCTCAGAAACCAGGGTATTATTCGAAACACCGATTTCACCCGCTATAACCTTCGGGCGCGTGTCGACCAGCGATTAACCAACTGGGCCAAACTGTCGGTGGGGTTGAGCTACGTGAACAGCCTGGCTAACGAGAAAGCCAACGGCAACGTATTCTACAGCCCCATCAACTCCGTCAATATCACTAACAACATCTACGACATTACCCAACGCGATGCAGCCGGTAATCTGCAGGCTGTAGAGCCGACGCGCGTGAATCCCCTCTCGACCATCGAGGACATGAACTTCACGCAGGCGGTCAGCCGGACGATTAACGACGTACAACTTAACCTGACGCCGTTGAAGGGGCTTAGTGTCGACGCCATCCTGGGGGTTGATACGTATGGCCAGGTGGGGCGCAGCTACATTCGGCCGTACCCGTATCAGGCCCAGGCGCAGTTGCCGCTCGAACGCTATCCGTTTGGCTATGCAGCAACGGCCAACAATACGGTGCTGCAATTCAACGCCGACGTGAACGCTACGTATCAGCGCGACCTGACCGAAGCCCTCAATCTGAAAGTCATTGCCGGCTTCAGCTACCAGTACAACCAGCAGGACCTGAGTTCGTCGAACGGGCAGAATCTGGCACCGTTTATTGAAACCGTTAGTGGAGCCGCCAGTACAACCGTTCGGGCCGGGTACGGCCTCAGCCGCTTTAACCTGAGCGGTCAGTTCATTCAGGCCACGGTAGGTTACCGCAATCTGGCTTTCCTGACGGGCGCCATCCGGCAGGACCGCTCAACGGTATTCTCGCCATCGGAGACGAATCAGCTATACCCAAAAGTGAGCGGTTCGTTCGTTGTATCCGATCTTGGTTTCTGGAAAAACGCTTCGTTTAACAGCGTTTTCAACAGCCTTAAGCTACGCGGTTCCTACGGCGATGCGGGTGGTCTGACAGCGCTGACCCCCAACGACCGGTTCTATCAATTCCTGCCCATTGCCTATCTCGGCCGCAACACCATTACCCCAAGCCAGACGTTAGCAAACCCGGCCGTTCGGCCCGAACGCATGACTGAACTGGAAGGCGGTGTTGATCTGTCGTTCTTCCAGGACAAAATCAATCTGGGCGTTTCACTGTATAGCCAACGAATCAGGGATTTGACGGTTAACCGGGTACTGGCTCCTACAACGGGCGGTACGGGTATTGTTAACAACGTTGGTGAAATGGAAAACCGCGGGGTTGAAATCCTGCTAGGCATTACACCCGTGAAAACGAAAGATTTTACGTGGGACCTGACGTTTATCTACAACCGGAACCGCAACAAGGTGCTGTCGCTGGCCTCCCCTCGCATTGAACTGGCGAACGTAGCAGGGGCTCCGGTATTCCAGTTGGTTGGTCAGCCGGCCAGTCAGTTCTTCGGTACGTTCTACGCCCGGAACTATGAGACAGGGGATCTACTGCTGTCGCGTCAGGGATTGCCGCAGCAGGAACGGGGTGATACGTACACCGCTACGGCTACCAAACCCATTGAGCAGGTACTGAGTGAAGCCGGTCTCAACATCAACAGCCTACCGGCGGGCTCGTATGAAGTGGCTGGTACGTACTACGTGCCTCGTCGTAATGCCGACAACCAGCCGGATTTAAGCAAACCCGTTCTACGCAAAGTGATCGGCAACCCGAATCCGAAATGGACCGGGTCTATCAGCAGCGAACTGACGTACAAACGGGCCTCGCTCCGTTTCCTGTTTGATGCGGTGTATGGTAACCAGGTGTTCAATGCCGACAAACGCACGCGTGAAAACGTAGGTATTGGTACCCTGGCTGAGCAGGAAATGCGGGGTACGCTCACCCGTGGGTACATCTTTGCCATTGGCCCAATCGAAGAATTCCGGATCGACGACGGCTCGTTTGTCAAACTGCGCGAAGTAGCCCTGAGCTATCAGCTTCCCAGCTTTGTCAAAGGGCTGAGCGGGCTGAACATCTCGCTTATCGGCCGGAACCTGATTTCGTGGGACAACTACAATGGATTCGACCCCGAAACCAACGCAGGCGGCAACTCCGATCTGCTCCGGGGTGTTGACTTCGGCAATGTACCCATACCACGTACCTATCGTTTGCAACTAACAGCGACATTCTAACATGAAAAAATACATCCTTACTACGGCGCTGCTGACGGTACTACTCACCCAGAATGCCTGCCGCGAAGAATACCTGAACCCCAGCATTGCCACGGAACAACAGGTAATTAATTCGACTGATGGCCTCATTACGCTGGCCAACGGACTTGCTTATCGCTACACATTCGGCCGACTCGGTGTTATTTACAATGCCGTAGCCGCCGGTGGATTAACGACCCGTGAATTCCGCGTTCTGAATGCCGGAAACACCGATGAGCAGAACCTGGAATTAGGCTTTCAGAACGTAACCGGCGGCAACGCCGTGGTGCGGAACCTGTGGGCCACGAGTCAGATTGTTCGGTCGAATGCCGACGTCATTCTGGCCAATGCGAGCCGGGTCATTCAGGAGCCTGGTACGCGCAGTGGCGTTGTGGCCTACGCATCGATCTACAAGGCCCTGGCCTTGGGAACGCTGGCGCAGTTCTTCGAGCAAACGCCTATCACGACCGGCACGAACGCCCAGTTTGTACCGCGGGCGCAGGCCTTACAGCAGGCAATCACTCAACTGGAAGCGGCTGCCACGCTGGTGGCCGCAACAGCCCCGTCGGCGTCGTTTAATCAGGCGATTGCGCCGGGGATCGACATTCCCAATACCCTTCAGGCGCTCATTGCCCGATACGCCCTCTTCGCCGGCGACTATGACAAGGCCATTGCTGCGGCTGGTCGCGTCGACCTGACCAGGCGGTCGTTTTTCTCGTTCGATGACAACACCCGCAACCCGGTGTTCGAAACGGCGTTCAGCAACATCAACGTATTTGCGCCCCAGAACGCGACGCTTGGTCTGACCGGCGAACTGGCACCGAATCCGGCCGACAGACGACTGTCGTTTTACCTGCGCAGCAACCCAACGGCCTCACAAAACCTCGGCACTGGCTTTTACACGGCCAACAACGCGCCGATTCCGGTGTACCTGCCGGGCGAAATGCTCCTGATCCGCGCCGAAGCGTACGCTCGAAAAGGCGATCTGGCCAATGCGGTTACCGAGTTGAACAAGGTGCTCACGAAAACGACGGATGCGTGGGGATTAGGCGCGGGGCTACCGGCCTACAGCGGTCCGCAAACGGCGCAGGCTATCCTGACCGAAATTTACCGCAACCGCCTGATCGAACTGGCGTTCCAGGGATTCCGGTTAGAGGACAGCCGACGATTTAACCGCCCCGGACCAGGTACTACGCCGGCGACTAATGCGGAACGGACGCGGAATTTCCTGCCGTATCCGTTCACGGAGCGCGATAATAACACCAATACCCCGTCCGATCCGGCCAACTGATCGGCGGAGGTTTTACGGATTGCCTGAATATATTTGCCATGCCGACCCATTGTCGCTCTAGCCGACCGGGTCGGCATGACTTTTTTCCGCGCATCAACCTCATCCCCGGCACTATGAAAAGGCTGGCGTTCCTGGCCGAACGACTTCCAAACGGGTACCCGTACCGTACGCACCTGCTGCTGGCGTCGGTGGGAGTAGCCATACTAATTGGGGTCATTCAACAGGGTCTTGGCGAACCATCCATGCACGATCTGGCCATCGCCTATGCCCGCACCGGTGCCAACGTGGACGGTATCATCAGCACCTGGCGACAAACAGACAACCGCCTGGTCTGGGCCTGGCTGGAGGTACTGGTCGATATTTTTTTGTTCATTCCGGCCTATACGGCAACGGTAATGGTCTGGTGCTGGTTCTGCGCCCATGAGACGCTCTACGTTCGCAACCCGGCCCATCCTCGGCTTGGTCGGCTCATGAACGTAGCCGGTCGGTTGCTGGCCATTACGATCTGGTTTACGGTGCTGGCCGATCTGCTCGAAAACACGACCATGCTGCAATGGTTGCTTGGTCATGACGGTTTCCTGTCGCCGGGTGCAATGCGTCTTATATGGTGGCTGAAAATAGGGCCTATCGCTACGGCTTTTTGGTATGTAGCCCTCCACCCCATCGCCATCGCCTTTTCGGTCTGGGATACCGTTCGACGCTGGTTGTTTGGCCGCCGGGGGTTTTATACCACCACGCTGACCCGGCTCGTCAGGCACATGATCCGGCGTCGGCAGCAACGGCTGCGGGTAGTCGACGCCGTCAGCGATCGCTGTGAACGCTTCCCACCCAGCCAGGCGACCCTCCGCGACCGATTGACGGGACTTTGGAAAGGTTTTCTGAACGTTCAGATCATCGTGTACTTGCTGGCGGCATCGGCGCTGGTGTTTCAACTCGGGCAGTTCGATGAGATTTTCTACCTCCTTCTGACCCAGAAGCAGGGCATCGGTACTGTATTGTTCAGCACGGGATTATCCTTAGCGTGGTGGAGCCTGACAGTGTACATCTGTAGTAAGGTGATGCTTTACATCCAGCCCAGCTACTACGGTGCATTGAACCCGGCTCATCCTGAGGCAGCCGCCCGGCAGATTGTCCGGTTCCGGAACGAACTCCAGGTACTACGGCTAATGCCACTGATACTGGCCGGCCTGCCGTTTGTCATTGCCATCGTAACGGTGCTGGCTAATTACTATCAACTGCATTTCCCCTGGACGTTCGAACCCATATCGCCGGATGGGTTCGGGCCTGCCGTACGTTTTTACAGCGTGCTTCTTACGTTGGTTTTAATTGCTGTCGGTCTGCTATGGCTGCTACGCCGGTTTGATCGTCGGTTACAGTATACCGACATTGTCCTGTTCGGCTCCGAATCGCCGGTACGGGACTATGCCATGCTGGTCGATCTGGCGCCACGCAGCATTCTGTTCGGCCAGGGAACAGTTGTGGGGCTGCTGATGGTGTTTCTACCCAGCGCGGGCCTCGCATTGGCTCAGGGTATCGGATTGTATGCTGTGGTGCTGTTCTGGCTCTGCGGCTTTGCCTTTCTGATCACCATTCTGTACCAACTCAACCAGCTACCCAGGTATCCGGTTCTGGTCGTTGCAGGACTGCTCGTATTGATATTTTCCCGTTGCAACGATAACACCAGTATCCAGGAGAGTCCGCTGCCGGCACCACCGCGCGAAGCGCTGGAAACGTACTACCGGCGCTGGCTCGACCACCGGCCGCCAACCGGCAAAGGGGATACGCTTCCTTTGCCCGTGGTGGTCGTTGCGACGGCCGGTGGCGGCATCCGCGCTACCAACTGGACCACCGAATGCCTTGTATCCCTCCGCGACAGTATTCCCAATTTCGACCGCTACGTATTCGGTATTAGTGGCGTGTCGGGTGGGGGCGTTGGGGCCGCTACGTACATTGCTTCGCTTAAGGGTTTCATTGAGCCCGATTCAGCGTTCCGGATCCGGCTACGTTCAGTGGTTACGCAAGATCTGATTTCACCGGCGGTGGCTTCGGCGCTGTTTCGCGGGGGCGTCAATAACTTCTCACCGGTCCCCATACCCGACCTCGACCGCAACCGCTGGATTGAAGATGCCTGGCAGAATGCGCTATTCAGCCAGCCACTGGATACGGCCGTGCAACAAACCCTGAGGCAGTCGTTTCTCCGGCTCTGGACACCCGGCAGTACGGGCCTCCCCTGTCTGTTTTTAAATACAACCATTGCCGAAACCGGCCAGAAAGGAATATTGGCCAATGTATCGCTGGGGCAGACATCGGATTCTTTGAACGCGTTTTTCGACGTAGCCGACCTATTCAGTTCCTTCGGACATGATGTTCCTTACAAAACCGCTACGTTTTTGTGCGCCCGTTTTCCCTTCGTAACCAGTGGCGGTAAGGCAACGGGTCCACTGCCCAATATTGAGTCTGGTGCACCTATTACGTACCACATGCTGGACGGCGGCTACGTTGAAAATACGGGGATTGTTACGGCCGTTCAGGTCATTCGTACGTTACAACGGGTAACGCCCGGAGGTCGCTGGCGCGGTCGGCCCGTCCAATATTACCTGCTCTTTCTGCGCAACGGGTCGGTGTCGGAGCAGGCGGCCAATGTCAGCCTGTTCAAATTTGCCAATGAGCCACTCAAGGGGTTCCTGCAAAGCTGGGAACGGGCTGGTGTCGGCCTCGACCAACTCGTGCGTTCGACGCTCAACGGCGAGGCCGGGCAACTGGATTTTCAGTACACGAGTCTGGGGCTGGAAAGTGGCAATCACAACTACCCATTGGGCTGGTATATCTCGCCGACAGCCGCCGATACAATGGGCATTCAGGCCCGCTCAGCGGTAAGCAATGCCCTCAAAGACAACACCTCTGTTCTGAGCCGGTTAAGGCAACGGACCAAGCGGTAATTTAAGACAACTTTAATGGGCGCATAAGTCAACTAGAAAGCCCTTCCAATAAAGCATAAACCACTCACTGCCAAACAGTTAATAATACAACAAACCAACCCCTTTCTCCCTTCCTCCTCTCCTCCTTTCCTGCCTTTCTTCCCCTCCAAGTATTTTCAAAATCCACTTGGTATTCTGGCCGAAAATCGCTAATTTTATCTGCTTAAACAACCACTAAACATGGCCAAATCTGACATGGCACAAGCTACGGCAAATGCTAATGACAACAAATTAAAAGCCCTTCAAACCACGATTGAGAAACTGGACAAAGCCTTCGGGAAAGGCACCGTTATGCGGCTGAGCGAAAGCAAAGTTGTGGACGTTCCGGTAATCTCAACCGGCTCGCTGGGCCTTGACCTGGCATTGGGTATCGGCGGTGTGCCGCGTGGACGGGTCGTTGAAATCTACGGACCGGAATCGTCGGGTAAAACAACGCTGACGATGCACTGCATCGCCGAAGCACAGAAAGCGGGCGGTATGGCGGCCTTCATCGACGCCGAGCACGCTTTCGACCGTGTGTATGCCGAAAAGCTGGGTATTGACACCAACAACCTTTTGATTGCTCAGCCGGACAACGGCGAACAGGCACTCGAAATCGCCGAGCATCTTATCAGCTCCGGTGCTATTGATATCATCGTTATTGACTCCGTTGCTGCCCTTGTCCCCAAAGCTGAGATTGAAGGCGAAATGGGCGAAAGCAAGATGGGTCTACAGGCTCGTCTGATGTCGCAGGCACTGCGGAAACTGACGGGCGTGATCAACAAAACCCAGTGCTGCTGCATTTTCATCAACCAGTTGCGCGAGAAGATCGGTGTGATGTTCGGTAACCCCGAAACCACAACCGGTGGTAACGCCCTGAAGTTCTACGCATCCGTTCGTCTGGACATCCGCCGGATTGGTCAGATCAAGGAAGGTGCCGACAACGTAGTGGGTAACCGCGTGAAGGTAAAAGTCGTGAAGAACAAGCTGGCGGCTCCATTCAAAGTTGTCGAATTTGACATCATGTACGGTCAGGGTATTTCCAAAGTCGGCGAAGTGCTCGACCTGGCTGTTGAGATGGAGATCGTGAAGAAGTCAGGCTCGTGGTTCTCTTACGACGGCAACCGTCTGGCACAGGGCCGCGACGCGGTGAAAGACCTGCTGCTCGATAACCCTGAGCTAATGGCCGACATCGAAAACAAAATTCGTGCGAAGATCAACGAAGACGAAAACGCGCTGCTTGATCCAATCGGCGGCACAGAAGACGACGACGAAGGAGCCATCGAGGATTAATATCCTGATAACCTTTCGACGATTGTGCTTAAAGCAAACAGCCCCGGCCATCTGGCCGGGGCTGTTTGCCTTCGTATCAGGACACTACGTTGATCTTTGTAAGAACGACGTAGCAAGCTTTATCGATTCTCCATCGGAACGAACTCGCGCATGGTAGAGCCCGTGTAAATCTGACGCGGCCTACCAATCGGCTCTTTCTGGGCGCGCATTTCCAGCCACTGAGCAATCCAGCCCGGCAGACGACCGATGGCGAACATCACCGTAAACATATTGGTTGGGATACCGAGCGCCCGGTAAATGATACCCGAATAGAAGTCCACGTTCGGGTATAGTTTCCGCTGAATGAAATAGTCATCGTTCAGAGCGGCTTCTTCCAGTCCTTTGGCAATCTCCAGCACCGGGTCATTCACACCCAGTTTGCTCAATACATCGTCGGCGGCTTTCTTAATAATTTTGGCCCGCGGATCGAAGTTTTTGTACACCCGGTGACCGAAACCAAACAGCCGGAAACCGGTTTGCTTGGCATTTTTAGCCATCTCAACGTATTTGGCCACATCCCCCCCATCGTTGCGAATGTCCTCGAGCATCTCAATCACTTCCTGGTTTGCCCCACCATGCAGCGGTCCCCATAGTGCATTGATGCCCGCCGACACCGACGAGTAGATGTTGGCCCGCGATGAGCCAACGAGCCGTACTGTCGACGTAGAGCAGTTCTGTTCGTGATCAGCGTGAAGAATCAGCAGTACGTTCAACGCATCAGCCACAACCGGATCAACTGTATATTCTTCGACCGGCAGCGCGAACATCATGTGCAGGAAGTTAGGAATATAGTCGAGCGTATTTTTGGGATAGTTGACCGGATGCCCCTGCGACTTCTTGTACGACCAGGTAGCCATCGTCGGCAGTTTGGCCAGTAGCCGAATGATATGCAGGTCGGTTTTATCCTCAGCTTTGTCGTCGTACGAATCGGGGTAGAACGTACTCATCGCACTCACCAGCGACGACAAAACACCCATTGGGTGAGCATTAACCGGAAAGCCTTCAAAGATTTTACGCATGTCTTCGTTCACCAGCGTATGGCGACGAATTGCGTTTTCAAACGTGGTGTACTGTTCGTTGGTGGGCAGTTCACCGTAGATAAGCAGGTACGCTACCTCCAGGAACGACGCCTTGGCAGCCAGCTCTTCAATGGAATAGCCCCGATACCGAAGGATTCCCTGTTCGCCGTCGAGGAAGGTGATGGCGCTCTGCGTGGCACCGGTGTTTTTATAACCTTTATCGAGGGTAACGTAGCCCGTGTGGTCACGGAGGTTCGAGATGTCGATGGCTTTTTCGTGTTCACTTCCCTCTACCGTGGGGAATTGAAACGATTTACCATCAACGGTTAGCTCAGCAGTGTTTGCCATACAGAAAATCAGGGTAGAGTATTCAGAAATAACGGATTATCCGTTGGTTAGAAACCATAAAGCGAATCCAGTGTACCGGTCAACCGGCCCGGCGAATCCATGCCGGGCGAAATTAAACCAAAAACATAAACGACGGATAAAACCATCGCAAAAAAGCCATATCTGGCAGGCATTTATTTTGTAACCCAACAGCTACGCAATAAGTTTACCCTTAACGCTGGTATAGCGTTCCGCCCTTCATAACCAGTCTGATACGTCGGATATCCGCAATAGTCGTTACCGGATTTCCCGTAACAGCCACCAGATCGGCCAGCAGGCCCGGCCGGACACGTCCGCGGTCAGCCAGGTGAAATACATCGGCATTGATCGACGTAGCTGATCGTAATACATCCAGCGGTTTCATCCCATACTGAACCATCATCTCCAGCTCGCGGGCGTTATCGCCGTGGCTAAACACACCTACGTCGCCCCCAGCGCAGATCGTTACCCCCGCATCCAGCGCCTGCCGGAACGTAATCCGCTTTTGCCGAATGCGCTCGGGTTCGGGCTCCTGGCCTTTCTTCCAGCCCCGGTACTGGCTTACGGCATCACCTGCGGCCAGTGTAGGACACAGAGCGGTACTGTGTTGCTTCATCAAGTTGAAAATCTCCGGCGTCCCGACATCACCGTGTTCAACCGTTTCACAACCAGCCAGAATGGCACGGCGCATTCCTTCGGCGCTTGCCGCGTGGGCCACGACGCCCCTCCCGCTGCTTTTGGCTACTTCCACAATCAGTTTCAACTCATCGAGTGTGAACGTCGGGCGAGCTTCTGCCATGAGACCCCACCGGTAATCGGCATACACCTTGATGACATCAGCCCCCTTGCCGATTTGCCGTCGAACAGCCTGGATAAGCGCATCATGTCCATCAGCCTCTTCGGCCCCTTGTGGTACGTTGATGTCGGGACTAAAACCTTTAGGGGCATAGCTACCGGTGGCGATAAGTGCTCGCGTAGCCACGACCATCCGCGGACCGGCAATAATGCCCTGATTGATGGCCTGTTTTAAGCCTACATCATCGTAATCGGCCCCTTCAGTACCCAGATCACGTACCGTCGTGAAACCGGCCAGCAAGGTTTTCTGCGCGTGTACGGTTGCGCGGGCTACCCGCAATGACCGGGCTTCTTTCAACACCTGATCATCCCAGGGTGTTTCGTTGTAGGGGTGCAGCAGTAAATGAGAATGGCCTTCGATCAAACCGGGCATCAACGTAGTGCCTTTCAGATCGATAAGTTCGGCACCAGTTGCACTGACAGAACCCGCCGGCCCGGCAGCCTCGATCTTATCACCTTTTACACGAACCACCCAATTTTCGTGAACGGTTTCGCCATCGAACACCCGATCAGGCCGCAGCAGATACGTCTGGGCCAAGCTCCCGTTTGGTCCTAGCAACTGAATAAACAGGCCAAGCAGGAGCCTGGCCCAGACAGTTAACTTCTTACTCAAAGTCATTATAGATCGCTTTAATGTAAGTCCACTTCCAATCCTGCCAGTGCTTACACAAGCCAGCTTTTACAGGGTTGTTCAACACGTATTGCACGATACGATACAGCTCTTCTTGATTACGCACCAGTCGATCATAGTTTCGGTCTGACCAAAAAGCCCCCTCCCGACTAAGCAAGCGATTACATTTTTTGGCAGAAAAACTTTTCACGCTTTGAACAACCTGCTGTAACGACCGTACTTGATTGCCGGATTTTTCATCGAACAACGTGAACACAACATGAATATGGTTCGACATGATGGTGTAGGCGATTAATTCATAGACTTTTCCGTCCCAATACTGGAAGGCATCGGCTACAACCTTTGCTGCTACATCATCCGCCAGCCATCGTGGTCCAAAATCAGCTTTATCCAGTAGCGCTTCATATTCAGCAAAAAAGTCCCTTTCTAATCGATCCAGGTCAGCGGAGAGTTTCGGTGAATTGGCCAGCACCTGACGTTTCTTCAGCGCATAGTCTTCCGCCAACCGCTTCTTTTCAATCTGAGGCACGGAGCCTGCCAATCGGGTTGTCAGAAAAAAGGTGCCGCCAAGTGGTTGTAAATGAGGAAGTCCTTTGTAAATGTATAAGTCACGGTGCATATATGTCCTGGCCAAGCTCCCGCTTGGCCTTATTGTAACAGATTTTAACAAAGGCCAAGCGGGAGCTTGGCCAGGACTTAACGGCGCTTGGTACTGACCGAATCAAACAAACCCTTACCGAACACCAATACCACCAATCCGGGCAGCAGGATGGCGCCCGCCCGGAAGCCTGAGCCCGTCAGTTTATAAACGCCGGAATTGTATTGCGTGAAGCTTTGAAAGAGGTAAAACGCCGAAGCGGCCAACAATACGGCCATCAATACTATATTCAGCGGCCGGCTTACCCGACTGACGATCCAGCTCAGCAACAAAGCCGCACCCACGACAATGGCGACCGTACTGATCGCACGGGGAAATGTTTCGAGGTAGGTGTAATCAAAGAAAAACACCCCAGCCTGACCAATCAGATTGGGGTGTGATAGCAGCCAGCCGTCAAGAACGACCAGTACCAGCAGAAGAATGTAGAAAAAGGGGTTACGCATAAACCTTAGCAAACGTAATTACTGAATGGCTAAGGTAGCGAATTTTGCGGCTGAGCCGCGTCTAATTCCATTTTTAGAAACTTTCCGGTGTAACTGCCCTTTACCTCGGCCACCTTTTCCGGTGTTCCTTCGGCGATGATTTTACCGCCTTTGTTACCGCCTTCCGGACCAAGGTCGATCAGGTGATCGGACACTTTGATTACGTCCAGATTGTGCTCAATGATCAGGACCGTATTACCCTTGTCGGCCAGTTTATTCAGGACATCAAGCAGGTGCGAAATATCCTGGAAGTGCAGACCCGTGGTCGGTTCGTCCAGAATGTAAAGCGTCTTGCCGGTATCTTTCTTCGACAGTTCTTCGGCCAGTTTGACGCGCTGCGCTTCTCCGCCCGACAACGTAGTGGCGTGTTGACCCAGCGTAATGTAGCCCAGCCCAACGTCGTTCAGCGTCTGAACTTTCCGCAGGATTTTCGGCTGGCTGGCAAAGAACTCTAATGCCTGCTCAACGGTCATATCCAGTACGTCGGCGATGGATTTACCCTTAAACCGTACTTCGAGGGTTTCGCGGTTAAAGCGCTTGCCTTTGCAGGTTTCGCAAACGACATGCACGTCGGGCAGAAACTCCATTTCGATCTTTTTCATACCAGCCCCTTCGCAATCTTCGCAACGGCCCCCTTTCACGTTGAACGAGAAACGCCCCGGTTTGTAGCCACGAATCTTGGCTTCTGGCAGTTCGGCGAACAGCGTCCGGATCTCCGAAAACATGCCCGTATACGTAGCGGGGTTTGAGCGGGGCGTCCGACCAATAGGCGACTGATCGACTTCGATCACCTTGTCCAGATGCTCCAGACCCTCCACCGACTTGAACGCCAGTGGCTCCCGCTTCGACTTGTAGAAATGCCGGTTCAGAATTGGGAACAGCGTTTCGTGAATCAGCGACGACTTGCCGCTGCCCGATACGCCCGTAATCGTCACCATCTTGCCCAGCGGCAGTTTGAGCGTTACGTTCTTGAGGTTATGCCCGGTTGCCCCCTTGATGATCAGAAACTTGCCGCTGCCTTTCCGCCGTTCGGCGGGAATTTCGATGGCCCGCCGACCGCTCAGGTAATCGGCCGTGGTGCTGCCGTTCTGCAGAAACTCGTCGGGTGTACCGATACCGACAACCTGTCCACCGTGCCGACCAGCGCCGGGACCAATGTCCAGAATGTAGTCCGATTCGAGCATCATGTCCTTGTCGTGTTCCACCACCAGTACCGTATTGCCCAGATCGCGCAGGTTCTTCAGCGAGTCGATCAGTTTTACGTTATCGCGCTGGTGCAGACCGATGCTCGGCTCGTCCATAATATAGAGGACACCTACCAGTTGCGTACCAATCTGGGTAGCCAGCCGAATCCGCTGGGCTTCTCCGCCCGAGAGTGTACGTAGCGGTCGGTCGAGGGTGAGGTAATCCAGCCCAATATCGAGCAGGAAGCCGATCCGTTTCCGAATCTCTTTCAGCACTTCCTTAGCAATTACGTTCTGCCGCTCCGACAACCGGCTTTCCAATCCATTGAACCAGGCCGACAACTCCGAAATGTCCATCTGGGCGAGTTCGGAGATATTTTTGCCATCAATGCGGAAATACAGCGACTCCTTTTTCAAGCGGGCACCGTTGCATTCCGGACAGGTCTTAACGACCATGAAGTCTTTAAGCCACTCCTGAATTTTGTCGGTACCGTTTTCCTGCTGGCGTTTCAGGAAGTTGACGATGCCCTCAAATTTGAAGCTGTAATAATCCTCTCCCGGGTATTTCTTCGACGGTACGGCCGCTTCTTCGTCGGTGCCGTACATCAGCGCATGAAGCAGTTCGGGAGGATACTTTTCGACCGGTGTCGTCAGACTGAGTTTGTATTTTTTCAGTATGACTTCAATCTCCTTAAAGAACCAAAGCTCCCGATATTCACCCAGTGGAGCAATAGCTCCTCGACTCACACTCAGCTTTTTATCCGGAATAACTGATTCTTCCGTAATTTCTTCAATGGACCCGAGACCGTTACAAACCGGGCAGGCACCGTAGGGTGAGTTGAACGAAAACGTGTTCGGCGAGGGCTCGTCGTAGCTGATACCCGACTCCGGGTCCATCAGGTTCTGCGAAAAGTAGATCAGTTGTCCCTCCTGATCGAGTGCCTGCATGGCTCCCTTACCCTGCTTCAGGGCCGTTTGTACGGACTGACTCAGGCGATAGCGATCTTCGGGTTTGGGCACAATCCGGTCGATCACGATCTCAATGTCGTGAATTTTATACCGGTCAAGCTGCATTTTCGGTACGATTTCCTGCACTACGCCATCCACCCGAACTTTCGTGTAGCCAGTTTTGGCAATCTGCACGAATAATTCGCGGTAATGTCCCTTACGTCCCTTCACGACCGGAGCCAGCAGAGTCATTTTCTGTCCGGCGTATTGCTGCAGGATAGTATCGATGATCTGGTCCTGGGACTGCCGTTCCATCTTCCGGCCCGTTACGTACGAAAACGCTTCGCCGGCGCGGGCGTAGAGCAGCCGCAGAAAGTCGTAAATCTCGGTCGTGGTTCCGACGGTCGAGCGGGGGTTTTTGGAGGTCGTTTTCTGCTCGATGGAAATCACCGGGCTTAACCCGTTGATTTTGTCCACGTCGGGTCGCTCCATATCGCCGATAAACGAACGGGCGTAGGCCGAAAAGCTCTCCATGTAACGCCGTTGACCTTCGGCGTAAATAGTATCAAACGCCAGCGACGACTTGCCGCTGCCACTGATACCGGTCACGACTACCAGCTTGTTGCGGGGAATCGTGACGTCAATATTTTTCAGGTTATGTTCGCGGGCACCGAGCACTTCAATCTGCTCATAGCCGGTAAGTTCTACGTCCGTGAGTCCAGTATGAGACACGGTAGGCTGATGATCAACGGGCTTGTTTTCTGTCACGTTGCAATATACCGCCGAAGCGGTTGGGTTATTCTTTAGGCTAACAGCAAAACAGCCGGGGTAGTTTCCTGAAAACAGGGCAACTTATGAAGGCTCAGCCAATTCGCTGATTAATTCGTGGGCCGTTCGGGTACGGGTGCCGATGCGTGGAATTCCGTGTAAATTCGCTGCATATACGCATCCAGCAACTGCAACACCCGCGCTTGATCCGACGACTGCACAATAAGTCCTACGTGGTATTCTTTGTTGATACGCCACCAGATTTCCGGATCGTCGAACAGGCTCAGGTCAGGCCACTGCTGCCGGGCCAGCGACACGATCAGACCGGCGTAATTATGCTGTTCTTCCGGCAACTCATACGGCTGATTCAGGGCAAGGGCCGTTTCGAGTCGCGCCCATTCTCGCCAGAGGCTAATCCCCGAAGCCGCTTCAACCATTTCGGCAATGTGTGCGCCACCGACCCGCGATGCCGTTTCCAGAAAGTACAGTTCGCCATCGTGATCACAGCGAATGTATTCGGAATGTGACGCGCTGTGGCGCATACCAAACGCGGCCAGTACCTGATCGTTTATTTCGCGCAGCGCCGTAGTCTCAGCACTATCGAAGGGCAACACCATCGTCCGGAAAATCCCGCCCCCGTGCGCCACCTCCATGGGCGTTGCCAGATACTGACTGGCTCGCGTGAACACCGATTTGCTATCGACCGACAGCGCATCAACGTGATAAACCCGGCCCGGCTTGAATTCTTCAATAAGATAATTATGCCGCAGATCTCCCAGCGAGTGAATCACCTGCCAGGCCTCCTCCAATGAGTAGACTTTGCGAATACCCGTGGCCGAAGCCTCCGTGCGGGGCTTGATGACCCAAGGTGAATCGGTCGTGCGGAGGTATTCCGTAATGCTTTCATCGTGAAACAGGGGGCTGAACCGCGGGATTCGAATACCCGCTTTCTGCGCCCGGAGCCGCATGGCGAGCTTGTCCCGGAAATACCGCGAGGTAGTCTGACCCATACCTGGCACCCGGAACACCTCGCGAATCAGCGCTCCTTTTTCCACGTCAAAATCATCGAGCGCAATGACCCGGTCAATTTTCCGCGACCGCATTACGTGTGCCAGACCCAGAATCATCCGGTCCAGGTTCTCACTCGAATTGCTTTGCGCGGGCAGGTAAAAGGTTTCATCAATGGACTCGAACGGCCACGGGCTGTCGCGTAGTTTTTCATACGTCAGCAGGTATACCGTATTGCCAAGTTCTTTGCAGGTTTTCAGAAACGCTTCGCCTTTAAAGTACGTCGCAACGCACAGGAATGAGAGTTGACTCATAGACAGATGAGGTTATGGTTGGGAATATACAAATTAACTACGCAGGTAGTCAATCAGCAGGCGGATTCCATATCCTGTGGCATTTTTCTGCGAGCCAAATTCGGTGTCGGCAAAGGCCGTTCCGGCAATATCGAGGTGCGCCCAGGCTGGATGTTCATCCGTAAACACTTCCAGAAATTTGGCCGCCGTGATCGCTCCGGCCAGCGGTTTGCCGCTGTAATTTTTCACATCGGCCACGTCTGACTTAATATCCTCCTTGTAAACATCCCAGATCGGTAAGCGCCAGAGCCGTTCGCCGGTCTTGTTGGCGGAAGTCAGCAGATCAGCCGCCAGTTCGTCGTTCTGGGTGAACAGGCCAGCCGCATGGTATCCCAGCGTAGCAATAACACTACCCGTTAATGTGGCCAGATCAATCAGTACGTCGGGCTGGAAATTGCGCACCATATAGCTCAACCCATCGGCTAGAATAACACGTCCTTCGGCGTCGGTGTCAATGATCTCGATGGTTTTCCCGCTGTACGACCCCACTACGTCGCCGGGTTTGGTAGCCCGGCCGTCGACCATGTTTTCGGTAGTAGGCACAATACCGATCAGGTGAACGGGCAGTTGCAGTTTGGCTGCTACGTCGAGCGTTCCTAATACGGCAGCGGCCCCGCCCATGTCGCTTTTCATCAGGTGCATGTTGGCCGATTGCTTGATCGAAATGCCACCCGTATCGAACGTAATCCCCTTGCCGACAAGGCCCACTTTTTTGAGTCCTTCACCGGCCGGTTTGTATTCAGCGATAATAAAGCGGGGAGGCAGGTCGCTGCCACGGTTCACGCTCAGCACTGCCTGTAGGCCCTGCCGCTCCATCTCGTCTTTATCAAACACGGTAACTGAATAGCCGTACCGCTCACCCGACGTTGCAGCCCAGTCGGCCAGGGTCTGCGGAGTAACGTAGTTCGACGGGGCGTTCATCAGGTCAAGGATTTCACGCTGGGTTTCGGCCATGGCTTCGGCCCAGCCCAGAGCGTCGTCGGCGGCTGCCAGTTGATCCTCCGCAACCTGTATGGTTAACTGCCCTGCGTCAGAGTAAAACACCGGTCCTTCGGCTTTGTCCGTCTGATACAAGCGCAGGTCGTAGCCACCCCCCCGAATGCCGAGGACTACGTCTTCAACCACCGCAGCATCGAAGCTGGTTAGATCGACATGAACCGACTGCGGCAACCGATCTTTCTGCCGGAAGCTAAACTCACGGAAGGTTTTCAACCAGTCCATAGAACCCGGCTCCTTACCAAGTCCGAGCAGGTACATTTTTCGGCCATCGGGATGATAGAGCGGCAGGACTTCTTTCGCATTGGCCTTAAAATCGTTCTGCAAAACCGCAGCCGGAATACCGGCGGTTTCCGACAGTGTTGCTAAGGTATCTGATAATGTATCGGTTTGAACAACCGGTACAATGTGTGCTTCTGATGAGGTTTGCCGGGAAACTAATGTGATGTTCATAATTTGAATTCAAGCGCAGAGGAGCAGCGTCTGTAGCATTAACTAAGCAAGTATGCTTAATAATACAACCACTCCAGCGCTTTAGGAAATTCTTTTCCCCATGTTTCTTCATTATGTTCCCCGAGTGGATCAACTGATACCTGTAGCTCAATGGGATACCCGCCGTATTTTTGCTTGACCAGCGCGTTTTCGAACCGCTTGATATTCGGCACCATATACGCCGATTCAGCCTCGCCCCCATACGCATAAATCTTCATTGGCACGGCGGCCTCAAACTTGATCGCATCGAAGTAGATTTTGGGAGTTGTCCAGAGCGCCGGTGAGAACAACATCAGCCGTCCGAATACGTCCGGGTAAACCAGACCGGCATAAATACTGATCAGCCCCCCCAGCGAACTTCCTCCGATACCCGTGCAGCTAGGTTCGGGCAACGTCCGGAACGTTTTGTCGATATATGGTTTGAGTGTCTGCGTGATAAATTGCAGATAGCGGTGCCCACGGCCATCGCCGATCCTGGTTCGCCCGAGGGTATACTCCCGGATGCGCTCCTCCACGCCGTGGTCGATAGTAACGAGCATAACTTCATGATGCCCGCGCCCTGCCAGAATGGCCATTTTCTCTTCTACATTCCAGCTACCGTAGCCAACGCCTTCGCCGATCAGATTCTGACCATCGTGCAGGTATAACACAGGGTAGCGTTTCTCAGGATTAGTGTCGTAATCGTAGGGAAGCAGCACATTCACCCGGCGGGTGGTATCAAGCTGGGGCAGATACACATCGTTACTAATCAGCGTAGGTCTGAGGTCAGGATTGAAGGGCCGACCGTACCAGCGCCAATGCGGTACGTGATTACGCTCAATGCGCTGGTCCCGAATACTGATCCGATTGGGGACCCCGCCACCGGACGCCCCCAATTCGACATGCTCCCAGCCACCTTTGTTATATTTATATTCCAGTTCCTCGGGTAATGGCACCCCGGCTGGCCAGTCGAGTACGTATTCACCCGCTCCAACGGGTTGCATCTGAAACAATTCGGGGGCAGGTGCCCAATCGCAGAAATTACCGGACACAAAAACCGGACGGTCGTCAATAACAGGGGTACTTAATTCAAATCGAAACGCTTTAGGCATAAAGTAATAATCTCAATATCCAATGGGCACGGATTGCTGCCCACTCCACCTTTATAAACACAAACGGACCGTTCACCGTTTCAGAAAACGGCAAACGGTCCGGTATATGAACTTATATTATTTTATTTAGCTTTATCGCCTTCCTGAGCCAGCGCCAGTTTCACGGCTTCGTAGAGGTTCACAACCCCGCCCGTTTTCGACAGCGTTGAGAAATCGACCATTTCATTACTCTCCGGTTTTTTCACCTGGGTTTTGTACGGGACGGCTGACTGCACAATGATCCGCTTCAGATCCGCGTAGGTCAGCTTCGGAAAGTATGATTTCAGCACCGCAGCTACGCCGGCTACGACAGGAGCGGCCATACTCGTTCCATCGCTGTTCTGATACTGGCTACCGGGAACGGTCGAGAATATGGTTTTACCCGGAGCAAACACATCGACTGAGCCTTTGCCGTAGTTAGAAAAACTAGCGGCTAGTTCGTCGCCGGTTGAGCTACTGCTTGCTCCAACCGTAATCATGTTCGGAATCTCCTTGCCGTCCATGAACTTATCGGCCGGGTAACTCGCCGTGGTATCAAGGTTTTTTCCGTCGTTACCGGCTGCGTGTACGAGCAGCACTCCCTTCGACAAAGCGTATCGCTCAGCCTCCTCAACTGCCTGGCGCTGGGGCGAGTAGTCTTTACCAAAGCTCATGTTGATGATCTGAGCGCCGTTATCGACCGCATACCGAATGGCGTTTGCTACGTCCTTGTCGCGCTCGTCACCATCCGGCACGGCCCGAACCCCCATAATCCGAACGGCGTCCGACACGCCCAGAATACCCAGCGAATTGGTGCGATCAGCACCAATGATACCGGCTACGTGCGTACCATGGAAAGGATCAGGCCCCATGATATCAGCGTTTCCGTAGTTACGCTCGTTCACGTTTTCGGGCTGGTCGCCAACCACGGCGCGTCCGTCGAAGTCCGGATTGTAAGCGTATTCGGCCCGGGCTTTCAACTCATCCAGAATTTTGTCCAACTGCCCTTTCATGGCATCGGTATCGGCTACATCCTGTTGTTTCAGCACCCGGTAGATGGCCCCGGCCTGCCGCGACGACGAAGCCGCCTGCCGAAGATCGGTGGTATCGAGGTTCTTTTTCTGAAGAGATGTTTTCAGTTCATCGACAATGGTGGTGTACTGCTCGTAGAACTGCTTGATACCCTGATACTGCGTCTGGTATTCGAGCCGCTTCGACTCAACCTCAGCTTTGGTCTTTACGTACAGATCGTATTCTTTCTGCTGGTCTGGCTTAAGCGAAGCGCGGTTTTTTCCTTCGTACTGAGGTCGTAGTTTTCTGTAGAGACGAGTTACCTCGGCCGTTTCGTACTGAACGTTTTTACCATCCTTCCCACCAATAAAATTCCAGCCGTGGATGTCGTCCACGTAGCCGTTCTTATCATCGTCTTTGCCGTTGCCGGGGATTTCTTTTGGATTGACCCACAGCACCCGACGCAGGTCTTCGTGAGTAGAATCGATGCCCCCGTCGATTACGGCGACTACCACAGGAGTTGGCTTACGGTCTTTCAGAAGTTCGCGGTATGTCCGGTCAGTAGCGATACCCGGTATATTATCTGCTTTGGGATCGCGATGATACCACTGTAGGGTATCCTGCGCCGAAGCTGCCATCGACAGCAGGCAGATCGACGCACTTAAAAGGAGTTTCTTCATATAAAAAGTAAAACAGACCGGCGTCGGAGATGGAAGCTTGACGTTGATTTAATAACCACGCCGGGCCGTCAGTGTTTATTCTGACAAGATACAAAGAAACAGCTAATCGAGTGACTTAAAAAAACTTAAAACTATGCAGCGTGTACTTCGGTGTGTACTACCTGCTTACTTCGCTTTGTGCTGGCTCTCATAATGTTCGCGAAGCAGATCCTCCCCAAAATCGTTGGTCAGATCACGCACCACCGTATGGATGTGATTTGCGTTCGTTTGTGTGTTGTCGTACTCAATCAGAATCGTTGGGCCGTGGATACGGTAGTACCAGCCTTTCCCCTCGCCCAGTTCCGGTGTCAGGTCGCCCGCCCAGGCGAAGCGCAGCTTATCCAATCCGGCTTTTTCCAACCGGGCAAACTGCTGCTTAGCTAGCGTAATGCGGTAGTTGTTGAGGTACACCTGCAGGAGTTCCAGAAAGAGTTTGCGCTGATCGGCCTTCATATCGGTCAGCGTCAGGCCTTCCATCTTTTCGAGTGATGCCTTCCGCTTGTTACTAGTAATGATTTCAGGATATGCCACGGTGCCAATAACCGCCTGCTTGCGCTGTTCATCCGAGAGCGTTTTCAGCAACGCAAAGGCCAGATCGGTTTCCTGTTTCAGCACGCGTTTTCCTTTCTGAGGAACATCGGCCCGCACTTCGCCCGGATTGCTGCCGAAGAAAGTCGGCGTTTGCGCCAGCACCCGTCCCGTCAGCGACAGGAATTGCAGCGAGATGTGGTGCCCTTCAATACGCCAGCTCCACGGCTCGCGGCCGCCCGGTTCGCCAAATACGGTGAAAGAGTAATTCTCCGGATCACGATAGGTATCATTCGGAGGTCGGTTTTCAACCACGCGCAGTACATTCTCCAGGTCCATGATGGCCGTCGCTTTGTCGTATCCCTGATCACTGAGGCCGGTTTTCAACAGGGCCATCGCTGCCTTACGCTGTTCATCGGTCATCTGTTTCAGGGGCAGGCCTTTACGCGTACGCGGCACAAAGTGCCAGTTGAAGCGTTCCTCATTATCAAAAGGATACGTAGCCTGCGCCCGCTGCTCCGGCGTGAGCAGTTGCAGGAAACGCTGGGTAACCGCTGCCATCTCATTTTTAACCTGCTGCTGGGCAGGCTTTGACGGTGCAACCGTCTGTGCGGCAACCTGTGTGGCCAGCAAACAACCAACGACAAAACGAAATGGGCCCATAGTTTTTCTGATTTATCAATGACTAAAGCGGCCCCTGAAATAGATATACTATGTACGTCGATTTTGTTCTGGTGAGTGCCCATGACCTATCATGAAATTGCTAACAAGAGCCCGCTTTTTTTAGTTGTGGAGATAGTTCCACTGTCTCTGCTGACTATGTCAACCCTGCCTCCAAATGAAAACCGCGGCCCGCTCGACCATCTGGCGTTACGCTACCTGCGGCAGGCCCTCAACGATCCTCACCCGCACGACGAACCCTATGTACTGAGTGAAGCCGAACACCGCATTATCCGGCACGTCCGACGGCAAACGCTGGTTGCTGCCGCGCTGATTGGCGTATTGGGTGTGGCTTTAATGTACTTACCACAGTATGGCTGGCCCGAACTGTTTGTCGAACTTCCCTTGTCTTTTTTCGGTCAGACCTATTCGCTCCCTATCACGGCGCTGCTCTACGGACTGATACTGGTTTATCTGGAAATCACTTTACTAATCAGTATCAACCTCCGGGCAACGAAACTGATAATGGCAGCCTGCCAGTTTCCCCGCGCTCATGATGCCCGCTACGACCATCACCTTAAGGACATCGCTATGGCCTCGCACCGACGTCGGCGTTCGACCCGTGTGGTACCGAGGCTGGGCATCGACCCGTATCTGAACCTGCCTCGCTGGGGATTGGCTACGTTTTTCCTGCTGAATATCCTGAAAGCGGTATTCAGTGCTCAGATACTACGGTATGCCCTGAGCCGCCTGTTCAGTCGCGTTCTTCGGCCGGTTATTGATCTGGCTGGCATGCCTATTTATGCATTCTGGAATGCGTATGCGTCGTGGCAGGTGGTCCACGAAGCGCAGATTCGGGTAATGGCCCCAACCACCATACGGGAGTTTGTAGGCGAACTACACGACGAACTGGGGAAAAACGAGCAGTTCCGGTCTATGATTCTCGATGCGTTACAATACATCGCTGTGCTCAAGCGACAATACAATTACGCTCATTTTCTTTTCACGGAAACCCTGCTCGACCGGTTTAATCTTCGCACCAGCACTCCACAACCCGGCGAATTTGCGGAACGCCTGACGCAGGCCCCTCCCGAAGTCCGTCGTGGTTTAGAGCGCCTGCTTGTCTTCGGAGCCGTGGTTGACGGACGCCTGTCATTACTTGAAAAATGGCGGTTTCGGCAATTGCGTAGAAAAGGGCTGCTCACGCATTCACGGGCAGCGATCGGTCGTATGAGTGCTGATTATAACCACGGTCGGGGCCTTTGGGTCTGAAATGCGACTAACTACTCAGCCGTTTTTACAGGAAAGTACCGGGCCATAGCCAGCATGAACAACGACATCATGACTAAGCCTACAGCCGCTAACAGTTGCAGCCACGATCCGCCCGGAACCGCCCACAGCGCCTTGATCAGATCGTCCATGTTTTTCACCCAATCCGGGTCTTTGGCCAGAGCACCTTTCACGAGATACCCGCCAACGCCACCCAAAATGCCACCCACGGTTAGGAAACCGGCAAGACTACTTACCCGCAACATTACCTTCCAGATACGATTCAGCCGATCAATTTTCAAGGCGTTGTACACATTGCCCGACAGCCCTTTGTAAACCTGCATGCCTGCCCAAATTAGCATAACCCCACCGACCAGCATCACAATCCAATCACCCCCTTCGATTTGCAGGAGTTTAGCCACCCAGATCTTCTTACCGTTGCCATCGCTCTTCTCGTTTGTCACTACCAGTTTAAAGGCCGTAACCCCAAGCGACGCGTAGGTGATAGCACTCATCAGGTAGTTGAGCCGGTATAGCCAGCCTCCTACCCCTTTCCCTTTTTTATACGGGTCATTCCAGATTTCGTACAGGCGCCACAACGTATGACCTGCCAGCGATATAACGATCAGCCCGATCAGAATTTTTCCAAATGGGTTTTCTGTTAATTGTTTTAATACCTCATTCCGGTTTGGTTCGGGAGCGCTTAAACCTGCCCTGTATCGGAATATAAACGTGGCAATACTGCCGTAGAAGATGGCTTTTGCTACATAACTTGCCCTGGCCAATAGCTCAACCGCCCGGTTCGATCGCTGGGCAATCTGTTTGTTAACTACCATTCGCTGAATTATTTAACGGCTTAACTGCCCGGAAAGCCTTACCTTTACAGGCTAGTTGATTCTGTAGTTCGATAATGTCCAGCTTGATTAAACCGTTACTCATCATTTGTTGTTATGTTTTCTTTTCATTGCATGCGTTCGCGCAGTTAACCATTTCGTATCCCCTACCCCAACTTGTTATACAGCGTAACCAGCACAATACAGCCCCGCTTTCTATTGCTGGTACGTTTTCTGTCCCTGTTGATCGCATTGAAGCGCGGCTTGTCCCAATCAATTCCTCAACCAGCCGCCCCACCGACTGGAAAGTGGTTCAACAAACGCCCCGGAATGGACTGTATCAGGGTACCATTACGGCCCCCTCTGGCTTGTTTCAATTGGAAGTTCGGGGAATCAGGACGAACAAAACCGTGAGCCAGGCGACGGTATCACGCGTGGGCATCGGTGAAGTGTTTCTGATTGCGGGACAGTCGAATGCAATGGGGCTACCTAAACTTGGGGCAAAAGGAGCCTCCGACCGGGTAGTATCGTTCAATGCCTGGAACCGGTTCTGGAACAAAAACAACGTACTGGAATCCTCGGACAAGCCGTTTCCCGTACCCATGTTCTCCCAACTCGAGGCTAATAACCTAATCTTTCCGACCGGCGAAACAGCCTGGTGCTGGGGTGAACTGGGCGACCAGATTGCCGACCGTTACCACGTACCAGTCGCTTTTTTCAACGTGGCTATTCCGGCTACGGTGGCCGAGAATTGGAGCGCCACGGCCAATGGCATTCCTGCCAAAAACATATTTAACAGTACATACTGGCCGTTTTTACAACCCTACACCAACCTACGGAATGCATTGCAATATTACCATAGTTCGTTCGGCATTCGGGCGATACTATGGCATCATGGCGAGTCAGATGCTGTGCCGCTCCACACAACCAAAGACGATTACTGCCGCTTGGTGCAGGAGTTGATTGATCACAGCCGGGCTGATTTTGCAGCGGATCTGACCTGGGTTATATCCCGGTGTTCTATAACCCCGGCGGGGCCTGTTCCCAATCAGGCTATCCGGGCTGCCCAGGATTCGTTGATAAACAGGGCTGACAACAATGTGTGGGCAGGTCCCGATACGGACACCATCCAGTCGCCACGTCCCGAACACGGTCATTTCGAAAACATCCCAAATGGGGTACAGGGGGTATCTGTTTTTGCCCGCTCCTGGAACAATAGCCTGACCGATAGCTTTTTCGACCGGTCAAAACCTCAGCAACCGCGTCAGTTTATTCAAACAGGCCTGGTGCCGACTGAGCTGTCGGCCGGAGAAACCCTTCGTGTTCCGTTTGCCACAATCGGCTTTGAGAGTTCTCCCGATGTCTCGGTACAGTTGCTCAACGATCGGGGCTGGTACGTAATGGAAGTTGGACAAGGACAAGGATTTGGGCCGGTAGAGGTACACTTGCCTGATACATTGAGTGCTGGAACGTACCGGCTTCGGGTGGTAGCAATTAATCCAGCCATGATCGTTGGAAACCCCACCCCTGCTTTTCGTGTAACCACCCCTGGCAAGTCCGGGCGTTTTTTTGTTGATCAGCAAACCGAGCAGGACAGCGCTTTCTCATACGTTTACTGGCTCACCACCCATGAACCCTCAGGCAGCCGCTTTTTTGTTGAACGTCAGGAAAGGTCAGGATCTTTTCAGACAATCGGCCAGGTAGAAGGTATAGTCGACGGGCAGTTTTCGCATCTGTATTCGTTTGCGGAGCCACTTGACCAGTCCGGTAGCCGTATTTATCGCGTTCGGCTGGAATTGCCCGATGGCTCAGTGCAGTACAGTACTCCGCTCATACTGGCGGTACCCGACGAAGCGTTACCACAACCCCTCGTGTATCCAAACCCGAGCGACGGTACGTCTTTTACCGTTCAGTTACCACGCAGCGGTACGTGGACATTATCATTAACCGATCTCAACGGCCGTATGGTCTGGCATCAAACGCATGAGGTGCGCGCTGACCAGCCGCAAACCGTATGGTTGCCGATGGGGCTTGCCGATGGGCTGTATATTCTGCAATGTCAATGGAATAACCAGCGCCACAGCCAGCGGTTATTGATTCGGCACTGAATCCGCTACTTTCGTAACCCGGACTTCATTGATCCGCTTATCATCGGCCGACAGCACAAGAAACGTAAAGCCAGCGCTGGTTACCTCTTCACCAGCTTTGGGCAACCGGCTGAACAACTCCAGCAGCAGCCCACCCAACGACTCGCTCTCACCCCGAATTCCCTCGAACGTACTGGCGTCCACATTCAGGATTCGACAAACATCAGTTAGGGGGACTTTTCCTTCAAACACCACCGTACGTTCATCTTCCCGCCGATAACCTACAGGGTCTTCCTCATCAAATTCATCGTTGATGTCGCCGAAAATTTCTTCGATTATATCCTCCAGCGTAACGAGCCCACGCGTTCCGCCATACTCATCCACGACAATGGCCATATGAACCCGTCGTTTCTGAAAATCCTGGAGCAGATCGTCCACTTTCTTGGTTTCCGGAATGAAAAACACCGGTCGCAGCAAAGCCTGCCAGCGGAACGAATCATCATTGTGCAGGTGGGGCAGGAGATCCTTAATGTACAGAATTCCCTCAACCTGATCCAGCGACTCATGAAAAACCGGCACCCGGGAATAACCCGACGCATTAATCTGCGCCATCAGTTCCGAAAACGACAGATCGTCTGACACGGCCGAAATGTCGAGCCGGGCGCGCATCACCTGGCGGGCCGTCAGGTTACTGAAATTAACAATGCCCTTAAGAATCTCCCGTTCTTCGGAGGTGGCGTCGGTACCGGTTAATTCAACAGCCTGACTAAGTTCCTCGGCCGAAAGCCGATACCCACGGCGTTGTATTCGTTTATCGACCTGGTTGCTAAGCGTTACGAGCAATTTGGATAACGGCAGAAAGACAAACAGCCCAATCTGAGCCAGCGGAGCTGTACGACGAGCCACAGTCAGATTATTCTGGCTGGCATACACTTTAGGAATTATTTCGCCGAACAGGACAATAGCAATCGTTGTGAGCAGCGTAACACCTACCAGCAACCCAACCGAGGCATGAGTAGCCTGAGAGAACTCCCAGGTCAGGTACGTTACGATAACGACAATGGCAATATTCAGCAGGTTATTGAAGATAACCAGCGAAGCCAGCAACCGTTTGGGGCGGTCGAGCAGGGTGGAAATACGCTGGTATTCAGCCCGGTCACTTTCCCGGCAACGGCCCCGTTCTTCGGGAGATAGAGAAAAGAAAGCAGCTTCAGAAGCTGACACTAAACCGGCCAGCGTCATCAGCAGCAGAATCAATGCCACATACGGGGCATATAAATCAAAATAGGTGCCCCAGCCGTCACCGGCCAGGAGCACCTTTCGAGGAAGAGGATCACTAAGGTCCATGCAACTTAAATCAGGTTCAACAATTGCCCCAGCGGCTTAGAATGGTAAATCATCATCGCCACTGTTGCTTTCGAACGACACCGGGTCGGGCTCCCGCTTGGCTGGTTGCGGGCGGGGTGCGGCCTGCTGACGAGGAGCCGGCTGAGACTGGGGTTGAGGGGTTGGAGCAGCCTGCTGACGCGGCCGTTCCGGCTGCGCGGCCGGGGCCTGCTGATATGATTCCTCCTGACCATCCGGACGGCCACTGCTCAAAAACTGAAAGGTGGTAGCCCGAACACCCAGCGAAAAACGTTCTTTACCATCACGATCGGTGTACGTCTCAGTCCGGAGACGGCCCTCAACGTAAATTTGCTGACCCTTACGAAGGTATTTCTCAACTGTTTTGGCCTGTTCATTCCAAACCTCTACGCGGAACCACTCCGTCTGCTCAACCTGCTCGCCGGTGCGCGTGGTATAACGCTCGTTGGTGGCAACGCTGAAACGGGCTACTACACCTCCTCCATCGAAATAACGGACTTCAGGATCGTTACCCACGTTACCAATTAAAATCACTTTGTTAAGGCTTGCCATGCTAAATTTTTTGTTTGGATTGTCTAAAATGTACGGTGGCTTAAGGAGGATAAAGATACTGAAATGAAACCACTTATCCAAGTGATCGTTGCAAATAGTTAGTGATCAGAACGGGCTTCGGAAGTTCATCAATTTCGGCCGTCAAATACCATTGTAAGCCTGTCGGCAAGGGTGTATCCACGTTGTCGGGCAGCTCAATTTCATAGAACCAGGCCCGAACACGCTGGTGCGAAAGCAACTGCATCATGTCAACGGGAACGCCGGTCTGAACACCCTTTTTCAGTAACGCTGCTATGGGATCGGGAAACGCTAGTCTGGTCAACGGAACGGCCGGTTCTTCGTCTTCAACGAGAAAAAATTCGTACAAATTCTGCCAGATGTCCCGGGCTATTCGCTCCTGCATCGCAACCTTTCCGTTCTGCCTGAATACTATATACGTAAAATAACGTTCCCGAACGGGGGCCTTCTTACTCTTAACCGGCAACAGATGCTGTCGTCCGGTCAGGTAAGCCTGGCACTGCTGCTGGAGTGGACAAAGTAAACAATCAGGTGCAACCGGCGTGCATTGTATAGCCCCAAACTCCATAATGGCCTGATTATACGTAGCCGGATTATCAGCCGCCTGAATAAGCTCTACCGCAAGGGTTGCAAAGGTTTTTTTGGCCTTTGTGGTTGTGATATCCTCAGTGATACCGAACACCCGGGCGAGTACCCGATAAACATTCCCGTCTACAACCGGTACTCGTTCTCCAAAGGCAAATGAAGCAATGGCTGCGGCCGTATACGAACCTATCCCTTTCATTTTCAGTAACTCATCATACGTTTCAGGAAACTTTCCATTCAGTTGAAGGGTTACATAACGGGCAGTCTGGTGCAGGTTTCGGGCCCTGGAGTAATAACCTAATCCCTGCCAGAGTCGAAGCAATTCGCGCTCATCAGCCCGGGCCATGTCCGACACGGTTGGGTAGGCGGCTACAAACCGTTCGTAGTACGGTCGGCCCTGGGCAACCCTGGTCTGCTGAAGAATAATTTCTGAAAGCCAGATTCGATACGGGTCATTTGTGTGTCGCCATGGAAGATCGCGCTTGTGGTGTTCGTACCAACGTTCGAGCGTTTGGGCAAAAACAGGTTTGACCGAAGGGTTATAGTCTGATAGCCAATCCAAAGTAAAAGCAAAATTTGTATTGCCTGGCAGGAAAACTGAGCAATATGACTTTTAAAGTTTAATGGAAAGCCCTACCTTTGTGCTCCCATTTTGGACACCTGATTTTTCAACATTATAGTAAACGTTAAAGTTTTAAAAGTCGTGACGAAAGCAGACGTAATTGCAGAGATTGCCGATAAGACCGGGATCGATAAGGCGGAAGTAACGCATACTCTGGAAACTTTTTTTTCGGTAGTTAAGGACTCGTTAGCCGAGGGGGAGAACATTTATGTGAGAGGGTTCGGTAGCTTCATCAACAAGAAAAGAGCGAAGAAAGTAGCCCGTAATATCTCGAAGAATACCGCTATGGTAATCGACGAGCACTATATTCCAAGCTTTAAGCCCGCCAAGATTTTCGTTGAGCAGGTGAAAACCAGCGATAAAGCGAAAGTCTCGGCTGAGTAATCTGCGGTAGCCCTGCAACGTTTGCGACGCATTTTCATCATGAGTAAATCCATTCTTCTTGTTGTTGTCCTGGCTTCAGCCCTTACAGCAGGTTTGTATTCCCTGCCTAAGGTTGTTGTGCGCGATGAAAACAAGCAGCTGAGTGCAACGGAGGGTGGTGGGCATACGTCGCAAACGTCAGGGGCACGCCAGGCTGACGGAACTAAATCCCAGTCTACGGATGCAGCTACGTCAAACTCAACGATGAATCATGAACAGTCGCTGTCACCTGAGCAACAAAAACAGGTGGCGGGACTACGGGCCAAGTTTCAGGTCTCAGAAACCGCTGCCAAACAGGCAGCCGGTGAACAGTTGATTACGTTTTTCCGTGAAGCCAGTCGTTTCGACAGTGCCGCTTACTACGCTGGCCTGCTGGCCTCCGTCCAGCCCGATGAACGCAATTTGCTGCGGGCGGGCGATCAATATTTTGAAGCGTATACCTACGCGGTAGACGAAGCAAAAACAGCAAGTCTCGGCGAAAAAACACGGGAATTTTATCAAAAAGCGCTCGAAAAAAATCCTAACTTGCTGGCTGCTAAGGCAAACATGGCTATGACGTATGTCAATACCCAGACGCCGATGCAGGGAATCATGTTGCTGCGCGAGGTGTTGCAACAAGATCCGACCAACGAGCTGGCCCTGTTCAATCTGGGCTTGTTGTCGATGCGTTCAGGACAGTACCAAAAAGCGATTGAGCGATTCCGCCAGATCATAGTGGTTAATCCCTCAAGTCGGAAAGCTCAGTTCTACCTGGGTGTTAGCCTGGCGGAGGCTGGTCAGAAAGCTGAAGCATTACGGGTGCTTGGGCAGGTAAAAGAACAAGAGAAAGATCCACAGATACTAGCGGCTATCCGCGAGTATGAGGAACGCTTACAGTAGCTTTCGGTTAAACGTCTGCGGTTTTCAGCTACTCTCATTTTGTGAGCTAGATTCAGCCGAAACCCGTAAATAGTATAACCAGCAAAAAAGGGCTTGCCGAGTGGCTGGCCGTCACTTATTAAACCATTTAAATACGTTTACACAATGCCTTGCGGTAAGAAACGGAAGCGGCATAAAATTGCCACCCACAAGCGGAAAAAGCGGCTCAGAAAGAACCGGCATAAAAAGAAATAGTTTACAGTTCTGTAGTTTACAGTTTTCAGTTATAGAGTTCTGACCGATAACTTCAAACTGAAAACTATAAACTGAAAACTCATCTTGCGGAAGCCTCGTGCCGGTCTGAATGGTCCGAACGTGGCTTCTTTCTTTTTATACAGTCATCTTAACCGTAGATTCATCTTGTGAGTAATGAATTAGTTATCAGTTCTACTCAGAAAGGTGATCGGATTGCACTCTTGCAAAACAAGAGATTGCTGGAGTATCACGAAGAAGAGTTAGACAGCAGCTTCACCGTTGGCGATCTGTACTTAGGAACAGTCAAAAAACTTTCGTCGGGCCTTAACGCGGCTTTTGTTGACGTTGGTCACGAAAAAGACGGTTTTTTGCACTATCAGGACTTGGGGCCGAATGTTAATTCGCTCAACAAGTTTGTCAAAGACATAATCGCCAAGCGCGTCACTACCGGCCGGCTCAACGGTATGAAACTGGAGCCGGAGATCGAAAAAATCGGAAAGATCGATAAGGTACTGACGAAAAATGCTCCGATTCTGGTTCAGGTGGTCAAAGAGCCCATCTCAACCAAAGGCCCGCGCCTTTCCTGCGATATATCCATCGCAGGTCGCTATCTGGTTCTCGTTCCGTTCTCGGACGGCGTTAACCTTTCTAAAAAGATTACCGATCGCGCCGAACGATCGCGCCTGATTCGGCTGATGTCGTCAATCAAGCCGCAAAATTTCGGCATTATCGTCCGGACAGTTGCTCAGGGTAAAGACGTTGAAGAACTCGACCGCGATTTGCAGAACTCGCTCGATAAATGGGAGCAGGCTGTCAAAGTGCTAGCCGAAGCCAAACCCCGGGATCGGGTACTGGGTGAGATGAATCGGGCATCATCCATCCTGCGTGACATGCTGAACGAGTCGTTCGACAGCATTACGGTTGACACTCGGGAGTCGTACGACGAAATCAGAAATTACATTCACACCATTGCGCCCGAAAAAGAGAAAATTGTAAAGCTCTATAACGGGAAAACGAAAGTTTTTGAAGCCCTCGGGCTAGAAAAGCAACTTAAATCTCTATTCGGACGTTCGGTTAGCCTTCCAGGTGGTGGTTATCTGATCATTGAACATACTGAGGCTCTGCACGTTATCGACGTCAATAGCGGCAATAAATCAAACTCAGAGGAAGACCAGGAGGCAACCGCTATCAGCGTAAACCGAGAAGCGGCTAAAGAAATTGCCCGGCAGCTTAGGCTACGCGATATGGGCGGTATTATCGTTGTCGATTTCATCGACATGAAAAAGCAGGAAAATAAAAAGCTCCTGCAGGACATCATGCGCGACGAGATGAAATCGGATCGATCCAAGTTTACAATTCTGCCCCTAACCAAATTTGGGCTGATGCAGATTACGCGTCAGCGAGTCCGGCCCGAGATGAACATTGTTACCCGCGAGGTTTGCCCTACCTGCGGAGGTACCGGTACAATTCAGGCGAGTGTGCTGGTAACGGATGTAATTGAGAATAATCTTGATTATATTTTAACCAGACAAAATGAACGGGGCGTATCCATTGCTGTTCACCCGTTTCTGCATGCCTACTTCACCAAAGGCTTTTACTCACGTCAGATTCAATGGTACGTTAAGTACAAAACTTGGATTAAGCTCGTGAAAGACAGCTCACTTGGCATTGTCAACTTCAAGTTTTACAACAAGTCTGGTGATGAGATTGAGGTAGGTAGCGGGGCTTGACCAAGTAATCAGCGTTTTAATAATTAATCATAAAAAAGCACCTCGCTGGTAGATTGACATCCCAGCGAGGTGCTTTTGCTTTAGAGCGATTAGCACAGAACTTCCATCTCTACTAGTTCGCCGAACATTTCTTCGCCAACGAGGCCTTCAACCGAGTCTACTTCATTTAGGTTTAACAATAGATCGCGAAGATCCTCGGAGATTTCATACGTCTGATAAAGCCGTCTGTCAAACAGAACGGGTGCCTGCTCCAAATCGCATAACGTATAGCGATCCTGATTAAAGGTGGGATGTTCAGGCCGTTTTCTGGACGACGATTGTTTTGGTGTTTCCCGCTCGAGGAATGAATGAATGTAGTTCCATCCTTCCCATTGGCCGGGGTTCTGGATTAACTGAGCCCAGAGCGCATCGTAGAGCTGTTGCATTGCTTCCTGACAATACATTTCCCGGTCGCTGTTTCGGATAGGACGGATCGGGTCAAGGAAGTGTAATACGTTAGATAAATCGGGTTGCCGGTACGTCACCACCGGTACGATCGGTACACCAGCCGCGTGGGATAGATAACCAACTCCTTTGCGAGTCCACACGCGCCGGCTCCCCAGCTTTACTGATAAAAATTTATCAGTTTCGTTTGCTTCCGGAGCCGTTTCGGGGCTACCATCAACGTACACAATCAGCGACTTTCCAGCTTTTAATTCACGCAGAACCGACAGTCCGGCCGATGGATGGCCCGCTTCGATGACCCGGAAAGAATTCTTGCAATTACGCTGTCGACGCAATTCGTCGATGTGCGCAAGTATGTCGTCTCCTTGATGACGGTTTGTATTATTCCCAATCAGCAGCACACAATCTGTGCCACGCCGGAACAATAAACTGGTTAATATTCGGTAAGAACCGAAGTGATAAGTACAGTATATACGCGGGCTATCTTGCCGCAAGGCCCAATCATGCGCACCCCGTAGCTTGATCAGATCGCCGGCAGAGAGGCACTGGTGATCAAACATGGTAAACACCTGTTGCAGTAACAGCTCATGGAACAGGGCCTCGTGCCTACTACGGGGGATGGAGGGCATAATGTTCTCCATATTGGCTGAGAAAGTCGTAAACTTCATCAGGTACCCCCGTTCTTTGTGCAGATCGATTTGCTCGAAGTTTTCCCGGCACCGAGTCAATTCCTGCTTATACAGACGTAATGCGGATGACATGGTAATGCTAGAATAAGGTTGATTAAAGAGAGAAAACGGTTTCGCGGTTGAGGCCGTGGAAGTAAGGCATCGTCTCGCAGCACTCGCCAGGCTTGAGGAACTTCAGCAGGTTGTGGGCTTCTTTCTTGGCAGCAGAGGCAACAGCGTTCTTTTGGTTCTGGACCGGCTTGATAGAGAATTGCTTTTTCATGGGACTTTGTAGCTTTACGATTTGATAGGTGTAACCTGTGACATAAGGGCTATCGCGTCGTCAGAATAGAAGACCAGCCTTGGCGATAACCGGGTGAAATGGATTAGAGAGAGAAAACGGTTTCGCGGTTGAGGCCGTGGAAGTAAGGCATCGTCTCGCAGCACTCGCCAGGCTTGAGGAACTTCAGCAGGTTGTGAGCTTCTTTCTTGGCAGCAGAGGCAACAGCGTTCTTTTGGTTCTGGACCGGCTTGATAGAGAATTGCTTTTTCATGGGACTTTGTAGCTTTACGATTTGATGTTAGTTTCCTTTGTGAGAGCGCATCCGTTGCGCTGTTTGAACATTACAAAGGTCTATGTTTAATAGAGGGGCATCAATCGCAAAAAAGTCTCAATATGAGGTGGTGAAATAGTCAAATATTACCACTATCTTAGTACTGATTTATGCTAAGGGATAATGAAGGAGTTACAGTTACATCGAACATATTTACGTAGGCCAATTAAAAGTATAGCTATCTTAATGGTAGTTGTCCTGTTGGTAGAGACCATGACTTGGTCTCTTGCCTATCCCGTAAAGATGGGGATGGTTGAAAGAGCAGGTGGTTTTCTACAATATTTCGGCTTTTCTCTACGTAGCCTGCTTTTACCCGAAATATTTACACTATATATACTTCTCACTCTTCTTAGTGAATTTCATGTTGTATTTAAGATTAAATCGATAGAAGCTAGTTGGCCAGCTATTGGCCGTTATGAGTTACGATTGCTACCTGTCATTTTACTAGCATTCTTCGTATTTAATCCTGTTACCCAAACAGTCCGTTTTTTACTTGAACGGTTTCCGAACTACTCGTTCTCAAACTACTGGCATACTTACATAGCAAATACGTTCACGTTCGCCACGTATTTCAAGTATCTTATACCGGTACTCCTCATTGGGTATGCCGCCACCAATCTCTCTCTGTTTTCTGATTACCTGCGCCGTCGGCAGGAAGATGAGAACCGAGAAAAAGCTGCTGGTACCATTACTCCTCAGGTTCAGTTATCTCCTCCCGAACCTGCTCCTGCCCTATCTCGTACCTATACCGGTCACTTAAAAGGCCGAAACGCTCATGGGGAATTAGACTTTCCTGTTACGGATGTCTATTTCTTTACCGTTGAGGAGCGGTATTACTATGCAGAATTGTCAAAAGGACGGTATCTGATCAGTAAAACACTCAATGATTTAGAAACCGAGCTGGACCCCTTTCATTTCTTCCGTATCAAGCGCGATTATATTGTCAATAGACGGTCCGTTTTGAACTACGCCTACTGGGAAAACGGCAAATATATCGTGAGGCTTGACACTCCCGACAGGCATGAAATTGTTGTTCCCCGCGCCAGAATGCAGGAATTCAGAGAGTGGCTACAGGGAAGTCAACGCTCTACCTCCGCAGATGAGTCGACTGGCTCACTTGTTTTCGCCTAAAGGTAGTTCTTCACTGATATTCCGTATCGAGGCAGTTGTCTACAGCTTTTCAATTCCAACTTCTGAGCAATTCTAGCTTTATGGTTTACGGCAGTCCGGTAACTAATACCTAACTGATCGGCAATTTCATTGGCTGTGTGACCATTGGCAACCATACGGAGCACTTCACGCTCACGATCAGACAAACGGCTCAACTCATTTCGGGTGCTTTCTGCCATTACTTCTACACCGTAATTTTTAAGTAACGACATAAATCCGCTGCTATAGTAACAACCACCGTTACTTACCGTCTGAAAGCACTTATATAGTTCCTCCAAGCCGTCACTGGCATATAAAAAGCCAAAAAACCCATCTGCATTGCGTTAGCAACTAATCGTAAATCGGGCTTGCTTGTATATAAAATGAACTTAGTCCGCTGATTTGACTCCCGCATTTGCTCAACTATATCAAAACTTCGACGGCCTGAAATTTCAGACTCAAGTATCACACACTCAGGGCGCTTAACCCTGATCTGTTGAAGTGTATCTTCCATTTCAACAGCCCGGCCCACCACATTATATCCCTGCTCTTTCAACAACTGGCTCAACACTTCACAGTTGAACAACTCGGATTGAGCAACAAGGATAGAGAAATCTTTACGTCGAATCGAAAAGTTTTTGCCGGTTGTGCTACGTTCGGCGTCCTGGCCGTTGATCGGTTGATTCATGACAAGTTTTCGGTATCAGGAGATGAATCTAATTACATAACTGATTCTTTTGCAACCTCGTTCGTCTGAAATCACTACAGACATGGATGAAATCACCCAAATATAACACACTAAAATTAGGTGATTTCGTCTGGTCAAATGGTGATTTCACACAAAACAGGTTGTTTTTAACGATTTAGGGCTACTATTTTGGTTCATCGATCAGCAAGTACCATTTGCGAACTTTTGTATGATGAAGCAAGATGAAACGCCGACGTTTGGCTACGAAGCTACACCGGCAGAGATGCAAAACGTGATTCTGGATTGGGTGAAAGCGACTGAGGAGTTCCACCGGCGCTATTCGCAGCTGACCGAAGTGATCAATGCATTGCAGGCTTCGGCTCGGCGACAGCCCACGGCAAACCGGACACGTCTCCGTACGCTTACGGCTTTACGTCAGCATATGAGTGATGTACTCATGACGCTGTTACTTGATATGACCGGCCAAAAACCCGGTCGCTCTGCTCAACCATCCAAGCCTGGCCAGTTGCAATCGCATGCTCGCTTGCTGGAAGAGCTGAACCGCAAAATCGATAAAGAATTGATGCGGTTCACAACAGCACAAGCTTAGTGTTCACCTTCCCCCATGATAAAGGAAGCCCCACACCTATGGGTTGGGGCTTTTGCTTTTTATCCTGAAATAACCGTTCCCAGCAAGCTGGATATCTCCATATCAATACGTTTATAGTGCATAAATTCCACCAATAGCTGGTCGGTTTCATCAGTAGTTTTCCCCACCGATTCGCGTAACTGCTGTTGCAGCGATGCCATCCGTTGTTCAGCCAGCATCTTTTTAATCCGTAATATATTCCGGTAGGCAGCATCAGCCAGAATACCAATCTCTTCTTCCGATGGTACGTAAATCTCATGCTTTATCCACCCTTCGCTGATCTCATAACGAGGTGTAGTCAATGTAATAGCGTGATGCTGAAGATCGTTTTCCTGAGGTACGGTAAAAAAATCATTAGATGTCAAGATTTTCCCCTGGCTGTAAGCCTCTCGGAACAGCGTCAGCATTACGTCATAAGGTGGCGTTTGAAAGTTAACTTCATGTAATTCGCTTAGTATGTAATGGCACAATGTAACTCCCGGCTCCAGCTCTCGCATACCGTGGTTGATCAGTAGCCGAATGCATTCCTCCTCCTGATAGGAAAGAGGAGTTCGAACAGCTTTGCCTCGGTCGGCAGTAGACCGCTGAACGGGCTCTGTCACCTCTTCATTGAAAGATGGCTCAATTCCCGCTTCGTTCAATAAAGCATTGATATCATCGAACGACGGCTCGGCTGGTCCGCCACCGGTTGGTTGCTGACGGCTCTGTCGCTCTTTCTGCCGCTCATAATCCTTTTGAACCTGATCCTGCTGCTTTCGAAGTAGGCGATTACTTTCGGAGATCAGCGTTTGTTCATCAACATGCAGTTGCTGGGCAGTAGTCCGGAAAAATACCTGCCGCTGAAGGGGATCAGGAATTCGGGTAATGCTGCTGACAATTTCCGAAATCACCTCGGCCCGCTTGAAAGGGCTGTCTCCAGCGTCCCGCAACAGCATATCTGTTTTGAACCGGATAAAGTCGTGCGTATTCTGCCGGATGTATGTTTTAAAGGCTTCGGCGCCCACCTGTCGAACGTAACTATCGGGGTCTTCACCGTTAGGGAACGTAACGATACTTACGTTTAAGCCTTCTTCCAATACCATGTCCAGGCCGCGAAGTGCAGCCTTAATTCCTGCAGCATCACCGTCGTATAGTATGGTAACGTTAGGCGTAAATCGACTGATCAGGCGAATCTGTTCGATCGTAAGTGAAGTACCTGACGACGCCACTACGTTTTTGATACCGGCCTGGTGCAGCGATATAACGTCGGTATAGCCTTCGGTTAAATAGCAGACATTTTCCTGACGAATGGCCTGTTTTGCCTGAAAAATACCGTACAGAACCTGGCTTTTATGGTATACTTCGGTTTCGGGAGAGTTAAGGTATTTTGGCTGGTTTTTGTCGGCTTTGAGGATACGGGCACCAAAAGCAATCACACGCCCTGATACATTATGGATTGGAAACATGACCCGGCCACGAAAGCGATCGAACAGTTTATGAGAACCGCCGTCAGCCCCTTCCTTGCTGATCACAAGCCCTGCTTTTTCAAGCAATTCGCGGTTGTATCCCCGTTGCGTAGCCTCCTTCAGCAGTGCGTCCCATTGATCAAAACTATAGCCGAGATCGAACGCTTCGATAGTAGGATTCGAAAACCCTCGCTCACGAAAATAACTCAGCCCAATGCTCTGCCCTTCTTCAGATGTCAGCAAAGCTTCCTGAAAAAACGTTTTGGCAAAATTGAGAACGATAAAGAGGCTTTCGCGTTCGTTCTGCCGAATGACCTCTTCCGGTGTCTGCTCCTGCTCTTCAATTTCAATGCCGTATTTTTTGGCCAAATACCGCAAGGCTTCCCCATAGCCGATATTTTCGACATCCATCACGAATTTTACGGCATCGCCCGCCTTTCCGCAGCCAAAACATTTGTAGATCTGTCGGCTCGGATTAACGTTGAACGATGGCGTCTTTTCGTTGTGAAACGGACAACACGCGATCCAGTTACTGCCTCGCTTCTTGAGTGAAACAAAGTCATTTACAACCTCGACGATGTCGGCCGCCTGACGAATTCGCTCGACGGTTTCTTCAGGTATACGCATGGAGAAAAATTATACCGAACAAAAAATATAGTTTTACCAGAGATGACAAGTTACAATTCCTCCCGAACAACCGCTGAAAAAAGGATCATGGCTCTGGCAACATTTTTGCTCAAATCATTTAAAATAAATGCATTAGATAAAATGCTGTCGGACTTTTTGTCAACCACCAGCAACTATGAAGCACAATTTACTTGATTTTTATTCTCCAACGTCGTCCGGGTCTCGAAATCGCTTAGGGCAATTTGTGGTCTGCTTAGCCCTGATCGTTTTGCAAGCCTGTCAAACACCGACCGACGAGCCCCTGGCTCCCGATGCAACCGGTAAGCCTGCCGATCAATACAATGCCGAGGTGGCCTTGAAGTGGAGTTCTTTAGAGTTGCAACTGGTCCGAACCGCCAGCGGTTTTACTCCACCGGTCGCAGCCCGTGCGTTCGGGTATGCGGGCCTTACCATGTACGAATCGATTGTACCCGGCCTACCTACGCATCGTTCACTCGTAGGTCAGCTTCAGGAGTTTACTACACTCCCTCAACCCGAGGCCAACCAACGATATAATTGGGCTATCAGTGCAAACGCTGCTCAGGCCACCATTCTGAAAAGTCTTTTTGCCAACCTTAATGACGCCGGTAAGGCAAGGGTTGACTCGTTGGAGAACGCTTTGTTTACCCAGCTAAAAGAGACAGATGACGCCATCAACGAGCGCTCCGTTGCCTTCGGGCGGGCCATTGCTGCGGCTATATTTGATTACTCGAAGACCGATGGCGGTCATGAAGGCTACAACCGTAACTTCCCGGCCAACTACGTAGTACCCACCGGACCGGGCCTTTGGCAACCAACCGAGAACGGTCGTAAGATTCCCATGCAACCGTATTGGGGAAAAAACCGAACTTTTCTGAGTGCGGTTACAACCATGACCATCCCATACCCACTGCAAGTTTCTACGGACATAAAATCGCAGTATTTCGCGCAGTACCTGGAAGTCTACACCAAACACAAATCGTTAACCCAGGAAGAGAAGGAGATTGCAGTCTGGTGGGCAGATGATCCCAGCGAAACCTTCACACCGCCCGGCCACTCTTACAACATTGCCCGTATTGTTATTCAAAACTCTAACGCAAACCTGGCCAAAGCCGCCGAGACCCTTGCCCGTACCGGTATTGCCGTTGCAGACGCGTTCGTCATGTGCTGGAAATGTAAATACACGTTCAATAATGAACGCCCCTACACTTATGTCCGGCGCGCAATTGACCCCAATTGGATACCCTTCTGGCCGGCCCCGCCCTTCCCGGGTTATTCGTCGGGCCATGCGACGCAGTCGGCTGCAACAGCTACTGTTCTTACGGGCCTCTATGGCGAACAGTTTGCCTTTACCGACAACTCCCACGTTGGGCGGATACGGGACGCGGTCCGTAATGTTGAGTTTAAAGCGCGTTCCTACAAATCATTCTGGGAAGCAGCCGAGGAGTCAGCCTGGTCGCGGTTCCTGGGTGGAATTCATACCCGGCAGGACAATGATACAGGGTTGCGGGAAGGCCGTAAAATAGGGCAGTTCATTAACGCCCTGAACTGGACAAAATAAGAGGCTAAAAAGCGGAAAGGAGAAGAGGACGCTGTAGAGCAATCCCTTTCTCCTTTCCTGCCACCCAGTCCTTTTCTCCTTTTAATAAGCCCTTACCAGCTTACCTTCCATGAAGTTAACGAAGGATTTATTGACAACCAGGTTACCACCCGGGGTTGGGTAGTTACCGGTAAAGTACCAATCGCCACTATGGTTGGGACAGGCGCGGTGCAGGTTTTCCACCGTCTGATAGACCACGGCTACGTTTGCGTTCAGGTCGGCCGGGGTAATGATCTGGGCCACCTTCCGCGACAGTTCTTCGTGCGTAAACGGTTCGAAAAGCGCTTTAACGTAGTTCTGCTGACTTGCATTACCGGACTCGATTGCCGCTACAGACTGAGCGTACACTTCGTCCATGATATACTCTTGCCCGCGTTCGCGGAGTAACTCAAGAGCTGCCCGGAAGGCCACGAACTCCTTCACCTTCGACATATCAATGCCGTAGCAGTCGGGGAAGCGAATTTGCGGAGCAGACGAGACGATGATAATCTTTTTCGGCCCCAGCCGGTCGAGCATACGAAGGATACTCTTCTCGAGAGTGGTACCACGCACAATAGAGTCGTCGACAACCACTACGTTGTCTTTCCCCTTTTTAATTACCTCAAATGTGGTATCGTACACATGCGACACCATGTCGTCGCGTTGGGAATCATCCGTGATGAACGTACGGAGCTTAACGTCTTTCGACACCAGCTTTTCAATACGAGGCCGGAAAGAAAGCACACGATCCAGATCCTGCTCAAACAGGATGCCTTCCATAATGGCTTTCTTACGTTGCTTATACAGGTACTCTTCTAATCCCTCAACCATACCGAAGAATGCGGTTTCGGCCGTGTTGGGTATGTAAGAGAAGACCGTATTTTCGAGGTCGTAGTTGATTTCCTCAAGAATCTGGGGAACCAGCAGGCGACCCAGTTCTTTCCGTTCGTTGTAGATATCAGGGTCAGTCGCCCGTGAGAAATAGATGCGTTCGAAGCTGCACGACCGCTTTTCAATGGGCTGAATAAATTGATATTCGCCGAACTCACCATATTTATCGATGATCAGCGCATGGCCAGGCTTAACTTCCTGAATCGCGTCATAATCGGCGTTGAAAGCAGCTTTGATAGCCGGCTTTTCGGAAGCAACGACAACAATTTCATCATCGGCGTAGTAATAGGCCGGGCGAATACCAGCCGGATCACGAGCCACAAACGATGCGCCGTAGCCGGTCAGCCCAACCATGGCGTAGCCTCCGTCGAAATCGCGGCATGAACGATGCAGTACCCGCTGGAGGTCAATGTTATCTTCAATGATATCCGACAGGTCCGGGTTCTCGTAGATGCCCTTGAACCGATCAAATACCCGCTGGTTTTCTTCGTCGAGGAAGTGGCCGATTTTTTCCATAACGGTCACGGTGTCCACTTTCTCTTTTGGGTGCTGACCCAGCGAAACGAGCTTATCGAACAGCCCGTCCACATTGGTCATGTTGAAGTTACCGGCCATGACCAGGTTGCGGCTCCGCCAGTTGCTTTGCCGCAGCATCGGGTGACAATTCTCAATCTCATTGGCCCCGTGAGTACCGTAGCGCAGGTGTCCCAGCCAGACCTCGCCGGTGAAAGCTACGTTCTCCTGCAGCCAGCGGGCATCGCGGGCTTTGTCCTTATTCCCCTTGATGGATTTGCGAAATTTCTTGTTTACCTTCTCGAAGATATCCGTAACGGGACGTTGATCAACGGAGCGGTAGCGACTAATGTAGCGGTGGCCGGGCGGAACGTCGATCTTGATATTGGCGATACCAGCGCCATCCTGACCTCGGTTAACCTGCTTTTCCATGAGCAGGTACAGTTTGTTGGCCGCGTAGAGGGGCGTGCCATACTTGTCAATGTAATACTGATACGGTTTACGGAGCCGAATCAGGGCAATTCCGCATTCATGTTTGATGGCGTCGCTCATACCGCAGGCCGTTCGGAAACGTGAGAACCGCTGATGACGTACCAAACGCTGGTTCGCCGAAGCGGTTTGGTTTTAATTTGTTAATAAAATGGTAACGACGCCCGGGGCTGTTTCGTTCAGCGGGGCGCTGAACAAAAGTAAGAAAAGATAGAGATAAGCACCGGTCGGCTTTACAATTTAATCCATGATTCAGCCGCCAGCATCGGCCCTGGATGGCGCACTTTTCACTGTTTGTTTCTATGTCTGTACTCATTCCCAATACAATCCGGTTTACCGGCCGCATCTGGATCGATGCCAATGATACCCGCCTGTTAGGGCCTGGGCGTATTGAACTATTGGAAAAAATAAAGGAGCATGGCTCTATCTCAAAAGCGGCACGAGCCATGAACATGTCATACCGAAAAGCCTGGCGGCTCATCGATGAACTGAACCAGTTTTGCCTGACGCCGGCTGTATTGACTCAGAAAGGGGGCGAAAAAGGGGGAGGAGCCGAGGTGACCGCTACCGGCGACGCCTTAATTATGTACTATCGGGGTCTCGAAAAGCGATTTGCAGATTTCATGGAGCAGGAAAGGCGGGCCTTTGTTTTGTTAGTCAGAACAGGCGTTATATCTTCGCATACATATCGCCTTTGGCTGCTCAACTTTCCTGTATGGCTCCACCGCTACGTATCCTGCTTACTGGTTTTCTTGGACTACCCCAGGTTCTGCTTGGCCAGTTGGTGAGTAATGATACCAGTCAGTTTCACAACCGGGTTTTCCGGCTGGGTGAGGTCACTGTCAGCGGACAACGCAGCACCGATTCGGTCAGCCAGGCAACGATTCGGCATATAGAAGCCTTCAACCGGACGGACGCGGCCCGCGCCCTCAGTCTGCTGCCCGGCGTAACGCTGGCGAGTGTAGGAGCCCGCAACGAATCAGTGGTTTTTGTGCGGGGGTTCGATTTGCGGCAGGTACCAGTCTTCATCGATGGCGTTCCGGTTTACGTACCATACGACGGCTACGTTGATCTGGCCCGCTTCACAACGTTCGACCTGTCTGAAATTAACGTATCCAAAGGGTTTACCTCCGTCGTGTACGGCCCGAATACCCTGGGCGGAGCGATTAATCTCGTGTCGCGCCGACCCCAGCAGCGCCTGGAATTCGACGGGCGGGCGGGCTTGCTCAGCGGACGCGGTCACCGCCTGAATCTGAATATCGGCTCCAACCTGGGAAAGTTCTATGTACAGGGCTCGGCTTCGCAGTTCAAGCAATCGACGTTCCCTCTATCGGCTGATTTTACACCTAAACCGCTGGAAGACGGCGGTGATCGGGACAATGCATTCCGGGATGATGTGAAATACACGCTGAAGGCTGGTTTTACGCCCAATGCCACGGATGAATACGCCATCAGCTATGTAAACCAGCAGGGGGCTAAAGGTACCCCACCCTACGTAGGCAGCGATCCGTTGCAGCGAGCCCGTTTCTGGCGGTGGCCCTATTGGGATAAAGAAAGCTGGTACTTTATCTCCCGAACGGCATTAAGCACCAATAGTTACGTAAAAGCGCGGTTGTACTACGACCGGTTCAAGAACCGGCTGGATGCCTACGACGATGCTACGTACACGACCCAACGGCGGCCGTCGTCGTTCCAGAGTTTTTACAACGACGATACGTACGGCGGTTTGATTGAGTATGGCAATCAACTCACAAAGCAACATAGCCTGCGGGCATCGATCCATTACAAGCAGGATCGGCACCGCGAAAACAACGCCGGTGAACCCGTTCGAACGTTTATCGACAATACGATGTCGATTGGCCTGGAAGATGTGTTTTCGCTGGGTAAAGGCTGGTCGCTGGTTCCGGGCATCAGCCTGAACACCCGGAATAACCTGCGGGCCGAAAATTATGACAGCAATACGAAGCGTGTTACAGACTTTGCGGATAATGATAGCCAGGCCTTCAACGGACAATTGGGCCTGTTCTACGCACCAACCCAATTCCGGCAGCTAAGCCTGACGGCAGCCCGCCAGACGCGTTTTGCCACCATTAAAGACCGCTATTCTTTCCGGCTGGGAGCGGCCATTCCAAATCCGGATCTGAAAGCCGAATCAGCCCTGCACTACGAACTGGCGTATGGCGACCGGATTGCCCGGCTGCTTCAGGTGAAGGCCAGTGTGTTCTACAGCCGGATCACGGATGTTATTCAGCAGGTGAACAACGTACAACCCAACATTTTTCAGCTACAGAACACCGGCGAAGCTGAATTTTACGGCGCTGAATTGTCGATGAACGTACCGATTTCTACCGCTTTCCAAACCGGGGTTCAATACAGCTACCTGGAGCGGAAAAACCTGAGCAACCCGACGATTCAGTTCATTGACGTACCCAACCATAAACTCCTCCTTTACGCCGTGGTGCAACCCATTCGCCGGGTATCGCTGGTCGGTAGTCTCGACTACAACTCTGCCCGATACAGCACCAGCTACGGCATTCGGGCTGCGGCTTACACGCTTGTCAATGCACGGGCGTCTGTGCAGTTGATCCGCTACGTGGCCATCGAAGGGGGTGTCAACAACCTGTTCGACCGGAACTACGCCCTGGTTGAAGGCTTTCCGGAAGCGGGTCGAAACTATTTTGTCAATCTGGTCATCACTAAACGATAAGTCTAAGCCCATTTCTACAATCCATGAGCATCCATCCCCTTTTCACCCGGCTTTTTGTTCTGGTAGCCTTCACAGTTGCAGCGATTACGGTACAGGCTCAGGCCACGCTGACCGTCCAGGGCGAAGTTGAGAAACCCCTGACATTACAGGCCGCTGAGCTGGCAGCCATGCCGCACGTGGACGTAACGGCCAAGGATCATGATGAGAAAAAACACCGCTTTTCAGGCGTTCCATTGGTGGATGTGTTGCGGCAGGCCGGGGTTACGCTTGGAGGCAAGCTGCGGGGACCAAACCTGGGCAAATACGTACTGTTGACGGCAGCCGACGGCTATCAGGTTGTTTTTGCGTTGCCGGAATTAGACCCGGAATTTACGGATCGCCAGATTCTGCTGGTCGATAAGATGGATGGTAAACCGCTACCCACCGACGCAGGGCCGTTCCGCATTGTCGTTCCCGACGAGAAAAAGCACGCCCGCTGGATTCGGCAGGTTACCGCAATTCGGGTGAATAAAGCCAACTGATTGGCTTTGCCAAAGATAAAATAGCACCTCTGCTCCCACTCCCTAAAAACACCTGCCTTCCAGTAAATTACCAGAGTGTATCTATTGGGTTAGCCAATTGGTAGACGCAACTTTAGTTACCGTTGCCGTTCTATCCAATTAGCTAGTTATGAAGATATTATCTATTCTTTTTATTTGCACTGCCCTCCTTTTGGCTGGCTGGTCAACAGCCGTTGCGCAATCAGGTAACCCTCGGTTCAGTTGCAAAACGGACGATACCCAGCTAACCCCCGCCATGATTCAGCTTATGCAGGGGCTGAGTCGCGACACGGCTTCGGGCCGCCGGCCGATTGGCCCCCGACAGGAAGCATTCGTGGCGGTTGATGTTGACAACGAATTATACCGACTTTTTGGGGGCGATGTTCCGGAGATCAAACGATACGTTTACCAGACCATTCAGGCAGCTTCTGCCGTTTTTGAGCGCGAACTAAATATTAAGCTGACCGTCAGCTATTTCCGAATCTGGGACACAACGGACCCGTATACAAAGCGGGATGACCTGAGTCTGCACCTGGCCGACATGAACAAATGGTGGCAGCAGAATCTAGCCTCCGTACCCCGCGATTTCATTCTGGGCTACTCAGCCAAAGAAGATCCGCAGGCATCGGGCATTGCCTATCTCAACGGCACCAGTTTTTCCGAAGCGGCCGTTGTCGGGTACCACCACCCGGGAGCCACCGATCGTAGCATAACCATCATCCATGAGATTGGGCACGTAATGGGGTCACCCCATACAAACAACTGCAACTGGCCCGGCGGACCGATTGATTTCTGCGGCTCCGTCGAAGGTTCCTGTTATACGGGCCCAGTTACTCCCCGCATTGGTACCGTGATGAGTACGTGTCAGACCGTCGGTAACGGCAAGCAGGAGGCCACGTTTGCCCCATTTTGCATTGCCCTGATCCGGAAAAATTCCGATGCTGCCTTATCCGACCAGACAATCGGCCAGGCACCAGCCGTGCCAACGGGTGTTGCTGACGTAACCGCCCAGCGCCCTGACCCCAACCTCGAATGGACTATTACGCCCAGGGCCGAGCAGTATCGATTTCAACTGGCAACGTCGGCTACGTTTGCAGACGGCATCGTAATGGACACCCTGCTGGCTTTCCCACTGTTGCAGCTCAGCAACGTACAAAACCGGACGTATTTCTGGCGCGTCAAATCAATTAATACGCAGGGTGAGAGTAACTGGACGGCCGCAGCTCAACTGACTGTTACGGCTTCGCCGACGCTCCGCCCGCCCAGCCAAAGGTTTCCCGCAGCCAATGCCAGGATGGTTCGTAATGCTGTGGTAAACTGGTTTCCGGCCGAAGAGGCAACCAGCTACGTACTGCAAGCCAACTACAGCCCGACTTTTACCAGCCCGGTCTATTCAAAAACCCTGGCTGCTTCGGCTATGGGGCAGGACTTTACGCAGGATAATTTCGGAACCTGCGCCAACTGTCAGATTTTCTGGCGCATCAAAAGTACCAACGGCGGCACCGAAAGCGCGTGGTCACCGATACGGTCTTTCGTAAAAGCGCCACAGGTTACGTCGGTCTGGCCCGCAGCCAACCGGGCTACGGCCGTAAAGCATCAGTTGGGTATCCCGATTTCCTGGTTTGAGACCAGCGAAGAAGCCAGTACGTCGACCGTTCAACTGGCCACAAATCCCGATTTTACGAACCCGATCTTTACGAAAAGCCTCACCTATAACCAACTGAACGAACCTTCAATCCGAACGCACCTGGTTGTAATGGCCGACTCGTTGCAGCCAAACAGAACGTATTACTTTCGGATTAGGGTCAAAAACCTCGAAACGGGTTACGAAAGCCCCTGGACAACCAGTTCGTTTCAGACCGGACCCGACAACCGGCGGTGGGCGTATGCCAACCCGGCCAACACCGCCCTACCTATGACTGGCCTGAATAATCTCGCGTTTGATGCTGCCGGCACGGCGTACGTTGCGTCAGAGCAGGGATTATACCGCAGTTCAAACGGTCGGCAGTGGTCAGCCGTTACTACCGACAATGTTCCGCCAAACATAGCAGCCATTGCCGTCAACGCTAAGAATCAGGCGTATCTGTTAGCCAACTCGGGTGTTTACCGTCAGACGGGCAGCACCTGGGAACGAATCCCAAATCCGACCGGCACGCCATTACTGACAGGTCAGCTACTGGTTGATGGCAATGGGGTTGTGTACGTTATAGCCAGCCGGGCGGTCTATCGCTACAATGGCAACCAGTGGGCCGCTTACACCCAACCTACCCTGCCGAATTCGTCTATCGGAGAAGCCGTGCTGGATGCCAACAACCACCTATGGCTTACCTACGGACCCAAAATCGGCCTCGGCCATTTTGATGGATCGAAATGGGAAGTTCTGACGACATTACCCATTGAAACTCCGTATTCCATCACGGTCGACCGAACCGGCCAGAGTGTAATTGTTGGAGGGGTAAACGGGATAGCACGGCTGAACCTGGCTGATCAGAGCTGGACCCGCGTTACGTCCAGAGAAATAACCGGCTTCGACAACCGAATCTTTACCCAGATCCGGTTCAACGCCAAAAACAATCCGGTAGTCCTGTCGTCGGATGCCTTTTACTGGTTTGATGGACAAAGCTGGCTGACCGACAACTTTTTAAGCCTTGGCAACCAGAGCACCAGTATGCACATCGGTCCGGACGATCGGATCTGGCTACTGAACAACAGTCATGGACTGAGCCAGTACGAAACCCGCACCATCGTATCCATAGTGGCTAAAACGAATTACTGCCCCGGCGATGCCATGCAGGTTACGTTCACCCCTACTTTTACCCCCAAGTCGAATGTAAAGTACCGCGCTGAACTCTCCGATCCGACCGGCGTTCAGTTCTTCCCCGTCGTTAGTTCGGTTGAAAGCGGCACCGCCACCGTACGGATTCCCGCCACTCAATCAAACGGTACCCGCTACAAGGTGCGACTTATTGCCGAACAGGACGGGATTGACATCTACGGCGACGAAAGCCTGAATTTCATCATTTATCCCATTCCGAGGGCGGGCGTAACGCCCAGTCCAACGGCGGCCGTTTGCGCCGGATCGGTACTTACGCTAAAGGCCGATGCCGACATAGCTGCTACGTTGCAGTGGAGTAAAGACGGCGCAGCCATCACGGGGGCCACAATGGAGAGTCTGACGGTTAATCAGGCCGGCAGCTATACCGTATCGGTGCTGCTTGACGGTTGCCGGGCTACCTCTCCCCCGGTCGCCGTTACGGTGAAAGAAGGGATCACGGCTACCATCACCCCGCAGGGACCGACGCGCGTGTTTGTTCCTAATACGGTTGGCTTAGTTGCCAATGGCGGCAGTGGCTATGCCTATCAATGGTTTAAGGATGGAGCCGCCGTGACGGGTGCTACCAGCGTCAGTTACGCAGCCCCACAAACGGGCCAGTATAGTGTGCTGGTGACAGCGCCCAACGGTTGTACAGCCACCGCCACGGCCGTACAGGTTACCATTGACCTGGTTCTGGCTATTGATCCGACATTGAGCAACCTTGGCAACTGGTCAATAAGCCCTAATCCCGTAGAGCGCACCTGCACCGTTACGTTTCCTTCGGGCGTGGCAGGTGCGATTACACTAACCTTGGTCGATGCAACCGGACGCGCCATTCAACACAAAACGGTAGCGGCTGGTCAGCGGAAAGCGGATCTCAACGTAGGTGAACTTCCGCCGGGAACGTACATCCTGCGGATCTCAACAGACCAGACGGAATCTTATAAGCGACTGTTGAAGCAATGAACCGCCGGGGATCTACCAACCACTGATGAATTGCAGCAGGTAGTCCGGTTTAAGGAAAAAAAGTATAATCGGGACGACAAGCGCCAACGACAGCCACACCGCAACGCGGGGTAACGGCTGAACGGCCGGATCGTGTTCGGCTATTCTCGAACGGAAAAAGAGCAGAAACGGAATCTTCAGGTAATACGCCAGGGAGACGATGGCGTTCAGCAGCCCCAGTACGAACAGGGCCAGCAACCAGCCGTTTCCGGACTGCTGCCAGGCGTCGTATAAAGCCGAGAAAGAAAGCAGCTTGGCCGTGAAGCCAACCGTTGGAGGCAAGCCGGTCAGCGCCAGCATAACAACCGTAAGAGCAACCGAAAGCAGCGGCTGGGAAGCGCCCAGCCCGGCAAACTGGCTGATCGTCAGGCTACCGCCGTTTTGGTGAGCCAACAGATCAATTAAAAAGAAGGCCGCCAGCGGAATAAACAGGTACGTACCGACATAGAACGTAGCGGCTTCAAACCCGGTTTCGCTCAGTGCCACTACCCCAACGAGCAGGAACCCGGCCTGCGCGATGGTTGAATACGCCAGCAGGCGTTTGGCGTCGGTTTGCCAGAGAGCCGACAGGTTGCCCAACGTAATGCCGGCCAGGGCCAGTACGGCAAGGGGTGTTTGCAAAGTCAGCAGCGACGCTCCACCTTCGGTTGGCTCCATAGGAAGCGTGGTAACCACCCGCATGATTACCAGCAAGGCAGCCGCTTTCGGCCCGACCGAAAAGAACGCGGCTACCGGTACCGGCGCAGCCTGGTATGCATCGGGCGTCCAGATGTGAAACGGCACCCCTGATAACTTGAATAACAATCCCGCCAGCGTAAGCAGGCTCGCCACCGCTACTACGGCCGGCTCGTTCTGCGTCAGACCAACGCCAAATGCATCAGCGGTGATGTCGAGCGTACCGGTGATGCCGTACAGCAGCGACATGCCGTACAGCATCACGGCCGAGCTGACCGCCCCGAATAGCAGGTATTTTATTCCTCCCTCCGATGCGCTACGGTCGGCGGTCAGGGCAGTCAGGAGGTAAGAACAGATAGAAACTAACTCGATACTGAGATAGATCGAGAGCAGGTTCACCGACATAGTCATCAGGAACAGGCCCAGTACTGTAGCGACCAGAAGCGAGTACCATTCAATAGGCAACCGTGTAGACCGCTCTCCCCCCCTTTCTCCTACCCTAACAGAAGGGAGCGTCTTCATAGAGGAGCCCCCCCTCTCCTCGCCGAGGAGAAGGGCCGGGGGTGAGGTAGAATCCCGGGACGTCGCCCATTCAAAACCAACTACCAGCGCGGCTCCCAGCGTTATCAGCACTTGAAAAAAAACAGCCTGACTGTCGATAAAGAGTAACCGAAGAAACAGAAAACCACGCGTCGGCAGCAGCACCGCCCACAGCCCGGCTATGACAAGAGCCACAAGACTCAAACCCGCCAGCCATTGACGGACTCGACCGGCTGAACGCTTACGGACCAGCAGTTCGGCAATCAGTAGCCCGCAGAAAGCGATGGATAGCCAGATAACTGGCCCAAAGCCACCAAGGCTGCTTAGTATATCCTGAAGTTGTTCGCTTAACGACAAAATGATGAAAATTAATCAATGAGTCTGTCGGCAAAGATACAATCTACCAACAGACTCACTCATGCCAGCCAGCAACCTGTTTTGGCCACTTTAAAGAATACCGTCCTGCTGAGGTTGCCCTTCGTAACCCCGCAGTTGAACAGGCTCCTGCGTCCTGCGCAGCCGTATGTTCAGAAATTCTACGAGCAGCGAGAACGCAATGGCAAAGTACAGGTACCCTTTCGGGACGGACCCGATAGGCTGATTGAAGATAACGACCTCCGAAAGGTGCGCGCCCTCAGCCACCAGCATAAAACCGATCATGATCAGGAAAGCCAGTCCCAGCATCTGAATAGTCGGGTGTTCGTTGACAAACCGGCCGACGGGCCCGGCAAAGAACATCATAATCAGAATCGACAGCACCACGGCAATCATCATGACCGTAACGTTCTGCGTCAGGCCTATAGCCGTCAGGATGGAGTCAATCGAAAAGACGATATTGGTGAGCGCAATCTGGGTTACGACACTGGAAATCGTCGCTTTGCCTTTCGTTGCCGCTCCGGTGTGTTCGTCGGATGCGCCCTCCAGTTTATGGTGAATTTCAGACGTAGCTTTATAAAGCAGAAACAGACCACCGGCAAACAAAATCAGGCTCTGGCCGGTGAAAGCCGCCTGAAACCAGCCGGCGTCGAGGTGTGTGAAGGGCTTACTGAGCGAAATAACGAACGAAATGGCTAACAGAAGCGCTAACCGGAACGCCATAGCCAGAATCAACCCGATATTTCGAGCTTTTGCCTGATCTTGCCGGGCCAGTTTGTTGGCAGCAATGGAAATGAAGATGATGTTGTCGATACCCAGAACTATCTCCAGAAAGGTCAGGGTAAGAAGGCTGATGATGGATTGGGCAGTAAAAAGCTCGCTCATAGTTGCTTGAATGATGGGCCGAAATTACCCGCTTCAGCAGACGTCTGCAACTGATTGTGCAAGAAAGAACCCACGAATGGACGAAAGGTTTAGCCGTGGCCTGAATGGTGAGTATCAGGAAAGGAATAGCTTTCCAGTAACATATTACCGGTAAACTGCGTTATGAAGGGAGATTTATCTCAACACTCGACGCACTTCCGGTTCTTTGCTGACTGGATTACTACACGAACGTGAACAAGACGCTTGTCCGCATCCTGATTGGTCTGCTCGCCCTCATCCTGCTGGTTGTGGGTTTTGTGGCATTGGTGGCCACAACTCCCTGGGGGCAACGCTTCGTTACAAATCAGGTCAATAACTACCTGGCTAAGAAAATTCAGTCTCCCTTCCGGATTGGTCGGATCACGTACCATATACCCGATTGGATTGAACTGGAAGATGTGTATTTCCAGACGCCTAAAGGCGACACGCTCCTGTCGGGTGGCAGCATGCGGATTGACCTCGACATGTGGGGTCTCCTCAATAATCGCATTGAACTAAACCAGATTGCCCTCGAACGCATACGCCTGAATGTGTATCGGACCCTACCAGATACTACGTTTAATTTTCAGTATATCATCGATGCGTTTGATACCGGCCCGACCGATTCGACAACGGTGCGCGATACGGCTGCAGCTCCGCTGGACATCAATATTTCGGACGTATTGCTGAAAGACGTTCGGATTCGGTACCGAGACGATGTGGTTGGGGCCGACGTAAACGCGTATGTCGATAGCCTGATGGCTTCCTTTGATGAAACAAACATCAGCCGCTCACGGTATCACCTCGCAAGCGTAGCCATCGATGGCCTCAATGCGTACACCCGGCTCTATCAGGGTTTGCCGACGCCCGACACGCCTGATTCCGATCCGTCTGATACGCTTGATATTGGCCTTGGTAAATGGCAGATCAACCGGGTTAAATGGGACGTGCGCGTCGAGACCGCCGATTTCCGGACAAAGGGCAGCATTGGTCGGCTGGCCATGGAATCTGATTATTTTTACCTGAACGGTTCCAAAGTGGGCATCCGGTCGCTGGACCTGGAAGACGCCGATATTGCGGCCGTTCTGACCAAAACGACCCGAAAACCAACATCTGGTACCGCTACTACAGCCTCATCAACACCATCCACACCCGGCGAATCCACGCCGGGCTGGCAGGCGAAACTGGGAACCGTTCGCTTTGCCAACAACAGGCTGCGTTTTGACGACGAAAATGCGCCACGTCAACCCACGGGCCTCGACTACAGCCATCTCGACCTCCAAAATCTGGGCATCAACGGTCGTTTTCTGACGTATCAGGACCTTGGTGCCGCCGGTCAGCGCATCAGCGGGCAAATCCGCAACGGGCGCTTCCGTTCGTCAAGTGGTTTTGTGCTGCAAAACCTGGGAGCCGACGTATCGTATACTGACAAGACAACCTCCCTGACCCGGCTCATCGTTCAGACGCCCCAGACGGTGCTACGCGATCAACTGGTGCTGCGTTACGATTCGCTGGGGCAACTGACTAATCCCCGCTTTGCCAGCCGCGTCAGCGTACGGCTTAACCTTCAGCAAAGTCAACTGGCTGTAAGTGACATTCTGCAACTGGCACCGTTTCTGGCCGATACGCCACCGTTTGCAGGTAACCGTGGTGCGATTATCCGCGCCAATGCTCAGGCGACCGGTACGTTGGCGTCCCTGTACATTCCTCGCTTTGACCTGAGTATGCTGGCCGGTACGCAGATTCGCGCCCGTGGTCGGCTTACCAACGTTACCGACCCGAACCGGCTGGGGCTGGACGTCGAAATCGTAGAAGCGACCACCCGCACCACCGACATCAACCAGTTGGCCCCGAAAGGGTCCATTCCATCGTCTATTTCGCTGCCGCCCCAGCTACTCCTCACCGGCCGACTGAACGGCGAACTGAATAATCTGGTGGTGGATGCCAATCTGCAAACGCCCTGGGGGAAGGCCGGTTTTGATGGAAAACTGGCGGGCTTTGTGACCGGTAAGAATCAGTCGTATGCCGGTACACTGGATCTACAGAACTTTCAGGTCGGTCGGTGGACCAACCAGACCGCTACGATTGGCTCAGTAACCGGCCGGGCTACGGTCGATGGCACTGGTATCGACGTTAATACCCTCAGCACCCGTTTCAACCTGAACATCCAGTCGGCCGAACTGAACGGATATCGTTACCAAAACCTGGATGCAGTCGGCCGGTTAACCAACGGTAATCTGACGGTGGAGGGTGGTCTGAACGATCCGAACGCAAAGGTTCGGCTCAACACCCAGGTCGGTCTGAAGGGCGAATACCCCAGCGTAGCCGGCGAAGTAGCTATTCAGGAGTTGAACTTACAGCAGTTAAAACTTTACAACGACCCATTGTCGCTCCAGGGTCGGTTGTTGCTGAATCTGACTTCAACCAACCCTACTAAACCGGTCGGTACCGTATCGGCCAGCGATGCCGTGGTTACACTACAGGGGAAAAACTATCCGGTCGATTCCCTCTATGCCCGGTTCACGGCCGATAGTTTGACCAAAGGGGTAGTGGCCACGATACCCGGTGCCCGGCTCAGGCTGAACGGCCAGTTTGAATACGCCCAGTTGTACGACATCATTGCGGGTGAACTCAGCCAGTACATTGCCGTGCCGGCCCTGACGTACACCCGGATTCCGCCCCCGCATGACTTCACGATTGGTCTGACGGCGTACCAGAACCCGTTGTTACGAGCGTTCGTACCGGCCCTGACCCGGCTGGACACCGTGCGCCTGACGGCCTATCTGGACAGTAATCAGGATACCACATTTTCGGCCACACTCCAAACGGGCGTCATTGAATACGACACGACCGTCGTGAATGGCGTAAACCTGGCGCTTCGGGGCAGTGGTAATCGACTACGGGTGAATGGCCAGATCAACAGCATGCAGGTAAGCGGCTTCAATCTTCAGGAAACCGACCTGACAGGTACGGCTGCCAACAACCAGTTGCAGTTTGCGGTCGTCAATAAAGACTCGTCCGGCAGGGATAGGCATGGCCTGGCTGGGGAGCTAAGCATCATCGATAGTACTAACTACCGGCTACAGCTCGACCGACGGGGATTGCTCACGAACTACCAGCAATGGACCATTGACACCAGCGGCTACCTCCAGTACGGTGACGACGGCGTGCGGATCAGCAATTTCCGAATTGAGGACGGCGAGCAATTTCTGGAGTTGAGCAACACGGAGTCGTACGGCAATGCCCCGATTCGGGTAACAGCCCACCGCATTGAACTGGCAAACCTGGCCCGGCTTGCTGAACAGGATACGACCCTGGCCAGTGGCGAACTCAACGGGACCGTAGTGGTGCGGGATTATATTGGCGAAGACAACAACCTGGCGTTTATCGGGTCAATCTACGTAGACAGTCTGCGGGCCGTTGGGCAACCCATCGGCAACCTGACCGCCCGGTTCCGCAACACCAGCGAAGGCCGGATCGACGTGAACACCGTTTTGGCTGGCCCCTACAACGACGCAACCATAACGGGCTACTACAATCCTGAGAATGCCCGCGAAGCGCTGAATCTGGCAATTAACCTGCAACGACTGGACGCCCGAACCATCGAAGCGTTCAGCTTTGGTGAACTTCGGCAGGCCCGGGGTAAGCTGACCGGTCAGTTCACCGTAGCGGGGGCTACCGACAATCCGCAACTCGATGGCAGCGTGGCCTTCGATTCGGTGGCGTTCAACATTAAGCAACTGAATGCCACTTACCGCATCGATCAGGAAAAACTGACGCTCAGCGGACAGACCATTACGTTGAATGACTTCAACATACGCGATACGCTCGGCCGGACCCTGACAACGGACGGGACAGTCACACTCAAAAACCTGCCCGACGTAGCCTATAACCTGCGCGTTCGGGCCGACCGGTTCCAGGTGTTGAACGCGTCCCGTAAGGATAATGATTATGCCTACGGTAATGCCTCCGTCAGCGCGGATGTCCGCATTCGGGGGTCGGGTACGACGCCCGCTATTACGGGTACGATCCGGCTCGAAGATGGCAGTGAGGTATCCGTTGTGCTGCCCGACGAAAGTATGGACGTAAGCGAATCGCGCCAGATCGTTACGTTTATTGATCATAGTGATTCACTGACGCTCAGCAAATACCTGATCCGGACCAAGCAGGATACCATCTCGCCCCGACTGACATTCGAGCAGTTGAGCAACGCCAACATTTCGCTCAATCTGGAAGCCACCGACAAGTCGGAACTGACGATCGTCATCGATGAACTGAACGGCGATAACCTGCGGGCGCGGGGCAATGCCCGGCTCAACGTGGGGATCAATGCCGCGGGGCAGATTACCGTACTGGGCCGCTACGACGTAACGGAGGGAGAATACTCGCTGACGTATGAAGTGCTAAAACGCCAGTTTGAGATTCAGAAAGGGAGCTACATCCAGTTTACCGGCGACCCACTCAAGGCTGATGTCAACATCACGGCTGTATATCAGGTATCAACGGCTCCATCTGACCTGATCGGCAGCGAATCGACAACTACGGGTACTAATACCCAGCGAAAATTGCCATTCAACGTAGTATTAACCATCAGCGACAACATTACAACGCCCAAGCTGAACTTCGACATCCGGCTGGCGGGGAACAATACCAACAGCGACGCCAGCTCCAATAGCCCATTGGGTACAGCTATTGAAAACAAACTGAAAACCCTGCGGCAGGATGAATCGCAGATTAACAAACAGGTTTTTGCCTTGCTGATTCTGAGCCGGTTCCTGCCCGAAAACGTATCGGATTTCTTCTCGGGTGGTACCGGTGGCGGACTGGGTACGCAGGCCGAAGGACTGGCCCGCAACAGCGTCAGCAAACTCCTGTCCGATCAGTTAGGCCGGTTTGCATCGGGGATTCTTAAAGGGTTTGATGTAGACTTCAACCTGCTTTCGCAAACGGGAGCCGCTAACACCGGCGGCACGACGAACGGCGCACGTACGGATCTGAACGTTGGTCTGTCGCGGAGCTTCCTGGAAGGACGGCTGACGGTGACGGTTGGCCGTAATTTCGTGTTGGAAAACCAGGCCGGCAGCGCAACTCGCAACCCTAACGAGGTATTCGACAATGTGTCGGTCAACTATAACCTCAGCCGCGATGGGCGCTACGTACTCCGGGGTTACCGGCGCAATGATTACCAGGCCGTATTGGATGGATATGTGATCGAGACGGGCGTCGGTTTCGTCATTACGGTCGATTACGACGTCCTGAGCGACATTTTTAAACGGTCGCCCGGCGCAACGACACTCAACAATGTAAACTGATGCATACTGAGCTTCTTTACAAAATACAGTATGGCACCACACGGTCGCTGCTAAAAGCAGCCTTTGGATTGCTGCTGGGTATGTACTGCCTGTCCGGCTGTAACGTTGCCAAACGCCTGCCCGCCAACGAACGGCTATACATGGGCACTGATTTTAAAATCAATGCCGATTCAACCGTATCAGGCGATGAGGTCAGCACGATTGAAGATCAGTTGGCTACGCTGGCGCGGCCAAAACCCAACGCTCAATTATTCGGGTTTCCCTACAAGGTTGCGCTCTATTACTGGATTGGTGAACCCAAGAAAGAAAACGGTTTTCGGGCATGGTTCCGGCGTAAGCTCGGGGCTCCTCCCGTGTTTGCCAGTGCAAAAGCGCTCGGTTCCAACTCGACTATTTTTGCTGCTACGCTCGAAAACCAGGGTTACTTCGGCTCAACGGCCAGCGGTACCCTGCAGGAAGAGGGCTACAAAGCCCGGGCTCTGTACCAAGTCAATGTAGCGCCCCGGTATTACATCGATTCGGTTGGGTTTCTGGTCGACTCAACACCTGTTCGGAAAGCGTTGCGGGCGTCCTCAAACCGGACTGTCATAAAAAAAGGGCAACCCTACAATTTTGATAATATCAAGCTCGAACGCGAACGTATTAGCCAGGCCCTTAAGCAACGAGGGTATTACTATTTTCAGCCCGACTTTATTGCCGTGCTGGCTGACAACGACACGGCCCGGCACCAGACTGATCTGTATTTTGCCGTAAAGCCCGAAATTCCAGAGGCCGCCCAGCAACCCTACTACATCCGGAATGTGTACATCTACCCAAACTATAGCCTGAGCACATTAAGGGCCGACACAAACCGCGCGGAAGCCTACCAGACCAACGAGCGCTTCAACGTTGTAGATTCATCGCGAAACTATGATCCGCGATTATTCCGTAGCGTGGTGGCTGTGCGGCCAGGACGCCTGTATAACAGTCGGGCGCAGGACCTGACCCTTTCACGGTTTATCAACCTCGGTACGTTTAAATTTGTCCGCAACCGCTTCGCACCGGTGCAGCAGGGCGATACGTCGATGCTTGACGTTCACTATTACCTGACACCCGCCCCGGAAAAATCCATACGACTGGAGTTAGCCGCAACATCGCGTTCCAACAACTTCAACGGTACTGGCTTAACGGGTACCTGGCAGCATCGAAATTTCTTTAAACGTGCTGAACAGCTTACAATCAATGCCAACGCTGGTATTGAATTTCAGGTTAATTCAGGTGGACGTGGTTTAACTAACTACCGCTATGGAGCTGATGCCATCTTAAGCTTTCCGCGACTTGTTAATCCCTTAATTCGATTCCGATATGACCGACGTCAGATTCTTCCCAAAACAAATCTGACCCTCGGGTATGAGAAGGTAATTCGGGGTAATCTCTACAACCTGAGTTCTTTCCGTACTTCTTTTGGCTATGCGTGGCGTCAGAACCAGCAGGTTGAGCACTCCTTCTCGCCATTCAATGTCACTTATACAAGGCCATCTAATATTAGCCTGGCCTTTATTGACTCAGCCATTAACAATTCGCTTGTATTCAGCCAGTTAGTAAATATCAGGCGTTCGGAGCAATTAATTCTGAGCACACTATACACGTTCAACTTCAACTCACCGGTACGTACCAATCGACCAACTACGTTCCGGTTGACTACCAACGCCGAAATTTCGGGTAATGTCGCCAATCTACTGTTCAATCGCCGAAACGAGGAAGGCGATAAGGTCATTTTTGATGTTCCGTTCGCACAATACGCCCGGCTTGACGCTGATGCCCGCGTTTATCGTCGGCTTGGCTCGAATCTGACCTGGGCCAATCGCATTTTTGCCGGGCTCGGCATTACCTACGGTAACTCAGAAGCCCTCCCGCTCCCCCTGGTCAGGCAGTATTTTGTGGGCGGCAGCAACAGCATACGTGCGTTCAGACCAAGAGCCATCGGACCGGGTCTCTACACGCGCGATACCATTCGCAACATTCCATTATATCAGGATGGCGGGGGCGACATCCGGCTGGAAGCCAACACGGAACTACGTCTCAAACTCAATCAATACATTGAGCTGGCTACGTTCGTCGATGCCGGTAACGTATGGTCGTATTCCGACATTGGAACCTTCGGTCCGGAAGCAAAATTTCCCGGCTGGAATTTTGCTGACCAACTCGCCGTAGGTACCGGAGTTGGCCTGCGCATCGACCTGTCCTACTTCCTGCTGCGTTTCGACCTGGCAACCCCTCTGCGCAAACCGTATGAAGTGGACGGCAGCAAGTGGGTCATTGACCAGATCAACTTCCGCGACCGCAACTGGCGTCAGGAAAATCTGGTGTTCAACATTGGTGTGGGCTATCCATTCTGACGGGATTCCAGCACCGGGCGCAGTACTTGCCAGACCGTATTGGCGACAATCTTGTGGCCAGCGGGCGTGGGGTGAATGCCGTCGGGTAGGTTCAGTTTCGGGATGCCGCCTACCCCTTCGAGCAGGAACGGAATCAGAATGGCGTCGTTCTTCGTCGCTAATTCCTTGAACAGATCGCGGAACTCGCGGGTATAGTCGGTTCCCATGTTCGGCGGAATCTGCATCCCGGCCAGCACAATTGTAGCCTCGGGGCTTTTCCGGCGGACCGTATCCATAATGGCCTGTAGATTCTTACGGGTTGAGGCCAGGGGCAGCCCGCGCAGCCCGTCGTTGCCACCCAGTTCCAGTACGAACACATCGACCGGCTGGCGCAGTACCCAACTGATCCGGCTCAAGCCCCCGGCCGTCGTTTCGCCACTGAGTCCGGCATTAACAACGTCGTAGTTCAAACCGGCCGAGTCGATTTTCTGCTCCACCAGAGCCGGAAACGCCTGCGACGGCTCAACGCCATAGCCAGCCGTCAGGCTATTGCCATAAAAAATGATCGTGTTTTTCTTACTCGCCGGAGTGGCCGGTTTCCCGGCGGTTGAACTGGCAGTGTTTGTCTCTTTCTGCGACTGATTCGACTGGTCGGACGAGCCACAGGCCCATACCGCTAAGAGTAGCATCCAGCCGCTTATCACAGAATACAGTGTTTGTGACGTTAAGGAGAACTTCATTGGTTATCTGTCAGTTTGCTTAGTTAAACGCAGAAGTAAGAACATAACGCAGCGTAAACAAAGACCTGCTCAATGTGCCCTGCGTTTAAACAAAGTAGTATCTACTGAAATTTGTTCCATGAGCATCCTGCGCGTCGAAAATCTGAGCAAGACCTACCAAAGCGGAGGCCGTAGCCTCACTGTGTTGGATAACGTAAGTTTTACGCTGCAACCGGGCGATACGTTCTCGATCGTTGGCCCGTCGGGAAGCGGCAAAACAACCCTGCTTGGTCTATGTGCCGGGCTGGATCGGGCATCTTCGGGCAGCGTCTATCTGAACGAAATTCAGTTGGACAACCTGAGCGAAGACCAGCGGGCGGCCGTCCGGAACCAGTACGTCGGTTTTATTTTCCAGAACTTCCAGTTGCTGCCCACCCTGACGGCCCTCGAAAACGTAATGGTCCCACTCGAACTCCGGGGAGAAAAAGGAGCAGCCCGCACAGCCCAGGAATTGCTGGAGCGGGTTGGCCTGGGGCAGCGCGGCCACCATTACCCTACGCAGCTTTCGGGTGGTGAACAGCAGCGGGTGTCGCTGGCGCGGGCCTTTGCCAACCGGCCGAAGTTGCTCTTCGCCGATGAACCTACCGGCAACCTTGATGCCGACACCAGCGCAACCGTAGTCGACCTGCTGTTTGAGCTCAACCGCGAAGCCGGCACTACACTCGTACTCGTCACCCACGACCTCGAACTGGCGTCGCGTACGCAGCGCGTCATCCGCATCAAAGGCGGTACGGTCATCTCGGATACCAAACCGGAACGGCTTACGGTATAAGGTTTTCTGTTTACGGTTTACAGTGGCTCCGCAACGGTGCGCCAGCAGAAAACAGTCAATCGTAAACAGAAAACCGTAAACCACAAACTACAAACATCATGACTCCATCTACCAGTACCCAGGACAGGCCACTGGTTAAAGCGCCCAAAACCGATCCGAACTGGCTTTGGCGAATGGCCTGGCGCGACAGTCGCCGGAGTCGGCAGCGGTTGTTTCTATTTATGTCGGCTATTGTGCTGGGCATCGCAGCCCTCGTGGCTATTAATTCGTTCGGCGATAACCTGGCCCGGAGCATCGACGAGCAGTCGCGCGAGCTACTGGGTGCCGATCTGACACTCTCGTGGAACCGCCCCCCATCGAAAAAAACGCAGCAGTGGCTTAGAACCATAGGACAGGATCGGTCCTACGAAGTATCGTTTCCGTCGCTGGTATCGATTCCCCGTACCGGTGGCATTCGGCTGGCGCAGGTCAAAGGTCTGACCGGCAATTTTCCTTACTACGGCGATTGGGAAGTAACGCCTGCGGCTGGCATTCAGGCATTCCGAAAGGCCAACGAACGCGTAGCTCTGGTCGATGATGCCCTGCTGGTTCAGCTTGGCGCGCAGCCCGGCGACTCCGTGAAGGTTGGTAACCTATCATTTCGCATCGCGGGCCGGGTTATGAAAACCCCAGGCCAAGCCGCCATTACTTCGACCGTTGCGCCGACTGTTTTTATTCCCAATACGTTCATGAATCAGACCGGTTTGTTACAGCGCGGCAGCCGGGTCAATTACCGATATTATTACCAGTTTCCGCCGAGTACCGACGTCAGTGCGTACGTCAAAACCATTTCGGCGCGGCTTGACAAGGAAGGCATCAACTACGACACCATTGCCGAACGCCAACGGCAGACCGGCCGCGCCTTTGCCGACCTTACTCAGTACCTTAGTCTGGTGGCATTTGTAGCCTTGTTGCTGGGTTGCGTGGGCGTGGCGAGCGCGGTACAGTTGTATGTCAAAGAGAAAGTCGCGTCGGTCGCCATTCTTCGCACATTGGGGGCCAGCGGACGGCAGGGGCTGCAAATTTACCTCATTCAAACGGCGTTGATGGGCCTGATTGGAGCCGTCATCGGGGCTATAGTCGGGTCGGTAGTGCAGCTTGTTCTACCCCAGATCTTTGGCAATTTTCTGCCGGTCGAAGTCGATACGGTCGTGTCGTGGTCGGCGGTACTGGCGGGCGTCGGAACGGGTCTGCTGATTTCGGTGCTGTTTGCGCTGCTGCCCTTGCTGGCTATCCGTAACGTATCGCCCCTGCGCACGCTCCGCACCTCCTACGAAGACGACCTGAGTGGGCGCGATCCGCTGCGCTGGCTGGTGTACGGTCTGATTCTGCTGTTCATTATGGGCTTTTCGTACCTGCAAACGCAGGAATGGAAGCTCGCCATTGGGTTTACGGTCGGTCTGGCGGTTGCGTTCGGCGTCCTGACGGCGCTCGGCCTGGCCCTGATCTGGCTCGTCCGGCGCTTCTTCCCGGTATCGTGGAGTTACGTCTGGCGGCAGAGTCTGGCAAACCTTTACCGCCCTAATAACCAGACGTTGATTCTGGTGACAGCTATTGGCCTCGGTGCTTTCCTGATCGCTACGTTATCATTGACGCAGGGACTGCTGCTCAGCCGCGTCGAATTATCGGCCAGCGGTAACCAGCCCAACATGGTGTTGTTTGATATTCAGAACGAACAGCTTGCCGGCGTTCAGTCGCTGGTAAAACAGCAGAAACTACCGGTATTGCAAGAGGTGCCGGTCGTAACCATGCGCCTGAACGACATCAACGGCCGTACTGCCGAAACCGTTCGGAAAGATACATCCATCAAGATTCCGGACTGGGCATTTACCCGCGAGTACCGCGTCACCTACCGCGATACGCTCATCAGTTCGGAAAGGCTGGGCACCGGCAAAGCACCTTACCAGGACAATGGGGCCGTCTATGTTTCGCTTGAAAAGCCTTATTTCGACCGGCTGAAACTGAAGCTGGGCGACACCCTTAACTTCAACGTCCAGGGGGCTCCGATTCAAACGATTGTAGGCGGCACCCGCGAAGTAGACTGGAACCGGGTACAGCCAAACTTCCTGGTGGTTTTCCCGGCGGGCGTTCTGGAGAAGGCTCCCCAGTTCCACGTGGTTATGACCCGCGTCCCGAACAACGAAACGTCGGCCGCTTTGCAACGGCGACTGGTCGCTCAGTTTCCGAACGTATCGGCCATCGATCTCGGGCTGGTGTTGAAAACCATCGACGAGATTCTGGACCAGATTTCGTTCGTGATCCGGTTCATGGCCCTGTTCAGCATCCTGACCGGTCTGCTGGTGCTGGGCAGTTCGGTAGTGATCAGCAAGTACCAGCGGCTCCGCGAGAGTGTGTTGCTCCGTACGTTAGGGGCCAACCGCAACCAGATACTGCTCATTACGGCCCTCGAATACGGTCTGCTGGGCCTGCTGGCTGCCCTTTCGGGTATTCTGTTGTCGCTGTTCGGTACCTGGGCGCTGGCACAGTACGTGTTTGAAGTCCCTTTCCGCCCGACCACCCTGCCACTCGTTATTGTCGCCGGCGTCGTTACGCTGCTGACGGTTGCGATCGGCGTCTTCAACAGCCGCGAAGTGCTGGTCCGTCCGCCGTTGGACGTACTGCGCAGCGAGGGATAAACGAGTTATAGATACGCATGGCGCAGGCCGTATGGTTGCTGAACGGCAATGGTATGGCTTGCGCCATGCGTTTTTTATGGTATGAGTTGGCCGATGTTTTGTGATACTGTATGTACCAACAAGGACTCACCTTTTCCAGCGTGGCCTGAATTATGATCTAAAGTAGCCATTCAAGGCAGCCGTACGACTGAATCTGAATACCTTTGGGTACAACAAGCCACCATCCCCTATGACGTTTTCCCTCGACCGATCCATCGAACTCCTCGAACGAACGCCGAACGTTTTTAAAATTATGCTACTGGGTCTGTCGGCCGACTGGACGGCGACCAACGAAGGCGGTGATACGTGGAGTCCGTATGATGTGCTCGGCCATCTGATCCACGGCGAACGCACCGACTGGATACCAAGAGCTGAAGTCATTCTTGCCGAAAACGCCGATAAGACCTTCACCCCGTTCGACCGGTTTGCCCAGTTTGAAGAAAGTATGGGGAAGTCGTTAGCTCAATTGCTGGATGAGTTTGCGGCCGTACGTAGCCAGAACCTCGACCGGCTCCGCGCTTTCAACCTCACTGACCAGGATCTGGACAAAAAAGGTGTTCATCCCGCTTTAGGCGAGGTGACGCTGTCTCAACTATTAGCTACGTGGGTCGTACACGACCTGAACCACATTGCCCAGATTTCCCGGGTTATGGCGTATCAGTACAAAAACGAAGTAGGCCCCTGGATTGAATACCTGCGTATCCTCAACTCATAGCCGGATGGCGACTAAACACAACAGTATCGATTAAAACTGTGAATCATGGGCATACCTAACAGAACTCTGTCGGATTATCAGCAAGCCTGGGAAAAGCTGGTTGATAAAGGGTTTTCTAATTATGAATCCATGACGCCTGCCGAACGAATCTGGTTCAACTTACAAACCTTACTGGACACGGTTGACAATGGTGGCCTTATTAGTCATTATTACAACACCGATGCTGACCGAAACAGAGAAACTATCGAGGATTTGATCGTTTTTGGATTTCCAGAGTTAGCTGATTTGCTTCTGTCGATAAATGCATGGTTCCCGGGTGGACATCCGTCACTGGACATCGAAGAAAGAAACGATGCTATTTCCAACTGGGCCGAAGGTCAGTATGATAGTTTGCTCGAAGAATTTGACAACAGGTTTTATGCTATGGAAACAGCACTTGAATCAGCGTTAGTGAACCACATTGAACAGAAGGGGTTGAATTGAGAAAGGCACACAATCGTCAATGGATACACTTACAGTAAGGCAGGGCTACAGACGAGGTGAGGTTTCTAAAAATGGCTCTGGAAAAAACGGGCGCTATTACATTGACTTCATTGTTTCAGGCCAGTCTCTCGAAGAGCTTCTGGATCAGCCCTCTGCGGATCGAATTGGCATATTGGGCTGGATACCCAACCCCGATTATGAACGTAAAAAAATCAACGAGTTCTTGGGTCTTGAGGAGCCAGAATTAGCCACTGGACGAACCAGTTTTTACGTATGCCCCCTGTGTGGTGATATAGGCTGCGGGGCTATAACCGCAAAAATCGAGGTGACCGACGAGACAGTGACCTGGAAAGAGTTTGGCTATGAAACGGATTATTCTGAGCCCGATTTAACTCCCTATCAATCCGTTGGACCGTTTGTGTTTAACAAAACCGACTACGTCAAAACGCTCGAAGCACTTAAGGTAGATTGAAGGACTAGTACGACTTACCGTATATGATGACGACCAAACCCAACACCATCGACGAATACATTGCTCTGTTTCCTGCCAACGTTCAGACGGTTTTGCAGCAGGTACGGGCAACCATTCGGAAAGCGGCTCCGGAAGCGCAGGAAACCATCAAATACGCCATGCCGACCTACGTCCTCAACGGTAACCTGGTGTACTTCGCGGCTTTTCAGCACCACATCGGATTTTACGCTACGCCCACCGGCAACGAAGCGTTTAAAGAAGATCTGTCGGGGTATAAAACCGGCAAAGGTTCCATTCAATTTCCGCTGAGTCAGCCCATGCCGCTCGACCTGATCACCAAAATCGTTACGTTCAGAGTGCATCAAAATCAGGAATGGGCGATGGCGAAGAAAAAAGGAAAGCAGTCCGCCTAGGACTTTCGATCGGTACGTGCGAAACGATATTTGCCTACATTTACCAGGTACTCCGTCTGCGCTCAACGTCCTATGCATCGATCCTGGCAACTTACGATCTGGCTATTTCTGGTGTTATCCGGCTTCCACTTAGTACGTGCCCAGTCAACACCAGAACGTACTTATAAACCCAGCCGGATCGAGGTTCAGATTCTGGATGCAACGACCAAACGGCCAACACCAGCCCGCATCCGGATTACGCAGAACGGCCGGGTCGTGCCGCTACTACCCACCGAAGCGGTAGCGGTCATGTATGGCCTGTGGGACCACGAAGATGGATATGCCTACCAGCCCGACAGTTCGTTTTACGTAGCTGGAAAATTTACCCTCAACCTGCCGCCCGGTACGTATCAACTGGCGCTTTCGCGGGGAAACGAATACCTGCGGCAGCAACAGGAACTGGTAGTAAGGCCGGGCGGTGCGGTCCGAAAAACGTATACCCTTCAGCGGTGGGTCAACATGGCCACCCGCAACTGGTATTCCACCGACGGGCATATTCACATTCGCCGGTCGCCCCGCGAGAATCCGCTGATCATGACCTGGCTCCAGGCGGAAGACGTTAACGTTGGGGCGTTGCTTCGGATGGGCGATTTCTGGGAAACGTACTACCCGCAATACGCCTACGGTGAGAAAGGCAACTACCAACAGGGTAACTACCTCCTGACGACCGGCCAGGAAGACCCCCGAACGCCCGAACTCGGTCACGCCTTTGCCATCGGTGCCAGCAACCGGGTTCGCCAACGCGACCGGTATTATTTTTTCGATGAGGTATTTGACAAGATACATCAGTTGGGAGGCCTCACAGGCTACGCCCACCAGGCCGAAACCTTCCATGGCTACCGGGGGCTGATTCTCGACGGCCTGCGCGGTAAAGTTGATGCGCTCGAACTCCTGCAATTCTGCGTTGATGAGCAGCCGCTGCATACCGAGCACTATTACCACATGCTCGACCTCGGTATTCCCTTAACGGCTACGGCCGGCTCCGACTTTCCGTGGTGCGGTCAGGATCATGGGCACGGACCACCCGAACGGACCTCACGCATTGGTAACGCCCGATTCTATACGTTCATAAATGGCCCATTAACGTACCAGAACTGGCGAAAGGCCGTGCAGACCGGTCATACGTTCGTCTCGAGCGGCCCCATCCTCGATTTCAGCGCCACAACCGCCGATCGACGCAAAGCCATTCCCGGCGACCAGCTGGATCTGAAACGTACGGATAAGCTTACCGTCACCGTTCATGCCTATGGCCATGCCGACCAGGTTCCGTTGAGCGCCCTGGAGGTAGTCAGCCACGGCAATGTAATTGGGCGTATTACACCCACCGACGCCGGGCAGTCAGCGGCTCATCTGTCGCTCGACGTATCGCTCGAATCCATCCAGCGGGGCCAGTGGATTGCCGCCCGCTGCTACGCGGGTCCTGGTCAGGCGGCTCATACAACACCCATCTACGTCACGGTTGACGGGGGCAGTTTCCATAATCCCGAAACGGCCCCCCGCTATCTGGATCTGTGCGAGAAATACCTTACAGAAATTGAACAGGCATTGACCGGCCCCCGCCCCGAAACCGAGCTTCAGGCCTGGAAGTACCGCGACGGTCTACAGACACGCATCGTCGAGGTGCGCCGGATTCTCGATGATCTCCGAAAGAAATACAAGACCCCGTAACTACCGCGCCAAATACCCACCGTCAATCGGGTAATATGAGCCCGTCACAAACGACGACTTATCCGACGAAAGCCAGAGCACCAGCTCCGCTACCTCCTCTGCCCGGCCCAGCCGCCCAATTGGGTGCAGCGCAATCAGCATTTGTTTCTGATCCTCGGGAAGCGCATTCAGCAGCGGGGTTTCGATGTACCCCGGCCCAACAGCATTGATACGTATCCCCTTTGCAGCGTATTCGAGTGCCGCCGTTTGGGTTAGTCCGACCACTGCGTGTTTGGCCGCTACGTAGCCCGGTGAGTTGGGCGTACCAACTGCCCCCAGAATAGACGCCATGTTGACGACAACTCCATTTCCCTGCTGTTGCATGGCCTGGAGTTCATACTTCATGCAGAAGAAAACACTGTTGAGGTTTATGTTGATGATCTTCTGCCAGCCCTCCAGTGAGTAGTCGGCCGTCATATTCAGTTCCCCGCCAATACCTGCATTATTACAGGCAATATCCAGCCGTCCAAACTGCGAAGTCGCTTCCGTAACGAGTTGTTCGCACTGGGCCGGATCGCCCACGTCGGCCCGGACAAAATGTCCTTTCACACCCATACTGCTGACCTGATCAGCCACCGCCTGTCCCTTCTCCACATCGACATCAGAGACAAGAACATTGGCACCCTCCTGCGCATACAGCAAAGCGATAGCTTTACCAATGCCCGATGCCCCGCCTGTTACGAGGGCCGTCTTTCCGGCTAATGTAGCTTCCATACCAGTTCGTTTTGGGTAAAACAAGCCCATACTTGAAATGTTGGTGATCTCTCATACCAATTAGGTAGTTTCCCGGGCAGGTCTTCCCGCAAAATCCCCTGATTTGAAAAACCCGTAGGATCGCGCTAAAACCAGTCGGTCGGCTGTGCGATTTTTGCATTACCAAAAACTCGTAATCGACCTCTTTTTATCATGGAAAAGCAATTCTGGTTCAAATCGTGGGAGTTAGAAGGCCACTACACCAGTTTTCACCGCAAAGACATCCACCCCTACGCCCTGAAACATCTGCCCCCGCACATGCTGGAAGGCAGATCGGTATTTGTACCCCTGTGCGGCAAAACCCTCGATATGCTGTACTTCAGCAAATTTGCCCGCTGTGTCATTGGCGTAGAAATCGTTGAGAAAGCGATCCTGCAGTTTTTTGAGGAAAACGAATTAACCTACCAGCGGTTTGGCGACCGGTTTATCTCCGGCAACATCACCATCTTTTGCCGGGATATGTTTTCATTAACTGCCGAACACCTTGGCCCCATCGACATCGTATACGACCGGGCTTCGCTGGTGGCGCTGCCCTACGCCATGCGGATGCGATACCTGCAAACGCTGGAGTCACTCACATCGGTAGGTACCCTCCTGTTTTTGAATACGCTCGAATACGAACCAACGCTGGCATCACCGCCGTTCAGCATCAGTCCCGACGAGGTAGCCTCGTACTTTCCCAACTACCTGATTCAGCACGTTGAGCAGCCGGTATTACCCAACCACGGTATGGTGCGTAAATTCAATCTGTCGTTTCTGATTGAGCACGGGTTTACCATGCATAAACTTTACGATGCGCCAACCGAGCTTCATACACAAGCTATTGTCAATTCGGTGTTAGTCTAGCCAGGATCGGAGAAGCGGCCCAATCTGTGCCATGTAACTTATCTACACTATATAATCTGACGTTTACTAAGAAAAAAGGCAGCTTTCTTGCAGAAGCTGCCTTTTTTCTTAGCTTTCATCCGCCCTTACAGCCTAAACGGCTGTCAAAGGCCTTTCACCATGAATTTAATTTTAAAATAAAGCCAATTCGGAAACAATTTGTTCTTCAATAAGTTGCTGATTTATTACCTAAAAACGCCGTTTGATAACACTGAAGGCTTAAATTTAACATTTTTTGCAATAAACCATAAGTTATTTATTGGTAGCTAATTGATAATGAGTTATATTGCAGCGCCTTCGCTTTTAACCTAGACGTAACGATGAGCCAATCAAATTCCGACACCTCGTCCATGCAAACCAGTTGTAACGATCCGGTTGCTGTTTTTGACTCGCTGATGGAACAGTATGTAGTGGCGGTTTCGGAACGGATGACGCCCACCCGGAAAGCAGAACGGGATGGCCTGAATAAACTGATGTCGCTCGTACGGCAACCAGGCCGTCGTCCTCACTAATCAGCTATCACTGCAATACGGTTTCTTATTACACGACCCGTAGCCAGCCATGCCTAATCAGATCGGAAACAAAATGATCTGGTGTATCTACGCGAAGTGTTAATCCGCCACTCGCCCGCTCAAATCGGGTTGCAACATGGCTCATGTAAGCATGCAAAGACAAGGCAGTTGGCATGTCGCTCAGCATACGAAACTGCTCTATAACTTCTACAGACGACCTTGCCTGAATTTGATTGATTTCATTTGATAACTGATTCTGCATATCTAGGTCCCTTCACACCAAACATTTTTACCTCTCATATTGCCTCTGGTCTGATTTTTAGCTACCGGCATCCTGCGCAGGGCACACCTGTAACGCTAACCAGCTATAAATACTTAATTATCAGACAATATTATGGGGATTTTATGGACTAAAAAAATAAAACACTATTCTATACTTTATTTTCACTTCAATATACACGAAAACTTTTTGTTACCAAATTAACATTAATTAAAATTTTTATGACCCGATGCGGGGTTACCTTTATTTTGCCTGTGCGTTTGTGGTTTGCTTCGGTAGAGATGTGTATTCAGTGATACGGAAAACCTCCTGCCGTACTACGTCGAAGGTGCGGGTCACCTGATCCTGCATCTTTGTAGCCTCGGCGGTTGATCCGGCCAAACCCGCACTGCTAAGCACATTTAATCCCGTTACAGGTCGGGCTACGAGTAAGCCGTATCCTTTCTCGCTTCCGTTGGGCACTACGAGCCGCGAAAAATTCCAGCCGCTCAGCGCTGTTTGTTTCATACGCTCTTCGGCCAATCGCTTCATGGAAGCCACCAGTCCCATCCAGCCTGCACCAGCGTCGCGCAGCCGCATCAGGTCAAGTACAACCAATGGCGTTTTGTCGGGCGCAAAATCCGCATTGAAGGCGGCATCGACGGTCTCCCAGATTTCCATCTTGACAACCGGAGCCGTAGCCCGATCGCGTTTCTGTAGGTCAGCCATACGGGTCTTCACGCTGTCGCCGTACAATCTCGCCATGGCAGCCGGGGACGCTCCTTTGATACTCATCTCCCGGGAAACAATGACAGTTACGTAATCATACTCAGTCGGGTTGGTGTTCGAACTCATCTGCTTTGCGAGCATATACCAGCCAATCAGATTGCCTTCGTCCACGGCAGCCTGGTTGATAGCCCGCCATTCACGCTCCACCGGCAGCGCATCCTGGATTGTCAGCCCGGGCGACAACTTATGATAGATCAGGTAGGTGTATGCTTTGGGCGATGATTTGGCCGCCTGACCTGAGCAGATATGGGTTGCTAAGGCTACCAGCAGAAAGACAGACAGCCGGGCGAATGACGTGAACATGGTGCTGAAGGGACTAGTTTCTCACCTAAAGCCTGCTTTTGGGCATACTTTACCTATTGGAACAGCCGGAATAATTCGACCAGACAACGTATACGTCATATCGTTCATATATCTACTCCGGCCAAATGCAGAAATCAGCATACGTTAAAACAAGTCTCGTTGTCGTCAGTTATACGTTTTGTGTTGCTCCAGCGCATAGACTTTATTAAACAATGCTGGTCTAAATGGCCATCTCATCATTTCCCATTATCTTTAGAAGTTTGTTATCAACTGCTTATTCAAGCCTCTTGCTGATCTTGCTGGCCCTGTCTATAGCACTTTTTAACGTTATGGTTTTGCCTGTTGCCTTTATTTCATGCTGATGACGTTGCCAAATAATTCTTCGCAGGAAGAACTGATCCCTTTGGCCGACGACCTGCCGATTATCATCTGGATGACTCGGCCGGATGCCTACTGCTATTACCTGAATCAGCGCTGGTACGACTACACCGGCCAAAGCCCTGAGAACGCCTTAGGCCTGGGCTGGCTGACGGTTGTTCACCCCGACGATGCCCAGCTATCGGGCGATATCTTTCTGGAGGCTAACCGAAATCAGAAACCGTTTTCGTTCAATTACCGGCTCCGGGCTGCCGACGGTACGTACCGCTGGATGAAAGACACGGGTCGCCCGCGGTTTGATCAGCAAGGCACGTTCATGGGCTACGTAGGCTCGGTGGTCGATATACACGAACTGAAGATGACCCAGGAACGCCTGCGGCTGGCGGTTGAATCTACGGAGCTGGGAACCTGGGATTTTTATCCGCACACGGGCGAATTGATCTGGTCGGAGCGCTGCAAGGAACTGTTTGGCCTGCCCCCCGACGCCTACGTTGACTACTCCGTTTTTTTGCAGGGTATCCATCCCGACGACCGCGCCCGGACAGACGCCGTTGTGCAATCGGTATTGCAACCCGGCAACGAGGGCTTTTATGACATTGAATACCGAACGGTGGGCGTAGTGGATGGGCAACTGCGCTGGGTTCGGGCCATCGGTCAGGCTTATTTCGGCGACGACGGTACGGCCAGCCGATTTATCGGTGCCATTCTCGACATTACCCAAAGCAAACTGGCCAACGAACTGCTGGAGCAGCGGGTAGCCGATCAGACCCACCAGTTGCAGGTAGCCAACGCCGAACTCCAGCGATCAAACAGCAGCTTGCAATCGTTCGCCTACATTGCCAGCCACGATCTGCAGGAGCCGCTGCGGAAGATCCAATCATTCGGCGACATGCTCAAAAACCAGTATGCCGACCAATTGAGCGACGGGGTTGTTTACCTGGAACGGATGCAATCGGCGGCCGGCCGGATGTCGGCGCTCATCCGGGATCTACTGACGTTCTCGCGCGTCTCCGTCCGGCAGGACGATACAACACTGGTCTCCCTCAGCGAAATCGTCGGCACTGTGCTGTCGGATCTGGATCTGGCTATTCAGGAGTCGAACGCAACCGTAACGGTTTCTCCTTTACCGACACTCGAAGGGGACCGATCGCAGTTGAGCCAGCTCTTTCAGAACCTGCTCAGCAACGCCCTGAAGTTTCACCGGCCGGGGGAGTCGCCGATCGTTCGCATCAGTACCAAACAGATTCGGGACGCTGAACTCCCTTCGTCCGTGAAGCCCACCCGGCCTAGCAGTACGTATCACCGCATCGACGTATCGGACAACGGCATTGGGTTCGACGCCAAGTACATAGATCGCATCTTTCAGGTCTTTCAACGGCTCCACACCCGCAATCAATACGAGGGTACGGGCATTGGCCTGGCCATTTGTGAGAAAGTGGCAGCTAACCACGGCGGGGCCATCACGGCTACGAGCGAACCCAACCAGGGTGCTACATTTAGCGTATACCTGCCCGCCTGATTTGTTTTGGGCTCAAGACGGTGACCATTAACTCACCTTCAGAATATCTTTCCAGCGGGTTGTGTAGCAGGGCGATAGCCATTGCTGTTTCATTTTCCAGGCCGGACTGTAGCCCTGGACAGCCAGGCGCACTTTATCCCGGCCATGCCGGTAATTAAGCTGATCGACGACCTGTGCTAAGCGGGCCAGTTTCGGGTCGGGGCCGTTCGTAAACAGGGCTTCCTGCCGAAAGTCATCATCGACCAGATCGTTGAGAATAACCCCTACTTTCTGATACCGATAGCCGGGCTTATAAATGCAATCAAGAGCCGCCAGGGCGTAACGGCTCAGGTCGACCGGGCTGGTGGTCGGATGCGGTAGCGTTACCGACCGACTGTTGGCGTAGTATTTAGCCGGTTCGCCATTGGCCGATCTGGCGTGCCGGTTCGTATGCAGGAACACCGTAATGACGCCTGCTGCGGAGCCCTGTCGCCGGAGTTTTTCCGACGCGCGGGCGAGGTGCGTAGTCAGAGCCTCGCGGATTAGTTTCAGATCAGGAATCATATCTCCAAACGAGGGGGCCGTGCAGATGCTTTTTTTAGGGCCAGGGTCGGTCTCCAGCAGTTTGCAACGTTGTCCCCGCAGTTCGTACGCCAGCCGCAGGCCATTGACGGTCATAACGTCCCGAATCCAGTCGTCGGGAGCCTGCCGTAGATCCCAGGCAGTTTTTATTCCCAGCCGTTTCAGCTTCGATGCGTAGCGGGACCCGACGCCCCAGAGCAAACTTACGTCAAGTTCTTCCAATGCTTCCTGAATGTCCTCTTCCGTCGCCAGCACGACTACTCCCTGCACGGCTTTTGCACTCTTGGCATATAAGTTGGCTACTTTGCTCAGCGTTTTGGTAGGGCCTATGCCGATGCTGACCGGAATGCGAAGCCACTGCGTAATTTTGGCGCGCATGTGCCGCGCCAGGCCCTCCAGGTCAGGATAGACGGAACCGTAGCCGTCCAGGTCCAGAAAAGCCTCATCAATGCTGTTTACTTCCACATTCTCAACAAAGCGTCCCAGCAGGCTCATCAGCCGCGCCGACGTATCGCCGTAGAGGGTGTAATTGGACGAAAACACCCTGACATCCGCGGCTTTAATCAGCTCTGTCTGCTGAAAAAACGGGTTTGCCATTTTGATACCCAGATCCTTAGCTTCCTGCGAGCGGGCCACAATGGCCCCATCGTTGTTGCTGAGTACAATCACCGGTTTTCCGTTCAGGGCGGGGTTGAAGCTACGCTCCACCGAGCAGTAGAAGTTGTTGGCATCGACCAGAGCGATCATAGTTTGAGCAGTTTACCAATGCGGAACGTAGCCACCCCAAAAACCTGAAAAGCATCGCCGGGCTGCACGTAGATCGGCGCATAGGCCGGATTCGACGGCTCCAGGATCTTAAGTTCCCCCCGAAACCGGATGCGCTTGAGGGTATGGCCGTCTTCAACCCAGGCTACCACAATCCGCCCATCCGCCGGTTCAATCGATGAATCGACCACGATCCAGTCGCCTTCGCAGATGGAATCGCCGGCCATACTATCGTTGATGGCGTGGACGAAATACGTAGTATCCGGATTGTAGACACAGAGATCATTTAGGTCGCAGACCCGTTCCGTATAGGCATCTGCCGGACTGGGAAAACCGCAGGGTATGTAAGCCTCGAAGAACGGCAGTTGATACCTGCGCTGCACGGTTCCCTTTATGATGTTCTCTGGTTTAAGACGGTCGTTATCCTCAAGCATACAGCACACAAACGGTCTAAGTCAATACATGACCGCTATATTATATTTTTGTATCGTATAACACAACTATATTATATCAAATGTGTTTAACGTGAATTAACTCAGCCTTATCCCACCGAGTCACCTGACAGGCGATTCGACAGTGATAAGGCTGATTATCACACGCTTATTCTGAAAAACTTAGTTCGCTACAATCAGGCGCTTAACCAGTTGCTTCGTAGCCGTCTGCCACTTCACCAGGTAGGCACCGGGCGCAAGTCGGTCCAGTTCAAGCGTGTACTCGTTCCGACCAATCTGGGTCTGGATCGACTGGTTATGAACCGGCAGCCCCGCCGAGTTCAGCACCGTCAGGGTACCGTCCTGCGCTTCATCCGTTACGATCTGTATCGTCACCGGGCCGGTTACCGGGTTCGGACTCAGGGTCATCGTCCCTTCAATCGGCAACTCCGACGATGCCGAAAGCCGGGCAGATCCATTCGGGGTTTCAATACGGACGTTATCCACGTAAATCTGGTTAGCCCCCGATGCCTGCGACTGAACAGTCATGCGCTTGATTTTGGCCGGATTGCCCAACTGCGCCATCGTGATTATGACCTCCTGCCAGGCGTTCGGCGTAGGCTGGAAGCTCACCGTCCGGCTGACTCCACTTTCGTTCTCGGCATTGGTCGTCACGGCGATGGTTTTGTTCGTCGTCGCGTAGATCCAGAACCGGATGGTCGTCTGGGGCGTCGGAATCAGGTGCGTGTTGCGGAACAGCGACCAGCCACCCCAGCCATCGGTATAGCTCAACGACGCCGACTTCTGCCCTACCTTCACCGGATTCGTGTTCGCATAGCCCGATTTGAGCGACCACGACCATTCCTGCCAGCCGGGGTTCAGGGCTTCGTCGTAAATCATGTCAACCGTCGATGAGCCGGGGCAGAACGTAGTCGTCGCGCTTGTCGGTACGCTGTTGGCCACCCCGCTTCCAGCCGCATCTTTGGCTTTCACCGCAAAGGTATACGCCGTACCGCACGTCAGGCCCGTCACGTCCAGCGACGTAGTTGTTACGTTACCGTTCAGCAGATTACCGTCCTGGTATACCTCATAAGCGCTCGTATTTCCGGAAGGTGCTGTCCAGTTCAGCCGCAGGCTGGTTGTCGCTACGTTGCTGACCGACAGGCTGAAGGATGGCTCCAGACGAATGTTATCGAGGTAAATCAGGTTCGTACCCGGTGCCTGTGACTGAATCGTCAGGCGCTTGATCCTGGCCGGATTGCCCAACTGCGCCATGGTCAGTACCACTTCCTGCCAGGCGTTAGCTGTGGGCTGAAACGATACGTACGGGCTTTGGCCGGTTTCGTTTTCGGTGTTGATACTCACGCCAATGGTCTTGTTTGTTGTCGCGTAGATCCAGAACCGGACGGCCGTTTGGGGGGTGGTGATGAAGTGATTATCCCGAATAACGGACCAACCACCCCAGCCGTCGTTGTAGGTTACCGCCAACGCCTGTTGCCCCACTTTCACGGGGTTCGTGCTGGCATAGTTGCGATCAATCGACCACGACCACTCCTTCCAACCCGCGTTCAGAGTCTCATCGTACACCACATCGCTGCCGGACGGGGGGCAGGCTGGCGTCGTTGCACTGACGGCTGCACTTTGCGCCGATTTGTTGCCCGATGCGTCCTTTGCCAGTACCGTGAACGTGTAGACAGTACCGCACACCAGATTGCTCACGGCCAGCGACGTACCGGTTACGTTACTGTTCAGCAGCGTACCATTCTGATACACCTCGTACGCCGTTACGCCAACGTTGTCGGTCGAAGCCGTCCAGGTCAGGGTCAGGCCTGTAGCCGTTACGTTATTTGCTGCTAGATTGGTCGGTACGGTCGGTGCTTCGCTGTCGGCGCAGGCCGAGGTCGTTACGCTCCGCGGACTGCTTTGGGCCGATTTGTTACCGGAACCGTCTTTAGCCAGCACCGTGAACGTATAAGCCGTGTTGCAGGTCAGCCCCGTTACGTTCAGCGACGTACCCGATACAGTGCCGTTGAGCAGCGTTCCGTTCTGATATACCTCATAGCCCGAAACGCCTATATCGTCGGTGGCGGCTGTCCAGGTCAGCGTCAGACCCGTGGCCGATACGTTGCTGCCGGCCAGGTTTGTGGGTACGGTCGGGGCCTGTGTGTCGGTACAGGGTGCCGACATTACGTAGATCGTGTTGCTGTTGGGCGATACGTTTCCGGCGGCATCCTTCGCCCGCACCGTGAAATTGTACGAGGTGTTGCAGGTTAACCCCGTTACGTCGAATGAGGTGCCCGTTACGTTGCCGTTGATTACGGTGCTACCCTGCAGGACTTCATAGGCCGTTACGCCGATGTTGTCCGTTGAAGCTCCCCAGTTCAGGCGCAGACTGGTTGCTGCTACGTTACTCGTCGTCAGGCTCGTCGGGGCGGTTGGGGCCTGCGTGTCGGGCGTTACGTCACCGGCAACGAGCCGTACATCGTCGATGATGAAGCTCTGGGTTCCGCCCGAACCATCGGCAAACGAAATCCGCTGAAACTGCGCTGGATTACCCCATTCGCTCCACGGAATCCGGACAAGCGTCCAGGTGTTGGGCTCGGCCGAGATCCGGTAGAAATCAGCGGTCGGGCCGGTATCAACCTGGCTCATCGTTACGCGCACGGGTTTGTCGGTGCCGTAGAACCAGAACTGTACGCCACCGGGGTAATTGGCCGTATTCAGCACTTCGTTGTTGCGCAAACTCAGTGCTCCCCAGGCCACCGTTACGTTCACCTTCAGTGACTTCTCGCCGAGCTTCACGGGGTTTGTATTCGCAAAATCCTGCGTGCTGTTCCACGACCAGTTGGCGAACGTATTCTTCAGCGCATCGCCGTAGATGACGTAGTCGTTTGCGCTGGGTGCGGGGGTGTTCACCGTCACGGCATTACTCGAATTGGAGCGGTTCGCCGAGAAATCGATGGCCTTCACGGTAAACACGTAGCTACTGTTCGGCGACAGCGTCTCGATGTTGATGAACGTCTGGGGCGTTTCGGCAATCTTGCTCCCGTTCTGGTAAATCTCGTAGGCCGTCACCGCCCGGTTATCCACCGACCCGTTCCACGCCAGCTTCACCGAATACGGCGACAAATCCGACGCGACCAGATTGGTTGGAGCCGTTGGTGGTTCCGTATCGGTCGGGTCCGACGTAGGCGTCATCAGGCGACTCAGCAAGGCCACGTACGGAGCCTGGTTGTAAATGGCCACTTCGGTGAAAATCCACGAATTCTCCGGGAACCCCGCATTCCAGTCGCGGTAGCGCTTCTGCAACGGTTCGTTCCGGATGTAGCCCTGAGTACCATCGTACTGATCCATGTTGTTGGGCCCACCCGTCAGGTAACCTGGTGCAGGGCCTTTCGGCGAGGTCAGGGCGTTGTCCCAGGCAGTGCCGTCGGCAAACCAGGTGTGGTAAATTTCGTTCTGCGAGTTTTCGGCCCCGTAGGCGTACATATTCGACAGCATCACCTTGCCCTGGGCGTTCACCCCGTGGAACCAGTGCAGGTACTCAGCCGCAACCTCGCGGTACAGCGCCTTGCTGCCGGCATTGATGTTGAAATCAACGAAATCCATGTTGGCCACGCCGGCATTGCCGCGCACCTGGTTGCTGCCCCAGTGATACTGGGCGTCGGCCATGTGGGCGCGGTAGAGGTCCGTGCGAGCGTTGTAGTCGTTGATTGACAGCACACTGTTCTGCTGGCTCTTCAGGCTCCGGATAGCCGACGCCACCGAAGGCGTAGCGGCCGGATTAGCGGCATATCGCAGCAGTGCCGTATGCACGTGCATGCTGTACGGCCCCCACCACTCATTGGCAATCGGCTGAATCTGGGCGTAGTATCTATCAACGAGCGCCTTGTATTCGGCCTTACCCGTGGCTTCGAACAGGTAGATAGCCGCAACCACCGCCGACTGCAACTGAAGGTCAGGACGACGGTCTGAGTCTCCTGATTTGATATTGCCATCGTCGCAGTCGGTCTGGAAGACGGTAAACTCCTGGGTTGTCTGCCGGGCTCGTGCAAACGCCCGTTCAGCCCGGGCAATCAGGTCCTGCGCGTAGGTGCTCAGTGCCGGAATGGTTCGAAATACAGCCCCTCCTACAGCAAACATAGCCGCCCCCGACAAGGTCGACGACGTACATTCGGGCAGGTAGTAGCGGGGCCGGGTATCGGCGCTGGGCGGGTTGGTTTCGTTGTAGTTGTCTACGCCAACCTTCAGCAGCAAGCCGTCGGTACCGGTAGCGTCCTGCATCCGCTTCATGAAGTCAAGCTCCCACTTCACTTCGTCCAGAATGTCCGGAATGCCGTTACCGGACTCCGGAATATTGAAGTTATCGCCGAACACCGACGGATTCAGCCGGTACGACTCCAGCAGAATAGCCACCGGTTCTTCGGCGAAGGTCACGTACTTGTTCATGTCGCCGGCGTCCATCCAGCCACCCGATACGTCGCGGGCGGTGAGGGGGTCCGTTTTGGCGTGTCGGCTCCGGGCCTCCCGATCCTGGCCTGGTCCTTCGTGCGTAGCGCCATCGGCCCATTTCAGATCGGTATAGGGCGGCTGCTTGGCGAAATTGATCCGCTGATAGAAGTACGTCCGGACGGCCGCTTTCAGGACCTCGTTGTAGACGTTGTCGCCGATCTCGAATCGGTACGAGCCCACGTTGTTGCCTACGTCGAAGACGTAGTACGACCCCGGCGTGTTGACCTGCGAGAAGTCGAACCACCAGCCTTTATCGCCGGACGAAGCCTGGGTAACACCGTCTTTCCAGGCCTGGATGGTACCGGTGAACACGACGGCATCGTCCGTCCATCGGCGGACCTGATACTGGTTGGCTCCTGCGCTGGCATTGAAAGGCTGGTTGGCATTGGAGCCGACCTGAGGATTTACGATAACCGCCACTTTGCGGGCATTCTGCAGGTAGCCAAACTGATCGACCCGAATGGCTCCGGTTGTGGAAGGTGGGGCAGCCAGGCTGCGATACATCGTCAGCAGCCAAACTAACGTGCATAAGAAATACTGTTTCATAAAAGTTACTCCCGTGCCCCATCGGGTAATTTTAGAGTTACACATATGCTCTTTCAGGGCTTAAAAGCGCGAGCAAACATAGAGGGAGGAGGTGCCGAGTGCAGACCTGTTCGGTGCCAATCGTCAGAAACAGCGATTGAGTTGGTAGAATTACCTTGTAGAATCGCCGGGGGTATGGCGTATGGACTGTTTGTGAATGGGGTGCTACTGGATACCCCTATATACCCCCAACCCCCTTCAGGGGGCTTAGCGCTGCTAATGTCAAGATTCTGAACTAAGCGGTGCTAAGCCCCCTCCAGGGGGTTGGGGGTATACACAAAAGCTATTTAGGAAACACTATAAGTCCTTTACAAAGCGGACGGGCTACGGCGGGTCAGTTGCTTGCTGGTCCGCACAAAATGCGAGAAATCGGTGTAGCCAACCGTATCAAAGGCGAAGGTGCTGCCATGCGCCCGGTAGCACTTTAGGGCGTGTTTGAAACGGATCAGTTGCTGGCAATACTTCGGTGAATAGCCGACAATGCTGGTAAAATGCCGGTGGAGCGAACTGTACGACACGCCCAGGTTCCGGCAGAGCGTGTAGAGGTGATCGTCGCCGGGGGTATCGACCGTATCAAAGCGGTTGATCACCCGCTGAATCAGCTCGTACCGCCAGTTGTCGTGGGCCGTCCCGACCAGCGGCAGCAACGCCGATTCGGCCACCTGCACCCGCTGGGTGAAGGTCTGCGCGCGTTGAATCTGTTCGGTAAAGCCGGGTAATCGGAGCAGATCGGTCAACGTAGTAAACTGATTGGCCAGCTCAGGTCCGGCCCCCTTCGTCAGTTGCCCCACAGCGCCCGGCTTCAGCTTGATGTAAAAATCGTGGACGCCAACCGGGTATGTGTTGACTAACGCATCGCTCAGTGCGCCAAACAGGTTCGTTCCGCTGACGACCGTCTGGCTGCCTGTCGTCGTATTATGCGACCGCCAGCCGATGCCGCTCAAACTGACGTTGATGACACTCGTTACGTTCGGCAGGGTGTTCAGCAGGACCGGCTGGGCGTTCTGACCGGTGAGGTTAATCTCGAAATAGTAGGCAACCAGCGACTGCAGCGGTCGGCTGGGGTACGCAATCCGGAAATACGAAGCGGTTTCTTCCTCAAAGAGAACGCGGCCCTGCTGCATGGTAAACCTAACCCTGGTGCTTACTGCCCAAAGTTAGGTACCAATCAGCCGATATAGCAACTCAAGGCCAATTCCCGTTATCAGCAGTCGTTCTTTTTTGTTCTGCAACAACTGCTGCGTCCAGTCGACGTACCCGCCGTCGCCGATCTCAATCACCTGGCCGTTTACATCAATATCAATCTTGTATTGCAGCCCTTTGTAGTAGTTGTTCTCGCCAATGGCGTCGGTATAAGCTTCGACAACCACATCCGGACGCTGTTCGGCGACGTAGGCCCGAAGCTGTTCCACAAATGCAATCGGGTCGGAATAGCCTTTGCGGGCCGTGAGCCTGAATTTCAGCTTGTCGATACGTAGCTGATCGCGAAAAAACGCCGTCATCGCCACGATATGCCCGGTCAGGGCTTCTTTTTCGAATTGGAAACTACCCGTATCGCGCCCGGACGTAACCAGACAGGCCACCTTGAAGTGAGGCCGGAAGCCGGGAATTTTCGGTACGGGGGGCGTCCGCAGGTGCCGGTGAATGGTGCTGAAATGCAGCCGGTCGGTGGGCTGCTCGGGTTGCCAGCCGCCACTGTGCTTCAAATCGGCAATGTGCAGGGCCAGGGCGTTGGTCGCGTCAGCCATTACTTCCGTCTGCCGACCGGCCGACAGTACTTTCTTCTGGTCGGCTGTTGCCACGACGGAGCAGCTACCCAGCGCCGATACGGGTGAAAGCTCGATGGGCTTGAATCCGAACTGGCTGAACGTTTCATACGCGATGGTTTCCAGCCTGCGTAAGGCCAGCACATCGACGTCGGCCGGCTGCACGAAGCGGTTGCCCCGGTAGCTTTTCAGCAGATCGGGCGCCGACAGTTGGGCGGCCTTGCGGCTGAACAGGTCCAGCAGTACCGAGTTCAGTTCCGAACTGCTCAGCTCATTCGCCAGCACATCAATCAGATCAGGCTGATCGACGCGGGCCAGAATCTTTTCAACAATTGATGCATCCATGGCCTAGTGTGTTCGTAGCAGACCGTAGCGGTGCTCGTCCAGCAACACGCCGTTTTTAAAAACTGCCTTCGGCGAAATGCCCTCCAGTTGAAAGCCGTTTTTGGCCAGCACCCGCATGGATGCCGGGTTAGACGAAAAGATACCGGCAAAGATGCGTACCAGTTCGGGCTGCTCGCTGAACCCAATCGCGACGATCTGCCGAATGGCCTCCGTAGCGATACCCTTGCCCCAATACGGCTCGCCCAGCCAATAGCCAATCTCGGCGCTGCGTCGGTACACATCGGGCTGCGGCACCAGCCCGATCGTTCCCGCGAACTCCGGCCCGTACCAGATGCCAAGTACCAGCCCGAACTGACCGGCCAGAGCACTGTTTATAAACGCTGTTGCATCGTCCAGTGAATACAGGTGCGGAAACATATCCCGAAGCTGCTGCCAGACCTTGGCATTATTTGCCAGTTCGGCCATGCGCGGAGCTACACTCAAGTCGAGCGGCTGTAGTCGTATCTCGTCGTTCATCGCCATTCGTCATAAAGAGCAACAAAGATGCACAGCCGGTTAGAAACGACAGGTGTAAAAATCTACCAAGTTTTGCGCCATCTGTTCGGGTACTGTTATTTTTACTCTTGATCTACTGTGCTTTACGGCCTCCTCGGCTTTACCAAATCAATAAAAAGCCAAACCGGTTATGCGAGTATGCTGGCCTTCCTCCTGTCAATCCTTTTACCCCTGCTGCCAATCCGTGATACGCTGCCCGCTCGCCAGCCATCGGCCTATACGTCGGCACCGGATTCGACGCCCGTCGCCAGAATCACCCCAGCGATCAACCTCGATTTTCGGAATTCATTTCTGGAACGACAGCACGTCAACGTATGGGGCGTAAACGCGGGGATTGAATTTGGTCCCAAACGGCATCAGCTAACCCTTGGCTACTACTGGCTAACCTACGCTACGTACCTGCGACTAATCGACTGGCGACGTACGGCCGCCCGGCGGATCAATCTGGACTACTACACCCGTACGGACCTGTGGTTTCTGAGTTTGCTGTACTGGTGGAACCTGACCAATAACCAACACTGGATGGTGAGCCTGCCCGTCGAAGTAGGGGGCGGGATCGCCTACGCAATGCCCCACGATCTGCGACGGGACGTACAGATCGACCGTACCCGGCGCGACTTCTTCGTGCCTGTGCAGGTGGGTGCCTATACCCAGTGGAAAGCCACGCGCTGGATTGGATTCAGCGTTCAGCTGGGGTATAGGTACTCGATCTTTCAAACCGACATTGACCAGCATTTCAACGGCGTGTACTACAGCGTCGGTCTGACGGTTTACCCGGCGCTGGCAACCGATTTCTGGCGGCTCCTGACCCGAAAAGACCGCATCTCCCCCTTCCACCCTCCCCACCCCCGATCAGCGGCCCCTCTGTAAGCGTAGCAAGTTTGTTTGATTGGGTTAACCGTTTACGAAAAAGATGTTTCCGAGCGTAGCTTTTGGCGCGTTTCGCAAAATAAACCTCTATATTTCAATAGTTTGCATTCACGACCTATGTCTACATTATTGTTAACGTTCGCCAACAGTGATACAGATAAGCTGAAAACACTGACCGATGAGTACACCGGTGTAATCAATGCCTTACAGGACCGGCAGAAACGGGGAGACTTTACAGTTATTTCAAGGCCTTTGGCTACTCGCGAGCAAATCTTGACTGACATTCAGGCCTGGGAACAGGATATTGAACTGTTCCTATTCAGTGGTCATGCTGACCGCGACCGCCTGTTATTTGAAGATGGTACTGGTAGCTCAGATGGTATAGCAGCCCTTCTTGGCCGATGTCCTAATTTGAAAATAGTTGTTTTGAATGGCTGTTCCACATTAGGACAGGTTAAGGAGCTGAGCCGCAATAACATCCCGATTGTAGTAGCAACAAGCTCACCCATTAGTGATCAGAAAGCCACCCAGTTCTCCATTGCGCTATTTACTAATCTAGCCATACACAAGCTGTCGTTTAGCATGGCATTTGACCGGGCTATTGATACGGCTCGGGTTTATGGATTATCACACAGTGAAGAGTTATCGCGTGGTGGTATCGTGAGTAGCCAGCATGCTGGCAGCGACAAGGCTGTATGGGGAGTATACTATCACGAGAAAGATGAAATATTGGTCAAAACGTGGCGTCTTCCGACAAAAGACCTGACACCCGACGAAGGCCTGGAGAAGGTTAATGATAAGCTAAGAATCGCTCTCACAAAAGTCGCTAAGAGGTACAGTATCACGCCGACACCCAATGCGGCTCTGGAACGATTTCCATTTGTCATTAACGAGCCTATTCGCTGTTTAATAGCCGTCAAAGCTGAAACACAGGATGCCATTCAGTTCTATGACACACCTTCCTGGGAGCGATTCCAGATGCTGTTATACGCCTATCGGTCGGTTATCAATTTGACAACATTTGCCTTATTAGCCGAAGTATGGGGCAGACGTTTGCAGATTCACCCGGTTACAGATCTGCCCGACGAATATCAGGAGGCCATTAAGACCACCCTGTTTACCCCAAATACTTCAGATACCCACTTGTCGAATCTGGCCTTGATGCAGATCCTGATAAAGGTTGTTATGGACTCTCGTACGAACTTGACCACCGAAAACCTTGGTGACGAACCCCGGGCCAAAAAGACAAGCGATTTTATCAATGAATTAAGCACCTTATCAGAAGACCTGAATCAGGTTGAAATTAAAAAGTCAATTCAAGATTTAGAATCGAAAATTACCAATCAAGACGAGTTAAAACCCTACTTCGCATCTGCTTCGGAAACGCTTAACTTATGTCTCGAAGCTGAAACTAGTTTTGCGTTGGTTCTGCTTGCCTTCGGCTTCTGGGCAAAATACAGCTTGACGTCCATTAAGAACATCGAACTACTGAAATTCAAACATCTGAAAGATCCAAGTTATCTCCATCAATTGGTGCCTTTGCAGATTGGCTACGTCATTTCCAGAAGGGATGATGAGCGCCATTTGATTGATAATGCGCTTGAATCAACGTCAATCATTCTACATCCGCACGGAGAATGGCAGAAAGGCGGTTTGAATCTATCGCCATTCATCATTGATAAGAACGCGTTGCTCCGGGTAGCCAAATCAGAAGTCTATTATTTAATGTCCTATTCGGCTGCTATGAACGATCTGATATGTTACAGAAAAGTAAGTTCGTATCATGAAATCTGGACTGTTCTTGCTGCTAAGAAGTCAGTAAGTGAAAAGTTTTCGCTGGACGAAGACGAGGATGAAGACGAAGAAGACATGCTGGCAGACTATCACTCGTTGCTGAAAGATCAGCTTTCCGCATTTGCACTGTCGGTTCTCAAACTTCACCTGGAATAAACTATGAGAAGTCCATTCAGATTTCTGGACCCGTATACCTTAGCCGATAAGGAAACCTTCTTCGGGCGCGACAAGGAAATTCAGCAGCTTTACCGGCAAATTCAGCGTACACGCCTGCTGATATTATACGGCTTGTCGGGAACGGGTAAAACCAGTCTGATTCAATGCGGCCTAGCCGGGAAATTTGCCGGTCCCGACTGGTTGCCCATTTGGGTTCGTCGCCAGACAAATATCAACGAATCCGTTCAGGCCGCTATCAGGCGAATACTACCCGAAGCCGAAGACTCCTCCTTGTCGATCCAGATTAGAAGACTCTATCAGCATTTTCTACGCCCTGTTTATCTGATTTTTGATCAATTTGAAGAGTTATTTATTCTGGGTTCCCCCGATGAACAGACTCAGTTCATTGTTAACCTGAAGACAATTCTGGAGGAGCAGTTACCCTGTACGGTACTGATTGTAATCCGTGAAGAATACCTGGGGCGGTTGTATCCTTTCGAGAAAGCGATTCATACCCTGTTTGACTTCCGGCTGCGCGTGGAGCCTATGGATTACGCTAACGTGAAAAAAGTCCTGAAAAGCTCCTTTGCGAAGTTTAATATTTCGTACGGGAACCCACCTGACGATACGCGCCTGGATGATGTTATTCAGAATGTGAGCCTGCAGCGCTCAGGTATTGAGCTTCCGTATCTACAGGTTTTCCTGGACCAGTTATACCGGGAGGATTTTAAGCGAACCTATCCCGGCCTTGAGCTGTCAGCCGATCAGCAGTGGCCACCTATAGAAATCACCAAAGATGAAGTTCGTGAATTTGGTACGATTGATCAGGTACTAAACCGGTATCTGGACGAACAGATTGAGCGCATCCAGAAAGAACTTATAAAGCAGCAAACCGACCTCCCGACGAATACGGTCAGGGCGGTGCTGGATGGATTTGTGACGGATGATGAAACCAAACGACCGGTACGCTATAACCGCGTAAACGGATTAATTGAAATGGAAACCAGTGAACGAAATTTCTTTCCCCGAATTAGCGATTCCTTACTGAATACCTGCCTGAACGAACTGGAGCGAGCCAAGCTGATCCGTTGTGAACCGGAAACCATAGAACTAGCCCACGACAGCCTGGCAAAGATTATCCACAACCGTCGTCCGGACCAACAGCGGGAACATAATAACATGATACGCCAGATTCGAATGGCTATGGTGACATACCCACAAACCGGTGATTATCTGACCCGTAACCAGGTGGCTAAATTTGAAGATGTTCTGCCTAAACTATTACCCGAAGAAGTTGCATTTTATAATAAAAGCAAAGAGTTCAGAGATGCCGAAGAATACCAGGAATTAGCAAAGGAAAAAAAGCGCAATGCCAAATTGCGGAACAGGATGATAGCAGCAGTTGTAGCGGGCAGTATCGCCCTCTTTTTATTTCTTCTCAGCATTGTGTTCGCGCTTATAGGTGACGAAGCAATGGAAAAGCAACAGCGCCTTATCGACGCATTTTATTTTTATGGAGATCGCTATGCGCTTGCTCTCAAAAAAGATGAAGATAATAACAAGAAATATGGGTTCATCAACAAAGATGGCGACACGCTGATCAGTTATAAATATGATGAAGCCTATATTTTCGATGACTATGATGGCTACGCCCGCGTTAAACGTGATAATGTAAAGTATTTATTAGACACGCTGAAAAATGAGCATTTATTAGCGCTGGAAATTAAAGCATTAACTGATACTATTACCGCTCTGGATCTTCATGAAAGAGAATTAAGCAGCATTCACGAATCTGTTTTCAGTCACCCTTTACTCAAAATAGTCTTACTATACTCGAACGAGATACAACAACTACCTCCTCAGATTGGCAAATTGGTAAATCTTCAAACTCTTGATCTATCTTTTAACAAGCTCACCAGCGTACCTGATGAACTAGGTGAGTTGAGCGATTTACAAAGTCTTGTACTGAACAGCAACCAACTTGAAAGCTTGCCTGAAAGGCTGGGCGAACTGAGCAACCTGCGGGAGTTGTATTTAGGAGACAACAAACTTAAAAGCTTATCTGCCGGGTTGGGCCAGCTAACTAACCTGAAAAGACTATATATTTATCATAATCAGCTTACACGTTTGCCAGCTGAGTTAAGCAAACTGATCAACCTGGAGGAGCTGTCTTTAGGAGGCAATAAACTCAAAAATTTATCTGTTGAACTAGATCAACTGACCAACCTACGAATACTTGATCTAAGTGCTAATCAGCTTACGGGCTGGCCAACTAAGCTAAGCAAGCTGAGCAACCTGCGGGAGTTATACTTAGGAGACAACCAACTTAAAAGCTTACCTGCCGAGCTGGGGCAACTAACCAACCTACAAATACTTGATCTAAGCGGTAATCAGCTTACGGGTTGGCCTGATGAATTAAGTAATCTTAGTAATATGACTTATTTAAATCTAAAAGGAACGAAGCTTTCAGAAGAAACAATTACAAAAATTAAACGTCAGTTTCCTGACTGCGAGGTTGAATATTAGCGCCATGTTTTATCGATCAGCAATAATGATCTGAGCGCAGAGTAGTATCACCCGGGGCATTGTAGCTAATTATTCAGCTAAACTAGCTATCATAAACTACCACCGTATTTTACTAAAACATTAGGCCCCGCCCTTTATTGAAGGACGGGGCCTGGGAAGATAAAGGTTATGCCTGCAAGTTACTGCTTCTCAACAGAAACCTGCACGGTATAATCCTCCAGTTTAACTTCTTTGCCAGCTTCCGGGTAGGGCAATACGTCCTTGAGGGTCAGCCGGTAGGTCTGGTTGTTGACTGTAAATAGGGTTTCAACGGGCTTTTCAGGGTAAGCAGGCAAGGTTACGTCAACCTGCTGCGTGGCCCCTGCTGCGCTGGCTTCAAACTGGACCTTTACGGCACCGGCCGTAATGCAGCGCGCGTTTATGGGGCAGCGGCTGTCGGCGATCTGTGCGACTTTCAAATCAACTGAGCTGCCGGCCAGGCGAACACTCTTCTGATAAGCTACTTTCTGCTCTGTCGATTGAGTAGGTGCCACGGCGGTTTGCTGGCTGCAGGATGCCATCAACCCCAGGAAGGCTAAACTTAAAAACGCATTTTTCATAAACTAGTACTTGTAATGGTTACTCCTGCATGATTCCTCGGCAAGGAAAACCGTTGTAACGGCAAAACCGCTACGTCGTCAACCCAAGCGCTGGTTTTACGTAACCACTTGTCCATCAAGACTCAAATCAACCCACCTTCTCCGATATTTTTTTGGCGTATGCCCGTTTTGTTTGATGCTGGACGCTGGCCCCCTAACCGGTATCGCCAACCGGTACGTAGTCCCTCGACCGTCCTTCAGGTGGTCGGGGGTAGTTACTATCTGTCGGCAAAGCGGTATTATTGTCCACTACGGGCAGTTTCGCCACAGGCTCGATGGACTAACAGCTACCATGAAAGAGAAAATTCTACCCGTTCTGCACATTGATGACTTTGCAGAGGCTCCCCGACGCGGCCCCGACGTGTATGTGCAGTTGTTTCGAGAACACGTAGCGCAGTATCAGTTTATCCGTACACCCCACCGCCACGATTTTTACCTGCTGGTACTTTTCACCCGGGGGCAGGGCACCCACACGATTGACTTCGTCGATTACCCCATTCAGCCGGGCAGCGTATTTTTCATGTCGCCCGCGCAGGTACATACCTGGACCTACTCCGACGACACAGACGGTTACCTCATTTTTTTCAACGCAGCCTTTTATCTGGTCGACTACCCCGCCCGGAAGCTGTTTGACTTTCCGCTGTTTCACGCGCTGGCTACGCCCCCCGTCGACTATCTATCAACGGAAAACGCGGCCGATATCAGCGACTTGTTTGTACGGGTGTATCAGGAAACGATTGGCAGCAACTACCGCCGGGAGGATATTATCCGCTCGTACCTGAATATTCTGCTGGTGAAGCTCAGCGGTTTTCTGCTCACCCGCCAGTCGGATCGGCTCACGGTACATACTCAAAGCCAGATCCAGCAACTGGAGCGGCTCGTCGAAGCGCATTACCTCAATCACAAGACCGTGCGGGAATACGCCGACCTGATGGCCCTCTCGGAAAAGCAACTGTACACCATTTGCCAGACGGCCCTCGGTAAATCCCTGCAAAAGATCATTCAGGAGCGGCTGTTGCTCGAAGCCAAACGATTGCTTGTCCACACCGACCTTTCTGTGGCCCAGGTGGCCGACCGGCTGAACTTTCAGGATCACTCCTACTTCAACCGCTTTTTCCGCAAGGCAGCCGGGGTTACTCCCGAACAGTTTCGGCGCGAGTATCAATAGGAGTCGGCTGTGGAATCTCGGTTAACGCTTAGACTTGTTCGGCAGGCTGATGCGGTGCCGATCGGGCTTCACAAAAATGGTCAGCCACGTCCGGCGGGCCATCCGGAAAAAGTAAGGCGTCAGCAGAACCAGTGTAGGCAGCAGACCGATCAGGTAATACTCGAGTTCAATATTGAGCCAGAGCACCGCTACGAAAAAGGTTGCCAGCGTCCAGATCGTGAAGAAGGCATAGCTGACAAACATGGAGGCCCAGTAGAAACCCGGCTCGGGGGTAAAATTCAGGCCACACTGCGGGCAGTGGTCATGCATCTCGTCGAAATGTCGGCTGAAGGCCGTGTTGGTCACGAAGAAATCGCCCTGATGACAACGCGGACATTTGTTGAAGACAATGCTGTATAATCGGCTGTTGGTAGACATGGCATTTATGTGTTCAGGACGGCCACAACCCGCACCAAAAGCTGTCTGGCGCGGGCTAACCGCCATCACAAAGGTAGCCCTGCGCCCAGCCTATCCCCAGGACAAATCAGCCAATGTATGGCACAAATCGGCCGGGTAAGGCGGCCCGGTTCCCGGCCGAAAGCCATAAGTAGCCTGTGTACCCTGAAAAACCTTGATGAATCGAATCACAGTGTGGCTTGGTCTGCCGACCGCACCAGATGCCCACGTTGATAGGCATCAACCCATCACAGCATGGTTGTAGGACAGACGTAGTCAGTCAGCGGGAGCTTTCCGGTTTGCTTAATGGCCGCAAGGCCGCCCGTAATGTCAATCAGGTTATCGAATCCGCGCGCCCTGAGGATGGAGATAGCCACCATGGAGCGGTAGCCACCCGCGCAGTGAACGTAGTACGTTGTAGCACGGTTGATGCTGGCCATGTTCTCGTTGAGGTAATCCAAAGGCAGGTTCTGGGTCCCTACTACGTGCTCAGAGTCGTATTCGCTTTTACGGCGAACGTCCAGCACGGACAGATTCGGGTGCTGGTGGAACAACTCGGCAAAGGCATCGGCTGATATGGACGGGATCGTATCAATGTCTCGGCCAGCGGCCTGCCAGGCAGCAAACCCACCGTTCAGGTACCCAATGCAGTTATCGTAGCCGACCCGCGCCAGGCGTACAATGGCTTCTTCTTCTTTCCCTTCGGGCGCTACTAACAAAATAGGCTGCTTTAAGTCCGGAATCAGCGTGCCAACCCACCCGGCAAACTGCCCTTCCAGACCAATGTTAACGGCATTGGGAATGAAGCCTTTTGCAAACGCCTGCGCCTGACGTACATCCAGAATCAGCGCATGTTCTTCGCTGGCTGCGGCTTCAAAAGCCGCCGGCGTAAGCGCCTGTTTACCCTGCCGGATCACCGCATCAACGCTATTGTATCCCAGTTTGTTGAGCACCGCGTTTTTAGGAAAATACTGCGGTGGGGGCGTTAGGCCGGTCGTCACTTCCTGGATAAATTCTTCCTTGCTGCGGGTGCGTAAGGCATAGTTGAACCGTTTCTGATTGCCCAGCGTATCGAAGGTTTCCCGGCTCATGTTCTTGCCGCAGGCCGACCCCGCCCCGTGACCCGGATACACAATCACATCGTCGGGCAGGGTCATGATTTTCGTGTGCAGACTGTCGTAGAGATAACCCGCCAGATCCTCGCGGGATAAATCGGATTTAACCGCCAGGTCGGGCCGGCCAACGTCCCCGATGAACAGGGTATCGCCGGTAAAAATGGCCGTTTCCTTGCCGGTTTCGTCGATCAGCAGATACGTGGCTGATTCTATCGTGTGACCCGGCGTATGCAACACCCGGATCGTTAGCTGACCAACCCGAAACTCCTCGCCGTCGCTGGCTACGTGGGCCTGATAACCCGGCTGGGCCGTAGGGCCGAAAACAATGGTAGCCCCGGTTTTTGCCGCCAGGTCGAGGTGACCGGACACAAAGTCAGCGTGAAAATGCGTTTCAAAAACGTACTTTATGGTAGCTCCGTCGGCAGCCGCCCGATCCAGATACGGTTTGGTTTCGCGAAGGGGATCGATGATGGCGGCTTCGCCTTCTGACTCAATGTAGTAAGCGGCTTCGGCCAGACAGCCGGTATAAATCTGATCGACTTTCATGATTTAACGAGTGTTAAATTGATAAGCCAAAATTGGTAGTCAGCCGAAAGCCGTTCCGTGATATTTGTTACACACGCACGATGATTCTGCTCAGCTTAGTGCGGTAGCCTGTGGCGAAAATAGCCGTAGACCCACGTACCCGCTATGGCGCTCAGCAACGTGGTCAGCACAACGACGTATCCGCTGCCAATCTGGGCAAACAATGGTCCCGGACAAGCGCCGGTAATGGCCCAGCCTAATCCGAACAGCAGGCCACCATAAATTTGCCCACGGTTAAAGGGCTTCGGCCGAAAGGTCACTTCTTCCCCCGACAGAGTCTTGATATTGTATTTCCTGATGAGCCAGACCGAGAGCATGCCGACCAGGATGGCTGACCCGATGACCCCGTACATATGAAAACTCTGTAACCGAAACATCTCCTGGATGCGAAACCATGAAATGATTTCGGCTTTTACGAAGACAATGCCAAACAGAACGCCCACCACTACATAGTTCAGGTTGGCGGTCCAGCTCTCCGTTTTTTTCATATTGTTGGGCGCGTCGCATACCAGCGATTCAGTTGATTCCTGCACGTGTTGCATGATAGATAGCTTAGATTAATGTCATTAGATAGGGCAGAATCAGGTGCGTCATGGCGAAACCGCCAATCATAAAACAGGCCGTAGCGACCAACGACGGCCATTGCAGGGTTGATAGTCCCATGATGGCGTGGCCCGATGTGCAGCCCCCTGCCCAGCGTGTTCCAAACCCAACCAGAAAGCCCCCCAAGACGAAAAACAGGAGTCCTTTGAGCGTGAATAGATAGGCCGGATCAAACAAGTCAGCGGGCATCAGACCCGAGAAATCACGAATCCCTAAAGCCCGTAAATCCGTGACCGTAGCGGCTGAGAGCTGAAACGCATTGGGATTGGTCAGGAACTGGGCCGACAGCATCCCGCCTATTGTTATGCCGGCCACGAAGAATAAATTCCAGACTTCTTTTCTCCAGTTGTACTGAAAGAACGGGATGTTGGCGGGCAGGCAGGCCGCGCAGATATGCCGCAAAGACGACGAGATCCCGAACGATTTGTTGCCAATCAGCAACAGGGCAGGCACCGTAAGGCCAATCAACGGCCCGGCTACGTACCAGGGCCAGGGCTTACGGATCAACTCGATAAATTCCATTTAACTTATTCTATAGATTATACTTAATAACCACATACACCGACGATACATTCATTCGGATCGTAACCAATGAGTGATAAGCGCCCGATCCTATGCTGTGGTTACACAAAGCTCCTCACCCGCGCTCCGCTTTTCTGTGATATTTGTCACGCAGCCCGATTTCAGGACAGATTGTTATACATACGTATTGACAACAGCCCCCATCCAGATGTTGGGTGGGGGCTGTTGTCAATATGCCAGGAACGGGTAATATGACTGGTCAGCGGAGTTAGGTTGGTATCTTGGTTTGGGTAGGTTGGTAATCCACAAAAAAGTTGATCCAGGTACGGCGGGCCAGCCGAAAGAAAAAGGGAGTCAGCAGGACCAGCGCGGGTATAAGACCAATCAGGTAATACGTTAAGTCGACGCTGAGCAGTACGTTAAACAAGACAAACGTACTGATTATGAACGCGACGTAGAAGGCGTAGCTGACATACATGGCTCCGAAAAAGAACCCCGGCTCCGGCTCGAATCGCAGATCGCAATGGCTGCACCGGTGATGCATTTTATCGAATCGCCGGAGATCATAAGCCGTGTTTGTTATAAAGAAGCTTCCCTCCTGGCACCGTGGGCATTTATTGAAAAGAATGCTGTATAGTTTGGTCCCTTTTAGCATGGCGTTGTCTCGTTACGTGTGCGAAGTGAGCGTTGATCCGATCAGGTCTTTGCAAAAGTAGCCCGGTTTTCAGGGAGAGTCAGTGACGTTTGTCACGGTACGGGCTGGTATTGGTCATGCAGGCGTTACGGTTCTTTCCCGGCAGTAGCTACAGAATAGTTTCTTTCACGAGAATGTAAACGCCCATCATCAGCACAAACCAGCCGAACGCTTTCTTCAGCTTTTGCCCTGGCACAAACCGCGACAGATACGAACCAACGAAAATGCCGACCACGGAAAGCGCCGTAAATTCGAGGAGAAACGGCCAGTCGATGGGTATGTTCGACAGATCACCGAGAAAACCGATCAGCGATTTGGCCGCAATGATCAGCAGCGACGTCCCCACGGCCATCTTCATGGGCAGTCGGGCCAATACGACCAAAGCCGGTATGATCAGGAATCCGCCCCCGGCCCCGACAATACCGGTAAGCGTACCGACCAGCGCTCCTTCCAGCGCAATGACAGGGTAATTGAACCGCAACGATTCTGCCTGGCCCGCAGCCTGATTCCGTCGGTCGCGGATCATGGACAACGAAGCCGCCAGCATCACCAGCGCAAAAAACAGCATGATGGCTACGTTTCTGCCGAGGGAAAAGCTGTCTGACATCAGCACCGGGTCCGGTATGGCCGGCATGATGTATCGCCGGGTCAGGAAAACGGCCACAAAGGAAGGGATGGCGAACACGACGGCGGCCCGGTAGTTAACCAGCGCTTTCCGCATGTAACTGACCGAGCCGATCAGGGAGGTCGTACCGACCACAAACAGCGAATAGGCCGACGAGACAAGGGGATTAATCCCCATCAGATACACCAAGACTGGTAACGTCAGGATGCTTCCACCTCCGCCAATCAGCCCGAGGCTGACACCGATAAGAATGGACGCAGAAAAGCCAAGGAATTGAATCGTATTCATGCTTGCCGAACTTTTCAGCAAAGCAATCCTACACCGAAGCGCTTTTCCGTGATAATTGTTACACAGGCCAGCGGACTAGAGCATCTCGATTCGGTTGCGGGCGAGTTTTAGTTTGCCCATCTTTTCCAATTGCTTCAGTAAACGCGAAATAACCTCGCGGGACGTAGCCATTTCACTGGCAATCTCCTCGTGTGTGATGGTCAGGGTCGTGCACTGACAGGACCGGGTTTTCTTGTCCAGATACGCCAGCAGCCGCTCATCGAGCTTGTGAAAAGCAATGCTGTCGATTGTCCTGAGCATGTCGTCGAACCGCTTCTGATACACCTGAAAAACAAATTGCTTCCACGATGAATAGGTACACATCCATTCCTCAACCTTTTCAATGGGAATGGTAATCAGCCGGGTCTTCTCTTCGGCCACCGCCGTAACCTCGCTCGGTTTACGATCCAGACAACACGTCAGCGACAGCGCACAGGAATCCAGTCCGCCCAGGTAATACAGTAAGGCTTCACGGCCTTCCGCATCGGCCCGCAGAATTTTTACGGAGCCGCTCAGCAGAATCGGGACGCTCCGGACGTAGCCGCCAGGACGCATCAGGTACTGCCCTTCGTCTAACTCCACGTAATTGCCTACGCGGGCCAGCTCTTCGATCAGGGCCGGCTCGAACCGCCCAACGAACAGCCGTTGTAATTGAGAAACGTCTTTTATCATTATAGTATATCACACAAGAAGCCTCCGGCAATAAAGGGAGGCTGTACTTACGACTGGCAATCAGCGGCTTTTATTACCGATGACTCACCCGGGTCCGGCGGCACGTCTGGATGCCGAAGGGTACGTACAACGGGCAAACGCTGACAAGGCTGGTCACTAAAAATACCCCAGCCAGCACTAAGCCGACAATACCCCAAACACCGGTGACCGTACCAGTAAAAAACAGGATAAGTAGTGCAATAGCAACAACAAACCGGATAATCCGATCGGCGGAACCCATGTTCTTTTTCATGGCTAAACGTTTTTACGGCTAAAAAAGCAGTTCAGGAAATGCTTATCTGTGACAATTGTTACAGACTACCCATTCTAGGAGCGGGTCCTGCAAAAGTCCTCTGCCCCGACTCGCCGACAAACGACCTACTTCAGAACGGGCGATGAATTATATCACGCAATCGCCTGACAACCATCATAACCGAGGCTGAATTCCTGTATGACCTTTGCGAAAGCATTCTTCGGATGCGCTGGTAGAGAATTGCATACTTAACCCGTATTCAGTCATGACGTTCGAACCTGCGACCCAATCGGTAGCCTTCGTGCTTCCCCTGTACTTCTATAAGGCTGAACTGACCTTCAGCCGACTGAACGACACCTTCGACGATGTGCAAATCCGGGTTACGCCCGGCAACCTACCCCGCTACGTTGTCTCAACGGCTCAACTGGCCAAAGGCATCTGGCACGCCCGCCTGAACTGGTCGGATGGCCAGCAGTCGTATCATGAAGAGAAGGAGATTATTGTTGGATGAACGGCCGGTCAGAGCCGACAACTTCCCGTCAAAAACCAATTAAGCCATGATACCAACCACAATGAAAGCGGCTGTGGCTCACGCCTACGGCCAACCCCTCCGTATTGAGCAAGTACCCGTACCGGAAGTCAGTTCGGGGCGCATTCTGGTGAAAGTGGCCGCGTGTGGCGTATGCCATACCGATCTGCACGCCATCAATGGCGACTGGCCGGTTAAAGCGACACTCCCCCTGATTCCAGGCCACGAAGGCGTTGGTACCGTCGTAGCGGTTGGTACCGGGGTCACCCAGGTTCGCGAAGGCGACCGGGTTGGAATTCCCTGGTTGTATACAGCCTGTGGCCATTGTGAGCAGTGCTGCTCGGGCTGGGAGACCCTGTGCCCGGAGCAACAGAACACGGGGTATTCTGTACAGGGCAGCTACGCCGAGTACGTCCTGGCCGACCCGAATTTTGTGGGCCATATACCCGATACGTTATCGTTTCAGCAAGCCGCGCCCATTCTCTGCGCCGGGGTAACGGTCTACAAAGGTTTAAAGGAAACGGAGGTAAAACCCGGCCAATGGGTGGTCATCTCCGGTGTGGGTGGTCTGGGTCACCTGGCCGTGCAATACGCCAAAGCCATGGGTATGCACGTAGCGGCCGTAGATATTCAGGCGGAAAAGCTAAAGCTAGCCCAGGAGGTTGGGGCGGATCTGGTTATCAATGCGGCAAAGGAGAATCCGGTAACTGTAATTCAGCAGAGGATCAAAGGGGCTCATGGCGTGCTGGTCACGGCCGTTTCCCGTTCGGCATTTGCGCAGGGGGTGGGTATGTTACGACGCCGGGGTACCCTGTCGCTGGTCGGTTTGCCCCCAGGCGATTTCAACCTGAATATTTTCGACGTAGTCCTGACGCGCAAAACCATCCGGGGATCGATTGTTGGCACCCGGCAGGATTTAACCGAAAGCCTGGCTTTTGCTGCGGAAGGCAAAGTAAAAGTGCATTACCACTGCGATCAGTTAGACAACATCAACCAGGTATTGACCGATATGGCCGCCGGCCGTATTGACGGTCGCGTTGTCTTAAACCTTAGCTGATTCTCCATCCAGTTGAGTATGTTAATAAGTCAGCTCAACTATTCATTACGTTAAGGCAAGTAAAGGCATTTGCGTGTTCAGGACGGCCACAACCCGCACCAAAAGCTGTCTAGTGCGGGTTAACCGCCAACACAAAGGTAGCCCTGCGGCCAGCCTATCCCCAGGACAAATCAGCCAATGTGTGGCACAAATAGGATGGGTAAGAGATCCGGGATTCTCCGATTGCAGTAACTAGTTTTTAGGGAGCTGGTATATATATAGGAATCTCGTTCCACATTGTCCGAATTTTAGGTGAACTTACCCCTTCGTTCGGCCAACAAGCGTTTAGCAACCGGTGCAAGCCCTAATTAATGCTTGATTTAGTTTGTAGTGCTAGTTATGGACGGTAGAGTTCTTGATAAAGCTAAACACTTCCCAAAACGAACTGCTTTTCAAACTTACTCACGTATTAAAAAGTTGACAATCGAGTCAAACTTCTATTGTTTTATACAAAAACAAGCGTAAGCAATTTTAGCTATGATTTCTTGAAAGGGTACGCTGGGTTACTTAAGGTATACCCACGTTCATTGTATTAAAAGCTAATTCCTAATTTTTCAAAAAGTATTCTGTTGCGATTTTTGGCATCCTTCAAAACTTTTTGGTAAGACAATACTTCTATATATGCATTATATTGCCTATTAAAGTAGAAATACCCCATTCCATCTGGTGTGACGTTGAAGTCTTTAGATTTAAGTATATCAATCAGTTTCGGATTAAAATCACATATTACATATGCGTAAAATGGCACTCTGTCTTTTTCAGACATTTGTATGTACTTATTACGCCGGTCTTTTGCCTTACCACTCCTTAATTTACCTATATAATCAACAACTTGATCTGCTGGATTACTTTTTGAGTCCTTATCACTATAATCATTCCTTTCAGGCTTCTTAAATTCAACCAAAATAAATGAATTAAAAGGAGCCTCTTCGTCCACGAACGCAAAAGTACTATTGAAGATGAATAAGTCAGGCCGATCAGTAGAATCAACATCATTTATGACTGGCATATCAGATATTGGCTTATCCGATGCAAGATAAAAGTGGTAAGCAAGCCGTTCATCAATCAGCCATAAGTTTTGTTGTTCATATTTAACATCGTCTGATTCCTTTCTTATCGGAAAGAATAATTCATGAATCGTTCTTTCGCTATAAAATTTGTCGCTTTCTTCACCCAAAAACTTATTAAGTAAATCTATAATAGATTTTCTGTGTATAACATATTTAACCAAATTTGCTTTTCCCACATCATTCGCTTGCTTAATGTATTTTTCATACGCTAATTGATAATCCTCGATGCTATTATACTCGTGCCCATTTAAAACTTCATTTGCTAACATCTTAGTTTCCAATTCGAGCTTTTGCTGAATTCTAAATAATTCAACATCTAGTTTATCTCCGTTTAAAGTAGCTGGCAGTTTTTTTACTTCTTCTTCTTTATATTTTAGAACATATTTAAATTGTGGCGAAGATTGTGCTACATGCCTTTTTACTGCTTCTATTTTTTCTTGTCGAAGTATATCAAGTGGAACTCGTAGTATTTCCTCAAGCTGTTTCGTTAGTTGAGATTTTATTTCGTCAAAAGTTATAGATGAGTAGCTTAAACTTGGCGAATGATAGGATGACTCATCTTCCGGGAAATCAAATTTAGTCCTTTCATTTCCCACATGCTTGTCTAAATAATCTGCTGTAATATATACCTTAAGATACAAATTGTCATTTGTAGGTAGAAATACATTACTAGTAAGGTCAGGCATATATCTACTGAGGCTCTCATTTACTACATCTCTACAATTACCGCAATAGTGAGTCCACGCGATTTATGCAAGGCTTAAGTTACGGACGCACTAATCCAACTGTTGGCAAATCACTTGACAAGGATATGGATCGAGAATAGATTTTTAGTCACGATCGGGTTCGATATTCCGATCTTTTGACTTGGATGGTGTATTCTGATCTTTTGGGGGTCGGTTTCCAGTAAGCCAAGGTGGCAGTCGTTCTTTTAAGCGTTCAGCTGTATATTGTTCACGGCCTGCTTTAAGCCCAGCTAATCGAGCCCCTTCTCCTTGGACTTTGGCTAGTTGTTAAGCCAACTCTGGCATATGCTGAGCAATCATATAGCCTTCGTTGAAACCTTTCAGGTAATCAGGATCAACCTTGTTTTCGTCTTCCATGGCTAAAAGGTATTTTTCGCGTTCTGTTCCAGATAGGAATTGATTGACTCCCGGTCGTAGAGAATGATTTTCTTTTGCGGCTGAGAAAATCGAATTTTTCCTTCGTCCCGCAGTTTCTGCAAGGTCGTTTTAGATTTAATATTGAGAAGCAGCATAGCCTGCTCATCCGAAATCCACTTATTTTTCTCATGGCCATTCTTCTCCCTCAACCGATCAACGACCTGCTCAACTAAAGCATAAAAGGCTTTATCTTCAAGACAAATAATTTCCATCAGATATTTTATATGTGAGAAGTTGTGATATTTCTCTCCACTCGCTTTTTTCCCAAGAGTAAATAAATGCCACCTTTGTCAAAATATCAATATATGTACAACCGTATTTTTTAATATTATTAGTTTTTGCATTTTGAGCAAGACGTAAAATTAGCTTAATAAGAGAATCTTCCTGGCTAAATTTGAGCTTATTAAAAGCCTCAATAAAATATCCACATTCCATCATTACTTCAACAATATTATTATAATTTACATTTTCTCCACTATAAAACAAATCTTTATCTTTGACTAAGCTAAACGCTTCATCAATTAATAATTTTGCTAAATAATTATTCCCAGCGCTACTCTGAGCTCTGATTACACTTATAAGTGCATCTATCATTTGCTCTTCCCAATCATAAGTACTTTTAGGTTTAATCGATTTTAATTCATCTAAGTACTTTGTAGCAATATTTACATTTCCTATAGAAGATAATACTTTAATAGCTTCAACATAAATAAATGGTATTTTATTCTCGTTTAATATATGCTCTATGTAGCTATAATTACCTATATGAGCGCATTCTTTTATTATTTCGATTAATATAATATTTAACCATTCAGCATTATTGCCATATTTTTTTATTAGACTGTGAGTCTTTGCTAATCCATCACTTTTATTTATATAATTTACCCATATAGCAAAAGATTTATTATAATATTGGGTTGTATCTTTTGAACTTCTTTTGTCGAAATTATAAAAATATTTCTCTATCAAATCAGGTTTATTTTGCCTTATAAGTTCTTTAATTAAATCAAGCAAAACTTTACTACGGTCATGTTTGTTGTGTACAATGTCTTCTAGTGATGATTGTAATTTATTTATTTTAGATTCATCAGAAAGTTCATCGTCGCAAGTTATTTGATGATAGAGAATTCCTGATTTCTCAGTAATATTAAAAAAATCAAGCAAAGTAAATAATCCGTCTTTGGTTAAATGATTTTTAGCTTTATATATGCTTTCAATTATATCTGTTTCTTCAATTGAGTTATTATATATATATATATATCTACAAAATATAAGCAATTCAACTGCCGATATATATTCCTGATGGCGTAATAACTCTACCACTACTCTTTTAATATCATGCTCAAATTTCCCTAAATCTTGAAAATTAAGCATATAGTTATGTGGATTTTTTGTTTCATTACGAGAAATTTCCTCTCTTTCTGTAGAAATAAGTTTATAAAGAGTTTTTACAGCCAATGACAATATCGCTAATGAACGCTTATCATTATAAATAAATAATGTATGCGAGATATTACAACACAGCTCAATATAATTTTTATAATCAGGAAGATTTCTTAGCTCATCAAAGGATTCTTGATATTTTTCTTCAGCCTCTATAAATAACTTTTGTTTAGCTAGCCCTATAGAAATACACAATAATGCATCAACCTTATTTTTTGAACTCTTAATTTTATTTGAAAGTTGTACGGCTAATTCAAATTGCTTTTTCTCTACCAGTTCGGCAATTACAATAACCTGAAACCATGTTTCATTGAGAAATGGAGGAGTACTAACCAATAAGATTGCTCTCTCGTAGAAGCCAACCTGAACCATTGAACGCAATAATTCTGCAGTTGCTTGATGGACGGCATATGAGTAATTAATTTGATTTATATAATCTTCCGCTCTATCAAAAGCATTATGGGCCTCAACAGTCATATTGATTTGGACATATACCTGAGCAAGATCCATAAGGGCGTATGAGCGCAATTCTTCAGCGGTCCAGTCATCATGATGAGGCCCCCATGCTGGAATTAAATCTATAATTAATTCAATCTGCTTTATGATTTCATAAGCATAATTATTTAGCTGATTTTCAATAAAATATATAGCCAGTTGACACATTGTCCTGGCTAGCTTTAAGTCAACTTCTTGGTTTAATATACTTTCAACTTTATCATATTGCTTTTTTTTAGCATATGGAAGCACAAGTTCTAGGCTAAGCCCTGGTTTTCTCCATTTTGAGGTAATTTTATTGATGATTGACTGCGCTTTACTTATTTGATCTAATTGGGCATATTTTTTTACTAAATCTGAATAATAATTCTCTTGATCATATTTATCTTCCTCAGAAATTAATTTTATAGCTTTTTTAAGTTGGCCGGAAGTAATATAAAGATTTATTAGAAGTCTTTTTAAATTATCTGTTTTGCTCTCAATTTGCCGACTGTTAATTAGAGACTCGGCTAAATCCAATTGGCCACAGGAAATAAGAATTTTCACAAATTCATCGACTGCCTGGTAATAATCTTGGTCATTCTTTAATTCTTTAATATTATTTAAGATATCTTCTTCGAGTTCTTTTATTTCAGCCGTTCTAACTCCATCTCGTTTATAAAGTGCTCTATATATTCTCATTAATCCAAGTAGATTTTCACCTTGAGGAACGCTTGCGCCTCTAATTCCTGATTTTTCAGCTGATAATTGATTCCCACTTAAAATATTAGGACGTGCTCTAGTATGATTAAGAGCTTCAGTCTCCTTACCTAACCATACTAGTGCTTCTAAAGCGTTATAATTATACCGCCCCATTCGATGGTAAACTGTAAATCGAGCAGCATGAACAGTAAATAACTTAGTAATATCTTGAAAATTACTCGTTGAATTACTCCTTTGAATAACCTGGTTCAAATCAGAAAGGAAAGATAAATCCCCACTAAATCTTTTTGCCTTAGCGTTTAGCCAATCAGGCGCATCCAATAAAAGTTTATGAATCTTTTCATATTGTTTTGATTCCAAAAGATGCCAGACAAGATTATTTAACGTATACTCGTCAGAGATTAAAGCAGCTTGGTACAATTTGGCCATAAGTCCAGCTTAATTAAGAGAATATGAAACCATATAAACAATTATATTTAGATCATAACAATTTTAATTTTTATTATTTCTAGTCTCTGTAAAGAGTATCCCATAAGGCATCTGATATTTGTTTATGAGCAGCTGGTAAATCAATTTTTTCGTCAAGTATCTCTTGTTTTGCAGCAACAAAATCAAAAAAACTTGCATGATACAAGCGATATTTCCTTTGAGTACTGTTTATATCATAACTTTCGTACAAAAACTGTTGCCACTCATTAATTACTGACCGAATACGGCTTTTATTATCCACTTTTGAAAATGCGCGGATTTGATCGATTGAGACTGGTTCTTTAACTACTGTTAAAGCCACTAAGACCGGTAGTTTATAGCTAAACCATATATTTTCATCTTTTTCACGAAGTCTTCGCCAATGGTCTTCGTAATAATTCTGCAAACCAGTTGGAATTGTTGCAATATCTTGTTTTTCGTATACTCCCGACTCAATTTCAGGTAATACGTAACGTAAATAAATAAAATTACCTTGACTTTTTTGCGTTAGGTATTCAATAAATATATTACTATTGATTTTTTGATTTTTAATATAAAGCTGTATACCTGGTTTTGAAATTTGTAAGCTTAAATATTGGCGTATATCGGCAATATTACCCTCTCCATCCTGTTCTATATCTAACACATCATGTTCACTCTCTGTTCGAATAGATAGTGCTATTTTTCTGGTAGTAGCAATGATAAAAATATTCTTTGGAAGAATAAGAGGTAAATAAAGTGTATTTGCTCCATAAGAGAGATTTTGGCTATCAACTTCATCTAATGCATCTACTACTATTACACACTTACTTTTTATTAATTTTTCTGATACTTCGCTTAGGAGCTTGCCAAGAAATCCAGAATCATTCGTTGCCTCTGGAGGAAGAACTGAGTATTGCAAATCATAAACAGCAATTAATTGAGCACAAATATTTTTGATAAAATCACTTGCTTTATTAATTCCCTCAGCGCGTACATTAAAATGATGGATATAGCCTTCTTCCTTTACTAATTGAGCTAATAGGGCGGATTTGCCAATACCAGGATCTCCACGTATAAAAAAGTAACCGCAAGAGTTATTTTGCAAAAATTTATTAATTGCATCAAATATGAATCGTCTACCGGTAAATCCTCGTGATTTTTCCTCAATCAATCTAGTGAAATCTCTAATTTGATCACGGATGCTAAATGTTGATTTAGCGAATAAAGTAGTTAATTCCCCAAACCGTGTATCCATAAGTGATGCTAGACCACTAAGAACACTTTCTATATTAATAAGGGACTGCGCTAATCCTGATGTATTAGCAGAAATTGTATACAGGGATTTTGTATCAAAAACAGGACGAAATACATCTGTTGCATGTAACTCAACTTCTAAATAGTAAAGTAATGAATTCACTTCTTCAATAAAATTAGGCAACAAAATATAGGTATTAAGCCTTTCTTTCCATTTTCTAGCAATAACTTCTACATTTGGCTTTCTTTCAAATCTTATAAGTTGACTTAATTCAAGCGCGACTTCTTGATCACTCAGTATTCCGTCTTCTTGTATTAAAGCCTTTGAGAAAAACAATTTTTCTCCAGTTGAGTATCGTTGAATAGCGGTTCCTAGAGCTTTCTTATAAGCGTTTTTAGCAGGGTCCCCTTTGAGCTTTTTGAACAAATCTTCGGTAATATTCCCAGCTAAAGCTTGCAAAAAGGCATCTGCAGCTTTGGTAAGAATAGTAGTTACTAAAGTTATCATATAGAATTATTTTTTTCTGCTAAGTATATATTAGTTCATTTGGTAAATTATCTAGGCTTGTGAAATAAAAGAAATTTGTCGTATTCCCTCCGAGTTTTCTGCTGCTGGCTCCACATTGCGAAACAACCCTTGTTTAAAACTAGACCGCCCAAAACTGCGTTCAACGGATTAACAATTCTTTCCGTATACAATGCCACGATGTTATACTCCGTTGGTGATCCAGTTTTAATTGGAAGTCAAGGTCACCTACCGGTACTCAATTTGCGTCATAAACTTAAACGACTAATGAGGGTGCTCCGAATCTTATTCAACCAACTACTCATCCATCGTTAGACTCCTAAATCTATTCGCATTCAACTCTCCTCAGCGAAGTTTATCATTGAATCACTCAATGTAGACATTCTGAGTCGGTTTATTTAGTTAGATCCAGTTTAGAATTACTATCTGATTATCACACCGATTCTTCAAAGTGTGAATGATAAGCACAAGGCCGTTATTACTTCTCAGCCTCGTCGATTTGCCAGAGCGTTCCATTAACCAGTCCAAAAGTAGAGTGACGCGCTGGGCAAGTAGAGCATAATCTACTTCGATAAATAAAGCCTCTCGTTGAGCGTCCGAAATTTTCGACCGTCTGTTAGGCTGTCAGACGTAAAGCCCAACTACCAGCCTTGGTTACAAGCTGTCGCTTTTAGCAAGAGCTGTCATATAGCCTATTGAACACGCTCAGTCGGTACAAGCATCTAACTCGCTGATGATTGCCGTTTAATTAGGCTAATGTAATACTTATAAGTTTTGAATTAATTCAATGGTCGATAATAATTCTTGTGCAAATCTTGTGCAAATAAAAAAGCACTTACGATTTTTACGTCGTAAGTGCTTGATTTTTAGGTGGGAGTTGAGGGATTCGAACCCCCGACCCTCTGCTTGTAAGGCAGATGCTCTGAACCAACTGAGCTAAACTCCCTTTTCTTAGTTTTGCCCCGCCTGACCGTTGTCGTTTGGGACTGCAAATATAGGGGGCGCAAACGCCTTTTTGCAAGCAAAACCCCGAAAAAAAGTGAAATAATTTATAAGCTATTGATAGCCAATCGGCTCCTACTCAAAATTCAGGTACAGCGTTACGGTATGCGTCGTCAGTTTGCTGATGCCTACGCTGGCCGCGTTGTTGCCCGGCCGATACAGATTCACCAGACCGTGCGAAAAGCGGAGTTCGGGCGCAAATTTGAAGAACTCAAAAAACTGCTCGAAGCCCACCCCGTACTCGACCGCAACGTCCATCGTGCCCGTGCTGAGCCGGCTGGTGCCCTGATCGCCCCGGCGAACGTTGGTCTCGATGGCAAACGAGCCCCCGCCCAGCAGGTACATCCGGCTGTTGTTCCGTCGCTCGGACTTATACTTGAGCAGCAGCGGAAAATCCAGCCAGGTCGATTCGCGGACTTCTTTGCGCTGCGTACCGCCGGGATAGTCGTAGAGTACCTCACGGCTGTAGAGCGATACGGCCGGGGTCAGGCGCAGATCGAACCGGTCGTTCAGGAACGTATTGATCACAAAACCCACCCGGAAACTGGCTTTGTTGGGCGAATAGATCCGATAGGCCGAGTCCCGGGCCGTAACGAACGCCGGACTGTACCGAACGCTGAACCGTGTAACGGGGGCGGCAAAGAAAAAACCGTAGTGAATGACCTTGTCGTCGTAGCGCTCGAGGTGCTTACGGATATACTTGTATTCCTGGGCTAACGAATGGCCACTGAACAACACCCAGACGAGCGCCGTTACTGCGACTTTTGACCGATGTAGATTGACGCAACGCCGAAAGTAAGCGGTATCCATTGAGTGTTTGTGAATCCGGCTGCTTCAAAAATACGCAGGAAGTCCGGACCATCGGGAAACGCCTGTACCGATTCGGGCAGGTACGTATACGCCGATGAGTCCTTACTGACTACGCGTCCAATGAGCGGCAGAATAGTTCGGGAATAAAAACGGTACACTTGTTTAAACGGAAACTGGCGCGGATTCGAAAATTCCAGTACCAGACACACACCCCCTGCGCGGGTCACGCGGTGCATGTCGGTGAGGCCCTTCAGCAGATTCTCGAAATTCCGCACACCAAACGAAACGATGACAGCATCGAATTCATTGTCTGTAAACGGCAATCGTTCCGAATCGCCCGACCGCATTTCGATAATCTGGTCCACCCCGCGCTTCTTCATCTTCTCCCGCCCGATGGACAGCATGCCTTCCGAAATGTCGACCCCAACGATTTTCTTCGGTTTCAGGGCCAGCGCTTCGAGGGCGAAGTCGCCGGTTCCGGTGGCGATGTCGAGGATGGTCTGGGGGGCATACGGCTTCAGTTGCCGAATGGCTTTTTTACGCCACAGAATATCAATCCCCCCACTCAGTACGTGGTTCAGCAGGTCATATTTCGGCGAGATATTGTCGAACATCTCGGCAACCTGCTCGCGCTTGCTGGTGGATTTATCTTTATACGGTACAACGGCCATTGTAAAAGAGCGAATTAGTGAATGAGCGAAAGAGCGAAATCGAACCGCATTGTCGGATCATCACCGAAGCGGAGTGAATGAACAGCTTCTATTAACTCTTTCACTCATTCGCTCTTTCACTCTTTGGCAAAGTTAGCCAGATAACGGGGTGTTTGTTCGGAAAGTTTGGCATTCGCGGTTGTATTCTGTAGTTTTCAGTTGGTTTCCATATACGCTGATGAAGAGTAAACTCCACTCGCTCCTTTTTCTTGGCCTGCTCACCGGTACGTCCCTGCGTCCGGTGCAGGATGATCCCCTGCTGCAAAAAGCCCGTCAGATTCACCAGCGGGTGCTGACGCTCGATACCCACGCCGATGCCCCGATTATGATGCAGAAGCCGGGTTTTGACGTCGGTGTGGCCCACGACACCAAACGCGACCAGTCGCAGATCGACTTTCCGCGCATGAAGCAGGGCCGTATGGACGCCATGTTTTTTGCCGTCTATACGTCGCAGGGGCCACGCACGCCCGAGGGTCACGCCAACGCCAAGGCATCGGCGCTCCGGCAGTTTGAGCTTATCCACGAAGCAGTCAAAAAGCATGCCGATCAGGCCGAGCTGGCCACCACCCCGGCCGATGCCTACCGGATCGAGAAGGCAGGCAAACGGGCTGTTTTCATCGGCATGGAAAACGGGTACCCCATCGGCGACGATCTGTCGATGCTCAGGAAATACTACGACCTGGGCTGCCGCTACGTAACGCTGACGCACTTTGCCAATAACCTCATCGGCGACTCGTCAACCGATCCGGACGGACCGCTGCACAACGGCCTGAGCGATTTTGGAAAGAAGGTAGTTGTTGAAATGAACCGGCTCGGCATCCTGATTGACGTATCGCACGTAGCCGACAAAACGTTCTACGACGCCCTGGCCCTGTCAAAAGCGCCCGTCATCGCGTCGCACTCGAACGCCCGGGCTCTGTGCGATTTCCCGCGCAACATGACCGACGACATGATTCGGGCCATTGCCGCCAGGGGGGGCGTGGTGCAGGTGAATTTCGTGAGCGATTACCTCCGCAAACCGTCGGATGCGCACCGGGCCGCCAAAACGAAGATTCGCATGGCGCGGGTTGGCCGGGAAATGACGCCGGAACTGGAAGCCCGCATTACCGCCCAGAGCGATTCGGTATCGAAGGTATATGCATCCGAGCGCGCCAGCCTGTCGGACATTGCTGATCATATCGATCACATCGTAAAAATCGCCGGTATCGATCACGTCGGCATCGGCAGTGACTTCGACGGCGGTGGGGGCGTCAACGGGCTTGAAGACGTCAGCCAGATCGAGAACCTGACCGTCGAACTACTCCGCCGGAAGTACTCGGAAGACGACATTCGCAAGATCTGGGGCGGCAATCTGCTACGGGTGTTGGGTAAAGCGAAGGCCCTTTAGGTAGGTACAAATGGATGCACTACTGACAACCCTGAAGCGTCGCAATACCGTCCTCTATTGGTTCGGCTTGTTTAACCTGCTGGGCTGTCTGGTCTGCGCCGGACTGGCTCTGACCACAACGCAGCAGATTTTAGGGCTAAACGCATTCATCAAACCCGCCAAATTCTTTATTTCGATTGCCTTATTCAGCTGGACAATGGCGTGGTTTACGGGGCTGCTCCCCCAACGGCGCAAAGTTGCCGTGTATAGCTGGGTGATTGTGACAACGCTCACCTTCGAAATGCTTATTATCACCGGCCAGGCCGCGCTGGGAAAATTGTCGCATTTCAACGTTACATCGTTTGTCGACGCCCGACTATTCGACGTAATGGGTCTTGCCATTACGGTCCTTACAATCTGGACAGGCTACATAGGCTATCTCTTCTTTAACCTTACGTCGGCCGCCATTCAACCGGGCTATCTCTGGGGTATCCGGTTAGGGATTTTGTTATTTGTCATTTTCGCTTTCGAGGGATTTCTCATGGCCCTTAGGCTGAGTCATACGGTGGGAGCCGCCGACGGAGGGCCCGGCCTGCCCGTTCTGAACTGGAGTGTACGCTACGGCGATCTACGCGTGGCTCACTTCTTCGGGATGCACGCCCTGCAGCTTCTTCCGCTTCTGGGCTATTACGTAACCCGCCGACCGTTCCAGATCATTGCCCTGGCAACGGTTTATTTTCTGGGGGTATCTTTTTTGCTGATGCAGGCTTTGGCAGGCAGGCCGCTCCTATCCTGGCTTTGATGGGCAGTTGACGGTATAAATGGCGCTACACCCGCTTTTGGAAACGTACGCTTTCTTCCATTCACTGATGGTGGCGTGGCACAACTAACCAGTACATCCGTTCGATGAATCGCTCCGAATTTCTGAAAACCTCGGCCCTGGCCATTGCCGGCACTACGCTGGTAACGGACGCATCGGCCATTACGCCGTTTATCACCCGTCGCCCTCCGCAAAAATACCGTACCGCCCTGATCGGCTCCGGCTGGTGGGGTACCAACATCCTGCGGTGTGCTATGCAGGCCGGCGAATCAAAAGTTGTGGCGCTCTGCGATGTCGATCAGCGGCAGCTCCAGAAAGCCAATGATGAAGTAGCGAAGTTTACCAGCGACCGGCCAAAACTGTACAAAGATTTCCGCGAGATGCTGTCGGCCGAAAAGCCGGAGATTGTCATCGTAGCCACCCCCGATCACTGGCACCCGCTCATTGCCATAGCGGCTATGCAGGCCGGTGCGCACGTGTACGTCGAGAAGCCGATCGGGCATACGATCAATGAAGGCAAAGCTATGGTCAAGGCCGCCCGGCAAACTGGTAAGGTCTGCCAGGTCGGTACGCACCGGCGTATTTCGCCCCACAACGTATCGGGCATGGAGTTTCTGAAGTCGGGTAAAGCCGGGAAAATCGGCATGGCGCGGGCGTTCGTCCACTACGGGGGTGGGCCGGGTAAACGCGTTCCCAACGCCGAGCCGCCCAAAGAACTGGACTGGAATATGTGGTGTGGCCCAGCCCCGCTGAACGAGTACAACCCGACCATGCACCCGCGTGGTTTCCGCGGGTATCTGGATTACGCCAACGGCACCCTCGGCGACTGGGGTATTCACTGGCTCGACCAGGTTCTGTGGTGGACCGACGAAACGCACCCGCGCAAGGTGTACTCAACCGGTGGCCGGGCGATCCGGCAGGACAATACCGATGCACCCGACCACCAGGTAGCTACGTATGAGTTTGAAGACTTCACGGTGGTGTGGGAACACCGGCAGTTTGCGGGCAACAACGCCGAGAAAACCCACCCCAGACAGGCCGTCGGGGTTTATTTCTACGGCACCGAGGGTACGTTCCACATGGGCTGGCTCGACGGCTGGACCTTCTACCCGACTGATCCGAACAAGCCGGTACTGCACGAAGACGCCAAACTGAATCAGCCCGACGACCAGAACATTGCACAGCTCTGGGCCAACTTCCTTGACGCGATCAAGACCGGCAAGCGCCCCGTCAGCGACATTGAAATTGGCCACCGCTCGACTAACATGGCCCTGCTGGGTATGCTGTCGCTGAAGCTCGGCCGCAGTGTGGAGTGGGACGGAGATAAAATCCTGAACGATCCGGAGGCCAACAAGCTCCTCAGCCGGGCATACCGGGGCGAATGGCAGTATCCGGTTTAGAGTAATTGTACCTGACTACGTAGACGTATAAACGGCAAGACCTCCGCGCATCTCGTGCGGAGGTCTTGCCGTTTGAAAGTGGGCCAGCCAGGACTCGAACCTGGGACTTACTGATTATGAGTCAGGCACTCTAACCAACTGAGTTACAAGCCCGTACTGAACTATTTTTCAAATTCAGTGATGCGAATTTACGATTTTTTTGCATAGCCCTAAAGGATTTTCGCTAAAAAACGTGTTTATGCTGTGTACCACTCCGGTATCTTTGTCTGATGTCAGCGCCCAACAAGAAGAAAATCCTGAACGATCCCGTTTACGGATTCATTACCATCCCGACTGATTTGCTGTTCGATTTGGTTGAACACCCGTACTTTCAACGGCTCCGGCGTATCAAGCAAATGGGTCTGGCCGACTATATCTACCCGGGCGCGCTGCATACCCGTTTTCACCATGCCTTGGGAGCCATGCACCTGATGGGCCAGGCCATGCAAACCCTGCAAAGCAAAGGGCACCGTATCAGCGACGCGGAGTGTGAAGCAGCCCAGATCGCCATTTTGCTGCATGACATCGGTCACGGGCCGTTTTCGCACGTGCTGGAATGCTGCCTGCTCAACAATGTGTCGCACGAGGATATTTCGCTGATCCTGATGCATGAGCTGAACCGGCAGTTTGACGGGCGCTTATCATTGGCCATTCGGATGTTCGACGGTACGTACGAACGCCCTTTTTTCCACCAGTTAACCTCAAGCCAACTGGACATGGACCGAATGGATTATCTCAACCGCGACGGCTACTATACGGGCGTAGCTGAGGGGGCGATCGGTGCTGACCGTATCATCAAGATGCTCGACCTCGTCGACGATCAGTTGGTGGTTGAAGAAAAGGGCGTGCTCAGCATCGAGAATTTCCTGAACGCCCGTCGGCTGATGTACTGGCAGGTATATCTGCACAAAACCTCAATCTGCTGCGAGTCCATGCTGGTACAGATTCTGCGCCGGGCGCGTTTCCTGATCCGGCAGGGCGAACGGGTTTTTGCACCCGATTCGTTCTTTCTGTTTCTGCGCGACAGCGTGACGATGGATGCATTCCGGTCGGACCGTCAGTATCTGAAAGCGTTTACACAACTGGACGACTACGATATCTGGTCGTGCATCAAGCAGTGGAGTATGCACGACGACGCCGTATTGTCCACCCTGTGTGAGATGCTGCTGAACCGCCGTCTGTTCAAAATTATACTGTCAACGGAACCGTTTGCCGGGGAACTGGTCCGCGAGCTGGAAGATCAACTGCACCAGTCGGGGCTATCCGACGATGAACTGTCGTACTTTTTAGTAGAGGGACAAGCGACCAACGCGGCTTATATGCCCTCCGGCGACCGCATCAACATTAAGCGTAAATCGGGTAAGGTAATTGACATCGCCGACGCATCCGATCTTTCTAATATTCACGTATTGACCAACATCGTTCGCCGGTACTACGTTTGCTGGGCCAAAGACCTGAAGGGGATAGGTAAATCTGTTAGCTGGTGACCTGGCGAATTACCTCATTGCAGCAACTGACAACGGCTTTGTTTACTCCCTTGCCCCTTACAGACTTACCAATTAATTGTTGGACTACTATTTTCGATCATCTTATCCAAAAAGTGCAATTTGTTACCTACCTTAGCGCCCAAATTGCCCGATAACCAAGGGCGTTTTGCGACGGCCGTTATACGTATATGGAGTTTACAGTCAAGCAGATTGCTACGCTGCTAGGGGGTGAGGTAGAAGGAAACGACGCACTAACAATCAGCAAATTAGCAAAGATAGAAGAAGGCAGACCGGGTGATATTTCGTTTCTGTCGAATCTTAAATATGAGCCGCATCTTTACACGACCCAGGCGTCGGCGGTCATTGTCGACCGGTCGTTTCAGCCCAAAAAGCCGGTGTCGGCGGCCCTTATCTTTGTAGAAAATTCCTATTCAGCCTTCACGCGCCTGCTGGAAGAATACCACCAGCGGCTGAATTATGCCCGCGTGGGTGTGGAGCAGCCCTCCTACGCCGGAGACGGGGCTCAGTTTGGCGAACAGGTGTACCGGGGGGCGTTTTCGTACGTTGGGCGCAATTGTCACATTGGCCACAACGTCAAGATTTACCCGCACGTCTACATCGGCGATAACGTACGTATTGGCGATAACAGCATCATTCATACCGGTGTCCGCATTCTCAGCAACTGCGTGATCGGGAAATACTGCACCATCCATCCCAACGCCGTTATCGGCAGCGATGGGTTTGGCTTCGCGCCCCAGCCGGATGGTACCTATAAAACCATTCCGCAACTGGGCAACGTCATTCTGGAAGACTTTGTCAGCGTCGGGGCGAACACCACCATCGACTGCGCCACGATGGGTTCGACCATCATCCGGCAGGGCGTTAAGCTGGACAATCTCATTCAGATTGGCCACAACGTTGAGATTGGCCGCAACACCGTCATTGCGGCCCAGACGGGCGTTTCAGGCTCGACTAAAATCGGCGAAAACTGTATTATTGCGGGTCAGGTCGGAATTGTCGGACACATTACCATTGCCAACAACACCAGCGTCGGCGCACAGTCGGGGGTGTCTAAATCCATTCAGGAAGCAGGTCTCAAACTCAGCGGCTCACCCGCCTTTGACCTGAAAGATAACCTGCGTTCGACGGCCATTTACCGACGCTTGCCCGACCTCGAACGGCGACTGATTGAACAGGAAAAGAAAACTAACGATACGTCAGACAGCCGGTAGATCAATTCGTCAGAACGCAGCACGTTGCCTGTTTATGACCGATCCCCTGGCCGACCAACCATAATGAATACAAAGCAGCAGACGATCCAGAAAGCCGTTTCCGTTTCGGGGGTAGGGCTTCATACGGGCGTGCAGGCCACGATGACATTCCTGCCGGCACCGACCAATCATGGCTACAAGTTTCAGCGTACTGACCTGGAAGGCCAGCCGATTGTTGATGCCGATGTCGATAACGTAGTCGATCTTTCGCGCGGCACCACCATTGAACAGAGCGGAGCGCGCATTCACACCGTAGAGCACACCCTGGCCGCACTGGTAGGACTACAGATCGATAACGTACTGATTCAGCTCGATGGTCCCGAACCGCCCATCATGGACGGCAGTTCGATTCAGTTCGTTGAGGCCCTGCGCGAAGCGGGTATCGAAGAGCAGAACGCCACCCGGAATTACTTCGAAGTCAACGAGTACGTTCACTACCGCAACGCGGAGAAGGACATTGAACTGGCCGCTCTGCCGCTCAACGACTACCGGCTGACGGTCATGGTTGACTATAACTCGCGGGTAATCAGCAGCCAGCACGCGTACCTGAACGACATCAGCCAGTTTCCCGAACAGATCGCTATGTGCCGGACGTTCGTGTTTCTGCACGAACTGGAAACGCTGTATAAGCAGAACCTGATCAAAGGCGGAGACCTGAGCAACGCCATCGTGATCGTTGATCGCGAGGTGAACGAAGGCGAACTGGACTACCTGGCCGAACTGCTGCACAAGCCGAAAGTGAGCGTCAACAAAAAGGAAGGCATCCTGAACACGACTGAGCTGCATTTCACCAACGAGATGGCCCGTCATAAGCTGCTCGATGTTGTCGGTGATCTGGCCCTGATCGGCCGACCGATCAAAGCGCAGATTCTGGCGGCCCGACCCGGCCACGCAGCCAACGTCGCGTTTGCGAAGAAGATCAAGAAGCTGATTCAGAAAAATGCAGCTAATCAGGTTCCGCAATACGATCCAAAGCAGCCGCCCGTTCTGGATATAAGCCAGATATCGAACTTGCTGGCCCACCGCTATCCGTTCCAGATGATCGACAAGATCATTGCGCTGGACGAAAACAGTGTTGTTGGCATCAAGAACGTGACCATGAACGAACAGTATTTCATGGGCCACTTCCCAGGAAATCCGGTAATGCCGGGTGTGCTGCAACTGGAAGCGATGGCGCAAACGGGTGGAATTCTTGTACTGAGCAGCGTACCGGACCCCGAAAATTACTGGCCCTACCTGATTGGTATTGAGAACTGTCGTTTCCGCCGAAACGTTGTCCCGGGCGATACGATCATTTTCCGCTGCGAGTTCACGTCGCCCATGAAGCGGGGCATCGTGAAAATGCAGGGCCGCGGCTATGTTGGCGGTCAGTTAGTCTGCGAAGCGGATATGATCGCGAGTTTGGTAAAGAAAAAATAGTTTACGGATTACGGCTTACGGTTTACAGTTTTTGGTAAGGTTCCTGAACGGCGCCCCATCACCGAATACTGGAACCTGTAAACCGTGAACTGAAACTGATAACCGAGAAGATGATTCAACCATTAGCATACATTCACCCGGAGGCTAAAATTGCGCAGAACGTTGTTATTGAGCCGTTTGCCATTATCCATAAAGACGTTGAGATTCAGGAAGGGACGTGGATTGGCTCGCACGCCGTTATCAACGAGGGCGCTCGTATCGGCAAAAACTGCCGTATTTACCCGGGGGCGGTGATTTCATCCATTCCGCAGGATTTAAAATTTAAGGGGGAATACACCCGCACGTTCATCGGCGACAACACGACCATTCGGGAATACGCCACCATCAGCCGGGGTACGGAAGAGCATTGGAAAACTGAAATTGGCGCTAACTGCCTGATTATGGCCTACGCGCACGTTGCCCACGACTGCCGTATTGGCGATCACTGCATTCTGACTAACAACGTACAGATGGCCGGCCACGTCCATATGGGTGACTGGGCCATCATTGGCGGCTCCAGCTCGGTGCTTCAGTTTACCAAGATCGGCGCTCATGCGATGGTGTCGGGCGGATCACTGGTTCGGAAAGATGTTCCACCGTACACCAAAGCCGCCCGCGAACCGCTGGCCTACACGGGTATCAACTCGATCGGGCTGCGTCGGCGCGGATACGACAACGAGCAGATTAACCAGATTCAGGAAATCTACCGCTACATCTACCTTCGCGGCCTGAACAATGCCGATGCGCTGACACAAATTGAACTCGAACTGCCGCCTTCCGACGAGCGGGACGAGATTGTTAACTTCATCCGCAGTTCGGAGCGGGGGATCATGAAAGGCCCGTCTAACAGCGAGCGAGAGTAACGAATCATTCAATGGCTTATGGCGGCCGGCGCTCCGGTCTACACTTTTCTGTGGTCAGTACAAACCGGGAAATAACTCGCTCGTCCAGGACCGGATACCGCAGCACAGACCACCGAAAACTGTAAACTGCTCACTGAAGCGCCGACCGCCGTAAACCGACTTCCGCCCATGCAGATCGTTGCCGAACAGGTAGGCAAAAAATACCGGAAAGAATGGATTTTCCGGGGTGTTTCGCTCGAACTGTCGGCCGGCACAAGCTATACGTTTGTGGGTCCGAACGGCAGCGGCAAATCCACCCTTCTGCAACTACTGGCCGGCAGCCTGCCCGCTACGGAAGGCAAACTGACGTACCGGGTCAATGGTCATGCACTCGACCTCGACGACTGGTTTCGGCACGTAGTCGTTGCAGCCCCCTACTTGGAGCTCATCGAAGAACTTACCCTGACCGAGCTGCTGCTTTTCCATCAGACATTCAAACGGTTCAAATCCGGCCTCACGCCCGACCAAATTGCTGACCGGCTGCTGCTGACTCACGCCCGGCACAAAGAGATCAAATATTTCTCGTCGGGCATGAAACAGCGGGTCAAGCTCGGTCTCGCTTTCTTCTCCGAAGCATCGGTCGTGATTCTTGACGAACCCACGGCCAACCTCGACCGGCAGGGCGCTGCCTGGTACCACGAACAGGTCCGGCAGCTTAGCCCCGACCAGCTTTTGCTGATCGGTTCCAACGTACCGGAGGAGTACGATTTCTGTCCCAACATTCTCGATGTAACCCGCTGGAAGTAGCGTATTATTTAGGCCAAATTGACGTTATTTGGATAGCTAATTCCATGCGCTATGCTGCGTTTTTACCCACTCCTTTTCATCGGCTTCCTTATCTCTACGCGCTGTGCGGCCAACGTCGTTTTTGTCCAGAACCGCGGGCAGTGGCCAGCCGGCGTTCTGTTCCGGGCCGATATTCCGGGAGGCTACCTGTTTCTCAAGCAGAATAGCCTGCATTACGTCTTCTACGACAGCAAGGCCGTGGCCGACCACCATGCCAAAGGAGTACCGGTGAGCGACACGATCCGGGCGCACGGCGTAGCGGTCGAACTGGTCGGCAGCCAGACGGTCAACGTACCCGAAGGCCGCCATAAGACCGGTCCCACATTGAATTATTTCCTGAGCAAAAACCCTGACCAATGGGTCGGCGACGCGCCAGCCTTCGGGGAGGTAGTCTACCCAAATATCTACCCAGGCATCGACCTGCGGATCTACGCCTACTACCAGACCCTGAAATATGAATTTATTGTTCAGCCGGGGGCCGACCCGTCGCTCATCAGGCTGGCGTATAAGGGAGCCAACTCGGTACGACTGAACGACGGCCGACTGATCATTGATACGTCGGTGCAATCGTTCAGCGAGAATAAGCCGTACAGCTACGTCAGCCGCGACGGACGGGCAACCGAAGTCGCTGCGGCCTGGCAGTTGTCGGGCAACGTAGCTCAGTTTTCGCTGCCCAGCGGCTACGACCGCACGCAGCAACTTACGCTCGATCCGGAATTGATCTTTTCCAGCTATTCGGGTTCAGTTTCCGACAACTGGGGCCACACCGCTACGTACGACAAAGAGGGAAACCTGTATTCGGCCGGTTCCGTGTTCGGGGGTAATTTTCCGGTGCAGACCGGTGCGTTTCAGGTTAGCTTCGGCGGTACGGTGGATGTATCGGTAATGAAATTCAGCCCCGACGGCTCCAGGCTCCTGTATGCAACGCTGCTGGGTGGCCGGGCCGCCGATCTGCCTCATAGTCTGATCGTGAATAACCAGGGGGACCTTGTCATGATGGGCACTACCTCCTCGCCCGACTTTCCGGTAACAGCCGGTGCGTTTCAAACCAAAACGCAACTGGGTTCGCCCTTCTCGTCTTCATTTACAACAACCACCAGCATTGTTTTTGCGAACGGTAGCGATTTATTCGTATCCATCCTCAGCCCGGATGGCAAGCAACTAAAAGCCAGTACGTTTATGGGCGGCACCGGAAAAGACGGTGTTGGTGCCCGTCGAGCCTCAGATACGGAAGCCGACGGTATTTTTATGCGTAACTACGGCGATGATTTGCGGGGCGAAGTGATCGTTGGGCCCGACGATGATGTCTACGTAGCCAGTCTGACCGAGTCGTATGACTTTCCGGTTGCCCGCTCCCTGCCCGACGGGACTAGTTCTATATCCGAAGCCGTTGTGTTTCGATTGAGCGCCGACTTGTCGCAGCTCCGTTGGGGCAACCGGATCAGTGGCTCTCAGGGTGCTACCAAAGCCTACGGGCTGCGCCTGGCTCCTTCGGGTTCTCTGTACGTTTGTGGCGTTACGACCAGCCCCGACCTGCCCGCCAGTGCCGACGCGTATCAGGCCAAACCCATCCAGGTCTCTCAATTCCTGGCGAATGGATTTGTGGCCCGGTTTGATAACCAGCGGCTTACCCGGCTCACGTACCTGGGAACCGACCGGGAGGATGCAGCCTACCTGATCGACGTTGGCCCGGATGGCAGCCCGCACGTGTTTGGACTGACCCAGGGCCGGTACCCCGTCACGACCGGAACGTATCAGAACGCTGGTAGTGGCCAGTTTGTCCATGCCTTCGATCCGGACTTAAAAACCACCCGCTTCTCGACCGTAATTGGCTCCACCCGATCCGGTCCGGATATATCTCCTACCGCCCTGCTGGTCAACGAGTGTGGTAATATTTACCTGTCGGGCTGGGGGGGGCTGGTTAACAACCGAAACGGCTACAATTCGGCCAGCAACACGAATGGCCTGCCCGTTACGTCCGACGCCTACCAACGCACTACCAACGGCAGCAACTTTTACATCGCCATATTGGAGCAGGGTGCCAAAAGCCTGTTGTACGCTACCTTCATGGGTGGCCTGACAAACACCCGGGGCGACCACGTTGATGGCGGTACGTCGCGGTTCAGTCCGCAGGGAATTATTTACCAGGCTGTTTGCGCCTGCGACGGTACGAGTTTCCCGGCAACGGCCACCGCCTGGTCACGCACCAACCGCAGCAACAACTGCAACAACCTCGCTTTCAAATTCGACGTAGACAAGCTGAAGGCCAATTTTGATACGTACCGGGGCAGCGAAAAAGGCGTGGTAACCGGCTGCACACCCCTGGCGCTGTCGTTTCAGAATACCAGCATCGGTGGTCGGCGGTACGAGTGGCTGGTGGACGGCAAAGTGGTTTCCAGCGACACGGGCCGGGTGAACTACACGTTTGACAAGGCCGGGAAGTACACCGTTACGTTACGGGCTTACAACCCCCTCATCTGCCTGCGCGTAGATTCGGTGAAGCAGACGGTTACGGTCAGCCCCGCCAACTTTCAGGTAAGCCGCGACACGACGATCTGCCCCAACGCGACCGTAACGCTACGAGCCAGCGGAGCCACAAAATACGTCTGGACACCTGCCGACGGACTGAGCAGCACCACCATTGCCTCGCCGGTTGCCGCTCCCAAGCAGACGACGACCTACACCGTTGACATGACGAATGAATTTGGCTGTACCGCCCGCCGGAGCGTTACGGTCCAGGCTGATGCGTCGTTTCAACCCAGCTTTTCAGTGCAGACCAACGGCGACTGCCAGCAGCCAACCCGCCTGACGTTCACCAACAACACGCGTAACGCCGATCAGTACGTATGGGTGATGGGCAACGGCGATACGGTGCGGACCAATGTGCCCGAGAACTACGATTTCGGCAAATCGGGGCAGTACCAGGTTACGCTGATTGCCTACCGCAACGGTTGTGCGCTCAGTACGTCGCTGCCGGTATCGTACGAAGACCTCAAGAACGTCCCGAACGTGATTACGCCCAACGGCGATGGCAAAAATGACGTATTCAACATTGGGTTTACAGGGGCTAAACTCGAAATCTTCAACCGGTGGGGTCGCCGGATTTACCAGGACGACGACTACGCCAACAACTGGGGTAAAGACGTACCGAACGGGCTCTATTATTACCTCATTACAACCCCGAACGGTACGCAATGCAAAGGCTGGCTCCAGGTGATTGAGTAGGCTCAGGTGTACTGCCACGCCCACCAGATCAGCAGTCCCTGCAATGGTAGCCGAGCCCAGAGCAGCCAACGGGGAATTTTACGGAATCGCCCCGACGTAGCCATGTATACATTGGCCGGAAAGACGGCGATCAGCAGCAGAATTAGCCCCCAGGCCGACAGGGTTCGGGTTGCCGGAAACAACAATCCGATCCCCAGCACGACTTCAGCCACGCCACTGAGCATAACCAACTCGTAATGAGCGGGCAGATAAGGGGGCATGATGGCCATGTACATTTTCGGACGAAGGAAGTGGTTTACGCCCGCAGCTACGTAGACGAAGGCCATCAGGTACAAGCTCAGTGATTGCATGAATACCAAACGGACAAGGTCGGCGTTTCGTTTAAACCCTGGTCGGTTACACGGGTCTAATCGACAAACAAGCTAACCTATGAAATCGACTTTGTTTTTTGCGGCCGTAGCCACCGTATTACTGTCCGTCAGCGCACACGCCCAAACCCGGCCGGACGTCCACATCGACAAACCGGGCCATAAGCTTACTGAGCTGAAGGCTGAACAGCGTGCCGAACGAAAAGCCGTTAAAAAAGCCGAACTGGCCAAAATGACCCCGGCCGAACGCAAAGCGTTTAAAGCGGAACGTCGGCAGAAAAAGCAGGCTAAACTCAACGCCATGACACCCGAACAACGTGAGCGGTACGAGGAACGTCGTCGCGAGAAAAAAGCAGGGAAGTAACATATTTACGGTATTCGGTTTGGTACGGAATGTTGACCAGACAGCATTTACCAAAAACCGAATACCGTAACCTGTAAACGGTTCTCTTTTACTCCACTACGTGCCCGATAAATCCGGCACCGTTGTCAAGGATCAGACCGCCCCGCCGGAAGCCGAGTCCGCAGGCTTCACCCGCGAAGAACACACCGGCCTGGTACGAATGGCCGCTTCGGTCGGTGGGTAGTTCGGCGTATTCCTGATAGATTCGGGGATAATCGCCGTATTCTCCTTCCACCGCCTGACGCTCACGACCGTCGGCATCAACGATTCGGACATTGGCGCCCTCCCGGCCGAACAGCACCTTTTCGACGTAGGCTTTGCCGGTTAATGGTGTGGTTTCGGTTTGAAGTAGCAACGGATGGTTGGGAAACAACTCCCACAGGATTTTCAGGATGTATTTGGACTGGAACAGCAGCGTATAGGCCGGATTCAGCACCACGACCAGCCGCCGACGTACGGCCTCGGTCAGGATTCGGGCCAGTTCGGGCTCCTCCTCACCAATGTACTCCCAAGGTACCAGCTTGAACCAGTAATCCATTCGTTCAAACTGACCATTCTGAGGATTCTGCCGGAAGATACCCTGATCGGCCGAAAACTCGACGTTATCGATAAAGTCGTACTGCACACCGAAGCCAGCTTCGCGGGCAGCCTCACCAATCAGCGCTACGTTGCTGTCGTCTTCCGGAAAACCGCGCATGGCCGACAGCAACAGGTACGGTTCCAGGTCATTGTTGAGCCGACGTAACTCGCGGAACTGCTCGGTCAGGGTTTCAAAAACGCTGTTGAACTGACTGCTTTCGTCGAGACCATTGGCCCGCAGGTGGGCGTATTGCACCACGGCCGTTTCGGGCAGGCAGGTCGCCGTATCGGCGTTAAATTCCAGCAGTTTGATCGGCCGACCGTCGATACCACCCGCGAAATCGAAGCGGCCATAGAGGTGCAGGTTCCGGTCGTCGTCCCACGACAGTTTGATCAGTTCGATCAGGTTAGCCGGAATGCCCAGTTCAGCAAACCGGTTGTTATCAATGACGTGCTGCCCGGCCTCAACCAGCATATCGAACAGCTCATTGGCGGCTTCGTAATACGCATCGGCTTCATCGGGACGAACAACAACGACTTCGTTGGTCAGGTAAGGCAACGTATCGGTGCCGAGCATCCAGTCCCAGCCAAGGTTCCGGAGCTGGGCATCAGGTGAGGTAGTGAGTGGTTTTAGCGTGATCATACGTGTGGTTTTATCCACCAGGTCTGAAGATGTACCCGGCTGAACGGTAGGTCTTTCAACTTCCCGGCTTATATGTCCAGCCAAAATTATCGGATTCCATGACCCGCAACTTATTTTTCCTATTCCTTGTCCTTTTTACGTTCACAAGTGCTTCGGCTCAGCCACGTAATGGAGCTAAATCACCCGTTCCCATCATCTTCGACACGGATATGGGTCCCGATTATGACGACGTGGGGGCTATAACGCTCCTGCACGCCCTCGCCGACAGCGGCCAGGCTCGGATTCTTGCCACCATTGCCAGCACCAAATACCCGAAAGTAACGCAGGTTATTGATGTGCTGAATACGTACTTCGGCCGACCTAACCTCCCGATTGGCGTACCTAAAGGCGCGGCCGTAACGGACAAAGATACTCAGCACTGGTCCGATACGTTGGTGGCCAAATACCCGCATTCGGTGCGATCGAACAACGAAGTACCCGATGCCGTGGCATTGTACCGCCAGATACTGGCCAAACAGCCTGACCAAAGCGTAACCATCGTGACGGTTGGCTTCCTGACCAACCTGGCGAATTTGCTGAACTCTAAGCCGGATCAGTATTCTAATCTGTCGGGCCGGGAACTGGTAACGCGGAAGGTGAAGCAACTGGTCAGTATGGCGGGTAAGTTTCCTTCGGGCCGGGAGTACAACGTGTTCAAGGATACACCCGCGTCGAAAGTCGTGTTCAATACCTGGCCGACGCCGGTGCTGCTGAGCGGCTTCGAGATTGGTGAGCAAATCAAGACGGGTCTGCCGCTGACGAAAAACAAAGCGATTCGCAACAGCCCCGTGAAAGATGTGTTTCGGATCTGTCTGCCTATGGCGAAGGAAGATAACAACGGCCGTATGAGCTGGGACCAGACGGCTGTGCTGGTGGCGATCAAAGGGCCGGCACCGTACTACACGGTCAGCTCCGGTCGCATGACCGTCAACAACGACGGCTCCAATACCTGGACGTCAACCGGTAAGGGCCACCAGCATCTGGTGGTGAAAATGCCGGTACCGCAGGTTCAGGCGAAGATCAATCAACTGATGCAGCACCAGCCGGTGAAGCGGTAGCTTTGTTTCTGGCCGGGCTTCACACCGTCGCTACGTTCGACTGCGCCGAGGTTAGTCCAGCCTGCTGCATGAACGACGCCAGCAGTTGCTGATACGTATCGACTTCTTCCTGGCAATATGCCTCCGTCCAGCCCAGTTCCGCGGCCATGAGGTCGGCCACCTGCGGAGCCAGGTCGCTGGTCAGTTGCCAGTCGGCCAGTTCGAGCCGCCAGCGCCGGGCCAGTACGTCGCGCAGCGTAACGGCCATTTCCTCGCGCACCTGATACACAACCTCAGCCGCAATGAAGGGTTGCCTTTCGGTCAGACGTTCCGTCAGACCGGGCTGCGACCGACTCAGTTCGGCTACTCGCTCAGCCCGGTTGCCGTAGGTCTTAACCAGATGTTGGGCCACCTCGGGGGGTAAGCCATACTGGTTGTGAAGCGACTGCCAGTTCTCGAATTGATAGCCTTCCCCACCGACCAGGTAATGCGTATCCGTTGTGCATGGAGCAGTCGTATTGAGCAACTCACCCGCCCGGTCAATAACGTCCTGGGCCATCAAGCGATACGTTGTCCATTTACCGCCCAGGAGACTGAGCAGGTTCGAGCGCGGATCATGTTCAACTTCGTGATCCCGCAGCAACGTTTTGGTCGTGGTCCGATTCGACGTAATGAGCGGCCGGATGCCACCAAAGCCAGCTTCGACCTCCGACCGGTCGGGCGTTTTGGCCAGGTATGGCCGGAGCGTATCGAGAAGATAATCCACTTCCTTCGGCTCCAGCACTGGCTCGCGGTTCAGATCTGTATAATCGTCGTCCGTCGTCCCAACAAACACCTTGTCGCCGAACGGAATGGCAAATACGACGCGACCATCGGCCGTTTTCGGGATCAACATAGCTGAGTCGCTTTGCAGCACATCGCGCGGCAGCACAATATGAACCCCTTTGCTGGGCCGGATGCGGGATTCGAGCAGGGGGTTTGCCAGGTGCCGGATACTGTCGGCATACGGGCCGGTGCAGTTCAGAAAGAGTTTGGCCTGTATGGTAAACGTTTCGCCCGACAACTGGTCTTCTACCTCGGCAGCCACCAGCCGACCGGCATGGTCATGGGCAAATCCACGCACCGCAACGTAATTCGCAACGGACGCTCCGGCCTCGTCGGCACTATGGGCCAGGGCCAGCGCGTAACGGGCATCGTCGAACTGACCGTCATAATACAACACGGCGCTATGGAGCCGGGGCGTCAAGGTCGGCATTTTGGCCAGCGCCTTGTCGCGGCTCAGCCAACGACCTTTGGGGAACGAGTCATGGCTGGCAAAAAAATCGTAGAGCGTCAGACCAATTGTAATATAAACAGCCTCAAACCAGCTAAAAACGGGTGTCAGCAAAGCCAGCGGATGGGCCAGATGCGGAGCGTTTCGCAGCACCGTCCGGCGTTCGGCCAGGCCATGACGGACCTGCCGAAGCTGGGCCAGATCCAGATTTTTGACGGCCTGTTCCAGATACCGCACTCCACCATGGATCAGCTTGGTCGAGCGCGACGAAGTTTCGCCCGCGATATCTCCTTTGTCAATCAGCGCGACCCGGTAGCCACGCAGGGCCGCGTCAAGGGCAGCCCCGGCTCCACTGGCTCCGGCTCCAATCACACAGATGTCAAACGATTCGTGCCGCAGCCGTTCCAGGTTGTGTCGACGATTCATGCTTGGTAACGTAGTTCGTTAGGGTAACAGGCCGCCCGGCGTATTAAGTTCTGTTTCACAATTCCTTAATCGCCTACAGTAGTCTACAGCTAAGGTAGTAAATAACCGGGCAACTACGAAGAAAATCCCCGGCTGCGGCTACCGCCGAAGAAACCACTACGGCCACCGCTGGGCCGCGAGCTGGTCACCCGCGACGACCGGACCGATTCACGAATGGAATTTGTACGGTCGTAAAGGCCACGATTGGCGTATATACCCGACGCGTATCGACGCTCATCGTCGCGGTAGCGCGGGGCCGTTGAGCGACCAATCATGTAGCCCAAACCACCCCACAACAGGGCGTTGGCCAGGCCATTGCTGTGGTGTGAACCGTAGGTGGCCGGGTTGTTAAAATATTGGCTTGTTGAGGGGTCGTTCTGCACGAGTCGGCGAGCAGCTTCGACGCTCAGCGTATCGCGGTGACCGTCGTAGTAATTCACGATAGCACCGGCCTTACCAGGATCAACCTGCTGCTCGTCTGTGATTTTAAAGTTACCGGGAGCCGTTTCGGTAATATACGTACGAACGCCCTGCCGAAAGCTATCGGTCTGTTCGGTGGTAGCGGCTTCGGAGTCAGATTGGTTATTACCACAACTTTGAAGCAGTACGCTGCCGTTCAGCAACGCGATACTGAGCGTTGTACTGAGGGTTATATCTTTCACCCGGCGAATGATCGCGTGTTGGCGGAGCGGAGTCATAGTCTAGATCAATGATTTATCTACTAAACTACCGCGTAGGCCGTTGGGTTACAAGTCGATTGGGATAAGCTGCCTGTGGGCCCTACCAGCGGTTCTCAGAACGGACGCTGGCGATTGGCAAACAGGATCGATACCCCGGCCGTCAGTGTAACGGAACTGATCAGTTGGTCGCTGCTGTAAAAACCACTTTGCGCCCGGCCATTGCCCGTTTGCGCCGTTGAGGTCAGGTTATCGAAGCGGAAGTTGGCGCGGGTATAATCGCTGTTAACGTTGAAGGAAACGCTGCGGCCGACACGGTAGCGCAGGGTTACACCCCCACCAAACGACGTGGCCGTACTGCTGCCGCCTGTCGTTTTCACCCACATCGGCGTCTGGTCAACGGTCCCTTCCAGCGAGGTGCTGGGGCAGGTTGCCGAAGCCCGGCCCGCCATTACCCGCGCATCCAGCGATAGCAGGCCGTTGAAGGGAATATGTACGTAAGGTCCGCCCATCAGCGTTGATACGGCCCAGTTACCGGCTTTAGCCGACCATTGATCCCCGTCATTCATGACCAGGGCGTTCAGTAAAGAACTCGCTTTGAGGGCGTTGCTGTGCTGTTCAAAACGGGCCGTCAAGCCAACTGGCCCCAGAAACTGATACCCTACTGCTACGTTAGCCGCTACGCCCTGAATAGCCATACCGGCCCGCGGGTCCGATACGGTCTGGCATCCAAAATCCCCGACCGGTAGGCTCGTTCCGGCGGCTAAGGTGATGAAGCCTTTTTTCGGCTGGTGTGCCAGGATAAACGCTCTCTGGGCAAACGACACGGTAGCCAGGCCAGCCGCGAGCGCAGTCAGAAAAATTCGTTTCATTTCGTAACGGGTTAGTAATGAATCTGGTAAAATCAATTGCAAGCTATCTCGAACAAAATCAATGCCACTTTTATACAACGGATTGTAATTTTAGCCGATATGGCCAGTGGTTTATCTGTTGACGCTGTGATTGGATACATCGCCGATCGACAATCGACCGGTGACCGCTGGTTTCCGGCGGGGTTGTTTCCCGCGTACCGCAGCAACGCTACCCTGCACTACCGACGCCCCGATACGAACGTCTTTTTTACGGCCATCACGGTTTTTACGCTGCAACAGCTACGGCAGTACGTATCCCCAACGGCACAGCAACTAATCGACCAGATTAGGCAACGGGCCGTGCGTACGTATCCGCTTTTTCAGAATAAGGACGGCCTGCTAACCTATAATTTCTGGCCGACGCGCCCATCGCAGCATTTTTCCAACGGCTACGTTTTTCGCCACTTTGATCATTTCCGCATTCCGGACGACATCGATGATACGGCTATGGTGTACCTGACCACCAACCCGACGCCGGAGGAAGTGGCCTGGCTACAAACCAAACTGAGCCAGCATGCCAACCTGAGTCAGCGCATGATCCGGAACACCTACGGAGACTACCAGCCTCTGCGGGCGTATTCAACCTGGTTTGGCAAGAATATGGGTATCGACTTCGACGCCTGTGCGATGAGCAATATTGTGTATTGCCTGCTTCAATACGACCGCCCCCGCGACCAGCATGTAACGGATACGTTGACCTTCCTACGCTCGGTGGTGGAAACAGGCCGGTACCAAACAGAGCCGTTTCGGTGCGCTCCGCACTACGCCCGAACCTCACTCATCATCTACCACCTGGCGCGGCTGATGGCAGCTTTCCAACTGCCCGAGCTGGAACCGATTCGGGCACGACTAATCACGGATGCGCAGTACTTGTTCGATAAGGCAACGAACCGGCTGGAGCAGGTGCTACTGGCTACGTCCCTGCTCCGGCTGGGTCAGACAAACCTTCCTACCATAAACCTGGAACGTATTGAACGGGAATTTGAAGGGTTCAACTTTTTCATCGCCGGACTTCTGACGGCCTATGAGCACCCGCTGCTGCGCCGACTGGCCGACCGACCGCTGGTGCATATGCGCTGGCAGTGTGCGGCTCATTGCTGGGCACTGGTGGCGGAATATATGATCGCTGAACGACTGGGTAGAAGCTAGTACGTCTTGGTCATATCGTCCGGAATAGCCAGCACGTAGTTAGCCAGGTCGCGGCTTTCGTTGGCAGGCTTATCGGGATTAGGGGACTCCACCGACGAAAGCGTCAGGATTTTCAGGTTCGGGCGCTGCTGACGCAGGTACCAGACGATGCCTTCAAAATTCTTCGAGTGATAATCACCATTGAGATGTAGCAGGGTTTGGCCCGGCTTCAGGTTTTGCAGGATAAAATGGGCCATAGTTGCATCTTTGATCGCTTGTGCCCGGGCAAAATTGGCGGCCTGGTCCGACGAACCGCCGTGTGGATTTGCCTGGGCGCTCGATGCCGAACCGGAACTACCGCCGTGGGCCGAACCTCCCATCATATCCAGCATGGCTTTATAGCCCGGCAAAGTCAGGTCGACGGTTAGGGGCAGCGGAGCCATCTGGCGCTTTGTATCGGCCGGCAGCGTATCGAGTGCAGCCAGTCCCTGCCGCGCCACCAAACTGGCGTAGCGACGCGGTACGTTGGTGGCTACGAACGGAATCTTATTCTCACGAGCGAAATTAGCCAACGGCTGATAGTCAGTATCGTAGTTAGGCCAGAGACGGGCTTGATTCGCAAACTCCTTACCAGTTGTCCGGCCCTGCACGTAGTCGCTGAGAGCCTGCTGGTTGTCCGTTTCAAACATCTCAGCGCCGAGCACCAGCGCACCTTTTTTCTCCGCATACAGGTCTTTGGTCAGTTGGAGTTCGAGCCAATGACAGATCGGATTATTATGCAATTCGCCGAACAGCACCACATCCGCTTCGGCCGCCTGCCGCAGTAGCCGGGTATAGGTTGTCGGCTTCAGTTTTTGGTCGTAAAGTCGGTAGGCAGGCTTATCGGACCGAAATGCGAAAACCAGCAGGCAGAGAAGCAGCAGAGCAAGGCGCATACGTACTGTTTTTTTACAAAACAACGTCCTGACGGATAGGTTCGTGCCGTACGTAAATTACGAAAATGAAAAATCCCCCGACTTATGCCGGGGGATTTTTATGTATGCTCAGCAAACTGGAAGGTTTACAATTCCCGAACCCAGATGTTCCGGAAACCAACCGGGTTGCCGTGGTCCTGAAGAATGAGGGGGCCTTTGCCGTGCGCCTGGACTTTCGGGTAACCGATGTACTCGGTCGTTCCTTTGATAGCTACGTGGTTCTGCACGAGAATACCGTTCAGCAGTACCGTTACATAGGCCGGCTCTACCATCAGACCAGCTTTGTTGAAGCGCGGAGCCATGTAAATAATGTCGTAGCTCTGCCACTCGCCCGGCTTACGGCTGGGGTTTGCCAGCGGAATCGCCTGTTTGTAGATCGAGCCAACCATTCCGTTCACATAGGTCGGGTTGTTGTAGTTGTCAAGTACCTGAAGTTCGTACCGGCCTTGCAGGAAGATACCGCTGTTGCCCCGACCCTGGCCGTTGCCTTCAACTTTCGAGGGTGTCTGAAACTCAATGTGGAGCTGCATATCGCCGAACTCCTGTTTGGTGCGGGCCGACGACGACGTCGACGAGTACAGCACTCCATCACGAACGGGCCATTGCAGCGGAGCTGTGCTGGCCGTTGGCGTGTAGCCTTTATTGGCCACCCAATTGTCAGCATTCTTACCATCAAATAATACAATGGCGTCGGAGGGGGGTGTCGTACCGGCTGTATTGGCAGAATACACACCCGGCGTTACAACCGGAGGAACGGGCTCCCAGATTTCGGTCGACTGGGGCGTTTGCTTATTCGGTTCAGTTTGGGCGATGGCCACCTGCACACAGGCTGCGCCAACCAGGCCAAGGGTTAGAGTACGCGCAAAAAACACGGTCTTCATGCGAATAACTGGAATTTGATACATGCTTAAGGAAAACGTTCAAAGATAGAGTAAATGCCGGTACCGCCCCGTTTCTATTGAAAAAATGGTAAATTTAAGCCCTAAAATATTGTTCTGTTCATGGTAAAACAATCCCTTAGGTCGTTCACTCGCTGGGTGCTGAGCGCCGGCTGGACACTCGGTACCGGTCTGGCTTTCGCGCAACCAAACCCAACGGCCACCACCTCATTACCACTTACCGATTTAAGCGCTTTTAAATCACCAACGGCCAACTGGCGCATCGTTGGGGGCGTCCGCGCCGACTTGAAAAAAGATAATAGCCTGACTACCGAAAAAGGAACGGGCATTCTGGTTACTCTCCCGGAGAAGCAGCAAACCGGCCAGCAATACAATCTGCTGACTAACGTGCAACATGGCGACCTGGATCTGGAACTGGACTACATGATCGCCCGAAATTCCAATTCGGGGGTTTATCTCCAGGGTCGCTACGAAGTGCAGTTATTCGATAGCTGGGGGGTTAAGGCACCCCGCGCCATCGACAACGGTTCTATCTACGAACGTTGGGACGAGAAGCGCCCCGAAGGGCAGAACGGCTATGAAGGGCACCCCGCCCGCCAGAACGCCAGCCGGGCACCCGGCCTGTGGCAGCACCTGAAGATCTCATTTCAGGCGCCCCGTTTCAGCGCCAACGGACAGAAAACGGAAAACGCCCGGATGCTTCGCGTCGAACTAAACGGCGTTACCATCCACGAAAACGTTGAACTGTCGGGACCGACGCGGGCATCGATGGCCAACGACGAGGTGGCGCTTGGCCCGCTGATGTTCCAGGGCGACCACGGCCCGGTAGCGTTCCGGAACATCCGGTACGTTATCTACGATAAGCCTCGCCCCGAACTGGTCGATCTGAAATACACTGTTTACAAAGGCAATTTTCAGAAGGCCGATCCCGCTGATTTCGGCGGCATCGCACCTGAGTCTGAAGGTCTGTCGCCTATCCTGACGGCTTCGGTTAGCCGCCTGCCAAACGATTTTCTCATTCGCTACTCGGGTACGTTGCGGGTTAAGCAACCGGGCGAATACACCTTCAATCTGGGCGCTGCGGGTGGCCGTGGTACGTTAAAAATTAACAACCAGACGGTTGTTACGCCCAACAGTCGGTCGGCCAACGGGAAAGCAACCCTACCCGCCGGCGATATGCCGTTTGAGCTGACATATACAAAATTTGTCGAGTGGGCACAGCCGTCCCTTGGTCTGGCGGTAGCCGGACCGGGCGTTCGTGAATTCACCATCAGCGCTACCGAAGCCGGTGGTGGTGGCGATGTTGACCCAATTATTGTAGAGGCTCAGACGAACACCATCCTGCGCAGCTTCATGGACATTCCGGGCATCAACACCAACGCAGTGAACTCGTCCCGGCTTAACGGCCAGCCAGCCTTCCGGGTCGTTCATGCGGTGTCCGTAGGTAGCCCCGAACAGGTTCATTACACCTACGATCTGGACCGGGGTGCCCTGGTACAGGTGTGGCGGGGTGATTTCCTCGACGCTACACCGATGTGGCACGAGCGGGGCGATGGTTCATCGCGGCCGATGGGCATGGTGCAGCGCATGGGTATGCCGGTGCTGTTCCTGACTAAATTATCGTCAACGGAGGCTAACTGGCCTTCCGACACGACCGGCAGCAACTACCGGTCAAAAGGATATATGCTGGACGAAAACGACCGGCCAACGTTCCGCTACCTGAGCTACGGCGCTACGGTCGAAGATAAGACCCGGGTACTGGACAACAGCCAGGGCATTCGCCGGGACGTAACGATTCAGAACCCGGCGAGTGGTCTGTACGCCCGGATCGCCAGTGGTACGACCATTAATCCGCTCGAAACCGGCATGTACGTCATCGACGGGCAAGCCTACGTTCGGGTCGACGACGGGGGTGGTGCTTCACCCATCGTTCGGCCAACCAGCAATGGTCAGGAACTGATTATTCCGATTAAATCCGGCAAGCTGAGTTATTCCATACTCTTCTAAAGACCTCAACATCACAGTATGAAACGGATACATAACTACCTGCTCGTTGCGGCCGGCATGCTAACCCTGGCAACCCAGCCATTGCGGGCGCAGGAATCGCCTAAAGAGGAGGATTTCTTCAAAATTATGAAGGTGACGGCCCCCGAGGGTACGTTGCTCGAAGTGGGCGGTCTGACCGTACTGCCGAACGGCGATCTGGGCGTTGCTACCCGCCGGGGTGACATCTGGATCGTGGAAAACCCAACCAGTCGCCGACCGTACTTCCGCAAGTTCGCATCGGGTCTGCACGAAATTCTTGGCCTGACCTACAAAGACGGAGCCCTCTACTGCGCCCAGCGCGGTGAGCTGACCAAATTGGTCGATTCCAACAAGGACGGTAAAGCCGACGTAATCGAAACGGTGTTTGCCTGGCCCCTGTCAGGTCACTACCACGAGTACAGTTTCGGGCCGAAGATTGCCCCCGACGGTTCGTTTTTCGTGACGGGCAACGTAGCGTTCGGTAACGAAGAGTGGTGGCGCGGTGAAAGCCGGGTACCCTGGCGCGGCTGGACCATGAAGATTCACGAAAACGGTACGATGGAGCCGTGGGCAACCGGTATGCGTTCGCCCTGCGGACTGGGCATCTACGACGGTGAACTATTCTACGCCGACAACCAGGGCGACTGGATGGGATCGGGCGGTATCGTTCACGTCAAGAAAGGCGCGTTCGTTGGTCACCCGGCGGGTCTGCGCTGGACAGGAACCGCCAATTCCCCCGTCAAGCTGACGGCCGAGCAGTTCAATGCTCAGATCGATGAACGGCGTCGCCGGGACGAAAACGGTCGGGCCATCAAACCTGAAAACATTGTGAACGAGACGCCGAATCTGCTGTATCAGATGAAAGACAAGTTCCCGGGCACCAACGTTCAAACACCGGCCGTGTGGCTCCCTCATGGTATTCTGGGGATTTCCAACTCTGAAATTCTTGAAATTCCACAGGGCGCATTCGGGCCGTTCGCGGGTCAGTTGCTGGTGGGCGATCAGGGCATGAGTAAGATTTCGCGCGTGTTCATGGAAAAAGTAAACGGCGAGTATCAGGGTGGCGCTATTGATTTCCGGAATGGTTTCCAGTCTGGTGTGCTGCGCATGGCCTGGGCAAAGGATGGCTCGCTGATGGTCGGCGAAACCAACCGGGGCTGGGGTTCGGCCGGCGAAGCCAACGAAGGCTTGCAGCGTTTGGTGTGGAATGGTATCGTACCGTTTGAGATGCGCACTGTAAAAGCTATGCCCGACGGCTTCGAGGTTGAGTTCACCAAACCCGTTGACCGCAAAACAGCCGAAGATCTGGCGTCGTACCGCGTTGAAAGCTTTATTTACAAGTATCACTCGGTATACGGTAGTCCGACCATCAACAAGGAAGCGTTGCCAATCAAAGGCGTGAAGGTATCGGAAGATGGAATGAAAGCCCGCTTGATCGTGGACAACCTACGTCGGTACTACGTCCACCAGTTGACCCTCGACGGCGTACGGGCTACGGAAGGATCGTATTCGCTGGTTCACCCGATTGCGTACTACACGCTGAATAACATTCCCGAGGGTCAGAAACTGGCCATGACCGAGGTCAGTACGCGGAACTCAGCTACACCCGTTACTACCCCCGCGGCAACTGCCGCACCGGCCGCCGGCAAGAAAGCGGCTCCGGCTAAAGCGGGCGCTAAGCCAGCCACAACGGGCGGTAAGCCCAAGCTGAAGGAAGGTCAGGCCGTTACGATGGCCAAAGCGCCTACCTATGAGGAAGTGAAAGGTTTGCTGAGTCGCTATACCTGCCTGGCCTGCCACAATACCGACAAACGGCAGGTAGGGCCGGCCTACAAGGACGTAGCGAAGCGCCGGTACACCAACGACCAGATTGTCGATTTGATCTACAATCCCAAGCCACAGAACTGGCCGGACTACGCCACCGAAATGCCGCCGATGCCGCAGGTGCCGAAAGCCGATGCGCTGAAGATAGCAGCCTGGATCAACTCGCTGGGATCAAATGGTGCAGCAAGCCAGTCAGCCGAGGTTGACAAGCCATAAGCAAAACGATTCCGTTAGACAACCCGATCGCGTCAGTGGTCGGGTTTTTTCTTGTCCAATTTTTGCGGGAATGATACCGTTAGATTATCTAAAAATAAAATGTCGTTTACATAGTTGACTAATTAATAAAAGCTCATATATATTTGACAAACATCGATCCTACGCCATGATCCGCTTTTGTTTGCTCCTATCCGCCTGCCTGACCCTCCTTGCTTCAAGTTCGTTCGCCCAGCAGGTCGCTTTTGAAAAAGGAAGCTGGAATGATATGCTGGCCCGGGCCAAAGCCGAAAACAAGCTCATATTCGTCGATGTCTATGCAACCTGGTGCGGCCCATGCAAAATGCTGGATCGATTTGTTTTTACCGACAAAAAGGTAGCCAAAACCTTTAATACGTTCTTTCTGAACTATAAAGTTGACGCCGAGCGGGGCGAAGGCCGGACCATCGCTCAAAACTATAGGGTGCAGGCCTATCCTACGGCGTTGTTCGTGGATGGGAATGGCCAATTGATTGATTCGTGGGTCGGTTCCAAATCGGCGTATGAATTTGAGCAGGAAGGCCAGCGGGTATTCCGAAAAACCCCGGCAGGCATGACCTTATCGCTATGCGACGCACAATTCCGGGAAGGAAATCGGCAAAGCTCTTTTATGTCCATGTACCTTCGGCTGCGTCGATCTGTTGGTCTGGAAACCGCTTCGCTGCTGAACGACTACGTCAAAAACCTGCCGATTGATTCGCTATCGACACCGGCCATTACGTCGTTGCTCCTGGCACACACGACAACCTGCCGGGGAGCGGCTTTCGAAACCCTTTTCAGCCGGAGGCAGGAAACTCGGTTTCGCAGGGCCGTTGACGTTATTCTCAGCAACGATGTAAATGCCGCCGGTCAGCAACGCGACAAAAAACTGCTGGAATCAGTCTGCCAACTGGTGGACCAACTGGAAACCCCTGAAAACGCAGCGTTCTCGAACGCGACGCATTACCTGACGTATTATGCAACGGCCGAAGACTGGAAAGCCTACGCCGACCAAGCCGATGCATTTACCGCCCGCCATCTGCTGCCAACCCTGACGACGGACTTTAAACAGCAAAACCTCGCTTCTTTTGAAAAGAATTACTATTTGCTGTGTAACATTGGGTTTTACTACGCGCAAAACATAAAGGACGATACCCGACTCAGAAACGTTCTGAGCTGGCTTGGTACTAGCAATGAGATTCTTTCGACTTCGCTGAACACCAGCCTCCAGGCGTGGCTGCGCTACCGGCTGGGCGAACGCGAAGAAGCTATACAGCTTCAGCAGAAAGCAATCGACATAGCCAGGGCTGCGGGCGATGATACAAGCAGTTACGAAGCCACACTGCAGAAAATGCAGAAACGCCGAGCCATTTAACGGCACCACGTCCGTGCAAGACCCCGACTATCGGGGTCTTTTTTTAGGCAGCGTCGGATTGGCCAGGCAGTTCTGCACTACGCCTGCCGGCTGGCCAGCCGTTCCCGGATCTCATCCACTTTCTGCGTTCTGAACTCCGCGAACAACGGAGCATGATACCGGTCCAGTTTATTCAGGATCAGAAACGCAACCCGCATCTCCTCATCCGTCAGCACGCCGTTCATCAACAAATCGGTCACGCTGAGCATATCCGGCATGCAGTCGTGAATCCACTGCACGCCTTTGTCAGTAATTTTTACCTGCTTCGACCGGGCATCGACCGGGTCCGGAAACTCCTCGACGAGCCCGTGTTTCAACAGGCGATTGATGACATTGGTGCCGGTCGTAAATTCAGAAATATTGGCATTGATCAATTCGCCTTTGCGCATTCCTCCTTCAAAATGCAGCGTAGCCAGATACGCAAAATCCTCGCCGTTATCGACCGGCAGGTGCTGCATCACTTTGCGCGTGTAAAAACTGGTGTACTTATTGACACGAGCCACCACAACAACTAATGCATCCGAAGGCCGCATGCCAGTGGGTATTTCGTCACTGGTTTCATTCACTGCCTGTCGGAATGTATCGACTTTACGCTCTCGCAAATAATACCGGCAAAAGTCTTCAATACTGTCTCCCGCGTTTGTCTGCTCAAACAGTTCCCACGCCTTAACTAACTCAATAACCGGGTTTTTCCTATACGCCATTTTCGTACTAACCTTAATTCAACTACCAAACTAAAACAAATTTAAAACAATTACTACCAATTAGTTGTATTTATTACCAATATGAAATATTATTGCATCATAAATTTCAAAATGGTAGTATATGATCGCTCAGCTTATCAACGCAAACAAACTGTACCGTACTGGCGACCAAACGATTACGGCCCTGTCTACGACTTCGTTACAGTTAAACGAAGGCGAGTTACTTCTGATCATTGGCCCTTCCGGATCAGGAAAAACTACCCTGCTCTCCTTACTCGGTTGCCTGATTAATCCAACCGAGGGTAAGTTACTTATCGCGCATCAGGACGTGAATCAGTTGTCGGCCCGGGAGATGGCCACGCTACGGCTGAACACCATTGGCTTTGTTTTTCAGCAGTTCAATCTGCTGGCCCCGCTAACGGCCGAGCAGAACGTGGCCTTTCCGCTGAAAATGCAACGGCTTCCGGCAGCCGAAATCAACCGGCGTACACTGGAAGCGCTCGAAAAAGTCAGGATGACCCACCGGCGGAAAAACCTGCCCAGGACCCTGTCTGGTGGTGAACAGCAACGTATTGCCATTGCGCGGGCGTTGGTAACTGACCCCAAACTTGTTCTCTGCGACGAACCAACGGCATCGCTGGACAAGGACTCGCTCGACGTAGTCATGGAGGAACTGAAAAACCTGACGCTGACCGGTAAATCAGTCGCCGTAGTGACCCACGACCCCCGGCTTCAACGCTACGCCGACCGGGCCGTACAGGTTAAAAACGGGGTGGTGTCGCAGCTCGGCAACCAACCGGCCGACCTCATGGACTAGTATTTTTTATGCAAACACATCATACAACTAACGTCATGCAGTGCAATTTTCAAACCGTAGGCGCATTGCTGGTAGCATCGGCCGTGCTTCTCAATGTAACTTCCTGCAGCGAATCGAACGGTAAGGAAGAATCGGCAGCCAAGCCTGATTCCGTACAAACGCCGGTGGCTGTCAATCGGGTAATGGGCGTGGCCCGCATCGAACCTGAGGACGGCATTCTGAACATTACGGCCGGTACCAGCGGCAAAGTTCTGAACGTATTGATCGACGAGAATCAGGCTGTACAAAGCGGCCAATCGCTCATTAACGTAGAGGTCGCCGTCGAAACAGCTCAACTAACCCAGGCCCAGAGCAAAATAGCGACCCAGCAGGCCAGTATCCAGGCCAGACAAGCCCGGCTGAATGGCCTGAACGTAGATTGGCAGAAGGCTCGGGATACCTACGAACGTAACCTGAAGCTCGTTGAGGCCAAAGCCCAGACGAAACAGGCGCTCGACGAGAGCAAAGCCGCGCTGGACCGGCTGGCTACCGACGTAGCCTCGGCCAAAGCCGACGTACTGGAAGCCACAAACCGGCTACATGAACTGCGGGCCGACATCAACTACTACCGCACCGTAGTGAGTCAGAAAAAGGTTACAACAGTGCAGGCAGGCAAAATTCTGAAGGTCAACGTCAATCCCGGCGACTACGTAACCGACGACACCCAGATTGCTGAATTTGCTGCGGCCGGGCCGTTGGTGGCGAAAACCGAAGTAGACGAGCTCTACGCTGATCGGGTCAGAACAGGGCAACGGGCGGCCATCATCTCGCAGACAACCGGCGATACGCTGGCGGGGGGAACGGTCAGCTTCACGGCCGACTACCTCCGCCGGAAATCGCTCTTTACCGATCAGAATACCGAGCAGGAAGACCGGCGCGTACGCGAAGTACACATCCGGCTGGAACCAGGCCGTACTCCGCTCATCGGTAGTCGCGTCGACTGCCTGATTCTGCTGCAATAAGCTCATTCGTACGAACCTAAATTGTACATTCAGATGTTTCAGGACGCATTTCGATTTATCTGGTACGACAAGGCCAAGATGTTCGGCATTCTGTTCGGCATCATTCTGTCGGTCTTTCTCATCGGTCAGCAGGTAGGTATCTGTTTCAGCCTGCTCGATGGACTCATTTCGCTGGCTCGCTACAATGCCCAATACATCTGGGTTGTCAGCGACAAAACCCAGCAGGTCGGCGAACTGCCGCTGATCGACATGCGGATTGGCCGGGAGCTCGTATCCATTCCGGGTGTCCGGCGGGTCAATCCGATGGTTGTTACGGGCGGCAGCGCTAAATTTATGGACGGTACCAAAGCCGCACTGACGCTGATCGGCACACAGGCACCTACGTTTGCCGGTGGCCCGTGGAATCTGGTCAAAGGCAATCCGTTCAAGCTGTTACAGGAAGGAGCCGTCACGATTGATGAACTGGACGCGGCTACGCTGAACAACTCCCGGCTCGGCGACCGCTTCGAATTAAACGGACAGCGGGTTGTGGTAGTGGGCCAGACGCGCGGGGCCCGGGGCCTGGGCGTGGCTTATGGCTTCACAACGATCGAACGCGCCCGACGATTGGGTAACGTATCACCCAATCAGGCATCGGCCTTTCTGGTTGAATGGCATTCAGACGTACCGGCCCGGCAGGTAGTCGATGCCATCAACGCCGAGATTCCCGGCATCCGGGCGTGGGAAGGGCAGGCATTCGTAGACAAAACGCTTCAGTACGTGGCCACGACGAGCGGCATTGTGGCGTCGTTCGGACTGCTGGTTGTCTTTGCCGTCATCACCGGCTTTGCCATCGTTGGCCTGACGATGTTTTCCGCCGTCAATGACCGGCTGCGCGACTACGGCACCGTGAAAGCCATCGGCGGTAGCAACGGCGTCATTCGTCGGCTCATCCTGATGCAGGCCACCATCTTTGCCGTTGTCGGCTTTCTGATCGCGTATTTGCTCCTTTATCTGTTCGTACAGGCCACGCGGGATAATCTGAACATTCAGCTCACCCCGACGCTAACGGCTTCTCTGGTCGGGGTCACATTCTTTATCTCGATCATCAGCAGTCTGTTCGCCATGCGCAAAATTACCCGACTCGAACCGGTACAAATCTTCCGAATCTAATTCATCAGCCTTCATGAAAGCGTTTTATTTTTTCCATCTGATGATGGCCTGGCTGCTTGTGCCCTTACTGAGCCAGGCGCAGCCTTCGTCCGGCCAGCCACTGATGCTGTCGCTGAACGACGCCATCCGCATTGGCCTGAAAAACAGCCTCGACATCCAGTCGCAGCAACTGACTGTTCAGATCGCCGACAACACCACCCGGAAAGATCGCAGCCAGTGGTTGCCTCAGCTTGACGGAACGGCTAACTTACGCTACAACACCCAGCTTCAGTCGACGGTACTGCCCGAGGGTTTCTTCGGCAGCACCACGCCCCAACTGGTGCAGTTTGGTACCAAGTTTTACAACCAGCTTGCGCTAGATGCCACTCAGCGAATCATCAATCCCACCCTCCGGCGCGACATTCGGATCGACCAGAAAACGGTTGAATCGGAGCGGGAAGGTCTTCGCCAGACCGAAGCCGACACCCGACTTCAAATTTCGGAAGCGTATTATGCCGCCCTCCTGCGTAAACAGGAAGTAGCGCTGGCCGAAAAATCGCTGGCCCGTTCCCGCAATTCCCTCGAAGCAACGGAAGCCAAACTACGGCTCGGTACCATTCAGGAAGATGACCTGAACCGCGTGAAGCTGGACGTACAGAACGCCGACATCAAACGACGCCGGGCCGAAAAGAACCTCCTGCTGAGTTATCAGAAACTCGCACAGGTGCTGAACCTGAGCGAACAGCAGCCGCTGAACGTAACCGACAGCCTGACCACCGCAACGGACGAAGCCAATGAGCAGGCTGATTTTGTGCAGTTGGTCAGCAACCGGCCGGAGGTACGTAAAGCGTTGCTGGATACCGAGCTGGCCCGACTCCGCTACAACCGGGCCGCGCAGGGCCAGTCGCCCACGTTGTCAGCTTACGCCAACTACTCGACGCTGTACCAGCGGAACAACCTCGATCTGTTCGGACGGCGGGCGTGGACACCGTTCAACTACGTGGGCCTGCAACTGAACGTACCCCTATTTGACCGGTACGCGACCCGGTTCAGTAAGCAGGAATTCGCGCTACGACAGCAGGTAAGCACCCACAATCTGGAGAAGCAGAAACGAACCGCCTACTACGACCTGCAATCGGCCCAGACCGATCTGCAAAACGCCCGGCTGAACCTGCAATACGCCCGTGAGAACTACCAGTTGGCTAATCAGGTCTACCAGGTCAATCAGGCAAAATATCGGCTGGGTACCCTTCTGTACAACGACCTGCTGAACATTGAGAAATCGCTGGAGGAAGCCGAAACCAACCTGCTAACCAGTACGTACGACCTGTTGTTGGCCAAAGTCAGGTGGCAGAAAGCGAGCAATCAGTTTTAAAGGAAAAAACGGGGCTGCAATAAGGGATATGCTGTAGCGTTGCGAAATTAGCGGTCACATTACCGTTGATTCACCTTGATTTTATGGCCCGTCCTTCGTTTTTCTTACTATGTCTGCTGCTCCTTTCACTGACGGCCCCGGCTCAGTCGCGTCGACGCCAGTTGACGGAGCAGCAGAACAACGCCCCCGTCCCGGTCGTTCCGGCTCCGCAGGCTCGTTTGCTGGAAAGCATCACCCTCGGTAGTTCGTTGCTCAACCGGGCGGTTCGCTATTCCATTTACTTACCGCCAGATTACTACGTATCGAATCGCCGGTATCCGGTTGTGTATCTGCTGCACGGTTATTCTGACAACGAAACCAGCTGGATCCAGTTTGGAGAAACCGACCGGATTGTTGATGAGAAAATTAAGTCCGGCGAACTGCCGCCGATGATCATCGTCATGCCTGACGCGGGCGTTACGTGGTACATGAACGATTACCAGAGCATGTATCGCTACGAGGACATGTTCGTTCAGGAGTTGATTCCACGTATTGATTCGGCCTACCGCACCCGCACCCAGCGCGAATATCGGGCCGTATCCGGCTTATCGATGGGTGGCCACGGTTCGTTGCTGCTGGCAATGCACCATCCCGATCTGTTCGGCTCCTGCGCAGCCCTGAGCGCGGCCGTATTCACCGAGGAAACGATTGCTACCATGCCCGATGACCGCTACAACGACCGGTTCGCGTCATTGCTGAGCGGGCCCGTTAAAGGTGAAGAACGCTTAACCGCTCACTGGAAACGTAACAGTCCGCTGGTCCTTGCCCGATCAGCACCGGAGGGCGATTTGAAGCGTGTCCGCTGGTATATCGACTGTGGCGACGACGACGGGCTCTCAGCGGCTAATGCCCAGTTGCACATCGAACTGCTGAAACGCAGGATTGAGCATGAATACCGCGTTCGCGACGGTGGGCACACCTGGGCGTACTGGCGAACGGGCCTGCCGGAAGCCCTGACGTTCATTGCCAAAAGTTTCCACCGGTAAACATCGCCAAACCCCGCTACAGAAGTCATGTAAGCGGGGTTTGTTCTTATGGACGTATCGCAAAATAAAATACTACTCCTACAGACTTATCTTACAATATATTTTAATTTTTTTATTCATTTCAAAAAACTGTATGTCTGCTCATCTCGTATGTCTGTGGTAAATTGGGTAATTATCACAGACAATGCATATAGTACGTACTACAGCAAAAGGTATTGGCTGGAGCTTACTGCTTAGCTTTCTGGCGCTGGTCATATGGGCCAACTGGGAAGAGAAACCGCTTCATGCTAAAGTAAAGCCCATCAGCATGGCGATCTTCAATGCGGGGGATTTAGAGACAACCGCAGCCGCCACGGAACTTGATCAGCGTCTGGAACAACTGCCGGGCGTTACGGCCTGCACGGCCAATCCGGAAAGCAGACTGGTGGCCGTTACCTACGACCCCGATCAGTTGACGGAAGCTGATTTGAAACGCCACATTCAGCAGCGCTTCAAACACGTAGCGAAACCTTCCTTTGAATCAGTGGAGCCATCGGGTCCGCAGTGCCCCATCCCGGCCGAATACATTCAGAAACTTGAGCAATTCAAATATGCTTTAAACTTCCGATAAACCGCATCTTCCGGAAGTCTGCCAACGACAACATACTCTATATGTTCGTTTAGTTTCCACGTTTCATTTCTCTACAATCATGCAAAAAAAGGTTCTTGCCATCGCGATGATCGCGATGAGTAGCTTCGCTTTTGTCTCTTGCAACAAGGACGACGATCAACCAGCGGCTCCTCAAACCCTTTATGAGCGCCTGGGCGGCAAAAATGCGATCTCTGCCGTAGTTGACCAATTCATCGCAAACGTAGCCGCTGATCCCAAGATGAAGCGTACGTTCCAGCCTTTGCTGGACGACGTAGCGAAGGGTAATACGGCCCGCGTTACGTCCCTGCGCAACAACCTCATCGACCAGATTGGCCAGGCAAGTGGTGGTCCTGAAAAATACATGGGTAAGGACATGGTCACAGCGCACAAAGGCATGAAAATCACCGACGACGAGTTTAATTCACTCGTAGCGGACCTGGTAGCCTCGCTGAACAAATTCAGCGTACCCTCAAAGGAGCAGGGCGAACTGCTGTCGGTGCTGGGTGGACTGAAAGGTCAGATTGTTAACCAGTAATCACCTCTTTTGGTCATGGGTCATCAGGGCTACGCGGTCCTGATGACCGTATTAACTCCTATTTCTTACCGGTTTCCGTTTGTACTCACCCGTATGCGTTTTCATCTCAAAGCCATCAGTCTATCCCACCGAACGGCTCCGCTGGACGTCCGCGAGCGTTTTGCACTCAACGAAGCTGAAACGAAGCTGTTCCTGCAAACCATTCGGGAGTTGTGTGGTATTGATGAATGGCTGGTTGTATCGACCTGCAACCGAACCGAGGTCTATTACGTAGCGGAAAACGATTACAGCGAACAGGTAGCGAAACTGCTTTGCTTTCAGAAAGGCGTATCGTATTTAACGTACTCAGCCTGCTTTCGGTACCTGACTAATCCCGATGAGGCCATTCTGCACCTGTTCAACGTATCGGTTGGACTGGAATCGAAGGTCGTAGGCGATTTGCAGATTACGCACCAGATCAGGCAGGCGTATCAATGGGCCGTCGATGTTGACACCGTTGGGCCTTTTCTGCACCGGCTCCTGCACACGATCTTCTTCGCCAGCAAGCGGGTGGCTCAGGAAACCAGCTTCCGCGAAGGAGCGGCTTCTGTGTCATACGCCACCGTTGATCTGATCGAAACGCTGACCCAAGCCTTGATTCAGCCTCGTATTCTGCTGATTGGTCTGGGCGACATTGGACAGGACGTTTTCAAAAACCTCCTCGATGCCAATCTGGGTTCGATTACGATTACTAACCGAACCCGCGCAAAAGCAGACGCCCTGGCCGAAAAACACAATGTCCGGGTGGCTCCCTTCGACGCACTTATCGATGAGATTCAACGGGCCGACGTCGTTGTATCGTCCGTGCAGAAAAGCGAGCCATTGATCACCAAGACCTCGGTGCAGTCTTTCAACCTGACCTCTTACAAATACTTCATTGACCTTTCGGTGCCGCGCAGCATTGACCCCGCGATTGAAGACGTACCGGGTCTTGAGTTGTACAACATCGATACGCTACGTTCCAGCGCCGACGCTGCCTTGCAAAAACGGTTGGCTGCCATTCCCCAGGTTGAGCAAATCGTCCGGGAAGCGATCGATGGCTTCAATGAATGGACCGGCGAAATGAGCCTCTCCCCTACCATCCAGCGCTTCAAAGACGCCCTTGAACAGATCCGCAAAGAGGAACTGGCACGGCATCTCAAGCATCTGTCGGCCGATGAAGCCAGCCGAGTTGACAAAATCACGTCGGGGATTATTCAGAAAATCATCAAGCAGCCGGTGCTGCAACTTAAGGCGGCCTGCAAACGTGGGGAAGCCAACGCCCTCGCCGATGTACTTCAGGAGTTGTTCGCCCTGGATAGGCCACTTCATGCCTCCTCTACGCTTAGCTAGGCGTCATTGCTTTCTGAACGGCACGACCGCTTCGGTGTCATCCCACGCCAGCAGCATATCCTCCCCGCCCGCCTGGGGTTGGAACTCAATGGTAAACTGCTCGAGCGGTGGGTTACGTTTGCGGTTAGTAACCAGTACCCGAAGTACATCTTTTGACGAATCGTACTGCGTGCCCCACTGGCCGGTCTGGCCGTTGAAGATCATGATCCACCCGCCTTTGAACGGAATTGACCAGAGCGAATACGTCCCGGCCTTGAGCGGCTTACCACCTATTGTCACATCCTGACCGAGTTTTATGAGCGTGGCTTCGTTTGCCCCCGTCCGCCATACTTCTTCGTATGGAACCAGCCCACCAAATATGTCGCGGCCTTTTTTATACGGCCGACAGTAATCGACCCGGATTGCAAAGCCGTTTTGATTGACCTCGGCTACAGCTTCGGGGCTGCTTTGTTTCGTAAATAAGCGAAATCCTACAAAAGCAATTATTAACACGGCAGCGGTGATGCCCAGAATCCGTAGTGTACGTCGCATCGATCAGTTTCGGTTAGTAGAGATGGCACCTGCAAGTTACTTGTCTCGCCCCTGAAACAAGTAATGGTGCTAAAAGAAAGAGGGTGTAACAACCACGGCTGTTATACCCTCTTATTCCGTTACCTAGTACGTTTTATATCTACACCTTCTCGGCCTTCAGCTTATCGCGTAGCTGAAACAGCTCATCGCGTAGGCGGGCCGCTTCGAGGAAGTCGAGTTCTTTGGCGGCTTTCTCCATTTTCGTCTGCGTTTCCTTGATAAGCTGCTCCAGATCACCCTTGCCCATGTACTGCACCACAGGATCGGCAGCAATCCGGATTTCTTCAGGCTCAATATAGAACTGCTTCGTCTGCACCTTGGAGTCAGCTACTTTGGTCTGACCCATAATCGCTTCGCGGGATTTCAGTACGGTTGTGGGCGTAATGCCGTGTTCTTCGTTGTATTCCATCTGAATCGCCCGGCGACGGTTGGTTTCGTCTATGGCTTTCTGCATGGAGCCTGTAATCGTATCGGCATACATCAGGACCTTACCGTTGGCGTTCCGGGCGGCCCGGCCAATCGTCTGAATCAGCGAACGAATGTCGCGCAGGAAGCCTTCTTTGTCGGCGTCCATGATCGCCACCAGCGATACTTCGGGCAAGTCAAGACCTTCGCGGAGCAGGTTAACCCCCACCAATACGTCGAAATTTCCCAGACGTAGATCGCGCAGGATTTCAACTCGATCCAGCGTCTTCACTTCGGAGTGAATGTAGCGCGTTTTAATGCCCACGCGGTCGAGGTATTTACTCAGTTCCTCGGCCATCCGCTTCGTAAGCGTCGTTACCAGTACGCGTTCGTTCCGCTTGATGCGCGCGTCGATCTCTTCCAGCAGGTCGTCGATCTGGTTGAGGCTTGGCCGTACTTCAATTTCCGGGTCGAGCAGGCCCGTCGGGCGGATCAACTGCTCAACCACCACGCCCTCGCTCTTGCGGAGTTCGTAATCGGCAGGCGTTGCCGACACGAAAACCGTTTGCCCGGCCAGGTCTTCAAACTCTTGGAATGTCAGCGGGCGGTTATCCATCGCCGACGGAAGCCGGAAACCGTAGTCAACCAGCGCCGTCTTCCGCGACCGGTCGCCACCCCACATGGCCCGAATCTGCGGAATGGTTACGTGGCTTTCGTCAACCACCAGCAGGTAATCGTCCGGGAAGTAATCCAGCAGGCAGAACGGCCGTTGGCCGGGTAATCGCCGGTCGAAGTAGCGCGAGTAGTTCTCGATGCCGGAGCAATAGCCCAGCTCGCGCATCATTTCGAGATCAAACTCGGTACGTTCCTTAATCCGTTGCGCTTCCTGTTCGCGGAATTCGTGCTCGAAATACCGAATCTGTGCGACCAGATCGTCCTGTATCTCGTGGATGGCGCCGTTCAGCGTCTCCCGGCCCGTCACGAACAGGTTGGCCGGGAAGATAGTCACCAGTCGCTCGTCCGAGATTTTCTTCCCCGTCGATGGGTCAATCCGCTGGATCGTTTCGATCTCGTCGCCGAAGAAGATGACGCGGTAGGCAAAATCAGCGTAGGCCACGAATACATCGACCGTATCGCCTTTTACGCGGAAGTTACCCCGCTGAAATTCACCTTCGGTCCGGCTGTATAGAATCTCGACCAGCTTATGCAGAAACTGATTCCGGCTCATCCGTTCGCCTACCCCAATCCGAACAACGTTGTTTTTGAACTCTTCGGGGTTACCCATACCGTAGATACACGACACTGAGGCCACCACCAGCACATCGCGTCGGCCGCTCATCAATGCCGACGTTGCCGACAGCCGCAGCTTGTCGATTTCCTCGTTGATGGCCAGGTCTTTCTCGATGTACGTATTGGTGGTCGCGATGTAGGCTTCCGGCTGGTAATAATCGTAGTAGCTGATAAAATATTCGACGGCATTTTCGGGAAAGAATTGCTTGAATTCGCCGTAAAGCTGAGCCGCCAGGGTTTTGTTGTGACTCAGAACGAGCGTCGGGCGGTTCAGTTCCGCCACTACGTTGGCGACTGTGAATGTTTTGCCGGACCCCGTCACGCCCAGCAAAACCTGGGCGGGTTCGCCCTCTTTAATACCGTTAACCAACTGCGTAATCGCCTTGGGCTGGTCGCCCGTTGGTTGAAACTCGGAGGTTAGTTTAAAGTTCATTAGCGGGTGTTGTCGAATCAGGCTAAGATACGAAAAAACGGCCATATGGACAAGGTGGATTTAGAAAAACCGGGTTTGACATAAAGACGATTGCAACCGATTAAGCGTAATTGAGAGTATATTTGTTCACTGTTTAAATTCGATGTATTGATGAATCAATCCCTCCTCAGCCGTATTACGATCAATCCTAATATTGGTCATGGCAAACCGACTATTCGGAATAAAAGGTATCTGGTTGAGTCGATGCTGGAGTATCTGGCAGGGGGAGATACCATCGATGATTTACTGCAAACATTTCCTGATCTGGAGCGTGAAGACCTCCAGGCCTGTCTTCTCTTTGCCGTTGAAACTATACACCTGAAAAGTGCCAACCTGGCTGCCGCAGCATGAAGTTTATCATTGATGCGCAGTTGCCGCCTACGCTTAAACACTTTTTTCAGCATCGTGGGTACGACACCATTCATACGTTGGACTTGCCTCTCCAAAACGATACGCCAGACCAGGAAGTATGTCGCATTGCGACAAGTGAGAATCGTATAGTAGTTACCAAGGATGTCGACTTCTACTATTCTTTCTAAACTGGTATTGGTCAAAACAGGTAATATGAACACCAGAGCATTAGTTGACCTGTTTGCGAAATCCTTCGATCGATTAATATCCTTTTGACCAATCACGATTTCATAATTATTAGCCAGGACGGTATTAGTCAGGATACGTAGTGTTTTACTTACACCAGCGCCTGCACGAGCAACAACACTAGAAACGTAGTCAGGCTCATGAGCAGAGACATAACACTGTAGGTTCGTAACGTAACGGTTGTATCGAGTTGACCAAAGCGCGACACGACCCAGAAATACGCATCGTTCGCGTGTGAGAGCGTCATTGACCCGGCTCCCATCGCAGCCAGTACCAGCAGGCGGTCCCAGTCGGTCTGTACACCCAGGTGTCCCAGCAGCGGCTGCACCAGCGAGGCCACCGATATGACCGCTACCGTCGATGAACCCTGCGCCGTTTTGAACAACACCGTCAGCAGGAACGGTAGCCACAAATTGGCCCCGATACGTCCGGCCCCCGACTGTTGGGCAAAACCGGTCAGGTACGTTTCCAGACCAATGTGTTTAATGACCTCCCCGAAAGCACCACCAGCACCGATGATAATCAGGATAGGACCGGCCTTTACAATGGCGTCTTCCAAAGCCGTGTTCAGCAGGGCTTTATCTAGCTTCTGAAACAGGCTCAGCGCAATTGCAATCCCAACCGACAACGCAACGAGCGGATCACCCGCAAAATTAACAGTCGCAGTTAGCCAGGCTGGGTAGGTCGTCGGATTTAACAATACGATAGGCTTTACGGCAATCAGGGCAATCGGAATCAGGATGGCGAGAAACGACAGCAGCACCGAAGGCATGGCGACATCGGCATCCGGCGCTACGTGGGCTGTTGTTATGGGTAACGTCACGGCCTCAGTCCGGCTGTCGGCCAGTTTCGCCCAAGCGTACGCAACAACCGTCGGCGGAATGGCCAGAACGCTGCCGAGCAGAATCATCCGGCCAATATCGGCGTTCAGGATGCCGACGGCAGCCGTAATGCCCGGATGCGGAGGCACCAGGCAGTGCAGTCCGTAGAGCGATCCGGCCAGGCATAACACCAGCCGGACATGACTGTGCCCCAGTCGCTGAATAAGGGCAATGACCAGGCCGCTCAGCACAATGAAACCTGAATCGCAGAAGATGGGGAGACCGATCACGAACCCCATGAGCGTAACGGCCAGCGGAGTGCGGTGTTGGCCGACGCGGTTGAGCAGAAACGTAGCGATGCTTAGGGTCGCGTTCGTACGGTCGAGGAGGCTGCCCAGAATGGTACCAAACACGATCAGGAGCCCAATCTTGCCCATCGTCTCCCCAAAACCGGTCCGAATGTAGCCCATGACTTGTTCAGGCTTCATACCGGCCAGCAACCCAACGCCAGCCGATAGAACAATCAGTACCAGAAACGTATGCAGTTTGACACGAGAACTCAGCAGGATAATGGCCGCGATGCTGCCCAGCAGCAACCAGATGGGATTCATGAATAGCAAGTGGGGTTAGGTCATAGCAATATACAGCATTGACCCGTAGCGGCAAGAACCACCGGGCCGACACTGTTGTTATCTGCTTGCTGGTGAGCCCATCATCAACTCGTCAGTCCCTTTGCCATGAATCATGGAACACGAACCGAATCGTTTCAGGACATAATCCGGGGCGACAAACCCGTACTGGTTGATTTTTATGCCGACTGGTGCGGTCCCTGCAAGATGCAGGCCCCAACGCTCAAGCAACTGGCCGACCGCATTGGCGACAAGCTGCGCATCCTCAAAATTGATATTGATCGCAGTCGGGCAGCCGCCCAGCAGTACCAGATCCAGAGCGTTCCGACCCTGATTCTTTTTAAAGAAGGCAAGATCATCTGGCGGCAGTCAGGCGTACAGCCACTGCAACGACTGGAAGCGATGGTTAAACCCTATGCAGGCTGAACACGCACAACCGGGCGGCTCTGTTCTATCATTTTACCAAACAAAAACTACAGGCATTGTCTTATTAAAGGTATCCAGCCGCGCTGTTCGTGGAGCGGTTGGTAGCAGTTTTAGTATTAACATAGCTACGTGGTACGATGAATGATAACCAGAAACAAGGTTTAGACGATGTGCGGCTGGATATCCAGTCTGTAAACTTTACCGTCGACGAAGATTTTCGGGATCGGGTGCTTCAGGCGCTGGCCAAACTCCGGCACTACTATAGTGGGGATGTCATTACGGCCGAAGTGTACATGCGTGTGGAGGCCCACCAACAGAACGATAAATCACTACGTATCAAATACGGGGTGCCGGGCAGCGATGTCGTTGCAGACGAAGACGGCGAAAACTGGGATCACCTGCTGAACAACGTAACGGCTAAACTCAAACGCCAGTTAGACAAGCGGTTTGGAAACTCTCAGAACCGCTACCGGAATCAATAAAAAACGTTTTGTGGCCTGCTGTGATAGCAGGCCACAAAACGTAATAGTTTTTTCGTCAGACGATTTCTCTTACTCACTTTGCCTGCTGCGCTAACCCAAAGTCCTTCAGGTTTGTCAGGGCAACTACGTTGATGATCTTCCAGCGGCCGTCAAGTTTCTCCAGCACCCGCGACTCCTTCGAGGTCGTCTTTCCGTGGCTGTCCAGCAGGGTCTGGTCGTAGGTCACAAACGCCATGCTGCCATTCTGATGGATGGTATAGTTCGCGTTCTGCACAGTTACCTTATCCGTCAATTTAGAACTCTTAAACTGGTTGGCAAACTGCTTTTCGAGGTTATTCCAGCCTTTGATCAGCATAAAATCACCTCCGTACAAATTAGCCGCAAAATGAACGTAGGGTTTGTGTGCCCAGGCACCCGCCCATCTTGCCTTATCGCGCTTAAAAAATCCTTCGGTCTCATCACGAAGCACTTGTTTGATAGCTTCCTGATCCGACTGAGCTAAACTACCCGTAACCGTGCCGAGCCAAACGGCAACTCCTAACAGAACGATTTTCATGGCCGAGAACGTTTAGTCCTCAATTAAGGTAGAGTATTTAATAGCAATAAACAAGTATTATTTTGTATTATTAGCAAATACTACGTTATGCATGCCGGCCCTAAAAACCGTTGGCTACCTCAATGGGTTGTGATACTACTCAACAAACTTGAAAAACGTCATGCGCTCACTCGTGCTCCTTCTTTTCATAAGTGGCTCGGCCCTGTCAACGGGTTTTGCCCAAAGTGATACGGTTAAAGCGAATCGGCCGGTCCGCTCCGCCCAGACTCATACGCCGATTCCCGGCGTTGACGCCCCGCTATCCGCCCCAGGTACGCTGCTCCAGTCGCCCCCGAACCCAAACGAAGCCGCTACGATTCAGCAGCAGCAGGGCAACCGGAAAACAGCCCCGCCGAGCGATCCGCGGGCTTTTGGTGTATCTATTCCCTTGGGTAAGACGAAGCGGGATACGTTACGGTAATGATTTGTGGAATACTTTAAAACAGAAAGCCCTGGTTTCAGGGCTTTCTGTTTTAAACTTATAAATAGTACGGTACTACGATCCACACATCTCGCAGCCCTCCGGATCGTCCAGTGAGCAGGTCATGGCGGCATAGTTCTGCTCAACATCGGATACCATCGGCAGCGGCTCCGGCTTGGGCTGCATGACGGCATGCTCCTTCGCGTACTGTACGTAGTCGAGGGGCTTTTCTACCGGTGCCGTTTCGGCCAGGGCCGGCTCCAGTTGCGGTTCGGCCTGCGGCTGAACGACGGTAAACTTAACGGCATCGGCAGCGGCCTTCGTGCGGAGGTAATACATACCCGTTTTCAGACCAGCTTTCCAGGCGTAGAAGTGCATCGATGTCAGCTTACCGAAGTTCGCATCCTGAATGTGGATGTTCAGCGACTGCGACTGGCAGATGTACGCACCACGGTCGGCGGCCATATCGATGATGTGCTTCTGCTTGATCTCCCACACCGTCTTATACAGATCCTTGATGTGCTGCGGAATACCCGGAATCGCCTGCACGGAGCCGTTCGCCAGAATCAGGTTGTTCTTCATGGCATCATTCCACAAGCCCAGCTTCACGAGGTCTTTCAGCAGGTGTTTGTTCACAACCACAAATTCGCCCGACAGCACGCGCCGGGTGTAGATGTTACTCGTGTACGGCTCGAAACACTCGTTATTGCCCAGAATCTGGCTCGTCGACGCGGTCGGCATGGGAGCCAGCAGCAGTGAGTTACGCACACCGTGCTCAACTACGTCTTTACGCAGCGCTTCCCAATTCCAGCGGTTAGATTTTGGCGTCACGCCCCACATGTCGAACTGGAAGATACCCTGCGAAATCGGTGAACCTTTCCAGGTTTCGTACGGACCATACGTCTTCGCTTCTTCCATCGACGCCGTCATGGCTCCGAAGTAGATCGTTTCGAAGATGTCCTCGTTCAGGCGACGCGCTTCCTCCGATTCAAACGGCATCCGCAGCATGATGAACGCATCGGCCAGTCCCTGCACACCCAGACCGATCGGCCGGTGGCGCATGTTCGACCGCCGAGCTTCCTCAACCGGGTAATAGTTCAGATCGATAATCTTGTTCAGGTTTTTAGTCGCCACCTTCGTGATTTCGAACAGCTTCTGGTGGTCGAACCGCAGCACGCCATCCGGGTCGCGCTTGATGAACTTCGGCAGGGCAATCGACGCGAGGTTACACACAGCCACTTCGTCGGGCGAGGTATACTCGATAATTTCCGTGCAGAGGTTCGACGACTTGATGGTGCCGAGGTTTTTCTGGTTCGACTTCCGGTTGGCCGCATCCTTGTAGAGCATATACGGCGTACCGGTTTCGGTCTGTGATTCCAGAATTTCGTACCATAGGTCCTGGGCTTTCACCGTCCGGCGAGCCCGGCCTTCGCGCTCGTAGCGGGTATACAGCTCTTCGAACTCGTCGCCGTAGCAGTCAGCCAGACCCGGGCACTCGTGTGGGCAGAACAGCGACCAAACGTCATTGGCTTCCACGCGCTTCATGAACAGATCGGGCGTCCAGAGTGCGTAGAACAGATCACGGGCACGTAGTTCTTCTTTACCGTGGTTCTTTTTCAGGTCCAGGAATTCGAAGATATCGGCGTGCCAGGGCTCCAGATACACGGCAAACGAACCTTTGCGCTTGCCACCGCCCTGATCAACGTAGCGGGCCGTATCGTTGAAGACACGCAGCATCGGCACGATACCGTTCGACGTACCGTTGGTGCCTTTGATGTACGTACCGGTAGCCCGTACGTTGTGAATGCTCAAACCAATCCCCCCCGCCGACTGCGAGATTTTGGCGGTCTGCTTCAACGTATCGTAAATTCCCTCAATCGAGTCATCTTTCATCGTCAGCAGGAAGCACGACGACATCTGCGGCTTCGGCGTACCCGCGTTGAACAGCGTCGGGGTAGCGTGCGTAAACCACTTCTCAGACAGCAGATTGTATGTTTCAATGGCCGCTTCCACATCCTCCATGTGAATACCCACTGCCACACGCATCAGCATGTGCTGCGGCCGTTCGGCGATCTTGCCGTCGATTTTCAGCAGATACGATTTTTCCAGCGTTTTATAGCCGAAATAGTCGTAACCGTAATCGCGGTCGTAGATAATGGTTGAATCGAGCAGAGCCGCGTGTTTGCGAACCACCTCATACACTTCTTTCGAAATGAGTGATGCGTTTTCGCCGGTTTTCGGATCCTCGTAGGTGTACAAGCGTTTGATGGTACTCGAGAACGACTTGTTCGTCTCTTTGTGCAAGTTCGAGATGGCAATCCGGGCCGCCAGGATCGCGTAATCCGGGTGCTTGGTCGTCATCGATGCCGCTGTCTCGGCCGCGAGGTTGTCGAGCTCGGTCGTTTTGACACCATCGTACAACCCGTTGACCACTTTCATGGCCACTTCGACAGGCTGGACGTAGGTAGAATCAAGACCGTAACACAACTTCTCGATACGAGCGGTAATCTTGTCGAACTTGACCGACTCCCGACGGCCATCACGTTTGACTACATACATAATCGTGTGGGGGTTAGCTGGTTATATTGTCGTAATATTGAATGCGGGACTTAGATGCGCTCTTAAAGTTCTGATGATTTAGACGGAAAAACAATCGGCTTAGTTCAGCCGTTTTGGCCAAACTTTGAAAAGTTAAACTCTACTCAACAGGTTAAGGAATTGTTAAGCACTACAGCTTAGCGACTTACCCTGCCATCGTCATCGACGAACACCGAAAAATAATAGAGCGAAATTTTTTCTGAATGGGCATAGCTTTTGACAGCCCTAGTGAGGATGTACAATCGTAATTAAATATATGAAACATTACCCACAGTAACAAGTTAAATCGGCCTTATTTCTAGCCAACGGTTACGATTTATACGTTTGATAATCAGCCACAAAAAGAACCTGTCAAATCACTTGCGTAACCCCACGAAACACGCTACCTTTGCAATCCTTTTCGGACGGAAACCGAAAAGATGACAAGAAACTGAAAGCAATACCATGAAAAAGGGCATTCACCCGGAGTACCGCGAGGTGGTATTCCACGACCTGTCGAGCGACTACAAGTTTGTGACGCGTTCGACGGTTCAGACCAAAGATACAATCGAGTTCGAAGGCCAAACCTATCCGCTCGTTAAGATTGAAGTTAGCTCGCAGTCGCACCCGTTCTACACCGGGAAGAACGTACTGCTCGATACGGCCGGCCGCGTGGACAAGTTCCGCAAGCGCTACGGCATGAAGTAAGCCAGTTTTACCCCAACAAAAAAGCGCCCCGCCGGAATCCGGGCGGGGCTTTTTGTTGATGGGTTACCTCAGAACCCTTCGTTCTGCTTCAGCGCCCGGTTATTGTCGATCTCGCGCTGCGGAATCGGCAACAACAGGTTCTTCGCCGTAAACGTCTTGTTGAAGACCGTCTTATGGCCTACAAAGTCATCCCAGTTCTTGGTCAGGTCGTTGCGCACTTTCCGCGTCCGGATCATGTCGAACCACATCTTGTCTTCGTAGCAAAGCTCAAAGTACCGCTCTGCCCAGACCGCCTTTTCGAACTCATCGACGTTGGTCGTCGTAACGGCCGGCAGCAGCGCCCGCGCCCGGATGTCGTTCAGCGCTTTCAGAGCCTGTGCATTTGGCTTACCCTCGGCCCGGTTTGACGCTTCAGCATACATCAGCATAACATCGGGTAACCGATAGATCGTGAAGTTGATATTCGCCTTGGCGTCATTGTCGATGGCCTGCTTGTCGAAATACTTGTAGATGTAGTAGCCACCCAGGTCCAGCCGCTCCCGACGGGGATCGCCCAGCGGATAATCAGACGGGTGCCCCTTGTAGAACGTGTAGAAAAACTGCTTTTCCTGCGCCCGCTTGTCGCCTTTCTCGAAGCTTTCGACGAACTCCTTCCGGGGCGTCAGGCCACCGTATTCGTCGGAGTAGGCTGCGATACCGCGCAGGGTCGGCAACGTAACGGGGGTCATGGTGTTGTTGCGGATGTCTTTCTCGTGCTGCACCTGGAAGATGAACTCACCCTGGTTCCGGTTGGCCGGGTTGATCATGTCCGTATACTCCTTGAAAAGCGTGTACGTACCGTTGTCGAGCAGTTCTTTAGACCGCTTCGCCGACTCGGCGTAGTACTGGTTGCCAGCCCGGACCGGGTAGCCGGCGTAGGTCAGATAGACGTCGGCCAGCAGCGCCTTGATCGCGCCCATCGACGCCCGCCCAGCTACGTCCCGCCAGGGCAGCGTTGACTTCTCGGCTTCGAGCAGGTCCGGAATGATGATCTCGTCGTAGATCTCCTTGGCCGGTGAGCGGGCCGTCTGTACATCGGCCAGGTTTGTGATCAGCGAGGTAATTTTCGGTATATCGCCGAACATCCGCACCAGTTGGAAGTAGTACAACGCCCGCACGAACTTAGCCTCAGCGATCATGTTCGTCTTCGTCGCTGCGGGCAGGGTAGTAAACTCCCCAATCTTCTGAATGGCCAGATTGGCGCGGGCGATGCCCGAATACATCCCCGACCACCAGTTATCGATGTAGAACGCCCGGGCATCGTACTCAAGATCATAGAACTTAAAGGCCTCGGTCTGGGAGTTTCCGTCGGCCTTACCCGTCACGAATTCCAGTAGCGACGCGTTGTTGCCGCCCCAGCCGCCACCTCCGTTGTTCCAGGTGGTAATGTTCGAATAGGCTCCGTCGACGAACGCCCGGGCAATCTCGGGGCTCGATACGTTCGACGATGTAGTCAATGAACCGGTGGGCACTTCTTCCAGGAAATCATTGCAGGACGACAGCGCCAGACCAACGGCAGTTACTGTATAAAACAGGTGTTTTTTCATAATGGTAGAGGGTTGACGTTTGACGTCCGGCAGCCAGCTACCGGGCGACAAACGTCGATCGTCAAACTAAAGTTAGAACGTCATATTCAGGCCCAGGTTGAACGTACGCGGACGCGGATACTGGAAGAACTCCATATTCTGCGTCAACTGATTACCGAAGCCGGTCAGTGCTTCCGGATCGTAGCCGGAGTAGTTGCTGACCAGGAAGAAGTTCTGCGCACTGGCGTACACGCGCAGCCGCTGGAAGTTCACCTTCCCGAAGCTGGTCGGCAGGGAATAACCCAGCACGATGTTCTGACCGCGGATAAATGACCCGTCTTCTACCCACCAGTCGTCCATGTGCGTATCGTAGCCGGCGTTATAGTGCCGGATCTGGGCGATCATGGTGTTCTGGTTTTCGGGCGTCCAGGCGTTCAGCACCGACCGGGAACTGCTGGCAATGGCCTGACGGTCCTCAACCGAGTGCTTGGTCGCGTTCAGCGTGTTGACACCCATCACAAACCGGATATCAAACGACAGATCGAACTTGCCCAACTGGAACGTGTTGTTGATGTTCATGTTCCACTTTGGGTACTGCCGCCCAATGATGGTTTCATCGGCCGCGTCGATTTTTCCGTCGTTGTTCAGATCAGCCCATTTGATGTCGCCCGGCAGGCGGTTGTAACGGGCCGCCAGATCAGCCTCTGCCATGCTGAACGTACCCAGTCGCTTGTAGCCCCAGAACGATCCGATTGGCTCGCCAACGCGCAGGATGTTCGTCTGGCCCAGGAACCACGGACCGGGGAAGATGTCGTCGTTGTTGACGCCCAGCTTCAGAATTTTACTCTCGTTGGCCGAAAACGCAATATTGGTTGACCAGTTGAACCGCTCCGTTGCAATGTTGCGGGTGTTCAGGGACACTTCGAAGCCCCTGTTCTCCACGGAACCAATGTTCTGCGTTACCCCACCCAAACCCGTCGACCAGGGGATAGGCGCGTTCAGCAGCAAATCTTTAGTGATCTTCTGGTAGTAGTCCATCGTCAGGTTAACGCGGTTGTTGAACAGGCCGATGTCGGCACCGATGTCAAGCTGATTGGTGTATTCCCACCGCAGATCCGGGTTCCCGAATGAACTCCGCCAGATACCCGTTTGCCGGTTACCGCCGAGCAGTACCGTACCCGTACCGAGGAATTGCTGCGATGCGTACTGGCCAATCTCCTGGTTACCGGTTTTACCGTAGCTGGCCCGCAGTTTCAGCGACGTCAACCACGACGTTGATTTCAGGAAACTTTCCTCCGTTACGTTCCAGGCAACGGCCGCCGAGGGGAAGAACGCGTATTTGTTATTCACCCCAAACTTCGATGACCCGTCGTAACGCCCCGTAAACGTAACCAGGTACTTGTCTTTGTAGCTGTAGTTCAAGCGGGCAAAGTAGGAATTCAATGTCCACTGCTGGTCGGTCGACGACGGTGTTCGCAACGTAGTACCGACCCCAAGGTTATGCCATCCCCAGAAATCATCGATGAAGTTTTCGGCGGCTGCGAAATACTGTTCCCAGTAGCGTTTCTGCCACGACAGACCAGCCAGTCCCGTAACGGTATGGACCTGATTGAACGTTTTGTTATAGTTCAGGTAGTTCTCGAACTGCCAGTAGTATTCCTGGTTGCTCCAGATGTCGGCCACCCCTTTCTGGTCGGCCGACAAGGCGTTCAGATCGCGTCCGGAGTAGTAGTTGTTTTTTTCGTATTTCAGTTCGTAGCTGAAATTGGTCCGCAGCGACAGATCAGGCGTAAAGGTCAGCAGGGAATAAATCTGGCCCAGTACCTGCGTCTTGGGGTTGAACCGCTGCCGCTGCTCGGTAATCCGAACCGGATTTTCCCCCCCTTCCATACCTGGCCAGTCTTTGTTCCGTCCCCAGTTGCCGTCGGGGTACTTAACCGGCAGGATCGGCAGCGCTTCCATGACCATCCGCGGTACGTTCAGACCACCCGAAGCATCGTCTACCTCGCGTTGCTGGGTTTTATTCAGGAAGATACTTCCGCCCAGCTTCAGCCACTTCCGTACGTCGTTGTCGAGGGTAAACTTGGCCGAATAGCGTTTGAACCAGGAGTTGCGCATCAAACCGCCCTGGTCGGTGTAGCCCAATGACAGGCTGTACGTTGTTTTTTCGCTGCCGCCCCGTACCCCCAGTTCGTGGTTCTGCGCGAAAGCCGGTCTGTAAATTTCGCGCTCCCAGTCGGTGTTATACAGGGGCCGTCCGTTGGCGTCAAACAGATTTGGGAAATCCTTCGGATCATTCCGCACGTATTTGCCATCGGCGAAGCCTTGTGGGTCGTATTTCTGCGCGTTGTCAAAAGCCGTGTTGTAGACCGACATGAACTCGTCGGCGCTCAACGTACCGAGGTATTTGGCCGGGGTGATGTACGACCCCCACGTATCGAAGGATACCTGCGTCTGGCCCGATTTACCGCGTTTGGTTGTGATAATGATGACGCCGTTAGCGCCCCGGGCACCGTAGATAGCCGTTGCCGACGCATCTTTCAGGACCTCGACAGATTCAATATCGTTCGGATTGATCAGGTTAGCGTTTGATACGCCGATGATACCGTCCACGACGTAGAGCGGATCGAGGTTTGAGTTGATGGAGCCAACCCCGCGAATCCGTACCCGGGGCTGATAACCCGGCGCTGATGAGTTCACCGACACATCGACCCCCGGTAGTCGTCCCTGCAGCGATTGAGCTACGTTCACGGCCTGACGGTCGAGCAACCGATCCCCTTTGATTTGGGACACCGAGCCGGTCAGATCGCTTTTCCGGACCGTACCATACCCGATCACGACGACTTCGTCGAGGTTGCGGTTGTCGGATTGCATCGTTACGTCGAGTACTTCGCGGTTACCCACGGCAACTTCCTGCCGCGTATAGCCAATGGAACTGAACACCAGGGTCGCGTTACCATCCTGTACATCAATCTGGTAAGCACCGTTCGCATCGGTGGTAGAACCCCGACTGGAACCCTTCTCGACTACGTTGACACCCGGCAGGCCCATTCCGGATGCATCGCGGACGACCCCGCGTACACGAAAGGCTTTTGGCGAGTTACCATCGGCATAAGTCGAATACGTTACTGTTAATAATAAACAAAGAGTAATCAGCCAACGTAATTTTTCCGTGACTACTACCCGCGAGCAGGATAAAAACCTTTTCATAGAGGAGTAAGGAAATGGTTAAAAGTAGAAAATAGACGTGCAACCGCTCCATTAGAAGCGTTTCGAAGGTTGCCTGAAGGAGGCATTGTGCGACTTTAAACTGAATCAGCCAGTAACCAGATGTAGGTATTGTTTCATGCGTTTTTCATAAGTGGTTCAGGAATAAATAGCCATAAAACTCAATAGATAGTACAAAAAGCCACTTATACGTATTACGTTACTTATGATAAGCTCCAATTTTTAAATTTTTTTAATAATAAAATACAAGTTTATAAATACATACTTTAAGTAATTTTCACAGAGTATAAATACAAAGCCCACAGGTTTTAAATTTAAAATTCATGTTTATCTATCTTATTTATAGATATTTCTCATAAAAGAAAAGGTCCTGGTGTACGCACCAGGACCTTCAAAAAATAATGATGTAAATTACTTAGTTAGGATAACCCGGATTCTGAGTCTTAAGATTCGGGTTATTCAGCATTTCCTGTCGGGGCAGCGGAAGCAGTAAATGCTTTTCCTGCAGCCTTATGTTCTGGGTCTGGTTGATAATGTGCCCAACAAAGTCGTCAAAGCGTTTCGTTTGTTGGTTAAATACCTTCCGCAGACGAACCATGTCGAACCAGGTAATTTGCTCGTAGCACAGTTCATACCAGCGCTCCCGCCAAACGGCTTCCCGGAAGCTGGCTTGGTTGAGCGTACCCAGAGCCGGGGTCGTTAGCTTGGCGCGGTCACGAATGCGCTTCAGGGCGTCGTACGCAGCCTGGGTTGGGCCGCCCACTTCGTTCTGCGCTTCAGCATAAATCAGCAGCGTCTCGGCGAAGCGAATTTGCGGTACGTTCAGGTTGTTCAAACGCGTACCGGGCGAGTTCCGTGTTCCGTTCGACGTCCGGTTGAAGTGTTTGAATACATAGGGGGCTCCCAGGTTAAACGGCTCTCCGGTCCCATTGAGGAAGTAGGTCGTGTAGAACCACCCTTCCTGGTCCTTCGTCCGGAGGTCGCCGGCTTCAAACGAATCGTAGAACGAACGTGTCGGAACTGAGCTACCCGTACCCGTTGGGCCGTTGAAGTTAATGGGCTTGAAGTTGGCGTAGAAGTTGTCCATCGGATTACCCGCCACTACCGCATTGTACTGAATCATGTACAGGTGCTCGGTCCGGTTCTTCAGGCTCTCGCGGTGCACGTCCTCATACGTCGGGAACAGGTTGATCGTTGAGGGGTTGGCATTGGCGTAGGTGATCACTTCCAGCGCCTTGTCGGCCGCCAGTTTATAGTGCGTTGCGCCTTTGCTCAGGGGGAAGCCCGCCATGGTCAGGTACACCTTAGCCAACTGCGTTTTCACGGCTGCCAGGTTAACCCGTCCGCTCACGTCCATCCAGGGCAACCCGGCATTTTCGGCTGCGGTCAAATCCTCAATGATCAGTTTATACACTTCTTCCTGCGACGTCCGTGATGGCAGGAAATCGGCGGAGCCAGCCGTTTGCGGCTTCGTAATCAACGGAATATCGCCCCACAGCCGAACGGCCGTAAAGTATGCCGTTGCACGCAGGAACCGTGCTTCACCCAAAATTTTCGTTTTCTGGGCTTCGGGCATCGGCGTGATAGCCGGCACCCGGTCGAGCAACTGGTTCGCCTGGGCAATAACCCGGTACAGACCATTCCAGTAGTTAACGATGTGAATCGTATTCCCATCGTGCGACACGCTGTACAGGTTGTTTAGATCCGAGTTCTGCGCCGTTTCGGTCGTCGACGTACCAGTCATGGCTTCCAGCAACTGCCAGTTGGTCGAGAAGATACCGGCGCCACCACCAATGAACCGCGTATCGGCATAAACGGCTGCCAGAGCCGCTTCCGCGTGGTCAGGGATGGTATAGAAGCTATCAGACGTCAGGTTAGAAGGTGCCTGCTCATCCAGGAAATCGGAGCAACCGACGGGCCCGAGCAATACGGCTCCGCACAGTAGCGCCTTACTAAGGTTTTTTACAATTGTATGTTTCATAATACACGTAATTCAGTTGAGTGGGTTTAGGATTAAAGCGTTACCTGTAAGCCCAGCAGATACGTAGTGGGTTTCGGATAGTTGTGCCAGATCATACCCTGCGAGAAGGCACTGCTGCCATCGCCCTGGTTGGTCGGGGTAACTTCCGGATCGCCGATGATGGCGGGGTCATCAACCAACAGGAAGAAGTTCTGCACAGTACCATATACCCGCAGGCGACTCAGTTTCCAGCGGTTAGTTAGCTGGCTGGGGATTGTGTAACCCAGCAGTACGTTCCGACCACGCAGGAACGATCCATCTCTAATCCAGTGGCTGTCTACGTTGGTTACGTAGCCCGCACGCGTCTCCCGAATTTCAGCAATAGGTGTGTTCTGGTTCTGTGGCGTCCAAGCGTTCAACACTGATGTGTAGCTGTTGGCGATGGCCTGGCGGTCTTCACTCGGGTGCAGGTTCATCAGCATGACGTCGTTGCCGTACATGAATTGCAGATCGAGCATAGCATCGAAGTTGCGGAACCGGAAGTTGTTGATCACGGCCCCCCAGCCTTTCGGGCTACCGTTACCGATGATGCTACGGTCAGCGTCGTTGATAACTTTGTCACCGTTCACGTCCAGGTACTTGATGTCGCCCGGCAGAATCGTCAGACCGTTCCGGTAGCTGGTGAACTTGGCGGCTTCTTCACGCTCCGCTTCGCTCCAGGTTCCCAGACGGGTCAGGCCCCAGAATGAACCAACCGGCTCGCCTACACGAATGATGTTGGTCGGGTTGGTGAAGTTCGGACCACCCACGCCGAAAATATCCGACGGAGTTGCCAGAGCCAGTACTTTGTTGCGGTTCAGCGACAGGTTAAACGCGGTGCTCCAGGTGAAACCACCCCGGTCGACGTTGATGGTGTTCAGGTTAAATTCAAACCCTTTGTTTTCCATCGAGCCTACGTTGCGCCGGATGGTAGCGTATCCGCTCGATTGCGGCACGGGTGCATCCAACAGCATGTCGGTAGTTTTCCGGTAGTAGTAGTCAGCTTCCAGCGTGATGCGGCCTTTGAACAAGCCAAGTTCTACGCCCACATCAGTCTGAGCCGTTTTTTCCCACCGCAGATCCGGGTTGGCCAGACGGCTGATACCCGTACCGCCAATCCGCGTATCGTTGTAGATGGCTGAGTAGTTTGAGCTCAGCAACGCCAGCGATGTATACGGCGGAATTTCGGAGTTACCCGTCAGACCGTAGCTGGTCCGCAGTTTCAGGTTCGAAACGATTGGGTTAGTTTTCAGGAAGTTTTCTTCCGACACCCGCCATGCCAACGCGGCTGAGGGGAAGAACGCGAACTTGTGGTTTTCCCCGAACTTCGACGAGCCATCGGCCCGACCCGTTACCGTAAGCAGGTATTTGTTCTTCAAACCGTAGTTAATCCGACCGAAGTACGAGTTAAAGGCAAACCGCGACGCCCCCGATGACACCTGGGGGTTTGTAGCCCCTGCGCCCAGGTTATTAAACCCAAAGTAGTCGGTAGCGAAGTTATTAACGCTGGCCCCCATCGCAAAGACGTTCGTTTCCTGCCATGAGATACCGGCCAGGGCCGTAATGTCGTGGTCAGCACCAATCTGCTTGTTATACGTCAGGTAGTTCTCCAACGACCAGAAGCTTTCTTTCCGGTTGCTGGTCGACGCGTTACCGTTACCACCAATGTTCAGCGTACGGGTCTGCGACTGGTTGTTTTCCTGCGTCAGGATGTTAACGCCCAGTACGGTGCGCATCTCCAGGCCTTTGGCAAACGTAATGTTCGAGTACAGGCTACCCAGCGTCGTCTGAGTGTTCAGAATGTACTTCCGGCCCATCAGGCGGTGTACCGAACTGAACGTACCCTCAGCACTTGGATAATCGCGGTTATTGGCGTAGGTACCATCGGCGTACTTAACCGGCAGGAACGGGAAGTCTTCTACAGCCTGACGAGCCACAGCATCGTTAATATCGACCAGGTTTTCTGTCTGGCTATTGTAGCTCAGCGTACCACCAATTTTCAGCCATTTTTTCACCTGATCGTCGATGGTGAATCGGCCTGAGTAGCGGGTCATGTACGAGGTCTTGATCAGGCCCTGATCGTCGCGGTAGCCAAGCGACAGCGAATACTGCGTCCGCTCATTACCACCACTGAAACCTAGCTGATGGTTCTGCGACAGCTTGTTCTGAGTCGTTTCTTTGAACCAGTCCGTGTCATACAACGGATTCAGATTGGCATCGAACACGCCCGGAAACTTAGCCGAGTAGTCCTTACGCCGTTGAATCGGGTCCAGCGACTTATACTTGCCTTCTGCCCAGCCCTTCGGGTCATACTTGGCAATGTTTGCATACGCCAGATCTTCGACAGCCAGATACTGCCGGGCATTTAACACACGCGGCCGGTTAGGGCCGATCGTATTTACGCTGAAATCCGCGTTGTAGGTCACCTGCCCTTCGCCGGCTTTCCCTTTCTTGGTCGTTACGAGGATAACGCCGTTGGCACCCCGTGCCCCGTAGATAGCCGTTGACGATGCGTCTTTCAGTACCTCAATGGATACGATGTCGTTCGGGTTGATGTAATCGATTGCGTTTGTGAACTGGTTCTGGTTACCCTGCGGCAGCATCACCCCGTCAACTACGTAGAGCGGGTTATTCGAGGAGTTGATCGAGCTGAAACCCCGAATCCGAACGGTAGTCCGACCGCCGGGACGACCTGAGTTATTGTTGACCTGCACACCCGGCAGACGTCCCGCCAGCGCCTGGTTCAACGACGGAGACGGACGCTCCAGAAGCTGATCTGCCTTTACGGTACCCACTGCACCGGTCAAGTCCGACTTCTTGGTGGTACCGTAACCGATCACGACGACTTCGTCGAGGCTGCGTTCGTCGCTTTTCATTGAAACGTCAATGACTTCCCGATTCCCGACGGCTACTTCCTGACTGATGTAACCGATTGAACTGAACACAAGCGTAGCATTACCGCTTTGTACTTCGAGCTGATAGGCTCCGTTGGCATCGGTCGTAGAACCACGGGTAGAGCCTTTTTCAACTACGTTAACGCCGGGCAAACCGGCTCCGCTGGCATCACGAACGGTACCACGTACCCGAAAGACGACCGCCGGATCGTTGCCGGCATAAGTGGTTTGCAGAAGAAACAGGCACAAGCCAAGCAACAAAAGAGGTTGCACCCTGGCCTTGGCCCAAAGCTGGGAGGTAGAGAGTTTCATAAAATTAGTCAAGTAGGTTCGAAAAAATAGGCGTACAATCGCTTTTAAGAAAGCGTTCAAGCATTAAGCGGACAGAATAAATGGCGGAAGAGACCGCAGGAGAACTGATTACTGTAGGGGCAGTAAAGCACTGCTTCATAGGCTAATTGTGATGGTTTAATTATAGCCAACCTGACAAATCAGGCTGATTACGGGGTAAAAAGACATAGCCACAGACTACCTACTCATGATTATTTTTAATTACTTAAGTTAGTATAGCTAAGTAGTTCTTGCACACCAGCCCTTGTGTTGATGGTTCTCAGAGAGGTGTTTACTTTTACGTTATGACGTATATTCAAACCGATACCTACCGCATTCGTAGCGCTGAACTCGATGCAAACGGCCGCCTGAGCGTTCCGGCGTTAATGAATATGATGCAGGAATCGGCCAACCGTAATGCACTCGATTACAGCATTGGTATTGCAGATCTGGCACAGCATAGTTTTGGATGGATGCTGATGCGGCTGCGGATCAGCCTGTATCAGTATCCGCTCTACGGCCAGTCCATCCGAATAACAACGTACCCTACAGCCGTCGATAAGTATTTTATCTACCGTGATTTCAATATCATGACCGAAGACGGCACCCAACTGGCCGACGCATCCAGTACGTGGCTTACATTCTCGATGGAGCGCCGAACGATGGTGCCGCTACCCGAGTTTATTCGCCAGATCACCCTGCCAACCAACATTAATCCGCAGTTGAAACTGTTGCCTAAACCGGATTTTCTGCCGCCCGACGGGGAACCCGCCAAATCCATTGATGTTGGTTGGTTTGATATTGATCAGAATCAGCATACCAACAACGTAGCGTATGTGCAATGGTTACTGGAAACGGTGAATGATACCACGCTGCAAATGAAACAATTGTCGGAATTAGATGTATTTTTCCGCACCGAAAGCCACTGGCACGATCGCCTGCAAATCCGGTCACGGCCGGAGTCGTCGGAGTCGTGGCTGCACGGAATAAGGCACGCCACCACGGGCAAAGATGTGTTGCTGGCCCGCAGCCGGTGGCGAGGTAGTTTTTAGTTTGTTGTTTGAGGTGTGTGGTTTGTAGTTCGTTGTTAATAGCTACTCAGCGTCGAACCACACACCACACACTTCAAACAACAAACATCTAACTTGTTACAGAATATGACCGCATCACCAACTCAAACCAAGACGTTAGCCGCCGTTCTCGATGGCCTGATGCGCCGGTACCGGGAGCGCGTTCCCGACGTGCAGGGCATTTTTGACGCTATGCTCAATGAGGGCATTATCCAGTCGCCCGAGGAGATTGAAAACGACCACATTGCGTTTCGAACGATGGGGGTTCCAAACCTGGGCATTGCCTCGTTCGAGAAGATATTTCTGCATTACGGATACGAGAAACGTGATGAATACAATTTCACCGAAAAGAAACTGACGGCCTACTGGTATGCGCCCCCCGAGCCGCAGTTTCCCCGCATCTTCGCCAGTGAACTGCGGGTGCCGGAACTCTCGGATACGGCCCAGCAAATAATTCATCGCTATACCGACACCGTCACGAGCGATCCGGTCGATGCGCTTGACCTGGACGATGCCGGGGCCGTTGATCAGTTTCTGCACCAGCCCTTATGGACAACGCCGACGCTAAGCGATTATCAGACCCTGCTGGCCGAAAGCGAATATGCGGCCTGGGTAATCTACAACCGGTATTACCTGAACCACTTTACCATCAGCGTACACAACCTGAAACCCGGCTATAGCACCATCGACGAGTTTGTGGCGTTTCTGGAGCGCCGGGGCTTCCGACTCAATTCGGCGGGCGGCACCATCAAGGTCAGCCCGGACGGGGATCTGCGGCAGTCGTCAACCGTTGCGCAGATGATTGATGCCGAGTTCGCTGGGGGAGAAACATTCCGGATTGCCGGCTCTTACGTCGAATTTGCCGAACGGCGCGTCCTGCCCCCCTTCCGGCACCTGCCCGCAGATCAGGTTCGGCGCGAACACCGTCGCGAAGGATTTGAGACAGGTAATGCCGACAAGATTTTTGAAAGTACATTCACCACCCAGACAGGGAAATAGGTTTATGTTTCAAGTTCCCGGTTTGAAGTCAACTGGTTAACCTCGAACCGGGAACTTGCCCCTGCTACTGTACCAAATCCTGCCATGAAAAAGACAATATTACTCTTATTTACCGGGCTGCTATCGGCCTCGGTGGCCCTGGCGCAAAAAGCCGCACCGGTAGGCCTAGAATTATACAGTTTCCGCAATCAGTTTGCGAAAGACGTACCCGGCACGATGGCCAAAGTAAAGCAAATGGGCTTCCGCGAGGTCGAAGTGGCTGGTACGTATGGCCTCAGCCCGGCCGAATTTCGGAAGCTACTTGACCAGAACGGATTAAAAGCCATTGGCATAGGGGCCAGCTTCGAGGACCTCGACAACAACGTACCGAAGGTAATTGCCGAAGCCAAAGCTCTCGGAGCCAAATACGTCGTCTGCTTCTGGATTCCTCATCCTGGCGATACGTTCACCATCCAGGATGCTGACCGGGCCGTTGATGTATTCAATACGGCCGGGCGGCTGCTGACCGACAATGGTTTGTCGCTCTGCTACCACCTCCATGGCTATGAATTCCAGACGTACCAGAACGGCACCTTTTTCGACTATCTGGTTGAGAATTTTGACCCCAAGCTGGTCAACTTCGAGATGGACGTATTCTGGGTGGCACAGCCGGGTAAAGACCCCGTAGCCTTGTTGCAGAAATACCCGAAACGGTTTCCACTCATGCACCTCAAAGACCGTAAGCCGGGTACTCCGCCGAGTAATAGCGGTCACGCCGACGTAGAGTCGAACGTAGCGCTGGGGCAGGGCGACATCGGTATTGCCGCTATCATGAAACAGGCGAAGAAATCGGGCGTGAAGCACTTTTTCATTGAAGACGAGTCGTCGCGTTCGATGGAGCAGATGCCCCAGAGTCTGGCGTTCCTGTCGAGTTTGAAATAGACCAGGCTACGACCAACAAAACGCCCGACCGTAGTGTTACGGTCGGGCGTTTTGTGTCGGGATATCTATATTTTTCTGGCTACAATTTCCAGCCGGGTTCCCTGCTCGGATACATCAATATTGATATTCCGTCCATCGGCCGTACCCAGCTTGACGTTATCCTGATAGAGTTCGAATGTATTACCAGTCTGACGAAGCTCAATTTCGCCAAGATCTGTTTCGTCGGGTTGTTGCCCGGTGACGCGTAGCGTGAGCCTCATTGTAACGGCGTTAGGCTTTCCTGAAACGTTCGTAGCAACTAATGAGCCTGAAATTGAATTACTTCCTTGTGTGATCGGAAGGTTGAGCTCAAAACTATCGGGAGTACCGTCAGACAAAGCCAGGCGCGTTACCTCATAATTGCCGGCTACCTGCTGCGGCTCAGGATCGCTATCTTTTTTACAGGCCGTGAACGCTACTGTAAAAAACAGCAGAAAAAGAAGATTTCTCATGAGAAAGGAGTCTTATAGTGCATCGGTAAATAAAGCAGTTTAAAGCTAATCTTTTCATATTTTATCGCGTCAATGGCACTGCTGATTGACTTACCGGTCATAGTTGGCCCGGAATCGGTTCAGATCCGGCCGAAAAGGCCGCTTGCGTTTAACTTCATAGTCGTAGATGATTCGGCCCAGATTCCCCATAAACGGCATACCAACTGAGTCGTATTCATACTTGTCGTCGTTGAAGATACCGTCCTCATTCACATAGATTACCGCCGACAGCAAGAACTCCACGTTCTTGTCGAAATCGACAATATACGCATTGTCGATCATGTATCCGTAGGCATCGCCCACCTTGTTGAAAATCCGGACGCCGTTCATCAGCGGTGTTTTCTGATCGCCCGCCAGCAGAAATTTACAATAGCTGTCGTAGTACGTCGAATCGTAGCGTGGATACGTGGTTTCTCGCGGCAACTGCGACAGGTACTGGTATAGAAACTGGTAATCGTCGGCCGTAAGATTGAAGCGTCGTTTGGGCGGTACATCGTCGGGGAAGAGAACCGCTTTCAGCATTTCCTGCTGCTCTTCCAGGGCAAAAAAGTTTTTGTCCGTAAAATCAAACGGCTGCCGAACCAGCGAATCCCGAATCATGTAACCCGTTCCACGTTTGATAGACGTAGCGGGCCGGAAGGTCTGCGAACAGGTTTTGGCAGGCTGTTCCAGCAGCGTCCGCTCACCATCAACGAAACTCACTGGATTGGTATGGCGGTTTTGCTCGACCGTAAACGGCACTGACAACCGATGCACAATCCGCACATCCCGGTAGCCTTTGCGGTGGAGCCGCTCGTTTATATCACACTGTCCGATAAATTCATAAAGCCGGTTAAACGCGTCATTATCGCTGACAAGCAGGATCTTTTTGGCGTAATGCGCCACCGACGGCAGACCGTTTGGTGCGGTGGTATCGCGCTGCACCATCGTCTGCCCATTGCCAGCCGCCTGGGTCAGCATGGTAGCGTTTTTATCGATCTTTATTTCGTTCAGTTTTTCCAGTGCCAGCAATACGGCGGGGAGCTTAACCGTACTGGCCGGATAGAAATACCGGTCTTTATCGACACGGTAGCGAAAACTGCGGAATGTCGGGCGATTCTGCTGGTCGCGGTTAATCTGCGTGTATAGAATCTGAACATCATATTTGGCAGGATTGCGAAGAACCGGCCCAAACAGCTCAGGGTTTTTGCGAAGCAGATCGTCGAGAAACCTGTCGGTCTTCTGGGCTGAGGTTGTAAACGCAGAGGTCGCAAAGAGTAAGCAGAGAACGCAGCGTTTACGCAGCGCCCTCTGCGCTTTTTCTCTGCTCTCGCTGCGTTTAACGAATAAATTCATTGACGTGTCCAGCTAAACGTTCTATGTCTTCAGATTCGTGGAAAGCACTGATAACGACGCGGGTATTAGCCCGATCGGCTGCGGTAGGATACGCGAATGAATACAGAAAAATACCTTTCTCCAACAGATACGGGTATAGTTCGTCGCGCTCGGTGTAAAAAACCGGATAGCCGGGGGCGTGCGTAAACAAACCGGTAGGCAGAAGTAACTCCTCGGCCAGTGCTACGTTACGTTGCAGTTTTTGCCACCCTTGCTGATACAGTTCATCACCCTTCAGGTAAGCACTCAGATAAGCCGGTGGTATGGGCGAACAACCGCCAAAAAATGGCGTCCGCCGGATAGACCCGAGTGTATTCGCATCTCCCAGAATAACCCCACCGGGCAGGCCCATAGCCTTCGCCAGCGACGCCGTAACGACCAGTCGAATCGATGGGATCTGAGGAATCTGCCGCCAGATACCACTTCCCTCCTCGCCGATTACCCCCAACCCATGCGAATCGTCCACAACCAGCGTAATCGGCTGTTCGGCAGGCAATTGCCTTACCCAATCAAACAAATACGCCTGCGACCGAACAGCGTCCAGCGAATTAAGCACGATGGCCACCCGGTCGGCGGTTGCCACAACATTGGGGAGTTGATCAGCCCACTCCGCAAACGAAACCGCGGGCGGGATCAGGTCAGGCTCGTGCCAGAGGGCGGGGTGCGTGTGGGGGCCGTACACGAATTCGTACCGTTGCGCCCGTAAGTAATTGACTACGGCCTGTCCAGCCATCATACCCGAGGAAAGCGTCAGGGCCGTTTCGGCTCCGACAAAAGCGGCCAACTTTGCTTCGGCATCCTGATAGACCTGCAACTGTAAATTTCCGTTGCGCGAGCTGCCGAAGGAGGTGCCGTAGCAGCCAATACTCTCCGTCAACAACTGTTGAAAAGCAATGCTTTGCGGTAAGCCGAGGTACGAGGTGCCGCTAAAAAAAAGGTAGTGTCGTCCTTCATGCCGGATGGTTCGGCCAGGCAGATGATCAACGGTGAATGTAGTACTCATTGGCTAAATATACGGCCCGCTCAGGCATGAATCAGTTTTACCCCGGTGCCATTTTCTGAAGAATAAACCACCCGACCGTTATCGAACGTAACACCCGTTGCCGGATCGTTGGCGATCAGCAGTGCGCCGTCCAGATCGGCGTAGTCGAGTAGGGGCAGCAGTTGCGCAATGGCCGAAATGCCCACGCTTGATTCGGTCATACAACCAACCATCACGCGCAGCCCCAGTTCCCGAGCGCGGGCGATCATCCGGCGGGCAGGCGTCAGACCGCCACATTTAGTGAGCTTGATATTGACACCGTGGAAGTACCCTGCGCAGCGGTCAACGTCGCTCTCGACAATGCAGCTTTCATCGGCAATGATGGGCAACACACTTTGCTGATAAACCTGCCGGGCTCCGTCCCAGTCGGCCGCAGGCAATGGCTGTTCAATGAACTCGACATCCAGCCCACTCAACACCTGCGCTTTCTGAATCGTATCATCTGCCGTCCAGCCACAATTGGCATCCACCCGGAAGCGGGCATTTGTGTGTTTACGGAGTTCCGCTACGGTCTGGAGGTCTGTCTCGGGTCGGCCCAGCTTGATTTTATACAAGGGCCAGGGCCATTCTTCCAGCTTCTGCACCATCCGCTCGGGCGTATCGAGCCCAATGGTATAGTTGGTCAGCGGACTACGAGCCGGATCGAGGTTCCAGAGTTGATACAACGGCTTTCCCTGCCGTTTTGCCCACAAGTCCCAGGCCGCCTGGTCAAGGGCACAAAGCGCAAACGGATTGTCCATCAGAAACGGCTGCATATCGGTCCAGAACTGCGCCGGGTCGGTGAAGGTATATGCTTCGATTTGCTCCTGAATGGCCGACAGCGCCGAAACCATCCCGTCGAGGGTAACCCCATAGTATCGGGTCGCCGTAGCCTCGCCAAACCCCCGAAACGTATCGTCGCGGAGTTCAACCACCAGCGAAGGCTGTACGTCGCGGCTGTCGTGGGCGATGGTAAAGGTATGTTTCAGACGTAGATCGAAGCGGTGAAAAAGCAACTGCATAGCTGACGAATAGGCAGCATTTTGATGTGGCTGCACACACCGCAAATAACCACACGAACGCATTACAAATGAGTATTCTTACCATTTTTTTAATCGCCAAACATCCAAAGCTTTCGTTCATGCGTAGGTTTTGGCGTTGATCGATCACACTTCATTACATATTTCACCATCTTAATAACAACAACATGAAATTAGGTAACGTAATGGGCGCTTTGTTTGTAGCTGCCCTGTCGCTGGGTACGGCAATGGCCCAGGAAAAGACCGTCACAGTAGGTGGCGCACCGATGTATCCGTCAAAGAATATTGTTGATAATGCCGTTAATTCAAAAGATCACACGACACTAGTAGCTGCCGTGAAAGCGGCCGAGCTGGTCGAGACGCTGCAGGGTGCGGGGCCGTTCACAGTATTTGCGCCAACCAACAAAGCGTTCGACAAACTGCCGAAGGGTACTGTTGAAACCCTGCTGAAGCCTGAGAACAAGAGCCAGTTGCAGGGCGTACTGACTTACCACGTGGTGCCGGGTCGCATTAGCGCCGAAGATCTGATGAAAATGATTAAGGACGGCAACGGCAAGGCTACGCTGAAAACGGCTGCCGGTGGTACGCTGACCGCGACAATGAAGGGCAAGAAAGTGGAAATCGTTGACGAAAACGGTGGTATGTCGACCGTAACAATCGCCGACGTATTCCAATCCAACGGTGTGATTCACGTAGTAGATACGGTGCTGCTGCCGAAAGCCTAAGGCGAGTAATTACAGACAAAACGCCCGGCGAGTTGGCCGGGCGTTTTTGTTCTGAATACGTCATTTATAACCGCCCGGCGGTTCCTCTGAGATCGACCAGGCCGTGGCGGAGGGCCTCCAGCACCATGCCGACCCGGCTTTTTACATTCATCTTCTGAAATAGCGACTCCCGGTAGCCATCCACCGTTCGGGGGGCAACGCACATTTTGTCGGCAATTTCAACGTAAGTCAGATCACTGCACGAAAGCTGCAGAAACTTGGCTTCGCGGTCGTTGAGTGTAATGGTATTTACCGTATCAGCCCCCGGACCATGCAGGCTGCGGACTAACCGCTCGGTCAGAAACTCCGAGTAGTGGGCGCCTTTGGTTCTGACGTCCTCCAGGGCGCGCCGGAACTCAGATGGCCGGCTGCCTTTCAACAGATAGCCGCTAACACCGTAGCGGATCATCCGGGTAACATCCTCATCACGATCGGACATTGACAAAGCCAGGATCTTTATCTCCGGGTAATGCTCCCGGAGGTACTTCGCCGTTTCAAACCCATCCATTTCGGGCATACTGATATCCAGCAGCAGAATATCCGGAATTTGCTTACGTTTCAAATGATTGATTAAGTCACGACCGTTCGCAGCTACGAACAGCATCTCGTAACCATCTATTTTTTCGATCAGTTCGGATAGGGCCTGGGCCATCAACAGATGGTCGTCGGCAATGGCAATGGTCGTAGGCATGGATTGAACAGGCTATGAGTGTTACTGCCTGAAAAGTAGCCGGTTACCACGCAAGACGCAATACCCAGATTTAGGTATTTTTTAGACGGCAGCCTGTTTCGGTAACACTATGTCAACTCGCGTTTGCTGCCCCGGCTCACTGCTGATGGTGCACGTACCACCAAGCAAACGAGCCCGCTGCTGAAGATTACGCAGCCCTGACCCCACTGTGTTGGCTGTTCGGGTACTTACTTCGTTTACATCGAAGCCTTTACCATCGTCGGTGATAATGAGTTCAAAGTGGTCGGACTGGTAACTGGTTGTGACCATGATAGCCTGCCCACCTGAATGTTTGATGGCATTATTGAGTGATTCCTGCGTCATGCGAAACAGAATTGTTTCGGCTTCTTCGCCAAGCGGATAGGGTGTACCGGCTACGTGCAGATACGTTCGGAAGCGGCCGGTACGTTCGATACGTTCCAGTTCGAGTGCCAGACTTTGCCGAAGCCCAAACCGCCGGACCGTATCGCTATCGAGCGTTTTTGAGAGCGCCCGGACATCCTGAATGGTGGTACGAACAACGTTAATGGTTTGCTCAATAGCATGGCGGTGCTCACTTTGTTCAAGCTCTTCATCGAGGCCGTTTAAATGCAGCATGGCTACGGATAGGAGCTGACCGATGTGGTCGTGAAGTTCGCGGCCAACTTGCTGGAGAGTCTGGTTTTGTATTTCGATTTGAGATTGTAGAATTTCGCGTTTAAATTGTTCTATGATAGCCTTTTTCTCACTTACATTTTGTTGTCGACGACGGTGGTAATAAATAATAAATCCGGCTCCAAAAACCACCATTGTTAGCAAAGCAATGCTACCTGTAACTAAAACAACTAGTATATCGTCAACCCGATCGGTAGTCATAGTCCCTGAAGTAGTTCAGCGTATGAGTAGCAATAACTACTAAATAAAAGATATAATAGAAAGCATATCCTGTATAATAGATCTGCGGTCCCATAGCTAATTTGTACTCGACAAAATAATTAAATGTTCCTAATATGAATAGATTACCAGTGAAGTATATAAGTATGCTTATAATAACCCAAAATGTACGATCATGTTCGGGACGATAATCATCTTCTTGCTGTAACAATTTTTTAAAATATACAAAGCACCAGTACACAACTAGCAAGCACTCCGCAATAAAGGCAATTGAATTATTCACCTCAATAGGCTCCCACATTAATTCACAAATAACGACAAATAGAAAATAAGTAAGTATAGACCACAATACTAGTAAGCTTAAGCTCTTTGAAGCAAACGTTTTAAAAAATATTAAGCTTAAGCACAAATATTCTATCGGTGTGAGTAAATGATAAATAAACAAATTGTTTTGATGAAGCTCATAATTAATATAATCAGCGAATATTTCAGCAGTAAAATGACTAGCAGTTAGCCAAATTAAAGGTTTTAGATTATAAGGAATCTTATCATATTTAACAACAAGAATAACTAACGCTATTAATAATAGCATTAAATATAATTGATCGGCCAAGCCAAGCTTAAAGAATAAACTAACCATATTTCGTGACTAGTCTATAAAGTATTCTTAGCTTTCTTTAACATTGAGTTTTGTCTTACCTATTGTTGTTGGGCAATTTGGATAACGGCAGGCAAGATTAAAATTTGCTAAGTCAGGATCTACAACTAAAGTGTTAGCATTCTCGTTGAATATGGTAATGTACGTAAAAGTACCTTCTTGTTTTTTGACTGGAGCGGCTATTAACGTTATATCAGATTTGCTATCACTGCTTGTCTTTTTGGCTAAGAATATTCTGATACCATCGTATCCACCGTCTAACACTTGCATGATAGCATCTCTAGTTAAAACTGCTGCTAAAAACATGTCATCATTTTCCTCTGCTCTATCCTTCAAGTAATCAAAGTAATGATCCAACTGTTGCTTAACCTCTCCGATAGAGATACACTGCTTTGAATCCCCAATATTGTTGATATGCTTCATAAGTATTTCGGTTTATTATTTAAGACCATAGCGAACATAATTATTTAAAAGCTTTGAGTCAATACCTAAAAAAGAATAACCGTTAATATAGACTACGATTCTGTTCTAGCACAACCACTTAAGTCTTATACTTCACACTAGATTTGTAAATACGGGAAATTTCCCGTATCCCTCTCCGTTAAAAACCACCCTCAAAACCAGCCATTCTCACCTGTTCCGCCGAGAGCCGGGCCTCTACCTTTGTCATGCTGCCGGAAAGTAACGCAGCACCAATTACACTATCAAGATTCCGGTTTTTATGAAAGGTAGACTATTCCCTGTATCAACCAACGCCCAGGCCTTTGTTCAAAAGCTTGAAGACAAGATGCAGGCCGTCCTGGCTGAGGTCGAGCAAAGCGAGATGTACCAACTCATTGCCGAGCCTGATACCGACCCGCGCCTGGTCGCTGCTATTATTAAGTACATTCTGTTAGAAGTTTACTCATACGGTCCGCATGTTACTGAGGCTACGTTCATGGCTATCAGCCGGTTGCCTAAAAATCGGCCGGACTTGATGAAGCCGCTCATCCTGCACGACCTCTCTGAAGTTGACCACGGCGAAATGGCCCTGAAAGATTTTGTGAAGCTTGGTGGCGATGAGCAATGGGCACGTACCCGCCGAATGACGCCTGAATCGCTGGCGATGGCTGCTACGTGCCGGATGATCGGCCAGTTCGAGAATCCGTTTGCTTACCTCGGCTACATGCACCTGTTCGAGGGTTTGACACCCATCCTGACCGAGCGGGCCCAGGGCTTCCTGGCTGCCAAAGGTTTCCCCAAAGAAGCACAGGCGTTCATTGACGAACATGCGACAGAGGACATCGGCCACGCCCAGTTGATGAACAACATGATCGCCCGCATCGTGACTGAGTACCCGGAAGCCGAAGCAGCCATCGAATACGGTTTTGACTGCTTTGCGGCTGTTTATCCACTACCAATCTGGAAAGCCGCTTTGCAGCACGCCCAGGCCGAACTGACTACCGACGCTTACGCAACGGTTTAATTCAAAATTTCTTCTACTCCACACCATGAACCTTTCCCTGATTGCGCCGGCGTCGGGCTTCGTGCCCGACGCGCTGGCGCACCACTTCCTGCCCGATCCGGAACCGGCCATTGCTGACATACAACGCTTCCGAGGACGTATCTATGCACAGGACAGTGCCATTCCGCTGTCCGCACTCGATTCGTTGGGACGGCACCGCTCGGAGGTTGATTACCGATCGTGGCACATTGTGGCCCGCGATGCGCAGGGACAAATTAGTGGTGTACTACGGTTACCAATCTACCCGATAGATACGCCCATCGAATCGTTACTCCTAAATCAGACACTGGAACGTATGCAACCTGAGCAACGGCATCTGTACCGCTACGTACTCCAGCGTTTCATTGACCGGTCGGTTACAGCAGGATATCCCTGTGTAGCAGAACCGGGCGGCTGGGCTGTTGACAGAACCCGCTGTGGACGTCAGACCGGCATCAACTTAGTAACGACCGGTTGGGCGATCGGCGAGTATTACGGCCATTACGTTGCGGCTTCGACCGTAACGGTCAAGCACCACGCAGCCGACCTGCTCAAGCTCATGGGCGGCTTTAACGAACTCGCCGGTACGCCCAACGCCCGCTTTCACGATCCATATTTCCGGTGTGATATTGAGCTGGTGTTTTTCTATTCAGATAAGGTGAGTGGGCGGTTTGGGGAGATGGTGGAGAAGATAAAAGAAGACCTTTTGAAAAGCCAGTCCTTTGTTACCTTGTAAACTTACATTTTCGACAAATACAATATCAGAAGCTATTTGACTAGCGTATATGCTGATCGTAATATAACATAGACCTATATAGCCATGAGAAAACCACCTCTGTTCAGAATACTTCACTGGCTTCTATTAATGACCGTTTTTCCTACATTCCAATCTTGTAAGCAAGACGTTAAAGAGCCCATTGATCGATTTCAGAAAAGTACCGCTTTGGCTACGGTTGCCATCAGTGGATATTACAAGGAGCTTAATCCTTATGAAAGGGAGATTTATCTTCAAAATATATTATTTGATACTACAAAACAGGTCTTACGAATGGAGGGAGGTGTTCCTACGCCCTTAAAAAAAGATCCTTTTGATCAAAAAGTAATACAAGCTCGTTTGGCTATGATCAAACAACTGGCCAATTACGCAGAAAAGCTATCAACCCTTGCTGGTAACGATGCCCCTCAACGCTTTACTACTAATGTAACCACCCTAGCAAGTAGTCTTACCTCACTCAGCGGAACTTTCTCTCAACTCACTAGTAGTGGTGATGCTTCGGCGAATGATTACGTAGGACCTATTTCAACTTTAGTGGGAGTACTCGGTAATGTCATTATTCAGAAGCGACGAGATGTTGCCCTACGCACTGCTATTATTAACGGTGACGCTCCGTTTACAAGGATATTAGATTTCTTGGAAAGAGATCTAGATAAATACGTGAGCGATTTGCGAAAAGTTGGCGATGATCAAAAGCAGGCTAACATTGAAGCTTTCTATAATCATCACAAAGCTAAACTTAGCTTGGAACAACGTAGAGAGTTATTGAAAGAACTAAACCAAGCTGCGGAGGTCAAAAGAATTACATTTAGCACTAAACCTTCTGACGTAGTAAAAGCTATGCGGCAAACCCATAAAGCGTTGGTAAGCACAGCGAATAGCCCCACAATAATGAATACCGGTTTAATACTAAGTACAATTGATAATTATGAAAACCAAGTACAAACTTTAATCGACGCTGTCTTACAGTTAAAAGAGAACCATAAACAAAATTAAGATTATGGCAAAAGTAGATACTGAGCAACTTGTACGTTGCATAAACAATTGTTTTGACCTGGCAGGTGATGATAGACTATCACTTAATCGCCGAAGTGAAATGTTAGCTTTAGGTAAACGACTTCGAGGATCACTTCTAAATCTGCTCACTGCTGAATTTTCAGAAGACTTAACTGAAGTTGAAGAGGCTAATCAGCAATTAGAGGAGGTTAATGAACAGCTTTCAAACGTGGAAGCCGCCATAAACAAAATTGCCGAAACGGTGGAGCTAATCAACGACTTAGTCGAGCAACTTGATAACTTGTTAAAGTTTGCAGTAAATTTCTTTTGAACTATACATGCCAAGCCCGGTTGTAGCGCTTCTAAAATAGATAAAAGCTTACCGGACTTGGCATAATGTTAGCGTTGAAGCTCAATTAAAATATCTTCTCAATACCCCAACACCGGCGCTAACCACCGTTCCACGTCATCAACGCTCATGTTCTTGCGGTGGGCGTAGTCCATCACCTGATCTTTAGTGATTTTACCAACCGCAAAATACTTTGATTCCGGGTGGCTGAAGTAGAAACCACTGACCGACGAAGCCGGGTACATGGCGAAGCTTTCGGTCAGCTCAATACCAACCTGACCGGCATCCAGCAGCTCGAATAGGGTCGCCTTTTCGGTGTGGTCGGGGCAGGCGGGGTAGCCCGGTGCCGGACGAATGCCCCGGTACTCCTCTTTAATCAGGTCTTCGTTGGTTAGCTGCTCGTCGGTGGCGTAGGGCCAGAACTCTTTGCGGACGCGCTCGTGCATCAACTCGGCGAAGGCTTCAGCCAGCCGGTCAGCAAGCGCCTTGACCATAATGCTGTTGTAGTCGTCGTGATCGCGCTCGTATTTTTCGAGCAGGGCTTCAATACCAACGCCGGCCGTAACGGCAAATGCTCCGATGTAGTCTTCGCGACCGCTTTCCAACGGCGCAATGAAGTCAGACAGGCAAAAATTGGGTAAGCCCGGCGCTTTCTGATTCTGTTGCCGCAGGAAGTGCAGCACGGCTTTGGTATCGTAAATGAGTGCTCCGGCGTTGTTAATCGCCATCACCGACTGCTCGGCTGTCGGTTTACTCATCTTGTACTCAATATGCCGGTGGCTGCCATGCCGTTCGCAGGGGATATCCCGCACGATCTCTTCAAAGTCATGCAGCAATACGTCGTCGTCGGCTGAGTTGGCGGGGTAGAAACCAACTACGGCCTTCGCCCTCAACAGCTTCTGATCAATAATCTCCTGCAACAACTGGTTCGCGTCGTCGAATAATTTCTTAGCCTCCGTTCCTACCGTAGCATCATCGAAAATTTTGGGGTACCTGCCGTGTAACTGCCACGTCTGGAAGAACGGTGTCCAGTCGATGTACTTCGCGATGTCGGCCAACGGGTAATCATGAAAATACTGATTACCCAAAAACGCGGGTTTCACTGGTTCAAAATCAGACCAGTTGATAGCTGTGCGGTTGTCGCGGGCCTTATCGATGGTCAGTAAGTTCTTTTCTTTCTGCCGCTTGGCGTGGTCTTCCCTCAGTTTCACGTATTCCGCTTTAATCTCCTGGAAGATCTGCTCTCTGGTACCTTTCGTTTCGCTCACCAACCGACCGGCCACCGGTACGCTCCGGCTGGCGTCCAGTACATGAATAACTGGTCCGGAGTAATGCGGATCGATCTTAACGGCCGTGTGAATCCGCGACGTAGTGGCGCCACCGATCAGCAACGGAATCGTAAAGCCCTGCCGCTCCATTTCCTTCGCCACACCAACCATTTCGTCCAGCGACGGCGTAATCAGACCACTCAGACCAATGATGTCGACGTTGTGCCTCCGGGCTTCGTCCAGAATCTTCTGTGTCGGCACCATTACGCCGAGGTCGATGATTTCGTAGTTGTTGCAGCCCAGCACGACGCCGACAATGTTTTTGCCAATGTCGTGAACGTCGCCTTTCACGGTGGCCAGCAGGATTTTACCCGCCGATTGCCCAGCCCCCGATTTCTCGGCTTCGATGAATGGCGTCAGGTAAGCCACGGCCTTTTTCATCACCCGCGCCGACTTTACCACCTGCGGCAGGAACATCTTGCCTTCGCCAAACAGGTCGCCGACTACGTTCATACCGTCCATGAGTGGTCCTTCAATGACCTGAAGCGGGCGGTCGTATTGCAAACGGGCTTCTTCTACGTCCTGGTCGATGTAGTCGGTAATGCCTTTGATCAACGCGTGCTTCAACCGCTCAGCGGCTGACTCATTACGCCAAGCATTGTCCTGTACCACCTCTTTGCCCTTCGCTTTTACGGTTTCGGCAAACTCAACCAACCGCTCGGTTGCATCGGGTCGGCGGTTCAGCAAGACGTCTTCGCAGCGCTCCAGCAGGTCTTTCGGGATTTCGTCGTACACCGCCAACTGCCCGGCGTTGACGATCCCCATGTCCAGTCCGGCTTTGATGGCGTGATAGAGGAACGCCGAGTGCATCGCTTCCCGAACGGGATCATTGCCCCGGAAGCTGAACGAAATATTGGATACCCCACCGCTCACCTTCGCCAACGGCAGGTTTTCTTTGATCCAGCGCGTAGCATTGATGAAGTCGACGGCGTAGTTGTTATGCTCTTCGATACCGGTCGCGACGGTCAGGATGTTGGGGTCGAAGATGATGTCCTGCGGAGCAAAGCCAACTTTATCGACCAGAATTCGGTACGCCCGTTCGCAGATTTCGATCCGGCGCTCGTACGAATCCGCCTGGCCTACTTCGTCAAACGCCATCACAACCGCAGCGGCACCGTAGCGTCTCACCAGTTGCGCCCGCTCAATGAAAGCCTCCTCGCCTTCTTTTAACGAAATAGAATTGACAATAGCCTTCCCCTGCACGCATTTCAGCCCCGCTTCGATCACCTCCCACTTTGAGGAGTCGATCATGATGGGCACGCGGGCAATGTCCGGCTCGGCAGCAATCAGATTCAGGAAAGTCGTCATGGCCTCCACCGAATCGAGCATGCCTTCGTCCATGTTGATGTCGATGACCTGCGCGCCGTTCTCGACCTGCTGACGGGCCACCGACAAAGCCGCATCGTAGTCGCCAGCCTTGATCATCCGGGCAAACGCCTTTGAACCCGTTACGTTGGTCCGCTCGCCGATGTTGACAAAGTTGGTCTGCTCCGTGATTTTCAGCGGCTCCAGACCACTCAGTTTCTGATAGGGCTTTTGCTCCGGTTTCGGACGGGGCGCGTACTTGGCAACGGCCTGCGCAATAGCCCGAATGTGGTCCGGCGTTGACCCGCAGCAGCCACCGACAATATTCACGAACCCATCCTGCACAAAACCTTCAATCTGGGCAGCCATTTCATCGGGCGACTGGTCGTATTCACCCATTTCGTTCGGCAAACCGGCATTTGGGTACGCCGACGTAAAGAATGGAGACTCTTTTGCCAGGGTCTGCACGTAGGGCCGCAGTAACTCAGCCCCCATGGCGCAGTTCAGACCGATGCTAAGCAGTGGCAAATGCGATACGGAGTACAAAAAAGCCTCGGTTGTCTGCCCCGACAACGTCCGTCCCGACGCATCGGTGATGGTTCCCGAAATCATGATCGGCAGCGGTTTCCGACCTTTATCCGCAAAGTACTTATCGATAGCAAACAGAGCCGCCTTGGCGTTCAGCGTATCGGTAATGGTCTCAACCAGCAGCACATCCGCTCCGCCCTCGACCAACCCTGCAACCTGGGTATAAAAAGCCTCGACCAACTGATCGAAGGTAATAGCGCGGTACCCCGGATTGTTCACGTCGGGCGACATGGACGCCAGTCGGGTGGTTGGCCCCATCGCACCGGCCACGAACCGTGGTTTGTCGGGCGTCTGGCGGGTTACGTCATCAGCCACTTCCTTCGCAATCTTCGCCGACTGGTAATTCAGCTCATACACCAGATCCTCCATGTAGTAGTCGGCCTGAGCGACCCACGTACCGCTGAAGGTATTGGTTTCGATGATGTCGGCACCGGCATCCAGATATTGCCGGTGAATTTCCTGAATGATGTGGGGCTGAGTGATCGACAAGAGGTCGTTGTTGCCTTTCACATCGTGTGGAAAATCCTTGAATCGCTCACCCCGATAATCAGCTTCGGTCAGTTGATAGCGTTGGATCATCGTTCCCATGGCGCCGTCGAGAACGAGAATGCGTTGTTGCAGGAGGTCGGTAATCGATTTCAAGCGTGTATTATGTTAGCAGGTATCGTCTTAACAGGCATCATACCTGTATTCGTTTCACTCGTTAAAAAAGGGGCTTATCAGAAAACAGGAGAAGGCAGCAAATCAGCTAACTTATCTGTCCCCGCAGCGAACTGGGGTGGAACGTGGCACCGTTTCCGTTTCGCCGGTCGGTTGCCAAGACATCGTTGGGTCCATTCCCTCCGTCTTTCTGGATAAGCAATCATACAAAGGTACTGCATTCAGCCTTTATACCAAAAAACCGTTACTTTTGGCGCGTTACTTAATTAGCGAAAGAGTGAAAGAGTGAAAGAGCGAACGCTTTGCAGAAATCTGTTTGTTCTTTCACTCTTTTACTCTTTCACTCTTTCACTCTTTGGATAAATGAAACTTGCTGCCATCGACATTGGCTCCAACGCAGCCCGCTTACAAATCTCAACGGTTTTACACGTAGACGATATCACTAGCTTTAAGCGCGTTGAATACGTGCGTTTTCCGTTGCGGCTGGGCCACGACGTTTTTACCTTCGGCGAACTGACGCCCGAAAGTGAAGCCCGCACGACCAAACTGATGCAGGTGTACAAACTGCTGATGGAACTGCATGAGGTAGAAGGCTATATGGCCTGCGCTACGTCGGCTATGCGCGAATCGAAAAACGGCCCTGAGGTTGTTCACCGCATCGAAGCCGCTACGGGTATCAAAATTCACATCATCGACGGTCAGAAAGAAGCCGAACTGATCAACAACGTAGTGGTTCAGGCGCTGGACGACCGGCAATATCTGCACATTGATGTAGGCGGTGGCAGCACTGAACTGAACGTATACCTGAACCGGCAGAAAACGGCATCCCGGTCGTTCAAGATCGGCTCCGTACGACTGCTGGAGGGTAAAGAAACCAAAGGAGCCTGGCACAAGATTGAGGACTGGGTAGAAGAACACGTCGATGCCTCCAGAGAACTCATTGCGGTGGGAACCGGTGGCAACATCAGCAAGCTCTTTAATCTGGCCGCCAAAACCAGCGAATTGAGTACATCACTGGCCGAGATCGAGCGTATTCGCAACTACATTGCCGGTTTCAATCTCGACGACCGGATCAACAAACTTCGCCTGAATGCCGACCGGGCCGATGTGATCGTTCCGGCCGCCGACATCTACATATCAGTGATGAAATGGGCCGGAGCCAGCGAAATCACGGTTCCTGATGTGGGGCTGAAAGATGGCATCATTCAGTTAGTTTATTCGCAACTGGCCAAAAAGAAACGCCTGCCGCTGTAGCCCGTCAAAACGCTTGTGACACCGTACGTAATTGTAAAGCAGTATAACCCACAGCTTTGGGATATCCCGGTTTATGCCCAACCGGGTTTTCTCTTTAATGAGGGTACGCACCTCCGCCAGCAGGAAGGCGGCTTCCATTTGATAACGGCGCTCAATCAGGTTACCCGGCAAGCGGAAGCCCGGTGCGCTTTATTCACGCGGGCGGAGCAGGTTGTCAGTCCCGGGGCGGCTCCGTTCGGGTCTGTAGAATTTACCAAAGCTCTGCCCGAAGCCGTACTCGACGGACTTGTGCAGACGATCCAGGAAACGGCTCAGGAATCTGGTCTTCGCACGCTCCGACTTGTTAACTATCCGCATTGTTACGCCCCTGAACAAGCCAGCCGGTTGGCCGATACGTTACTAGCCCAGGGCTTTCGGTTGATCGGCGCTGACCAGAATCAGTTTTTACCCGTAGGAGCGGGTTCGTTCGAGCGGGCCATCGACCCATCGGAACGTCGGCGGCTGATGAAATGCCGCCGGGCCGGTTTTCGATTCGGTCATTGGGAGTGCCCGGCGATTGACGAGGTACTATCGTTTCTGCAAACAACCCGCCAGCAACAGGGCTACCGGCTCACGATCCAGCCCGAACGGCTAACCCATCTGCTGGCTACCTTTCCCGACCAGTTTCCGGTGTTTGCCGTTTGGGATGGCGATTGTCTGGCGGCTCTGGCAGTAGCCGTGCGGGTACGTGCCGACATCCTGTATAATTTCCTGCCTGCTTCGCACTCTGACTACCGGACGTACAGCCCGATGGTGATGCTCACCGACGGCTTGTTCGCCTATTGCCAGCACCACCAGATACGGTTGCTTGATCTGGGCATTTCGGTGGACAGCGACCGGCAGCCGAAGCTTAGCCTGATGCGTTTCAAGCGTAACCTGGGAGCCTTGGATTCGCCCAAACTTGTCTTTGAGAAAGCCCTATGACCCTTGGGCGGCTCGTGTCGATCTGCCTTTTTTTTCGTTATTTTGTGTAAAAAAGAGGTACTTACTACGTGCCGCCTGAATGATTGAATCTCTTTATACTTCGGTAAGTCGATTCATAAGCGAGTTTTTTGCGTCGCTGTTATCGCTGGTCAAAGTGGCCATCCGTGCCCGACACGCCACTCGTTTGCCACCGAGCGAACTACCCACCTGTTCGGTGTTGGGCAACGGTCCTTCTTTGAACGAATCCCTGGAGAAACACTTTGCTTTTATCAAATCTACGGAGATCGTTTGCGTCAATAACTTCGCCCACGCGGAGGTTTTTACCCGTCTGCAACCGCAGCACTACGTCATTTCCGATCCGAATTACTTTGTCTTTACAGAGCAGACAACCGACCGCGAGGACATCCGGCAGACCATCAACATTTTTCGGGAACGTGTCGACTGGCCTATGACGCTCTACGTGCCCCATTTTGCCAAAGGCTCGTACGTAATCCGGCAGATTGAACGCGATAACAGCCCCATTCGGGTCATTTACTTCAACTACACCGTTGTCGATGGTTTCCGATGGTTGAAGTACTGGCTGTACGCAAACGGCCTGGGTATACCGCAGTCGCAGACGGTGATCATTGCCGCGCTGGCTCTGATGATCAACCGAAAATTCAGGACTATTTACCTGTTTGGAGCTGATACATCGTGGCATGAACAGATCCGGCTGAATGACCAGAATCAGTTGCTGATCAAGCAGATTCATTTCTACGACAAGCCGAAAGATGTACGTCACGAACCGGTCTACGCCGATGCTGAGCGGAAACGCACTTTTTCAATGGCCTCACAGTTTCTATCGTTACACAAGGCGTTTCGCGGGTACGAGAACCTGCGGGATTACGCCGACTACCGTGGCGTTACGATTCTGAACGCGAGTGCTAAAAGTTACATTGATGCCTTTGAGCGGATTATCCCCGACCAGGTTGCCCCGAACCAGGTAGTTATTCGTGAAAATTAACCTGTCGGGATGATACGTGGTGGTCTGTACAGAACGTCTGACCACCACGTATCATCCCGACAGCAATCTCTAAAACATGCTTGATTTAACAGGAAAATCGATTCTCATTACCGGTGGTACCGGCTCATTCGGCAAGAAGTTCGTTGAGATGGTATACCAGCGTTATCCCAATATTCGCCGGCTGGTGGTGTACTCTCGCGATGAATTGAAGCAGTTCGAAATGTCGCAGCATTACCCACAGTCAACCTACAAATCCATCCGGTTCTTCATTGGCGACGTACGCGACGGCGAGCGCCTGAAGCGGGCCTGCGAGGGTGTCGACATCATCGTTCACGCAGCGGCCCTGAAACAAGTGCCTGCGGCTGAATACAACCCGATGGAGTGCATCAAAACCAACGTATTCGGGGCCGAGAACGTAATCAACGCAGCCCTGGACAACGGCGTTCAGCGCGTCGTAGCGCTTTCCACCGATAAAGCAGCGGCCCCGATTAATCTGTACGGTGCCACTAAGCTCTGCTCAGACAAGCTATTTGTGGCCGCCAACAACATGAAGGGTAGCCGCGATCTGCGTTTTTCGGTCGTGCGCTACGGCAACGTAATCGGCTCGCGGGGGTCCGTAGTACCGTTCTTTCTGGACAAGCGTAAGGAGGGGGTTTTGCCTATTACACACCCCGATATGACACGGTTTAATATCTCGCTGGAAGAAGGCGTTGAGATGGTGCTGTATGCACTCGAAAACGCCTGGGGCGGGGAGATTTTTGTTCCCAAGATTCCATCGTACCGCATCACTGAAGTAGCCACGGCCATCGCACCTGACGCCAGACAGGAGATCATTGGGGTTCGGCCGGGCGAGAAGCTTCACGAAGAGATGATTACGGAAACCGACTCGCTGAACACCGTAGAAACCGACAAGTATTACGTTATCACACCATCGACCCCGACGTGGAGCGTTGATGAGTATTTAAAAGCCTTCAACGGCAGGCGCGTCGAAATGGGTTTCAAATACAATTCAGGTACGAACACCGACTGGCTCAACGTTGGTCAGATTCGGGAGCAGATCCGGCTGCACGTTGACCCGGCGTTTGCGGTGTAAGGTGGGCGAAACTCCACCAGATTAAGTGACATTAAAAGCGGGTTGCCACCCGCCTTACTGATGAACAACCCCATCCCATACGGCCGCCAGCACATTACGGACGAGGACATTGCCGCCGTCGTTGAGGTGCTGCGGTCGCCTTATCTGACGCAGGGGCCGGCCATCGGCCAGTTCGAGCAGGCCTTTGCTAACTACATTGGGGCAAAATACGCCGTCGCGGTGGCCAATGGTACGGCGGCCCTGCACCTGTGCTGCCTGGCACTAGGCGTTACCGAAGGAACAAAAGTTATTACCACCCCAATTACGTTCTCTGCTTCGGCAAACTGCGTACGCTACTGTGGCGGTGAGGTGCATTTTGCGGATGTTAATCCAGAAACTATTCTCCTTGATGTAAACGCCGTACGTGCCCTGCTGGAACAACATCCGAAAGGGACATTCTCAGGCATTATACCAGTCGATTTTGCAGGCTACCCGGTCGATATGGCTGCATTTCGCGAACTGGCCGACGAGTACGGTCTGTGGCTTCTGGAAGATAGCTGCCACGCGCCGGGTGGGTCGTTCACGGACCAACACGGCGTTGTTCATCGCTGCGGGGATAGCTCGCTGGCCGAACTGGCTATTTTTAGCTTTCACCCTGTCAAGCATATTGCGGCCGGTGAGGGAGGCATGATTACAACGAACGACGAGGAGTTGTATAATCACCTGCTTCGGCTCCGTACGCACGGCATCACCAGCAAACCAGAGCAACTGCTTGAACCGTCGCCCGGCGGCTGGTACATGGAGTTACAGGAGCTTGGCTATAATTACCGGCTGACGGATATGCAGGCAGCCCTGGGCCTCAGTCAGCTAAGCCGGGTCGATGCGATGATGGAACGCCGTCGCGAACTGGCCACCCGCTACGATGCCGCTTTTGCCGGAATGTCGGTGCAGACGATCATTCCACCGGCTGGCGTTGGGCACGCGTATCACCTGTACGTGATTCAGGTCGACGACCGCAAAGGGCTGTATGATTTTCTGCGGGCGAGGAATATTTATGCGCAGGTTCACTACATTCCGGTGCATACCATGCCGTACTATCGCCAGTTCGGCTGGAAGCCCGCCGACTTTCCAAATGCCGAGCGGTATTACGATCGTTGCCTGAGTTTACCCATGTTCCCAACGCTGACGAACGAGGAGCAGGATTACGTGATTGAGTCGGTGCTTGAGTTTATCAACGCGCCTAACTGATTTTTATGCAAGCCGTTGCTACGTCATCTGCTGCACAAACCCGGTCGATCTCGCCGTGGCTTTGGTACGGACTGGCCGCATTGCCAGTTTTGTATTACATCGTCGTAGTGGTTGGGTATGCCTACAACATGCCGTACATGGACGACTACCCGTCCATTGTCGATCTGTTGCTAAGGTGGCAGGATGCCGACTGGCCAGAGCGGGGTCGGCTGCTGCTGGAACAAAACAATTTCCATCGGGTCGTTTTTCTCAAGCTAATTTCGCTGGCTAACTACGCGCTGACGGGGGCGGTCAATTTTACTTTTCTGCAATGGGTGGGCAACGTAGCGTGGCTGCTGATCGGCTGGTTGCTGTGGCGGTCGCCTATTCCAACAACCGGCGAATTAACCAATACGTCGGAGCGTCGTCCGCTGGAGAAACGAATCCTTACGTTTCTACCGGCCATTTACTTCCTGTTTCAGTTTCAGTTCTGGAACAATGCTTTCTGGAGCATGGCGGCTATCTGTAACCTCTGGGTGCATGCCTGGGCGTTGCTTAGTTTTTACCTGGTTGCCCGACAACGGATTGGCTGGGCCTTGGTTGCCGGTGCCCTTTCACTTTTTACAGTTGGCAATGGGATTGTGGTGCTGCCGTTGCTGATCGCAGGCTTGCTGCTCAACCGGCGATGGCGACAAGCCACGGTAGCCATTGTGGTTAGTGCCGTTTTGTACGCTGTCTACTTTTCAGGCTACCAGAATCCATCCGGAGCCGGATTAGCGTCGCTGCTGTCGGTAGAACGTATCATTCACTTTATACAGCTTGACACAGCCTTTCTGGGCGCTACGTTTTATCATCCATCAGTGGCGTGGCTCAGTCAGGTTGTCGGCTGGCTAACTATCGGCTGGGCGCTTTATCTGGTACTGACTCGCTACGACCGCCAGAATCCGACGCTGTTCTGGATGGTGATTTTTCTCCATCTGACCGGGTTGATGCTGGCCCTCAACCGCATCGAAAACTCCGTTGATGTGGTGTTTGCGTCGCGATACCGGCAGGTTCCGGCCTTGATGCTGGCCGTCACGTACCTGACCCTCGCCGACGTAGTGACCAGCAAACGAGTAATGGCCTGGAAGTGGCTTTTTCCGATGGCATTGCTGGCGGCAGTCGGCATCAATGTCGTGTCGAACGTAACGTATTTCTCGAAGATTGTCCGATTCCGGGAGTTAAAGCAGACGGATCAACTGCTCTGGCAACAGTACGGTATCGTTAGAGGGTGCAGCCCACTATACCAGCCAGCCCGACGACTGAGTCAGTTGGCGGCTACGGACGCGTTTCGGCCAACGCCCTTAACACTCGACGAACTGGCTTCTCAGGAAGTGTCGCTGCCTAATCCGACGCCAACAGCCAACCAGTTGAGTTATCAGATAGACCTCAACCGGCACGATGGCCCGTATCTGGTCGTGAGCGGCTTTGCAAAAATTGCAGGCCAGAAGGCCAATTTTAACGATACGTATCTTGCGGTGCAAACGCCCACCGGCTGGCGATTCTTTACTACGTTGTTCCATCAGCGGCTGGACAAGGAGGATTCGCTCAACGACAAAGACACAGGCTTTACGGCCATTGTTCCGGCATCAGTGGTGGGTTCGTCGGCACACCTGGGGTTGTTTGTACGGTCGGGGGGTAAAACGGCATTTCAAGTAATAAATTAACCCAGTCACTCCTGACCCGGTCAGGAGTGACCCGGTCAGGCGTGACCCGGTCAGGCGTGATTTAATCTTGGGAGAGGGTCTAACGTACTTCGGTCAGACGTACCGTCAGACCTAGTCACTCAAGGTCTGACGGTACGTCTGACCGTCTCAACAGCCAGAACCCCTTTAGGTAGAGTATCGGTAATGAAACGCATGAGCAACATCGCCATCATCACGGCCCGCGGAGGCAGTAAACGGATTCCTCGCAAAGTTATCCGGCCGTTTCTAGGCAAACCCATTATGCTTTACTCCATCGAAACGGCTTTGCAATCGGGCCTGTTCGACGAGGTGATGGTATCGACTGAAGATGACGAGATTGCCGAGCTGGCGCAGCGACATGGCGCTTCAGTCCCCTTTCGTCGGAGCGCGAAAACGGCGGATGATTTCGCCACCACCGCCGATGTGCTGAATGAAGTTATCACCGCCTACGAACAGCGGGGGCAGACGTTTACTAATGCCTGTTGCCTTTACCCTACCGCGCCGTTTGTGACGCCTGCTTTACTCCGGCAGGCTTTTGATAGATTGCAAACGGGTGGATTTGACTGCGTTTTTCCAATACAATGCTTTAGCTTTCCGGTGCAGCGGGCTGTAACCTTTACCGACGACCGCCTGACGTGGCTTCAACCCGAACACGCCCTGACGCGGTCGCAGGATTTGCAACCCGCCTACCACGATGCCGGTCAGTTTTACTTTTTCAATGTAGCAGCTTTTCGACAAAAGGGGCGATTATTGACTGATAATACCAGTGGCCTTGTTATTTCCGAAATGCAGGCTCAGGATATAGATAACGAAGAGGATTGGCAGGTAGCAGAGTTTAAATATCAACTATTGTCCCTCTAGCAGGCAACAGTCAGACGCGTAGTCCAGGAAGATCAGCGAAGCTCATGCGGTCAGACGTACCGTCAGACCGAGTCACGCCAGACCGAAACGTACGTTCTCCTGGCAGGCGACGGTCCGACGTATTGGTTAATTCGCCCGATAGAGGAACCGGCAATTCGGTCTGACGGTACGTCTGACCGCTCTGCTCCAAATGAACTAAAGAAGAATGCCTAAAAAGATCCTTTTCCGCGCCGATGGTAACGCTCAGATTGGTCTGGGGCACGTTATGCGATGCCTGGCTTTGGCCGAAATGCTGGGCGATGCGTATGAGCGTCGTTTTGCCATTGTGCAGCCAGCCCCTGAGGTAGCCAAACGAATCGAGGAGAAAGGTGTGACGGTAGTGCCCTTACCTGGTTATGAGTTAAACGATTTTCTCGCGGTTGCCGCCCCCGACGACGTAACCGTACTCGACGGCTATGCGTTTGATGAAGCCTACCAGCGAGCGGTTCGCGCTAAGGTCGGCAAGCTGGTTTATATCGACGATCTGGTAACGGGTCATCAGGTAGCGGATGTTCTGATCAACCATACCGGTGCCATCACGGAATACGATTACGACGCCGAAGCGTACACACAGTTTTTGCTCGGGCCCCACTACGCCCTGCTTCGGTCGGAGTTTTTCGCCGACTTTGCAGCACCTCCTACCAAAGGACCAATCTTCGTCAGCTTAGGCGGGGCTGACCCACAAAACGTCTCGATAAAGGTGTTGGACGCCCTTCGCATTGCCTTTCACCAGATTGGTCAATCGTGGCGCGTTCGTTTGGTCATCGGCCCGTTTCATCCGGATCGAGCCAGCATCGAAGCGTACCAGGACAAGCTGAAGCACCTAACCATTTTGTCAAACTTAACGGCCGGGCAAATGGTGACTGAAGTCCAGAAATGTAGACTGGCCATCACGGCCTGTAGTACCATCGCCTACGAAGTGTGTGCTACCAACCGCCCGCTGCTAGCCATCCAGACGGCCGACAATCAGGAACGGCTGGCTCATTTTCTGGAATCGGAGCAACTGGCTCATGTGGCACCTGCGCACACCGATGTTGACCAGTTAGCGTACAGAATTGAGGTAAGCTTATTGTATCCTGATTCAATTGCGCATACGTTGCAAAACCAGCGTTATTACTTCGACCGGAAGACACCCGAACGCTTCCGGGCTTTATTTGACCGCTTATGCTCACCTACCGCGTAGCCACTGCCGAGGACTCTCAGCTTTACTTTGACTGGGCCAACGAGCCGGATACCCGTCGGCAATCATTCAACTCGGCTCCTATCTCGCTGGAAACCCATGCAGCCTGGTTTTCGCGCAAACTGATCGACGCTAACGCGCTGCTCCTGGTATTTAGCAATGAAGTGGGGGAACCGGTCGGGCAGGTTCGATTTGAGCGAAAGCCAGTCGCCGATATGCCCGACGAAATTATCATCGGCGTATCGGTCGATGCGCGGTTCCGGGGAAGAGGGCTGGCCAGCCAGTTAATCAGACAGGGCTGCGACGCGTGCCGTGAGCAGTGGGGAGCCGTAGCCATTCATGCCTACATTAAACCTGATAACCAGGCATCTATCCGATCGTTTGAGAAGGGCGGGTTCACATTCTCGCACGAAAGCGGTAAATTTGGTGTTCCAAGCTTAGTTTACGTATTACCTGCATGAGCCAAGACCAACCGATTCAGGTTGCCGATTATACCATCAGTCCGTCGCACCGGCCTTTCATTATCGCCGAGATGTCGGGGAACCATAACCAGTCGCTCGAGCGGGCGCTGGAGATCGTAGACGCTGTGGCCGATGCCGGTGCCCACGCCCTGAAACTACAGACCTACACACCTGATACGATTACGTTTAATGGTCAGTCGGAGGAGTTTTACATCCGCGACGCGAAATCGCTGTGGGCCGACAAGAACCTCTACAAGCTGTACCAGGAAGCCTACACTCCCTGGGAGTGGCACAAGCCCATTTTCGACCACGCAAAAAAGCGCGGCATGGTTGCCTTTAGCTCGCCCTTCGATACCACAGCCGTTGACTTTCTGGAGTCGCTCGACGTACCGCTCTACAAGATTGCGTCCTTCGAAAACACCGACCATATTCTGCTCAAGCGCATTGCCCAGACCGGCAAGCCCGTTATCATGAGTACCGGCGTATCGACCGTTGCAGATCTCGATGAATCGGTGAAGGTATTACGCGACAACGGCTGTACCGATCTGGTCCTGCTCAAATGTACCAGTACATACCCCGCTACGCCCGAAACCACGAACCTGCTGACCATTCCGCACATGCGCCAGTTGTTCGACGTACCGGTGGGTCTGTCCGACCATACGATGGGCATTGGTGCGGCCGTAGCTGCCGTGGCGCTGGGGGCCGTCGTAATTGAAAAACACGTAACGCTACGCCGGGCCGACGGTGGTGTTGATTCGGCCTTTTCACTGGAGCCGGATGAGTTAAAAAATCTGGTTGTTGAAACGGAACGGGCGTTTCTGGCGATGGGTCAGGTCAGTTACACCATGACGCCGAAAGAGCAGAAAAGCCTGCAATTCAAGCGGTCGCTGTACGTTGTGAAGAATATAAAAGCCGGAGAGCCATTCACGGCCGAAAACGTTCGTAGCATCCGACCAGCCAACGGCCTGCACACCCGTTACTACGATGATATTTTAGGCCAGATTGCTTCGCAGGATATTGAAGCCGGAACGGCGCTGCGGTGGGGACTAGTTGAAAAGAGTGAATCGGACCGCCGAAGCGGAGTGAAAGAGTAAAAGAGCGAAAGTGGCCCTCAAAGCGAAAGGCCGGGATTAGAATCTCTCGCTCTTTCACTCTTTCGTTTTTTCACTCTTTCGCTTTCACTCATTCGCCCTTTCACTCTTTACCCATGGGCATTATTAAACGCCAAACCATTCAGGGTACCATTTTTACGTACGCGGGTATCGTCGTCGGGTTTGTGACGATGGGCCTGCTGCTGCCCAAAGTACTTACGCCGGACCAGAACGGCCTGATAGGGTTGCTAATTGCCCTCTCAATTATCCTCACGCAGTTTTCGAACCTGGGAATCAATGGGGCTGGTGGCCGCTATTTCCCTTATTTCCGAAACTACGATCAGGGGCACGGCGGCTTTCTGCTCCTGGCGTCGGGCGTGTCGCTGCTGGGTTTTGGGCTAAGCGTACTGATTCTGTGGTCATTCCGACCGTATATCGTGGCCGAAAACGCGGAGAAGTCGGCGCTGTTTGTGCAGTACTATTACCTGCTGATACCGCTGACGTTTTTCACGCTGTTTTTCAATCTGTTCGACAACTACGCCAAACTACTATACGACAGCGTTACGGGTACGTTTCTTCAGCAGTTTCTGCAACGGTTCCTGTTGCTGCTGGCTGTACTGATCTACTGGGCAGGCTGGATTACGTTCCCCACCCTCCTGGTTTTATGGATGGGGTCGTATTTTGCGCAAATGGCCCTGATGGTCGTTAAAGTCGTGCGCGACGGCCACTTCACGCTTGACCCAAAGCACCTGCAATTGCCCCCCGATCTGCGCCGGGAACTGTTTCGCTACGCGTCCCTGACACTGCTGACCGGGCTGTCGTCGCAGGTCATTCTGCACATCGACAAGTACCTCGTCAACGACGCGCTGGGCCTCGCTCAAACTGGTATCTACAGCATCAGTGCCAACTTCGGAACGGTCATTGCCGCTCCGGCCACAATGCTTTACAAAGTGTCGAGCGTGGTGATTGCCGATTCGTGGAAAGCCAACGATCTGAACAACATTGCCAGCATCTACCGCAAAAGCTGCCTGAGTCAACTGGTGATCGGAACGCTCGTATTCGTCGGGATTGCCGCCAACCTGCCCAGCGTATTCGAAATTCTGCCGAAAGGCTATGAAGCCGGCTATTACGTTATTCTCTGGATTGGCCTAGGCAAGCTGATCGATATGGCAACCGGCGTCAACGGCACCATTCTGGCTACATCGCGCTACTACGCGTATGATTCACTGTTTTTCATCCTAATGGTAGCCGTCACCATTGCCACGACCCGGGCGCTGATCCCCGTTTTCGGCCTGGAAGGTGCGGCCATCGGCGCGGCCATCGCTACGGCCCTGTTCAATGCCGCTCGCACAGCGTTCGTCTGGTATAAATTCGGTCTGCAACCGTTTACCTGGCGTAACCTTGCCGTCCTTGGCGTTGGGTTGCTTGTGTGGGCCGTAGCTGTTCAGGCACCATATCTGTCCGGAAATTTCTGGCTTATTGGCACCGACGTAGCGCTACGGTCGGGGTTCATCGTCGTGGCTTTTGTCGGGCTGGTCTATGTCCTGAAGATTTCGCCCGATATTAATCAACTGCTGACGGGTGCCTGGCTGAAACGTCGGGGAAAATCGGTCAGTTCATGAGGCAACTTTGCGTAACTTTGGCCGTTGCCTGCTGTACGTTCTGCTTGTGAAGACATTATTCTCCTTTTTATTTACCGACGCCTACCGGCTACTCAGCAACCCCAATGGGCGAAAATTCCTGTGGTTACTCCTGACATCGGCTGGTACCCGGCGCAACCAGACCACTACCCTGACCTACGACGGACTGCGCTTTCAGACGCCCGACAGCCTGATGTTTTTCTGGCAGGTGAAAGAGATTTTTGTGGATGAGAGCTATGCTTTCCCAGCTACCTCGTCGGAGCCGGTTATCATCGATTGCGGGTCCAACATTGGCACCAGCGTCGTATATTTCAGCCGCTACTATCCGAAAGCCCGGATCATTGCCTTTGAAGCCGATGCCGCAACCGCCCGAACGCTACGCTATAACCTGACGGCCAATGGCGTAGCCAATGTTGAGGTTATTGAAAAAGCTGTCTGGACCGACAACGAGGGCGTCGATTTTGGCAGCGCGGGCGACGACGTTTCGTCGGTTTACGTAGCAACCAACGTGAACCACGTACCATCGGTCCGCTTCCGCGACGTATTGAAGCAATACCCCCGGATCGATATGCTGAAAATCGACATCGAAGGGGCCGAGAACCCCGTACTGGCCGACTGCCGATATGCACTTGGCCATGTGCAGAACCTGTTCATCGAGTACCATGCGTACATCGGTCAGCCACAGACCCTCCCGGAACTGCTCGACATCCTAAAAGACAGCGGCTTCCGATATTATATTGATACGGCCCAGCACCGTACGAAACCACTTGTCAACCGGCAGTACCGGGGCAATACCGTTATGGACCTGCAATTGACTATTTTTGCGTACAGATGACGGACGGTGTTCGGTTTTCAGTTTACGACGGTCGGCGTCCCGGTTCTCGGAGGCCACACACCAACGGATCGTAAACCGAATGCCGTAAACCGACTACTCGTAAACTCAATGATTGATAAGATTCTAAGCCGTCCCGAGTTTCGCGATCAACCACCCGTGCTGGTGGACATTGGCGCATCGGGGCAATTACATACCCGCTGGAAAGCCTTCGCGAAACACTCGGTTTGCATTGCGTTCGATGCCGACGACCGCGATTTCGGCTACGTCGAAAGTGAATCCAGCCATTTCCGGAAGCTGTACACGTTTAATCATATTGTAACGGAGACAGACACGGAAACGGCGGACTTTTACCTGACTGCGTCCCCCCACTGCTCCAGCCTGCTGAAACCCCGGCCCGATCTGATTCAGGAGTACGCCTTTGCACCGAAGTTTGAACTAACGAAGGTCGTTCAGCTCAAAACCCGCAGCCTGCACTCCACGCTTCAGGAATTGAACATTGGTCAGGTCGACTGGTTCAAGACCGATTCGCAGGGCATCGATCTGCGCCTGTTTCGCGACCTCGGCGAGGATCGCACCCGGCGTGTGCTGACGGCGGAATTTGAGCCCGGCATCGCGTCCGTGTACGACGGCGAAGACAAGCTGTTCCGCATTTTGCAGTTCATGGACGAAACCAATAACCACTGGCTGGCCGAACTGCTGCCGAAAGGTTCTCCACGCATTACGCCCGCCCTATTGGACAGCTTTACCACCAATCCGCTTCTGAAAAAGTTTGTGTTGTTTTCACAGAAGAACAGCGCGCTTTGGGGGGAGATGACGTACATCAACCGTTTCGCCGACGAAGCCATGCTGACGCAGCGAAACCTGCTGCTGGGCTGGGTATTTGCTACCACCCTCGCGCAGCACGGGTTCGCCCTGATCCTGACGCAAAAAGCCAAAGCCCGTTTCAACGATCCTATTTTTGACGAGATGGAGCGCTACTCCCGCCGACGTATCTGGGGCCGCGTGTGGCAGATCGGTTTCTGGCCGGAGGTAGTTAAGAAGTTTGATAAACTATTGGGCCGGTGAGAGTTACGCTGCTCAGCACGTACCACCTCAGCGGTGGCGCGGGCGTAGCCGCAACACGGCTGCACCACGCGCTGAATCAGTACGGTCAGGTGGATAGTACGCTGTTGGTAGGTATCCCCAATCGACTGGAAAAACACCGCTCCGACGCGGATGTTACGTATCTGGCCAATAATCTGCTGGCGGAGCAGACAGCTTACCTGCGCTTTGTGGCCGAACGGTTATACTTTCTGCCCTTCGAGCACGACCCGTCCGTTCGCTTTCAGTTTTCACCGGCGGTGGTTGGGGCCGACGTCAGTTTTCATCCGGCCGTACAACAGGCCGATGTGCTGCATCTGCACTGGGTCAACTTCGGCTTCCTGTCTCTTCGCAGTTTTCATCAACTCATTGATTTGGGCAAACCTATCGTCTGGACGCTCCACGACATGTGGGCGTTTACGGGTGGGTGTCACTACAGCCGGGGTTGCGATCATTTTCAGACGCATTGCCGCCAATGCCCGTACCTGAAGCGTCCGGGCGAGCGCGATCTGTCGTACCGGATATTTGAACAGAAACGTAAGTTGTTCGACCGGGGGAACATTCATCTCGTGTCGCCGAGCCATTGGCTACGGGAAGAAACGTACCAGAGTGCGCTACTGAGTGATTTTCCGCATACGGTGATTCCGAACCCCATCGACCTCAATACGTTTCGGCCAATCGACCGAACGGCCGCAAACGCCCGGCTTGAGTTACCGAACAACGGTTCGCTACGACTCCTCTTCGGCAGTGCCAGCGTTACTGATCCGCGCAAAGGCTTTCGGTACTTTGCCGAAGCCCTGAACCGCCTGCATGAGCAGCAGCCAACGGCTGCGATTGAGATACTGGTGTTTGGTAAAGGACGTAGCTATCTGTTCAACGAACAGCCGTATCCCATCCGGCATCTGGGTGTATTGACGACAGAAGACGACATCGTTGCCGCCTACAATGCCGCCGACGCCATGGTGGTGCCCTCGCTGGAGGATAACCTGCCGAACACCATTGTTGAAGCGCTGGCCTGCGGAACCCCGATTATTGGATTCCAGACGGGCGGTATACCCGAAATGATCGATCATCAGCAGAACGGCTATCTCGCAACCGTTCGATCAGCCGACGAACTGGCCAACGGGCTTACCTTTATCGTGAACCACCCAAACCAGGCCGAACTACGCCAGCACGCCCGACAAACCGCCGAAACCCGTTACGCAGCCGATATCGTTGCAGGGCAGTATGTTGAACTGTATCAAAAATTAAAGAGCGAAAGAGTGAGAGAGTGAAAGAGCGCAAAAGCTGGCTCACTCTTTCACTCCTTCGCTCTTTCACTCTTTAAAAATGCCAACCGTATCCATCATCACCATCACCTACAACGCCGAGCGCTTTCTGGAACGTACCATCCAGAGCATTGTGGCGCAGCAGGCGATGGACTATGAATATCTGATTATCGATGGCGCGTCGAAAGACGGGACGCTGGATATTATCCGTCGCTACGAACCGCATGTTACCCGCTGGGTTTCCGAGCCCGACAAAGGGCTCTACGACGCGATGAACAAAGGCCTGCGCATGGCTACCGGCGACTACGTCTGGTTTATGAACGCGGGCGACGAAATTCACGATCCGCAAACCCTACCCCGGCTGCTCGAACGTATCGGCGCAACAGCCGCCGAAGTATACTACAGCGATGCCTTATTTGTACAGGACGACGGAACAGCGGTAGGCCTGCGGAGCCAGATAACACCTCACTCGTTACCGCACCATCTGACCTGGCCCGATATGGCACTCGGCATGAAAGTTTGCCATCAGGCGTTCATTGCCAGGCGCGCCATTGCCCCGGAGTATCCAACCGATAACCTCAGCGCCGACCTCGACTGGGAAATCCGCTGCCTGAAGCTCGCCCGACGCATTGAGTTCTTACCGTTCGTTCTGTGCAGATACCTTGTCGGTGGTCTGTCCGTACAGCAGCACCGCCGATCACTTACCGATCGATTTAAGGTTTTGGTCCATCATTTCGGGCTAATTGCAACTGTATTCAATCACGGCCGGATTGTGTGGCGATCCATTCGTTTTAAAATGCAGGCTGATCTTTGACCAGTCACATTCCAATTTATGAACAATTGTAAAAATTGTATTAAGCTGAAAGGATAATTGCAAGTTCTTTGCCTTTTGACCGATAATGCGGATAAATTTGCGGGCCTTATTCCGATAAACCCTTGTTTATTTTGTTCAATTCCCACAAAAAATAGACTTAACCAATGAAAAGAATTGCTGTTTTTACCTCTGGTGGCGACGCGCCGGGTATGAACGCCTGCATCCGGGCTGTTGTTCGGGGGGCGGTCTATTACGGCCTGGAAGTGTTCGGAATTCGCCGGGGGTACAGCGGAATGATAAATGGCGACATTTTTCAGATGAATTCGCACTCGGTCAGTAACATCGTTCAGCGCGGAGGTACCATTCTGAAATCGGCCCGCAGTAAAGAGTTTATGACTCCCGAAGGTCGCCGAAAAGCATTTGAACAACTACAGAAATTCGGTATCGAGGGGCTTGTCGCTATTGGCGGAAACGGTACGTTTACGGGAGCTACCATCTTTTACGATGAGTACGGCATTCCAACCGTCGGCGCACCCGGAACGATTGATAATGACCTCTACGGCACCGATTATACGATTGGATTCGACACGGCTGTTAATACCGCCCTCGAAGCTATCGACAAAATCCGCGACACGGCCGACTCCCACGACCGGATCTTCTTCATTGAAGTGATGGGCCGCGACTCCGGCTACATTGCCATTCAGTCGGGTATTGCCGGTGGTGCCGAACTCGTCATGGTTCCGGAAGTACTGACCCCCATCTCGGAAGTAGTTGAAACGCTGAAAGCAGGCTGGAGCCGGCAGAAAGCCTCGTCTATCATTGTTGTAGCCGAAGGTGAAGAAGAAGGCAACGCCATCGAAGTGTCCGAAAAGATTCGTCGGCAGGTTCAGTCCGACATTGATATGCGCGTAACCACCCTGGGTCATATCCAGCGCGGAGGTATTCCAACCGCCTATGACCGGATTCTGGCAAGCCGTCTGGGTTTGGGTGCGTTAGAAGGTCTGATGAACGGGCAAAAGAACGTAATGGCAGGAATCGTCAACAACGAGCTTGTCTATACGCCGTTCCGCGATACGATCCGCCTGCCGAAGCCGATCAACGAAGACCTGCTCCGCATGGTGAAGATACTATCGGTTTAGGGAAGAAAGGGAAGAGGGGGAGGAAAGGGACAAAGGGGAAGTTGCCTTAAGTCCTTTCCTCCCCTTCTTCCCCCTCCTCCCTTTTCTCCTTTTCATACATACCCCACCACCTTATAGACAACCAGACCGATAATTTCCCGTAGTAAATAGAAACTATCGGCGAACGCCTGCTCGTGTGGCAGCAGCAGCTCACCCGGAACGAATGACCGGTAGCCACTCAGGAAGTTAGCCGGAAACGGTACTACCTGAACACCTTCTTTCTGGAAGCAGGCCACCGACCGGCGCATGTGCGAGGCCGACGTAACGAGTATGCACCGATTGGTCCGAAACCGTTCACGGAGCAACTTCGCCGAGAATTGAGCGTTTTCGTGGGTATTGCGTGATTTGTCTTCCAGTAGGATGTCTTCTGGTTTAACGCCTACCATGCGCAGGAATTCGGCCGTCATCTGGCCTTCGTCGTTGACATCAATCGTTTGAAACGGCAATCGGCCCTGTCCGCCACTGATGACAATTTTCTGAACCGCTCCTGTTTTGTAGAGGTAAAACGCCTGTTGCGCCCGATCGGCCTCGCGACCCAGTAACGGGCGGCCGACTTCGGGCTGTTCGGTTACGTTCATCATGCCGCCGGTCAGCACGACCGCAATGTGCGGCCCTGGCGTTTGGTTCGCTTCACGAATAGCGGTCACCGACACGGGCTTATACTCCCAAAGTAGTGCCAGTTCATTGATCAGGAACGAATTACCGAACAGCCAGAACGTAACGAAACCAGCCCAGATCGCCCGGCGACGGCGCACAGGGTTTCGGGCGAGCAGCGCTATTACCAAAGCGGTAAATAACCAGCCGGCGGGTGTCAGCAGGTAATTGAGGGTTTTCGAGAGGAAGTAAAACATTACGTATGCGAAGAAGGGCGGCCCGTTCGTTGAAGGTTGTAGGTATCAATGATGCAAGTCCGTCAAATCTGCTAATTTTGTAGGTATTTCAGCCGCGAAGATACGCACCGACCGTATGAAAAAACTCCTCCTGACCGCGTTGTTCGGTTTGTTGTTTACGCCCGCCCTGCTGGCTCAATCGACCGAAGGCTTCCGGATTGTCAGCCGCATCAAAGGCGTTAAAGATACCACCTGCGTACTGGCGCACTATTTTGGCGCTGGCCAGTACATTCCTAAAGACACCGCCCGCGCCGATGCCAATGGCAATCTGGTCTTTGAAGGCAAGAAACGGCTGCCAGAAGGGCTGTTTATCGTCGTTACGCCCAAGAACCGTTACATCGAACTGCTCATCGCCGACGACCAGGATTTCTCGTTCGAAACCGATACCGCAAATGTGATCAAAAACATGAAGGTAACCGGCTCGAAAGAAAACGAGCTGTTCTATACATACCAGCAGGAGCTCGGCAAACTCTACGATGAAGCGCAGGTAATTAGTGCTGAAAAAAAGCTTCACAACGACGCTACGTCAGCGGCTATGGCGAACGAAAAAATGGCGGTTCTTCAGAAGAAAGCGCAGACGTACCGCGAACAGTTTCTGAAGGAAAATGCCAGCAGCTTTGCCGTAAAGATCTTAAAAGCCACCGCCGACCCGGAAGTACCACCTGCCCCCAAAGCCAGCAACGGCCGCCCGGATTCAGTTTGGGTGTTCAACTACTACAAGTCCCATTTCTGGGACGATTATGATTTCAGCGACGAGCGGTTCGTACGATCGCCGGTGTTGCAGCGCAAGCTCGATCGGTACATCAAGGAACTGACCGTTCAGACCACCGATTCGCTCATTAAGGAAGCCGATTACCTGGTCAGCAAAGCTCGGGCTGGTAAGAACAAGGAAACCATTTCGTACACGATCTGGTACATCACGAGCCAGTATGAGCAACCCAAGATCATGGGCACCGATGGCCTGTTTGTCCACATGTTCGAGAAGTACTACGCTACTGGTATCATGCCCGTAACGGATACGTCGACGATCCGGCGCATCGGCGAACGCGTGGCTACGCTCAAGCCTACGCTGGTCGGCAAAGTGTTACCAACACCCAGCGTCAGTGATACGCTCCGGAAGCCCGTTGCCCTGAACAACATCAAAGCTGATTATACCGTCGTATATTTCTACGATCCACACTGCGGCCACTGCCGGGAGAGCGCACCGAAATTGAAGAAGTTCTCAGACGACTACAAAGGGAAGGGCGTTGCCGTAGTTGCTATTGCTGTTGAACAGAGCCCCGAAGAATGGAAGAAATTTATCCGGGAGTTCAAGCTGAACAACGTAACGCACGGCTATGATTACTCGCTGCGGACCAACTACCGGCAGCAGTACGATGTCTGGACAACCCCGACGGTATACGTTCTCGACAAGAACAAAAAGATCATTGCCCGCAAGCTACCGGTTGAGCAAATTGAGGATTTCATTCAGTTTAACCAGAAACAACAGGCGCAGACTACCAGGAAACCTGCCGTAGCCCCCGCCAACGCCAAGGCAAGTGTGAAGAAATAAAGGAGAAAAGGAGGAAGGGGAGAAGGAAGTGACCAGCGGTTGTTCCTTTTCTCCTTTTCTCCCCTTCCTCCTTTTCTCCTCTTTTATTTCATCTTCGTGCGTTTCACTAAATACGCCGTCAGGATCTGGTCGAAGCCCTGGGCGATGTCGGCTTCAATGAAATCAATTTTGTACTGCCCGCAGCGGAGCTTCAACTCCTGAAAATACTGCTTTACGGCCTGCTGGTACGTTTCGCGAATCTGACCCGGCTGTAGCTTCACCTTCTCCCCGGTTTCCAGGTCAATGAATTCATACGGCCGCTCGTCGAATGCAAATTCTTCCTCCGTCTTTTTATCGGTTACGTGAAAGAGCAGCACTTCGTGCAGATTATGCCGCAAGTGCTGGAGTGCCGAAAACAGCGAATCCGCTTTTTCCGTGTTGTCGAACATATCGCTGAACAGCACCACCAACGACCGCTTGTTGATTTTTTCGGCAACCTGATGAATAACATCGGCGGCCGATGTTTTACGGAGTGGTTTGGGCTGCACCATCAACTGGTCCAACTGAGTGAACAGCTTGTGCACGTGCGACGGCGTCGACTTAACGGGGGTTTGCAGATCGATCGTATCCGCAAACGTAGTCAGGCTCACGGCGTCTTTCTGACGTTGCAGCAGATACGCCAGACAGGCGGCTGCCATCACACTGAAGGTCATTTTACCGTAGTTCGACTCAGGATAATACATCGACGACGACGTATCGATCAGCAGGTGGCAGCGCAGGTTTGTTTCTTCCTCGTAGCGTTTAACGAACAGCTTTTCGGTTTTGCCGTACACTTTCCAGTCGATATGCCGGGTTGTTTCGCCGGTGTTATAGAGTCGGTGTTCCGCAAATTCGACCGAGAAACCGTGAAACGGTGATTTATGCAGGCCCGTGATGAAGCCTTCGACCAATTGACGGGCCAGAAACTCGACGTTTCCGAACGAACGTACCTGGCTCAGGTTGAGGGATTGTTTCATAATCTGTACCGGACCAGCGGTCCGCTCTATACGCTCTGTACCGTTGCTAACGAAGGAATTTACCTAAACGTACCTTTTTCTGATAAGATCAACTGAAAACAAAGATATGAACAGCGGACCGTGAGGAGCCGTGTGAGGGAAAACTTTCACGCACGGTTCTGAAGACCAGCCGCCGAGTCGCCCCGGCGGCTGAGTTTAATTTATACAATCGACCCGCCGACGCGGTATGTCTAGCTATTCGAAGGGCAAAGGCAATTCTGGTCTACGGCTACCCGGTGGCTACGGGAGCCGACGACAATACCACGACATATTTGGCAAGATTGCGGTTTACTTTGTCATCGTTTGGGATGAGTAGAAGCATAAAGCAACTTCAGGAAATGTCACGAATCAGAATTTTTCTTTACGGGATTCTCAGGAAGCGATCCTCAATGAATTTATCAAGTGCTTTTAGGCGAAGCCTTCTCCATTTCAGCTCAAAAAGCTCAAATGTGTTATACTAATATAAGTTAATGACTGCGCTACCAGTGCGGCTTAATGCTGAATCGAACTGTCGAAGCCGTCAGAATAAGTTAAACTAAAAAGCACCCGTCAACCTATTCAAGTTATCACGGGGATGCAAAATTATACTCGCACAATCAAACGATTTCAGGTTAAAAACTGAGCCAAAAGCTTCTTAACCATGACTGTAAGAAAGCTCAGCAAGCGGTACATGTTACCGATTGGATCCTGTGAGCTGGTTTACCGCTTGGTGCTTATCCGTATCCGATAATCCGCTCGTAACGCTTTTAAACTACGGAACAAAACGTTATACACCGATTGAGGTGAGATCTGCATTATTTGCCGAATCTCGCTATACGTTTTGGCTTCAAAAAAATAAAGCTGTACCATCTGTTGTTGACGACGAGGCAGCGTACGTAAGGCCCGCTCGATGAGTGCTACCTGAAGTTGTTCTTCTTCTACGTTGACATAGTCCTCTTCGGAAGACGGGCACATAGGGTGCATTTCATGGGTCACTTCGCTAGACATCTGTTGTTTATTTAGGCGTCGAACGATGGAATGGCGCAGGGCATTGGCCAGGTAATAGCCGGCAGGAGCCTTGGCATTAAGCGTTTGCCGGGATTGCCAGATGGTTAAAAATAAGTCCTGGATGGTGTCTTCAACTAACTCGGCATCATTCGTTAAGCGCAGCGCGTACCGCTTTAGCGCCGGATAGAAACGTACATAAAGCTGGCCAAAGGCGGTCTTGTCTCCTGACAAGGTTTGCTGCCAAAGGGCTTTATCCGACGCCGAAGCATGCAAGGAAAGGTTCCGGTTCATAAAAAGATAAGGGGGAGTTTTACGAGGGCCTATGATCGGGTCGTACGTTATAGGTGTATGCCTCAGATTAATTCGTTCGTCCACGATTGGCGTACCAATCACCAAAACTTTTTCGGGCTGGAAGTGGCATCTCTCGGCCTATATACCAGGGATTAAACCGATGGTTGACCAGCCACGGAAACTGCCGAAGTGTCCAGCGACCGAACCGGCCAGCCAGACGATACAGCCGCGGACTGGTCAGGAGCCAGCTTAACCCATTCATACTGGCCGTCTTACTAGCCGGCGCCAAGCCTGCTGCCACAATAACCTGCCGCCATTTCCAGAGTTGCTTGTCCAGATCAATCTTGACGGGACAGACATGGGTACATGATCCGCACAGGGTAGAGGCAAATGGCAGGTCAGCATGTTTTTTCAGGTCCAGATTGGGGGATAGCACCGAGCCGATTGGCCCAGCTATGGCGGTGTGGTAGCTGTGGCCGCCACTACGCCGGTAAACTGGACATGTGTTGAAGCAAGCCCCGCAGCGGATGCACTTGAGCGATGATCGAAAGTCAGCGCGTCCCAACTGGTGACTGCGGCCGTTGTCCACCAGGATGATGTGCATCCGCTGACCCGGCCGGGGTTTGGCAAAGTGGCTGGAGTACGCCGTAATGGGCTGCCCCGTGGCGCTGCGGGTCAGTAAGCGCAGAAAAACGCCCAGGTGCTCTTGAGCTGGAATCACTTTTTCAATGCCCATGCACGCGATGTGCACATCAGCCAGGTGAGCCCCCAGATCAGCATTCCCCTCATTGGTACACACCACAAAGGCCCCGGTTTGGGCAACGGCGAAGTTAACCCCGGTTATAGCCACGTTTGCGTGCACGAACTTCTCCCGCAGGTGCTGACGAGCTATTTCGGTCAATGCTTTAGGGTCAATTATCCCGGCTGGCACGCCCAGATGTTGATGAAATGTCTGGCCAACATCTTCTTTTTTAAGATGAATGGCGGGCAGTACAATGTGGCTGGGTGGTTCCTGGCGTAGCTGGACAATCCGCTCGCCCAGATCCGTGTCTACAACCTCAATGCCCTGCTTGATGAGGAACGGATTGAGGTGACACTCTTCCGTGAGCATCGACTTGCTCTTGACGATACGCGCTGCGCCATATTCCCGTAAAATAGCCAGCACAATCTGATTATGTTCATTCGCATCAGCCGCCCAATGTACTTCTACGCCGTTCCGGTGGGCACTTTGCTCAAACTGCTCCAGATACTGGTCTAGCTTGGATAAGGTATGTTCTTTAATCTGGGACGCCAGCTCGCGCAGGTGTTCCCATTCCGGCAGACCATGAGCCGCTTTATCGCGTTTCTGGCGAATCCACCAAAGGGTTTCGTCGTGCCAGTTCGTGCGTTGCGTGTCAGCTACGAACTGCCGGGCGGCCGCTGCGTGATCAAGCTGGTTCATAGGCGTTCAGGACTTGAGCGATGTGCAGTACATCGGTGTTACTTTTCCTCCGGCGGAGTATTCCCTGCAGGTGCATCAGACAGGACATGTCGCTACCAACGATATAGTCTACGTTATTGGCCAGGTGCTCATCAACTCGATCCTGACCCATTTTGACCGAAACGGCTTCTTCAGTGACGCAGAACGTACCGCCAAACCCACAGCATTCGTCGGGGCGCTCGGGATAAACCAGTTCCAGTCCATCGACTAAACTCAACAGTTGTATGGGTTTTGAAAAAGCCGGTTCGTTTTGCTCCGACATCGACGCGAGCCGTAACCCCCGCAGCCCGTGACAGCTACTATGCAAGCCAATCCGGTGGGGAAACGACGCTGCCAGCGACTTAACGCGCAGTACATCCGTCAGAAATTCACACACTTCATAAATGCGGCTCCCGTGTGCAGCCGGCAGATGCTCCCTGAGATGAACTGTGCAGGAACCTGACGGTGTAACAACGTACTCAAATGAACTGAATATACGCTGAACGTTCATTTCGCATCCGCTGGCCAGATGTTCGTACCCAGCGTTAGCCATCGGCTGACCACAACACGTCTGTTCAGTTGGATACGTGACCGCGCAGCCCAGCTTTTCAAGTAACTCCAAAGTAGCTACCCCAACCTGAGGGAAGAACTGATCGACGTAACAAGGAACAAACAGAGCGACGTTCATGGGATAGGACAATCTAGTCTTGGGAAAGAACAACGAGAATGCTGCTGCAAATTGGGGTAACAGGCGTCGCATCTGTACTACCGAATTAGCCATCTTTTCCCATATTTTAGCAACTATTACGTACTTTGTCAGACAACATTGCCAATTGTTGATTATGAAGCCTCAACTGCTCGCGGTTCCGCATCAACCAGCACACTCCTTCAGCGTTCGCCGGGATGTGGTGTTATATTTCTACAATCGGTGGCATTACCACGCCGATGTTGAATTAGTATATATTGAGCAGGGTAGCGGTACGCAGTTTGTTGGCGACCGGATTCAGCCCTTTTCGGCAGGCGACGTTTTACTGATCGGCTCTAATCTGCCTCATTACTGGCGCTGCGATGATGCCTATTTTAATGAAGGCAGCTCGTTGCGGGCCGTTGCGACGGTCGTGCATTTTAAAGAAGCGTGTTTGGGTGATTCGTTTCTGGAGTTGCCCGAAAGTCTCGAGGTCAAAAACCTGCTTGAAACAGCCAAGCTGGGAATGCGACTAGACGGGGCGTTGCGGGTCGCGGTTGCAGAGAAACTGCGGCACTTACTGGAGGCCAGGGGGCTGGAGCGTATCATTTTGTTGCTGTCCATTCTGCACTTGATTGCTGACTCTACCGAAAAGAGCCTATTGACGAGCGCCAACCCGTTTCGCATATCGGCTGAAACCGATACGGACCGTATCAATCGGATTCTGCAATACTCCTTAAAAAATTACCACCGGCCGATCTCCCTGGAGGAGATCGCCGAAGTGGCGACGATGAGTCCCAATTCATTCTGCCGGTACTTTAAATCACATAACCGAAAAACCTATACCCAGTTTCTGACCGAGTTACGGGTAGGGCGAGCTTGTAGCCTGTTGATCGAGAACAAAATCAGTATAGCTCAAGTGTGCTACGAGAGTGGCTTCAACTCCTTCTCTAACTTCAACAAGTACTTCAAGACCGTTATGGGCGTAAGTCCTTTAAAATATCAGCAACAGTACGTAGCTAAATAAAACTAGCCGTTTAACTGGTCCGCGGCACTTTGTATACTGATTCATGCTAATAAGGTGGAAAATTCGGCTAACGCATAGGAAGATGGATGGCAAAGACTTACCGTATTTTGGCCTTGAAAAACGATAACCCTTCTTTAAATAATGAAACGTTGTAAGATAAACTGGCTGGTGATCTGGGCGTTGGTCCATACACTTGCTTTATCCGTGAACGCTCAATCTACATCGGCCCGTTCGGGATCAGCAGACGGCCCGTATCAACCGACTTGGCCCTCGATTGACAGCCGGCCGGTACCCGCCTGGTTTGAAGATGCCAAGTTTGGTATCTTTATCCACTGGGGCGTCTATTCGGTGCCCGCTTACAGCCCAACCGCCCGGGATAAGGTAGGTATTTACGATCGTTACGCCGAACACTATTGGCGCCGACTGCTCAACCCCAGCAAAACCCAGTCCTTCTTCATCGATTTTCATAACCGCAATTACGGTCCCGGTTTCAAATACCAGGATTTCGCAAAAGACTTCAACGCCGAGATGTTTCAGCCCGACGAGTGGGCGAACCTGTTTCAGCAGGCGGGAGCTAAATACGTCGTGCTGACGTCCAAACACCACGAAGGCTTTGCGCTATGGCCATCCAAACTATCCTGGAACTGGAATGCCATGGACGTAGGACCGCACCGCGATCTGCTGGGCGATCTGACTAAAGCCGTGCGTGATAAAGACCTGAAAATGGGCTACTATTATTCGTTGCTCGAATGGTACCATCCGCTCTACAAGAAAGAGACGATCAACCAATACATTGAGGAACACATGTTTCCGCAGATGAAGGAACTGGTGACGACCTACAAACCCGACGTGTTCTGGACGGATGGCGAGTGGGATTATACCTCCGATGTACTGAGAAGTCCGCAGTTTCTGGCCTGGCTCTACAATGATTCGCCGGTGAAAGACCGTGTTGTCGTCAATGACCGCTGGGGCAAAGAAACGCGCAGCAAGCACGGCGGTTTCTTTACCACAGAATACGATCTGATTCACGAAGGCGATTCACAGGGCGTCAAATTTGAGCGGCCCTGGGAAGAGTGCCGGGGCATTGCGGGTTCGTTCGGTTATAATCGCAACGAGATTCTGGAAGACTATTCATCGTCGGAAGAGCTGGTGCATATTCTGATCAACAAAGTGGCGAGGGGCGGTAACCTGCTGCTAAACGTTGGTCCTACGGCCGATGGGCGGATTCCGGTCATCATGCAGCAACGCCTGACAGATATGGGAACGTGGCTGAAAGTCAACGGCGAAGGTATTTACGGCACCCGCAAGTGGGATGCTGCCCCCAGGATTGACAAGAACACCACTACGTATTTCACCCGGAAAGGCAACGACCTGTATCTGATTACGACCAAATGGCAGGATAGCTTCTCGGTAGACGGCGTCAGTTCGGGCACGAAAGTACGTCTGCTGGGCTACAACGGAGCGGTGAAAGCGTCGGCCAAAGGCGGTAAGCTGACGATTAGTGCGCCCCCGGTAACCCCTGCTACGGTTCCCTGTGCGTATGCCTGGGTGTATAAGCTGGAGAAAGCCCTATAAGCTCATGAGCCGGTACGTGCGTCTGTCGAATCCACTCAGGATGCTCGGCTGCCTTGTTTAGGTGTGGCTGGTCAGCCAGTCGGCGCGGGCTCAGTACTATGAAGCCGCCATACAACCGTTGCGCGATGAGCAGTTCCAATCGGCCCGATGATGTTGAACTTACTGAACAGTTGACGGGGGTATTCGACAAAACTTGAAATCAAGCTATCTACGAAGGTAAGCGAAAAGAGAAACTAATGGGTGGGGTTATTCAACGAGACTGTTTCCCGCGCCCTACCACCTGACGCTTACCCGTAACGCGGTCAGATGAATAGCTTATCTGGCAGGCAACGACGGACCTGGAAAGTGGGCTCAGGCAATTTACTATCTACCGGGATGGTATGCCAGTGGATTCGATAATGGGTCAAAAATCGAACTTCGGAGACGCCCCATGCCCCGGTAGGTGACTTTCACCCATAGGTTGCCCGCCGGTACGCCTGATAGGCAATCGAAAAAGAAAGGCGAGTGAGAAAAGATAAATTCGTTGCTTAGCGCCAATAGACAACTGCAAGAAGCTATTTGAGTTAGCTGTTTTTGAACTAGCAATGGTCGCCAGTAAGCACTTTGTTATGTGCAGCAACATTACAGTTCCGACCTGACGACCACCCAGTGGCAAGGTATCGCAGCGACGAACCGTCGAAAAACGCATTCGTGTCCAACGTAAATGCATTTGGTCGCTCAAACGCACTGTGGGAGCGATCTTCTATTTGACTAAAAACGGCATCATTTAGCGGGATTTGCCCGAGGGGCTCCCGCCCTGGCAGACAGTCTACCTCTACTTTCGTAAGTGGAGTGCTAATGATACGTGGTTGTTGATTGCCAATGAGTTGAGTATGCTTCATCGCCACAAAGCAGGTAAGAGGTCCCTGCTTACAACGGCCATTATTGACGCCTAAATTAAGTGAAGAACTAGGCGACCGCTACTGAGCAGGCTGGTTTTGATGGTGGTAAACTTATCAAGGATCGCAAAAGCTTTCTGATCGTAAACACGATGGGCCATGTGCTGTGGACTCACGTGCGTCCTGCTAATGTGGCCGATGGGAAAGCGGGGGTGGTTTGTTGGGAAGAAGATGAACATGTCAATCCGTTGCTGGACGATCTGGTATGATGGCTGCAGATAAGACGTTTGGTGGTTATTTTAAGGAGCCGTTAGAGACCCTTTAGAACATGCGGGTACTAACTTCTAAAGAGTTTATTAACAACGAATCGGCGGACAGCAAGCTAGTTATTCACAAGTGGCCGGCCTGCCGGTGCGGCTGGGTCGTTGAGCGCACTATCAGTTGGGTAGGCAACAATCGGGGTTTGGCCAAAGGCTACGAACAGGCGCTGCTTTCAGCCCGTAGTTTCGTCTGGCTTGCTCACATTCGACGCATCATTAAACGAGCTCTTCGCTAACTCAAACAACTCCTAAAAATGATTATTAATTTTCAAGTCGGATATCGTTTACGAAAAGGAGGGTTAATTTCAACAAAATGCATCTTATAGTTCTGATTGTCAATAAATTATATTGACATTTTGTAGTATAAGAACCGTTCATGTAAACGTACCTTTCAGGGACAAACTACACACGGTAACGCTCATAAACAAAAAACCGAACCGTCTGGTAAGCTCTGCCAGGAATTGCACCAAATGGGCAGCGAGTTACCAAACGGTTCGGTCGGAGTAGCCCGACGGGGCTTCAGTTAAAAGCGGTTAACCGGTTCCAGCATAGGCTGAAACGCTGCGGGGGTAGTGAAAACCGCGGTTTCGGGTGCTAACGCAAGCAGATTGCTTTTGTTGACGACCCGGAGAGAAACATTGGCAACGCCCTTCGAGATCATGCCAAGTGCCTGAGCGGCCGCGTGCGAAAGATCAATAATGCGGCCTTTTGAAAATGGTCCCCGATCATTGATTCGTACAATTACGGAGCGGTTGTTGTCTAGATTCGTGACTTCAACCAATGTATTGAACGGTAGCGAACGGTGCGCGCCGGCGAGGACATCGTGCCGGACACGTTCTCCACCGGCCGTACGACGACCGGTGAACTTTTTGGAGTAAAACGACGCCTTACCCTTCTGTATGAGACCCGGTAGGGCCTCTGTCGGTTTCATGTTGCTGAAAAACAACATTAGGGACATGATAAAACTCATACAGTTTTTGGTTACGTGAAACAAATAAAAAGAGGGTTTCCCGATTGTTATCCTTCAGCCCTTCTTCCCCAAAAAGTGCAATTCCTATTTAACAAAGATAAACGGTAGAAGCCTTAGAACCAAGGAATTGCCCAAAAAACTGTGTAAAGCGTTCCACAACTCTACTGATTTTCGGGGATTTTTCACCTCAAAATTTATTTAATAGGATTCCTTTGGTTCTGATACTAATGACCGTATTTTAGCGTTTGCATTGCCACTTAAAATCACTGATTGTGGAAGAAAGAGAACGGGAAAAAATCTACTCGAAACGAGTTCGGGCGGGGAAGCGGACGTATTTTTTCGACGTCAAATCGACCCGCGCCAATGACTATTACCTGACCATTACGGAAAGCCGTAGACATCCACAAGGTGACGGGTTTGTGTACGAGAAACATAAAATGTTCCTCTACAAAGAAGACTTCGACAAATTTGTGGAAGCGCTGCAGGAAACCGTTGATCATATTAAAACGGAACTGATGCCCGACGTTGATTTCGCGCAGTTTGCGCAGCGTGAGCGCGATGAACTTGACGATTTCGCCAGCGAATTAAAGTGGGAATAATCCAGCATTGATGCAGCACAAACGTCTACTCTTTCCATCCATCAGTTAGTCTTACCTCCGGACCTGCGACTTATATTGCGCAGCCAGATCATTAGCCTCGGCACCTGCCGGAGGCTTTTTTTGTTGTAGATTCGCACAAAAAATATGTCGTGAATTGTCAATGCGTACGTGAGCCGATTATTTATTCGCTCATTCACTCATTCACTCATTCACAATTCAATTATGGGACTACAATGTGGAATCGTGGGCTTACCGAACGTCGGCAAGTCTACTTTGTTCAATGCCATTTCAAGCGGGAAGGCCGAAGCCGCTAATTACCCGTTCTGCACCATAGAGCCGAACGTCGGCGTTGTGACCGTTCCCGATGAGCGGCTCGATACGCTGGAAAGTTTAGTAAAACCCCAGCGGGTTGTCCCGACGATCATTGAATTCGTCGACATTGCCGGTCTAGTGAAAGGGGCCAGCCAGGGAGCTGGTCTCGGCAACAAGTTCCTGGCCAATATCCGCGAGGTAGATGCTATCGTTCACGTAATCCGCTGCTTCGAAGATGAGAACATTGTTCACGTCGAGGGTCGCGTTGATCCGGTGTTCGACAAGGAGATCATCGATGCTGAGCTTCAGTTGAAAGACCTGGAGTCGGTCGATAAGAAAATTCAGCGGATCGATAAGGCCGCCCGCGTTGGTGATGCCAAAGCCAAAGTTGAACTTGAAATCCTGAAACTGTACAAAGCTGCCCTTGAGCAGGGAAAAAGCGCCCGGACGGTGCAGGTGTCACCCGAAGAGCAACTAGCCGCCATCGGTGACCTGTCGTTACTGACGGTGAAGCCGGTGATCTACGTAGCAAACGTAGACGAAGGCTCCCTGCCGGACGGTAATCAATATTCCGAAAAGCTCAGGGAAGCCGTTAAGGACGAAGGGGCCGAAGTGATTGTGATCAGTGCAGGAATCGAGTCGCAGATCGCCGAGATGGAAGACCCCGAAGAACGGCAGTTGTTCCTGGCCGAATACGGTCTCGACGAATCCGGACTGAGTAAACTGATCAAAGCGTCGTACCGGCTGCTTGGGCTGATCACGTACTTTACCGCCGGCGAGAAGGAAGTTCGGGCCTGGACCATTCACCGCGGCTGGAAGGCTCCGCAGGCGGCCGGGGTTATCCACTCCGATTTTGAGAGGAAGTTTATTCGGGCGCAGGTTATCAAGCTTCCTGACTACGTTCAATATAAAAATGAAGCGGGCGTGCGGGAAGCCGGTAAACTATCCGTCGAAGGCAAAGAATACGTTGTGCAGGACGGCGATATTATGGAGTTCCTGCACGGAGCTTAATCATGAAAGAGGGCGGCTGAAAAGCCGCTTTTTTTGTTTCTTCCAGCAGTTAGTCTAACAGACGATAGATCTTATTCTGGATAATCTATATTCAGTAATTATATATCAAAATTATACAATAATAACCTATAAAATTATGTCAAAATCGGTGATAACCGTATAAAATATTTAATTGTACGCAATAAACTACTTAGCCTACATTTACAGTATAGATTAAATCATTCACCATTCGTATGAACGGATACTCAACGCAAACACTCTTCCTCTTTTCAGCCAGATGCAAACAGTTTTATTCATTATGGTGCCTATCCCTAGTCACTATAACGCAAACTATGGCCTAGCCAACTGGTTACAGCAACACAACTACCGAATCGTTTACGCCGGTACCCCTTCCCTAAAGCAGCACGTCGAAGAACAGGGTTTCGACTTTAAAGAACTAACCTACCTGATCGAATACTTTCCGGCGGGAATCCGCACAAAGCTGCACCATCTATGGCGCAGTCTCCGCGACTCAAGCCATCTGCGAACTCGTTACCGAGACTATCGAACAACCCTCCAGTCCCTTCAGGCTTTGTGCGATCAGGTGCGCCCGGATTATATTCTGATTGACGAGCACCTGAGTTACTACTATTACCTGCTTCACGACAAAGCCCCCAACGTATTTTTCATTCATTCCAAGCCACCCACCCAACCCCTGCCGGCCATCCCACCGTTGGAATACGCGGTGCCCTTACAGAACAACCTGCTCGGACGACTACGTGCGTGGGCTATGTGGCAACCGTATCTGCTCCGTCGCCATATCGGGCGACTACAACGGCGAGCTATTTTCCTAGGCAAAAACGACATGTACTTTGTGGAGCGCCATGCCCGCCGAAATGGGCTGGATCCGTCAACCATAGCCATGCGTAACAACGCCCTGTATGACCTGGTCAAAGGCGTACAGCGCCTGCATATTGTGCCCCGCTGCCTGGAATATCCCTGGTATAAACCTGCCCCGAACGAGCATTTCTTCCGTCGGCCGTACGAGCGCCACGATGCCCGTTTTGCTTCTACCAACTGGCAATCCATCGAACCTATTTTAGATAAAAGGGCCAGAGAAGGCCATAGGCTGCTCTACGTATCGCTGGGTACGCTGAGCAAGAAGCACGCTGATTTATGCGTACACTTTCTAAACCAGGTCATTGAAGCCGTTAGGCCCCTCCACGGTGTGCAGGTTATTATGGTGACGAATAAGCTGGACATCCACCCTACCGAAAACACCCCACCCCACGTGCATCTGATGCCCAGCGTACCGCAGCAGCGATTACTGCTTTACTGCGATCTGATGCTTACGCATGGCGGTATGAATTCCGTTACCGAATGCCTGGTTGCCGGTGTACCCATGCTGGTATATCCCCTTAATCTAACCAGCGATCAACCAGGCAATGCAGCCCGCGTCCGATTTCACGGTTTAGGGCTAGCCGGAACCCTGCGCCGGGCCTCCAGTATGCGCCTTCGTCAGCAGATCGAAGCATTACTCGGCGACCCTGCTTACCACGAGCGCGTAGAATTGCTCGGGCAGCAATTCGCAGCCGAAATACGCGAGCAGGAACGAAGTATCCTGCCCGTATTCGGCTATCAGCCAACGCCTTCGCTTACCAGCCCCCACCCCGTTACTGCCGACTAATACGCGCTGTAGACAGCAACTCTTCCTCTTTAAACCAATCTGTTTCTATACGTTATGATTTATTTTAACAGCCTACCCCAATGGGTACAGGCTCACCGGTTCGCGTACGACCCCAGCAACGTACCGGCTGAACTCCTGTGCAAACTTCGCACCCGTCTGGCTCGTTTTCAGGAGTCGAAGCCGGAGGTCTCGATTATCATCCCGGCCTACAACGAAGAAGAAAGCCTGCTCAACATGCTTTCTTCGCTGGCTCGCCAGAAAACACTGTATCCAACTGAACTGATTGTCGCCAACAACAACTCGAAAGACCACACGCAGGACCTCCTCGATCAAGTTGGGGTTCGCACCTTGCAGGTAACCGATCAGGGAGCCGCCTTTGCCCGTCAGGCCGCTCTGCAGGCAGCGAAGGGGCGATTCATCGTCAATGCCGACGCCGACTGCTTGTATCCGCCAACCTGGATAAACGCACTCATCGAACCGCTGCATAATCGTGTCACATCCTGCACCTACGGTACGTATTCGTTTTTGCCCAGCGCCGTTAATTCACGCAAAGCGCTGTGTATCCATGAAACAGCGGCTCAGCTTATATTCCGGCTCCGTCGGCTTCGGGGGTATGAATGCGTTAATGTGATGGGCTTTAATTTCGCTTTCCGACGAGACGATGCATTATCCGTTGGCGGATTCAATACGTCGTTCCGGCGTGGCATCGACGCTGCCAGCGACGACGGCTGGATGGCGATGACCCTTTCAGCAAAAGGCCAGATCAGGCAGGTAAAAAGAGACGCCTACGTCTGGACCAGTGACCGTCTGCTGGTCAAAGATGGCGGAGTACCAAAAGCATTCGCAAAGCGGTTGACGAATGAACTACGACGGGCAAGCCGCTACCTGCGCCCGGCGGATCTGCCCGTTGCGAAGCCATCTGCCACGTAGTGATTACTCACTTTCGCTTATTCACCCCCACCCGTACGTAGCCAACCAGTTGATCGGCACGCGCTGCGGGTGGGCGGTGATATACGAACACCTCATAATCATTCTCTGTGGCGGAGTAATCCCCCTCTATCAGCGACTCGTCGGTTTTGGGCGGATTACTCGTCGTCTGCATAGCGTAGTTATAATTGTATACGCCCTGTTTCAGCAGAATAGCCGCCCGGTAGGCGTTCAGCGCCGGATCGTAGGTCATCCGGTTGCGGTCGTTCAGAAGCCATAGGTTAAACGCGCCGTTGACGTATACATCGACGCCGGGCTGCTCGTTAATCCGGAGCGTAAAAACGGTTTCGATGTAATCGCCGTTGATCGCACCATTACCCGTTTCGCGATTATCGATAATGTACTGGCCGTTAAAATCATCACTCTGAATATAAGCCCCCCGGCTCCGGGGTTGATCGGCCAGCACATACGCAATGTTCCGGTCGGGTCGGCGGTCGATGCGGTCGATATAGTTGGACCGCGACAGCACCGTTCGCGTATCAAAGAATCGATACTCATTTCCTCCAGGCATGGTATTGCTCAGGTCGACGAGCCGGTATTCCAGCACCTGGTCAAACGCCCGTACGTTGGTAGGCCGCAGTCCCCGGATCACCTTATCGTCGCGGTAGTTCTGCCGTATTACCACCCGAAAGTCATCCTGGGGCGAAATGACCTGGTACCCTTTGTAGCTGACCGTCATGTCGATCTGCTGATCCGTAAACTGCCGGGCCGGGTCGGTCGAAAAGCGGATGCCGGCCGCCACAACCAGCCGGTTCTGGTACGTAATGAACCGCCGGGTGAAGATGGTGTTGTTCCGGTTGCGCTCGTCATATACAACCAGTACATAGTTACCCGGTAGTTTTACCCGCGGCAAGGTTAATCGGTAGTGATAATACGGAATCTTCGTATTGATCGACACCTGGTAATCCGTGATGGCATTATCGTTGTATTCGTACGTAAATTCGATATCATTCAGAACAGACTGCTGCCAGTCGGCATTGCAATGAAGCAGTCGGGCGCGGAACGAACGGTAGTTGGCCGTCAGATCGTCAAATTCCAACTGAAGGGGCGTTCCATCATCGAGCGAAACGACCGGCGGATTCAGCGTTTCGGAGGGCGTATCGACCGTACTGCCCACCTGTGGGTACAACAATACCGTGCGAATCTGTGGATCGTAAATCTGATCGATGGTCCGAACTTGTTGCCCAACCGCCGGAATGGTCAGCAGGCTGGTAAAAAAAAAGAGTAGTCGATAAATAGTCATTCGAAGCGGAAATCGAAACGCACGGTAAGTTAACGAACGTCCGGCGCTATAGTTACACAAAACTAGTTAGTTTGCATTTTTATCAGTTGTCCGCCATTATGGTTGAATACAATCCTAAAGACTGGATCCGGTTTATTCTGGCTTACAACCGGGCCGACACCGTCCGGAAGCTGTTGCCTGCGCTGATGGGTATTGGCGTTTATGCGCTGATTGTTGTGATCCTCATCGACAAGCTGGACCTAACCGAGAATGCCCACCTCAAGAACGTATCGCTGGTGCACACACTGCTCAGTTTCGTTATCTCCATGCTGCTGGTATTCCGGACCAACACTGCCTACGATCGCTGGTGGGAAGGCCGCAAACTCTGGGGTTCGCTGGTCAACAACAGCCGCAACCTGGCTATCAAGATCGATCAGTTAATTGGTCCGGAACAGAGCGAAGCCCGACAGTTCTTTCAGGTCATGATTCCTAATTTTGCGTTTGCTCTCAAGAATCACCTGCGTCAGGTAGTAGCCGAAGCTGAATTCACGAATAGCGATACGTTCCGGTTCACAGACCTGCGTCGGCATGAACACATTCCTCAGCAAATTTCGCTGGCTATTTTCGGCAAGATCAACGAACTCCAGCGGCAGGGCGTTTTGCAGCTCGAACACCTGCTGGTGCTCAATGCCGAAGCGCAGTCGCTTATGGACATCTGCGGAGCCTGCGAGCGTATCCGGAATACGCCCATTCCGTACTCCTACAGCTCGTTCATCAAGAAATTCATTGTGATTTACTGCTTCACACTCCCCATAGGTTACGTATCAAATTTACATTACCTGGTGGTTCCGTTCGTGGTGTTTGTTTTCTACGTATTGGCGAGTCTGGAAATCATTGCGGAAGAAATTGAAAATCCGTTTGGAACCGACGCCAACGACCTGCCCACCGAGGACATTTGTCAGGGTATCCGCAAAACCGTTCTGCAAGCCTTGTCGGCACCGGCTCCTGCTGCCATTCAATCGCCGAAGGATTGATAATCAGCGAGGAGGATTGGGAATATGGCGAATGATTCCCTATTTTGTAGTCCATACGCCATCGCCTTTTCTCCATGATCATGACCACCCTGAAGGCCTGTCCGAACTGTTCGGCGGACCTGGAGACTACGTATCAGTTTTGTCCGCAATGCGGCCAGAATGCCCACATTCACCGCTTCAACCTGCCGCACATTTTTCACGAAATCTTTCACGCGCTGACCCACGCCGACAAGGGTGTGCTTCATTTGCTGAAAGAACTGGCAATCCGGCCGGGTATTGTGGCCCGCGAGTATGTGCTGGAAGGAAAACGGAAGAAGTATATTAACCCGTTTACATTTCTGGTGCTGATGCTGGGGATTACGCTGTTCGTGAACTCCATCTTCCATCCCTACACCCGCGAGAGCAGCACTCAACCTACGTCGGCCACGCAAAGCGCTGAACCGGCCGAGGTACGACAGATGCGGGCAAAGTTTATGGAGCGTCGGAAGAACTTCCAGACCTTTGTTGAGAAACGGAATAACTTGGTCATTTTTCTGGCTATTCCCCTGTTCGCGCTGGTGTACTGGCTCTTTTTTCTGCACTCAGGCATCAACTACGCCGAACATTTTGTCGCTCAGGTATTCTTCTCCGGCTTCTACTCACTGCTGACGCTGGCACTGCTGGCCCCTTTGAAAACTTACATGACGCAACCAAATCAGTTTGCGGCACTACAGCTACTGCTGCAATTTCTGTTTCTAAGCTTTGCGTACTACCAGTTTATGGGGCCAGACCGTTCGTGGCGACTAGCCAAAGCCAGTCTGGCAACCTTACTGGCTTTAGTAGTCTGGGTCATTTTTTCGTTTGGAGCCGGGTACTTATACATCCGGTACGGCGGCTAGCTGTCAGGCCAGCTTTTTTTCCCACTCTTCGGCTTCCAGCATGGCGGTTTCCCACTGCGCCTGAAGCTGATCCAGTTGTTGGGTCAGTCGCTGGTATTCTTCGTTTTTCTTCTGTAGAGCCCCATTATCGCCGTAGGTTGTCGGATCGGCCAGTTCGGCTTCCAGCTTTTTTTTGCGGCTTTCCAGTTCGCTGATGCGGGATTCGGCTTCTTCGGCCTGCTGCGTCAGTTTCTTCAGCGTGCGCTGCCATTCCTTCCGTTCGTCGTCTGTAGCCTGGGGCTTGGGAGTCGGAGCCTGGGGTTTGGGAGCGGCCACCGGCTGGCTGTTACCCTTGGCCCCCTGTCCTGCGCCCTCGGCCTTACGCTCTTCCAGCCACCACTCGTATTCGTCGTACGTACCGGGGTATTCTTTGATCTGCTCGTCTTCGATGTACCAGATTTTGTTGGCAATCTGCGAAACGAAATACCGGTCGTGGGAAACGACGATGTACGTACCTTCATACTGCTCCAGCGCCTGAATCAGGATGTTCACCGACTGCATGTCGAGGTGGTTGGTCGGCTCGTCAAGCAGCAGGAAGTTGGCCTGCGACAACAGCACCTTAGCCAGCGCAACCCGCGACTTTTCGCCCCCGGACAGCACCTTGATTTTCTTGAAGACCTCATCGCCCGAAAACAGGAAACAGCCGAGTACGCCCCGCAATTCACCTTCGCTTTTGGTGGGGTTGGCGTGTTTTAGCTCTTCCAGCATGTTATCCTCAATGTTCAGCGATTCGAGCTGGTGCTGGGCGTAGAAGCTGAACGATACGTTATGCCCCAGTTGTCGGCGTCCCTCGTTCAGTGGCTCCGTACCGGCAATAATCCGCAGCAGCGTGGATTTACCGCGACCATTGGCACCGATCAGCGCTACCTTATCGCCCCGTTCAAGCCGGATGTCGGCGTGGGTCATGATACGTTTGGGACCGTAATGCTTTGTAATGTCTTCAAGATGCAGGATATGACGCCCTGGCTGAGTCGAAAACTGAAATTTGAAGTTTACCCGAGCCGTCTCATCAATCACTGCATCGACTAGTTCCATACGGGCCAGTTGCTTCACCCGGCTCTGTGCCTGCTTGGCTTTAGTGGCCTTTGCTTTGAATCGCTCGATAAATCGCTCCGTCTGCCGGATTTTGGCCTGCTGGTTTTCGTAAGCTCCTCGCTGTATTTCGTTACGCAGGGCTTTCTCCTCCAGATAGAACGAATAGTTGCCGGGGTAGTAGTTGAGTTTAGCACCCGATACCTCCACCGTTACGTCGATGACATTATCGAGAAACTCGCGGTCGTGCGAGACTACCAATACGGCCCCTTCATAGGTCTGAATGTATTTCTCCACCCACTGAATCGACGGCAGGTCAAGGTGGTTGGTCGGCTCGTCAAGCATCAGCAATGACGGTTTCTGCAAAAGCAGTTTGGCCAGCATCACCCGCATCCGCCAGCCCCCCGAAAACTGTTTTAATGGTTTTTCCAGATCGTCGGTGGAGAAACCAAGCCCTTCCAGAATTTCTTCCGCCCGCGACTGGATGGTGTACCCGTCGAGGGCGTCGAATTCCTCCTGGGCTTTACCAAGCTTATCGACCAGATCGTCGGTGTAGTTGGTTTCCATCTGGTGCAGCAGCTTGTCGATTTGCTTCTGGAGCTTGTTCTGCCGCTCAAACGCCTGCATCGCCACGGCCAGAATTGACTCGTCGGTCTGGTACGACAGCAGGTCCTGATTCAGGAAACCGATGGTAACGTCGCCGGCTTTGGAGATCGTACCACCGTCAGGCTGGTACTCGCCGTTGATAATCCGCAGCAGAGTGGATTTACCCGTACCGTTGAGGCCAATCAGACCGATTTTCTGGTTTGGTTTGATGTGCAGCGACGCGTTCTCATACAACGCCCGGCTGCCGAGGTAATACGACAGGTTGGTAATGGAAATCATAGCGCAAATTTACCAAAAATAGAACGGAACGTTGCGTTATTTAATTCCACTGGCGTATATTTGCACCCGCTTCATCGCAATTGCCTCCTTAGCTCAGCTGGTAGAGCGACGCATTCGTAATGCGTAGGTCGCAGGTTCGAATCCCGTAGGAGGCTCATTTTTTGAATCAGGGTTAATCAGTTTTTGAGCATTTACGCTCTTAATCAACTGGTTAACCCTTTTTACTTTATCATACCTTACGATAAAGAATAAGGTTTTATACAGTTTATTCGTCCCCTCCTTCGTCCCCCGTACCGAATTAATTAGTACATTGGTAGTGACCAAACCAGTTATTTCAAATGCGTACCATCACCGATCAGGCTATCAAATGCCTGTTGAAAGATGCCCGTTCGGCTGGCCCAACCCCCATTTACCTCGTTTATCGCTACGAATACACCCGGTTTAAGGTATCAACCGGCCAATCAATCGCGCCTGATCTGTGGGATACGACCAACGGCCGGGCGCGTACTGACGTAAAGAACCGGGCCGTACTGCGAGACAACGAAACGATAAACGCTCACCTCGACCGCCAACGCTCGGCCCTACGTACGGTTCTGAACCGGCTGCAACTGGCAGGGGTACCAATCACGAACGACCTCATCAAGCAGTATTTTGACAAAGAGGTAGGCCGGAAGGAAAAGAAGGTAGCCGTTCAGGATGCTAAAGAGTCGTTTACAGCCTATATCGTTCGGTTTGTAGAGGAGGCAAAAGCCGGGAAACGATTGAACGCTAAAGAGGCCAAATATGCGCCTTATACGTTGGCCGGGTACATGAAACTAAAGCGCATTCTGGAGAACTACCAGGCCGCAACCGGCAACCCGATTGACTACGACGCCTACACCCTCGCCTATTACGATGCCTTTAAGTTATGGCTGACTAATCGGGGGCTAACGCTCAACTACGTCGGTACGCTGCTGAAAGACCTGAAAGTAATGCTCAAGCAGTCACATCACGACGGAATGCATGAAAACACGATATACCAACATCCAAAGTTCAAGAAACTGGTCGAGGACGTGGATAATGTTTATCTGACCGACGATGAACTAACCGCACTCTTTACCCTAAACCTGTCGGCAAACGCACGGCTCGACCGGGTTAGAGATTTGTTTCTGATCGGAGCGTATACCGGCCTGCGTTTTTCCGATTTCAGCGACCTACGGCCCGAGAATATCACGCATAACGGCCGTATTTTGACCCGTAAGGCACTCAAAACAAACGGGCGGGTTTCCATACCCCTTAACCCAAATGTACTGTCCATACTGGCTAAATACGACGGCGTTCCCCCGCGCACCATCACCAACCAGAAGATGAACGACTACATCAAAGAATTGTGTCGGCTGGCTGGTATCGTGGAAAAGGTAGAGGTGAGTCGTACTGTTGGCGGCAGTCGTCAAACTCGTTACCTAGACAAGTGCGAGCTGGTTACTACCCACACCGCTCGCCGGTCATTTGCCACCAATGCCTATTTAGCCGGCGTGCCGACCGTGGCCATTATGAAATGTACCGGCCACAAGTCAGAAACAGTCTTTCTGCGGTACATCAAAATCAGTCCGGAACAAAACGCCTTACTGCTGCTCAATCATCCGCATTTCGGAGGAATACACGATACTCAAAACAGCCAGATCATACCAATGAATAAAGTAGCCTGATCAGGCTCAGCAACGATCTGATAAACTATACATCACAGAAATTTTATGGAAGCAATTGAAACAGCGGCATTACAAAAGATTGACGAAGCTCGCGATTACATTGTAAAGTATGCATGCGAATTACCAGGTTTATTATCGGGTATTAATTTACCGATTCCGAGTTCACGAGACGAAAATATTGGTAAAACGGAATGTAGCAAAGCAGAATACAAAGCAATCACAGGGCTACAGTTTAGGCAGGATGTGCTACATGGACTTTCAATGAAAATAGCCTGCGAGGTCAATTGCATTATAGAAGATGTTTGTCTAGAAATTAATGAGAACGCAATCCGGATGCTGGGTAAGGAGCGTCGAAAAGCTTACGCGGCTAAATGCGAAAATGCGTTTAATTCTTTTTCAGAAGCTAGAAGTAGGCTATACGTACATTCTGGGGACCTCGTAAAAAATCTTGAGAATAATAGCCAATTACCTCAGATCATAACTCTAAATGAAGATCAAGGTAAGTTTATTCCGATTGGTGATACTAAATATGGTAAGAAAGTAAGTGAAATAGTAAATGAGGTGTTATCCGATGCACAACTAGCGACTGAAATACTCGAAGAGCAGTTCATAAAACTTAAACATAGTATTGAAAAGAACCTACCCGTCAAACTTAAAGACGAACTAGCCGAAGATATATCAACCAACTACTCAACGACAAACCAAAGCGCTGAAGAGAGTCAAAAAATAACTGATGAAAAGGGAACCATTACAGATATCTTAAGTGGCGCTAGTACCGAAAAAGAACCCGATAATGGAGTTGATAAAAACAAACTTATTTGGAATTGTAAACCAGCTATTGCGGGTTTCATCATTTCAGAACTTATTAGAGCTGGATATATTGAACCCCCTATAACAAACGGCGAATTGAGTCTTACTAAGTTGGCAAACATTTGTAATAGTTCATTCCGCTTCACCAAGTATAACCCTAGTCCTAATAGCTGGCGCAATGTTGTAGATACAGAACGGAATACATTATCTGAAGCTAACCGCACTAAATTAACATTACCAGACCTTGATCAATTATCTTGACTTTATCTCCAAGACTACTGTCATGACAGTAGTATGATAGTTAGCACCTATTAAGTTTCGAGAAGTTTGCTGAAACAATCAGAACAATATATCCATGTTTCAGCACACAATTCAGGTTTCTTCTCTCACTCCTGACCAGTTCGGCGAATTGGTAGAGGCTCGCGCCTACAGTGGCACGATGCGAGCCCTGGCCGATTACAAACCTGCCAAGGACCCAGATTTGCCCCCATTATCCACCAGAAAGCAGACTGCTAAATTTTTAGGGGTTTCCCTTGTGACTCTAAATGATTGGTCTAAAGACACTGAGGACCGCCCGGCCATTCTTACTCCTCTGAAAATAAGTGGAAGAGTTCGATACCCTCGTGAAAGAGTACTAGCTGCGTTGCGGGATGTACGGAGATATAAAAAATCATAGTCATGGCTGCTATGTTCGACCTCCCCCAGCCATCCACCGCGACGCCCATTTTAGCGACATCGATCGCCAGAGAAATCCGTGCAGTAGGTGGACGAGTCTGGTTGATTCAAAAAACTGAATTTGGACTAATCCTTCGCTGCGAGATTGGGGCACGACAGCTGCGTCTCGTCCTTCAATCTCTGACGGAACCCGCTGCCGCAGTACATCAAGAGAAAGGTGTCGTCAGTCATTTGGTACACGATTTGGACGGGTTGCGCCTTTTACTACGAGTTATCGCTGATTAACGCCCCATGATAGATTGTAAAACTCTTCCGGCTTCTTTCGTCGGCAGGTCGGGCCAGTTTTATGTTCGAGTACCGCGGGTAGACGGTGGGTTTTGGCCCCAAACGGCAGTTTATTCCTCCGTCAAAAGTTACGACCAGCGAAGTGAGCGGCCCATTTACATTGACATTTCGGAGGCATCAGAGGATTTTCTAAAAGAACAAAAAATTTACCAAGATAGCCTGACAACGACCCCGCCAGCTTGCGAGCCTGACCGGGATGAGACCGACCTAGGCCTCACTCCGCAGCGCCTGCTCTGGCAGGAGCGGTTTAAAACTCACTTAACGCGACATGACACCAAAAGTTAGCATTTTCGAAAATGTTGCACCCGCATCCTATAAGGGTGATTACCCAGCTAGTGCCGTGCTGGTGGTAATGCGTTCAAGGTTCGAGCATGAAACCAAACTCCTGCGTACGTTTTCCGATGCAGAAGCAGCCCAAGCGTACAAAGCGGGTAAGCGCGATAGCGAAGGTCGGTTAGTTGAGCCAGGACATTTCTGGGGTGTCACCTGGTCCGGCACGTTCAAAGGCGGGAAGAAGGCGCAGGATCTGGAGCAGCATAGCGGATTGATCTGCATGGACGTGGACGGCTTGAACGGGGATCAAGTGACTAAACTCTTCAACCAACTTTGTACCGATGTATTCACTCACATCACGTTTGTGAGCCCCTCAGGAAACGGAATAAAATGGGTTGTAAAGATTGACATCAACCACGTTGATGAACACAAACTGTTTTTTCGGCAGCTTTCCGATTACTTACATGACAGTTATGGACTGACACGAAAACAAGATGTTACAAAGGGTACAAAGCCACAGATTGACGCCAGTGGTTGCAACGTGGACCGGCTATGTTTTTTGCCCTATGCACCCGACGCTTATTATAATCCCAAAAGTGAGGTGATTCCCCTGCTGGAGGAGTATTGTCTACCACCTCAGCCTACACACGAAGAACCAGGAGGCCGACTGAAAAAGCAGGCCCTTCCGGAAGATGATACCTACTGCCGTATCAACGAATACTTAACGCGGCTTCATCACACTAACACTGACCTGACGGCGAACTACGAAGATTGGGTCAAGATAGGGTTGGCCTTCGCTAGTTTAGGGGAAGAAGGCCGGTCTGGCTTTCACGAAGCCAGTCGGCTGCACCCAAAATATAGCTATCAGGAAACAGAAGCCAAGTTTAGTGAACTGCTACGTAACCGCAGTGGACAAGTCAACATTGGTACCTTCTTTCACATGGTTGATGAGGTACTAGGTAAACCGCATTCATGGCCACAAAAGGAGGGCTCTGCAAGATACGAACAGACAACAGACGATGATAGACAGGAAGATTGGCCAGAACCCGAACTCTTAACAACACCACTTTTGTCGGTTTTGTCAGTACCCCCCTCTAGCATTCCTGAAAAATTACGGCCGTGGTTAACCGATATAGCGAATCGAATGAAGTGCCCGCTGGACTATGTAGCCTCAGCCGCAATCGTAATGATTTCTTCTCTGATTGGGACCCGGCTCGCCATTAAACCTAAACAGAAAGATAACTGGACGGTAGTACCTAATCTGTGGGGGGCCGTTATCGGAGACCCTTCCACGAAGAAAACGCCCTCAGTTAGTGAGGTTTTTAAACCCCTAAAGCAGCTGGCCCGGCAAGCCGCTGAGGACCACAAGCAACGCCTGCAGGAATACGAGGCTCAACACCTTCAATACGAAATGCAGAAAAAAATTTATCAAAAGCAGGAGCAAGACCGGCTAAGTGGGAAGCCAGTCAAAACCTTCATTGCTTACCCCACAGAACCCCAAAAGCCAACCGAAAAACGGTACTGGAGTAACGACGTCACCGTTGAAAAGTTGGCTGAATTACTTAATGATAACCCAACCGGGTTGCTCATCGAGCGTGACGAACTGACGGGGCTACTCGCAGGGTGGGACCGATTGGGCCGGGAACAGGACCGGGCGTTTTACCTGGAGGCCTGGAACGGTTACGGACTATATACGTCAGATCGGATTGGCCGAGGTACTATACACGTCCCCCATTTATGCGTTAGCTTATTCGGAGGCATACAACCGGCGAAGCTTTTAGGGTATCTACAGGCCGCTACCGGCTTCGATAATGATGGCTTCGTACAACGTCTGCAGCTAGCCGTTTATCCGGACAAGCCCCAGTGGGAATATACGGATGAATATCCCGATAAACAGGCCCGTGATATAGCCTACAAGGTAGTTCAACAACTTGCCATTAGTGATCTAACCAAGTACGGATATGAGGCTGACGAATACAATCGGTACCCGTACACGCATTTCGACAACGAAGCTCAGGAGATATTCAAAGAGTGGTATATCAATTGGGAAACCAACGTACTTCCCAATGAAACGGGGCTTTTGCTGGAACACTTTGCAAAATACCCCTCTCTAATTGCTAGCGTGGCCCTTATTTTTCATCTGATTTCCTGTGTGGAAGAGGATTCGTCAACGGCATCGTCTAAATTAGTTTCGGCTCAGGCCGTTCGAATGGCAGTGAACTGGTGCATTTATCTGCAAAGCCATGCTCGGCGTATCTATGGGCTGCTGGATACGGCTAGCATTGAATCGGCCAAAGAACTGCTCAAACACCTGAAAGCGGGTGACTTAAGCGACGGGTTCAAAGCCCGCGATGTACAACGGAAGGGGTGGATGCACCTGACTAGCGCCGAGGCAGTGGAGGCCGCATTACAAGAGCTAGTCAATCGGCAATGGTTAAAAGAAATTGTTGCAACCTATAATAAGACAGGCAGACCAGAGGCTCCATCTTACAAAATACACCCTAAAATTTTATTGAAAACGCGTGGTTGACCCACTGACTAAACTGACGAAAATACTTTTGTCGGTTTTGTCAGTGCAATACTGAAAGATGTAAGCAAAAAGGCTGTGTATCACAGAAGCTAATATTTAAATGTTACAAAAATGCATCCAGAGCTTATTGACAAAACCGACAAAACTATATTTGCAGATTATGACTGGAGTCCGGTAGTGGACCTACATTTTAGAACGAATCGTTCAGGCCAGCACCCGCTACTGCCGCCTTACCTGGAGGTAATTCGCCGGATTGGCCAGCCCTATCACCACCACAAGTTTTGGGGAATCAAAGCCCGCTCGGACAAGGGACATTTTCTGTTCTATACCGATCTGAACCGTACTCCAGGCTTACGGAATACCCACCACGAGTTTTTATCTCTTGACAACCAGCCCTTCATGCTCCTCATCCGGCAGAACAGCCAGGACATAACCCCCTATCAACCTCTCCGGTTGCTGCTAGTGCCGGCCCCTGAGAAAACCTTGGCCTTTCTTAAAGCCCGCGATCGATTAGCCCAGTTGCCTCGTCTACGGTTACCCTGCTTCCCTCAGTGGGCCATCGCCTTGCAGCAGAGCAAAGCCGCCCGTAAGGAGTCGAGCATCTTTCTGTAAATAAACCATGCTGTGACAGGTAAGCTTCATGAGTGACCTCCCACTAGACGGTCACGTCAGCTTAGAAGCGAGCAGAGGCTGACAGTAATTTGGCTCTACAATCGTTTATCAGTCAACAGTAACCTATATCTACTTCTATACTGAGAACGCTAACCGTTCAGTCTCATTCCATGAACGGTTACTGAGCGAATCATTTCATTTGTGTTATGAATGTAAAGCGTTTAAGTACTTCCGATCTCCAGTTCTGATTTTAAGCTTTTCCACATTGAGGTTTTCGTTGACTGGATTCATCTAACCTGGCAAGTTGTTCGAGTCCTACGCTGATGTTATTATGAGCCGAAGCGAGCCGGGGGCAGCAAATCTTCAACCATTAAGCAATTTGCTCCGCTATTTTGGCCTCATTGATTCCTACCCACTAAAACGGTGGCCGACTATAATATGCATGTGCTACGAAATAGAGGTACCCTTAAAAGTGTAGAAATTTATACACTAGTAAACGAATAATCGTTTTGAGCCAATTCCTATCTTATTGATTTACAATATAATAAGAACCGTATGTTGAGTTGAGTATTCACACTTTAGTATATTTACCTTTTATAAATATGTGAAAAGTTGATCTCTTTCAGAACACAAGCTAGCGACTTACTAAATTCAATACGTCTTAATTGAGCTAAAACAGAACAAGCAGCCACTAATTGATTGAACTGCGTTTTACCGTCAGCCTTGCTCTGAACTACTCCCTACCCGAGCCGAGCCGAGGCCGGGCGTTTTTGACCTCCCCCGCTACCTGCGCCTAATAATGACATAGGGTACCCATCACACCGTTAATCATTGTCCCAACAGAAGGAATTTATTTTGAAACGGGTAGCACTACCAACCTGATTGGTAGCTAACAGGCTTGGTACTGGCACAAGGCGAGAGAAGAGTGGTAAGCTAGCTTAAATATATGTACCTCGATTATAGTAAATTAAAAAACCGATTAAACTCGTGCCGTCAAACCTGACAATTCTTTTCCTGATCTGCTATACGATGAATCCTTGCAGTAGACAAAAGCGTGGACAAGTTTCTTTACTATCGATTAACATGGTTAAATTAGCGTATCAGTTGGACGGTACCTGAATACCTACTTAGCCGTTGAGGATCAAACTGTACGTCAAGATGATAAGCAAACACCCCAGCCGGCGCGATTTGCCCATTGATAGTCCCATCCCAGAGGGGGTCTCCGCTGCTTAGCTCAAACTCCTTTCGATTATAGACTACTTCGCCCCAACGATTAAAGATCGTCAGGTTCATAATCGTTACCCTAGCTGGCCTGAAATGAATCGTCCAGTTATTGTTCAACCCATCCTGATTAGGACTAAAAGCCGAAGGCATACTTACCGAAGCACTACAATCCTCTTCAACCTGTGCCATCGTCTTTGTGATGCACCCCAGAGCATCTTTCACGTACACCGCATATCGATCGGCCTTTAAACGAGCAAAGAAGGGCTGATTCTGAAAGTAAACAGAATCCAGCGAATACATCATGGCTGAGGCAGCCCTTGCATACATCGTCAACTCGCCGGTCTGTTCACCACACGCGGTTTGGGACGTTCGTACCGAATCGATGGTGGGCGATTGACTTGGGGCTATAGGTATAGTCACCCCACTGGTACAACCGACCGAATCTTTGACAATCGCTCGGTATGTACCCGATCGTAAGTTCGTAAATGAGCCGTTAGGCTGAAAAGTGGTGCTATCCAAACTGTAGCCAAGCGGCTTTACACCACCGGTTACCGTTAGACTGATGGCTCCGTTGGCCCCCCCGCAGGAGGTGACTACTACGTTCACCGCAGCAATACTCGGAAGGGGCGGTTGAATAAGCTCAAGCGCTTGGGTACTGCTACAGCTATTGGCATCTCTGACGGTGAGTAAGTACTTCGCTGGGGTAAGGTTCTTAAACACGGGCTGACTGGAGAAGTTAATTCCGTCCAGGGAGTAGGTTAATGAACCTTCCCCACGAGCTGTTACGATCACCTCTCCGTTTGCTTTGCCACAACTGGGCAGCTGGAGTTGAACACGCAAGATTTGCGGGGCTTGTGACGCCACGATGTTAATCAGGGCGCTGGCGGGCGAACTACAGCCATCGGCGTTGGTTACCATATAGGAGTATCCTCCCTGGCCAACCTCTTTGTCGGTATACGTCGTGCCACTGGTGGCCGAAGGGATGAGCCCCCCGGGCGTTCGGGTTAAGACGTAATTACCTGATGCGGGCAAGCCTGTCAGGCTGATTGTACCCGTTGTGGCTCCACAGCCAGGTTGTATCAGAGCCCCTAAGCCCGGCGCATCCGGTGGGCCTTTAACGGTAACGGTGCCGCCCGAGGTAACCGGGCAGGCGGACGAGGTACGACTAGAAATCGTGTAAGTGCCCGTCGGCACGTTGGTAAATGTTGGGTTGGTTTGATACGTAGAGCCGTTGATCGAATACTGATAGGCCTGCCCATCGCTGGTGTTACCAACCGGTGAGGTAAAGGTGATGGTACCGTTCGTGCCGCTACAGGCCGGCGTGACACTGGCTGCCACCGGATTGGAAACGGCCCCTGGTTTGACCACTTCGTTCACCGCCCATGCCCATAAATTACCCCAGAACTTGTCGGTATCATTGGTGGGGTCAATTACCGGCCCTTCGCTCATAGTGTTGCCGACAATCGTAAAAAAGTCGGTGTCGGCAATCAATACATCACGCGTAGCGGAGGCAAAGATGATCGTCGGCTTATCGTCTGCATTGGTGGCAATAACGGTCGAAAAGCAATCGGTGGAAAAGTAGCCTTGTGAGGTTCCGCCCTGTGTCATCGATGTGGCCTCCCCGAATACACCCGTAAACAACTTGGTGACCGAATCCCCTGGCCGTACAGTAGTCGGATCCGTATTCCCTTCCCGTAAAGTATACCCATAGTAAGCGGTGACTGGGTAGTTCGCCGGCTGTTCAGCCAGGATAACCACCTTACCGGGTTGAGCGGACCAGGCCTTAATCGCTATTTGTTCGGCTTGGGTGACTGGAAATGATCCGCCAAAGGTGGGTCCAATGAACAGAATGTCAAACGGTGCTAGTGAGGTGGCGGTGATGGACCCCGATGCGGTGAATGTGTGCGTGATGCTCAGTGAATACGGCACTTTGCCGCCCGGTCCGAAGTTCGCCGTATTTGTTAGTTTAGGCAGGGCCGTCTTGATCATGGTTGCGCCATTGAGCGTATACCCCTTGTCATCTGAACCGGCATCCAACCGGCTATGGTGAATACTGGCTACTTTGATTGTTTGGGCTGAACTGACGGAAATGGCTAGCCCCATCAGGAGTTGGGCGAGGAGAAGTCGTAGCATGGATTCGCGTGGATAACAAGGCACAAAATACTAAATAAATGCTTTTTGGCCAGCCCGCTAATAATACTATCTTGCTCGCAGACGCTCAGTTTTTTGCTCTAGCAAAGATCATCCGCTAGCCGTAATTTCGATTGCTGCGGGGGTAAAACACGGCCCTTGTGTAACGCGATTCGTTGTGAGGGGAATTTAGCTGAAAGTGTTTTTAGGCTGGTAAACTCAGTAAAGTTCGCTTAGCGCTATCACGCTGAGCTGATAAAGGTGTTTGTCGCTTTATGGGCTGATTAGGTTGTCGATGAGGAGCGGACTCAGTGAAAAGCCCTTTCAGATACGGGAATTTCCCCCTGTTAAAGCCTCATGTACGTCAATAGATTTGGGCTATTAAATTTATCAAAACGGACTTTTATACTGAATACGTAAAAACAGCTTTGTATACCCTTTTTTCACCACTAAATTCTGTACCCTTGAAAACATATACTTTCCTTCCCCTAGTTACATGGCTCACACTAACGGTTCTAATGCAAGCGTGTAAAAAAGAACCTGCAACCGAATTGCCACTGGATGTTGTCCAATACAAGAAAGCCATGCACTTTCGTAACCAATATGATGAAGCTGATACAGCGACAATCAGACGGCTGTTTGGTAGCCAAGCGGCCTTGGATCATCTTAACCCTAAGCGCCGATTAGCCAGTATAGCGCTTTCAATAGACGAACTGACAGATGCTAGCTTTCAAAAATTTTTTAATAACAAAGTGCCTGACTTTTCATTGATTGAGCCTGACTCAGGTCGCTTTGATGGATATAGGCTCCACGTAGGTGTTGAGAAGAATGGTTCTGAGTCAAAACATGTATACCTGCTTACTTTTGGTAAGATACAGTTTGAGTCGAATACTAATGCTGACTTTCGTCATCCCACCGCTTATTTACAGGACAGTTTACAGTTTGGCATCTATCGCCTTAACAGAATTCGGTTAAACTTTGATGCTTTACCGAATAAATTACATCTTTCTTGTCGTCCAGACTGTCAAGGTGACGAGTTACTATAACTATGCTGGTGATACTTAAACTGTTTTATGTAACGTCTGCAGTCGTCGGCTTAGTTTGCTTCAGGCAGATAAACTTAGCCCCCATTAGGGCATTGGTTATCTATTGGGTGTTTATGGTGTCGGTTGATCTTGGTTTAGAACAGTTAGGCGAAGATCAAACAGTAGTGATTGAGCTTTTCTATTGTTTAATACATACTATAGCCTTCGCTGTTTATGTATACATATTCAACCAAAATGCCCCCAAAAAATCCTTTCGCTACATCACTCAACTAATAATGCTCGGTGTAGTGGGGCTATTTGCCGTTTACCAAATAGTATTCAACTTAGATGATTTAACCGCCTCTGACGATGTCTTTCTGATACAGGGGCCATGTGCACTTTTCGTTGTCTTATTATATTTCAGAGATATTCTTTTCGGTAAAGAAGTACTTATTCTGATAGAAGAGCCTTTGTTTTGGATAGCTACCGGTATTCTTTTTTACACGACCGGAAATCTGATTGCGACCGGCTTCTTTCACCAGATATATGCCTCTGCAAAGTATTTAGCGTTAGCTCTTTATCAACTTAATTATGTGTTAAACATTGTTATGAGTATTGCTTTTGGAGCTGCTTTTGTCTTGTCTACCCAGAGGCTCAAGACCCATATAGATGGATATTAATTTTCTGCCAGTAATAGCTACAGTGGTCTTCTTACTACTCGCAGTGTTCATTACAAGTTTCGCCCTTCTGTTTCAAAAGCGCCAACTTCAAAACTATAAAGAGAAGCAACGTCTTAAAGCAGCTTACGAACAGGAAATTCTTAAGGCGCAGGTTGAGATTCAAAACACGACACTTCAGGAAATTGGCCAGGAGTTGCATGACAACATTGGCCAACTGCTCTCGGTAACCACTCTTTATTTAGGCGCTTTAGAAGAGGCAGTCGATGCGGGTGAAGCCCTGGAACTTGTACAAACGACACGTCAGGTAGTCGACAAAGCTATTAATGACGTACGAGCTTTGTCCAAAAGTCTGGACAGTAGCTTCATCGAGGAGTTCGGCCTGGTTCAAACGCTAACCCATGAGGTAGCCCGGATCCAGAAAGCCCGTCGCTTTACGATTGAGCTATTCACCACTGGTACGCCCGTGTCGTTAGGGGTTCAGCGTGAGATGGTGCTGTTTCGGGTGCTACAGGAGCTATTAAATAACGCGCTGAAACACTCCCAGGCTAAACGGATTCTGTTGAGCGTTCACTACCTACCTACGGCAGCTGAGTTCAGAGTAGAAGATGATGGGATAGGGTTTGACTATGAGCAGGTTTTACAGCAGGAGCTAGGCCAATCAGGGGCCGGCCTACGTAACATCAATCGTCGAGTAGAGCTTATTGGCGGCTTGTGCACCTATCAAACCGCGGCTGGTGGCGGTACCTCAGTCTTGATCAGTCTGCCGCTTTAAGCGGCTTAGTTGTACAATGCTTCCACAAACCCTGCATTCTCACCCAGCGAAAGCGGCTATACATCACCTGAGCGAACGTACTAGTGGTTCGTTTTGGACTTAACCGTCATATTTAATTTAGGCTTAATGCTTCAACGCTGATCAACCTGTAGGTTTGCACAAATACATCCAATCATAGGATGTACGGTGGGATACCCAATGGCCCGACGTGATGCGTCAGGCCATTTTTGTTTTAATGAATTAGTATATGTATTTCTATACCAATGATTCATAAACTATTATATCTGTAACTGGCAAAAAAAAGGGGGAAATTCCCCTGCTGTAACCCTCTGCTTTTAACTTATTTTGTAGAGAGTTATCTTTTCTAGTTGTATCATAAAGGCTAACATTCAATTATCTATCCACATGAAAAAGTTATTACTTGTTGTCCTCACTGTTTTTTGTCAAACTCTTTGGGGCCAAACGATTCAAAACGTAAAAGTGGTAGGGGCTACCACTTCACCTGCTGAAGTTCCACCAGGAGCTACATTTTTAGTTTCCTTCGATGCTAAAAACTTTAAATGTCCAGAGACAAAGTTTAAAATTGACTTCATTCAGACTGGCTCACTTGCGGTAGTTTCTTCATCAACAATAACAGCTTCACCAGCCTCATTGGTGATGCCTTCAAATGCCCCTCAAAATAAACTGTATCAAATAAAAGTTAGCAGTGTACGACCAGCCGAGTGCCGAGTTGATCCCTTGGCAACAGGTAATTTACTAACGGTGCGCGCAGTAGGTCCGGCAACTCCACCTACTCTTCCTGATTCTATAGAAGCTTCACCTGGCGTAGTTACTGTTTTGGGAGTTGATGAAACTAAGTTTAATCCCGCAGAGGTTCAAGTTACTCTAAATCTGACGGGGGCGCAATTTTCTAATGACCCAACCGATTTGTCTACTTACATAAATGGAGATTTTGTTCCAACTAAAAATCTCTCAATAACTCCTAATTCTATTTCCTTCGGGTTGTCGCTCAAAGAAGGGTTTAATAATTTTTTCTTTCATACAGTCGATAAACAGGGATTAGGAATTGAAGGCACATACAAGCTTTGGTCTGGTTCTCAATCATTAGTTGTAAACGCAATAAACCAGGCTAACAATCCGGTCAATGATGCTTCAGTTAAAGTAGTACTTAGCGATGATGAAATAGTGGTTGCTGAAGGAAAGACAGTTAATGGTAGTGTTGTATTTCCTAACATTCCAAATCGAACGCTAATTGTTACAGCTTCCACCTCAGACAACTTATTTGGAGTAGCAGGTACGGTAGGAGGTGCTGGGGTTACTGTCCGGTTAACGCCAATAAAAACTCCTAACCCTATTAATAACAATGATTTTAGTCTTGGTACTCAAGGGTGGGATATAGGTACAGCTCCAGTGACAATCATTCCCCATCAAGAGGCAAATGCACAGCAGTTTAGTATTACTGCCAGTAATCAGGATATGAAGGTGAGTACTGCTGGAGAGGGGCCTCAAAACGTTTCAAGAACTTTTATTACTAAAAAGGGGACCAAGAACGTTACTGTACGCTATCAGTTTATTACGTCTGAAGTACCGGGTGGTTACTTTGGGTCCCAATACAATGACTATTACTCAATTGCTATTCGCAGTGAAAAGGGTAAAGCTAACCAGTCAGAGCAAAAGACAATGAACGGACTAGGTTTGGGTGCTTTTGAATATAGCTCCGGGGCCACCGCTTTTCGTGAACTATCTCTCCCGGTTTCTGTCGAAGGCGATGTTGTGCATATTGATGCCGAGGTAGCTAACGTTGCAGATGGTTTATATGATTCATATATAGTGATTGATTTCGTAGAAGAGCGTCAGGTGACAATCACTAAGAAAAAACTAATAGATCCTGACCGCACTCATACTTTAAGTCATCTAAGTATTGACAACCACTCTTATTTTGAGGGCTTTGTGCCGGTTTATGGACAGATTACAGTAGAAGGGCCAGCAGAAGACAAAATAACATCGTTGCAATTACAAGTTTATCAGGGGCAAACTCTAATAAATTCCGCTAACCTTCATGAAACGGCGCAGTCTATTCTGTTTCAGACATTCGGCGAAGATGAGAAAGTCGAAATTACGACCAATAGGTTGCTGTTTAATCTCCCTTCACGTGCCCCGCTTAATGCTGATGGACAGGTATTACTGAAGTTACGAGTTGAAACAGAGAAAAGTACACAAGCAGTGTCAGTAGATTATGGCTCATTTGCTAATATGATGCTCGCCAGAAACCTACCTCGTTATTCTACTGATGATGATGCCAATGAAGGCGGAGATATGTGGGGCTTGCCTAGTATGATAACTTATGTAAGTTCGTTACCCGCAAACTGGAGTTACAATGACATCAGCAATATGAATGGAAATGTATTTCCTCCCCATGGCTCGCATAGGGACGGATTAGATATAGATGGTTATTTTGCGGGGTATAATGCTCGTAATGCTGCCGTTGCCCAACAATTTATTGATTTCCTCAAAACACCCGCTGGAAGTGATGCTCAAGCAATCTTCGTCGCCTTTGAAAAAACGCCGACTGATACATTTTGGCAAACAATTAAAGATGCAACTGTCAATGGTAGCCCAGTAACCAATATTATTCAACGTGATATGGGACATACAACTCATTTTCACCTTCGAAAGCGGCCAGCGGCTCAAGCCAACTTAGTTGCATTAAATAAAAAAGTACGGGCTCGCCAAGCTGCTCGGCAGCAAGAATCAAGTCAAGTTGTAAATATATATCCTAATCCAGCCAGCTTAAGCCAAAGTAGTATTAATATTAAAGTGAACGCAATTCCTAATGCTATAGTCGAAGCTGAAGTACTCAATTTGTTCGGGTACTCTCTAAAAAAACTGTCGGGACGATCAACTTCTGGAGAGGTCAATTTAATGTTAAATGTTGATAATCGGAGTATTGCACCTGGAATGTACTTAATTAAAATCCATGTTCCAGGCAAGCCGGTCGAAACTAAAAGGCTGGTTGTTACTGATTAATCAAGATGCATAGAATAGATGCGCAGCTTTAAAACAAAGGCTTAGTTCTATCTCTAAGCCTTTGTTTTCTTACTTAAATCAATTTATGTCGCTTTGAGAATATCCTTCCATCTTGTTGTATAACGGGGTGACATCAACTGCTGCTTCATGTGCCACTCAGGGCTATAACCCTGCACGGCCAGCCGTACCTTATCCCGGCCGTGTTTGTAGTTGAGCTGATCCACAACCTTGGCCAGCTTTGCCAGCTTGGGATCAGGGCCCTCGTTAAAGATTCCCTCCTGCTTGAAATCATCCGCTACCAGATCACTGAGCATCACCCCTACCTTCTGATAGCGGTAACCCGGCTTATAGATCGATTCCAGCAAGGCCAGCGCGTAGCGGGCTAGTTCGGTATGACTGGTCGTCGGATGGGGCAACACAGCCGTTCGAGTGCCTGAGTAGTACTTAGCCGGTTCACCGTTGGGGGACTTGAGGTGTTTGTTGGTGTGCAGAAAGACGGTGACTACGCCAGCGGCTGAGTGCTGTTTACGTAGCTTCTCGGTAGCTCGGGCGAGGTGGGTAGTTAGAGCCTCCTGAATCAGCTTACGGTCTGGAATCAGGTCCCCAAACGAAGGGGCCGAGCATATAGCTTTCTTGGCGGGCGTTTCCACCTCCAGCAGTTTACAGCGTTGCCCGCGTAGTTCATAGGCTAACCTCAGCCCGTTTACGGTCATCAGATCACGAATGAAGTCGTCGGGCGCATTACGAAGCTGCCAGGCGGTTTTGACGTCGCACTGTCTGAGCTTTGCGGCCAGACGGCTACCCACACCCCAGAGTTCACTTACGGGTAAGTCTTCCAGAGCCGCCCGTATCTGCTGCTCACCCGACAGCACCACAACACCCCGGGCCGATTCCTGTCGCTTGGCGTAGTAGTTAGCTACCTTGGCCAGTGTCTTGGTCGGTGCCAGTCCAATAGCCACCGGCAGCCGTGTCCATTGGTGGATCTTGGCTTTCATGTGCCGGGCCAGATCGTCCAGATCAGGGTAAACCGATTGGTAACCGTCCAGACTGATAAAAGCCTCATCGATGGAATTGATCTCTACGTGCTCCACAAAGCGATGCAGGGCGCTATAAAAGCGGGTGGACATATCGTGGTAGAGGGCGTAGTTGGAACTGAAGATGCGGACCTGATGAGCGTCCAGTAGCTCTTTGACCATAAAGTAAGGTACGCCCATCTTGATACCAAGCGCTTTAGCCTCATTGGAGCGGGCAATGATAGCCCCGTCGTTGTTGGAAAGCACGACGACGGGAACGCCATTGAGCGAGGGGTTAAAGCTGCGTTCACAGCTCACGTACATATTGTTGACATCGACTAATCCAATCATCGCCTGGCTGGTTTATTACGTGCCTCTCAGCGGTTATCAGACGCATGATGGGCTGCTATTCCGCGATAGTATGGATTTATGCTATATAATACAATTATATTATATAGGAGATTGTTTTATTACGCATAGGAGGGCGTAAAACGATGTAGGTTTGAGATGGCACAATTTGTTTTGAGACCGCTACGGGATGCTCGCACCAGCATAGAGAACTATGCGATGGCAGCGGCTGAGCGGCATATCAACGGAGATCGGCTGCTGCGATCGGGTATTGATTCGCTGGCCGACTTTGCTATTGCTTTATACGAGACGGCCAGGCAGGACTTTATCGCGATGTACGGTGAGGAGTGGGCCTTTGAGCTGGAGACTGTAAACCGGCTAGTTGTGGCGTACGAGGAGAAAACTGGGCAACTTGTGTTACAACCAAATGAGCCGTTGGCAATTATCACAGTTTATTAAGTTAGTATATACAATGTGATGGGCTCTAATCACCATTTAACAAGTATACGCTTGTCAATTAACTGCTTATTAACCTCCATTTTGAATACCCAACTTTACTTTGTAGTAGAACGAAAAGCCAACGAATGTCTCAGTTTATTGCTATCCACTACAATGGTCAGCGACCCACGTTTACTTATACCAACTCTTTAGCAGAGGCTAAAAGCCACCTGGCCGGACTGATTCGGTCGGGACATGTAACCCCCAGCGATGCGCTCGTCATTGTTCGGGCCGAGGATGAGGAAATTCTATACTTTAAGCTAGCAAACAACACCCTGGCCGATCTGGCTATTCGCAAATCAGTCGGAGTAAGCCTAGTTAGGCCGCTGTTGCGGTTGCTGATTCGGCCGTTCGGTTGGTTGGCGCGAAATCTGGCGATCCATCATCGGTGAACGCTACAGTATTCAAGCCGGAAACAGGTATCCGATGGCCTAACAACTGCTTGCGGACGTCGGTTAATCCGCTACTCAGCGAACGTAGTCTATGACCGCTCCACTACATCTATATTTAGTCGACGACGCAGCCGATTTCCGGTACCCCATTCAAGAGTTAGTGAAACAGATGTGATCGGATTGGCCTATGGCGTTTTTGACAGCGAGAAAGCCTTCGGTACTTTTCATAATATTTTACTCTGCCTTCGGATAACGTCAGCCCGGACGGCATATTTTCCTGACCGATCAGCCCCGACATGAATACCAATGACTCTGCTTCCATTCGCTGAAAGCAGCACTGCCCCGGCGCTGCCTGGACCAGTATCACACAAATGATACAGAAAATTAGAATCAATTTTCTGTACCTTACAATCGGCTGTCTGAGTTACAACAAATTTGCGTGTATCAGCCCGAAACATGATGATGGACAATGATTCATCAATACGTGGAGCCCGTGTTGATAGATTTAGGAAGCCGTGTTTCGCTCCTGGATTACCTCTCACACGCAACAGCAAATGCCTTAGTTCAGAACCTGTTCGGGCTTGTTCCACTGCCGGTAGAATGACATTATAACTAGTCAATTTACCTCCGTTGTTCATTCTAAATTTTATGGTACTTGCTGGCAGTTCACTGCCAAAATCTAGGGTAAGTAGCAGATTTTCACTTACTAAAAAGGCTGTTGATTGAGAAATCTGTTTACCAGCTTTATCATAAAATAAAAGTTGGCCCACTGACTCAGATGCTTTCTTTAGTACGCCAGGTGGTAACGTGTCAGCACTGATTGCATCATCGTTTCCTATTATGCCAGGTGTTAGCTTGCCAAATTCTGAAGGCAGGGTTGGCCCACTGCCAGGTCTGCGTTCGGCAAGATATCGTCTAAGACTGTCTTTTACCGATTGATCAGTGATTAAGCCAGCTTCTAACAAAAACTTTAAATTCTCGGCAGCTTTGTCAGGATTGCCAGTTTTAATCATCTCTAATATTCGGGTTTGCTCAGACCGCTGTTTTTCTAGGATCCGTTGCTCACTACCATTGATACTGCTTACTATAGCGTTACCAGCGGCTGCCATTGCTGCTGTTAATATTGCCACTACAACAGGGTTACGCCATGCTGATGTTGTCGCATCATTGGTTTTAAGTTTAAGCTCAGCCTCTTTTACTGCCTGCTCCCGCTCCTTTAAAGTCAACTCTCTATCTCGAAACGCTTTTTCAGTTTCCCACTTTTCTCGCTCCGAAGGTGGGTTTTGTTCCTCTGCCATTGTCAGTTTTGTCTCTAATTAAGATACGTGTTATCTACCTGACAAAAGCTGGATAAACGAAAGGTAGTAGCTATGCTTCCCTAAAGCAACGGGTTTTCCCCGTATCATTCCGCTGTTTTACCAGTTATGGTAGACCGTCCACTCAATTTGTTCTTGAATTAGTTACATGCGGCCCAAAATCAAAAGAGATTGTCCCAAAATTGTAAGCGGGTGTTTATTGAAATGCTCAACATTGCACCACGATTAGGGACACCTCTGATTAGTTACAAATATACTTTCAGAAAAAGGCTGATCAGGCACTTACTTTTTGTAGGTAGCCCCAATTAACCATCGTAACCAAACACCCGATGAAAACACAGTTTTACTTTTATCGCTTGCTCCCTATCTGCATCTCAATCAGCATGATCCTAGTCAGCAGTTGCGGCCGATATATACCGACTGAGATAGAAAACGGCAAATTACTTGGCATCGTCCCGGTTCAATATAGTAAGGGAGCGTATATTGAGGTACGTGCTGTACCCAATACCAGTAGAGGAGAGGTTTTTCGGCAGGCCCGTCGGTGGGCAGCTTTCAATATTGGTGATCCTAAATTAGCCCTATCATTGAGTGATAACGTAACCGGTGACTTGATCACAACCGGCAGTTTACTGCCAACACAAATTACCACCAAGCGCTCAGTTATATTAGTCCCAGGTATTGACTACGCAGCTACCATTGAATGCTACGATAACCAGTATCGGGTTACCTTGACCAACTTTCGCATGAATGGGCAGGTTGGTCCTCACCCTCTGGAGATGCGCCACACCAGCGTGACGATTAAAAAGCAAAAGGAACAGCTCAAATTGCTAGACAAGCGTGCCAAAGGTATACTAGCCGATTTAGCGGAGTTCATTGCTGGCGAAGTCCATCCAGTATCAACTGTAAGTGAGCGATAAGGACAGGTTTTTTCCTTTTGCACCATGACATACGCTCATCGTTTGTTTGCAGGTCTTTTGCTGATTACCCTCTGGCAACCGGCCCCTGCTCAACATTCAGGTCATAGAAAGCACAAGCTAAAGCCTGCTGTAGCCACCGTTCTTATCTGTGGCAGCCGGTCAGCTTATGCCTACCACAGCTATGAATGTCATGGCCTGGCCAGGTGCCGATCCGGAGTAAGCCGGGTTGCAGTAAGCGAAGCAAGGGGGATGGGGTACCGGCCATGTAAGATTTGTTTTTAACTGACTCCGTTTATACGAACATCAAGTTTGTATCAGCAAAAGGATGCCTTAAGATTAATCCATACTTCAGTAATCATATTTTCATTATAACCAATTCGTTATGGTTTACCTTCTACCAGTTAAAGTGTGCCATGTGTGGCGCTTCAAGATTCTTTTTTTGACATTGCTACTGGCTACACTGACCGGATACGCTCAATCAATTCGTTATGTGAAGCCAGGGGGGACGGGCGATGGTTCAAGCTGGCAACAAGCATCCGGTGACCTCCAGGCTATGATTGATGCCACAGGAGTAGAACAGGTCTGGGTGGCTCAGGGCGTATATAAACCAACGTTAGGCACTGATCGAAACCTTTCGTTTCATTTAAAAAGTGGGGTAGCCATTTACGGTGGCTTTGCGGGTGAAGAAAGGTTTTTAGATCAACGCCCGGCTATCACCCTAACCCAGCCTTCGGCTACAACGCTTAGTGGAGATATTGGCGTACCTGGAATCACAACGGATAACAGTAATTCAGTTGTAATGAATCCTGTCTACGTTAACGGGTCCGCTCAGTATGTTGATCAAACAGCCATATTAGACGGTTTTGTTCTAACAGCTGCTGGCTATGGCATATACAATAATGATTATAGTAATCCGACCATTAGTAATTGCCAATTCATAAACTTTAGTGCTACGGCGATAAATAATTCCAGATCGGGTTCAACAATCACCAACTGTTGCTTTATTGCTAACTCAGGGGGGGCTATTAGTACTATTGATGGCGATGTATCAGCTATAAACTGCTTATTTAAGGATAACTCAGCGGAATTTGGTGGCGCTATATGGGGAGGCAGTAGCAGTTATATTCTAACAGGTTGTTCTTTTGAGAATAATTCGGCTAGAAACGCGGGGGGCGCCATTCATATTCAGTACGATGGTGTTGTGCGATTAACCGGCTGCCGTTTCGCGGGAAACACCGCCATCAACCGGGGGGGCGTGATTAACAGCATTCTCTTTAGCAGCACAGAGGCTATTGACTGTAGTTTTACCAATAACACTACAACTGGAAGTGGCGGAGTAGTATATGCCGAAAATGATAGTCGGGTGTTACTAGTCAATAGTACCTTATTGAAAAACACAGCGGCACAGGGGGGCATTGCATATAACAACCGCGCTGAATTAACAATTGAAAACTGTAGCTTCCATCAAAATGTTGCCCAGCAAGGAAGTATTGCTTACAACACTGACTTTGGTAGTGCTGGTTTTACCAACTCAATCATTTGGAACAACGGCGGAGAAAGTACCTTCTTTAACTCAGAGGGCAATATTATGGTCGATCTCTTGACGGAGGTAAATTACTGCCTGTTGGACCCTGCCGTAATTGGATATAGGGGGCAAAACAATTTGACCACTGATCCCCGCTTCGTTGATGCTGCCAATGGTAATCTGCAACTACTGGCCTGCTCACCAGCCATTAATACTGGTACCGGTTCGGGCCGCACAACTACTGATCTGGCAAATTATCCGCGGGTACAGGGAGGACGAATTGATTTAGGCGCCTATGAGTACCAAGGCGTTCCAGGGGAGCTGACCCTAACGGCTTCGGCCACCCCTATTAACATTTGTACGGGTCAGGAAACTAAATTATCGGCTACGGCGAGTGGATTACCGGGGCCAATCATATATAATTGGTACTCACCGTCTGGGGCTACGCTAAGCAATGCTACTACCAACCCAACGACGGCTACGATAACCCAGACAGGCCTTCAAAGCTTTACCGTCACAGCATCGGCCAGCGGCTGTAAGAGCACTACTACTGTCACTGTGACTGGCCTACAAACTCCACAAGCCCCTACACTAACAAGTTCGGTTACGGCTAGTTGCGGCTCACCTTTATCAGTCACCGCTTCCTGTTTGACAGGCAACGTCAGTTGGCAAGCTACTGGGGGCATAGCGGATGGTAATGTTTATACCGTTTCGCAACCAGGAACTTATTCAATCTCCGCTCGGTGTCAAAATACCGAGGGATGTACGAGTCCACCGGCTCCAAGCGTAAGTCTGATTCTCAAACAATTAACTATCACTCAATTTCCCGATAGCCAGACTGCCTGCGTAGGAAGTGACGCCACCTTTGCTGTGCAGGCTTCAGGCCCTCAAGGACTGACTTATGCCTGGTTCAAGAACAGTGCCGATCCTAATCAACCCGTGTTGGCTACGACTCCTAGCTATAATGTCAGCGTCAACGAAGGAAGTAAGGCGGGGCGCTACATCGTCAGAGTGTCAGCCGAGGGCTGTACAAGTCAGCAAGCAGAAGCCCGACTGACGGTTAACCAGCGTCCGGTGGCTCCAGCTCCCACATCCACCAAGCGCCAGTTCTGTGCCAGTGAGAGCCCAGTGGAGCTAAGCCAGTTTATCAACAGGACTAATTCCAGCTACAAACTGCGCTATGCTACGGCTGAAGGACAGACCCTGGCTGGTTCGCAGGTCGTACTCAACCAACCAGGCAACTTTGCCTACCAGGTCAGCCAACTCGACCCCTCAACGGGTTGTGAAAGTGTGCCAACTCGCTTCACCCTGACGGTCAACGCCACTACCCAGCTGGTGAGCGCACCGGCTAATCAGAGTGTATGCTCGGGCAGTGATGTTACCTTATTAGTGCAAGCTTCAGGCAGTAATCTCAAGTACGAGTGGTTCAGAAGTAGCATCAGTAACCAGAATAAACTTGCTGAAAACCCCAGCAAGCAAACAGGCACGAGCACGGCCAGCCTGAAACTGATTAAAGTCAGCCAGTCACAGAGCTACTATGTGCGCATCAGCGGAGACTGTGGAGTGATCTCATCAGGTCCTGTTCAAGTAACAGTACAAGCCTGCGGAGCTCGTCAGGGTATAGCTGAAGCGGGTAGTGGCTTACAAGTCAAGTTGCTAGGTAACCCCGTTGAGGGCAAAAACGTCGAGGTGGAAGTGCGAGGTGTAGCGGGTCAGCTAGTTGAACTGAGACTGGTGGACGCGCAAGGTAAGCTCGTTGCTCAGCAGCGCATCAATCGGGCCGAAGAGTTCGAACGGATAAGTATGCCAGTCGGTCAAGGTGGAGGTATATTCTTTTTGGATGTACATACGGCCCATGAACGTCAACAGATGAAGGTGTTGATTCGGTAAGTCATACATGTCAGCAAGTAGAAGCCCGGCTGCTCAGTCGCCGGGCTTTATCTTTAGTCAGAGATCTAACGACGAATCACGACAAGTTTTTTGTTTTAAACTACAGCTCATTAGCTACGTTATCCATTACTCGCCTGCGTACATCAATAAGCTATGTATTGATTTATCCAGATCGGTATGGCACCATAGACAACGTTGAATAGGGAAACCGGGCTTATAGATATTAGACACAAAAGGTTCAGGTTTATTCAGTCACTCAACCAAATTAGTAACTGACCAGAATGAACGAGCTTGATAATTTCTTCCAAAACACCACGGCTGATCAGAACGTAGGTAGCCTGTACGCAATAGCATTTGCCCTATACGTCCTCTACGATATGGCAATGGACCAACTACGGAGAAGAATAAAATAAAAACCTAACGCGTTCCCTTTGGGCCAATCAACAACAGTAATCTGAGATAGACCAGCTTAAAAAACTGGTTAATCAGCTTCTGCAACGTAAATAAGCAAACAGGTATACCCTATAGAAAGCCCGTTCGCTCAGGATGGGCTTTCACTTTACCCGAAGAATTTCCTGCTACCTAGTTGTATAATGGGGTGACATCCAGCGTTGTTTCATGTGCCATTCCTGGCTGTAGCCGGGATGAATTTGTCCGTAATGGCCGTTTTTCGCTGTCAGACAATGAATAGCTGTACATCTCCAAGAGGTGTTTGCTGATGTCAGCGTAGCTGTTTCCTACACTTTAGAGCGATAAAACCTTCTGTTCGAGTTGGGGCGTGAGGAAAATCTGTCGTTTGGGAACGATCTGGGGTTGGTAGCTACCGGTGCGGTCGCGGGGCGTCTGCAACTCTAAAGGACCAGCACTACTTTTAACCTGCTTGGTAGTTTTGCCGTTTCGGCGGTTCTGCTCGGGAAGTCGGGTTTGCGCCAATTGGCCATCCATTCCCCCTTCCAAAGCGGACTTTAAAAAGTGTTTAAGTAAAGGAGCAAATAAGCCGTTTTCGCACGTCAGAGGTTTGCCTTCGTAGAGGCTTTTGATAGCCGCTTGTTTGAAGGCGCCAAAGTCGAACTCGTTCTCGTTGGTCATGATGATGAAAGTTAGAGGTTTTACCCCTTTATTCACCTGTGACACGGTTTAGTAGGCATTCTCATAAATGTAGCAAACCTCTGTCGTAGCATGCTACCTTTCAAAAAGTTTTATAATAGAATTAGAAAATGGCAAGTCATCTTATGAAAAAAAGAAGTTATAAGTGTAAGAAATAAATCCAAGCTACAGTAAGTCTTTTACATCTTTGTTCTCTCCATACTCTTCGGCGACAGTTTTGATCAAACTGTCCATAGTTATATTACCTCCTCCACCTAACTTTAAAATTCGGATAGCTTCGACCCATTGCCCCTTACCAGACTGGCCTAGATTAACTAGAGATAAGTTTCCACCTGCCGCTATCCATATTTGATTATCCCGTAATCCTCCTGGATAAAGCTTACACATGACTTCAACTAGCTTTTGCTCTCGGGTGCGTTCTATAGTGGCATCTGGAAAATCCAGTTGCTCCAGCAGGCCGAACAGGAAGGCGGCAACGTTGGCTGATGCATATGGTTGGGAGCCTTTGCTGTCCATTTGACCTTTATTGTCTACAAGATCGGAAATGCCGCGAAGCAGCAGGGTTTTAACCAAGGGCCGCATGCGGCAGACTTCCAGAAAACCGAGGCCTTCCATTTCAATGGCTAGGGCATGGCTAGCATTTTGTTTAAGGAATTGATGAAGGTCTGAATCAATAGAAGCATCTACCTTTTCACCAGAAGCAATGGTGCCGGTGTAGGTGCCTATAACGGGAGCAAATTCTGGGTTCAGTAGCTTCTCCGTTGTTTGTTTCCAAGATTCGCTTTTTGCATACTGACCGGCCAGCCTTTCCAACTCATAAGAGGAAGCACCAAATTGTGGCCGGGATTTAAAATTGTTTCCTTCGGCCTTTCCTCGCTCGTAGCCGTAAACGTCCCGGCCTATGACAATGTCTCCGACTTTTACATCCTTCAATCCACCGGCCACACCTGCAAAAAAGACGTATTCTGGATTAAAATGGGCGATGGCGCGTTCGGTTTCAATGGCTGCATTCACGTTGGTTTGATCTGTCCTGGCAACGATTACTTCAAGGGTTTGATTGTTGAAGTTATAAGTGCCTTTGGTATAGTCGGTGCCGGTTGCAGGGTGTGCTAATGGCTCAATGTTTATTAAATACTGCTCAATGGCGAGACGCTCCACTTCTAGCGCGGTAAGGATAAGGATTGGTTTCTTCATAAAATGTCTTGTAAATTCTTTAGTTTTTCATTGCCTGCATAAGCTTCCCGCATTTTCTTGACTAGCTTATTTACTGTGGGTGACCCACTATTACGCAATATTCGAACAGCATGATTCCATTTTTCACGACCGGAGCCGGATGTATAAAGTTGCGACAAGTCACCACCTGCACTTTCCCAAAGACCATCTTGTTCCGGGCCACCGGGAAACAGTTTAGAAGCAATCTCCAAAAACTCATTCCACCATTCCTCTAAACTAATAGCATCTCGTTTCAATCCGCTGGCAGAAAGTTTGAGTCGTTGCCAAAAGCCGAGTAAGTGGCTAGATTTTAACAAAGCTGGAACCAAGTCATTTCTATGCATGCTATTGTTGTACAGCTGGTCAAGTACCGTTTTCCATTTGTTTTTAGAAACAAGCCAACCCAATTCCTCCGCTTCTGCTAATGAAAAGTGATGGTTCTGTATCAACTGCTCTGCGTGATTTTCTCCCAAACCGGGCAATACATCGAACAGCCGTAGTTTCTTTGTGAGCGGAATGGTTTTGCTGCTAATAACCTGCTGTTGCACTTTTTGCGATTGCACTCCCTTTTTCAACTCAGATTCGAGGTTGTTGTAGCTTAATTTACTAGTGGCAAGCTCATCAATTAGTTCGACAAGGGTTGCTGCAATGAACTCGGTACGTGCTTTCTCGGGAAGCTTAAGCCAGATGGACGCCCGTTGGGGGTAGTCTTTCAGGCTGCTATACTTTCCAATGCTTATGGCATTCAACAGAGTTTCGCTAAAAGCATTTCCCGTTAGCAGGTGATCAAGAATTTTGAAAAGGGTGTGCTGTGGGTTGGGAATGCCTGACCACACTTCACTGCCTTGTTCAATGGCTGCTTTCCAGCACTGTTGCCAACCTTCGCTGGTAATGTCGATGTCCTTCAGTAACTTGCTGTTTTTGGCAATTAATTTTCCAGCGATACGGTGCAAACGAACGTCGGGTTGGTTGGCTGCTACAGATACAAAAGAGCTTGCGCTGATGCTTTCGGACAAAGCCTCTAGCCCTGAGTTATGACCTTCATCTGTGTCTATACGCAACTGTGCTTCGATGGCCTTTTCAGCAGAATAACACTGCGCTGCCACTTTCGCATGTAGCACAAGCCAACCCTTTTGTTCGGCCATGTGCAGCACCGCTTCGGCTACTGATGTTTCTAGCTTTGAAATTTTTTGAGTCAGCTCATTTTCAGCATCATCCGGCAACCAGGAAGCGTGTTGGGCAATCAACGCAGGTTCGTTTTGCACCCATTGCCATAAGATTGGGGCATCGCTAGGCTGTCGTTTTTTCAGGCGGTTATTTATATAGTCCAAAACTATTTTGGTCCACCAGTTTCTATTTTCGGCTAACAGAGCTTTCACCAGAATACCTCCACCTTCCTTCGCATATTTTCCTTGAAGCAGATGATTAGTAAGCCAGTCACACACCGCATCCGAAGTTGAAGGTATTGCATCCGGGAATCCTTTCCAGCTCTGATACATAAGAGCCGTGAACATATTTAGCGGAGCATTGGGAATAGCTTGAAGAATTGACGTCAACAACCTATTTTTTCCTTCGAGGCCAACCTTTTCATTAGGACTAACTTGGGAAATAAAATGTGCCAAAACTAAGAGTTGGTTTAACTCACTCTTGTCTATTTGGTGGTAAGTCTTACCATAATCCTGAAGCTGGTTGAGCTTTTCGATAGATTCGATTTTCGGGGCAAAGTCGTCAATCAAAACTTGTAGAGATACAGCCTCCTTGATATTACCCATCAGCCAGTGTGCGGCTGTGGACTTTAAAGGTTCGGTTTCTTTAAAATCGACTATACGAAATGAATACCTTTCCCACAGGGTCTTAGCGTCTTCAGGAATGTATAGCAGGTTGAGGTATTCGTTTTTGACATAATATGGATTAAATGCCGCTCCAATTTTCAACATTAGCTTTTCTTCAAACGGTAGCTGAGGCCAGATTCTGGCTACCCATTCCCAGTATCCTTCCTCCCCCAACCAAACAAATGGCTGGTTTTGCATTAAAGCATTAGTGGCGGCTACTTCTCTTCCGTCCACTGCTCCAATTGCCGCCATAGCTTCTGGTGAGTGGTACTCCAGAAGGGGCATTTCTGCTTCTTTATTAATGGTAGGTAGGTGATATTGAAACAGGTCACTAAGGTTGTGCACCTGGTGCAGGTCCGCTTTTGGGATAAACAGGGCGTGCGAAAACACTCGCCCTGAACGCAGCTTCGGACTTTTATCAGGAAACGTTTTAATCAGCAGAAAGTGATTTTCGACAAAGAAACCTCGTACCACTGGGCCAGGCAAAACCCCTCCCTCTGGCCGGTCGGCCAAATCGGTGTAACCGCTTACCCGTCTAAACAACTCATTTTTTTCATCGGAAGCAGCCAGTAGGTTGTGTCCAGAGGTTTTCCCCGATATTTCTCCAAATATAGCCTGGTGAATAACTATCATAGTTTTAGAGCTTTCTCGATGAGCCGAGTCAGGTCTTTTTCTTTTGGATTATCGTCCAGCACCAGAAATCCAAAATTTTGAGGCATTTCGTCCAGGTATTTGTCGCGGGCCTCGTCAGTTTTCAGCGGGAACTCCTGAGCAGAAATTCCAACTATATTAAAGGCTCCTGGCAACCAGTTGGCTGCAATGAAATGGGCGAACAGCGGCATCTTCTGTTGCAAGATTTCTTCCGGTCTCAAATTAGTGTTCAGTTCGTCCCAACAGGTTAATGCAATGAGCAACCGTGGGGTATCGATGGAGTCTTTCATGCCTGTGCCGCGTGCGTGCAGCAGCACTTGCAATAGCTCGATGAACTGGGATTGATCGGATGTACCGGAGGATGGAGCCTTTGTTTCTTTTTGGTCTTTTACAGCATACCCTTTCTTGCTTAGGTCGAAGCGGTGTTCAATTTCAGACGGGCGAATAAAGAGGATCCACCTATCGTTCGTTTTCGCCCGATCAATCCACGTTTTGTCGTATTCCATTAGGGCCACGAGATCGCGTACCTGCTCCCCGCCATAATCTTTGCAATGCAACACAAATTCCTGCCCTTCGTAAATAACCGGAATTTTGACCTCCAAATTATCGGTAGAAGGAGTCGATTCCGTTTCTTCCCCGTTAGCTAATCGCCTGTAGGCGCTTTTGATGCCATCGATATTTTCAGGTGCGGAAGCCTGTTGCAACTTTCCTTTTTTATCAACCAGGCGAAAATATAATTGGGCCAGAAACGTGGTCTTCCCCGATCCAGGCGGTCCAATGATCAAAATCTCGTTATTTGTTGCCATAGCTGCCTCGGTATAAAAAGAAGAAATCGTCTGTTTGAATGGCTGCGGGTGCAATGTGCAGCGGCTGCGGGTTGGCCAGTTGGTCGAGCACTGTTTTAGTCACGCCTACATTATTTATGTGACAAAGCTGGTCGGAGTCGGACTTCGAATAATTACTGATCTCCAGTGATACGGCTCCGGGAAAGTTTTCAGACAGGCTTCGTTTGATGGTTTCTACAATGTTTTCACGCATCTGCTGGGCTAGGTCGGCTTTCGACCATACAATCACCACCGGTCTACCTCGTAGTCCACTTTTCACCTGTTCGGCTAATTGAATTATGTCACGCCCCGCCCTGCCCCGTTGCTGTATGATTGCCTCGCAGTCTACAAATAACAGGAACGCATGGGCGTTGTCATAGATCCAGCGGGCATTCTCAGCAGCCGGGTCATTCACGTTGTCAGCCCATTTGGAAAATACTTCGCCCGATGAGTCAGCGAATAAAATGTCATGTAAAAAGTTATTATAGCGTAGCGCGAAGTGATATAGGCTATAATAATCCTTGTCGGAAGGCGTAGCATCGGGATTTCGCACCGTGCCATCTTCCTGCACCTGCAACGTTTTGGCCTGCAATTCCCACCCATTCAATGTATAACTTCCGGCAAAATCCCAGTTTTCGATACGCTTGCCGTTAAACAACAGCGAGTACAGCATAGCTAAGTAGGTGGTCTTTCCCGCCCCGGACGATCCTATCAAACCGATAATCTTAGGGGTACCTCGGTGCGTCAGAAGGTCAAGCTGTTCGGGCCGCAACCATTCCCCCGTCCACGGGATGGACGTAGCCGTTGCCGACTTTTTAGTGGTTTTAGCAGGTACTTCTGCGGCTCCTGCATTTTCAAAATACTGGCATTGCTCATGCAGTGGGCCAGCTAGTTCAAGACAGAAATGGTCAGGTGCATAGCAACCTTCTTTGCTACATCTTCGCTTTGCCATGTCCTGCGTTATTTTGTGGTTGCCAGTTTATGTGCTTGCAACCCATGAAACAACCACACCGCCAGATCGGACACTGTCAGCTTGGCTGTTTTGTTGACACCCGTTTCTGTAAAAAAATCTGAGGTGTTACCCAACTTCACAACATTAGACCATGCACTAAGCAAGGGTTTTCGTGCGTCTCCTTCTAAAGCATATTGATTCAAAGCTAATCGAATGTTCTTGTCAAGGTTGCTGCTATCTGTCAACCAGTCAGTGAGCAGGCGTTCTTCCTCTGCTTGCTCCCTGTGCACGTCTTTCAATGTTTCCCGAAGCAGGTAATCCACACTTTCCGGGTAAGTAGCCTCCACCTGTTCGGCAAGATCGAGTGCCATGGAAACGGCCGCGTTCAATGGATCTAAGCTGCGGTAGCTTGAATTAAGTGAACGGGAATACAGCGATTGCTTCCACCAGAGGAGTTCGCTGCGCTTGTTGTTGGCTGTGATACTGCTAGCTAACGAGGTATTTAGGTTTTCGAAAAACGGTTGAATTTGAGCGAAATAACTACCCAGGCTCTTTTGTATGGAGGTGGTAATAGTGGAAAGGGATCTATTTTGCTGTGATAAAGCTGAATTAACAACCTCGGTAATTCCTTCGGCCGAGTGTTCGGCCATGTATTTTGGCCATTCCCAATTGTTCTGCCCATGATAGTGCGGATTATTTCCTCCCCCTGCATCATTTTTCCACCCTTTGTAAACCATCGCATTGAGCAAATGTACTTTCAGGGCTTCTTCATCGATTTGTGATGCTTTTATTCCAGAAATAGAAATTTCAGCTCCATTAAATTTAATTGTCTGAAGTTTTCGGCTAATACCCCATGCCGCCTGTCCATTTTCCTCCGTTTTGTCGGCCAACTCCTGAAGAAGACCGCTGATCACGCTCTCCTCTGAACCCAGTTTGTAATGCCTGACCACATCACGAGCTGTCAGCCAAATTAATGCTGCCGTGGCGGTATCCTCAATCGACAATTGGTTTAGCGATTCCAGGATCACTGCCCTAACGTATGTAGTGGATTTATCCTTGGTGGCAGTCACACTATTTTTAAAAGCAGACCACTTTTTAATGATGATCTCTTCCACCTGTTGAACCACTGGGTCGCTGTCTTTCACCTTCGGGTCGAGTGCGACAAGCGTAAACGGTATTATGTCTGCCTTTTCCTTCCTTTTCGTAAGGTAGGTAGTAATTTCCTTTACGGCCTTTTTCAGGCTTTCAACATTTTCCTGAACACCAGTTTTGATGTGCTGTTCGTTAAGATAAGCTTGAAGTATTGATTCAGTCATTTCGGAATGGTTTCTTGTATTAGCTCAACAAATAGGCCATTGTAGTTACTCATGCCTTTTTGACATATTGCTCAACTGTTTATGTCACATTTGACAGAGCTATTAATACGGTCTTCAATCCGACCTATTTTTTTGTTTCTTTTTTCCTGTTTTAAATGTGCCATATTACTGGTAGCACCACAATCATCTTCCACAAGGCAGCTGGTACCGTCAATTTACTCCCTACTATCGTCTGAGCGCTACCGTTGTCACCTTCTCCGCCTTTACCCCAAGTGCCAGCTATGATGTACAGTTCGTTGCCTTCGCTAACCAGCTTACGACAGTATTCCTCCAGCAGAGCCCAGGTCTGAAATTATGCTGAGGTAAGATGTTGCTGTGATAAAGAACGACTCTCTTCGGCCGTGCTAAACCAATTTGAACGATGGTGATGTGCTGGATATATGGGGGCACTAAAGAACGGACTCAGCCTTGCACAGAGGTTATTATACCCCACTAGCAGTTCAGTTTATTTCTTTCTAGCAAATATGAATATTGGAGCAGGTAATACTTCGTTATCAAAATCATTCGCTATTGATAATGTGTCTTTTCTAATACTGATGATCGGAAAGTTTGTACCATGAAATCCAAATCTCTCTTGTTGTTGTTGCGTATACAGATAGTCGCTACCACTGCCAGCCGCATGGCATTCGCACTCAACTTCTCCAGTTTTGACTTTCAATAGTTGATTAGCCCCTACGTTGAGGATATCAACCCTAAATGAATCTACACTGGAAACAGACCATTTTATCGGTCCCAAACATGAACAGTCAGAACTAGACGAAAAAAATCCATTAGAAATTTCGTATTGTAAATACATCATACCAATGGAATCTCCTTCGAACCTGTACATCTGCCTGCCTTTCACGTTTTGATGTTCAAAGTTTGTTATCCACTCACCCTTTAACATTTCAGATGTATCCTTTTCTGGATTCTTGTTACATGAAATTAAACAATAGGCTATTATCACTGAAGCCAATACGCGTTTTACAAATAAAGCTATCATGGACAAAAGAATTATATAACCTTTAATTAGTATGACAACAACCTATTTATACAATGATAGGAGGAATGATGCTGAGGCTCAATAAGATGTCTTGGAAATTGCCGTAACCTTATTAAACGTAGTGTGCAGAAGATAACAGATAAGTGGGTCGGCCAACCGCCTACCGTAAACGCTGGCAATCTCTAGGGGTGAGGGCTGGCTGCAGTAGGTAGTGACAAAGGCGCCACATACGCCGATAAGTATGCTGACCGGCAACACCGTTAAGGCATTACTACAGATTCGCTGGAGGGGCCAGTCTTAGCCCCATCGCGAATACACAGCGCTAGGTTATCGTTATAAATAGGTTGGGTGGCGGTAGGGGTGGATCACTCTCATTTTTTACACTCAAAAAGGAAGGAACCCAACTCCTCAATATCGATTCAACGATAGATAGAATGCGGATTGATACTGCATCAAAAAAGGCCGGGGGAACCACCCGCCCAATTCTGACCAAACCAAGTTAGACCAAAGGTCAACTTAATACACTGTAAAATTACCCCAAGTAACAGCCTCGACAAATCAAGGAGATGAAATATTTGTTTGCAGCTCGTCCCCTGTTGTTAAATTCGTCCCCTTATTCGTCCCCCGGCAAAAATCCCTTAAATTAACCTCTGTAAATCAAGTATTTACAGTCTTAGTTCAAGTCCCGTAGGAGGCTCAAAAGCCCACAGTCTAATGATTGTGGGCTTTTTTCTGTCTAGCCGGACGAGCAACGCATTACGTATCCGTAAGAAGTTTTCAGAACCCGCGATACGCCCCTGCAAGACTTTGAATTAATCACTCCGAGAGTTACGGTTTACTTTTTTGCTCCTGCTGCCAAGGCTTTTATCCGGGCTTCCACCTGCCGACAATAACGCCAGACCTGCTACCAACGCCAAATAGTGTACATCATTTGGGATGGCATCATCAAAAGCCAATTGAGCCTGTTTTTGTGTACATTAATCTACTGACTTGTTTGCCAGCAACGATACGTCTGACGTTTCAGCTCTTCGCCCGGGTACATGCAATCGGTGGATGGTTCTGGCTTTGTAACAGATCGGTAAACTGTCTGTGGCCCTTTGCCAGTGAAATGCCAAGTTGTCAATCAGGAGGCATATACCATTATTTTCAGGAATCGATGTACCTCGCGATGGTTTCCATCAATAACGGGTAATCTATTGGTTTGAGCAGGTGATCGTCGAAGCCAACCGCCCGGCTGCGCTGTTTGTCAGCTTCCTGTCCATAGCCCGTCAGCGCAATGATGGCCATCGATTGACCCCAGGGCTGACGGCGAATCTGCTGACAAACTGCATAGCCATCCAGGTAAGGCATACCGATGTCTAACAGAATAACAGTTGGCAATAAGGCTCCCGCAGCCTCCAGAGCCTCAGGGCCACTATAGCGGGTATGCACCTCATAACCTTTTAGCTGAATTAATTTAGCCGTCATGTCAGCCAGGTCTTTATTGTCGTCGACGATTAATACCCGGCTTACGGAAGGACGTTGCCCCGATGCTGATTTGACAGGCTGCGCTTCATCAGTAATCTCCTGGACGGGGGGCGATGCCTCGGGCAGCGGTAGCTCAATCCGGAATTCACTACCCTTATTCAAGCCCTCACTAAAGACAGTAATGGTGCCCTCATGGCTTTCAACCAGTTGTTTCGCTACGGCCAGACCTAAGCCTAAACCACCATGAGGACGATCAAGGGAGGTGTTGCCCTGCACAAAGATTTCAAAGATAGCGCGCTGCTCGTCGCGGGGAATACCCATGCCATCATCCTTCACCCGTAGTACCGCAGAAGGTCCCGTAGTTTCCAGAATCACCCAGACATGTCCGCCTTCGTGCGTATACTTAACCCCATTGGTCAACAGATTCATCAGCACCTGGGCCAGCCGGGTAGCATCGCCATACACATGCAGGGGCAAGGAAGGTACCCGAAGCGCCAGGTGCCGGTTATGTTCGTGATAAAGCGACTGAGCCGTTTCGACTGTCTGCTGAACCAATTGATTCAAGTCGACTCGGTTTCGCTGTAGCTTGATCTTGCCTTGCCGGATGCGGCTCACATCCAGCAAATCGTCCATCATCCGGTTGAGATGATTGGCTTCCCGAGTCATCAACCTGATGGCTTTGTCGTAGGATAAACTTTCATCAGCTCCTTTGGTTAGTTCCAGCAGCAACAACGTATTGGCGATGGTCGCCAGGGGGTTGCGTAATTCATGGCCTAACATAGCCAGAAACTCGTCTTTACGACGGTCTGCCACCCGCAGCGTCTCTTCAGCTTTTGCTCGTTCCACCGCTGCCCACGTGCGCTCAGCGGTTTCCTCTACCAGACTAATGTCGGTGGGTGTCCATCGGCGGGGCCTACGCTGATTGGTCACAAAGGTGGCCACCAGTCGTCCCTGTTTAATGAGGGGTACGACCACCGCAGCCCCAATGTCATTCCCCAGATAAGACGCTCGTTGGTCGTCGGGCATGGCAGGGTCAGTGTTGGTATCGTACACAACCCAGGTCTTGCCATTAATGAGCCACGGCATAGGCCAGTCTCCCAGCGGGTACCGTCGGGCGTGGCTCGAAGCACCAGACTGGTGCCAGTCCCGGACTACAACAAACTCATCGGTCTCTTCCCGAACCTCTACGTAGTAGGCCCGATCCGAGCCCAGATGTTCGCCCAGGAGTTGAGCTGCCCTGGCCTGTATTTCAACAGGATCAGTCAGTGGCCGTAGTTCATCACTCAGTTTAAGCAGATATGATTTTCGTTTTTCGATTCGCTGTAACTCATCCTGAGCCTTTTTCTGGAGGGTCAGATCGCGCAGCACTTTAACTAATCCTATGAGGTTACCACCCTCATCGTGCAAGGGAGTAACTACGCCCGAACCATAGAACTGTGAGCCATCTTTTCGGCAATGCCAGCGTTCATTTTCAACCTGCCCCTGCGCGATGGCGGTTTGGGCTTCCTTTTGGGGAGCACCGGCGGCCTGATCTTCGGGGGTAAAAAGAATATCACCTGACTGGCCGATGATTTCGGCTTCTTCATAACCCAGCAAAGCTTGAGCCCCGCTGTTCCAACTCGTTACCCGTCGCTGAAGGTCGGTAGTGAAAATGGCGTAGTCTTTGGCGCTTTCCAGAATGAGTCGCTGTTGGACCTGGGAATGCGGCCATGGCTGCTGTCCGGGCGAAGGCACGGCGTTCGTACCACCTTGGTTTTCATCTGCTTCCATTAGAGTTAGAATTAGTAGAAAAACAGGCGAGTAGCTTTTTTATCTGGAGACTGTCCCCGGCTATGAATGAAAAAACGCCTTGCTCTGGTAAGCAAATTCAGCCTGAAAAGTTTGCATGAATTGGGGAGTGATCCCCGCCAGCGTATTGGGCAAACTTTGCCTATCCCCAAGTTTCTATTTTCAGATACGGCAGATAAATGTATAGCTTACCCGTAATTGTTTGCTCTGACCAAGATGAAGCGGCTTCTTTTACGTTCTAAATCTGGTGGGATACCGACAAGCCATCTGGTGCAGCCTGACGATTGAGGTCATAGCGAACACATTGAGCAACCCCTTCGCCTGAAAGCTAATAGGGGGAATTTCATATACACAATTGAGCAGCTTTCCCCACAGCACTCAGTCAACCCGGATTTTACCGTAGGTAAATTGGTTCAGCCCCGGGCTTATCGGCCGCAGAGAAGCGTAATGAACTGTGCTTAACCGGATTCACAGCATGAAGCAAACCTAAAGGCGCTATCTACCAATACAGCAAGCTTCTGGTTCTCTAGAGTTGAATGTAGTTCAGCGAGAAATCCGTAAAAACAATTGACCTCTACTGACTGACAATTGACCGATCGAGTTCAAACATCCAATACCGCCCAATTAATTAGCGTTACTAAAAATGGCACTGCTTTTGTAGAAAATACCCTGACAATGTAATCGTTATAATAGCATATTTACTCAACAAGATTGGTAGATCGATTAGTACGTCCGTTAAAATCCACCATTTTGAATAATTTTACGTACAACAAAATACTCTTATGTTTAACAGCTGCAAATCAGCTATTTAAACAACAAAAAGTTAATGATATTATGAATACTGGGCACTTAACAGACTGATAAGTACCCTACTCAGCGAATGAAGTTATGAAAGGCTCTTCCTCTATTCCCACCGCTGACCCGGCCGTATTGAGAGCCGCCCTGAATTTTTACGGCAACGGGATCATGCTCTTTGAGTGCCTTCGCAACGCAAAAGGCGATATTCAGGATTTTCGGCTGACCCTGGCGAATCAGCAGGCCGAAGAGCTCATCGGTATGACCGAAGCGACCATGCTGAACCGGACCGCTTCCGACCTATTTTCTGCGGCCTTCCGAAACGAACTGTGGACCTACGCCCGGCACGTTGTCGATACCGGTGAAATTGCCCGTACGCAGATCAATTTTCCAATACCCGGTACGCAGGAACGCTGGTTTGAACTGACGTTCCAGAAATACGGCGACGGTGCGGCTATTTCGTTTGCCGACATCACAGCGTTGAAAAAAGCGGCTCTGGCGGCTCAGGAGCAATCCGAACTATTAGACAGTATTCTGAACGGTTCGCTGAACGGCGTTATCTGTTATCAGGCTATCCGGGACGAACACGACCAAATCTGCGACTTCCGGGCGACGCGCTGGAACCCGGCTGCGCTACGTATGACGCACCAGACTGAAGCTGATCTCAGTAACTACACCTTGCTCGAACGGTATCCGGAACGGGCCCTGCCCGGTAACTCCGGCTACGATCTGTTTCAGACATACATTCAAACGATTACTACCGGAACCCCGTGGCACCATGAGGTTTATATGGACTCGGGAGATGCCTGGTTCAATGTATCGGTTAGTAAGCTGGGGGATGGCGTATTGGTCAACTTTCTGGATATTACGCCAGCTAAACGCTACGAAAACCAACTCCAGCATACGATCGAGGAACTTCAGCAGTCGAACAAAAACCTCGAGCAGTTCGCCTACGTAGCATCACATGACTTACAGGAACCGCTGCGTAAGATTACGACCTTCGGCAATATCCTTCAGAGCCATACTGAAATTGGCACCGAAAACACGGCGTTGCTGAACCGGATGCAATCGGCGGCCCAGCGCATGAACGTACTCATTCAGGATCTGCTGGCGTATTCGCGGCTGACTTCGACGAAAGCGCCGTTTCAGCGTGTCAATCTACAGGACGTCCTGAACGATGTGCTGAATGATCTGGAAACGGTTATTCAGGAAAAACGGGCGGAGGTGGACAGCACATCGCTGCCAACCGTAGCGGGTGAGGCTATGCAGCTTCGGCAGGTGTTGCAGAATCTGCTTAGCAATGCACTTAAATTTTCGAAGCCGGGGATCTCCCCGCGCATAACTATTGATTGTAAACAGCTTACAGGCCAGACCATTCGTCCTCTCTCTGGCCAAACCATAGCGACGGCAGATCTGGATAAGCCTTTCTACGCCATCAGCATTCAGGATAATGGTATTGGGTTTGAGGAGAAGTATACGAGTCAGATTTTTACCGTCTTCCAGCGGCTACATAACAGAAGCCAGTATCAGGGTACGGGCATTGGGCTGGCCATTGTGCAGAAAGTTGTTGAAAACCACAAGGGATACCTGAGTGTCAGCAGCCAGCCAGACCAGGGAGCTACTTTCACAGTCTACTTACCCGCCGAACCAGCGCCATTTGTATTGACCCGGTAAACGTTCCGGGTTTAATGTTCCGAGGCAACGTCCTGACCGAAGCTTGCAACATCAAACCCGGAATGGTAATCAATACGGCTCTCCGCCGACTTCTTCGTCCTCGGCCAGTTCGCTGATCTCCCGATCCAATTCCTCATCCGACACATCGTCGTCGAGCAAATCCTCGGGTAAATCGTCCATATCTTCGTCGTTCGAGACGCCATCCGTCGCGTGCCGGGCCGTAGCCGAGTCGGTATACAGGATCGTATCTACGGCTTCGTCGTCAGGACGATCATAGACGTCGGGTTCGTTGTTCACGCCCAGTCCGGCATAAACGGCGGTATCCTCTTCGTAATTATCCTCTGGTACGTTGGTGTGCTGGGGCGACATACCTTCCTGCGGGCCGCCCGTCTGCTGGTCCACGCGCTGCTGGCTTGGGCCGTCGGGTGTTACGTTGTTTCGTTCCATACCCGTAGTAACCAGTAAGCCCCGGCCTAGGTTTTGACTTACTTCCAGACAACTATTTTCTGCACCCGCACCGGACGGTTCTCGGCCTGCAAACGCAGGAAATACATTCCGTCGGGTAGTGTGCCCAGATCGACAATAGTTTCCGTGCTGGACCAAACCGCCTGCGAAGGCCGTACTAACTGCCCCGACATTGATACCAGTTCAATACGTCCATCGTACGGTGTCCGCACGGTCAAGTACCGGTTGGTGGGGTTTGGGTAAGCCCAGGGCTGCGTAATTTCCTCGCCGGGCAGTGCCGTAACGACCTGCTTCTGCGAACTATTTTTCAGATACCGTATCCCACCCGCCAGGCTGCCGAGCATCAGATCGGGCAACTGGTCCCCATCCAGATCAGCCAGGGCGGCCCGCAATCCCGTGCCGGGCAAGCCGATCCCTGGCAACGAATCAAGCAAGGTTAGGGGTTGGTCAGGGCGATCGGGCATCCGGTAGATACGTACCTGACCGCTGTTGGTAGCCGCCACGAGTTCGTTGATCCGGTCGCCGTTCAGATCGGACAGAACCAGCGATCGGGCTCTTGTTTCGGTATCAATTTTGAAACCACCAAACTGCTGGTTCTGCAATTGAAGCGACGGGCTGGTGGGCGTACCGGTGTTGCGGTAATATTGTATGGTTCCTTCCGCTTTACCAATCAACAAATCCGGCCGGCCGTCGCGGTCAACATCGGTGATGGTCGGCAGATCACCGGGGCCAACGAAGTCCGGAGTCGGCCAAAGCTGTGCCTGCGCCAGATCGTAGCGGGCAGCAGCACCGGGTCCTGCCTGGTTGAAAAGCACCCGAATTTCAACACCTTTTTGACTAACCCCCGTCAGCACCAGATCGAGACTACCGTTGCCATCTACGTCAGTAAAGGCCGGTACTACGTCCGACAGTGCCAGCGACTGCCGGATGCCCAGGTAATCGGCGTTGGTACGCTCAAACGCGGGTTTGGCAGGCGTCCCCTTATTTTCGAAATACCAAAGACCCGCCCGGTAACTGGTTCCGATGCGTTCGCCACTGTAGCCGACGAGCAGATCAACATCACCGTCGCCGTCGAGATCGGCCAGGGCCGGGGCCGCACTTTCGCCCAGATCCAGCATGTCGTTCTGCAAAAAGTCTTTCTGCACCAGCCGAAAATCCGGCAACTGATTTGTTCCCTGATTTTTGTAGTACCAGCCCGATGCCCTGAAGTCCATCAGTTGGCCTTCATTGAACGATACGTTGGGCGACGCCAGCAAGTCCTTTACGCCATCGCCGTCTACGTCCTCCCAGAATGTCGACGGGAAAGCGGGTAAAATAATTGGCTGCTGAGCCGGAAACAGACTATCGAAACCGATATAAGCCGCCTTTTCGTTGTTAGGCCCGTTACTGCGCAAACGGGATATGTTCTGGCAGGAGACATGGCCAAGCAGTAAATCTTTCTTCCCGTCGCCGTCGGTGTCGATTACGGTCACGGTGTTGCCCGTATGCAGTACCCGTCCACTGCTCGGAAAGGTACTTTGTCCGTCATCGTCCCCACATTGGATACCGAATACAAAATCGTTGCAAAACTGATTACTGCTGAAACGCCCCCAGCAAAGCCCGATCCGCTTGAAGTCCAGCCCCGGTTTCTTAGTACGTTCCATACTCATGTTCTGGAAATAGGATATAAAATTCCCCAGGACGTCGTATGCCAGTATATCCACATCGCCATCGTCGTCGTAGTCAACAATAGCTGGTTTATCGGACGGAGCTATGTAGAGATTAATGATTCCGCTGAATCCTTCAGCCAGTATTGTATCTGCCTTTACGGCAAATTTCACTTGGCCATTCTGCGAGTCATTACGATAAACTAAGGGAGTTAAGCCGGTGCCGCTCACGAACAGATCCTTTTTTCCATCCATATCATAATCAACGAGTTGCAGCCAATTAAACGTCCTTGGGAAAGCGGCTTCGTATTCGGGGGCATACTGCCAGGCAATGCCGCCGGCAGGGTTTTCAACGGCAACGAACGTACTGATTTTATTGGTGGTACGGTCATAGACAACCAGATCCTCGCGGGCATCGCCATTCAGATGTACAGTCGAATACTGCGTAGCGTTCAGGCCGCCGGCCCACGGATTACGCAGCATCCGCCCATCAATACTGACGCTGGGGGTCAGATCGTAGCGAAACCCAAACGTAGTCTGCGCCCCCGACTGGGTCTGTATACAGAAAGGAAGTAAAAACAACAGGAGAGTAAACCGCTTTTTCATCTATTTTTGGGCGTTTCTCAAAAAACGGGTATGACTGGGATTGGCAACTGACAGGCATCTGCCAATGTAGGCCGACCCGCAATGAGAAAACGAATGATCGTCCTTTTTATGTTTGTCCTGTATGCTTTCCATCGACGACGTATATCATAAATTTTTAGAATGCTCGGGAGTCTCGACCGATACGCGGGCCATCACGGCCAATTGCCTGTTTGTAGCCCTGCGGGGTGATACATTCGACGGCAATCAGTTTGCCGAACAGGCGCTGGCGTCGGGAGCCCGGTATGCGCTGGTCGATGATCCCGACGTAGCGGCCCGCCACCCAACCCGCTTCCTGCTGGTCGGCAACAGCCTCGCGGCCCTGCAGGACCTGGCAAGGCGTCACCGCCAGACAATTACGATCCCAGTTATCGGCCTGACGGGTTCTAATGGAAAAACAACGACTAAAGAACTCATTGCGGCAGTCTTATCAAAAAATTATAAAACTTACGCCACACGCGGCAATCTGAACAACCACATCGGCGTACCGCTGACCGTACTGGCCATCAATGAACAGTACGAACTGGCCGTAGTAGAGATGGGTGCCAACCACCAGCAGGAGATTGAACTCCTCTGCTCCATCGCTCAGCCAACGCACGGGCTCATTACGAATGTCGGTAAAGCACACCTCGAAGGTTTCGGGGGTATCGAAGGCGTTCGGAAAGGGAAAGGCGAACTGTTCGACTTCCTGGCAGCATCCGGCGGTACCGTATTTGTCAACGCCCAGGACCCAACGCTGATGGATATGTTCTACCAGCGGTCGTTTGCCGACGTTGTGCTGTACCGGCAGGATAACCTCCCCACGCTGATTCAGGAAACGCCGGTGGTGATCTACCGCGATGCCGACAATCATGAGATTACGACGCACCTGCCCGGCCGCTACAATTTTGAGAACATGGCCGCGGCCCTGGCCATCGGCCGGGCGTTTGGCGTAACACCCGAAGAAGCCAACCGGGCCGTAGCAGACTACAACCCCACCAATAACCGGTCGCAGGTAATTACGAAAGGGTCCAATACGGTCCTGCTGGATGCGTATAATGCTAATCCAAGTTCAATGGCGGCTGCGATCCGGCAGTTTATGGCCATGCCCGCCCAGCGGAAAGTGGTTATTCTGGGCGATATGTACGAACTCGGCGCCGAAAGTCCCGCCGAACACGCAGCCCTCGGCGATCTGATTGCTCAGGGACGGTTCGATACGGTCGTTCTGGCGGGACAGGATATGAAATACGCGCTCGGGGCATTGCCGAAAGCGTACTATTTCCCCGACAAGTTTTCACTGCATAACTGGCTGATCGATCACCCCATGACCAACACCCATATTTTAGTCAAAGGGTCGCGGGGCATGAGTCTGGAAACGGTACTGCCGTTTCTTTAAAGAGTGAAAGAGCGAAAGAATGAATTGGTCCGCCGAAGCAGAGTGAATCAGGAAGGATACCGAGCCGGAGTGAACTGGGGAATTGAGAAAGTGAATGTGTAGAAAAATGTGGTATAGGTTTTCCGATGTGTGATTTCTACAAACATCTCACACCTACGGCACTGTTGAATAATGATCAAATCGCGTAGAACCGTTAAAAACGTAAATGCAGAAACTCATATCTTCGCTCCAACTCGGCGCTCCGATTCATTTTTTCACTCCGCTTCGGCAAACCGATTCGCTCATTTGCTCTTTGAAGCTTCACTCGTTCGTTTTTAACCCTATGCGCTTTATTTTCTTTTTATTGCTTTCCTTTCATGCTCTCGGGCAACCCGCTCCTTTTGAGTCGGAGATCAAAGCGTTTGAAGCTAAGGACCAGCAGACGCCCCCTCCCAGGCGACCTATTCTGTTTACAGGCAGTTCATCCATTCGACTCTGGAACGGTCTGCCGCAGTACTTCCCGGACAAGACTGTGCTGAACCGCGGCTTCGGTGGCTCGCAGTTAAGCGATGTACGACACTTTGCGGATCGGATTATTGTGAAGTACCGACCCAAGCAGATCGTTCTGTACGCGGGCGAAAACGACATTGCTACGGGTAAACAGACGGCCCAGCAAACCTACGATCGATTCGTTGATCTGTTCGAATACGTCCGTAAGCGTCTGCCGGGCGTTCCGTTTGTTTTTATTTCGATCAAACCCAGTCCGTCGCGTCGGCAATATCAGCCGATCGTTATTGAAGCGAACCGGCTCATTAAACAATACCTGTCCACCAAACGAAACACCCGGTTTGTGGATGTGTACACCCCCATGCTGGGTGCTAATCAGCAGCCGATGGGGCATCTGTTCAAAGGCGATAGCCTGCATATGCAAGCCGCCGGCTACCAGATCTGGGCTAAGGCGATAGGCCCCGTGTTGAAATAGTTTTATAAGTCGATCTCCATCCGGATGTCGGCGCGGGCGTAGGGCGACGGTACCAGGGGTACTTCCCGAAAGCCAACCCGTTCGTAGAGAGCCAACGCCGTTTTGGCCCGTCGGTTCGATTCGAGCCACACGGAACGTAATCCAATCTGACGTGCGTAATCCAAAGCCGCCAGACACAACTGCTTGCCAATGCCTCGTCCCTGTGCTTTGGGCGTCACCGACATTTTGGCCAGCTCAAAACCCGTTTCGCCGGTATTAACGAGCGCTACGGTCCCAACGATCTCGTCGTCGAGTTTGGCCAGGAAAATGGCGCCCTGATTAGGCAGGATATGTGTTTCGGGATGGTCTAACTGCTCCAGATCGTGGGGTTCGAGCGTGAAGTCGCGACTGATCCATTCAACGTTCAGCCGTTTGAAGTCCGGCTGGTAGCGGGGTTCGTACGGAATGATGGTAAAATTATTCATGGTTTGATTGATTTAAATGGTCGCGAACGCGATTGACAAATGGTTTTTCGGCCAACTGCTCTTCCATTTCCTGAAGCGACTGCAGTAAATTATGCGTCTGATTGGTGAGCATCTGCCGGTTTACGGCCACGAACGCGTCCCAGAGCGGTTGTAATTTCGGGACCATCGCTTCGCCGTCCGGACTGAGCGAGAGCAGTCGTTTGCGGCTATCTTTTCCTGACTTCTCGGACGTAACCAGGCCCCGCTGCACCAGTTCGTTGACGACCTGAATGACACCCGGATGCGTGACACCCAGCCGTTCGGCAATATCCATGACACTGATTGGCCCCTGCCGTACAATCAGGATGAACACCGTTGCCCATTTCACTTCAAAATCAAGCCCCGATTCGCGGTAGATCGCCGTGACGGCCTGCCAGTACGTATCACTTAACCGCCGAAGCCGACTTGCCATAGCCAGCTCGGCTAACTCTGCCATGAAATCCATATTAGTAAGCAATTACGTAAGTACTTACATAAATAGTAATAGTTTTGAATCATGTCAAGCAAAACGTACTATATTTTAATGCGAGTCACGGCTAGCTTTCAATACGACTACGCCCCGCATCTGAAAGGGGGAATGATAAAGTTGTAAGGTAGCAGCGACAATACAGCACGCGCCTTTGACGGCTGGTATTACGTTAGATTCGATATGAAGATTGTGCTTACCGGCAGTTCAGGCCGGGTTGGACGAGCCATTTATAATGCGCTGGCATCGCAACATGAAGTGATTGGCATTGACCGAAGTCCCTTCTCAACCACTCGGATAGTGGCCGATTTTGCTGATTTAACGCTGCTAACCAGTGTCATGGAAGGCGCGGATGCGGTCATTCATACTGCAGCGCTTCACGCGCCCCATGTAGGCATACTTCCTGATTCGGAGTTTGTCCGAATCAATGTAGAGGGGACCCGCCTGGTGGCCGAAGCCGCTCAGGCGACACAGGTCAGCCGACTCGTTTTCACCAGCACAACCGCCCTTTTTGGTAGAACCATCGAAAATGGACGTTGCGCCTGGGTGACCGATGATACAGTACCCCAACCCCGAAGCATCTACCACCATACTAAGCTGGCGGCCGAAACCCTGCTACGGGAGGTGGCCAATAATCATCTTGCTGTGCGTGTCATTCGGATGTCGCGCTGCTTTCCTGAAGCGGCCAATCTGATGGCAATTTATCGGATAACGCGAGGGGTGGATGTACGGGATGTAGCCGATGCGCATGTAGCAGCTCTGGCGAATCAGGGACCTGCCTATCAGCAGTACATTATTTCAGGCACCACCCCTTTTAAGGAGGAAGACCGCAGCTACTTAGCTACCAATCCGGTAGTTGCCTTGGAGAACCGTGTACCAAAGTTAGTAACCGCCTTTAACGAACGAGGCTGGGCTTTGCCGTCGTCAATTGACCGGGTTTATGTGAGTACTGAAGCGGAGACCGGCTTAGGATGGAAGCCCCGGTATGGATTTGATGAAGTGCTCGCCCAGTTGGATCGAAGCAGTCTGGAAGTGTTGCCAATTGGCAGCCTTGCCGCGCAACGCGATGAATGACGTCCATCGGCTACTACCCTTTTGTAGCCTCCATCATTAGCTTCCTGTTCGCCATTCGAGGCTCGATTTATTGAGCAGAGCAAGATTACCATCATGGCCTTTGTGAAATAAACGTTGTCATATCAAACGGTTAGCCTTTCTGACGGATACTCGTTAATTTTGTATTTTACTTGGAAACAAGCCAGTCTCGGCGGCATACGACTTGTCTGCTAAGAACTGTAAACTGACCACTGCTTTTATGCAAACCTCCACGTACGTTCCTTACAAGGTTAAGGACATCGCCCTGGCCGACTGGGGCCGCAAGGAAATCCGGCTCGCCGAAGCCGAAATGCCGGGTCTGATGGCCCTTCGTGCCGAGTTCGGTCCGTCAAAGCCGCTGGCGGGTGCCCGCATTGCCGGTTGCCTCCATATGACGATTCAAACGGCCGTATTGATCGAAACGCTGGTTGAACTCGGCGCCGACGTTACCTGGTCGTCGTGCAATATCTTCTCGACGCAGGACCATGCCGCAGCCGCCATCGCAGCCGCCGGTATTCCGGTGTATGCGTGGAAAGGGATGACCGAAGAAGAATTCAACTGGTGTATCGAGCAGACGCTGTTCTTCGGCGAAGATCGCCAGCCGCTCAACATGATCCTCGACGACGGTGGCGACCTGACCAACATGGTGTTTGACGTGTATCCGGAGTTGATCTCAGGCATCCGGGGCTTGTCGGAAGAAACCACGACGGGTGTTCACCGCCTGTACGAGCGGATGAAAAACGGTACGTTGCACCTGCCCGCTATCAACGTAAACGACTCGGTAACGAAGTCGAAATTTGACAACAAATACGGCTGCCGCGAGTCGCTGGTGGATGCCATCCGCCGGGCTACTGACCTGATGCTGGCTGGTAAAGTAGCGGTTGTAGCGGGCTACGGCGACGTAGGCAAAGGCTCAGCCGAATCACTCCGGGGTGCCGGCTGCCGCGTACTGGTAACCGAAATCGACCCCATCTGCGCCCTGCAAGCCGCCATGGACGGTTACGAAGTGGTGCCGATGGACGAAGCCGTGACACGCGCTCAGATTTTTGTAACGGCCACCGGTAACGTCCGCATCATTAAGGATCGGCACTTCCGGGCTATGAAGGATAAAGCCGTTGTCTGTAACATCGGCCACTTCGACAACGAGATTGATATGGCCTGGCTGAACCAGAACTATGGTCACAGCAAGAGCCAGATCAAACCACAGGTGGACATGTATGAGATTGATGGTAAGGAGATCATCGTCCTGGCCGAAGGCCGTCTGGTAAACCTGGGCTGCGCGATGGGTCATCCGTCGTTTGTGATGTCGTGCTCGTTCTCGAACCAGACCCTGGCGCAGTTGGAGCTGTGGCAGAACGCCGACAAGTACGAGAACAAAGTATACGTACTGCCGAAGAAGCTGGACGAGAAAGTAGCGGCTCTGCACCTGGCGCACGTTGGGGCGAAACTCGAACCGCTGGAGCAGGAGCAGGCTGACTACATCGGCGTTTCGGTGGAAGGACCGTTTAAGTCGGAGATGTACCGGTATTAATCACCCACGTAGAGACGCAAGATGTTGCGTTTCTACATATGGTCTGGCGCGGCCCCGATTCCGGGGCCGCGCTTTTTGTTTTTAAAAATCAACTCTTTACTGCGGCACCACCCGGGCCGAGATGGCAATTCGGTTCCAGGAGTTGATGGTTGCAATGGCCATGATTACCTGCATCACCTTCTTTTCACCCAGCAACCGTACGGCTTCATCGTATACTTCGTCGGTTACCTGCTGCTCGCTGATGAACGTTACCTGCTCCGTGAGCGCCAGAATGGCCCGCTCTTCGGGCGTAAAATAAGGCGATTCCTGCCAGGCGTTGAGCGCGTAGATACGCTCCTCGGTTTCACCGTTCTGACGGGCTTCCTTCGTGTGCATTTGGATGCAAAAGGCGCATTTATTGAGCTGCGACGCCCGAATCTTAATCAGTTTAAGGTGAATTGTATCAATGTCACTCTGCCGGACGTAGCTTTCCAGGCCATACATGGCCTGATACGCTTTAGGCTCCACTTGCTGGGGATTCTCAATTCTTGGTTTCATACCTACTGATTTGTTAGTAATCACCCCATTGACCAGCAAGGCCCCGTATCTGTGACAGACTACGGCAATTATTTTTAAGAAATTTTCAGGAGTGGCGTGGGGGTAGGCTGATGTTGGGTGGTCTTAGGTTCGTAAACACGCTGAAAGCAGCGTTCCGAATTGACACTTGAATACAACCTGAATACACGTATGAAAAAGGTATTTCTCTACCTCAGCACTCTGTTTTTAACCGCCGGCCAACTCATCGCCCAGGACACAACGCAGGTTGATGACCAGCCACTTATGAAGGGCCAGTATCCAATCAGAGCCGTTCAGATTGGTTTCGTTCCGCCCCTTAGTACCAACGGTCTCGAAAGCGGGAAAGTGAGCAACCGGTTGTCGCTGAACGCCCTCGGCAGCTATGCCGCAGCCCTCGATGGCTTCGAAGCCAGTGGTCTATTCAACCTCGAAAAAGACTATGCCGACGGGGTGCAGTTTGCGGGCATTGTCAACGCCGTCCGGCACGAAGCCAGAGGAGCGCAGTTTGCCGGAATTGCCAACCTGGTAGGCGGCCCGCTCCACGGCGTGCAGTTCGGTGGCATCACGAACGTAGTAGGTGGCAGTGTGCAGGGCGCTCAGTTCGCCGGGATTGCGAATCTGGCTGGCGGACGTGTACGAGGCTTACAGATTGCCGGTATCGCCAACGTAGCGCGGTCGGTTCATGGTCCGCAGATCGCCGGGATTGTCAACATCGCCAAGCGGGTAAACGGTGCCCAGATCGGCCTGATTAACATTGCGCAGGACATCGACGGCCCGCAGATTGGTCTGCTCAGCATCTCTCCGAACGGCTACCGCCGGTTTGAAGTCTGGGCCAGCGACGCTCTCTATGCCAACGTAGGATTCAAAATGGGCGGCAACCGGAAATTCTACAACATCTTTGCGCTGGGTGCCACCCTCCCCACCGACAACCAGACCCGCTGGGGCTACGGCTACGGTATCGGTACGAATCTGCCGATGGGCAAGCGCAACGAGGTCAGTATCGAAGCCATTGCCTATCACATTCACGAAGAAAATACAACCTGGGACCAGCTCAACATGTTGAATCAGGCACGGGTCAGCTTTATCTTCCCGCTTCACAACCGCTTTGCCCTGACCGTTACGCCCACCTTCAACGTACAGGTGTCGCAGTTGGACGTAGCGGAAGGTATCGGTACCAAATGGGTTAGCTGGTCGGTGTATGACCGGTTAACCAACAACGAAACGCGGGTACGGATGTGGCCGGGTCTGAACATCGGTGTGCAATTTTGATCCCCTGCTATATGAATCGAAAAGCCCGGAACGATTGCTCCGGGCTTTTTCTTGGGCTGGCTGTTGGTAGGGAGTTAGGCTGGGTTAGTAACTCGTCGGCAGTTTATCGGGATTTCGAATAATGTAGACATTGCTGATCTGATCGCCGTCCAGATCAATGATCAGGATGGAATCCAGCGCACCGGTTTCTTTGTCAAACAGCAGCGCCCCTACTCCACCGTTGACCTCCACGAACTGCCAGTCGCGGATGATCCAGCTCTTCCGGGCTAATCCATTCAGGAAAGCCGTTACGTGATGGATACCCACCACCGGATTGAGCGCTGCTTTTGCCTTGCCGCCACCATCTGAATAAACAACAATATCCTCTTTAAGCAGCCGCACGAAAGGATTGATGTCGCCGGTTTGGCTGGCCATCAAGAAAGCCTGTTGTAACGCTTGTTGCTGCTCCGAGTTGATTGGAAAGCGTTTTTTTGCACCGGCCAGTTTCTCTTTGGCTCGGTGATACAGTTGGCGGCTGTTGGGTTCGGTCAGTTCCAGCAGCTCGGCCAGCTCGGCGTATTCTACATCGAAACTTTCTTTGAGCAGGAAAACAGCCCGTTCGGTAGGGGTAAGCTTTTCGAGCAACAGCATGAATCCGTACGATACGTCGATTTGCGCATCGATCCGGCGATAGTCCTGACTGACGACCGGCTCCGGCAGCCAGGTACCTTTGTAGACTTCGCGCTGTCGTTTCACAGCGGCCAGGTGATTCAGGCTGCGATTAATTACCGTTTTTGCCAGGTATGCCAATGGATTCTGGACGTCTTCATGCGGCAGGATAACCCAGTTGGTTAACGACTCCTGCACGATGTCCTCGCTGACAGCCACCTCGCCCGTCATGCGGTAAGCCAGTGCAAACAGTTTAGGCTGGTAGCTAATTACGATGTCTTGAAGCTCCATGGTGTTAAGGTACAGACAGATGGTACAAAGCTTGGCTACCATCCGGTTTATTGCGGCAATAACGGGCCAAACGACCGGATTTAGTAGCAATAACTTACTTTCTGGCCGCAGATTGGTTTACTTATCGACGCCGGGTAAACCGTACTATAAATAAGATCGGGGCTGTGGCGGTACCATACAGTCTTGTAAATTGATAAATAACACATTATGAGCAAACTGTACGTACATTTACGTGGTTCTGTTACCCTCTCCTCCCGGATCGCCATGAGATTTCTGCTAACCGTGCTGCTCATATGCCCCCTGTTCGCGCAGGCTCAGGAGCGTATCGACACCCTGCACTGGAGCGCAACCCGGCGTCTGAAACTAAGCGACTTTCACGGTGAGCCGCAGCCGGGGCAGGGCATCTCGGAGTTTTACTACCAGCTTGGCTACGACGTACAGCCCACCCCCATCCGGAGCCGACCGGTCATCGACGCTTTCTGTCTGATGTTTCGGAACCTGTCGTGGGTGGTGGAATCGGCCCGCACGGAACAAACCCTGCTGTACAATCAGATTTTGTTTGATCTGGTGGAGGTACATGCCCGCCGGATGAAAATAAAGCTCATCGAGCTAAAAGCCGACCGTCATTTTAAGGATCAGGCGAAACAGATCGAGTACCAGACGAACGCAGAGCTAACCGCTCAGGTCAATCGGTTCCGGTCGGAGACCAATGGAGGCAGCAGCTTTCAGGCGCTGGAACGGTGGCAGCAAAAAGTGGCGCAGCAACTGTATGATACCCCCACCATGGTGACTACGTATCACCAGTCGGACGTCGGTCTAGGGGTCTTTCTGGGCGGCAGCGCGATACAACCAACCGGAGGAATCAGCCGGACACTCAACCCGCCGACCGGTCTGGTGTATAGTTTCGATGTGGTCTTTCGGCAATACGTACTATTGCTGCAACCTTCGCTCTACAGCGCTACCATTCGGGAGTCGTTCACCCAGAGCGATAAAACCTGGAATGAGCACATGAAGGTAAACGCCATTCTGTTCGAAGCGGGTCTGGGGTCAATCATTCACGAATCGCCCCGTCACCGGGTAATCCCATACGTCGGCTACAGCCTGCTGAACGTATTGCCCCGCGATCGGAACGACGAGCGCTACAAAGGGTACTCACTGGTTAACCATGCTCCGGTGGCCGGCCTGATCTGGGATTTTAAACTGGGCAGCAACGAGCGCAACCCAAACCGGGCCGCCGACGCTTTCTGGTTCATTCGGGCCAAGCTTTCCTACACCCCTGTCCTGACAGCCAAACCTTTCTCGGGCGGGCTGCTCAATCTGCAAGTAGGCCTCGGTGGGTTCAGCCGCCCCCGCCGGGTAGACTACGAACCCGAACGCACAACGCTGACTTTTCCGGGCCGGATGCTGTAATGGATATGACAACGCCCAGCCAGGCGGCCGGGCGTTGTGCATCACTATGCGACACCAATTTGGTAGTAATACGTAGTCAGGAGACCATCTGGCGGAGAAGCCCGTTCTAAGGTATTCTTTCTGCCGGTTCGATCAGCGGCAAAAGTAGGCCAAATACATTACGGCAGTTTTATGCACAGATAAAGAAAGATTTAACAAAGTCGTTACGTTCTTAAAACAGAAGCAATAAAGTAATACACTCCGGCGATTCCGACTACTACGGTCCGGGCATAGTTAGGCGGAGATTGTACCTTTGTTACTGATTTCTTTTCGTTCCATGAGACGGGTCAACCTGGTCGTACTGGCCATTTTCTGTTATTTATCCGCGTGTGCTCAACCAACGGCTGACTCCAATCGCTACACCCGTGCCGACTCGCTGCGCGGTGGGCTACGGCCCGAACGAACCGGCTACGATGTGCTGTTCTACGACCTGAGCCTGCGCGTCGACCCCACCAGCCGGACGATCGAAGGCAGCAACGTCATTCGGTATAAAGTAGTCAGGGCGTTTCAGCAGATGCAGGTCGATCTCTTTGCCAACATGCAGGTACGACGTATCACGCAGAACGGCAAACCCCTCACCTATCGGCGCGACGGCAATGCGATCTTCATTTCGATGAACCAGGACCAGCCGGTCGGGCAGACGCGCGAGATCACAATCAGCTACGGGGGAAGCCCGACGGTCGCCAAAAACGCACCCTGGGATGGCGGCTTTGTGTGGCAGCGGGATTCGGTCAACAACAAACCCTGGGTAACGGTAGCCTGCGAAGGCAAGGGCGCCAGCCTGTGGTGGCCCTGCAAAGACCACCTTTCCGACGAGCCGGATTCGATGCGCATCCGCGTCCGCGTACCCAGCGGCCTGACCTGCGTATCGAACGGATTGCTGCAAGGACAGCGGCCGGCCGGTCCGGGCCAGACCGAATGGAACTGGTACGTCCACTATCCCATTAACAGCTACAACGTGACGCTCAACGTCACGGACTACGCCCACTTCGCCGACGAATACCGCAGTCCCGACGGACAGCGGCTGAAACTCGATTACTACGTCCTGCCCTTCAATCTCAGCAAAGCCAAAACCCATTTTGAGCAAGTGAAAGGCATGCTGGCCTGTTACGAACGGTATTTCGGCAAGTACCCGTTCTGGCGCGACGGCTACAAACTCGTTGAGACGCCATACTGGGGCATGGAACACCAGAGCGCGATTGCCTACGGGAACAAGTACCAAAATAATCCCTTCAACTTCGACTTTATCATTATCCACGAAAGCGGGCACGAATACTTTGGCAACAGCCTGAGTTGCGCCGACCACGCCGAGATGTGGATTCACGAATCGTTTACGACCTACGCCGAAGCGCTCTACATGGAGTGCAGGCAGGGAGCAGCCACGGCGCAGACGTACCTGAACACGCAACGGCCCCTGATCAGGAACGAATACTCGATGCTGGGGCCGCTGGGCGTAAATGCCGATCAGCCCGATACCGACATCTACTACAAAGGCTCCTGGATGCTACACACGCTGCGTCATGCGGTTAACAACGATACGAAGTGGTTTGCGGCCATTAAAGCCTTGGCTACGGAGAAAAAACTGTCGATTGTGACCACAAATGAGGTGATTGATTTCCTCATCAAACGAACCGGCGCGGACCTGAAACCGTTGTTCGATCAGTATCTGCGCCATACTGAACTGCCGGTGCTGGAGTATCAAATTATGCGAACAGAAGCCAATGAACGCTCGATTCGGTATCGATGGGTGGCCAATGGGCAGGATTTTGCGCTGCCCGTACAGGTACGTACTGGCTCCGGTACCTGGCAGACAATCCGCCCCAGTCACGAGTGGGCAACCACCAGCCTGGCACCAGGAACCAGCCCCCTGACTATCAACACCAACATCGGCTTATTTGACGTTCGGCGTTTGACGACTGAATAACCTATTACAACGAATGACCCCCAGACGATTTTCCCCGGTTTTGCTTCTGCTGGCTGTGCTAACGGCCTGCCAGCCCAGCTACCACCTGGCGCAGCAAGCCGCCAACCGCATTCAGGTTGATTCTACGACGGCCACGGCCGATCCGGGTATGGCCTCCTTTCTGCAACCGTACCGCCAGAAACTCGACCAGACCATGAACGCGGTACTGGCCCGCTCGACCGGCCCAATTGAAAAAAGCCAGCCCAACGGACCGCTCAACGACATTCTGACGGACGCTCTTCTCCAGCAGGCATCCCAGAAATACGGCAAGCCGATCGACGTATCGCATCTGAATTTTGGCGGCATTCGCAACAACCTACCGGCAGGAAACATCACCATCGGGTCCATTTATGAGGTGATGCCGTTCGACAATAAGCTCGTGATACTGACCCTGACCGGCGATATGCTGATGCAACTGCTCAACCACTTTGCCGAGGGGAACAAACTGGTGGTTGGTGGGCTGCGGGCAACCATCCATGATGGCAAGGTGCAGTCGGCGACGTTGACCAATGGCCGGGCCATTCAACCCAGCGAAACCTATACGGTGGCGATGAGTGATTACGTGGCCGAAGGGGGCGATAACGCCGGTTTCCTGAAAAATCCGGTCAAGCGTGAAGACATTAACTACCTCATCCGCGATGCCCTGATCGATTATTTTCGGCAGCGGGGTCAGTCCGGTCAACCTATAACTCCAACCACGGATGGACGCATTACAATCGAATAGACGCCAGTTCCTGAAACTGCTCGGTACGGCCGCCGTGATCGGGGCCACCGCACCCGAGGCACTGGCCAAAGGGAAAACCACGCAACTCACTATTCTGCACACCAACGACGTACACAGCCGGCTGGACCCGTTTCCGATGGATGCCGGCCGGAATGCGGGGAAAGGGGGCGTCGCCCGGCGCATGTCGCTGATCGAACGCATTCGGCAGGAGCAGAAAAACGTACTCCTGTTCGACGCGGGCGATATTTTTCAGGGAACCCCGTACTTTAACCTGTATAACGGCGAACCAGAAATTCTGGCGATGAAGCGCCTGGGTTACGACGCGGGTACCATCGGCAACCACGACTTCGACGGGGGTATTGACAACATGCGCGATCAGTTTGCCAAAGCCGGTTTTCCGTTCGTGATCGCCAACTACGACTTCAGGAACACGGTCATGGACGGCCGGACGCAGCCTTCCACCATCTTTACGAAAGATGGCATTCGGATCGGTGTATTCGGGCTGGGCATTCAACCGGCGGGCCTGATTCCTAAAGCGATGTATAAGGAAACGAAGTACCTCGACCCGATCGAAATCGGCAATGACGTAGCGGCCCGGCTCCGGACGAATGAAAAATGTGATTACGTCATCTGCCTGTCGCACCTGGGTTTTAAGTACAACGACGACACCGTATCGGACAACGTACTGGCAGCTAAAACCCGCAACATCGACCTCATCATTGGCGGTCATACGCACACGTTCCTGGAAGCGCCCGTTACAGTCAATAACCTCGACGGCAAGCCTACGGTGATCAATCAAGTTGGTTTCGGAGGAATTTATCTCGGCCGGATCGACCTGACGTTTGAACGCGGCAAAGCCACCTCAACGGGGCAGGCTGTGGAGGTGAAATAAAGTTTGTATCTTTGTAAACCATGCGCAAACGACGAAAATCAGACGTTCACGCATTCACTTTTTCGCTCTTTCACCAATGAAATTTGGCGTTGTTGTATTCCCCGGTTCAAACTGCGATCAGGATGCCGTGGACACGTTGGAACTGATGGGTCAGACTGTTGTCAAACTCTGGCACAAAGATCACGATCTGCAGGGCAGTGATTTTATCATTTTGCCGGGCGGTTTCTCCTACGGCGACTACCTGCGCACCGGCGCGGTGGCCCGCTTCTCGCCCATCATGAACGAAGTGATCGCGCACGCAAACCGGGGCGGCTATCTGCTGGGTATCTGCAACGGATTCCAGATTCTGGCCGAAGCGCGGCTGGTGCCGGGTGTGCTGCTCCGGAATACCAATCAGCAGTACATCTGCAAAAACATTCACCTGGCTCCGCAGTCGAAGGATGCATTGCTGACGGCCGGACTCGATAAACCCGCCTATAAGATACCCGTTGCCCACGGTGAAGGTCGCTACTTTGCCGATGCTGATACGTTGAAGCGCCTGAACGACAACGACCAGGTATTGTTCCGGTACTGTAACGAAGCCGGTGAGATTACCGATGCCGCCAACTGCAACGGCAGCGTGGAGAATATCGCCGGTGTAACGAACGAAACCAAGAACGTCTTTGGTATGATGCCCCACCCCGAGCGGGCCGCTGATCCCGTACTGGGCAACACCGACGGCCGGCTCATCCTGGAGCAGGTATTGAAGGCGGTGTTGGTATAAAAGGAGAAAAGGGAAGAAGGGGACGAAAGGGAGAAAAGGGTCTGTCGCTGATTCCCTTTATTCCCTCTCGTCCCCTTCTTCCCTTTTCTCCTCTACTTATCCATTCACCTCTTCCAGCACGGGGTAATCAATGTATCCTTTTTCGCCGGGCGTGTAGAACGTAGTGAAATCGGGCTGATTCAGTTCGGCACCAATTTTCAGGCGCTCGACAAAATCGGGATTAGCCAGTACCGGCCGTCCAAACGCGACCAGATCCGCTTTACCGCTCTGCAATACGGCTTCAGCGCGGTCGGCATCGTAGCCACCGCTCAGAATCAGCGCTCCCTTAAACCGCTCCCGGATACCATCAACAACCTGATCCGGAACAATCGGCGCACCCATCGATGAGTGATCGACAAGGTGGACGTACACAACGCCCAGCTCATTCAGTTTTTCGGTGATGTAGAAATACGTCTGATCAACGTCGGCGTAGGGCTTGATGTCGTTGAACACACCATATGGCGAAAGACGAACCCCCACTTTGTCGAAGCCGATAGCCTTACCAGTTGCTTCGGCGATGTCGAGCAGGAACCGGCTGCGGTTTTCAATCGAACCGCCGTATTCGTCGGTACGTTGGTTTGAATCAGGACTGATGAACTGTTCGATCAGGTAGCCGTTGGCCCCGTGCAGCTCCACCCCGTCAAAACCAGCCTCAATGGCGTTCTGCGACGCAGTAACAAACTCCTGAATAGTTGCCTTCACCTCCCCGGCGGTCAGCTCGCGGGGAGTCGGGTGTGGCTGCATACCCTGCTCATCAGTGTAGATATCGCCAGCGGCAGCAATGGCTGATGGTGCCACCACCTCGGCGTTGCCGGCCAGGTGCGTGTGGTGACCGATACGTCCCGTGTGCATCAACTGCACGAAAATCTTCCCTCCTTTTTCATGAACCGCGTCGGTTACTTTTTTCCAGGCCGCTACCTGTGCCGCGTTGTGGATACCCGGAATCCGCGCGTACCCTTCGCCGTTGGGCGAGGGCGCTGTGCCTTCGGTAATGATCAGGCCAATCGACGCCCGCTGCGCGTAGTAGGTCGCCATGATGTCAGTCGGAATGTGATCGGCCGTGGCCCGGTTACGGGTCATCGGGGCCATAGCTATGTGATTCTGTAGCGTCAGATTACCTAACTGAGCCTTTGAAAACAGTACTGAAGCCATAGTGATGATTCGTTAGAATGGTTCTGGGCAGAGAACGCAATCAAACATTTAAAAGTTTGAATGTTTTTGTAAAAAATTTTTTACGTCAGGTTATTCAGAAAACCGGATAACTGTTGCAATGATTCTTTATTGAGCGTCAGATGCAGATTTCTACCTTCCTTCTGGGCATTTACCAGACCGCTATCCGTCAATAGCTTGACGTGGTGTGAAACGCACGGCTGCGACAACCCGGTCATTTCCTGAATGTCGGTGCTGGTCAGACTACCTTTCCGCGACAGTTCCATCAGGATAGACAGACGGTACTTGTCGGCAATAGCATTTGTTGCTTTTTCAACAAAACGAGTTTCCATTTAAAAAAACGGGACTCAGGCCCCGTATCATTTTTACAAAAATAACAAATAAGGTTAAGAGAACGTGCCACAAGGGTTTGTGCAACGAATTAGTGGTATTGTTATACTCGTCACAAGTATACTTACTTTTTATAAATAATCTATAAACTGCAAAAAAATCTTTGAAAAGGTCAGATTTCAGGCATACATTCCGTATTTCAAGCCATATCGGCTAACTTTGGCCGACTTCCTGCTCTTGTCTTATGAACATCAACATCGACGCCACAGCGCAGCGCACATACGATGCTATTGTGATCGGTTCGGGGATCAGCGGTGGCTGGGCCGCCAAGGAACTCACCCAAAAAGGCCTGCGAACGCTGGTGCTGGAACGTGGCCGCCCCGTCGAACACGTGAAGGACTATCCTACTACGATGTCGAGCCCCTGGGAAATGACACACCGGGGCCGCTATCCGGTCGACAAGCTGGCGCAAAGCCCTGTTCAGAGCCAGGTAGGGTACGCCTTCAACGAGTATTCCGGCCATTTTTTTATCAACGATGCCGACCATCCGTACCAGCAGGTCAAGCCATTCGACTGGATACGGGGGTATCAGGTCGGCGGAAAATCACTGCTGTGGGCACGCTGGACGCAGCGGTGGGCGCCGTTCAATTTTGAGGATAACGCTAACGATGGTCACGGCATCGACTGGCCTATCCGTTACGAGGAACTTGCGCCGTGGTACAGTTACGTGGAGCGGTTTGCGGGCATCAGCGGCAATAAAGACGGCCTGTCGACCCTACCTGACGGTGAGTTTCTGCCGCCTTTTGAGATGTTCTGCCTCGAAAAGCACGTTCGGGATGTCTGGAAAAAGCAGTTTCCGGACCGACACCTGATCATCAGCCGAACGGCCAACCTGTCAAAAGCACAGAAAATCCATACCGACCTTGGCCGGGCCGACTGCCAGGCCCGTAACTGGTGCGCCCGGGGTTGTCTGTTTGGGGCGTATTTCAGCAGCAACTCTGCTACGTTGCCGGCTGCCGCCAAAACCGGCAAGCTTACCATACGCCCGTTCTCGGTCGTACACTCCATTATCTATGACGATGCAAAAGGCAAGGCAACGGGCGTGCGGGTGATTGATACAAACACCAAAGAAATGAGCGAGTACTACGCCCGCGTCATCTTCGTGAATGCCGCTACGTTGAACTCCACCCTGATTCTGCTCAATTCTACGTCGAATCGGTTTCCCAATGGTCTGGGCAACGACAGTGGCGTACTGGGGCATTACCTCATGGACCATAACTACCGGGGGCGCATCGCCGGGGTCTACGAAGGCAGGGAGTTCGACAACATGTATTACTACGGCCGTCGTCCGACCGGAACGTACGTCCCCCGGTTTCGCAACGTACTGAACGACAAGCAAAACGATTTTGTACGGGGCTACGCGTATGCAGCCGGGGCCAGTCGGGAAGGCTGGGGCCGAGGTAACAGCGTGGACGGTTTCGGGGCGGAGTTCAAGGAATCGCTGACGCAACCAGGCGCGTGGACCTTCAGTCTGACGGCGATGGGCGAGATGCTGCCTCGGTTTGACAATCACGTCCGGCTCAACCCCGACAAAAAAGACCAGTGGGGTATGCCAACCCTCGACATTGACTGTAGCTGGGGCGAGAACGAGGACAAAATGACCGCGGATGCCCTTGAGCAGGGCAAAGCCATGCTGGAAGCTGCGGGCATACGGGTGACCGCTGCGTTCGACAACCACCAGCCACCGGGGCTGGCTATTCATGAGATGGGAACAGCCCGGATGGGGAAGGACCCGAAAACCTCCATCCTGAACAAATGGAACCAGGTACATTCGGTTAAAAACGTGTTCGTCACGGATGGGGCCAGCATGACCTCATCGGCCTGCCAGAACCCGTCGCTGACGTACATGGCCCTGACCGCCCGGGCCGCCGACCATGCCGTGATGGAAATGAAGAAGGGGCATATCTGAGTCCAACATGATGCTATTCACGGGCGTTTACCCGATATACCTCATCTAAACCAATAGCCATTGAAAGCGATTCTCTGCGAACGATACGGCCCGCCCGAAACCCTCGCGTTGACCGATGTTCCGTCGCCCAAGCCCGGGAAAGGCCAACTCGTCATCAGCGTTAAGGCCTGCGGGGTCAACTTCCCCGATACACTCATCATTCAGAACAAGTACCAGATCAAGCCCCCTCTACCTTTTTCACCCGGGGGCGAGGTGTCGGGGATTGTGAAGGAAGTCGGCGAGGGCGTTACGCATCTGACCGTCGGTGACCGCGTGTTCTCCCTGACCGGCTACGGTGGTTTTGCGGACGACGTGCTGGCCAATGCCGCCACTACGTTACCTATGCCCGATGGCATGGATTTCGTGACGGCCGCTTCGACGATGTATACCTACGGTACGTCGTATCATGCTCTGAAAGACCGGGCCAACCTCCAGCCCGGCGAAACGCTGCTGGTTCTGGGAGCGGCCGGGGGTGTAGGGCTGGCTGCCGTTCAATTGGGTGTACTGATGGGAGCCCGCGTCATAGCAGCCGCGTCGAGCGACGAAAAGCTGGCCGTTTGCCGGACCATGGGCGCTGCCGAAACCATTAATTACACGACCGAAGACCTGCGCGAGCGAATCAAGGAACTGACCAGCGGAAACGGTGTGGATGTTGTATACGACCCGGTTGGTGACCAGTACGCCGAGCCTGCCGTCCGGTCGCTGGCCTGGAAAGGACGCTACCTGGTCGTAGGGTTTGCGGGTGGCGCCATCCCCAGCATACCGCTTAACCTGCCGTTGCTGAAAGGCGCTTCCCTGGTGGGCGTGTTCTGGGGAGCCTTCGCGCAGCGGGAGGCCAAGCAGAGTATGCAGAACTTCCGGGACATTCTGCAATGGATAACCGATAGGCAGCTAAAACAGCACATTCATGGTCAATATACCCTCGCCGAAGCTCCCGACGCCCTCCGTGCGTTGATGGAACGACGCGTTACGGGTAAAGCTGTTGTCGTTCTCTAACGAACATACACATTAGTAATCGAATCAAGTCAATTAACCAAATGCCAGGATTACAAGATCGAGTTGCGATCATCACCGGAGCGGCCCGCGGAATTGGCCGCGCAGCCGCCGAATTATTCTGCCAGGAAGGCGCCACCGTTATTATCTGGGACGTACTGGACATCGGCGAAGAAACCGCCCAATCCCTGCGCGATCAGGGATTCCGGTGCGAGTTTATGCCCATCAGCACCACCGACGTACCCGCCATCGAAGCAGCCGCGAAGGAGACCTACGATCGCTACGGCCGCATTGATATACTCATCAACAACGCCGGTATCACCCGCGACCGGACACTGCTGAAAATGTCGCACCTGGAGTGGCAGCAAGTCATTGATGTAAACCTGACGGGGGTATTCAACTGCACAAAGGTTGTAGCGCCTTACATGGTCGAGCAGAAATACGGGCGGATCATCTGCACCTCGTCGATCAACGGCGTTCACGGCGCGTTTGGGCAAACCAACTACGCGGCTGCCAAAGCAGGGATTATCGGCATGGTTCGTAGCTGGGCGAAAGAACTCGGCCCCAAAGGCATTACGGCCAACGCCGTAGCGCCCGGCTTTATCAAAACCGACATGACTGATGCCATGCCCGAAGAGGTCCGCAATCAGGCCGTTGCTGCTATTCCTGTCCGACGTATTGGTGAACCCATGGACATTGCCAATGCGTACCGGTTTCTGGCGTCCGACGAAGCCGGCTTCGTCAATGGGCACGTATTATCCGTCAACGGCGGGCAGGCTATTTAACGTCAACCGGCAGAGAGTGGTGAACTGATCTGTATTTCAGAACAACCGGTACCCGTTCAGAGGCCCTGGTGAAGCCTACTAGTTCGCCAGCGCGCTCGTTAGAAACAAAAAACGCTGCCAGGATGCATTCCCCGGCAGCGTTTTCGGTTCTGCTCAACTATGAAAAAAGCACGCTTATTGTTCTTCAGTATCCGTAGCTTCTGCCGTTGCGATCTTGGCCAGATCCTGATTTCCGGGCAGTAGTTCGCGACCTCGTCTGAGCCATTCATTGCGGGCATTCTCATCCTTGGTCACCAGTTCGTTGTATGAAATCAGGTACTTGAAGGCCAGCGCCAGGTCTTTCTTGTACCGGTTGCGTTCCTCTTCTTTTTCGGCCACCATGTTGATGAATTGCTCAAAGTATGGCCGTGCTTTACCATTCTGAACAGCCTCTTCGGGAGGATACGCGTAGTAGTTGGCTTTTGCCCGATACAGCACCGTCGGAGCATAATCGGGCGATCCTTGCTGAGCTAAGGCCAGGGCGGAATCGGCCATGGCAAAACGTACCGTGTCACGAACGAGCCGACCGGCCGTATCGCGCTGGAAGCCGAGCGTGTAGTTACTCATACCGTAGCGGAACAAATCCTGAACATCGGCCTTAAATCCATGCTTAGCCGCCGAATCCAGCGCTGCTACAGCTTCTACGTGCTGTTTGGTCCGGTAATAGTACCTGGCGATTTCACTATACAGGTTTTCGGTTGTATCGCTGGGCGCAGCCTTCACCAGGTAGGCCACCCCTACGGAGTCGTTTTGCGCCTTCAGCGAATCATTGGCAAAACCCTCCTTCGCCAGATACGCCCGGCCCAGGTATTTATAGTCATCGTACATCACTTTGTTCGGAGCCTTCTCGATGAACGTATTGAGGTTCTCGATCGCTTTCTGCGGCTCCTTCAGCGATGAGTAGGCCCAGCCCTGAATCCGGTAAAGAATTGGATTCTGGCCCAGGGATACCCGGTTGCTGTCGATCAGGTTAACGGCCCGCTGGAAGTCATTGGCCAGGAAGTGGAACTGCGCCTGCCGCAATAAGGCCTCCGGCCGAACATCCCCGGCTACTTTCACGTACTGGTCGATGTAATTAGACGCGTCTTTGTAACGCTTCACCAGAAAATACAGCTCGGCCAACTGGTTATACGCCGGGGCGTAATTTGGATTGGCTTCAATAGCTTTCTTGTAGTTTTCGACGGCCAGATTCAAGTTCCGACCCTGCCAGTAGATATCGCCGATCCGCTGATACACGCGCGACCGGTCCATGCCCTGTTCAATGGCGTTTTCGTACCGCGTAACGGCCGTACCGGCTTCACGATTCAGGTAGTAGGCGTCGCCCAGCGCTAATTGAACATCTGCCTTGATACCCTCATTTTTCTTGGCTCGTTCCATGGCCCTATTCAGGTAATCAATAGCCTTGGCTGCGTTAACAGCTTTTGGATACCGGGGCTTGATCGAACCACTGTCGGGAGTCAGGTAGCCGGTGTACGCTTCGCCAATGCGGAACAGTATATCGGGATTTTTGCCTTTACTTTTCTTGACCACTTCCTCGATCCGGGCTTCGGCCGACGTGGGGTTCTGCACCAGATACGTGATCGCAACGCCTGCCTCATTGAGCGGTACTCGCTTTTCATCCGTTGCAATCCCTTTTTCAAACCAGACTCGTGCCGAATCTGGCTGACCAGCCCGGAGATATCCGTAGCCGGCATTAAAGTAGGTCTGCATGGATGGATTTTGCTGCGCATTCTGCAGCAGAAGTTGTTTGGCCTCATCAAATCGGCCTGAGTTCATTAGTGTGTTGGCGTCGGGTGCCGGCGCTTGAGCCAGCACTGAACCGGAGAAGGCCGTGGCCGCCAAAATAATCAGTTGCTTTTTCATGTTGTCAAAGGTCTGTTGATGTACTCTTCTCTTTAGTATAGATTCTCTTGTTGAGTACTATAGCAAGTAGCATTACAAACCTAAATATGGACTTAAGCTCTGATTAGAATTAGATTAGAAAGTCAAAAATCCGCGGAAAAGGGTACTTACCGGCTCCCATTCTGATACCTAACCGCTTGTTACGTATGCGACCGCTGCCTGTATTAGCTGGAGAAAGATGCCGAAGCTGATGTTTTGCCCGGCTACCTGATCTTGAAGTCACTCTGATACAAACCTTCTTTCTGACTGCTGGCAAGTCTTTAAAATAGATGTACGGCGGCAACAGCACCGGCCATCAACTAACGTGCGTTATGGCTGGCAACAAAACACTTTCCAGTTTACAGTAGTAGCTTTTCTGTCATCCCTCCTGGTGACTACGCGTCCCGGTCGGGATCAAAGAAAAGCTACGGACTTACCCGTGAGTCACGTTAATTACTATTCTCTTTGCTCGTTCGCCTGGATTCCAGCCAGTCCTTGATGTATAGTTCCTGCACGATAACCAGCAGCACAGCAATCAGCGGAGACGCAAACAATACCCCAGCCAATCCCACCAGAATACCGAGCAACACCTGACCGAACAGCAACAGGGCGGGCGGTACGGACACAAATCGTTTGTCGAGCAACGGCGTCAGGATATAACCTTCCAGCGACTGAATACCCATATACAATATGAATACGTACAATGCCTGATTGGCCCCCTGCGAAAAGGCAATCAGCAAGGCAGGAGCTAACGCCAGGTACGGTCCTAAGTTTGGAATAAAATTGAGAATACCGGCAATGATTCCCAGCACGACAGCGAACGGAATACCCAGCAGCGCCAGACCCGCGCTGGTTGTCACGCCCACGACCACCATCGTGATACTCCGGCTGATAAACCAGTTCTTGAGGGTATCGTAACACTTATCCATTACCCCAAGCAGTCGGTCGCGATACGACGGCGGAAACAACCGGACAAACCCCTTTCGATAGTTGTCGGGGCTCGACGCGAGGTACAAACCAGTAATCACGACAATCAACACATTAACCAAACCGTTGAGCGTGCTCGACACAACCCCCGTTGCCCGCGACAAGATACCCTGGCTCCCCCCCGATCCGGACAGTATCTTACCCGGATTTTTTGGTATACCATCCAGCAGGCGCTGGCCAAGCTGCGATTGCTGTAAAGATGTTTTAAGCTGGTTGATGGATTGCGGCAGCGACTGCGCCAACTGGTCGGCCTGCCGGCTTACGGCCGGGGCCATCAGGGCGATACCAACGGCGATTAACAGCACGATTCCCAGCACAACGACCACCACTGATATACCGTAGGAAAGCGGTGTTTTCCGGTTTACCCAGTGACTGAGCGCGCTGATTACTACGGCGAACAGAATACCGCCAAACACCACAAAGAAAAAATTGGCCGCATAACCAATCAGCAGAAACAGAGCTACCAGCAACAGGCTTATGAAAGCGGCAATAACAACCCGGCGAGCAAACGAGCGATTGGTTTCCATTCAAAAGGTAGTTTTAGTCCAATGGTAGGGTTCGTAATAAACTCAGCGCTGCACGTTGGTCAGGCTGGAGGGCTCGGCATTGGCCTTACTCTGAATGACGTTGAACGACCCATCGGTTTCCAGTACCACGGCCGCTACGTCGTCGGGATTAGAAACTCCGGACGAACGGAGCGCCGACAGAATTTCGTCCTCCGTGACACGCTCCCGACGCATTGCTCCTCGCAGGTACTGTCCCTGATGAAACAGCAGCGCCGGCTCACTTTTGATTAATTTTTTGAACCCTGAGGAGCGTACTGACAGCCACGCCACAATGTATTGCAGGGCAATCAGCAGGGCCAGGGCCGTCAGGCCATCCGCTACGCCCGTTTGCCGGGACACGATGATGGTCGACAGGGTGGAACCGAGTGCTACGGTCACAACCAGGTCAAACGCATTCATCTTTGAGAGGGTGCGTTTACCCGATATTCTCAGCGACAACAACAGGCCCGCGTAGGCCAGTACGCCTACTACCAGAATTCGAATAATGCTGTTCCAGCCTTTAAACAGCCAGTCGCTGAGGGTTGCGAGTTCGTCTGCCATGGTTAGTGCTGACCGTTAGAATTTGTACCTGGTTTTCGATTAGCGATTGGCGGGCGCGACAGTATGGCGGGGCCGTCGGGTTGTTGCTCCAGCAGGACCACTGTGTGTGGATACGGCATATCGATACCGGCCTCATCGAGAGCCAGTTTGATGCCGGTCACCACCTGGTCGCTTACTTTCAGTACGTTGGCCTGTACTGACTCCGCCCAGAAGTACACCGTCAGGTTCACCGACGATCCGGCCAGTTCCGATACGTACACCCACGGCGCAGGCTCTTTCAGCACCCCCGAGATCCGGTCCAGTACGCCGTGAATAACACGCCGGGCTTCCTCAATGGAATCAGGGTAGCCAATACCGACGACAAATTTCATTCGGCGCTGTTTGTAGGCTGTCCGAACCAGTATGGAACTGGTGTATACATCGCCATTGGGCAAAATGGCCCGTTCGCCATCGTAGGTTTTCAGCCGCGTTGACCGCATATTGATTTCCTCGACGGTACCTTCATACTCTTTCACCCGGATCTGATCGCCCACCAGAAACGGACGACGCCAGAGGATCAGCAGTCCGGCGAAAAAATTCTGCAGGATGTCTTTGAAAGCAAAACCAATGGCCACCGACGTAATTCCCAGCCCGGCAATAATATCGCCGGGTTTAAACGAGGGGAATATGACGACGCAGGCGGCCAGAAACCCAAAGATGGTTACGAGCGTACTGACAATGCGGCTGATGAGATTAGCCAGCATATTGTCGATGGCATGGCTACGGACGGCTACGTTGTTGATTATTTTTTTGACCAGCTTACCCAGCAGCCAGAACAGGAAAAATACCAGCACACCCACGATGAGGTAAGGGAGCCGTTCGGCAAATCCTTTGGCAAAACTGCGTAAGGTCCGCCAGAAAAGCGTAATACCGTCGTTCAGCGTGAACGGCGGCTCGTTCACCCCACCGGGCTGTAGCATGACCCACATGTATTTCATAGATAGAACGTTGAGTAGTGCGAAAACACACCTTACGGAGCAGTTGCCGGATCGGTCAGTACGGGAGTGGGCGTGTAAAACATAACCAGCGTACCGAGCCGTTGGTTTGGGCCGGTAACGGGAGCCGACAGTTCGTAAGGTATTTTGTTATTAAAGTATATGTCCTGCTTGCCGAGCAGGTAAGCCGGAAAACGATCGGCGAACGCAATACCCTGGTTTTTTTTGTTCGTCGACAGAGTCACCTTACCGGCCGGATCGACCAGCAACACCTCCCGGACTCCTTTGTTCTGAACAATCGTATTGAAATATTCATTGATTTCGCCAGGCTTGTTCTGCAACATCGCGTTCCGAACGGCCCAGACAAACGTTTTCATGGCGAATGTCAGTTGATTGCGGTCATTGACTACCTGATTCTGCCAGGCCGTAGCCCGCAGGGAAGTCCGTTCATTTTCGAGTTGGTTATTTAGCTGCCAGTTTCGGTAAAAGAGGTAGCCGAGCCCTGCTACCAGCAGGATAATGACGCCATACAGTACAATGATCGGATTTAGACCGAACCTGTTTTTAGGCGTCGTTTTTTTTGTTTCAGTGTGATGATCAGTAGTCATTGTTGCGAGTGTTTATGTTAAAAATTAAGTCGGGCACCGGCCCCTCCCTGAACGTGTGTATGCAACACGGCAGGTACCAGCTCGGTATAGGCGCCAATCTCAGCAAAGATCGACAGCGGCTTGTAGCCCCGGTCGACAAAGTATTCCAGCCCGAACGTACCGGTCGCCCCCAGGGCAACGTTCCGAACATACACCTCAGCCGGCCCCCGCTGCCCCGTCGGGAGTGTTACCTCCTGCACCCGGTAGTAGCGCCGGTTGTTAACCTGCCCACCCAATCCGTAATAAAGCTGCCAGTTCCGGCTGCTACCAATGTCAGTACGCCATAAATACAGCAGATTGGCCGCCCAGCCGATGTTCTTAAAATAGCCGTTCCGGTAAGCTCGATCGTTGTCCCAGAAGGCCCCGTAGGTGCCAAAATTCAGTTCGAGCGCATTCCGGTCGTTTCGGAAATAGTGGCGGAGCATAACCCCGCCCGGTTCGCCCAGCCGGACACCCACCGCCAGTCGGGTCGGCGCGTAATCCTGCGCCCACACGCCGGACGCCAATACGCTCAGGAACAGGATGAGTAATCGGGTTTTCATGACCGTTGAGTTTCGATTCAGTGTATATATTCAATGCGTCAATACCCTAATGAACCTCAGGTTGCTTAGTTGGAGCTTAACAATAGATTAGAATTCGCTTAGAGGCAGCCTGACTATGCAGGCCTTTTGGCCGAATGGGAGGCAGAAAGAGGAAATCGCTTTTCTAAGAACTTTTTAAGATTACCTTAAGGTGGCTATAAGTTAGGCAGTGGTACTTCGTGCTGAGTTCGAACCGAGTTTACGTTATAGTCATGATACAATCCTTCCTCAGAACACTGCTCGCTGGTACTCTCCTCACTGGTACGGTAGTTACCGTTCAGGGGTGCAACAGCCGTTCAGACATTGTACAACTCAATACGCCATCCGAACGTACCGACGATCTGGCTGATAATAAGACATCCTCCGCTCGCTTTCGGGCAGAACGCGATCAGACAATCGCCAGCCTCCGGCAGCAATGCGCAGAACTCGACCTTGAAATCGATGAATTATCCGGTGAAATTGAGCGTCGACGGGGGTTCCAGATTGCCGTTCTTGAAGAGGGCCTTGCCGAACTTAAACGGGAACGACAGGAGCTGCTCGAAAACATAGCCATCGTAGAAGAGGCAACGGCCGAAACCTGGCAGGATATTAAAATCGGCTTCGGCCACGAAGATTATTCGCTTGGTCGGGCATCTGACAATACAGATGTAGCAATCCCGGAACCTAATTCACCCGTTGCCAACAACTAAATGTATGGTTTTACGATTTATTACAAGTACCTTGCCGTTCTCCATTAGCAAACCACTCGATTGCTCAACGCTCATTCTAACTTTTTTCAAATGATTGAAATCGAATCTTTATTTGGTGCCCCTCCTATTCCAGCCGATCAGATCTGGACTATTGAAAAGGGAGCGCCTAACCTGATTTTGTGGGGAGCGCCGATTATGCTGGCGCTGACCGCTATTGAAATGATCATCACCTATATTCAGGAGAAGCCGTACTATGATAAATGGGAAACGCTGGGATCAACGCTGGTTGGTCTGGGATCGCTCGTGGTAGGCGCAGCCGTTAAGCTGGGGTTACTCTACGGGGCCGTCTGGATTTACAACCAGATGCCCTGGCGTATGGAACTGCAATGGTGGACACTGATCCCCTGCTACCTGATCTTTGACTTTTTCAGCTATTGGGCGCACCGCATCTCGCACGAACATCGATTCTGGTGGGCTACCCACGTTGTTCATCACTCCGGCGAGCACTATAACCTGAGCGTTTCGTTCCGGTTGAGCTGGATTCAGAACCTCAAGATCATCTTTTTTCTGCCGGTAGCCTTATTTGGCTTCCACCCGATTGTCTTCTTCACCGTCAGTCAGGTAGCAGTGCTGTTTCAGTTCTGGGTGCATACGGAGTATATCCGCAGACTGCCTCGCTGGATCGAGTATATCTTCGCTACGCCCTCCAATCACCGCGTTCATCACGGTTCGCAGGAGAAGTACATTGACAAAAATTACGGCGCCACGTTCATTTTCTGGGACCGTCTGTTTGGTACGTACCAGCTGGAAGAAGAGCCGCCTGTCTACGGCATTACGACCAACATCGACAACAAAGCGAACCCCTTCCACATCAACTTCCACGAACTGCAGGACATCATTCGGGATGTCAGACAGGCTAAGGGGTTCCGGCGCAAATGGTTCTTTCTGTTTGGCAGCCCTATTGAAGTAGCCCGGCAGAAACAGCAGGCTGCTCACCCAAAGGCGGTTGTCGAGGATCAATCAGTCTAGGTTTACGGCTGCTCAACGATCCGCTGCAACACCTTATTGATGGTGTACACTACGCCGTTGGTGGCCCGGATGTTGCCCTGAATGACATCCGCCACTTCGCCACGACCGTCCTCAACGGTTATGGAATCACCTTGTTTGTGAACAGTCAGAATCTGCCCCGTCAGGTTAGTCAGTGTCTGGCCGTCTTTCAGTTGATCCGACGTAAGACGGCCTTTCACGACGTGGTAAGCCAGAAACTGAATCAGCCGATTCTTGCTCGACGGTAGCAGCAGTTCTTCCAGATCGCGCTCGGGCAGCACCGAGAACGCAGCATCGGTTGGGGCGAATACGGTATATTGCCCTTTTCCGGTCGCCTGTTTATCCAACCCCGACGCCTTCAGCAACCGGATCATCGTCGCATGATCGGTCGACAGACCAGCGCTCAGCGCCAGGTTTTTATTTGTTTCTACCCCACTCGCCGATAAACGATCAGCTTCGGTACGTTGTGTCTGCCCCAGCGCGGTGCCCTCACTCATCAGCAGAATGCAAGCCACCCAGAACAGGCGGATAAGATTCGTAGCCATAGGTTCAATTTAATTAACAATAGACCTGCTCTTCAGCTTCTTATGAGAAGAACCCTCCCACCGGTTTATTGTTTTTTGTGTCGCTGATGACACTCCGTTTGCAATAACCGGCCGGCCGACGAGTACTTAATCAACCAAACGATGCACTCACAAGCCACTTTATCTGACAACCAGGCCATTACCGCCCGCGTACGGGTACCGTTGCGTATCGACTTCGCCGGGGGATGGTCCGACGCGCCCGACTTTCTACAGCATGAGCAGGGGGCGGTCGTCAATGCCGCTATTGATCGCTACGTCGAAGGCCACGCCCGCTGGGGGCATGACGGGCTCCGACTGGAGTATACCCTCGACGTTCCGCCCGACGTTCACCTGGGCAGTTCGGCCTCCATCGACGTAGCCTGGCTCCGGCTCACGTATGGCCTGATTGGTCGCCAGGTAGCTCCTGTCGAACTGGCCGAACAGGCCTATGAAGTTGAAAAGCTGCTGGGTGTAGCCGGGGGTAAGCAGGACCAGTACGCAGCCGCGCTGGGCGGTTTCCATCTGCTGCGGTTTCTGGGCCACGATGGTCCCGTAGAGGTCGAGCCACTAACGGTTTCGGACGAAACCAGCCGTCGGCTCGAGGAGCAGTGCGTTCTTTGCCTGACCGGCGATCGTTCGTCGTCGGGTGGTTTACACGAACAGGTCTGGTCACGCTACCGCGCGGGCGACGAAACCATCCGGAAAGCGCTGGAACGCATTCGCGACAGTGCGCTGGACACGCGGGATGCGTTGCTGCGGGGCGATCTGGGTACACTGGCCACCATGCTGACCCTAAACCGCGAAGCCGCCCGGCAACTGCATCCGCAACTTATTACGCCCCACATGGATCAGTTGTTTACGGTCGCCGAAGAAGCCGGTGCGCTGGGCAGTAAGCCCTGCGGAGCCGGTGGGGGTGGATGCGTACTGATTCTTTGCGATGAAGGCAGGCGGGCGGCTGTGGTCGATGCGCTTCAGCAACGTAGCGGGCAGATACTATCATTCGCGTTCGCGCCCCCGGTCAACAATCCGGCCGACCAGTCTACCCCGCCATGAAACCCGCGCCATCCGTATTACAATCGACCCTCTTTCGGTACGTCCTGCTGATCACTGCCGTCTACCTGACCCTTTCGGGGCTGTACTATGCCGGTGGCCTGCTGGCTCCGTTAAGCACGGCCGGATTGCTGGCTATGCTGATGCTACCCATTTGTCGGCAGCTTGAACGCTGGAAACTACCCCGTGTAGCCGCCATTATCATCTGCCTGCTCATTATCCTGATTGTTGTGCTGGGCATTGGCGCGCTGCTTTCTACCCAGATTATGGGCTTTTTGCGGGATCTGCCCACACTACAGGCTCAGATGACCACCAAACTGGCGACGATACAGCAATCCATCCGGGAACTAACCGACGTTTCAGCCGATGAACAGATTCAATTTTTACGCGATCGGCTGAACTCCCTGCTCGGCTCGGCGGGACGTTACCTGATGGCGGTACTGACCACGACCGGTAATGCACTCACAACAATCGGTCTCGTGTTGATCTATACGTTTTTCTTCCTGTTCTACCGGCAACGGTTCGTTCGGTTTATCCTGATGATCACCCCGCCGGAACATCATAGGACAACACGCGACATTATCACCCAGGTCGGGCAGGTAACGCAGCAATACATGTCGGGCGTACTGCTGGTTATGATCATTCTGGCTACGCTGAATACCATCGGGCTAAGTATCATCGGCATTCAGCAGGCCGTTTTCTTTGGCGTACTGGGCGGGCTGCTGAATATCATTCCCTACATCGGTACGTTTCTGGGCGGTCTGATTCCAACGCTGTTCGCTTTGCTGACGAAAGAGTCCATTACGCCCGCTATTGCCGTAGCCGCCGTTTTTTCACTGAATCAATTTCTGGAAAATAACTTCCTGACGCCTTTCATCGTCGGTGGGCGGGTCAAAGTAAATCCGCTGGCTACGATCATTGCCCTGCTGATTGGCAGCTATGTGTGGGGTATTGCGGGAATGATTCTCTTCATTCCCCTGCTGGGTATTACGAAAATTATCCTCGACAACGTCAAACCGCTTCGGCCGTTCGGCTACCTCGTCGGCGAAGAAGACGACGATGACGAAACTGGCGATAAGCAAGCTACTGACCAAAACTGACCGTTACATCCAGACGGGCCGCAACGTCGAATACAACGACCGTATGCTTGCCTTTTCGTAGTCGGTTGGCAACGTTTGTTCGGCGTACGTCAGTAGATAGTTGGCCTGCTCCTGCAAAACGGCTTTGCGGTCAGGATCGTTGACATCGGCCGCCACAAGGGCCAGTGCCCGTAGCAATCGCCGGAACACGGCATGATTGCCATCGGCATTCAACCGGGGCAGATCAAAAGCCAGCCGTATGTAGTCGTCGAAGTCAGCCGCCCGCACCATCACCCGCACGTGCTTTCCGTCGGAGCGAAGCCGGGCCGGGAAGTCGCGCCGGGCCAGTTGGCCGCCGATAGCCCCGAGGTAGTCAATCGCCATGATGGCCGTTGTGGTGTCGTTGATGCCGGGCGATAGGGCTTTAAGAGCAATGTCCACCAGTTGCTGAATCCCAAACGCTACGTCCTGCTCAACATTACGGTGCCGCCCGATGCTGACAAATTGCATCAGGTCGTCGGGCCAGTCGGCCTGATCGGGGTCGGGCCGCTCCATCCCGCTGCGAACACTAAAGAGCACCGTACCCTCGCCGACGAACGAACCGATTTCTTTTTCGATGCGCAACACGACCCGATTATGCGTAGCCCAGTGCAGTAACTCGTCGGTGCTGATCCGTTGCAGATAGCCGGTTTGTGTCGACAGGATAGGCCACCAGCCGGTTTGCTCGTCGCTGTACTGAAGGGCTGCTTCGGCCTGATCGGGATCATCGACGGGTTCGCCAAATTCATCTGGAAACAGGGTCTCGATTGCTTTGCCGGTTTCGTGAAAAATATGCTGTACGATGGTGCCCGTCTGGAGCGATTCGGCGATATGATGAATGAAATAAATCAGGGCCGCCACCCCACCCAGCGCCAGAATCAGACTGACCAGTACGGCCGTAGCCGGCACAAACTTCCCTTCGTCGGAGCCACGGATCGTACCGAGCACGACCAGGCTGTAGGCAAATACGCCCACGAAGTAGCCCATGACTATCTGGTTGACGCGGTCGCGCATGAAGTTACGCAGCACCCGGGGCGAATACTGGCTGCTCACCTGCGAGATGGCCGACAGTGTCAGTGAAAAAATCAGCGCGGCCACCGTCAGCATGGAACCAGCAATGGCCGTGAGCATCCCCCGCGACCCGTCGGCCCCCACGCCGAACAGCAGCGGGAAGCGTTTGGTCCCCTGCCACGAGGTTTCGGCATCGAACCGAATCAGCCCGTAGGCCAGTCCAAACGAACCCAGCACCATCAGGCTGGGTACAAACCAAAGTGACTCACGAAGTTGCTGCCAGTACTGGCCAAGGCGGTTATTCATACGAAATCTGTCTGTACATTTAACCGACCAGGCACGAAACGGTTTTTCAGAGCAGGGTGGCGACTTGGAGAAAGAGCTTACATGCTGGGGATTCTGCTAATCGTTACGTACTAAAACCATGTATTTATCCATGAAGCGAATTTTGATCATTGAAGACGACCGGCGAATAGCCCTGAACGTGAGCCGAAGTCTCCAGGATGAGGGCTACCAGACAGAAATCGCTTACGATGGCTACAACGGCCGGGCGCTGGCGCTGGGGGGCGCGTTCGATTTGCTGATTCTGGATATTAACCTGCCCGGCATAAACGGCTACGAAATCTGTCGGAACGTACGGACCGAAAAGCCCCGATTGCCAATCATCATGCTGACGGCTCTGGGCGAAGTAGAAGATAAAATCGAAGGACTGGAACGCGGGGCCGACGACTACCTCGTTAAACCATTCGACCTCCGCGAACTGAGCGCCCGCGTGGCTACCTGTTTCCGGCGAACCGATCTGATGGCAAACCCTCATCAGGAAGAAGTGATCCAGCTTGCCGACCTGACTGTCAATTTTTCATCCAAGATTGTCAGCCGCCAGAACCGAACCATCGATCTCACAGCCAAAGAGTTTTCACTGCTGGAGTACATGCTCCGGCACCAGGGCCGGGTAATTTCAAAAATGGATCTGACGGAAAACGTGTGGGGTATTAACTACGATCCGGGTACCAACGTGGTTGAAGTCTACATCAATTACCTGCGCAAGAAGATAGACAAGGATTTTGAAACCAAGCTGATTCACACGCGCCCCGGATTGGGCTATATCCTAAAGGAAGAATGATTGCAATGACGATTCGAAACCGCATTTCGCTGCAATTCACGCTTATTGTTGCTTCGATTCTGGTCGTTTTTTCCGGGATGGTGTACATTACGTCGGCCAACTACCGGCAGGAAGAATTCTATAACCGGTTGATCCAGAAAGCCAGAACAACGGTCCGGTTTCTGGTTGAAGTAAAGGAAATTGACCGCGATCTGCTCAAAATTATTGACCGCAATACGATTTCGGCCCTTATCAACGAGAAAGTTCTGATTTTCAACGAACGGAACCAACTTATCTACGCCAGCGTCGACGACCAGGTGATCAACTACCGCCCCCAGTTGCTTACCTGGGTTCGGCGGGAAGGCGTTGTTGAAACCACCGATGGCGAAAACGAAGTCATCGGCCTTTTGTATAAGGAACAAGGTCGGCCACTGGTTGTGCTGGCGTCGGCCTACGACCGCTTTGGAAGGTCGAAACTCAGCAACCTGCGTCGTACGCTTACCTGGGGATTAGTGGGTGGTATTGGCCTGACCATAGCCCTCGGGTTCTTTTTTGCCGGCAAATCCTTACAGCCCATTGCTCACATTAACGAACAGGTACAGACCATCACAGCCCGCAACCTTCAGCAACGGCTTGATGAAGGCCGACGCCAGGACGAGATCGACCAGCTCGCGGTAAATTTCAACCACGTACTCGACCGGCTGGAGCAGGCATTTGATCAGCAGCGCAGCTTTGTTTCCCATGCTTCGCACGAACTCCGAACGCCGTTGACCGCCCTTAAATCAGAGATTCAACTGGGATTACGCCGACGGCTCAGTACCGACGAATACGAGAACGTGCTCCAGAACCTGATGGCTGATACAGACCGGCTGATTGGGTTGTCCAATAGTCTCCTGTTCCTGGCGCGGACGCTGGAGAACCTGCACCACATGAACCAGGATGCCGTTCGGCTGGACGAAGTCGTGTTTTCGGCCCAGGATGAACTGCTAAGTGCTCGCCCTGACTACCAGATTCAGATTGATTACGACAGCATACCGGAATCGGATACGGGTCTACAGGTCCGCGGCAACGAAAACCTGCTCCGGCGGGTCGTGCTTAACCTGCTCGACAATGCCTGTAAGTATTCGCCCAAGTCTCAGGCCTGGGTACGTATCGGCAGTACGCCGGATACCTGCCGACTGATCATCCGCGACGAAGGGATTGGCATGACGCCCGACGAACTGACCCGCATTTTCGAGCCATTCTACCGCGCCGGTAATGCCGTTGGCTACGATGGATTTGGCGTTGGGTTGTCTATCTGCCAACGCATCATGGATCTGCACCAGGGGGAAATTTCAGTAGTCAGTGAGCTAGGAAAAGGCAGTACGTTCACGGTGTCTTTACCGCGGCTCCAAGACTGACATCAATCAGCACAAACGACACTGACGACGTTTCTTTAAACTGGTCTATTGATTAAATAGTTAACCTATAGACCAAACGACTTAATCATGATACAGCCAATCGATTTGCAGGACGATCGTGTATTCGCTTTTCGCGTCAACGGCAAGATTACGACCGATGAACTAAAGCCGATGGCCGACAAACTGACAGCGCGCATCAGGCAGTACGGCAAGATGCGCGTGTACGCTGAATACGTCGGCGTGGAAGGCATCTCACCCAGAGCGGTTTGGGAGGACCTGAAATTTGATTTCGCCCACCTGACCGATTTTGACAAAGCTGCGCTTGTGACCGATAAGCAGTGGATGAACCTGTCGGCAGGTCTGGTCAACCTGGTTCCCGGGCTGGAGGTAAAGCTGTTTTCGTTTGATGAACAGGAGCAGGCCCGGCAATGGATTTTGCACTAAGATCGGACTGTACTAACAGCAAAGCCCACGGTCAGCCGTGGGCTTTGCTGTATCCTGGAGCCAGCTCGGGAAACATCAGAAAAACCAGAAGCTGTCGCGCAACTGGAACTCAACTGAACCCAGATACCGATCGTTGGTATACACTGAGGCCCGGTAAGTACCTGGTTGAATATCAGCATCTGGCTCGAGCCGAAATGACACCCGCATCGGTGTCTTTGCAAAGTTGACATTCTGTACGGCGTGAACCGGAATCACTTCATTCTTATCTGACAGCGCGATGGTTTCCGTACGAAGCGGAGGAATAGCCGCCTGCTGGCGATCGTTGGTCAGGCTCAGATACACTTCCTCCAAACCTTCCAGACGCATCTCGGCCGGGATGTTGAGCGAGATGGTCAGCGCATCTGTTTTCTTTGCCTTAGCCGTTACCTTATCATTGGGTTTGACAGCTTCCACCCGAAAACCATCGCCGGTGAGCGACGACCGAGGTACCATCGTTACGATTCGGGCATCCAGGGCGGTCACCTTATCCTGCAATTCTTTCTGCTGATTAATCAACAGTTCGTTCGACTGATTCTGCCAGTTGATTTTGTCCTGCAGGGCACCTGTCTGAGTCGTCAGGCTATCGCGGGTCACCGTAAGTTGTTCGACCTCTCGATTCAGGTTCTCAATGGTCCGGGTCCGTCCTATGTTGCTCCGGCGCAGTTCTCGCAGGGAAGCGTTCGTCCGGTTTAACTGGCTATCGGCCATTTCCATTCGCCGATTCAGTTCCGTATTATCTTCTTTCGCCGTTGCAAGTTGCTCATTCAGTACCCGCATATCATTATCAAGCCGTAGCTTTACAGCTAAGAGCGAGTCGGCCTGCTGTTCAGTACGGTCGCTGCGGGCAGCCAGATTGCGGCTTTTATTCCAGAAATAGATGCCACCGCCCAATAGCAGGACCAGGCCAATAATCAAAGCGGTCATCGTACCGCTTGATGTTTGTTCCGATGTTTCCATACCTTGCTTTAGTTTAGTTGATTACTGTTTCTGCGGCAAAGATGACTGGCATTCGTTACAGCAGGCTTAAAGAGGAATTAGAATTTACTTAGATAGGATAGTATAGTTCTCATGGAAGCGCTCCCCATTCACTACATTCTGGTTCCCGTTGATTTCAGCGATCCTTCCCACAACGCGCTGGCCACGGCCATTGCTATGGGCCGGCGTCAGCAAGCAAGCCTGCACCTGCTCAACGTACTGGACCCCACCGAAACCAACAGCCAAAGCCCTCTGGAAACGCTGGATGAACAGGTTCGGACACAAACCGAAGCAATACGTGAACTGGCCCGTCAAACGACGCTTGACCATCAGATTCAGTGTGCGGGTGAGTGCCGGGTTGGTAGCGTTAGCACCGAAATCGTAGCTGCTGCCGGACTGGCGAAAGCCGACCTGATTGTGATGGGCACCCACGGCTCGTCGGGCATCCGGGCTTTTTACATCGGCAGCGAAGCCTACCGGGTTATCAAAACCGCCCCCTGCCCCGTTCTGACGGTTCCGGCCCATCAATCCTGGACTACGTTCGAACAGATCCTGTTTCCGGTTCGGCCCGTGCCGGGGGCATTGGAGAAATACAACTTTGCCCGGCGGATCATTCAGCAGAACAACGCCGAGTTAACGGTACTGGCTTTACACCCCCCTGACGAGATCATCAGCATCGATCAGTTACAGCAACAGATAGCGGCATTGGATGAACAGTTCGCCCGCGACAACGTTCGAAGCCGGACGCTGTTCTGCCCAACGGATCTGGTTGCCGAAACCGTATTGCAGAAGGCGGATGAGTTACAGGCTGATCTGCTGATCATTACGGCGACGCTGGACACGACGCAGCAGGATTTTTTCATAGGCCCTTTCACGCAGCAGATTGTGCACAATGCCCACGTACCGGTCCTGTCGATTCGACCTCAGTCGTACATGCAGCATCCGGAACGAGTGAAATGGCAGTACGACTGGCGGTCGCAGCATCTCCGGGATCGGTAGTTTCGCCCTTATCTCCTGCCAGACGGCAACTTCCCTGCAAAGCGCTGTTGGCTTAGGCGCCGTGACCACCGTCTTGCTTTACATACCGATTATAACAGTGTACCGGCTCTGCCGACCGTTTTCCTACTCGATGCCGACGCCTGGCCAGCACGGCAAGCAGCTACAGTCGCTATAAGTAAATTCTAATGTCGGCTTAAGCAGTGTTTAAGCCGCAAAGCCGATTTTTCGGGCTCGCCTAATACCGATACGATTAGGCCTGAACGGCTACGAGGATGGTTTACAGTGAATAAAACAGCCTGGTTTTCACCTAACCTCATCAACACAGAGCCTCAATATAAGGAGTTGTTCAACTTATCGATCTCACCCTTATACCCAATGAATACCCTGCGAGAATTTCTGAATTTTGAATTAATTAAACTCAAAGCGTACACCCTGACGGTGGCCGACGTTTGTTCGGCCGTACTGATCATACTAATTGCGTGGACGTTTCTGTACGTACTGAAACGGTTCGTCCTGCGTGTCTTTTTTTCGCGACGCCACGTAACGGTTGGTCACCAGTACGCCGTCACCCAACTGATAAAGTACATCATATACCCCATTACCATCCTGCTCTCCTTACAGGCCCTGGGTATCCAGTTGTCTGTGGTGCTGGCGGGGGCAGCCGCCTTGCTGGTCGGCATTGGGCTGGGATTACAGCAAACGTTCAAAGACCTGCTATCCGGCATTGTGCTGCTGGTCGAAGGCACCGTTCGGGTGGGCGATATGGTCGTGATCGACGACACGATCGTGATGGTAAAAGACATTGGTCTGCGCACATCGACCGTCGAAACCCGCGACGATATTGTGAAGATCGTACCCAACTCAAAATTGGTTGAAGAGACGGTCATTAACTGGTCGCACAACAACCGCCCGACCCGGTTTCATGTCGATGTGGGCGTTGCCTACGGCAGTGACTTAACACTGGTCAGAAACCTCCTGTTGAAAGCCGCCGGAGAACATCCCAAAGTCCTTCAGACGCCCGAAACCACCATACAGTTTCGGGAATTTGGCGCTTCATCGCTGGACTTCAAGTTGTTTTTTTACAGCTACGAATTCCTGCGCATCGAAGTTGTGAAAAGCGACCTTCGCTTCCGGATCGACGAGCTATTCCGCCAGCATGACGTCACGATTCCGTTCCCACAGCAGGAAGTCTGGTTCCGCAATGAACTGACTAGTGCCTTACCCAAAGGTCATGAGAATGTATAACATTATTGCTTAGTGCGGAGTATAACATTCTCAGTATGCAGTTTGTCAAAACCAAGTTAAGCGAACTACCCGCGTCGGCCATCTGCGGCAACGACATCAGTTCCTCGTGCTTGTACGTGTCGGCCCTCAGTATTCTCTACGCCGGCCAGTTTGCCTGGATTTCGCTGCTGCTGGTCAGCGGTACCCTGTTTCTGTTTCGGAAAATCTACGGCGAGGTAGTAGGTGCTTTACCCCTCAACGGCGGGGCTTACAACGTGTTGCTCAATTCAGCCAACAAATCAATGGCCTCCCTGGCGGCCTGTCTGACTATTCTCTCCTACGTAGCTACGAGCGTGATTTCGGCTAACGAAGCGATTCACTACGCGGCTTCGTTGGCACCGACCATGCCCATCATAGTGGGTACCATGGGTCTGTTACTTTTCTTTTTTCTGCTGAACCTGCTCGGGCTGAAAGAGTCGTCGAAAGCGGCCGTTATCATTTTTATCATTCACCTGGCGACCCTGACTATACTGTGTCTGGTCTGCGGCTGGTACGTATTGACCAACGGCATCGGGCAATTAACAGCTAATATTAGTGCCCGCTCCAGCCACAGTTTGTCTTATCAGTTGTTAGCAGGCTTCTCGGCGGCTATGCTGGGCATTTCGGGCTTCGAAAGTTCGGCGAACTACGTAGAGGAACAGGCCCGGGGCGTGTTTCCGAAAACGCTCCGCAACATGTGGGTCATCGTTACGGTGTTTAATCCCCTGATTGCAATCCTGGCACTCGGGGTTTTACCCATCGTCGATGTTCGTCAGCACCAGGAATCGCTGCTGGCCATTATGGGCCAGCGGTCGGGTGGTCGCTGGCTTGCCTGGCTGGTTTCAGTCGATGCCATGTTGGTCCTGAGCGGTGCCGTCCTGACGTCGTTTGTCGGCGTCAGCGGCTTGGTGAAGCGCATGACCTTAGACCGAATTTTCCCTCAGTTTCTCCTGATTGAAAATAAGCGGCAGGCACCGTACTACATCCTGCTGATGTTCCTGCTGCTTTGTGTCGCCATTCTGTTGAGCACCGGGGGCGATCTCCGGGCACTGGCGGGCGTTTACACCATTTCGTTTCTGTCCGTGATGGGCTTGTTCGGTATCGGCAACCTGCTTCTCAAACTTCGCCGGAAACGACTGCCACGTCCTCAGGTAGCGTCCGTTGGCTCCGTTTTTCTCGCTTTGTTTGCTGTTGGCGTCGCCTTGTTGGGTAATGTATGGCTTAATCCGCGGTACTTGTGGGTGTTTTTTCAATACTTCATACCCACCTTTCTGATTGCCCTGGTTATGATGGACCGGTCGTTGCTGCTGAAAGGGCTGCTGTCCATTGTACTCTATTTCTTCAGACCGCTGAAACGGTTCATCGAACGGTTTACGAGCTGGACCAATCACACCATCAAGGAAATCAATAATCAGGAGTTCGTTTTTTTCTCGAAGGGCGATGATGTTGCCTCACTCAACCAGGTGATGATCTACATTCAGGAAAATGAGGAAACGAACCGGCTCCGCATCGTAACCGTTGAAAATGAAGATTTTAAAGCCCCCGAACACCTGGCCCGTGACATCGAAACCCTGGACCGGGCCTATCCCGAAATTGATATTACCTATGAAAGGATAAACGGGCACTTTGGCCCCGAATTAATTAAAGAACTATCGGCTAAATGGCGTATTCCGACCAATTTTATGTTTATTGGTTCGCCCGGCCGCCGGTTCCAGTATCGAATCGAAGACCTCTGCGGAGTGCGCCTGATTATTTAATTTACAGCTCGGTTCCTGCGGTCAGGTATACCGAACGCGGCTCAACACAATACGGTCTAGACACCTTACTTTTAACAATGAACGCCACCAACTCAACAGACGAATCAGAAGAACCGATTAGAACCCGACCGGGTAAACATTATCCACGCGGCCCTCATTTCGACGGCGAAGGCACAAACTTTGCCATATTCAGCGAAAATGCCACCGCCGTCTATCTATGCTTATACGATAGCGAGAATCCCGGGCAGGAAACGGCCCGCATTCGCCTGGTCGAGCGTACTGAAATGATCTGGCATATTTACGTTGAAGGTATCAGACCCGGGCAGCTTTATGGCTATCGGGTTGAGGGGCCGCACGACCCGGCCAATGGGCACTACTTCAACGCCAGCAAGTTGCTGCTCGATCCCTACGCCCGGGCCATCCACGAACCGGTCGTACACAACGACGCCTTTCTGGGGTATGACTTCACCAGCCAGGCACCCAACCGGTATCTGACCCCAAACTTTATCGACAGCGGCCCGGTAGCCCCCAAAAGCGTAGTGATTGACGCGGCATTCGACTGGGAAGGCGATACGCAACTAGCTATTCCGTCGCATAAATCAATCATCTACGAGCTGCACGTCAAAGGCTTTACGCAGCGACACCCGACAATTCCGACCCACCTCCGGGGTTCGTATGCGGCTCTGGCCCACCCTGAAAGCATCGGGTATTTTCAAAAGCTGGGCATCACGGCCATCGAACTCATGCCGGTTCATCAGTTTACGAGCGAAAGCTACTGGGGGTATAACTCCATTGGTTTCTTCGCCCCCCACAATGCCTATGCCTCGTCGGGGATGCGCGGTGAGCAGGTCACCGAGTTCAAGGAGATGGTTAAAGCGCTGCACAAAGCCGGTATTGAAGTGATTCTCGACGTAGTGTATAACCATACTGCCGAGGGAAACCGCTTCGGCCCCACGCTCCTGTTCCGGGGTATCGACAGCCGGACGTACTACCGCGTGGTGGAATCGCAGCCGGAGTATTACATGGATTATACCGGTACGGGCAACACCCTGGACCTGACCCATCCGCGCGTCCTGCAACTGGTCATGGATAGCCTGCGGTACTGGGTTGAGGAAATGCATGTCGACGGCTTCCGGTTCGACCTCGCCACGGCGCTGGCGCGAAACGAACACGAAGCCGGGCGGGTATCGTCGTTTCTGGACACCGTTGCGCAGGACCCCATCCTGGCCCGCGTTAAGTTAATAGCTGAACCCTGGGACATCCAGGCGTATCAGGTTGGGCATTTTCCGGTTCGCTGGGCGGAGTGGAACGGCCGTTTCCGCGACTGTGTCCGGTCGTTCTGGAAAAGCGACGAAGGCAAAGCCCACGAAATGACGCTTCGGTTGCTGGGCAGCCCTGATTTATATGGCAACGATGGTCGCTCACCGACACACAGCGTGAACCTGATTACGGCCCACGATGGCTTTACGCTGAATGATCTGGTGAGCTATAACCACAAACACAACTGGGCAAACGGCGAGGAGAACCGCGACGGCCACAACCATAATCTGAGCTGGAACCATGGCGCTGAAGGACCAACCAACGATCGGGGCATCATTGAACTCCGCGAACGTCAGAAGCGTAATTTCCTGACTACGCTGTTTCTGAGCCAGGGCATCCCGATGCTGGTGATGGGCGACGAATGCGGCCGTACGCAACACGGCAATAACAACGCCTACAACCAGGATAACGAAATCAACTGGTTTAACTGGAAGTGGACAAAGCGGCAGCAGCACCTGTTTAACTTTACGGCCCGGCTGATTGCCCTTCGGCGCGACATCCCGCTGCTGCACCGTCGCCGGTTCTACCATCATGAAGAAATTATCTGGCTACGTAGTGACGGCCTCCCCATGAGCCAGGCGGATTTTCATAACCCGCATACGCGTTGCTTCGGCTTGCTCATTGACGGCTCCAAAGTCGAAGAACAAGCCGAAGATGGCTCCCTGATCGGTGTACGTGAGGATAAACCGGAGTTGTTGCTCTGGATTCTGAATGCATACTGGGAAGAGCTTTCCTTTCATCTACCCCGGATTGGCCTGGCTGGCTGGGAGGTGGTAGTCGATACGGCCAGCGGGCAAATTTTCCCCAAACAGGCCCCCATTCAGGGTGGAAGCCCTTACTTCATTCCGGCCCGTTCATCAATCCTCTTGCGAGGACACCAATGAACGGGCAGGCGGTATCCGGGTCAGTAATGGTACGCCTACTGGCCCGGATACAGTCGCCGGATCAGTCGTTCCATGGTTAGCCCCTGCCCAATGACCGAGAACAGCACAACGGCATAGGTAATGGTTACGATAAAGTCTTTCTCCGGCACCGACGGATCGATTGACAACGCCAGCGCAACGGACAGTCCCCCGCGAAGGCCGCCCCAGGTCAGCATCAACGGCGCTTTATCGTCCAGATCGAGCCAACGCCGGGCCAGTGAAAACGGCAGCAGAATCGCTATATACCGCGATATCAGGACCAGTAGCACCACCAGCACATAGATGGTCCACTGCGTTATCTCGAAGTCGATCAGGAGCAGTTCAAAGCCTATCAGAACAAAGAGCAGTGCGTTCAGGATCACGTCGATTGTTTCCCAGAACCGGTCAACGTACTCTTCCGTCAGTTCGCTCATTACATTCGGCTGGGCATTGTGTCCCATCAGTAGGCCTGCTACTACCATAGCCAGCGGCCCCGATACGTGCAGGTACCGCGCCAGCAGATAGCCCCCCATCACAGCCGCTACGGTGATGATGACTTCCGTCTGGTAATGATCGATGGAGCGCAGCGCAAAAAAGAGCCCGTAGCCGATGGCCAGCCCCAGCACAACGCCCCCGCCAGCTTCCTTTATAAACAGCCAGGCAATCTCGCCCCCGCTGATGCTGTCGGCTCCGTTGAGCACAACCTGGTAGATGGTCGCAAATACGACGACCCCAACGCCGTCGTTGAACAATGACTCACCAACGATGTTAATCTTGACGCTTTCCGGTAGTTTAAACTTGGTCAGAATACCCAGTACCGCAATTGGATCGGTGGGTGAAATCAGGGCACCGAACAACAGGCAGATCGGGTACGACAGGTTCAGAGCGAGCCAGTCGGCCAGCAGGTAGAGCCCCGAACCGATCAGAAAAGTACTGAGCATGACCCCTACGAAAGCAAACAGAATAACCGATCGGCGCTCAACCCGTAGCTGAGCAACGTCCGTATGGAAGGCCCCGGCAAATAACAGGAAGCTGAGCATGATGTCGAACACGACCCGGTCAAAATCAATCTGAGCCACCGTTTCGCGCACAATTTGTAGCCATTCTGGCCGTATAGAGTTAAGACTGTTGAGCAACAACGAAACGCCCAGCGACAGCACCATTACACCGATGGCTCCCGGCAGTTTAAGCAAACGGGTATTCAGGTATGAGAAAAGTGCAGTGGCAACGATAAGAAGGGTAAACAGGTCAAACAAATCCATTGGCGGAATTAATTAGCTAACAATTGTGCTATATTTCGTTTAAGTATATAACTAAATTCTGTATTCGCCCGCAGCGAACCTGATTTAATGATTATTAATGAACGCAATACCTCCCCCACCAAACGGCCAGACGTACTGACCCGCATTGGGCATTTTCTACGCGACCACTTTAGTCTCGAAGAGGACAAAGACGACGAAGCCGGGATTATCCAGTCCATCAGCCGGGGTATTGAGTTTCGGGGCGTTAATCTCTGGACCCTCATCTTCGCCATATTCATTGCATCAATCGGTCTGAATGTCAACTCTACGGCGGTAATTATCGGGGCCATGCTGATTTCGCCCCTAATGGGCCCCATCATGGGTATTGGGCTGGGGGTTGGTATCAACGACCTGACCATGATTCTGCGGGCATTGAAAAACCTAGGCATCGCGGTTGGAATCAGTTTGCTTACCTCCACTGTCTATTTTCTCATCAGCCCGTTGCATATCGCGCAGTCAGAATTGCTGGCCCGTACCTCACCAACGGTCTGGGATGCCTTCATTGCCTTTTTCGGTGGCCTGGCGGGTATTGTAGCCGGGTCGCGCCGGGAGAAAGTTACCAACGTAATTCCGGGGGTTGCCATCGCTACAGCCCTCATGCCACCTCTCTGTACGGCCGGCTACGGAATCGCTACCCTGAATCTGTATTACTTTGCTGGTGCCTTTTACCTGTTCATGATCAACAGCATCTGCATCAGTCTGGCTACGTACCTGATCGTGCGGTTCCTGGGTTACCACCAGAAGGAGTACCCAAGCGAGTCCGTCGAACGGCGCGTACGGCATACCATCTGGATAGCGGTTCTGATTGTTTTTGTTCCCAGTACGTACCTCGCTTATCAAATTGTCCGGAAAACCATTTTCGAACAGGCAGCTAAACGGTTCGTGACCAATGAATGCAATTTTCAGTATCGGCAGGTCATCAATTACGCAGCGTACTACGGTCGGCAGCAGAGCATCCTGGAGCTGACCATGGTCGGCGAGCCACTCCCCACCGACTCACTGAATGTTCTCCGTTCGCGCATGCCCGCCTATGGTCTCGGCGATGTAAAATTGACCGTCAAGCAAGGCAGCTTTAAAAACGAAGACGTTGACGTTAACGCCATTACCAGCACCGTTACCGACCAGGTGATCAAATACAGTCAGTCGTCCATCGCCCGCAAGGATCGAACCATTGATTCGTTGCAGCGCCGGCTCGAACAGACGCAGTCGTCGGGTCTGCCCGTTGCCGATCTGCGTAATGAACTGAAGACACTCATGCCCGACGTGCAGAATTTTACGGCGGCCCAGACATTAATCATGGACCGAAATACGAATCGCCCCGATACGGTTACGCTGGTCTACGCCCGTTTTGCCCGCCGACATACCGCGGCCGAACGCCGACGTATTGAGCGGTGGCTGCAAAGCCGAACCAAAAGCAAAAAAGTCAAGCTCCTGGTTGAATAACCTGACCAACCAGATACGCGAGTTCCTGTGCGGTTGCAGTTCCCCCGGTCTTGAAATACACGAATGGCATATCCGTAAGCCAGACAATCAGCAGCGTTAAAAGCAGTAACCCAATAATGAGCAGCACCAGCCAGTCGGGCCGGCGGGGTGGCTCTTTGTTCGTCGGGTTTTCCTGCGAAATAGGCGGCATCTCCAGCCGGTTGTTGATCGGTGGAGGCAACGGTATAGACTGATGCAGTGATTTTTCGTCTGTCATTGAATACATTAATCCTGATGAAATGTATGCAAGCAAAGATGCTCACTGCTGCTTAACCCTATCTAAGAATTTGCTTAAAATGTGCTTAGAACGGACTAAAAACTGATCGGCTTTACTACCAGAAATTGCTCCTGTTACAGCATATAAAAACGCCGTTGGCCCACGGATTTCCCGCTGCGCAACGGCGTTGCTGTATCAAACGTATTGAGGAGAACCAGTCTGTTAGCGACTCGGTCGGCGGCTCCCGTTACCTTTATACGTCACATAAAAGTACGGCTTCTTTCAGGCTCACCAGTGGGTCGCGTTTCGGAATAAATTCCTGCGCTACGTATCCCTTAAAACCTGTGTCGACAATAGCCTTCATCACAGCCGGGTAGTAGATTTCCTGCGTATCGTCGATTTCATTACGACCGGGATTTCCACCTGTGTGGTAATGCCCGATGTATTTACTGTTCTCGCGGATTGTCCGGATAATATCCCCTTCCATGATCTGCATGTGGTAGATATCGTACAGGAGCTTGAAGTTATCTGAACCAACGGCCTTGCATAGCTCAACGCCCCAGGCCGTGTGATCACACATGTAATCTTTGTGGTTCACCTTGCTGTTGAGCAGTTCCATGATCATCGTGATACCGTACTTCTCCGCGCTCGGCATCAACCGTTTGAGTCCCTTTGCGCAGTTGGCAATCCCGTCGGCGTCACTCATGCCCCGGCGGTTGCCCGAGAAGCAGATGATGGTGTTCAGTCCGGCGTCTTTCAGTTTTGGGAAAATGGCCTCGTAGCTAGCTACCAGTTCATCGTGCAGCTTAGGATCGTTGAATCCATTTTCAATGCCTTTGCCGGCTCCCTGTGGCAGAGCGGAAGTCAGACCGTACTTTTTCAGAATGGGCCATTCGTCGGGCCCGGTCAGCTCAATTGACTTAATCCCGATTTCTTTTGCAGCCTTGGCGAGATCTTCGAGCGGAATTTTGCTGTAGCACCACCGGCATACCGAATGGTTGATGCGGCCTTTGAGGAGGGTTGGCGCAACACCGGTACCCGGTGCGGCTGGTTCTGACTCTTTCATGAATTGAGCAAAGGTTTCGGTGCCCACCAGCGACAATGCTGCGGAACCGGTCAGGGTTTTAAGGGCCGTTCGGCGGATCATAATGAGCGAATGAGTGAATGGGCGAAAGAGTGAATAAGTCGAAGCGGCCGCATTCACTCTTTCGCGGATTAATTAAAGTTCACGAATACGGATGTTACGGTACCACACCTGATCGCCGTGATCCTGTAGCGCAATTTTGCCGGACTGGGCTTTACCGAAAGCCTCCCAGCCCTTGAATTTGCTGTTTTCCACCATCTTGTCCCACTCGGGGCCGCTGGTAGGGTATTCAACGATCTTCTTGCCGTTCAGGTAGTGCTCGGCTTTGCCGTTATTGACCACAATCCGAACCTTGTTCCACTCGCCGGCGGGTTTGTAGGCCGACGCGTCGGAAGGCGGCAGCATGTCGTATAGCGACCCGGCCGTACGGTTGCCGTTACGTCCCTGCTTGGCGTCGGGATGGCGCTCATTGTCAAGCACCTGCACTTCCGGGCCGGTCATATACGTAGTTTTATACTTCGGGTCTTCAACAACATGGTACATGATGCCGCTGTTGCCTTTTTCCGCGATCTTCCATTCGAGTTCCAGCTCAAAATTGCCGTAATCTTTGTCCGTTAGAATATCGCCTGCCCCGCGGCCGTTCAGGTGAATGGCACCGTCCTCAACCTGCCATTTGTCGGATACCGGCTGACCGCTTTTGAGGTAGTTGTGCCAGCCCGTCAGCGTCTTACCGTCGAAGATTTTTTCCCATTTGCCTTTCTTCATACGCTTGGGCGCATCGGGTGTATCGGTAGCAGTGGCATTGAGCGTTAACGTCAGCGCAGCCGTAAGAAGGCTACTCTTGAAGATCAGAAAGTAATTCATAGTTAGTAAAAAAACAGTTTTATGGACTAAGCCTTTTTTAAAGAGCAATTTGGCAAAACCGATTGAACTTTGAAACGAATATCAGATAAAGCACGGCAAAACATGTATTTACTTACATCAAAAACGGTTGTAGCCATAACGAACGTTTAAGATTCGTTATGGCTACAACCGTTTTTAATGCATCACAACCCGAACAGGTGTCAGGAACGTCGGCGGTTAGCATACAGCCGCTGATCGTCAAAATAACGCTGGTCGTAAAATGAGCTGTCGCTGCCAACGGCGGGCTCTTCGGTTCGTACCAGCTCCGAACCGGCGTTTTGATCCGGGTCCGATCGCCAATAGTATCGAATTATTTTTTGTTCGTAATCGCGGTTAATCAGCCCACGGCGCCCCGTAGGGTAGGCCCGTAAACTGTCGATGGAAGCAATCTGATCCAGATACACATCGTCGTCGTTGTCGTCGAGCCGGGCCACTCCGATCGGCACCAGTGCATGGTCATTGTCATCGTCCGACCGCACGTCTTGATTTATTTCCAGATCGATGTATCGAACTTTCATCGCTGTTGTATCCACAATGAGATCGTCTACCTTACCAATCACCGAACCGTCGCGTGTTTTAACCGGCCAGCCCCGAATGTCGGGGTTATCGTCGGCAACCTCATAATCGTCGAGTTCATTCAGGCTGTATAAGTGGCGATTATCTGAGTTATAGTCATCCTGAACGTTTGTTACTTCTTCTGAATGTGCCATATTGGTACGAGTTTAGAGTTAATCTACCTGCATATCCATTTTGCGCACTACGTCCGCAGCCGCCCGAAAAACGTCTTTCACCTGCTTGCGCTGATCGAGCGTGAGCGTGCTCGTATCCATGTCGTTGATCTGCTGCGTTACCGTGGCCACATCTTGCTGTAGTTCCGGAAACGAAGTCTGTTGCAGGTCACCCATTACGTCGGCGCTGGCCCGAAAGGCGTCCTTGATCATGTCGCCGTGCTTACCGCTCTTCCAGTTGCGGGTAATCTCATCAGCTCTTGCTTTCATGACGTTAAGTTTGCCATCGAACTGAGACCGGTTTATGCCCTCCGCCTGGTCGGCAACGGCCGCGAGCGCGTCGGCGAGGTTGGTCAGGCCATTGTGCGTAAACTCGTGGTCAAGACCCATCTCCTTGTTGTCCATGTCGCCCACCCAACTGACGTAGGTATTGACCGGCTCCGACAGCGTACCAGTATTCGTGGCGGTAGTCGTCGCGGTCGTGTCGGATACGGGTACGACGGCAGTTTCAGTTTCGTCATCGCGGAACCAGAAAACGTACGCCAGAACGACTATTAAAGCCAGCAAGGCCAGAATCCACGGCCAAATTGGCGAGGAGCTTTTCTTTTGAATATCAATCTCTGCCATAATCAGTACGTGTTTGCTACTGATTATATAACCCTATAAAATCTACCCTGTTTATAGAAAATTACTTGAATTCCATTTTTGCCTGATAATCAGAACAAAATATACCATATTGATTACCATAAGCTTATCAACATTAAACCCGGCTAAGCTGCTTAGCCGGGTTTAATGTTGATAAAAGAGACGAAAATTCGCCGGGTAATGACCCAACACGGAAATCGGGTAGTCAGGTATTAGAAGGAGTCCACGGTCTCTTTGAGAAAGGCCTTAAATTTTTCCGCAAATTCGGGGCGCTTCAGGGCAAACTCGACGGTCGTTTTCAGAAAGTCAAGTTTATTGCCGATGTCGTGGCGTTTCCCCTCAATACGGTGTGCGTATAGGTTTTCGCGCTTGAGCAGGAGTCGCATCGCATCGGTCAACTGGATTTCGCCGTTTTTACCAACGCCCGTTTGCTCCAGCATCGTGAAAATTTCCGGCGTCAGCACGTACCGACCCGCAATGGCCAGGTTCGACGGGGCTTCGCTGATGGCGGGTTTCTCCACGAGCGTATCCAGTTCCAGAATCCGGTCGCTCAGCGACTTTCCGCCTACAATACCGTAGCGGTTCACCTTATCGTGCGGCACTTCTTCAACGCCGATCACCGAGCAGCCGTACTGCTCGTACGTATCAATCAGTTGCTGCGTGACCGGGATCACCGAATCCATGATGGTATCCCCCAACAGCACGGCAAAGGGTTCGTTACCGACATGGTGACGGGCATAACGAATGGCATCGCCAAGCCCATTCAGTTCGCGCTGGCGAACGTAGTGCAGATTGGCCATATCCGATAACCGACGCATCTCGTCGAGCAGGAGTTGGTCTTCCTTCTCTTCCAGTCGGTTTTCTAATTCAAAATTGCGGTCGAAATGGTCCTCGATGGCCCGCTTTCCCTTTCCCGTAATGATCAAAATGTCTTCAATTCCGGAATCAACGGCTTCCTGAACGACGTACTGGATCGTTGGGCGGTCGATGATGGGCAGCATTTCTTTAGGCTGGGCCTTCGTAGCAGGCAGAAACCGGGTACCAAGTCCCGCAGCGGGTATAACAGCTTTCGTGATCATAGTTTGTGCATGGGCTGAGGGCTGAGGAGGTGGGGGTGGCCGATGTGCCCTAGTCCCCATGCCCCCAGCCCTGCGCTAGACTACATACGGTTTTATAACACGGGCATTAATTTTCTTTAGTTCAACGAACAGCCGGTTCAGCATGGCATCGTCGCGGTATACACCGATGATCGAGCCGCCCGAGCCGGTAAACGAAGCCGATGCACCACAGGTCCGGGCTGTTTCGATCAGGCTCAGATTCCGTTCACTAATTGTGTAGATTTCCCGGCGCAGATCAAAGTTCCGGTTGATGAGACCGTGCAGCGCATCGGTATCGTGCTGCAGCAGAGCCTCGCGTCCCTGAAGGGCAACGTCGGCAATGGCGCTCATAGTCTGCACTACTTTCTCTTCGCCTTTCTGCCAGCGTGTCCGAACATCGTTGTGCACACGTCCCGACTGCTTACCCAGCTCGGTATTGTAAGCGATGTAGAGCTTCGGGAGCAGTCGCGGGTCCAGCGGTTCATACTGGCCGTATCCCTGGCGTTCCATCGTCGTGCGGTCGAAATCCATATACACGCAACCTTCGTAGCATTGAATCACACGGTCCTGCAGTCCGGCCGCAATGCCCAGCTCGTCGGTTTCGGTAGCGAGTACCAGATTAGGCAGCACTGGCTGAGGAATGTCCACACTGTAGAACTGCATGAGTGCCCGGAACGTAGCGACGATGATGGCGCTGGACCCTGACAGACCCACCTGCCGGGGAATCGACGTTTTATAGCGGATCGAAAAATTCTGATTCGGTAATCGGATCTGCTGCTGTTCGCAGTACTCGGCAAATTTCTTGATAGCAGCTTTGATGAGCGGCACCCCCCCATGATATCCTAAGGTACCGACAGCATCGCGCAGGTGAAAAATGCTCCGGAAGATGTTACTGTCCTGCAACTGCGCTTCGATGTGCAGTTCCGGAGAGGGATACAGCGTGACGGATGCGCCGAAATTACGAACGGAGATGGCAATTGTTTTACCAAAAAAGCCGTCGGACGGATTGCCAAGCAACCCCGCCCGGGCATATGCACGGGTTTCGATGAGCAAAACTAAGGGGCGGACCGCCTGTCCGCAGTAATGTGAAGGGGCAAGTTTACAAAAGAACTACAGTAAAAAAAGCGGCCGGGTGGTCTGCCCTACTCAAAAAAACAGCCAGACACAAGGCTATAACACCCTGGCCTGGCTGTAGAAAGAAATAAGCCGCGCTCAAACTGCTTACTTTCTATCGTTATCTTTTTTCTTTTCGTTGTTGCTATACCCCACATTGTGCGGGTCATATCCCTGGTTCGGATCGTCATCCTGTTCGAGATACGTAGCATCAGCCCGGTGGAACAGCGCATCGTCCGACGGGTTTTCGGCTACTTCGTCCAGTTTCCGCGAAGCCTCGTCGCTCATCATATGCCCTTTCGGCTGAGTGGTGATGGATTCGGGATTAACGTCCCACTCCATCGTTACGCCGTAGTTCTCGCCCGCGGGTAGATCTGGGTCTCCGACGTTGACGTTCTGTTCCCGGCGAACGGCCATATCTTCCGAGGTTTCGCCCCGGTCTTTAGTCGTTACGCTGTTATACTGAGCATTGCCAACCCCTTCCGATTCACGGCCATAATCCGAGTCGCCGTGCTGATTAGGGTTTTGCGAATAAAATTCTGGATCAACGTTATCCGGATCAAATGGTGATGTAGTTGCCATGTCGTTGAGTGGTTTTTGAGATATAACCCAAAACAGAGCAACTTGTTTTCTGAGAACGAGAACAGAAGAAGGTTGGCAAAGGACAAAAGAATGGCCCTAATACGTCCTGTTCCAGTCACCGTTTAGTTGTAGCACAAGCCGGATAAATGGGCGTCATGAAAACTCCCACTAAAATTATTGACGGTTTAATTAGACATCTTCCTGACAGAAAAGCCGGTTATCCATTAAACCGGTCATTTTGTTGCAACAAGTACAGTAAACCTATCGTAAAGGCTCCTTTCTTCGTGTAAAGATTTTTCTTATAACTAAAAAAATTATCATATTCGCAGCAGCTTGAATTTGAGCTAACCAGAGCATTCTCAATTGTCCGCCCAGTCGTTGGTGAGTCCAGAAACATAACGTCGATCATTCACAAGCCAGCCCGCCGGCGCATCCATACCCCGGCCGAGGTAATCAGGTAAATTCATAAAGTTTTTAAATCAACACCAGCTTTGTTCAATTCTAAAGTCCTTTTCATTGGTCACGATGCAAATCGGGCAGGCGCGCAATATCTGCTCCTGCACCTGCTTACTTACCTGAAGCAGGCCGGTGTGCAAACCTCCCTGCTGCTAACCGGCGACGGCCCCCTACGCCCCGAGTATGAACGGGTGACAACTGTCTACACGGGTTTCGTCCATCCGCATAATCCGTCGATCGGCACCCGAATTCTACGTCGGTTGCAGACGGGTAACCGACAGAAGCCGGCCTCGCCCGTTACGGTGTTGCCCGCCGGCCTGCTCGATACGCTCCGGGCTCAGCAGTTTGACCTTATTTTCTCGAATACCATTGCCAACGGTTCTGTTCTGCGGACCTTGCAGCCGCTGGGCATTCCGTTTGTATCCTACGTCCACGAACTGCAAACCTCCATCGGCATTTACACCCATCCGGCCGATCTGCAATTTCAGCTTAGTTTCTGCCGCCACTTCCTCTGCGGCTCCGGGGCCGTTCAGGATAATCTGATCAATAATCATAAGGTAGATCGCCGGAAAACAACCGTACTTAACTCCATCGTGCGGGCCGAAACCCTGACCAATGCACTGGCGAACGTAGACCGGCTTTCTGTTCGGAAGCGACTCGGTATTCCGCCCGATGCGGTTGTAGTGGGTGGCTGCGGCAACGCGGAATGGCGCAAAGGTGTGGATTTGTTCGCGCTGGTGGCGCAGCAGGTGCTTAGCAAAAATAATGCCCTTGCACGCCCCGAAGTACATTTCATCTGGGTAGGTGTGCCCCAGGCGAGTGAAGAATACCAGCATCTGACGTATGATCTGGCGCGTATGGGCCTGACCGACCGGGTTCACCTGATTGAACCCGGGGGCGACTACCTCAACTACGTGGCCTGCTTTGATCTCTTTACCCTTACTTCACGCGAAGATCCGTACCCCCTGGTAATGCTCGAAGCCGGGTTAAATTACAATCCAGTACTGACTTTTCAGGGATCAGGAGGTAGCGCCGACTACGTGGGGCACGACACGGGCTGCCTCATTCCTTACGCGGATGTATCGGCGATGGCGACTGTGCTCGATCGCCTGATTAACGATCCTTTTGAGCGCCGGGAGTTAGGCGAAGTTTTTTATCAACGGGCTATGGCGCACGATACGAGCGTATTGGCCCCTCGTTTGCTGTCTATACTAAGTACCTTTATAAACCACCAGCCCGTTTCTCATGGTTATCGGTAATGGGATGATTGCCCGGCGCTTCAGTTCACTGGCCCACAATGATGAAGTTATCCTGTTTGCATCGGGCGTATCAAATTCAAAAGAGACCCGGAGTGAGCCATTTGTCCGGGAACGAAAGCTGGTCGAACACTGGCTTCATCAGGCCAGGGGCCGTCTATTCGTTTATTTCAGTACGTGTAGTGTAAATGATCCGACCGAACGTAATTCGCCCTACGTAGCCCACAAACTCGCTCTTGAGTCGTTGATTGCTGAGCGGGCCGACCGATACCTTATCTGTCCGGCGTCGAACGTAGTAGGTGGTACGGGGAACCCGAATACGGTGCTCAATTACTTCATGGCACGGTGCCGGAGTGGTGAGTACTTTGACGTTTGGCAGGGGGCAACCCGCAACCTGATCGACGTGGATGACCTGTATCAGGTTGTTATGCAGCTAATCGAGGAACCTGTTTTTCACAACCAGGTCATCAATGTGGCTTATCCGGTCAGCATCAGCCCGCTGCAGATTGTACAAGGCATCGAACGCTTCACCGGCCGGCCGGCCCATTACCGCCTGATTGACAAGGGGCATCCCTTTCGGATCATAGCTTCCGAATGTGCGGCCATTCTGGAGTCGTTCGGCAAACTGATTGACCCCGAGTGTTATCTCAACGCCTTATTGCACACCTACTATCAGTGGGCGTTTGAACCTTGCCTGGTCTAGTGTTACCCCTTCGCAAAATCATTCTTCCTCTCCAATCGCATTCAATAACACCAACGGCCGATCGCTCGATCGGCCGTTGGTGTTACAAGTGTAGCAGTTTGTTGGCTTAGCCCCCTTTGACTGACCATCAATGGTGCTGTTCAGCTTTTCCTCAATGAGCAGGAAGAGCAGGTAAACTCCCAGATTAGGCAGAACACGCTGAGCTACTTAGCGTTCAGCGCAGCCAGTTCGGCCCGCAGCAGATCGTTCGTTTGCTGGAGCAGTGCCATCCGTTCATTGAGCTGAAACAACAGGTACTCCACGTTACGTAGCCGTTCTTCCGTAGTAATGGCCGCCGAGGGCGAATCGAGCGTCTTGAACATGAGCCCTTCGCCCCGTAGCAGCCAGTCGGCGTTGACCTGCGGATAGGCCAGCAAAATTTTTTCAATGGTATCGTAGCGGGGCTTCAACCGGCCGTGCAGAATATGGTACACTTTTTCGCCCCGTCGCTCGCCTAACTGCCGGGCAAACTCCAGCACACTAATATCAAGGGCGTCGATCAGTTCCTGCAGGCGAGTGTGAATATTCATGAGGCTGGCGGGATAAATTTACACAAACTTATGTAAAAAATAGTTGTCTCGTACCGCCCTGACTGACACGTCCGCCAAGGGGGCTAAAAGTGGGACAATACGGGCAAAACAACAGCTTTGACAGGTGATTTCATTCGGCTCGAAAACTTTGCTGAGCGGCTTTGCAGATTACACGAAACTGTGTATATTTACTTGTTAAACGAACCCCCTGTAAAAGGCAAAAGGGACCGCAATATGGGCCCCCTGCTTGAACAGTAAACAACAAATACTAATGAACACGCAAAACAAAAACACAATTGAGACAATTCAAAGCGTTGGCGCCTTGAAATCTTATCAAAAAGTGCATGAAGTGACTGGCGAAGTCGTAAACAAATATAAATATTTGGAAGGACATCCGCGTCAGTACCGTTTTGACGCTAAAGAAGGCGTGTTCAATATCAACGGAACTGACAAACTGGGACGCACGCTGACCTTCCAACCAATTGCCTGGCGGATCTTCACCGACAACATCCTGAACATGGGTACCAAGAACTGGGCGGAGCTCTTTTTCATCGACGAAAAGAACTGCGTTTCGGCGGTGCTGTTCCACGGCTATTCAGTCGACAATATCTTCCGGCTCATCGAACCGCTGTACTACGATGACCTGACACTGGCCGACGTAGTGATTACGGCTGTGGCGGAGAAAAAAGAAAACACGAAGATTCAGCCGAAAGGCGTGTACTACATCGCTACGTTCTCGTACAAGATGGGCGACCCTGAGAAGACCAAAGAATTGAAGCAGTTTGCGCAGGATGTCAAGGTTTTCCGCCAGGAGACGCTTACCGACATTGCGAACATCAAAACGGCCTTCAACTACTATAACCCATTTGCCCACGCAGCCGAGGAGCCCGAACTCCTGACCAGCGGAGAAGGGTGAGAATACGGTTTACGGGATTCGGTATTCAGTTCACGGTGGACGGGCACGTGAGGCTCTAAAACCGTAAATTGAATACCGTAAACCGGCTAGTATCCTCTTACCCAGATTGTTCAACCCAAAACACATGCACAAATGGATTATCGTGCCATTGCCCGGGTATCGAACTCGGATTTGACGCGGCTTAAGGAAGAACACCTCGGCTACTGGTCGGTGCCGTCGGCGCGCTGGGCTACCGAACAGACCAAGACCTTCGGCAAGGCGTTTCATCAGCACCTGCTGGAACCAGAATCGGTTGGTACTGTACTTGAGCAACTCTTACCCGACCTGGCTCCCAAGCAGGCCGTGCAACTCGGTACCCTGATGCAAACGATCCGGCAGGATGCGTTCTGCCGCCGGTACCTGCGGCTGTCGGAGCGGGAGCGGGTGGTTCTGTTTACGGACCCGATGAGTGGAATTGACTGCAAGGCCCGGCTCGATATGGTGTACACGAGTCCTAAACGCCGGAATGCGCTGGTGATGGACATTAAGACCACCTCAGCCCGAACCCAGGCGCAGTTTCTACAATCGTGCTACGATTACGACTATGACCGGCAGGCTGCGTTTTACCTTGATAGCCTCCGCTACGCCGATCACGACGAATGGGCCACAACCCGCCAATTTCGGTTTGTGTTTATCGGCGTGATGAAACAGAAACCCTACCGGCTGTTTGCCGTCGATGCTACGTCCATCCCGGGGTTTATTGATTATGGCCGGAAAAAGTATCGCTTCTGGCTGCGCAAATGGCGCGACGAACAGGAATCGGACCGCCGTCCGACCGACCGCGTATCATCCGTGACGGCTCACCCGTTTCAGCGGGTAGCCTGACGTAATCAACAACGCTATGAACATGACCGTCATCACACTGACACCAAGCCAGCTCCACTTCGACTGGGGCACCGATGGGCTGGTGTTATGGATTGAAGAATTAGACGGAGCCGACACCCTGATCGGCGAGATGAACGAAGTGCTGAGTCGAATTGGGTTCGCTATCGAACTGCAAACCGGCTGGGACCACCGTACCGACGGCAATACACTTCATCCTCTCTACGGCTACAAGTTGCTGCTCCGCGATGCCAGCGGTCGCTGGAATGCCATCCGTACCGACGAAGCCGGACAGTTTGCCGGCCTGATTCCGCTGGAGGAAATGGACTACGAAGTCGCTTATGACAAAGTGATGTGGCTGGACTAAGCTACTTTTCATACAACCTGATCTGAGAGCCGGACCGCAAAGTCCGGCTTTTTCATTTATGGAGTTCATCATGCAACCCACCGTAGCGAAACTGCATCTTTGAGAAAAACACGGAAAACCGCCCATGAAAGCACTGTTAACTTCCTTCCTGCTTGCCGTCGTTGCGTTGTCGCCGGCGCTGGCCCAGCAAACTATCAACGCTAAGGAAATTATTGCCAAACTAAACCGCAAGGAAGCCGTTTCGTACCAGAACGTAATCATCAACGGAGACCTTGACCTCACCAGCCTCGACAACCGCAAACTGGAGCGGGAGGGTAGCTGGCGGGGCGAAGCCGAAAACTACCGCAGCACCGTTGAGGTACCGATTTCGTTCCGCAATTGTACTTTCAAAGGTAAATTTCTGGCGTATTACGCCGATGAAGGCCGGATCATGAATATCAATAATAAAGTTTTCAACGCCGACTTCCGCGAATCCGTTACGATCGAGAACTGCACGTTCGAAGACGACGCAACGTTCAAATACTCAGATTTCCGGCAGCGGGCTATATTTACCGGTAATATGTTCCGTAACCTGGCTTTGTTTAAATACGCCCACTTCAACGATGCGGCTGATTTCAGCGGTTCGAAGTTCCGGGGCTATGCCGACTTCAAATACACCAGATTCAACGAAACCTCCGCATTTCAGCAGGCTACATTTGGCCGGTACGCTGATTTCAAATACACCAAGTTTGACGAACCGGCTGATTTTCGGGATGCCCGCTTCTCGGACATGGCAAGCTTCAAATACACGCACATGCCCCGGGGCACCAGCTTCGACAACGCGGCCTTTGAGGGCGCAACTGACTTTAAGTATGCTACGCTGGGTGGCCGCAAGTTTTCGCCAGGCCGGTAAGTCCTCTGTCAGTTTTGTGAGTAACAACCGAAAGCCTTCCTGTGGGGAGGCTTTTCGGTTGTTGTAACCCTATGCGTGTTTTTTGGTTTTAGTATCCAGTCACCAACGATATGAATAGCTTTGAAACGAACAGGGAAAATTTTGCTGGCACTTGTGGTGCTGATCATCATAGCCCGACTACTGTTACCGTATTTCGTGCTCCGGTACGTAAATAAGGTCCTGGCCGACATGGGTAGCTATACGGGCCACATTGAGGATGTGGATATTGCCTTGCTACGGGGCGCTTACCAGATCGACGATCTCCGCATTCAAAAGATCAATAACAAGATTAAAGAACCGTTCCTGTACATTCCCAAATCAGATCTATCGGTCGAGTGGAAATCGCTGTTCAAGGGGAAACTGGTCGGTGAGGTTGAGTGCTACGAACCGGAGCTGAACTTCGCGTTCAGCGATGATGAAGCAGCCAGCCAGACGGGAGCCGAGGTCGACTGGACGCAGTTGGTCAAAGATCTGCTACCCATCCAGATCAACCGTTTTGCCGTAATCAACGGCCGGGTCGACCTGACCAGTCTGATCTCGCAGCCCCGCGCCGACGTATCGCTGCAACAACTCAACGGCGAAATCCGTAACATCCGGAACGTAGAGGAAAAACCGGGGAGTTTGCCGTCGCCGGTCTGGGCTACGGGCAACATGCCCGGCTACGGCGGCACAATGCGCTTCAACGCTAATATGTATCTGCTCAAGCCGATGCCGGATTTCAACTACAACCTTGAGTTTCGGGATGTGCAGTTGGTGAAGATCAACAACCTCGCCCGCGAGTACGCCAATCTGGATTTTGAGCGCGGTACGGTCAGTGTTTATAACGAAATGGCCATGAACGACGGGAAGTTGGCGGGCTACATAAAACCACTGACCAAAGACATGAAGATTTTCAAGCTCAACGAAAACGAGAACCGGAGCGTTGGGCGATTTTTCACCGAACTGGTGGCCCAGGTCGGAACGGCGGTGCTGAAAAACCAGAAGAAAGATCAGGTTGCAACTCGAATTCCACTCAGCGGCACGGTCGACAACATCGAAACAGCCGTTTGGCCGACCATTTTTGGTGTGCTCCGTAACGCATACGTTGAAGCGTTCCGGGGCGAGTTCGACAATACGATCACCTTCAAGGATGCCCTGGAAAACGTCAAAAACGATTTCAAGGCCAAGCGGGCGGAGCGCAAAGCCGAACGGCAGGAACGGCGCGAAGAGCGTAAACAGGAGCGCAAGGAGCGACGGGAAGAACGTAAGCAGGGCAAATAGATCGGCTTACGTTCGGGTTTCGGGCCGCTCGCCATTGGGAAGCCGCCAGTCGCGCTGCGGCCCGAACGGCATTTTGAGCAGCTTCATGAAGGTAAGCTCGTGCTCGTCGCGATAAGCCGGTACGCCAATGTCAATCTTGTCCTGCGGAATGTCCATGCGCCATGTACCATGCAGCCGGTCCCAGAATGAAAATACTGTTCCCCAGTTCGAATTCAGTTCGTCGCGAATGATGGAGTGATGAATCCCATGCAACCTTGGGGTTATGATTACCTTGCTCAATACGTCCTCAACCCGTTTGGGCAGCCGCGTATTGGAGTGGTGAAACTGTGTAGCCAGTTCAAATACGCCTTCATAGATCACAGCCGCCCAGAAGCCGATCCCAAAGACCAGCACCACCAGCGCCCGGAACACGGCCCCGACAACCATATCTGAAAAGTGGAAACGCACGGCCGTCGATACGTCCATGTCGAGGTCGGTATGATGAACATTGTGGAACCGCCAGAAGGCTGGCCAGTAGTGTGTAGCCTGATGCCACCAGTAATAGCTGTAATCGAACAGCAGAAACCCCAACGCCCCCTGCACATACTGCCAGCCGCCCGTTTCGGGAAATAACCAGTGCAGTAACCCGATTTCCTGCCGTTCGGCCCACAACGCCGTCAGCAGCGGTACCGGTATCAGCAGCAGCCGGAACACAATGAACATCGGGATCGAGACGCCAACGTTACGTACTACCCGGCGCAGGGTACTGGTCCGCTGCCGACGCAACGGCCGACGCCACTGTACCCAGAGCAGCAGGCTAAAAGCCAGCACCATCAGGGGAAAAATGACAAAATCGAAAGGCGGAAACGGAAACAACGACATACCAAAACGTTGAGCGGGTTATCAGTACGATAACCCGCTCAGTATGGATAGGTTTACTTAGTTTGGCTATTGTCCCGAATGATCACCGAACGGTGTCGACGCGCGTAGCTCCACCCCGACGTAGCGAGTCGGGCGGCAACCGACGCTGTCGCCGGTTCCTGGGCTGCGTCGTATCAGTTGGCACCTGGTCGCGCAGCCCGCTTTTTTTCATTTTAGTTTTAACGGGACTGGTGGTGCGCGTGTTGGTTGTTGAGGTCGACTGTTGCATGGTCGGTGACTGGTTCTGAGCCAACGCACCCGTTGTCACGCCCAGCCATAATGATATACTTAAAAACAGGAAGCCTTTCATACCGTTGCTGATTGATTGTATGTAGTCAACAACTACCCTGCCCATAAGTTTGCACCCACTCCTTTCCATCAGGCGCTTACCGTCATGCAGCGTCTGGTACGAAAGCCGAGCTGTTTAGAGAAAATCGCTTTAAATCCTGTTTAGGTGAGACAAAAACTATCTCCTGATTGAATTTAAAGTATAAAAATTTAGGCTATTTTTAGGAAAATTATCTTTATTGGTTTCGTCTAGGCCACAAGCGGTATAAACAGGTTAATCAGGAAGTTATTACAGGCACCAGGCCGTTTCTTATGAAAGCTTTTCTCTACGTAGTAGTACCTGTCCTTTTATTCACTGCTTGCCGACGTAATCAGCAAGAACCCACTCAACCTGCTGCTCCAGGCACTGCCGATTTTAGCCGCTATCTGGCCGTAGGGAACGCCCTGACCGCCGGATTCAGCAACGGTGGCCTTTACCGCGAAAGTCAACTCAACGCTTATCCGAACCTATTGGCACAACGGTTTCAAACGGCTGGCGGATCAACCTTCGTGCAACCCCTTTTCAACGAAGATCAGGCCAACGGTTCCGGCTACCTCCAGCGCACCAACGGGCCAGTCATAGCCGGTTTCCCCACCCTCGGATACGTCACCAGCGGAACGGCGGTCCGGAGCTGGAATCCGATGCTGTTTACCAAATACACCGGTCCGGCCCCGGCCAATCTTGGCATTCCTAACCTGCGGCTGGCCGATCTTACCACAGCCGGTTACGGCTCCGCACAGGGCAATCCGTTTTTCGAACGGTTACTGGTCACCGGGCAGGAACAGAGTACGTACCTCGATTATGTTCAGGCACGGTCGGCGAGCCAGAACGGGCATACGTTCTTCACCTGTTCGGTGGGCAGCGATGATGTTATGCAGTTCGTCACAAGTGGGGGACGCGAAGCCATCACCAGCACAACAACATTCACCTCCAATCTTCGGCAGTTGCTCGACGTTCTGACGAACCGACAAGCCAAAGGGGTACTCAGCAACATACCCGACGTTACCACACTGGCCTACCTGACCACCCGCACCATAGCCGCTTTGCAGGGACCGAACAAAGTGATTGTGTACATCCGAACGGGCAAAGGCGTTGTGCGACCGGCAACCGCTGAGGACCTCGTTCTGAACGACGCCGATTCGATTGGACTGGCCAACAAGACAGGGCTACAAAAAGGGTACTTTTCGGCGTACCCGCTTCACAACGAAGATGTACTGGATGCCGACGAGGTCAAACAGGCTCAGGCTGCCGTTCTTGCTTTCAATACCCTTATTCAGGCCGAAGCTACAGCCCGCAAGCTGCCCGTTGTTGATCTTTATGGCCTGTCGGGGCGACTAAAAGCGGGACTAACTCAGGACGGCACCACTCTCAATACAACCTTCCTGACGGGTGGGTTTTACTCCCTTGATGGCCTGTATCCAACGTCGCGGGGATACGCGCTGATTGCCAACGAATACATCAGCGTGATTAACAAGGCTTACCAGAGTAATTTCAAAGCCTTTGATCTTAATACGTTTAAAGGAGAATAACAAAAAGCGGCCTTGCGAGTAATTCACACGGCCGCTTTGATACGATTGTTACGTACTTATAAACCCGATACAACCGGCACTCCATTCAAGGTGCCGGGCATGGACGGAGCAGGTTCCGGAGCGTGACCGTTCTGGTGCGTAGCAGAAACCCGGACCCACTGTTTCTTGTCGAAATCGTAGTGCTTGATAACCCGCGCCGGATTACCTACCACCACCGAATACGGCGGTACGTCTTTGGTCACCACGCTGCCGGCTGCTATCACCGAGTGTTTGCCGATACGCACACCGGCCGTTACGACGGCATTTGCGCCAATCCAGCATTCGTCTTCGATAACCACCAGCCCCGTCGTGACGGGTTGTTTCCGAATCGGCATAGTTACATCGTCGTAGGCATGGTTAAGGCCTGAGATGACGACGTGCTGAGCGATGATGACATCATTGTCGATCTGTACGGGTCCGATCACGACCGAACCAATACCAACGCGGGTATTAGCCCCCACACTCACCGGACCAACACCGTTATTGACAACGCAGTAATCTTCAATGGTAGCCCCCACACCCATCTGGAAAGGCTGAAACGGCAGCACATCAAGCCGAACCGTCGGGCGAACGACCGCTCCGCGCCCCTTGGGATGCATGAACGGATTGACGAACCAGCTAACCCATCGCCGTGGACGAGCCTGTCCTTTCGGAATGAGCAACCCATGGACGAACCATTTTAACTGCTCGTTTTGCTTGATACGCTGTCCCAGTGATGCAATCATACAGTTACCGGTTTTTGTTGAATAACCTCCTGCACAGCCCGATCCAGAGCCGCTACTGAAGCAGCCCACGTATGCGAGCGGGCAAATTGAATACACTCGTTCGGGCTAGCCGGCCCGCCGTCGCGCAATGCCTTATCTGTTAACGTAATAAACGAATCCGGATTGTCGGCCAGATACACGTGCCGGCTGAACATGGCCATAGCCTCCGTCTGCACCGCTACCACGGGTTTGCCCATAGCCAGGTACTCGTCAATTTTTCGAGGGTAGTTGCCCACCGTCACGGGATTCAACTGCTGCGGATTCATCAGCACAGCCATATGATACAGGTAGGCAGGCAGTTCGTCGCCCGGCTTAGGGCCCAGGAAGTGGACGTTACGTAGCGTGTGCAATCGGCTGTTCCGGAAGGCCTCATCTTCGGGACCAACCAGCACAAGCTGCCAGTCAGGGCGTTCAAGCGCCACAAACTCCAGCAGATTCAGATCGAGACGCAGTGCACTCAACGCACCCACATAGCCAATACGTGGTCCCTGAATGCCAGCCAAATCGACGGGCACAGCGTAGGACTGAGCCGGATCGAATCGCGACAGATCACACCCCTGCCCAATATCGACAGAACAGGGATTGTGCTCAGCCGCCAGCCGGGCCAGATAGGCCGAGTTGGCCGCCACCAGATCGGCTTTTTTCATCAGAGCCGGTTCGAGCCGGGCGCCGTGCAGTTGCCAGTACTCGACCGCCAGCAGGTTGTCCCGGCTGTAATAAATCATCAGTTCGGGCTGTAGCCACTCGTCCAGGTAGTAACTTCGCAGCATGTCACTGTCGTTGAACAGCACGATCCGCTCAAAGCCCAATTCCTGGATTGCCTGCTGAATTGACCGGGCCAGCCGCTCATTATTACGTCGGTTGAGGGAGTCGAACAGACGCCCATCGGGCAGCCGATTGATGGATTCGAGCGTTACCGTAGGATAAAAAGCCCATAGCCGTTCCGACACTTGTTGCAGAGCGGGTTGAGAAGAGGTTTTGCCCCCACCGAACAGGGCGTTGATTCCTCCGCGCCGAAAAGCCGTAATTCGGTCTAATGGCGGATTAACGTACAAAACGCGGCATTGTTTGGCTAGCTCCATTGCAATGTCGCGGCAATTGCTGCCAATTACCGAATCAAAAGGTTGAAGCCCCACCACCACAACATCATAGCCTGCTAACCCAGCCGGAATTGCATCGCTTACTAAATTTTCCATGGGCCTAATTCCCTTTGCCGTAACTTTCTGACAAAGAAATCAAATTATGCTCTTCCAACTACTACTCTTGCTATCATGAGGAAACGTATGTTTACTTTTCGGCCAGCAATTTTCTTTTCGGCCTTCCGATTCGGAAAACTTTTGTTCTTGGGTATCTGGGCGGTGATGAGTAGCAATGTGTATGCTCAAAACAAAGTATCGGGCGGTGAAGGAACCAGACCTACATCCTCAGCAGCATCCGTTATAAGTGATACGGTTTTCTTTGATTTGCAGCGTAGCATAGCCGACCAGCTCGTTCCATTTGACAGCCTGGTGCAAATCGGCCTTCGTAATTCACCAGCTTTAAAAGAAGACGACGCCACAATTGAAGGGCGGCTGGAGCGGTACCGGTTCACCAAAACGGTGGTGTTTCAGTACGTTTATCCGTTTGCCAACTTCACTTCCGGCAATCAGTCTTTGTATTCAGTTGGTACATTCAATACCGTTGATCAGTATCAGCTCAACAACGGTTATCGACTAGGTATGCACGTTCAGATTCCGCTGGGCGAATTTCTGGGCCGGAAACACCGCATGCGCGAAGCTTACGCCGATTATCGGACGGCCATTGCCAGGCGGGAAACCACAAAGCAGCAGTATCGCCGGGAACTCGTCCGGCTGTATCAGGCCATGCTGACGTCACAGAAACTGTTGCAAATCCGCATTCGTGATGAGCAGGCCACGAAGGTAGCGTTCGACATCGCTGAACTTGACTTTCAGGGCGGTAAGATCAATCCGGCCGACTTTTCACGGGCCAGTAACCTATATGCCACTGCTCAGGCTGGTGTAGCTGAACAGCGGGGCGCATTCTCTCAATATTTCTATGAACTGGAGACACTGGTTGGTGTCCCTCTGTCTGATCTGAAAAAATAAGTATCCTTAAGTTATCCGTATGAATATAGCTACGCTTCTCCGACTACTCAAACGAAATTTGATCTGGCTGGTGGCTCTGCCGCTTGTTACGGCTATTACCGTATACCTGCTCACGACAGATATGTCGGGGCAGTATGAATCGAGTGCTACGCTGTACACCGGACTGGCATCGGGCTATTCGATCCGAAGCGATGAACGCGGTAAAGTCGACTTTTACGCGGTTGCCAACTCCCTTGATAACATCGTAACAACGCTTGAATCGCCTAAGACAGCCGCTAAAGTAGGGCGTCGGTTGCTGGCTCGCCACCTGTTGCTGAAGAAGCCAGACCCCGCCGTATTGGGGGAGAAAGGGTTCAAAGCACTTCAGGAGACAGTTAGCGACAGCGTACGGATGCTGGTTGTAGTGCCCGGATCGGAGGATTCAACAGCCGCCCGCATCGATCAGTTGATGAGCCGGCCCGGCGTAAATGGCCTTACCGACCTACTGTCGTCGGCTAGCTCTCGCTACTCGTCCGACGGTATTAGCGAAAACTTGATTGCCAAGCGGGAGAATATGAGCGATATCATCTCGCTGAAATACAAAGCCGATGATCCGGCCGTGACCCAGCAGACCCTGAATCTGATTCTCGACGTGTTTGCGGATCGGTACATGGACAACAAAACGGCTGAAACCCGGTCGGTCGTTCGCTTCTACGAAAACAAAACCCGCGAGGCTGCCGGTAAATTGCAGGCTGCTGAATCCCAGTTGCAAAGCTTTGGTGCCGGTAATGACATCATTAATTTCGATGAGCAGGCTCGTACCACTGCGTCTGGTCGCAGCCAGTTAGAAATGGAATATCAGCGGGAGTTGATGAACAACCGGGCGGCCAGAGCTGGTGTCGCTACGCTGGAAAAGCGCATGAAAGAACGCGCTAACTACTTGACGACCAGTAGCGAGTTACGGGCTAAGCGGGACGAACTGGCGGCTGCTCAGGTTCAATTGGCCAACGCCGAGGTAATGGGTCGCGATGCTAAAACGCTCGACGCGCTGCGTAATCGGGTTACCCGCCTGACGGCCGATGTGCAGGCTGTGGTTCAGAAATATTATGGTGAAGGCAACTCGTCGGATGCAATGCCGCAGGAGTCCCTCACGAACGAATGGCTCGCTAAAGTACTGGCCTTTGATGAATCGACTGCCCGGCTGGAAGTATTTGAAAAGCGGCTTCGCGAATACGACGCATCCTTTAAAAAACTGGCTCCACTGGGTCCGCAATTAACTCATCTGTCGCGTGAGGTACAAGTGGCAGAAGAAGAGTACAAAGCCGTCCTGAATGGTCTGAACAAGGCGAAGCTGGAGCAGAAGAGCGTTGAAATGGCCAGCCCGATCAACTCCATTGATCGTCCGGATTTCCCGCAGAAAGCCTCAAACGTTACCCGTTGGCTGATCATTGCCGGTTCGTTCGTAGTGATGCTGTTCCTTGGCATTTTCGTACTCGCGCTCCGTACCTGGATGAACAACCGCCTGCAGAATCCGAGCCGGGCCGAGCAGATTACCGGCCTGTCGCTGGCAGCTGCTTTCCCGCTCATTCAGGGTCGGTTTGTTAACAGGTTGAAGTCGGTGAAACATTCGATGGTTGAACAGCTCCGTAGTGCCATTGTGGTCGAACTGAGCCAGCAGAGCCGGCCTCAGCCGTATCTTATCACAATTCTGAGCACCCGGCCGGCACAAGGAAAAACCTGGGTTGGCACGGCGCTGAGCGCCAAGTTTGCAGCAGCCGGCCATCGGGTTGCCTACCTGTATCCCGAAACCAGTGTACTGGCGTCCGATGAAACAGCCTCAGCCGGCTTGTCGCGGGTTCAGGCCATCAGCTACCCGGTTCAGGATGATTTTGTTGACACCCAACGAGCCGAGGTTCTCTTCGACGGACAGACGGACCCGCTACCAACCGACTACGATTATATCTTCCTCGAACTGCCGAGCCTGATGGAAACAGCCATTCCGGCCCACCTCGCGGCTCAAAGCAGTGTGTCGCTGGTCGTTGTAGACGCGCAGGCGGTCTGGACAAAAACGGATCAGTCGCTGGCTGACCTGTATCGCCGGGCTTCGCAACGGGGTTGCGTGCTGGGCGTCCTGAACCGCGTAGACATGGTGCTGATGGACGCTCTGCCGCAGACGGAAACCAGTGTTCAACGGCTGGCCCTCCCGGCCTCTACGACACCATCAACGGCCGTAGTCAAGTCGGTGTAAGCGCTCATGCAGCTTTCTGTCAAACGCCTGAGCCAGCTTCTTCGAAGTAATGCGGTGATTTCGCTGATGGGCAATGGCGCATCGGCCGTACTGGGGTTCGTCATGCTCGGTGTGCTGACCCGCATTATGCCCAAGGATGAATTGGGACGTTGGTTGCTGTTTCTGACGTATTTTACGCTCTTCGATGTGGTTCGTAACGGCTTCGTGCTTAACGGATTTATCCGGCACGCAGCGTCTGAACATACGAATGCACCTGTATTCAGACGGTGGGTAGGAGCTGCCTGGCAACTAAGCGCCCTACTCACCGGCTCTATCGCTCTGTTTATCCTGGGACTGGCCGTATTTGTTCCACTAATCGCTCAGTCAGGTCTGGTTCCAGCCGACTGGTTCAGTGATTCAGGTACCTCGTCCGACGGCTTTGGCTGGTTCCTGACGCTCATGCTTGTGTCGATGCCCGCGTCGCACAGCATGTGGTTCTGGCACGCTCAGTCTCGATTTACACCGATCCAGATCATACGACCGGGTATTCAAGCCTTACAGTTAATCCTGATCGGCATTGGCTGGGCAAAGTATGGTCAACTGAGCAGTACGTGGCTTTACCAGTCGTATGCTCTGGCTTACGGCAGTGTGAGTGTCGGCGTGGTACTGTTTGGTGGAAGTCGGCTACGGGACGTCAGGCGGGGAACACGGACAGAACGGCGAGCCCTGTTTGACTTTGGCAAGTTCAGTACAGGTACGCTATTGCTGTCGAACCTGTTGCGGAGTTCCAGTACGTTTCTGATCAGTGCCTTCCTGGGGCCGGCTGCTGTTACAGTCTACACCCTGCCCCAGCGGTTGCTGGAATTAGTGGAGATGCCAACACGCAGCATAGTGATTACGGCCATCCCTCAGCTTGTCGCTCTGCATCAACAACAAAAGGTTGGGCGATTTGCCGACGAATTTCACCGGTATGCCGGTCAGCTATGGATTGCCTTATTACCCGTAGCGGTTGGCGGTTTCATTTTTGCCGAGCCGCTGGTAACGCTGCTGGGTGGGTCTGGCTATGAGGACAGTGTGCTGGTACTTCGCTTTTTTATGATTTATGCAGCCTTATTGCCCCTGGAGCGGTATTCCGGCGTAGGACTTGATGCGTTAGGTTTACCAAACCGAAACCTGCAGAAAGTCATCATCATGTTGCTGGTCAACGTCGTCGGCACCGTCATCGCGCTGTATCTATTCAAATCTGTGGCAAGTGTAGCGTTTGTTTCCATTGCCACCTTCCTGTCGGGACTGTTGCTGGGCTTCCGGATGATGAAGCCTTACGCAGCCGTCTCGCTGCCGACCACAATACGTGTCGGCTGGCAGCAGGGGAGCTATTTATTAAACCGCGTTCGTCATGAGTTTGCTCGCTGAATCCATTCCCGCCCCCAATGCCCGCGACATAAAATGGGCCGTTATTGGTACTGCTGCTGCCATTGGCATTGGGGCATTTATTGCCGTTGGCAAGCTACTCGCCCTGGCGGCTTTGATTGGTATACCGATTCTCATCGGCCTGGCCGCTATCTGCCTGACCCGCCCTCTGGCCGGTTTGATGATTTATTTCAACATCAATTTTTTTATCCTTGGTCTCGGTCGTTTCCTGCCCGATGCGCCCTACGGTCTCTTGATTGACCTGATGCTGGTGCTTATTTTCATGGGTATCTTTTTCACGATCAAGCGAACGGGCGAACAACGGCTCCGGAATCCGATTTTTTACCTGGTCTTAGCCTGGTTCATGTACACAGTGCTGTTGTTTTTCAACCCGCTGTCACAGAGCCAAGTGGTGTGGTTTTTTGCTATTCGGGGGCTGTCTCTGTACTGGCTGCTGGTTGTTATAGCCGGTTTCCTGCTGCTGGATAACCCCAAACACCTGTACTGGCTCGTTACGTGCTGGCTTGTCTGGTCCCTGCTGGGCGCCTTGTGGAGTTTTAAGCAGTACTACATCGGCCTGACCCCGGGCGAACAGCAGTGGCTGGCCGAGGGGGGAGCCAAAACGCACCTACTCTTCGGTAAGCAATTCCGGGCTTTCTCGTTCTATTCCGATGCAGGCCAGTTCGGGGCCGATATGGCCCATGCCGCCCTATTCTGTGGCATCATGGTCATTGAGTCCAAAAACTTTGCCCGGCGGTTGCTATTTGCTGTACTGGCTGGGGTGTATTTCTGGGGGTTTGCCGTAGCCGGTACACGCGGTCCTTTGTTTATCTTCTTCGCCGGTCTACCGTTGTATTTTATCATCAAGCGGAACATCCCACTGATCATTGTCGGTTTTCTGGCGCTTGGTCTGGCTTTCTCGGTCTTGAAGTTTACTCGCGTTGGCCAGGGAAACTACCAGGTTCTTCGTATGCGTAGTGCGTTGAACATGGAGGATAAATCCCTGCAGGTACGTATTGTGAACCAGCTAATCCTGATGGAATATTTAAAAGATAAACCATTTGGCGGGGGCGTTGGGTCCGGAGGTGACTGGGGGCGTCGTTTTTCACCCGACTCGTTTTTGGGTCACGTAGCACTCGATAGTTGGTTCGTGAAAATCTGGGTGGAAGGCGGTGTAGTAGGTCTCATTTTCCATTTACTCTCGCTGATTGCCATTTGCATAATCGGCTTTAGGAATGTAAGCAGGCTTCGAAATCCGCTCTTTAAATCCACAATGATTGGGATTTATTGCGGCTTTGTTGGCATTCTGGTTGCGAGTTACGGAAACCAGCTCTTTGGCCAGCACCCAATCGATGCAGAAATGTATTTGACAATGGTCTTTTTTGCCATCTGTCCGAAGTTAGATAAAATGTTGCCAGGTCCGGAACTGGAACAGCCCCGTTTTTCTCTCTTTTGAGAAATCTCCGCACACTCATCTACCACTACCATGTTCGACTTAACCATTAACCACCCGTTCTTAGTACTCTTCACATTGTATCTGTTATTCAATGTGTGTTATCTGACAGTATATGCATGGGCGGGTGCGCTGAAACGCCGTCCGAAAAGGTTGCCGGAACCAGTCGCTACATTCCGGAAAATTGCGGTGTTGATGCCGGCGTACCGGGAAGACGCCGTTATTGTCGATTCGGTTATGGCCAATCTGCGTCAGGCGTATCCGGCCGATCGGTTCGACATTGTTGTGCTGGCCGACTCGCTGCAGCCCGCTACCGTGGCAACCCTGCGTAGCTTGCCCATTAAAGTGGTGGAGGTGGATTTTGACGTATCCAGCATCGTAAAATCAGTCAACGCGGGCATTGCGGCCCTAGCCGACACCCCGTATGATATTGCGGTGATGGCAGATGCCGACAACCACATGGCAAGCGACTTTCTGAGCCGCATCAATGCTGCCTTCGAGCAGGGCTGGCGGGTTGTGCAGGGTCACCGCACGGCCAAGAACACCAACACACCGGTGGCTATCCTGGATGCCGTCAGTGAGGAGATCAACAACCACATCTTCCGCAAGGGCCACCGGGCGCTGGGCCTATCGTCGGCCCTGATTGGTTCGGGTATGGCCTTTGAGTACAGCCTCCTCGAAGACCTGATGGCACAGTCAAACGCGTTAGGTGGTTTCGACAAGGAGCTTGAGATGCGTATTCTTATGAACAAAATTAAGGTCGAATACCTTGAGGACGTGTATATTTATGACGAGAAAGTGCAGACCGGCCATGTCTTTGAGAACCAGCGTACGCGCTGGATAGCCGCCCAGCTCCGTTACCTTCGGCTCGAACTTCGCTCCGGTATAACCGAATTGTTTCGGGGGAATATCGACTACGCCGACAAGGTTTTCCAGACGATGCTCCTGCCACGTCTTCTACTGCTGGGAGTACTTGTGTGGTGTACTATCGTTTCGGTGCTCGTTAGTCAGTCGCTTTGGTTCTGGATTTTTAGTGTTCAGCTCGTTACCTTGCTTGTCACACTCTACATATCCATCCCGGCTTCGCTTCGGCTACTCGTTAGCTGGCGAGAATTGATGCAGCTTCCGATTTTGTTTGTTCGTTACATTCGGTCAATTGCCCGGTACAGAAGAGCCCGTAACCGCTTTCTGCATACGCCCCACGGAACAGTTCCCCTGACGGCCGGCAATGGATCATTTGTTTCCAAAAGTTCACCCGTTAATTAACTCACGTTATATTTCGTTTACTGACAATTGTATGGCTACTTTCACTTTTCTGTTGGCTTGGGTTATTTATGGTTACACGGCAATCATCACCGTTTACCTGTCGGTGTATGCCATTGCCGGGTGGTTACGCCGGAGCCGGTCAGCAACTCCTTCTGTTGCTCCCACTACGCTCCGACGAATGGCTGTGTTGATTCCCGCCTATCGTGAAGATGCTGTCATTATTGAATCCGCCAGAACAAACCTGCGTCAACAATACCCATCCGATCGTTTCGACGTTGTTGTGATTGCAGACTCATTGCAACCCGATACAATAGCAACCCTACGCTCGCTGCCCATTAAGGTGGTACCTGTTTCGTTTGACGTATCGACCAAAGCAAAGGCCCTCAACGCGGCCCTGGAGCAACTACCGGGATCCTACGATGTTGCGGTTATTCTGGACGCCGACAACCACATGGCAAGCGACTTTCTGAGCCGCATCAATGCTGCCTTCGAGCAGGGCTGGCGGGTTGTGCAGGGTCACCGCACGGCCAAGAACACCAACACACCGGTGGCTATCCTGGATGCCGTCAGTGAGGAGATCAACAACCACATCTTCCGCAAGGGCCACCGGGCGCTGGGCCTGTCGTCGGCCCTGATTGGTTCGGGTATGGCCTTTGAGTACAGCCTCCTTAAAGACCTGATGCCTAAGGTCAAGGCGATGGGTGGTTTCGACAAGGAGCTTGAGATGCGTATTCTGAAGCAGAAGATTGGTGCCGAGTATCTCGAAGATGCTTACGTGTACGACGAAAAAGTGCAGTCGGGGGCGGTGTTTGAGAAGCAACGGACTCGCTGGATAGCTGCTCAGTTCCGTTACCTGAAGCTGAATGCCAAGCCCGGCTTTAAGGCGTTATTACAGGGGAATTTTGACTACGCCGACAAGGTTTTCCAGACGATGCTCCTACCGCGCATTCTGTTACTGGGTGTACTGATGGTGGGCTTCCTGATTACCCTGTTAGTCTGGGGCGACTTTCCGGTAGGCTGGTTTGTGCGGGTACAGCTCGTTCTACTGATGCTTACGTTCTACATCTCGGTACCGAGCAGCCTGAAATCGATGGTTGGTCTTACTGAATTAATGAAGCTGCCGGGCCTGTTTATCCGCTACCTGCGGTCAGTTGTAAATCATCGCCAGGCCCGGCATACCTTTATTCACACTCCTCACGGTACCGATTCAAGCGCGGGTTCGTGAGTCGAATTTGGGAGATCGTCCGCCCGGCGGGCTTTCTCCCAAATACCATTATGGCCTCCACGGTGATACCGCACAAATCCCAGCAATACGCATACGTTCATAAACGTGAAATAAAAGGGCACGAACAATGCCTTGTTCCGAATGCGTCTGGCCTCCAGTTGATAACCGGCGTAAGCGGCCGTGTAAAACGTAATCTGACCGGCCAGCAGCAACCACCAGAACCAACCGCCGTCGATAGCCACAATCAGCGCGTTCAAAAGCACCAGAATAGGCAGGCAGAATGGCGTAACGGCCCAGCGCATTGCCCGGTGCGATACGTACTGAAACGTCAGCCAACCGTGCTTAAACGGATTCAGCAAATCTGTCAGGCGGGCAATTGATTGAAACCCTCCGGCTGCGATTCTTACTTTACGTTTCTGTTCTTCCGATACTGAGAACGACGGCCGCTCCATGGCGTAGGCTTCGGGTTCATAAACAACCCGGTATCCGCGCCCGGCCAGCCGTAGCGAAATCATGAAATCATCGAGCAGCGTATCGAACTCTACCGGTTCGTAGAGCGCCGTACGCATCGCAAAGAATTCGCCGGCCGCTCCAACAACCGTGTGTAGTTCCGTATCCAGTTTTTTCAGAAAGGATTCGTATCGCCAGTAAAGCCCCTCACCGGCACCAGCCGCAGCTTCACTGTTATCAGTCATGATACGTTTTTCACCGGCAACGGCCGCCACTTCGGGGTCCTGAAAATGCCGGACGGTATTCCGAATAGCCTCCCGGTTCAGCACTGTATTGGCGTCGGTGTAGATTACGAGGGAGGTTTTAACCTGCTTCATGGCCCGGTTCATGGCTTCAATTTTTCCGAGTCGGTCGCCCCCCCCGATAACCTTCAGGTTTGGGTATTTGGTCTGTTCCTGCTGCAAGTACGCGATGGAGCCGTCGGTCGACCCTTCGGCCACAAACAATAGACTCAGTTTATCGGCAGGATAATCGAGGGAAAGGCAGTTCGCCAGTTTGTCGGGCAGACACCCCATTTCGTTGTAGGCTGGTACAACCAGTGTTACGTCAGGCAGGTACGTCGTACGCCAGTTGGGCTCAGCGTGACCCTTACCCAGCCAACGGCGAATTTTTACAATAGCCCATACCAGTACCCCATAACCGAGGTAGGTGTAAACAGCCAGAAAAAGAACTATCCAGAAAGCGATTTTCATAAGTTATTGAATGTCGGATAAACAAACCTTCTTTATACTCGACTGGGCAGCTTCTGGTCCGTAAGCGCCATGCCCCAAACCAAAAACCGCCCAGCCTGACTTTACTTCTGTATGCACTACGTTAAGACAAGGACGCGTACACCTCCTGGTAGGTAGCCAGCACTTCGCGGGCGGTTCGCTGCCAGGAGAAGGATTCGACTCGCCGAAGTCCCTGTTCCACTTTTTGCCGCCGAAGGTCCGGATCATTGTGAAGCGTAATCATTGCCTGGGTAATTTCTTCCGGACGGAACGGGTCAACCAGAACGGCTACATCGCCCCCGACTTCCGGCATGGAGGTGGTTGTAGACGTAATGACGGGTACCCCGCACGACATAGCTTCCAGAATTGGAAGGCCAAACCCTTCACTCAACGACGGATACAGATACAATTCGGCCTGGGCGTAGAGGCCGGACAAATCCTCCGCTTCGACGAATCCAATGAATCGCGTGCGCTCAGCTAAAAGCTCATTCCCCGGCTTCGCAATCAGTTCATCCCAGAATACGGGTGGCTTACCGGTTACGACCAGTTCCACATCGCCGTCGACTTTGGTAAAGGCTCCGAAGGCGTTCAGTACGTTGCGCATGTTCTTGCGCGGGTCCCGATTACCGAGATAAAAAAAGTAGTTCTCCGGGAGGTTATACCGCTGCCTGATTTCGGGTAACCGTTCCTTTTTCAGGGATTGAGCCAGCTTTGGGCTAACCCCCAGGTAGGATACCTGCACCTGCCGCTCGGGGAGCCGGAACAACTTCAGAATATCCTGCCGGGTGTACTCCGAATCAGCCAGGACCCGCCGACAACGTTTGGCTACCTGCGGCACAATCAACCGCCGGTATTGATTACCTACCCGCTGATAGAGCGTCGCCGTATTGTCGCCCTCGCTTTTCTCCATGTAGATCAGGTCGTGAATCGTTACTACCACTGGTGTAGTTGGGAAAAGCGGTGCCGTATTACTGGTGCAGTGCAATACGTCTACCCCATATTGTTTGGCCGCCCGGGGCAGGTTGATCTGCTCCCATAGCGCATAATTGCCGCCCGGAACGGTCACGATCCTGAAATTATCGGTTTCTTTCAGGCAGTCTTTATCTTCATCGTCTTTTACAAAGACGACGTACTCGTTCTTCTTATCCAGTTGTTGAAGCGCCTTAATCACCTCCAGCACGTAAATATCCATCCCGTGCTTTTCACGTCGAAACAGTCGCTGGCCTTCAATACCAATTCGCATGGTTGAGTGGTTTATTTGTTTTCACAGTGACGCAGAAGAATAGCAGACAGCCGAGCCGGTCGCCCACCATTTTCACTTTGTTAGCCAGCCACTTATCACCCCCCGACCAAACGCCTTCAGGTGCGTGAACTGACGCCGGGCTGCATACGTCAGCATGTGTTTTGGTACGGCTAACCCCGTAAAGAATAGCCCGAATGCCATCCGCTGCGGTAAGGGTGTGTTCCGGCGCATATACAGAATACGGTTTCGGGTCATGTAGTATACCTTCAGCGGGCTGGTCTTACCAACCGAAGCCGATTCTTTGTGGAATATCAGCGCTGTCGGCTGGAAATAAATCGTGTAGCCGCCCCGCCGGATTCGGGCCGACCAATCCAGTTCTTCGTAGTAAAGAAAAAACTGCTCGGCAAACATGCCTACCTGTTCGGCAACGGACCGACGTACCAGCATCGCACAACCATGCGCAAAGTTGGTCGGGCCAGGCGTATCGAAGCGGCCATCGTCGACCTGATGACTGCCTACCATACCCGCCTGGCCCGTGTACAGATTCATGGGATGATAGCCTGCATACTGAATTACGTCGGGCTGGTCGAAGAATCGGATTTTAGGGCAAACAACACCGATAGTCGAATCGGCCAGCATGGGTTCCATCAGTTGGTCGAGCAGATCGGGCGTAACCTCGGTGTCGTTATTAACAATGAAGTAGAAGTCCCCCTTAGCCGCCTGCATCCCTACGTTATTACCACCCGAAAAACCCAGGTTTTCGCCTGTCAGCAGCAGCGTTGCCTCCGGAAAGTCGCTACGGCGCACATGGTCAGTCGGATCTTCTTTCGACCCGTTATCCACAACGATAACTTCAAAATTTGGGTAAGAAAGCTGACTAACGGAGTTCAAAAACAGCCGGGTAAGCTCAGGCTGGTTATAATTGATGGTAATGATCGAAATCAGCGGCCATTCGTGGCCCGGCCATTCGCTACCTCGCCCGGAGGTTCCAGGCGCAGTCGACGCGGCCAGGTCGTCCAAGCTGACGGCATTCATCAAACGTTCTCCTTCTGCCATACCGCCGTTATGGTTTTTAGCATAATCTGGAAGTCAGTCCGGAACGAGAACGTTTCGGCGTATTTGATATCCAGTTGTATTCGCTCCAGATCCGACATGCGCGGTTGTCCTTTGGCACGTTTCATCACCTGCCAGAGGCCAGTCAGGCCAGCCGGAGCGGCAAACCGTTGTGCAAAACCAGTGGTTGTCAGGCGCTCGGCCTCATACAAAGGAAGGGGCCGGTTCCCAACCAGCGACATATCGCCCAGGAGGATATTAAACAACTGTGGCAGTTCGTCGATACTGGTGTTGCGCAAAATACGACCAAGGCGCGTTACACGAGGGTCCTCGCGAAACTTCATGAACATTGCCTTGTTACGTTGTGTATCGCGGTAGGTGTGTTCACAAACCTGCTTGTCGTTGAGAAACAGAGGACGCTGACATTCGACACCCGCTAACTGGCAGTTCTGGCAACGCTCGGTTTCCGGCGCTTCTTCCGGTTTAGCCTGGCTGTAGATGTTCTGAGCGGCCAGCGAACCAATCATTGCATCGGCCCCCGTTCGCATGGTCCGGAACTTATACATATCGAATACGCGATAGCCATAACCAACCCGCTTGGAACGGTACAGAATCGGACCTTTGGAATCAAGGCGGATAGCGAGGGCGACAACAGCCAGCAAGGGTGAGAGGGCCAGCAGCGTCGACGCTGAGACAGCGACATCGAGCGATCGTTTCCAGATCGGCATCCGCGCTGGTGATTGCATCCCCTGGAGCGACCGGTTGGCTAGTGGAGCCGGAATCGTTACACTGGCAGTCGACCACGTTACTCCATTCACGGGAATACTGCGCTCAGCCAGGTATTGCTTGCGTCGAATGAGGTAATCAAAGCGAAGGCGGAGATCTTCTTCCGGAAAATTGACCGGGAAAACATCAATTGCTTTCAGTTGCATGGCTCGTCGCTGAACGGCCGGGCTCAAATCAGACGTCATCAGCAGCACGGGTGTGTTCTGCAGAAACGGGCTGCTACGGACGGTTTCAAGAAAACTCACCCCCCCTAACTGTTCATTAATGACCACCACATCTACCGGATTGCCCTCCCGCAGGTATGCGATGGCTTCCTCCGGCTCATCAAGCGTTTTAATGGCCACGTACTGACCAAACGCCCGAATGAACAACAGGGCGGCTTCCGGATCGCGCTCCAGGTACAATACCTGAAAATGCGGCCCGGTCGAAGAAGACGTAGCCATAAGCTGATTACTAACGATTAATACGAAGCGACTAAGCTGGCCGTGCTGGGTTGTGTCCGGCGCAGAATAGCCCGGATTTTAGCCCGAACCTCCATCGGATTGAATGGCTTGTTGATATAGCCATCAGCGCCCCGATCCAGGCAATCGATCCGCGTTGCACTGTCGTCAACAACTGACAGTACCAGAATTGGAATATGTCCAAACAGATTACTTCCCCGCACAAGCTGTATCAGTTCCCGTCCATCAAGGTGTGGTAATTTCAGTTCGGTAACGATAATATCAGGCTCATGGCCTTGCTCAAGCCATGACATTGCTTCGATGCCGTTGGGCAAGGTTGTAATGGTAAACTCCGCCGAGAGTGTGTGCCGAAGGATGTTGCGAATAAAAACATCTTCGTCAATGAACAGTACGTGGTAGTTTTCGCTCATCATAAGCCTTGGATAAAGAGATTAGTTTGTCAATAACAACCAAAAGTTAGCCGATTTCGCAAAAGTCCTAAAGGAAAAATTAAAATTGTTTTTAAGCGGTTGCTGTCCTTAAACGCTTCAAATACAGCTTAAAAAGCAATTTCTCTACTAAACGGTACCTTCCATTGTATTAATTAAATACAAAACATTCATTATTGCATAGCCAGCAGATTTTACTGCTTCACAAACCGGCCAGTACCCATACCGACCGAGGTTGTTACCCGTACCGTATACAGGCCACTGGCATACGGCGACACCACGATCTCGCACTGACCTGTTGCTTCCCGGGCGGCAAACCGCCATTGGTTAACCTCCTGCCCCGTAAGGGAATAGATGGCAACCCGCCGAATCTCCACGCCCGGTCCGACCGTTATCTGTAACCGATCCGGACAGGGCACCGGCGAAAGCGCCAGTTTTATTGGTGCCACTGGCTCTTCCACTCCCGTTATCACTTCAACCGGTGGCAGCGGTGGTGCCTGCACCCCGGGCTGCAACGTAACATAGCCAATCCGGGTTAATGTCGTTTCACACCCTTCAGCACCCGGTACAACCGGGGCCAGTAATTCACCAAATTCATAAGCGCCTACATCATAGCCTGCTCCCTGCGGACGCAGTCGATCGGCCAGATCAGAAACCACCCCCATGCTGCTCACGTCCGTGCCCTTATCGATCAGGGGGGAGTTGTTCAAAAGCTTAAAATCGCCTTTGGCATGATCTGCAAACCGCAGCGTCGCTACATCCTGCGTTATCATGTTGCCGGTTTGTTCGGCGGTTGCGTTCTGCCCAAACGACACAGCCTTGTAAGGCGACTTGCTGTTCTGAGTATTGATGTTGGCAATGACATTATTAACCAGTACGTTCTTCTGGGTTTCGTTATACAGCCGAAACCCATCTTCTCCGCTGTTTACGAACGTATTGTTGATAAAGCGAATGTTACTGTTGGGTAGTGATCCCGTACGTTCGTCGCAGAAAACAGCCACACCTCCCGAATTAATGACTACGTTGTTGGCCACTGTCATATCACCGAGATGCCCTACGATGATGAGACCAATGTCGTGCGCGTCTTGCAGATAGTTGTGATGCAACTGTCCGTCGGCTCCTCCGCCAATCTGAACGCCATTATCCTGGTCGGGCGTAAAGGGGTCGATTCCCGTTGACCGTACCACGTTATGGTGAACATTGAAAGCAGGTGCACACCCAATCTGTATGCCTTCCGCTCCAGTTCGTTCAACAAGGTTGTGGTGGACATGCAGGTTAGTAATATTGTGCGGAAACAACCGCATTTTTACTCCGTTGCATGTGCGCTCCTGCCCCGATCCCCAAAACGAATTACCGATGTACATTCCCTCGCCTTTCACATCATGGATGTAATTGTCGTGGATGTGCAGATTCGTCATCGTAAAATTGCCACGCCACGCGGTCGAGTCACTGCAACTGGGATCGGTCTTGGCCATGATTCCGGCAAAACCTGCTCCGGCTATTTCCACAAACTCTACTTCAAATTCTGTACTCTTATCATGAATGTGCATCGCCGACACATCCTGATAGGTCGTCTGAGCTGTAATTCCGTACTTCACTCCTGGTTTGCCGCCCCCCGATAGCTTAATGTTGCGGCAATTGTAAAAGTCCAGTGCGCTTTCCTTGCCCGTCGATTTTATGACAACTGGACCGCCATAATTAATGAATGTCAATGGCTTATCCGCTTCTCCGGCGAAGTTGTAAAACTTCAGCGATTCATACTGCCCCGCCTGAATACAGATCGTACTGCCGGCCGGTGCATTGACCTGTTTGGCGTAGTAGGTGCCACTGGTTTTGATCAAGTAGTCGCACGGGCATTTCTTCGACTGGGCCTGTACCGATACAGCCCAACCCGCCCCAAGCAACCATATCCCAACCCACCATATCTGGCCTTTCATCGTGTCAACAAGGTCAAGTACCGGAAACGAATTTAGATTGATGCGTGTCTCGCAACTCTTTATGTTGACTGAATGGACCAGCTATTTACTGGACGGTGTGTAGATGATATATTCGCCTGATCATATAATCGATTGGAACCTATACAGATTTGCCTACCAGCCAAACGAGGATACTGATCCGTTAGTCTTTTAAAAAGCGGCCTGCGTGCGTTTGGTGCGCCGTTTTGACCTGAAGCAGATACAGGCCGTTGCCCAACCCGCCAACAGGCATAGTCACTTCCGGGCTGGACAATGCCGGAATCCGACGCAGCAGCCGGCCAGCCGCATCCGTAACGGCTACCTCTGTAATCGTTTCCCCGCTACTCAGACGGATGCTTATCTGCTCTCTGGCGGGCGATGGATATACTCTGACAACGACGTATTCACTGGCTTCGGTTACTTCAGCGGCTATCCGACCGCCTGAAGATGCAGCGCTGTATTCATAGGCCCCAATATCATACTGGGCTCCCTGAGGTCGTGGCCTGTTGTCCAGATCGAAGGTAACGCCCCAGTTACTGGCATTACGTCCTTTATCGATCAGGGGCGATCCGCCGGCCGGCCGATAGTTCCCACCCGCTGGATCAACCAACTTAGCGTCAGTCACCGAGGCCGAGGTGTAGTTATTCTCCTTAACCAACGGAAAGGTTTTATTCGTGACCGTAATCGCTTTGTTCAACGTTACACCCACGATGGCATTATTGGCCGCGTAGTTCGTATTGTTCTCATTATAGAAGCGAATGCCACCGTCGACGGCCGTAACGATGGTATTATTAGCGACGACTACATCCACCCCCGACAGTGAACCTGTTCGGTTGTCGATATACATCCCATTAATGCCCGAATTCGTAATCAGATTATTGTAGATGTAATTAGGGCCGCGGTGTCCGATCATACTGATGCCATCGCCCTGCGCATTCTGGATAATATTATTATAAAAACCGCCACTGGTACCTCCGCCAATCTGTACGCCATTATTTTGATTGACACCGAACGGCGATACGCCCGCGTAGCGAATGGTGTTGTGGTGAACCTGCGCACCCGGCGCACACGAAAACTGAATACCTTCAGCACCGGTATGATCAGTCAGGTTATTGTAAATCTCAAGACCCATGATCTCATGCGGATACTCCAGGGTTTTTACCCCGTTGCAGACCACATATACCCCATTCCCCCAGTTTGAATGGCCAATATACAGTCCCTCGCCTTTTACATCATGGACGTAGTTATCGTGAAGCTTTACGTTATACATGATAAAGTTGCCCCGAAAGGTTGAAGGGTCGCAGGCCTTAGGGTCCGTTTTCGCCATAATCCCGGCAAAGCCCGCTCCGGCTATCTCGACATGATCCACTTCGCAGTCAGAACTCTTAGCCAGAATATTCAGCGCTGTTGCATCCGTACCGGTTTTGGATACCTTGATACCGTAGTTGTAGCGGCTATCGCCCGTTCCAGTGATGCGGAAATAGCGACTGCCCTGAACATTCAGGCCGCTCTGAGTAGTCTTATCGGAGCTGAAATCAACCAGGCCGTCACAGTTAACGAAGGTAATTGGATTACCCGGAGCGCCGGTAAAGTTGTTGAGACGCAGGTATTGGTACAACCCACCTTTGATACAGACCGTTGCACCCGGCGCAATTTTTAACAGGGCTCCGTCATACACACCAGTCTTTGTGATCGTGTACGTACAGTTACAGATGCTGGTCTGAGCCTGGGTAGCATGGAACAGAAGTATGAAGAGGATACCGGTAAACAGTTGTTTCATGGATAGGGTGTGGTTTAAAAGCAGCTTAAAGTTGCTACTCTTTTGTATGAAACTACTGACAATCAACCGACAACGACTACAACTTATTGAGTAAGCGGAGGTTGATTTATTGGACGGCGCCTTCCTCTTTACCTATCACTCATCAATAAAAAAACGTCGGCATGCTACCTGATCAGGTAGCATGCCGACGTTAGTGTATGCTTAACGCTATAGCCTAGTTTTTCAGGAATCGGCCACCGTACTGCCGCGACGCAGTGCCAACACGCAGCAGGTAGATGCCCTTGCCCAACTGACCAACCGGTACGCTCAGCTCACTGGCGGGCGTGCTGGCCGTATGACGACCCAGCTCGCGACCATTGCCATCAACAATGCTCACCTGCTCAATCAGCTCTTCGTTACTCAGCCGAACCACCAGTTGGTCCGTGGCCGGCGAAGGATACGCCCGCACAAGCACCACCGCTGACTCGGCAGCCGCTACCGCTTCGCTTTTTGCCCCCTGACGAGCCCCCGACTGACCGCTTTCGTAGGCACCTATGTCGTAGGTCCCACCCTGCGGACGAGCCCTGTCGTCAAGGTCTGTCACCACACCGTAGCGGCTTGTGTTCTGCCCAGCGTTAATCAATGGAGAGCCACTAGCCGGCCGCAGGTTGCCCCCATAGGGGTCAACAAACCGAGCCTCACCCGGATTGGCTGAAGTATAGTTGTTCTGAGCCGTGAAGCGAACCTTACTGCTGAGCGTGGAGATGTATTTGTTACTACCAACCATCACGACCGCGTTGTTCAGAATCGATGTATTCTGTGTTTCGTTGTAGAGCTTGATGCCCTCCTCACCCGCTGAAACGATTGTGTTATTGACCAGAGCGACCTCGGCGTTAGGCAATGATCCACTACGCTCATCGACGAAGATACCGTTCGAAACGGCCTCAGCGATGATGTTGTTGTAGATATAGTTAGGCCCTAGGTGACCCACGATGATCAGCCCAATGCCCTTGGCCTTGTGGATGGTGTTGTTGTAGAAGCTGCCACTTACTCCACCCCCAATCTGCACACCATTGTCCTGGTAAGGATCAAAGGGATCAATCCCAGAGTTTAACACCGTGTTGTGATGCACCTGCGATTCCGGGGCACAGGCATACTGGATGCCCTCACAGCCCGTGTTGACCGTGCGGTTGTAGCTGATCTCCAACCCATAGATGTTGTGAGGCAGCACTTTCACACTGGCACCATCACATGTGCGGCTCTGGCCCTCATTCCAGAACGAGTTGCCAATGTAAAGCCCTTCACCCTTGACATCATGGACGTAGTTGTGGTGCACCTTCACATTGTACATGGCAAAACTTGACCGCTGGGTGGACACATCGCAGGTGGGGTCGGTCTTGATCATGATGCCGGCAAAGCCCGCGTTGGAGACCTCCAGGTGGTCCACCTCACAATCTGAGCTCTTGCCGGTGATGTTCAGCCCGGAGATACCGCTGCCGGTAGCCGAGATGCGGATGCCGTATTCCAGTCCGGGCGTACCGGTTCCGGTGATCTGGAAGTAGCGGCTGCCCTGGATGGCGATGCCGGTGGTGGAACCGGTGGGGTAGTTGACGTCGACCAGGCCGCCACAGTTGACGAACTTGATGGGGTTGTCAGGTGCACCGACGAAATTATTGAGTCGGAGGTAGTTGTACTTGCCGGCCTGGATGCAGACAGTGGCGCCAGGTCCGATCTTGAGGGTTCTACCGTCGTAGGAGCCAGCCTTAGTGATAGTGTACGTGCAATTGCATGATTGCGCCCAAGCCCTCCCGGCGAGCGTCATCGTGAGCAGGATCAACCAAATTCTCATAGTGTAGTAAGAGGTATAATTAAGTGCATTTTTTGGTGGCTAAGTGTACAATAAATCAACAAAAAAATCAAATTGTTAATAGACGACCAACCGCTCAGTAAAACCCCATCAAGTCGATAGATTTTTGTTGCACTCCTCTACAAAAATGAGTATTGATTTTGCTTTATAAAAACAAGGTTCTTTGTTATATTAATTTATCAAATGGTATTTTTAAACATGAAAACTATATAATATATATAAATGAGTCACTTAACACTGGATGTGTTTAATTTTATCGTTGAATTGTTTAATAAACTTCGAGTTTTCCTCCTTCTTATTCTATAAAGTTGCTGCATTAAATTTCTTTTAAAATTTTTTAGATGGCTGAATTTTCTGACAATCAGTCCTGCTCCGATCCGTAAAATGACACAAAATTTTACTAAAAACCGGTTGTGGAATCGGTGTTCTTCGTTCATCTAATAGATAGTGATGCCTTACGCATGCTGGTCAGACTATGTTTTTAAAGCGTTTCCGCAGACCCAAACCGATTACCGATGCCGAGTACCTGGCGGCTTACCGCAGTACGGGCGATCTGGTGACTCTGGGTGAGCTGTATGAACGCCATATGGACCTTGTTTATGCCGTTTGCTATAACTACCTGCGGGACCAGGAAGAAGCCAAAGATGCGGTTATGCAGCTATTTGAGCAGTTGGTTACTGACCTGCAACGACACGAGGTGCAGCATTTTAAGACTTGGCTCCATACTGTTGCCCGCAACTACTGCCTTATGCAGCTTCGCAGGCGAACAAGCCAGCCGGTACGTATCGATGCGGTGGTGGCCGATGCCTCGGGGGCTGATTTCCAGTCGTCGTCGTCCAACATGACTACCCTCAACCTGGATGATGATTTAGACCTGGAAGAAGACCTCACCAGGATGGAAGCGTGTCTGCAAACGTTGCCGACCGAACAACGAACCTGTCTGACGTTGTTCTATCTGGAGCAGAAAAGCTATGCTGATGTTTCAAACCTTACCGGCTATGACCTGAAACAGGTAAAGAGTTACTTGCAAAATGGTCGCCGAAATCTTAAACTTTGTATGCAGAAATAGGAACCCTGTTTCCGCATCAGTACATTAATGATGGATAACCAATTGACTTTCGATGACTTGCGGGCTTATCAGGCTGGGCAGCTTAGTGGCCCGGCGCGGCACCGCGTGGAGCGGTTGCTGTTGGAAGACCCGTTTTACGCCGATGCGCTGGCTGGTCTGGAAGCCATGCAGCAAACCGGCACTCCCCCCTCGACGCAGTTGACTGAACTGCGGGACGCCCTGCAACAACGTATTCATGAGTCGGCTACCAAGAAACGACTCTGGCCACTCTGGATCGCTACGACAACGGCAGCTATCCTGTTTATGCTGGCGATGGCTATTTATTTCATTTTCTTCGCTCCCAAACAACCGGCGAAGCCCAAAAGTGTTCCATCTTCTCATACCAGCCACGTACTGTCGTCACGCGACACGCCCGGTCAGACCAAGGCTGATGGATTCGAACATAAACCGGTAGAATCGGCCCAAATGCCTGTGTATATGCCTGGCAGGCCATCATTCATGCCCAATCAAGAGTCGCTTGTCTTTCCTTCAGAACCAACAGTTGAAACAAATACTCTTGATTAAAGCACCGGTACCTCTTGCTTCTTCCTCTTTGGTTAGTTTTAGTCCTGTCTGTGTACAGTTTCATCTTAGTTACACACAAATCTAGTCGTACGGCAGATTATTGCTTTCACTAAACTTGATACAATGGATAAAACATTTATCGAACATCCGGCGTTAACGGGGCATATCACTCAATTTTGTTTTCTATGTTAAAATCAATTTTTCTACGTTTCTCTCTCCCTATTCTCGCCATCTCGTCTATCTGTATATCAAACGCTTACGCTCAGCAACGCTTCAGTGCTGGCCCCCGCGTCGGCTTGAACTTGTCTAATTACTGGGGTAATGCTGATAATATGAGTTTTACACCGGGCTTTACGGCCGGTGCGTTTCTGATGTATAGTTCGCTGAACCATTTTGGTATCTCAGCCGACGTACTTTACTCGCAACGCGGTACGCGGTATGATGGTCCGCTTTTCGTTTCGCCCGGACCAAGCAATACGATCGACTTTCGGCAACGGGTCAATTACCTCGAAATTCCGGTTGTCGCCCGCTACTTTCTGACACTGGCGGGTAATTTCCGACCAAATGTTTTCATTGGCCCCTCAGTAGGCATTAAACTTAATGCCAAACGGGCCAATGCTGAACTGAACGGGGTCGAAGATGATCGCTTCAATGGCGACAACAGCAACGACTTTAAAGATCTGGATCTGGGCGCTACGGCGGGTTTCCAGTTGAACTGGCGGGCCGGCGAGCGGCAGCGCTTCCTGATCGACGCCCGTTACACGCTTGGCCTGGCCGAAGTTCAGTCGAATCTGCCGAACATCTGGGGACGGCGTGAATCCCTCAGCAACTCTGCTTTTACGCTGACACTTGGCTACGGATTCGGCGTAGGCCGCGAGTATCCAAGCCGTTATCGTCGGTAGACAACACCCAATCCTTTTTGAAAACCCCATACCAAGCGGTATGGGGTTTTTGTTTGTATTATCAAAACGATAATTTTCACCACCGACATGAAGTAATCCATCCTTCATGTCGGATATTCGTGTCTCATTTCCACGTCCATGCGGCAACTGTTCGTCTTTGGCCTGATTCTCTGGTTGAGTCTCCCTTCATTGCGGGCTCAATCGAGCGCTCATCCGTCTCCTCTTCATTATGAAGCCGAGCTGGGGGGTATGGCAACGACCACCGACCGAACGCCGTTCTGGCTACGTACGAATCAGTACGGTATCGTGCCAACCCGCGGGCCGTTCGGAACGATCCGGGCAGGTGTTTACCGTACGTACCGCCCAATACCTGATAGTTTGGCATCTGCCCCCCAACGAAAAATTGATTGGGGTTTTGGCGTCAACGTAGTGGGAAACATCGGATCAAACGATCGGCCTGAAACACGGCAGCTTCTATGGCCTGAACTGTATGGCAAGATTCGTTTCGGGAAAGTAGAGTTGTTTGCCGGACGACGGCGCGAGGTGTACGGCCTTGGTGACACAACTTTAACGTCCGGTTTCATTTCCTGGTCGGGCAATGCAATTCCGTTTCCTAAAGTGCAGATCCACACCCCGGATTATATTCCACTACGTTTCCTGAAAAACGTTTTAGCCCTTAAGGGCGGGTATGCGCATGGCTGGTTCACGGCTGCGTACATCAAAGGGGTTTATCTGCACCAGAAATTTCTGTATGGCCGTTTGGGTAAACCTACCTGGAAAGTCAAGCTTTACGCGGGGTTGAATCACCAGGTACAATGGGGCGGCAGAGCCGATTACCTGATTGGAACCCCACTGGCGGTTAACGGGAACCTGCCGACCTCCTTTAAAGATTACGTTTCGCTCATTACGGGCCGCTATCCGGAAGCTATCAGCACGGATCAGTTTACGGACTTCGACGGGACGAACCGAATTGGCAACCACGTGGGCAGCTACGACTTTGCGCTTGAGTGGACCCGGCCCAAACGAACGCTGACGCTTTATCACCAACATCTCTACGAAGATGCGTCTGGCCTGGCGTTTCAGAATTTCCCTGATGGCCTGACGGGAATCCGGCTGCATAACCGCCCGACTAATGCCCGGTTTCACCTGGAGCGACTGGCCCTCGAATTCCTTACGACCACCGATCAGGGAGGGGCCGTGTTTGATATGACGGCTCGTTATCAGGGCGCGGATAATTACTTTAATCACAGCCAGTATCGGGAAGGCTGGTCATACAATGGGCGAACGGTTGGGACACCATTCATTGCCCCGAGGACCGAATTTACACCAGAGGTCAACCGGCTGGAGGGTGGTGGCTTCTTCCCCAACAACCGGGTCGTAGCCTGGCATTTGGGTGCCCAGGCCGTCGCGTTCCGCAACGTAACGCTGACGGCCAAAGCATCGACCAGCCGCAACTTCGGTACGTTCAATCAACGTTACGTTCCGCCCTTCCGCCAGTTTTCGTCGCTGCTGTCCGCCCAGATTCATCCTCCACGCTGGTCAGGTATCGTCATGACAACGGCCTTTGCCCTCGACCACGGCGAACTATATCCCAACACGTTCGCGAGCTACGTTAGCGTGAAGAAAGTCTGGTAAAGCCGACCGGACATTCTGCGGCAAGACGCTCGGTCGGCTTTACTGCCTCAGAACCGCCCGAATTCTTCGTACACGTCGAATGGATTCCGGCCTTCGGCCATCGCCTGCCGACTTTTAGCTTCGCTGGCGAACCACTCTTCGGCCAGCTCCAGCACCTGAATCGTCAGGTCGAAAGGTACAACAACCACACCGTCATTATCACCGAAAATGTAGTCGCCGGGATTAATTTTCAGGAGTCCGTCCATACCCTTTACGTAAATTGGAATCTGATAATCCACGACCATAAACCGGCCAAAAGCCTCGACCGGATTCCGAAACCGACAGAAGGTCGGAAAGCCCATGTCGATGAGGTAGTTTGAATCGCGGGTGGACCCATCGATAACCGCACCAACGCAGCCGTGGGCGTGAGCCGCCGTAGCCGAAATCTCGCCGAACTGTCCGCACGACGTATCTCCCTGCGTATCGCGCACCTGAACGCAGCCCGGCGTCATGCTCTTGAACATCCCCAGTCGGATGTCATGCACTTTCTCGTCGCGGCTGGGCGTAGCGATTCCATGCGCGGTAAAAGCCGGTCCTGCTACTTTCATGGTGTGGGTAAGCGGATAGATACCACTGGCCATGCACTGACTGTGGTAACCGAGATGTTCCAGCGCGTCGGACACTAAACCGGCATATAGCCGTAGGTACCGCTCCCGAATTTCCTGCCAATCATAAGTAACGTTGAACTGTCGGACTGGATACGAATTGGTTATGACTTCCATGCTTTTGTGTGTTTTACTGATCTATTACTTGCTTGTTCTATTACGATTCTCTGTCCTTTTCGAAAAACCACTTTGCCGCTCCGGCAATCAGCAAACCACCCAGGATATAGGCCCCTGACAAACTGGCCAGGCCTGCCGTCAGCCCCAGCGTTGGTTTTAATACACCGAGGAGATACGGCGCCGATGCCCCAATCAGAAACGCGCAGGCCAGCATAAGCCCGTAGGCCGACGACCGGATGCCGGGGGCTACCACTTCATACAGCGAAGCCACAATGTTTGAATCGTACCAACCCCGAAAGATGCCGAACCCAAACAGAGCCGCGTAGGTCATGACCTCGGTATCGCTCTGGCTGATGAAGTAGATGAACGGCGCACCAAGCAACAACCCCAGCGACTGCACGACGAGTCGGCTACGGGGGTTTGTCCGGGCGTAGTAGTCGGCGATTCGCGCACCGGACAGGACTCCGAGGAATGCGCCGAGGTGGTGGTAAAACAGCGACGAGAAGCCAGCATCGGTCAGGCTCAGACCGAACTTATCGACCAGAAATGAGGGCATCCAGGTCAGGTAACCGACGTTGACGAACACCATACAGCCAAAGCCCAGCGTCAGCAGCACCACAGTCGGCTTCCGAACAACGATTCGGGCCGTTTCGGCTATTTCAGCCAGCACAGGCCGCTGGCCGACAACCCCAACGTTAGGGTCATCCTTCGGTATCCGGCTGAAGAAAATAAAGGCCAATACAATACCGAACCCACCGAACAGATAAAACGCCCGCTGCCAGCCGTAGTGCTCACCCACGTAGCCAGCAATCAGTCCACTGAGCACAATCCCAAAGTAGACGGCCGTCTGATGAATTGACAGTACAAACGAGCGGTTCTTCGGATAGTTCTCTCCCAGCAGCGCGTTGGCCGACGGGGCATAGAACGCTTCTCCCCCGCCCGTTGCCATGCCGCGCAGCAGAATGAACTGCATGAGCGTGGTGCAGAAGCCGGTAAACAGCGTCGCCATCGACCAGAATAGCAGGCAGACCCCCAGAATATTCCGGCGCGAAAAACGGTCGCCGATGAAACCAGCAATGGGTACCAGCAGGCCATAGGTCCATACCAATGCCGATGCGATCAGCCCCAGTTCAGCGTCGGTCAAGCCCAGGTCCTGGCGAATGAGCGGCAGGACTACACTGAATATCTGACGGTCGGCCTGGTTCAGAAAGAACGCCAGCCAGAGCAACACCAACAGCTCCCACCGGAAACCGGCCCGGCCACTGGTTACGAGGGAGCTGGCAGGCTCAGGTTCGGTTATGAAGTTTGGTTTAGACATGCTTTTATTTCCCCAGCTTTTGAACGGTGACAGACTTTGTATCCAGTAATACCTTCACCTCTGGTGCGTTCCAGGCCGATGCTACGACCGATACGTCCCGTGCTGGTGTTTCGCGCCAGAGCACGTCGGCCGATACCGCACGACTCTCGCCCGGAGCCAGCCAGAAATAATTATCGTCGGCAACCAGCGCCCGCTTTACGCCCGCTACGTCTATTTTAGTCATGAAGGCGGGCGTTGATCCGGCGTTGCGGACCCGTACGGTTACCTGCGAGCGGGCATCGTCCAGTTGTTTCATGGCCACCAGATTACATTCCAGCCGCGTAGCTGACTTCTGCACAGTTGGCTTCAGAAATGGACCCTTCTCCAGCGTTGGCCAGGCAATGGGTCCTGATACGTATTTGTCGTAAAAGGCTTTGTCGTCCAGCATCGTCAGCGAACGGGGGAAGTACAGCGAGCGGGAAATCAATTTGCCGGACGCATCTTTCAGCTCGGCCACCACAAACAGAAAGCGGTCTTTGTAATCGGCCGGAATAGTAAACGCACCTATCCTGGCCGTATTAACCGAAGGCCCGGCGCTGATAGCGAGCGGCTTTTCTGAGTTCCAGAGCGGTTTAAAAGCGTCATCAAATACCGTTACCGTTACTTTATGCCCTGCTAAGGCGCTATTAGCGTGCGTTACCTTAGCGGTAAGGTCAATCGACTCGCCTGATTTCCAGAGCAGACGGGGTAGATCAATAGCTACGTGGGTCGGTTCGTACGTCCGTTTCAGGAAGTAATACGGCGCGGCTGCCTGCCCGAACCAGTCCATCATCTGAATGGCAATCACCGGCCAGTGACGTTTGAAGACCCAGGGCATCAGGCCAGCCGTTACGGGGTAGTTACCCTGCATTTTCTCCGACAGCACCTGATAAAACTCACCAGCCCCAATCTGCGACGCTTCCGAAATGGCCTCAATAGTCGGGTCGGTCACGTCGGTGATGTGCGAGGCCCGGCTCAGCATACGTGGCACCCGACCGGGACCGTATTCGGTGAAGTGGTGAATGAACTCGGGGTGCGACGCCCCGAAGTTTTTATCCCACATCTTGCCGAGGCCCGTAAACTCCTTATTGTCGACGGTTTCGTAGAAAAGTCCCGGCTCCGGAATGCTGTGCATACCCGTTTCCGACACCCACGGCTCAAACTTGTAGCTGCGATTGTACCAGGTCGGGTCCATGTCGGGGTAGGCGTGCATCGACCCATCGTCGGGGGTGGTGCGCACGAAAAAGCGTTGTTTATCGAAGATGTCCAGGTTCCGTTCGATGATGCCCACGGATGCCGCATTGCCGTAGGAATACGGGTTAAATTCATTACCTCCGTTCCAGATGACCAGCGACGGATGGTTCCGCAGCCGGAAGATGTTCTGCACGACCTGGGCTTCCCAGATGTCCTGCGGGTAGTCGGGCGTGTCCTGGTTACCAATCGGGAAATCCTGCCAGACCATCAGGCCAAGTTCGTTGCAGATAGTATAGAAGTGATCGGTTTCCAGCAATCCACCGCCCCAGATACGGATGAGTTGCACGCCCATTTTTTTGGCCGCTTCGAGCGTCCAGCGGTAGCGCTCGGCGGGCAAATCGAGCAGGATATCCTGCGGGGTGAAGTTCATGCCCTTGACGAAAATCTTCCGGCCGGCCGGCGTTCCGGCGTTGACGATGAACTGCCAGTTTTCCCAGCGGTCGGCGATACGCGGCCCGGCCGTGGCAATCCGCTCGATGGTACGGATGCCGTAGTCGAAGCTCAGCCGGTCGATGGGGCTACCGTTTTTCTTCAGCGTCAGGTTTACTTTATATAGGTTCGGCTCACCCAGGCCGTTCGGTTGCCAAAGTTTAGCATTAGGAAGATTCAAATCTTCTTCCAGCCAGATACGCCCGTCGTAGGCTGTCACGGGAAACTCCTTGGTCAAAGCCGTGTTTTTCCCATCCATCAGTTCTACCTGCACACTAAGCTTATCGGTGACCGGCTTGAAGCTGGTGCCCTTCTCGTTGGGATGGTTCAACTGGGTGTTATTCCAGGGATGGAGCCGCATAGTGAGCGAGTGCGTATTGGCAAAGACTTCGGCTGAAAGGTGCAACTGGGCCGCATTGTTCGCTACGCTTTTCGTAGTCAGGTACGGCCGTTCGAGGTGGTACGGGGGCACAATTTCCAGCCGGACACCCTGCCACATACCGACCGTAAAGAAGGCTTCGCCACCCGAGCCGCCTGAGATAACCCACGGCTTGATAATTTTGCCGCTGGCGCGGGGGTTGTAGCCGGTCCGTTTCGAGTAGTCGAACTCACCCGACGCCGTGCGCGGCAGGTTTTCATAGTCAGTAGCCCGATTGCCCCAGTTGCCCGCCCGCACCTCAACGGTTACTTCGTTTTTGCCGCCAATCGTCAGCAGTCGGCTAATTTCTACCGAGGGACCACCGAACATGCCTTCGTGAACGCCCACCAGGCTGTCGTTTACCCAGACTTTTGAGAAGTAGTCAACGCCGTCGAAGCACAGGAATACGTAGTTATCGCGAGCTGAGGCTGGTACGTCAAACGTCTTTTTGTAGTACCAGGCTTTTTCCTCCGCCCAGCGATACTGGGTTGAATTCCGGGCGTAATACGGATGGGGTAACTTCCCGGCTTTGTACAACGACCAATGCACCGAATTGGGCACGCTGGTCTGAAAAGGGTCTTTGCGGGGTGCTTTAGGGTCAGTTACTGGCTTGTCGGCGTGGGATAATTCCCAACCCGAACCCGACAGATCAATGTGCTGCGCGCCCGTTCGGGGTGTGATGCGATAAGGGCTCCAGAGTTTAGGCGCGTCTGATGTAGCCTGCTGTCCGTAAACAGTTCCGGCTAATGCCAGCAAACAAACGATGAGTTGTTTCATAATACGTGTTTGGAATAGTCTGTTTGTTAAAGGCTCATACCTCCATCGACAAAAATGTCCTGACCCGTAATGTACCGCCCGGCTTCGGAGCAGAGCAGTAAGGCCAGCCCGGTACAATCGTGGTTTTCCCCAAAAAAGCCAACCGGAATCCGGCTCCGTACCTGCTCGCGATACGTTTCGTCTGACAGGGCCTCGGCGTTACGTTCGGTCAGGATTACGCCCGGTGCCAGGTTATTGATGGTGATTCCATCTTTTCCCAACTGCACCGCCAGATTGCGGACCATATTCACAACCGCAGCCTTCCCGGCCGCGTAGGCAATCATCTGCGGATGGGGTTTTATCTGCTGGACACTACCGATGGTCAGGATACGGCCCCAACCGGTACGTTGCATAGTCGGCGCAAACTGCTGGATCAGCTCCAGCGACCGTTGCCAGTTAACGGTCACCTGCTCCGTAAATTCGTCAGCGGTAACCTCGGCCCACGGCTTCCGGATCTGAACCGACGCATTCAGCACCAGAATATCAATTGCGCCAAAATGCCGGGCCTCTTCATAGATGCGTTGGGCGGAGTGTTCATGCGCTAAATCGGCCTGAATCAGACCAGAGGCAACACCCAGCGCCCGAATCTGCTCAACAGCCTGTTCGCCTGCCACGGCCTCATCCCGGCAATGAATCAGGACATTAGCTCCCTGCTCCGCCAGGGCAACGGCAATGGCCTTACCAATTCCCTGACTTGATCCAGTGACCAGGGCGTTCTTACCCGTGAGGTTGAAAAGATTCATTCGTTATGCCTCCGTTTTACGACTGGTTCCGCCATCGTCTTCATCTCTTCGTTCGTCAAGGCGCGGTCAAAGACCGCCAGCCCGCCGATTTGCCCTCTGAACCGATTTCCCATACCCGCTTTGAGCAGGACCGCTCCGACCGTAAAATCAGAACCGTTATTGCCCATTCCGTCCGGGAAATAGTATGGATTTTTGGATTGAGTCAGCCCGTTGGGGTAGCCATCAAATCCGGTCGTGTGGTCGATTAACTCCGGTGCCCGTTCCTGAAATACTCCGTTGAGATACGACCTTATGTGCTTGCCATCGTAGGAGAAAGCCACGCAGACCCATTCGTTGGCGGGCACTTCCTGCTTACTCGCCGAATAGTCGATGGAATACGGAAAGGGCGGGGTTGGTTTGCCGGTTCGGGATATGTGTCCGCACACCTGGTTCCGGCCGTTGTAGTACGGCAGCGACACAAACAAACCATATTGCCGTTTGCCGCCGTCCTTGTATTCGTTCCACATACCGCCGACAAACCCGGTTTGGCCACCCTGCCATTTGACATAAGCTACGACCGATACAGCCTGGTTCTTCCCGTGAATGTTCAGTCTGCCGGTTTGCGCATTGGGCAGGGAGAGAAACGCATCACCGGCAAATACGGCCGAATAGCCGGACAGCGGCCCTTCATTGGCCCGTGGCAGCGAACCCGCTGTTTCTTTCAGCGGAAACTGGGCCACACCTTTCGCCTTTCTTTCCTGCCCCTCCGGTTCGCTAAAATCCCACAAGGCCACCAGATTAGGCATTGACACAATTGCCCTGATCCGGTCGTCATGCCGAACGGGTGTACCTTTCCTGAATGAGCCAAGCAGCAGGGTTGCCATAAGGCAGGTCAGCGTTACAGGTATGTTGGTGATACGGCTCGTCATAGCATTTTCTTTCCTTGTCAGATTCCACCCACCGTCGGGAACCAGTCGGGGCGGTACGGGTCCTGGTGAAAGCGGGCGTAGTAGTCGCCTTTCTCTTCGTAATATTTCTCGTAATGCTTCATCTTGTCCTCGTCGAGCGATACGCCCAAGCCCGGTCCGCTCGGTACCCTGATGCACCCGTTTTCGTACTTCATCAGGCCACCTTCAATGATGTCGTCGGTGAGGTAATGGTAATGCGCATCGCCCGCGAAGGTCATGTGCGGAATGGTTGCGGCCGTATGGATCATGGCCGCGAGTTCAATCCCAAACTCAGCTCCTGAGTGCATGGCGACACCCAGATTGAATGTCTGGCAGACAGCCGCTAAATCCTTCACACCGCGCGGTCCTTCCCAGTAGTGAATATCCGTCAGCACAATGTCGACCGATCCCATACGGATGGCCGGAGCCAGGTCATCGAATTTGGCAGGATACATATTGGTAGCCACCGGAATACGTATCTGTTTGCGAACAGCCGCATTACCTTCCAGTCCCCACGATGGATCTTCGAAATATTCGATATTGAGCTCTTCCAGTCGACGACCAATCTGCACAGCAGTCTGCACCGACCAAAGGCCGTTCGGGTCGATACGCAGCCCGAAATCATCACCGAGTTTCTGGCGGCAAAGCTCCAGGACCCGTGCCTCTTCTTTAGGAGACTTTACGCCTGCTTTCAGCTTCATCGACTTGACGCCCAACGTTTCATGAAGCTCCACGCAGAAATCGGCCATGTCTTCAGCCGTTTCGTCATGCTTACCATCACCAGGGCGGTCATAACGCCAGAATAGGTAGGCAATAAAGGGAACTTCATCGCGAACACGTCCGCCCAGCAGATCGCTTAGTGGCCGGTTCAGCACTTTGCCCTGGATGTCGAGACAGGCCATTTCGATGGCTGCGTAAAGTCGGGCGTTCGACAGGTAATAGATACTCCGCAGTACCTTCAGCTTGATTTTTTCAAGATGAAACGGGTCTTCACCAATGATGCGCGGTTTCAGTTTCTGCAACGCTCCGCGCTGATCGCCACCACCAACTTCACCCAGGCCCACGATCCCTTCGTCGGTGATGAGTTCGAGAATGGTACGTAGAAAATAGCCCGGATGCACGCCGGTGTTATGACGGAGCTGAGCATTGAGCGGAATAGCGACACAGCGAGTACGTAAATCGATAATCTTCATGATGTTTTGTTTAACGCAACGTGGCACAATGAGCGCAACGTATCCTTGCGTACGTAGCGAAATCGTAGCGTCCTTTGCGTTTAAAGATTTATTTTAACTTCGGTTGATTTGTTCTTCAAAAACTGCACGCGTTGCTCAGTCACCTTTTTTCCCTGCCTGATCCGCACGACGTACTCACCATAAAAACCCCGGAACCGAATCAGGTCAGTATCCTTCTGTTGGGCTGTCAGGCTGGTTTTCCATTCCTTATTGATGAGGTCATTCAGGGCGGTATAAGCCGGTTTGGGCGAAAAATCGTTGTTGACCAGGCCACCGTTCCATTTGTCCTCGCCCGCTACTGCGGTGCCGTCGGCAACATTCCACCAGATAATGGCACCCACGGCCGGGTGGCTGAACCAGAGCCGATAGAAGTTGCGCGTGAGCGTAGCCTGTCGCTGCAAACCCACCTCATTGTACGGCAGTGTCGGGATAGTAATCTCCGATACGTGAAGCGGTACGCCGAACTGCCCGTAGAGGTCAAGTACCCGCAACAGGTCGCCGGGGATCATGGCTTTACCATTGGCGACGTCCTCATGCAGTTGTTCATTAAAAAAGTGAAACTGTAGCCCAATCCCGCCAATTCGAGCCCCTTTCGCTTTCAGGCTCTCAATGAGCAGGTAATACGGACTATACTCCTTCCGGTAGTTCTGCCACGATTCGGGTGTCACCTCGTTGATAAACAGGCGAGTATCAGCCGGAAAAGCTTTCTGCGCTTCCCGAAAGGCAAAAAGCGCGTACTCCCGGGGCATGGGTATATCCGGGTGCCCTTTCAGGACTTCGTTAACAACATCCCAGGTTTTAATCTGGCCACCGTAGCGGGCCGCTATCTCCTGGATTCGCTTCGCAATCAATCGTTTCACTTCCGTTGTATCGGCGGGTAACCAGTCAGGAACGCCATGCGTTGGGTGGTCCCAGACCAGTGTATGCCCTTTGAGCATCAATCCGTTTGCCTTGCAAAAGTCAACCACTACGTCGGGGGGCGGACGACGGTAGATGGAGGAGCTGTTAGCTGCAAACCGTAGCTTGCCCTGCTCAGGCTCCAGTGTTTTCCAGTAAAAAGGCACGCAGGCCGTATTGAATAGTGACCTGAATGTTTCCTCGTAGTGTCGGTTATCGGCTTCAGTCCTGAAACCATTCAGCATAAAGATGTTGGCTCCAAACTGAAAGTCGTGTCCAATCTGCTGAATCTCGACCGTTGCGTTTCGTAGCGGCTTGCCTTGCTTATCACTCAACACCAGCGTAAAATCACCCTTACGATGGGTTTCTATTCCATTGGCAATACGGGCTTCCAGGACCGGGTCGTTCCAGAGCGAGTCCAAGCGATTCGACGTAAGAGGCTGTGCCTGTAGGTAACAGCAGCTCAGCATAAACCAGCATAATCCTTGGATTCGGTTCATTGTAAGTCCAGTTTAACGACCACCGATCGGGTGAAGTCTGGGAGCATAATGGATTTGCCTGATAAGTGCCCGTTCGTCCATTGATTCGTCCACGGATTGTAATACCGTACCCGTTTGACGGAGGAGCTGGTCAGGGATAGGGCGGCACCTCGTACCGTTCGGGCAGGCTGTGAGCTGGCCAGTTCCGTTTGCCAGGTAGTAGCGCCGTCTCGTATCCAGAGCAGCATCTGTCTGGTACCCCGCAGGCCATATACGCTAAGCTGATCCGGCAATTGTTCCTGAAAGGCTACGGTACGCTGGGCAACCGGATCAAACCCGTTAATGGCTTCAGCGAAGCGGCCGAAGTGCCACCAAAGGTTATTTTTCTCTACGTACGAGTCCCAATGCCACGCATGACCAGGACCAGCCGCCCCGGCAAAAAATGGAGCAAAGAGTAGATCATGCAGCACTACTCCAGCCGTATCGTTTGGGTATAGTTTCCACGGCCCGGCATGGTTAGGCTCTACTGCCCCAATCTCGGCTATGAGCAGGGGCTTGTTTGCTTTAGCGCTCAGCAGATCAATAGCGCCCTGGCTGGCTAACTGATCCACCGGCGCCTGGCAAATGGCCCAGCGAGCCCCTTCATCAAGGTATCGGTGCACCTGCGCTACATCATTGGCAGGCAAGGATGCAATTCGATGATACATAGCCCGTTTCTGCTCACTATCGTAGCTGCCAAGGCTCTGCATGACCAGGTGATTGGGAAATAGCTGCTGACATTCCTCCAGCATAGTTTTTGTCCAGCTTTCCCAACCCGTTGCTTTTACAGCATCCATCTCGTTCCAGAGCTCCCAACCAAATACGTTGGGGTGGGCTGCCAACCGCTTTGCCAATGCCTGCGCCCGTTGCCGGAACAGCCGCTTCCCTGCATCACCCTGCAGGTACTCGTTCATATCTGTCAATGGTCCTCCCCTGGAAACGTGGTAGATCGGCCGGTCAAAAGGCACTGACCCCGCAAACTTGGGCGGGGCGTCAGTGAGCTGCCGAAAATTTTCAAGGCACAGCTTCAGCCGGATACCATAGCGCTGAGCCAGGTTCATAAGCTTGTCTAACCGATCCAGTTTCTGGTCGCTGTACACTCCAGCTTTGTCCGGCTCTATTTCCCAGAATGGTGCACTCAGCCAGATACGGGCGTAGTTGCCGCCATTTTGCTGTAATTCTTTGAAATAGAATTCCATCTTGGCTAATCCCTCTGCCTCATTATCAATGAAACGCGGCCAGCACAGGTTAAGCCCCACAGGAATGAACGTTTGCTGATCTGTTGTTTCAAAATAGGCTGGATACGTCGAACTAACCCGGACATAGGACACTGACTGGCCTGGTGCCAGTTGAGGAACCAGCCACAATGGTGTCAGTATCAATAACCGGCTTATAATCCTGTTGAGTATCATGGGACGGAATGAGTTGCGGAGAAATCAGGTAGCCAACTCAGTCAGCTACCTGACCATAACTAACCTATGAACAAAGTAATTAATACCCCGGATTCTGGTCGGCCTTGGCGTCCAGCGCCGTATTAAAATTCAATTCTGATACGGGAATCGGCCACAGCAAATGCTTATCGGCTACGTCTTTGCCGGTTCCGGCCTTAACGAACTCCTTAACGCGGCCGGTACGCTTGAGGTCGAGCCAGCGCTTGCCTTCATACTGCGTTTCATAGCCGCGTTCCTTAATGACCAGATCGGTAAAGGTCTGGGCATTGTAATCCGCCAGCTTGAAATCCACATCTGAGGGTTGGGTCGAATTTTTACCATACGCCCGTCGGTGCACCTGATTGAGAGCTTCCAGAGCCGCAGCCGTTGGTCCATTGGCGGCCCGGTTGGCGGCTTCCGCGTAAAGCAGCAGAACGTCGGCGTAGCGGTAGAGCGGGTAATCGTTGGCAGCCGCCGAGGCTCCCGTAGCCGCCGGATCGCGGAATTTACGGTTCAAAAACGTATTGGCTCCCAGACCAATGTTATAGGGATACCAATTGTACTCCTTCCGCAGATCTTTGCTGTCCCAGTTTTTGTATACGTTATTCAGATTGCTGTCGGTGTAGTGCGCAAAGTAACCACCCGCTCCGTGCAGACGCGCCCCCGGATGATGCGCAAACATGACCAAATTGAAACCCTGTCCATTGAGCCGAGTGTACTTCAGATAGAAAATCTCTTCGCTGGTTGAAATGACGTCAGCACCGAAAATCTTCAGGAAATCCTCCGACGTCGTTACTGGTACGAGCGAATACGTATTGGACTTGATCACTTCGTCAGCTTTGTCACGGGCTTCGGCGTATTGCCCCCGGTAAAAATATACGTCAGCCAGCACCATTTTGGCCGACCATTTCGACGGCCTGCCCGACTGCGCAGCTTTGGCCGGCAGGTTTTCCTCGGCAAACTTGAGATCATTGATAACGAGCTGATACACCTCATCGGCGGAGTTCCGCTTCAGGCTCATCTCGGTCATATTGGCCTCGGTACGTATGGGTACGCCCGCCCAGTTCCGGACCAGAAAGAAGTACGTGAGCGCCCGCATGAAGCGAGCTTCAGCAACAAACCGGGCCTTATCAGCTTCCGACAAACTGGCCCCTTTGGGCGCGTTGGCAATCACCAGATTTGCGTTACGGATAGACAGGTAAAACAAGTCCCACATCTGCCCTACCCGCGTGATGTTCGTATTATCGATTCCCTGAAAATTACTCAGGATACCGTAACTACCCCGGCCGTAGCTGTAATCGGTGTACGCTTCCATCTGAGCCGGATACAGCCCGCCCAGGCAGTTGTCGTTCCGTAATGGTGCGTAAATAGCATTCACGGCAGACTCCACTTCGGCCGTTGTATTATAAAACGTTTCGACCGCCAGCGATTTGGTCTCTTCCACCAGTACGTCTTCGCAGGACATCAGAAAAAGCGAAAGAGCGAATAAGAGAATGAGCGATTGACCGGGCCGCCGTGCGGTGATTGAACGAATCGTTATGTTAGTTTTCATGGCGAACGTATCAAAGAGTAGATGTACGATTGAGCGATAACGTGGCTGAGCGCTCCAAGGGCTGGAAAGCAAAGCCGTAACTCATTCGCTCGTTGAATTAAAATCCAGCCCGAATGCCGAACGTAATGGATTTTGCCGTCGGGTAGCTGTAGTGATCAATGCCCTGCGTAATGGAGTTCGAACCCCCGTATGAGTTAATCTCCGGGTCCCACCACGAATATTTTGTCAGCGTGAGCAGATTCTGACCGCTGACGTAAATCTGGGCGTTTCGAATCCAGTTGACGCCCCACTGCTGGAGGGGCAGCGTATAACCCAACTGAATATTCCGCAACCGAACGTATGAACCATCCTCAACGAAGCGATTCGAAATCTGGGTCTGCGTAGTCCGGCTGATGACGGGATATTTGGCGTTCGTATTGGTCGGCGTCCAGTGATCGAGATACACTTCGCGCGGCATATTCAGCCCGAAACCATAGTCGAGGGTCTGGTTTACTGAACTCAGGTTAAAGATATCGTTCCCCTGCGAGCCCTGGATGAAGAAGGTCAGCTCCAGGCCTTTGAAAGCCATTGTCGAATTGAACCCGTAGATGAAATCCGGATTTGGATTACCGATGATCGTCTTGTCGTTGATGTTGATGGAACCGTCGCCGTTCAGGTCCTGATACGTGATCTTGCCTTTGTCATCATACCCCTTTTCAACGTAGCCGTAAAACACACCCAGGGGCTGTCCCTCACGTAGTATGTTAATCACATCGTTGACGACCGTGATGTTGATAGCCGATCCCAGTACGTCCTTACCGCCGTACAGTTTGACGACCCGGTTACGGTTGAAGGCAATGTTGCCCGACACATCCCACCGGAAGGCTTTGTTCACCAGATTGGCATCGACTGCCAGTTCGAAGCCTTTGTTCTGGATCGAGCCGACGTTCTGAATCGTGCTCGTAAAGCCCAGCGACGATGGAAGCTGGACCGTATTCAGCAGATCGCGGGTATTTTTAATGTAGTAATCAGCCGTAACCCGGATGCGGTTGCTCCAGAAGCCAGCGTCGATGCCAAAATCGGTCTGCTCGGTTGTTTCCCACTTCAGGTTGCCCGGCAAGCGAGTTCCCGGCGCGTAGGTCGTGTACAACGCATCGTCGAAAACCGTCTTGCCCGATCCCAACTGGTTCAACGTAGCATACGGATTGATAGCCTGGCTGCCGGTTGCTCCATACCCGACACGTAGCTTCAGGTCGGTCAGGAACGATATACTTTTCATAAACGGTTCTTCTGAAACGCGCCAGGCCAGCGCTCCCGACGGAAAATACCCCCACTTGCTTCCCTCGCTGTAGCGCGACGACCCATCGGCCCGAAAACTGGCTGTTGCCAGGTATTTGCCTTTGTAGCTGTAATTTACCCGACCCAGGTACGACAGCAGCGTAGCCTTGGAGAAGGCCGAATTCGGTACGCCCGGCGTAATAGCCGCCCCTACGTCGTAGGTTTCGCTGGCATCACTGATGTAGCCATTACCGGAGGCATTCAGCGTCGTGGTTACAAAGTCCTGGTACGTAAAACCGCCCAGGGCCGAGATGTTGTGCTTGTCGGCAATGGTTTTGGTGTACGTAATGGTATTCTCGTTCAGCAGGCTGGTGAACTGCGTCGTACCAATGCTGGCGCTTCCCTGCGAATTGACAAAGTTGCGTGTGGTGTAGGCATCATTGCGGTCGTCGTTATTCTCCACCCCACCCGAAATCCGGATCGCTATCTCAGGAATAGGCCGGAACGTAACGGCGGCATTAGCCAGCACTTTATTGGACACCACCCGGTCGGTTTGCTCATTGATAAAGTTGATCGGGTTAACCAGTACGTTCGATCCCCAGGGGTAAGCCGTGGCCAGTACCCGGTACGAGCCATCTTCGTTATACGGTGTCAATGTGGGATAGGCGGAAAGCGCAGCCGAGATCATCGAACCACCCCGATTGCCCCCTGATGAATTACGGCGGTCGGTATTGACCCGCGTCAACGTAGCGCCGTAGCTGAGACTGAATTTCTTGCTGATGTCATTGTTAATGTTAGCGCGCAATGAATACCGATCATACCCGCTGCCGATAACAATACCTTCCTGCTTAAACACACTGCCGCTTACCGAAAACTGCGTTTTTTCGGAGCCCCCACTGACGGTCAGGTTGTGGTTGTTGATCGGTGCCCGCTGAAAAATCAAATCCTGCCAGTCGTACCCTTCGCCGAGCGCATTGATCTGAGCCTGGGTGAAGTAAGGCGTTACGTTATCGTTGGTGGCCTGCTCGTTGTAGAACGTAGCGTACTCCCTGGCGTTCATGAGTTCCAGCTTTTTGCGAAGCGACTGAATGCTGTAACTACCGTCGTAATCGACCGTAGTCCGCCCGGTCTTTCCGCGTTTTGTCGTAATCAGCACCACCCCGTTGGCCCCCCGAGACCCGTAGATAGCCGTTGCGCTCGCATCTTTCAGGATTTCGATGGATTCAATATCGGAGTTATTCAGCACCGTTGGGTTACTGCCCGAGATAGGAAAACCATCAATCACGTACAGCGGCTCGTTACTCCCCTGGATGGAATTGGTACCCCGGATTCGCACACTGACGCCCCCGCCCGGCGAACCGTTGTTTTGCGTAACCTGTACGCCGGGAGCCCGCCCAGATAGTGCCTGCAATACGTTCGTAGCCGGAAATGCATTAATTTCCTTGGCTTTCACCTGTGCCAGCGAACCGGTCAGATCACTTTTCTTGACGGTACCGTAGCCAACCACAACGACTTCGTTCAGTTGCCGTTCGTCAGCAACCAGCTTGACATCAATAACAGATTGTCCATTGATGGCTACTTCCTGGCTCTGATAACCCACCGACGAAAACACCAGGGTTCCACCACTGGTAGGGACGTTGATGCGATACATACCGTTTGCATCGGTTGTTGTGCCGGTGGTGGTTCCTTTGAGCGAAATAGTTGTTCCTGGTAAAGCGATTTCCTCGCCAGCCCCTGTCACCTTCCCGGAAACGGTCTGGTTCTGTGCCCAGAGCATCCCGGTGCCTAGAGCCATAAATATGCTCATCAGCAGTTTTACGTAGACTGTAAATTTCATTGAAGCAGGGTTTAATTTTTATATTATAAAATTCATTTTTATAATGAATCAATAATAGACAGCTTTATGAATTAAGTCAAATTTTTTTGCGATTTTTTTCTAAATATTTGCCTTGGGGACCAAATGAGGTATTAAGAAAGGCTTTAGGCTAGCCTCTCCTACATTGACTTTGCTATGGAGCCAGCAGGGAAGTAAATTACAATAGCCGACCGGAGATATGGTTTGCTGTTTTTTGTAGCAATTGGATCAAATCCGTTTTTTCCGCCATCGAATACCGGTATTCGGGCAGGTATATACTCAGGCTGGCCACTACGTTCTTGTGTTTGTATACGGCAACGGCAAGGCCAATGATCTGCCGTTTTGATAATGCCTGGAGTGCATACCCCTGCGATCGAATCACGTTGATGCAGGTTTGAAACTTTTCATCGGTATCCGCTTCCGGCCAGACCTCTGAAGATGGCAAACCAAATTTGCGGACAAATCGCTCCAGATCAACATCCGAGAGCGTCGCTACCAGCAGCCGCCCCGATGCCGAATCATACACGTGTTTTTCGTCGGCAGTTCTCACCTGTAGGTCCTGTTCAGCGTAGGTCCGTAACACGACCTGACGCATATTGCCTTTCAGGATGGCCAGCAAACAGTTTTCGTTCACTTTCCGGGTTAATAAATCCATTTCTTCCCGGGCGGCATCCAGCAGATCTTTCCGGTACGCGTCATTCCCCGTCAGGCTATACGATTTTGCTCCTAATATGTATCCTTTTTTGGTACCAACCTGCTCTACGTAGTTTCGGCTGACCAGGGTTTTCAGAATGTTGGCGCACGTTCCGTGATTTAACCCCAGTGGATCAGCTATATCACTCAACGATTTGGGTTTTTCCGGATCAGCGGCAATTTGTTCCAGTATATCTAAGGCTCTGTTAACGACCTGAATCATGAAATGGCATTTTTATAATGCAAAATACTAATATACGACAGGTGACCATATTTTACGGCTGAATCCGACGCAGGCGCCCTGGAACGATCAAAGTAGGTATATGATTTGAGATATTTTTTTAACTTTTTTGAAAGGCTGGCAATCCAAACTCCGCACTTATTCGTATGCATAAGCGAAAAGCCGGACTACTGATCGGCAAAGCGATCTGACAAATCACGTAAAACACTATAAGTCAGAGCGCTTGCCTTTACTATACAAGTATTAATCTCGTGAAGAGTACCACGTAGCGTCCTGTCGATTTCGTGGTTCAGCTCTTGAACTAGGGTTTTAAATAAAGTGAGTGTACAAACAGTGGACCGCCACATGCCTTTGGCTTGTGGCGGTTTTGTTTTGGCCTATTTTCTAAAAATCCATCGGATTCCAGGCTACGCGCGTATTGTCATGCCAGGTGTTCATCTCAGCCATGTCCTCGTCGGTGATGGTAAAATCAAACACGCTGAAATTTTCCTGAATACGTTCCTTCTTCACGGATTTGGGAATCGTGACAACGCCTTGTTGCAGCGACCATTTTACGAGAAGCTGATACGTGCTCTTACCGTATTTCCCGGCCAGGGCTATCAATCGGGGATCACCGCTTTTTTCGCCCCGTACCAGGGGCGCATAGCCCTCGGGCTGGATGCCTTTCTGACGGCAGTACGCTACTACGTCGGCTGGGTTGCAGTATGGACTAAATTCAAACTGATTGACAGCCGGCGTTACGTTGGCAATCGTGAAGAGTTCGTCCAGATGCGGTTGGTAATAATTCGATACGCCGATGGCCCGTACGCGTTCATCGCCATACAGCTTTTCTAGTGCACGCCACGTATCGAGCCGCTTCTCCCGAATGGGCCAGTGGATCAGGTACAGATCGACGTAATCGGTTTTCAGCTTTTCCAGACTTTTGTCAAAGGCGGCCAGTGTGGTATCGTAACCTTCATCGTCGTTCCAGACTTTGGTAGTGAGAAATATTTCCTGACGCGGGATGCCGCTGGCGGCAATGGCATCGGCCACTTCGCGCTCGTTACCGTAGATGCTGGCCGTATCGATCAGCCGGCAGCCTGCTTCGAGCGCCCACTCGACGGCCTGTTGTACTTCGTTGTTGTGGCGGGGAGCATACACGCCGAGGCCAAGCAAAGGCATCTCGACGCCGTTGTTAAGCGTGACAGTAGATTGTAGGTTCATGAAGCGCAAACTCAGACGCCTGGCTAAAAGTTTAGCCAGGCGTCCTTTGCCAGTCGAATCTCTTATCCTACTCGGGCACCAGCCGAACAATCCGGCCCGGCCCTTCAATCGACATATACAGATTACCATCGGGGCCTTGTTTCACGTTCCGTACTCGGCCCTGCTGATTCATCAATCGTTCTTCGCCCACGACGCGGTTTCCGTCAATATCCAGGCGACTGAGGTAAGTCAGCGCCAGCGCCCCGGCAAACAGATCGCCCTTCCAGTTCTTGAACGCATCGCTTGTGACAAACGCTAATCCAGACGGTCCCATCGACGGAGTCCAGGTGTAAATCGGAGCCTGAATCCCCTCGCGTGTCGGGCTATCGGCAACGGGTTGACCGTTGTAATTAACACCATTGGACACCAGCGGCCAGCCGTAGTTGCGGCCTGCCTGAATGATATTCAGCTCGTCGCCCCCACGCGGCCCGTGTTCAGTGGCCCACAGATCGCCCGTGGCCGGGTTGAGCGCCAACCCCTGCGGATTACGGTGTCCATACGAATAGATCGTTGTTGGGCCTGTTCGGCCAGGTAGCACCGGATTATCGGCAGGAACTCCGCCCGATTCGGTCAAGCGGTGAATTTTGCCCCACTCGTTACTGAGGGTCTGGGCATTCTGATTTGGAGACGTAGCGCCACCGTAGCTGCTGGGTCCGCCTTCGCCGACACTGAGATACACCAGCCCGTTTCGATCAAATTCAATACGCCCGCCATAGTGCCCCTGCCAGGTGTTGGTGGCCACCGTCCGGAAGATATTCGACAGCTCGGTGATCTGATTTCCGTTGATCTTAAATCGGATCAGATTAAGCCGGGTGGCTCCACTACCCGCCGACGAACTCGAATAGGCTACATATACCCAGCCGTTGCTGGCATAATTGGGATGTACGCGCAGATCAAGCAACCCACCCTGCCCTCTGGCATCAATGTCAGTAGGCAAGCCCATCAGTTCGGTAGCGGTCCCATTGGCAAAGCGGAAAATACGGCCCCGCTTTTCAGTAAATAATAAATCGCCGGTGGGCAGGAAGTCCATGCCCCATATGATCTCATAGCCCGTCAGTACGTTCTCAGTACGAACGGCCGGTGCATCCGTAGACGTTGGCGTTGTGTCTGGCTCCGTTTCGGCTTCCTCACGGCAGCTAACAAACAAGGCTGTCAATACCATAAATGCGACAGCCCGTATCGGCAAAGCAGGTTTCATAGCGATGTTCGTTGATGCTTTATTTAGTAACGCAGAACACCAAAAACAGTTGTGCCACAGCTTCATGAAGCTGTGGCACAACCATAAATACTCCACTCCGGCCTACCGGCTCAGGTACAGATTCCGCTCGGAGTAGACCTTCTGAAAGAAATCGTCGGTCAGGTCGTCGATGAAATAGATACCTTCACCCGTCGACTTCATCTCTGGCCCAAGCTCCTTGTTCACGTTCGGAAATTTGTTGAATGAGAACACTGGAATCTTGATCGCATAGCCTTTCTTGACCGGCTTGAAGTCAAAATCCTTCACTTTCTTGTCGCCCAGCATCACCTTAGTGGCGTAGTTGACATACGGCTCCTGGTAGGCTTTGCAGATGAACGGCACCGTCCGCGACGCCCGTGGGTTGGCTTCGATGACATACACCTGCTCATCTTTGATCGCAAACTGGATGTTGATCAGACCAACAGTACGCAGTGCCACGGCAATCTTCTTGGTGTACTCCTCGATCTGCCGGATTACGTTCTCACTCAGGTCGAAGGTCGGCAGTACGGCGTAGGAGTCGCCGGAGTGAATACCAGCCGGTTCAATGTGCTCCATGATACCAATGATGTACACGTCCTTGCCGTCGCAGATAGCATCCGCTTCGGCTTCTATGGCGTTCTCCAGGAAGTGATCGAGCAGGATGTTGTTATCCGGAATGTCGTTCAGAATTTTCATCACGTGCTGCTCCAGTTCCGTTTCATTGATGACGATCTTCATGCTCTGACCGCCCAGTACGTAGCTCGGCCGTACCAGCAAGGGGAAGCCCAGCTCCCGCGACAGTTCCAGCGCACCTTCCGACTCGCGTACCGTACCGAACTTCGGATACGGAATGTCGAGCTTGCGCAGCATCTCGGAGAAATGGCCCCGGTCTTCGGCCAGGTCGAGTGCTTCCCAGCTTGTTCCGATGATTTTGATACCGTAGCGGGTTAGCTTCTCGGCCATTTTCAGGGCCGTTTGCCCACCCAACTGCACAATAACGCCCTCGGGCTGCTCATGCATGATGATAGCATGAACGTGCTCCCAGAACACCGGCTCGAAATACAGCTTATCGGCAATGTCCGGATCGGTCGACACCGTTTCCGGGTTGCAGTTAATCATAATGGTTTCGTAACCAGCCTCTTTGGCGGCCAGTACGCCGTGCACGCAGGAGTAGTCAAACTCAATACCCTGACCAATACGGTTTGGTCCGGAACCCAGCACGACAATCTTCTTCCGGTTGCTCCGGATGGATTCGTTACCGGGCAGGTCCGACACCGGCTCGGGACGGTCTTGCGTGATGGGCACCTGGTTGTTAAACGTCGAATAGTAGTACGGCGTTTTAGCCTCAAACTCAGCCGCGCAGGTATCCACGCATTTAAACACCCGACGGATATTGTGTTGTTGACGATACTGATACACTTTACTTTCCTTCACGCTCAGCAGGTGCGCCAACTGCCGGTCGGCGTAGCCTTTCTGCTTGGCGGTGCGGAGCAGTTCGGGGGGAAGGTCTTCCAGGTCGTACTGCTGAATTTCGCGCTCCAGTTCGATCAGCTCTTCAATCTGGTGCAGGAACCACGGGTCAATCTTTGTCAGCTTCTGAATAGTGCGGAAGGACATGCCCGCTTTGAACGCATCGTAGATATGAAACAGCCGGTTCCAGCTCGGATGCGCCAGCGATTGTTTCAGTTCCTCCTGATTGGTCAGTTCACGACCGTCGGCACCGAGACCATTCCGCCGAATTTCGAGTGACTGACACGCCTTTTGCAGAGCTTCCTGGAAATTCCGGCCGATACCCATGGCCTCGCCCACCGACTTCATCTGCAAACCCAGCGACCGGTCGGCTCCCGGAAACTTGTCGAAATTCCAGCGCGGCACTTTCACGATCACGTAGTCGATGGCCGGCTCGAAGAACGCCGACGTAGTACCTGTGATTGGGTTGATCAGTTCATCAAGATTATACCCAATAGCCATTTTGGCGGCAATCTTGGCAATGGGGTAGCCCGTTGCTTTCGATGCCAGCGCCGACGACCGGCTCACCCGTGGGTTTACTTCGATCACAATGATATCGTCGGTTTCGGGATTGACCGAAAACTGAATGTTACACCCACCCGCAAACTGTCCGATGCCGTTCATCACCCGGATCGCCAGATCACGCATCTGCTGGTAGAGCGTATCGGGCAGGGTCATAGCCGGGGCTACCGTAATGGAGTCGCCCGTATGGACGCCCATCGGATCGAAGTTCTCGATGGAGCAGACAATGATGAAGTTGCCGTTACCATCCCGCAGTAATTCAAGTTCGTATTCTTTCCAGCCCAGAACACTCTGCTCGACCAGCACCTCATGTACGGGTGATGCATGCAGCCCGTGCGTAAGGGCTTTGTCGAACTCCTCAGGCGTATTCACAAAACCACCGCCGGTCCCGCCCAGCGTAAACGACGGACGAATAACGAGTGGGAAGCCGATCTCCTGCGCAATTTCTTTACCCTCCAGGAATGAGCGGGCGGTACGGCCTTTACAAACGCCCGCGCCCAGTTTGAGCATCAGGAGCCGGAATTTTTCGCGGTCCTCGGTTGTCTCAATGGCTTTGATATCCACGCCGATGATCTGCACATCGTATTTGGTCCAGATACCTGCCTTGTCGCAGTCGATGGCCAGGTTCAGCGCCGTTTGGCCACCCATCGTTGGCAACACCGCGTCGATGGGACGGCCCATATCCCGGTGTTTCTCCAGGATTTCGATGATGTATTTCTTTTCGAGGGGCTTGAGGTAGACGTGATCAGCGTTGATCGGGTCGGTCATGATCGTCGCCGGATTGGAGTTGATCAGCGCCACTTCGATACCTTCTTCCCGGAGTGAGCGGGCAGCCTGAGAGCCGGAGTAGTCAAATTCACACGCCTGGCCGATGATGATGGGGCCGGAGCCGATAATGAGTACTGAGCGGATGTTGGGATTTTTGGGCATTGGTGGTTAATAAGCGGCTATTAACTAGTCAATTATTAGCTTGAATAATGATCTAATTAGTAATCAATGACAAAACCATCATTGACCTCGCCGAAACCGAACCGACTGCCGAGCGAAACGGGATGGGTGACAATCAGCCCCGATTTGTCGGACCGATCCGTTTCTGTCTGGTCAAAAATTACGCAAAATTAGCGTATGGCGAAGGAAATTGAAAAGGTAAATCGAACAAAAACAGGTTGATGATCTTATTTTTACCATAAATTCCTCCCGCTATGCACCGACCGTATCTTTATTGCCTTTTTTTGCTGCTTACCTGTCTTGTCCTTTCGTGCGTTCAGGTAATAGGGCCGGAAGATTACGTCGCCCCCCAACGCCCACCGACCAACCCCGGTAATGGCGGGCTGCCTCCGCAGCAACAGCCTACTCCGCAGAAACGCCTGTTCATCTCAAACGGGCAGGTTCGGCTTGGCATCGATCTGAACGCCGGAGGAGCCATTACGTACCTGTCTGAAGCCAGCAGCAGTGTCAATATGGTCAACAACGTGGATCTTGGCCGACAGATACAAACCTCGCTGTATGCCGGTCCGATTCCGTACGTCATCAACGGCAAACAGCCCGTCCCCCAATGGCGCACGCTCGGCTGGAATCCCGTTCAAACCGGCGATTATTACAACAACCCGGCCCGCGTTGTAAGCTACCAGCAGGGCGAAACCACTCTGTACGTAAAAACTGTGCCCCTGATCTGGCCCTTGTTTAACGAGCCGGCCGAGTGCGTAATGGAACACTGGATTGAGTTAAAAGAAAACCGGGTTCACGTTCGTTGCCGGTTTGCCGTGAACCGCCCCGATACGACCCAATACGAAGCGCGTACGCAGGAGTCGCCCTGTGTGTACCTGAACGGTCCTTACTACCGGATGATTGGTTACACCGGTCTGCAACCGTTTACCAACGCCCCCGTTTCGGAGTTCACCGAAGCGGGCGTCACCAATCGGTATTCGACCGAGAACTGGATTGGGTTATTCAACGAACAGGGCCGGGGCGTTGGTTTGTATCGACCCAACGAATTCCGCTATCGGTCGTCGTTTATGGGAAACTCCCGGACCTCAGGCGAATATGATTTTTCGAGCGGCTACGTCAACGCGGAAGATTTTCTGCTGATCGATCACAACGGTCAGTATGAATTTGATTACACCCTGATCCTGGGCTCCATAACCGATGTTCGGCAGTACGTCTACAGCCAGCCCCGCCCAGCCCGGGTTCCGAACTATCGGTTTGTAAACGACCGGCAGGGCTGGTACTACAGCAACGCAACGGATAGCGGCTGGCCGATTCGCAACGAACTCAACATCCGCTGGAGCCGGGTCGATACCTCGAAAGTGAATTTCCGGGTCAGCAGTCCGCTGGTGTTCTGGCAGGCAACGGAAGTCCCCAGGATTTACATTCAGGCCGCTTTTCAGACCAGGTCTACAACCGCGCGTTTCAGTTGGCGGAAGCCTGACGAAGTAGATTTCTACGCCATCAACGGCCGATTCATCGATTTCCCGATTATTGGTGATGGGCAATACCGAACCTACGAAATCAACCTGAACGGCGTTCCCGGCTGGGAGGGCGTTATCAAACAGATCAGTCTCGACCCGACACCCGGGCAGGAACCGTTCGAAAAAGGCTCTACGTTGCGATTGCGCAGTGTAACGGCCTCAGCCCCCTAACAAACAAAAGAGCGCCGGGCACAGGCCCGGCGCTCGCGATTTTCCCAACTGGTCGATTAAGCCAGAAACGGCGTAACGATACCCAGTACGCTTTCCCGCGATAGTGGTTCGTCGAACGCTTCTGAAACAACTGTTGCCGGAAGGCCAGTAAGCTGAACCAGATCGACCCCAGCCTGGATTTGTGCTTCGTCGCCGGTGTAAACTCCCTGCGGAGCCCCGTTAGCCAGCGTAATCCAGCCTTTCTCGCCCCGCAGATAGCGAATCCGGGCTGCGTGACGAGCTTCTACCGAGTGAATCTGCAGAGCTACCGTCAGCACTTCGGGCGATACCAGCAACCGGGCAGCCTGCCCTTTATAAGCTCGTACACCTGTATCTTCAAAAGCCTGGGCTACGGCGTAGTTCGTCTGAACGTTAGAGAACACGTCGGCAAAAGTCCCTTTGGCTGTGAAGTCGAAATTCGGCTTCATCACGGCCGCTGAACCCAGCGCCCCTTTCAGCACGTCAACGTGTGCGTTTTCGTGCTTGGCAATCTGCTCATAATAAGGCCGCGCCATAGCCGGAATGATACCAGATGCCAGGCTCTTGTTATAAAATTCGGCTTCGAGGTATTCCAGCGTCAGGGCGAAGTTCAACACCTCGGCCACTACGTTATTTTGCGCATACGCCTTGTTCAATACGGCCGAGAAAGCTACGGGGGCCGTACCGACCAGAGCTTTTTTCAGCCAGCCCTGAAATACATGGCGACGCGTTACATGGTCCAGACGCTCGTACATGTCAGCATCGACCTTTTCAATTTCATTCAGTATGTTTTGGAGATTCATGGCGATTAGGGGGTTATGCGCGACGACGCACGTTCATGCCGTTGAGAGTTTCTTTTATGTACGGTGTTACCAGCGCCAGTACCTCTACCGGCACCCGAATTTCTTCCAGTCCTGTGCTCGGGAAGATAACATCGTCACCGGCGAACGAACGGCTCTGCGGCTCGATCAGTGTGCTGATAATGGAAGCATGACGAGCTTCTACGGATACGATCTTACCTGCCAGCGTCAGATAGTCGGCGCTCATGATGTACTGACCAGCACCGTTGTAAGCCGATACGCCGATGTTCTCGAACAGGCGGGCTGCGCCCAGTACCGCAGCACGGCTACTGAAATTGATGCTGCTGAAATCGGGGGTCAGGCCGGGGATGGCAGCACTACCCAGTGCAGCTTTAAACAACTCGCGGTGAACGATCTCGTGGTCGCGGATATCGGTCAAAATTCTCCGTTCCATATCCGTAATGCCCGAATATGGCGTTGCTATGACCTGCGTGTAAAAAGCTGCTTCTAATTGCTCCAGCGCGTAGGCGTAGTTGAGCACCGTTACATCGTTGTTACCAACGTCCCCAAAGTCAATGGTTCTGAACCCTTCGCGTGCGTTCCGGGCCGTAGCGGTAGGGTCAACAATTTCGTTTTGGCAGGCACTTAATGCCACACCTGCTGCCGCGGTTACCCCGAGGTAGCGCATGAACATCCGGCGGCCAAGTGCTGCGGACTCTTTGCCGGACAGCAACTGACGAACGTCAGTGTGGCCATTAGACTGATTTTCCATTGAGTACAAAAGTTTGGTTTGCCACTTCCCCATTCATCGAAGAAGTACCATAAGTACGCACGGATCAGTCACGTAGATTTGTTGATATGTATAATTTTATCTCTTTTGATTGAAACTGAGGGAATGGCCTTCTATTTCACGAACGGATGCAAAAAATTTATAAAAGCCTATTACACCTACGTATTGTTAAATATTTATTGCCGTCACTGTCAATTAACAGCTTACTAGTACGGGAATTTTACTAAAAGCCCAAATACCAGAAATCCGCCCGGCAAGGTCCTGGGAACCTGACCGGGCGGACTAATGATCAGCCTACACGGACCTTTACCTGACAACAAATAACTCGGGAAACCATTAAGCCTATCGTAGCATCAGGGCTAATCCAAAGATTGTACGATCTGCTTCACCTGATCTCTGAACACGTTTAGGTAACAACGGTCAGGTTATACGCTCTGCATCGTGCTCAGTTTCCGGTAGAAACCTTCGTCCAGCGACACCAGCTCGTCGTGGCGACCGCGCTCGATGATACGTCCCTGATGCACCACCAGAATCTCATCGGCGTGTTGGATGGTGCTGAGCCGGTGTGCGATCACCAACGTAGTTCGGTTGGCCATCAGGCGGGTCAGAGCTTCCTGTACCAGCTTTTCCGATTCCGTATCAAGGGCCGACGTAGCTTCGTCAAGAATTAGAATGGGCGGATTTTTCAGAATGGCACGGGCGATGCTGATCCGTTGCCGCTGCCCGCCCGACAGCTTGCTGCCCCGATCGCCGATGACGGTCTGGTAGCCGTCGGGCTGCGCCACAATGAAATCGTGGGCGTTGGCAATGCGGGCGGCTTCCTCAACCTGCTGCGGTGTGGCCGAACTACCAAAGGCGATGTTGTTGAAGATCGTATCGTTGAACAGAATGCTTTCCTGCGTCACGATGCCCATCTGCGTCCGCAGCGATTCCGTAGTGCAGTCGCGCAGGTCAACACCGTCGATTAAGATCTGACCGGCGGTCGGATCGTAAAAGCGCGGAATCAGGTCGGCAATGGTTGACTTGCCGCCCCCTGAAGACCCCACAAGCGCAACGGTTTTCCCCCTCGGCAGATCGAAGCTGATGTTCCGCAGCACCGGTACGTCGGGTTGGTAGGCAAACGATACGTTCTTCACGCTGATCCGGTCGCGGAAGGCCGTCAGTTCAACGGCACCAGGCTTATCCTGAATGGCCGATTCGGTATCGATCAATTCCAGCACCCGCTCACCGGAGGCCAATCCACGCTGGGCACTGCTGAACGCATTGGAGATGTCTTTGGCCGGTCGCATCACCTGCGAGAAAATAGCGATATATGCAATGAACTGCGACGGCGACAGGTCCGACTGGTTCGACAACACCAGCGACCCGCCGTACAGCAGGATGCCCGCCACAACCGTTACGCCCATGAATTCCGAAAACGGCGACGCCAGTTCCCGCCGATTCGCCAGCGACCGTACGGCCCGGCGATACGCCTGGTTTTCTTCCTGAAACTTACCCATCACGTAGGGCTCGGCATTGAATCCCTTCACAACACGCATACCGCCGAAGGTTTCATCGAGCAGACTGATGAGTCCGGCGAGCCGGTGCTGGCCTTCCTGGGCGTCGCGCTTCATACGCTTAACCAACGTAGCAATGAACACGCCGGACACGGGAATTACGATGAAGGCAAACAGGGTAAGCGAAACCGAGATGTTAAAGAGCGCGTAGAGGTAGCCGATGAGCAGAAAAATCTCTTTAATAGCCGCCGACAACGTATTGGCAATCGAGTTTTCAACTTCCTGCACGTCGGTCATGATACGGGAAATGAGATTTCCTTTGCGCTCGTTCGAAAAAAAGCCGAGGTGGAGCCGAACCGCCCGCCCGAACACGGCCTCGCGCAGTTGCGCTACCATCCGGGCCTTGAAGGTTTCCAGTTGACGGACAGACAGGTATTTGAAAATGTTGCTCAATAGTACGGACAGGATGATCACGACGCAGACAAATTGCAACGCGCCCGCCCGACCGTATTCCTGGAAATACTGCACGAAATAATAGCGGAACAGATCGGCCAGCTCACTCGGATTAAGCGAAAAATCAGGGGCTGGCTGGCTTAACAAAGTCTGGCGTTCCTGCGGACTGATCTGATCGAACAGTACGTTAAGCAGCGGAATCAGGAGCGTCAGGTTCAGCACCGCGAACACGCTGGCCAGCAACGAGGTTGGCAGGAATCCAACGATGAACCGCCCCAACGGTTTGGCGTATGATAATAAGCGAAAGTACGTCTTCATTCAGTAGTGTCTTCACCGCAAAGGCGCGAAGGCTCCTGCAAAGGTCGCAAAGAAATCAACGCGGAGCCTCAATCACCTCCTGATACAACGCCCAGTATGCCTTTGCGGCTTTTTCCCAGCTAAAACGGTTGGCCTGCCAGCGTAGCCGTTCGGCTTTGAGCGGGTCGTCGTGGTAATCCATCATACCCTGCCGGAACGTATCAACCATATCATCCGGCTCAAACGACGTAAAGTACACGGCTTCACGACCGCCAATTTCCGGCAAGCTGGTCAGGTTGGAGCAGAACACGGGCTTTCCAAACGACATGGCTTCAACCACCGGTAATCCGAACCCTTCGGAGAGCGACGGAAACAGAAACGCTTCGCAGTGGGCATAAAGCCAGATTTTTGTGGCTTCGTCTACGGTACCGGGCATAATCAATCGGTCGGCTACACCAATCTTATGCGCCTGCTCCAGAACATGCTGGGCGTACGGGTGACCATCAGGACCGGCCAGAATGAGTTGATAATCCGGAAACGCTTCCAGAAACGGTAGCAGCACGTGGACGTTTTTCTTGGGATGGATAACGCCTACGGACAGAAAAAACGGCTGGTCAGTCCGGATCGTCGAGGCCGCTTCCTGAACCGGGATGGTAAGGTTTGCCAATGAGTTACCGTTATAAATGACCCGTACCGGCAGGTGTTTCGATACGTTCAAATGCTCCCCCACGACCGAGGCCGTAAACTCCGAAATAGCCGCCAGGGCCGAGACCCGGCTAAGTTTGCGTTGCAACAGGCTCAGCTTTCGGGCTTTTTTGACAGATGGGTAATCCGGCCGATCGAGGAAGTTCAGGTCGTGGATTGTCAGGATCAGTTTGGTGGGCGATACGGGCAGATAGATGGAATCCTGATGCAGGCAATGCCAGACATCGTACCGACCGCCCAGCCAGATTTTTCGCCACCACGACGCTTCAACGTAGCTTACGTCATCGCCGAAGATACCCTGTTGTCCCTTGGGGACCAGAAACGTTAACGTCCAGCCGTCGGGCCGCTGGCGGATCAGTTCACGGCCCAGGTGCAGGCAGACCTGCCCCAGGCCGCTGTTAAGATCACGCAAACGTTCGGTATCGATAAAGAGAGACGGCATGAGCAGGATTTCCTAATTTTGGCAAAATTGGGAAATCTTAGGAAATCCTCACACCCGCTGAAACACGACAATCGCGTTGTGGCCCCCAAATCCGAACGTATTACTCATCACGACGTCCACGGTAGTTTCAACCGCTACATTCGGGGTCAGATCAAACCCCGCCGGTACGTGCTCGTCGCGATCCTGCTGGTTAATCGTCGGTGGAATGCAATTATGCTGCATAGCCAGGATACCCGCTACGCCCTCAATAGCCCCGGCGGCTCCGAGCAAATGCCCCGTCATGGATTTTGTTGCGCTGATGTGCAGCCGCTCGGGAGTTGACCCAAACACGGTTTCAATCGCTTTGGCCTCGCTGACGTCACCAATCGGGGTCGACGTAGCGTGAACGTTCAGGTAGTCAACGTCGGCCGGTTGCAGCCCCGCTTCCCGTAACGCTTCCTGCATGGCCATGGCAGCGCCGAGCCCTTCCGGGTGCGTGCCGGTCATGTGGTAGGCATCGGCGGTAGCCCCCGTACCGACCAGTTCGGCGTAGATTCGGGCACCGCGGGCTTTGGCGTGTTCGTATTCCTCCAGCACAATAGCACCGGCCCCTTCGCCCAGCACAAAACCGTCGCGGTTGGCGTCGAACGGCCGCGATGCCGCAGCCGGATCGTCGTTACGTTCCGACAGCGCCTTCATGTTGCTGAACCCCCCAACGGCCGATTCCGTCACGACGTACTCTGAACCTCCGGTTACAATCACATCGGCTTTGCCCAGCCGGATGTGGTTGTAAGCTTCTATCAGCGAGTGCGTCGATGATGCACAGGCCGATACCGGAGTAAAGTTGACCCCCATGAAGCCGTGCCGGATCGAGATCAGACCGGATGCCATATTGGCGATCATTTTGGTAATGAAGAATGGGCTGAACCGTGGATTCCGGTTGCCGTTTGCGTAGGCTATAACTTCCTCCTGAAAGCTATACAGACCGCCGATGCCCGACGCCCAGATGACACCCACGCGTTGCTTATTGACACCACTGTCAGCTAGACCAGCGTCGGCAATGGCTTCGTCAGCGGCTACGATGGCGTAATGCGAGTAGCCATCCATCTTGCGGGCTTCTTTCTTATCAAAAAAATTGAGCGGATCAAAGCCTTTAATCTCGCAGGCGAACCTGGTTTTGAATAACGTTGTATCAAACTTGGTAATCGGCGCAGCTCCGCTTTTGCCCGACACCAGACCGTTCCAGTATTCGGCGACAGTATTGCCAATAGGTGTGAGGGCACCCAGACCCGTTACGACCACACGTTTGAGTTGCATAGTGATTACGTCTGATTCTGTTGAATAAACTGTACGATTAATTGTGCCCATTCCTCTCCTTTATCTTCCTGGATGAAGTGCCCTCCGCCCGTGAGTGTTGTGTGGGGCTGGTTTTTGGCACCAGGAATGAGCGCTTGTAAAATACGATCGGCCCCGGCCGTGATGGGGTCTTTATCCCCAAAGGCCGTCAGGAACGGTTTTTGCCACTGTTTGAGCGTCTGCCAGGCCGCTCCGTTTGCAGCCGCGGCCGGATCGCCGGGCGATGTGGGTACTAATTTTGGAAATACGCGGGCCGCCGTTTTATACGATTCGTCCGGGAAGGGCGCATCGTAAGCCGCGATGACTTCAGCAGGTAGCTTGTTTACACAGCCTCCACTGACGATGAAACCAATCGGTAGTTCAGGTACCGTCTGAGAGAACTGCTGCCATTGCAGAAAGGCGGCCGAGGGAGGCTGATCACCCGTCGGCAGACCAGTGTTAGACGCCGTGATACGTGCAAACCGTTCCTGGTTTTCGGCCGCCACTCGCAACCCCAGCAGGCCCCCCCAATCCTGGCAAACGAGGGTTATGCTACGTAGATCCAGAGCGTTAATGAACACAGTGAGCCAATCGACATGCTGCTGATACGAGTACACATCCGGCTCAACCACTTTATCGGACCTCCCAAAACCGATAAGATCCGGTGCGATAACCCGGTAACCCGCCCTGGCAACAACGGGAATCATTGTGCGGTATAGATACGACCAGGTAGGCTCACCGTGTAGCATCAGCACTACCTCCGCCGACTGCCGTGGGCCTTCATCAACGTAGTGCATCCGCAGGCCGCCAACATCCACGTAGTTAGGGATAAACGGATAGCCGGGTAGCTTCTCAAATCGATCGTCAGGGGTTCGAAGTACAGTCATGCATTGGCACGTTAAGTCGGTTAATCGCCCGTTCCCGGCAATCCCGCAGCAGCGATTCCGGACTACCCAGTTTCACCAGAAGCAGTGAGCCTTCTATTTCAGCCGCCAGTTGCTGAGCCAGTTTCAAAGCCTGTGCGGTTGGATACGCAGTCTCATAGATATGCGCAACGGCATTGGTCCAATTTGTAAAGAAAACCAGCATCGGCTCCTTAAACTCGTCGGTTATCATGGCCGTTTCGAGTACGGTATTCCCCATGATGCAGCCGCCTTCGGATACTAGTACGGCCGCGTACAGGCGGTCCAGAAAAAGCCCCAGTCGTTCGTCGGGGGGTAACTCGTGCTGATAAGCAACGGAGAAAATACGTTGCTCGCTGGTACGGTTTACCCACCAGAGCACTTCCTTCATCAGCGTTTCTTTGCTGTCGAAGTAGTAATAAAAGCTTCCTTTCAGTAAGCCACACGCCCGCGCCAGGTCATCCATCGTCGTGCGGTGGTATCCCTGCCGTTTGAATACCCCCAGCGCTTTCTGGAGTATTTCGTCCCGGGTGACTTTCTGAATGGGCATAATCAGCGTTTCGTTCCGACGGCAATTTTACCAAACGAACGTTTGATATAAAAGCCTGAACACCGATTTTCCTGATTTTATCTTAGTTACATGAGTTCGTAAGCGTTCCGCATCTGGCTGAAATCAGTCAATCAATAAATCAGTTAACTCCCGCGGGGTCGCCCTTGCGATTCTGACTACCTTTGCACCATGACTTTGCAAAATGATCTGCTGCTGCGCGTTGCGCGGGGTGAACTGACTGAACGGGTTCCGGTCTGGATGATGCGCCAGGCCGGGCGCGTACTGACCGAATACAGAGCCGTTCGGGAACGTGCCGGAAGTTTCATTACGTTAGCCAAAACACCTGAACTGGCGGCCGAAGTGACCATCCAGCCCGTTGACGCTTTTGGGGTCGATGCGGCCATTATTTTCTCCGACATTCTGGTGGTGCCCGAAGCGATGGGGCTTCCCTACGAGATGATCGAAGCCCGGGGACCGGTTTTTCCGCAAACGGTACGTTCATCGGCCGATCTTAATAGACTGCGGGTAGCCGATCCGGAAACGGACCTTGGTTACGTACTGGATGCCATCAAACTGACCAAAAAAGAGCTGAATGGGCGCGTGCCGCTGATCGGTTTTGCCGGTGCTCCGTTCACGATCTTCTGCTACATGACCGAGGGCAAAGGCTCCAAAACGTTCTCGGTTGCCAAGAAATTACTGTATACCGATCCTCACTTTGCTCATACGCTGCTTCGGCAGATCACCGACAGCACCATTGCCTACCTCAAAGCGCAGGTTCGGGCGGGGGCTGATCTGGTGCAGATTTTTGATTCGTGGGCGGGCATTCTCTCGCCAGAGCAGTACCGCACATTTTCGCTGCCGTACATTCAGCAGATTTGCGACGCGCTGGGCAGCGAAGTCCACGACGGCATTGTCGATCATGCACCGGTGCCCGTCACTGTTTTTGCCAAAGGCGCATTTTTTGCCCGGCACGAGATTGGTCAACTGAGTTGCTCGGTGGTTGGTCTGGACTGGAATATGGACCCGCACGAATCCCGGGCGTTAATACCGAACAAGGTCTTACAGGGTAACCTAGACCCCTGTGTGCTCTATGCTGACTTTGCCCAGATACGTACGGAAGTGAAACAGATGCTGAGCGCCTTCGGGCATCAGCATTACATCGCCAACCTCGGGCACGGTATCTATCCGGACACCGACCGGGATAAGGCCCGGTGCTTTATTGATGCGGTGAAGGAACTGGGTGTTGCTCCAGGCGTCAGTGTGTGACGCTGCGAATTTACTAGAATCGTACATGTAGAGGGGGCCTACTGCCCCCTTTTGCATTGTATGTCATCTAAAAGGTTGATTAACTTCCTTAAAACAACTCATGCTATATCTCGTTATATACAAGAAAATTATATATTTATTACTAATTAAACCTGCCTTACTGTGAAAACTTTACTGATTGATCTTTTCCGGGCTTCAGTACCCCTGTTTTTCCTCTCCCTGGTGGCTTTAGCGTGTCCAAGCTGTCAATCAACGCCTACCGAGGAGCAGATGATCGTCATGGGCGACTTAACCGATACGCATTCTTACCTGGAGGGAAAGACACTCTATCTGGAAGACCTCGAAACAGCGCGTGCACTGGATTCCTCGGTAGTTAAACAAGGCAAGTTCAAATTCACCGTCAACTCTGGCAATGATTATACACCCGTCAGAGTCCGAATTGGCCATGAAACCGGTAACCCCACATCACCTTATCAGGTACTTGGCTACACTAACCCTTTTCTTGAGCGAACCTACGAGAGTATTTTTTACCTTGAGCCGGGTACTACGTATCTGGAAAGAGATCCTGCAGTAGGTCCGCATGGTTTGGTTAAACTGGGGCTTCGGTTTGTAGACGTTAAGCCACAAACGGCTGTGGCATTCAAACACCTGCGTTTCAGCAGCAAGCCGGTGAAAGCGCAATCGCCCGAAGAACACAATCGCGCCCTTGTTCGTCGCTATCCGTATTCAGTTTATTTACTAAACACACTAAATGAAAGCAAGTACAGCCTGACCTCGTCCGAAGTAACAGAACTCCTGTCGCTATTTGATGAGCGTTTGCATACTATCTCTGTCTATCAAGACCTGCAAGCCTATGCCACCTATAAAAAATCCGGATCGGATTTTCCGGCTGATGTTGTCCTGAAAAAAGCGGACAATTCGTTAACGTCCGCCATCATCCATCCGGCGAAGTACAACCTGGTCGTATTCTGGGCTAGCTGGTGCGGCCCTTGTCGCCGGGAGATCCCGCACATTAAGGCACTCTACGAGGCAAATAAAGACAAACTTGCTATATCGAGTATTTCCATTGACAAGCGGGAAGATCACTGGCGCAGGGCTTTGCAGCAGGAAGCCATGCCTTGGGAACAATATCTGGTTAACCAGGGGACATCCTTTGCCAGACTGGATCGGAAATACAGGCTAAATGCGGTGCCGCTCTGGTTGCTGTTCGACTCAGGTACCAAACTACTTGATTACGGGCTGGGTACAGAAGAAGGCAAGGATGCCATTGACAAACGGGTGGCGGCTGTGATCAGTAAGTAATCAGCTATACTCTCTGGGCACGGCAACCTATTCTACCGCTTTCCTGCGCTCAACACGTACCAGTTTTCGGTCGGGTATATGACCGGTAATGACACCATCGCGCAACAACCGCGACACGAGTGTTCTGCGACTTCACTACCACCCGAACTCGACTTGTCTTAGCCCTCTATCAGTTGGACCGGCGTTGGGCTTCGGCGTAGAGGGTACCGAAAGCCAGGGATGATTTACCGGAACCGGAGATGCCCGTAAACACCACCAGGGCATCCCGAGGAATGGCTACGTCGATATTTTTAAGATTATGCTGTCCGGCTCCGCGCACGCGGATGAAGCCCTCGTGGCCCTGTTCAGACGAAGAATTCACTAGGATTATAGATGGCTTTCCTTGTGTAACCGCTGCTGGTTCGTGGTTGTTAGTTAGCGAATCGAGTTTCTGATCCGGCATAGGGTTGCAACGTTTGCTATTCAAGTCAGAAGTAGCTGTACTAGTCATTCTGCACAGAGTCGGAATGACTAGTACAGCTACACTGGTTTAGAATTTACTCCTTATAAGAAGGTTGGTAACCCGCCTTATACAAGAGTCTAACCGGCTATTACGGAGCAAACACAACCCGCATGGTTTCTTTCTTATTGAATAGATCGTAGCCTGTCATGCCCTCATCGAGCGACATTTTGTGCGTTAGTAAAAAGCCTGAATTAAGCTCTCCTTTTTGCAGATGTTCCAGCAACCGGGGAATATACCGCTGCCCGTGTTGCTGACCCATCCGGAAGGTCAGGGCTTTATTCATGGCCGCACCCATCGGGATGCTGTCTACCAAACCGCCATAAACACCGATAATCGAAACGGTTCCGCCTTTCCGACAGGCCAGGATGGCTTCCCGCAGTACAATCGGCCGATCGGATTCCAGCCGGACAAACTGCTTGGTTTTATCGTAATAATAATCCAGCCCTTCGCTGACCGCTTCCATGCCCACGCAGTCGATGCAGCGGTCGGGGCCACGCCCACCGGTCATCTCACGCAACGCTTCCTGAATATCGACTTTCGAGAAATCCAGCACTTCGGCTCCACTGATGTCTTTCGCCATTCGCAGCCGGTCGGGTTCACGGTCGATGGCAATCACGCGGGACGCGCCCAGCAGAAACGCACTTTGAATGGCCATCTGGCCAACTCCTCCGCATCCCCAGATGGCCACCACGTCGCCCGGCTGGATGTCGGCTAAATCAGCCGCCATAAAGCCCGTCGGGAGGGCATCCGAGGCAAACACAGCGGCTTCGTCGGGCAAGCCTTCGGGAATGACAAAGCAGCCCCGGTCGGCATACGGCACGCGAATGTAATCGGCATGCGAACCGGCATAGCCGCCAAAGGCATGGGAGTACCCGAAAATCCCGGCTGGCGAATCCCCGTAGGCTTTTTCTGGTATCCAGGCGTGGGGATTGGAGTTGTCGCAGAGTGAAAATTGCGTACTCTGGCAATATTGACACTCGCCACACCCCAGAATCGAGCACACCACGACGCGGTCGCCTTTTTTCAGATTCTTCACCTCGGAGCCTATTTCGACGACTTCGCCCATAAACTCATGGCCAATGATGTCGCCTTCGCGCATCGTTGGCACGTAGCCATTGAGCAGGTGCAGGTCGGAGCCGCAAACCGATGACAGAATAACCCGCAGAATCGCATCTTTGGGGTTGATGATGGTTGGGTCGGGAACCCGCTCTGTGCGCAGGTCGCCAACACCATTATAACATAGCGCTTTCATGTTTTTCGTCTACTTTAGCGTGTTCAGATACAGGTTTCTTACCGGATTGTTGCTCACTTTTTCGACCGGACGGCTGCCCTTCAATGGTCGTAATTTCGCCGGTTTCCAGCAATTGCTTGAACCGGCGCAGGTCCTGCTTGATCATTTGCTCAAAAGCCGGGTTAAACAGTTTCATGATCGCACCGCCCAATTGCCCGGCTGGTGGACGGTACTTGATAACCGCGTGCACTTCCGTACCCTGACCATTGGGCGCATCGACAAAACGGACTTCACCCGCGTTGTCAATCCGGGCGTCGGCGACTGATTTCCAGACCAATCGCTCGTTTTTTACCTCTTCCAGGATCTCCGCATCCCACTCTACCGTTCCCAGCGTTTTAGCAAGGAGACTATCCGAGAGCTTCGCTACCCAATGCGACCGTTTGTTATCGAGTTGTCGAACCTCGCTCAGGTGAAACATAAACCGGGGCAGGTTCTCCAGTTGCCGCCAGTAGGCGTATACCTCTTTGCGCGGTTTGTTGATCGTCAGGCTTTTGGCGATTTCAATCGAATCCATCGACTTGTCTTCAGCGGTTGGCTCGGCCGTATTTCGCCCCACCGCCTGGTTCATGGGGCAATAGCCCGACGCCCCCCGATAGACCATAAATCCGCCCAGTGTGGCCAGTACTAGCCCGCTAAACGAACCCCGCCGTAAGCCGTACGTGGCTAACAGCGCTCCACCTGCCACCGACCAGATCCGCTCCGTATTGCCAACATTGATTTGACTGGAACCACTGGTGTCTGGTTCAACCTGTCCCATGCCCAGTACACTCGACACGGGCTGCTTTTTGTTTGCCATAGTTTTAGAAAGATATAAGGTTTGTTTACCTGCTTAACCACCTATTTCACTCGCCAGCCCCGCTCAATCCAGGACTGGCAAGCCCCCCCTCTTAGGTATCAGGCAACTTCATCCGGTAAATGGCATACGGGGTAGTTCGTTTGTTTTCACCTTCGTTGTAATCGGGCTGCTTGTTGATCTGGGAGCAACTGATGTACAAATAGTTATCCGTCGAAATGGAATAACTATCCGGCCAGATCAGCCTTTCATCGGCCACGACATCTTCCAGCTTGTGTTCAGGCGTTATTCGGACCAGTTTGTAGTTCTGGTAATCGCCCAGGTACAGGTTGCCGTTAGTGTCGAAGATCATCCCGTCCGTGACCGCAAACCTGCCCAAATCTTCCACCGCAGCCTCCCGTTGATCGTCCGGCAATGCCTCGTCCCGCAAATAGTCCGTCTGGATGCGGTAGAGCTTGTTGTCGGTGAGCGGTTTGTAATACAGCCATTCGCCATCCGGTGTTAAGGCAATGCCATCGGATTGAAGGTGTACCGGCTGCCCCTGCTTTTTAAATTCCTTCCCGTCCACAATCAGGGTAAAGGAAGGGTCGTGTTTTACCGACGGATGGTTGTGCAACACCTCCCGGATTGTTCCCGTCTCCAGATTAACCACCACAATGCCCCCTTCATTGGAGTTGGTTAAATATGCTACGTTTCTACGGGTATCGACCCGCACATCGTTGATATAGCTTTTGTTGCTCAGTACGCCCTCAAACCGGTACACATCTTCGATGCTGTCGGTAGCCAGATTGAACTTGACCAGCTTAAAACTAGTGTCATACACCTGTTCCATGTTCGGGCAGGCTGGGTCCACCACCCACAAGTTGTTCTCATTATCAACGTACACGGCCTGCACACAAACCCATTTGTTCGTTCCGTCGTCCCCTTCCTGCCAACTGTTCCATTGCTCATCCGGATACGGTTTCACCCGGTTATTGGGGAAGATTTCAACAACACTGTACCGATGGGGCCCGGGCCATAATGGATAACAGCTAAACAAACGACCGTCTTTGGCAATCGCCACACCGGTTAACTGGTAGATATCGTCGGAAAAGACTGGTTCCAGTTGATGACTGCTTGTACTCATGATTGGATCGGTTTAATTGACATGGTACAGGTAAACCCGATCCTATGCCAAGCTATTCTTAATGGAATGACCCGTCTCGTTGATCTTTTTTTCACTTGCTCTGGGCAGGGCGAAATAGACGTATAGTAACAAAACAGGTATAATACTGAAAGGAACACTCCACAGACAAATGATCAAGGCCGCCAGGTGCAGCCCAGGGACAATTGCATATTCTTTTGTAAGGGAACGAATGAGCCGCTTATCTGTGCCATCTTCCAACAGTTCATCCTTTCTAATTGCGTACCACCAGACACAATTGTAAAAGAATGTCATCAACAACAGTGTAGCATGATAGATCAAGGCTGCCGTACGCTCGTCTGGTTTGCCTACATGCTGTGCTAATAAGCCGGTGGTAAACGACTGCAGTGTCACGAAGATCAAAAACAGAGTATTCAGGATGAGCAGGTACTGATCCGTCTGCCTGATGTAAATAAATATGTTGTGATGGTTAGACCAGGCAATGCAGATAAACAGGAAAGACGCAGCAAAGGCAGCATACGATGGCCATTCTTTGGCGACGGCCTGCAGCAAGCCTGTTTCTGTTTCGGGTTTCGGCAATTCGGTAGCAAGCAATGTTGCTGCGATAGCCAGAATAGCATCACTAAAATATTCGAGCCGGTCGGTTGGCCGATGATTGTGCATAAAGCCTGTTTAAAATTCTACGTTCCTACACAACAGAAGGATTCAAAAAGGATCAACCCAAACGTGTTCAGTGAATACCAACTTCTGGGTTGATCCAATTAAGGCGACCTGCTGGCTACAACCTACTTCCGTTTGCTTTCCCGTTTCAGCAGCATAAGACCGGCCGTGATCAGCAGGGCCGTAGTCGCTGCCTTTCGGACAAAAGCAGGGCGATTGTGCTTCCATTCCGCTCGCCAGCCCCGCTCAATCCAGGGGTTGGGAAGAATGCCGTGTCTTAAGTCATCGAGCTTGCCCTCAATGGCATTGATCCGGTCGGCCAGTATGAGCGTCATCCAGTGCGTAGCGGTCGCTTCGCTATACTTGTAGGCGTAGCGACGGATAGCTCCACTCAGACCCGAAGGCGGTGTTGACGTACCAAAGACCCGGGTAACGCCCGGTCGCTCCACCGAATGAAAGACCTCGATGTCGATGCGCTGCTGGGGGGCTTTTTTATAATTGAGCCGCTCGTGGTCCGCCCCGTTCCAATGTTTCATGGGGTAGGTGGGGTCATTTTCCGGATCGGCATCCATGCCCCAGCCGGGGATGTCTTTGACGCGGTTATTTAGGTTTCGGTCCGCAATCTTGCGGTCCTGAAATTCGTCGATTCTATCTTCTAATACGGGTTGCATATGATAAGGGGTTAAATCGCATTGGCGCGTGGCGGAATCAATAAAGGTTTGACTATGTGGTCCAGCTTACTGGAAAACATGCGGTAGGCATCCGACACCTCTTCCAGCGGCAGCCGGTGTGTAATGATTTCCTTGGGATTGATTCGGCCGCTCATTATGTGATCGATCAGCTTGGGCAGCAGCCGTTTGACCGAGGCCTGGTTGGCCCGTACGGTAATCCCTTTGTTCATGAGACTCCCAATGGGTGCCAGATTCCAGGGAGGACCGTAAACCCCGATAATAGAAACGATGCCGCCTTTTTTGACGGAGTTAATCGCCCAGTGCAGCGCGGTGGCATTGCCGGCCTGCAGCATCAGTCCCTTGCCGGTAATCTCCTGCAGGAGACCGCCGGAGGCATCGCAGCCTACCGCATCAATACATACGTCGGCGCCAAAGTAATCGGTGGCTTTTTTCAGGAACAGGACCGGGTCTTTCATTTCCCGGAAGTTGTAAGCCTCGGCAAAGGCAAACCGGCGGGCAAACTCCAGGCGGTAGTCGACATGGTCGATCACAATGACGCGGGTAGCTCCGAAAAACCAGGCAAAGCGGGCGGCCATCAGACCCACCGGGCCAGCGCCAAACACCACTACGGTATCGCCTTTCTGGATGCCGCCCTGCTCGGCAGCCTGGTAGCCGGTCGGCACGACGTCCGTCAGCAGGACGGCATTCTCCAGGTCCATTCCGTCGGGAATTTTAGTGGGGCTCACATCGGCGTATGGTACCCGAACGTATTCGGCCTGTCCGCCGTCATAACCACCGGCTGTGTGGGCATAGCCAAAAAAGCCGCCGACGGCGGTAGCTTCCGGGTTTGACTCATGGCAGTTGCCGTAGAGTTCCTGCTTGCAATGCGGGCAGGTGCCGCAGGCGATGTTAAACGGCACCAGCACGTGGTCACCCACTTTCAGTTTCTGTACGCCCGAGCCTACCTCTTCTACGATGCCGGTAAATTCATGACCAAAGGTCATGCCCACCCGGGTATCGGGCACCCGGCCGTGGTACAGGTGCAGGTCTGAGCCGCAAACCAGGGATCGGGTAACCCGGACAATGGCATCATAGGGATGCTTGATCTCTGGCTCGGGCTTGTTACGGTCTACCCGGATTTGCCGGGGCCCGCGAAAATTCATGGCCAACATAGTAACTTGGGGTTAAGCGTGAGGAAACGAATCGACTGAAGTCACAAGCTATCGTGCCGTCTTTAGACCAGCCTCAGCGCTTAGCACAAGGCCTAAATGAGTCCTTCAGCAACAATATCTTGTTAAGACACCTACCTGAAGCGTAGGTTAAAAGGCGAAAAATCAACCAAGAAGTTTTTCCCTAACAAGCATCCACACCCGCGCTTATCGAGCGACGCGGTTGGGTTCTCAGAAGGAAATGTCGTACGTACGGGGCAAACCAGTCACCCCCTTACGAATCGTTCCTTCAGGCTGAGCCAAATCATCCCACCGTAAGCTTGATGAATCAACCTGTCGTGTCGGTTGTCAACAAGCCCATTCACCTTGTCGCCCTACAGCAGAAGGGTCATCCTTCTGCAGGCTGCACAGTGTTGTTCTGATAGGGGACTATCAGCATCGTCCAGGCGGTACCAGCAAGTCTTTTAAAGGTTTACTTAACGAGCGAGCCGCATCGGTCAAGCCCTCGACCTGTCTGCAAGAGACTCTTTTGTCCTAAAGGCAGTTCGCAAAATGAATAGAGAATGAGGTAATGGCCCTGCCTTGTGGGTCAGAAAATTTAATCATCAAAAAGCCCGCTGGCTAGGCCACAGCATGAAGGGAAGATGCTGTTTTGCTCCGGCGTAGAGGCCGTTGCAGCCAAATTGTTCGAAGGAAATTCAAATCATTTGAATCCGCTAATTCGGCTCATGCTAGGCGTAAACCATTTTCTTTTAAACGGGTAATTGATGCAGGGGCGCGCCTGCCTACACGCGTTTGAAGAGATGAAAGGTCAATTTGTCAAAATAGTACTTTACCGCTAATCAGGAAAGTAAAAGATTACAAACTCTCCGATTCTCTAATTTGCATTTTCCAACGTAAGCGCGTGAAAAGCGCAACGGCTTCGTGAACGCTTTTTCCAATCAACAGCAATGGTTGAGTTCCTTCATCAAGAAACAGGTGACATCCAATTGGTGAAGCGTTTATGAGAGACAAGGGCTAGCCTATCAATTGCTCAGGCTGGTCGAGCAAATTCCTGAGCAGTTTTGTTAGTGCCGCCACGCTGAGCTGGAGCAGGAACTGATACCAATCCCGACTTTCTCTGAGGAAGCTGTCATCTGTTTGCTGCTGTATCTCCCTGAGTGGATAAGGATGGGGTCTTGCGATTGCTCCTCCATAAGAAAATAGATTATATAGGCTCAAAACTAAGTCGTCTCTTAACTGTTTAGGGGGTTCGGGTTTAAACTGGTTTAAGGTAGAGAGCTACTTGAATTTGTTAAACGCCCCGTACTCAAGACCGTCTGAAAGGGTTTGGCATTGCCATAAGCAACGTAGTGGCTGATGCAGATTATTGTCCGGGAGAGAACTACGAGCAACTTGAAAATCGCGGACTGAACGGCTTTATTCCCCCTCATGGCAAGTACAAAGACGAGCGCTCCAACTTTACTTACGATGCACCTAGTGACAGTTGTACATGTAGCCAAGGTAAACAACTGGCCTTTGGGGATCGACTGGTAGTCGATAAGCCAAGCAATCCTAAGAAGCGCTATCTGGCCAAGGCATCCGATTGTAAGGACTGCCCCATTCGTGAGCATTGTAAGGGTAAAAAGGCTAAGGAAAAGCGCTTGCATCATACCTACTACAAAGCCCAATACGAGCGAATGTTGAAGCGCTTATCGAGTCGGCTCGGCAAGCGCATGATGCGAATCCGTTCGGCAACGGTGGAGCCCGTCTCAGGAAGCCTGATCAACTACTATGGCTTGCATCAAATCAACACTCGGAGCCGAGAAGCCGCGACCAAAGTGATGTATGTGGCAGCTATGGCTTACAATCTAAAGAAGTACTTACGCTTTACTTCAGTTGAGCAAGGCGGAATGGTAATTGCCCTACCAATACCTGATCAGTTTTATTATATACTGATTTACTTTTGCAACAGCCACAAGCTAAAACTTAAGCAATAACTTCTCCTTAGCTTCTTCTTTCAATTGGGCCTTATCAATCGGCACGACGCCTACCGATTCGCAGACCAGGCCACCGCCGAGGTTCGATAAGCCCGCAATGACGTGGGGCGGCTGCTTCAGGGCCACGCAGCAGGCGGCAATGCTGATCACCGTATCGCCCGCGCCCGATACGTCGGAGATTTGCCGAACGTGGGCCGGAAGCAGGTGCTGTTCGCCGTTATAGTCGATAAACACACCCCGCTCCGACAACGTAATGAGCGCCCCTTTCAGATTCAATTGTTCCTTCAACTGGTTAACTGCCATCTGAAATTCATCGGCATTATCGACCTCAAAATCGAGCTTAAGCCCTTCGCGCAGTTCTTTCAAATTTGGTTTGAACAGCGTGGTGTTGTGGTACGCCAGAAAGTTTCGCTTCTTGGGATCAACAACCGTTGGGATGCCTTTCTCGTTGGCAAAGTCGGTTATTTCGGCAATAACGTCCCTGCTCAGTACCCCCTTGTCATAATCCTCAAAGATGATAACATGGCAGGTCGGAATCAATTCTTTGGCCTTCGCCACCAGCTTCGCCTGCTCTTCGGCAGTGATAGTCTTATCCGTTTCCGTATCGACGCGCACAACCTGCTGCGATCCGGCGATAATGCGTTCTTTGATCGTCGTAATGCGAGAATCGGACCGGATTAGGCCGTCGCAGTTCAGGCCCCGGTCGCAAAGCTGGCCTTCCAGCATATCGCCCGGCCCATCGGTGCCAATCACTGAGCATATGATGGCTTCGGCTCCCAATGCCTGTACGTTCAGCAGTACGTTGCCCGCCCCACCCAGCCGCAGCTCCCGGCGCTGAACCGTTACGACCGGCACGGGCGCTTCGGGCGAAATCCGTTCGACACGACCCCATACGTACGAATCGAGCATCACATCACCAATAATCAACACACGCAGGGAATCGAACTGGTCGAACAGTTCATCGATAGTCATGTCCAGCACCGGACTCATACGGGTAAAAACACTTGTTCAGACCACAAAGAAACGAAAACCAGAAAAGCTTTCCGCAGTGCCCGAAAGAGTTCGAGGGAGTGGCCGATGCGGAGGTCTGTACCGGATTGCGTATTTTGCAATCGGTTTGTGGCCTCTTGAATGCTGTACTCACTGTTCGCTGCACTCAACCGTAAACCAAAACCTGTAAACCTTCTTGCCAATGTATTTCCTTGGATTCGATCTGGGCAGTTCATCCGTGAAAGCCTGCCTGTTAGACGCCGAAACCGGCACAGCCGTAGCCTCTGCTTTTTTTCCTGAAACCGAAATGGCCATCGACGCCCCGCAGCCGGGCTTCGCCGAACAAAACCCCGAAGCCTGGTGGAAAAACGCCTGTCAGGCTTCTAAAGCGGTGATCCAGCAGGCTGGCGTAGCACCGGAGGCTGTCAAGGCCATCGGTATCTCCTATCAGATGCACGGTCTGGTTGTGGTGGATAAAAATTTCAACGTACTGCGTCCATCCATTATCTGGTGCGACAGTCGGGCCGTACCCTACGGCAACCGGGCATTCGACGCACTTGGCCACGACCGTACGCTCCGGCATCTGCTCAATTCGCCCGGCAACTTTACGGCCGCCAAACTGGCGTGGGTGAAAGCCAACGAACCGGATGTCTATGCGCAGGTCGATAAGTTTATGCTCCCCGGCGATTACCTGGCGGCCCGCATGACCGGCGAGATTGTAACGACCGCATCGGGGCTGTCGGAAGGTATTTTCTGGGATTTTCAGCAGAGTCAGCCCGCCGATTTTCTGCTCGATTACTACGGCTTCGATTCGTCGCTTATCCCAACGATTCGCCCTACGTTCGCTGAGCAGGGTCAACTGAGTGCAGAGGCTGCCGCCGAACTGGGACTGGCGGCCGGTACGCCCGTTACGTACCGCGCCGGCGATCAGCCTAACAACGCGTTCTCGCTCAACGTCCTTGAACCGGGTGAAATTGCTGCTACGGCTGGTACGTCGGGGGTTGTCTATGGTGTCAGCGACAAGGCCGAGTACGATGCGCAGTCGCGGGTCAATACGTTCCTGCACGTCAGCAGTACGCCCGAAGCCGCGCGGTATGGCGTATTACTGTGCGTTAACGGTACGGGTATCCTGAACAGTTGGCTGCGCAACCAGCTCCTCCGCAACTCGGTGAGCTACGCCGACATGAATACCATTGCCGCCCACGCGCCGGTAGGTGCCGACGGACTCGTTTGCCTGCCGTTCGGTAACGGAGCCGAGCGGGTACTCGAAAACCGCGACCTGGGTGCTTCGTTCCACGGCCTCCAACTGACCCGCCACGGTCTGCCGCACCTGGTTCGGGCCGCGCAGGAGGGCATTGTGTTCGCGCTGTACTACGGCATCAAGGTGATGGAGCAGGTCGGAGTCGGCCTCAAAACCATCCGGGCCGGAGAAGCCAACATGTTCCTGAGCCCCCTCTTCCGCGATACGTTAGCAACGCTGACCGGCGCTGAAATTCAACTTTATAACACCGACGGCGCGCAGGGAGCCGCCCGGGGAGCCGGCCTGGGGCTGGGTTATTACAAAAACCGCGACGAAGCGTTCGTGGGCCTGCACGTAACGAAAACGATCGATGCCGACATCCGGGATCAGGCCCGGTTCACCGATGCGTACGAACGGTGGCTGGAAAAATTGATGGCCAATACTACAGACATAACACCGGTACTATCATGAATGCTGTTTTCCAGAAACTGAACTTAAAAAATCAGACTGAGGTAGCCGTCTTTAATGCGCCGGATGAATTTCTGCCCGTGCTGGAAGATGTAAAGCCGATGGTCTCGATTTGCAACGACCCTGAGCAAATCCAGGAGGGGCAGTTTATGCTCGCTTTCGTAAAAACTCAGAAGCAACTGGATGAGTTGGTACCGGTTCTCGCTGAACGGCTGCAGGGCGACGGGTTGCTTTGGTTCGCGTATCCAAAGGGGTCGTCTAAAAAGCACAAGTGCGACTTCAACCGGGATACGGGCTGGCGGGAACTGGGCAAACTCGGGTTCGAGGGCGTCCGACAGGTTGCCATCGATGAAGACTGGAGTGCAGTCCGGTTTCGCCGGGTTGCGTATATCAAAAAAATGACCCGTCAGGATAGCCGCGCCCTGAGCGAACAAGGTAAAATCAAAACGAAGCCTACCGGCACAACAGCTCCGTAAAGAAACTTCCTGTCCGACTTATGAGTAAAGGGACTAATTTCACCGCCTTAATACCCTAAAATTTCCGCTGAATACCATGTCAGACATCAAGCTTACCCTGGGCCAGAAGACCTACTTCCCCTTTGTCGACAAGCCCATCGCCTTCGAGGGACGTGACTCCGACAACCCTCTCGCCTTCAAGTTCTACCAGGCCGACCGAACCATCCTGGGCAGGCCCATGAAGGACCTCTTCCGATTCGCCGTCGCCTACTGGCACTCCTTCTGCGGCACCGGCAACGACCCCTTCGGACCCGGCACCAAACACTTCCCCTGGGATGAGCTGGCCACCTCCGACCCCCTGGCGGCCGCCCACCACAAGATGGATGCCGCCTTCGAGTTCATCACCAAGATGGGCATCGAGTTCTACTGCTTCCATGATGTCGATGTCGCCCCCGAGGGTAAGTCTAACGCTGACTTCGAGCGCAACTTCCGCGCCATCGTCGACTACGCCAAGCAGAAGCAGACCGCCAGTGGCGTCAAGCTGCTGTGGGGCACGGCCAACCTCTTTTCGCATGAGCGCTACATGAACGGGGCCTCGACCAACCCTGACTTCCACGTGCTGGCCCATGGAGGCTGGCAGGTCAAGAACGCCATCGATGCCACCATCGAGCTGGGCGGCTCAGGCTACACCTTCTGGGGAGGTCGGGAAGGCTACATGTCGCTGTTGAACACCAACATGAAGCGGGAGACCGAGCACCTGGGGCGCTTTTTGCAGATGGCCCGGGACTACGCCCGCCAGCAGGGCTTTCAGGGGGCCTTCTACATCGAGCCCAAGCCTATGGAGCCCTCCAAGCACCAGTACGACTTTGATGCGGCTACGGTGGTGGGCTTTCTCAACCGGCATGGGTTGCAGGATGACTTTGAGCTGAACATCGAGACCAACCACGCCACGCTGGCCAACCACACCTTTGCCCATGAGCTGCAGGTAGCGGCCGATGCTAACATGCTGGGTTCGATCGATGCTAACCGGGGTGACTACCAGAACGGCTGGGACACGGATCAGTTCCCGATGGATCTCTATGAGCTGACCGAAGCGATGCTGGTGATCCTGGAAGCGGGTGGTCTGAAGTCGGGCGGGGTGAACTTTGATGCCAAGACGCGGAGGAACTCGACCGATCTGGAGGACTTGTTCATTGCCCACATTGGTGGGATGGACGCTTTTGCGCGGGCCGCGATCGTGGCGGAGGCCATCCTGGAGAAGTCGCCGTACCGCAAGTTGCGGTCGGATCGGTATGCGAGCTATGACAGTGGTGAGGGGGCACGTTTTGAGCGGGGCGAGCTGACGTTGGCCGACCTGCGTCAGTACGCAATGGACAATGGCGAGCCCAAGCAGATCAGCGGCAAGCAGGAGCTGTTTGAGACCATCATCAACCAGTATATTTAAGCAACTAACGCTTAGCTGAAAATAGGTTTACCAGATTTACCGTCTGTGTAAACCTATTTTCGTTTGTATAACCCTTATCCTATCTTGAGTTTTATTCCTGATCAATCACTTTATGGAGCTATTCATCGGATTGGGTGATATCGAGCTAACTGTGCTGTTGGCTGTCATCGGGTTTTTCGTCCTACTGCCGCTCATTGCACTCATCGATGCCCTTCGCAGTTCATTCCGTGAGAGCAACGATAAGCTTGTTTGGGTATTAGTTATTTTATTTTTCCCTTTTTTGGGGGCCATCTTATACTTTGTCATGGGCCGTAACCAACGCATTTCATGAAAGCCATTCTACTCCTGGTTAATCTCTTTATCTGTTCAGTAGCTATCGCCCAATCGGGGGAAGAACAAGCCGTTCGCGCCACCATCACCCGAATGTTCGACGGTATGCGCAAATCAGATACGACCTTGTTTAAATCTGTTTTTGCGCCAAACGCTACGTTGCAGAGCATCGCTAAAAATAAGGAAGGCGTCGTGTCGGTCCGGCAGGATGCCATTCCCGGCTTCATTACGTCGGTGGGAAAACAAACACCGGGCTCCCTCGATGAGCGGCTGTCGGGTATGGAAATCAAAATTGACGGCGAACTCGCTACGGTCTGGACGCCCTACACGTTTTACTACAACCAGAAAAAGAGCCACTGCGGGGTTAATGCCTTCACGCTGGTCAAACTGGACGGCAACTGGAAAATCCAGAGCATCATCGATACCCGTCGGCGCGAGAACTGCCCGGATTTGTAGCCGCTACTGGCCGCTCCACCGGGGCGAACGTTTTTCCAGAAAAGCGGCCATACCCTCTTTCGCATCGGCCGTTTGCTGGATCTCCTGAAACTGCTCGTACAAAAAAGCCTGCTGCTGATCTGGTGGCAGGCTTTTTAATTGCTGATATGCCCGCAAACCGAATTGCATGGCCGTTGGGGAATACTGCTTCAACTCGCCGACCAGCTCTTGTACGGCATTATCAAGTTGATCGGGGGCTACTACGCTAGTGGCTAACCCCACTTCCAAAGCGTCGGCGGCCGTCAGCGTTCGGGCTCGCAGACAAAGATCAAGCGCCGTTCGGGCGGGCATGATGTCCAGCAGCACTGCCAGCACCTGAAACGGAAACAATCCGCGCTTCACCTCGGGCAGACTGAACGTAGCCCGTTCCGAAGCAACGACGTACGTACTACCCCCAACCAACAAAAAGCCACCGGCATACACCGGCCCCTGCACCCGGGCAATGCAGGGTTTGTGCAGACCCGCCATCAATTCGCCCAACCGAACGGGTCCGGACGGTGGCGGGACGGTAGGCGACTCCTGCTCGCCCACAGACAACGCTTTCAGGTCCATACCGGCGCAAAACGTATCGCCCGCGGCCCCCAGCACCACCATCCAGATCTCGCTGTAGTAGTGTGCGTAGTGTAGAGCAAAAGCCAGTTCGTTGAGCAGGGTCGGGTTGAGGGCGTTCTTCTTTTCCGGCCGGTTGAGCGTAACGGTTAATACGTGGTCGTTACGTTCGACCAGGAGGTGACGAAAACCGGCAGCGGGTAATTCAGCCACCTGAGCGGATGTATAAAGCATAGCAAGGGTATCGTAAAACGGCATAATTCGGCTATGAGGCAGCGCCATCGCAACGGCACTAATTAAACGACTGTCGGAATTCCAGCGGAGAAAAAGTCGTTTTTGCCTTGAATAACTTACTAAATGACTGAGGGTGCTCAAAGCCTAAACCGTACGCAATCTCCCCAACAGATAAATCTGTGGTAGACAATTGCTCCTTGGCTTTTTCAATCAGCTTATTGTGAATATGCTGCTGCGTCGTCTGGCCCGTTATGGCTTTCAGTAATTCGCTTAAATAAGTCGGAGATAAATTGAGTTGGTCGGCCAGTTGCCCCACAGTAGGCAGTCCTCTGCTCAACAGATCATCGCTGTTGAAATAGTCGTTCAGCAACTCCTCGAGACGATTCAGTACCTGGTGGTTGGTTATCCTGCGCGTAACGAACTGGCGTCGATAGAACCGTTCCGCATACGTAAGCAAGGTCTCAAGCTGTGAAACAAGAATGGGCTGACTGAACGAGTCAATGTTCGACTGATATTCTTGCTCCATTGTCAGCATAAGATTAGTAATCGTCGTTTCTTCCTTCTCTGATAAGAACAACGCTTCGCACACGGAGTAATTAAAGAACTCGAATTGCTTGATGGTTCTGGCCAAAGAGGTGTTCCACAGCAGATCTGGATGAACCAGCAGTAGCCATCCTGAATGATTCAGCTGTTCGTTCGTCTCAACAGTCAGTATCTGCCCCGGTGCTATAAAGACCATGATGCCTTCGTCGAAATCATACGGCTGTTGACCGTACTTAAGCTTACCCGTAAAATTTCGCTTGAGGGCGATGGCGTAAAAGTTGTTAACCAGGCTTTGCGACGTATGGGCTACGGGGCGTTGCATGGCCTCAAAACGGACAACGCTGATGAGGGGGTGTTGCGGTTTGGGAAGCCCCACCAACTGGTGATACTCGGCGATGGTGTTATTGCGGTAGATTGACTCGTTTGACATGCTGTATTTCTATGATGGTCAGGCTTCGGCTGGCGACCGAAGCCTGATGACCTGTCTATAACAAAAACAACGATTTTAAACCGTCCCTGAGCGAAGTCGGCTTTCGCCCCAATATCCTTTCCAGGTCCGTGCTTACGCCGGCTTCCTGCCCATTTTTTATGTCGGTCATAAAGTTAATGATTCGCTGTATCATGCCTTCTGGTATGCCCCGCTGCTTCATCTGGCTCTGAAAGGCAGACGCATCAACCGGTGTGTAGGTAACCGTTTTATCAGACAGGTCGGTTAAGACCGACGCTACGTCCCCGAACGAGTATGCTTGAGTGCCGGTAAAATCATAGACCTGGTTTTTACAGGGAGCATCTACCAGTACGTTAGCCATGGCTTCGCCCATCTCGGCGCGCAGGGCAAAGGCTACTTTCCCCTGACCAGCAGGCAGAAAAATACCACTATCCAGGACAGATGGTCCTAAAAAAACAGGCAGCGTATCCATGTACAAGATATTGCGAAACAGCACGTAGTCGAGTCCGCTGGCTTTGATGTAATCTTCGGTTTCAAAATGGCGGGTCATTAACCCATTGGCCAGCGAGCTGGGATCTTGCATCGATCGGCTGGAGTAAGCGATACACGATACGTTCGCTTTTTTTGCCGCATCGACCACATGGTAATGTTGCTGAAGACCGTTGTCGGCATCACCCCCTGAAATAAGCAGTACCTTTTCGATACCCTGCATGGCTCTGTCGAGCGAGTTGGTATCATCGTAGTGGCCAATGCGTAGATCAACGCCCTTCTCGACTAAGTACGCAGCTTTGTTCTCATCCCGCACGAGGGCGGCAATCTGGTCGGCGGACGTTTTTTGCAGCAGTTGTTCAATGACGGCTTTCCCCAACTGGCCGGTAGCTCCGGTTACTAAAATCATGGCTGTGTCCTGTTTTGTTTCGACAAAGGTCCGCAGCCGCAAAAGATTCGGCGTAGGTGAATCCGGGTTTGTTGTAGTCGAAACCAGGGTACGTGACGTATCGGGTACTGAATTCTGAATCAACATTCCCAATAGCAGCAAATGCGCCAACAAGGTTGGTATAAACTTCGCTCAGGCCGTCGGCTGACAGTCCGGCGTAAGCGGTTTTAAGGGATTTTCGCAGTGATACGCGTGGGTAAAACTACCGCTTAATAAATTTAGATAAGTAGCCTATTATGCAGTATATGTGTATGTGTGCTTTTCCTGTTAGGAATCTGAAAGCCAGCAATTCATCCTTCTCTCCTAGCCGTTATGAAACCCTTTACCTGTCTGTGCCTGGTGCTCATGAGCGTCCAGACATACGCTACCCATATCCTGGGTGGTTACGTTCAGGCGAAACGCATCTCTCCCACATCACTTCAATACGACATCATTGTAACGTTGTATTTAGATGAGGTTTACGGCCGGGCGGCAGCCGACGATGCAAATACCATACAGCTATGTTTTGGCGACGGCACTACGGGTACCGTCACCCGGGCTACCCGGCAGTTTGTTACTGGTCGTATTGCCAGCCTGAACGTGTACCAGATTAAGCACACCTACAACGGACCAGGTACGTTTGTCATCACAACCAACGTTCTTAATCGCACCGAGGCCCGTAATCTACCCCAGGCGGATCAGTTGCCATTTACGCTCAGTACAACGCTGTTAATTAACAATCAGCTCACCAATCAAACCCCTACCCTGGTTATACCAGAAACTAGTTTTCGACTGGCCGCCCGGCAACGCGCCACGGTTAACCTGCAGGCAACGGATGCGGAAGGTGATAGCCTGGTGTATGGGCTTGTCCGTCCGCTTACATCCACCACAATGCAGTCATGTGAACAGCGAACCGCTACTGCCTACCAGTTTCCAAACGATGCCACCCGGCAGGGTACCTACAAACTAGATAGCCGCACCGGCACCCTGGTCTGGGATGCCCCCGTTGACCCTGGCCGTTACGTTATCGTGGTCAGTATTGACGAATGGCGTAATGGCGTATCCATTAGCCGTACGATTCATGAAATTACCATGTTTGTGGAGGATAGGCCCGGTACGCCCACGCCTATACCGCCCTACGAACCTGCTATCGAAGGCATATTTAGTGGCATCGTCACGGCACTGCCCGAATATACGGATGCCGACGTAGAGGTAATCGTCTTTCCAAATCCGGTAGAGAGTCGTTTGCAGGTAGCCATCCGGAGTCGTAGGATCGTTACACCGGTTGTGCAGCTTCGGGATACCAATGGGCGTCTGATCCATGAACTGCGGTTTAGACGACCCGCCCGTCAGCATGAGCAGTTAATTGATATGGAAAGCCTCTCGGCTGGTACGTACATACTGCATACAGAGGTAAATGGCCGGTCGATAACGGAGAAAATTCTGAAGAAGTGAAGGCGTCAGAATAACTGCTTCCACATACCCTTCACCCGATTGTATTTGAGCGTACTGGGCAGGGCTTTCCACCAGTATTTGTTGATTTCAACAGCAAACGACGGCTGCATATAGCAGTTGATGGCGCAGCCTTCGCAACCGGGCAGACGACCTTCCAGGGCTACCAGTTTCTGGACCTCATCGGAGCGATAGAGATTGTACAGATTCCCATCGATAGCGAAATCTTTCAGGCCAAGATGGTAGCAGGGCAACACCAGCTTGTTTTCCGGCGAAATCACCAGCGTTGTGCTACCTGCGCGGCAAACCGGGTTGTCGACGTGGTTACCACCATCGCGACGAAGCTGGATAAATGCATCGTTGAGGTACACGTTTTTCTGCCGGCCCCACCAGGTCATCTGCTGGAGCGTTGCTTCCGAAAACTGCTCTCCGGTATCAACAGAATTGTACTCGAACACCGGGTTTAGAATAAGCACCAGGTTGTTGGGCAAACAGATTTCCTCGTGTAGTTGCTTGATCTGACCAACGTTGTGTTCAAACACGGTAAACAGTATATCCGGCCGTTCGCCGAGTTGCCGGGCAACGCCAATGGATTCCATCACCTTATCGAAGCAGGTTACACCCCGCGACCGGTCATGTTCTTCGGCAATGGGTGAGTCGAGCGAAAAGTGCAGCATATCGACCAGTCCACGTAACCGGTCAGCATACTTCGGGTAAAGTAACCCGTTGGTTGTGATGGTTGTGATAAAGCCAAGTTGCTTGGCTTCAGCCAGCAGATCGGGTAGCTGGCGGTGTAGCAGGGGCTCTCCACCGGTAAAATCAATGACCCGAACACCCAGCCGTTTCAGGTCCCGCAGGTTTTCCCGTACGTTTTCAGGGGTGACGTAGGGCGAGGGCCGCTCCCATATATCGCAAAAACTACAGGTCGCATTGCAGCGGTAGGTCACGTAGTAATTACACAGAACCGGATGGGAGACAAGGCGCATGGTGAAAGGAGAAAAGGGAGAAACGGGAGGAGGGAGGAAAGGAGAAAGGATTGCTAATAGCGTGTTCTTTCTCCTTTCCTCCCTCCTCCCGTTTCTCCTTCTTATTGCAACATCTTAAACAAGCTCGATAGCTTGTCCTTCAGGTCTTTTCGATCGACGATGAAGTCGAGGAAGCCATGTTCGAGTACAAATTCCGCGCTCTGGAACCCTTTGGGCAGGTCCGTACCGATCGTTTCGCGAATTACACGCGGCCCCGCAAAACCAATCAGCGCACCAGGCTCGGCAATGTTGAAGTCGCCGAGCATAGCATACGATGCCGTTACGCCCCCAGTAGTAGGATCGGTCAGCAACGAAACGTACGGTAGTCCAGCCTCCGACAGCAACGCCAGCTTGGCCGACGTTTTAGCCATTTGCATCAACGAGAAACCAGCTTCCATCATCCGGGCGCCACCCGACCGCGAAATCATCAGAAACGGTGTCTTATGCTGCAACGCATGGTCGATGGCGCGGGCGATCTTCTCTCCCACTACCGATCCCATTGAGCCGCCGATGAAACCAAAGTCCATACAGGCTATTGTTACGGTCGTTTCATTAATGGGACCGTACGCTGTCCGAACCGCATCTTTCAGGCCGGTTTTGTTGATGGTGGTCCGCAACCGGTCCGGGTAGGGTTTGGTATCGGTAAACTTCAGCGGGTCCGCCGACGTCATATTTTCATCCAGTTCAACGAATTCATTCTCATCGAACAGAATGGAGAAATAGGCATCGGAGCCGATTTTCTCGTGGTAGTTACAGTGGACGCAGGTGTACGCGTTCAGCTTATGCTCCCGCGTATGCATGATTTTTTTACAATTCGGACATTGGTACCACAACCCATCGGGAGCTTCCCGCTTCATTTCGGTTGGGGTCTGAATACCCTTATCTTTTCGGACGAACCAAGACATTTGCCAGCTTTCAGTTTGTGGTTTACAGCTTACGGTTCACTGACCGGATCTGTAAATGACCGGTAAAGATACTAAGAAAAAACTGTCGGGTGGTCACAGTGTGAGATAGTAACGTCGGCGAACCGGCTCGTAGCGTTCAATCGCATAGCGGAGAGCCGTTCGGGGGAGTTGCCGAATATGGTCGTGTAGAAACTCGTCGAGAGCGTCGGCGTTACGTTTACCTACTTCGCGCAGCATCCAGCCGATAGCCTTGTGAATCAGGTCATGCTTATGGCCAAGCAGCAGTTCACCAATTGCGAACGTATCGGCAAACTGCCCTTTTCGAATAAACGTGAGGGTAGATACCATCGCAATTCGCTGGCTCCAAAGATGGTCCTGAGCAGCCAGATCATACAAAAGTGATCGATCCTGCGTAAGCAACGTTTCGCCAACGATGGTCGGACACGACGAGTCGACCAGGTCCCAGTTGTTAACAAACAGACGGTTAGCGAGATAGCGCTCCAGGATTTGCTGCCGTTGCACGCTCCCCGCCCGACGTATCTGGTAGACCCAGATCAGCAACCCAACCATCCTGCACTCGTGGAAGGGGTCCTGCACCAGCATTTCGGTTTCGTTGATTGGCAACGCGACGTACTGCCGGGCCAGGGCATGCTGTTGAGGCATTGATAAGCCAAGGAATTGGTCGCCAGCCCCGTACTCGCCCGGTCTGGTTTTAAAGTATCGAGCCACAAACGACGCCCGTTCGGGCTGTTCCAACGCCAGCAGCGCTTCTTTTACCTGATCGGCGGTCATGGTATATTGGCAAAGGGCGTGGGGCTAAGGGCAAGGGGTTATTAATCCCCTTGCCCTTTGCCCCACGCCCAGAAAATTGATGACATTAGTCGTTTAGCCGCGCCCGAATGAACTCGTGTTCGGGCAGCATCGGCGTTTGATACAATTGTGTCTTATTCCGCAGATACGTCGGCGAGTCGAGGTCGTTGCTGTTGTATTGCCCCTTCACGAACATGTCAATCGTACGCTTGATCAGGTCCGCATCGTCCGGCCGCTCGTCGTCAAGAAGCTCCAGCGTATCGACATTGACCTCCGGTGTCAGGCGCTGACCATTCGACTGGTCGGGCCGGATGATCGTCTGTTCGGTGGTGTATCCGGTTTCCCAGCGTACACTCTCGCTTTGCGGACTAACCGCCACTGGCGTTGGTGCTATCGGCTCCGGTTCCACCTCCACCAGTTCCGGCTGTTCCTCTTCGACATCGAGGATATTGTCAACCGACTCGGTTTCCACCTCATCCTCCACCGGTTCGTCTTCCTTTTCCTCGGTCTCGATCGGCAGGCCCGAAGACAGCGTTTCGCCCAGGTTATTGGTTGTTTCAAACCCGGCGGCAATGATCGTTACCCGTAGTTTTTTGCCCAGTTCCTTATCCGTGATAGCACCGAACTTAAACATCCGGGCTTCGGTGCCAATTTTGTTGACGATGTATTCCGAAATGAGCGTTTGCTCGTCCAGCAGCATATCGTGCTCCGGGCTCGACGCAATGGTCAGCAGTACCCGCTTGGCCCCCCGAATATCGCGGTCGTTGAGCAGCGGTGAATTAAGCGCGGCTTCAATGGCCAGTAACGCCCGGTCTTCCCCATCAGCCTCCGCCGACCCCATCACGGACTGTCCGGCTTTATCAAGCACTTTCTTTACGTCGGCAAAGTCAGCGTTGATATCGCCCTGGGTTGTGATGATTTCGGCAATACTCTTCACCGCATTGGCCAGTACGTTATCGGCGTGGGCATAGGCTTCTTTCCACCGAAGTTTACCGTGCAGTTCAGCCAGTTTATCGTTCAGCACCACCAGTACCGTATCGCAGCTCTTCTTGAGCTTTTCGATACCCCGCATGGCCTGTTCTTTCTTGTCGGTACCTTCGTATTTGTAGGGTGCCGTCACGACTGCTACCGTCAGCAACCCCATTTCGCGAGCCACTTCGGCCACAACCGGAGCCGCACCCGTTCCCGTACCGCCCCCCATCCCGGCCGTGATGAACACCATCTTAACCGGTGGAGCCAGCAGATGCCGGATCTCCTCAATACTGGCGCGAGCGGCCTTTTCCCCTTCGTCCGCATCGGTGCCGGCCCCCAACCCATCGCCTAACTGCAGTTTAATGGGTACTGGGTTGCTCGTAAGCGCCTGTCGGTCAGTGTTGCAGACGGCAAAGTTAACGTCCTGCACACCCATCTTAAACATGTGCTTGACCGCGTTACCCCCTGCACCCCCTACACCAATTACCTTGATGATCGTGGGATTATCGTCCGGTATTTCAAATCTATATCCCTGACTATGCATATTGTCCTTGGGTGGAATCTTCTTTTTATGTCTAGAATCTGCCTGATACACGTAACCGGCCTGACAGCCGGTTCATACGGTGCGAATCATCAATAGGTGTCGGTTTCACTGCCACGAATGGGCCGGACTGCTTTCTTGAGCCAGGCCAGTAGCCCGCTGCTTTCAGGTTCTTTCTCAGGAGCTTTCTCTCGTTCGCGTTCACGCTCCCGTTCCCTTGTAGCGGTTGGAGCCGGCGGGCTATAAGCAGGCCGCATGGGCGCGGGTTCTTCATTATAGACCGAACGTCCTGGATCACTGATGAACGATATACGGTTGTCGATGGTCTTGTAGCCAGCCCACACCAGGCCGACGGCCGTTGCGTAGGCCGGATCGCCTACCAGATCGGCGCGGGGGTTTGGCTCCAGGTGTTCAGGGTAGCCAACCCGCACTTCTTCCATACCCGTCACGCGTTGGAATATCTGCTCGACACCCGGAATCAGCGCCGACCCTCCGGTCAGCACGATACCGCCAAGCAACTTTCCGTCGTAGCCCGACCGAGTGATTTCGGCCTGTACCAGGGCAGCAATTTCGCGCAGGCGGTCTTCGATGATAACCGCTACGTTTTTCAACAGTACATCTTTCGGCTTACGGTTGCTCAGGCCCGGCACTGCCACCACCTCGTTGATTTTATACTCGCCGGGGTTTGCGTTACCGAATTTCCGTTTCAACTGCTCAGCCTGCTGCGGCAGCACTTTGCAGCCACTCTGAATGTCGGACGTCACGCTGTTGCCCGCCCAGGGGAACACCGCTACGTGCCGCAATACATTCCGGTGGTAAATGGCCATTTCGGTGGTGCCACCGCCGATGTCGACAAGGGCCACGCCCGCGTATTTTTCTTCGTCCGTCAGCACGGCCAGCCCCGACGCCAGCGCCGAGAGCATCATGGTGTCCTGCGTCAGGTTATTGCGCGAAATGCACTTCCGTACATTACGGGCTGCGTTAGCCTGGGCAATAATTAACTGAAAATCGGCGCCCAGCTTAACGCCGTTACGTCCAACTGGCTGTTGTACGTTGGTTTCTCCATCGACAACAAAGTCCATTGGTAACGCATGAATTATCTCCTTGTCAGCCGGAATGGTGGTGCGGTACATATCGCTCAGCAGGTGGTCGATGTCTTCCATCTGCACCTCATCGCCCGATGAGCTACGTGTGATACTGCCGCTCGACTTCACCGACGTTACGTGCGAGCCACTGAAACTGACGTTAACGAGATGGATGTTGAGGTTCGACTGGTTGGAAGCCTCCCGAACCGCCCGCCGGATGGCCTCAACCGTGTTATTTACGTTGACGACGGACCCTTTGGCAACCCCGTCGGCCAGAAATGTTTCACCCACGCCCAGCACTTCGAGCGTTTCGTGGTCTTTATGACGTAATATACGGCCTGCTACAGCGCATACTTTCGTGCTGCCAATGTCAAGCCCCACCACTATCTTGTCATCAATGCCTGTCGTCATTCGCACACTATTTGGTTACGGTACTGCACACTTACCCGACTGTATCGCTCCCAGCCCTTCAGAGGAAGCACCTTAGTATAAAATAATTTTAGTTTCTTCAGTTTAGCGTCCAGATCGACCGGCGGTCCGAATTCGATCCGGTGTTTTCCAATCTGAGGCCACATAGTCACCTCGCCCTGGTCATTGACGGATAGTTCGGCAATCTGCGCCCGCCAGAACGTATCCTCATAAACGGCCTTCAGCAGGTTCAGCAGCGGCCGGTTTCGTTCGCTCGACAGCGACCGGTTTTTCTCAAAATAGCTACCGGTCAGAATAGGCACCCGTGCCGTGTAATTCATCGACACCGGAAAAATTCGTCCCTCTTCACTAACATACTGACCTGACACGACCCCTCCGTCGCGATACGTCATTAACCGAGCCAGCGGCCGGGGCTGCTCGACCGTCACGATCAGGTTTCCTTCCAGATCGCGGGCAATCTGACAGCTTTTCACCAGGCCATGCTGAAGTAATCGTTGCTCCAGTCGTCGAAAATCAACGTCTGAGTAATCTTTGCCGCTGATTGGATCTGCCCCCTGATTGGTCAGGTACCCCGTTACGTCGCGTCGCGTCAGAAACCGGTGTCCATCAATCTCGTTCAACCGAACAAAGACCGACTGCACCCGCTTCTGCCCGTGCCGAACTTCCGTGAAAGCGATCAATCCGAACAGCAAAAATAGCCCTCCAGCGATCACCAGCCATTTTTTGGTTGAATTAAAGGTAGAAAACATCTGGAAATAAGCTATCTGAGCATACAAATATTTTTATTTATTGGCCTTGTAACGCGCTTTTTAATGCTGGCAACAGTTGATCAATGTCTCCAGCCCCGATGGTAACAAGTAAAGATGGCTGCGTTTGCTGTACTAAATTAACCAATTCTTCTTTGGTACACTGCCGTTTCGACGGAGCCTGCACATTTTGCAGAATCAAGTCCGACGTAACGCCTTCGATCGGCAATTCACGGGCGGGGTATATGTCCAGCAAAACCACCTGATCGGCCAGCGACAGGCTCTCGGCAAAGCCATCGGCAAAGTCACGCGTTCGGGTATACAGGTGCGGCTGAAACACCGCCATTAACGTACGATCGGGATACAAGGCTTTCACCGACGACAGGAAGGCCTTCACCTCGGCAGGGTGATGTGCATAGTCATCGATCAGAACGGCCTGATCGGTTTTTAGTACGTACTCGAAACGCCGTCTGACACCCCGGTAACTGTTCAGCGCCGACCGGATAGCTCCCGGCTCAACGCCCAACTGCAACGCAACGGCACCGGCGGCCACCGCATTTTCAACATTATGAAACCCTGGCACCAGTAACTGAATATCGGAGATAACGCCCTGCGGATACACCAGGTCAAACACGAAACAGGCATTCTCGATCCGCAGGTTCTGGCTGTGATAATCGCCTTCCGTAAGCGAATACTGACGAACGGTCGCTTTTGTTTTATCCTTCAGCGATAATCCTTTCTTCATGAACAGAACGCCAGGCTCGCCGACTTGATCCGGCTCAATCTGACTCACGAACTGCCCGAATGACTCCAGAACAGCGTCGTGTGCTCCATAAATATCGAGGTGGTCGGCATCAGTCGATGTCACGATTGCCAGGTGCGGAAACAGGGTCAGAAACGAACGGTCGAACTCATCCGCTTCCACGACGCAGACCACCGACCGGATGTCGTCGGCGGGTTCGTTGAGCAGGAAGTTGGTACCGTAATTGTTGGTAATACCGCCCAGAAAAGCCGCGCAGTTTACGCCCGCATCCCGCAGGATATGCGCTATCATCGATGAGGTCGTGGTTTTACCGTGTGTTCCTGCCACCGCCACCGTTGTCATCTGCCCGGCCAGCAGGCCCAGCACCTGCGAACGCTTCTGGATGGTGAAGCCATTTTCCAGCAGAAAGACGTACTCCTTGTGATCTTTCGGTACGGCGGGCGTGTAGATCACCAATGTCTCGGCCGGATTTTCGCGAAATGCCACCGGGATTGACTCGACAGACTCCAGAAAATGAATCGCCATGCCTTCCGACTGCAGCGCGTTCGTCAGAGACGTTGGTGTTTTGTCATACCCGGCCACTTCGTATCCGTTGATGCGAAACCAGCGGGCCAGGGCACTCATGCCGATTCCCCCAATACCAAGAAAATAGATGTACTTAAACTTGTCTAAGGTCATAAGTGTGAGGGAGGAGAGGAGGAAAGGGAGGAGGAAAGGGAATACATAAACCTTCTCCTTACCTCCTCTCCTCCCTTTCCTCCTTATTTTTTCAATTTAATTACTTCTTCTGCAATTTCCCGGGCAGCATTGGGTCTGGCCAGCGTCCGGATTTGGGTACTTAGTTGTGTTCGTTTGGCGGCATCGTTGAGCAGGTTCAACGTAGTCGTTATTAATTCACTGCGGGCTGCCTGGTCCCGAACCAACAGGGCCGCATTACGTTCTACGAGGCTCATTGCGTTTTTGGTCTGGTGATCTTCCGAAGCCGCCGGAAATGGTACCAGAATGGCCGGTCGCCCGACCAGGCACAGCTCCGACACCGACAACGCTCCCGCACGGGACACCACGACGCTGGCCACGGCATAGGCCTTGTCCATGTCATAGATAAAATCGTACGCTTTCACAAGGGGCGAGTTTACAGCGGCAACGGCGGCTCTGGCCCGTTCAATGAACGCCGGTCCTGTCTGCCAGACGACCTGCACCCCTGCATCGACGAACCGTTGCAAGGCCGGCTCCATGCTTTCGTTCAAGGTACGGGCGCCCTGGCTCCCACCAATCACCAGCACTGTCGGGCGGTTACCCTCCAGGTCGAAAAGCGTCAATCCGGCGTCAAGCTGCTGGTCAGCAAACTGTATGTCTTTCCGAACCGGATTTCCCGTCATGCGGATTTTTTCGGCGGGAAAGAACGCTTCCATGCCCGGATACGCCACACAGATTCGCTCCGCCCAGCGGGCCAGCACTTTGTTGGTTAGGCCCGCGTATGAATTCTGTTCCTGGATCAGAGCCGGGATACCTTTGAGTGATGCCGCCAGCAAGAGGGGGCCGCTGGCATACCCACCCACACCAACCGCTACGTCGGGGCGGAAATCGCGCACAATTTGCTGCGCCTTGATCAGGCTCCGGCCCAGTTTTAGCGGAAAAGCCAGATTATCGAGTGTCAGTTCCCGTTTAATACCGACCACTGGTAGCCCGACGATAGAGTAGCCAGCCCGGGGCACTTTCTCCATTTCCATCTTACCTTCGGCCCCTACGAACAGAATATTCGTAGTCGGGTCCATTGCTTTCAACTCGTTGGCAATGGCTATGGCCGGGTAAATGTGGCCGCCGGTTCCACCCCCGCTAATAATTACATTCATTCGGTTTGTGGTTTGTAGTTCGTAGTTTGTGGTTAGTTGATGCGCGGGTACCTTTACTCAACCCAACTACAAACTACCCACTACGAACTAACTTAAATTTTACTTTCATCCACCTCTTCCCGACTGACACTCAGCACAATGCCTATGGCCAGGCCGGTGAAGATCAGCGACGTACCACCCATACTCAGTAACGGGAGCGGCTGTCCCGTTACCGGGGCTAAGCCGACTGCTACGCAAATACTGGCAAAGGCCTGAAACACAATACTGAATGTCAGGCCGGCCGACAGTAGCCCCCCAAACGGTCGGGTTGTTTTCTGGATGGCTTTCATGCCACGCCACAAAAACCAGAGGTAGGCCATAATGACCGGTAGGCCACCAAACAGCAGCCCGTATTCCTCAACGATGATGGCAAAAATGAAATCGGAGAATGGGTTAGGCAACGTATTCCGCTGGTGACTGTTGCCGGGCCCCTGCCCTGTCAGTCCACCGTTGGCCAGGGCGATATACGACTGCTCTACCTGATACACGATGGTGTCGGAGTCCATGAAATTTTTCATCCGGTTCGTAGCCGTACCGAGTCGTTGACCCACGGCCAGCGCAATGCCGCCAACCACGACGCAGAATACGACCATGCTCGTCAGGTAGCGCACCGGCACCCGCCCGATGTACATCAGCAGGAAGCAGGTTGCACCGAGCAGTAGCGCCGTTGACGTATTGGAGAGGATAATCAGGGCACAGATCACCCCAATCCAGATGATCAGGTTGACCAGTACGCTTGGATCATGCATAAATCGTTGGCGCTTGGCCAGCATGGCTGCCAGATTCGAGATGAGGGCCAGCTTCGCCAAGTCGGATGGCTGAAACGTCTGGTTGATGATCGGGATAGTTACCCAGCGGGATGCGTCGTTTAACGTGGAGCCTTTGAAAAACGCCCACAGCAGCAGTGGAATCGATAACCACAGCCCAAACTTTGATAATCGGGCGTAGTAGATGTAGTTGATCTTGTGCGCAAAGTACGTACAGACCAACCCCAGCATCAGCAGGGAGCCGTGCTTAAGCAGAAAGACTTCCGTGTTGCCGTCGAGTTCGCGAAACGCTTTGGTACCTGTTGCACTGTACACAACCAGCACACTCATGATAGACAGGTATAATACGATCCACCAGATTTGCCGGTCACCTTTGAGGTTGTTCCGTATCCAGTCGCGAATTGAAAAGGTCATGGTTCTATCAATAAATCGTCGCTGAATTAGCTATTCCTTACTGCTGACTATTCACCAGCGCCTGCACCGCGGCCTTGAACTGGTTGCCACGGTCTTCGTAATTTTTGAATAAATCGAAGCTGGCGCAGGCCGGCGACAGCAACACGACATCGCCCGGCTGGCCCAGCGCCAATCCTCTTGCAACAGCGTCCTGAACGCGCTGCGTTTCATAAATCACGGGCACTTTACCCTCGAAATATGCTACCAATTTATGATTATCTGCGCCCAGACACACCAGTGCTTTTACCTTCCGGCGTACCAGTTCTTCAATCTGACTGTAATCGTTGCCTTTGTCCAGCCCGCCCGCAATCCAGATCGTCGGGGACGTCATACTCGACAGGGCATAAAAGACGGAATCAACGTTGGTTGCTTTGGAATCATTGATGAACTGAACTCCGTTGATGGTACCGGCCGGTTCGAGTCGGTGTGGGGCGTTCTGAAAGGTTCGTAACCCCTCAGCGATCGCTTCGTCACCCACCCCAACTGACAATGCCGCCAGCACAGCCGCCAGCATATTGATCGCGTTGTGCGGCCCACGCAGTGGCGTTTCGTCTTGAGCGATCTGAAACGTGCGATTGTCGCACTGCGCTGTTAACTGGCCGTCGCGCAGATAGCCCCCCGGCACCGGCTGCGTCTCGAGCGAAACAGGTAGTCGACGTACTGACGGCCCGCGTTTCGTCAACCCGTCAAGAATGGGTTGGTTTTCCTGAAAGAATATGAAAGAGCTGTCCGGCTGCATGTTCTGCAAAATCCGGAATTTAGAGTCGACGTAGTTCTGAAAGTTGTACCCGTAGCGGTCGAGGTGATCCGGCGTAATATTAAGCAGAACAGCCGTGTCGAGCCGGGTTTGGTACATATCGTCCAGTTGAAAGCTGCTTAACTCAAGTACGTAGTAATCAAACGTATCATTGATAACCTGCTCGGCGAAGCTATCGCCAATGTTGCCGGCAAGTCCTACATTCAGACCGGCCGTTTTCAGCAGGTGATAAATCAGCAGCGTGGTAGTGGTTTTTCCGTTGCTACCGGTGATGCCAATCAGCCGGGCCCGGGTATAGCGAGCGGCAAATTCAATCTCCGAAATAACAGGCGTTCCCTGGTCCTTTAGTTTCTGTACCAGCGGTACCGTACCCGGAATGCCCGGACTTTTTACAACCTCGGTAGCATCCAGAATACGCTCTTCCGTATGTTGTCCTTCTTCAAACGGGATACCGGCCGCCTGTAGCGTAGTGCGGTAGTCTTCTTTCAGGCTTCCCCGATCCGACAGAAACACTTCATACCCTTTTGCCTGCCCCAGCAGGGCCGCTCCAACACCACTTTCTCCTCCACCCAGAATTACCAGTTTCTTTGCTGCCATACGTAGTTATTACCAGTAGCAAAGTAACGCATAAATAAAAAAGCCCCGGCTACAAACCGCGGCTTTTCATTCAGCTTTATCCGTCTGATTATTCTTTGGCCGCTAATGAATTCGAAAAACGAAGCCGATTGGCAGCCTTAACAATCAGAAAGATAACCCAGGCGATAACCAGAAACTGAATCAGAACATTCAGGAAATTTCCGTAGCGAATGGCCACCTCCGGCGTTGTTCCAACGGCTTCTTTCAGCACGATTTTCAACTGGCTGAAATCAATCCCCCCAATGATAAGACCCAATACCGGGTTAATAATGTCTTCGACGAGCGATGTCGTGATTTTACCAAAAGCCGCCCCGATGACGATACCAACGGCCAGATCAAGAACATTTCCCTGAGCAATAAACGTGCGAAATTCGTTAAGCATATACGGTTTGTTTAAGTGAATATTGACTTGAAAAGCTACTGAAAGTTCTTGTTAATATATGTCGAATCAATGATTTAACGTTTACTTCTCTTTCTTCCGGAACGTACTGACGTTGTACACTAATCCGACTGCCAGCGTCTGCTGGACTTGAAGATTCGTGCTGAAGTCCTCGTCGTACAGCGCAATGAAGCCAAACGTCGTAGTGAGGTACCGGTTGATTTTAGCCGTTATGAGTACGTCCAACCGGTGATCAATGGCATCAAGCTGCTGGTAGTTAGCAAAGAGTTGATATCGGGTGTTGATGCTGATGTTCTCCGAGAGATTGCGGTTCAACGAAGCCTGCAACTGCAACGCCAGCCATTCCGTTCGCACCGATCGACCCGGCTCCACGCCATAGGCCACCGCGTTCGGGTTACGAACCGGTATGCCGTTCACCTCACTGAACCGAACCTCATTGTCGGCCAGGAATGTGAATCGGGGTGCAAAGGGACTAAGCCGGACGGCAATCCACTCGTTCGGTTTAAGGGCCAATCCCCAGGCAAGCGTAAGTTGTCCGGGAGCCAGAAAATTGGAGATCTTGAACCGCTCCTGCCCGGGACCAAGCTTATCGTAGCGATACCCTGTTGTGAAAAACGAATTGAACGTCCCCGACATAAACAGGTCCAGTTTCGGTGAAATTTTATACCCTGCCACCGAATTCAGGAAAATCTGGTCGGCCGACTTCCGTGTCGTACCCGTCTGTGTGACGTACCCCAATTGAAGATCAGCCGTGTTGTCCCACGACCATCTCGCTTTTTCGTACAAAGCCCGGGCTGCAACCACAGCCCCGATAGCAAAGGAATTGGTGCCCCCACCGGTCCAGTTGCTGAATGAAGCCTGATTAAAATTGATCCCACCACTGAAGGATTTCTGCCAATACGTAGTGTCTTTCAGAACGACAGCGACTGTGTCTTTGAAGTTAGTTGTGACAACGGTAGAATCCTGCGCCATAGCAAGGCTACCGCTCGCCCAGGCAAGGAGCAGCCAGATAAACTTTTTCATGATGTAGTTGTAGCGAATGGAGGTTGAACCGTCAGCTAACGTACTGATAAATACCGTTTAATCAAATACCTCTACTTTTTTCATCTGTAAAGCCTGAAGCGGAATAATGGTGGTAGTCTCGCCTGTCCGAAGAGTCATTGACGTACTATCAATCTTTATGATCTGCCCTTTTACTTCGTCGATCTGAATGGTCTGCCCTTCTTTGAAGCGGTTTTTCGAATAAAATGATGAAAGAATATTAGCCATCACGTCGCGTGAAGCCAGACCGTAACCGGCGGCAAATGCAAAGATGATACCGCCAATAATCAGGTTAAAACTTGACTCCAGCAGTTCGGTGTTCAACCCGGCCTGCCCAAGGGCGTTGATGAGCGTAATGATCAGGAAGAAGAAAAACACGAGCGTTCCCAGCATTCGTCCACCGCTGATGTTGAAGGAGTTGCAGAGACCGATTACAAACTTTTTTAAGCCTTCTGAAATGAACAGCCCCACAACCAGCATCAGCCCGGCCACAATTAGTTTTGGAATCAGGTTTGTAATGCCCAGCACCAGATCAGTCAGTGCTGCTACGGCCAGCATCTCGGCGGCTGCCGTAGCGAAGATCAACACGATAAAAAAGTACAACACCTGCGCCAGCGCACGACTGACTTTAATGTCGGTGTTCATGCGCCGGACAAGATCGATGTCGTTCAATTGCTCCCCTATCTTATCGATGCCTATTTTTCGTAACACCGTTTGCACCAGATTACGAACCAGTCGGGCAATAAGCAACCCCAGCAACAGGATCACGATGGCGCTGATCAGCCGGGGAATGAAATTGACTAACTGATTGATCAGGCCAACGGCAATATTGGATAGAATTTCCTGCAGATTGGGTATGTTGTTCATGATTGAGGGGACATCACTGGGGTTGGTTTTCGTTCGGTAGGAGTTCGCACACGAAAACGGTAAAGGCCGCAAAAATGTCGTAGGCATACACCTCTACGACCTGAAGAGAATTTCGGATCATGTCAATCTCCGAAATCACTTCCTGCTTCAGGTAAGGCGGACAGGATGCATCCGGCTCCAATGCTTTAAAGGGATTTGTATTTTCCATGGGGTTAGCAACTCAACGAAAAGGCCATTTAACGGATAATACGGCCTTCAAGGCCAGCAGCAACCAGAATACGGCCCCTTCCAGGTAGTACTTGCGCAACTTATCCCGCGTCCGTTTGAGCCGCATCTTAATGGCGCTCTCGGTCGTTTGATGCATGTCGGCGATGTCACGAATACTGAAATCGTCCTGGTACTTCATCATCAGTATACTCTGCTCCTCGGGTGTCAGTTGATTCATGGCCCGTTGCAGTTGCTGTACCTGCATTTCAGCAAGCTCGGTCGTATCCTCGTCGTCGCTTACGTCGACCAGTTCCCACCCCTCATCCATATACACTTCATGGCGATGTTGGGATGACCTAACCTGATCCACGCAGTAGTTGTACGTGATAGAATACAGCCAGGTCGAAAACTTTGCCTGCCTCTGGTAGCTGCCGAGTTTGATAACCAGGCGGAGAAAAATATCATGCGCCATATCCTCGGCGCGCATGGGGTCTTTGGTAAATGACAGACACTTACGATACACCTTGTCGCAGTAGCGCTCATACAACGCTTCAAAATAAGCGTTCCGCTGCGTTTCGATGTACAGGCTGACTAGCTCTTCGTCGGCAATCCCTTTCATTCAGTACAAGTGATTGAGATTAAGACAGGAAATCAACGGAAAGTAACGGATTCGCTCAATCAGCCCTAAAAGAAATCTCTTACTGAAAGAAAAGCCCGGCACAAAGCCAGGCTTCTGCTACTCTATACGGTGGTATAATCAGTCGCTTCAAGGCGCGTACCTGTTATCTACGTGGCATTTAGCGCTCAATTTCCATAAAGTATCGTCTCAATTTGTCCCGAGAGCGCTTGAGTCGCATCTTCACAGCACTTTCCGTAAGCGACTGCTTGTTGGCAATTTCGCGAATGCTGATGTCTTCCTGATACTTCAGCAGAAGCAATGTCTGCTCCTCGGGGGCCAGCCGTTTCAGCGCCTGCCTTACCTGTTGATCCTGTATCTCCAACTGATCGGCCGTAGTATCGTCAGGATTACTTGATAAGTGTTCCCAACCCTCATCCAGCAACACTTCGTGGCGCCAGTTCGGAACCCGGATGTGATCGGCGCAGTGATTGTACGTAATGGTATATAACCAGGTGGAGAACCGAGCCTGTTGCCGGAAGCTGCTCAATTTACTGATAAGCCTTAGGAAAATATCGTGGGTTAAATCTTCGGCTCTGACTGGATCTTTTATAAACGACAGGCACTTGCGGTAAACTTTACCACTGTATCGCTCATATAAACGTTCAAAATAAGCGTCACGGTGCGTTTCAAGATATAGACTAACTAACTCTTCGTCGGTGAAGTGCTTCATTCCAAACGTATATAACAACCGTTATATGAAGGTTTGTCATATAAACGAACCGGTTTTTCGTTTGGATTTCTCCAAACACAAAAATGCCCGGCCAAACAGCCGGGCATTCATTGAATGGTACTAAATTCTATGGGATTAACCGATTGCAACCCGTTTGAAAGCGGAAACCGTCAGGCCTTTGCTGGTTTTATCGAGAAGCTGAGCGATCGTCAGTGAATTATCTTTCACAAACTCCTGGTTCAGCAGTGTGTTCTCTTTGTAGAACTTGTTCAGCTTACCCATGGCAATCTTCTCAAGCATAGCCTCCGGCTTACCCTCCTGACGAGCCTGCTCTTTACCAATCTCAATTTCACGCTCGATAACGGATGCGTCAACACCGTCTTTGTCCAGCGCGATCGGCTTCATAGCGGCAATCTGCATGGCAACATCGCGGCCTACTTCCGTTACGTCAGTGCCGTTCGTGTTATCCAGGCCAACCAGTACGCCCAGTTTACCGTTTGAGTGAATGTATGATACCACCTTATCGGCAGAGACGTTCTCGTACGAAACCACGTCAATTTTTTCACCGATTTTACCCATCAGGTCAGTGATGTGTTCCTGCAACGTCCGGCCATCAGCCTGGGGAGTCGACAACAGCGTTTCTTTGCTTTCGGCATCGGTCGTTACGGCGGTGCTCATCACAGCCATCGCCAGGTTCTGGAAGTCGGCAACTTTAGACACAGGCTCCGTTTCACAAGCCAGTGCAATGATTTTACCATTCGTTCCTTCCGTATTGACGTGCGCCAGCACGACACCCTCAGCGGTGGTGTTGTCGGCCCGCTTGTCAGCGATCTTCTGGCCTTGCTTGCGCAGAATCTCTTTTGCTTTTTCGAAATCGCCGTCGGCTTCGGTCAGGGCTTTTTTGCAGTCCATCATGCCCGCTCCGGTCTCTTGCCGAAGCTTGTTGACATCAGCAGCAGTAATTGCCATAAAAAGGGTGGTTGTAAGTTAAATTCGCCAAAAAATATTTGGTACTTAATGAAATGTCTGTTGAAATGGAATAGCCCATAGCGGCTGGCTACGGGCTATTTCGGTGCTTTAGTTTTCAGTTTTCTGTTCACAGGGCGTCACGGTTATGACCCGGTATAACCACCGCAAACCAAAAACTGTAAACCGGTTTTACTCGTCGCGGTCTTCTTCAGCAATGGCAGCGGGCGAAGACGTAGCTTCGGCACCTTCTTCCAGTTTGCTTTCGTCCTCAGCCCGGGCTTGTACCAGGTCTTCGGCCCGCTTAGCCTCTTCCTCCTCCTGCAAACGCTGATCGTCTTTGTCCTGCTTACGCTCCAGCAGACCTTCTTCGATGGCCTTACCGATAGCGAGCGTAATCAGCGAAATCGACTTGTAAGCGTCGTCATTAGCCGGAATGGCAAAATCAACCTCATCAGGATTCGAGTTCGTATCGCACATAGCAAACACCGGAATACCCAGGCGCTTGGCTTCTGACACGGCGATATGTTCCCGTTTTACGTCTACTACAAACAGGGCGGCCGGCAGGCGAGTCAGGTCAGATATACCACCCAGCACACGCTCTAATTTTTCTTTTTCCCGCGACAGCGTCAACCGCTCACGCTTAGCCAGGTTGCTGGCCGTGCTTTCGTCCTTCAGCATTTTATCCAGCGTCTGCATTTTCTTCAGCGACTTCCGGATTGTAGCGAAGTTAGTCAGCATACCACCCAACCAGCGGTCGGTAACGAACGGCATTTTCAGGCGACGTGCTTCTTCTGAAACAATTTCCTGAGCCTGCTTTTTGGTCGCAACGAACATTACCTTCCGACCCGAGCGCACAATGCCTTTGATGGCGTTTTGGGCTTCTTCGAGAGCGGCCTGGGTCTTGTTCAGGTCAATAATGTGGATGCCGTTCTTCTCCATGAAGATGTACGGAGCCATCCGGGGATCCCACTTGCGCGTAAGGTGGCCAAAGTGCACACCAGCGTCCAAGAGGTCTTTATATTCGATCTGTGCCATTTCTGGTTTTGAAATTTTAATAAAAGTTGGTTGGGCAATCAGACACATTACCCGTGTGTGTTCTACGCAGCACTACGCATCGGCATCATCTAAGCGTAGTCTGGACGATTGGTACGGGGCTGGAGCATGGGGCAAAGGGTGATCAAAACAACCCCAGGCCCTAAGCGCTTTGCCCTTCGCCAATTAACGTTTCGAGAACTGGAACCGACGACGTGCTTTCCGGCGACCGTATTTCTTACGCTCTACCATGCGGGAGTCACGCGTCAGGAAGCCTTCCTTCTTCAGTGCCGGACGGAACTCAGCGTTCATCTCTACCAGCGCACGGGCAATGGCCATGCGCGTTGCTTCGGCCTGACCAGCTACACCACCGCCCCGAACGTTGACTTTCACGTCGTAAGCACCGGCACCGTTAACCGTCGCGAACGGTTGGTTCAGAATGATTTGCAGCACTTCGGTGGGGAAATATTGCTTGTAATCTTTCCCGTTCACCTGAATGGCACCGCTGCCGGCCGACAGATACACGCGGCTGATGGCAGTTTTACGGCGACCAATGGTATTAACTCGTTCCATGTGTTAGTTCGCGCCTGACTTAGAATTTGATTTCTTTCGGTTGCTGAGCAGCATGTGGGTGCTCGCTGCCTACATATACGTGCAGGTTGGTAAACAACCGCCGACCCAACCGGTTTTTGGGCAGCATACCCCGTACGGCATGCTCCAGCACGCGCTCCGGGCGCTTTTCCAGCAACAACCGGGGGGTTGCAAAACGTTGACCGCCGGGATAGCCCGTGTGGCGGACGTAAATCTTGTCGGTCATCTTCGAGCCGGTCAGGCGCACCTTTTCGGCATTGATGACAATTACGTTGTCTCCGCAATCGACGTGCGGGGTGAAGTTGGTTTTGTGTTTGCCGCGAATCAGACGAGCAATCTGGCTGGCCAGCCGACCCAGCACCTGCCCCTGAGCGTCAACCACAACCCAATCCTTCTGCACGGTCTCGCTATTGGCAGAGATGGTTTTGTAACTGAGCGTATTCACTGTTATGTAGTACTAATTGGTTGATTTCAAATGATTTGCTTACGCAAAAAAACTCCCGTCCGAAAACGGGAGTGCAAATATACGGTGTAAAAATCTGAAAGACAAGCGAGTGCTTGGTTTTGATACGGGTCAAGGGCTTCATGTACAGGGTTAGGGCATCCTTGTTTCACGCTAAACCTGAGGCCCTGAACGGACAACCTTACCTAACGGAGCTTCAACGTAGCGAGTGTAAGTACGGCCAGAATAATACCGACAATCCAGAACCGGGTCACGATTTTAGCCTCATGATAGCCTTTCTTCTGAAAGTGGTGGTGTAAGGGTGCCATCAGGAAGATCCGACGGCCCTCACCGTATTTTTTCTTGGTGTACTTAAAGTAGCTGACCTGGATAATTACGGAAATATTTTCGGCGAGGAAAATACCGCACATGGATGGGATCAGCAGTTCTTTTCGGATAGCGAGGGCCAGCACGGCTATCACCCCTCCGAGCATCAGACTGCCCGTATCACCCATGAATACCTGCGCCGGATACGAGTTGTACCACAAAAACCCGACGCAGGCCCCCACAAAGGCGGCACAGAAAATTACCAGTTCCCCCGCATTAGGAATGTACATGATGTTGAGGTACTGCGAAAACACTTTGTTCCCCGACAGATAGGCCAGCACGGCAATGGTCAGCGCAATGATAATCGACGTTCCGGCTGCGAGGCCGTCGATACCGTCCGTAATGTTAGCCCCGTTCGACACCGCCGTAATGATGAAAATGCAAACCAATACGTATACAATCCAGGTATAACTGTCGGGCAGCAACCCAAACAGGAGCGAACTGTAATCAAACTCATTGTTTTTAACAAAAGGAACTGTAGTAAGGGTGGACTTAATGTCGGTGTATACGTCGGGGACATTGGACGTGCTCAGTAACCTTGGCGCATACACCCGAATCTTGACGTAGTCATTGAAGTACAGCGTCAGGCCGACGATCATCCCCAGCCCAATCTGACCGACTACCTTAAATTTCCCCTGAAGCCCTTCCTTATTTTTCTTAAATACTTTGATGTAGTCGTCCAGGAAGCCAATCATGCCCGTCCAGACTGTCGATACCAGGGCCAGCACAACGTAGACGTTGGACAGTTTGGCAAACAGCAGCGCCGGAATCAGGAGGGCCGCCAGAATAATGAAGCCGCCCATGGTTGGCGTACCGCGCTTCTGCATCTGCCCCTCCAGCCCCAGATCGCGGATGGATTCGCCGATCTGTAGCTGGCGGAGTTTGTCGATGATCCGTCGGCCAAACACCGCTCCAATAATCAGCGACGTAGCAACGGCTCCAAGGGCCCGGAACGAAATGAACTGAAATACCCCGGCACCGGGAAAATTGTAACGCTCGTCGAGAAACTGGAAAAGGTAATAGAGCATGTTTCAATTAGCGAATGAGTAAATGAGTGAATAAGCGAATAGTGAGCGGTTTTACACATTCACTCATTCGCTAATTCACTCATTCAGCAATTGGGCAAAGTTACTGATTTCCGGCATTGGCAAAAGCTTCTCGCAATACCTCTCGATCATCAAAATCATATTTTACGCCTTTGATCTCCTGGTAGGTTTCATGGCCCTTTCCGGCCACCAGGATAATGTCGTGCGGCTGGGCCAGCAGAACTGCCTGCAAAATAGCATCGCGCCGATCTTCAATTGTCAGGGTTTTCTTAAAATCAACGGGGGGAATTCCGGCCTGCATCTGTTCCAGAATGGCCATGGGGTCTTCGTTGCGGGGGTTATCGGACGTCAGGATAACCCGGTCGCTCAGTTTGCAGGCAATTTCGGCCATGATCGGGCGCTTGGCCGCATCGCGATTACCTCCGCAGCCTACTACGGTTATGACTTGTGGGCGGTGTCCAGCTTCGTCGCCATGCCGTATTCCATCAATGGTTTCCAGTACGTTCTGCAAAGCATCGGGGGTGTGGGCGTAATCAACAATCCCTACAATGTTGCTGTCGGATATAACCTGCTCGAAGCGGCCCGGTGGGGGGGTTAGTCCGGAGAGCTGGGTCAGTACTTCCTCTGCCTCCTCGCCCAACAGAACAGCGGCACCGTAAACAGCCAGGAGATTATAGGCGTTAAACCGACCAATAAGCTTAAACCAGACTTCGCGGTCATCGATCTGCATGTTCAGCCCGAACAGACTATCGGCCAGAACTTTTCCTTTATACGTAGCCAGCGTCTGGAGCGAGTAGCTTTCCTTCCGGGCAACCGTATTCTGTAACATAACCAGCCCGCGTTTATCATCGACGTTGGTCAACGCAAAAGCGGTTAAGGGAAGCTGATCGAAAAAGCCCTTCTTGGCTTTGATGTAATTATCAAACGTACCGTGAAAGTCGAGGTGATCGTGCGTAATATTTGTAAAAATGCCACCGGCGAATATTAGTCCGGCGATACGCTCCTGCACCACCGCATGTGAACTGACTTCCATGAACACATGGGTACATCCCGCTTCGAGCATTCGGATCAACAGCTCGTTGATAGTCACCACATCCGGCGTCGTGTGCGTAGTTGGAATAACCTGATCGTCAATCTGGTTCTGCACCGTCGACAACAGTCCGCACCGGTAGCCCAGCCCACGAAAGAGCCGGAAGAGGAGCGTTGCGACGGAGGTTTTACCGTTCGTACCCGTCACGCCCACGAGCTTGAGCTTTTGCGATGGCTGTTCATAGAAGCTGGCAGCAATCAGGCCCAGCGCCCGGGCTGAGTTCTGCACCTGAATGTAAGCGACCTGATCAACCGTAGTGGCCGGCAACTCTTCGCACAGAATGGCCGAGGCTCCCTGCTGAATAGCCGTATCAATGAAGGTATGCCCATCCGTGACGGAGCCGCGGATAGCCACGAACAGACTGCCGGGGCCGGCCCGACGCGAGTCCATTGTCAGGTTGGTAATCTGGGCATCCATGCTACCGGACGTTGCCAGCAGCGAAACTTTATACAGGAGGTCTTTGAGTGATTTCGGCATCAATCAATGTATGACGGGTTGGCCGGCAAAGTTAGCAGCCTCTCCGTTAATTCAACGTCAGCGTAATCGGCGTGTTGGCTACCAGTTGCGCACCCGGCTCCAGCGATTGGTTCTTCACTTTACCCTGCCCCTCCACGGCAACGCGCAGGCCCCGGTTTTCGAGCAGGAACAACGCATCCCGTAGTGTCAGGCCGCGCACATCCGGTACGCGGTCGGTCCGGGTTGGCCGGGATTTCCAGCGGCCGGCTGGCGTAGCTTCTACCCACCCCTCGGTCGACGGCTCACTTTTCAGATTTAAGACCGCACTGATCGTATGCAGATCGTCGGAGTAGCCGGCCAGTAAACCGTCGGATGACGAAGGCTGCTGACTGCCCGGGCGAATGGGGGCGTGCATCCGAACGTCGTAGGCCACAATCCGGTCGGCTACCTCCCGGAACACAGGCGCGGCTACGGCTCCGGCGTAGAGCAAATCGATGTTGTCGCCCTGGGGCGAATCCACCACCGTGATACAACTGTATTTTGGTCGGTCGGCGGGGAAATACCCGATAAACGACGTATAATATTTACCCACCTGATAGCGTCCGTTGATAATCTTCTGGGCCGTACCGGTCTTACCCGCAATGGTGTAGTACGGATTATCAATATGCCGGGCGGTTCCTTTCTTTACAACACCCCGTAGCAATTCCCTCGCCTTGCGGGCCGTTTCGCGGGAGCAGATCGGCTCAGGCACTACATAGGGCTTGAATTCCTCAACGACTTCTTCTGCTTTCTTGATCTGCTTGACAATCATCGGGCGGACCCACTTGCCGTCGTTCGCTACGGCGTTGTAGAAGGTCAGCATCTGCAACGGGGTGATCTGCATTTCGTAGCCGTATGACATTGACGTCAGCGACACTTTACTCCATCCTTTCATGTCGGGATTCCGCACCACCGGGGTAGCCTCGCCTTTCATGTGAATACCCGTGGGTTGGGTGAGCCGGAACCGACGCAGGTACTGGCAGTATAGATCCGGGCGTTTGTAAAAATAGCTTCGCATCAACAGATGCGTCCCTACGTTCGATGACTTTTCGAATACCTGCCGGGCCGTAATCGTACCGGCTCCGCCCCGCTTGGCATCGTGTATACCCAGGCCATTGTAGGTCATCGACCCGCCACCGGTAGCTACCATCTGATCCAGCGAAATGGCTTTTTCTTCCATTAATGCCATCATCGTAGCGAGCTTGAAAGTAGAGCCGGGATCAGTTCGGCCCGCCAGCGCATGGTTGAAGTTTTCGACGTACTGATCTTTTTTACGGGTCAGGTTGGCCATCGCCTTGATTTCGCCGGTAGCCACTTCCATCACAATGACGCACCCTTTGGCGGCATTATACTTCTCCAGGGCCGAACGTAAGGCGGTTTCGGCCATGTCCTGAAAGTTGACGTCGATGGTCGTATACAGATCCATGCCCGACTCCGGCTTCATGTCCGGGCCATCGTTGACTGGCTTGCGGATACCCCCCGCCAGAACTTCAACCAGGCCCACCGCGTTTTTACCGGCCAGTCGCTGCTGGAAACTGGCCTCCAGGCCAATTAGTCCACGACCCGTTTTCGCATCCAGGTCACCAATGGTACGCTTGGCCATGTTGCCAAACGGATGATACCGTTCGTAGTGTGGACGTAATACCCCTCCCCGAGCAGCCACTTTCACCGAAGACCGGAAGAACGGCCACTTGATCATCATCTGCCGCTCCTGGAACGTAACCCGCCGACGGTTCAGCAACACGTACCGGCGCTTTCGGGCGCGGGCATCCCGTACCATATCAGCGTAGTCCTGCGCGGAACGGTCGCGGAAGATGCGCGAGAGCAGTATGCCCAGGGAGTCTACTTTTTTGGTAAAATAATCTGGTTTGGCAACAGTTGGGTCCAGGCCGACTACGTAGGTAGGCAGCGACGTAGCCAGCAGACTACCGTCGCTGGCGTAAATGTTACCCCGCATGGCCCGGATCGTATCCCGCTGAATGACGGCAGCCGCCACCCGGTCGCGCCAGAACTTACCCTTGAACGTCTGAAAATATTGTACGTACACCAACCGGCCGATCACGCAGGCCGCCAGCACGATCACGATGTAGGTGACGTGGCTCGCCCGCTGTAAGATGTCCTGCTTAATGTTCATTTAGATTGACGACGATTTTGTGTGGAGGAGTTAAACTATCGGTCAGGCCGAGTCCGGAAACTCGTTTACTAAGCTCGGATTGTTTGCCGCTTTTCATGAAATCGGCCTCCAGTGTGGTAGCCTGCGCCCGGAGTTCATCTACCTGGGTTTTGCTCCGCTGAATCCGGCGGACAAGTCGCTCGGCATTGTGGTTCAGCCCAATATAAATGATCAGCAGCAGGGTAACCCAGAGAATTCGGTCAATGTGCCGGATAGGCCAGGCGTTATCTTCGCCAAAAAGGCGATCCAGGCCAATGACGTCATTGATCCAGAGCGTCAGGCGGTTTTTGCGCTTCTGTTTTTTTTGTCTGGCAACGATGCGTTCGGGTTGCCGAAAGGTATTCTGAGCCATGAGGAACCAATGTGAACGTAGTCCGTCCGCTTGCACAAAGAAACGAAAAGCTCTGTACGGAATCTAGTCAGGCGATAAGAGATATAATGCCCGTTTGGTAAAATGAGACCACTGATTACGCTAAACAGACAGCGAGTCGGCTCAGAACTGACTCTTCATTAAGCTTTGCTGGCCGCACCCGAGCTTTATGGCCGGGCGCTGCCAGTTTACTCCTTCCACCGCCACTCGTTGGCAATCTGGAGGGGTGTCCGTAGTCCCTGCGCTACGAGGTAATCGCGGGTTTTGGAATCGTTCAGCCGGCGGGTCGGAATATCGTCGGCGTCGGCGAGGGCGTAGAGTAACATGGATGTATAGCGAACCGTATTTTTCAACTGCTCTTCATTGACGAGGTTGATCCGGTCGCAGTTGGCGTGGTAGCAGTCCAGCACCTCTTTCGACAGGTGCCCACTCATCCCGACAACGGGAACGCCTTCGAGCATAAACGGCTGATGATCGCTGTGCAAACCGGCCTGATTCATCATCTGATTGGCAAACGCCGGTTCAGCCCGCTTTATGGCCTCACCCACTTCGTTCAGAAACGGTAGCATATCATTCCGACCGAATGCATTCAACCCGGTGGGGTCGTTTGTCATGTCGAGGTTCATCATACACCGAACGTTGTCGAGCTGGCCGCTTTGTTTCAGCGCCTGCACCATGCTTTTTGAGCCCAGCAGCCCCTGTTCTTCGCCCATAAACAGGACAAATTCGATAGTCCGTTTGGGTTTGAGTTTCAGCGCACGGAATGTACGGGCGATGTCCATAACCGCAAATGACCCTATGCCATTATCGATGGCCCCGGTCGCCAGGTCCCACGAATCGAGGTGGCCGCCGATAATGATTTTCTCGTCGGGGTATTTGGCACCGGGCAACGTAGCGACTACGTTACGAGCGCGGATTTTACGGCTCTTGTTGCTCATGTCGATCATGGCGTGCAGCGGGCTTCGTTCCTCCTGCATCCACTGCCGTAGCTGCTGTCCGCTTTCCAGCGAAATGCAGACCGACGGAATGGGGATCAGCTTACCCGTAACGGAGGCCGTTCCGGTAAGCAGGACGTTACCCGGCACCAGATTCACCATGATTACGCCTTTTGCACCGTGCTGAATAGCCAGGGCCGTTTTCTCGGAGCGGTGCAGATTGCGGGCACCCTGAGCCGGAGCCGCTATGCCGATATTGACCAGCGCGACCTTTCCTTTCAGTTTGTGTTTAACGGCCGCAAAATCGCCTTCCAGCCCGTTGCCGACATCCACAATCTCACCCTGTACGTGCGCTTCGACCGGCGAATGCGCCAGCGCCACGACCGGCACCTCCCGGAAATTGTCGCTTTTGCTGGGCACGATGGACAAGGTCACCGTATCGCGCATCCAGGCTTCTACCTCAAACGGCTCATACCGTAGTTCTTTGAAACCGTACGACTTAAGCAAATCGTACGCATATGCTTCAGCCCGGGTACCATTGGGACTACCGGTCAGCCGATGACCAACCGATTTAGACGCATCAGCCAGGGTTTCGTAGGCCCGGCTCCGCTGCATCACTTCATTGTTGATACGGGAAAACGCTTTCTCGAGGGAGGGCTTCTGAAGGCTGAAGGCCATGAGTGTACCGGCAGTGCCAGCACAAATCAGAACAAACCGCACCGCATGAACCATGCCCGCCGGCCGCCCGGCAGACAAGACCGGCTGACGGGCAGACCGGCAATATGCGTAAAACTTTCGGTGCATATAACGGGAATAAATTCTGGGCTAAATATAGAGAAAAGGCTGTTCATTTCAGGCCCGTCCGATTAGACACCAAAAATGGAGTAAGCGTTCGGCTGAATCGTAACTAAATTTGCGTAATGGTTTGTAAGTTCGCCCATGCTCCCGGCTTCAAACCAACCAATCATGAAAAAAACCGGTTTATTTCTCATCAGCACGCTCACGCTGCATAGCATGACACACGCCCAGTTGCCAACGGCACCTAAAGCCGCCATAAAGCCGAAAGAACTTACGATTCACGGTCAGACACGTATCGACAACTATTATTACCTCAACCAACGCGAAAATCCGGAGGTGATTAGCTACCTCAAAGCCGAAAACGAGTACCTCGAACAGGTACTGGCTCCCGTCAAGAGCCTACGCGAAAAATTGTTTGAGGAGATGAAAGGCCGGATCAAGCAGCAGGATGAATCGGTGCCCTATAAAGAAGGAACCTATTACTATTATACAAAGTACGTAACAGGTGGCGAATACCCCATCTATTGCCGCAAGAAAGGCTCGCTGACGGGTTCGGAAGAGGTTATGTTCGACGGAAATACACTGGCTAAAGGTCACCCGTATTACAACCTCGGCGGCTACGAAATCTCGGACAATGAAGAACTGGCCATTTTTGCCGAGGATACCGTCAGCCGTCGTTTATACACGTTGCGGGTCAAAAACTTGAAAACCGGACAGATTTATCCCGAGGCCATTCCGAATACCGAAGCCGGCAGCTTTGCCTGGGCCGCCGACAATAAAACACTGTTCTACATCCGGAAAGACCCCCAGACGCTGCTCGGCTACCAGGTGTATCGGCACGTACTCGGCACCGATCCCAAGCAGGATGTGCTGGTGTACGAAGAAGCTGACAACCAGTTCTACCTCGGGCTATACCGGATGAAGTCCAAGAAATACGTCGCCATTGCATCCGACCACAACGGAGTGGCTACTGAATACCGGCTTCTTGATGCCAAAACCCCGACCGGCCAGTTCACGGTGTTTCTGCCCCGCGAGAAAGGGCATGAGTACGACATCGTTCACTTTGCCAACAAGTTCTATGTCCGCACGAACTGGAAAGCCGAAAACTTTCGGCTGATGGAAGTGACCGAAGGCAAAACTACCGACCGCGCGGCCTGGAAAGAGATCATCCCCCACCGCCCCGATGTGATGCTGGCCAACATGGACGTATTTGTGAATCACCTCGTGCTCGGCGAACGCAAAGCGGGGTTGACCAACATCCGGGTTATCAACCAGAAGACCAAAGCCGACGAGTACCTCGACTTCGGTGAACCGGCCTACGTAGCGGGCATCGGCTATAACCCCGATTTTAACACCAACGTACTGCGTTTTGGCTACTCGTCGCTGACGACGCCTTCGTCTACGTTCGATTATAACATGGACACCAAACAGAAAACCTTGCTGAAACAGCAGGAAGTGCTGGGTGGTTTCGACAAGAATAACTACGTATCGGAACGGGTGTATGCCACAGCCCGCGATGGGGTGAAGGTGCCGATTTCACTGGTATACCGCAAAGGCACCAGAAAAGACGGATCAGCGCCGTTGCTGCAATACTCGTATGGCTCATACGGCTACTCGACCGATCCGGGTTTTAGCTCGACGCGGCTAAGCCTGCTCGACCGGGGCTTCATCTACGCCATTGCGCACATCCGGGGTGGCCAGGAGATGGGTCGGCGCTGGTACGAAGACGGTAAAATGCTGAAGAAGAAGAACACCTTCAACGATTTCGTCGACTGCTCGGAGTTTCTTGTCAAGAATAAATATACCTCCTCCGACAAGCTGTTTGCGATGGGTGGCAGCGCAGGCGGTCTCCTCATGGGTGCGGTTATCAACCAGGCTCCACAGTTGTACCGGGGCGTTGTGGCCGCTGTTCCGTTTGTGGACGTAGTGACGACCATGCTCGACGAAACCATCCCGCTGACGACCGGCGAATTTGAAGAGTGGGGAAATCCCAAAGAGAAGAAATATTACGACTACATGCTGTCGTACTCGCCTTATGACAACGTAGAGAAGAAAGCGTATCCGAACCTGCTGGTGACCACCGGCCTACACGATTCGCAGGTGCAGTACTGGGAACCCGCCAAATGGGTCGCTAAGCTCCGTACGATGAAGACCAACACCAATCCCGGCCAGGAAACGCAGTTGCTGCTGCACACGAATATGGAAGCCGGTCACGGGGGAGCATCCGGCCGCTTCCAGGCGCTGAAGGAAGTAGCGCTGGAGTATGCCTTCATGCTCAATCTGGTGGGCGTGCAACAGTAAAATAAACGCTATCGAGTCGTAAAGCCCTCGTCAGGTTAAAGTAGGACTTTAACCTGACGAGGGCTTTACCGCTTCATGTAGGACTACTGCTGCTCGCAAGCGCATATTATCTTCTTGTTAACTCACTAATTCCTGAGATTACTATCCGTAATTTTAATGTCGAATCTACGTCAGGTGCCTTCGCCTGTTTTGCGGGCTTACCGTACTCACGTTAACAGCTTGTTCCATGCGTGCGCCATCCTTGTACGATTATCTGTTGCCCAGCTCCGGGCATACTCACGTACGGATCGATAAGTATGAAAAGGGAGCGTATATCTACCAACCCGGCGATGAACTCCCCCAAATCTTTCTGATCAATAAGGGAGCCGTAAAAATTGGCAGCTACTCCAACGATGGCGAACGGGTCATCTACGACGTACTCCAACCTGGCGAAATCTTTGGTAATCTGGATTACCTCAACGAAGGGGGTATCGAATTCTTTGAGTTCGCCCGTGCTGTTACGAGTATAACTGTCATGGCGATCGACCGGGATTACTTTAAACGCATCATCGTTCATGATCCCGTGGCCTCCGAGTGGTTCAACGTAGCTGTTGTCAGGCGATGGTGGAAGGCCGAAACCCGGCTGTTGCACATGACCCGGGGCGACATTGAGGCCCGGCTCAGTGTACTGCGCAAAGAATACGACAAACCCATTCTCGATAACGCCGGGTACCGCCATAACCTCTTCAACCTGATGTCGCATCAGGACCTGGCCGATCTGACCGGAACAACCCGGCAAACAATCTCCAAGAAGCTGAAAACTAACCTGGAGCCCAGTCTTTAGTCCCGTAAAAAGAAGCGTATGTTAAGACCGCTTCCGGAAAATGAAATTTGTGTGAATTATTAAAAGCACGTTAAATTTTAACATCTCCCTGTCCATACGCAACTGGATTTTTGTGGGTCTTTACCAACCTAAAATCGTGCTATGGATCGGTGCTTTACTGATTTTTTCAAGTTAATTTTTTGTCTAAGCTGTCTGGTACTGCTCACAACACCAGATACGTTTGGACAGGCAACAGATGCCACCATTACGGGCGTCGTCAAAGGTACCAACGGCGATGCGCTACCGGGGGCAACCATCACGGCCCGCAACGAATCGACCGGCTTCCAGACCGGTACGGTATCCAACATCGAAGGGCGTTTCACCATGCGGCAGGTACCCCTGGGCGGCCCCTACACCATCACGGTTACGTACGTTGGCTTTGCCAACCAGACCCGCACCGGCTACCGGCTTAATCAGGGCGACCGACTGGAGGTTAATTTCAACCTGAGCGAAAACGCGAGCCAGCTTCAGGAGATCAAAATTACGGAGAATGCGCTGAAAAGCCGGACCGACCGGCTGGGTGCAGCAACAGCCATCACGGCTAACAACATCGCCAAACTGCCGGTCATTAACCGGGACTTCAACAGCCTGTTGACCTTGTCCCCCCTGAGCAATAGCGGGATCAGCCTGGGTGGTCAGTTACCTTCATCAACGAACTTCCTCGTCGATGGTGCCAGCGCCCGTAATAACCTGACCAGCGGTGACCTTGGCAGCGGCCCCTACACGATCTCGCTGGAAGCTATCCGCGAGTTTGAAGTATCGACCAACGACTACGACGTGACGAAAGGTCGGCAGGGGGGCGGTACGGTCAGCGTCGTAACGAAGTCGGGCACCAATACCTTCACGGGTTCCGTATTCGGTTTCCACAACGCCGATTGGCTGGCCAGTCCGCGCGACATCCGGGGCAACATCCGGACGGTGGATTTCAGCCGGACTCAATACGGATTCAGCCTCGGTGGTCCGATCATTAAGGACAAACTGCACTTCTTTGCCGCGCTCGACCGCCAAAATGAGTCGTCGCCCTTCTACATTGCCGACATCCGTACAGACGCCGATGCCAACGCGCTACGTATCAGCAGAGGTGCCCTCGACAGCCTGATCACCATTGGCCGCGAGAAGTACGGCCTGAGCAGTGCCAAGCAGGTGGGCGAGTTCAACCGGAAGACGGTCGCCAACACGTTTTTCACCCGTTTCGACTGGCAGATCAACAACAAACACACGCTGACGCTCCGGAATAATTTCAGCAACTGGAACAACCCGAACAGCGTCGACGACAACTCCAACATCAACCTGTTTGAGGTGTATAGCAGCTTCAGCTCACTGGAAAACAGTACGCTCATGTCGCTGCGGTCAACGTTCAAGCCGACGCTCATCAACGAGTTAAAAGTTCAGTACCAGTACTCAACCCGAAACTACGAGCCGAATGAACTGCTGCCATCAGCCAATATTCCGCGAGCGATTGTAACGGTACGGTCAACGCTGCCGAACGGTACGCTGGGGAATACACAGGTTCAGCTGGGTGGTCAGCGATTCACGCCGGAGCGCAACATGGAACGGCAGATTCAACTGGCGAACACCACGTACCTGACCAAAGGCCGTTACAACTTTGCGTTCGGTACCGACAACACGCTGACGTACCTGGATACGTACATCTCCAACGAGCAGAACGGCCGCTTCATCTTCAACAGCCTGCAGGAGTTCAACAACCTGAATCCGTCGCGCTACGCCCGTGAGGTTCCGCTCCGTGGTATTCCATCGGTGCAGCAATACGTCCTGAACGCGTCGCTGTTCGGTCAGGTGCAGTTCAATCCGCTGCCGAACGTAACGGCGCAGGCGGGTCTGCGCTGGGACTTGACCAGTTACCTGACCAAGGCTGATTACAACCCGGTTGTTGACCGTGAGCTGGGCCTGCGGACGGATGTGAACCCGACGGACTGGAACAATATCCAGCCACGTCTGCAATTGACCTGGGACGTGCAGGGTAAAGGCCGCGACATCATCCGGATTGGTGGTGGTGCATTCTCCGCCTACGTCATCAACTACGCCCAGGTGAACAACATCCAGAACAGCGGTACGAAGGTTGCGGCCATTGATGTGACCCGCCCGTCGAACGCCAGCCAGCCGAATCTGGTACCCCGTCCGGATTTTGTGTCGTACCGGAACAATCCGGCCACGGCCCCGGGCGTACCGGCCGGTGCTCCGACCGTATCGACCATCAACCTGAACGACCCGAATTTCCAGGTGCCGACCATCTACAAAGCCAACGTGTCGTACAACCACTTCTTCAGCGACAACTTTCGGGTAGGTGCCAACCTGCTGTATACCAATACGGTCAACAACTACGTCTACCTCGACCGCAACCTGGTCGACCAGCCGTTTTTTACGCTGACGAACGAAGCCAACCGGGGCGTATTTGTACCGGCTAACACCATTGCTACCAATAGCGGTCAAACCAACAACGTACTGGGTCGGAAAACGCAGGCGGTAGGTCGTACGCTCATGCTCACCAACGGCGCAAAACTCCGGACATTGACATTCGTGCTCGACGGCGAACTGCGCCTGCCACGTAACGGGGTGGTTGCCTTCAGCTATACCTGGAACGACGCCCGCGACAACACCTCATACAACGGTAACGTAGCCAACACCTCGACGTTCCGGCCCATCAAAAGCGACCCGCGCGATCTGAGCGAGATCAACTATTCCGACAACCAGTTCCGCCACAAGGTGGTCCTCTACGGTACTACGCCGTCGGTACGTGGTTTTGCCCTCAGCGTGCGTTTCTCGGGCCTTGGCGGAACCCGCTACTCGCTGACGACCGATGGCGACATCAACGGCGACTTCGTGGGCGGACCAGGTACGGACAACGACCTCGCCTACATCTTCGACCCGAACAATTCGGCTACACCCGAACCCATCCGGGCTTCCATGCAGCGGGTACTGAACAACCCCGAAAACCGGGCAGCCGACTACATCCGGAACAACCTGGGTACTATTGCCGACCGGAACGGCGGTGAGAATCCTTTCTCGGGCACGTTCGACGTCCGCCTGATTAAAACCATTCCGACGTTCCGCAAGCAGGCCCTTGAGCTGACGATCGATGTGTTCAACTTCGGCAACCTGCTTGGCCAGGCACTCGACGGCGTTACGTTCCGTGGGGAACAAAGCCGCTCGTCGAAAAACTGGGGCGGAAATTACAACCTCGGCAACCAGACGCTGCTGATCCCGACGGGATTCAACGCCACTACCCGCCAATACGTGTACCGGGTTAACGAGAACGTGGGCATTACGCAGAAGAATGGCACACCCTACACCGTTCAGTTAGGGGCTCGCTACGCATTCTAAACGCAGAGTCCTTACAAGTGCAAGCCATCGGTGGGAACACCGGTGGCTTTTTCGTTTGGTTCCACAAGCCGCGGTACCCGAATTTCAAGAATGGCTACTAACAGGACGACACCGTATTCTACGGCCGTCAGCCAGAGGTTTTCCTGATAAGGGGTGGTCTGATACGTAGCGTACGAGAGTGGAATCAGCGCCGACCAGACCAGCGGATACCGGAAGCGGGTAAACACCGCAGCCGCCACGAGCGTAGTCGCGTACCAGGGGTGCACCGTTGTCGCAAAGCCGAAATAGATGGACAGTATACCCAGGATTTGAATTGCGGGCGAAACGTTTCGCCAGCGGAAGGTGATCCACAAAATGCTCAGCGTCGTAACGACCGATAACCAGAAGCCAACGAATTCGATGGTGTTATACCCTCTGACCCAGTAGCCAATTGCCCGCAGGACGTAATAGACACTAGCGTTAAACTCAAACTTCTGGAAGTACAGATTGATACTGGAAAAGATATGTCGAACCAGTTCAATGCTGGCAAACGGTAGAAACAGGGCGATAGTGCAGAGCCCAGCCACAACGCCGTACAGTATGCCCCGACGCCAGCCCAGCACCCGAATCGCCAATGGTATAAACAGCATCGGCACCAGCTTCGTCGCAATGGCCAGCGATAAGGCAATCGCTGAGGCAACCATTCTGCCCGACAGGAGCCACCAGACGGCCAGCAGGCAGAAGAAAATAACGACCGCTTCGTAATGTACATTTCCCGAGAGTTCGATAATGACCAGGGGGTTCAACCCATAGAGCAGAGCCAGATTTGGATTCAGATCAAGCCGCCGGAGCAACGTTGTCATTAGCCATAGCGAGCCGATTTCACTGAGTATAATCGGCATACGAAGTCCGACCACCGTACCCAGCAAGCTAGTTGGGGCCAGGTAGGCGGCCAGGCCAAACATAGCCTGGTTCAGGGGTGGATATATCGTGAAGTAATCGGGTGAGTTAAGCTGCTGAAACAGGGATTTATTCAAACCAGCCTCCAGGGCTATTGGACTATTCAGCAACTGGCGAGGCAGATAAAGGTATGGATTGTAGCCGTTGGCCAGCAGGCGACCATCCCAGATGAACCGGTACACATCGTCCGACAGGCAGGGGATGGCAAACAGCAGCAGTAGCCGGAACAGGACCGCCAGCGTAAACAAAAATTCGTCTGGTTTTTGCCTGCGCGCGCCCGTAAACCGGTACGGCATAACAAGGAAGCCGTACCCGAAAAAAAGGGCCAGCATGAGCATAAACAGCAGACCAAAATTCTGCCGAGGCACTGTATACGCCAGCATGCAGTAGGCAGCCGCTGACGCAATCGCTACCAGCCAGTTAACAGAAAAACGAGTTTGTATCATGCACCCACTTATCCCAACGACGGACTGCCCGGACGGCGCCCCGCGTGGATGAGCGAATATACGAACACCATGCCGAACCCAACCATGAGCATGATGTGCAGGAAGAACATTCGAAAGTCCTGAACGTAGAAAGCCAGCGCCAGTCCACCCAGGAAATAGAGCGTCAGTAGCCCTTCTACTACGGTCAGCCAACTGATTTGCCGACTAACGTACTTGTTGGCAGCCCAGCTATCCCGGGCCGATTTGACATTAAATTTTGGGGTACGGACAAACGGAGTTCTGCGGCCAATGTACCCCTCGACAACGGCGATGGTGTTGTGCAGCGACAGGCCCATCATCAACGACGAGTACATGGGGAAGTACCAGCCGAGCTTGGCTTTATTTTCGTGGCTCAGCAGCCAGAAGGGGATACCGTAGAATGAAATCAGAATCAACAGGTTAACCTGAAACATATTGATTACGAAGAATACCCACTCCCACTCTGGATGGCGGCTGCGAATGTAGATTAGTGGCACACTCATGATACCCAGCACCAATACCAGAATGAACGTAGCGCTGCTGAACAGATGGACGGCAGCATGTAGCTTCATAGGCAGCGATACGCCCGGCGTTTTCAGCACCTTTACGAACAGCTTGCGGGCACACTCAGCCGCGCCCTTCATCCAGCGGTACTGCTGCGATTTCAGCGCGTTCATTGCTACGGGCAACTCGGCCGGGGAGCCGATGTCCTCGCGGTAAACGAACTTCCAACCCCGCAGTTGAGCCCGGTAGCTCAAGTCAAGGTCTTCGGTCAATGTGTCGCTTTGCCAGCCACCGGCGTCATAGATCGCTTCCTTGCGCCAGACACCGCCCGTTCCGTTGAAATTAGCCAGGAAGCCGGCTGCATAGCGCCCACTCTGTTCGATGGTAAAATGTGCATTGAGACCAAACGCCTGGAGTTGCGTCATCAGGGAGAAATCCTCGTTCAGGTGCTCCCAGCGAGTCTGCACGATGGCTACTTTCGGATCGGCAAAATGAGGAACGGTTTTTAGCAGAAAATTGGGGTCCGGCACAAAGTCCGCGTCGAAAATGCTGACAAATTCGCCTTTGGCAAACTCCAGCCCATAAGCCAGAGCACCCGCTTTGAATCCTTTGCGCTCCGGTCGGCGGACATGCTCAATGTCAAATCCTGCTTGCTTGTACTCATTGACCTTTGCCGCAATGATCTCTACCGTCTCGTCGGTTGAATCGTCCAGTACCTGAATCTGAAGTTTGTCTTTCGGGTAACGCAGCTTAACAACCGAATCGATCAGACGTTCCACTACGTAAAGCTCGTTGTAAACGGGTAGTTGCAGCGTTACTACGGGTAGCGCGTTCCAGTCGATCGCATCAGATGCCAGCACGGCAGCCTTCCGTTTTCGTTCGCTACGTAGGTAGATAATAATCAGGCTCAGTTGGCCGCAGTTGTATAGGAACAGCAGCAACAGGGCCAGGCCGTACAGGACTAAGACGATGATTTCCATAGTTGACAAAGCAACAATTCACAACGTTGAGTATTTACTGTGTTACAAGTACCTGAATATTGTCGTAATAATCTTGTATCCAGCTAAAATCGTTCCCTTCACGGTTCCTGATATTTTAGAAAAGCCGATCCGCTTCCGGTAGCTAACGGGCACTTCAGTAATCCGTAAGCCCTGTTTGGCGGCCTTCAACTGCATCTCTACGGTCCATCCGTAGGTTAGATCCCGCATGTTCAGGGCCAGCAAACTATCAAACCGAATCGCCCGGAATGGCCCCAGATCCGTGTAACGAACTCCGTACAGCCAGCGCATGAGCGTTGTGGCCAGCCAGTTTCCAAACACCTGCTGGGGTGTCATGGAGCCGCGCTGCCGGTTGCCCAGCGCCCGCGATCCAATCACCAGATCGACCTCTCCCGCCAGAATCGGAGCCACCAGGGCTGTCATTTCGCCGGGATAATCGGAGTAATCAGCATCGAGAAAAACAACGACATCCGGTTTTTGTTGCCGATTCTGAGCGTAGGCGATACCCCGCAGACACGCTCGTCCGTAGCCCTGAATCGGCTCATTCAGAACAGTGGCCCCGGCACGGGCCGCTTCTACAGCCGTTTGATCGTTGGAGTTATTGTTTACGACTACAATTTCATCAACTAAGCCGGTGGGTATGTCCCGCACCACATTACCAACCGAGTTTTCTTCGTTGAAGGCGGGGATTATGACGAGAATGGACAAGAGCGATGGGGTTTGGGCGTGGGGCTGGGGCGCGGAGCACGGGGCGAAGGGTACGTAAAAGCCCTATGCCCCTTGCTCCACGCCCCCAGCCCCACGCTTTTTCACAAAGGTAACGCACGCCATACAATCAAAAGTCATATACTTGACAATGGAAATATCGTTTATCGGTGCCGGAAACCTGGCCTGGCACCTCGCTCCTGCGCTGGAAAACGCTGGCCATCACATCAATGAAGTATTCAGCCGACAGTTGCAGCATGCCCGGCAACTGGTCAGTATACTGTATGATGCCCGTACACATTCGGAACTGAACTTTGCCGACAGTCCATCCAGCCTGTTCATACTGGCCGTTCCCGACGATGCCCTCGAAGCAGTCTGCGCCCGGCTTGTGCTGCCCGAAGGCGCTACAATCGTGCATACATCAGGGAGCCAGCCACTCAGTGCGCTGGAACAATGGATGGCCGTTTACAGCGACATACCCGTCCAGACGGGCGTTTTCTATGCCTTGCAGACGTTTACGAGAGGGCAGCCACCGATGGCGTTTGACGAGATACCGCTCTGCATCGAATCCAACGACAAAGCAACCGAAACTCAGTTGGTGCAACTGGGCCAGGAACTCAGCGACGTTGTGTACCTGATTAACTCCGAAGAGCGGCAGATGCTGCACGTAGCGGCTGTTCTGGCCTGTAATTTTACCAATCATCTGATGGCTCTGGCCCGCGACCTGACCACGGCCGAAGGGCTCGAGTTTGATCTGCTACGTCCGATTATCCGCGAAACATTTCGTAAGGGTCTGGCTGCCGACAATCCGGCCGATGTTCAGACAGGCCCGGCCCGGCGGGGCGATCAGACAACCATCAACCGCCATCTGGACTTTTTGTCAACCCGTCCGCAGTTTTACGAAGTGTATCAAGTGCTGACCGAGAGTATTCAACGGCGGTATAATTCGTTATAATGGTATGACTTCCCCATTTCGACGCAACCGCTGCGCAATTGCTTTTATTACTTTCTGTGTTTCAGGTCTTTTATTGACTTCGTCTGCTCTGGCTCAATGGCAACCGCAGAACGTAGGGACCGATGCCAGCTTCCGGGCTGTCAGTGCCGCTAACGAAAAAGTTGTCTGGATTGGGGGTACCCGCGGTACGTTCGTTCACACCAGCAACGGCGGTCAATCGTGGGAGCAGGGCCAGGTTCCCGGCGCCGACAGTTGCGACTTCCGCGATGTTCACGCCGTCGACGATCAGACGGCCTACCTGATGAGCGCCGGACCGGCCGAAAAAGGCCAGGCACGTATCTACAAAACTACCGACGGTGGCCGGAACTGGACGCAGTTGTACGAAACCAAACAAGCGGGTGTCTTTTTCGATGGCATGGATTTCTGGGACAAACAGCACGGCATTGTGTTCAGCGATCCTCCGGCTAATGGCAAGTGGTTTATCCTGACGACCGACGACGGTGGAAAGACCTGGCAGCCCGTTCCGCCCGAAGCCTTGCCCGCTATGCAGCCGAACGAAGCCGCGTTTGCCGCCAGCGGTACCAGTCTGGTTGTTCAGGGCAAACGAAACGTGTGGATTGCCTCCGGTGGCGGTACGGTCGGCCGGGTTTTCCGCTCCACCGATCGGGGCAAAACCTGGGCCGTGAGTAATACACCGCTGCCTGCTGGTAGCGCAACGGGACTTTTTGGCCTTCGATTTTTTAACGAGAAGAACGGTATGGCTGTGGGTGGCAATTACCAGCAAACAACCCAGACCGGCCCAAACGCAGCCATCAGCCGCGATGGTGGCCGCACCTGGCAGGCCGTTTCCCCTACCGACCCGCCTGGCCTCAAAGAAGCCGTTGCGCTGCTGCCCGGCGACCGGCTGCTGACCATTGGCCCATCAGGCAGCAGCATTTCCGCCGACCAGGGCCAAACCTGGCAGCGGCTGGACACCGAAGGCTTCCACGCGCTGGCCTGCGTAAAAGGCACTTGCTACGCCGTAGGGGCCAAAGGTAAAGTGGCGGTGCAGCGGTTCAAATGATCAATGGCGGGTGGCGAGTTCGCGACGGATTTTACTCAGGAATTCGGGCGTAATGCCCAGGTAGGACGCCAGCATGTATTGCGGTACCCGCTGTTCAATGAGTGGGTACCGCTGGCGAAAGTCAAGGTAGCGTTCTTCGGCCGTCTGGCTGATGGTTGAGAAAATCCGGTTCTGGAAAGCGATGAACGCCTTCTGTAATTTAACGAGGAAGAATCGTTCAAACTTCGGGACGTTGATGAACAGTTGCTCAATGTCCTTCTTCTCAATCTGCAGCAAATGCGCTTCTTCGATGGCTTCTACATATAACGTAGCAGGCTGTTCGGTCAGCAGGCTCTGAAAATCCGAAATCCACCAGTCTTCCAGCGCGAAGAGGACATTGTGCTCCTGCCCTTTTGGGTCAATGGCAAAAGCCCGAAGCGTACCCTTCACGACAAAATTCTCGAATCGGCACACTTCACCCTGTTGCACGAGATACTGCCTACGACGTAGCACACGCGGTTTGAGTATGCTCAGGAAGTACGTTTCTTCCTCCTCGGTGAGGCTGATCAACTGCTGCACATGGCTCAGAATCCGCTCGTGAGCAGCCGCGGTGTCGAACACTTGCATAACCACAGACGACAGCAACCCGACAGGGCCGGGTTGCGAGTTAGTTTGCCGGTAAATATGGCAAATTACGTCTGCTTAAAACAAGTCGCTGGTAGCCGCCGGGCCTTTATTTCGCCAGTTTACTGTCCAGAGACAGTTTACCCCCGCCCGATATGAGCAGCGAAACGGCCATCGCTACGATCAGCAGATGATACTCATAGCCCTCGCCCGGCTGGCTACCGTTCCAGTTCATAAAGAAACCAATTGCTACGTGTGCTGTCAGAATGATGCCGGTGAACAGCAGACTGATCAGGACACCCACGACGCGGGTAAACAGGCCGGCAACGAGCAGGAAGGGCGAGAGAAACTCAATCAGTATAATACTAAGCGCCAGCAGATACGGCAGATTAACCGTTTCCGTGAAATACTGCATCGTTCCATCAAAGCCATACCCACCGAACCAACCGAATAGTTTCTGGGCACCGTGGGGAAACAAGACCAGCGCCAGCATCAGGCGAATCACGAGAGGTGCAGCCTCATCATTCGTGGCCACCACCCAGCGTAGGGGAAAAACCGGCGTTTCGTCCGGTACGGTCAGCGTTTTCATGCGTAATTTTTGTTAGATCCTCCACTTACTTCATGATACGTTATCCGGCGTAGTAAAACTTCTCGCGGATGATCCGCCCATCTTTCCATTCCTGCACCGACACGTGTTTGTACTGCTTATGCCCCCACTCGCAATGCGTGTAGTCGTACTGCCATTCGACAAACGAGTGATTCTCGCTGGCTGACGTTTTCAGTGGCACGGCCGAAAAATTTGATACGTTGGCTTCGAAGTCGGCTTCGCGCTCATAGTTAGCCTGCTTGCCGATCATGGGTGCCTGCTCATTTTCCTGCATCACCACGTCGTCGTGGTAGTACGTATCGAAGGCGTGCAGGATGTGCCCTTGCTGAACCAGACGGTTCAGGCCCATCAGCTTTTCCAGGGTAGTTTGCATGATTTGTGTTGTTTTTGTTGCTTAACTGATGCAAAACTACCGCCCCGCCTGGGTCCAAAACGATGAAGTATCTTAAGAAAAACGGTTGAACTAGATTAAGAAAAAGGCCTACGATCGATCGTTATAGCCTAAAGTTGAACGGTCGCCAGCGTCGATTTACAATGCCTGCCTAGTTCTGTTCGTTATTCTGCCGTGATGAACGATTAACCCCACCCGGTTATGAACGTGAAAGCGGTTTTATACGTAACTACGCTCGTTTTAGGGGCAACCGGCTCTTTGTCAGCTCAAGCCCCGACCCGCCAGCCGATGCTGGTTTCCGAATCTTTTACCTGCAATTTCACCGGCGCGGCCGTGAATCCGCAGGTTCTCTGTAACTACATGGCGTACACCTCCAATGGCCACGCCGAACGTGTTGTCGACCGGATCCTGAAGCCTATTGGGTTGCTGCGTAATTTTAAGATTATGGAGTGTGCCAATACCCAGAACTGCTTTGCTACGGTCGTGAAGGGGCAGCGGTTTATCATCTACGACGGTGCGTTTATGCAACGAATCGAAGATGCCACCGAAACCGACTGGTCGGCTATCAGCGTCATGGCGCACGAAATTGGCCACCACCTCCAGGGCCATACCATCGACGGAAAAGGCGGTCAACCGTTGAAAGAGATTGAAGCCGATAAGTTTTCGGGCTTTGTGCTACACCAGCTTGGAGCATCGCTTGACGAATCACTGGTAGCCATCAAGCTACTTGGTAATGAACACGCCACCTCGACGCACCCGGCCAAACCCGCCCGTATCGAGGCAATCCGTAAAGGCTGGCTCGAAGCCGAAGAACTGTATCCGAAATGGAAATCGGCAAACAAACCGGCCGTAGCGACCGCGCCGAAACCCATTGCCGACGACGAAACTACTGTCTCAGCTCGCCCCACTACGCCTACTCGTACCAACACATCCGTCCGTACGGTTGGCTGCGTTTCCGGCGACTGTGAGGATGGCCGCGGGGTTTTCGTGTACCCCACCCGCGAGCGTTACGCCGGCGAATTTGAAGAAGGCGACAAACACGGCGAAGGCACGGAATATTACGCCGATGGTAAGATTAAATACAAAGGCAACTTCCGCGACAACGTCCGTTCCGACTACGGTGTGTACTACTACCGCAATGGCGACCGCTACGCAGGCTGGTTCCAGAAGAACGTACCAAACGGCAAAGGCGTGTATTACTTCGCCGACGGGGACCGGTTTGTTGGCTACTTCAAAAATGGGCAGCGCAACGGTCCGGGCATGCTTTACAACGCCGACGGCACCAAGGAAGAAGAAGGCGTCTACGAACAAGACCAGAAGGTGAGGTAAAAAAAAGGAGAAAAGGAGGAAGGGTAGGAAAGGAGAAAGGAAACTGTAGCGGCTTCCTTTCTCCTTTCCTACCCTTCCTCCTTTTCTCCTCTAAAAATTAAGAATCGTCTTTTCAATAATATCGCAGGCTTCGTGCACCTGATCTTCGTTGATAACGAGTGGGGGCGCGAACCGAATCTTGTCGCCATGGGTTGGCTTGGTCAGCAGCCCATTGTCGCGGAGTTTCAGGCAGATTTCCCAGGCGGTTTCTTTGCCATATTCCGGGCGCTCGCTGATCACAATCGCGTTCAGCAGGCCCTTGCCCCGTACCGATTTGACCAGTTCCGTTTTCTGACTCAGGGCCGTCATCCGGCTCCGGAAAACCTCACCCATCGCCATCGCGTTGTCGGCCAGGTTTTCGTCTTTTACTACCTGAAGCGCTTCCATCGTCACGGCGCAGGCCAACGGGTTGCCGCCGTACGTACTGCCGTGTTCGCCGGGTTTGATTGTCAGCATTACCTCATCGGACGTCAACACGGCCGATACCGGCATCGTCCCACCCGACAGGGCTTTCCCCAGTACGAGCAGATCCGGTTTTACCTCTTCGTAATCGCAGGCCAGGCGTTTACCCGTCCGGCCGATACCGGTCTGCACTTCGTCGGCAATGAACAGTACGTTGTATTTGGTGCATAGCTCGCGCACACCCCGCAGATAGCCTTCGTCCGGCACCACAACCCCGGCTTCACCCTGGATTGGCTCAACCATGAAGCCCGCAATGTTCGGATCACGCTTGAAGGTCTCCTCCAGCGCAGTCAGGTCGTTATATGGAATAATGATGTAACCCGGCAACAGTGGCCCAAAATCGCGGGTGCTGCTCGGGTCAGTGGACGAGGAGATAGCCGCCAGCGTACGGCCCCAGAAATTGCCGGCCGCGTAGACCGTTTTAGCCTGATCCTGGGGAATACCTTTCACCAGGTACGCCCATTTCCGGGTCAGCTTCAAGGCGGTTTCGCCCCCTTCGGCACCCGAGTTCATTAATAAGGCTTTGTCATAGCCAAAGTACTCACACAGGAATTTCTCGCAGATACCCGTCTTATCGTTGTAGAAAGCCCGCGAGGTTAGGGTCAATCGCTGCGCCTGCTGGATAAACGCATTAATGATACGTGGGTGGCAGTGTCCCTGGCTAACGGCACTATAGGCTGAGAGGAAGTCAAAGTACCGTTTGTTTTCTACGTCCCAGACAAATACGCCTTCGCCCCGCGTCAGAACGACCGGAACGGGGTGGTAGTTATGAGCGCCGTAGTTCCACTCAAGTTGCATGGCCTGTTCTGTGGCCGAGATAGGCAGTGCGGTTTCCATAGCAGTACGAATAATTAGTGGTGAACAGTTGATGAAGGGGTATTAAATTATAGAACCAACCGTTTAAACAGTTCGTTCCTTTCAAAAATAGCCTGAATTAGGGAGAAGGCAAAACCCAACCTGCTTCATCTCCACAGGGTTAATACAGATATAACATATGGCATCCCACCGGAAAAATAAGAAGATTGATAGCCTCGCAGATGAAGATTACTACTATACCCCGGAAGGTTTTGTCGTTTTTACGGCCGCCTACCACTTAAAACGCGGTTATTGTTGCAAAAACGGCTGTCGGCATTGCCCGTATGGTTTCAAAAAAGCCAAGGAATAGTTTGCGTAGTATCAGCCTTTTAGCTAATTTTGCGCCCTCATACGGAAAACGAGTACGGTCATGGCCAGAGTTTGTCAAATCACAGGAAAGCGGACGCGGACGGGAAATAACGTTTCTCACGCCAACAATAAAACAAAGCGTAAGTTCTACCCGAACCTCCAGAAGAAGCGTTTCTTCGTGGAGTCGACGGGCGAATGGGTCACGCTGAAAGTTGCTACGTCTGCCATCAAAACCATCAACAAAAACGGTCTGGAAGCGACCCTGCGCAAAGCACAACAGCGCGGTACGCTATCCATCTAACGTTTTTGGGGTTATCGCATTACCATAGCCTCTTCCAGTCCGGAGGAGGCTTTTTGCATTTAGTTTGACGTTTGAGAGTAAGACCAGGACCAGTTTTGCTGCTTACCTCAACCAACGAACCTGAACAGTTTACTCATGAAACTGAACTTTGAGGATTTAATCGTTTTTGAAAACGACGACTATATATTAATCAATAAGCCGCCCCACATTGCATCGCTCGATGAGCGCACTAACGACCGGGCGCTGAGCATCATTCGGCTGGCCAAAGCCTATCATCCCGACGCGCAACTGGGGCACCGGCTGGACAAGGAGACGTCGGGTATCCTGGCGATTGCCAAACACCCGGAAGCCTATCGACACCTGGCTATGCAGTTCGAGCACCGCGAGGTGACCAAGCGCTACCACGCCGTAACGAATGGTGTCCACGACTTCGACGGCGTTTCAGTGTACCTTCCGATCGCACCGATCAAAGACGGTACGGCCGTTCGGATTGACCGGGAGAAGGGAAAACTGGCTGAGACGATCTTCAATACATTGCAGGCTTACCGGCAGAATACCCTCGTGGAATGTCTTCCCATTACGGGTCGTATGCACCAGATCCGGGTTCACCTGATGTGTCTGAAAGCACCAATCGTCAATGACCCGACGTACGGTGGCGAGCCACTGTTCTTGTCGGAACTCAAGCGGAATTTCAATCTGAAGAAAGACACCGAAGAATTGCCGCTGATCCAGCGGGTGGCGCTGCACGCCCATTCGCTGACGTTTGAACTACTCGACGGTGAGCGTCGGCAGTTCGAAGCGCCCTATCCGAAAGATTTTGGCGTTTTGGTTAAGCAGTTAGAAAAGTTTTCATAAACACGTAGTAAGTTAGCGAGTCGGTAAATAGGTCAATACACGATATGTAATCGGCTTATGAAGCTACCGACCAGCTAACTTATTACCTGATACCATGTTCGTTCACACAGTTTTTTTCTGGCTCAAGCACCCCGAAAATCAGGCTGATCGCGACGCGCTCCGCGCCGGTCTGGAATCCCTCAAAGGAATCAACGACATCACAACGGCGTACATCGGCGTTCCGGCTGATACTCGTCGGCCCGTCATTGACCACAGCTACGACTTTTCGCTCACGTTTGTCTTTGGAGATAAAGACGCCCACGACCGCTACCAGATTCACCCGGTACACCTGGAATTCGTGTCCGAATGCAGTCACTTGTGGGAACGAGTGCAGGTCTACGACGCCGTTTCGTAGCATTTCATCCGTTGCTCAGGAAGGTAGTTCACTCAGAATAGCTAACTTAATAAGTATTTGCTATTTTGGACTACCTTTGTTTATATATCAAAACACAACCGGGCTGCAATAGTAACGGTTATTGACTCGTTTTTTGTAAGCACGTACTTTATACCACGCTGACCACAATGAACAAACCATATACGTTTTGCCGAAGCCGGCGACTGCTGGGATTGGTCGGCGGATTCGGGCTACTTATCTGGCTCGGGGTGACGCCCGTTGCGGCTCAGCGCAAGGATACAAAGCCGGACACGGAAGCCGGTAAAGCAGCTTCTGGCACCACAACCCTGGCCAAAGCCGAAGAGGAACTCCTTTTTACGGAGGGCATGCGACACCTGATGACCGACGAGCCTGCTCGAGCGATCACTCAGTTCGAAAAACTGCTGCAAAAAAATCCGAACAACGCGGCTGCTCAGTATGCTACAGCCAATGCCTTACTGAAAACCGGTAAAACTGCCGAGGCTATCCCATTTGCGTCAAAAGCCCACTCGATCGACGTTAATAATAAGTTCTATACCCTGCTGCTGGCCGAACTGCTCGTTAAACAGAAGCGGTATGGAGAAGCCGAAGAACTCTACGAGCAATTACTCAGCAAAGGCACGGAGAACGCCGAATATGGCGTCGAACTGGCAGCCATCTACCTCTTTGACGATAAACCCGACAAAGCGCTGGACGCCTATAACCGCGTAGAACGCGTGTTGGGGATGAACGAGGAGATCACGCGCCAGAAACAGCGGATTTACCTCAAGCAGAATAAGATTGATAAGGCCATCGAAGAAGCCGAAAAGCTGGTGGCTTCGGAGCCGGGCGAACCGGAATACCTGCTCGAAGGGGCAGAACTCCTAATCGCCCATGACCGCGACGACCAGGCTATTAACTGGCTCGACAAGGCCCTCAAGCTGAATCCGGACCTGCCCCAGGCCCACGTACTGCTTGCAGACGTGTACCGTAAAAAAGGCGATATGGCCCGGGTGACCAAAGAGCTAAATCAAGTTTTCGCTAATCCGAATCTCGAGGCCGGATTAAAAGCCCGGATTTTGTCGAGCTATGCCGGAGCTACGGGCGAGAGCACCGCAGCCCAGCAGGATGCGCTCAAAATGGCGCAGGATCTCGCGAAAACAAGCCCCAACGATCCGAAAACCCAGATCATGCTGGGCGACCTGCTGACGCAGCAGGGTAAAAAAGCCGAAGCACGGGACGCCTACGCTAAAGCCGCCCGACTCGACGGCTCTACGTATGAAGTCTGGGGAGCTTTGTTGCAACTGGACAGCGAACTAAATCAGGTAGACAGCCTACTGGTTCATTCGCAACAAGCCCTCGAAGTATTCCCGACGCAAGGATTCTTCTGGTATTCAAACGGCTCTGCGCACCTGTTCAAACGTCATTATCAGGAAGCCGTCGACGCCCTGGAAGAAAGCCGGAAGCTTTTGAGTGTCACAAATAACGCTGAACTTGTTAAAGGCATTAACGCTCAACTAGGCGATGCCTACAACGGGCTTGGTGACCACGCCAAATCGGATGAAGCCTACGAGCTGGTGTTAAAGGAAGATCCACAGAACGACCACGTACTAAACAATTACAGCTATTTCCTGTCGTTGCGGAAAGAAAATCTGCCGAAGGCCCTTCAAATGTCAAAGAAGCTGGTAGAGCGCAACCCGACCAACGCTACGTTCGTGGACACACACGCCTGGGTGCTCTACACCATGAAGGACTACGCTAAAGCCCGGCAAATGCTGGAAAAAGTAATCCAGGCTAATCCGGCCAGTGTCAGCGGCACCATACTTGAACACTACGGCGACGTACTGTTCCAGCTTGGTGAAAGGGAGAAGGCACTGGACCAATGGAAAAAAGCAAAAGCCAAAGGCGAGACCAGCGATGCGCTGGATAAAAAAATCGCTACGGGGAAGTTATAAAGAAGTTTGTCGTTCGTGGTGGGTAATTCGACTCAGGCGCTGAACAACAAACGACGAACTAGTTTCATGAACAAATACCTTCTGTTTGCCTTACTATTGGGGGTTTTACTGAATTCGGAAGGCTGCCGTCGTCGGCGGTTGTCGCGTTCGGCCCCTCCCCGCCCTACTCCTGCTGATACCGTAACTGCCGCCCGCCCTGCGCCCCCTGCTGATACCACAAACAACCCGACTCAGAACCGGCCGGGTATTGACGAAGCGCGCGCCATTGTTGCCGAGATAGATTTTAAATATCTCGTTGCCAAATCGAAAGTATCGTTCAAGAGCAAAGATCAGGACATTAACAATGCCAACGTCAACCTGCGCGTTCGTAAAGACAGTGTAATCTGGTTTGCGGTAACAGGGCTGGGCCTTGAAGTAGCCCGGGGACTGATAACGCGTGACTCAATCCAGATTCTGGACAAAATTCATAAGGAATATGCGGCCTACGATTTCCCAACCCTTAGCCGTCAGTTCAATTTCAATCTGACGTTCGATCTGCTCCAGGCGCTCATTGTCGGGAATCTGCCCCTGCCCCAGAAACCGGCACAGAAAGTAAAGCGGGATCGTGATTACCTGCTCCTCCGGCAAACGGAAGGCAAAGTACTGGTCGAAAATTACATTGGCGAAGACGATCGTAAGCTGAAAAAGCTAATGGTTGTTGAGCAGCCAACCAGGAATACGCTACGGCTGGATTATGAGGATTTCGCGGCCCTGAACAATTTTCTGTTTCCGTTTACGAGCCTGATTACACTAGACTATCAATCAAAAACCGACGGGCAGTACTACCAATCACTGCTACGTATTCAACATAACAAAGTTGAACTGGTGGATAAAAATCCCGGGTTTCCGTTCACCATCCCGGCAAAATATCAGCGACGGCCGTAGGCAAATAGTCGATTGACATAACTATGCAGATTACAGCTTTTTTTCGATTGCTTTTTCGCGTTTGGAGTATCGGAGCCGTGTTTATCGGTTTGTTAGTGCCCTTGTCGGTGCAGGGCCAGCAAACCCAGCGGAATCGCCAGACGCTGGAAAAAGAAAAGAAGCAGAATCTGGAGAAAATGAATCAGATCAGGACCATCCTGAAACAAACCGCGTCGGAAAAGCAGGTAGGTCTCGGACAGTTGAAAGCCCTGAACCAGCAAATTCAGGCTCAGACGCAACAGATCAATCTAATCAATAAAGACCTCCGCCTGACTGACACCGAGATCGCCGAACTACGTCAGGCCAGCCAGGCGCTGAAACGCGACCTTGAAAAGCTGAAATCTGAATACGGTGCCATGATCTATGCGGCCGACAAGCGTCGGCAACAGGTGAACCCCATCAGCTTTCTGTTCGCATCCGAAAGCTTCAACCAACTCGTCGCCCGATATAAATACCTTCGTCAGTACTCCGACGCCCGGCAGAGTCAGGTTCGGCAGATGAACAACATCCAGTCCATGTTGCAGAACAAGCAGCAGGTCACGGAACGTAAACGGAAAGAACAACGCGGAGCACTTGCGGCCAAAGTTCGGGAGGGCGAAAAACTTTCTACGCTGAAGGAAGAGCAGAACAAGGTAGTTAAAGAACTTGGCCAGAAAGAGGTTGAACTGCGCGCTGAACTGGCTGAAAGTCGCCGAGCTGTGAATCGGCTCGAAGCCATGATTACGCGGATCATTGCGCGGGAACGGGCCGAACGCGAAGCCCGGGAACGGGCGGAGCGGGAACGACTGGCCCGACTGGAAGCAGCTCGTAAGGCGGCCGAGCGGAAACGCGCTGAAGAAGCTGCGGCTGCCGGCGAAAAACCAGCCAAGACCGACGCCGACGTAGCAGCCGCTGAACGCGAAGAAGCTGCCGAACGCAAGTCGAACGCGGCCCGACCCGACGAACGACGTAACAACAACCTGAACAGCGAAGAAACGGCCCTGGCATCCTCGTTCACTTCGTCGCGTGCCCGACTACCCTGGCCAGTATCGCGCGGCTTTATTTCGGACCACTTCGGACGTAAACCCCATCCCGTGTTAAAAGGGATTTACGTTGAAAACCAGGGCGTCGATATCCAGACAAACGCCGGCGAAACCGTACGGACCGTATACGATGGTATCGTACAGGACGTAACCAGCATGCCCGGCATGAACAATGTAGTCGCTATTCAGCACGGCGACTATTTCACGGTATACGCCAAGCTACGGAGCGTATCGGTTCGAACCGGACAGCGCGTGAAAGCCCGGGAACCCATCGGTACCGTTGCAACGGATAAAAATGGCGTTTCGGAGCTACAGTTCCAGATCTGGAAGGAATTTACCAAGCTCAATCCGGAGTCCTGGCTTATCCCCCGGTGAGTTAATCGGGCACTGAGGATAGTGGTACGTTAGTTTCGCGTAATTTTGCGCGGCCCCGGCCTATTGGCCGGCATCTTACCTTACTGACCATCATCTATGTCCGTTCATAATCCCGACATCAAGCGCGTTACGACGCACACCATACAGGAACTTAAAAATAAAGGTGAAAAAATATCGGCCCTGACCGCCTACGATTACTCGATGGCGCGTGTGGTCGATGCGGCCGGTGTTGAGCTGATTCTCGTCGGCGACTCGGCGTCGAACGTCATGGCTGGTCACGAAACGACGCTACCCATTACGCTCGATCAGATGATTTACCACGCCAGTTCAGTGGTGCGGGCCGTAAAGCGGGCGCTGGTCGTTGTCGATCTGCCGTTTGGCTCCTACCAGGGTAACTCCTCGGAAGCGCTCCGGTCGGCTATCCGGATCATGAAAGAATCGGGTGCTCACGCCGTTAAGCTGGAAGGCGGACTGGAGGTAAAGGAATCCATCGTCCGGATTCTGAGCGCGGGGGTTCCGGTTATGGGTCACCTCGGGTTAACGCCCCAGTCGATCTACAAATTTGGTACGTACGCGGTTCGGGCTAAAGAGGAAGCCGAAGCGCAGAAACTGATGGACGACGCCCGCATGCTCGAAGACATCGGGTGCTTCAGCGTAGTGCTCGAAAAAATTCCGGCGGCTTTGACCCGGCAAGTGTCCCAAAGCCTTCAGATTCCAACCATTGGTATTGGAGCCGGTCCCGACGCCGACGGCCAGATTCTGGTCCTGCACGACCTGCTGGGTATTACGAAGGATTTTAAACCGCGTTTCCTACGCCGGTACGCCGACCTTAGCACAATCATGACCGAGGCCATTGCGCACTACGTCGATGACGTAAAAGCCCGGGACTTTCCGAACGAGAACGAAGCGTATTGAGTTATGTAAGCTGGACAAACAGGTCCATGGGCTATGAAGAAGAAACCATATCAGGTGGTGTATGAAGACAACCACCTGTTGATTGTCAATAAAGAACCAGGCATTTTAGTCCAGGGCGACCGTACCGGCGACATTACGCTCCTCGACGTGCTGAAAGAGTACGTTAAAGAGAAATACAATAAACCAGGCGATGTTTTTCTGGGCCTGGTTCATCGGCTCGACCGGCCGGTCAGTGGCCTGGTGGTGTTTGCGCGTACGTCAAAAGCACTGGAGCGGATGAGTGAAATATTCCGGAAGCGGCAAGTGCAGAAAACCTATTGGGCCGTTGTCCGCCAGAAACCACCCAAGGACAGCGACAAGCTGGTTCATTGGCTGGTTAAAGACGAACAGAAAAATCAGACCACCGCTCACGAATACGAAGTCCCCGGTTCGCAACGTGCGGAGCTGACGTATCGGGTGCTGGGCCGAATCAATGAACACTACCTGCTCGAAGTAAACCCGGTCACCGGTCGCCCGCACCAGATCCGTGCGCAGTTATCGGCCATTGGCTGTCCAATCCGGGGCGATATTAAGTATGGATATGACCGGGCCGTTCCGGACAAAAAAATATACCTGCATGCCCGTCGGCTTTATTTTGTTCATCCTGTAAAAAAGGAGCCTATCATTTGCAAAGCGGGAGTACCGAACGACCCCTTCTGGGAAGAATTTTTAGAACTGGACAAAGAGGATTACAAAGACAAAAATCTCAACTTTATTTTTGAGTAAATGAAAAACCCGGCGGCTATTCAGTCACCGGGTTTAAAGTATATAAGCAAATGATTGTCCTAGAGTAAATATCAATCTATAGTGGCCTCGGTTTTACGATGCGGCATCACATCAGTCCACAGTTGGTCCATCACCCGATCAGCCATCTGGATTGCCCCCCGTAGCGCACCGAACAACATACACAAGGGCAAGATGACGGGGAGGAAGAAAATCCATTGTAAAATCATGTACAAACGAACGTTTTTCATCTCATGTGTCGGTTAAATTAAGCTAAGCTAAGTTTACGGTATAGTTTCAATAGTGAGTTGCACACGCCATGACTGTCATATGCAGCCCCTTTAATATTCAAAATTAACCTTGCCTTAATACAAAAACAAGAATTTTATTGAAAAGTTTACAACAACAAGTATACACTTTTCAATAACTATTTTGTCACTATTGTAACTTCATATAAAACAATAGCAAGTTTGGGGCCAAAGTGACACAAGCCTACCTACCTGTTAAAAACTAATTCACATCGAAGTATTACGAATTTAATACATTTACATAAAAATTAGGTTAAAATTTCTTTAGCGTGCTGCGGTCCAGACATAATCAGCTAAGGATAGCTCGCTTTCTACTTGGTCTGTACATTGCCATACTGACCAACGGGGTTGTTTTTCGCCATGCCCACCGCCTGGCCGACGGAACAATCATCACGCACGCGCACCCATTCAAACCCTCGCCTTCCAGCCAGTTTCCTAGTCACTCCCACACACAGCAGGAGCTAATCTGGCTTGATGGCATCAGTAACGTCCTCTTTACCAATCCAGATTTTTTGTTCTGGCAGCCGCTCGTGCTGATATTGGCTTTGTTGACGGCGGCTTTGGGCAATCTTACGTTCTCCTTCGCGTCACCGCACATCGGATTTCGACACCGGGGCCCACCCGTGGTTTTGGCTTAATTGCTTGCTTTCCGTACAACGCCTTTGTCGCTGTTTACACCGTATGTGATCTGTTTCGACAGGGAACAGATGGCGTGTGTGCGCACATTGGCTCGTAGTAGTCCAGTTTGCCAAACCATATTCAAGCCTCCATGCTTCGACTTCTCACTCTTTTTCTTTTACTGCCTGCCGCAGTATCGGCACAATCTATACTCAATGGCCGTATTACAGACCGAACTACCCGCGAACCACTCGCTGGGGTAACTATTTACCTGCCCGCTTTGCAAAAAGGCGGCTCGACTGATACGCTCGGAAACTTTCGGGTTGCAGACCTCCCGGCCGGCTCTCATAAGGTGGAGATTCGGTTTCTGAGTTATCGGCCCCAAACCCGCACCATTCGGCTCGCGGGCGGGCAGACAACGCTCGACGTTATCCTGGAACCCGAAGCGTCACAGCTTCAGGAAGTAGTCGTGACGGGCCTGACAACCGGTTCGACGGTTAAGGAAAGTCCGGTACCAATCATGACGTACTCGAAAGTTCAATGGCTCCAGACCAGCTCGACCAACCTGACAGATGCGGTCAGCCGACTGCCGGGTATGTCGCAGATTACAACCGGCGTCGGTCTGTCCAAACCGGTGATTCGGGGACTCGGCTTCAACCGGGTTATTACGGTACACGACGGTGTTCGGCAGGAAGACAACCAGTGGGGTGAAGAACATGCCCTCCAGATCGACGAGTACTCGATTGACCGGTATGAAATCATCAAAGGCTCGGGGAGTATGCTATACGGCTCCGACGGTCTGGGTGGCGTCATGAGTCTGATTTCTGCTCGTCCGCCTGATCCGGGTGTCTATCGGGGACAGATTCTGACCAACTACCAGAGCAACAACGGCCTGATTGGCTTATCGGGCGTAGTTGAGGGCAACCACAATGGTCTTTTCGGACGACTTCGATTGAGCCACAAGAACGCTGGTAATTACCGCAATCGGTATGATGGGCGAGTGTATGGGTCGGCTTTCCGCGAGTTCAACGTGAACGGTACGATTGGCATTAACCGTCGGTGGGGGTATTCGCAAATTTATTTTTCCAACTGGCATCAGGATATCAACATCGTGACGGGCGAACGCGATCAAACGGGTCGGTTCCAGAAGCTGGTTCGGATGGATAGCGATTCGGAAGCCCTCGCACCGGTGTCGGACGGCGAACTACGTAGCCGAGCCATCAATCCAGCCAACTACCAGAATCTGAACCACATGAAAGTTTCGTGGAACACCTTCACTAAAGTTGGAGGAGGCAATCTGTCGGCCATTATCAGCTACAGCCAGAACCGCCGGCAGGAATTTGCCAGTACGCTTACTCCCGGTCAGCCTGCGTTGTACTTCTTCCTGCAAAACGTTTTTTATGACCTGAAATATTACTTCGGTGGCAAAAATGGCTGGGATTTTACGGTTGGCGGCAACGGGATGTGGCAGTACAACCAGAACCAGGGACTTGAGGTATTGTATCCGGGTTATAAGTCGTGGGACAACGGTGTGTTTGCGTTTGCCCAGAAGAAGACCGACCGGCTGACGGTGAACGGTGGCGTACGGATGGACGTCCGTCAGATGCGAATCAACCAACTGTATGCCGACAGTGAAGGTGTTTTCAGCGAAACGCCAATCCGTGGGGGTACGGTTCGGTTCAACGGGCTTGACAAGACGTATTCCAACCCGACAGCCAGCCTTGGTGCTACTTACAAGCTCTCGGATCAATGGACGGTAAAAAGTAATCTGGCCCGTGGTTTCCGGGCTCCCGCTACTCCGGAACTGTCAGCCAATGGCGAACACGCCGGTACGTTCCGGTATGAGATTGGCAACCCAAACCTGCAATCAGAAACGTCGTGGCAGTACGACATAGGTGTTCAGTACGAAACGCCGTCTGTATCAATCATTGCTAACCTGTTCCAGAACCGGATCGCCAACTACACCTATTCCGAAAAAGTGCTTGACCGGTTCGGCCGCGATTCAATTGTTGACCCGGCCCGCCCGATCCTGACGTATCGATACGTCCAGGGGAATGCCGTTCTATATGGCGGAGAAGCTCAGGTCACCATAAATCCAAGAGCCGCCCGCTGGTTTCATTTTACGACATCCTACTCGCTGGTTCGGTCGCGCAATCTGTCAGCCACATCAGATTCAGCCCGTTATCTGCCGTTTCTGCCACCTCCACGGCTACTCAGTCAGTTGAAATTTACGAAAGTGGAGAGCGGAACCCGGTGGCGAAACATGTACGCTCAGGTGGAAGTCGAACACAACTGGCGGCAAAACCAGGCGTTGCTGGCTTATGGTACGGAGACGGAGACCCCGGCCTATACGTTGATTAACCTCGGTGCCGGCAGCGACGTACTCAGCAATGGACAACCCTTGTTCTCAGTGTACGTAGCCATTCAGAATCTCTTCGATGTAGCGTACCAGAGCCACCAGAACCGCTTGAAGTATTTCGGCGTGAATCCGGCCACCGGACGGCCTGGTGTCTTCAACATGGGCCGGAACGTGAGCGTGAAGGTGGTTGTCCCGATCGGGCGAAGATGAGGATTTAAGGAGAAAAGGAGAAGGGAGGAAAGGAGGATGGACAGTATTCCCTTCTCCTTTTCTCCTCCTCTTGTCTATTTCAACGTAGCCACGGCGTCTTTGATGCGCTGGATGGCTTCGGTCAGGGCTTCATCCGAGGCTGCCGTTGAAATACGCAGGCAGTTAGGAGCGCCAAAACCAGCCCCTGCAACCGTCGAAACAAAAGACGTCCGAAGGAGCCACATGGCAAAATCGTCGGAGTTATTGATCGTCGTTTGTCCATCCGACTTGCCATAGTAATAGCTGATATCGGGGAACGCGTAGAAAGCCCCCTGTGGTACGTTCGTCCGGAAGCCGGGCACTTCTTTCAGCAGCTTCACAACCAGGTCACGACGACGTTCATAGGCCTTCGCCATTTCCTGCGTCGGTTCCATCGTACCGGTCAGGGCTTCAACGGCCGCTTTCTGGGCAATCGAGTTGGTACCCGACGTGACCTGTCCCTGCAGCTTTTCAACGCCGTCGGCAATCCACTTGGCAGCCCCAATGAATCCGATCCGCCAGCCAGTCATAGCAAAGCCTTTCGCCATGCCGTTGACGGTGATAACGCGGTCGGCAATCTCCGGAACTGACCCAATGCTGAAATGACCTTCAGGCGTGAAATTGATGTATTCGTAGATCTCGTCGGCCAGCACGAATATGTGTTCGTGACGAGCTACCACCTCGGCAATGCCCCGCAGTTCCTCTTCCGTATACACCGAGCCGGTTGGGTTGTTCGGCGACGCATACATAACCACCTTCGTTCGGTCGGTGATGGCCGCTTCAAACTGCTCCGGCGTCACCTTAAAATCATTCTCAAACGGCCCGTCCAGGACAACCGATACGCCCTCGGCCAATTTCACCATCTCGGAGTAGCTAACCCAGTATGGCGAGAAAATAATGACCTCATCGCCCGGATTGATCAGCACCTGCAGCACATTGGCCAGCGAGTGTTTAGCCCCGGTTGAAACGACGATATTCTCTGGTTTCCAATTCAGGTTGTTGTCACGTTTAAACTTATCGGCAATGGCCTTACGCAGATCCGGGTAGCCGGCCACCGGCGTATAGCCGTGGTAGCCTTCGTCGATGGCTTTCTTGGCAGCCTCGCAGATATGAGCCGGCGTTTTGAAATCAGGTTCGCCGATACTCAGATTGATTACTTTGTGCCCTTGCGCAGCCAGTTCGCGGGCATTTTTGGCCATCGCCAGCGTCGAGGACTCCTCCAACGCATTGATGCGGTCGGCTAATAGACTCGTGGTGTCGAGCGTGGCAGACATAATCGGTGGTTATATTGATAAACTGACAACAAACTGACCACAAAGGTACTACCTTTTCAGTGGTAAGCCTTGAAATTTCGGAAATTAAAAAACGGCCGCTGATGCCGCTAACTCACACCGATTGCCCAGGTACGTAGCGATTAACCTGACCGTCGTCGGGTAGTTCGTTTAACAACTCCGTAGTGGTTTTGTGAAAAACTGGGTGTGCGAAATCAGGAGCGATGTCAGCGAGGGGCACGAGCGTAAATCGCCGTTCGTGGAGGTACGGATGCGGTACCGTCAGCGTATCGGTGTGCAGAACCAATTGATCGTAGTAGAGAATATCAATGTCAATCAGGCGGGCGCCCCACTTTTCGTGTCGGACGCGCCCCAGTTCCTGCTCAATGGCCTGCGTTCGGGTCAGCGTTTCCTCCGGCGAGACATCGATTTGCACGGCTATCACCTGATTCAGAAACGTAGGCTGGTCCGTAACGCCCCAGGGCGCGGTTTCGTACACCGCCGACTGCTGCGCTACGGTTCCTACCCGTTCAGCAATCAGATCGACCGCACGACGTAACGTAGCAACGCGGTCGCCGAGGTTAGCACCGAGAAGGAGGTAAGTTGTTGGCATGTTTTGCAGCGGACAGGTTGATGTGTCCGCTGCAAAAATGGGTATAATTAATCAGATCAATAATCTTTGATTGGCTCGATGTTGTAATACGACTTGATTTCTTCGTCGCTCGGTTTGGTGGCCGGGCGGACGATGCGGAAACCAACGAACGAGGCACTCGTGAGCCACCAGTCACTCTTGGGGCTTTGCGGATCGAGTACTTTCCACGATGGATCGGAGGGCGTGCGGGCCGCCGACCGTAGTACAGTCGGATCGTCGTCCCACGAGCCCCCACGGACAGAATTGGGGTAAAGGGTAGTCGTCGGCGCGTACGGCTCCTTTACGGTTCCTTTGGCCACTGACGCGTAATAGGTCGGAATATACTGATCCTTTGTCCACTCCATTACGTTGCCATGCATGTCGTACAAACCAAACGGATTCGGCTTTTTGGTACCTATTTTCTTATAGGCTCCATCGCTGTTTCCCTTGAACACCGCATACTCGCCCAGTTTTTTCACGTCGGCTCCGAACGAATAAGGTGTCGTCGTTTTAGCACGGCAGGCGTATTCCCATTCAGCTTCCGTGGGCAGGCGGTAAAAAATACCCGTTTTGTCGTAGAGCCAGGCGCAGAACTTGATAGCTGCGTATTGGGTCATGTTAATCGCAGGATAGCCGGCCCGCCCCATTCCGAACGACATATCAACGTAGGGCGGACTTGGCCGTGTGCTGGCGTCGGTTTTGCTCAGATCGCCACCGGGGTATTTGGCGGCCATTTCGGTTTCCATGTTCTTGAACGCATAGAGGTCGTACAGGTCCCAGGTCACCTCATATTTTCCCATCCAGAACGGCTCAATTTTTACCTTATGCTGAGGCCCTTCGTCGGGTTTCCGCCCCTTTTCGGTAACCGGACTGCCCATCATAAATTCTCCGCCGGGGATGGCTACCATCTCGTAGGTCTGGTTACTGCCGGAAATTGCCTGGGTGTAGGATGTAAACTTGTCGGGGGTTTGTGCAAACGCTGCCAGCGAACTCATCGCCAGCAAAACCGCAGGCACCAGATGGGGTAAGCGCATATTCAGATTGTTGTAAGAGAAATCGATTTACCATTGAAAGGTAAAAATACAAACCTTCTCCTTACTTAAAACCGAAACAATACGCGTGCCCGCACGCCAACCGACGTGTTGTTGAGTGAGTTGTCCGATAGCCAGAACGGAATAGTAACGTACGGACTAGCCTGCACCACAAACCGGTTTATCTGCTTTTCAACGCCCATCGACACCATCCAGGAGTGATAGAGGTCGTTCGTTTGCTGCTGCCTGAGTTCAACGATCCGGTCTTTGTCATAGCCTGGTTTCGGGCCGGGCCCTGGTTGCGGTATCGGAATATAACGCAGCCGGATCAGGTACGAAGCCTGCCCTTCGGTATAAACGCTCAGATTGGCTCCCACCGAAGGAGTCAGCACGAAGCCCCGTTTCAGCGGAAGCCGATAGCTCACCGATATAGGCAGCTGCCAACTGGAACCCTGTAGGTTGATGTCCAGAATATCGTGGATGTACGTTACTCCCCGGCCAAAATCCCGCCGAAAATCATGACGTTTCTGATCCTGGAAATCCACTTCGGTAATGAAACGCTCACTGGGCAACCACACCCGGTTCAGGCCGATGCCTACCGCCCAGTGTCGGCCCAGCAGCACTTCCCCGTAAGCCCCTACACTCTGCTGATTGGTACCCACCTCGGCGGCTCCGCCAATACGTACCTGTCCTGAAGGCGTCGGGCGGACGCTCTCCGGCTCGGCACTCGATGCATCCGTCGATGTCTGTTTTGGAATGTTGATGGCTACGGACGTAACGGGAGCCGAGGGTGTCGCCGGCTTGATTCGACGGGCTCGTCGGTTAAATCGTGTTACTAAGGCGTCGGTGTTGGTTTGAATAGCCAGCGGTTGCAGTGGCGTCACAGTTAACTGTTTTTCATCGCTACCTGTTGCGGCTCCCTCGACCTGTTCATTAGCAGCCAGATTTATCCCTCGCTTCGGCTGATTATCTTCCTCATTTCTTGGCGCTGCATCGGTAGTTTGCCCCCCTTTGTAGCCAGATGAACGAAGCACGGACCCATTGGCCGATACCAGTCCGGTTGCCTCGCCGGTCGGTTTGGCTCCTTTAGTCCGACGACCGCGACTCTTGTTTGATGCATTGCCGAACTCAGACAACGTATTGGTTGCCATCCGCTCACCCGATACACCCGAACGGCTCCGTGGCGTAGTCCGATCAAACGTATTGCCGCTAGCTACTTGCCGATCGGTTGTGACCTGACCCGGCAATTCGCTCACACCCGATTGATGTTCTGGCTGCTTAGAGTCAGGCAACCTATCTGATCTAGCGGGCTGACTTTCAACAGCAACCGGTGTATTGGGTTCGGTCGATCTGGAACGGGCCAGGTCTGACTGGTTTTGAATACGCTGTTGTTTGTTTGGCGCGACTCTATGTAAATCCGTTGGGTTTGCTGTTTCGGTTCCATTAGTGTTGCTGCGGGTTACAGCGTCAGACCGGGTCACGCCTGACCGGGTCACGCCTGAAGGCTGGGGCGCGTCAGACGTACCGTCAGACGCGAGTTGGTTTGGCCTAGTCCGATTTACTATCACGCCTGACGGTACGTTAGACGCTTGGGTGGTGGAACCGGCTAACCGCTGATTTGGACTAAGGCGAGCCGACTCAGCTTCTGTGAGTGTAGAGTTATTGGTCGATAGTGAAGGAGTTTGTTGGGGCTGGATGGGATTTATACGGGTAATATACACCGTATCAGCACGCGGTTGCGGCTGTTGCAAGGCAGTCTGGGACTGTTCCAGGCGAGTCACCGTCTGGCTGAGCGAATCAAGTTTGGTCTGAAGCTCCCGATTGGTCTGGTATTGCCAGACAACCGCAACCAGCAGACTGGCGGCCGTCAGACCAGTAGCCACCGGCTGTAGCCACCGACTGGCCCCAGACCAGGCCGGCGGAAAGCCGTGCTGGTGCAGGTACGACTGCATCCGTACCCAATCCTTTTCGCGGTAGGTAGGTTGCAGGTCCTCCAGCTTTTGGCGGATACGATCATTAAACTTATCGTTCATACGGGCGAATGTCAGTCAAAAAAAAATGAGGATAGTGTCGCTTTATAAGTTGCTGGAGCCGCTGGCGCGCCCGCAGAAAGTGCGAACGGACCGTAGCTTCGTTGCTGGGTAGCAGATCGGCGATTTCGCGTAAGCTGTAGCCATCTACTACGTGCAGGTTAAACACCGTTCGCCATACTGGAGGCAGTTCCTGCACCAGAGCCAGAATCTCCTCGGCCGTGATGCGATCCAGTATATCGTCGTCAAAGCTTGGCTCGGGACTATTTTCCAGCGTCGAATCCGGTTCATTTTTATGATACCGGCGGTAGTAGCTGATGGCCGTATTGACCAGAATAGCCCGCAGCCATGCCTTAAAGGGCTGGCTCGTATCGTACTGATGCAGATGCTGAAAAACTTTCAGAAAGCTTTCATTGAGAACCTCTTCCGCTTCCTCAACGGTAGACGAGTAGCGCATGCAGACACTTTTGGCATATCCAAAAAACTGTTTGAACAGAACCCGTTGTGCCTGCGCATTTTGGGCACGGCATGCCTCAATGACACTCAGCAGGTCATTTTCGGAAAAAGAAGAGCGTTTCCGGAACAGCAACGGCGTTGACGATTAAGCCAGTAAATGTCTTTATCCTCTTCTGTACGCGAAAACGTTATCGATCGTTGCAGCGCCGGACAACTTTTTTACAAAAATTTTTTATTTCAACATTTTTCAACTGTGGCTGCAACGGCATCGTAGGGCACCGCGTAATGGCGGTTAGATGATCACCCACCTAACGGTTGATCTCGCTCGCATGGCAGCAAAAACACAACATATTCTCGTCATTGGCGGCCCGGCAGCCGGTGGGCTTGGCGTTAAGCCCGGTCAGGGTTTCGTCGAGCAGTTTGCCCGGCGGCTGGTTCAGTCTGGTCAGCGGGTGCAGGTAGACTACCACACACCCCTCGATGTTGAGTCGGCCAATCTGGTGCTTCCCCGGCTCTATGGCAGCCGGTACGACCTTATTCTGCTGGAACTGGGCCACAGCTTTCTGCTCGGACCAACGGTAGTCTCCGGATCGTCTAATACGCTGGTTCGGGCCTTTGCCAACCTGACCACCAGCCTGCGCGTTCACTGGCTTCGGGCGCATCACCTGTTTGGCCGGGTAGCGCTCCTGAAGAAACTGGAAAGCCAGTTAGCTACCCTGTTGAAACACCTGAGGCCATTCCGCCATAAGGTGATTCTGCTCACCCCCATCCCTCACCAGGAACCGGTAGCCCAATGGCTTTGTGGACGTAGTCGACCCTTATTTCTGGCGTTGGGCGAACAGCATGGTATCAGTGTTTTTGATACGCATCCGCTGATTCGCTGCCAGAGCGAGTACTTCCTTGACAACGATCCGCGGTTGCTGAGCGCCGTTAGCCACGAAATTATTGGCAGTTACCTGCACGCTTTTTACCAGGCCATGCCAACGGTCATTGACTCGGCTCCGGTAATCCGTCCCGAAAAACGATCTCACTAAGCTTACCAATCAATTTACCTATATACATCTCCATGAAACGCAAACTGATTATCGGTTGCATTGCCCTGATGGGCCTAAGCCTTTACGGTTGTAATCAAAACCAGGTGGCGGTCGATCCAGCCACGGAAGAAAGTACCTTGTCGGGTGCCCGCGTTACAACCGACAGCGCCGGATTTTTCTGCAAACAGAAACTAACAAAAGTAGCCACCGCCGATCTGCCGGCCACCATTACAAGTTTTATCAGCACGAGTTATGCCGGTGCCACGATTGAGTACGCAGCCAAAGATGACACCGGGCGCTTCTACGTCGGTATTGTTCAGAATAGTCAGCCCAAAGCGCTGTTGTTTAACGCCGACGGTACGTTCAGTCAGGAGATAACGATGCGAGCCGGCAAACCCGGACCCGGCCGCGGCCATGGCGGTAAGCGGGACAGCCTCCAGCAGATAGCCCAAACGGATTTGCCCGCAGCCATCACCAGCTACATCAATACCAACTATGCCGGTGCTCAGGTGAAAGTGGCCGCCAAGGACAACACGCGCGGCTACATCGTCATGATTACGGTGAATGATCAGCCAAAAACGCTCCTGTTCAACCTCGACGGTACGTTCAACAAGGAGCTGGAAAAGCAGCTTCGCGGCCGGTTCACAGACATCGACATTGCTACGCTGCCGGCTGCAGTTACGAGCTACATATCGACTACCTATGCAGGCAGTACGGTTAAGAAGGCCGCCAAAAATACCGAAGGGCAGTACATCGTCTGGGCACAAACCTCCGATAACAGGCTGGTTAGCTTACTCTTTGCGGCCGACGGTACATTCATTGAGGTCGTAAGACGTCACCGTTAATCAATTGACCCAAAAATAAATGTCGGACGAGCTCGTGTTTCCCTCAATCCCTTCAGCCGTCTGTACGCGTGGGTACACATGACTCGTCCGACTTATTCTTTAACGTTGAATACAGCCTAACTAATCTCAACGATGAGAACATATTCATTCTTTCGCAATACCACCTATGTAGCTTTACTGACCACGGTGCTGGGTGTATCCGCCTGTCGGAAAGAGGCCGATGTCGTACCGGACGCTACCACCACGGCAGCCGAGAACAAGGTCGTTAATGACTGGATTCTGGAAAACATGCAGGATTTGTATTACTGGAATGACAAGATTCCGGCCAATCCCGATGAAACGCTGTCGCCCGACAAGTTCTTTGACTCCATTCTGTACACATACGATGAAGTAGCGCGCCCCGACGGCGACCGATTCTCCTGGATTGAGGAGAGCGCCGACGACCTCACGGCGAGTCTGAGCGGAGAAACCAAGACCACGGGTATGGAATTTACACTGTACCTACGCGCTCAGAACTCCAGCGATGTAATTGCGCAGGTGGTGTACGTTCTGCCCGGCTCACCGGCTGCCACCGCTGGGATGAAACGCGGTGACATTATTTCCAAAGTGAACGGCCAGACATTAAATACGACCAACTACGTATCGCTGCTGTTTGGCAATCTAACTACCTATACTTTCGGGCTCGCTACGGTGAGTAACCAGGCGCTGGTGGATTCCGACCAGACCCGGATCGTTACGGCCACTACGTTCCAGGAAGACCCGGTTTTTCTTGACTCTGTTTATACGGTTGGCGGCAAGACCGTTGGCTATCTGGTGTACAACCAGTTTAATCCCGCTCCCAACGGCAGCAACGGCACCGAATATGATCAGAAGATTGACGCTATCTTCAGCGAATTCAAGGCAAAAGGGGTCAACGAGTTAGTGCTGGATCTGCGCTACAACCCGGGCGGTTACACGTCGTCGTCGGTTAATCTGGCCAGTCTGATTGGCCGTGGCATCGATGCCAACAAGGTGTATTTCCGCGAAGAATGGAACAAAACCCTGACGCCTTATCTGCAAAAGGAATACGGCGACTCGTTCTTTGTCCAGAATTTCGTCAATAAATCGCAGAACATCGGCGCCAACCTACAGCGTGTATTTGTGCTCACAACGGATTATACAGCCTCGGCCAGCGAGTTGATTATCAATGGACTTCGACCTTTTATGACCGTTACGACCATCGGCACTGCAACGTATGGCAAGAATGTGGGGTCTATTACGGTGACCGACGAATCAGGTAAGATTAAGTGGGGTATGCAGCCCATTGTGTTCAAATCGTTCAATAGCCTTGGCCAGTCCGACTATGCCAGCGGATTCCAGCCGAATGTTGAAGTAGAAGAACCCATTAGCCTGCTTCCACTTGGTGACACCCGCGAGGCATTGCTGAACGAAGCGTTGTTTCAGATAACCGGTAGCCGTCTGGCCCGTCGGTCGGCCCCCGAAAAGAATCCGTTGCCTGGCATTGGCTCGTCCATTGACCGGAAAGCGAACGGAAGCGGAATGTTTAAGCAATTTAAAATGAACAAATTATAGGCAAATTTGTAAAGTAAATGTAAGTTGCATTCCGTTCTTGGACGGGGGAGTTAGTGATAGAATCTCATTCGATGTGCGTACGTATGAAAACACTTCTAACTACCTTTTTTGTTGCCGTTGGTGTTGTTTCAGGGCTTGCGCAGCCCATCACCGACTATTATCGGCTACCCGCCGAACGTACGGACCTGAACCGTTCTAGGGTTGAACGGACACTTGCCCGCTACGGGAGCATATACACCCGGGAGCGCTGGTACATTTCGGGCGAAGGATTCGTCCGGACGGACATCAACCAGCTCGATGGTACATTTAATGGATTGATCGGCACGGAAACGACCGTCAAAACCGGCTGGGGCGCAACGGTGGGCTGGGTTAGCCGCGAGCGGTGGGCTGTAGAAGGTGGCTACGCACGGTCACCTATTCATAGCACTCTTGCCATCCAGAACGGGCTCGCTCCGCTGGTGTACCGGTATACGAACGACAAGCAGGGGTTCGTGTTACGCACCAAATACAGACTTCCAATTGGAAAGCAATCGATGACCCGGTCGGGCTTGTGGCTCGGGGCGGGGCTCTGGCTCGTGCCAAACTCCGGTCAGCCCCTCGAACGCGTATCCCTGATCGGTTACCGGGGTGGATACCGGATGTATGGCCGCGATCAGATCGATACGCTTCGCCTGACGAGCAATACGCGCATTAGCCCTCATCTGAGCGGATTGGCCGAAGCATCGGCCGAATACACCTTTCAGTTGGGCGGTCGGACCGAACTCAGCCTGTTCGGGCGCAAGAACTGGGGTCTTGGTAATTCCATACGGACCGATATAACGTATCGCGTTAATGGAGGAGCTGTGCAGAACGCAACCCTGCGCGGCAATGGCAACGGCTGGACGTTTGGTATAGCCCTGCGTTTCAACTACGCCATGCGCTACGATCTTCGATCAATGCCAAACATTTACAACCTCCGCGGCAACGGTGAACCACGCCGGCGCAACGAAATACGTTCGCTCAATTGAGCTAATTACCCGTCACGAACGGGAAGGAATTCGTAATTTTCGGCGTTAGAAGATTATGAATTACCTTTCAGCAGAAAACCTTTCCAAATCATACGGCGACCGCGTCCTGTTCCGCAACCTGACCTTCGGGTTGAACCGGGGCGATAAGGTAGCCATTGTTGGGGCTAACGGCTCCGGCAAAACGACGTTACTGTCTATACTGGCCGGTACTACCCAGCCCGACGAAGGTATCGTCAGTCACCGCAAGGACATCACCATTGGTTATCTGGACCAGCAGCCCGACCTCAACGAAGCCCTCACAGTAATGGAGGTGGTACTGGCCGGTGAAAGTGCTCAACTGGACGCAGTAAGGGCCTACGAAAAAGCCCTGCTCCACGACGACCCGGTGGCCCTCGAACGCGCCATGACCGATATGGAAAAGCTCGAAGCCTGGGACTACGAAGCGCAGATTCGTCAGATTCTGGGTGAACTCGGGATTCAGGACGTTGAGCAGCCCGTGGCTACGCTCTCGGGTGGCCAACGCAAGCGGGTGGCCCTGGCCCGGGTATTGATCCAGAACCCCGACCTGCTCATTCTCGACGAACCGACCAACCACCTCGATCTGGAAGCTATCGAATACCTCGAAACCTTCCTGAATACCAACAACGGAACGCTGCTGATGGTCTCCCACGACCGCTATTTTCTGGATCGGGTCTGTAATCAGATCGCCGAACTGGATGGGGGGCAGCTCTACACCTACAAAGGCAACTACGCCTATTTCCTCGAAAAGAAGGATGAACGCGAGGCCGCAGCAGCCTCCGAGCTGGACAAAAACCGGAATACCCTCCGGCGCGAACTCGAGTGGATGCGTCGGCAACCCAAAGCCCGGGGCACGAAGGCACAGTACCGCATCGACGCTTTCAACGAGTTGCAGGAGAAAACGGCTGGTCGTCGCACCGACGGTGAACTGGACCTGAACCTGCGGACGTCGCGGCTGGGCAGCAAGATTCTGGAAGTTGAGAACCTGAGCAAGCGGTTCGCCGAGAAAGTGTTGCTCGACCATTTTACCTATACGTTCAAACGGTTCGACCGGGTTGGCCTGATCGGCAAAAACGGCATGGGCAAAACGACGCTGCTCAATATGCTGACCGGCCAGCTCCGTCCGGATTCGGGGAAGATTACGACCGGCGGCACGGTCAAATTCGGTTATTATACGCAAAGCGAACTGAACCTGCCCGAAAATCAGCGCGTCATCGACGTTGTGCAGGATGTGGCGGAGGTAATGAAACTGGCCACCGGCGAGACCGTTACGGCCAGCCAGTTGCTGCACCATTTTCTGTTCAACCGGCAGAAGCAGTACGACTACGTATCAAAGCTCAGCGGGGGCGAAAAACGGCGGCTCCAGTTGTTGCTCGTTCTGGTGCAGAACCCAAACTTCCTGATTCTCGACGAGCCGACCAACGATCTTGACATTACGACGCTGAACGTACTGGAAGAGTTTTTGCTGAACTTCCCCGGCTGTGTACTGATCGTGACCCACGACCGTTACTTTATGGACCGGTTGGTCGAACACGTATTTGTGCTGGAAGGCGAGGGTAAGGTGCGCGACTATCCGGGCAACTACACCGACTACCGCGAATGGCGTGATAGTCAGCCTAAACGTTCCGAACGAATTGATGAACCGGTAAAGAACCAAAAGTCAGAGCCGGTAGTTACAAAGGCGCCGGCCGCTGCGCCAACGGAGACCAAAAAACGTTTGTCGTTCAAGGAACAGCGTGAGTACGAAACGCTCGAAAAAGAAATAGAGTCACTCGAGCAACGGAAAGCCGACATATTGGGTCAGCTCAACGCGGGTGGGCACCACGAGCAACTGACAGCCTGGGCGCGGGAAATCGAAGAGATCGAACAGCTTATTGCCCAGAAGTCAGACCGCTGGCTCGAGCTGGCTGAGTACGTATAATTGACGAGTGATTGAATTATCGAATAATTGCTTTAATACTACTCAGCCATTCAGTTATTCAGTGACTCAATCATTCAATCCTCTACCATGGACCAGATCATTGACTTTATTCAGTACCTACTCAACTCCGAGGAAATTATCCGCACCGGAGGACTGGTGTTGGTGACGCTGATCATCTTTGTTGAGAACGGTTTTTTCTTCGGTTTTTTCCTGCCGGGCGATTACCTGCTGTTTCTGTCGGGGGTGTTTGCCGGCACCAAGATACTGAACGTACCGCTGTGGCTCCTGCTGGCCTGTATTTTCGGCGCGGCTGTCTTTGGCTCACTGACGGGGTATCTGACGGGCCATTATTTTGGTGGTCGTATCCAGAACCGGCCGGATGGGTTGTTCTTCAAGAAAAAGTATATCGAAAGTACACGGCAGGCGTTTGCCCGCTACGGTAACTGGGCACTGATCGTAGCCCGGTTTTTGCCGATCGTACGCACGTTTGCCCCGCTTCTGGCCGGTTTGATTCACATGAATTTCCGGTACTTCCTGCTTTATAACGTAATAGGTGGCGCTATCTGGGTTTTCTCGTTAGTAGGGGGCGGCTATTATTTCGGCGAAAAGTTTCCGTGGATTGTTGACTACGTCCATTACATCATCTTCTTTTTCCTTGGCATTACTACGTTCACGGTGGTTCGCGGCTACCTGAACGCCCGCCGGGATATGCAGGCCGAACAGAAGGCCGAGAAGGTCTGACCCGATGCTGTTAACACAATAAAGCAACCGATGCCCTGTAGGGTCATCGGTTGCTTTATTTTAGGAGGTCCCCACTGAAATACGGTCAATTAAACGTAGGCTGTATCCTGACCACCCATCACCGAAGAAGTGTTACCTGCCCGGTCTTCTGGATAAAAGGACTGCTCGGCTCCATGGCAGATTTATACCTCAGCAGATAAGCATAAACACCGGAATCACAGGGTGTGCCCCTACTGGTTCCATCCCAACGCTTTGCTGGGTCGGTGGTTGAAAAAATAACGCTGCCCCATCGGTTATAAATCAGCAGTTCAAGTTCGCTGACACCTTCATGAAAGACCTCCAGTTCATCATTTTGATTATCGCCATTTGGTGAAAAGGCACCGGGTATAAAGATCCGGGGCTGGCAATACTCATTAACCGTAAACTGCTGGGCGACCGTACAGCCATCCGGGTTGGTGACCACGACCCGGTAAGTGCCTGGCAAACTGATAGTGTGAACTGCCTGGTCACCAGCACGGGGTGACCAGGAAAAGCTCAGGTTAGGTTCCTGTGTTTCTACCGATAAGGTTACAGGGCCTTCGCCAAGACAATACAGTTTGTCGGCAGGAAAACGAACGTTCGGTGACGACAGACGGCCGGCCTAGTAACTGAACAGGCTCACCCTGACAAACCTGATAGGTTGTCTTCTCAACAATAGTCTTAGTTAAACAGACCGTCTGTCGGCAAGAATAAAAGCCCGTCGATGCCGTAAAGCCCCACCAAACCTGAGGGTTTCCCTTGAAAACGTCATTGATTAAGTTGATTGTCACATTAATACGTTCTTCACAGTCAACCAATACCTTTAATCGGCGATCTTGTGCCTCCCACACTATCCGGATTCTATAATCGAGTCCGTCTTTTACGATGTCTTTGTTGGGTTTGATGCGGGTAGGTGCCGTCAGATTGGAAGGCAGGCGATGATTAGTACTCCCATCGCGCAGAACAGCCATATGGTCGTACAGCGGATCGCCATAATCCCGATTGATATAGGTGTCAAATTCCACCCCTAAAGACGGGTCAAAACCGGCAAAGCCTAACCCCTGGCCGCTCGTACCGAGTGCATTAGGCCCTACCGTTTGCATGACGAACATCATGCCGTCGGCGCCGTTCGGGTTGTTGTCAAAATTCAGGGTAAACTCCAAGCTGAATGAGGCTCTTAAATCCAGCTTCTGATCGTACCAGACCGCTCCGTATTCGCCATTCAGCCGGTCGGTCAGTTGGAAACAGTCTGTTCCACTAATTGCTTTAGCCGTTCCCCGAAGGCGATACTGGGCAAAACACTCGCGTTTATGTACGACCAAAGCTGTGAGTAGAACAAAGCAAAGACGTATAGTATAGGCATTCATACTACCTGCTTTTAAGGTGGGTAACGTACCAACGACGTTACCTCACCTATTTTCTGTGTGGATAGAAGGGGGTACTTACTGCTATGGTTCTACTGAAGTGTAGCTGGCTGAACCTGGGTTGTGTCCTGGTTACACATTACCTGATACTCGTACGCAAATGGCTCGATAGAAGGACGTTTAGCTTTGAATGAAAAGCTGCCATTGCCAAGTATTACCTTTTTTCGACGAAGTGCTCCTATCAAAGCGCCTGTCTCCGCTCCGCTAAGCGGGGCTATGTATATCATAAGCCACCGCAGGCCATTTAGAAGGGCGACTCCCGGCCTGAAGGTGCTGGAGCCAGGTGATGACCCTCCCCAGTCTAAACGGCCGACATCTCCGGGTTCTGTAAACGTAGCCAGTGTAACACTCAGCGCTAAGCCAACACCGGCTCCTCTTATCATGGAGCATAACACCTGCCCTTTACGTCGAATAGTTATCTGACGAATATCATTAGCCTTTATTGTGTACAGGTGCGGCTCCCCGTCCCGAAGTGAACGGATAGCTTGCGGAGTATTTGAAACATACGTCAGCGTCGAATCAGTTACGCTATGTAGAATGCCCTTAATCTGGTAGTGATTAGTAGTCGTTATTACGACACGATACAACCTAGCCTTACGCTGGGAGTGACTCAAAGTTGGATTGACCAGCACGAAGAACAGAACCGAGCAGAGCAGTAGAGGAGTTTTCATGTGAGTTGGCTTAGTGAATGACTGAGCCAAAAGTAGACTCCTCCACACCGCTCCGAAAGTGACGGTTTACCTTCGGCGAGTCCGGGTTTATGTTCGGCGGGAAAATCAGAGACAAACAGCCGGGCAGTAGACGGCTTTTTAGTTCTCCAGGCCCATCTTTTTCAAGAAATCGGGCTTGACGCGCCGGGCCACGTCTACCTCGCTGCCATCAGTCATGACCAGCGTACCGCCTTCGCCCCGCCGGTATTTCATGATGTAGTTCAGGTTGACCATGTGCGATTTGTGCACCTTGAAAAAGAGGTCATGATCGGCCAGCACCTGTTCGAACTCGGCAATGGAGCGGGAGGCTACCATTTCTTTGCGGTTGGTGAAGTGAACGGTCGAATAACTCCCCATCGCTTCAATCCGCACAATATCCTCGGCGGTGAACAGCAAGACACCCTCCAGCGTAGGAATCGGTATCTTCTTCACCTTCTCGCGCTCGTCGCGGATCATACGGAGTAGTTGCTGCAGGTCGTCAGTTGGCGAGGACTCGGATCGCTGCAACTGTTTTTCAAGCACTTCGTTATGACGGGCCATCAACTGCTCATTTTCTTCGAGCCGTTTGAGGGCCAGTTCCTGGGCCTGCCGAATGCCGTCGCGCAATGTATTGATACGGTCCATGACCGCAAACGTCAGCAGGGTAGCCTGACAAACGGCCCCGATCTGGTAGCCGTAATAGGTAAAGACATGATCGAAGGAAATGACATTGAACAGCGTCAGTATTAGCAGCAGGATTTCAACGATATAGATGCCCCAGCCCAGCAGATAGAACCGCGCCGGCCGGAAGCCCCGACGATACAGCCAGAAGCCCACACCCAGAAAGGAAAGAAACGTAACCAGCACGATCACGTTAAAGGCCATTTCAGCGCGCTGAATGCCCATAATCTTAGCGACCACCACCCCGATTGCCAGCAGAGCCACGCCCTGATACGCCCGGACCATGTACGGCCGGACCGCACTAATATTCAGGAAGGCAGCAGAAAAGGCAATGCTTGTCAGCAGTGTACCTAGCCGGATCAGACTGGAATTGATGCCATTGTTCATGTAAGGCATGTCCCGCCAGAGCAGATCAAACAAATACCCCTCAAAGGTGAGCAGTGTGAGCGCCGAAAAGACCACGTGCAGGGCGTAGAGCAGAAACGTCCGGTCGCGCAGGGATACGTACATAAAGAAGCTGAAGAGGGCAATCAGCGCCATGACCCCAATCACAAACGCGTTGATCATCGTTTCGCGGTACACTTTGTGCATCACCGGCCGAACCGTGCCGAGCTTGATGGGCAACACCAGCCCGTTCATGTCCTTCAGGGCGATATAAAGCTGCTTAGGTGCTTTGCCCAGGTAAAGCACAATGCTGTTGGTACCAAAGTATCGGTTGGCGAAGGGACGTAATACACCGGTTTCCACAAAATAGGTAGTATCCTCGCCCACGACGTACGCATCGATGTAGTCAATATCCTGGGCTTCCAGAACGGCATAAACCGGTTCGTTGGTCTGGTTGTGAATGTCCCATTTCAGCCAGATGCGGGAGGGCGTAAATCCCAGGTTAAGGATTTTGTCGGGACTGTCGGCGTACCGGCTGTCAGGCAGCCGACTAACTTGCTGGTGAGTCAGTTGGTTGGAGGTATCTTCGAAGTAGCGGGCGTAGCTACCCATTTCAACCAACTCGTCGGACTGGGTATAGTGAATAATACGCTGCCCCAGGGTGTCCCGGATAAATAACAGGCAGCAAACTAGCAGAACAAGTGTACAGTGTCTCAATGAAAAAAGGTGGGTATACTTAAGTAGTTACTGCCGGTAATATTAACGTATTCGCCTTACATTGTAAATAAGCTTCCAGCCTAAAAGAGTAGACTAATCCTTTCGAGCGTTTAGTCTCCTGCCACTAGCAACTTTCTCAACAACAATCATTTAATACACTTATACGCTGCACTAAATCAAACGCCCTGCTGACAACTCAGCAGGGCGTTTGATTTAGTGCAGGCAATAGCCTTGTAGAACTTCCTTGTTAATTCCGTACGGGCTTGCCACCGGCCAGCAGGCTTTGAATCCGCTCCAGCGTTTTCTTCTCACCCGACAGCGACAGGAAGGCTTCGCGCTCCAGATTCAGCAGATACTGTTCCGACACCATCTGAGGAGCGCTCAGGTCACCGCCACAAATGACGTACGCCAATTTATCGGCAATCTTCATATCGTGTTCGGAAATGTATCGTCCCATGCGCATGGCCGTAATACCCGCCTTGAACAACGCAATGCCGGTTTTTCCCTGCACCTTGATGTCCGTGCGAGGCTTCGGCTGAACGTAGCCATTATCAGCCAGTTCGATAACCGCCTGCTTGGCCTCCGCCAGTAGCCGACTACGGTTCAGAACAATCTGATCGCCCGCCCGGAGGTAGTTCATATCACGCGCTTCCTGTGCCGACGTCGACACCTTCGCCGTCGCGATGTTCATGTAAATGTTCTGGAGAATGTTCAGCTCCGGGTCACCGGTCTGATACAGGTCCGACGCGCGGGCGGCCATTTCCTTCGTACCGCCACCGGCTGGAATCAGACCAACACCCACTTCGACCAGCCCCATGTAAGTTTCGGCGTGCGCCACAACGCGGTCGGCGTGCAGGACGGCTTCGCAGCCGCCACCCAGCGTCAGGGTGTGTGGAGCCACAACCACCGGAATTGATGAGTACCGGATGCGTCGGATTACCTGCTGAAACTGGGCGATCATCAGGTTGATCTCATCGAATTCCTGTTCAACCGCCAGCATGAACAACGTACCCAGGTTTGCCCCCGCGGAGAACGCTTCTGTCGAATCGTTACCGATGACTAACCCCCGGAAATCTTTCTCAGCAATGCTGATGGCTTTGTTGATACCTTTCATTACTTCCAAACCGAAGGTATTCATCTTACTGCGGAATTCAACGTTCAGAATACCGTCGCCGAGATCGTACAGGTGGACGCCTGCGTTCTTCCAGACTACGTTGTTCGAGGGATCGTCGCCCCGAATGTTTTCGAGAATGATAAACTCCTCAGCCCCCGGAACCGGCTTATAGTTCTTGGTCTGAATGTCGTAATACAGCCGCTTGCCCCCTTCCACTTTGTAGAAAGACTCAAAACCGGCGTCGAGCATATCGTATACCCACTGAGCAGGTTTCTGCCCCTGCGACTCGATCAGCTCAACCCCTTTGCGAACGCCAATGGCATCCCAGGTTTCGAAAAGACCCAACTGCCAGCCGAAGCCGGTTGTAATAGCCGCATCGATACGGTACAGTTCATCAGAAATCTCAGGGATACGATTCGTTGCGTACCGGAAGCCATCAGCAAACGTCCGGCGGTAAAACTCTCCGGCTTTATCCTGACCGGCCAGCAGTACCGGGAACCGTTTGCGCAGGTTTTCGATGGCCTTCGTACTTTCCAGCGTCGCGAATTTGACCTTCTGCGACGGCTTGTATTCGTACGTTTTCAGGTCGAGGGCCAGAATGACCGTCTGCCCATTTTCGTCTTTAGTTTTCTTGTAATACCCCTGCCCCGTTTTGTCGCCGAGCCACTTGTTTTCCATCAGCTTCTGCATGGACGCCGTCAGTTGGAACGACTCCCGCGACTCGTCGTGCTCCATCTTAACGAGGTTATTCGCGACGTTGACGGTCGTATCCAGGCCTACTACATCCGACAGCCGGAACGTACCTGATTTCGGCCGACCCACTACGGGTCCGGTCAGCTTATCCACTTCTTCGACGGTAAGCCCCAGGTCTTCGGCCACCCGGATCGTCTGCACCAGCGACTGAATACCCAGGCGGTTGGCGATGAAACCGGGGGTATCTTTACACAGTACGGTGGTTTTACCCAGATACAGATCGCCGTACTTCATCAGGAAATCAATTACGGCCGAATCGGTGTCGGGTCCCGGAATGATTTCGAGCAGGCGCAGGTAGCGGGGTGGGTTAAAAAAGTGGGTACCGCAGAAATGCCGCCGGAAGTCGTCGCTCCGGCCTTCGGCCAGCAGATGCATCGGAATTCCCGACGTATTGGACGTAATAAGTGTACCTTCCTTGCGGAACTGTTCGACCCGCTCGTACAACGACCGTTTGATGTCCAGCCGCTCTACAATGGCCTCAATGATCCAGTCATACGTACCGATGTCTTTCAGGTTATCGTCAAAATTGCCCAGCTTTACACGTTCCGCAAATTTTGAACTGTACAAGGCAGCGGGCGTCGCCTTGAGGGTATTCTGCCACGCATCGTTCACTAAACGGTTACGAACGGCGGGTTTATCGAGTGTCAGGCCCTTGGCTTCCTCAGCCGGAGTCAGTTGCTGCGGCACGATGTCGAGCAGCAGGACCTCAAGTCCAATGTTGGCAAAGTGGGCCGCAATGCGCGAACCCATAATTCCTGAACCCAGCACGGCCACGCGCCGGATGCTGCGGTTTTTTAAGGCGGTTTTTGGTTGTTCTAAGGTTGCTTCCATACGTTAGCAGTAGTGACGGAATACAGATGCCACGGCTAAGATGCACTTATACCTAATGAAGGTAGTTCTTATCAGTGCATCTCATCCGGATCAAACGCATTCCTATTGGTATTTGCTAATTTTTGTAGTTCTTCAACTCTGGTCTTTGGGGATAAGCATACAGGCAGTGGCTTACTCCAGCGTCAGCTCTTCGGTTTCGTTGGCTTTCAGCTTGGCGTTTTCTTCCTCAACCAGCCGGTTTATGTCTTTGATAACGTCAAAGAACAAAACCAGTTTTTCGAGCGGTATTTTCTCCCGGATCAGGTTATTAAACTGAATTACCCCTTCCCGGGCGATTTCGCGCTTCTTTTTCCCCTCGTCGGTCAGGTAAATCCGGACGAACCGCTTGTCACTTTCATCGATTTCGCGCCGTATCCAGCCTCGCTCCTCCAGGCTTTTCAGCATACGTACCAGACTGCGGGGCTCCATCCCCAGCAGCGGGCCGATTTTAGTAGCGGGCGTACCGTCTTCCAGGTCGATGTTGAGCAGCACGTAGCCGATCGCCATTGTCATGTCGTAGCGGGCTGCGTAGGCATTGTACATGCGCGAAATGGCATGCCAGCTCCATTTTATGTGAAAATCAACGGTTTTCTCTTTTTTCATAATGATGTCGCACTCCCCTTCCAATGTGTAAATCTACAATTTTTTGGAGATATTATGCAAGCATACTATTATAAACAATGAGCGCCCGGGACGACAGGTGTCTACCCTGCGGCCTAAGCACTCAATAGGAAAAACGCGAATAACAACAACAGCAACTATCAGGATTCGGAAAGCAGTTTATCGATCAGCCGATTAAACTCCTCTACGTACTGGTCATAGTATTTGCCCGTTCCAGGGCCGGAGAAGCCGGTATGGATATGCCGTACCTGCCCTTTCTTGTCCACGAATAGGGTGGTTGGAAACGCCACCACCCGGTTCAATGCCGGTAAGGCTTTTGATGCCTCGGCTTTGTCGTTCGTTCCGGCCAGAACAACGGGGTAGTCGATGCCAAAGCGTTGCTTCATCCGCTCGATTTTCGGACCAGATTCATTCATCTCGGCCGTTTTCTCGAACGCCAGCCCCACCACTTCGACGCCCCGCGACCGATTCCGTTTGTACCACGGGCTAAGAAATACGGTTTCGTCCATGCAGTTCGGGCACCACGTTCCCAGAATCTGGATGACCGTCACTTTGTCCTTGAAGCGAGGATCGTTCAGCGACACCAGCTTGCCATTAGGCTCTGGAAACGAGAACGCAAACGTCTGTCCGGGCCGGATGTAGGTTAGTGATGCCGGATCAGGTAGTGCAGCGTTGGGATCGAACCGGGCTACCCACGGTTCGTAGCCAGTAAAGCCAGACCAGAACCCACCAGCCAGCGTGTTGTTGGCGGAGTTGTGTTTGGCTTTAAACAGGAACGCGTGCGTACCGTCGAAGCAGGAGAGAAACAGGCTGTCGCCCACTACGTCGCCGGCCAGATAGCGATAGTCGCCGGTGGGTGTCAGGAAGGTACCCGTCACGCGACTCCCCTGCTGATCAAACACCCCAACGGCATTGACCGTATCCACAGCCCCTTTAGCCTTGCCAAACTCCGTTGCCCATTTGCCGGTTAACGAGGTAGTACCGGCTGGTTTGCCGGGCTGGTCTGCAAATCGGTGCGTAACGCCGTAGCGGGCTTCGAACGGCATTGTCTGATACTGCCTGGCCGTCCGGCGCCGACGCCAGACACCGCGCAGCACATCACCGTCGGGTTTTGCCACCAGTTCCGACTCAAACAGTGCCATAGGAATGTGGAGCGAATCGCCTTCGAGCGTAGCGGGGTCCATTTTGAGCCGTTCGGTACCGTTCAGGGCAAAAACCGTATAGGTCTTGCCTGCCGGTTGGATGTCGAGCCCAAATGGTAAGTCGCCACCACGCGTTTTCAGCACAGCGCGGTAAACACCGGGTTTAATGGCGGTTGACGTTTGACCAAACAGGAAAGAGCATGAAAGCAGTAGTGAAGCCGTTATAGCGAAGCGCTTTTTCATACGGTAAAGAAAAGATATGTTTGTAACGACCGCAACGAACGGTTAGTTTCTTCATGACTGATTATCACCAACCTGTTTTATTACACGAATGCATCGATGGTCTGGCCCTGCAGCCCGGCGGTACGTATGTTGACGTGACCTTCGGTGGCGGGGGCCACAGCCGCGAAATTTTACGACGGCTGGAGGAAGGGCGGCTCTTCGCCTTCGATCAGGACGCCGACGCCAAAGCTAACGCGCAGGCGCTCAACGACCAACGGCTCACGTTCATTGCCTCGAATTTCCGCAACCTTAAGCGGTATCTACGGCTCTATAAAGCCGATGGCATCGACGGTATTCTGGCCGACCTCGGCATTTCGTCGCACCAGATCGATACGCCTGAACGCGGCTTTTCGACCCGTTTCGACGCCGATCTCGATATGCGTATGAACCAGCAGGCCGAACGCACGGCACGCGAGGTCGTGAACGACTATCCGGAGGCTGAACTTCACCGGATTCTGGGCATGTACGGCGAAATTACGAACGCCCGCACGGCTGCATCGGCTATTGTTTCGGCCCGTTCGAACCGGACTATCAATACCGTCAATGAACTAAAAACGGCCTTACAGCGCTATGCCCCGCGCGGCAAGGAGAACAAGTACTTCGCGCAGGTATTTCAGGCGCTTCGCATTGAGGTGAACGATGAGTTAAAAGCCCTCGAAGAGTTTCTGGAACAGGTACCGGACGTACTGAAACCGGGAGGCCGGCTGGTTGTCTTGTCGTATCACTCACTGGAGGATCGGCTGGTCAAAAATTTTATCAACAAAGGAAAGTTTCAGGGCGACGTCGAAAAAGACCTGTTCGGGAATGAGATCAAACCGTTGCAGTCGGTGACGCGCAAACCCATCGAAGCCTCCCCCGACGAGATCAGCCGCAACCCGCGGGCACGGAGCGCTAAACTCCGGATTGCCGAAAAGATTTAAATTCGTTTAAAAGCCGACCTGCGCCAGTACGTCGGCTTTTTTATTGATCACCCTTTCTGTAGTTTTGACCGTTACCACCGTATCCATTTATCTCGGATTAGTATGCTAGCCAAAACATTCGGCGCGGCCGTTTATGGCGTCAACGCGACGATTATTACCATCGAAGTAGCCGTTGGGCAGGGCCTTCGGTTCTTCATGGTGGGCCTCCCCGACAGTGCCGTTAAGGAAAGTGAGCAGCGGGTTGAAGCCTCCCTCAAGTTTTTTGGCTACCGAATGCCCCGGCAGAAAGTCGTGGTTAACCTGGCCCCGGCCGATATTCGCAAAGAAGGCACCGCCTACGACCTGCCCATTGCGCTCTGCGTACTGCAATCGTCGGAGCAGATGAATACCGAACGTAACCTCGAAGAGTACGTCATCATGGGCGAACTCTCGCTCGATGGGCGACTACGTCCCATCAAAGGCGTACTGCCTATCGCGATTGAAGCACGGAAACAGGGGTTTAAAGGGTTCGTGCTGCCGGTCGAGAACGCCCAGGAAGCGGCCATTGTCAATCAGTTGGATATCATCGGTGTCGAAACCATGCAGGATGCCGTCGAATTCTTCGAAGGCAAGAAACACATCGAGCCCCTGGTCAGCGATACGCGGGATATTTTCATGAGCCAGCTCAACAGCTACGAAGCCGATTTCTCGCACGTGCAGGGCCAGGAAAACATCAAGCGGGCGATGGAGATTGCGGCTGCGGGTGGGCACAACGTCATCATGATCGGCCCGCCGGGGGCCGGCAAAACCATGCTGGCCAAGCGCTTGCCGAGCATCCTGCCTCCGCTTACCCTGCACGAAGCCCTCGAAACGACCAAGATTCATTCCGTAGCAGGGAAACTCGGCAGCCGCGCTACGTTAATCTCAACACGGCCGTACCGGGCTCCGCACCATACGATCAGCGATACGGCCCTGGTGGGGGGCGGCAGTTTTCCGCAGCCGGGCGAAATCTCGCTGGCGCACAATGGCGTGCTCTTTCTGGACGAATTACCGGAGTTTAAACGAAGCGCTCTGGAGGTTATGCGACAGCCGCTGGAGGACCGCCGGGTCAGCATTTCCCGGGCCAAATGGGCGGTTGAGTTTCCGGCCAATTTTATGCTCATAGCTAGTATGAACCCCTGCCCTTGTGGCTACTACAACCATCCCGAAAAAGAATGCGTTTGCGGGCCGGGGGTTGTGCAGCGCTACCTGAACAAGATTAGTGGACCGCTGCTCGACCGCATTGATCTGCACGTTGAGGTAACGCCGGTGTCGTTCGACCAGATGACCGCCAACCGCCCCGCCGAAAGCAGCCAGGCCATCCGCGAACGCGTAATGCGGGCCCGCGACGTACAGACTACCCGGTTCGAGGGCCATACTGGCATTTACTCTAATGCCATGATGCCGTCGCAACTGGTGAAAGACGTTTGCATCATCACCGATGCCGGTCGGATGCTGCTTAAAACAGCCATGGAACGGCTTGGCTTATCGGCCCGGGCGTATGACCGTATCCTTAAAGTGTCGCGTACCATCGCCGATCTGGCCGGTACGGACGAAATTCGCATTGAGCACCTCGCCGAAGCGATTCAGTACCGGAGCCTGGACCGGGAAAACTGGGCAGGATAATCGCTACAGTTTCACTACCAGAGAGTAACCCGCTAAGCCGTTTAGGGCCAAAAACAGTTATGTCTGAATAGTATTTGTTTTAGCTATTCATGCAACTGACGATAACACCCGAAAACCCAATCGAGTGGTTTGCTCTAAAAGCCAATCTTATTCCTGTTCCGCTGCTTCACGCTCAGATTATGCCGGTTGTGGCCAAGGCCGTACTGGAAGCCGCCGACAAAGGTGTTTTCGAAGCAACAAAAGATAAACCTCAGTCGGTCGATGAACTGGCCGCTCACTTGCAATTACACCCCAAAGCCCTTGGTGAGTTGATGGGCCTGCTGACGGCTCTGGACTATTTTCACTACGAAAACGGTCGGTTTGCCCTGACGCGCATGGCCCGCCGGTTTGTGCTTAAAGACGACGCTATGTCGGTCTATGGCATGATGGTTTTCAACAACCGGGTTGTCTGGGAGTGGATGAATCATCTGGGCGATTACCTGAAAACCGGCCAGGGCATTCAATATCACGAAACGCTTTCCAAAGATCAATGGGCATATTACCAGCAGGCTATGGTAGCCGCTACCGGTACCGAAGCCCGTGAGTTTGGTCGGCGGGCACCCGTGCCTAAAACCGCTACCCAAATGCTCGACATTGGCGGCTCACACGGCCAGCATTCGGTTGTGCTATGTCGCAAGCTACCGGCCCTGCGCTCAACTATCATTGACTTACCACCGGCCATTGAACAATCGGCTCCGTTTCTGGCCCGGCAAGGCATGGGCGACCGCGTTGTTTACCAACCCGGCAACGCCCTGACCGACGATTTTGGAACCGGTCAATACGACATTGTCTTACTGTCCAGCCTGGCTCATCATTTCACGCCCGAACAAAATCAGCTCGTTACGGACAAAGTAGCGAAAGCCCTGCGACCCGGGGGGGTGTTCATTGTCAATGAGTTCATCCGGCCCGACGTTAGCACCAAACCGGATTTGGTCGGCAGCAGCACTGACCTCTTTTACGGACTGAGCAGTACGGCGGGGAATTACCAGATTGATGAGATCAAGCAATGGCAAACGTCTGCCGGTCTTAAGCCTCATAAGGTGGTTCATTACCGTAGTATTCCCAGCCGGGCTATGGTTGTTGCCAAGAAACCTTGACGACTATTGACCGATTACCTGCTTTTCGATCAACAGAATCAGCAGGTGAATGACCTTGATGTGAATCTCCTGAATACGGTCCGCGTACCCAAAATGTGGCACCCGAATTTCTACGTCGGCCTGTCCAGCCAGTTTTCCGCCGTTCTTTCCGGTCAGCAGGACTACGTTCATACCTTTCTGGCGAGCGGCTTCTACAGCCCGAACCACATTGGCGGAGTTGCCGCTGGTGCTGATGCCCAGCAGTACGTCGCCGGCGACTCCAAGCCCTTCAACGAATCGGGAGAAAACGTAGTCATAGCCGTAGTCGTTGCCGACGCACGACAGATGGCTTACGTCAGAGATGGCAATGGCCGCCAGCGACCGGCGGTTTTCGCGGTACCGACCCGATAGCTCTTCGGCAAAGTGCATGGCGTCGCAATGAGAACCGCCGTTTCCGCAGGAAATGATTTTATGGCCATTCTGTAACGCGTCGGCCATGAGCCGCGCAGCCGCTTCAATGGCGGTAAGGTTAGCAGAATCGTTGATGAATGTATCCAGAACCGACTGGGCTTCGGTCAGTTCCTGGCGAATAATGTCGAGCATTAGAATGCGTTTTCAGTTCACGGCTTTATGCTTGTAAAAACCGTAGTGCCCACAAAGTTGCCTACTTGGCTGCAATAACCGGTAGCCGAAAACCGAAAACTTTCTAAAAGACCAGGCTCCGGTAGCCGAAGTTCCAGCGCAGAGCCAGACTGGCGACCCGGTTGACGTAGTCGTTCTGGTTAAACTGGCTATCCTGGAAGCGGTAGAGATAGCGGCCCTCTACGAACACATTGTGCCGGAACATATACGACACCCGCGCATCGGCATAGGTTACCATGGTCGTTCGCCCCTGACCTATGAAGTTGCCTTCCTGCCGAAACGCCTGCCGATAGTCTTTCATGATGTTCCCGCCATAGTTGCGGTTGGGCGGATCAGTACCGAACTTCATGATCCCAAACGTACCGTTGAGCAACAGCTTTTTGTTCTGGTATCGGACAATACCAATGCCTTCAATAAAATTGGCTCCTAATGGGTGAGCCAGTGGCTGATTGTAGTGGGTATAGCTGGTCTGCCCGGTTTTGTGGGAATACGTATACGGGCGAGCTAAATTGAGTTCGGCCTGTAGGTCCAGATTGGGAATGGTTAAGGCATCGATGTACTTCAGACCAGCCTGCAACGCAAACTTGTTGGTTACAGAACCTTGCCCTTTGCGCAGACTATCGATCAGAAACTCATCGAGGATGAACTGGCTATAAAATTGAAAATGCGACAAAAAATTGGCCTTGAAATCAATACCAATCAGGGCATTATCGGCACTACCCCGGTACGACTCAACGTACCGATACAGGATGATCGGGTTCAGGTAGCTTAGATCAAGCCGGTCGCGGCTGAACACCTCGGCTTCAAACACCCCTACGTTAATGTTTGGGGTTATGTTGATGCTCAGGTGGTGCATGGCCGCAAACTTCTGCGGAATCAGCGAGTCGGCCGCTACAGGCCGCTCGGTGTTTTGTAGCTGCGTGAATAGATTCGTGTACTGAATATTACGCCCGATGCGGGTCGAAAACTTCAGGAACAGATACGGAGCACTGTTGTCGGACAACAGCATGGAGCGAAATCCATTTCCGATGAAGTTCCGGTCGTGCCCAAACTGCAGGTTGATGACTTTCAAGGCATTGAACGTAATGTAGCCCCTGGCCGTCAGGAAGTCGGCTCCGGTTGTGCGGTACAGTTTAGCCAGCCCTTCGCCCGGTGCAAAGCCAACGCCCTGGTCGGGGCGTCGATAGAGTCGGGCGTAGTCCTCGACGTAGCGCGGAAAGATTGCCTGATTATCCGCGAAAAACGTGTAGAAGCCCAGCCGTCGGCTGATCGAGCCCCGCACTTCGATACCCCGGGTGTTTACAAACGGCTGCCCGTCTCGCTTGGGTTCGGTATCACTCAGCCCCGTGACCTGTTCGTTCCCCACCCCGAAATAAAACACCGGGTTAACGTGCAGATCGACATCGGCATTCTGAAAATTATAGAAATCGGCTTTTTTGCGGTAAAAGTATTTCAGAAAAGGTCGACGGCTATCGCCGGGCGAAGCCGGAGGCAGTAAGTGCTTGGTAAACGGATCGAGCGCCAACGTATCGGCTGGCGAAGGTACCCACTCCCAACTGTCGTCGCGCAGGTAGTTGTAGTTAAAATAGTCCGTATCCGATAGCGGCCGGGTAGTACTCTGCGCCAGGCTGTCGGTTAGCTGGATAATGCTCTGCCGATTGTACGGTTTGATGGTGCTATGGAACCCCTCTGCCCACCGGTTCCGGCGAATCTCGATTCGGTCGATCAGATGATAATAATCAGCATTAAGGGGTACAAAGGGGCTTTGAGCCCAGGCCGGAAGTGCAAATACTATGAAACTAAAAACGTAAACTATTCTTCGCATATACGTTACCGGCTGATTCCTTTCACAACGTTCTTTTTCGCTATCGGCCCCATATGACCCACAAATTAGGTATTTGGTTTGGATATACGCCAGCCATGCGGCTAATTTACGTCGAAAGACCGGGCCACCATGTTTGTTTTTACGCAGCACCCTTCAATAGCCAACCAATTTATTGCCGAATTACGTGATGTTTCAGTTCAGCAGGACCGGCTCCGTTTCCGCCGAAACCTGGAACGGTTAGGGGAATTAATGGCGTACGAAATTTCCAAAACCCTACCCTACCACAACGTCAATGTAGCGACTCCGCTCGGGGTAGCTAAAACGCAATTACCGCGCCAACAGCCGGTTCTGGCAACAATTTTACGCGCAGGTTTGCCCTTCCATCAGGGCTTTACCAACTTTTTCGATCAGGCCGAAAACGCCTTTGCGGGTGCGTACCGGGGCTACGCGCTTGGGTCGAACGACGAATTTGAGATTGCAATGGATTACATCAGCAGCCCGGATTTAAGCGGCAAAACGCTAATTCTGAGCGATCCGATGCTGGCTACGGGCCGTTCGCTCGAAAAAGTGTACCATGCCCTGCTCCGGTATGGGATTCCGGCGCAGACCCATATCGCGGCCGTACTGGCTAGTCCCGAAGGAATTGCTTATGTACAGGAGCGGCTTCCGCAGTGCCATTTATGGCTGGGTGCCATCGATGATCACCTCAATGACCATTTTTACATCGTTCCCGGTCTGGGCGACGCCGGTGATCTGGCTTTTGGACAGAAAGTATAAGGCAAAGGGCCTAAAAAGTGAGGGGGACGTAGTTTGATACTACGTCCCCCTCACTTTTTAGGCCTTATTTCTATTACCGCAGGTCTACTACTTCGACACCGGGGTACTTCGCTTTATCGAAGGCGAAATAACTGTCTGTGATGTTTACGTTCGGCGTAAACTTCGTGATATTGTAGGTTGTGCGTTTCCCATCTTTATTGATGATCACCCAGTTGCGTACGGATTTGTCCGCCTTATCGACCGAAATCTGAATGCTGGCAATCTGACTCTTGTCGCGATTAGGCTTTAACTCGATCACCTCCAGCGTCCGGCCACCCTGCTTCTGCTCTTTCAGAAAACGATAGTCGAAACCACGCTTATAGATGGTATAAATCTGCGTCGGGTTCAACTCGTTGGTAGCGCTGCCGTCGTAATCCTGAACGTTCACTTCGTTGGACTCTTTGATGTATGTGTACATCGTCTTGCCGTCGTTGAATACCTCCTGTCCACCCAGATTCAGCCGGAATTTGGCGTCCTTAACCGTCAGATCACCTTTCAGGGTTTCATTGGCTCCGCCCCCGGTACTCGTGTACGTAAAAGCAGCCTGGTAGCTTTTCAGGGATTTATATTTTTTACTCATTGCATCCAGGATATCCTGCGCGCGTTTGTCTTTCTGGGCCGATGCGGGCAAAGCCATCATGACCACTAAACCAAGCAGCATAGCCGCTTTTTTCATTGTATTACCTATCATTTTAGAATTCGGATTAAGCCAAATTGCCGCCAAAATTGGCAATTCGTTTTTGTAGTTAGACCAGACCGGCGGGAAAAAGTTTAAAGATTCCGGTATGGGGCCACCCCCCGAAGCCATAACAAAACTCAGGGCGGAATTATTCGCCCTTGAGCCGACGTAATATTTCTTCCAACGTCTGTAGGTCCTGCACCAATACGTCGCGGGCTTTACTTCCTTCAAACGGCCCAACGATCTTGGCCGCTTCGAGCTGATCGACAAGTCGGCCGGCTCGGTTGTAGCCGAGCTTTAGCTTCCGCTGGATCAACGACGTACTCCCCTGCTGGTGAATAACGATCAACCGGGCGGCTTCGTCGAACATCGGGTCGCGCTGACCCAGGTCTACGTCTTTCTCGTCGCCAGCACCTCCGTCGTCGCCCACAAATTCGGGGAGGGCGTAGGCGTCGTCATAACCACGCTGGTTACCCACAAACTCGCAGATTTCTTCAATCTCGTTGGTATCGACAAACGGGCACTGCAACCGGATCAGATCGGAGTTGGACGACAGCAGCATATCCCCCATTCCGACCAGTTGCTCGGCTCCGCCCGTATCCAGAATGGTGCGTGAATCGATCTTGGACGTTACCTTAAACGACAACCGGGCGGGGAAGTTGGCCTTGATCAGACCCGTAATCACGTTTACCGACGGTCGCTGCGTAGCCACAACCAGGTGAATGCCAATGGCCCGCGCCAACTGCGCCAGTCGGGCAATCGGCTGCTCAACCTCCTTACCGGCGGTCATCATCAAGTCGGCCAACTCATCGATGATCAGTACGATATAAGGCAAATACCGGTGACCTTTTTCCGGATTTAACCGACGCTTGGTAAACTTCGCGTTGTATTCCTTAATGTTACGGCAACCCGCATCTTTCAGCAGGTTGTAGCGGTTGTCCATCTCGATACACAGCGAATTGAGCGTATTAACAACCTTCTTGGTATCCGTAATGATTGGCTCTTCGGAGTCCGGCAATTTGGCCAGAAAATGCCGCTCGATCTTGTTGAACAGCGTCAGCTCAACCTTTTTGGGGTCAACCAGCACCAGCTTCAACTGCGACGGGTGCTTCTTATAAATCAGCGATGTCAGCAGTACGTTCAGGCCTACGGACTTACCCTGACCCGTTGCCCCGGCCATGAGCAGGTGCGGCATCTTGGCCAGATCGGCTATGTAAATCTCATTCGAGATGGTTTTACCAAGCACCACCGGCAAATCGAACTTGCTGCTGGTGAATACATCGCTCATGATCATTGAACGCATCGACACCATCTCCCGGTTTTTGTTCGGCACCTCGATACCGATGGTTCCCATGCCCGGCATCGGCGCAATGATCCGGATACCCAAGGCCGACAGACTTAGGGCAATGTCGTCCTCCAGGCTTTTGATTTTGGAAATACGAACCCCTTTCGCCGGTACAATTTCGTAGAGCGTAACGGTCGGGCCAATTGATGCCTGAATGCTGTCGATCTCGATGCCAAAGTTTCGCAGGGTGGTTTCGATCCGGTCTTTATTAGCCGTCAGTTCATCGTCCGACACCTGGGCTTTTCGGTTGTTCTGGTATTCAGTCAGCAGATCGAGCGTGGGGTATTGATATTGAGCCAGTTCGAGAGTTGGGTCATACAGCCCATGCGTCGCTACCAGATCGTCGTCTTCGAACGGATCAGGCTCAAAAGCGGGAGTTGGGGTTACATTTAATTCGCCGGTTGGCGCATCCACTACGGCCGCCGGATTCTTAATGGTCAACGTAACGCCGGTGCTCTTCGCAATTACGTCGGGAACAGTGGGTTCGGGCTGTTCCGTTTCGACGGGCGGGGTACCATTGGTATGATCATTGGCCGTAAGGGGTGGTACATAGCCCGACTGAACGACCGGTTCTTCTTCCGTTTCATCCGGCAAGGGCTGGTCATCAGGCTCCGAATCGTCGTACGTCTGCAACGTATCGTCCGGCTGAGCGGCTCTTTGGGAACGGGACGTTTCCGGCCGCGAGGGCATGGACAGCGTAGGTAGCTTCAGGCTGCGGATGTCGAAGAAGTAGACAACAAAGCCGAACAGCAGGAACGCAATAATCGCCAGGTTTCCCCAGCCGAACAGGCTGTAAAGTGTTACGTTCAGTTCATAGCCAACCCCTCCGCACCAGACACTGCTCGTCTGCACGGAGTCGGTCGCCAGCACGAAATAGCCGGTTAACAGACTGATCCATACCGATGCAAACAATAGTCCGGCGGTCGTGCGGCCCAGCGGCAAAGGTTCGCGCCCGAATGTCAATTTAAACCCAGCCAGAAAAACGATAATGGGTAATCCCAGTGCTCCAACGCCGAACCAGCGGAACACGAACGCGTGCGCCACATACGCGCCGAGCAGCCCCACCCAGTTTTTGGTTTCAGTGCCTGTTTCTGCCAGCGATTCCCCCCCGGCAGAGCTCACTAAGCTCTGATCGGCGGGGCCATTAATCAGGTACGACACGAAGGCTACCGTCAGCCCAATGCCCAGCAGCATGAGCAGCACACCGAAGGTTAAGGTAGACCGCTGATCTGTCAGCCAACGGTCGAAAGCAGCCGCCCAGTCGAACGATGGTTCTTTTGGACGAGCTCGTTCGGGCCGACGGATGGTATTTTGGCGGGGCGAGGTGGTTGGTTGTGCCATGCGTTGGGTTAGGGTGGTAGCCGCAGAGGTAAATTTCCCTATTTTCAACGAAAATACGGTAGTTTCCTGTCAGCAAGGCATCGTCGGTTAATAAAAAACTTAGGCTAACGGCTGCACGGTCAGCCCAGGGGCTTTCAATAACTCCTGATTGATTCGTTTAGCCAGCGCAGGGCCTTCGTAGATGAAACTGGTGTACACCTGCACCAAACTAGCTCCGGCCTGCAACTTTTCCAGCGCATCCTCAGCCGAGAAGATACCCCCGACGCCGATAATTGGAAATGCTCCACCCGACCGGTCGTGCAGGTACCGGATCACCTCCGTCGAGCGTTTTCGAAGCGGATAGCCACTAACCCCACCGGCACCCATTTGCTCTACAACGGCCGCGTCGGTAGTCAGGTCTGCGCGGCTGATAGTCGTATTCGTAGCAATGACACCTGCGATGCGGGTTTCGGCTACAATGGCAATGATGTCGTCAAGTTGGCCGTCCGTCAGATCAGGTGCAATTTTCAGCAGAATTGGCTTTGGGGCTGCGTGCTGTTGGTTTTCCTGTTGTAAGGCACTCAGCAGGCGAGTCAGCGGCTCCTTTTCCTGTAAATCGCGCAGACCGGGCGTATTAGGCGAACTGACGTTGACGACGAAGTAATCCACTACGTCGAACAACTCCCGGAAGCAAATGAGGTAATCGCTCAGGGCGTTTTCGTTGGCCGTATCCTTATTCTTACCGATGTTTCCGCCAATCAGAACCGGCGTCTGAGCGTTCTGCCGGTTTCGTTTTTGCATGAACTGATGCAGCCGCCCCGACGCCGGGCCAACACCTTTATTGTTAAATCCCATGCGGTTGATCAGCCCCCGGTCGGCTTTCAGCCGAAACAATCGGGGCCGAGGATTGCCGGGCTGCGGCCGTGGCGTAACGGTACCGATCTCAACGAATCCAAAGCCAAGATCGCCCAGTTCGCTGACCAGTTCGGCGTTTTTATCGAAGCCGGCCGCCATCCCTACCGGATTCGGGAACGTCAGCCCAAACACAGTACGAGCCAGCCGGGGGGCATCCACTACGTAGAGTTTCCGGCTAAGCCACGATACGCCGGGAATACTGAATGCAAACTTCAGCAGCGACGTAACAACGTGGTGGATGGTTTCGGCATCGAAACGAAACAGCAACGGCAACAGAATGCGCTTGTACATGGCACAAAGATACGTAATCCGGCCCCGCACCCGAAAGAAGAATTCCGATTGACGATGGTTGTGGCCGATCGATTAGCCGAACAGCGAGGAGGACAAATACCGGTCGCCCCGATCGCAGATGATACAGACAATAATGCCGGACTCCAACTCTTCGGCCAGTTTTATAGATGCATAAACGGCTCCCCCGCTGCTCATGCCGGCAAAAACCCCTTCGACACTGGCCAGTTGGCGTGTCGTCATCACGGCATCGGTCTCCGATACTTCAATGACGCGATCGACCCGCTCAGGTTCGAATATTTTAGGCAGATACTCGACCGGCCACTTTCGGATACCGGGGATCGACGACCCATCGGTGGGCTGACAACCCACAATCTGAACGTCCGGATTCTGTTCTTTCAGATAGCGTGACGTTCCCATGATGGTGCCGGTTGTACCCATCGACGAGACAAAATGTGTGATCTGGCCCTGGGTATCGTTCCAGATTTCCGGGCCGGTTGTGCGGTAATGCGCGAGGTAATTATCCGGGTTAGCAAATTGATTGAGCATCAGATAGCCGCCTTTGGCCACCTGCGCATCGGCATAATCGCGGGCACTTTCGATGGATTCGGTCAGAATAACCTTAGCGCCGAATGCTTCCATGGTCAACACCCGCTCACGCGTCGAGTTTTCGGGCATGACCAGCTCGATGTCGATGTCGTACAGCCGGGCGATCATAGCCAGCGCAATGCCGGTGTTGCCGCTGGTGGCTTCAATCAGTTTCATACCCGGTTTCAGTTCACCACGCGATAAAGCCCCCTGAATCATGCTGGCGGCTGCGCGGTCTTTCACGCTGCCACCTGGATTGTGGCCTTCCAGCTTACCATAAATTTTAACCCGGGGATTGCGGTGAATGCGGTTCAGTTCAATCAGAGGAGTGTTGCCAACCAGATCGAGCAAGGTTGCCATAGTCGAAAACGTCAAATAGATTATTACCTCCCATAAGGTTAAATAACACGTATTAGTTCGTCCCTCAGCAAACGACTTTTTCATTGACTTTCTGACTGTCGCCGGCATTAAGTAAATATTACTATTGAAAAAATACTCGTCTTAATTGATGTGTTGATTCTGAATTTTGTGTAAAATTGCTAAAGCGCGTATGCGATACCACCGATTCATTCGGCCCTCGCTGCGTGATCCATATTCACACCCGTTCAATTATATGAAACAGCAAGTGTCGCCCAAACCGCTGACAACTGCGCATGTCGAGCAACTTGCTCAGCAATTTGACATGCCCGATCTGACGCTTCCCTTCTGGGGGTACCGCAAAAAAATGCCGATGCACCGGATCGTCCGGCTAGAAGGCGAAGGCAACTACACCTTATTTCACTTCGTTGATGGAAGCCAGCTAATGGTTTCACTGACGCTCAAGAAAATGGAGAGCCGCCTGTCGTCGAAGGTGTTTGTCCGGCCTCACAAGAAGAATATCATCAACCTGCTGTATTTGCAGGATATTCACCCTGATCGTCAGCAATTGACGGTCAGTCTGGTAAATGGGGACCGCGTGGAAGTATCGCGCCGGAAAGCCAGCCGGTTCATCAAACAGGTACGGGGTTTCCAACAGGAACTGCTGGCTCTGCACGAAGACGCTGAGCCTGTGCCGATGCTGGCATAATTGTCATTTACTGATAAAGGGCCAACAATTGAGATTACAGGAGTTGTGTAACCTCAATTGTTGGCCCTTAAACGTTGAATCAAAACCTATTTACTAAGCTTCGCCATTTCCTCATCCCGCAGTGGCCGACGCAGAATCTTACCTACGTTTGATTTCGGCAGTTCCGTCCGAAACTCGATCAACTTCGGTACCTTGTAGGCAGTCAGGTTTTCGCGGCAGTACGCTTTAATGGCATCTTCGGTTAGGGCCGGATCTTTCTTTACCACAAAGATCTTGACCACTTCGGTCGATTTCGCGTCCGGAACACCGATGCAGGCCACTTCCAATACGCCGGGACACTGAGCGACTACGTCTTCAATCTCGTTAGGATAGACGTTGAAGCCCGACACCAGAATCATGTCCTTCTTACGGTCCACGATCTTAAAATACCCATCGGCGTCCATTACACCGATGTCACCGGTTTTGAACCACTCACCCATCATGGCCTTTGCCGTTTCATCGGGGCGGTTGTAGTAGCCGACAAACACCTGAGGGCCACGGGCACAGATCTCGCCGGGTTCGCCAAGGGCCGCATCGGTACCGTCTTCGCGAACTATTTTGAGTTCTGTACTCGGCCAGGGCACACCAATGGTCCCAACGCGGTTGTCGCCCACAACGGGGTTTGAGCACAGTACCGGTGAGGTCTCGGTCAAACCATACCCTTCGGCGGGTTTATTGCCCGTCAGTTTTTGCCAGCGCTCCGCTACGGCCGTTTGCAGCGCCATCCCCCCCGCCGACGTAACTTTCAGGTGGCTGAAGTCCACCTCGTTGATCCGCGGGTGGTTCAACAATCCGTTATATAGTGTGTTCACGCCAGTGAAGCAGGTGATTTTGTGCCGCTTCAGGTCGTCGATGAATGCATTCATATCCCGGGGATTTGTAATGAGCAGGTTCATCGACCCAATTTTCAACGACGCCAGCGCGTTGGTCGTCAGGGCGTATACGTGATAGAGTGGTAGAGCCGCCACCACTACCGTCTCGCCGTCGGGTAAATTGGCGGGTTTCATCCAGACGTCCTGCCCTTCTACGTTGGCAATGATGTTCCGGTGCGACAGCATCGCTCCTTTTGACACGCCGGTCGTACCACCCGTGTATTGAATAAACGCCAGGTCGCTGCCCTTGATATCCACCGGTCGGAAGGATTGCCGACTGCCCCGGCTCAGCGCTTCGCCGAACGAGATAGCATTGGGCAGGTTGTAGGGAGGCACCAGCTTCTTGACGTACTTAACTACGGCATTGACGATGTGCTTCTTGGGAAAACCCAGCAAATCGCCCAACTGCGTCACGATGACGTGTTTAATGTCTGTTTTATCAATGATTTTTTCGAGGTTGGCGGCAAAGTTGGCAAGGATGACAATGGCCTTCGCCTGCGAGTCCTTGAACTGATGCTGCATCTCGCGGGGTGTGTACAAGGGGTTCGTATTCACCACCACGAGCCCGGCCCGCAGAGCGCCAAACATTGCTATTGGATACTGAAGCGTGTTTGGCATCTGGATGGCAATATGATCGCCTTTTTTCAGCTTCAGGTCGTTTTGCAGAAATGACGCAAACTGTTGTGAAAGCTGATCTATCTGACCAAAGGTAAGTTGCTTACCCATGTTTTCGTACGCGGGCAGATTTGTAAAGCGCCGAAAGCCGTCTTCCATGAGAGCAGCCAATGATGGGTACGCATCTGGATTTATTTCATGAGGAACGCCTTCCGGGTAATGGCGTCGCCAGGGATATGTTTGTGTGGTGATGGGCGTTTCCATATCTTGTTTGTATGTTTTCAAGCAAAAATAAAACGAATTCAGGATTGATTATCTTATTAGAAATCAAATAATCACGTGGAGGTAAATTAATAAAAAACCTTCTGACCCGATGTCGATTGGTTTTATGCATCCCGTTCGTTTGGTGGCTATACAAATCCTGCCCTCCCGTATCCACAATCTACGCTCCACGTTGGTATACCGTAGTGAATGGGGGTACAATATTGCTTCCACAAATCACCCTTTTCGCGCTCAGATTATAGTCTATACGTTGCTGTCTGCCCCAGTTTACAGCATTGCATGTTGAAGCCAGGTTGGTCAAATGAAGCCACATGCAGGATTGGCAACCTATAGCGTAGGAGCCAGAGTCTACCCGGCATCAAACAAAAAACCCGCCGACGTTACGTCGGCGGGTTGCTGTGCTCCCGAAGGGATTCGAACCCCTATCGATGGTACCGGAAACCATAATTCTATCCATTGAACTACGGGAGCATTAACCATTCAATTTGGGACTGCAAAGATAGTTGCTCAAAGCTTTTTTTGCAATCTTTTTTATGAAATACAATCAATAAAGCGGGGTTGCACCAACTACAACAACTTCATCGTTTCATAATCGCCGACGTGTTTCAGGTACAGGAAGTGGATAAGCAGGCCATTAACGTTATTGACCAGTTTATGCGCTTCCGGCAAAGTTGCTACAACGGTCGTGATACGTTCAAACTCCGACTGGTTACCCATGTCTTTGTGATGAAACGCCATGATCTCCTCGCGCGACAGCTCCCGTTCTACATAGAAAAAGTGCATGGCTTCATCGCTGGTACCCGTGCTGGGAAACCACAGCCGAGGATTCAGTTTGGTCAGTTCATCGGCTCTGACTTCCAGCCCAATTTCTTCGCCCAGTTCGCGGGCGGCCACCTCGTCAGGAGCATCGTCGGCGTCGACCATGCCGGCCGGGTGCTCATACGTCTGCGAACCGTCCGAAATGCGTCGCTGGCGGACCAGTACCACAAACTTCTCCTTCGTTTCCTTGTCGATAAGCGATACGAGCATCGAGGCTGCGTGGCCTTTCAGGAAGCAGACCGGCGGAATTTTGTCGCCCTCGGGGGTGTCGGCATCCACTTCCAACATGGCAAACAGTACTTCGCCGTTGTGCCGACGACGGATAAAATGATCTTTAATACCGTTAATTTTCAGGCCGTTACTTTCAAGCTGACCTTTCCAGAAACGAAACTTAGGAGCGTCTTCGAGTTTTTCCATAATGCTGTTTAAGCGCAGAGAACACGGAGTGATTCCCAGGGGACACTCAGTCAGTCAAGTAACCTGTCCCCTACTCAAACTCCAGCGCACTCAATGATAGTTATTTCTGCGTTAAGCCCTGCGCATCCGGGCCGATGTATCGTTCGAAAAATTCGTAGATGCGCAGCATCCGGTCGATCCGCTGCCGTACGTTACCAGACCGGCTCAGTTCGTGCGTAGCTCCCGGCATCCGGACGTATTCGACCGGTCGGCCAAGTATCTTCAGGCTTTTGTACATCATTTCGCTCTGGATCACACCCGTTCGCAAGTCATTTTCGCCGTGCTTGATCAGCAGTGGAGTTTTGATGTTTTCGACAAACGTATACGGAGAATTGGCATCGAGTACTTTCTGCACATCAGCCTGCCAGGGATAGCCACCGAAATAATTTGGCACCAGCCGCCAGGCATTACCCTCACCCATGAACGTAGTGAGGTCATATACGCCCCGTTGGGCAAAAGCAGCTTTGAACCGGTTATCGTGTGCCACAATCCAGGCCGTCAGGTAACCCGCATACGAACCGCCCGTGATAACCTGCCGACTCGTATCGACCCACGCTTCTTTAGCCGCATCGGTAGCGGCTGCCAGTACGTCTTCAGTCGGGCCGGTTCCCCAGTCTTTTACGTTTGCCCGCTGGAAGTTCAGACCATAACCGCCCGAACCGCGCGGATTGGCATAAACAACCCCATACCCCTGGGAGCAGAAGTACTGGAATTCGTGCCACATCGACGGCTCACCCGGTCCCCACATGGCGGTTGGGCCACCGTGCATATTCAACAGCAGCGGGTACTTCTTACCGGCTTCAACCACGGCTGGCTTCATGATCCAGTAGTCGACCATTTGACCGATGGAATTTTTATACGTCCGCTTTTCGGGCAAGCTGAGCGTGCGCTGAGCTACCCAGTCGTTATGGCTGGACAGTTTCACCTGGTTTTTACCAGCAGCATCGGCTACGTACAGTTCCGATGGGTTGACCACTTCGGTTTTGGCAAACACGACGGTTGAGCCGGCTACGTCGAAGTTGCTGACGCCCATGTTATAATCTGTGAGCTGCGTGACCTGCTTCGTGGTTGGGTCGAGCCGGTACAGCGGAAAACCTCCGTTTGAGGGGGCGGTAAAGTAAACGGCGTACGTAGCAGCGGTCTTTTTACCTTTGGGCGCTGGCGTTTCGGTCCAGGTCAGGTTGCCGGCGGCCCGGTCGAACGTAATGAGTTGCATACCCGACACCGCTGTGCCGGTGAACGTAGCCAGGCCAATCTGCCCAAAATTAACACCCTGCGACGGGCTCGTCAGGAAAGCCAGTTGACGACCATCCGGTGACACTTCGGGCGCGTAATAGCTTTTTCCGGCTTCGCCCAGGACCATTGTATAGCGCCCCGACCCATCAGCCGGGATGTAAACAATCGCATTATCCTGCTCGCGGTCAGGGTGTTTAAGCGAGTCCCGATCCGCTACAGCAACTAATCCCTGCCCATCAGGCAGCCAGTCGCTGGCCTGAAATGACCTGAAGCCACGGGTAAGGGGTTTAGGCTGGGTTCCTTCCCGCACATCCACGACGTACAGATGCTGAAAGCTCATGTCCGGCTCCGTGGTCGATTCGCCCTGAAGATTCAGTCGGTTGATGACCTTTGCTTTTTTGTCCTCAACATCTTTGTTCAGATACGCCCGGATCTCGGCCAGCGTACCGTCGGGGTTTGGTTTTGCTTTGCTTTCCCGGACAAAATCGTTGTTAACAAAGCCTGGTTTTTCGAGCGACCAGACCGGCCCGCGTTTGCCGGGATTCAACAGCGAATCTTTCAGCATTTCGGCCATTGATACGGTGGCCGTGAACGCCATCCGCTTACCATCGGGCGACCAGACCGGACCAGATACACCATATTTGCTGGTAGTGAGCTGGTAGGCTTCTCCCCCATCGAGCGGCATGACAAAAATCTGGCCTTTGCCTTTTACCGTTCGCACAAACGCAATCTGTTTGCCATCGGGCGACCAGATTGCCTGCCGGGCACTCTCCGTGCCCCGGGTCAGCGCTTTGGTATCGCCGGGTTTCAACCCCGTCAGGTAGATGTGGGTTTTGTAATCGTATTCCTCTTTCTGGTCGGGATTCGGCTCAATAGTCGTTAGTGTGTAGAGCGCCCGCTGACCATCGGGCGCGATCCTGATGCCACCTACCTGTTTGATGCGGGTCAGGTCGGTAACAGTAACTTTCTGCTTTGCAGACTGCGCAAACGTAGCGGCCATTGGCAGAGACACCACCAGCCAACAGAAGAGATGTTTTTTCATGAAGCGGATTATTGAACGCGACAAAGCCCGAAGATACTAAAAAACCCGCCAGGAAAAGCTGCTTTAGCAATCTCCTGGCGGGTTCTACAGAGGCTTTTATCCAAATACCTGGGTGGGTTATTTCTTCGCCGGTGTGGCTGGGGTGGTACCAACCAGCTCTTTTATCAGACGGTCGGCTTTATAGATGTAGCGCATAGCGGCTATCATCCCACCCGCATGTACGGAAATACTCCGGTTCAGATCCGGCACGAAAATGAACTCGCCGGGCAAGCTCTCCATGTTGCCATCAAACACCAGTCCGACCGCTTCCAGGTTTTTATTGATCATCGGACTACCTGAGTTACCCCCAATGATATCGTTGGTTGAGATAAAGCACATAGGCTGTCGAAGTAACTCAGCGGGTGGATTTTTCCAGCGGGCCGGCAGATTCCACGGCGCTTTATCGGCAAACGAGTAATTGCGGTCGTATAACCCAGCAAACGTAGTGAAAATCGGGGCTTTAGTACCGTTGTAGGCATATCCTCTGACAACCCCGTCGTTGATCCGGAGCGAGAACGTAGCATCAGGCGGAATGCTGGTGCCGTACACATCGTACAACAACCGGCCGAGTTGGCCACGCAACACCTCCTGCGTCTGGAACAACTGACGCGCCTGCCGGGCGGCCGTTACGTACCGGCTAAACCCGATTCGGGCCAGCGCCAGCAGCGGATCGTCGGACGACCGGATGGCCTGTGGCCGGACAGCCAGGTCTTTTATGAAAGCCGGATCGGCCAGCTTTGTGTTGCTGATCAGATACGCAGCGGCTTCTTTGGGCGACCTGCCGTTCAGTGCCGCCCGAACGTAGGGATCGTCGCTGCCGAGTCCTGTCTGTGCTTCGGCCAGGTGGGCGGCCAGATACGCTTCCTCCAGTGCCCGATTCCGTAGCTTGGGGGCTACCACCAGCGAACGGGCACTTTCGGCAGCCTCTGGTCGCGAGATTGATAACTCCCCATACTGCATCAGTACGTTGGCAAATGTCAGTAATTCGCCCATGATCCGTTCGCTGGGTGCAAGGTAGTTGCTGGCCGCAAATACGGACCGAAGCTGAGTCGTACTGGTCGTCAGATCATCCCAGAGGGTAAGCCGGTCGGCCGAAACGTTTTTTGCCCGCGCATCGGTCTGGAACTGCTTCTCGAACGCTGCCTTACGGGCCATCAGGTAGGGATCACGCAGGCCCGCCAACTGACCAGTATAGGCTTTGTAGCTGTTCTCCAGCGAAAAAATCTCGTTCAGAATACTGTCGTTCTTTGCGGTTGCGTTGTAGGCCTGGAGCGCAGTGGACCGGTTACGAAGCAGTTGCAGCGTAAACGGCACCTGTAGGTCCCGGTCATATTCCAGCTCCGCTACCGTTTTGAGCCGCTCCGTACGGCCGGGGTTACCAATCACGAAAATCGGTTCGCCGTCGCGGACGCCGTTGGTATTGAACTTAAAGTAATGCGTTGTCTGAAGCGGTTTTCCGTTGTCGTATACCCGGAAAAACGAACAATCGAGGGCGTAGCGCGGGTACGTAAAGTTGTCGGGGTCACCACCGAAAAAACCAAGCTGTAACTCGGGCATAAACACCAGCCGGACGTCGTTGTACCGTTTGAATCCGTACAGGGCGTACCGACCACCGTTGTAAAACGTAATGGTTTGCAATTCCAGGCCCTGCCAGCCTTCCTTCGTGGCGTATTCCTGCTTGATGGTGTTAAATGCCTGCTCACGGGCCTGAAGCTGGGCCTGCTCTGAACCGGCTCCGGTCCCACCCATGGCTTGCTGGACCCGGTTGGTAATGTCCTCGATCTTAACCAGTTGATCAACAAACAACCCCTCCACTTTGCGCTCCTCGGCGGGTGTTTTCGCAAAAAACCCCGTAGCGTTGAGGTCTTCGCCTTTGCGCTGTACGCCCGTTCCTGATTCGCGGGCGCAGTGGTGGTTGGTCATCACCAGGCCATTGGACGATACAAACGACGCCGAACAATAGTCGGCGAACCGCAGCGATGCCAGCCGGGCTTCGTCGAACCACTTTTCGTCGGCATTGAAGTTATAGGTTTTGCGGAAGTAGTCCTTCGGTGGATTATCGAAAGTCCACATCTTACCCATATCGAATGGCCCTGCCTTGACGGTATCGGGGTTGATGTAAGCGCTCGGAATAGCCGGCGTAGCCGCTGTGGCTACCTTTGTCTCGGCCGTCGTCACGCCGGCGGCTGGCGTAGTCGAAGCTGGCCGACTTGTGGTAGCTGGTACCTGGGCAAGCGAATATGAACATAACCCGATCAGGGTATTGAGCATCAAAAAACCAGACCAGACGGGCAGACGGCGATGTATTCGTACCATGTTGGAAAGCGCTTTTAGTATTCAGGTTGTTAAAAACAACGGTAAATCCTTATAATTGACTGTATTAAAGGCAGGTTTTATTATTACTGACCAGCTTTGAGGTCGGTTCATGGCCGGGGCCGAACGAAATTTCTGGCCGTACTGTAACCATAACAAGTCACTTCAACGTATAGTTATCGTTTATCACGCTGCATTAGCCTTGATTCATGCGTATTTTAATTGTTGAGGACGAACAGGACGTCGCTTCGTTTATCAAAAGCGGGCTTGAAGACTACGGTTTCGCTGCTGATATTGCCCCAGATGCCATCATTGGCCAGAAAATGATGGCCGAAACGCCGTATTCTACGGTTATCCTGGACATCAACCTGCCCGTTATCAACGGTTATGAATTCTGCCAGATCATCCGGGATCGTTACGAGGATGTGGTCGTTATTATGCTGACCGCCCTGGGTAGTACGGAACATAAGCTTACCGGCTTTGACGTCGGGGCCGACGATTACCTGGTCAAACCTTTTGAATTCCGCGAACTGATGGCCCGCCTACGTGCCCTGAACCGTCGGCGGAACGCAGCTAAAGTTGAGCCTTCCATGCTGAAAATGGCGGATCTGGAATTGAACGTAATGAGCAAGGAGGTACGTCGGGGCAACCAGAAAATCATGCTCACTGCCCGCGAACTGGCTCTGCTGGAGTATTTCCTGAAGAACCCGAATAAAGCCTTAAGCCGGGCCGAAATTGCAGAAAACGTTTGGGACGTAACGTTCGATACGGGTACGAATGTCGTGGATGTTTACGTGAATTACCTGCGCAAGAAGGTGGACAAAAATTTTTCGCCAAAGTTAATTCATACGATCAGCGGCATTGGCTACATCATGAAAGAGGACGAAAACTGACGCATGAATATACGGACCCGGCTTTCGGTTAACTTCCTGGCGGTCGTTGCAGCGAATGTTGTTCTGCTTTCCCTGACCATCTATGCTACATCGGCCTATTACCGCCGGGTCGATTTTTATAACCGACTGGCTGACAAGGCCAAGACAACCGCCCGGCTGCTGATTGAGGTTAGCGATATTAACGAACGGCTGCTCCGGCTCATTGATCGATATAACCTGACCGCCCTGCCCGAAGAACAGATCACTGTGTTCGATCAGGAGAACCGCATGGTTTACCAGAGCGACCTACGTCCCGATGAGATACTGGAAACACCCACGTTGCTCGACCGTATCCGCGCTGAGGAGCTTATCTGGATGCAGCACAACGAGCGACAAATTGTGGGGCTAACTTATCCCTACCAATCGAAAGAGTGGGTCATCGTTGCTTCCGCTTACGATGAATACGGCCTGACGGAACTGTACCGTCTGCAAACGATACTTGTTGTTGGTACGCTATTCAGCCTCACCCTGATGGGCATCATGGGTTGGATCAATGCCGGCCGAACCCTCCGGCCGATCAAGGACGTAGTGCAGCAGGTTGACGCCATTACCATTTCCAAACTGGATAAGCGCGTCCGGGCGGGCAACGACGGCGATGAAATTGCCCAGTTGGCCACCACTTTCAACCGGCTGCTCGACCGCGTTCAGTCGGCATTCGACATGCAGCGGAGTTTTGTCACCAACGCATCGCACGAACTCCGGACACCGTTAACGGTCATTACGGGCCAGATCGAAACGACTCTGATCAAACGCCGGACAGTCGAAGAACACGAAGCCAAGTGGCGGGCGGTACTCGAAACGATTCACCAGATCAACAAACTGGCTAACGGCCTGCTTCAACTCGCCCAGGTTAGCATTGATGAAGCCAGCAAGACATTTCGGGACGTATCGGTGGATGAGGTGGTGTATCAGGCCGCCCGATTGCTGACCACCCGCCAGCCCGACTTCCAGGTTGCGTTCCTGATCCAGAACGACGCCGAGTCTGAACCGCCCGACCTGACCATTCTGGGCGATGAGTCTCTTTTGACCACCGCGTTTCTGAACCTGATGGAAAACGCCTGTAAATTTTCTCCGAACAAAAAAGTAGAAGTGACCCTCAAGGCCGACAGCCGGTGGGTTAGTGTTCGATTCAAAGACCAGGGAATAGGTATCAGCGAGACTGACCTACCCCACATCTTTGAGCCGTTCTTTCGGGCCGAGAGCGTTCGACACATTAAGGGACACGGCATTGGCCTGCCTCTGACTCAGCGCATCGTGCAGCTTCATGCCGGACGAATTACGGTATTGTCGGAAGTGAATCACCAGACTATCTTTACAATCAGGCTCCCTAAATTATAACAGCTCTAATCGGTCTCTAATCGACATCTAATCGTCTTCTCATTGCCTTCTAACCGGCTTCTAATTAGGCTCGTTCTGCCCGGTAGTACCTTTGTCCTGGCCAATTTCATCAATAAAAACCGGAAGATCATGATCAATGAAGAAGCCTCGAAGCGCTCTGCGTTGAGTCGTATCGTCAACTGGGGAACTGTATGGGGGCTCATCTTCCTGACGATCGGTTATAATGTAGTGTCGGCCTACCAGAAAAAAGACGTTAACAAGCAAGTGCTTCAGGCACAGCTTCAGCAGCGGGCTCGTGAACTGGATTCACTGAAAACAGTGAAATACCAGCTTGATAATCAATTAAATCAAATACGTTCGGCGTTGGATCAGTGCGAAACGGCCCAGACGTCGGCTATTACTGACCGCCGGCAGACAGTGGCTACCCGCGGTTTATAACGGACGTACCAAACCGGATTCAGACAGTCGATCGGTGTTCAGCCGGCCAGTGCGAATCCGGTTTTTATGTTTTCGCATCAACGGATTAACCAACAGCTAATGGGCAATATACAACGAAGTAAGGTGTTCGATCTGAGCCACCTTCAGGGAGATATAAGGGGGGGCGTTATCTCATTTCTGGTGGCAGTCCCGCTGTGTTTGGGTATTGCTCTGGCTTCGGGCGCCCCACTGTTTTCCGGCATCATCGCGGGCATCGTCGGTGCCATTGTCATTGGTATATTCAGCCGGTCGGCTCTCAGCATCTCAGGTCCCGAAGCCGGTCTGATCGTTGTGGTTCTCGGAGCGATCGAAAGCCTGGGGTCATTCCCGGCCGTACTGCTGGCGATTTGCTTAGCCGGCGTGTTCCAGATTGGCTTCGGCTACGCGAAAGCCGGAATTATCAGTAACTTTTTCCCCTCGTCGGTCATCAAGGGCATGCTCGCGGGTATCGGTATTATCCTGATCATTAAGCAGATACCTCACCTGGTTGGCTACGATGCCGACGCAGCCGAAGAAATTGTGCTTTTACCGAACAAAGGAATCGACATTGTTGATCAGTTCCGCCTGGCGTTCGGTCAGTTTAACGTAGCGGCCATTTTTATTGCAATCGTTTCTTTAAGTATTCTGCTTTTGTGGGAACAGTCCTGGGTGAAAACCCACCGGCTCCTGAAAAATATACCGGCCGCCCTGGTAGTTGTTGTCCTGGGCGTCTTCATCAACGAACTCTTAAAAACGGCTTACCCGCAGTGGGCACTGGGTGGTAATCATCTGGTGCAACTGCCGGTTGCCGATAGTCCGGCTGCGTTTATGCAACTGCTGACCATGCCGGATTTTTCTCAGATCATGAATCCGAAGGTCTATGCGGCTGCCCTGTCAATCGCATTAGTAGCCAGCCTGGAAGCGTTATTATCAATTGAAGCCATTGATGATTTAGACCCGCTCAAACGCCGGACACCCACCAACCAGGAGTTGAAAGCCCAGGGTATTGGTAATATCCTGAGTGGACTCCTGGGCGGGCTACCGGTTACGTCGATCATCGTACGGAGTTCGGTAAGCATCAATGCTGGTGCCCACACCAAACTGGCGGCTCTGCTGCATGGTTCATTGCTGCTCATCTGTGTAGTCGCCATTCCGGGCGTATTGAATATGATTCCCTGGGCGTCGCTGGCTTCTATTCTGCTCATTACGGGTTATAAACTCGCCCCCATTAGCACATTCCGACAACTATACCGTCTTGGTAAGGTCAGATTTCTGCCGTTCGTCACGACAGTTGCAGCTATTTTATTAACTGATCTGCTGACCGGGATTGCCATTGGTATGGCTGTCGGACTCTTTTTCATCCTGCGCGAAAATTACCGCAAAGGACACCAGACCGATACGATCAAAACCGAGTCGGGTCAGCTCATCCGGATTCGCCTGGGCGAGCACGTATCGTTTCTGAACAAAGCGGGCATCGTTAGCCTGCTGCGCGATGCGCCGGACAATTCAACGATCGAGATTGATGGAACGCAGTCGACCTACATCGACCGGGATGTGCTGGATGCCATTCGCAATTTCCGATCAACGGCGCAGTCGAGGAATATTCGACTGATTTTTCGTCGGCCCATCGCATCCGAACTGGTTTCACCCGCTCAGCGAATGAATTCCGTTCGCTACCGAGACCAGATGCAGGAAGTTTAAAAATCCGTCCCACCGTTTTTTCAAACCCCTGTGTAGGCATGCCTATATAGGGGTTTATTTACTCTTCGTTATATGTTTTTGAAGTGGTTAGGTACCTTATTTCTGCTAAGTACGTATTCAATCCATGTCTGGGGTCAACAGCTTGCCAACGATTCGACCGTAACGAACCGTACTCTCGACAGCCTCGCCATCTGGGAAGTAGAAGACGCCCGGCACCCGGACAAGGTGCTACACGCCGAGCCACTCTATATTGATCTGATTCGTGACCTGGGTGCCCGAAAAGGAGAGCGCGAATGGAACATTGGTCTGGGCCTGACCGACAATCTGCGTTATGATACGTACCAGGCACTGATTGAGTACGAGTTTGCGCCTGTAGACCGGTTGGGGCTGGAGATAGAATTGCCGATGACATTTTACATGACCAACGGCATCGATACGCAGAACCAGAACAGCCAGCGGCCCGACAACCGACTCGAAAGCCTGAAGCTGGCCGCTCAGTGGTCATTTTTTGTGTCTGAGCGTCTACAGACATCCATGGCCGTAGGCTACATTAATGAGCTTGAACTGGCCGACCTGAAGCGATTGGGACAAGAGGGTATGGTTCAGGGAAACGTTTTCAACCCGTTCTTCATTGTCGCCCGTCGCTGGGGGCAGAATTTTCATACCCTGATTTATACCGGGCCAAAATTTGAACGTAGTTTCAGGCACCACCACTGGCACCGGTCGTTCGAAATCAACTCGAACCTGCACTACATGATCCCGGGTACCCGAAATTTTCTGGGTCTGGAGGTCAACAAGGCAATTGCGGATCGTACCATGCACACGGTCATGCGGCCTCAGCTACGCGTCGGGGTAAGCGATAATCTGTTGGTAGGTATTGTAGCAGGGATTCCGACGCAACGCAATACAGAACGGCTAAGCTCGTTCATTCGGTTGATATACGAACCGCGTCACAGCCCAGCCGTTCTGCACTGATTTAGATATATCTTAAACAGCCTCGTTTCGGAGAATAATCTCCTCGGCTACCTTATCGTCTTTCCTGATAAACGGCCGGATGATTAATCGCGTACCGCGCTGATACGTAAACAGGCGATACATCCAGTTACTGAACACAATCAGCTTGCTCCGGAATCCGACCAGGTACCAGATGTGCACAAACAGCCATGCCATCCAGGCAATAAATCCGCTCAGGTGCACATTCTTGGGCAAATCGGCTACCGCTCTGGAACGACCTACAATAGCCAGCGAACCTTTATCAAAGTACTCGAACGGAACGGTTTGTTCATTCCGTACGATTCGACGTATGTTTTTGGCCAGTTGATTAGCCTGCTGAATGGCTGGCTGAGCTACACCGGGGTGTCCCTTCGGCCATTTCTCGGTTTTCATGAACGCAATATCACCAATGGCAAATACATCGTTCAGCCCCAGAATACGGTTAATTGGATCAACCAGAATACGCCCGCGTTCGGTCGATTCGGCAGGAACCCCATCGATCATCACGCCCGTTACGCCAGCGGCCCATACTAACGTCTGTGTCTTGATTTGCTCACCGCCCTTGAACGTAACCGTTTCTCCGTCGTAGTTTTCAACCAGCGTATTCAGCTTGACAATGACGCCCAGATCTTCGAGATACTGCTGCGCTTTATGCCCAGCCTCATCCGACATCGGTGGCAGAACTTTGCCCAAACCTTCCACTACGTAGATTCTCATCTGGCTGAAATCCAACCCGGGGTAATCGGCCGGCAACACGTGCTTGCGCATCTCAGCGAGCGACCCTGCCATTTCGACCCCCGTTGGGCCAGCCCCGGCGATGACAAACGTCAGGAGCCCCTCACGCTCGGCCGGATCGCGGGTGATACTGGCCTGTTCAAAGCACTGAAGAAACTGGCTTCGGATGTTCAGCGCTTCGGGAACGGTCTTGAGCGGAAACGAGTATTTCTGAATCTGCTGATTGCCAAAAAAGTTTGATTTGGAGCCACTGGCAATCACCAGAAAATCATAGTGCAGATCGCCAATCAGGGTCGAAACCGTCTTTGCAGCCGGATCAATTTTATTGACCCGGACCATCCGGAAGTGAAAGTCGTCGAACCCGTCGAACATCTTACGGAACGGCTCAGCGATGGCGTCGGGCTCCAGACCCGCGGTCGCCACCTGATAAAGCAGGGGCCAGAAACCATTGTAGTTCTGCTTATCAAACAGTACTACCTGCATACCTGAGCCACGCAGGCTCTTGGCTAGATTCATCCCGCCGAAGCCTCCGCCGATGATGACGACACGAGGCTTGGTTGTATCGGGTATATTCAGGGAAAGTTTATCGTACTGTAACATGGTGAATAAGCGATTAAAACGCATTCTCCTTCTACTTACAGTACATTATTACACGGCTTTTTGTTTTTATGACCCCTGAAAAGTGAGGCTATCCTACTCAACTACTAGGATTAGTCATAGTCCCTCTCCGTTAAAGGATGTTAATTGTTCGTCAATTCTTACTGTTACGTTCCAACCCTTTTTGTATCCTTGTACTCCCAGTTTGTATATAGACTCTACGTTATGCGGCTATTTCTATACGGTATACTCTTTTCTTTAGTAGCTCAGGCAACCCAGGCGCAAACCCAGTCCACGCGCGTTACCATCAGCGGTTACGTGCGTGAAGCGGCCAGCCAGGAGGCCCTCATCGGCGTCAACGTTTATTTACCCGGAACCTCAACCGGAACGACGACCAACACATACGGCTTTTACTCACTGACCTTACCAGCATCTGACTCGCTCACGCTCGCCTTTTCCTTCGTCGGCTACGGCACCGTGACCCGAACGATTGCCTTCCGCCGAAATACGCAACTGAACGCTACGTTGACGCCCGGCCGTGAACTGAGCGAAGTACAGATCAGAGGGGCCCGAACCGACGAAAAGGTCAGCGAAAGCCCGCAAATGAGCCAGATTGATTTACCTGTGGCGCAGATCAAGAAAATTCCGACGCTGCTGGGCGAGAAGGACGTACTAAAGGTCTTGCAGCTTATGCCGGGCGTACAGAAAGGCTCCGAAGGGCAGACCGGTATTTACGTGCGCGGTGGCGGCCCCGATCAGAATCTCATCATCCTCGACGACGCCATTGTCTACAACGCTAACCATCTGTTCGGCTTCTTCTCCGTCTTCAACGGCGATGCGCTCAAGAGCGTAGAGCTAACAAAGGGCGGCTTTCCGGCACGGTATGGCGGCCGCTTGTCGTCGGTCATCGAGCTAAATATGAAAGACGGTAACCGCGAGAAGCTGCACGGCGAAGGCGGCATTGGTCTGATTGCCTCGCGCCTGACGCTGGAAGGGCCGCTGACGAAGAACAAGAAAGGCGGGTCGCGTTCGGCATCGTTTCTGGTATCGGGTCGGCGGACGTATCTGGATGTGGTAGCCGCACCGTTAATTCGGGCGCAATCTGACGGCCAAACCCAGGCCGGCTATTATTTCTACGACCTGAATGCCAAAGCCAATTATGACCTGGGCAACAAGGATAAACTTTATCTGAGTGGGTATTTCGGGCGCGACCGTTTCTACGTCCGCGATAAAGAAGGCGGTACCAACGTCGGCGTAAGTTGGGGAAACGCTACCGGTACCTTCCGCTGGAATCACCTGTTTACTCAGAAGCTCTTCTCAAACCTTTCCTTGATTTACAGCGATTATAAATTTCAGATCGCATCCGACGAAACCAGCGACGGAGGTCAGGATAACTTTTTGCTCCGCTACAACTCCGGCATCCGTGATGTCTCGCTGAAGTACGATGTCGACTTTTATCCCTCACCCGAGCACTCAGTACGTATCGGGTTGCAGAGCATCTACCACCGCTTCACACCCAGCGCGGTAGTCCTGAAAAACACTGATATCAACCAGTTTAAGCTGGAAGCTGAAAAAATTGACGTAATCGAGTCAGGGATTTACGTAGAAGATACCTGGCGTCCCTCCAATCGCTGGCGAATCAACGGTGGTATGCGGCTGAGTTATTTTCAGCAGAAGCAGGTAGGCTACCTACGACCAGAGCCCCGACTCTCAGCCGCTTATATCATCAAGCCTGATCTGTCGGTCAAAGGTTCGTATGCTATAATGAACCAGTACGTCCATCTGCTTTCCAATACAGGGATTGGTCTACCAACTGATCTGTGGGTACCGACAACCGACCGTATCAAGCCTCAGCAATCACAGCAGGTCGCCCTTGGCATTGCCAAAGACTTTACGAATAAGGGACTTACACTGACGGTTGAAGGTTATTACAAAACCATGCGTAACATCATCAACTATAAAGAAGGAGCCAGTTTCCTCCTTATCGATGACCCGAACTCGGCTGACAACGTCCGTTGGGAAGACAACGTAACAGCCGGCAAAGGCTGGTCCTACGGGGCGGAGTTTCTGCTCCAGAAAAAAGTGGGACGGTTTTCGGGTTGGGCGGGCTACACACTCTCCTGGACGCAGTGGCAGTTTGCTGAACTGAATGGTGGTCGGCCTTTCTACCCCCGGTATGACCGACGCCATGATATTTCGCTGGTTGGCATTTATGAGCTTAGCCCCCGCATTACGCTCTCCGCCACCTGGGTTTACGGTACGGGCAACGCCCTGACTGTGCCGGTAGGCCGATACAACGCTTATCAGCCGGCTATGTTGTTACCTTCCTATGCCAATATTCCAAATTATATTCAGCCACTCCTACAGACCCGGGCAACAGTTGAGGATTACGGCACCGAAAAAAACAGCTTCCGGGCAGAAGCGTATCATCGCATGGATTTTGGCATTCAATTCCACAAGAAGAAGAAGCGCCACGAACGTACCTGGGAGTTCAGCTTTTACAACCTCTACAACCGTCGGAACCCGTTCTTTTATCAGCTCGAATCCGTTAGTCAGGGCCAAAACAAACCACCTCGAACCGCTTTGTTCCGATACTCGGTATTTCCCATCGTTCCAGCCTTCTCCTATAACTTCAAATTCTAACTCGCGCAACGGCTATGAATCGCTTTATTCACTTATTCCTTATGTCGCTGTTGAGTTTACTGGTAGCCGGTTGTAACAGCTTACGCAATGAAGTTGACCCTGAGCGCCTGAATAAAGAAGCCGGCAAACTGGTTGTGACCGGTTTTCTATCCCCACAGGATACGTTGCTGGCTGTTAGTGTATCGCGCTCCAGAACCGTGCTGAATGATGGTTCTCCTACGTCAACCAACACGTTAAACGTTACCGATGCCCAAGTCTCATTAACGAGAGGTCATGTTGTGGCATTTCTACGTTATGACAGCAACCGAAATGTATATGTAACCGATGCTACCACATTTAGAATCGAGGCTGGCCAAACGTACAAATTACATGTTTTTACAAAAGAGGGTGAGAAAGCAACAGGCACCTGTACAATTCCCAGTCCCGTAAATCTGAACAGTATCACGTTCGACTCAGCCTATGGCAATCGCTACGGCCGAAGACAAATGCGGTATTTCATTAGGGCACGCTGGCAAGATCAGGCGGGCCAACCAAACTATTATCAGGTGAACGGTGCCTTTTCGTTTATGCTTACCGATGCTAATACTAACCCGTATAATAATGAAAACTCTACGTTAATTCAGTTTGACAGGAGCAACGGTGGCCTTATTACAGACCATGACGCAGATGGGCAGCCATTCGTTTCTGACCGTGCTTATCTAGAAAGTTACATTTATTATTCTTTCCCTTCCAAAAGCTTTTATTCACAATACAAGTCAGCACGTGTCAGGGTCGATCTGCTGAACGTCGAGCAAACGTATTATCAATATCAGGATGCCGTTAGTCGCCAACTCGAAGTGTCTGGCAACCCCTTTGCCGAACCCGTTCCCATTCCCTCCAACATAGAGGGCGGCCTGGGCTGCTTTGCTGGTTATAACCGCTCTACAGTGACGCTGAAATTGAAGTGAAAGAGAAAAGGGAAGAAAGGGAGCCGTAACTCCTTTTCTCCCCTTCCTCCTTTTCGCCTTATGTCTAAACCGCCGGCTGGTTGTTCATCACCTCCGTCTGCTTCCGGATCGATTCCATGTGGATGATTTTGTAAATCTCCTCCACCAGTTCAGGATACAGATTCAGGCGCTGTCCCAGTTCAATACGGGTTTTCAGAATTTCTTTCCAACGGTCGGGCTGAAACAGCGTTACGTTATTGTCACGCTTATATTCGGCCAGCCGTTCAACCAGCGCCATCCGGGCTGCCAGCATCTCAACGATCTGCCGGTCAACGTTGTCGATGTTACGCCGGGTTTGATCCATAACACCCTGAAACTCGAGGTTTTCCGATTCTACCTGACGAATCTGAAGGTGATCGAGCATGTCGCCGAAGGCGGCCGGCGTCAGTTGCTGAGCCGCATCACTCCAGGCTTTGTCCGGATCAATGTGCGATTCAACGATCAGACCGTCGTAGTTGAGGTCCATTGCCATTTGCGCCAGTTCGTTCAGGTAAGCCCGCTTACCGGCCATGTGGCTCGGGTCACCGATGATAGGCAACTGTGGGAAGATCGACTTAAGCTCGATAGCCATCTGCCACATCGGTACGTTGCGGTACTTGGTTGCTTCGCCCGTAGCAAATCCGCGGTGGATAGCCCCTAGTTTTTTAATGCCCGCACCGGCCAGACGTTCAAACGCACCGACCCACAACGCCAGGTCCGGGTTCACCGGGTTCTTGACCAGCACCGGTACGTCGACGCCCCGCAGGGCATCAGCGATCTCCTGTACATTGAAAGGGTTCACTGTCGTACGAGCGCCCACCCACAGAATATCGACACCGTATTTTAGCGCCAGTTCAATGTGCTCAGGCGTAGCGACTTCCACGGCAAACGGCAGCCCGGTTTCGGCTTTAGCCCGCTGAATCCAGGGCAGGGCCGCTTCGCCCATTCCCTCGAAACTTCCGGGACGCGTGCGGGGTTTCCATACCCCGGCGCGGATGGCATGTACGGCACCCAGCGCTTTCAATTGGCGGGCCGTTTCACAGAGTTGTTCTTCGGTCTCGGCACTGCACGGACCAGCGATAATCAAAGGTTTGCCGTCGGTCTGTATCCACGATCCAAGCGGCTCAACGGCTAAGTCAACTTTCATATGTATGCGTAATCTGGAAATAACACCTCAATTCTATAGGGAACTTTTAATTCAATTTTGTAGTATATTTGCAAGAGGAATCGACTGTTTTTCAGCCCGGTTCCTTAATTTGTCTTAACGGGTTTTAAACTTGTTTTCAGTAGCTGCGTCTGCCTGCTTAACCGAATGTGCCGAAAATTCGTTTTATATTTCGGCCAGAAAAGGCAGTTCGTGTTAACCAAGCAACGCACTAATGCTATGGAAGTAGCACCGTCAGAACGGAGCACTGATATGTCGAACCGAAGTAATCCTATGCCAAGTACTGTCCAGCGGGTGACCGCACTCCGAGAGATTGAGGTGAAACCAGTCTCCTTCGAGGACACTTCGATTGCTTTCTCTTCCCAGTCGAATTCAAAACTTCGAAAAACGTACTGGTTATTTGCGTTGATGAATCAGGGATGGCTGGTAAATTTAGGCACTTTTTTTATAAAAATTGCGCTAAAGCTCAAACTACCCATCAAACTGCTTGTAAAGAATACCATTTTTGAGCAATTCTGCGGAGGAGAAACCATCCGCGACTGTGAGAAGACAATTCAGCATCTGCATAACGCACACGTCGGAACCATCCTCGACTACTCCGTTGAGGGTGAGGAAAGTGAAGAATCGTTCGACGAAACTACGCTCGAAATCCTGCGCACCATCGAACGCGCCAGCGAATCCAGTGAGATCCCCTTCTCTGTTTTTAAAGTAACCGGTATTGCGTCTACGGAACTGCTTGAAGCCGTTCAGATTGGCGACTCGCTTAACAAGGAGCAGAAAGTTCAGTTTGAGCGGGTTCTCCAACGCGTGGATACCCTATGCCGCCGTGCCTACGAACGGAACGTCCGGATTTTTATCGATGCCGAGGAAAGCTGGATTCAGGATACGATCGATACGTTGGCTTATGAGATGATGGACCGGTATAACCATGAGCGGCCCGTTGTTTACAACACCTATCAGATGTACCGCTGGGAAAGTCTCGACCACCTGCGCCGTGACGTGCAGGAAGCAAGGGCAAAAGGCTATTTTCTGGGTGCTAAACTGGTGCGTGGGGCTTATCTGGAGAAGGAACGACTTCGGGCTCACGAAGAAGAGTATCAGGACCCTATTCAGGCTACAAAGCAAGACACTGACCGGGATTTTAACCTGGCGATTGATTTCTGCCTGGAGAACCGCGACGTAGTGTCCATCTGTCTCGGTACGCACAACGAATATAGTTGCCAGTACTGCATTCAGTGCATGAAACAACTAGGTATTGCCCCAAGCGATCCGCACATTTATTTTGCGCAGTTGCTGGGCATGAGTGATAATATCTCATTCAACCTGGCCAACTCGGGCTATAACGTAGCTAAATACGTGCCTTATGGCCCTGTAGAAGCCGTTATGCCGTATTTATTCCGTCGGGCCGATGAAAACAAGTCCATCGCCGGTCAGAGCAGTCGGGAGTTTACGCTCATCAGTAACGAACTGGCTCGCCGAAAAGGCTGTCGTCGATAGCAGTGAGGGCGGGTTAACTTTTAATAAGTTTATACATTGGGACGGATAAACGGATTATTCCGTACAAATCCGTCCCAATTTGTTTCAATCCACGTTAATGTGATAAGCCCAATGCGTAGGGCAGCTATCTTTGTGATATGATTCAGAAAAGTCCCCTTAAGTTTTTTTATTGACCTTAGCCTTAATTGTCCTGGATCAGGGGGTAAAGCTGGCGGTGCATTTTTATATGGCTCCTGGTTTTGCGGGTCAGATTAAGTTAATCGGCGACTGGCTCAAGCTGCACTACGTATTGAATCCGGGAATGGCTTTTGGTATGCAACTGGGCTATGAATACGGAAAACTGGTTTTAAGCGTATTCCGGTTGCTGGCTATGATCGGCATTGGTTACTATCTGGTTAACCTGGCGCATCGGGGTGCTCCAGATGGGCTGCTCTGGGCAATGGCTATGATCTTAGCCGGAGCAGTTGGTAACGTAATTGACAGTACGTTTTACGGTGTTTTTCTGGGTAATGCTCCCTACGGATCGCCTACGCCCTGGTTTCATGGCCAGGTTATCGATATGATTTTTGTTGATGTGTGGGAAGGCTTCATTCCGGAGTGGGTACCGGTTTGGGGTGGTCAATATTATTCAACGCCGATTTTTAACATTGCCGACTCGTGCATTTTTGTTGGCGTTTGCCTGATTCTGCTGTTTCAGCGTCGTTTTTTTGGCGAGCCTCCTGTCGAAGATAACATCCTGCCTCTTGACGGCCCCGATGCAACAGAAGCAGCCGTTTTACCTGCTGCTGAGTTTAACGACGAACCAGCTACTGCTACGTCTGGGCGCGATACGTCTTCCGACGACACGCAGTCAACAGATACAGACGCCCAGCCATCACCTGTTCTTCCCGACGACCCTAAAGAATCAAATCAGTAATATATTCTGAAGCACAAAAAAGGCCAATTTCCATGAAATTGGCCTTTTTTGTGCTTCAAAAATAAGTTTGGCTTATTGGGCTTCTTCTAAAGGGGCAAAATCCTTAAATGTCTGCTTTATCGCTTTATCGCTGGCTTCTTTCTTATTTTGCCAGTTCGCATCTAACTCCAGCGCAACCAGACCGCTCAGACTCATAGAGCCACGAAATTCGTCCAGTTTTTTGATAAACTCGCCGTTACGACGAGATGACTTGAGGGCAAACTCACGGGCAAATACGTTCCCTCGATTTTGTATCTCGCTTTTTTTATTCAATACATAATTGTACCGATCCAGCAGATCTTTCATCGACTTACCAACTACTTCCGTCGCTTCAAGTGTCCCCATCGTCATTACGGCCGTTCCACCAATAGCCGAAATGATTCGGCCATTTTTTTGAGATGTCTGGCTAGCACTCGCCCCCGTCACAGCCGGTGTTACTCCCGTTACCGCCCCTAGAGAAGCATTAGCCACGGATCGACTTCGTTTTCCCTTTTTAGCCCGCTTGTAATCCTTCTTGAGTTCCTCCTCTTTGTCGGCTAGCTGCTCAACCAGGTTCCAGGCACTTACCAGCACCTGACGGTATTGCGAGTAGTAATACCGGTCTTTTTCGCCTTCGTTAACGGTATTATATACGGTGAATGAGATTTTACGTTCCTCCCGATTCTGGGCTTTATCAAGCACGTAAAACGTAAGTTCAGTTCGTAGTGAATCGTAAGGATCTTTAACGAAGTTATATCCCGGTTGCCAGATAAATTCATACTGGTTATCGGTGTTTTTGACTAAAACCTGTTTAGGAATCTGCTGATTATCGGCCAAAAAGTTAAAAGTCGTTATGTCGTCATCGCCATTCGGATCTGACAAATAAAATTTCAGGTTAACGGTCTGATTCTCGCGCAGTCGGTAGTGCGTTTCCTTAGGAATTATGGCAATATCAGGCGGCAGGTCCATTTCGGTCACTTCCAGCTTCAGCCGCCCTTTGGTTCTTGACTTTGCCGGTTGATCTTCCACCCAGAACTCGATGTATTGGGGTGTTTTTTTGAGCTTAGTAAACTGGCTCAGCGATAGTGTCCACGTTAATTCACCCTGGCTTGTCAGCTTACTACCCTCGGGCATCTGATCCAGGATGGGAATAAACACAATGGGATCGCCATCTTCATCGCGAATCATTGCCGAATCCATCTTATACGTATTCTGGGCGCGATAGCGAACGTAGAAAGGCCGTAGATCGCCAATGGTAGGTGGTCTGTTAACGTGCAGTACCTTAAAATCGACTGATTGTGTAACGCTTTGCCCGCGCTGGTTGCGGGCCTCAAAAATGACTGAAATTACTTTTGTTGTTTGGATTCGATCAGCCAGGTCAAAGCTGGGTGTCCAGCTAAATGCCCCCAGCGAATCAAACTCCATACCGGGTTGTCGCCCTTGGGCAATTGAAAAAGTTATGGTATCGTCAGCCGCTCCAACGGCTTTAATCGTAAAGCGTACATTGTTTCCTTCAGGTATAACATTCCAATCGGTTTGTGTAGGCAGGACAATTTGTAATGACTTCGTATCTTGAGCATAACCACTACTGACTGCCCATAGGCATATCAGTAGCCACGTCATACTACCAACGTTTCGAATCATGAGCGAGAGGTTAGATAGTAGTTTACGTTAAGAAACGTAAAAGTAAAGCTAAGATTTTGTCTATAGGCTTGAAATCGGCCTTATTTGATACTTTTCTTAGCTAATCAAGAAATATGCTGCGATTATATTAAATTTTTCCAAGAAAAACCTTAATAAAAAAGCCGCCTTAAGAAAGGCGGCTTTTCCATAGAAGCAAGGACTGCTTAGTTCTTTTTCGGAGTGGTTGTAGTACCAGCCGCCGGCGTAGAACCACCTGCATTAGCCGGCTTGTTGGCCGTAGCAGCTTTTGACGGATCGACGCCCAGTTTCTTCAGTACCAGATCCGTGATGTTATCCTGCGGAGGTGCTACCAGCAAAATAGGAATAGTATTGGCACCGGCGTCCAGATTAAACACGTACGTATAGTTGTTTTCTGCCGCAACCGCGTCGATAGCCTTCTGAATCTTCTGAACCACTGGGTTCACCAGTTGCTGGTATTTGGTCTGCAACGACTGTTCAGCCGTCCGGCCGAACTCCTGAATCCGCGCCTGGAGGCTTTGCAGCTCCGTTTCGCGATCTTTCCGGATCACGTCGGTCATCGAAGCAGCTCCTTTCTCGTAGGCGTTGTATTTATCTTCCAGTTCTTTCTGCATCCGCTTTAATTCGTTTTCTGACTGCGTCCGCTGAATGGTCAACTGGTTGGTAATATCTTTTGACTCGGGCGTTTGACCCAGGATGTAATCAATGTTCGTATAACCCAGCTTCACCGGAGCTGCCGCGGTTGTGGCGCCCGCTGCCGGCGTAGAAGCCTGGGCCTGTGCCCGTGCGTTCAAACCACCTGCAAGCAGAGCCGTTGCGAACGCCATGACGAGAGTTTTTTTCATTTCGAATTAGTTGTTAGTATTTACTTTGGTCTTGTGGTTGATTTGTTTGCAGGGTCGCCGGGGGCTGGTGTGCCAGCGCCTGGCGTTGTCGTCGTGGGACTATTGTTAACGGCGGTTGACTTTTTGGCTTTGCTATCAGCATCCAGTCCCAATTCTTCCATCACGTAGTCTGTGTAATCATGACGAGGGTTCGTGTACAACATCACAAAGTCACTGGCCTTATCAAACATGAAATCCAGTTTTCGCTGCAATGACACTTTTTCGATCGCCCGATTTACCAACTCCATTGGTGCTTTCATGAGTTCCTTTTTTTTCTCAAAAAGAAGCCCCTGGTAACCGAACACCTTGTTGTTGTATTCACGAGCCTCGCGTTCCCGATCACTAATAACACGCTGCCGTTCGCGCTTCATTTCCTCAGTCAGCAGGATTTCTTCGGCCTGATACGCTTTCTGTAACTTATCGATCTCCAGATACTTATCCTGAATATCTTTCGACCACTTGTCGGTGAACTTGTCTATTTCGCCCAGTGCCTTCTGGTATTCCGGCATTTTGCTGAATATAAACTCCGTATCAACGTATCCGAACTTCTGCGCCCGCGCCGGAGCTGCCAGCCAAACGGAGCACAAAAGTACGAAAAATATAGCTTTTTTCATAACCAAAGGGTTGGACATCAGACGTTAGAGCTTGTGGATTAATAGTCGACTTTTTTTATCTACTATACAAACCCTAACGTCTGACAATCCAAAATCTTATCTGAATTGCTGACCAATTGTGAAGTGGAATTGACCTGATGGCCGGTCTTTTATACCCGGAATCCGGTCGAAGCCGTATCCGTAGTCAATACCAATCAGACCGAAGGCCGGCATGAAGATCCGCGCACCAAAACCAGCCGACCGCTTCAGGTCAAACGGATTAAACTGCTTGTAGCTTCCCCAGTTGTTACCAGCTTCCAGGAAGCCCAGCACGAAGATGGTGGCCGATGGATTAAGCGATACAGGATAACGAAGTTCGGCAACGAACTTGTTGTACGCGACTCCGCCCTGTGCCCGCGACGTAGCGTCGGTAGCCCGGTCATAGTCAGCGGTGTATACCGACCGGTCGTCGTAGCCGCGCAGCCCGATGATGTCCTGCGCCAACGCAAACTGCCCCTGACCAGCCAGACCCGAGCCACCCAACACGAACCGTTCGAACGGACCGATCTGTGTGCGCTTGTTGTAGCTACCCAGGAAGCCCATGTGAGCCCGGGCGTTCAGAACCAGCTTGCCGAACACCGTCTGGAACCAGCTTGCATCAAACATCCACTTGTGGTACTCCACCAGCTTATACTTGTCTTCGGGCGTTGAGGTTTCAACCGAACGGAACGCCGACCACGGTGGCGTGAATGAACCACTCAACGAGAACGATGAGCCCGACCGTGGGAATTGTGGATTATCGATGCTGTTCCGCGACAGGGTAGTGTTGAACGTAATGTTGTTCGAGATACCGTTCCGGTAGCCGATGTAAAAAATATCCAGGTTGTTCAGATCGTAGCGCTGATACGACAGTGAATGGCTCAACGAGAAGTAATCGTCGGGCACTTTCAACTGGCGAGCCAGACCGATACTGAACGACGTATTGCTGTATGAACCAATTGGTACGGCCCCCCGTGTTGACCGGCTATAAAGATCTGTAAAGCTATACGACCGGTACACCGTGTGGTTCACACCCACTGACAGGGCGTTGGGCTTACGACCACCCAGCCATGGCTCCGTGAACGACAGCGAGTACACCTGATACTGCTTACCACTGGCCTGAAAACGTAGCGATACGCGCTGACCATCACCGGCCGGCAGCGGGCGCCATGCACTGAAGTTCGGGATATTACGGGCCGAAAAGTTATTGAACGTCAGGCCGAGCGTACCGACAAAGCCAACGTAGCCGCCCCAACCACCCGACAGTTCAATCTGATCGCTTGGCTTTTCTTCAACACTGTACTCAATATCAACCGTACCATCGTTTTGCGGCACTGGGTTAATACCAATCTTCTCCGGGTCAAAGTAACCGAGCGTAGCCAGTTCGCGCTGCGTCCGGATCAGGTTCGTTTTCGAGAACTTCTGACCGGGCAGTGTCCGGATGGAACGCATTACTACGTGGTCGCTGGTTTTGGTGTTGCCGTTCAGCACAATCCGGTTGATGGTTGCCTGCTTGCCTTCAAAAATCCGGATTTCAAGGTCGATCGAATCACCTTCAATGGCTTTCTCAACCGGCTGGGCATTGTAATACAGATAACCATCGTCCATGTACAGCGAACTCAGATCCTGACCTGGGTTGCCGTTCATCTTCTTCTCCAGATCTTCCGGGTCGTAGACATCGCCTTTATTAACCCCGAGCACCTCGCGCAAGCGGGCATCGGTATACAGGTAGTTACCTGAGAAGTCGATGTTACGGTAGTAGTACTTACGGCCCTCATTGATGCGCAGCACGATGTCGATCGTTTTGCCACCGTTGTTGATGACGGTATCCTCCTCAATGGTCGCATCGCGGTAGCCGAGCTTATTGTAGAACTCAATCAGCTTCTGCTTATCTTCCTCGTACTTTTTAGGTACAAACTTCGACGGCGTAAACAGACGGCCAAAGCGCATCTCTTTCGTACCCTTCATTTTCATCCGCACCTTGGCTTCCTCTACTTCTGAGCGGCCGTCGAAGGTGATCTTCCGGATTTTGACTTTCTGGCCTTTATCAACCAGCACACGCATGGTAGCGTTGTTACGAGTGCTGTCGGGAACGGTCGTAATCTTTACTTTCGTATTCAGGAAACCCTTGTCCACGAAGAATTTACGAACGGCCATCTGCGTGTTTTTGGTGACCGTATTAGTTATAATCTTACCCAGGTTCAGCTTAACCTTGTCTTTCAATTGGTCCTGTTCGCCTTTCTTAACCCCGAGGAAATTAACGCGGTAAAGCCGGGGCCGCTCCTGCACCCGGAAACTCAGCGCAATTTTATCGCCGTTTACATTAGTCGCGAAAAGTTCAACGTTATCAAGCAGACCGGAATCCATCAGCTTGCGGATAGACGAGCCGACGGCCTCGCCGGGAATCCGGATTTTATCGCCTACTTTCAGACCTGACAGCGACACCAGCGAGTTGGGGTCGAGGTAGCGGGTACCCGTTACGGTAAGGCCGGTAATTTCATATTCTTTTGGGTTTGCATAATCGCTCAGTTCCGTTGAACTGGTCGATGTCGTCGCATCGTCCCGACCGACGCCTACGCCCACGCGTACCTGTGCCAGGCTCACGCTCGCCCCCAGACAAAGGAGCAGCAACGCCCCAAACATGCATTTTACAGATCGTTCCAAGTGTGGTACGTGTCTAAATAGTTTTCAGTTTACGGGACTGGTTTACTGTTTTCCATTTACAGGTTTGGCGGGGTAGCTGCAGCAACCGTCCCTGCCGAAAACTGTAAACTGAATACCAATAAATCGTTCCCTTATTTCACTAACTGCTCGCTTGTTTTGCCGAATCGGCGTTCGCGCTGCTGATAGCTTAAAATGGCTTCGTACAAGTGCTTTCTACGGAAATCGGGCCAGAGCACGTCCGGCATGTACAGCTCCGAGTAGGCCAGTTGCCAGAGTAAAAAGTTACTGATACGCATTTCACCGCTGGTACGGATCATCAATTCGGGATCAGGAATACCTTTTGTGCTTAGAAAATGCCCAAACACCTGCTCATCAATTTCGCCGGGGGTAAGCCGTCCATCACGTACTTCGACTGAGATCTGCCGCACAGCCTCCAGAATCTCCCAGCGCCCACTGTAGCTCAAGGCCAGCACCAGGGTCAGTCCGGTGTTCTGTTCGGTTTCCCGCATGGCCTCAGCCAGTTCGTGCTGGCAGTCGACGGGCAGGCTTTCCGTGTTGCCGATGGTCGCCAACCGAACGTTGTTGTCCATCAACGTTTTGATCTCGCCCCGGATGGTGTGCACCAGCAGTTGCATGAGCGCATCCACTTCAAATTTGGGACGATTCCAGTTCTCGGTCGAAAAGGCGTAAAGGGTTAAAAATTTTACGCCCAGCTCCGCACAACCTTCTGTTACTTCCCGTACGGCCTTGATGGCGTTTCGGTGACCGAATACCCGGGCAGCTCCCTGCCGTTTCGCCCAACGTCCGTTTCCGTCCATGATAACGGCAATATGCTGGGGCAGATTGCTCGGGTCAATGTGTTCCTTCATCCCAGGGGGATAGTTTTAACAATAATTAAGATAATCTCTGTTACAGAGCAACAAGGCTGCGAAGTTACAAAATTCAGGACTGGGATTCAAGGTAGATTGCCGTTGGTTGTTATATCATCCCAACCAGATCACCAACCGCCAATCGCCCGCGCGGCTGCTTACCCGGTGTTGCGTACTATATTTGCCCAGAAGAAACATAAGTCAGGTCTTTACGTTTTAAAACCAACTCACATACACTGTTCTTCTCCAGTCATGCATAAGGCTTTTTCTCACTTTTTTTGCCGGATAAGTGCCCTGTTTTTCGTGCTGGTAACGGCAGTTAGCTGCCAGACCGACGAAGACGCCAGCCCGAAGACCATACCCGACGTTGTGCAGGAAGACCCTCAGTTCAGCATATTGCGTGCGGCCATAACGTACGCGGGCGTTAGCGATAACCTTAAAGGAGGGAATCTGACACTCTTTGCGCCCGACAATACCGCTTTTCAGGCGTCCGGTTTCCTTGACGAAGCGGCCGTTACGAGCGTTCCGAAGGAGCAATTACGGAGCATCTTGCTGTATCATGTGCTGTCGGCCGGGGTTAATTCGACGGAGATTCCGGCGGGGCAGAGCCAGGTAGAAACGGCCAGTCGTGGCGTGCTGTACGTTAACAACAGCAGTAACGGAACCATCTTCGTCAACGGCGCCCGGGTAACCCGAGCTGATGTTCAGACGGCTAACGGTATCATTCACGTCATCGACAAAGTACTTACCCCCTCGGCTGGCACTACGTTGCAGGCTATTGAGACCAACCCGAATCTGACCTTTCTGACAGCCGCCATCCGGCGAATTGAGAGCGTCAATCCGACGATAACGGCTACGCTGAGCAGCACAAGTGCCAGTAGTCAGCCGGTGACGGTGCTGGCTCCCGACGACAATGCGTTTCGGGCATCGCGAACGTACAACACATTAGCGAGCATACAGGCTGCCAACCCGCAGGCACTCGCCAGTGTGCTGCTCTATCACGTACTGCCGGGCGCTACGATGTCGTATCAGTTTCAACCCGGCAGTGTGAACACATTGCTGACCAACAGCCGGGTAGTTGTCAACGTATCGGGCAGCTTAATTACCGTCAAAGGCAACGGGAACACCATTCCGGCAACCATCCGGCGGGCCGACCAAGTGACTAACAATGGAATTCTTCACGTCATCGACCAGGTATTGATACCCTAAGCCATGACATCTAAAATTCTGTTGATTGTTGGCGTAATTGTGGTGCTGCTGGTTGCAACAGCCCTGTTGATCGGCTACATCGTTTCGGCCCCGCGCTACGTTGGTCCCGTCAGCGATCACTTTGACGGACAGGTGTTTCGAAATCTCGGCAACAGGCAGCCTAAAGGGTTTCGGGAAATGGCGGGATGGATTCTCAACCGTAATCAGGGGCCATGGCCACCCTATCACAATGAGCCACCGGGCCCGCCCCCGCCCGCCCGGATTCATGACCAGTCGATTCGCGTTACGTTTATCAACCATTCGACCGTACTGATTCAGACCGAAGACCTGAACATCCTGACCGATCCTGTTTACTACGAACGGGTCAGTCCATTCCAGTTTGCGGGCCCTAAACGTAACCAGCCACCCGGCATCCGCTTCGACGATCTCCCCCGCATCGACATTCTGCTGCTGAGTCACAACCATTGGGATCACCTCGACATCGGCACCGTACAGAAAATCTGCGCCCGCGATCAGCCACGGGTCTTTTGCCCACTTGGTGTAAAGGCGTTTCTGGATCAGCAGGACTGCCGGAACGTAACGCAGCTCGACTGGCGCGAATCAGCCGTGTACAACGACAGCCTTACGATTTACTGCGTACCGGCGCAGCACTTTTCCGGACGGGGAATATTCGACCGAAATGCTACGTTATGGGCTGGGTATGTGCTGGATACCAAAGCAGCCGGGCGCATTTATTTTGCCGGCGACTCAGGTTATGGGGCTTTTTTTAAAGATATAGGTCGGCAATTTGGCCCACTCCGCCTGGCACTGATTCCGATCGGTGCCTACAAACCACCCTCGTTTATGTCGCCGGTACATTGTTCGCCGGCCGAAGCGGTACAGATTCACCAGGACGTAAGATCGCAACAAACCGTAGCAATTCACTTTGGTACGTTCCCTTTGGCCGACGACGGCGAAAATGAGCCCATTGTCGATTTATCAAAGGCATTGGTCGCAAAGGGAATACCTGCCGAGCGTTTCCGGGCGTTGAAAAACGGCGAAAGCCTGGAGATTAATTAAATTTATTTAAAAAGCATACCAACGCTTTTGCACCTTGTAGGGTCAATATTTGTTGAGAAACCTATTTGTTTGATAACTTCACTTCATGAGTACATCAAAAATATCAGTAATCAGCGCGCTGTTGCTGGCAAGTCTGGCCGGCTGTATGAATTCGCTCGACTCGACACCGAATATCGAGGATAACGACGCGAAAATTCAGACCTACGCAGCTCAAAAGAACTTAACACTACAGCGTACTGATAAGGGGCTATACTACGTCATTACTACGCCGAATCCGAACGGCAAGAAAGCCCAGATCGGCGATGAGGTTGAGTTTACGTACAAGCTCTATAACCTGAACGACGAGTTTCTGGACAGCACCCGCAAAGACACGGCCGTTTATTACCAGTTTACGAACCAGTATCTGTTCCTGCCGGGTCTTCAGGATGGCATCGGGCTAATGCGCGAAGGCGAAAAAGCTACGTTGCTCATGCCTTATAACCTCGCGTACGGCAATCAGGCCATTGGCGACAAACTGCCAGCGTATTCCCCCGTTCGGTTTGATGTTTCCTTCCTGCGGTCGCGCTCTGAAGACCAACAGATTGACGAGTACATCCAGCGGGCCAAGCTGACCAATGTTGAAAAAACGGCCAGTGGACTGCGCTTTGTTAAAACCAAAACGGTGGCATCGGCTGCCGCTCCAAGCACCGGACAGAATCTACAGATTAGCTATTCGGGCAAACTACTTCGAAATAATACCCCATTTGACAGTGGTTTGACGGATAAAGTAGTTGGGCAAACCAAGTTTGTACCTGGGTTCGAGGAAGGCCTGGCCCGGCTGAATATTGGCGAAAAGGCTATCATTATTCTGCCTTCGTCGCTAGCCTACGGAACTGCTGGTGTTCAGAATCCAGCAAACTCGGGACGATACGTTATCCCCCCATATTCACCTCTTGTTTTCGAGATCGAATTGGTATCGGCGCGATAAATCGTCCGGTTGTGATAACAACAGAAAAAGCCACCGCTCAGGCGGTGGCTTTTTCTGTTATGGTTCTGGCTGGTGATTAATTTGTTGGTTGATAACCAACGCCCTTGGGGGCTGCGCCAGTTCCGTCGTAGTTGCCGGATTCAACGAGAGGAACCGTTTTAGGCGACCGGTCAAAGAGAAACCGTTTATAATTCCGCGTAACGCTTTTACTCACCTCATTTTTTTGCGTTTCGTTATAGAAGCGGAACGCATCTTCGCCGGCACCGTCGACGGTCACGTTCGTGAACTTGATGTCGACGCCGGGTACTGAATTCGTACGTTCGTCGACAAAGACACCGCAGCCGCCCGAATTGGTAATGAGGTTATTATGAACTTTCAGTGGCCCCCGGTGCCCGACAATGATCAGCCCAATATTGTGCGCTTTGTCAATTTCGTTGTTATAAAACTCCCCCGAAACGCCCCCACCAATCTGGACCCCGTTGTCCTGATAAGCTGCAAACGGCGATAATCCCGACGTTTGCACCTTATTGTCGTGCACCGAACTATTGGCCGCGCAGGCATACTGAATGCCTTCGCAACCCGCCCGCTCGATCAGGTTATGGTGGATTTGAAGCCCTTGAATTTCGTGTGGGAAACGCGTTTTATTTACGCCTTCATTCCAGAAGGAGTTGCCGATATACAGGCCTTCGCCCCGTGTATCGTGGACGTAGTTATGGTGAATGTTGACGTTGTACATCGTGAAGTTATCGCGCCAGGTGGAGGGATCGTTGGCCGCGGGGTCGGTTTTGGCCATGATTCCGGCAAAACCAGCCGTGTCTATCTCTACCCGGCTGATCTCTACGTCGGAGCTTTTACCGGCAATGACCAGGGCGCTCACATCCTTGTAGGGCGCCCCAATTTTAAAGCCGTATGGTACGTTATTAGCTCCCTGGCCTGTCAGCACAAAGTAGCGCGACGAGGAGAACGATACGTTACTCTGATTAACCTCGGTTGAATATACCCGCACAAGCCCTTCGTAGTTGATAAACACAATGGGCTTATCCTGGCTACCCGTAAAGTTGCGAAACCGGAAGTAGGTGTATTCACCGGCCTTAATACCAATGGTATCGCCGGGTTTTACTCCCATCGCTACGCCATCGTGCAGACCCGATTTATCAATAATGAATTTAGGCTTAAACACACTCGAACCAGGTTGGGGAACCGGAGCAGGTGCTGAAGGTTTGTCTTCAGTCGGCTTGCATTTCGACAACAGCAAGGTCAGCAGGAGGGCTGCAAATGCGTTCATTGGTAGAGTTTTTCTAAATCGGTTCATCATCAGCGTCTCGAAAGTTAAACGGGACCAGATCGCACCAATCGGCAATCGAGCAGGCATCTGTTACAATAGATTGATTAACAGCTTTCTGATTACGTAACGACAAATTAGACGATACCCCCAATTATTCGCCCGGCATTTATTAGACGGTTGCTTTCACTGGCGAAAATGATAGTTTTTCTACGCCGTGTGATAGCTCTCCAGTTCTTTTCGGTCGAACGAAAACAAAAACCAGCCGCCCAGTCGCATCGCTACGTGGAAAAACAGGATAGGCAGGCCAACCCCCAGTATGAACCCAGTCAACACGATAACCGGAATGCTGTGGATTCCCAGCGCCGTGAAGGCAATTCGGGTGCCCGAGATGATAAATACGTGAATGAGGTAGATATACAGCGAGTGATAACCGATGAATCGTAGTACGGGCAGTGAATCGCGTTTGCTGAGGGCATAGCACAGAAAAACGATCATCACCATTCCCACGAACGCAATGCCCATGTGCAGAAACGTATTAATGTCGTCTTTGTGCGTAAACCAGTACCACTGCCCGGCAACAAATATCGGCATCAACGCCAGCGCCCATCGACCCAGGGAGGCTTTTGCCAGCCAGTTCTTCTCCAGAATCAACCGCGACATGTTGTAGCCAATTGCACTGAATATGTAGAAGTACATGAAATTGTGCAGCAAGCTAAAGCCTTCGAGGTAATCGCTCATAAATCGGAATGCCAGCCCAAGGGCGATCTGCCAGAGACCGCGTATTTTAAACACCTGATACGTCAACGCAAACACAACTGCTACGTTGAACAACGCAGCCAGATACCAGAACTGATCGGTTTTCTGCGGGTCGTAGAACAGATACAGCAGGTGCGATATATCCTTTTTCGAATTGGTCCGGCTCGACAGCAAAATCTGCGTGCCTATCTGGAGCGCTCCCCAGAGCAGATACGGCCAGAGAATGGTTGAAAACCGATTGCGCAGAAACCCGCTTACCTGCCTTTTTTGCAGACTTCGTTCCAGAAACAACCCGGACACGAAGAAGAACAAAGGCATCCGGAAGTTATAAAGAGTGGCCGGGATGAGCAGCAGGGTGGCGTCCATATCGGCCCCAGTCCGACTGACACCACCTACCAGATGACCGTAAACGACCATCAGAATAGCAATACCCCGCGCATAATCAATCCACCGAAGGCGCTTGGTGTTGGAAAAATAGCCGGTGTAAATACTAATGAGCCAACCGAAAAGCGTTGGTTTAGAACTAGGAATTGATAGCGATTGCGCCATTGACTTACCGATGATTACTCAGCAAATTAGGGTACAATCGCTACTTAACCCACTTCTGTATCAGCTCAATTCAATACGATCTACTATTCGGTCTACTTCAGGGGCCTAAATTTATTTTGGGGCCATCCGGATGGCCCCATCCAATCGAATGACTTCACCATTCAGCATCGGATTCTCGATGATGGCTTTGGCCAGCAGCGCGTATTCGGGCGGTCGGCCGAGCCGTGATGGGAACGGCACCTGTTGACCCAGCGACAACCGCGCTTCTTCGGGCAAACCGGCCAGCAACGGTGTTTCGAACAAACCGGGGGCAATGGTCATTACCCGAATACCCGACCGGGACAAATCGCGGGCAATGGGTAACGTCATCCCGACGATTCCGCCTTTGGACGCTGAGTAAGCCGCCTGCCCGATCTGCCCGTCGTAGGCCGCTACCGACGCCGTATTGATGATGACGCCCCGTTCGCCCTCGTTGTTGGGTTCATTTTTCTCCATGGCGAAGGCCGCCAGCCGGATAACGTTGAACGTCCCAATCAGGTTGATTTTTACGCTTTTCTCAAAAGCTGCCAGCGAATGGGGCCCATAAACCCCTTCAACCTTCCCAATGGTTTTACGGGCTTCGGCAATACCCGCGCAGTTGACGTTGATATGCAGCCCGCCGAACGTCTGAACGGCCAGATCGACAGCAGCCTGTACGTCGGCCTCGCTGGTTACGTCTGTCCTGATAAATCGTGTAGTTGACCCAAGCTCCTCAGCCAGCGCCTGGCCGCGTTGTTCGTTCAGGTCCAGAATAACGACGTTTGCTCCTTGCTGGGCTAGAAGTCGCACAGTGGCCTCGCCTAAGCCGGAGGCTCCTCCAGTGACGATGGCCGTAGTTTGTTGAAGTTGCATGAAAACAATTAATTGACAGGAATAAATAAGATCGCATCGGCCACTACGACGCCGTTGGCCCCGTCGTTACTAAGCTCCAGAAACGGCGTTGAGCCCTTTTGTAACTGGTGTTCACCAAGACTAATCCAGTCGTTGGCCTGTGGCTGCTGATTCAACTTAAGTTGCTTCACCGACTTTCCATCGTGCAGACGGACCATCACCCGGCTGGCCTTTTCCGTTTGTAGCCCATATTCACCGGGGTTTCCTCCTCCGCCTGACAAAATTGGATTATACACGTAAACAGCGTACCGGCCGGGTCGGTTGTCGGGTAGTATGAACCGGACGGAGCTACTGTTATCCTTACCGCTTTGCACCAGCATCGACGTACCGTATTTGCCGCCCTGGGTCTCGCGTTTCCACTGGCCCGTTAACATGACACGTTCAGTTTCGTCGTTGTCGATTAAGATTTCAGGAAGCCTGCCGGTTAAAAGCGGATCGTTGGCCAGCCGAGCCTGTAGTTTCTTAACGTCAATATCCTGCACAGCTTTCTGTTCGTCAATGGCCTGGCAGGCAGCCAGAGCCGCTGACTGACCCAGCACCATAAAAACCGGCTCCATTCGGATCGACCCGTAGGCAATATGGCTGGCTGATAAACAGACCGGAACCAGCAGGTTCTGGACAGTGCCTCGCTTTGGAACGAGCGCCCGATAGCTGACCGGATACGGTGGAAAACCGCCCACCTGCACGTCGCCTTCATTCTTGACCATTTTTACGCCGTCCTTTTCGACGATCAGGCGCTGGCAATTGTGCGAATCCATGGTGTAGGCCGCCATCCCGACGCCGTCTTCCACCTTCACCTTCCCTTCGCAGTTAGCCTGGGTCATTACGTATTCGCCCACCATCCGCCGGGCCTCGCGAATGTATAGCTGGTGTGAGAAATGGGCGTTATCCACGTATTCATCTTTGGGGTATCCCCACTGACGCATCTCGTCGCGGAGGTGTTTCGGCATCCTGGGATCGTGACCAATGAAGTAAAGCAACCCCTTGGTATAGTCTTCGTGTTCTTTGATGATCTGCGCCCGACGCTCGTAACTGGCGTTCGGGTAGTCGTGGTTAGCTCCGATCATATCGGTTGAAAAACCACCACAGTTATTGATATCCGTCTTGCGATTCGGCATGGATACGAAGTGCATCAGGTTCCAGGTCAGCTCCTTCGGTATCTTTTTCTCAATCTGCCGAAGCAGCAGTTCATAGCGGGTCGAATCGTAGTTGGCTGGGCGGGAAATCTCAATTTTATTTTTGGGATCGTCGGTCAGGCACAAGCGGTAGTTATACGCCTGTACGGCAGCATCTCCCGAGCCGTCGGGAGCCAGACGGGTTGTACTGATGCCCCATAGAAGGCCACTTTCAGGATTGCCTGGCACCCGATACGGGTCCACGCCATCGGGAAACTGATGCTTGTCGAGATACTGTACCCCGTTGTGCGATTCACCGTATTGACTGGCCGCTTCGCGCCCTATGGTAAAGCTGACACCGGCAAAAGCCATCAGGTCGCCTTCGTAGGTGCAGTCGATGAACTGCCGGGCCTGCACAGTCCGGTTTGTTTGCTTACGGGGCGCATCCGACTGCTCAAGCTCAATGGCCAGCAACTTGCTCCTGTCTTTACGGCCACCCGCCAGCCGGTAGTTCATCAGCACCGGTACGTCGGCTTCTTTCAGGTATTGTTTGAATAGATTCTCAGCTACGTGCGGCTCAAACGTCCATTGTTCCAGCCGACCGTAGTGTTTACCGATTCGGCGATAAAAATCGCGGGCCAGTCCCGTTATGGCGAATTTATTGCCGATGTCTGTGGCGCCCAGCCCCCCCGACGACAGGCCACCCAGGTGACGGCTCGGCTCAATCAGAATGACGGACTTCCCGGCTTTTTTGGCTGCGTAGGCGGCAATAACACCCGCCGACGTGCCTCCATATACACAGACATCGACCGTTTGCCCCCGGGAGACAAACGACAACAGAATAAGGCAATACAATAAGATTGGGTTACGTAGCTTCATGCCATCAAAAGTCGTATGGGTACCGCTCTTACTGACTTATAGAATGGCCATTAATTCCTTCCAGTGTTGGATAGTGTACGTTGGTGGCTCGGGCACGATTTGACCACGGGTGTTATAAAATACGGTATCCATGCCCACCGCCTTGGCCCCAAGAATGTCCGCTTCGTAGTTATCACCGATCATCAGGCTCTCTTCCAGGGCCGCTCCGCTGACCGACAGGGCGTACTGGAAAATAAGCGGGTCGGGTTTCTTGGCGTTCGCTTCCTGATTGGTCACTACGTAGGTAAAGTAGTGCGCAATTTCGGCGCTATCCAGCTTAATAGCCTGGATTTCAGCAAACCCGTTGGTAATTATGTGCAGGGTGTAGCGACCAGTCAGGTAGTCGAGTACTTCCCGCGCCGATTCGAGCAGGTGTGGTTTACGGGGCAGCCGCCGAAGGTATTCATCGTTCAGATCAGCGCAGCAGGCCGTATCGCTGATACCCAGTGCCTGAAACACGAGCGGAAAGCGGTTTTCGCGGATGTACGAATGGGTAATGATGTTCTTATCATAATCGGCCCAAAGCCTGCGGTTGATCTCGATAAAATGGCGGCTAAATTCCTCAGCCGAACTCACCCCCAGATCAACTAAGCGAAACGAATCATAAATCTCAGCAATTGATTCGGCCGAGTTACGGTCGAAATCCCACAGGGTATGATCGAGGTCGAAAAAAAGATGCTTGTACATAACGTTACGGCTCAGGTCGTCCAACGTTTCAAGTTCCAGGTTTAAAGTCCGGAGCGGCTGGGCTTCGGCAAAACCTTGAACCTGGAACTTTTAAACTTAAAACGGCAACTTCAACCGCTCCACCGGCTGATCATTCACCAGATGACTTTCAACAATCTCCTCAACGTCTGATAACTGCACATTCCCGTAATAGGTCCCCTCAGGATATACCACCATCGACGGCCCAAACGCACAGGCATCAAGACACCCAGCCCGTTGTGCACGGATCTCGATTTGCAATCCCCGGTCTTTCAGGGCTTGTTTGAAGGCTTCAACCAATTGCAGACCATGCTCCTCCCCGCAGGACTTTTTAGGAGCCGGCTTCTGGTTTGTACAGATAAAAACGTGCTTTTTAAACTTCATGACAACGGATTGAATTCGAGGCCAAAGGTAATACCGCCCCGTTAAACCGTCGCCATGTCCGAAGAAGTGGGCAGGATAAAAATAAAGGTCGTTCCTTCGCCAACGCCCGAATGCACCTCGTACCGGCCATTCATGGCTTCAGTTCGGGCCTGAATATTACGCAGCCCCATGCCGGAAGCGTCAGTGCGCTCCAGTCCCCGGCCATTATCCTTAACGATCATATTCAGTTCGCCATTGAAGCGTCGGAACAGGATGTCGGCTTCTGTAGCTTCGGAATGGCGCAGAATGTTGCTACATAGCTCGATACAGATCGAGTAGAGATTAAATTCCGTCAATTTATCCAGGCGCGTTAGCTCGGTCGTATCCAGCCGGAAGGTAATCTGCTGCATTAAATTCAGCTTGTCGGTCAGCCGAACGAGCGCTTCCGACAAGCCCTGTTTCTCCAGCTCGTCGGGTTGCAGGTTATGCGACAGGTAGCGGATCTCGGCAAACGCTTCTTTGGTCATCAGTTGCAGATTCTGATAAATCCGCTGCTCCGACTCCGACAGCCGGGCCGGGTTCAGTGCCGACAGACTCCCCCGAATGGCACTCAACAAACCACCCAGGCTATCGTGCAGGTCGGCCGCCATGCGCTTCCGCTCCAGTGTCTGGCCACGTAGCAGCGCTTCCTGAATCTCCCGGTTTTTAGCCCGGAGCTGGTCGTTGGCCAGTTGCAGTTCGGCCGTCCGGATGGCTACTTTATCCTCCAGGCCACGGTTGAGTTCTTCAATCTGCTGTTTCTGACGGGTAATCAGCCGGCTCTTGCGGAAATAAACAATGGCAAAAATCAGGAACATAATCAGCCCCACGGTCAGAAAGGTCCGCATCAGCGATTCACGTTCAATGTCCCGGCTCAGCGCATCGATGCGCGCCCGGTGCTCAATCCGGCTTTTATCCGCTTCCGACCGTAGCCGTTCGGTTTCGATACGCTGTTGTAACTGACTCATCCGGGCCTCGCCAGCCAACTGTTCCCGTTCGGCTTCCGCCCGCAGCCGGGCAATTTCGGCCTGTCGCCGGATATTGATCAATTGTTTCTGCTGAACGAGCTCCCGTTTTTCGGCTTCATCCCGAACCTTACTGATGGCGTACTGATTCTGCATCGCCACTATTTCCTCAATCCGTTTTTGCCGGGTCAGGCTGTCCTTGACCATGTTAAACTCTTCAAATTGCGCCAGTGCTTTTTCGGTTTGCCCATCGGCGCGATACGCCCTGTACAAAGCCAGGCTTGCCATCTGACGAATACGAAGGTTCTCATGCGTCCGGGCAACAGCCATTGCTTTCTCACCGTAGCTGATGGCCAGTGTAGGCTGTCCTAACTGGGCGTAACATTCAGCCAACCGTGCCCAGACCGAAGCCTGGCCCACCGAATTCGTCAGTCGTTGCCAGACGATCAGGGCATTCTCATAGTAAGGAATGGCTTTGTTAAATTGCTCACGGGCCAAGTAAAAATCCCCCAATCGCTCCTCTGCATACGCGATGTTGGTTTGCGAGGTGGTTTCGCGGGTAATACGTCGGCTTTCTTCAAATTGAGCCTGAGCGGATTCAAACCGCTGTTGCCGCTCAAACACCTCCCCGATCTGACTGGTAGCCTGTGCCAGCAGTAGTTTTCGATTTTGCCGCGATACGAGCGTATTCTGGGGCAACAGCGTCAGCACATCCTGATAGCTGTGCAGCGCATTCGGGTAGTCTTTCAGAAGGGCGTAAATATCGCCCATGTTCATTTTTACCTGCCATAGGGGCGACGTAGCACGGGGAAGCATGGCAGCCAGAGCAGACGCCTGCTGATTGATTTGCAACGCTTTGGGATAATCATTTTTACGGACGCGGAAATAAAACTCCTCCAGCATCAACCCACGTACCTGATACAACACATGCCCCGCCTGACGAGCCTGCTGGACCAGTCGGTGGGCATAATAATAGCTACTGTCGTTTTGATTAGTTCCCCATTGTTTGAAAACAACGGCCAGATATCGTAGCCCCTCCAGTTGCAGGGTATCCCGGCGTGGCCGGGGAGTTGCCGATTCCGTAGAGCGTAGGTACTGATGGCCCAGCACCCGCAGACTATCCATGTACTGATGATCACCTCGGCGATCGAAGTTCACTTCGGGCAATACCGACCGCTGTGCAAAGCTAGTTGTGCACCAGGTAAGTAAACCAATCCAGAGCGCCAGAGATCTCATCAGGTTACATACTGAACGGGTAATCGCCAATACGAGACTTAAAAGTAAATACGAGAATCAGATTATCAATTACTTAACGGTTAAAATCTTTGGATATCCGCATGAATTGTTAGTTTTGCCGCATGAACTGCGCATCCAAACGGATGAATGGTTCATAAAAAAATTTTAGACGGATTTAAACGAATTGCAATTAAATAGAATCTATACTTACGAATAAGGGTAAATAGAACAATTCAACGAAAAAAATAGGCTATTCCAAAATTGCTTATTTTCACTCTGATTTGGGCTATTAATAATTTATTTTTCGGTTATATGACGTTTTTTGGCAAATATTTTGCCTATACGTTTGCAAATGAGCCGATAAACCTCTTATTTTTATACCCTGGATTACCACGTACAGGAAAAAACTTAACCCCATTACACACTATCGAAGCAAAGCTCTACGTTACCTAATTGTCTTACTGAAAATGGAAAAAGCCCAGGTAAATGACAGTGAGCTGATTTCCCTGTACATCCGTGGTAACGAAAAGGCCTTTGCTAAGTTGCTGCAACGGCATAAGTCGAAGATTTACACAACTATCTACTTGATTGTTAAAGATCAGTACGTAGCTGAAGATTTGATGCAGGACACGTTTATTAAAGCGGTCGAAACAATCAAATCTGGTAAATACAACGAAGAAGGCAAGTTTCTACCTTGGATTATTCGGATCGCCCACAACTTGGCCATTGACTATTTCCGAAAAGATAAACGCTACCCCAATGTGGTGTTTGAAGACGGAAGCAGTGTGTTCAACACGCTTGAATTTGCAGAAGATTCAGTAGAATCACTTCAGATCAGGCAGGAAACACACGAGCATTTGCGCGAGTTGATCCAGCGGCTGCCGGAACAACAGCGGCAGGTGCTTATCATGCGGCACTATGAGGAAATGAGTTTCCAGGAAATTGCCGATGCGACCGGTGTAAGTATCAACACGGCTTTGGGACGTATGCGTTATGCGCTGATTAATCTGCGCAAGCAACTTAGCAAACGTTCGCCGAGTTATGATAAAAACTTTTACCCAAGATGATGTGATCCGGTATGTCTATGAGGAAACCTCTGCCGAGGAAAACGTACTCATTGAAGACGCTCTGATGTCAGAACCGGAGTTAATGACCTTCTTCCTGGACGCCCTTGAACTTCGGGCGTTGATGAACAAGATTGAACGCCAGCCGCGCACCAGTACGGTTGAGTCCATTCTTGCGTACTCCCGGAATTATCCGCCAAACCCAGCAGCTAAGCTACAGCCGTAGCACACTGTTGGGTTTTGTATTCACAGACGTCAGATGCTGTTCAGCATCTGACGTCCACTTTGTTATGCAGAAAAAAGAACGATTCCGCCGTTTTCTTGATTACTTCACCCAACACTATCCCGAACCGAAAACGGAACTACACTTCAGCAGCCCCTACGAGTTGCTGGTCGCGGTTATTTTGTCGGCACAGTGTACCGACAAACGTATCAATCAGGTAACCCCCGCCCTGTTTGCGCGCTTTCCCGAGCCCGAATCACTGGCAGCGGCTTCGGTCGAAGAGGTACTCAGCTACATTAAAAGTGTCTCGTATCCCAACAACAAAGCCAAACATCTGGTCGGCATGGCCCGCCTGTTGATGGAGCGATTTGAGGGGGAGATTCCGTCGACAGTTGACGAATTACAGACACTGCCGGGCGTTGGCCGAAAAACGGCTCATGTAATTCTCTCGATCGTGTATAACCAGCCGACAATGGCGGTCGATACGCACGTATTCAGGGTGTCGCACCGGTTGGGGCTTGCCCCCTTGACAGCAACGACTCCACTGGCGGTCGAGAAAGCCCTCGTTGCCCACATTCCCAAAGAGTACGTCTACAAGTCGCATCACTGGCTGATTCTGCATGGCCGATACGTCTGCCTGGCCCGGTCGCCGAAATGTGAGGTATGCGACCTGCGGGATTTCTGTAAATACTATGAAAAGAGTGTAAAGGTGGGGGTTCAAAGTCTGGAATAGCCGCCGTGATCCGGAAAACGTCGAACCTTGAACCCCAACTTTATTAGTACTGCTCTACGCCCGAAAAAAAGAAATTGCCTTCAATTTCGGCGTTCTCATCCGAGTCGGAGCCGTGGATCGCGTTGGCTTCGATCGATTTTGCATACAGCTTGCGAATCGTGCCCTCTTCCGCGTTGGCGGGGTTCGTTGCACCGATCAATTTACGGAAGTCAGCCACCGCATTCTCTTTTTCAAGAATCATTGGTACGATGGCTCCGGATGACATATATGTACGCAGATCGTTGTAGAAAGGACGCTCGCGGTGAACCGCATAAAACTGGCCGGCCCGCTCGCTTGTCAATTGAGTTTTCTTCATCGCTACAATCCGAAACCCCGCTTCTTCAATCATTTTTATAATCGCACCGGTATGCCCTGCCTCTACGGCATCGGGCTTGATCATGGTAAACGTACGGTTAGTCGCCATTATGGGTATAATCCAAATTTTATTTGGGCGCAAAGCTACTAACTTTCAGTCACAAAGCCACGTCCGCTGCTGAGAGTGCCCCCCTTACCAGTCTACACCTGCCCGACTGCTCAGCTTTACCCGCTTGATATCCAAATTATTCGTATTTTTGAATTTTGATTACAGCCGGGTGGCTGTTTATGTATGCAGGATATTGAAGCGATTGGCGCGTTGATTGATCAGCCGCAAACGGTGCTGATCACAACGCATCAAAACCCCGACGCCGATGCAATGGGATCGTCGCTGGGCCTGGCCGGTTACCTCCGGAAGCGGGGCCACCGGGTAACCGTTGTTACACCGACCGATTATTCTCTGAGTTTGCAATGGATGTCCGGTAACGATGAAGTTATTGCCTTTGATGAGAAGGTGCGCGTTACCGTTACCCGCCTGATCGAAGAAGCCGACATTATTTTTTGTCTGGACTTTTCGAGCCTCGACCGCATTCGTGACCTTGGCCCCATGGTTCGGCAAAGCCGCGCCCGTAAGGTATTGATTGATCATCATCTCGAACCTGAATCCTTTGCTGATCTGGCACTGTGGGACCCAACGGCAGCCGCAACGACCGAGCTGGTTTTCCGGCTGATTGTTCAATTGGGCGATAAAGACGAGATTGACGTACCAATTGCCGAATGTCTGTACGCGGGTCTGATGACGGACACCGGCTCGTTTCGCCACCCGACAACAACAGGTGACGTACACCGGATGGCTGCCGAACTGGTCGATCTACGTATTGACGTCAGTAGTATTCACCGGCGCATTTTTGATAACGTCTCACTTGACAAACTACGGTTGCTAGGCTACGTACTGAACGAGAAGCTGAAAGTATTGCCTCAGTACAAATTTGCGTACATCACGCTGACAGATAGCGAACTGAAGCGGTACAGATCTAAAACCGGTGATACGGAGGGCATGGTCAATTATGCTCTTTCGGTCGAGGGCGTAGTGATGGCGGCTATTCTAATTGATCGGGGCGATGAGGTTCGGTTGTCGTTCCGATCAGTGGGCGATTTTTCGGTTCGCGAGCTGGCCAGTGCTCATTTCGAGGGCGGTGGCCACAAAAACGCGGCTGGCGGGCGTTCCAGACAGTCGCTGGCTGAAACCGAGCGTCGACTGCTGGCCGTATTGCCGCAGTATCAGCAACAGCTACTGGAAACGGTGTAGGCGGTTGTTTTAAAGTTAAATCCTTGTCGGTCTGTACCTTTGCCGTATGTTCTGACGTTTTTTAGATTAGTGTTATAACCCAGTAACTCTCTCATGTTTTTCAAAAATTTCGGGAAAGCCGCCCTTTTAGTCGCTGTAGTAGCCGCTTGCGGGAAAAACCGCGTCGAGGTGACGCAGAATGGCTTAAAATACCAGATTCACGAGCAAAACGAAGGTGGCCGCAAAGGTAAAGTCGGCGACATTATGACCATGCACCTGACCCTGCTGAACAGCAAGGATTCGGTGTTGCGGGATACGCACAAAGAAGGCGCTCCTTTCCAGATGCTGCTCCAGGTTCCGCCGTTTAAGGGCAGCTACGAAGAAGGCCTGACCATGCTCAGCAAAGGTGACAGTGCTACGTTCTACGTCAGCGCCGATTCGCTCTTTACGCGGGCCATGCAGCCATTGCCGCCGGGCGTTCAGAAAGGTACGGACATAGGTATTGCCGTAAAAGTGGTTGATATTCAATCGCAGGAGGAATACCAGAAAGCGCAGGCCTCTGCTTTTGAAAAGCAAAAAGGCATTGATGCAAAAACCATTGCCGACTACATTGCCAAGCAGAATCTGGGCGATAAAGCCAAGAAAACAGATTCCGGTGTGTATTACGTCGTAACGCAACCGGGTTCAGGCCCAACGCCGTCGCGGGGTGATATCGTGCAGGTTCACTACACGGGTAAGCTTCTGAACGGTAAGGTTTTCGATAGCTCACGTACGAATCCGCAGGCGCAGGGCAAACCGGCCCAGTTTCCAATTGGCGTAGGCCAGGTGATTCCGGGTTGGGAAGAAGGTGTTATGAAAATGCACAAAGGCGAGAAGGCAACCCTGATCATTCCGTCGACACTGGCGTATGGACCGCAGGGTAACCAGAGCATTCCGCCTAACTCGGTGCTGCTGTTCGACATTGAACTGATCGATATTCAGAAAAACCCAACGGCTAACTAGTCCGTTAGCCCCTTTCGGGCACCTGAATTCCCATTTTTTCGTTATCTCAAAGCGGGCGATACGTATCGCCCGCTTTGGTAAACAAGCATTTAGCAGCGTAAGACAATGCGATTAAATTCACTGCAGGCGATATCGGCTTTATTTCTGGGCTCGTCTATTCTGGTAAGTTCCTGCCAGCAGCCCGGCGAAGCCCTGATTGACCGCAAACAGCGCGAAAACGAAGCGGAGATTCAACAGTATCTCACGCAGAATAACCTGAACGCAGAAAAGACTGTAGAGGGCATTTACATCATCAAAACCAAGACCGCTCCAAACGGTCAGGAGCCCAAAGTAGGCGATCAGGTGAAGTATCACTACATTGCCCGGCGGTTGGATAATGTAATTGTTGATAGCACCGACATTGCTGCGAATAATCCCAGAACGGTAACGTTAGCCGGTAATAATACCGTTGGTATTACACTTGGCCTGTACGCCGGTGTTCTAAAACTACGTGCTGGTGAAGAAGCAACGTTGCTGGTACCATCAGCGCAGGACGGCAACCGTGAAGGAACGCTTTTATTGCCTCAATACGCACCAGTACGGTACGATTTGCGTATTGTCAGCGTACGGACTGAAGAACAACGAATTGAAGAATACATCAGTGCCAACAAGATTAATGTTACTCAGAAGACGGACGACGGCCTTCGGGTAGCCGTCACGCAATCTCGGCCCGACTCGGCACAGGTGACGACCGGCAAGACTGTTTTTGTGAATTACACAGGAAAACGCCCTGATGGAACCGTATTTGATTCCAGATCCGATGGTTCGTTTTCGTTTCAGGTAGGTGCTAAGACGGTCGTTCCAGGCTTTGAAAATGGCGTAACTAGACTTCGTGTAGGAGAAAAAGGAACCTTAATTTTCCCATCGGCACTTGGCTATGGTGCCACTGGTAGTTATAATCAATCTACTCGTACTTACACCGTTTTACCTTACACGCCGTTAATATTTGAAATAGAAATCGTCAAAATTCAATAAGAATTAGATGCCCTTTCGAGCCGTTCGTAGTTTTACCACGAACGGCTTTTTTATTTGCTCTATGGAACTCTGCTTTGCCACCAACAACACGAACAAGCTAAAGGAAGTAACGGCTCGCCTGGGCGATGCGTTTAGGTTGAAAACGCTGGCTGACATTGGCTGTACAGATGAACTCCCGGAAACCAGTGGAACCATCGCCGGTAACTCACGCCAGAAGGCCGAATACGTATGGGTTAATTTCGGGATTTCCTGCTTCGCCGATGATTCGGGCCTGGAGGTTGATGTACTCGACGGCGAACCAGGCGTTGACTCGGCTTTTTATTCGGGTACGCGCGATGCCGCCAAGAACATCGAAAAGCTGCTCGTCAACCTGGATGGCCAGCTTTTTCAGAACCGCAGAGCACGCTTCAAAACGATTTTCACCCTAATCTTACACGGTGTTGAACACCAATTTGAAGGTACTATTGAAGGGCACATTTTAACGGAGCCACGCGGTACGGGTGGTTTTGGTTACGACCCCGTGTTTCAGCCGGAAGGTTACGACCGAAGCTTTGCCGAGATGAGCCTGGACGAAAAGAATGAGATCAGCCACCGGTCGCGGGCGCTGGCGAAGATGGTAGCTTACCTGAAGGAACAGGTAAAATAGCAGAATCCCCACTGGTATTGCTAAATGGCAAATCCAGCGGGGATTCTTACGTTACGTTGTACGATTAATAGAACTTGGCCCGACGATCTTCGATCTTAGCGGCTTCTTTAATCGCTTCGTTGATATAGAAGCTCGTCCGTGCCGACGTGTTCTGCTGAATCTGGTTTTTGTAGAGTGCGTAGTCAGCAACTGCAGGAGCCGGTGTTAGCTTGGTCGTTTCCACGATCAACACGCCACCGTCGCCAGCAAATGGCTTCGAACGCTTACCCGGTTTCAGACCGAAGGCCTTACCCAACGCCACCGGATCAACACCAGCGCTGCGCAGGAAACCTGTAGCCAGGTTAACATCCGTTACGGTTTCGACCAGAGCGCCCGCACCATACTTCTGAGCAATATTTTCCAGTGAACCACTGGCATTACCCAGTTTGTTCAGAATCTGCTCAGCCTTTAGTTCGTTTCGAACTTTGGTCGTCAGCTCGCTGCGGTAATCGTCTACTTTCACGTCTTCTTCATCCGTCTTGTTAGTCAGGACCGCAATTACGTACTGGTCACCCAGTTCAAACGGCTCTGATACGCTGTTCAGATCGGTTTTGTCGTCGAACGCCCAACGTACTACCTGGCGCACCTCTGAGCCGGTCAGGGCGTTAATCTGGTTAGCGCCTTCCGGGATACGTTCAGCGGTAGCAACGACCAGCGATTTATCCTCCTTCACTTTGGCATCAAACTCTTCCTTAGTTTGTACGCTGGCCGCGAACTCATCCGCTTTCCGCAGGGCTTCGTCACGCGTTGTCTGACTCGGAGCGATAGTTTTACCAATGGCCGCAATACGATACAGTACGTTCGTTTTTGGCTCAGTTACTTTGATGATGTGGTAACCGAAATCCGTTTCAACAATCCGCGGAATAAGACCGGCGCTGGTAGCACCGAACACGGCCGACTCAAATGGTTTCACCATCTGACCGTTGTCTTTGAAATAACCGAGGTCGCCACCGTTCTGGGCTGAACCATCAGCGCTGTTGGTTTGTGCCAGGGCTTCGAAACTGGCACCACCCTGAATCTGTTGCAACAAGGCTTCGGCCCGCCGACGAGCATCGGCTTTGGCTGAATCGGTCTGAGCCGTCGGACGGATCAGGATATGGCTGGCCCGGGCGGTGAAGTTTGTGTCACGCTTGGTACCGCCGTACTTGTAGATGAAATACGTGTTGCCTTCGCGGAACGGACCGTAGATACCTCCCGGCGAGAACGTCGGGATTGATGCGCGGAGCTGTTCCGGCATTTCGCCAGCCGTCAGATAGAGCGGTACGCGAACATCACTGTTCTGTAAGGCAAAAGTCGAGTCGTTCTTGGCGGCTCCCAGGCCACGAGCGAGAGTTTTGATTTCGCTGTACAGAGTTGCACTGTCTTCTTTTGACGGCGCAACCGAGAACGTTACGTACTGGATAGTGCGGGTGTTGGCACCCTCATATTCATCCTTGTGCTTATTCAGATAGTCCTGAAGCTGCGAATCCGTCACCTTCACGGTCGTATCGTTGATGGTGTAATACGGCACGAACAGGAACTTAATATCAGCTTTTGAATTCTGAGCCTGGTATTCTTTCTGCGCTTCGGCGGTCGTTGCGAACACCGACAGGCGCATCAGGTTCTCGTATTTTTCCCGCAGGCGATCCTGCTTAAGATTAGCCTCGAAGTTAGCCCAGGCTGCCTGTTGCTGAGGAGGCAGGTTCCGTAGCCCCTTGAGGTAATTGATGATGGCGCTCTTGTCGAAAACACCTGTCTGCGGATTCGTGAAGGCTTGCCGAACGGCCGGGCTGATGTTGTTACCCTGCACCATGTCCACCAGCTCCTGCTCCGATACCTCCAGGCCCAGCTTATCAAACTGCTCCTGATAGGCTATTTCGAATACGAACTGATTCCAGGCCTGTTCACGAAGCTGAGCCAGGTCCTGTTCTGACGGAGCACGGCCGGTTTGCTGCTCAAACTGCGCCCGAAGTTCATCTACTTTGGCGTTGAAATCCTGGTAGTTGATCGACTGGCCGGCAATTTCGCCAACCTCCTGACTATTACCACCAAATAGGCTACGGCTACCCAGCAGATCGCCCCCCACAATGAACAGAATCAAGCTGATGGCAATGATACCTACGGCCCAGCCTGAACGTTCTCTGATTTTGTTAATGACAGACATTTCGCTTTTTGCGCAATATTTAGCCCGCAAAATAACAATTTTTCCTGCTGGATTACAAGAGCAAATCCCCAGAACACGACTGATACAGAGCTCGTACGCTGAAATACCTTTGCTACACAGACGTAGTCTGATAGATACGTATCGTTTCTGTTACCTGTAAGCAATTGATAGCCAAAAGCTTGACACAGACGAATAACTTCAACCAACTCCTCGAAAAACTGTCCACTTAATCTTGTATTTAAGATGATTTAATACAGACAGAATGCGGCCGGAAGCCTGAGTTATGCGGGCAATTGGCCGTCGATACGGAGAACGCTGAAGCGGGCAAACAGCTCTTCACTGTACCAGTGTCGTTGTCGGGTAAGTCGTACTACTTCTTTGTGGCCACTCTGTCGATACGCATACTGATCCACAGCGGCCGCATTGCGCCAGACGCTGATGGTACATTGCTGCACAATGGGTACTTCACCAACGCCGATTCCGAACACCAGATCGTTGCGGTGGTCGTTCAGGCGCTGCCGGGCCTGGGGTACGTGTTGCCAGAAATCAGGCAGAGCCCGTGGCCGGATGGTGGCCCGGGTTAGCACCGCAACGGGAGCAGACGGATCTGACATGGCCTCTGCCTTCGCAGTTAGAAATGGATTCTGTCCATCCCACAGGCCGTGTGAACGCTGAGGTTGTAGATATAGCGTACTGACCTGTGTGGTACCGCGCTGTAAGTCGGAATACGGTTTCGACTGTAAAAAACTGTCAACGGCTGCACTATCTTCCCAAACCCCCAGAAAAACGTAGGTTGAAAAATCCGGAATGAGCCCGAAATTATGTCCACTGCCCAATAGCTTCTGAAACCGCAGTCCATCGGCCTGGACTGGCTTCATCAGGAAGCGACCCATGTTGGCAAACGCCCGGAATCGGGCAAGCGGAGCGTATCGCAGAATAGTGACAGTTACAAGGGGCATGATGCATATAAACAGGTCGGTGAGCGCCTTGTTCTGGCAGAAAACGAATTAATTCGTTTAGCAGTGGATCAGGAGCTTTTACCAGGACTGTAAACTCTTTTATAAAATTTATCTCGCAATCTCTTTTGCAGATATTACCTGAACGTAGTGTGCATTTCTTAGTATGTCGTCGTAGAAAATTTGCCACAGCTTTCCACAAAAAAACGCCGACCACAAATTGGGTCGGCGTTTTAACACCACTAAAGGGTAATCGGTATTAATTGTTATCGTTATCCAGTTTCTCGCCGGCCCGATCAAAGGCATTGCCTAGTTCTTTACCAGCCCGCTTAAAACCAGCTTTCACATCTTTCCAGGCAGCCGCTGTAGCATTCTGAGCTTCGCGCAGATCTTCACCCAGTTCTTTCCGTTCGGCTTCCAGCTCAGCCAGCTCTTCCTTCGTTTCGGCCTTAGCCTGAGCACCTTCGCGCTTAATGTCAGCGCGTAGCTCATCGATACGGGAATCCAGTTTACGCTGTTGTTCTTTGATGTTCGCTACTGCCTTGTCGCGTTCTTCACGAAAATCAGCCGCAGCTTCATCCGTTTTTGCCTCGACTTTATCGCCAGCTTCGTCGAGATCTTCGCGTGCTTCCGCAGAAGCATCCTTCGCATCAGCCTCGATAGCATCACCGGTGTTTTCCAGTGCATCTTCGGTCCGGGATTCATTCTTATTGTCGGAACCACAAGCCTGTAGCAAAGCCAGTGAGGCTACGAGCATCGTTGTACCAGCGACTTTTTGAAGTAATAACGTGATCTTTTTCATAACGTCTGTGTGTAGTTTGTTTTCCCCAAAGCGCTTGGCAAAGGTCGTGCCAACCTACACGTACTTCTACAGTGGTTGCTGGTTTCCTACATGCCCTTCCACTTTATTACGCATCCGATGGGCCTCGTAATTGGTGTCTGAACAGGGCGACCGGCCAGCAGGTTACCTACGGCCTCTTCTACGTACCGGCGCTGCACACTACCCGCATCCTGCGGATTGTCGTCAATTGTCCCCATGTATTGTAGCGTAAACTGCCCGTTCGTTTGTTTCAGCACGAAAATCTGCGGAGTTCGGGTTGCCCCAAAAGCCTGGGCAACAGCCTGGGTTTCATCGATGGCGTAAGAAAATGTATAACCCTTATCGCGAGCGCGCGCTTTCATACGGTCGAAGGAGTCGTCTTCGTAAGCAGCCGGATCATTTGGCATAATAGCCAGAACTGGATAGCCCTGCGAAGCAAACCGCCGGTCCAGCGCCAGAATCCGATCCTCATATGCCTTGGAGAAAGGACAATGGTTGCTCGTGAACACGACGATAAGCCCCTTCTGCCCCCGATAATCGTTCAGCCCAATGCTACGGTCATCCGTAGTTTTAAGCCGAAAATCAACTACTGGATCGCCAATAGCGTAACCCTTTGGTGCCTGGGCATAGAGCAGCGGGGCAACGAGCCAGACCATAAAGGCCAGCAGCGTCGTACCGGTTGCAAGTGGTTTTATACGTAGTAGCTTTTGCATGTATTACTTAGATAACGAATATATCGTAAAGATTAATCGATAGCCTTGCGAGTTGATTTATATAGATAGAGCAAGGATAAAGCCAGCCAACTCGTTTGTTTCCAATTATTATCGGTTGTTTGCTCTGTATATATCGTATCTCTAGCTACTATTTCATCTCAGTGGTCATTATGACCGTTTAATCAATTTTAAACCCAAATTATAAACATCGCTTGTTTACTAAACAGTGTTCAGTAAGTTTGTGGTGTTAATTGACAGTCATGGGAATTGTAGAACGGAAAGAACGGGAACGCGAGGAAATGCGGAGGCTGATCTTAGGAGCTGCCCAGAAGCTATTCATTGCCAATGGGTATGAGAAAGTTAGCATTCGTAACATTGCTGATGAGATAGAGTATAGCCCAGCTACGATCTACCTGTATTACAAGGATAAGAATGAATTGTTATACGCTCTTCACCAGCGGGGCTTTCAGAAAATGGTTGAGGAGTTTCAGCCAATTCTGACCCTTACTAATCCGTTTGAGAAGCTGGTCGCAATGGGCCGGTCCTACATCCAGTTCGCGGTTGCGAATCCGGAATTGTTCGACCTCATGTTTATTATGACAGCCCCGATGGAAACGCTGGAAAAAGAAGACTGGGAAGAAGGCGATCGGGCCTTCAACCTGCTAATGCAGGTGGTTCAGGAATGTATTGATGCCAACGTTTTTCGTAAGCAAGACCCGCAGGTGGCAGCTATGATGATCTGGAGCGGCATTCATGGTTATACAGCTTTATTCCTGCGTAAGCGGATGCACATGTTTCCCGAGTGTGACCGTCAGCAGATCATGGATGATGCCTTTCAGCTTTTTTGCGATACGATACGTCGTGGTCTCTAGGGAGGGGCCACATTTTTTTTGCCACATCACTAAACACTGTTCATAAACTAATAAACGATCATGAAAACAGTCCTAACCGTTGTTCACTGGCTGGGTTTCATTCTGCTACTGGTTCTAATCGCTCAGGCCAGTTTTGCCCAGCCCAAATCTGCCATCATTGAGCGATACATTAGCGAGGGACTCGCTAACAACCTGGCCCTCCGGCAGGAAAAGCTGGAAATCGGCCGCGTAACCGAGTCGTTGAATCAGGCGCGATCGCTGTTCTATCCCCGCGTGGCTTTTAATCCCACGTACTCAGTAGCGGCCGGGGGACGTCGGCTCGAATTTCCGGTCGGTGATCTGCTCAACCCGGCCTATCGTACCCTGAATCAGCTAACCGGCGTAGATCGGTTCCCGACCAATATCCCGAACGTAAATGAGCTGCTGGCTCCCCACAATTTCCACGACACTAAAGTTTCGGTTTCCTACTCTATTTTTAACACCGATATTCAGTACAACTACCTGATCAACAAACAACTGCTTTCAGCCCAGGAAGCCCGTAAGCGTGTGGTCGAAAACGAACTGCGTTATAACATTGCTACGGCTTACTACCAGTATCTGCAAACACTGGACGCCATTCGGATCTACGAAAACTCACGGAAAGTGCTCGGCGAACTGACCCGGCTCAATGAGAAACTGGTCAACAACAACGTAGCTACGAAAGAGGTCGTTACATCGGCCCGGTATGAGGTCAGCAAGCTGGATCAGCAACTGGCCGTAGCGGAGAAAAATCGCGAAACGGCTCGCGCTTACTTCAATTTCCTGCTCAACCGCGAGCTGACCACCAGCATCGATGTGGACTCATCGCTGACGCGCATTCTACCCGAATCGCAGGAAAATCTCTCGGATTTGCAGCAAACAGCCCTCCGTGGTCGGCAGGAACTGGCCCAACTGGGCGGTTCGTTGCGGGCGGCTCAAACGGCGGTCAAACTGAATGAAGCAAACGCTAAAATCCCCAATCTGTACATCGGCGGCTCCACGGGCTTTCAGGGTTTCGGGTATTCATTCGCGAATCAGGCATACGTAGTGGCGCAGATTGGTTTGCAGTGGGACCTGTTTCGGGGTTACGAAAAGCGCTCGAAGATTCAGCAGGCTAAAATCCAGACGGATGCCCTGCAAACCCGGCTGGCGGAGGTTCAGCGCCAGATTCAGCTCCAGGTGCTACAGGCCTACTACGATCTTGACGCGGCTACCGAAAGCCTGACTGCCACCCAAAGTGGCCTGGCCAATGCCGATCAGACATTCCGGACGATTGACAGCAAATACCGCAACGGTCAGGCGCTGCTGATTGAATTTCTGCGCTATCAGAACGACCGGCTGACCGCCGAACTGCAACTGTCGCTGGCCCGCATGGACGTATTGGTTAAACGGGCTGCCCTCGACCGGGCCGTTGCCGTGCAATAAGCCGCGTCGCTCATCACATAACATTCCTCATTAATCAATTATCAACCATGAAACCAGTTCACATTCTTACCTCCCTCCTGCTGGCCGTTGTTGTGTGGGCTTGCAGCAGTAAAGCCGAGTCCGAACAGGGCTCAGTGAATCAATCCGCTACGGTCGATGAAACAGTCATCCCCGTGAAACTCACGAAAGTAACTACTGTTGTGCGGGCAGAGCCCGTAACGGCCTCGGGCCTTGTTTCGTCGGCCGAAGAAGCCCGGCTGTCGTTCAAGATTGGCGGAATTATCAACAAACTGTACGTCGATGAAGGGCAGTTTGTCCGGAAAGGGCAACTGCTGGCCACGCTCGATCTCACCGAAATCAACGCGCAGGTAAGCCAGGCCCAACTGGCTAGTGAAAAAGCAGAGCGCGACCTGGGCCGGGTAAAAGCACTCTACGCCGATACAGCCGCTACGCTCGAACAACTTCAGAATGCCACCACCGGCCAGAACGTAGCGACGCAGAACCTGACTATTGCGCAGTTCAACCGTTCCTACGCCCAGATTCGCTCGACAGTCGACGGTACCGTAACCCGTAAGCTTATGAACGAAGGCGAGTTTGCTTCGGCGGGCGCTGGTGTTTTCCAGATTTCATCGAACCGCCCCGGCGACTGGGTCGTTCGCGTTGGCGTATCGGACAAAGATTGGGCGCGGCTACGGCTGGGCAACCGGGCTAGTATTACCCTTGACGCTTACCCGGACCGAACGTTTACGGGGGCCATCAGCGAACTGGCGCAGGCCGCCGACCCAATGAACAAGCTCTATGAAGTGGAGGTACGAATCAATCCGGCCGGCGTAAAGCTTGCCCCAGGTTTATTTGCCAAAGTAACGCTGCAACCCGCTCAGAGCCGGTCGTATGCTGTAATTCCGGTCGAAGCGATTGTGGAAGGCAACGGTAAAGATGGCTTCGTGTACACGCTGGCCGATGACCGGAAGCACGTTCGGAAGGTACCGGTTCAGATCGGCTTCCTCGATGGCGACAAAGTACTGCTGGCCAATGGCCTGAGTAACGTAACGGATATCATCACAGCCGGATCGGCCTTCCTGACTGAGCAATCGACCGTCATTCTGAAATAACTGCCGCCAGGCATCTCACACAGCCATGAACCTCTCCGAATTTTCCGTCAAAAACTGGCAGTTTATGCTGGTGCTGTTTATCGGCGTCGCTGCGCTGGGCATCAACTCACTGCTAAATATGCCGCGGGGCGAAGACCCTGAATTTACAGCGCCCCAGTTTGCGGTTGTCTTTGTTTACCCCGGTACCGATGCGCTGGACATGGAGGAGCTGATTGTCGATCCGGCCGAGAAACGCTTCAACGAACTCGACAACGTGAAGCACCTGATCACAGACATCAACGATGGCGTAGCGGTGCTCCAGGTTGAATACGAATACAGCCAGGACCCGGACGAAAAGTATCAGGAAGTGGTGCGGGAAGTCAACGCGCTTCGTAATGAATTGCCGCAGGACATCTTCAACATCGAAATCCGGAAGTTTTCGCCCTCCGACGTTAACATCGTCCAGGTTGCGCTGCAATCGGAAGTGGCGTCGGACAAGGAGCTGGGTAACTACGCCGAATCGCTGAAAGAACGGCTGGAAAAAGTAACCAGCCTGAAAAACGTTAAGGACTGGGGTTATCCGGCGGGCGTAGTACGGGTATCGTTGAATATCGAAAAAATGGCGCAGGAAGGCATACCGACCAACCGCATCATTGGCGCACTGCAAGCCGAAAACCTGAACATTCCGGGTGGCAGCATTCAGGCGGGTAGCCGCAAGTTCAATGTCAAAACCTCGGGCGACTACCAATCGCTCGACGAAATCCGCAACACCATTGTTTCGACCAACGGCCAGAAGATCGTATATCTCCGCGACATTGCCGATGTGGATTTTAACCTGGAAGACGAAACGCATATTACGCGACTCGATGGCCACCGGGCAGTGCTGGTTACAGCCGGGCAGAAAATGGGCGAGAACATCGACAAGGTTGGCCAGCAGATCAACCCAATTGTTGACGATTTCGCCAAAAAGCTGCCGCCCCATATCAAGCTGGTCAAAAACTTCGATCAGGCCGCCAGTGTCGGCAAGCGCCTGTCGCGGTTTGCCAAGGACTTCGGCATCGCCATCCTGCTCGTATCGCTGACTCTGCTGCCGTTGGGCTTCCGGGCGGCCGTAGTAGTGATGATCTCGATTCCGCTGTCGCTGGCGATTGGACTTACACTCCTTAACTTCGCCGGGTATAGTATCAACCAGTTGAGCATCGTCGGGTTGATTGTAGCCCTGGGAATTCTGGTCGACGACTCGATTGTGGTCGTGGAAAACATTGAACGCTACCTGCGCGAAGGATACTCAAAACGCGAAGCGGCTATCAAAGCCACCCGGCAGATTACGCTGGCCGTTATTGGTTGTACTACTACACTCATTCTGGCGTTCCTGCCGTTGTTGTTCCTGCCCGAAGGCTCCGGCGACTTCATTCGTTCGCTGCCCATGGGTGTCGTACTCACTGTACTGGCTTCGCTTGCCGTATCGCTGACGATTGTGCCATTCCTGTCGTCGCGGCTGTTGAAAGAAGAGCACAATCCGGAAGGCAACATTTTCATGCGCGCCCTGAAGCGGCTCATTAGTGGGTCGTACAGCCGTCTGCTCAATGCCGCCCTGCAACGGCCGGTCGTTGCGCTCTTGGTAGCTGGCGCGATCTTCGCCGGCGCGTTGTCGCTGGTGCCGAAGGTGGGCTTTGGCCTTTTTCCGGCTTCCGAAAAACCGCAGTTTCTGATCAACATCGAAACGCCCGAGGGTAGCAGCCTCCAGGAAACCAACCGCGTTGCCCGCTACGTCGAAGGCGAACTGAAACGCGAACCGGCCATCAGGCACTTCACGACCAACGTAGGCAAGGGAAACCCACGTATTTATTACAACATCATCCAACGTAGCGAATCGGCCAATTTTTCGCAGTTCTTTGTGCAATTGGCAGACATGTCCCCGGCTGAAAAACGCGTCCTGATCGACAAATATCGGGAGCGGTTCAAGCACTATCCCAACGCCAAGATCGAAGTGAAAGATTTTGAACAGGGACCGGCTCAGGAAGCTCCGATTGCTATTCGGGTCTTCGGCGAGAACCTCGATACGCTCCGAACAGTGGCCGCCCAGGTTGAAACGATCCTGAAACAGACTCCGGGCCTGATCTACGTCAACAACCCGCTGGCGAACCGGAAAACCGACCTGCGCATTAAGATTAATAAAGAAAAAGCCGGGTTGCTGGGTCTATCAATTGCCGATATTAACCGTACCATCCGACTGGCCGTAGCCGGGCTGAACGTGGGTACGTTTAAGAGCGACGCCGAAGATGACGATTATGCCATCAACGTAACGCTGCCCAAGGGTCGCGTGGCCGACCAGTCGGTATTGAACAATCTGTACGTCAATACGGTAACGGGCGGAGCCGTACCACTACGGCAGGTTGCCGACATCCAGTTTGAAACCGGCACGAGCCTGATTCGGCACTACGACAAAGACCGCTACGTCAGCGTGACGGGCTTCGTCAAAACCGGCTACCTGGTCGATAATGTGTACAATGACGTACTGCAAAAACTCGACGCCATGAAGTTTCCGGCTGGGTTCCGCTACAAAGCGGCCGGTGAACTGGAAAGCCGGGAGCAGTCGTTCGGAGGGCTGGGCACCATCATTATGATTACGGTATTCGGCTTCCTGGCAGTGTTGATTCTGGAGTTCGGCACCATCAAAAGTACGCTGATTGTACTGTCGGTTATCCCGCTGGGTATCATCGGAGCCATCGCTGCCCTGCTCCTGACGGGCAACCCGTTCTCATTCGTAGCCGTGATCGGCCTGATTGCACTCATCGGGATTGAGGTGAAGAACTCCATTCTACTGGTCGATTTCACCAACCAGCTTCGCGAGCAGGGTATGCCGCTGATTGACGCCATTCGGGAAGCCGGCGAAATCCGGTTTGTGCCCATTGTACTGACTTCGCTGACGGCAATCGGTGGTCTCATTCCACTGGCCATAGAAGCCAACCCCTTGTATTCGCCCCTGGCGTGGGTGTTGATTGGGGGCTTAATTTCGAGTACACTGCTCTCCCGAATTGTGACGCCGGTACTCTACAAACTGCTGCCCCCCCGGGTAGAGGTGAAAGCACCAGCCGAGGAAGAAATTGAGCCTGCACTGGCTTAGTACTAAACGCGGACAGCCCCGATTGGTAATACAACTTGCCAATCGGGGCTGTCAATTTTGTGATCGCGTTATTGCACAACAATCTTTCGGACCAGCCGGGTAGCGCCCTGCTGGGCACGCAGCAGATAAACACCCGGTGCTAAGCCTTGTGCCGGTATCAACAGCAACGATTGATCGGCCTGCGTTTCGGCCCGAACAGCCAGTTCCTGCCCCGTAAGCGTCGTCAGATGATAGGTGGCATTGATTAGGTTGCGTGATACCAGTTGAATCGTATTCCGTTCGGCCGGATTACCCCTCAACTCAAAAGAAGGCGTTTCATCATCCATCACGGCCGCTACAATCTTGCTGTAGTGAATCGAGCCATCGGTATCGACCTGTTTAAGCCGATAATAATTGTTGCCAATCATGGGCGACTCATCGGTTAGGCCGTAGTACTGCCGCTGGTCGGTGGTTCCTTTGGCGACTACCTCCCCGACCCTTGTGTATTCCTTCAGATCACCGCTACGCTCCACAACAAAGCGATCGGCTTCGCGTTCCGAGGTGGTTGACCAGGCCAGTTGTACGTGTTTTCCGGCCGGTTTAGCCGTGAACGAGACCAGTTCGACGGGAAGCGTTCCGGAGATATTCCGAAACAGAAAATCGTCAAACTGTACTTTGGAGATACCGTCTTCGAACGTAATTCTGAAGTCAGTCATGGGCTGGGTTGACATCAACACAGGTTGATTATCAAAGACCTTTGTCGTTCCCACCCATAAGTCATAGGTATCGATCGGCTGCTGTTCCAACGCTCCAGCCGGTGTGAGGTATTTAAGCGCGTTACCCTCTTTGTTGAGGATAAAGGTAATCGTTTGCCAGTCCGAAAAGTTGGCGCTGTTGGCCCCTCCACCGCCATTTGGCAGTGGATTCATTGCAAACGATCCGTTATCCTGGACATCGATAGCAAACCGGGCATAAATGCTGCCATTAGAGGGGTTGGGGGTTGAATTATTAAACCCGGAACCGACATAAAACTTTACCGCATTTGCACCGCCCGTAGTCGCAGAAACCACGCGAAAGCGAAATTGTATGTTTAGTGACGTTGGTGCAGGTGAAAAATCCGTTGTGCGGACCGCATATCCTCTGGAGCTATTGTCAACCTGGCGATCAAACTCAAGGGCCTGGCCAGTTATACTGGCCGTCAGAGATGTCCCCCCGCTTATTCCATTAAACTTTGTATTATCCGGCGTTGCGCTGACGTAATCGCTGGTGTTTCCCCCAGCGGAAAAGTTTTGCTGAAAATACGTTGTTTGAGCGAACAGTGATGTGGAAATCGTAATGAACGAGAAGAATAAGTATAGTTTTTTCATCGGCGGGTATAAATAGATATTCGCCCGCAAACTACACGTTTATGACTAGGCATTCATTAAATCAAAATGAAAATGTGCCCATTTCACCTTCTATAGTTACTCGCTTTCCTTCATAGGCTTCGACATGGCCAATCACCTGAGCGTCAATAGCAAATGAATTCGAAATGTCAATCACGCGCTGAGCATAGACTTCGGGCAGGTAAATCTCCAGTCGGTGGCCCATGTTGAACACCTTATACATCTCCTCCCAGTCCGTACCGCTTTCCTGCTGAATGAGCCGGAACAGGGGCGGTACCGGGAACAGGTTATTTTTTATCACGTGCAAATTATCAATGAAATGCAAAACTTTCGTTTGTGCCCCACCCGAGCAATGAACCATCCCGTGAATGTGGGGACGTAACTCATCCAGCAGCATCTTTGCCACAGGCGCATACGTCCGCGTAGGCGACAGCACCAGTTGACCCACATTCAGTTCCGTACCCGCTACGGGGTCGGTCAGTTGTTTAGAGCCGCTGTAAATCAGGCTTCGATCAACGGCCGGATCGAAACTTTCAGGATATTTTTCGGCCAGGTAGTGCGCCAGTACATCGTGGCGGGCCGATGTCAGACCGTTGCTGCCCATACCACCGTTATACCTGGTTTCATAGGTCGCCTGACCAAACGACGCCAGCCCTACTACCACATCGCCAGCCTGAATCCGGTCGTTGCTGATGACCTCATCGCGACGCATGCGGGCAATAACGGTGCTGTCAACAATGACCGTCCGGACCAGATCCCCGACGTCGGCGGTTTCGCCACCCGTACTGTAAATCTCAATCCCATGCTCACGCAGCATGGCCAGTACGTCTTCCGTTCCAGCAATAATTTCGCCGATCACTTCCCCCGGAACAAGCCCCTTGTTGCGCCCGATTGTCGATGAGAGCAGCATCGGTCCGGTAGCTCCTACACAGATGAGGTCGTCGGTATTCATCACAACCGCATCCTGCGCAATGCCCCGCCAGACCGACAGATCACCCGTTTCGCGCCAATAGAGGTACGCCAGTGACGATTTGGTACCGGCACCATCAGCGTGCATGATGGTGCAGAAGTCAGGGTCGCCCGCCAGCGTATCGGGAACGATTTTGCAGAAGGCTTTGGGGAAAAGACCCTTATCGAGTTGGGCAATGGCACGGTGAACGTCTTCTTTCTGCGACGAAACTCCGCGCTGTGCATAGCGGTCAGTCATCATCCGGGGCGGGCAGAGCCCGTACGTTTAAAGCCACAAAAGTAGGGATTGTCCCCGCCAAACGATAACCTTGTCCGCTATTTCTCTAGTTACTCGTAGGTGATCCCGGCCTCAGCGCGGGCCGCATCGAGTAATTCCATCAGGTTCAGGCTATCGTCGAGCGACCAGATCGGGCTTTCTGTTAAACCGTCGCGCAGGCAGTCAACGACGTGCTGTGCTTCGTAGGCATACCCGAACGTATCGCGGTCGAAGGTCAGCGTTCGGGGTTCTTCGTCTCCGCTTTTGATAGTAATGCCCCGGGTATCCTGAAAACGGCTGTGTAGCTTGATGTAGCCGTTATCGCCATAGATCACGGCCGCCGTTTCGGTTTGGGCGATCAGCGTGCTGTCCAGCAGGGCAATTTGTCCATCCGGATACGTCAACACCATGCCGCACTGCTCATCAACACCCGTTGTCCCGAACGTCGCTGACGCTTTCAACGTAGCAGGTTTGCCCAGAACAAGATAAGCCAGAAACAGCGGATAGATGCCAATATCAAGTAGCGCTCCACCGCCCAGCGCCTTGTTAAACAGCCGCCGTTCGGGCAGGAACGGTGCCTTAAACCCAAAATCAGCTTTCACCATCGTAACCTTGCCGATAGCACCTGATTCAATCAGTTCGAGGGCCGCTACGATGCCCGGGATGAAGCGGCTCCATAGAGCTTCCATCAGGAACACTTTCCGCGAACGCGCGATGTCAACCATTTCACGTACCTGCGCCACGTTCATGGCAAACGGCTTTTCGCCCAGCACGGCGATGCCATTATTAAGGCACATCAAGGCGTTTTCGTGATGCTGAACGTGCGGTGTCGCTACGTATACGACATCCAGATCGGGCAGGGTCAACAGGCCATCGTAGGTACCAAACTGATGTGGAATTCCATACTGTGCGGCAAATTCGGCAGCGCGTTCTGCCGAGGACGACGCAACGGCATACAGCTCCACTTCGCCCGTAGCGATTCCCGGCAATGTCAATAAATCCTGTATAAACTTGTGGGCGATCCGACCGGCCCCTAAAATACCCCAGCGAATAGGCATGATCCTGAGTAGTTACTATGTCCGCTTACTATCCGGGTGGTAACTTACGGCATTTTTCCCCTATTTGCCAGCCAGTATCCGTTCCTAGTACGTTATGAAGTGTTTCTCGTCTTTGCTTTTTCTCGGTTGTATTGCCCACGTAGCGTCGGCTCAGATTGTTGAACAGCCCGACCCACTACGTCCCTCCACCCCTACTCCGGACAGCACGGCCACTGATTCTGTCAAAAGCCAGCCGGCCGCGCCGGTGACCCCCATTTTCCGCTATCGCCTGACCGCCGACGGCACCGTTACGGCCGGAAACGTAACGCGTACCCTGCTGCAACTGAGCAGCGCCATCGATTACGAATTAAGCCGCCAGATCAAGCTGTCGACTACGCCCTCGTTTGTGTTCGGCAAGCAGAATGGTATCCTGGCCGAACGCGAATGGCTCGGCGACCTGCGGTCTACGTTCCGGTACGAAGACCGACTCTATTACCTGGCGTTCGGATCCTTCGAACGAAGTAACCTCCGCCGGATTTCAAAGCGCTGGACAGCTGCGGCCGGGATAGGCTACAAGCTGATTAACCGCAAACGGGCCTATCTGTCTCTTACCAACGTCATTCTGCAGGAACGCACCGACTTTGCGGAGTTAAACGATATCAACATTTTTCGGAATTCAGCCCGGTTGTTTGGCGAGTACACCTTTGGTGGAGACCGCTGGACCGTTACGCATACGGCTTTCTATCAACCAGCCCTCGGCCAGCGTAATATCCGCTGGAACGCAACGCTGAGCGTTCAGGTGAAGTTGTCTGCTTTGCTGAGCCTGCGTTCTACCGTGGCCAATGCCTACGAGAGCGTGGTAGTACCCGGCCGAAAAAACAATGATTTCCGGCTTACCGGTGGGTTTGTATTCGAGAAGAAATAATCCGGGCGACTATTGCTTGTCGGGGTACGGAATGATCAGTTTTTCGCCCCGGGCTGCGTAGTCTTTGGTTTTGCCGTTGGCTCGCATCAGGGCTTCCTTGCTGACGCCGTACTTCTGCGCCACCACCCGCAGTACGTCGCCGGGCCCAACGGTGTGAACAGCCATGGCTTTGACTTTGAGCTTGGTCACCCCCGCTTTTACGTCCGTTTCTGATACGTTGGGATTCAGTTCTTTCAACGTGCTGACCTTCATGTTGTACCGACTGGCTACGCCATAGAAGGTTTCGCCGGCCCCAACCGTATGCGACGTAGCGACGCCACCGGGTTTGATCTTCGGCTTCTCAACAACCGGTTCCTCTTTCTTTTCGGCGGGTTTTTCGGCCTTGGGCTTTTCTTCCTTCGGGCGCTCCTCGGTTTTTTCAGCTTTGGGCTTTTCGACGGGCTTCTCCGATGCGGCCGCTTTCCCGGCCGTAGTTTCGCGGTTAGCTTCAGCAATTTCCTCGGCTGTGGCTACCGGTGCCTCGGCGGGTGGCTCCGCCTGCGACAGATCGACCGGGGCTGGCTGCGACGATGTATCAACTTCTTCGGGGGCCATCAGCATTTCCTGTTCGTTTTGCATGGCCAGGGGCTGCTGGGTCGTGTCGAGGGCTACGTTGGTTAGCTCTTCGGAGCCGTTGGTGTCGTCGGCAATGTACTCATAGCCAATGTACAGCAAAGCCGCAATCAGGCCAACCAGCACAACCAGCGTAATAGCGGGCAGCGTTGAATTTCCGGCTGAACGTGAGTCTGAAGTTCGTTTTTCGGCTTCCATGTAGTTTATGGGTTAGGGGTAGCGGATAGCTGACGACTCATATCCGCTACTTTATCTTTAAGCTCTTCCTTGTATTGCAAAAGTTTCCGGGCCACGGCTTCGTCGGACGTTCCAACGATCTGAGCGGCCAGAATACCGGCGTTACGCGCCCCGTTCAATGCAACAGTAGCAACGGGCACACCGGATGGCATCTGTAGAATGGACAGCACCGAATCCCAGCCATCAATGGAATTGCTTGACTTGACAGGTACGCCGATCACGGGCAGGATTGTCAGGGAAGCCACCATGCCCGGCAGGTGAGCCGCCCCACCCGCTCCAGCGATGATGACTTTAAGCCCCCGATCGCGGGCTGACTTAGCGTAATCGACCATTTTTTCGGGCGTGCGATGCGCAGAAACTATATCCATTTCCCAGGCTACGCCCAGCTCGGTCAGGATGTCGGCGGCCTCCTGCATGACGCTGCGGTCGGAGAGGCTACCCATGATAATGCCTACCATTCGATCTGGTAACAATGACTATATGCGAAATAACGCAGTTTACCGCATAGTTTGGTGGAGATACCGTAAAAATTATTCAAAAAAACCGGTTTCAATCGCTGTTCGGACGCCAGAAGTAAATTTGACAAAGCAACCGTCGTATGCCTGACGGATACCGTCTATAAAACCCTGACTTTTATCGCTAAGTCAGCTATTTATCTGGTCCATTTCGTACATTCGTTGTCGGGTCAGAATCCAACCTGTCCTCTGTATTATGCAACGGTGTCTACCCTTATTCATTGGTCTGCTTCTCTGGCTTCCGGCTATCCTGCATGCCCAGCCCCTGCCGCAGTATAGCGCTCGTGAACAAGCCCAGATAAACTCGCTTCAACAAACAATTCAACGGTACCGGGGCACAAATTACGAACGGGCTGTCAAACTAGCCCGGCAGCGAAATCGCCCACTCGAGGAACGTCGCCCCGACGGTACTACGCTGAAACTGCGGGGCGTCAGCCCACACGGTGAACTTCTCTACGACGCTACGCACAGCGCGACACGGGCCGGCCAAAGTACCCGAACATCGGCCTTGTATGAAGGAGGCAGTTTAGGTGTGGCGCTGTCCGGCAAAACGCTCACCGGCAAACTGGGCATCTGGGATGGTGGTAAGGTGCTGGACACACACATCGAGTTTAACGACGATACGTCGGGTAGCCGCGTGACCCAGGCAGACAATGCCACCACCAGCGACGTTCACGCCACCCACGTAGCTGGTATTCTGGTAGCCGCCGGTAAAAATACGCAGGTGAAAGGGATGGCCTTCGGCACCAACCTCCGGGCGTATGACTTTAACAACGACGATGCTGAAATGGCAGCAGCCGCTTCTAACCTGCTGGTTTCAAATCATTCGTACGGCGCTCAGGCGGGTTGGATTCTCAACTCAAGCCGTCTTGGAGCCGCGCAGTGGGAATGGTGGGGCGATACAGCGATCAGTGCTACGGACGATTATAAATTCGGTTTTTACAATGAGGATGCCCGGAGTTGGGATCAGATCGCCCAGAATGCCCCCTACTACCTGATTGTTAAGTCGGCCGGTAATAGCCACGGCAGCAACGGCCCCGCTTCGGGTCAACCGCATTACCTCGTCAGTCGCCGGACGATCAGCTATAACCCGCGAAAAGACCAGGACGGCTACGACCAGATCAGTACGTATGGCTGCGCCAAAAACATTCTGACCGTTGGGGCTATCAGCACGCTCTCGTTCGGATATAATCAGCCATCCGATGTCGCTATCTCCTCCTTCAGTAGCTGGGGCCCAACCGACGACGGCCGGATCAAGCCGGATATTGTCGGCGTTGGGGTTAGCGTACTGTCAACGAGCGCCAACGGTAATTCGGCCTATACGACCCTGAGCGGTACGTCCATGTCGTCGCCGAACGTAGCGGGGTCGTTGCTGCTACTCCAGGAGCTGTTTTCGCAGCGGAACAGCGGCCGGTTCATGCGTTCATCTACGCTGAAAGCACTGGCCATCCACACGGCCGACGAAGCCGGTGATGCCCCCGGCCCGGATTACCGAAACGGCTGGGGCCTACTCAACGACGAAAAAGCGGGCCGGGTCATTCTGAACACGGATGCCAGCCACCTGCTCGACGAACGGACGCTGAATCAGGGCGAAACGTACACGTTGCCGGTGGTGGCTTCGGGCCGGGGACCGCTGGTCGTGACGATCTGCTGGACTGACCCGGCCGCGACGGTCGCTACCGCCACCCTGAACGACCGGACAATTAAGCTGGTCAATGACCTCGACATCCGCATCAGCGATGGTAGACAGCCCATTCTACCCTGGATACTGAACCCTGAACAGCCAACTCAGGCCGCTACGCGTGGCGACAATATCCGCGACAACGTAGAACAGATTGTAATTGACAATCCAATTCCAGGGAAAAGTTATACGCTCACCATTGGCCACAAAGGTACGCTGCAGGGCGGCAAGCAGGACCTTGCGCTACTCGTTAGCGGTATTGGCGGCAAAGCCTATTGCGCAGCGACTCCCCCTACTGCAGGTAGCCGAATCGACCGGTTTCAATTCAGCAACGTAGATCAGCGCGGACCGGAAAACTGCGCTACGTATGGCGATTTTCTACAAACCATAGCCACCGTACAGGCCAGCCAGCAGGTTCCCCTCTCCCTGACGCTTGGGAACTGCGGCCAGGCCCGCAACGCCGTCGTTAAAGCCTTTGCCGACTGGAATCAGGATGGTGATTTTGACGACGCCGACGAAACGCTTGCTACGTCGGGTGTCCTGAATGGTTCGGCTACGTTCACGAGTGCAGTGGCCGTTCCGTCGTCGGTACAGAATGGGCAATTTATCCGGCTTCGTTTGGTGTCTGCCGATACCGACAATCCAGGTGCCGTAAGTGCCTGCGGTCCGGTGGCCAGCGGTCAGATTCAGGATTATCTGTTACGGGTAGTGCAAACCGCCAACGACGTAGGCGCTGTGGCGCTGGTTTCGCCCGAAGCTAATTTTTGCGGCCAGACAAACTCTGACGTGTCGATTGCCGTGCGAATCCGGAATTTTGGTACAGCCGAACAACGTAATATTCCCGTTACGGTTCGCATTACCAACGCCCAGAATGCCGAGGTTACAAGCCTGACCGGTACGGTTGCGTCGGTGGCTGCGTTTCGCGAGAGCGTGCTGACCCTGAAAGCGCCGGCTAGTTCTCCGCTGGTTGCCGGGCAGACGTATCGGTTTACGGTAACGACGAGTCTTGGCCCTGATCAGAACAACGCGAACAACACGTTTACCGATGTCCGGACAACCGCTGCGGCTCCCAGCAATGGGCAGTTTACGGTAACGCGCTGCGGCAACGACACGGCCTTCGTGCTCAGCAACACCGGCGGAGGTACAGCTTTCTGGTACGATGCGGCTTCGGGCAATAATCTGCTGGGAGCGGGCAACCGGGTCGGAATTCGGCAACTACCGACCAGCGGGCAGTTCTACGCCGTCCTGAACGATTTTGGCGGAACACTTGGCCCGGTCGACAAAAAAGCGTTCGGGGGTGGTTCATACGCCGGCAACTTTGGTCCGGCTCCGCTCATCTCAACGCAGGTGCCGCTATTGCTTGAGAGTGCCCGGCTGTACATCGGGTCGGCCGGCCGCCTTACGTTCACGGTCCGCCGATACGATGAAACCGCCGTGTCGAGCGTCACGCTGGACGTGGTACCAACGCGCAACCAAAGCCTGACCGCCACCACTAACGGGCAACTGGTCGACGACCCCAACGACGCTGGTGCAGAATATCCGCTCAACCTACGGATTCCGTCGGCTGGTGATTATAAGATCACGATCGATTACGAAGATGGAGCCTCCATTTTCCGCAGCAACGTTGGCGTTAACGGCTTCCCCTATCAGCTTACCACCAGCAACGGTACCCCAATTGTGACGATAAAAGGCTCTTTATTCAATACCGGCACTGGCATCGATACGCTTAAAAGCGCCTGGTATTACTTCTACAACCTGAAGGTTCGTTCGCTTGACTGCCCCGCTCCCCAGCGGGTAGCCGTAGCCGTCAGCCCGGGAACCCCGGCAACCGCATCCATCACTGTGAATGGTTCGACAACCATCTGCCAGGGTGCCAATGTGACCTTGCTGGCCAATGCAGGCGAAGGCTTATCGTATCAGTGGCTACGCGACGGACGCGCTATCTCGGGAGCTACCAGCAATACACTACGGGCCACCACGTCGGGCAGCTATGCCGTGCAGGTAACCAGCACGTGCCTGCCCGTTACGTCCACGGCCGTGGCGGTATCGGTGCGTACACCGCAGACGCCAACCATTACGGTAGACGGCTTTACGCTGGTATCCAATGCACCGGCGGGTAATCAATGGTTTCTCGATGGGGTTCCCATTCCCGGAGCTACGTCTCAAACGTACGTAGTGGTGCAGACGGGGCGCTATTCCGTACGGGGTAATGTGAACGGTTGTGGCGAAAGCCTTTCCAATGAAGTGTATCTGGCAATTCTGGCTACGGAGCCTGATCCTGACAGTGGTTCGCTGACGGTGTATCCAAACCCGGCCATCAACCAGGTGACCGTTACGTTCTTAACCCAGGCGGCTCTGAAGCAACCCCCAACGGTCCAACTGATCGACAGCCGGGGTAGCCTGATCCGAACCGCGCCATTACAACGGGATGGCAAAGCTTACTCGGCTCAGTTACCAGTAGCTGACTTACCGGGGGGCACGTTCTTCGTGACAGTACGGACGGCGCCGGACCAACCCCTTCAGGTAAAACGTCTTCGCAAACAGTAATCACGCCCATCAACTCTGGCACAGATTGTCATGTAGTGGTACATAAGACAGGCCCGGCACTCGCATCTGGTAGCAGCGCCGGGCCTGATCGTTTGCCCAAAAACAAAACAACCCACCATCACTGATGGGGGCTGTCTGATTTACTCAACGTTATGAAAAATCTAATATCGTGTATCGGTTGTCAGGAGACGGTGGTATCGGAAAGCCTACAAATCAATTACTTGTTATTTGCTAAACCTTATTACAAAGATAAACTCACTTTACTAACTACAGATTGAAATTGCGTTAAAAAGTGACGATAAAAATTAAAAGTAGTTAAAAAATCGTTTTATCAAAACGCACAGGCTGGCACCACCAGTCAGTTCCTTATTGTCTGGCTTGCTGGACCTTTATAAATTCAGCTACGTCAACCATCGGTGCTATCCAAATATCCTTCTCGTGCTGCTTCAGATACCTCAGCAGTTGACGATGCGCCGGCAATGAAACGTTGAGGCCGTGCCCGCCCCCTACGCCGTGAAACAGAAACACCAGCAATCCCTGCTTTCCTTCGGCTTGTTTAACCTGGGCAATCAGTTCCTCGCCCGACTGGCCGTTTACCATGTAGCTATTGATGTTGTATAAATCAACTTTGTCAGCACTGGTTATGGCCGGGGATACTCCCCTTGCGCCAACAAATGCATTTTTCATGCCGTCGATGTAGGGCACCCCACCAATTTTTGTATCTCCGCAGGGATAGGCAAATGTTCGTTTGGTTTTGCCATCAATAGCGGTCAACAGCGTACTCATCGTCCGGATATCATCCGTAATTCGGCGTAGGGTGTACTTTGTCAGGTCATAGTCCGGTTTTACGAACTCCCGGCCGGGCCGACCACCTTCGCAGGGGTGCGTCAACGTATGGTTGCCCAGTTCGTGACCGTGTGCAGCCGCAGACCGCCAGGCCGGAATCTGCGCCTGTAGCCCACCAAAATCGGCGATGTAGAACGTTGCTTTCAGACCAAGCGAATCCAGAGCTGGAATTGCTTTCGTGATGTGTTCAGTCAATGCGTCGTCGTAGGTTAATACGACCGCACATTTTTTACCCTTCCAGGAAGCCTTGTTTTGCGCACTCGCGGCCAAGATCAGGGTGTTCGACAACACCAGCCATACGATCCATTTTTTCATGGTGCTCAGGATATTTCCAGATAAAGCATCATTATGCCATAATCTCATGCTTTTGCCTTTTACAGATTGATCTTCTGCTAACTTATCGCAGTACGTACTAAGCAACGCTTTATGCATTTTGGGTATCTTTATCATCATACGGATAAAGCCTTTCCATATCATGAAAACGTTAGGTATGTTACTCATACTGATGACCGTTGGCTGCTGGTTGGTACAAGCGCAGTCGGTGCAGCCCACGCCTAAGCAACCAGCCCTGTCCGACTCGACGAAACTCTCCCGGCCTCCGGTATTTTCCATGGGTACGGCGTTCTATCGAAAGGCTGGCGATCCTGCCAACGTAGTACGTGCCGAATTGGACAACATGCCCATCAAAATTCCGGATTCGTCACAGCAGTACAGGATGCAGAACTCATACAACCGATACGGTAATCCGCCCCAGAATCGAGTAGAAGAGCTACTGCCTAAGAACTTACAAATACCCTCTCCCAAACGAAAATAAACTTACTTATCAACGCTATTCAAGCGCAACGCCCGGCTTTTGTAGTAAAGCCGGGCGTTGTTTATCACGTACAAATACGTTGATTAAGCCGTCGCGCCTTCTTTCAGGCGTTCGGCATTTTCGGCGATGCGAAGCTGCTCGATAAATTCGTCGATGTCGCCGTCCATAACAGCCGGCAGGTTGTAAACCGTCAGGCCAATCCGGTGATCGGTTACGCGGCTCTGGGGATAGTTGTATGTCCGAATTTTATCGGAACGGTCGCCACTGCCCACCATCGTTTTCCGTTGTGAAGCAATGGCGTCGTTGTGTTTCTGTAATTCGATTTCATACAGCCGGGAACGTAGTACCGTCAGGGCCTTTTCGAGGTTTTTCAACTGCGAGCGTTCATCCTGGCACTGCACAACGAGCCCCGTTGGAAGGTGCGTAAGCCGCACGGCCGAGTACGTCGTGTTAACCGACTGACCACCGGCTCCGGACGAACAGAACGTATCTTTCCGGATGTCGTTCATATTCAGGTCAACGTCCACCTCTTCGGCTTCGGGCAGTACAGCCACGCTGGCCGCCGACGTATGAATCCGCCCCTGGGTTTCGGTAGCGGGGACCCGCTGCACCCGGTGAACGCCCGACTCAAACTTCAGTTTGCCGTACACGTCCTCGCCTTCTACCTCGGCAATGATTTCCTTGTAGCCGCCCGACGTACCTTCGGTATAATCGACGAGCGACATCCGCCAGCCCATCCGGTCGCAGAAACGCTGATACATCCGGAACAGATCGCCCGCGAAAATGGCCGCTTCGTCGCCACCCGTACCACCCCGAATTTCGAGGATCACGTTCTTGCTGTCGTTCGGGTCTTTCGGGATCAGCATCTCCTTCAGGGTTTCTTCCAGCGTTTCCCGGCGGGGAACCAACTCGTCCAGCTCCGCCTTGGCTAGTTCGCGAAAATCTTCGTCTTTCTCCGTCGCGATGATTTTCTTGGCATTGTCGATCTCTTCCAGCAGTTGGGTATAGGCCCGGTACTGGACAACGATCTTTTCTAAATCTTTATATTCTTTGCTCAACTTCATGAACCGCTTCTGGTCAGATACGACCTCAGGCTGCACAATCTGCTGCGCAACCTCATCGAAGCGTTCACGAATGGCTTCTAACTGATCAAGCATAATTGTAGGGACGTTAGATACTGGACGTTAGAACCGCTCAACGCAAAACAAGTCTACCGCCACTTGAAGGACAAAAGTACGAAATTTCGACCAGTTGGCAGTTTCCTTGCCGTATGTGCAACCAAGCGGCAAACCGAACTGTTTTTTACAAAATAACCCATCTTCGGCCGTCAGGCTTTTGCGTATGAATCGTTTTGGTTTGCTTTCATTGTGTCTTGTGTTTGTCGGTTTGTCGTGCAACCCTGAGCGGGTGCAATACACGAAGGAGTTAAAGCAGGAAATGGCCGACATGAAAATAAAGCGGGTCACGAACGCTGATCTGGTGTCGACGGTCGATAACCTGGGGGCCAAGATCAGCGCCGTAGCCCAACGCGAACTGGCCGCACAACTGGAAAAAACAACCGATCCGGCTGAGCAGGCAACGTTGTGCAAGCTGCAAAATCTTCCGAAAACACAGGCATTGGCCCGGAGCTACGGCCTATCGATTCAACTATTGGGCGAGGCTGATGTGCAGAATAAAGCCCTGAGCCAGAAGGAACGCGAGGTGCTGGACGCGTATCTATATAATGCCGAGAAAAACCTCCCGCAAATCTCCAATATTCAGAAGATCAGTGATACGTTGTTCATCTACAACAACCCTGTGCCGGAGAACAGCCTGATCTGTAAGACCTGCTTCGGTGATCAGAAAGAACAACTGGCGGTCTGGCGGCTGGCATTCAGCAAACGGGAGGTAATTCGCCGGATGAATACTAAAAACAAGAAATAGCTACTGCGCGGGTACGTTGTGCAACTCGTTAGCCCACACGATGAGCCGCTGGGCCGTATCGGCCGGGCAGTCGGTCGTGACTACCTGCGGATGAACCAGCGTCTGGTCGCGTTGCGAAAGCCCATGCAGGTACGCCTTATCATAGTACGCCAGTGTCAGGTCGGCTACGTGCGCATAGTCGTGCCGGGCCAGCGCGTCGAGTGCCTGCTGCGTGATCTGATTACCCAGCCGCTTGCGGATACGTTCAGTGGCTTCGACCAGCAGGTTATGGTCAATACCAGCATATTCCTGCACAAGCCGCTGGATACGTACCTCTTTCGGTACATCGACAAAAGCAACCGGCGCACTCCGCATCTGGAGCCATAGCGGCAGCGGAATAAAGCACGTACCCACGTTCCGGCTTTCATCTTCAAGCCAGATCCGTCGGGCGGGATCGAGGGTACGCCACTCTCGATAAATCAGGTTTTCGAACTGCTCGCTGCTCGGCTGAGGAGGCTGGCCAATGGCTCCGTACGACGATCCTTTGTGATGAGCCAGCCCTTCAAGGTCAATTACCTGTTCGCCCTGGCGGGCCAGTTCTTTCAGGATGTCGGTTTTGCCACTGCCGGTTTTGCCACCAAGAATAATCAGTTGCCGGGGTTCGGCCAGGGCCGCCAGCACCGTGTTGCGATACGTTTTGTAGCCCCCCACCAGCGTTGAAGCCGTCAGACCGGCGGTGTCCAGCAACCAGGCGAAGCTTCCGCTCCGCATACCTCCCCGCCAGCAATGGACGAGTACTTCGCCCGTTTTCGGATTTAGTTTTTTCGACTCCTTAACGAAACGTGCCAGTTTAGATCCTACCAGGTCGAGACCCAGCAGCACAGCCGCATCTTTACCGGCCTGCTTGTATCGGGTGCCGACCTGTGCGCGCTCGTCATTGTCGAACAGGGGGATGTTGACCGCCCCCGGAATGTGAGCATGAGCAAACTCTCCCGGCGACCGTACGTCAATAACCGGCAGTGATTGAGCCATCCCTAAAAATTCATCTATTATTAACTGGCGTACCATGCCTCAGATGTCGCGAAATAGGTACTCAATTTACGCAATAAATCAGCGAATCCGTCAGGCAATCATTAATTCCCGCAGATACATCTGGATGGTGTTCTCCAGACCAAAATAAAGGGCATCGCTGATCAGGGCATGACCGATCGAGACCTCCAGCAGACCAGGAATGCGCTCGGCAAAGTACCGTAGGTTTTCCAGGCTCAGGTCATGGCCGGCGTTCAATCCCAACCCCACAGCCTGTGCCCGTTCGGCAGCCCGAACAAACGGCGCAATAGCATCTTCCTGGTTCTCAGCAAAATGGGTCGCATAAGGTTCGGTGTATAACTCAATTCGGTCGGTCCCTACGGCTTTGGCTCCCTCAACCATCCGTTCGTCGGCATCAACGAATATTGATACGCGAATACCATCAGCTTTGAACGTATCGACCAGCCGGCGGAGGTGATCAGCGTGCCGGATCGTATCCCAGCCCGCGTTGGACGTAATGGCATCGGGGGCATCAGGAACGAGCGTTACCTGTTCCGGCCGGACGCGTTTGACCAGTTCAATAAAGCGTTCGTCGGGGTTCCCCTCAATGTTAAATTCCGTCGTAACGATCTCCTTTAGCTCCAACACATCCTGATACCGAATATGGCGCTCGTCGGGCCGGGGGTGGACCGTGATGCCCTGCGCCCCGAAGCGTTCGCAGTCCTGCGCGACTTTGATCAGGTTTGGATTATTACCACCCCGGGCGTTGCGGATGGTGGCCACTTTATTGATATTAACACTGAGTCGGGTCATTTTGGTAAAGAAAGAAACAGCGAAAGAGTGAATGAGCAAAAGGCTCCGTTGGTTTCGTAACTTTGCCAAAACAATGAAGGTTCAGGGATGAGAGCCGAATATTTTCGCTCTTTCGCTCATTTACTCTTTCTCTTTCAACTTATATGGCATTAAAGCAACAAATCGACGCCGATATTAAACAGGCCATGCTGGCCAAAGATCAGGATCGCCTACGGGCACTGCGGGCACTGAAATCGATGATTCTGCTGGAAGAAACCAAAGAAGGCGGCTCCGGCGAACTGAAGCCCGAAGACGAAATCAAGATCCTGACCAAAGCCGTCAAACAGCGCAAAGACTCGGCCGACATCTACCGGCAGCAGGGGCGCGCAGATCTCCTGAACACCGAAGAAGCCGAGATTGCCGTTATTGAAAAGTACCTGCCCCAACAACTGTCGGAAGCCGAACTAAAGGCAAAAGTCCAGGACATCATCACCCGCGTTGGGGCTTCGTCGCCGTCGGATATGGGTAAGGTCATGGGTGTGGCCACTAAAGAACTCGCCGGCCAGACTGATGGAAAGGCCATTTCGGCAATGGTTAAATCGTTACTAGCATAGGGATTTGGGGCGTAGGGCATGGGGTTAAGCTTTTTCCCCTAAACCCGTTGCCCCACGCCCTTTGCCCTAATTCCATGAAAACCCTCGATCTGCTTATTCTCGTACCACTCGCCTGGGGCGCATTCAACGGCTACCGCAAAGGTCTCCTCATCGAGGTCATTGCGGTAATCGCATTCGTGGTAGCAATGATCGTCGGTCTGAAATTTCTCGGATTTGGCATTGATCTGCTCAGTCCGTATATCAGCCGCGAACTGGCCCGGAAGATTCTGCCCTGGCTTGGCTTCTCGGTCATCTTCTTTCCGGTAGTGTTTATGATCAACCAGATCGGCTACTCGCTACGTCGATCGTTAAAATACACGCTGCTGGGCACCTTCGACAGCCTGGCTGGGGCTGCTGTGGGTTTATTTACGTGGGTCTTTGGAATTAGTGTGCTGTTCTGGTTGTTCAGCTATATGGGTGTAAAAGTCCCGTCTCGCCAAACGGACGGTACGGTTTTGTATCCCTTTATCCTGCCGGTAGCGCCGAAGGTGATGGACAAAGCAGCCGTTTGGGTACCAAAAGGATTGGAAACCGGTAAAAAGTGGCGGGCAGAAATAATAAAGAGTGAAAGAGCGAATGAATGAGTGGTTTGTCCTATTCTTTCTTTCATTCTTTCGCTCTTTCACTCTTTAGATTTTATGAAACAGGATATTCGTAAGCTGACCCCAGCGCAGTTGAAGGACTGGCTCGTCCAGCACGGTGAGCAGGGCTTTCGGGCGAAGCAGATACACGAGTGGCTTTGGAAGAAATCGGCGTTATCGTTCGATCAGATGACGAATCTGTCGCTGCCGATGCGCGAGCTACTCAATAATCATTTTGAGATCCGGCCTCTGAACGTAGCGACGCAGCAACGCAGCAGCGACGGTACGATCAAATCGTCGTTCCGGCTGTTCGACGGCAATCTGGTCGAGGGCGTGTTGATTCCGGCGTTACGCAATGATGATCCGGACCGGATGACGGCCTGCGTATCCTCGCAGGTAGGCTGCTCCCTGACCTGTAAATTCTGCGCTACGGGGTATATGGACCGCAAGCGCAATCTGGATGCGGCCGAGATTTACGATCAGGTTGTGGCGATTGACCGGCAGGCGAAGGAAAACTACGGTACCTCGCTCTCCAATATCGTTTACATGGGCATGGGCGAGCCGCTCCTGAACTACAAAAACGTAATGGAGTCGGTAAAACTCATCACGTCGCCCGAGGGGCTGGGTATGTCGCCGAAACGTATCACGGTATCAACGGCCGGCATCGCCAAGATGATCAAACAACTGGGCGACGATCAGGTCAAGTTTAATCTGGCGCTTTCACTCCACGCAGCCAACGACCAGAAGCGCGATCAGATCATGCCGATCAACGAGAGCAATACGCTGGAAGCGCTCGGGGATGCACTCAACTACTTCTATAAGAAGACGGGGACCCGCGTTACGTTCGAATACATCCTGTTCTATAACTTTAATGATACGTTGCAGGACGCCAAAGAACTCTGGGCGTTCACGAAGCGCGTTCCGGCGAAGGTAAACATCATCGAATACAACCCCATTGCTGAGGCTAACTTCAAAAATACCGATCCACAAACGCTCGACAAATTTGCCGGCTTCCTCGAGAGCAAGGGCGTAACGGTAAACGTACGTCGAAGCCGGGGTAAGGACATTGACGCAGCCTGCGGCCAGTTGGCTGGTAAGCAGTGATATATCTTATTGAAACGTCCTCGTTGTCAGTAAATGTCCGTTTCCTCTTAACAATTCCGTAACAATCCGCTACGAAAGTTTGCCGTACTTTTGTGGCCAAAGGTGACGTACGACCTTACGTACGAGCTATATCACAGAAGATCACCCACCTATGTTTGGTTTAGAAACGGATGTTTTTCTCCTGCTTTTTCTGAGTTTATTTGCCGCCTGTGCTTTTGAATTTGTCAATGGTTTCCACGATACTGCCAACGCCGTAGCAACCGTTATTTATACCAACTCCCTGAAACCCACCGTTGCCGTTGTCTGGTCGGGTATCTGCAACTTTGCGGGTGTCCTGCTCGGTGGTATTGGTGTCGCAATGGGTATCGTCAACCTGCTGCCGGTTGAACTGCTGGTTGATCAGAACGTATACCACAGCATAGCGATGGTCCTGGCACTACTTATTAGTGCCATCATCTGGAACCTGGGAACCTGGTATTTTGGACTACCCAGTTCCAGCTCACATACCCTGATTGGCTCCATCCTGGGTGTCGGGCTGGCGTTCTCGACCCTGCCAGAAAACACGGAGGGAGCAGCCGTAAACTGGGAAAAAGCCATTGAAACGGGGCAGGCTCTGCTGCTGTCACCCCTGCTGGGTTTCAGCCTGGCCATTGTCCTGATGTTTTTGCTGCGTCGGAGCGTACCGGAATCAGCCAAAGATCAGTTGTTTAAAGAACCTAAAAAGCACATGCTACCGCCGTCGTGGATTCGCGGTATCCTGATTACAACCTGTTCGCTGGTCAGCTTCTTTCATGGCAGCAACGACGGTCAGAAAGGGGTAGGTCTGGTAATGTTGATCCTGATCGGGATTGTGCCGTTCCAGTTCGCGGTTAAATCAGACATTGATCCCCGGTCCATGCAGGCAAACATTGCCGGGATTGAGCAAACGATTGCTGCCCTGAACCCAAGTCAACTGTCGCCCGCCAACCAGACGCGTCTGGCGCATACCCGTACGGAACTGGCCGAATTAAAGGCCATGGTGAGCGGTAATTTGCCCGATAATCAGATTCCGCAGGAACAGCGGATGCAGGTTCGTCGCGATCTGCTACTGATCAACAGCAATATGAACAAGATTGCCGAAGACGAGGGCGCAAACCTGAGTGCGAATCAGCTATCAGTGATGAAGGCTAGCCTGAGCGAGGAGAAAGGGTTACGCCGGTTTACCGACTACGCTCCGTTCTGGGTCATTCTGATGATTGCCCTGTCGCTGGGGCTTGGTACAATGATTGGCTGGCGTCGGATCGTAGTAACGGTTGGGGAGAAAATTGGAAAGCAGCACCTCACCTACGCGCAGGGTGCTTCGGCCGAGCTGGTTGCCGCCAGCATGATCGGTCTGGCCTCATGGGCAAAGCTGCCGGTTAGTACGACCCACGTCCTGTCGTCTGGTATTGCCGGAAGCATGGTGGCTAACCGGGGCATCAAAAACCTGCAGGCCGGTACGGTACGGAACATTGCACTGGCCTGGGTACTGACCTTGCCCGTGTCCATCCTGTTGTCGTTTACGCTCTATATTTTCTTCCGCTGGATTTTATAGCCCGGACCGGACAAGCGCTGTCTGGTTCAGCCAAGTTTACAGTAGCCCGGCTTTCCTGTCGGGCTTTTTTATTTTACCCAGGCTGGTACGTCCTGCTCGATGGCGTGCCGGACTTTGGCAACCAGATCATCGACCGTATCGTCGGGGCTTACCTGAAGCGGTTCCTTAAACCGGATGGTTAGCAGGGTATTTCGCTTTTTGAAACGGAGTCCCTTTTTGTCAAAAGCCCGACGAAAACCATTAATCACGACAGGAATCACAATTGGGTCGTTGTTTTTGATGAGGTGCCCCGTTCCTTTGCGAATGGGCGCGTAGGGGCTGGTGGTTCCCTGCGGAAAGCTTACGACCCAGCCATGAGCCAGGGCTTTGGCAATTTTATCATTGGCCGACGTATCGACATCCCGCTTTACCTCCCGGCCATCGGCCCGCCACGACCGCTCGATAGTTAGGGCTCCGGCCTGCGCCAGCACCCGCGGCACAAAGCCTTTCTTCATGGTTTCAGACGCGGCTACGTAGTACTGGCGAGCCCGGGGCCCAAACAGGTACATAGGAGGCAGCAACGTATTCTTAAAACCCCACTTTACGGCGCAGAAGACGTGAAAAAACGCAATAACGTCGGCAAAATAGGTCTGGTGATTCGATAAGAACAGGACGTTATTGATCGGTAGATTTTCCAGGTGTTCGGTGCCCTCAATCTGGATGCGGTTGACGACTGTATAGCGGGCGTAGGTCAGCCAGCCGACAATACCGATCAGAATACGTCGGATCAGGAGCGAATTGCCAAAGGGATCGCATTCAAACAGGCCGAGTATATCCAGGGGCGCCAGGAATTTTGGCAGATAACTGTATTTAGTTGGTTGAATGTATTTCATCACGGTTAAGGTCGCGCAACAGTAAAGCTACAAAACCGCTTCAATGTTTTCGGGAAAAAATCCAACGGACAAAAGCGCAAATAAAATACCCGAGCCTGCGGTTTGCAAACTCGGGTATTAAAAGACGTTTTCCGGCTCATCAGGCCATTTCCGACGTCGGTTCAGTGATTTGCTGATAGACGCTATCCCACAGCGCAAGGCGGGTTCGCAGGGCGGCTTCTACCGCCTGAGTCGCTTCTTCCCAGCGTTGGGCATCCTGACCACATAGTTCGGCCGTCATAGCTTTGGCTAAGTGCGAATGATGATCTCCGTCTACCTCGATGTGCCGTTCGAGGTAATACGTAAACAGCGCCAGTTGCTCGGGCGACTGATCGCGAAGCTGCCTGACCAGCGCGATGAACATATCCGGAATCAGATCTTCCCGGCCGAACGTAAACACGGCCGCAATCTCGTGCAGCTTTCCCTGACCAAGCAGATCGAACGTAAAGCCAACAAAAGCCCGGCTACCATCAGGCAGGTCGGCGTTGTCCAGCGCATTCTGAACCGACCGTCCGTTGGTAAGCTCATTGATAAAGCCCTGAATGACGTCTGTACCGGCTCCGGCCTGCTGCATAGCCTTTAGATACAATTCAAAATGGCTTAACCGATTCCCCTCGGGGTCTACATCGCTTTCCTCGCCGACAACAATCTCATTAATCAGATAACGGGTCTCCGGATTACCGACCGGCAGCCAGGGCACATCCACGCAGGTTAAGTCGCGCTGGAGCCTTTTTAACAACGACATGAAGTCCCAGACAGCCCAGACGTGCGACTCCATAAACGTACGCAGGTCGCCCAGATCCCGGACAGATTCATAGAGTGGGTGGGTCGTTAACCGCTGCCGAAGTGGTTCAATCCGTTCAGAGAGACTGATTAACTGATCGTTATGAGTGGGTTGCATATTTTTTTGATGTTGATTAATCTTTTCGTGTAACGCCATGTCTAACCAACAAGTTTGCACAAAAAGACCTGTTGACTGCCTATTGCCGACGTTCTACGCTCCCATTATCGGGTTACTAACAACTAAATGAATGCAACCAACACCATGAAACGAATTTTGCTTGCTGGAGCCGTCGCGTTCGGTTTATTGACTGCTCAAACGTCTTTTGCCCAGGTGCAGGTCGGCATCCGGGGCGGTGCAAACTGGGGCTTTGCCTCGAAACCTGAATTCCTCGGGAACCTGACGCCCACGCTGCATCCATCCCCCGGCCCAATGGGAGCCCTGTTCCTGGATGTGCCGGTAAGTGAGCGGGTATCGTTCCGGCCGGAGATCGGTTACGTGCAAAAAGGCTTTGTTGTAAAAGAAGGCCTTGACCTCAACCTGGGCGGATTTGAGCTACCCATTGGTGCCCGAATTGCCTACCAGTCGCAGAACCTCGAAGTACCGCTGCTATTAAAAGTAAACTTGAGCGACGGTGCGGTTCAGCCTTACCTGATTGCCGGGCCATCGGTTGGTTACGCGTTGAACGGACGTATACGGACGCGGGCAACGGCCCTGTTTACCACTAAGCCGTTCGACGTGGATATGAACTACGGTGGAGGCATGAGCCGCTGGGACATTAGTGGCGTCGGTGGCCTTGGTCTGGCTTTTGACGCCGGGGCGGGTAAGTTCTTCGTCGAAGGACGCTACACCCACGGTTTCACCCGGCAGGTACAGACGCCGGTCGTGAACGTAAACGTCCGGAACCGGGGAATCGGCGTATCACTAGGCTACTCATTTCCGATCGGATATTAAACGAATCGTCAACGAAAATGGGGTGTTAAATTGAAAGTTGACTGATAATACCCACCGTTTCTTTACTACCCCATCATTCACTATTGCTATTGTTGAATCAACCTGAATAAAGCAAAAGCGGAGCCGACTGGTTCCGCTTTTCTTTTTGTTGTCCAACCACTAAAATTGTGCTGGTACGTTTTGCGCGAGTCTTACAAACCAAAATTATTGGTTACTTTTACTGTTCTTAGCCTACGTAAATTTTAGCGCGTACGACATCTTTATGACCAGGTTGACCGACTTTGTACATTCCCCGGCATCCGAACCCCACCGCATCCGGACCCGCCAAATTCTGAAAGCTCACCCCGACATTAAAAAACTGATTGGCCAGAAAAACCCTACTACGTTCTGGGTCATTCTGGGTTGTGTTTCATTAATGGTGGCCATTGCCTACCTCGTGCGCGATCAATCGTGGTGGGTGGTGGTGGCAGCGGCCTGGTTCATTGGTGCTTTTCCGGCACACACACTGTTTGTCTGCATCCACGAAGCGGCCCACAACCTGATTTTCCGGAAACCGTCGCATAATACCTGGGCCGCCATTTTTGCAAACCTGCCAACCGTATTTCCTACAGCTATCTCGTTCAGGAACTTTCACCTCAAGCACCATTCATTTCAGGGTATTCATGAGCTGGACGCCGATCTGCCCGACTGGTACGAGGCCCGGCTGATCAACAATTACGCCATCGGCAAAGCCATCTGGCTGCTGCTGTTCCCTATTTTTCAGGGCATTCGTACGATCCGGTGTCGCGAACTGGCCGTTATCGACAAATGGGTCATTGCTAATCTGGTAGTTCAACTGGTCTTCGATGTGCTGGTGGTGGCCTTGCTGGGCTGGAAAGCGCTGGCCTTCCTGACCCTCTGCCTGTTTTTTTCGGTGGGTTTGCACCCGCTGGGTGCCCGCTGGATTCAGGAGCATTACCTGACGCTCGATCCGAAGCAGGAAACGTACAGTTACTACGGTCAGTTGAATGGAGTTAACCTAAACGTTGGCTATCACAACGAACACCACGATTTTCCGTCTATTCCCTGGAATAAGCTGCCAGAAATCAAAGCTAAAGCCCCTGAGTTTTATGATACGTTGAAGTACCATACGTCGTACGTCCGCCTGTTCTTCCGGTTTTTGTTCGATCAGGAAATTTCGCTGTTTTCGCGGATTGTTCGGAAAGATCGGGGCCGTGTTTCACTGATCGACGAGTCGAAGCCGGATCTGGAACTCGTTCAGTCGCAACCGATTCACTCGGATACCGCAGCGGTGTAACAGCATTCATCAAAAGAAAAAGACCCCGGCGTTGCGGGGTCTTTTTCTTTTGATTGATAATGGTTTAGCCGTTAAATTTCGTTTTGCCTGCATCAAGAAACTGTACAAAGCTGTCGATGCTGCGGTCGTAGTTTTTGGGTGCTACCAGCAGCTTACCGTCGTGGTCGACGAGGCAATAGTGCGGCTGAGCGTTGTTGTTATACTTAACAATCTGTAAATCGGCGTTCTGCGCACCAATGGTCTTCTTTACTTTATTGTCGTAAGTCGAGGTGTACCAGTCGCTTTGCGGCAGTTCGGTCTTATCGTCGACATAGAGCGCTACCACAACGTAGTCATCCTGAAGCCTCTTCAATACGGCCGGGTCGGACCAGACGCGGGCTTCCATCTCACGGCAATTCACGCAGCCGTGGCCGGTGAAGTCGATAAACACCGGCTTATTAACCTGTTTGGCATAGTTGAGCGCCTGCTGATACTCGAAGAAGCCCTGCAAGCCGTGTGGCAAGCGGAACAGATCACCGTATTTAGGCGTCACTGACAAGGGATCAGATGCCGCAGCCGCGGCTGTCCGGCGGCTCGTAAGGTTGAAGTCCTGCGAGGTTTCGGGCGGCAGGTACCCCGACAGCGCTTTCAACGGTGCGCCCCACAATCCCGGAATCATGTACACCACAAAAGCGAACGTCAGAATGGCCATCAGCAGGCGCGGTACGCTCACCGTTTTGGTTTCGCTGTCGTGCGGCAGCCGCACCTTACCCAGGAAGTAGAAACCGATCAGGGCGAAGATTACAATCCAGAACGACAGGAAGATTTCGCGGTCGAGCAGGCCCCAGTGATAGACCTGATCGGCAATGCTCAGGAATTTAAGCGCCAGCGCCAACTCAAGGAAACCGAGCACAACTTTCACTGAGTTCAGCCAGCCACCTGATTTGGGCAGACTCTTCAGCCACTGCGGGAACGCAGCAAACAACGTAAACGGTACGGCGAAGGCCGACGAAAAGGCCATCATACCCACAATCGGCTTCACCACTTCGCCCCCCGCCGAGGCTACGAGCAAACTACCTACAATTGGACCCGTGCAGGAGAACGACACCAGCACGAGCGTGAAGGCCATGAAGAAGATGCCGAGCAGACCACCGCGCTCTGACCGCGCATCAGCCTGATTGACCAGCGAAGTGGGCAATACGATTTCGAACAGCCCCAGGAATGACAGCCCAAAAACAAAGAAAATGGCGAAGAACAGGACATTCGGTAGCCAGTGGGTACTGACGAAATTAGCAAAGGCTGGACCGTTAATCCGCGACACCAGCGTACCGATCAGGACGTAGATGGCGATAATCGACACACCGTACAGGATGGCTTTCCACCGCCCGCCCGGCTGGTTCGTGAAGAAACTGACCGTCATCGGAATAATCGGGAAGACGCAGGGGGTCAGCAAGGCCAGCAACCCCGACAGAAAAGCCGCGACGATGAATCCGGCCATAGAGCCATCACTTGTATTGGCTGGTGTATTGGTTGAATTAGCCAGGATTTCTTCCGGTGCTTTGACCGCTTCCTTAACTGTCGGCGCTTCCTGCGCAACGGCCTCGGTAGCTGTCAGGGCAGGTGGCGGAGTCGTAGCAACAGCCGTTTCAGGAGTTGGTTTTGTTGCAGTGGATGTAGCAGGAGGTGCTGAAGCTGTAGCTGCTGTTTTGTCCGGTGTAGCAGTCGCTATAATGTTAAAAGTAAAATCTTCACTACCAGGTATACACTGACCGTCTTTGTCAGTACAGATCTGATAATCAACTGTACCGGAAATAACGGGGTTCTCTTTTAGAAGTTTCACCTTCTGCACGAACTGGGCTCGTCCGCGCATTTCGTAAACGTCACCTTCAAAAATTTCCTCATACTTGGTTTCAACCTTACTAACAGGCTTTACTTTTCCGGCCAATTCGTAAGTGGCATTCGGTGTAATTTTAATTTCTGTTGGTAGTGGCCCAGCATCGATTTTGGGATTAACATCAGACGAATAGATGTGATACCCATCCTGAATATTGGCTGTAAATCGCAACTCAACGACGTCTCCTACCTTAACCGACGACTGGGCAGGTTTAAATGACCAGGAAACTGGTTTCAAGATCTGGGCGAACGTTGCGAACGGCAGCAACAACAACGCAACGAGCGCGAAAAATGATTTCATACCGCGTGGGGTAGTTTGGTAGTCACTGATACAACAGTTTTCCTACAAAAATATTTCCAATCAGCGCGGTAAACAAAAAGAAGCGCACAAGAACCGAAGGTCTGACGGTACGTCTGACCTGCTCGAAAACTGGAAAACTCCAGAAGGTCTGACGGCACGTATGACCGAACGCAACTCTGTACCCTCCTGTATAATAGGCGTACTCGGTTTGTGTTGAACCGGCCAGACGTACCGTCAGACCTGATGCGTTTCAGTCTGGTAGTACGTCTGACCGGCGCGGCAACCTTAATAACTGAATAATACCGGATTCAACTCGCTTTCCGGCTTGCCACCGATGGGAAAGCTATCAAGCCACTTGGCGTGATCGGCTCGCTGGTAGCTGTTGCGCGGAGTCATGATGGTCTGGTCCTTGTCCATGTAAATCATGGTCATGACCTTTCGGGGCTTGTCGGATACGTTCGGACCGGCGCGGTGGAACGTCCAGCCAGCGTGGTAGCTGACCTCACCCAGTTCAAAGGGCGTATCGTTGACGGCGAAGTTTTTCGACTGCAACTCATCCGACAAAATCTGCTCGCTTTCGTCGCTGATTTCGATGTCGCGGCCAATCTCAACGGTCTGGCTTTTTTCGGCGAAGGCCAGCGGCCCCATGTTCATTGGCGTTTCCTGCAACGGAATCCAGACCGTTACGGTATTCGGCGATGCCAGCGGCCAGTAGAACTGATCGGCATGCCAGGGCGTGATACCGCCCGATGGTTCTTTGTACAGCGCCTGATCGTGATACAGCCGAACGCCCTCAACGCCCATCAGGTCAGTGGCGATCCTGGCCAGCCGCTTCGAGAACACAAACTCACGGGCCTGCTCATCTTCCCGCCAGAGGTTCATGATTTGCAGAAACGCCCGCTCGTAGGTCGTGCGCTCTTCCATCGGCTTGATCAGCGTGTTCAGTTTAAAAACCAGATCGGTGATGATGTCGCCGTAGTAGGACAGCACAGCCGGACTCAACACCTGCTTTAGTTTTACGTACCCATTTTCCCGGTAGAACGCAATCGCTTCCGGGCTGACGGTATAAGGCGTTTCTAACTCATCGAGTAACTGATCTTTGTCAATAAGCGCTTCCATTGGCTGAGGTCGATACTGGTTTAACGGAGTTTAGTACGAATCGTTAAGACAAAAGTAGTGTGCTACACGTAGCAGAAATTCAGATTATTTTACCGATTCATATGCAATCTTGACCAATGCACTAATTTTGTCGGCGCTGACTAGTCAAGAAATCACACACATGAAAGCCCTATTTGAAAAAGTAGCCATTACCGAACAAAGCTCATTACTAGTCCGGCGTTTCAAACTACCGTATTTCGATGCTGCCTGGCATTTTCATCCGGAATACGAACTCACCTACATCGCAGCGGGCTACGGTCGACGGTTCGTAGGCGACAGCGTTGAATCCTTTCAGGAGGGCGATCTGGTTTTAATTGGGCCCAATATGCCCCACTTCTGGCGTAGCGACGATGATTTTTATGGAGACGCCCGTCCGCATCCGGTAGAGTCCATTGTTATTCAGTTTCCGACTGGGTTTGAGCAGCGCGGTCTGGTGGCCCTGCCCGAAGCCGAGCCGATTCGTCAACTGCTGGACCGCGCCCGCTACGGTTTGCGCTTCAGTCCGGCCGCCAGTCGGCAGGTAGCTGGTGACATGAACCGGCTGGTTAGCCGTTCGGGGTTTGACCAATTGCTGGCTTTCCTGACCATCCTGAATCAGTTGACCCGCGATACAGCCGCCGAACTGCTCGCCAGCGAAGGCTACCAACTCGCACCCAGCGAAGCCGAAACCGAGCGTATGAAACGTGTGCTGGAATACGTACTGGCCAATTTTAAAGAAGACATTCGGATTGAGCAGATTGCGTCCGTAGCGGGAATGGCACCGGCCGCTTTCTGTCGGTATTTCCGGAAACGTACCAGCAAATCCTTCGTGGAATATTTGAATGAACTACGGGTTAGCCACGCCCGGAAACTCCTGACCAAAGGCGACGCCAGTGTCGGGCAGGTGGGGCTGGAGTGCGGTTTCAACAACATTTCTCATTTCCACCGGCTCTTCAAGCTGCACACCGGCCTAACTCCCTTAAACTATCAGACGGTTCAGCGCCGGAAGTGATTAAAACCGGCGGTTTGCGCGAATAAGTGAATTGATGAACATACTGGCTATTTACTCGGCACCCTTCCAGGCACGGTCCTTTAACCGGTTTAGTCCACTTTTGTATCTGCTGCTCGTAGTAATACTGGTTACCTGCCGCCCGAAGAAACAGGAGATTGCGCCCTCTGACGAACCGCGTATCCTGGAAGTTACTGTTCCGGGTTTTCCGCCCGGGAACGTAGCCATCGACAATGCAAAAGAGGAAATTATTCTGACTGTACCGGAAACCTTAACAAAAGTTGATTACGAAGCTACGTCGTTTAAACTGGCTCCGGGTTGTTCGATCTGGCGGCAGCAAGAGTCGTATCGCATAAACGTATGCAACAACAACTCATCCATAGGGGGTGTGTACGTACTTGGCAGTACGGGTAAATTAAGAATTTTCAAGTTTGTGGTAAAGCAGCCAGGAGTGCTGAAGATCGGATTTATCGACAACCAGACAAGAGCCACCATTGGTCGTCCGCTCTACGTTCGTATCGACAACTTCGTCGACGGCGTCCCGGAAGGAAATGTTATTCTGACCCGAACCGATACTGGGGAGCGCGATACACTTAAAGCCCATTGTCCGTACAGTAACGAATTACCACTGAATCAATTCGACTTAGCGGTACCGCAACGCGTTCGGCCGGGGGAGTACACAGTCGAAATCCAAAAAAGCAATGGCAGGCGGGCCGTAGCGCAGCAGAAACTACTGTTTCAAAAAGGCAAGCCCTCGTTGACAAGAATTACCTTTTTTGACCAGCTAACGGTGGCAGGCAGTAAGAACACTATGCTTAAGGGCGAAAACCTGTTTGCCGACGACAACCCTGAACTAGTTTTTACTAAAGCTACTGGCGAGACGGTTCGAGTAAAACCCAAAGCCATCTCTCCCTACGGCTGGACGGTAACCTTCGACCCGCCTGCTACGCTGACCGCCGGCTATTATGACGTCCAGCTTTTCGTTCAGGGTCGGCCTATAGACGATCGGTTCCGCTACCCGATCGTCAAGCAAGACAACCAGCCCGCCCTGGTTGCCCTCGATACGTGGCCGGGAGGAACATGGGCGAATTTGCTGGAACCCATAGCTGCAACCCCACTGATTTTACAACGGGACAAAAGTTACAGAGCTATCGTTCGGCCGGACTATGGCGACGGAGCGCTCATTAAATGCAGACTTACGTCGGCCAACAACGCAAGCGAATCTATCATAATCGCCCAGTTCTCGGGCATTTATAATGGTGATTATCCATCAACGCTACGTATTCCGGAGTCGGTGCAATCAGGGCGATACGTTCTGTCGGTGGTTGTCGAGTACCCCGATGGCCGCATCATCGAAGGCGAACCGCTGGAACGGTTGATCGAGGTGCAGTAAGCATCCGGACGTCGTCAAAAATCTACGCGTCTTATGCAATTTAGCCGTACTTTTGTACAGCGAAAATTGCTTTTAGCCAATTGACTATGACGACTGCAACAACCACCACCCGCGACACCAAGGTGTTTGACTTAATTGCCAAAGAACAACACCGCCAGGAGTCGGGTATTGAACTCATTGCTTCCGAAAATTTCGTGTCACCGCAAGTGATGGAAGCCGCCGGAAGCGTACTGACCAATAAATACGCCGAGGGCCTGCCCGGCAAGCGTTACTACGGCGGTTGCGAGGTAGTGGACCAGATCGAGCAGTTGGCGATCGATCGCATTAAGGAACTGTTTGGTGCGTCGTGGGCGAACGTCCAGCCGCACTCGGGGGCGCAGGCCAACACGGCCGTTTTCCTGGCCTGCCTGCAACCGGGCGATACGATTCTGGGCTTTGACCTGTCGCACGGCGGTCACCTGACGCACGGTTCGCCCGTTAACATCTCCGGCAAATACTTCCGCCCAACCTTCTACGGCGTTGAGAAGGAAACTGGCGTTATCAATTACGACGTAGTAGAAGAAACGGCCAAGCGCGAGCGACCTAAATTGCTGATCTGTGGCGCATCGGCCTACAGCCGCGACTGGGATTACGTTCGGCTGCGCGCCATTGCCGATGAAGTCGGCGCGTTGCTCCTGGCTGACATCTCCCACCCAGCCGGCCTGATCGCCAAAGGGCTGCTGAACGATCCGCTCGAACATTGCCACATCGTAACGACAACGACGCACAAAACGCTACGTGGTCCGCGTGGTGGGCTGATTATGATGCGGAACGATTTCGAAAATCCGTTCGGTATTAAAACGCCGAAGGGCGATGTACGGCTGATGTCGTCGCTGCTCGATTCGGGCGTCTTCCCCGGTACGCAGGGCGGGCCGCTGGAACACGTTATCGCAGCCAAGGCCGTCGCCTTTGGTGAAGCACTGAGTGACGATTTTTACGACTACGCCGTGCAGGTGAAAGCCAACGCGCAGGCTATGGCGAAGGCGTTCGTTGACCGGGGCTACCAGATCATTTCGGGCGGTACGGACAACCACCTCATGCTGATCGACCTGCGCTCGAAGGGCCTGACGGGTAAACTGGCCGAGAATACGCTGATCAAAGCCGACATTACGATCAACAAAAACATGGTGCCGTTCGATGACAAGTCGCCGATGGTTACGTCGGGGATGCGCGTCGGTACGGCGGCCATGACGACCCGTGGCATGAAGGAATCGGACATGGAGCAGATCGTCGTATATATTGACCGCGTGCTGATGAACCACGACAACGAAAGCGAACTGGCGACCGTTAAAGAAGAAATTAACGAGTGGATGAAGGCGTTTCCGCTGTACGCTTAGGTTTTTTGTTTTACAATAAAATAATGGAACGCAGATGACACTGATTAAGCAGATTAACACTGATCTACCAGTAACCATTCTTTAATCAGCGTCATCTGCGTTCCATTTATTCCGATAGAGTTATGCCATTAGATCAGGATTTCTACGAAGAGCAGGACGAGGAGCAAGACATTGACAGTGACGACGGGAAAGAGATGACCTTTCTGGAGCACCTTGAGGAGCTCCGGTGGCATATCATTCGTGCGGTTGGGTCAATTTTTGTCTTTGCGATAATTGCCTTCATCTTTATTCAGGATATATTCGATAAAGTTATACTTGCTCCAAAACGTCCCGATTTCTGGACGTATCGGATGATGTGTAAGCTGGCCGATGCAACGGGTTATGACGACTTGTGCGTAAAGGAATTGAATTTTCAGTTGCAGGCACTTGGCATGGCTGATCCATTTACCATGGCTTTGACTTCGTCACTGATTATCGGTCTAAGCTTTGCATTTCCTTACGCATTTTGGGAGTTATGGCGGTTTATCAAGCCTGGTTTGCGTTCTGTAGAAAAGCGAGCGGCCCGAGGAGCGGTATTCTACGTCTCGTTGCTATTCCTGATGGGGCTGCTTTTTGGTTACTTCATTGTTTCCCCACTGGCGATCAACTTCCTGGCCAATTATCAGATCTCGCCCGAGATCAAAAACCAGTTCGATATAACTTCGTACGTAGGTACGTTAGCAACGCTATCACTTGGTTGCGCACTGGTGTTCCAGATGCCCATGGTAGCCTTTGTGTTGTCAAAAGTAGGTATTCTGACCCCGGCCTTTATGCGGACGTACCGTAAACACGCCTGGATTGTGATTCTGGTGGTGGCTGGCATCATCACGCCATCGCCTGATATTTACAGCCAGGTCCTGGTGGCGCTGCCGCTGGCCGCTCTCTACGAAGTCAGTATTCTGGTATCGCGCTCTATCGAGCGGGCCCGGCTGAAGGAAGAACGAGCCCTGACAACCCGCGATTAATCCTCTGCCTGGCTTAAAACGGCCTGACGCATTACCCGAAGCGGTGAAGTTTAAGTAACTTCACCGCTTCGGTGTATTTATTGGTTGTATGAAGAACAAGTTAGTGGGCTTTTTAGCCTTTCTGCTACTGTCCGGCTCCGCATCGGCGCAGCAGTATGTTTTCACGCATGATGATACCCTCCGGGGATCAATTACCCCCGAACGAGCCTGGTGGGACCTCGCCTTTTACCACCTTCAGGTGAAGGTCAACCCAACGGACAGTACGCTGAGTGGCAGCACGACCATTCGGTATCGGGTACTGAAGCCGGGCCAAACCTTACAAGTTGATCTACAACGGCCCTTGCGGATTTTATCGGTTGAGCAGGACGGCCAGAAACTCGATGTGCGGCAGGATGGCAACGCCTATTTCGTTACGTTGCCTAAACTGCAGCAGCCGGGCCAAACCGAAACCATAACGGTGCAGTACGCCGGTAAACCGCGCGTCGCCAAGCTTCCGCCGTGGCAGGGTGGCTTCGTCTGGTCACGCGACCGGGCCGGGCAGTGGTTCATTGCCACGGCCTGCCAGGGGCTCGGTGCCAGTTCGTGGTGGCCCTGTAAAGACCATATGTACGACGAACCAGACAGTATGCTCATCAGCGTAACGGTACCCAAACCACTGACCGACGTATCGAACGGGCGGCTCCGCCGGGTTGTCGATAACAACGATGGTACGCGCACGTTCGACTGGTTTGTAGCCAATCCGATCAATAACTATGGGGTCAACCTCAACATTGCCAATTACCAGGAGTGGTCTGAAACGTATCAGGGCGCTAAGGGTCCGCTTTCGCTGACGTACTACGCCCTTCCCGAACATCTGGACTCAGCCCGGCAACAGTTTCAGCAGGTCAAACCAATGCTGAAAGCCTTCGAACACTGGTTTGGCCCGTATCCCTTTTACGAAGACGGTTATAAGCTGGTGGAAACACCCTATTTAGGTATGGAGCACCAAAGTTCGGTCACCTATGGCAACGGCTTTCGGAATGGCTATCGGGGACGCGACCTGTCCAGTACGGGCTGGGGGCTGCTCTGGGACTTCATTATCATTCATGAATCTGGTCACGAATGGTTTGCCAACAACATCACCTACAAGGACGTAGCGGATATGTGGGTCCACGAAAGCTTCACCAACTATTCCGAAAACCTGTTCACCGAATACTACTACGGTAAAGACGCCGGTGCTACATACGTAGTCGGTTGTCGGCAGGCGATCCGTAACGACAAGCCCATCATCGGCACGTACAACGTAAACCATAGTGGATCGGGCGATATGTATTACAAAGGCGGAAACATGCTGCACACAATCCGGCAGTTGGTTAACGACGACACGCGGTGGCGAAACATTCTGCGCGGCCTGAACGAAACGTTCTACCACCAGACCGTTGAAGGGTGGCAAATCGAAAAATACATTATTCAGCACGCGGGCGTAAAAGCTAATCTGCAAAAAGTGTTTGATCAATACCTGCGCGACACCCGCATCCCGGTTCTGGAATACCGGCTTGTGAAAGATCAATTACAGTATCGCTGGACAAACTGCGTACCGGGATTCGACATGCCGGTTCAGCTATGCGCCAACGAGACAGGCCCATCGCCGGTCATACAACCAACCACCCGCTGGCAAACGATGCCAGCCAAAGGAATCAAGACGTTGACCATAGATCCTGATTATTACGTATACATTCGGCAGGTAATGCCGCAATGATGTGTTTCAATAGCCACTATTTTGTTTCTTTAGACCACAAACCGGCCGCTCAAACCTCTTTCAACATGACCTTCACGTTCCAGGGTGTATTTCCGGCACTGACGACTAAGTTCACCGCCGACGATCAGTTAGACATTCCGATGTTTCGGACCAATTTGCAGGCTCAGCTCGACGCGGGTGTAGATGGCATCATTCTCGGTGGATCGCTCGGTGAAGCCAGCACGCTGACGACCGAGGAAAAGGAAACATTGGTACGGACGGCCGTCGAGCACATTGATGGGCAAGTACCTGTAGTATTAAACATCGCCGAAGGTGCTACCCGCGAGGCTATCCGGATTGCCGAAAGAGCGGCCGAACTGGGAGCCAGTGGCCTGATGGCGCTGCCTCCCATGCGCTACAAAGCCGACGACCGCGAAACAACGGAATACTTCAAAGCCATCGCGCAGTCAACTGACCTGCCGATTATGATCTACAACAATCCGGTTGATTATAAGATTGAGGTGACGCTGGATATGTTTGCTGAGTTGTTGGAGCTTCCGAACATACAGGCCGTAAAGGAGTCGACCCGCGACGTGTCCAACGTAACCCGGCTGCGCAACCGCTTCGGCGACCGGATCAAGATTTTGTGCGGGGTTGATACGCTGGCGATGGAGGAACTGGTGATGGGAGCTGATGGCTGGGTGGCCGGTCTGGTGTGTGCGTTCCCGCGTGAAACGGTGGCGGTGTATCGTCTGGTCAAAGCCGGTCGCTTCGACGAAGCCCGGGCTATTTACCGCTGGTTCCTGCCGCTGCTCGAACTGGACATTCACCCCAAACTGGTTCAATACATCAAACTGGCCGAAACAGCCACCGGCATCGGTACCGAGTACGTTCGGGCGCCAAGGCTACCGCTGATCGGTACCGAACGGCAACGTATCCTCGGCATTATTGAAGCGGGCCTGGCTAACCGCCCTGCCTTACCCGAAGAGATGGTCCTCGCGAATTAATTGGTTTTCTGATGTCATTTAGTTCTTTTTTCTGCATCGACGCGCATACCTGCGGCAATCCCGTTCGCGTCGTGACCGGCGGCAGCATTCCGCACCTTCAGGGGGCAACGATGAGCGAAAAGCGGCAGCATTTCCTGCGCGAATACGACTGGATTCGCCGGGGGCTGATGTTTGAGCCGCGGGGCCACGACATGATGTCGGGCAGTATTCTGTATCCACCGCACGATCCGGCCAACGACGCGGCTGTTCTGTTCATTGAAACGTCGGGATGCCTGCCCATGTGCGGCCACGGCACCATCGGTACGGTGACGGTTGCAGTTGAGCAGGGATTAGTAACGCCCCGGACGCCGGGCGTATTAAATTTCGAAGTACCAGCGGGTGTGGTACGGGCCGAATACCGACAGGAAGGGAAAAAGGTAAAGTCCGTCAAGATTACCAATATCAAGTCATACCTGGCGGCCGAAGGGTTATCCGTCGAATGCCCTGACCTGGGCGAGCTGACCGTCGATGTGGCCTACGGTGGAAACTTCTACGCCATCGTTGACCCGCAACCGAATTTTCCGGGACTAGAGCATTACAAAGCCGAGCAGTTGATCGCCTGGGCGCGGGCCATGCGGCAGCGGATGAACGAGCAGTATAGTTTTACGCATCCCGAAAACCCAACGATCAATGGTTTGAGCCATATTCTCTGGACTGGTCAACCGCTGGACCCAACCTCAACGGCCCGCAACGCTGTCTTTTACGGCGACAAAGCCATTGACCGTTCGCCCTGCGGAACCGGCACCTCGGCCCGTCTGGCCCAGTGGTACGCCAAAGGCCGATTGAAGCCGGGTGAAGACTTCATTCATGAGAGCATCATCGGTTCTAAGTTCATCGGCCGGATTGAAGCCGAAACCGAACTGGGGGGCAAACCGGCTATCGTGCCGAGTATCGAAGGGTGGGCGATCATTCACGGCTACAACCAGATTCTGCTGGACGAGGATGATCCGTACGTACACGGTTTTCAGGTGATTTAAGCAATGAAGATTGGGATCATTGGCGGAGGAGTTAGCGGCTTGTTTTCGGCGTATTACCTACGAAAAGAAGGCCACGAGGTTACACTGCTAGACAAAGGCAGTCTGGACGATGGTTGTTCGCACGGCAACGCAGGCATGATCGTGCCCAGCCACATCATCCCGCTGGCGGCCCCGGGCATGATTGCCAAAGGTGTTCGCTGGATGCTTAGTCCGACCAGTCCGTTCTACGTCAAACCCCGCCTTAACCGCGATCTGATCCGATGGGGTTGGTTATTCCATCGAAATGCAACGGCCAGCCATGTAGAGCGCTCGATTCCCGTTCTGCGGGACCTTAGTTTATTGAGCAAGAAACTCTATCAGGACTTTGCGAATAACTCAGGCATCGCTTTTGGCTGGGAAGAGCGGGGCTTGCTGATGCTGTACAAAACGCCCGAAGCGGAGCATGAGATGGCTGAAGAAGCCGCTGTCGCCAACAAAGCTGGAATCGACGCGCACGTATTATCCCCTCAGCAGGTGCAGGACCTGGAGCCGGAAACACACGTAACGGTTCGGGGGGCTGTGTACTACCCAGGCGACGCGCACATTTACCCCAATCAGTTGATTCGGCAACTCATTAACGAGTTGCGTCGGATGGGCGTATCGATACGGGAGCATGAAGCCGTTACCGATTTTCGGCTGGAACAAGGCCGGATTAAGGCGGTGGTCACCCAGGCTGGCCATTATGAGTTTGACGAAGTAGTGCTGGCAGCCGGGGCCTGGTCGCCGGAACTCACAAAAAAGCTCGGGTTGTCGTTGCCGCTTCAGGGTGGAAAAGGATACAGTTTTATGCTTACCGAGCCGCCTGCCACTGTTCGGGTACCGGCTATTATGCTGGAAGCCCGGGCTACGGCCACCCCTATGAACGGTCATCTGCGCATTGCCGGTACGCTCGAAATTGCGGGTACGGATCTGTCGGTGAATCCAAACCGTGTACGGGGTATTGTGCAGTCCGTGAATCAGTACTATCCAGAATTACCGGTTGCCATGCCCGCAACCGAAACCGTCTGGCGGGGTCTGCGGCCTTGTTCACCGGATGGCCTGCCGTACATCGGCCGGGTTAATCACCTGCGTAATGTGACTCTCGCAACGGGGCATGGAATGATGGGAGTCAGCTTAGGCCCCGCTACGGGGAAGCTGGTGGCTGAGGTCATCAATAGCCAGGCGGTAAGTCTGCCGATGGAGCCGTTCAGCCCGATACGATTCAGCCGAACGTAAACTTCCAGGGTGCTACGTGGACAAATCAATTGGCCCGCCTGGTTCAACTGGTTATCTTTACAATACAGAACTAACCGGGCGACTGTCCGGCATCACTCAATGCAATTCGATTTCAGAAAATACCACATTCGCTCCATCAATGCTGTCGACGATGCCGAACGGGCAGCTATCAATCAGGAGCTGAAGGATTTGTACGCATCGCTTTCCGATTCCGATAAAGCTGATTTTAACGAGCAGTTGCAAACGTTTCTGGCGCGGGAAATGGGCCGGATCAAGTCCGACTATGAGAGCGTGAAAGGTGGCCTGTCCAATACCGACAACTAATCAGATCATTCCGCGGGCTTTTAGCTCCAGGTATTTATTGACCGTATCGGCCGTCAGATTTCGGGGTGCCGTCAGGATCGTCTGGATGCCGTATTGTTGTAGCTCCTTCACGATTTGCTTCTTCTCGAACGCAAACTTTTCGCCAATCGTCTTGAGATAAATCTGCTCCGTGTCGGTTGCCGGTTGGTCCAGCAGACTACGCAGTTCCGTGTTCTCAAAGAAAATAACCAGCAACAAGTGGTCTTTCGCTAACCGGCGGAGATAAGGCAACTGCCGGTGCATGGCGCTCACCGTTTCGAAGTTAGTGAACAACAACAATAAACTCCGCTGGCGTATGTTCGTACGAACAGCCGTATACAAGGCTTCGTAATCTGATTCCAGAAAGCGTGTCTTCTGCCGGTAAAGCAGTTCCAGAATCTTCAGCATGTGGCCCGTACGGCGGTCGGCGGGGAGCAACTGGCCCACCCGATCCGAAAACGTCAGGATACCAGCCCGATCCTGCTTGATGAGGGCAATATTGCTCAGCACCAGCGAGGCATTGATGGCATAATCAAGCAGGGTAAGCCCTTCGAACGGCGACCGCATCACGCGGCCTTTGTCAATCAGGCAATACACCGGCTGCGAGCGCTCATCCTGGTAGGCGTTCGTCATCAGTGTGGCCCCACCGGCATCCGTCCGGCGTGCCGTAGCTTTCCAGTTCACCGTCCGGACATCGTCGCCGGTTGAATAAGGGCGCACCTGCTCAAACTCCATGCTGTGACCGATCCGTCGGATGCGCTTAATGCCTACCTCGTTCAGGCGATTGGTAGCGGCCAGCAGTTCATACTGGCGCATTTGCAGAAATGATGGGTACACAGCCACCATCCTTTCCTTCTCGAACTGAAACCGCCGTTTCAGCAGTCCAAGCGGAGTCAGCACAAAAACGTTGACCGCGCCGAAACTGTATTCACCCCGACGCGTTGGCCGGAGTTCATACCGGATAGCCTGGGTTTCGCGGGGTTTCAGCCGTACCTTGAACAGAACGTCCCGGCGCTGAAACTGAAAGGGGATTTCGTCAATCACGTCTGCATCGGCCCGAAATGGGTAGCGGTTTTCGACGTAGATCGTCAACGGATTTTCGTCTCCGTTCGAGAGCCGGTCGGGCACCTCGCGACGGGCAAAAAACGGAGTATTGGCCGAACGAAACAACGCCAGTCCATCCAGTAATAACAGGATCACAAACACCACAAAAGCTACCTGAGCCACCGGAAACAAGACTGGCAAACCGTAGGCAGCTACAAACAGCAGCACAAACCCGATAAGAATTGACCAGGTGCGGGAGGAAATGAACAGGGCACGTAGCGTTTTCAAGAAATGCGGTGATTTTGTTCTAACAACAGTTTATCCCGTTCGATTTCGGCCTTCAACTCGTCTTCGGTTGGAAGTACGAGTTTGTACTTTGACGCAAACAAGTGTTGACTGCCGTTCAAAACGGAATATTTGACGACGGTTTCGTTTTTTTCCGTGCACAGAATCAAGCCAATTGTTGGGTTATCGCCGGGCTGTTTATGCTGGTCTTCGTACATCCTGACGTACATATCCATCTGGCCAACATCCTGATGCGTCAGTTTGCCCATCTTTAAATCTAATAGTACGAAGCATTTCAGAATGAAGTTATAGAAGACCAGATCAACCCGAAACTCCTCATCATCGGCACTCAGCCGCTGCTGCCGGGCAACGAACGCAAAACCTTTTCCTAACTCCAGCATAAATTGTTGCAGATTATCCAGCAGTGCCTGCTCCAGGTCCTTCTCATAGATTTTCCAATTCGGCTTCAGGTCCAGAAACTCCAGTACGTATGGGTCTTTGAGAATATCTTTCGGATCAATTTGCAAAGGGCGAGTTTTTTCGGCGGCTTCCTGTTTAATAACCGGTCGGTCAGCTTCGCGGGTGGCTAGCAGGCGTTCGTAGTAGAACGCATTGATTTGCCGTTCCAATGCACGACTGCTCCAATTTTGCTCGGCCGCTTCATGCATGTACCATTCGCGGGCCTGGATGTTTGTTACCTTTGATAACTGGCGATAATGCGTCCAGCTTAATTCGTGACGCAATGCGTCACGAATCGGAAAAGCATTGTAAAAGAGCCTTATGTAACGTAGGTTGCTCTCATCAAATCCCTTCCCAAAATCTTCGGTCAGTCGGGTAGCTAAGTGCTTCAATAAACTGGCTCCATACTCAGCCCGGTGTTTGCCTTCCTGTTCTTCATGAACAATGATGCAGCCGATGTGCCAATAGGCCTCAACCATAGTGAAGTTAACAGCGCGAACGGTGTTCTTACGCGCTGTGTCAAGTACAGCCCTGATACTTTGATAAATAGTCTCCATATTTCGTTACGGTAAGTGAGTACGGATTACGGCGATGATGAGCGTCATGCCGACTGGAAACGGCGGGTAAACGCTCACGCCGTCAGTAGATAACCAGGGCTACCCGAACACTTTTCAGCGCGGCACTTCCACTTTCTGTAACAACTGTGCAATCACGTCATCGGCGGTCCCCCCTTCCATCTCACGCTCGGGGGTCAGCAGCACCCGGTGACGCAGCACCGGCGCGGCAAGTTCCTGCACATCTTCGGGCGTAATGAAGTCACGGCCCCGGAGCGTAGCCAGGGCTTTGGCACTATTCAGCAACGCTACGGACGCCCGGGGGGATGCGCCCAGATACAGCGATTTGTTCGCCCGCGTCGACTGCACAATCTGGGCTATGTAGTCGAATAGCTTGTCTTCCACATGAACCTGATGTACCTGGCTGCGTAGACTTGCTAACTGTTCAGCCGACAAAACGGACGTTACGGCGTCAACCGCATCCGTCAGGTTCCGGTGGCCGGCACTCCGGCGTTCGTGATGACCGCGGAGGATGTTCACTTCTTCGGCCTGGGCTGGGTAGCCAACCACAATCTTGAACAGGAACCGGTCCAGTTGCGCTTCGGGCAGGCGGTACGTCCCCTCCTGCTCAATCGGGTTTTGCGTCGCCAGCACCATAAACGGCTCGTCGAGTCGGTACGTGGTACCATCGTTGGTCACCTGGCGTTCTTCCATGACCTCAAACAGAGCGGCCTGGGTTTTGGCCGGAGCCCGGTTGATCTCGTCGATCAGCACGATGTTGGAAAAAATAGGCCCCTGCTTGAAGGTAAAATCGCCGGTTTTAAGTGTAAAAACCGACGTACCTAATACGTCGGATGGCATCAGGTCGGGCGTAAACTGAATCCGGCTGAACTGCACGGAAATAGTTTTAGCCAGCAGTTTGGCCGTAAGGGTTTTGGCAACGCCCGGTACCCCTTCAATCAGGACGTGGCCATCGGCGAGCAGAGCCGTCAGTAATAGGTCAATGGTCTGCTGCTGACCGACAATAACTTTACCAACCTCGGTGCGGATTGCATCAACGGCGACTGTTAAACTGGTTAAATCCAGACGAGTTTCAAGCGGAGTCATAGATGGTTGCCCGACCGGGATTGAACTGATTTGATCAGATCAATTCCGGTTTAGGTAGTTTGGTTGAATTTTTCAATTGCACGGTTCAGGGTAAGCAAATCATATTCCGACAGCGAAATACTCGCCTGAGCGTTCCGTATCATGCGTACCAGTTCGGCCGTTTCCTCCATCGAGACGCCACTTTTGCGAGCCAGCGTTTCAGTAAATTCCCGGTCCAGTACGGTGGTGTTCAAGCCGTAGCGTTCGCGGAGTTCGGTCAGAAAATACTGCATTCTTTTGCGGGCCATGTTGTCATGATCACCCTGCTGAAAATACAACCGACCGACCGTCTTTACAAAATCCAGGGAGGTATTCTGGGGCGGCTCCACCACCGGAATTACCCGCTGCGTCCGTTTCCCGGCGAAAATAGCGTACATAATCAGACCGACAACGACCAGATAATACGCCCAGTTCAGGGCCGGCTGCGTTCGGACGTACCGAAGAATCGACTGTTGCTCTTCATCAAAGCGGCCCTGTTTCTGGTATTCGTCCCAGTAGGTCGGCAAAGCGGGCAGGTACGATATCGCCTTGAACGCATAATCCGACGTTTTAGAACTCAGTACGTAGTAGTTTGTGAAGGCCAGCGGTAGATTATGAATCAGGAATTGCCCTTTTCCGTACGGCACCCGAATGAATACCGGCTCCCCCCGGGCATTGCGCCCCAGAACGGTTATGTTCTGCGGTTTGGTTAACCTCAGAAAATTCCGGCCGTCGTCGTGGAAGAAGTTGTAGCCCCCCGACTTACGCAGATTTGGATTCACGAAATTGTTGACCAGCGTCGTATCGCTCAGGATAGGCGCTTTCACTTCGGCTTTAAAACCCAGCACCCGGCCCAGGCTATCGGGTACGTAATAGGCTGAAACAAGCACGTTGTTCCCCTTCCGGACATAGGCGAACAGTTGCCGGAGGTCGTTACCGTCTACGTTGAAGTCGCGGCAAATGAACACGTAGTTACTCCGGGCGGGCAGTTGCGATTCGGTCAGGTGGTTATAGACCGGCAGCCGCACCGTACGGACACTAGGTTGTTGCATAGCCTCAGGCAGCAGGTCATACAGCACCTTGGTTCCAAACGGGATCTTGTCGTCGTTTTCATACGTCGGCTGCCAGTTGATGGGCTTGGGTCGGTAGTATTCAAACAACGCGTAGACCAGTATGGTCGCCAGCAGAATAAGGAGGTATTTGTTCGGTCTCAACGGTCTGGTTGGTTAATCACGTACCGGCTGTTTCGCCCAAAAAAATTGCCGGAATTCACTGCTTATCTGAGCATATCTGGCTTCATCTACGGGAAAGTCGCCGTACCAGACGTACTCAAACTGTTGCGTCAGGGCTTCGAAATCGGCCTGGAGCGGTGAGCCAGCCAGTTCGTACACGTACTGGCGGTTGGTCTTGTCGGGTTTATAGGTAATCCACTCCTGATCCGTCAGTTGTTTCAGCGTTTTTAAATACAGCAGCCGCACCGCCAGCCGGAAATTGCGTTGGGCCACGGCTGCGTCGATGGCCTCGTCGAAATTGATGGCGTGGATGTTCTCACTCAGCGTTTCATAGTCCAGATCAGTGGCCTGCGCTTTGCCGGGAAACAGGAAGCCCAAGACCTCGGCTTTACGGAGCAGGTAAACAACCAGGGCCGCGATGACCGCCAGCATCACGTATTGCCAAACGTTCTGGTACGAGTCGCTGCGGAGAAAATCACTGATTTTACCCCATATCCATTGCCAGAGCCGGGCAAGCGGATTGTCGGGCGGAGCCGGGTCGCTGTCATACTGGTAGTCCCGGTCGTCGCGGTAGTCGCTCAGTCGGTCCTCAGACGGATACCGCACACGCGGTCTCTGGCTCCTATCATCCTGACCCTCAACAACGCGTTGTGGCTGAGGCTTGGTCGTCTGAGCAGTGGCCGGTACTGATGCTACGAACCAGCCCAGCAGCAGCATGTACAGCACAAATCGCCTGCCCGTTACGCCAGCTAGTTTCTTAAAAATCACCTTCATCATTAGCACGCGGTTGAGCCGGTGAGGTACCGATGGAGTCGATGGCCGACAGCAGTCCCCGCCCCTCCTGCCGTTCAACCAGATTTGTGTATTGAAACCCTATGGCGATAAAAATCAAACTGTTCAGCAACGCCTGACCAACCGTACTGATCACGTTGGCTACTACAACCCAGACACGCGACAGGTCGGGCAGCAGGTCAGCCGCCACCAATCCGCTGATGATGGTACTCGGCATGGAGAACAACAGCCCCATAATGCCCACGATAATACCCATGACAATCAGCAGCCCAAATGTTGACCACCACTTTTCGCGGATTAGCTTAAAGCAACGGTCCCAGGTCTGGCCGAAATCAGTCCCCTCGAAGGACGTAACGACCAGCGCCAGCGAAAAGACAACCGCTACGTAGATGCCGGGAATAAAGAAAAATAAAAACCCGATGAACGTAATGATCGACCCGAGCACCGAAATAATTAATCCGCGGCCCATTACCGGCTGCACTTCGGTCCAGACATCCGCTACGATTACCGGGCCACCTTTTGTCCGCTCATACAGCTTCATGTGCGCGTAGGTAATGAGCGCGACCATCAGATTAGCCAGCACACTGGCCAGTACCGTCAGCCAGAACACCGGCGAGAAGAACATACCAGCAAGGCCGATGACCTTAAAGCTCGCACCTTCGTCCGTCGGTCGCGAAAATTCCAGGATATTGGACTGTATGATGCCCGACATAATCCCCGATGCCAGCGCTACCGGACCGGCAATGTACAGCAACGCCAGGCTTAGGCTACGAAACTGCTGCGTCAGGTATGTGAAGGTGGCGTTTGTCTTGTCGCCGAAGTCACGTTGTTGAAAAAGCTGAATCATGAGGAGATAAAGTTGATGGGTGATTTATTCGTCGGCCGGATGGGGCTGCTGATCTGGCATAATGCCGATGGCCTCTACCTGATTAAGCAGTCCGATGCTTTCTTTCTGCTCCAGCAGGCTATAATACTGGAACGCGAGGGCCAGGTAGAGCGGAGCACTGAGCAAGGCACCAAAAACACCCATCACTGTATTGATTACCACCTGAATTAAGGGATTCGCGAAATAATAACGCCCCAACGCAGCCACAACAATTGCGTTCGTGCCCGTATGCACAACGAAGTTGATACCCCACATAATCAGGATAAGGCCCAGGGTCAGCCACCAGTTGCCGGCAATCAGGGCAAAACAACGGCGTATGGCACTAACCAGCCCCAGGTCTTCGCGCATGACGACGAAGGTGATCAAACTCAGAACAACAGCGCAGTAGATGCCAGGTATCAGAAAACACACCAGCCCAACCATCACCAGTAACCCACTCGCCAGCGCAACAGGCACCACCCTGAACCATTTTGCTTCGAACCAGTTCATGACACTGCTGAACGTAATGGACTCACCCGAATTCTCTTCATAGCTGAGTACGTGGCTGTACACAATCATGCTCAACAGTACCCCACTCAGCAAGGACAAAACCAGGATAACCCAATAGGAAGGGGTTACAAGAGGTCCCATCAACCCCCAGTACGTGGATCGCCCCGTCGGCATGGATATTGTCGTTCGGGCGCGTAGGATCAACCCCATCTGAAACACCCGCGTAGCAATGCTCACCAACAGGCTCATGATGCCGGCTACCACCAGCATGGGGGGCAACAGAGTTCGGTAATGCCGGACGAGGTACTCGAACGATACGTTGAGTAACTCCGTAAAATTTCGTCGGCGATGGAGTATGATCGGCTGATTCATGAACGGAAACGACGGTTGAGCTGGATGGGATAGATGATAAAATACCAGACGATGAAAGCCGCCGACACCAGAATGATGCCGGCACTGACGACCGGTGGTAAGGTTAGTCGGGTAACGAAGCTTTCGAGGAAACCGGCCGTAATGAAGATTGGCACCAGGCCAACCGCAATTTTAAGCCCTTGTTTGATACCCCGCCTGAATGACACCAGCCGCGGATACGTCCCCGGAAACAGCAGGCTATTCCCCACCGTCAGCCCGGCACAGCCCGCGATGATAATTGCCGAAATTTCGAGGGTTCCGTGAATCCAGATTTTTAGTACCGACTCGAGCAGTAAACCACGTTCGTGGAAAAAGTACTGAAATGACCCGAGCATGACACCATTGAAAAACAGCATCGCCATGGTGCCAACCGACGCAAACAGCCCGAACACGAACGTACGGAAGGACACGAAAATATTGTTGAGCGTGATCTGCAAAAACATCGTTGCCTGATCGTCGCTGTTGTAAACGCCCAAGGGGTCACCTTTCTTAATGTTCTCCAGGGTCATGTTCACGTACTGATCGCCCAGAATCAGCCGTACGAATGTGTTATCATGAGCAGCCGAAACCCAGCCCAGCAGGCCGGCCACAAAAAATATAAGGAACGAGATGAACAGCAATCGGTGCGACTGTCGGAACAGGAAAGGCAGCTCATACGTCCAGAACGTCAGGAAGCGGTTGCGATCGTCGCGCCGATTCTGCATCAGGCCCCGGTGCATCTGCGCGGCTAAACCGTTGAGGTAACGCGTTACGGTCGAGTCTGGATAAAACGTTCGGGCGTACGACAGATCGTCGGTCAGTTCTACGTAACGGGCCGTCAGTTCGTCCGGATCGTTGGTCGGGTTCTGCTCAATGTCGCGCCATTTGTCCGTATTGCGTTTAACGAAAGCAGCTTCGCGCATAGGTGATTTGGTTGAGAGTTGGCCCGTCCACTGTGTATCAACGGCTAGTTACTATACTGCGATTGAAAAATTGGCGATTTTTATGCGAACGGCAAAGTATAAGCGTGCTAATTTTGTAAAGCAGGTGAACCAATGCCAATAAACCGTTGACGATTGCTCTCTGCCCACTCATACCGCGTTCTCATGTCCGTTACTATCCAGACCTCCCAAAACGTTCAGTTAGAGTACGAACCGGCCAGCGTCGGCGATCGAATTTTAGCTACGCTACTGGATTATCTGATCTTTCTGGGGTGGATCGTTCTAACGCTTGGGGTTCCGGCAGCGCTGGATATCCGGCCAGGTAATTTCTACGTCGGACTTATTGCGATCCTGCCCATTTTCCTCTACGATCTGGTTTGCGAATGGCTGCTCAACGGACGTAGTGTCGGCAAAATTGCCATGGGCATCCGGGTCGTCATGCTGGATGGTTCACAGCCGGGTCTGGGCGCTTACCTGCTGCGGTGGCTGCTGCGCATTGTCGACACAAGGCTCTTCGGTGGGCTGGTTGCGGTGATTGCCATTGCAGCCAACGGCAAAGGACAGCGCGTTGGGGATATTGCCGCCGGCACAACCGTCGTTAAACTTAAACCGGCGGTATCGCTCAATGATGTCGTGTATCAGCCCCTGCGAACGGACTACTACGTGCAGTTTCCGGATGTGCGGCTGCTGTCGGACCGCGACATTGCCATCGTGCGTGAAGCCCTGCGCCGGGGCGACGCCACTGTGCAGGACCGCACCGCCGAAAAGATTAAAGAAGTGACCGGCATCCGGAGCGACTTACACAGCCGTGCGTTTCTGGAAACGATCGTCAGTGATTATCAGTTTTTAACAACACAGTAAACCGTCCAGGTCAGGCCGCGACGGCGGACCGTTCCAGCCTGGCCCAGCCAATTATGCAAGACGCCATAAAATCGCTCGCCCGTCAATACGCTGCCGACATTGTTGCTACCCGTCGGCATCTGCATGCGCACCCCGAATTGTCGTTTCACGAACACAATACAGCGGCCTACGTAGCGGACCAGCTCAAAGCCATCGGTCTGACGCCCCAGGAAGGCATTGCCGGTACGGGTCTGGTGGCCATTGTCGAAGGGAAAAACCCCAGCCGAAAGGTTGTTGGCCTGCGGGCCGACATGGACGCGCTCCCCATCCATGAAGCCAACGACGTACCCTACAAGTCGACCGTTGAGGGAGTCATGCATGCCTGCGGACACGATGCGCATACGGCGTCGCTGCTGGGTGTAGCCCGCATCCTGAATGTCCTGCGCGACCAGTTCGAAGGCACCGTAAAGCTGGTATTTCAGCCCGCCGAGGAGAAAGCCCCGGGCGGGGCCTCCCTGATGATTAAAGACGGCGTTTTGGAAAATCCGGCTCCGGCCAGCATGATCGGTCAGCACGTAGCGCCAAACATCCCGGTGGGTAAAATAGGCTTCCGTGAAGGCATGTACATGGCCAGCACCGACGAACTGTACCTGACCGTGAAAGGAAAAGGCGGCCACGGTGCTATGCCAGACTCGTTGATTGACCCGGTGCTGATTGCATCGCACATCATCGTAGCCTTGCAGCAGATCATTAGCCGCAACCGCCCTCCCGCCAGCCCATCGGTCCTATCGTTCGGGCGGTTCATTGCCGATGGCGTCACAAATGTCATTCCAAACGAAGTGACCATCCAGGGAACGTTCCGGTGCATGAACGAAGAATGGCGCGAGAAGGGCCTGCAACGGATGCAGAAACTGGCCGAAGGTATGGCCGAAGCGATGGGCGGAAGCTGCGAGTTCACCATCGTTCGCGGCTATCCGTTCCTCAAAAATCACCCTGAGTTGACTCGGCGCTTACGGGCACAGGCTACTGAGTACATGGGTGCCGAAAACGTAGTTGATCTTGACCTCTGGATGGCGGGCGAAGATTTTGCGTTTTACTCGCAGGTGGTCGATTCGTGTTTCTACCGGCTGGGTACCCGTAACGAAGCGCGGGGGATCGTTTCGGGCGTGCACACGCCGACGTTCGATATCGACGAAGCGGCCCTGGAAACCGGTGCCGGCCTGATGAGCTGGCTGGCCGTACGGGAGCTGGAACTTCTTTAACCCAGTCTGTTGCGTGAAGAGAAGTGTCTTGTATCTGTTTTTATGGCTTGGTGTATCGACCAGTACGTTGGCACAACGCGACTGGCCACCGGTCTATACCATAAAAACCGATACGGCCACGTTTTCGCTGGATACGGCCTATTTTCAGGTACTGGAAGATCTAGGAGGAACGTTGACCTTCGAACAGGCGCAACGTAGTACCGGGTTTCAGTACGCGAAGCTATACGACAAGTACCGGGTCGCACATGTCTACTGGCAGCGGATGAGGTTGAAGAACGATCGCCCCCACTCGGTTCGTCTGTATTTGTCGGGCGTCGCAGATTACTTCGATATTTACTGGCGCGACTCCCTCAACCGCTGGCAGCATCAACGTACGGGGTACCTTGTGTCCGATAGCCAGCTACCGGTTTATGAAGGTTTGCAGGAACAGAGCCGTTTGCCGTTATCCCTTGCATCGGGACAGGAGACAATCATCTATAAACGTACTGAAACTGCTCTATGGAACGAACCCATAACATATCTATCAGCTTATTTTCAAACCGAAAAAGGCTACAAGGATAACATTGTCAGCTATTTCCGAGGACAAGATGGGTGGAAAGATTTCTGGTTTGCAGGCATAGCGATCGGGATACTGCTCTTAGCCGCAATCTATAACCTGACTATCTTCTACTCCACAAAGGAGAAGGTATACCTGTATTTTGCTATCTGTTTGCTCTTCTTTGTTCTGGACCGAAACTCGAGCTATATCCAGGCCACTTTTTTCGGCGAGTATCCATATGTGTTCAGGTTCGTATCCACCTTCTTTTTCATTACGTTCTTTGTATTTTTCGTTCAATCGATCCGGCAGTTTGTACAGCCTGACGCCCAGCTCGCTTCACTAAGCAAAGCCATAACCGTTACGTTGGCAATAACGGTGCTGATGAATATTTTCCAGATCATTTCTTACCGCTACGCCTTGGTTCCGCAGATAGAAATGTACCTGGTGCTGGAGGTGATTATTCGGGTGGTCTATTTTCTCTGTTTAATCTTGACGTATCGAATGATGAAGCGAGACGTAGCGGATGCGCGCTACGTATTCATCGCCATTTTACAACTGTTCTTTTGGTGGAGCTATACACTGGTGGGGACTTTCGCCCGTATCTACTATCAGATCAACATAAACCGGTATTTACCGCCGATCTTTGAATACGCCGAAACGATCTGCTTTGCCTGGATGATTATCTTCTTTTCAGGAGCGCTTATCAACCGCTACAATATGACGCGTCGGCAAGTAGTGCAGCAGGCCATCGAAAAAGAGCAGCTTGAAAAAGAGCGCGAGATCGAGCGGAGTCGAATGATTGCCAGCCAGAACGAACGCCTGGAGCAGCAGGTACGCGAACGCACGGCCGAGCTACAGCAGTCGCTCGAAACGCTGCGGGCTACTCAGGATCAACTCGTTCAGAAAGAGAAGCTGGCCTCGCTGGGTGAACTCACGGCCGGTATTGCCCATGAGATTCAGAATCCGCTCAACTTCGTCAACAACTTTGCCGAAGTCAGTGAGGAATTGCTGGACGAACTGGCCGAAGAACGCCACAAAGCCCAACGGGACGAAGCCTTGGAAGAGGAGATCTTGTCAGATCTGCACCAAAACTTGGGGAAGATCCGCCATCATGGTCGCCGGGCTGACGCCATTGTGAAAGGAATGCTTGAGCATAGCCGCGCCAGCACCGGCGAAAAGCAAATCACCGATATGAATGCCCTCGCCGATGAATACCTGCGGCTAGCCTACCACGGCCTGCGGGCCAAAGACAAAACGTTCAACTGCCAACTCATTACCCATTTTGATCCCACCCTGTCCACGGTGACCGTAGTTACCCAGGATATTGGCCGGGTGTTGCTCAACCTGTACAACAATGCCTTTTATGCCGTACAGGAAAAGGCCTGTAGAGACGGTGAACAACAGCAGGCTCCGTATCAACCAACGGTGACAGTACAGACCCAGAACTACGGCGACAACGTGGTTATCTGCGTTCGGGATAATGGCACAGGTATCCCAGAAGCGGTAAAACGTAAGATTTTCCAGCCGTTCTTCACCACTAAACCTACTGGACAGGGTACGGGACTCGGGCTATCCCTTTCCTACGACATCATCACCAAAGGGCACCACGGCGAGCTGACCGTTGAGAGTCAGGAAGGCAAAGGAACGGAATTCACCATTCGCTTGCCTACGCAAACACCTCCTTCGGCACGTGCGTAATGCGGCAGGCCAGGTCTGCTTCGCCGGAAGCGACAACGTAGTAATCACCCGCGTCGACGAGGCCGGTCGTGAACACCACATCCGTGACGTACATCTGGTCTTTCAGGTGTTCCAGCAAATCAGGCCGGGCAGAGAGGATGGGCGATTGATCCTCCAACCGTATGATGCGGGCGGGATTGTTCGCGTCCAGCAGCGCCCAGAACGTACTGTAGATACCGACGACGCCGTGCCGCTCTACGCCGTGGTACAGCAGTAACCACCCTTTGTCTGTTAAAATGGGTTGCGTACCTCCGCCGATTTTCGAGGTGGACGACGAAGCCTTGCGCGCCCGGAGAAACGGTTCATCGACGGGTTTCCAGTGTAGCGCGTCAGGGGATTCCGACAGGTGAATGGCTGGTCCCGGTAGGTATGGACTGTCGGGGGCGTAGGCAAAATATAGGTCGCCAAGCGGCCGGGTCAGCGCATAAAATTTGTCGTTGATTTTACCTTCAAACAGCACCATATCCTTGTTCTGATGATCCAGAACAATGCCCTGCAAATCATACTTCAGGCCGTCGGTTGAGGTGTATAATGTTGTGCAATGCCGCTCGGCACTGACCGAACAAGTGGTCATGTAGTACGTATCACCAACTTTTGTGATGCGGGCATCTTCTACCCCGTACTCCTGATACGACCGCTGGGGCGCAATGATTTTGTCGTAGTGAATATCCCGAACTTCGGTACCGTCCTCATTCAGTTCAACCGGCAGCAGCCACGACAACGACGTGAGCGCCATCACCCTGAAGGGATAATCGAGAATCTGGAACTTCCGGGGGTCGGCAGCATTTACTTCGTTCAGTTCATACGCATCCAGGACGTAGCCGCGCTCAGGGTCCCAGCGAATGTTATGAATCTGGGTACTGACAATCGGCTGGCGCAGGGCTTCGGCTACCCGGATCATGATGAGCAGGTTCCCGTTCGGCAACCGCGCCAGACCCGGGTTGAAAGCCCCCAGCACATACGTATCGGCCTGGATTGATTGGCGTAATGGCGATCGTTGAAGATCAATATCATTGGGACCAAATATGATGAAGTCGGTTGGGAAACTCATAGGGTAGAAGCAACAGAATAGGGGACTATGGGTTGATGAGCAGCGGTGGTGTCAGGAGCTGCTCCTGACACCACCGCTGCTCATCAACCCATACATGAAATTGAGAACGGTAGCTTAAATCGCCTGCTTATGCGGCCGAATCTGTAGCCCAACAACGTCGCAGCGGTGCGGCTGAGTGAGGATATAATGGACAGCAACGGCAATGTCTTCAGCCAACAACATTTCTTCTTTGGCGATTTCTTCTTCCTGCTCGTCGGCGCTCGTACCGTGAATGTCCGCTTTTACCTTGCCGGGCTCGATCAGGCTGACCTTGATGCCCATTTCGTTTACTTCTTTGCGCAACGATTCGCTAAACCCCTGAATACCAGACTTTGTAGCTACATACACCGAACTCCCGGCTTCGCGACCAACGGCGCTCATTGAGCCAATGAATACGATGTGGCCTTTTTGCTGTTGCTGCATCCGCGTAACGGCCTCTTTTGTGCAGCCAATGTACCCCAGCATGTTTGTTTCGAGCACGTACCGCCAGTCCTCGGTTTCCATATCGCTGATGCCTTCAGCGGCCAGGGCTGCGTTGTTGATGAGAATATCCAGCCCGCCCAGTGTCTGGTCAGCCTGCTGAAAAACGCGATCGATGTCCTCCTGCTTCGACAGGTCGGCGATTATCCCTTCGGCTTTTCCACCCGCCTGCCGGATCTGCGTCAGCGCTTCGTCGAGCTGCTCCTGATGCCGCCCCAGCGTAAAGATTCTGGCACCGTACGAACCCAGCAGAATCGCCGTGGCGCGGCCTATACCTGTCGTACCGCCTGTAATCAGAATTCGTTTGCCCTCCAGGGACTCAGTCTTTGTGTGTACGTTCTTACTCTCCATAACGTTGTGTTTTCGGTTAATTAGGATTTTGTAGTTGAGCGTTTATTCCGACCCGACTGCCACTCGATGCGATAACGCATTCCGCCCGAAATCTCATAATCAATGTAGGTTTGAGTTTGATCTTTTGACGGAATTTCGTGCGGAGTTTCGGTGTCGGTAAACACCCGAACATTGGGCAGGGAGCCGTAGTTTGGAAGAATTCGTAACCGGCAGGACAACTCAGGCACCCCGGCGAGATGAACAAAATACTCTCCCTGTCCGGGCTGGTTATCCCGAAAGCCGGATTCGATGACGGGGTACTCGATAAAGACCGTCAGCGGCATTTTTTCGTGACGCTGGTACGCGTAGGCCGCAGCCACAAAAGCGCTGGCACTCCCATAGATCTCTTGCCCAACCTGCCCCGCCTGCTCCCAGCCGGTACGCAGATCTTCGAGGGGAATCGTTAGCTGACGACGGATGTGGCCTTCTTTGGGCTGATCGGCCACTGCATCGTCGGGAAGTTCGTACGGGTAGTAGTGGCGTCCCCGGTTAAGCAGGTACTTCATGTATTCAGCCAGCATCAGGCTAAGCGCAGGCGACGCGTCGGGACCAACAATGCGCAGGTAGTCGAGTGCGGTTGCGAACGATTCACCCTCTTCATAAGCCGCGATATAGCTGGCATCTTTCAGACACGAAACCCCCATGAACGTATTGTAGTTTTTACCGAAGCCGAACGAACAGTCCCAGGCCCACATCTTGGCGATAGTGTTGGCAATACAAAGCCGGCTCAGGTCGAAGTACAGACGGTTTCCGGTCGTTTTCCACAACTTGGCCAGTGCCTGGGCGCTCATGATTGTGATATTCGTCTGATAAAGGAGATTGAAGCCGCTCCCGATCAGTTTTCCAGCCGATTGTTCCGCTTCGCGTAAATAGCGCGCATCGTTTGTTAGCTCGAAGGCCTGCATCATTACGTACGTGTACACACCCGGTACATCCTGCTCGCCTTTTTCGCCCGGTTTCGTTTCGCTTTTCAACACTTCCAGCGTTTTTACGTGGTAAAACACCGGCCACTCGTATCGAAACCGATGAGCCGCTTCAATGGCAAAATCGAGCGACTTAAGAAAAATATCCCTGGCCGTTTCGTCGCCCTGGAGTGCCAGACGCCCCAGGTTCATCAGAATATGAAACAGGTACCAGGAGTCCATTTTGTCATGGTCTTCTTCCTCGCTCAGTTCCGATTTCTGAAATGGCTGACCAGGTAACCACCGCACTACGGTTTTCAGGTCGTCGCGGTAGAAAGACGGTACGCTCTGGAGCAGTTGTTCAGCCAGTTTTGACGGGCGTCCTTTCCAGGCCTGATAGGCTAGCATCGGCACCAGTACGCACAACTGCACCATGCTCTCGGGCGGTTTTTCTGAGGAGCCGACGTAGGCATTGAGGTAGAACCGGTTTTTGATTCGCTGGTGACAGGCCGACGAACGGCTCAGTGACCGGATGGTTTTGGCAGCCGCCTGAGGCCAGTCGTAATACGTCGTTGCTGGTTTATCAAGCAGCCGGTACACGCGCGCAAATTCATCGATGAACCAGTCGGCCGTCTGGTAGTCGTCCTTCGGCACGTCGGTACGTAACGTCACAAAGGCGTCGGAGATCACTACGTCCTGGTGTTTGGCGAGGGGTTTGTCCGACGACGGAAGCGACAATCCCAACTCCGGCCATTTCGCGCCGACCACGCTGCTAGGTTCGGTCTGGGTCTGTTCAAAAAAGTCGTTCAGAGCCGATAAATTCTGGAAGTAAAAAACCGTTGGCCCTTTCGGTTTCAGACACGACACATATGCCAGCCCCGATGTCGGGCCATTCTGCGTAATATGAACAACGCCCTCGGTTTTCAGTGGATCGTAGGTTCTGTCAAGCAGGTAAATGTCCCGTGGGAACGACTGTACCGTAAACGCATTCGCTGGTCGCAACGACGTCGTATAACGTAGAAAGGGCGCGTTGGTATCCAGCAGTTCGAGCCTTACGTGGAATTGGCCAAGTGCCCCGCTGAGCCGGAAGTCGAGTACGTGCTCTCCGTCGTTTTCACTTGTACACTCATATAGCCCCTGCGGGTCATAACAGGCTCGAATTGCCACCTTAGCTCCTTTGGGAGGAGTGTAGATAAGCCAGAACGAGGTAGTATCGAGGCAGGTTTCCAGGTGGCCAGTCGTAAACTGAAGATCAGCAGCCGTTCGATTCTGCTCCTGACCGAGAGATTTCTTTAACCCTAATGCCCATTGTGAAATCACCTCTGGCTGAGCAGGTTCGTGCGAAGAAAAAACACCTACGGACATATAATTACCAATTACAAAGTCATGATACGGATTAAGCAATTCGAAATGAACTGGTTCATAGTATTCATGTAACCAACGTAGGAAACAAGTACAAGCTCGCAGTGGCTGCAGAAATAAGAATACGGTACCGAGGTTACGGCGTAGGCATTGGCCAGTACGGGCGTAGCAGCGAAAGCTTAACAATCGCTTCATACTGGCGAGAAACTTCTTCACAATCAGGTAATACCGCACGCCGAATTTTACACCTTCATCTCAATTTCTCCCCTGTATGTCCAAATCCTTTACTTCGCTGACCGCACTCGTCAGTATAACAACGGCTGTTTCCCTGCTGGCTGTAGGCTGCAATGACCACCGGTTTCCTACCCCGCCGGGCTATCCAGCCCTTACGGACGCTGTTAATCCAGGTACATTCCTACCCACAGTTCTGGCTACTGTCAATGGCGTGAACGTGTACAACGGCGGTTTTGGCTCAGCCATCGTGGCTGAGCCGAATGATCCGGCCGTGTTCTACATGCTCACCGACCGGGGACCGAACATTGACGGGCCTGCTGGTACGTCGAATATCAAGATTTTCGCCCGGCCGGATTTCGCTCCGCAGATCGGGAAGTTCCGGGTCGGTACAGACGGCAAGATGGTACTGGAGCAGATTATTGAACTGAAAAACAGCGTGGGCGGTAAACTGAATGGCCTGCCTAACCCAGCCAATCAGGGCAGTACGGGCGAAACAGCCCTTGACCTGTCGAATAACACCATCCCGCCGAGTGTGGATGGCATCGACTGCGAAGGCATGGCCCTGGCTCCGGATGGTACCTTCTGGCTCAGCGACGAATACGGTCCGCATCTGGTTCATCTGGATGCAACCGGCCGGACCATCGAGCGGATTAGCCCGTTCAATAATGGCACCGGTGGACGCCAGATTCCGTCCGTTTTCGCAACGCGCCGGGCTAACCGGGGCATGGAAGGCCTGACCATTACGCCCGACGGCAAGACACTCGTCGGCATCATGCAATTTCCGCTCTATAACCCGTCGGCGGCTGCTATTTCCGGCTCGCTGGTTACCCGCATCCTGACGTTCGACATCGCAACGGGTGCTACGAAGCAGTACGTCTACCTCATCGAGCGGGCTAACCTACAGGCTAACAGCGAAATCACGGCGATCACAAACACGACGTTCATAGTGCTGGAACGCGACGGTGAGTTTGGCAGCGACGCCAACAAGAGTACGCTGTTCAAGCGGGTGTATAAGATTGACCTGACCGGAGCCACCGACATCTCTGACCCAGCCAATGGCGCGAACGGCAAACTGTACGGCGGCAAAACAGTCGAAGAACTGAAGACGTTAGCCAACCTGCAAACCAACGGCATCACGCCGGTCAGCAAGCAACTGGTGCTTGACCTGGCAACTGACGTAACCCCGGTTTATCCGCACGACAAGGCCGAAGGAATTGCGCTGATTGGTGCCCAGACGCTGGCCATTTCCAATGACGACGACTTTGGGATCCTCGGTACCGGCACATACATCCAAAAGCTGCTGGCTAACGGTACGGTCGATAGAAACCGGGTCTATTTCATTACGTTGAAGCAGCCGCTGAAATAACCGTTAATCCGCTTCAACAATCGTGTCAAAAGCCCCCGTAAGAACCTGGCCATTCCGTTTAACCTGCACCCAGATACGGTAGCGGCCGGGCTGCGGAAACTGATACGGAAACTCGACCATATTTGAATGAAGCCCATTACTGGCCGGATGGTCCATGCCCTGCATAGCCCCGGCCAGTTCTTTATTTCGTTCATCGTCTGAAAGCTCCTGCAAGCCAGCTATGTACCGGTCGATACTATCCCGAAATTGCCGGGGGTCGGGATAACGGAACACTCGGGCTGTATCTTCGATTCGCTCTACCAGCGAAGCTTCAGCGGCCATCGAATACGTACCGACGGGGTGGAGGTGCGTATACACGGAACCGTCGGTCTGCACGATCACGGCATGACCAGTCATACCCAGATAGGGTTCCAGCGGAGCCGGTCGTCCTGCCTTATCCGCAACGGCAAAGCGCAATCGATACATCTGGTTCGTCTCCAGCGTCTGAGCGGGTTTATCCGTCCAGACTAATGAACTGCCGTCGGCGAGCGGGACCCGAACTGCCGGTACACCACAGGGCGCCATGGTAGCATCTAATTTGGGCAACTGCCGAATCGCATCGACTGGCTGACCAATCAACCAGCTATCATCACTGGAAAAGCGAGTCGATGAAGTCGCCGACAGGACGGGAATGGTCAGCGTATCCGTCAGTGTTTCCGCGAATCCGTTGCGGTACACGATGTCGGCATACAATCGATATTGACCACTGGGCAACACCGGTAAAGCGGCCCGATAATTCAACGTATCAAGCCGGGTTGGATGCAGATGCGCAAACGCGCCGGCATCCGACATCTTAACCAGAAATACGTGCATCAGCTTACCGTGGTCCGGAACCAGAAAACTCAACGGTCGCGACTGCTGCCTGATACTATTCGAATCAATGGTAATTGTTAGTTGATTGCCCAGCTCCGACGACTCAACCGACGGCCGGATTTTAGGGGCTTTGTACAGGACAATATCAGAATAGAAGCGAGCCCGGCTATTCCACCAGAATCGCCCCCCCGTCAAAACAAGCAGCAACAATGTCGAGGTTAGCCCCATAGCCACCAATCGGGAACGCTGCCACGAAGCGGGTAGCTGCTGACCAACCCGCAACCGAGTTTGGGTTACGCAGATACCAACAATAGTGACCATCAGAACGAACAGGAATGTCCCGAGCAGCACCAGCGGTAAGGCGGTTATAGCTGGCATATCACGTTGAGCCGTAGCAATGGACATAACGGGAATCTCAATTGTAGCGGGACCATCAGGGCCGTTTAGCTGCAATTCAACGCTGGTAGCTCCCAGCCCCATCAGCCAGACGATTCCGTCAAAGCGTGTCGACTGTTGGTCGGTCGGGCTCAACTCATCGTGCGTGGGCGACGCTTCGTCACCACTGTCGAAGTAAATCGGTCGAACCGTGCAGGTTCGCACGCGCCCTTGTTCTACCCATACGGAAACCTGGGCAGTACCGGGCACGACATCAGGTGGTGTAATGTGAACCAGAACCCGGTAAGGCCCCGCCGACCGTTGCATAACCACCCCCGGACTACCTACGTGTGCCAGGGCCGGGATAGTAATCAAAGAGCTTGAAAATAGGGAAAGCAGTAGTAAGTAAACTAGTTTCTTCAACATTCCAGGAGCACGTTTACCGGTATATGTTTTTCATCCAGGCACCGATCCACAGGCCGGTCCGGGCTGATAAGAAGGCAGCTACAAGGGCGATTGCCCACCCACGTACCAATTGGATCGCATTTTCGTGCAGCCCGGGATTGAACTGATACCGATACGGATAATCGGCCGGCGCGTTGAATGGCCAGGTGTAACTCATGAAAAAGTAGTTCCTTGACCAGGCCGAGGTAAGCATAAATTCACTGAACGGCCACTGAATGACCGTGAACGTAACCAGGAAGAGAATCGCCACTAAACCGGCCAACTGCCAGTCGTTCCAGTGTTTTGGATACCGCTGCATGACCTTATCGAGCACCCAGGCCGGAATAACCAGCAGGAAAGGAAACTGGAACGGCTGATAATGAGTCACATCGTTCAATACCGGGCCCAGCCTGGGCGTAGCCGGCAGAAACTGGAGTATCCAGCTAGGCACCAGTATGGTCAGCATGTATATAGTCGCCAGCTTTGTAATCGGATATGCACTTGCCGAAGTACGGCCAATTGACATCATGTAAACAGGCAGAAACAGGCTGGCGAGTATGTAGTACTGAGATCTGTGCCCCTGCGAATCCATAAATTTTTCATAGAACAGAATGTAAATCATCGTCATCAAAAACCCCGCCGACACGATGAACAGGAGTTCCAGGCGTTTCTGTATTGCTTCGGTAACTTCCTTCCCTTTAAGCTGATTACGTAGTGTCAGTACACTTACCAAAGCCCCAAATTGAAGTAAGGTCATCCCCAACAGACCTAGTGCATGGGGTGGGCTAAGTATTTGCACATCCAGTCCATAGGCGCTATGCCACCAATTGTCGAACGGAGCTGACGTCAATATGGCAACGGCCCCCCACACGCAGAACAAAGCCCCCGTGGAACCGTAGAATACACCCCAGAACCGGACCGATTGAATCCGGTCGGGATGGTTCGCTTTAAACGTTCGGGCAAGAATGGTGTAACCTGCAAAGGAACCAGCAATGATGGCTCCAACGTACATCAAAACATGGGGTGGCGAAAACAACCCGTCCCGACCTATGCTCATGTGCCACATAATATCCCAGACAATACTCCATACAATGAGGAGCGAGGACAGCACAACCGCATAGATCGTAGATGGAATAGTAATTGCCGATGGTTTAGTTATCGACTCTTGAACTAATGTGGTGGAATTGGCAGGAAAGGCCGCGTTCATCTCACTTCAGCTGTTTAATTCTAATGATGCGTAAGGGTTTAAGCGGACTGCGTTTGCAGCTTAGGCCGTTTCAGGGCGATGGGTGGGTAAGTTCGGCCGTTCAGGAAACGGCCAATAAACGTACCGCGTACCAACAGAAGGTATGAGCCGAAGGTGAGCAGCAGAATACCGGTGAGGGTTATACCAAACTTTATAAAAACGGAGACCTGCCAGTCAAGCAGCGCGTAGGGAATCCAGATGGCCAGTGGTAAATGTACCAGGTATATCCAGTACGATGCCTGAGCCAGCACCGTATTAAACGGAGTCGGGTTATTATAACGCACACCAAGGCCAATCAACCCGGCAATGAACGTCCACATACAACTAGCCGACATGGCCATAGCTGTGATAAAATACACAACCGGGCTAGGAAAAGCTTGCGGATTGAACAGAACCAGCAGATAAGCGATTCCAAACGTTGCTCCCAGACAAGAATTCAGCCAGGGATTGATTGTAAAGCGTTGCAGCAAGCGGCTACTATGCTTTAGCAACCAACCATACCCAAAAAAGATACCGAACAACAGCAGCATCCGGGGCGATGGTTTGAAGGACGCGGGCGTTTCAGTCCACGGTCCGTACATCTGCAACAGGGCCACATAGGAAATCAAACCCGGTATCAGCAAGTAAACCCGGCTGGTGGCTATCCGCTCGAATAGCGCCATACCTGCCTGTCTCCATTGCGCAGGCATTTTGTTTACGACAAACAGTACCCCTGCGGCTACTATACACAGTAACCATAGGTAGTACATGAACCAAAGATGAATCAGTCCCCAGTACACTTGTCCATTAAGCAGAGCACGGATGGCTACCTCCCCTTGTTGGAGTGAGCCACTGGCTGCAACCTGAAAACCCACGTACGAAACCGGGAAGATCAGGATTAAAAAAACCACAAACGGCAGGAAGATCCGCTTGAACCGATTGATAATCATGTACCGTATTCCTTGCTGCTGCGTCACCAGGGCCGTAAAGAAGCCTGACAACACAAAAAAGACCGGCATACAGAACACATTGATTACAAGGAAGAGGTATTCGAAGAAGGGGTGATTGTACCTGGTGTCATGAAAATTCCCCCAGTTTTGGCTAGGTCTATCAACGTAACTTGCCCCTGCGTGGGCAATCAAAACCAGCATCATCATACTGACCCTCACGGAGTCCAGGCCGTAATAACGTACTTTTCCAGAAGTAGACACAGTTAAATGAACAGTTACAAAGTGGGCACTCTTTTTTTTGGGTACTAAACAAACTTAATGATAGCCAGACGGTGATAGCCAGCTAATTAACTAAGCGGTTGCCTCGAAACGCAGGAAGAAATAAGTAAAAATAGAGAGCGCAATAGCATGTAAAATCTAAGTAATTATGCTTTAAACGAACAATTTTTGATGAAAATATCTATCTATAAACAATTGAATTGCATTGATTTAACTTAATATTCACACTACTCTATAAATTCTTAACATCGAGTATTTTTAACTAGTCTTTATTTTAACAGTAGGACCAAAATCTGCCGAAAACTAATTATAAATTTTTTTAAAAATATCTCAGCCACGACAATTATGAATACATTTTAATACTAAAATGCAATAACGCGAATCAACCAGGCGAATCACCCCCGGGCAAGCAGTAAGGTATGGATGCCTTGCTGCTTGCCCGGGGGTGATTCGCTAACCAATTACTAACGGCTTACCAAGTTTTCCAGCGTCACTTCATACTGCTTCTCAGCAGCATTGTAGACATACCGGTATGTGGTTGGGTAATACCCTGGCTGAGCAACTTTCTCGGGCTGCTTGACCGGGATTTGCTCGTCCTGTACTTTCTTCAGAAAATCAAGGGTGAACATCGGCTCCAGGAAGGTTACCTGGCCATCAAGGGCACCGTAGATAAACGTCGTCGTGAACAGCTTACCCTGAAACTCGCCACTGGTCGGATCAACCCAGTGAACACCCATCTGCGGAACTCCCGCATCACGCACCAACCCTTTGGGCAAATAAGCAGGGTCCGGATTTTTCACGAAACGGGGATCATTCGGCTTGATGCCATCCCGCTCTTCGTTGCTGGTAAAATAGAAGTGGCAGTCAAAATGAGGTACGTTATAGACCCCGTCTGGTTCATGGCCGTGTGGCATCCAGCCAAAGGCGATGTGCTTAATCAGGGTTTTGTCGGCCTCCCTGGGCGGATATAAAATCCAGTGCGACATTTCCGTTGACAAACTGCTGAGCGTGGCTTCCGAAATGGCAACTCCCACCTGCGTTGGGTTACCTTTTTCGTCGAGTCGTACGAACGAGCGGATCATGCCGTTACCGGCTTTCTGAGCTTCCCCGTACTTAATGGTCGTGGCTGGTTTCTTGTCGCCCGTGGGCGTGTCGGTTGACCCGATCAGAGTCGATGCGGCTACAAGCGCAATTGCGAAGAGATTCATGGTATTTGATTGTTTATGGTTGAAAAAAAAGGAATTCGTTTTAGGGTAACGCTGGTGTTTTGCTCCTGCCATACCTGGTAAGCAACCAGCAGGCCATCGGCAGTCGGCAGCACCACTGGAAGAGACGTTCGTTCGCCCGGTGGGGTGAGTATCATCGTTTTAGGTCGACTTTTGACCGGATACAGCCGCAGAACAACCTGCCGGTACGCATCGGGAGCCTCGCCGATTAGTTCTTCGTAAACCATCGCCATCCGCCCATCGGCCCAGCCGGTTAATTGTGGATGCTGCAACTGTGGCCCCGCAATCTGCTCAGGTTGGGTCAGTCCATCCAGACGAGCCAGTCGGATACCTTCCTGACCCGCAGCACCGGAATACCAGGTTGCATAAACGACACCGCCTTGATTGTAGAGTTGCGGGCCTGAATGCGGGCAGCCGTCAATCTGCCAGCGGTCGTTGCCCAGCGTTTTCGGTTGGCTGAAGGAACGGCCGTCATCCGTCGAAACGACGTAGCTGATGTCACGGATAGCCTGGGCCGTTTCACCTTTTGACCCGGATAGCCAGTCACGGTAGGTTAGGTAGATACGCCCACCAGCATCGGCCAGAATACCCGTTCGGCAACACTGGCAGGCGTTCGAGTCAATAATCACTTCGGGACCGAAGCCACCGCCCGGCAGCGTCTGCGTGAACCGAACCGAGCGCCCTTCGTTGCCCGGTAGTTTCTCATCCAGCCAGACCAGCCCAATTTCACCGTCGGGTAACCGCGTCAGGTCAGCGTACGAGTGGCTTTTCCCCGGTGTCGTATCGCGGTGAACTGGCTGGGCAGTTGTCCAGGATTTACCCCTGTCCGAAGAAGTTATGTAGAGCAGGTCACCAGCGCGCAGGGCATCCGGCGTAGGTTTGGGCAAGCTGTACACAACCATAAGGGCACCATCGCCTTTGAAAATCAACTTCGGTACGTCTTCGCCGTGAGCCGATGTTGTGGGGGGTAAGGCGATGCGTACGGAAGAGCCAAACGTCCGGCCACCGTCTGACGATACGCGGTAAACCAGGGACAGTTCGGTCGTGGTACGTTCCACCCAGGTCACCACCGGTTTTCCCTGGTGATCGCTCAGCAGTCTTGGAAACATCGCGTTTGGCACACTCAGCAGCGAGTCGGCTGGCATTGTCAAGCCGATTGGCCGGGCAGTGGACGCAACCAGTTGGGCGAACAGAGCGATCAGGAGTAGTGTAGTTTTCATTGGTGATACCCGATTAGTTCCCTGTGAATTGATACTGTAAGCCGACAACAACCGTGCGCGGAGCCGCCGGTGTAAACGTTGTCCGATCTGTGGGTGCGTTGCCACGGCTGGCATTGTTGGCGTATAGCTCATCGGTCAGGTTCAATACGTTCATATAGACTTCAAGGCCCTTCCAGACATAGCCCGTGCGGAAGTTGATCACACTGACACCCGGCGCACCAAATGCTCCGCGGTCGTTGTAGCGAACGGTATTGATCTGATTCTGATACCACGGGCTGATACGTTGCCATTCCAGGGCCGTGCGGAGCCCTTTTGCCCAGCAGGGTTTGTAGGTCAGTTCCGTATTAGCGATCCAGCGCGGGGCCTGTGGCATGTCGTAATCGGCCAGGTTTCGTACCGCATCCGACTGCCTGTTGCTCAAAGCAAAATCGACGAACCGGTGAACGGCGTTTGTACCACCGAACCGGAAAAACAATTGATCCGATGGTTTGTAGGTCAGGCTGTATTCAACGCCCCGATGCAGGGTCCGGCCCGCGCTTTGATAGTCGGTTGAGTTGTCGGGTTGCCGAATGCTGAGCAGTTCGTTGCGGCCGGCCATCTGGTAAATGCTCCAGTCGAAATCCACTTTCCGATCCAGCAGCGATGCCCACCCGCCAACTTCTACGTTCGTAAATTGTGCGGGCTGTAGGTTATAATAGAACGGAGGTTGCCCTGGCCCGACGTTCGGGTTCTTCCGGAAAACGGCCGTCAATCCGGGCGGTGAAAAACCCCGGCTCACGTTGGCGTACAAACCCCGGCTACGTCCCAGATCGTAGGTCAGCCCTAGTCTGGGCGATGCCTGCTCGTACGTTTTTATCCCCCTCGTTTTGTCAAGAAAGTTGTCGTAGTTAAAGCTCATGCGGTCGTAGCGAACACCCAGCGTCAGTCGCACATGGGGAATCGGACTAAAATCGTATTGAGCATAAGCGGCTACGTTGCGGATGCGGGCTTCGTAGCGGCTCAGGAACTGGTCAGGTAGTTCGCGTACCTGCACGTACCGCTCCACCGACCGCTTATCGGGACGAAGTACGGCCTGTAGTTCGGTCTGGTACGCGTAGTACGTGTTCGGCGAATTGTCGAAAAGCGCCCCGGCAATCAGTCGGCTGTCCAACCAGGCAAATCGCTGGCTGTGCTGCGCCATCAGGCCCAGGCTGCTAAAACTGTTGTCGTTAATCTCGCCCGTTGCGGTCGTAGCCCCTGACTTCCAGCGAATGCTGTAGTTTGGATTTTGCTTCAGGCTATTGTCGCGTCGGAACGCCGTCATAAAGCTCTCGCCCTGGGCCGACCAGCGATGTTCCAGCGTTAGTCGTGACCGGAGCGAGTACACATCCCGGTACGTGAAATCCGTAGTGCTGGTATAGTTTCGGCTGTAGTACGCTACGCTGTCGACGCTGCCGCTGGTTTGTGAGTGGTATTTGTTGAACACTGTGGTTGCGATTAGCCGGGTACGGTCGGATAGTACATACTCAGCACGAGTATTGAGCGACACTTTATCAAAATCACTCTGCGACTGCCAACTATTCCGCTGCCGCGCCATTGACCCACCCACGAATACGCCAAACCGTTTGGTTAACATGCCACCGGCTCCGGCCTGTACGCGCCGATACCCCCAGCCATCGCCCAACACCCCCACACGTACCACAGGAACGGCCGTCGGCCGGTGTGTCAGGAAGTTAATTGCTCCCCCGACTCCTTCCGGACCATACAGCGACGATACAGGCCCCTTCACTACCTCGACCGAACTGATAGCAAAGGCATTCAACTCAATCAAGGCGTTATGGTTGAAAACGCCCATCGGCCGAACAGGCAGTCCATCCTCCAGATACAGATAGTATGCGTTGGTACCAAACGGCTGGCGGATACCCATCGAGTGCTGCTCGTTACCCAGATTCGGCATCACCACGCCCGGCGTTTTGTTGATAACTTCGTAGAGGTTAACGGCTTTGGTTTCCTGAAGCAGTGTCGGCGACAGGCGGCTTATAGCCATAGGCGCTTCCGAACGGACCTGAGCTTCGCGGCTGGCGGTTACGATGATGGGCTGCAAATCCTCAACCTTCGGGGTTAGCGAAACGACCATTTTGCCGGTTGAGACTGCAATAAGCGTTTCCTGGTAGCCTACGCTCGATACCTTCAGATGATCACATGGCTGGGCGGTTGGCAGCGAGAAGCGTCCCAGCTCATCGGTAACCGTCCCGATCTGCGTACCCGGCAGCCGGAGTGTTGCGCCTGGAACGGGTTCCTTTGTTTGCCCGTCAATAACGACCCCCTGGTAGGTGATCTGTTGCGCTTGCAACAATAAGCTGCTCATTACCAGGGCAACGGTACAGATGATAGACACAAGTTTCATGGTTAAAGGCCGTACCCGGCTCTCTTTGTTGTTTACTGAGCCAAAGTTGGATTCAACCTTCTTCAGTGTTGACACACGAATCTGATGAAGCGGAAAAAGCCCCCGGTGAAACGACTTTTTAAGGCCGTGGACATTTGCGACACAGCCCTTTACAAGCTATCCACAATGAACTGATGGACAGATATTTATAACGTATAAATAACACATTACTCTCTTGTCTTACAAAAGCGCAATTGTGTCCTTGTATCAGAAAAGTCTTTACATTTGCCTCGTTGACAATCCTTTCCAATACACACTCCGGCCTGCATCTAAAAACGCCCACTTCGGGCAGGTAGACTGATTTTGCCCTACACTCTGCGTTTCAGGCGGAGTTACTACATCTCTTTTTCAGCTTTCGGAAATCGTATTCAATGGGGATTACAGGGCGCGTGTATGCCTGTTAGATTCACCTTGGCCGTCGGCTTCCTGATGCTCTTTACTCACTGTTTTAGACGAAATAGCCATGCAACAAGCGTTCAATAAATCGATTATCCGTGATTTCTACGTCCGATCAATTGGTCAGGGCGATATAGCCTTCGCCGAGCAGGTATTAGCCGATGATTATATACAACACAGTCCGGGTATGAAGCCTGGCAAAGCTGGTGTTATTGAGGCCCTTCAGTACATGAAGCAGTTACCCCGACCGGCCACTACGTCTGAGCCATTTACGCGCCTGATCGCCGATGGCGACTACGTCGTGACGAACCTTTGCTTCGATTGGGACGGTCAGCGAAAAGCCGTAGTAGATGTATTCCGATTTGAGAATAATAAAATGGCAGAGCATTGGGATGCCGTTGAGGATGCACCCGCAGTAACCGCCACTGGCAACCCGATCATGGATGGACCGATGCCCATGGAGGATGGCACCCCGACGGTGGCGAACAAGAGGATTGTCAGTACGTTCTACGAGCTTGTTTTTGTTAAGCGACACCTTGGCGATCTTTCCCGCTTTGTGTCGCCCGATTTGATTCAGCACAATCCGGCAATTGCCAATGGACTCGCCGGATTAGCAAGTTATCTGGACCAGAAGGCCAACAGCCTTACCATTGACCAGGTGCATCGGGTTATCGGTGAAAGCGATTTTGTTGCCGTGCAGGCTGGTGGGTGGTTCGAGCGGAAGGCGACCATGTTCTATGACATTTTTCGCCTGAGCAACGGTAAAATCGTCGAACAGTGGAGCCTTAAGCGCATGACAGCGTAGCGGTTCTAATTAAAGCCGAACCCGTGATGCAACGGGTTCGGCTTCCTCAATTATTGAGCGAGTTGCGTATCGGCGAAATAAACCATCGCTTTGTGTAAGAACGTGGCAAAAGCAGGATCTTCATGCCCGGTATAACTTGCCGTATAGCGAAGATCATCCACGTACAGTTGCGCTAAACCTTTGTAGGCTTCGGCCATGTTGCCATTGCCGACAGAGTTACCCCAGAACTGCCGAATGTTGGCATAGTGACGAGCAATTTGCGCCTGCACCGCCTGGCTGGCGGGGTCAGCGTCTCGCAAACGAGCCAATGACTGAGCAATGTCCAACGATTCGGCCTTCAGGGCTTCAACATTGGGCTTACCCATCTGCCGCAGTTTGTTCTCAGACTCCTCAACTACCTGAGCGCCGTACTTCTCGACGGCTTCGCGTCGGTAGGTTTCCGCTTGTTCTTTGGGAAACCCCGCGTATAATTCTTCATCTGTAAGCATACCTTCTTCTCCTTTAAGTTTTAACATCGTTTTGTCGATCGTATCCAACAATACCGACAGCCTGTCCCGGCGGACCTCCAACGCTTGCCGATGGCTTTGCAACGCCGTCAGCAGGTTGAAATCAGGGGCATCCAGCATGGACTTGATCTCCGTAAGGGGAAGGTCCAGCTCTTTGTAGAAGAGGATCTGCTGCAGTCGGATCAACTCGTCTTCGCCATAGAGTCGGTACCTGGCCTCAGTACGGACAGACGGCGTCAAAAGCCCCAACCGGTCGTAATGGTGAAGCGTGCGCACGCTCACCCCCGCCAGTTTCGCCAGTTTCCGGACAGAATAGTGTCTCATAGTCGGGCGTTGTTAGAATCAACGCGGTAAAAGTAGGCTATGACGTAAGGGGAGAGTCAAGTAGAATTTTCACTTTTTTTCAGGAAGTAATCATCAGGCAGCTAAGGGCTTACGTTTTTAGCCACCTGCTCTTTATAACCATTCTGAATTAATCTCTAAATCCTCCTATCCAATCCTTGATTTTTATACATTTGTACTTCCTTACATCGTTCTAATTGAAACGACTAACTCGCTCATTCCATGAACAGAAGAGACGCCCTCATGCGGGTTGCTGCGCTGGTCGGCACTACGGTGTCGTTGCCTGCGCTGGCTGATACGCTCGAAGCGTCGGCCATCCGTCGGGCTACCACCGGTAAGCCGGTATTTTTCACGGCCGATCAGGATGCAACCGTTGCCGAGCTGGCAGATACAATCATTCCGACTACGAAAACGCCGGGTGCAAAAGCAGCTAAAGTCAATGAAATCATTGATGTTCTGGTAAAAGACTGCTATAAAGAAGAAGATCAGAAACGTTTCCTGGAAGGGTTGGCACAAACGAATAAACTAAGCCAGGAAGCTTATGGGAAAGCGTTTGTTCAGCTTGAGCCGGCGCAGCGGATCGAAATTGTGAAGAAACTCGAAGCCGACGCCAAGCAGCAGCGCGCTGACATGGCTAAGGCCCGGGCGCAGAATGCCAGCGGTCAGCAGGACGTGCAGATGCCGAACGAGAAGCGTAAGAATGTAACGCCGTTCTTTACCATGCTGAAAGACCTGACGCTGACTGGTTATTTCACCTCCGAAATTGGATGTACACAGGCACTGGAATACGTAGCCGTTCCGGGTCGGTACGACGGTTGTGTTCCGCTGAAACCTGGCCAGAAGGCGTGGGCAATTTAAGATAGTTTACTGTTTACAGGTATCGGCTAACCGCTCCGCACTAAATCAGAACGGAACATTGGCGCACCGGCGGCTGTAAACCGAAAACAGAAAACCTGCTAACAATGAATCTCAATATTGACGCTAAAAAAGATATGACCTACGACGCTATCGTCGTCGGGTCGGGTATTTCTGGGGGCTGGGCCGCAAAGGAACTGACCCAAAAAGGGCTGAAAGTGCTGATGCTGGAACGTGGGCGCGACATCAAGCATATTGAAGGCTACGAAACAGCGACAAAGAATCCGTGGGACTTCCCCCACCGGGGCCGCGTTACAACGCAGGCCGCCGAAGAATACTGGGCCAATATGCGTACTGGCTACACGGCCAACGAAGAATGGCGCCACCATTTTGAGAATGACAAAGAGAACCCTTATCTCGAAAAACCAGGTCGTCAGGTAGACTGGATTCGGGGCTACCACGTGGGCGGCCGGTCGCTGATGTGGGGACGGCAAAGCTACCGCTGGAACAAAGAAGACTTTCTGGCCAATGCAAAAGAAGGAATCGGCGTTGACTGGCCGATCCGCTACGAAGACCTCGCGCCGTGGTATACCTACGTAGAAGGCTTTGCTGGTATCTCGGGTTCTAAAGACGGGCTGGATGTGCTGCCGGATGGTAACTTCCTGCCGGCTATGCAGATGAACTGCGTCGAGAAAGAAGTCAAGAAACGAATTGAAAAGTCATTCGCCGGGCGGCACTTTCTGATTGGCCGGGTGGCTCACCTGACCGATCCTAAGCAGTTCCACTACGATCTGGGCCGGGCGGCCTGTCAGTATCGGAACCAGTGTATGCGGGGTTGCCCCTACGGCGCTTATTTCAGCACGCAGGCGGCTACATTGCCCGCAGCAATGAAAACCGGCAAGCTGACGCTACGTCCTGATTCGATCGTATCAGAAGTGCTCTACGACGAGCAAAAAGGGAAGGCAACCGGCGTTCGGGTCATTGACCAGAATACCAAGGAAGTACGCGAATACTTCGCCCGCATCATCTTCCTGAACGCATCGGCATTTGCCAGTACGTCGATTCTGATGAACTCGAAGTCAAAGCGTTTCCCGAACGGTATGGGTAATGATTCGGACCAACTGGGCCGCAACATCATGGACCACCACCTCGCGGTTGGCGCTTCCGGTACGTTTGAAGGCATGGAGGATCAGTATTACTACGGTCGCCGGGCCAATGGCATCTACATTCCACGCTACCGCAACTGGGGCAACGACAAACGTGACTACGTTCGTGGCTTCGGCTACCAGGGTGGCGCTGGTCGGGCCGGCTGGAACCGGGGCAACGGTATGGAAGGTTTTGGTGCCGACTTCAAGGAAAGTCTGACTACACCGGGTCCATGGACGATGAGCATCGGTGGTTTCGGCGAAATGATCGCTGATCCGAACAACCGAATGACGCTGTCGCCGGACCAAAAAGACAAGTGGGGTCTTCCGTTGATCGTATTCGACGCAGCCTACGGCGACAACGAGAAGAAGATGCGGAAGGACATGATGAACGACGCAGCCGAAATGCTCGAAGCAGCCGGTTGTAAGAACGTAACGCCGTACAACGACGAATCGAAGCACCCCGGTATCGGTATCCACGAGATGGGAACCGCCCGCATGGGTCGCGATCCGAAAACATCGGTACTGAATGCGCATAACCAGATCCATACGGTGAAAAACGTATTCAATACGGATGGAGCCTGCATGACGTCTGCTTCGTGTGTGAACCCGTCGCTGACGTACATGGCCCTGACGGCCCGTGCTGCCGACTTTGCCGTGAAAGAAATGAAGAAAGGCAATTTGTAAATCGAAGCATAGCGTTAAAACAAAAGCAGCCGGCATTACGTCGGCTGCTTTTGTTTTAACGCTTATTCTTGGCAGACGCCTGTCTGGATGACCGGTTATTCAGATGGCATATTCTGAAGCGTCGATCGTAGCACCGATTCAATACCGGGTAGTTCAGCTTCTAGGGCCAGGATATAATTATACACGAGCGGTACAATTACCGTTGGAGCCGCTCGTGCGACGATGAGTGATTCTATTTCTTCCAACTGGAGACAAACCTTGTCCAGGCCCAGCATTTTTATGGGGGCTTTCTGACTGTGAAGCAATTGCCCAACAATTTCCAGGTCATCCGCGGCCAATGCCTGGCGTATCTGTTGCATTTGCTCGACAGTCTGGCTCAGGAACAGCTCCAGTAGTTGAGTTGCCAGAAACAAATCGCCTTCCACTACTTCCAGCAAAGGTTCCATTGTAAAGCTGGTAGCATCGGCTGCTGGAGCCGTCTCCGGCTCAACTGCAATCTCCTCAGCCGGTCCGTTGGGTACGTACTTGCGAATGAGTTGTTGCAGGTCGTTGGGCATAAAGGGCTTTGACAAAAAGTCGTTCATGCCGGCCTGAAGGCACTGTTCGCGCTCACTCGCCAGAGCATGGGCAGTCATCGCGATGATAGGCGTTTTGTTGTGCAACGTGTTTCGGATGTGACGCGTTGTCGTATAGCCATCCATAATCGGCATCTGAATATCCATCAGAATCAGGTCAAACGTACTTCGCTGGAGCCATTCGAGCGCCAGTTCGCCGTTTTCAGCAACCTGAGCCGAATGCCCCAGTCGGCTTAGCACACTCAACGCCAGCTTCTGATTCATTGGGTTGTCTTCAACAACCAGAATACGCAATGTCTGGCCGGTCTGTTTCCAGTTCGAAATGGATTTATTTATCAGTTGATCACTCTCGCCTTTCGCAATTTTGTACGGAATCTCCAGCGTAAACCAGGACCCTTCCCCGGGTGTACTGGTTACTCGTATCCAGCCGCCCTGTAATTCCACCAGCGACTTAACAATGCTCAGGCCGAGCCCCGTCCCCCCGTAGAATCGGGTGGTTGAATCACTGGCCTGCCGGAAACGTTCAAAAATATAAGGCAGCGCCCCGGAGTCAATACCAATTCCGGTATCCTGGACCACAAATCGAACCCGTACAAATCCACCAGTTATTTCCCGTTGCTCAACGCGCAAGCTCACTCGTCCCTGTTTGGTAAATTTAATCGCATTACTCAACAGATTGAGCAGGATCTGAGTAAGCCGGGTAGGATCGCCCATCAGCACAGGAGGCAGGTTAGGATCCACATCGACAACCAGTTGTAAATCTTTGTCGACGGCCGTGGGCAGCAGCATGGTGCGGATCGAATCGCTGAGGGATTGGATGCTGAAAGGAATCGTTTCCAGGCGTAGTTTACCAGCCTCAATTTTGGCGATGTCCAGAATGTCATTAACGATGGTCAGCAGATTTTTACCGGCGGTATGGATGTAACGGACAAATTCCTGCTGCTGTCCAGTTAACGCGTTCGTATCCAACAGATTCGAAAAACCAATGATCGCGTTGAGCGGTGTACGGATCTCGTGACTCATGTTGGCCAGGAACTGCTTTTCAGTATGACGGGCCTCACTAAGCGCAAACGAAAAGCGGTAGGCCAACACCAGCGACTGAAGAAAGAAAAAGCCCAGATACCCTGTGAACAACAATGCTTTGGCCGGCATTGCGATACCGAAATACTCGAGAATGATAAAGCCAAAAACGACCATTAACAGGGCCGTACTCATTAATGAAAAACGAGCCCCAGGTCGACGCCGTTTAGCCGCCAGCCAGTACACATAAAACGCATACCCGATGTAGCAGACCATGAGCGCCAGAAACGGATTCATGAGTTTGGTAAACAGAACCGTTGGCAGTAGTAACACGGTTCCGGCAAACCCAACACACAACCAGGTCATTATCGCGCTGACCCGGCGGTCGGTATCCTGGGAATACAGCGAATGCGTATACAATACAAAGATCGCCACGCCCACGTATAGCGACAGGTATTCGAGCCGGATCGTCAGTTGCCACGACAGATCGGGCAGTATGGTATGCAATACGTACGGGTGGGTACCCACGATACGATAGCAATAGACCAGGCAGAATAAACCGTAGAAAAGAATAGCCCGATCGGTACGGCTGAAACTAAATAAGCCAAGGAAAAACAGGCCACTCATGAACAGACAGCCCGTCAGAAACAAATCCAGGGCGCGATCCATTGTCAGGATAGCATCCAGCCGCGTTCGCTCGCCCAGCCGAATCGCCTGAGACGTTCCTCCCTTGGCATGGTGAAAATTAGCCAACTGCATAAGTAGCCGGAGCGTATCGCCCGAAGCGGGGAGTTCGACCAGTTGAGTTGACCAGTAAGGTTGGGTTTCTGCCAATGTAGTGGCCGGCGTACCATCCTGCGCAAATTCCTTACCATTTACAAAGAGCCGGTAGGCCGAGTATTGATCCGGCAGCTCCAGGGCCAACCCACTCGAATGAGCAGGTAGCAGAACGGTTAACGAGTACGTAGCATATCCCTGGGCCGACACAGGTTTGCGCTGCCAGGTAGTTCCCTCCCACAATGCAGGAAATTGAATAAACTCAAACCCGGCATCAGGCTGGTTAGGGTCGCGTAGCTGGTGCCAATACCATTTCCACTCGCCATTTAACTCAACGACCTCCTTCGATAAATCCGTTTTGCGTAGATCGAGTACGCCCCGCACGGTTGCCGGTTGATCAGCATGTGCCCGGAAGAAGCTACAACAGAGTAAAACAACCAGCAGTGCTTGCCATCGGCCTGTTTTACCAATAGCATAGAATACACCAGCGCCGAATGGACCAAACGCATTACCCGCTCCATCATCTGGTGAATATGTCCCTATCTGCCGGCTCAAATCTGTAGTTACGGTTAGTAAAATACTTAAGTAAAACCTGCATCATTTATAAATTGCCGCAAGTTACGGTATATCTAAAAATGAAACAATTTGTATCTTAATAACGATAATTTATAAATATAGTCAATTCAAAGTTACCGCAATAAAGTTAATTGGTAATTTAAATAGATTGCACGGTTCGAGCAATTGTGTATACAGCTCTAAATTTAAATCATCTGCGAAAGTTTAGCACTTTTTCTTACCGATAAATCAATCACCAGCACGCTTACTCAACATACATTTAACCACAGGCTACAATTTATTATAAAGCGTATAAATTGACTCCAATTCGTACGCTCATGAAACCGCAAGCTGTTCATCACTCGGCTAATATCATGGACCCGTCGCTACAGCCGGTGTACCGGCGTTTGCGGGGGTATGCATTTGATCCCAGCTTTGCGGTTCAACTCAACTCGGTTGGTATCAATACACTGGTTTATCCGGTACGTTGGGAAGGCGATCTGAAACCCGGCCCGATCGGTGAATACGTTGAGGTGGTCGATGTAGACCCGGCCAGTGGCGTTTTCTACCCTCCCCTCGATCTGAACGATCCAATTCTGTTGGCGCAGGACGGGCTGCCACCTTCGGAAGGTAATCCGCAGTTTCATCAGCAGATGGTATACGCTGTGGCCATGACGACGATCCAGAACTTCGAAAAGGCGCTGGGCCGACCAGTACTCTGGTCGTCGCGGGAGGGACCGATCGATGCCGACGGCTGGCCGACCGAAACGTATGTGCAGCGGCTGCGGTTGTATCCACATGCCCTCCGCGACGCCAACGCCTACTACAGCCCTTCGCGCAAAGCGATTCTGTTCGGGTATTTTCCGGCCCGCCCCAGCGACGTAACGGCTCTGATGCCCGGCAGTCTGGTGTTTACGTGCCTGTCGCACGACATCATTACGCACGAAGTTACCCACGCCCTGATCGACGGCATCCACAAAGGCTACATCGTACCACTGCACCGCGATACGCTGGCCATTCACGAAGCGTTCTCGGACCTGGTTGCCCTGTTTCAGCACTTTACGTTCACGGACCTGATTGAAAACCAGATCGCCCGGACAAGGGGTGACCTCCGGAGCGATAACTGGCTTGCCCAACTGGCGCAGCAGATGGGCCTCGCTGTGGGAAATCATGGGTCTCTGCGCAATGCCATCGGCAACGCCGACAATGACGAAAAAGAATGGCGGTCGGTTACGCCTAATCCCAAACTATACGAAGAAGAGACAGAACCCCACGCCCGCGGCAGTATTCTGGTTGCGGCCGTATTTGACGCCTTTCTGAATATTTACCGCAAACGGACCGCCGATTTGTACCGTATTGCCACTAACGGTACGGGTGTCATGCCGGCTGGCGATTTGCACCCCGATCTGGTACGTCGGCTGGCCAGCGAAGCCTCCCGAACGGCTAAGCAGTTTCTGACCGTCTGCATCCGGGCACTGGATTATTGCCCACCTGTAGGCAGTACGTTCGGGGACTTTCTGCGGGCCGTCATCACGGCCGATGTCGACCTGGTTCCGAACGATCCGATGGGTTACCGTGTGGCGTTTGTGGAGTCGTTTAAGCGGTGGGGAATTTACCCAACAGGCATCCGTACGCTCTCGGTCGAGAACCTGACGTACTCTTGCTTCCAGGAAAGCGATCTACTGCCCATGAATAGCCTGGCTCCTACTGCCCTCGACAGTAAAAGCATAGAAGCATCGGAGCCGGAGCGATTCAAACGTCGGGTCGACGATCTTCTCAATGAAATTTATTACCTGCCTGCCGAATGGCTGCGGTTGCAGGGCAAAGCGGAAATGACGCCGGAACAGGCGCTGCCCCACACCTGGCACGTCTGGCTCGACACCATCCGGCCGTTGTACGCCCAGCTTATTCAGCCGATCACGACAGCAGAGCAGCAACCGGCGATGCTCAACCCCAAGCGGAAGCGTACATCGGGGCATGATTCGCTGGCTACTATCAAATACCTGGTCAGAAAGTATTTCGACGATACGTCGCTCATGCTCCAGAACCGCGAGGCCCTGTTCAACCTGACAGTCGACTATAAACGCCGGATCGAGCAGGCCATCCGGGAGTTCGACGGCGACTCGCTGAGACGTTTTCAGGGGTTGATGGGCCTGCTCTTAAATCCGGATGACCTCGTCATTTGCAACGACCATAGCGTAACGTTGCTTAACAAAGCCCTGCGGGATGAACTGAACCGACGTGGGATGCCCGAACGGATGAAGGAGATAACCGTCGAGTGGGTAAAAATTGATGAACAGGAGGGTTGCCCGAACTACGGGGTTTATACCCTCAGCCGGGCCCAGCGCATAGGACCGGAAACGAACGTCATCAATCAGGTTGTCATGACCATCATGCAGACCTGCCAGATCAAGCTGGCGGGTTACGATGCACCGTACGGATTCAAAGGCGGCTGCACCATCGTGCTGAACATCGACCAGCGCACAACCCGCTTCATCCGAAAAGACATGATCCGGCTACAGAATAGCCGATACGTCATCAGCGAAGAGCGGGCTGCGGCTGAAATAGTGCGCCTGTACTGCTACGTGCCGTCAGAAACCGAATCGCCGTTTGCGCCCCGGCTCGTTGGGCCGCATCAGGCGACGGAAGCGTTTGCGATTCTCCACCAGGGCCATTAATCCTCGAACTCATGCTCAACGACGTTACCATCCGCATGTATTGCACCGGTTTCGGCGACTGCTTTCTGCTGACGTTCCGGCACCCCGACAAAACAACCCGGATGCTCATCGATTTTGGGGTCCGGGGCGGGCAGGCTGAACACATGCAGGCCATTGCCCGCCATTTGCACGAAGATGGGCTCGACAAACAGCCTCTCGATTACCTGGTCATTACCCATGAGCACGAAGATCATATATCAGGCTTTCGCCAGGCCAGGGATACGATCGATCAGCTTAACATCAGGGAACTCTGGCTGGGCTGGACCGAGCGACCTGATTATGACCCGGCCAAAGACTGGCGCCTGTACAAAGAACAGACCCGCGCTACGCTGCAAGCCGCCTTTCAACTGCTCCCAGCCGAACAGCGGACGGAACTTGGCATGAATACAAGCCTGCTGGGCGAGTTGTTTCGCTTTGAGCGGGATGTAGACGCATCGGATGAGCCCATCCAAACGGTGCATCATACCAATCCGATTTATGATCGACTTATCCGCCAGGCCGACAAAACCCGGTACTTTATGCCTGGGGAGTATTCTACCGACATTCCTGGCGTCCGAATCTACGTATTAGGCCCCCCGCCCATCGAGTACATTCGACGCGGTGAAAGCCATGTGCATGGCGAACTGTACATCGGGGCCGATTACATAGCCGACACGTATTCGTTCGGGCGGGCGTTTGAACCCGCAGCAACCTTTGCGGAGTACGTGTCCAAAGCGCCGTTCGACCAGGAATACATTGTACCCGTTCGGCTGGAGCCGGGCTCGGAATACCAGCGTTTGCCATCTAAGTTGTTTAATGGCGATAGCTATGAGAAAAGCCTGCTCGAACGGCGGTTTCAGCAAATGAAAGGTGGCGGGCGTGACAACAGCGTCCTGCATCAATACTTCGACAAAGAAAACGACTGGCGACGTATCGATACCGACTGGCGGAACTCGGCCGAAGGGCTGGCGCTGAAACTGAACCAGTATACCAACAACACCAGTCTGGTGCTCGCCATTGAACTGATTGACACCGGCGAGGTTCTGTTCTTCCCCGGAGACGCCCAGTACGGTGTCTGGTCGGCCTGGGACGATGATTCGGTCAGAGCCAGCAACGACGACAAATACAAACGTCGCTTCATGTGGCGGATAACGGATCAGGATGGAACGAGCCGGACGGTAACGGCCGAAGACCTGCTGGCTAATACGGTTTTCTACAAGGTAGGGCACCACGGCAGCCACAACGCCACGCCCAAACGAACGGGGCTGCAAAAAATGACCAGCCCCAAGCTATGCGCTCTGATACCGGTTGACGCCCAAACCGCCCGGCGGTATCGCTGGAATGATATTCCTTACCAGAATCTGCTCGATGCGTTTGCCAACGTACCTACGGATTCGCGCCGGATGGCACCCGTTCGGTTTTTGCGGGCCGACGACCTTACCATGCCGGCCAACTGGCCTGAGGAAGACGACCTGATCAAGTCGAAACTCAAAGTCGCCCTCCAGGTCGACGTACCTGTCGACGATCGGACCATCAACTACGTCGACCTTACCATCACACCACCCCGAGACGCATCTGCCTAAACCACCAGTACCCATGATCACACCAGCAACGCCAGCCAATCAGGAGCCCACGCCGAAACCGGTGGCCTCAGACGGTATCCAGTCAGACACTGACCTCGACCGTATTGCGCTCGCCCTATCGGGTGGTGGCTTTCGGGCTGCCGCCTATCACCTCGGCACGCTTAAGGCACTACACACGCTTGGCCTGCTCGATAACGTGCGGATGATTTCGACCGTATCAGGTGGTACGATTGTCGGGGCCTACTACGCGCTGAAGCGTAAGCAGGGCGTTCCGTTCGAAACCATTTACGAGAAGTTCTATGCAATCCTGCACGACGATACGCTTTTGCGGAAAGCCCTGCACCAGTGGGAAAAGACGGTGAGCACCAACGATTTGCCCAACTATAAACTGATTCGGGCGTTCGCCGATGTATACGACAGCGATTTGTTCGAAGGTGCTACGTTTGGGGAGTTCTGGAACGAATCGGATCTGGACACCTTCCCGTTGCAAACAGTGGTATTCAACGCCACAGAACTGTATTCAGGACTCGCGTTCCGGTTTCAGCACGCATCCGGCATTGACGATGGCTACCTGGTCGGCAATCGAAACGTTTTCATTCAGCCCAACGATGCCCGGCAACTCCGGTTGGCCGACATCGTGGCAGCTTCGTCCTGCTTTCCGGGTGGCTTTGAGCCCCTGGTGATGCCTGATGATTTCCCGCTCCAGCCCGGCGAAATGCTATTTTATGATTACGACAACGGTCGCCTACCTATTAGCCGGCTTGCCTTGCTCGACGGTGGTGTATACGACAATCAGGGTACCGAAAGTTTGCTGATCGCCAGCGACCGGAACGCCAGTTACTGCGAGAAGAACGACATTAAACCCGGTGATCCGATCTACGATAAAGTCGGCCCCATGTCGCTGCTGCTGATTTCTGACGTATCGAGCGCCGGGGTCAATCTGTACGACGCCCCAAAGCCTGGGCCAACCGCAGGCGAAGGCGACCGATTGGCGTCGCTGCCCGGCAAGGTCGATAACTGGTTCCGGTGGGCCGTGGGCGTAGCGGGTGTAGCCCTGGGGTATTACCTCCTACACCTTTTTGTACTACGTTACCCACCCTACGAAGGTTTTTTGCTGGGTATGCTGGCCGGCGGTGCTCTTACGGTTGGGTTTGGGCTGCAATGGGCCGTGCGATGGGCGACCGGCAAGCTGAACGAAGCCGGCAAGCCGTACAATCCCATCTACAGCCAGGCTACGTTGCCCATTCGTAAACTGTCGATCAGGCAGATTGGGTATTTGCTGACCATCCGGCTGACGAGCGTCATGACCCTACTCGACACCATCTTTCTGCGCCGGATTCGGAGCCAGGGGTATGCGGCAGCCGCAGCCGGCCGCGAATACAAACGTCTGTCGAGCGTACTGGATCGGCTGATCCGGGCGGAGAAAGACCGGGGTACGCCCGATCAATGGAGAAAGGAACTCCGAACGATCCAGCCAGTGATCGAACAGGCCCGATCGATGGGAACAACGTTGTGGTGGCTGGATGATAAGTTTCGGCTCGACGCTATCATCGCCAGCGCCGAACTAACACTGTGCTACCGGTTACTACGGCAGTTTGAAGCGTATCCGCCCGAACCCGGTTCACGCTCGGCCGATATACAGCTACAGGCCCGACAGCTTTGGGATGCCTATCAGCGCGATCCGAACTATTTTAGAAACGCTGTAACAAGTCGTCCAAGTATTCCGCAACCGTCCAGGGATACGCCTGCTACAATGCCACCCAGTCGTCAGGGCAGCAAAGCGTGACTATTCCTGAGTTTCTGTGTTGCTTTCCTTGAACACCGGCATGCAACCCTTTTAGATTGGCGCGTGTCTATCCGGCCAGTAGCGGTCTAAAACACGCGCCGACTTATGCTATACCTTTATAAAAACACGCGCTTACTGACAAGTATATTCCTGACAGCCAGCATACTGGCCTGCGACCAAGTTGGGCAGGATGTTGCGCCGGACGAGGAACCGAATACCGATGCCGAATTCTATACGATGCCCACGCAACAGGTGGCTATTGACCTGAAATCGTTTGTTGATCTGACATCGGCCACGACGTTTAAAATTAGTAAAGCACCCCAGCAGGGAGACGCTTCGTTCAGCAAGGATGGGCTACTGATCTACACACCCAATGTTGATTTTGTAGACGGCACCGATCAATTTGCCATCTCGTCGGACAAAGCCGGTGCCTCCATTCGCCCCTTTACCGTCAATGTTACGACCGACACCAGCCGAATTCCCTGCTACGCCGGTACGATCCCCGATGTTGTCCGGGCAACCGCCAACACAGCCGTAAGCATCGACGTACTCAAAAACGATCGGTTCTGTAATGCCACCGCGAACATCAGTTCGCTGGGTATCGAACGGGCTCCCAAAAACGGAACGGCCACGATAGAAGACGGCAAGGTGACGTACAGACCTAATGACAACTTCAACGGCTACGACGATTTCATTTATAAAATCACGGTTACACCCAAAGGAGGCCAGGCCCGTACGCTTCTGGCTCCGGTCAAGGTTGTGGTTGGTGACCCGTTCAGGGATTGCAAACTCAAGCTAAACGACGATCAGGTAAGCTTCCGCCAGCGGTTGCTGAGCGATTCGCTTATTCTGTTTCCGCTGCTAAACGATCAGTTGTGTAAAGCCAGCCGACAGGTTCCCCTCACGATTACGAAACAACCGGCCAACGGGTCAGCTTACCTGATGACGTCAACACGAGCGAGTGAATTTGGCCAACTGATCGTCTATAAACCCAACGCTGGCTACAATGGTACTGACGAGTTGACGTACCAGCGCTGCGAAAACGGGGAATGCCTGCAGGCCATCGTACAGATCAAGGTTAAATCGGCAGACCCGAACTGCAAGCTTACGGCCGTGAACGACGAACGGACCATTTCGCTGAGCCGCCCGGCACTGGACGTAAAACGAGGGGTAGTGCTGCTGTCGGTTCTGCTGAACGACCGCATCTGCGCCAGCATTAAAGAAGTACGAATCGGTACGAATCCTGGCAATTTGAAGCTCGATGTACTGCGCGACGGCAGCATTCTGTACACCCTGGATCAGAACCAGAAACCAGGCGAAGTTAAGTTTTCGTACGAAGTAACTGATGTGCAGACGAATAAATCTTCCGCTGAGGTGAAGGTCATCATAAAAGAGTAAATAGTTTGCAGTAAATTACGCAGGGTTGATTACAGGCAGGAGCGAATAGGCAAACGGCCGCAGTTGACAACCCACTGCAAACGGCCGATGGCCTACTCAACTATGACAGATCTCGATCTCCTGCGGGCGTGCCAACGCAATGACCCTCGAGCCCAGACAGCCCTCTACCATCGGTTCAGGGGCCGTTTGATGGGGTTATGCAGGCGATATGCCCGCAGCCGCCCGGAGGCCGAAGACATGTTTCAGGAAGGCTTTATCCGAATCTTTCAACAACTCCACACCATCGAACAGCCAGATCGGCTATTGCCCTGGATGAAGCGGGTAATGGTAAACACAGCCATTAACATTTATCATAAAAACCACCGGCTGCAAGCCGAGACAGATTACGAAGCTGCTCAGGATATAGGCACTGACGATCACCTCGAAACGCTGGCTCGGTTGTCGGCCGATGAACTGGTTGTACTGGTGCAGGACCTTCCGGATGGATACCGCATGGTTTTTAACCTGCACGTAGTCGATGGATTCAACCACCCGGAGATTGCTCAGATGCTGGGGATCTCCGAAGGAACGTCGAAATCGCAACTGGCACGTGCCAGAGCCGCATTAAAAGAAAAATTGAAAAAACTGGGTATCGTTCGCTATGAACACTCCTGAGGATGAGCAGGCCTGGGACGATCTGTTCCGACAGCGACTGGAAAACTACGAAGCCGAACCGGCTGCCGATGCGCTTAGTCGTATTCTGGCGGGCACTCCGAAGCCGACACGTATGAATCGTGGTCGGGTAGCTGGCCGTGTGGCAGTAGCGCTGCTTTTGCTAGTGGGGGCGAGTTGGTGGATACTCGACCGCTGGACAACACTGCCGGAAAAACCCACTGCCGCCGGAATATCGCCGGTTGGTGCGACCCGGAAACCGGCTGCCCCCTCTACGATGGCTACGTCGCCAAAAACACTCAGCCCAATACCTTCTCCAGCAGGTCCAGAGCAGTCAGTAGCCGTCGGAACCATAGCTCCTCGGCAGAAGACAGTTACAGAGCCAGCCCAGAAAACGTTTTCATACCGGCCATCTGAAACGTCCTGGCAAACTCAGGCGGCTACGTATCAGCGCCCTACTCCTACTACGTATTATGAGAATGTTCAGGCGGCCCGATCAGCCTATCCCGGCTGGGATGATACGTCGTCGACCGACATGGTTAGTGTGTTGACCGAAGTCGCGTCAATAGCCGAGCCGATGCAGGTAAACCGACTTCAACACCTGGGGCTACGATGGCCGCAATTTGCTTCTCCTACCTTACCGATCAACCTTCAGCAATCCGACATAGACGCTTTACCCAGCGTTTCGCGACGACGGCAGTCGAGTCTATATGCGTCAGTAATGGCTCTTTACAGCTACCGCCGTATCAGCCCAAATACAAACGATGAGGTATACATCCGGCAGATTCAATCCGGGCGTACCTTTTCATCCGATCGCATCGGCTCCCGCATCCAGATTGGGAAAGAATGGCGGCTGACGCAACGGCTTGGTTTGCGGACCGGCCTTACCTACGGTCAGTTGAGAACCTCAATGCGTTATCGATTACAGACACTCTTTACCGATTCGACACAGGTAAACTGGGTCAACGACCAGACCGTTCGCATTACGCCCATGACCGACCGTCCACTGTCTGTTGCCAGCCGGTACCATTTCGTAGGATTAAACACCGATCTGATTGTCTCGCTGGGTAACGGCAGACTCTGGAGCCATTATGTGACCGCTGGAGTGACGGTAGGTGGGTACGTAGCCCCGGTTCGGAGACAAAGCGCTTTCCTTCAGGCCTCCTATGGTATTGAGCGCCCCCTTACCTCCGACCTCTGGCTTCGCATCGAACCCTCCGTTCAATATAGTCTAAATGCGATAAGCGATCGGAGAAATCTTTGTAAGATAAGACCTTATACCTACGGCTTATCCATCAGTTTCAGAAAATAAATTCATTTTTTTTCAATTTTTTTGATCGTTTCACTCTCTTCGCATAAGTAAAATGTGCGCTAACTAACGTATATGCTATCTATACAAAGTATATAACTGATTATCAATCATTTAACAAATATGAAAAAATAAGCATAAAGCGCTTTAAAATACAAATTTGAAGATTTTCAGGTAGTTAAGTACTTGGGATGTGCTGGTCATCAGGCGAACAACCCGAGCTTCTCTGGCGTTATAGGTTCGGTTATCAAGTTAGACGATAGACAATATTAACTTCAACTCAACGATGAAAAAAGTAATGATTATGGGGTGCATGCTGGTAGCCGGCCTGACCCTGAGTGCTAACGCACAGACAACAAACTCAACAGGTAGCAATACGGGCACGACCACAACGAGCCCAACGACAGGTACGTACCAGTCACAGCCGACGACACAGCCACAGCCGTCGACACCAGCAGGACAGCCATCAACAACGACCGGTACGTATTCGAATCCATCGAACACGAATTCGCCGACGGGTACGTATCAGACTCAGCCGCAAACGACTACTGGCTCAGGTACTTACTCAACCGGTACGACTGGCACGACAACGTATCCGAATTCGCAAACGACATCCGGCTACGGTACATCAGGGTCAACGACCGGTTCCAGCTCAACCACGAACAATAGTTCGTATTCAACAGGAACAGGTACCATGCAGCAAGGTTCGACATCAGGTAGCCAGAACACCATGGGCACTTCTGAACAAACCATGGGTACTACCGACCAGACGACAAACCGCCAGATGGGTACTGACCGGAAGAACCGCAAGAATCGCCGGAACTCATCATCAACGATGCGTCGGGATTCGCTTAAGTAAGAACGACACAACTATCCCCGTTAGAGGATAGCTGGAGGAGTGATAATAGAGCCGGATGGCTAACTTTGATCTAAAGTTAGCCATCCGGCTTTTTTGTATGGAAGTAGATTCACTGATTACATTACAACAAGCTACTATCAACCGAAGCGGGACGCCTGTTCTGACAAACCTCGACTGGACACTTAAAGCCGGTGAATGCTGGGCTATTGTGGGTGACACAGGCGCGGGAAAAACCAGTTTTTTGCAGGCTCTGGCCGGACTACTACCTGTTCGTGTAGGGCGGGCTGTTTATCCGGCCCATCAATCTAGCGACCTGTCATTGTACCAGTGGCTCCGGCAGAATGTACTGTTCGTCTCCTTCAAAGAAGATTCCCGGCAGTTCTCGTATGCAGGCCACTTCTATCAGCAGCGCTACCACGCCACCATGGGCGACGAAGCGCCAACGGTACGTGATTTTTTACAGTATCCGGATACGCCCGAAGCCAGGCCCCTCGTCCATCGACTCGGTCTCGAACCGCTGCTGGAGTTGTCGCTGCTCAAACTGTCAAACGGCCAGACCCGCAAAGCCCGGATTGGTAAAGCATTCCTAAAGCAACCCGCTGTCTTGCTGATCGATAACCCCTTTGTAGGCCTTGATGCGGCTTTTCAGCAGGAGCTTTCTGACTGGCTGGGTGAACTGGTTAACCATGGGTTGAGTCTGGTACTGGCTGCGGAACCAAATAAACTACCATCATTCGTCACGCATGTGGCCTGGCTGAATCAGGGACAACTTCGCTGGGCTGGTCCCCGCCGGGAGTTTAATCCTATCGCACTCGTTCCAGCTATAGACAAGCTCCAAATACCGTCAATAAATGGTTCTCACGCCGACTTTACGGAAGCATTCCGCCTGCAGCACGTTACGGTCCGCTATGGTGAAAAATACATTCTTCAGAATTTAAACTGGGTGGTTCGGGCCGGCGAGAAATGGGCGCTGGTTGGCGCGAACGGCGCTGGTAAATCCGTACTGTTGAGTTTGCTATACGGCGACCATCCACAGGCTTACGCTAATGACGTCCGGGTGTTTGGGCACCGGCGGGGTAGTCATTCTGGCGGTCGCAGCGAAAGCGTCTGGGACGTAAAACGCCGAATTGGATTTGTATCACCTGAATTACACCTATATTTTCCCAACCATCTGACCGCCCGCCAGGTGGTCCTTACTGGCCTCACCGATACGTTGGTGGTGCCACGGTCTGTACCTGCCCAGGCTGAAACTACGCTAGATACCCTGTTCGCTTATTTTAGCATAGATCATCTTCAGCAGCGAGCGTTCGGCAGCCTATCAGCCGGTGAGCAGCGCCTGACCTTACTGATCAGGGCATTTATCAAACACCCTCCCCTGCTGTTATTAGATGAGCCATTTCAGGCCCTGGATGAGCGAAGTATTCAATTAGCCAGACAACTGCTAAATTTATTACCAGCATCCACTACGCTGCTGTTTGTCACGCATGACCGGCGGGAACTTCCTGATTGTATCAGTCAGGTTTTTCAGCTCGATCGTGCCGGGGCGGCTTCTGTCGAATCCACCTATCCTGCTGATTAAACTCAAGAAAATGCGATTACCGGATAGCATTTCAGGTCGTAAACGCAACTCATTTCATTGAGACAAGTCAAGCCAAAAAGGTAACAACTACGCTACACTATACGCATATAAAGAAAACTAACAAACGAAGCAAAGGTCTATTGTATTGGCATACTTTGTGCAGAGCCGACCCGCGCTACATTCATATTTCGTAAATGGTTGCTTATGCGTTCCGCCCCATATTAAAGCCAATAGAACATCGTCAAAAAGTCGTTGTTTCTTTTGAAATGGGTTATTGGCATGAAATTCGTCTAATTTTACTCAATGATCTGCACTGTATGATAAGACGGCTACTGGATAGGTTTGTACACTTAAGGATACGGAGAAATGGACTATTTATAGCTGTATGTGCAGCTATTGGTATGTCTACCACCGGCGCTATTGCGTATCCTACTGTTGTACCAGGCCCGGTAGGCCGTGCTGATTCCTGCCAGGTGCCTGATCCACCCGTCATCACCGGAACAGCCAGGGCCATCTGCCGAAATGAATCCGTTACGTTGACCGCCACCGGTTGCACCGGTACGGTTGTCTGGTCGAACGGAGAAACCGGCGACCGAATCACCCTCCAGCCGCAACAGACCAGTCGTTACACAGCCATTTGCCGCACTCGGGCAGGCTGCATCAGTTGCTTTGCCGATGTATGGCGGGTGGAGGTCAATACGCCGATGGCTCCTGTAGTCGTAGCTTCCTCTTCGCTGATTTGCACCGGCGATAGTCTTACGCTCACGGCTAAAAACTGCGCTGGAATCGTTCGCTGGACCGATCAGGCTATAGGTGCCACCCGTACCGTTCGTCCTGCTCAGGCAACTACTTACCAGGCCCTCTGCGAACAGCAGCACTGTATCAGCACTCCGTCGGCTCCGGTTTCGGTGCAAATCAGTCAGCCAACCACCCCGATCATCTCCGCCGACCGTTCGATTTTATGTGCCGGTCAAAGCGTTCGGCTTATGGCGTCCAATTGCGCCGGCACAGTCCGCTGGACCGACGGCGGAACAGGTATTGAACGGACCGTCACGCCCTATCAAAGCGTACATTACCGGGCCGTTTGCCAGGTCGGTACGTGCCTAAGCGATAGTTCGCAAGCCTTAGCAATTACTGTTCGTTCATCGGGGCAGATGCTTCAGGTAGCCAATGCTATCACGAACGGCTGTCCGTTTCAGACGGCGGATCTAACCCGGGCCATCCAAGCCAGCGCTGGCAACTCTCTCAGGTATGAATTCCGTTCTGGCGCTGCGTTTGACGCTCCATCTGTACAATCGCCGGGGGCGGTGCTGGCCGGTACGTATTATATTGTGGGGCGCGATGCAAACGGTTGTTACACCAACCCGGCCGCTGTAACCGTCTCTATCACACCCTGTGAAAATGGCATACCACCCTGCCTCAGTAATCCTGCAACGGTAGTGGCTCGTGTCGACTCCATTGACTGGAGTAAAGGGGTTGTGCGGCTAACCGGCCGGTTAGGTGGTTCGGCTACGCAGGCCCGTTGGCAAAGCGGCAGCGATGGTCTGTTCGCCACCAATGGCATAACGGCCCGCTATCTGCTTTCTGAAGCGGACTTCCGGCGCGGAACGGTTGCCTTTGCGCTGAATACGCCCGACCCCGACAGCACCGGTCCCTGCGTGGGAGCGTCATCAACCATTACGGTAGTAGCTCCTGCCGCAACCCGAGAAATGATTGGCCTGAGCAAGCAGGTAGCCGACCCGGTCTGGCTGGCCGACGAAAGCGGCTCGTTCGTTGAACTGACCTATCAGTTAACCGTAGCTAACCTCGGCAATCATCCCCTCCAACAGGTACAGGTATCTGATGATCTGGACGCGGCTTTTACGGCCGCAGGGGCTCAGGTACGCTCAGCAAAGCTACGGGCTGATGATGGTCTGGTCGCTAATGCATCTTACACCGGTCGGGGGGCCGATACGACGCTATTAGCGTCTGGCAGTTCCTTACCGGCCGGAGAGCAAAAACGTATCTGGTTGACGGTACGGCTCGATCCGGCCCAAGCCAGCACACTAACCTTCAGCAATACGGCCATGGTGCGGGCGGTCGATGTAAACGGCAGACTATGCCAGGACCGGTCAACCAACGGAACAGCCGTTGACCCCGATCAGAACGGCGATCCGGCCGACAATAACGAAGTCACATTGGTAACCTTATCGGCAATCCGGCCGCAACAGGACACGACGATGTTCATTCCCGAAGGCTTTTCACCCAACGGCGATGGCATCAACGACCGGTTCGTGATTCAGCGGATCCCCCCCGGGTTGACCATTCGCCTGGAGGTGTTTAACCGTTGGGGGCACCTGGTGTACCGTAGTGATGATTACAAAAACGACTGGGATGGAACGCCCAACCAGGGCATCCGAACGAATGAACCCCGACAGGGCCTACCTGACGGAACGTATTTTTACCGGGTACTACGTAGCGACGGACGGGAGTTTACTCGTTTTCTGACGCTGATGCGGTAAGCGTCGGGCATTTTTTGCAATGATTCGAAAGCTAATTCGTTTGCCGGATGGGTATCTGTGCGAACGGTACGTGTTGACGATATATACCGATGAACCAATATTGGTTAAAGGGACTTTTGGGCGGGTTGCTATGGATAAGCAGTCTGATGGCCTGGGCACAGCAGGATTCGCTGCTGTATCAGGCCGAACGACTGCTCAGTTGGAAAGCATACGGACGGGCTATTGATGCCTACTCGCAAATTCTTGAAGAACAACGCGATCAACTGACACCAGCGCAGAAGATAACGGCGTTGAGTAAGCTGGCCTATGCCTATCAGCAGGTAGGTGACAACCCTAAAGCCGAACGATTCTATCGTGAAGCCCTCAGCGGAGAAGGCGCAGCCGATCCGCAACTCATTCTCCGCTACGCTCAGACGCTGGCCGCAAACGGTAAATTTCAGGAGGCCCAGCATCAATACGAACGCTATCTTGGACTAAAGGATAAACAGCCCGACCGGCGGGTACCTGCCCCACCCGGCAACTCATCGGGCGTGACCCGTCTGGGTAGTGGCAATGTACCTAACCGCTACCGGCTGGAATACCTCGGCCTGAATACAGCCAATGAAGAGTTTAGTCCGGCCTTCTACCGCGATGGTCTTGTGTACGTAGCTGGTAAAAAAGGCGGCTCTGCCATCGAAACATCGGGGGGCGGAGGGGGTACCGACTACCTTGACCTGATTTATGTACCCGATCGAAGCTCTTTAAAGGTAACTGGTATTGTTAATCCCGACGGCAGCCTGAGTAAACCAGCCACTAACCGAAACAGTTCTGGACAAACAAAAGAAGGCCGCAGCCTGGGAGCCGACGCTTATACCCGCGCTACACCCAACGACTCGCGTACGGTGCCCGGTTTTGAAATAGGCATTAATATTGCCGAAGGGCTTGGCTATGATGCCCGCCCCACGAGCGCAGCCCAACGCTTCAGCCGCTCGATCAATACACGCTACCATGAAGGGCCAGTTACGTTTTCCCGAGACGGATCACGTATCATTTTTACCCGCAACAATTACAACGACGGGAAGGCAGGAAAAAGCTCGGAGGGCGTTAATAAGCTCAAGCTGTATACGGCCGAGCAGGTAAACGGGTCCTGGATAAACGTTGAAGAGCTACCCTTCAACAGCAATGAATATTCAGTAGGCCACCCAAGCCTGGGCCGCGACCGCACTGGCGAACCTGACCAGCTTTTATACTTTTCGTCGGATATGCCAGGGGGCTTTGGCGGTACGGATATCTACGTGAGCCGCTACGTCAACGGCCGCTGGTCGCAGCCCGTTAATCTGGGAAAAGACATCAATACCAAGGGTAACGAACTGTTCCCGTTCGCTGATGATGCTGGCAACCTTTACTTTTCGACCGATGGGATGAAAGGGCTCGGTAAGCTCGACATCTTTTATGCGGTTCTTTCCAACGGCCAGACAGTCCAGCGTATCGAACACCTGGATGCACCCATCAACTCCGCCGAAGATGATTTTGGCATAATAACCGATCCTGGCCGACGCGCCGGTTATTTCAGCAGCAACCGTCGCGCCGGGAATGACGATATCTACCGCTTTGTCCGGGAAGCCTCTCAATACGCTTGCCGGGATTTGACCCTGCGGCTCTATGACGTGGAAACAGACCAACCGCTCGACAGCGTTACGGTGCAGGTAAAAGGGCGCCTGGAGGGACGCGACCAACAATTACTAACCACCGACCGAAACGGCCTGATCCGGATGTGTCTGGAAGGTGATAACGATTTCCTTTTCCAGGCCAGCCGCGATGGATACGTCAACAGTACCATAGGCTTCACAACCCGCTCCCTGTCGGATGATCAGCCAACGCGGCTGGAGATGGGTATGTTTAAGCCTACTGTTGTAATGGATACTGTAGCCGAGGAAGACGTTGACGCCAGTTCGCTCACGCGCTCACGCATTCGTGGCGTCGTTGTCAGCGAAATTACCCGACGACCGATTGAAGGCGTGACGGTTCGTCTGCGTAATGAATGTGACCGCACCCAGCGTGAGTACGTAACGGGGGCCGATGGCCGGTACTTTTTCGACCTGATTGAAGGATGCGACTATACGCTGATCGCTTCCAAACCGGCTTTTGGCACGAATACCAACCGGATCAAACGCTTGCCTAAGAAAGCAAAACCGAAGCTACTGTCGGCCGATTTAAGAATGTTAAGCGTGGGCGATGTCGTTACGATCGACAACATCTATTACGACCTCGACCGATTCAGCATCCGTACCGACGCGTCGCGCGAACTGGAGCGGTTGGTGGCTACCATGCGAAAATACCCTTCGCTGGTGATCGAGATCCGGTCGCACACGGACAGCCGGGGCGACGCTGCCTATAATAAAGCCTTATCTACCCAGCGGGCCAAAGCCGTTGTTGACTACCTTGCCTCAAAAGGGATCAGCCGTCGACGCCTGACGGCCACTGGCATGGGCGAAACGATGTTGGTCAATAATTGTACGGATGGCGTCATCTGTACGGAAGAAGAGCACCAGCGCAACCGTCGGACAGAATTTAGGGTATTAGCCATAAAATGAGTAGTCTTGCATATCCCTAATTGATTTAAAAAAAAGGGGCTGTATACGTACAGCCCCTTTTTTTAATAAATTCTGGTCAGTTGGTTAAGACCAAAAATTGCCTTTAATCGTCGGCCTTGTCCATCAATCCACTCGCAGATAGGCTGCGAAGGATCATCGGGTAGATCTTCAATGGCCTGGTCCTTCGTTCTTAGGGCAGTTAGCTTATCAAAACCAACAACGGTCATAACTCGGCTGTCTGAAGTAAGCATTACAGGATCTCCAATCTTTAACTTCTCCATAGTGTGTATATAAATTGAGTGTACGCTGGAAAAAGCTTACTGAGTCAGCAAAAATATGATTTCAAGGACTGCCTACATTATCTAAGGATTAAAATGAGCATATTACCTAACGTATGATGCCTTCACCAGCACAACAAGCTTTTTAGTCCCACGTAGCAAAAAATGAAAAAGCCACTGAATTTCAGTGGCTTTTATAAAATTAAGTACCGGGAACGGGAATCGAACCCGTACGGGCTTTACGGCCCACAGGATTTTAAGTCCTGCGCGTCTACCTATTCCGCCATCCCGGCGCGGAGGTCCGCTACCTACAAAAAAAGCACCGACGGGCGGTGCCTTTTCTGTCGAGCGAAAGACGGGGTTCGAACCCGCGACCTCGACCTTGGCAAGGTCGCGCTCTACCAGCTGAGCTACTTTCGCGTTTGGTTTCGCCTTCAGTGGCGAATTGTGGATGCAAAATTAATGCTTTACGGGCGTTTGTCAAGAGGTTTCTGTAAAAAAATTCAGTCTCTAGCCGAACGTCTTGTTTATGAACGGCTTAAAAACAGTAGGGTCAGAAAGAATCCGTTTAATCCTAGTCCAGCCAGTGTTACCATCCGCATCGTTGACCGAAAATCGGCCCGGCTACTATCCTGGTGAACATGCGTGTACCAGATTAAAAAGAAAACCATAGCCGGAAGCAAGAATCCGATCAGCCAGTAGAACGGCGGCTGCCCCCAGAAGTACACATAAAAACCGGCTATCGAGCAGGTGAACACCGCCAACGCACAAATGAACGTTCCCCGTACGCCAAGGAGCCGGCTTAGGGTCAGATCGCCCCGGCGCGCATCTTCGGCGTGCTGATAAACCTGGGTAATCGGGTAGATGGCCAGTACATTCAGGGTACAAAGTAAGGCAGCCAGCAAAATCCTGGGTTGTTCAAGCACAGCTAATGACAGATCATTAATGGCTTGAAACGTCATCAGGTATGTGAACGCTCCCTGAAACAACCCTACCACCAACCAACTGACGACCGGATAGCGTTTCAAGCGGATCTTATCGTGACTATACGCTTTTGAGATCAGGCCGTAAATCAACAGATACAGTACAAACGGGAGCCCGACAAATGCCCCCAGCAGTAATGCCAACAGATCTAGCCCCCAGGCTACGTATAACAAGGTTCGGTCGACGGGCGGGGGCGTTTCCAGCACACCGATACTGCCCTCGTCTTTGTCGTAATAGCTGTTGTAGGCGTTACTGGCCGGATACAGCAACAGATGAATAATCAATACTACCAGCACAGCACGACCCGTATCTGGTTGTGGTGATTGGCTAAGGGCAAACCAGAATACAGGTAACAGAAAGAATGAAAAGGGCACCCGTAGGTGCAACCACACGGCTCGGGCGTTCATACATAGGGATAGGAGAGCACGCAGACAATTTACACAACTTTCGTATTAAACAGTTGTTATACCTTTCATACAGCAGTACTAATGATCAATTAACCCAGCGATGAGACATATAAATAGTTATATCAACGGCTTTGGTACCGCCGTACCGGACCATATTGTCTTGCAGCAACAAGCTGTCGACTTTATGACCGAAGCCCTCCAGTTCGACGAGCGCGACCGACGACGATTGTCGGCTCTGTACCGACAGACGCGCATTGATCAACGACATTCTGTACTCCCCGACTTTAACCGGCAATTTGGCGAGTTTACGTTCTTCCCGAATACCCCCGGCATGGAACCGTTTCCGACCGTGAGCCAGCGAATGAGTGTGTATCGGCAGGAAGCAGTGCCGCTGGCGATGCGGGCGATCGAAAACTGTCTTGATGATCGGAAACAGGAGGAAGAAAGTGATACGTTCGACCGGCAGCAAATCACTCATCTCATTACGGTTAGCTGCACAGGTCTGTACGCCCCCGGCCCCGATATTGAATTGATCGAAGCGCTCGGTTTACCCACTACGACCCAACGGCTGGCTATCAATTTTATGGGCTGCTACGGGGCGTTTAATGGCCTGAAAGCGGCCGATGCCATTGTGCGGGCCGATCCGGAAGCCAAGGTACTAGTTGTTTGTGTGGAATTGTGCACGATTCACTTTCAAAAGAAAACCGAAGTCGATCACCTGCTGTCTAATGCGCTGTTTGCCGACGGAGCCGCGGCCGTGCTGGTCGAAGGGCAGCCTCGCTCCGATAAATCGTTGATGCTTCGGTCCTTTTATTGCGACCTGCTTCCCGAGGGCAAGGCCGAAATGGCCTGGCACATCAGCGATTTTGGCTTCGAAATGACGTTGACATCAGAGGTTCCGGCTTACATCGAGAAAGGCATTAGCCAGCTTATGGATCAGTTGCTGGAACGCAGCGACCTGAGTATCGAGGATATCGGCGGGTTTGCGCTTCACCCGGGCGGTCGCAAGATTCTGGAGGTCATCGAACAACAGTTAGGCATGACCGCACACGACAATCGCCATGCGTACAACGTGCTACGCCAGTTTGGCAACATGTCGTCGGCTACCGTGCTGTTCGTGCTGAACGAAATCTGGCAACAGCTACGGACTGACGCCGATTTTACAGCGTTCGAAGAAGCAGTCATTCCAGACCATAAGCCTCATGTCCTGAGTTGCGCATTTGGACCCGGCTTAACACTGGAATCCATGATTCTGGACGTGATACTGCCCGAGCCGGAGCTGGTCAGCGTAAAATCTTCCAGCGCATCAGCCCGAGCTTAGTCAACATATAAAACAGCGAGGTTTTCAGAACGCCCAGCCCATATATTGAACTACGCCGGAAATTGATGGACGATGCTTCTTCAAAGTATTTGGTAGGGCATGTCACTTCGGCGATTTCATACCCTTTGTAGAAAATCTGGGCGATCATTTCGTTATCAAAAATGAAATCGTCGGAGTTGTGCGTAAAGTCCAGACTGCGGAGTACCTCACCAGAAAACGCCCGGTAGCCAGTGTGGTATTCCGACAGTTTCTGATTCATCAACAGATTCTGTGTGAAGGTCAGGAACCGGTTGGCAACGTACTTGTATAACGGCATGCCTCCTTTCAGCGCTCCTTTTCCCAGAATCCGCGACGCAAACACGACCGGATACAGGTCATTACCGATAATGGAGATCATAGCCGTCAGCAGGAGCGGTGTGTACTGATAGTCGGGATGCAGCATGATCACGATGTCGGCCCCAAGCTCAAGCGCCTTGGCATAGCAGGTTTTCTGGTTGCCGCCGTACCCTTTGTTACGGTCATGGCGAATAACGTGTCGGATACCCAGTTGACGGGCTACCTCTACAGTATTGTCAGGACTGGCATCGTCAACCAGGATAACATCATCAACAATATCAAACGGAATTTCTCGATAGGTACGTTCCAATGTCAAGGCTGCCCGGTAAGCAGGCATCACCACAACCACTTTTTTACCATTAAACATAGGCCAAAACTACAGGGTCTATCGCATTATGACAATATTTTTGAGTGTGTAGCCCGCCCATTTCCCAATTTGGAACGTAGTTTTACAACCGGTGTTAACTTTTAATGGGCGGATGGGTTATTTTTTTGTCCGTCTTACGTAGATCATGCTATCAAGCGAAACTATATTTTTTCTGGCTTTTGCCGCCTTTGTGCTGGTGGTAATGGCCCTGGATCTGGGCGTTTTTTCCAAACAGAAAAGCCATGTCGTCCACTTCAAAGAAGCCGCTACCTGGAGCGCAGTCTGGGTAGGGTTGTCCATTGCGTTCTACTTTTTCCTGAAAAACTATGGGTATCTGGTACACGGTGTTACTGACTTTGCTCATCTTCAGGAAATACAGAATCGGTACGCCGATCATGTCCGATTGATTCCGGGCGATTTTCAGGCCAGTTTACAGCTATTTCAGAATAACATGGCCCTTGAGTACATCACGGGTTACCTGGTCGAATACTCGCTGTCGGCGGATAATATCTTCGTGTTTATTCTGATTTTCACCTCGTTTGGGGTTCGCGAGCGGTATTACAAAAAGATCCTGGTGTGGGGGATTCTGGGAGCTATTGTGCTTCGTTTTGTCTTCATTTTTGTAGGGTCAGCCTTGTTGCAGCGGTTCGAATGGATCATGTACCTTTTTGGTGCATTCTTGGTTTACACGGGTCTGCGGTTGTTCTTTCAAAAAGAAGAAGACGAGAAAATCGAACCCAGCAACCACCCGGTTGTTCGGTTTGCCAGCCGCTACCTGAATGTTTACAAACGAAACGTATCCGAAAATTTCTTCATTCGTAGAAAGTCCGACCGGAAACTGTTTGTTACGCCCCTGTTCATTATTGTGATTGTGGTTGCGTTTACGGATCTGATCTTTGCCGTAGATTCGATTCCGGCCATTTTCTCGATCACGAAAGATCCGTATATCGTTTTCTTTTCGAACGTGTTTGCCATCATGGGCCTACGGTCAATGTTCTTCTTCCTGTCGAGCATCATGAGCCAGTTCCGGTTCCTGAAGGTCGGTCTGGCCGTTCTGCTCACGTTTATTGGCGTGAAGATGCTGACCGATCACTACCTCGAAGAACTGGGCTTTCAGCCGGTATATTCGCTGTACATCATCATTGCTATTCTGGCGACGAGTATTCTGGCCTCCTGGGCTATTCCGGAGAAAAAGAAAGAGGAAGAAAGTGTTGAAGTGTGACCGGTGCGCAGGCCGTTACAATAATGATTCCCCGGATTGTTTACATAACGGTCCGGGGAATTACATTTATAGGCTAAACTCCGGTTCCGGATGCTCACAACCCGTGTTCTGAAAACCTTCCGCCGACGCCTTACTAACCTCAGCCGACGCAATCGCTCGCTGGTTCTGACCAGTTTGCCTGGCGATCAGTTTCTGGACCTCCACGAAACGGACTTTCTGCTTAACAAACCTTCATTTTCAATCATTGCAGACCTTGTCGGCCGGAAAGCTGCCATATCGCTGTGCGACGTACTGGACGCTCGTCAGCAACGTAGCAACGAGGTGAGTCGGCGGCTCCGGCGAATCGAACGGACGGTACGTTTCATCAACGAAGAATGGGGCACGGAGGATTTATTTGTCGGTTGGCCTTTTGTACGCGGCAAATTCCTGGATGGCTCTGTCGTACACTGCCCTTTGCTGTTTTTTCCGGTTCAACTGGAGCAGTCTGGTAAACACTGGCGGCTGCTACGTCGGGGGGATGAACTAGGGTTTCTGAATCCAACGCTGGCGGTGGCCTACGGTCATTTCAATCAGGTTAAGCTGCCGGATGAGGTAATTGACAAGGACCTGGCTGATTTTGACAAAGACTCGCTTGTATTCCGCACGCAGTTGTATGAATGGTTGAAAACAACGCCCCTCGAAGTGAATTTCAATCAGGAGCTGTTTTCAGAACGGTTACACTTCTTTGATAAGGAAACGGTTAAGGGACTGGACCAGCTTGAACGTACGGGCGAACTGAAACTCTACCCGGAAGCGGTTTTAGGTATTTTCCCGCAGGCCGGTTCGTTTCTAGTTCCTGATTATGATGAGCTGATTAGACGAACGGAACGTAGCGCCGAAAATGAGGAGTCAGAAGAGCCGATCTATGTTGGCCTTCCCTTATCGATTACCGGCTCCTCCCTACCCTTAAAAGAGAATAAACTGTTTACTCCGCTTCCGATGGACGCGTCGCAGGAGGCTGCTATCCGCGCAATTCGGGCCGGCCAGTCGCTGGTTGTGCAGGGACCGCCTGGTACGGGAAAGTCGCAGCTAATCGCTAACCTGATGGCCGACGCAGCCGCTAGGGGTAAACGCGTTCTGCTGGTTTGTCAGAAACGGGCCGCGCTCGATGTCGTCTACGAACGACTGAGCCAGGTTGGTATGGCTCCGTTTATGGCCCTGGTCCACGACTTCCAGGACGACCGTAAAGCTCTGTACGCGCAGGTAGCCGACCAGATTGTACAGATTGATACGTATCGTCAGGTAAACAATAGCCTCAATGCGGTGTTGCTGGAGCGGGATTTTGACGCAGAAAGCCGCCGGATTGATGAATCCGTTAGCGAATTACAGATTTTTAAGCAAGCCTTGTTTGATACTACGGTCTGCGGTTTGTCTCCTAAAGAATTATATCTGACAAGTCACCCAACTAGTCCGTCCATACGTCTGGGTGACCTCTATACTCATTTCCCGTTCACCGAAACCGATACGTTCAGCAGACGGCTCAGCGACTACGCAGCGTATGCCAGGCGGCTTGGGACTGATCATCCGTGGTCAGAGCGGATTAGCTTTGCTTCCTACACGACCAGCGACCTCTCCAGGATTAGCCAGATAGTGGCAGAAGTGCCCGAGTTCGTAGAAGGGCAACTAAGCCAGTGGCAACAAGCGTTTGACCAACAACCCGATTGGCTAACCCTCACCGATGCCACCCGACATCTGGACAAATTACATAGCATCCGGCAGCCGCTTGGCCAACAAGGTGTCTGGTCGATTGTACACCAATTGGCTACCAATAAATTACCCATCAACGCAGCTGTGTTGTTCGAAGCAGAACGGCCAGCGCTGGACACACTCGCTGAACAAGGGCTGCTGAATAGCCGTATTTCAGCGGAACAGTCGGCAGCCTTCGGCCAGCGGTTACGGGAGGGTATTCAAGCCAGAGCCTCGGTGTTTCGCTGGCTGGTGTATAGCGACAAAGATTTTCTACAAACCATTACCCAACAACATAATCTCACTACGTCCCTCGCCGACCTGCGCCAGCTTGAACAGCGCTTTGTGAACCGACTGGCCTGGGAACAGAGAATCAGGCTGGTTGCCCGCCAGTTTGACCATGCATTCCAGATTCGTGATTCTCCCGCCGAAACACAGCAGGCATTTAGCCAACTTCACCAGATTACCCAACTCGCCACCGATACCTGGACGACACTGACTACCCACTTTCCGTTTCTGCTTCCCTGGCTTTCATCCATAACTGATAAAAACACGGTTTTAAAGGGTCTCCAGCAAGCCGAAGATTGGTTGCAGGCAGCAGCCGCTCGTTACAACCATTGGCTGACGTATCTTACACGAACGCAGATTGAACGCCTGACCCGTTCTTCCGGCCCAATGGTCCAGGAGATACTTCATTCGCTACAGACTGATTTTGAACTCCTGGTGGAGTCGGATCGCCTTAAGAGTACCTTTTCAGCACCTGAGGGCCTGGTTGTTGATCGTCTTGAGCCCATACGGCCGCAAGACTGGCTGGCAGTCTTTCAAAACAGCCTACGGCTCGCGTGGCTGGAACATCTGGAACAACAACACCCTGAACTACGTAGTGTATCGTCGTTGCGCATGGAGCAAACCGAGCAAGCGCTACAGGAAAGTATCCGGCAGAAACAAGCGTTAAGCCGCGATATTTTACTGATTCGATTACGGGAGCAGACGTACCGTAATCTGACGTTCAACCGGCTTAATAACGTCGTTAGTTATCGTGATCTGTTGCACCAGACAACCAAGAAACGTAGCATCTGGCCGGTCAGAAAGCTCCTGGAGCAGTTTGCCGACGAGATCGTAAAACTGGTACCTTGCTGGATGGCTTCACCGGAATCGGTGTCGGCCATATTTCCATTACGTGACGACTTGTTCGATCTCGTTATTTTCGACGAAGCCTCTCAGTGCTTCGCGGAGAGCGGTGTTCCGGCCATGTTCCGGGGTAGGCAACTCGTTGTTACGGGCGACAATCAGCAACTACGTCCGAGTGATCTGTACCGAACCCGTATCGAAGAAGAACCGAGCGATGATTGGCCGGTATCGCTCGAAGTAGAATCGCTGCTTGAACTAGCGGTTCAGCAATTGCCCCAGGTTTCATTGACCGAACATTACCGCAGTCGCTCGCTGGATCTGATCACATTTTCCAATCAGCATTTTTACAAAAACCGGCTGACGTTAATTCCTCATTTCGAGGATATGAACCGCCCGGAACCCGCCATTCGCTATCTGAATGTCAACGGTATCTGGCAACAGAATACTAACCAGATTGAAGCCGAAGCTGTCGTTGGGCTTATAGATCAGTTGCGGACTGAATTGCCTGAGCATTCGATTGGCGTCGTTACGTTCAATTATCCGCAACAGCAATTGATTCAAGAGCTACTGGAAACGAGCCGTAACACGGACTCGTCGGTGTTGGTGAAGAACATCGAAAACGTTCAGGGCGATGAGCGTGACATAATCATTTTCTCAATAGCCTATGCCCCCAACGAACGCGGTCGGGTAACCATGCAGTTTGGAAGCCTGAACATTCGCGGAGGAGCCAACCGGTTGAATGTAGCTGTTACGCGGGCGCGTGAACGTATTTACGTAGTAACCAGCCTTTGGCCCGAACAGCTTCAGGTAGAAAATTCAGCAAGTGAAGGTCCTTTACTTCTCAAAGCGTATCTGACCTACGCCCGCAATGTAGCAGAAGGTCGGTTTCACCCGCAACCTCGCCGGTATGAAGAGGTCCCTAAGGGTTACTTTTTAAAGGACCGGCTTGCTCAAATTACTCCAGACTTGCAGCCGGAATTACCCTTCGCTGACCTAACGGCCCATTCCGGAGAACGCTATGCATCGGTAATTCTCACTGACGACGATGCCTACTACAATCAAACGGTGAAAGCATCCCATGCTTATCAACTTTTCAATCTGCAAACCAAAGGCTGGCCTTTTCGACGGATCTGGAGTCGGCAGTACTGGCAGCAACTAACCAATTAACAGCCCTCTTTACCGTTCAATCAAATTTGACAGAATCGTAAATATGTAGTTTACGAGCAGATCAATATTTGATTAGTTTACAACAAATTATATACTAGTTCACTTTACTTAATCAACTAACTATGTTCAACTTATCCTTTAAACCGCCCTTTTTTTGCCGCGCTCTGCCTGCCATAGCGGTGCTTGCTATCGGGCTTGTCAAACCAGTTTCTGCTCAGGTAGATCGCCAGGTTCAGATGCCCATCAATGTTCCATCATTACAGGGTTTACGGCTTGCTCAAGCCAGTTCATTACCTGGAAGTAAAGACGGCAAGCTGGACAGAATCCTGCAAAAGATTGCCAATGGATTATCGCCCGACCAGTTGAAGAAAAATGGCAAGAGTCTATTGAGAATGCGTGGCGATAAAGTACTGGTTTCGGCACAGGCCGAAGGAGATGCAAACACGGTAGCTAACGCACTACGTGCACTTGGGGCTGATGTAACCGGTACGTTCCAGGCATCTGTTTCAGCCTTTATTCCAACCAGCCAACTCAAAGCAGCCGGTGCTTTATCGGGTATTCGGCTCATCACAGCCTCCCAGCCCTCGTTGAGATCCATCAGCCCTGTGATTGGCCAATGCGACACGGCAATGCGTTCGAATCTTGTCCGACAGTTGCGTGGCTACACGGGTAAGAACATCAAAATTGGGGTTCTTTCTGACAGCTACGACTATCTGGGTGGTGCGGCTGCGGGCATTGCCAACGACGAGTTGCCGGGTATTGGTAACCCGAATGGCTATACCACTCCCGTTGAGGTAGTTGAAGAAATCTTCCCTTCTTCGGGTCCAGGTAGCGACGAAGGCCGGGCCATGATTGAACTAATCCACGATGCGGCTCCCTCCGCAACGTTTGCCTTTGCCAGCGCTTTCAATGGTGAAGCACGATTTGCTGAGAATATTTTGCGGTTAAAAGACGCCGGCTGCGACATTATTGTTGATGACGTATTCTACTTTAGTGAGCCTTATTTTCAAAATGGAATCGTAGCTCAGGCAGTCAACGAAGTACGTAACGCTGGTGTCTATTATTTTTCGGCCGCCGGAAACAACAGCAATTATTCGTATGAGCGTTCGTTCTTCTCCGGCGGTAAAGTTAATGTTGCAGGCTTAGGCGAGTATGAAGTACATAAGTTCAATGTGCAGCAGCCGTTCCAACCGCTGCTTGTTCCGCCCGGGGGCTACATAGATGATTGGTTTCAGTGGGATGATCCGTTCTTCGGCGACGTACAGTCTGACATAGACGTACTTCTGGTCGATCAGAATGGCACCATATTGGACGCTTCTTTGATCAATAACATAGGAGCTAAACTTCCTATTGAGGAACTATTCTATTTTAATAACACCGACCAGCCCCAACTCGTTTTTCTGCTCATGGGTCTGTATGCCGGCCCTAAGCCCAAACGCATAAAATACATCTCGTACGGGGTCGAGCTTTTTGTTAACGCATCCGATTACCCTGGTCTGGGCGCACCAACGGTAGTAGGGCATTCCAATGCTGAAGGCGCCATATCCGTAGCAGCCGCTCCTTTCATCTATACGCCTGCCTACGGTGTTAATCCCCCGATCGTTGAGGGGTTCTCCTCACTGGGTGGTACACCACTGTTGTTCGATGACGCCGGCAACCGCTATCAATCACCCAGAAAGACCCGAAAACCGGACTTTACGGCTCCCGATGGCGGTAATACGTCTTTCTTCTTTGTAGATAGCTCCATCGATGCGGATGCCATTCCCAATTTCTTCGGTACTTCAGCAGCTGCGCCTAATGCAGCAGCCGTAGCAGCTTTGGTACTTGAAGCCTGGAACGGCCCACGCCCTTCACCTACTGTTTTGCGTGATGTATTAGCGAAAACAGCTATTGATATGAACAACCCCTATAACGGAAACGGCAACGATAAAGGGTATGACGACGCTACTGGAACGGGTCTTATCGATGCACTTATCGCCGTTGAAGCTACCCGGCAGTTGACCGGAGCAGCTCGTGTTGCCGCAAGAGAGATCGGCCAGGGTCTTTCTGTTGACGTTACGCCTAATCCTGTTGTAGGCGACTTTATTGATGCTACCATTCGCGGGGTAGAAGGCCAGCCAATCAGCGTTTCGCTGCTTAGCCCAGATGGACGAACTATTTCCGATCAGTCCGTTAGGAAATCTGCCGCTACTCAGCAAGTACGTATTCCGCTCAGTCGCCAGGCGTCCGGACTTTTTATGCTACGTGTTAACTCCCTGACGGAAAGCCGTACCGTTAAGGTTTTGAAATAGAACAAAACGGGGTCGGACAGCATTGTCCGACCCCGTTTTGTCATTCATTAATAAGCTTTACAAACTCATCGAATAAGTAGCGCGAATCGTGCGGCCCCGGCGATGCTTCCGGGTGATACTGCACGGAGAAAGCAGGTTTGTCTTTCCGCCGTATGCCTTCTATAGTTTTATCATTTAAGTTTAAGTGCGTCACGACTACGTTTGCATGGTCCTGAAGTTCATCCGCCTTAACAGCAAAACCATGGTTTTGAGAAGTAATTTCGCACAGACCCGTAATTAGATTCTTAACCGGGTGGTTCAAGCCCCGGTGACCGTTATGCATCTTATAGGTAGAAATGCCGCTGGCAAGCGACAAAATCTGATGACCCAGGCAAATACCAAATAGCGGCTTTTCCGTGTCTAGCGCCTGCTTAACGGTCTCTACAGCATAGGGCATTGCCGCCGGATCGCCGGGGCCGTTGGAGATAAAAAACCCATCCGGATTCCAGGCTGCCATTTCTGCAAATGGCGTTTGAGCCGGAAACACTTTGCAATACGCTCCCCGATCCGTAAGGTTGCTCAAAATGCTTTTTTTGACACCCAAATCCAGAACGGCCACTTTGACTTTAGCATCCTCACTGCCAACCTCATAGGTCTCTTTAGTACAAACCTCTGACGAGAGTTCAAGCCCTTCCATATCCGGTACCTTGTTTAACTCAGCCAGCAGTATTTCAGGGTCGAGTATCTCCGACGATATGATACAATTCATAACGCCTTTGTCGCGGATGTAGCGAACCAGTTGGCGGGTATCAACGCCGTGAATACCTACAATATTTGCTTTCTCAAAGTAGTCCTGCAACGAACCGTCTGCCAAATGCCGCGAGTGTATCTGTGAAAAGAAGTTACAGACCATAGCCCTGATCTTAACTCCGCCAGATTCCTCTTCAGCGCGTTGAAGCACGCCGTAGTTGCCAATGTGCGACGTTGTGTTAATGATAACCTGGCCGTAATAAGAAGGGTCCGTATAAATCTCCTGATACCCTGTCATGCCTGTGTTGAAGCAAATCTCTCCGCCGGCAGTACCTATTTTACCCAGGGCTAATCCCCGAAAAACCGAACCATCCTGTAAAACTAACAGGGCTTCACGTTGCTGCGTGTGTTTCATCGATACGTTTCAGTGAGTTAGTTAATGCTTAAAAAAAAGGGCTAACCCTGAACGGTTAACCCTTTTGATGTATTATAAACGACTTGATCATTAGCTTTGCTTGGGCTCTTCGTCAGTCGACGTTGCATCGGTTTGATTGTCCTCAGCAGATGCATCAGCAGCCGGTGTTTCTGGCGCTTCAGCAACAGGAGCTGTTTCAGTTACCTCTTCAGCAACCGGTGCCTCTTCAACAACTGTTGCTTCGGCAGTTGTAGCCTCAGGCGCAGCAGCGGCTGTCGTTTCGCCACCAGCCCGGCGCGTACCACCCCGGCGGCTCCGACGAGTTTTGGTAGTTGCTTTTTCAGCAGCAGCGGCCAGCAGCGTTTCATTAAAGTCAACCAGTTCAATCAGGCAGGTCTCAGCATTGTCGCCTAACCGGTTACCCAGTTTGATAATGCGTGTGTACCCCCCCGGACGGCTTGCAATCTTGTCGGCAACCGTACCGAACAACTCCTTCATCGTTTCCTTGTTGTTCAGGTACTGGTAAACAACCCGACGATTCTGGTACGTGTCGTCTTTTGCCCGTGTCAGGATCGGCTCAACGTATTTGCGAAGTTCTTTTGCCTTCGCCACCGTCGTTTCGATCCGCTTATGCATGATCAACGACGTAGCCATATTCTGCAACATCGCTTCACGGTGCGCGTGCGTCCGGCTTAAGTGATTATCTTTTTTACCGTGTCTCATTTTCTTGTGTGTTTCAAGTTCAAAGTTTCATGTTCAACGCTATCAAACATGGAACATGAAACTTGAAACAACTTTTTACTCTTCGTCTAATCTGTATTTGGCTACGTCCATACCGAAGGTCAAACCTTTTTCGGCAACCAATTGCTCAAGCTCTGTTAGTGACTTCTTACCGAAGTTACGGAATTTCATCATGTCTGAAATTTCCAGACGAACCAGATCACCCAGGGTCCGTACATCAGCCGACTTTAAGCAGTTGTAGGCACGTACAGACAGGTCGAGATCCGACAACGGTGTTTTAAGGAGTTTCCGCATGTGCAGTACTTCCTCGTCAACAACATTCTCTTCCTCTGGCTTAGTCGTTTCAAACGTCATCGTCTGATCCGAGAACAGCATGAAGTGCTGAATTAGGATGTATGCTGCTCCTTTCAGAGCATCTTCCGGATGAATAGACCCATCCGTTTCGATATCCAGCAACAACCGCTCATAGTCCGTTTTCTGCTCAACCCGGGTATTCTCAACGCTATATTTTACGTTTTTGATAGGCGTGTAGATAGCATCAATGGGAATGTGGCCGAACGGTAATTCGTTGGCACGTGGTTCGTCAGCAGGGACATAACCACGACCTTTTTCCACAATGATTTCCATCTCCAGATCACGAGTATCGTCGATATGGCAGATCTCTTGCTCCGGATTCAGTACCTCAAACGAAGGCGAAAACTTCGATATATCACCGGCCTTTAAAACCGATTGCTTCTTAACAGTAACCGTAATTTTGTTGTCAACCATGTCTGAAATCTTCTTAAACCGAACCATTTTCAGGTTCAGGATGATCTCAGTCACATCTTCGACAACCCCCTCAATAGAGGAAAACTCATGTAACACGCCAGGGAATTTTACGCTCGTAATAGCATATCCCTCTAACGATGATAGCAAAATACGCCGTAGGGCATTGCCGATTGTTACACCGTATCCTTTTTCAAGGGGCTTAAACTCAAACACCCCGTGAAAGTCGTCGGCTTTCTCCACTACGACCTTGTCGGGCATTTGGAACGCTAAAATTGACATACGTTTCGTATTTTTTACAGCAGTTCGTCTGCCTATGGAGTGAAGACTAATTTTGTCTTCAGTTGTAGTTAACAGTTCGTAGGCTACTTACCCCAAGCCGAAACCGGCAACTGAAAACTATATATGGTATGAATTGGCAGAACCTTATTGATTCTGCCAACCCGCTTACTTCGAATACAATTCGACAATCAACTGCTCGTTGATATTCTCCGGGATTTGATCACGCTCAGGATAGCTAATGAATTTACCGGTCATTTGCTGTCCGTCCCATTCAACCCAGTTATACCGTTTTACATTCCGAGCCGACAGACTTGTGGCAATAGCCTCCAGTGACTTCGACTTCTCCCGAACACCAATCAGTTGACCTGGCTTGAGCGAGTAAGATGGGATGTTTACCACTTCACCATCGACGATGATGTGTTTGTGAGACACGAGCTGTCGTGCAGCCCGGCGAGTTGGGGCAATACCCAAACGGTACACAGTATTGTCCAGACGGGCTTCACAAAGCTTGAGTAGGTTTTCACCCGTAATACCCTGTTTTACCTGTGCCCGGTGGAAGAGTGCCCGAAACTGACGCTCCAGAATACCGTAGGTATATTTTACTTTCTGTTTTTCAGTTAACTGAACCGCATATTCGGACTGTTTCCGTTTGCGCCCACGACCGTGCATCCCCGGTCCGTAGTTTTTCTTTTGAAGCGCTTTGTTCGGTCCCAGGATTGGTTCACCGAACTTCCGCGAAATTTTGGCTTTAGGCCCTATATAACGTGCCATTCTTTAATGAATGAATAATTGTTAAACATTGGACAGACACAACCGAATGTCGCCTGCCCCTATTCATGTCATCCGTATTATACGCGACGACGTTTTGGCGGCCGGCACCCATTGTGCGGCAGCGGGGTGATATCACGGATAGTAGTCACTTCGATTCCAGAATTCTGGATGGTCCGAATCGCTGATTCCCGACCTGAACCTGGACCCTTTACAAACACCTCTGCTTTCCGCATACCCAGTTCATGAGCAACGGCTGCGCAGTTTTGTGCAGCCGTCTGAGCCGCATACGGTGTGTTCTTCTTAGAGCCGCGGAATCCCATCTTACCAGCCGATGCCCAGGAAATTACCTGGCCATTCATGTTAGTAATCGAAATGATGATGTTATTGAATGTAGCCCGGATATGTACCTGACCAACCGGTTCAACAACAACTACCCGCTTTTTCGCTTTGTCTTTGCGTTTTGCTTGAGCCATTTTTTTAGTTGTCAGCTCTTGGGTTTACTGATTACCGCCGAAACTAAGTGGCTAACAGTAAACCGGAAACTGTAAACGTTTTACTGTTACTTAGTTGCTTTCTTCTTGTTAGCAACCGTCTTCCGTTTTCCTTTACGTGTACGAGAGTTATTTTTCGTGTGCTGACCACGTACCGGCAAACCTTTGCGGTGACGTAATCCGCGATAACAACCGATATCCATCAAACGCTTGATGCTCAGCTGAACTTCTGAACGCAAAGCCCCTTCGACTTTGTACTCGTTCGAGATAGCATTACGAACAGCGCTTGATTCTTCATCAGTCCACTCGCTTGCCTTCTTATCAACGCTGATACCAGCATCTGTCAAGATTTTCTTTGCCCGGCTCCGACCAATACCGTAGATGTAGGTCAACGCGATCTCACCACGTTTCTTGTCCGGAATATCAACACCTGCAATCCGTGCCATACTTGCTTAACCTTGTCTTTGTTTGTATCTGGGGTTTTTCTTATTGATCACGTACAGTTTCCCTTTCCGACGGATCACGATGCAGTCTTCGCTGCGCTTTTTGATTGACGCTTTAACCTTCATGATTCAAAAAGTTTTCGGTTCCCGGTTTTCGGTTATCAGCATTCGGCAACAACCCAGCCGAAACTGTAAACCAAAAACTGTAAACTCATTTATACCGGTACACAATACGTGCCTTACTCAAATCGTAAGGCGACATCTCTAACTTTACGCGGTCTCCTGGCAAAATCTTGATATAATTCATCCGCATTTTGCCAGAAATGTGAGCGATTACCTCATGCTTATTCGCCAGTTCAACCCTGAACATTGCATTCGATAATGCCTCCAATATTACACCATCCTGCTCTATAGAATTCTGTTTAGCCATAATCGCCTTATGCAGCCATCAGTTCACTCGTTTCAACCATCAGGCTTGTATTTGCTGTTACTGCCTCGATGTATTCAAAGGTTGTCAAAACTTCAGGCTTTCCTTTACGTACCGCTACCGTGTGCTCAAAATGTGCAGAAGGTTTTCGATCAGCCGTACGAATTGTCCATCCATCACGGTCTTGAACAATCCCTTTCTTCCCAAAGTTGATCATCGGTTCAATAGCGAGAATCATACCTTCTTTCAACTTTGGCCCTTGTCCTCGCTTTCCGTAGTTGGGGACTTCGGGTGCCTCATGAAGGTGATGACCGACGCCATGACCCACCAACTCACGTACTACTGAGTAGCCGAAGCGTTCCGTATAGGTTTGAATTGCATATCCAATGTCACCGACCCGGCCTCCATCGACTGCTTTTTCAAGACCAACGTAGAGTGACTCTTTGGTTCGTGACAACAGCCGACGTACTGCCTGGCTTACTTCACCCACCGGGTAGGTATAAGCACTGTCGCTGTGAAAGCCGTTTAACAGTACCCCACAATCAATTGACACTATATCGCCATCGCGTAACTCATAGCGTCCAGGTATGCCGTGTACTACTACATCGTTGACTGAAATACAAAGCGAAGCAGGAAACTTGTTATAACCTTTGAAAGATGGTACTCCACCATTATCTCTGATAAACGTTTCGGCTACCTCGTCGAGTTCCTTAGTCGTAATTCCGGGACGGACAAGCTTGGCAACCTCGGCATGAGCTTTTCCCAATACCTGTGCGCTAAGCTTAATCAAGTTGATTTCTTCATCACTTCTGAAGAAAATCATTTTATCTTTCCCAGACCCAGACATGGAATTAAGCAGCTACAGTCTCACCAGCGCGGCCTTGTACTCGCCCTGATTTCATCAACCCTTCGTACCGGCGCATCAGCAGATAACTTTCTACCTGTTGCAGCGTATCCAGTACTACCCCCACCATAATAAGCAATGACGTACCGCCGAAGAATTGAGCGAAACCACTCGTCATTCCTAACAGATTAGCGATAGCCGGCAAAATGGCAACTATGGCTAGCATAACTGCTCCTGGTAATGTGATTCGATCAAGGACTGTCCCAATGTATTCCGATGTCTGAATACCTGGCTTCACTCCTGGAATAAAACCTCCACTACGTTTCATATCATCCGCAATCTGCGTCGGGTTGACAGAAATTGCCGTGTAAAAAAACGTAAAGACAATGATTAGGAGTGCAAAGAGCAAATTATACTGCCAAGTCGTATAGCTTTGAAAAGCATTTTGAACCCCAGCTGCAAAGTCACTCTTTTCAGCGAAAAGCCCTGCCAGATAAGTAGGAATAAACATCAAAGCCTGCGCAAAAATGATCGGCATCACACCAGCAGCATTAAGCTTCAATGGTAGGTATTGGCGTTGCCCTCCCACTACTTTATTGCCGATTACTTGCTTAGCATATTGGATAGGGATGCGACGTACAGCTTGAGTCAGTACAACAGCCCCCATAATTACGAAGAACAGGGCAACCAGTTCAAAGACAAAAATCAATGCACCTGCTGATCCTCGCGACAACGCTTCACCATAGATAGCACCCGGCAGCCGTGATACAATACCGATCATAATGATCATCGAAATACCGTTGCCAATCCCTTTGTCCGTTATCCGTTCACCCAACCACATACAGAAAATGGTACCCGATGTCAGAATAAATACGGACGAAATAGTGAACAAACCACGGTCAATCAACAGTGCCTCAGTCGGAACAGTCGTCTGAACATAAGTAACGGCCTGGACAGCTGTTACGAAAATAGTCAGAACGCGAGTGATCTGATTTAGTCGCTTTCTGCCAGACTCTCCCTCTTTCTGCATCTTCTGGAAATAAGGCAGAGCCAGGGTCAGCAGTTGTATGGCAATGGACGCCGATATATACGGCATTATACCCAACGCAAAAATGGACGCTTTACTGAACGCACCACCCAAAAAGGTATCCAGCAAACCAAGCAACCCTTGCGGGCGAAGGTTCAGACGATCAGGGTCAACACCTGGCAGTACAATTTGAGTACCCAGGCGAAAGGCCGTAATAAACAATAGTGTGTTGAGGATACGAGTCCGCAACTCTTCTATTGCAAATATATTCTTAAGAGTGGTGATGAATCGGTTCATAAAAGGTTGCGGCTGTTGCCGTGCTCACTTATTGATTCGCTCCCTCGTTAGCTTCTTTAACTGGAACAACAGCTTTGCCGCCTGCTTTTTCAATAGCTTCTTTGGCGCTTACTGAAAATGCGTGAGCATGAATCTCGACAGCAGTTGTTAGTTCACCGCGGCTAAGAACCTTAACAAGATCCTTGCTGCTTACAATACCGTGTTGCTGCAGAAACGCTAGATCAACAACAGTAGCGTTTGTTTCCTTAACTAATTTCTCAATCTGATCCAGATTGATTGGCTTGTATTCTACGCGGGTTGGGTTTTTAAAGCCAAACTTTGGCACCCGGCGTTGCAGTGGCATCTGACCACCTTCAAAATTCAACTTTTGGCTATAGCCTGAACGCGATTGCGCTCCTTTGTGACCACGGGTTGACGTACCGCCCATCCCTGATCCTTGCCCGCGTCCGACTCGCTTGCGCTCTCTGACGGAACCCTTAGCCGGTCTAAGGTTGCTTAAGTTCATTGTTTTACTTTGTTAAAAAATAGCTGATTCTTTTGACTCATTTTGCACCGAAGAGAGATACCTCAGCGCCTAATGAATCAAAAGAATCGCAAAGATACTTAAATTTCTTCAATCTTTACCAAGTGTTGTACCTTGCGGATTACACCTGCCAGCGAGTCATTATACTCTAACTCAATGCTTCGGTTAATCTTACCTAAGCCTAGTGATTTGATTGCGTTCTTTTGCGTCTGCGGACGGTCAATAGTGCTTCTGACCTGCGTGATTCGAACTCGTGCCATGTCTGTTACTATCTTTTAACCGTTGAACACTTTTGCCAAGCTCACCTGGCGCTGGAAAGCAACCTGGTGAGGTAAACGCATATGAGTCAATGCATCCAGAGTCGCTTTTACCACATTGTGTGGATTAGACGAACCTTTTGACTTTGCAAGTACATCACGCACGCCGGCTGATTCCAGTACAGCGCGCATTGCACCACCAGCGATAACACCTGTACCAGGAGCTGCCGGCTTCAGCAGGACGAAACCACCGCTGAATTTGCCTTCCATTTCATGAGGTACTGTATGCTTCAGGAGCGGAATCTGAACCAGATTCTTCTTAGCATCTTCCACACCTTTGGCAATGGCGTCGGTTACTTCGTTTGCTTTACCTAGGCCATATCCTACGACTCCGTTACCGTCACCGACGACGACAATCGCCGAGAAACTAAACCGGCGACCACCTTTCACTACCTTTGCAACGCGGTTGATAGCTACCACCCGCTCTTTCAGGTCGGCTTCGTTTACCTTTGTCGGTCTTGCTGCGTTCGTTACCATTGCTTGCTTAGAACTTGAGGCCTCCCTCGCGGGCTGCATCGGCCAATGCTTTTACTTTACCGTGATACAAATAGCCGTTTCGATCGAATACAGCCGCGTTGATGTTTTGAGCGCTTGCCTTCTCAGCCAGCCGCGAACCAACTTTCTTCGCTGTTTCGACGGTAAAGCCGTCTATTTCATTTTTCAGTTCAAGAGATGAAGCTGCTGCCACTGTACGACCTGCTTCATCATCAATCAACTGAGCATAAATCGCTTTATTAGAGCGAAAAACAGATAGACGCGGACGCTCAGCCGTTCCGGAAATTTTAGCCCGGATGCTATATTTGATCCGTTGTCTTCTTGCTTGCTTATTCGTTGCCATGTTATTTGATTCCGACCAAATAGGCGTTTAATTATTTCTTTGACGAAGATTTACCAGCCTTCCGACGCACTTGCTCACCCACAAAACGAATACCTTTACCTTTGTAAGGTTCAACTTTACGAAGTGAACGAATCTTTGCGGCTACGTCGCCAATCAATTGTTTATCTAATCCCTCCAGTGAAACTTTTGGGTTCTGACCTTTTTCAGTAACCGCCGTTACTTTGATTTCGGGCGGGATAGCTACAAACACATTGTGTGAATAGCCAAGGTTTAACTCAAGTACATTGTTTGCAACTGACGCTTTATAACCAACCCCAATCACTTCGAGATCAACTTTAAAACCTGTGCTTACACCGGTAACCATGTTATTTACCAGTGCACGATACAAACCATGTAAAGCTTTGTGGCGCTTTTGTTCCGTTGGGCGAGATACCTGCACCTGACCATCCTGAACCTCGACCGAGATGTCCGGATCAATCGTTTGGGTCAGGGTACCTTTAGGGCCTTTCACGGTAACGATGTTGTTGTCGTAAGACAGCGTTACGTTACTGGGTAGGGCGATTGGTTTTTTACCTATACGTGACATCGTTCAATCCAGATTAATAAACGTAACACAATACCTCACCACCCACGTTAAGGGTTTTGGCTTCTTTATCTGTCATCACTCCTTTTGAGGTAGAGATGATAGCTACACCCAATCCATTCAGGATACGTGGCAAGTGGTCAGCACCCCGATATTGACGCAGACCCGGGCGGCTAATGCGCTGAAGATCTACGATAGCAGGCTGCTTCGTAACAGGGTTGTACTTAAGAGCAATTTTGATAGTGCCCTGAGGTGTATTGTCATCGAACTTATAGTTCTGGATGTACCCCTTGTCGTACAGTACCTTCGTAATTTCTTTCTTTATGTTAGAAGCAGGAATTTCCACAACCCGGTGCTTCGCCCGGATAGCGTTTCTGATTCGGGTCAGATAATCTGCTATGGGATCTGTATTCATTATGTTGTTGCGTTACTTGCAAACCCCTGTTTCCAAAAGAGTTCGCAAAATTACGGAAACAGAATTACAAATGAAAATGATGTTTGGGCTTACCAGCTTGCCTTGGTTACGCCTGGAATTTTACCTGCCGAAGCCATCTCCCGGAATGTTACCCGCGAGATACCGAACTTACGCATGTAACCACGTGGACGCCCCGTCAGTTTGCAGCGGTTATGAAGCCGCACTGGCGATGCGTTTTTAGGCAACTTGTCAAGGCCAACGTAGTCTCCAGCCGCTTTCAGGGCAGCACGCTTCGCAGCGTACTTAGCTACAAGCGCTTCGCGCTTCCGTTCCCGTGCTTTGATTGATTCTTTTGCCATGTTTTAAACCTTTATCGGTTATTTCTTAGCAGCGTTTGCAAATGGCATACCCAGCGCTTTCAACAACTCATAACTTTCGTTATCAGATCCTGCCGTTGTTACGAAGGTGATGTCCATCCCTGAAATACGTGCTACTTTATCAATGCTGATTTCAGGAAAAATGATTTGCTCCTGAACACCGAACGTATAGTTGCCGCGGCCATCGAAGCCTTTATCGCTGACACCCTTAAAGTCACGTACCCGTGGCAGTGAAACCGTAGTCAGACGATCCAGGAATTCGAACATACGATCTCCACGAAGAGTTACCTTCGCGCCAATCGGCATGTTTTCACGCAGCTTGAAGTTTGAAACCGCTTTTTTCGACAACGTTGCAACGGCTTTCTGACCCGTGATGGTCGTCAGCTCATCGACACCTACATCAACCAGTTTCTTATCAGCGACTGCTGCTCCAATACCTTTGTTGATAACGATTTTGCTCAGCCGCGGTACTTGCATAACCGACTTATACTGAAACTTGTCCTTCAACTGAGGTACGACTTCGTTCAAATATTTTTCTTTAAGTCTTGGCGTTGCCATCTCTTTAGACCTTTTCTGGTTTACTTACGACCTCCGTCAGGAATAAAATTGCCCGTCTTCTTTGAGAAGCGCTGCAGTTTACCCTTTTCGTTCAACTTACGGCCCGTACGAGTAGGTTCCCCTGTAGCTGGATCAACCAACATCAAATTGCTGATATGTATCGATCCTTCTGTTTTTTCAAGGCTCCCTTGTGGGTTTTGAGCGGTTGGCTTCAGGTGTTTCGTAATCATGGCGACTCCTTCTACACGAGCCCGATCTTTTTCCACAATAACTTCTTTCACTACCCCGCGCTGACCTTTTGAGTTACCTCCAATGACCAATACGGTATCGCCGGTCTTAATGTGAAACTTGTGTTTCGGCAGCTTTACTTTCTTTTCCATCTTTTACAGTACCTCAGGGGCTAACGATACAATTTTCATAAACTGCTTCTCACGCAGTTCACGGGCAACAGGTCCGAAGATCCGAGTCCCCCGCGGCTCGTCGTTATTATTCAGCAGTACGGCTGCGTTATCCTCGAACCGAATGTACGAGCCGTCTTTCCGACGTACCTCTTTTTTAGTCCGAACAACTACTGCTTTTGATACCGTACCCTTTTTCATGTTGCTTGACGACAAAGCTTGCTTTACCGTCACGACAATCTTATCACCGACTGTTGCGTAGCGCTTACCGGTACCGCCCAGAACGCGGATAACCAGCACTTCTTTAGCGCCACTGTTATCGGCTACACTTAGTCTTGATTCTTGCTGTACCATGGCTTACTTCGCCTTTTCAATGATTTCGACTAATCTCCAACGCTTATTCTTGCTCAGCGGGCGGGTTTCCATGATGCGAACCGTATCGCCGATACCGCACTCTTGGTTTTCGTCATGAGCCATAAATTTCTTTGTACGGTGCATGAATTTTCCGTACATCGGGTGCTTCACTTTACGGTCAACAGCTACAGTTATTGTTTTCTGCATCTTGTTGCTGACCACCTTGCCAATCCGCTCTTTACGAGCGTTACGCTCTACATTCGGCTCTTGCCCTTGTACGGGCTGCTGCTCCTGCTGCTGTTCCATCGTACTATATAATTAGGCTTGCCGTGTTTTTACTGTCAACTCTGTTTTCAGGCGAGCAATCCGCTTACGGCTCTCACGAATACGCATCGGGTTCTCAATGGGAGAAACGGCGTGCGCAAATCTCAACTTTAACAGCCGGTCCTGTTCAGCAGTAATCTCGTTACGCAACTCGTCGGCTGACATGGGCTTAAAATCTTCTTTCTTCATTTGCTTGGTCGCTTATGAATTACGCTTGCTGTCCTTCCTGATAATCCCGACGTACGACAAATTTGGTGCGCACCGGTAATTTCTGAGCTGCCAGACGCAGAGCCTCCATACCTGTTTCAAGCGGAACGCCAGTTGCTTCAAACATGATTGTTCCCGGCTTAACAACGGCAACCCAATATTCGGGAGCTCCTTTACCTTTACCCATCCGGACTTCGGCAGGCTTCTTTGTAATAGGCTTATCTGGAAAAATACGAATCCAGACCTGCCCTTCACGCTTCATGGCCCGCGTTACAGAAATACGGGCTGCTTCAATCTGACGAGCCGTGATCCGACCCGGTTCCAGTGACTTGATCGCAAACGTACCGAAGGCAATCTCGTGGCCACGTGAAGCGACACCCGGAATCCGTCCTTTATGCTGTTTGCGGAATTTAGTTCTTCTTGGCTGTAACATGACTTATAGTAGTTAGTCAGTCGGACAGTGATTGGTCAGTCAGTTTCTGTCATTCTAACCCGGCCAATCAACTGATTGACCATTTATCGTCTGTTTCCACCGCCACGGTTTCCACCGCCACGGTTATTACCACCCCGTCCACCGCGATCACCACCACGATCATTCCGGTTACGACCACCACGGTCATTTCCATCACGATCTCCACGTGGACGACGATCACCGCGATCACCACCCCGGTCTGCGTTACGATCGTTAGCCTGAGCCTGGCTCATCATAGCAGCTGGCGACAGATCGCGCTTGCCATATACTTCGCCTTTAAAGACCCAAACTTTGATCCCGATCTTGCCGTAAACAGTTTGTGCTTCTGAAATGGCATAATCAATATCAGCTCGCAGTGTGTGAAGAGGCACTCGTCCTTCTTTATATTGTTCTGAACGGGCAATTTCGGCACCACCCAGACGACCTGATACTTTTACCTTAATACCCTGAGCTCCTACACGCATGGCAGAACTGATTGCCTGCTTCATCGCACGCCGGAATGAGATACGTGCTTGGAGTTGCTGAGCAATTGCTTCACCAATCAGTTTTGCATCAATTTCAGGGCGTTTAATTTCGAAGATGTTGATCTGAACATCCTTGCCGGTGATCTTCTTCAACTCTTCTTTAATCTTATCGACTTCTCCACCGCCTTTACCGATAACGATACCCGGACGTGCCGTGTGAATCGTCAGCGTAATGCGTTTGAGGGTACGCTCAATCACAACTCGTGCGATGGCCCCTTTCGGGATACGGGCTGCGATGTATTTTCTGATTTTTTCGTCTTCAACGAGCTTATCAGAAAACTCTTTCCCGCCGTACCAGCTTGATTCCCAGCCGCGGACGATACCAAGCCGCAAGCTAACCGGATTTATTTTCTGTCCCATTCGGTATTACTCGTTTTCGGATGTTTGCGTGGTTGCTTCAATATCTGACAAAGCCGGGGCTGCAGCGCTGTCAATCACAATGGTGATGTGGTTTGAGCGCTTCCGAATCCGGTGTCCACGGCCCTGCGGTGCGGGGCGCAGACGCTTCAGCATTGGTCCCCCATCAACAAAGATCGTTTTTACGTAGAGGTCAGCGTCTTCAATACGCTCATCCTCATTCTTTTGCTGCCAGTTAGCAACGGCCGACAAAAGCACTTTTTGCAATACGGCGGCACCGGCTTGCGGCTGATATTTCAGGAGACCCAACGCCCGGCTAACACGCTGTCCACGAATCAGATCAGCGATCAACCGCATCTTACGGGGCGAGGTGGGCACATTTTTGAGCTTTGCTACTGCTTCCATTTTTTTGAAGTTTTCCGTTTTCAGTTACCGGTCTTTAGTTAAAATCACTGGGACAAACTGAGAACCGTAAACTGTAAACTTGCTTATCGCTTGCCCTTATCCTTTTTAGCGGTATGTCCCCGGAAGTTACGGGTCGGCGCAAATTCACCTAGTTTGTGACCTACCATGTTTTCAGTGACATACACCGGAATGAACTTGTTGCCATTATGTACAGCAAACGTATGTCCGACGAAATCAGGAGAAATCATGGAACGGCGCGACCAGGTTTTGATAACCGACTTTTTGCCCGAGTCATTCATCGTCTGCACTTTATTGTCCAGACGAAAATCTATATAGGGGCCTTTCTTAAGTGAACGTGCCATTTATCAATTATTTTTTGCGTCGGCTAATGATTAAGTTATCAGATGCCTTGTTCGGCTTACGCGTTTTCAGACCTTTGGCAATCTGACCATTCCGTGAACGCGGGTGACCACCAGATGCCCGGCCTTCACCACCACCCATGGGGTGATCAATCGGGTTCATAGCCACACCACGTACGCGGGGCCGACGACCTAACCAGCGGTTTCGACCAGCTTTACCGATCACTACGTTCATGTGGTCAGGGTTAGAAACTGATCCAACCGTAGCCATACAAACTCCTAGCACCCGACGAGTCTCACCAGACGGCATGCGCAGAATGGCATACTTATCTTCACGACCTACTAACTGAGCATACGTACCGGCTGAACGGGCCATTGCGCCCCCTTTACCAGGATGCAGCTCAATATTGTGAACAATAGTACCGATTGGCATTACGTTCAGCGGCAGTGCATTACCCACATCCGGAGTAGCGCCTTCGCCCGATTGAACTGTTTGTCCAACCGTGATACCCTGTGGAGCAATGATATAGCGCTTTTCGCCGTCAGTGTACTGCACTAATGAAATCCGAGCTGAACGGTTCGGATCGTACTCGACAGTCAGGACTTCGGCAGGAACGCCGACTTTATCGCGCTTGAAGTCAATGATGCGGTAATGCCGCTTATGACCACCACCGATGTAGCGCATAGTGCGACGACCCTGGTTGTTACGGCCGCCGGTCTTCTTTAGGGGCTCCAGCAGACTCTTTTCTGGCCTGGAGGCTGTCAGTTCCGCAAAATCAGGAGCCACGCGTTGACGGGTTCCTGGCGTTACTGGTCTTAATTTCTTAACTCCCATGACTGATAATTACGTGTGGTAACAGGTGGTTTACAGATCTGCGTAAATGTCGATAACTTCGCCTTCTGCTACCGTCACAATTGCTTTCTTGGTAGTTGAGGTTCTACCCGTTACAATCCGGCCATTGATATTTTTGCTCCGCTTTTTGCCCAGCGTCCGCATCGTATGAACCGTTTCAACGTTCACCCCGTACATTTTCTCGACGGCCTTACGAATCTCCAGCTTGTTAGCTTTCAATTCGACTTCGAAGGCATATTTACCCTGCTTGTTCAGGTCCGTCATCTTTTCCGTGATAATCGGTCTTTTCAGAACGCTCATGATTACTTGTCAAAAAGAGTTTGGAGGGTCGACAGGGCTTCTTCGCTAATGAGCAGTTGATCAGCGTTCATCAGATCGTATGTATTGATCTGCGCTGCCGTCATTACTTTCGTCTTTTGGATGTTCCGGCTTGAAAGCACTACATTCGTGTTAACATCCGGCAGAATCAACAATGTCTTACGACCGGTCAAATTCAAATCGCTCAGGAACTGCACATAATCTTTTGTACGCGGAGCTTCCAGCGTAATGTTGTCGATTACCGAAATGCTGTTAGCCTGTGCTTTTGCAGCCAAAGCCGACTTGCGGGCCAGGGCTTTCACTTTCTTATTTAGCTTGAAGCTATAGTCGCGCGGACGAGGACCAAAAATGGTACCACCGCCGACAAACACTGGTGATTTAATGCTACCCGCACGAGCGCCACCTGTACCCTTCTGCTTCTTGATCTTCCGGGTTGAGTGCGCATTTTCACCGCGTTCTTTTGCTTTATGCGTACCCTGACGCTGATTAGCCAGGTATTGTTTCACGTCGAGATAAATCGCGTGCTTGTTTGGCTCAATACCAAAAATCTCTTCTGGCAGTGTAACCTTTTTGCCGGTGTCCTCGCCCTTAGTGTTATATACGATTACTTCCATGGCCTACTTCTCAATAATAACGTACGAATTCTTAGCACCCGGAATCGAACCGCTTACTACCAGCAGGTTCTGATCGGACAACACCCGCAGGACGCGCAGGTTCTGCACCTTTACGCGATTACCTCCCATGCGGCCGGCCATACGAAGACCTTTAAATACGCGTGAGGGGAATGAACATGCACCAATTGAACCTGGGTGGCGCTGCCGGTTATGCTGACCGTGCGTCTGACCACCTACCCCGCCGAAACCATGACGTTTTACAACACCCTGGAATCCGCGACCTTTAGCAGTACCCACTACATCAACAAAGTCTCCTTCAACAAAAACGTCAGCGGCTGTCAGCGTTTGACCAAGATTCAAGTCTTGCTCGAACTCTTTAAATTCAACCAGCTTGCGCTTTGGTGTAGTGCCTGCCTTTTTGAAGTGGCCAAGCTCAGGCTTGTTTGTGTGCTTTTCTTTTTTCTCGCCGAAACCCAGTTGCACGGCTTCGTATCCGTCTTTCTCGGCGGTACGAACCTGGGTAACGACACAGGGACCCGTTTCAATCACTGTACATGCCAGAGCCTGCCCGTCCGCATTGTACACGCTGGTCATCCCGATTTTTTTGCCAATTAAACCAGACATTTGTGTTTGTTTAAAGTAAGCAGGTAAATGAAAAAATTACTCCCGTAAAAACGGAGCCGCAAAATTAGATAAAACAACAGCGTTAAACAACCCTATTTGCTTATTAATCAAGCGAATTGATTCTACGAAAAAAGGCCAGGCGTACTACACCTGACCTTAAATTGACAGCATGCATCTGCGTTTAAGCAGCCATGCTTGTCGGAAAGTCAGATGTGGTTTCTGTCAAGTCGCATAGACTATCGCAGACCTTCACCTTCGTATGTCGTTGAATCAACTTCCGAGTTTGGGAGTGCAAAAGTAAGAAAAGTTTGAGATCATCCCAAACTTTTCTTACAATTTACATCAAAGTGTCAGTCTGTTATACTTTAATCTCTACGTCTACCCCGCTCGGTAGTTCAAGCTTCATCAGCGCATCGACTGTCTTGGCACTGCTGCTGTAAATATCCACCAGACGCTTATACGTGCAAAGTTGGAATTGCTCCCTCGACTTTTTGTTGACGTGTGGTGAGCGCAGTACCGTGTAAACTTCTTTGTCTGTTGGAAGAGGAATTGGACCACTTACAATAGCACCCGTTGACTTAACGGCTTTGACAATTTTCTCTGCTGATTTGTCAACCAACGTGTGGTCGAATGACTTCAGCTTAATACGAATTTTTTGACTCATGATAACTGGTTCGTTTTGTGTTTAAAAATGGGTACCGTCGAAAGAACCATTTACTCCGAACGGCACAAAAAATGGGCAGTAAGTCAGATTGACTTACTGCCCAAGGCGTATGAATTATTTTCCAGTGCCTTTTTCTTTGGCAATTACGTTGTCAGCAATGTTCTGCGGAACAATCTCGTAGTGTGAGAACGTCAGGTTGGCTGTAGCACGACCTGATGACATTGTCCGTAGGTCAGTTACATAACCGAACAGCTCCGACAGCGGAACATCGGCTTTAATAACTTGCGAACCAGCCTTCGTATCCATACCTTTCATCACACCCCGACGGCGGTTCAGGTCACCCGTGATAGGACCAGTGTATTCTTCAGGCGTGATTACTTCAACGGCCATGATCGGCTCGAGCAGCTTCGGTCCAGCCTGACGAGCGGCTTCTTTAAAGCCAATTCGAGCGGCCAGTTCAAACGACAGTGAATCGGAGTCAACGTCGTGGTATGAACCGTGGAACAACCGCACTTTCATACTTTCGAGCGGGAAGCCAGCCAGCGGGCCGTTCTTCAGTGACTCTTCAAAACCTTTCTGTACTGGCTGAATGAATTCTTTAGGAATCACACCACCCACAATGGAATTCTCGAATTGCAAACCAGGCTTAACCGTCCCGTCTTCTTCCGGATCGCGGGGGCCAAGATCAAACACGATGTCGGCAAACTTACCCCGACCACCCGTTTGTTTCTTGTACACTTCGCGGTGGCCTTCTACCTTCTTAGTCAGAACTTCTTTGTAGGCTACCTGAGGAGCACCCTGGTTTACTTCTACCTTGAATTCGCGACGCATCCGGTCAATGATAATTTCCAGGTGAAGCTCACCCATACCCCGAATGATCGTCTGACCAGTTTCTTCGTTCGATTCAACCTGGAGGGTTGGATCTTCTTCAATCAGCTTGGTGATAGCCTTACTGAAGTTATCCTGATCGGCCGTTTTCTTCGGCTCGATAGCATAACCGATAACAGGGTCAGGGAATACCATAGACTCCAGTTCAATCGGGTTCTTCTCGTCCGACAGCGTATCGCCCGTTTTAATATCTTTAAAACCAACTACGGCTCCAATGTCACCAGCTTCCAGACGCTCGATCTGGTTCTGCTTGTTGGCGTGCATCTGGAAGATACGGGAGATACGTTCTTTGTTGCCTGAACGGTTATTCAGAATATAAGAACCTGACTCCAATACACCTGAGTACGAACGCACGAAGCACAAACGACCTACGTACGGGTCAGTAGCAATTTTGAACGCCAAGGCCGCAAACGGCTCATCGGCGCTTGGTTTGCGCGTAATTTCCTCACCCGTGTTGGGATTGGTACCTTTGATACTTTCCTTGTCCAACGGTGAAGGCAGCAGGGCCATCACATAGTCGAGCATGGTTTGAACCCCTTTGTTCTTGAATGAAGAACCGCAAAGCATCGGAACAATCTTCATACTGATCGTAGCCTGACGCAGTGCTGCAAGGATTTCGTCTTCGGTGATCGAGTTAGGATCTTCGAAGTATTTCTCCATCAACGTATCATCGAACTCGGCTACGGCTTCGAGCAGCTTTTCGCGCCATTCGGTAGCTTCTTCGATCATATCGTCCGGAATGGGCACTTCAACGAAAGTCATGCCTTTGTCGTGCTCATTCCACTGAATACCCCGGAAGTTAACCAGGTCAACCACGCCTTTAAAATTATCTTCGGCGCCAATCGGCAACTGCAGGGGTACTGCATAGCTACCAAGCATTTCTTTTACCTGACGGCAAACGTTCAGGAAGTCGGCACCGGCACGGTCCATCTTGTTGACGAATCCGATACGAGCGACATTATAGTTGTTAGCCAGACGCCAGTTGGTTTCTGACTGAGGTTCTACGCCATCAACGGCGCTAAACAGAAACACCAGACCGTCGAGAACGCGAAGTGAGCGGTTTACCTCTACGGTAAAGTCAACGTGACCCGGTGTGTCAATGATGTTGATGTGATACTTCTGCCCCCGGTAGTTCCAGTTAACAGTCGTAGCGGCAGAGGTAATGGTGATACCCCGCTCCTGCTCCTGCTCCATCCAGTCCATCGTAGCGGCACCTTCGTGTACCTCACCGATCTTGTGGCTTACACCCGAGTAATAGAGAATACGCTCGGTAGTAGTCGTCTTACCCGCGTCAATGTGGGCAGCAATACCGATGTTCCTCGTAAATCTTAAATCGCGAGCCATTATGTTGTTGATACTAAGTTTCTACTAATTCTAAAACAGGAAGTACGTAGTGGTAAGTTCGTTTTACGGCGCACTTTACGAATTAGGACGCAAAATTACTGAAAGCCAATCGAAAAACAAAAGAGGAAGCTTTAAATAACGATTACTGATTCAGCCTGTGGTCGCTTTAAATCCCCTTCTACCACTCTGTCATGAAAAATATATTAAATCTATTCCATTAGTTGACATATGAAGACGGCGGATAGAAATAAAATTCTCTTTTTATGTCAATTTTGTAAGCAGGTTTTACGTTGAAACCTGAACCGTAACTTAAAAACATGCAAAATCCATATCTGTCTTTACTCCGTACGGCCTGGCAGTACGCAAGGCAAGAAAAACGGCAGTATGTGTTGGTATATATATTGTTCATTTTTGCCAACATTGTCGTTGCGCTCCACCCTATTCTGTTTGGCTGGTTTATAGATTCCATTCAACGAAAAGACACGGCCGTTTTAGACGTAGTCTGGATGTATGCAGGGGGATTTATGAGCTTAAAAGTGCTCGAATGGGCATTCCACGGTCCGGCCCGTGTGTTGGAACGGCGACTTGCTTTTAACCTTAGCCGTAACTTCCTCGACGAGTTATATCATCAGACGCTGCATCTGCCAGTACGCTGGCATAAAGATCATCATAGCGGTGCGACCATTAATCGGATTCGCAAGGCGTATGACGCATTGAAGTCGTTTTTTCAGAATGGCTTTATGTATTTGCACGCTCTGTCGAAGTTTGTGTTCTCCTTTGGGGCTATGCTTTATTTCTCACCGATTTTTGGTCTGATCGGCGTAGCGCTGGGTGCTTTGACGGTTTGGGTTATCCTCCGGTTTGATCGTCCGTTTATCAAAGCACTCGACGAAACCAATGAACGCGAGCATGTAGCATCTTCAACCTTGTTCGACAGCCTTTCCAATATTATTACTGTTATTACACTTCGGCTCGAAAAACGTATTGAAGAAGGGTTTGCTGGCCGGATCGCGGATATATTTCCACCCTTCATGCGCCAGGTACGTATCAATGAATGGAAGTGGTTTGTAGCCAGTATGTTGATTGGCTTAATCTACGCCGTTGTAGCTACCGGCTACGTTTATCAAAACTGGACGCCAGGCACAGTATTCTACGTAGGTGGTCTGGTAACGCTGCTGGGCTATGTAAACCAGTTTACAAGTGTCTTCAATGATGTGGCGTATCAGTATACCCAGATTGTTCAATTTAATACGGATGTTCAAACGGCCCGTAGTATCGGTGAGGCCTATGCTGCGCATAAACAACAGGAAATAGAGATTGGCCTGCCCGAAAAGTGGCAACGAATTCAACTGACCGGCTTGAACTTCTCGCATAACGTCAACACGGTTTTGGTTGATGGTACCTCGACTAAAGCAAAAGCCGCGAACCTGACTAACGTTCACATTAACCTGGAACGTGGCAAACGAGTCGCACTGATTGGTGAGAGCGGCTCCGGTAAGAGTACGTTGCTGACGTTGCTACGTGGACTCTATCCCGCCGAATCAGGGTTGCGCATTGAGGTTGACGGCGAGGTGTACCCGGATCTGAGTGTGATTTCTGATACCGTAACACTTCTACCTCAAGAGCCGGAGATATTTGAGAACACAATTGGGTACAACATTACGCTTGGCCTTCCGTTCGAAAACGACGATGTGATGCAGGTTTGTCATACGGCACACTTTGCCGACATTGTTCGGCATTTGCCACAGGGGTTAGAAACCAGTATTCAGGAAAAAGGATTGAACCTTTCGGGTGGTCAACGGCAGCGGCTAGCCCTGGCACGGGGCGTGTTAGCTGCCCGGACGAGTAACATCGTTCTGATGGATGAACCTACGAGCAGCGTTGACCCCAAAACTGAATTTGAGATCTATCATAAAATGCTGAATGAGTTCTCGGATAAAGCAGTGGTATCGACCCTACACCGGTTGCACTTACTGCCAATGTTCGATTATATCTATATTCTGCGTAATGGACATGTCGTTGCAGAAGGAACATTCGTCGAACTTCGACGCGACAACCCCATCTTCCAGGAAATGTGGAATCACCAAAAGACCACGCTGCATCAGGAGGAGGTTACTGTTTAACCGGATACGGCATAAAAAGCAGAAGTCCGAGTCGTTATGGCAACGCTCGGACTTCTGCTTTTTATGCAAACAATTTTTTACTCTACCGGAGCCTCTACGATTCCCACCACTTTCCATAAACCGCGGATATCCTGCAGGGCAACCGTAACACTTCCTCCATTAGGATTGTCGGAATGAAGCGTCAGGTATTTACGGGTGATCAGTTCGTTATCCTTTATCCGCTTGACGACAAAATAATCCCGGTACATTACTGCGTAAACCCCACCAGATTGATATTCCCAATCGCCCTGGTCAACCTGCACGGCCAGTATCTTGGCCCCATGCACCAGTTGAGGGCTCATACTATTGCCCGCTATTTCAATGACAACAGCTGATTTATGTCCTTTTGCAACGGAAGATCTGACCCGATAGGATTCCAGTTCTTTCAGACCAAAACCATCAGTGTACGTTTCGACGAAACTGGCATAAAACTTTATGGGCACAAAAGGCACATCGATAAGTTCTTCGTCTGTAGGCAGCAATACGGCGTTGGTTTCCGGATCATTGAGAACAGGTGAAAGTCCCCGTAGCAAAAAATCAGCGTTAATCTGAGGATAGCATGCCAGCAGGCTCATGATCGTGTCGTACGACGGTTTAGCCCGGCCATTCAGGATATTATAGAACTTAGACGGATTTTCGCCTAATTCCTTAGCAATTTGGTAAATGGTCAGTCCGAGTGCATCAAACACCTGCTTGAGTCGTTCCTGTATGCTTACCGCATCTTCAATTTTCACGGCGCTCTTTTCCATTAATATGGTATGATATTTTACTATTTATAATACCAATACAATACACTTCTGTTTGATTAGGTCAAAACTACAATAAAAACCCGAAGATATAATAACAGAAATTCAGCTTTTATGCGCTAACTATCGTACGCCGTTCTTATCAATGTAATTTTGCCTCATTTGAATTGATATAGACATACTATACAAACAGGCTGGCTTTGGAAGTGCCAGCCTGTTTACGTAAGCATTCAGTAGCATACTGGCAGCCTTATACCAATACTCCCATCCGACCCGCTTGAAAATCATTGAACGCAGTGATTATCTCCTCCCGGGTGTTCATGACAAAGGGGCCATATGCTGCCAGCGGTTCCAGAATAGGTTCTCCGCCCAGAACCATTAGTTTGCTGTCAGTAGCCGCCGATATAGTTAGTGAATCGCCGTCCTGATTAGTCAATGCAATCTGTCCACGGTTTACTATTGAGCCAGCCAGGTCAATCTGCCCATCAAGCACGTACACTGCTAAGTTGTAAGTTTCAGGAAACGTTATTGTTTCAGTTTGACTGGCCAATACGGTCATGTCGGCCAGCAATACCGGACTGTACGTTTGAGCAGGTCCCCTTAAATCTGCCAGCTCTCCGGCAATAACACGTAGTTGCCCTCCTCCAGCTAATGTTGTGCTGGGTATATTCGCTGACGCAATATCCTGATAGCGTGGCTGGCTCATTTTGTCTTTTGCCGGCAGATTTACCCATAACTGCACAAAATTCAGTTGACCGCCCTGGCGCGAGAATTCCCGCTCGTGTTTTTCTTCATGAACAATCCCGGAAGCAGCCGTCATCCATTGTACATCGCCAGCAAAGAGCTTACCGTGGTTTCCAGCCGAATCGCGGTGCTCTAATGCACCCTGGTAAAGGACCGTCACGGTTTCAAAACCTCTATGCGGATGCTGGTCCACTCCTCTTGGATACTCAGACGGTTGCACGTGCATTGGTCCGTGGTGATCCAGTAGTAGAAACGGGTTATATGGGCGGGAATTCTGCGGGTGAAACGCATTTAAACCAATAAACCCATCACCTACCGAATTAGGTGTTGCAGTATTTATAGATCGAAGTGTCCGATTAGTTGCCATATAGTATGTGTATATACATTTACTACAATAACACATAATAACGGTCTACGTTCCCTCTGGTATAACTTGTTCATTGGGACAATAGAAAGTGGTACGTCCTCCTACATCTTTTCGCTCGATCCGGGTGCGGCAACGCGGACAAAACTTGTGCGCTTCTACATCGTCGTAAGGTGAATCGTCCCATTCACGCACATGAATAAGAAAATCCACGGGAAAATCACGATACGTAGCTTCATACCGGATGGCCGTCTGGAGCACAAGCTGTATGGAACTATGGAGTTGATGTATCTGCGCATCGGTCAGTGTGTTTGCTCGTTGCTCGGGGTGCACATAAGCCTGAAACAAAACTTCGTCAACAATCCAGTTCCCCAACCCTGCCACTGTGCTTTGGTCCAGTAAAACGGGTTTTATCAGTGATTTTTTGCGCCGGACAGCCTCCGCAAACTGCTCCACAGAAATAGCAAGGCCATCGTCTCCAATCTTTTTACGCTCGAGGTAAGCGTTTATGTCATCGACCAGACCGATCCGCTCAAATTTCCGGGGGCATAGAAACCCAAGGTTAAAACCGTTGCTGAAAGCAAATACAATGCGGGCAAACCGAGGTCGATCAACTGATGCGTGATAATACTCCAAATCGCCCGTCATCCCGAAATGCATATGAACAATTACGTTTGGTACGTCGGTTACCACGAACAGGTTTTTACCAACGCGACGTGTACCCACAAACTGCCGTCCGATTAGCTTCTCGATGAGTGTCTGGTAGTCGGTAGTCAACAACTTTTTATCTTCAACCTCAACATGTTCTATGGTTTGATGTAGAGAAGATGTTTCGAGGTATTGACGACGTATCTCTACTTCGGGGAGCTCAGGCATACAAATTTTTACCTATAAAACACTTTCCAAAGTGCTGTTGTTACAAGCCGTAAAATCGCTTCATATGGCTTGCTAAAGCGTGTTTATCACTTGTTACATGTATTTATTAACTGGCCGAACCATTTGTTAATCAACTTATTTAATGGAACAATTACTTATTATTTTTTGTCTTACCTTCACAACATACTACCCGGTTTGTACGTTACAGAACAAGTTTTAACCTTTGACAACATCCATAGCCGAACTCTACATTCTTACCCCAACTAACCTTGCATGAAGCAACCTCTACACAAGTAAATTGTGCATGTTTAACTGTTAATTTGATCAAATCGCTATGGAGAACAATCCGCAAAAATCCAGAACGAGTGGTGCCCTGCTGGCAGCCCTGATTATCATGACTGGTCTGGCTGGGGTTTCAAGTTACTTATATTTCGATCAGAAGAAGGTGTCTGAAAATCAAGAGGTCACCATCGCTGAGCGTGTTGAGGAACTGTCTACTACTCGGGTTAAACTGGATTCAATATCAACGGCACTTGATGCTAAAATTGCAGAAGTTCAGAAGTTAGGTGGTGACGTGACTGAGCTGGAGAAAGTAAAAGCTCAACTGGAAGCAGATAAAGCAGCTCTGCGCCGGGGCAATCGTGTTTCCCTTGCTAAGTATGAGGCCCGTATCAAGCAGTATGAGGCTTTCCTGGTAGAAAAAGACACACTGATCGCCGAGCTTCAGCGCGAAAATGTTACGCTGGCAACTAACAACCAGGTTCTGAATGATGAGAACACAGGTTTGAAAACTGAACGCCAGCGTCTGACTGATTCCGTGACTACCGTTGTGAGTCAGAACCAGGAGTTGTCTACCAAGGTGAATCGGGCGGCTGCACTGAAAGCACAGAACGTAAAAGTATTTGCTGTTAACAGAAAAGGTAAGGTAAGCGACGACGATGCTTACAAAGCCAAGCGCCTTGACAAAATTAAGCTGGTATATACCTTGCTGGACAACCCGCTGACGAAAGAAGAACCGAAAGAAGTCTATGTTCGGGTTCTTGATCCTAGTGGTGCTGTTGTTTCTGACATGGCTAACGGGTCGGGTACGTTCACAGTCGATGGTAACGAGACGATCTATACCACAAAACAAACGGTGAACTACAACAGCAATGGCCAGAACGTTGAATTGCTGTATACCCGTGGTATTCCGTACAAGCCGGGCAAGTACACAGTTGAACTTTTCTCGGAGGGTTATAAAATTGGTGCTGGCGAATTTGCTGTTCGCTAATCAGTCACCACAAGCATCAGAAGCGCAACGCCCAACGGTGTTGCGCTTTTTTTATCGCACAAATCCTGTAAAATTCAGTTCATCATCGGATAGTGACGTACCGGTAAGACGAATTCGGAGTACCCGACCCTGCGTTTCCATCCCGTTATCAGTAAAGACGCGATCTTGCTGAAGCGACCCGACCTGTATCCCCTGAGCCGTAATGGCAATAGACTGGTCCTGCTGGCGACTGAGCACCGCATGAGTGAGTGTCCAGGTTTCGGGCGCAGGAAATCGTCTGGTTACAATCATTGTCACTTCATTCGCCGATTCGGCCTTCAGTTCAACCGTTGTCGTTTTATCTGACGGTATAGGCAATGTCAATACGTCAATAAAACGATTGGTCTGGTACGTGCCGGCTACTTCGCTGGCCAGCGAAGTAGGTTGAACGTCACCATCTTTCTGGCAGGCTACCAAACCGCCCAGTAGAACAAAGAGAAGAAGTTGTGTTTTCACGGCTGACTATCCGTTTGATTGTTAGACCCAACTGAAGCAGAAAAGGTTGCCACCTCATCCGTGTTTTTTTCGTCGCCGACATCAGTCCCGGCTGCGTTTACCCACACATGCATATGATTTAAGGCCATTGGCCCAAACTGCGTCGTGAAGGCTACATCAGCAGCATCCCGGCCATAGGCAACGGTGATCCGGTTCCCACGCGGCTTTTCCTGCGTTGCATCAAAAGTATACCATCGGCCATCTACAAATGCTTCGAACCAGGCATGGAGATCCATTGGGTCAAGCTGATACAGGTAACCCACTACCATCCGGGCCGGGATGTTCAGACTACGGCACAGTGAAATACCCAGGTGCGTAAAGTCACGACAGACTCCTACCCGACTGGCTGCGGTATCCACAGCCGACGTACTGGCATCACTGGTACCGTACTGGTACGTTATATTCTCATGAATCCATCGCCGTATGGCTTCCGCCTGATCGTAGCCCGGTTCCACTCCTGCTGTAATGTCACTGGCAAGCTGTCCCAATTGATCAGCCTGACAATATCGACTTGGTAGTGTAAAATGCAGTACATCGTCGGGCAACTGCTCTACAGGGGTATACGGCGCTCCAGGTGCTACGTCAATCACATCAGCTGTCTGCACGGTTGCCATAAACCGAATGCTAAAAGGCCCCTGGGGTGCAACCAGTCGTTGGCATAGATTACCGTATAGATCCGTAAACTCCGTAACAATCACACTTGGGCTGATCTGATATTCTTCCCGTACTACCCACTGGCCAGCACCCGACCGGGGACGTAACATTAATAATAAGGGCGTTGGCCCCTGAGCGTCGAAGGATAGCTCACACCCGGCATCAAGTTGCATCGTGAATAAATTGTGGGATTTGAGAACACAAATATCTATATCTCTTTTCGTAACGCAACTCATTCGCAATTAGTTATCACACTCTCAATCATTTTCATTATCTCCTGCTTCGCAAGGATTTGTATACTAAATATTTCGTTATATGTTAGATTTACAAAACAAACCGTAAACCGTACTTAAAACCTGATGAATACTCAACCTGAACTTATTCCGGGAATTCACAATTTCTGCGACTCGTGGTGTCAACGGTGTCTGTTCACCAGCCGTTGCCGTAGCTTCCAGCTTCAAGCCGAAAAACCTCACCAAAACTCTATTTCGACGGAAGAATCGCTTATTCAGCAGTTAACAGAGGCATTGAATCTGACAAAGCAATATGTAGAAAAGATACGACAGTCCGGCACCCCGACAGGCTGCCCTTCGTCACCGGATGCTTTGGAGCAGGAAGCCCTTCAAAAACGGTCCGACACATCGGGCGAACTTGCCAGTAAACACCCAGTAGCCGAATTGGCTAATCAGTATATGCGTCTGAGTGGTGACTGGTTAAAAGATGAACTCAATCTACTTGAACAGGCAGGTCGCCAACAGATTGAACAGGTAAACCTGGGCTTTCATACACAGGAAGAAGCTTTGGTTTTACTTAACAGTTTAAAAGATGCCTGGGAAATGATCCGCTGGTACCGTACTTTGATTCCCGTTAAAACGGTGTCAGCACTTCGGGCGGCTACGGATAACACGACGGACCAGCCCATGTATACGTACCATCTGGGCAAAGCCAAGCTTGTGCTGGTAAGTATTGATCGTTCCTTACTGGCCTGGCAGACGATTCTGGTCCACTACCCGGAAAAAACTGACAACCTGCTTGATCTGCTCGCCCTGCTTGTTCGGTTGCGCCGGGAAATGGAAGCGACTTTACCCGAAGCACGAGCTTTTCAACGGCCGGGCCTGGATTAATTCAAATTCTGGCAGGCTTTACGTAAAGCCTGCCAGAAGATTGCTTACTTTTTAACAATTGTGAATTCTACCCGCCGATTCTGCTGCCGTCCAGCATCGGTATCGTTTGTCGACACCGGTTTCGAATCAGCGAACCCTTTGCTGGCTACCCGATCGGGCTCAATACCTTTGCTGATAAAGTATTCACGCACGGCGTCGGCACGGTCCTGCGATAACTTGGTGTTAATTTCACGGGAACCGGTATTATCCGTATGACCACCAACCTCAATGACTATCTTGGGGTTTTCATTCAAGGTTGTTACTACCCGATCAAGCTCCGGCCCTGATTCAGGACGCAGTTCTGATTTGCCGGTATCGAAGAAGATGTTGTTGAGCCGGACAGACCGTCCTACTTCGATCGGGACCATTTTTAGATCCTTTCCTTTAATTTCCTGAAACTCCTTAGTCTGGGAAAGGTCAACGTTATCCCCTTCGGCTATGAAATCTTTGGCAACGGCTCGCATGCTGTATTTCTGACCGTAGGGCAACACAATCTTATACTCTCCAGTGATTGGATCAGACGTAGCTTCGCCTGCTTCAGCACCATCGGGTAGGGTCTGGTAAATGATACGTGCCTCTACCGGCTTTCCGGTTCGCTGGTCCACAACTTTACCGCTGATCAAGGCTACCGGGTCAGGACGGGTTTCAGCCGGCGTTTGTGGTGATGCGTCTTTCGTCTTGTCAAATAACTTGATGCGAACGATATCGCCTTTCCCCAATGTATTTTTAAAGGTAGTCATGTAGGCATAATCGCCCGACGCCGAAAGGCTGTAGTACGCATCATACCCGTCGGTGTTTATGTTGGGGCCCAGATTAACTGGCTTTGACCAGTGTTTCCAGGTCCGGTCGACGCGTTTACAAACGTAGATGTCGTTGCTCCCTAGGCCGCCTTCCCGGTTACTGGAGAAGTAGAGCGTAGCACCATCCGGAGCCAGAAACGGCGTCGTTTCCGTAGCTTTTGTATTGACTTCAGGTCCCAAGTCCATGGGCTTGCTCCAGGAGCCGTCTTTTTGCCGGAAACTAATATACAGGTCGTCCTCCTTGCTGTTCTTCTTTTCGCTGAATGCCATCAGCAATACTTTTCCATCGGCCGACATAAACCCGCAGTCGAACTGCCCCTGGCTCATTTTCTCATAACCCGGAATGTTCAGTTTCTGAGGAGGAGACCAGCCATTGGCAGTACGCTTGCTAACCGAAAAGCCACGAGTTTCGTACGTACCGTTGTTGTAAGCGCCTTTCAGGAGCATCGTATTACCGTCGGGTGTGATGCTATACGCGCAGTTATACTCATCTTTATTCAGGGGAAAACCCATCCGGCGGGCGGGCCCCCACTGCCCACTGGCCGGATCTGCTTCCGAATACCAGATATCCTGACTCCCCTTTGTGCCGTGCGTGTTGTTTGGGTGGCTAATCCGAGCGAAGTAAAGCGTCCGCCCATCAGGGGCAATCAGCGGATTTATCTCGTTGTACTCAGAATTCACTTGATTTCCCAGGTTCTCAGCCTTGAGGGAATCTTTGGGAGGCTGCGCTTGCACACGGCAGAAAAGCAGGAAACAAAACCCGGCGAGTACCGCCTTATCTGCATTCATAATCATTCGGAGCGTGGGAATTCATCTGTATGTAACGACAAAACAAGCCAGTCTATTTTGTACTTTAGCCGGTTACTTTGGCGCTAAAAATAAATCATTTGAAAGCCTGTATATGATTTTTCGTTAATTATCTTCGCGCCCGATGTACCCGAGTGTGAAAACCGTACCTTTTATGAGACCTTTGAAAGTTTTGTTTCAGCTCCTTAAGTCCTCTTCAACGCCCGATCCCATCCATCGACAACGCCGAACTGCCAAGCGAAACTTATTGCTGTGCGTAATTGGCATGGCCATAAGCTTTGTCTACCTATTTCAGCAAAATCCAGCGGGTTGGTTGTTCATGGCAGGGTTTGCTTTCTTTTTAATCAAGCAGGTAGAGCCAGACGACGATTTCACTGATAACCAGTAGCTTAATAAGAAAGCCACCTTCGATACCGAACGGTGGCTTTCTTATTGAAAAGATAGATAAGATTACAGCGTTGAAAAATCGAAATCTTCCAGAAAGCGCGTTGTAAACTGTCCGGATCGAAAACGAGGGTCATCCATCAATTTGATGTGGAATGGTATCGTCGTTTTGATACCCTCAATGACAAACTCCTGAAGAGCACGTTTCATCCGGGTAATAACCTCCTCCCTCGACTGCCCCGATACGATCAGCTTAGCAATCATAGAGTCGTAATTCGGCGGAATAGTGTACCCAGCGTAAACGTGGCTATCAACCCGAACCCCGTGGCCTCCCGGCATATGTAGCACCGAAATCTTACCCGGCGATGGACGGAAGCCATTGGCAGGATCTTCGGCATTAATCCGGCACTCCATAGCGTAGAGTTTCGGTGTATAATTACGGCCGGAAATAGGAACGCCGGCTGCCACCTTAATTTGCTCCTTAATTAAGTCGAAGTCTGTTACTTCCTCCGTGATGGGGTGTTCAACCTGAATACGGGTGTTCATTTCCATGAAATAGAACTTCCCGTGTTTGTCCACCAGAAACTCGATCGTTCCAGCTCCTTCGTAGCCAATTGCCTGCGCCCCTTTAATAGCCGCTTCGCCCATTTGCTCACGCAGTTCCGGCGAAATAATGGGAGATGGCGTTTCTTCTACCAGCTTCTGGTGCCGACGCTGAATTGAACAGTCGCGTTCCGACAGGTGGCATACTTTACCGTATTGGTCACCGACGATTTGAATCTCGATATGGCGGGGCTCTTCTACGAATTTCTCAAGATATAACCCGTCGTTTCCAAAGGCGGCACCAGCTTCTGTGCGAGCATCGTTCCAGGCTTTTTCAAACTCGGACTCCTCTTTGATGATACGCATACCACGCCCACCTCCGCCGGCCGTCGCCTTAATAATCACCGGATAGCCCATATCGGCCGCCAATGACTTTCCTTCCTCAATTGATTCGAGTAAGCCATCCGAACCAGGAATCACAGGCACACCAGCCGTTTTCATGGTTGCCTTGGCCGTGGCTTTGTCGCCCATGCTGTTGATCTGTTCAGCCGTAGCGCCAATAAACTTGATACCGTAGTCAGCGCAGATCTGAGAAAATTCAGCGTTTTCGGACAGAAATCCGTAGCCCGGATGAATAGCATCAGCTCCGGTCACTTCGGCGGCCGAGATGATGTTTGGAATGCTTAGGTACGACTGCTTGCTGACCGGTGGTCCAATGCAAACAGCTTCATCAGCAAAGCGAACGTGCAGGCTATCCCGATCGGCCGTTGAGTAAATGGCAACAGTCTTGATCCCCATTTCTCGACACGTCCGGATAATCCGCAAAGCGATTTCGCCCCGGTTGGCAATTAATATCTTTTTGAACATGAATGGGTTTACGGTTTGGGTTTTCAATTTACGGCATATTACTCCCTGAGCACTTGGTTACTCCGGTATCGTAAATCGAAAAACGTAAACGATTACACTGGCTCGACTAAAAATAGTGGCTGATCGTATTCTACAGGTGTTGCGTTTTCAACCAGCACTTTTACGATACGACCTGAAACTTCCGACTCAATTTCGTTGAACAGCTTCATGGCTTCGATGATGCAGACTACTTTGCCTTCGCGTACTTCGTCACCAATCTCCACGAATGAAGGCGACTCTGGATTGGAAGACCGGTAGAATGTTCCGATCATGGGTGACTTGATCGTCACATAATTTGTCGTATCGACTTTCGAAGCTGACGGAGCCGCAGCGGGTGTAGCAACTGAAGCAGGTTGAGGAGCCGGGGCCGGTGTTGTTGGAACAACCGCTTGAGCGGGTAGAGCAGGCACAGGTGTAGAAGCTACAGGGGCTCCTGTCCCGTACCGCTTCACGCTGATTTTAAGATCAGTCGTTTCAATATTCACTTCGTCCAGACCCGACTGTGAAATAAAGTCAAGAAGTTTCTGAATGTCTTTCGTATCCATAAAGTAAGAGTCAGTAAGTTGGTAAGAGAGTATTGAGCTGTGCGAGAGCGATGCGGTGCGTCAGTTATGGACTTACTCACCAACTCATCAACTGATTTATTTTACCCGTTCAACATAATCGTAGGTACGCGTATCAACCCGGATTCGCTCCCCCTGCTCGATGAACAGCGGCACCATGATGCGGGCACCGGTTTCAACTTCAACCGGTTTTTTAGGGCTGTTGGCCGTATCGCCCCGAATACCAGGCTCGGCATACGTGACCTCCAGTTCAACAAAAGGAGGCAGTTCGCATGTCAGCGGAGTTTCGTTTTCGGCATTAATCAGGATTTCAACTTCCTGGCCTTCTTTCATCAGGTCAGCGCCCCCAACGAGTTTTTCGTCCAGATTGATCTGATCAAAGCTTTCCTGGTCCATGAAGTTATACCCGGCCTCATCTTTGTAGAGGAATTGAAACTTCCGGCGCTCTACCCGAACCGGATAGATAGTAACACCTGAGTTGAATGTATTGTCCAGCACCTTACCCGTGGTCAGGCTTTTGAGCTTAGTCCGCACAAAGGCTGCGCCTTTGCCAGGTTTTACATGCTGAAACTCGGTAATTTGAAAGAGATCGTTGTTGAAGTTGATGACCAACCCATTCCGGATATCTGCGGTCGTTGCCATTATTGTTTACGATTAATAGTTAAAGTATATAGCTCAGACGGTTCCCGCGCAAAGCTACATACTCGCTCAGTCAATTTAATACGCCCACTTCAGGTAAACAGCTCCCCAGGTAAACCCTCCGCCAAATGCAGCCATAATCAGGTTATCTCCTTTTTTTAGCTGCGATTCGTAGTCGAACAGGCAAAGCGGGATGGTTGCCGCCGTGGTGTTACCGTACTTATGAATGTTCATCATAACGCGCTCCGGCCCAATGCCCATGCGTTGCGCTGTCGCGTCGATAATCCGCTTATTAGCCTGATGAGGCACCAGCCAGGCAACATCTTCACCTGCCAGGTGATTACGTTGCATAATCTCGGCGGACACGTCGGCCATGTTTTTCACCGCAAACTTAAACACCGAAGGTCCATCCTGATACGCGTAATGCCAGCGTTTTTCGACAGTTTCGTGTGTTGGCGGATACCGGCTTCCCCCTGCTTTCTGAAACAGATGATACTGTCCGGCTCCATCTGACCGAATGATTGAATCCTGTACCCCGTAGCCTTCTTCGCTTGGCTCAAGCAGCACAGCCCCGGCTCCATCTCCAAAGATGACACAGGTTGTTCGATCGGTATAATCAATGATAGCCGACATCTTATCGGCTCCTACCACAATTACTTTGCGATACTTGCCGGTTTCGATGAACTGGGCGCCAGTCGTCAGCGCATAGATGAAACCAGAGCAGGCGGCCTGAATATCGAAGCTTCCGATGTTGCGAATACCAACCATGTCGCAGATCAGGTTGGCTGTAGCCGGAAACACGTAGTCCGGTGTTGTAGTCGCACAAATCAGCAAATCAATCTCCTCGGGCTTAGTCTGCGTTTTTTCTAATAGCCCTGTTACAGCCCGAACCGCCATATGTGACGTACCCAGGCCCTCCCCTTTCAGTAACCGGCGTTCTTTAATCCCCGTACGGGTTGTAATCCATTCATCATTGGTATCCACCATGCGCTCCAACTCGGCGTTTGTCAGCACGTAGTCAGGCACATAGCCGTGGACGCCCGTTATGGCAGCTTTACTCATGCGTTGGTGGTATACAAGAGCGTTATGACACAACTCCCGACTTTACGCGAGAACTTGTGCGATTTTAGTATAAGCATCGGCTTTCACTTGTTGAATAGCCAGATTAATCATGTTTTTGATAGCCAGTGGCGATGAGATACCGTGTGCGATAATTACATTGCCATTCACACCCAAAATTGGGCTTCCACCTACCGACTCGTAATTGGTCTTTGCGATAAACTCGTCCTCAATCCCCCGCTGTTTGGCGAGCGGATAGAACGATTCGCCCAGCTTGAACATCGTATTACCGGTGAAACCATCCGTAACGATTACATCAGCCTTGCTCGCAAAGAAGTCGCCCCCTTCAATATTTCCGATGAAATTAATTCGACGACTATCTTTCAATAGCTGATGAGCAGCCTGCGCCACCAGCGAACCTTTCTGCTCCTCAGAACCGATATTCATTAGCGCCACTCGGGGCGAGGCTACGCCAAACATGTATTGAGCGTAAATGGAACCGATTTCGCCAAACTGCGCGAGCATTTCCGGTTTACAATCTGCATTGGCACCAATGTCGAGCATGATGGCATGCCCACCGTTGATTTGCGGCACAAAACCGGCAATGCAGGGCCGCAGAACGCCTTCAATGGCTTTAATACTAAACAAAGCGCCAACGTGCATTGCCCCCGTATTCCCGGCACTACAGAACGCGTCGACCTGCTTATCTTTCAAAAGCTTAAACCCAACTCCGATGCTGGAATTGGGTTTCTGCGAGAGCGCCTTCGTGGGATGCTCACCCATGTCGATCACGTCTTCGGCGTGAACAACTTCAATTGTTGCAGCTGATTCGGAATTGTGCTTTTTTAGTAATTCCCCAATAACAGACTGTCGACCGATCAGTACGACTGTCACATCTTCAGGTAATTCGGCAGTGGCCATTACAACTCCTTCAACGATAGCTTCCGGAGCAAAATCGCCACCCATAGCGTCCACTGCAATTCTCATTGACTCGTTTTGTTCAATATCCAACCGAAGCTGGATTTAGAAAAATTCGTGTAAAAATAGTAGGCGGAGGGCAATAAAAAAGTATTTCGCGTTCATCTTCGATCAGACGTCAGCGAAATACTTTCTGTTAGTGTATGTACCCTAAGCCGTTTTGGCGTAGTTCTCGATGAGCACCTGGCCTTTGTAATAAAGGTTGCCCTCGAAAACGTGGGCGTGGTGCCGCTCATGAACTTCGCCGGTTGAAGCATCGGTTGAGAGCGTTACGGCCGTCGCTTTATAATGCGTTCTGCGTTTATCGCGACGTGTGCTGGAGTGTCTGCGTTTGGGATGTGCCATTTCGTATGTACAGTTGTCAGAGTTCGACTTTTAGTTGTTATTCAATTTCCGCAATGCGTCCCAACGGGGGTCTGTTCCGGGCTGATCATCGTCGTCGCTGGAGTCAGGGTCAGACCGGTATATTACCTTCCCGTTATCGGCATCTATATCCTCATCCTGCTCCTCGTCCCGAAAGCGCGGATGCAACTTCTTCATCGGGAGCGACAGGCTGATGAATTCAAATATGTACCGAGCTACGTTAATTGTAACCGTGTTTCGTTCAATCAACTCAATTTCGTCGGTCAGTTCTTCATTGTGATCGGAGAATTTAAGCAGGAGCATGTGGCGAGTATCCACAGGCTCATCGTAACAATCCAGACTACGATCACACACTTGCTCAACGGCACCCTGAATATGGAAATCCAGCCGAATCATCGTTTCGGACTTATCCAGAACCAGATGAGTCCTGATAGTACCCTTTTCAATCAGTTCCTGATCGAGGGCGGCAAAGAACGTATCGTCCGACACAAAGTCGTATTCGTAGCGCTTGTTGTCCAGCCCCACGATATTGATGTCGTATGCCTGTAATGTGTTCACCTCTATCTCTCCTCAAAAATAAGAGCGCAAAATTACGAATTGTTTGTGAATCAAGAAAGTGATTACTGTAAATTAAGTTGCATACGGGTTGATCCGTACCTTTCTGCTAAACTTGGTAACTCTACTCGCAGAATTATATGCTTTTAGTAGCCCTTACCCTCACCTCGCTTGCCGTTCTGTTACGTATTATAGCCAATCCACTTTCTAATGTTTTTCAAAAACAACTGACCCAACGTTCGGCTGATCCACTGTTTGTCATTGCTGCTACGTACGGCTTTCTGACACTGACCTGTCTGGCGTTCTGGTCGCAACTGCAGTCGGCGAATCTTCCGGTTGCGTTCTGGCAGAGTATGCTATTGGTAGGTTTGTTCGCTTTGATTGGCAATGTGTTCCTGGTAAAGGCGCTACAAATCGGCGATCTTTCGGTATTGGGTCCGATTAATGCCTATAAATCCGTAGTAGGTATGCTGGTTGGTATTTTTCTGCTTAATGAAATACCGAGCGCGGTTGGTGTAGTGGGGGTCGTATTAATCGTTGTCGGCAGTTACATCGTACTGGGTAACACTCAACAACGAAAAGGTTTCTCGTGGGGCGTGTTTCAGCGGCCTGAGGTACGATTACGTTTAGCAGCTTTACTCTTTTCGGCTATTGATGGCGTTCTTTTAAAGAAAGCTATTGTTCTCTCTACGCCTACTACTGCTTTTTTTTATTGGTGCCTCTTTGGTTTTTTATTTTCGCTCGTTTGGATTGGCCTGACGCTTCGCCAGCAATGGCAACACCAGGTACGGTTACTCTTCTCACAACGAACAACGTATCTGGCTTTGTTTCTGACGGTCGGTCTTACGCAAATTGCCAGTAATGTGGCATTGGCCGGTATGCAGGTCGGCTACGCCCTGGCGCTTTTTCAGACATCGGCGCTAATCAGTGTTGTATTCGGTTATCAGTTCTTTCGGGAAACAAATATCATCCGCAAGCTTATTGGCGCAACCATTATGGTGGTCGGCGCAGTTTTGATAACCGTTTTCCAATAACTTTTCGTTTAAATTAGTTCTACGTCTAACAAACGAACCTACTCCATATGGCCAATTATCAGCTTGTCGAGAAACACGCTATTGAGCACCACAACGAATACTTTGAGGTACGAATCAATAATAATGATTCTCATCCTTTCAGCTACTTTTTCACTACAAACGAAGAAAACCTGGAGGTTGTAGCGGAGGAGATTGTCAAAGAGCACGCTTCAAACGCCAAAGACTGGACAGTTATTCCACACCGGAAAGACAGTTAACAATGCTGGCATGTAGTGCACCTCATACGTAGAGACCCATCCGCTCAGGAGGTCCCGTAACCCCATTTGTTCTTACTGTCATGGAACCCTTATTCGCTACTTCCCGAACGGAAGACCTCGTACCACGCATTCGTGAGTTTGTCCAGAATGAGTTGGTCCCCCTTGAAACAGCCGAGCACCTGACGGGTAACTTCTCGGTCGTTGCCAAACGCCTGGACGAAAAACGTGAACTCGTTAAGCAGGCGGGACTTTGGGGCTTACAACATAGCGTCGACGAAGGCGGCCTGGGTTTGACACTCTGTGAGTTCGGGCAGGTAAGTGAGGTGTTGGCCTGGTCGCCGTTTGGGCATTATACCTTCAACTGCCAGGCTCCTGACATCGGCAACATGGAATTGATGCACAAATACGCGTCGGACGCCATCAAACGCCAATACCTGGAGCCACTGAAGGAGGGTCATATTCGCTCCTGTTTTTCGATGACCGAGCCGGAGTTTGCCGGCTCTAACCCAACCCGACTGGGCACAACAGCCGTTCGGGAGGGGAACGACTACGTAATTAACGGCCATAAATGGTTTACCTCCTCGGCCGACGGCGCTTCGTTTGCTATCGTGATGGCGGTTACCAATCCAGATGCAGCCCCGCACCGACGGGCCAGTATGATCCTCGTACCGACAGACACTCCTGGTTTTCAGTTGGTACGCAATATCTCCATCATGGGTGATGCCAGCGACCACTGGGGTAGCCACGCCGAGGTCAGGTACGACGACGTTCGGGTCCCGGTCGGTAATTTGATCGGGGGCGAAGGCATGGGCTTTGTGCTGGCTCAGGAACGGCTCGGTCCGGGCCGAATTCACCACTGCATGCGCTGGATTGGCATCAGCGAACGCTGTTTTGACCTGATGTGCCGCCGGGCCGCGACCCGGGAGCTGGAAGACGGGGTTATGCTGGGCGAAAAACAGTTTGTGCAGGGGTTCATTGCCGAGAGCCGCGCCGAGATTGATGCGGCCCGTCTGATGGTGTTGCGCACGGCCCGCAATATTGACCAGTTTGGAGCGTCTGCTGTCAGGAATGAGATTTCGGCCATCAAGTTTTTTGTGGCCAACGTCATGCTGCAGGTAGTTGACCGGGCCATTCAGGTGTACGGCGCTATGGGTATTACTGACGACGTACTGCTGCCGTGGTATTACCGGCACGAACGGGGTGCCCGAATTTATGATGGGGCCGATGAGGTGCACAAAACCGCCCTGGCCCGCAGCATTCTAAAAGAATACGGATTAGACACGAAAAAGAAAGCGGCTGATCTGGCAGCAACCCGAGCCTGATATGATGGATAATCCAACGGCCATACGTCCCGGCGAAGAACTAAACCAAGCTTCGTTGCAGACCTATTTGGCCGACAACGTTCCCGGTTTTGGCGTGATTGAGAGCATTGGCCAGTTTCCCGGCGGCTATTCCAACCTTACGTATTTCATCAGGACGAGCGAGCGCGAGTTTGTTCTTCGCCGGCCGCCCTTTGGTGCCAAAGACATAAAAGGCGGTCACGATATGGGCCGCGAATTTCGGGTGCTGACCCTGTTGCAGCAAGCTGGTTACCATCGAATACCGGAGCCGGTTCTTTACTGCGACGATGAATCGGTCATTGGTAGTTCCTTCTACGTTATGGTTCGCGTACCGGGTGTCATCCTGCGGGCACCATCGGCTTCAAAGATGAGTATTGCACCTAACGTGATGCGTCGATTATCAGAATCATTGATCGATACGTTGGTTGACCTGCATGCACTAGATATTCACCAGACCGGCCTGATTGGGTTAGGCAAACCGGAGGGCTACATTCAACGGCAGGTCGAAGGCTGGCACAAACGATACGTAGCTGCCCAGACCGACGACGTACCGGCAATGACCAGCCTGGCCCGCTACCTGACCGATCATCTGCCTGCCGAAAGCCAGCCGACGCTGTTGCACAACGATTTCAAATACGACAACGTGGTTCTTAATCCGGATGAGCTGTCGGACATTCGGGCGGTGCTGGATTGGGAGATGTGTACTGTCGGCGATCCGCTGATGGACGTTGGTACGTCGCTGTCATACTGGTCCGAGATGGATGATGACGGTTTCCGCAAATCACTAAATCTTTCGTGGCTGCCCGGCAACCTGACGCGCCAGGAATTTGCCCGGCGATACGCTGAACGAAGTGGCCACGACGTATCAAATCTGCTGTATTTCTACGTTTTTGGTTTGTTTAAAAACGCGGTGGTCGTACAGCAGATTTACAGCCGGTATAAAAAGGGCCTGACCAGTGACCCACGTTTTGCCAACCTCCTGACCGGCGTTCAGGCACTGGCACAGGCTGGCGTAAAGACGCTGGATAGTCATTCGTTTTAACGAACCGTGGCTTGTTAATCTGTTTACTCCTCTTTTGTTTATGATCTAAAATGAAGACTGCTTTTCTGATTATTGATACCCAGTTTGACTTTTGCCACCCCGATGGTGCGCTGTTCGTTCCGGGAGCCGAGCAGGATGTGGAGCGAATGGCTCAGCTCATTCGTCGACACGCCGACCGGATTGATCATATTGTTGTCACGCTGGATACGCATCATCTGCTTGACATTGCTCACCCGTTATTCTGGCAGAACGCCGACGGGCAGCATCCAGCCGCATTCACCCGCATAACGGCCAGCGATGTTGATGAAGGCCGCTGGATACCCCGATTTGCGGTCGAAAAAGCCCGCCAGTACGTACACGACCTTGAAAATGATGGACAGTTTGAGCACTTTATCTGGCCAGAACACTGCCTGATTGGATCACGGGGTGCTGCCCTGCACGATACCTTGCTCGACGCGTTGAAGGACTGGTCGAGGCAGCGCGAACTGGATTATACCGCCGTTCCGAAAGGGCTGCATCCACTGTCTGAACATTTTGGCATTTTTCGGGCCCAGGTCCCGGACCCGACTGTTCCGGAAACTCAGCTCAATACGCCCCTGATTGCTGACCTGGATCGTTTTGATACGATCTATCTTATGGGAGAAGCCAAGTCACACTGCGTGGCCAACAGCCTGAAACAGATTCTGGATTTTGCGCCGGCGCTGGTTCCTAAAATTACGCTGGTCAGCGACTGCACATCGGACGTAACGGGGCTGGGGCATCTGGCTGATCCTATCTATGCCGAAGCAAAAGTCCGGGGCGTTCGTTTTACTACCGCTCAGGAGGTATTTGTTGACTGAAAACTCGTACTTTTCGGCACTATGGAGAAGACGTTACCCTTATTCCCACTCAACCTCATTGTGTATCCAGGTGAGGACCTGAACCTGCACATTTTTGAGCCACGCTACCGCCAGCTTATTAATGAATGTATTGACGAAGAAAAAACCTTTGGTATCCCGGCCTTTATCAACAACAAGCTCCCTGGCTACGGTACAGAAATGCACGTAACTACGCTGCACAAGCGCTACGACGACGGTCGGATGGACATCAAAACAAAAGGGTTGACCGTGTTTCGGCTAATAAACTTCGAAAACCCGGTTGCTGGTAAGTTGTACGCCGGCGGTGAAGTACAGTTGGTTGAACCCGGCGATACGTACAGTGCCTACGTCGATTTACTGGTCGAGCGGCTCGAACGGCTCTATGATCTGCTACAGCTTGAGACCGACTATAACCCGGACGATGAGAATTTCTCGTATCGTGTCGCGCACAAAGTTGGCCTCTCAATAGAGCAAGAATATGAACTGTTGACGCTCGATACGGAGTCGGAACGGCAGCAGTTTCTGATTCAGCACCTCAACAACGTAATTCCGGTCGTGTCGGACATGGAGCGCACCAAGCAACGCATTCGCATGAACGGGCATTTCAAAAACCTGGACCCGCTAAATTTTTAGCTTACTCTTTTTCCTCAATGCCGCCGATTTTTTTGGCTCGTTTCGGCAATTGATTGGTAAGCTCATTCAGATTCTTGATAGGCGGGCGGGGCTTTTCGGCTTCACCCAGCAGAAAGCCGTAGGGTCTAAGCGCATCGACGGCATCGAACAGAACCTTAATGATTGCCGTCATCGGCAAGGCCAGAATCAGGCCCGGAAAACCCCATATCTGCTCCCATAAAATAAGCACAACGATGGCTGCCAGCGGATTGATGCTCACCTTCGACCCCACAATATATGGCGTGATAAAATTACCCTCAATCGTCTGTACAAAGAGAAAGATACCAATGGCACCCAGCGCTTTCAGCGGATTATCGTCTGTTACGAGTGTATAAGCCGCAGGCAACAGCGATCCGAGTGAGATGCCGAAGTACGGAATCAGCACCAGACAGGCCCCGAAAAACCCGAAGAAAACGGCGTAGTCAACGCCCAAGATCAGCAAACCCACGGTCATCAACGTACCGATGATCAGAATAACCAGCACCAGCCCCGCCAGGTAATCTTTCACGACGGCATAGATACGGTACAGCACGGCGTCAATCTTTGTGCGCCCGACATCCTTGAACACTTTGTAAAAAAAGGATCGGAAAAAATCGCGATACAGCAGAAAGAAGAAGATAAACAGCAGCACCAGCACAATGTCCGTGAGCGTACTGGTTGTAGCCAGCAACGTAGTGGTCAGAATCGTTCCGGCCTCCGACAGCAACTGGTTCAGGTACTTGGTTGCCTCGGTTACCTGACGCTGGCGATTGATGTTCAGGTTTTCGTCAGCGTATGTCTGGAGACTTCGGATATAATTACTGCCGCGCTCGATCAACTGCGGAACAATCTCGGCAAAGTTGCTAATCTGTAGAGAGAAGGCATATAAAATGCCCACAATTGCAGCCAGCGTAATGATCAGACACAGAATAACGGCCAGCAGCCGGGGCACACGCCATTTCTCAAGCCGCTGCGCCAGTGGGAACAGCAATACCGAAAATAGAATAGCAAATACCAGCGGAATCAGCAGATTTCTTAACTCATACAGGCCGTATACGATGATAAGAATTGAAATCAGGACGCAGGCAATTTTAGCGTATGATGGCAGTTGTACTTCTGGAGCTCGATTATCCATGATGAATGTCAAACGCTAAGCAATGCTACATTCTTTGATTGCCTTTTTACTTACCATCAAAACAGCGTTTTGTTCGTGCCGGTCCGACGTGCAACGTAATGGCTTTCAACGAGCTCGCTCAGCGTACAAAGTTATACAGTTGGGACGTTTGCCAAAGGTAGTTAACGAAAGTTCGGGACTGACGTATCGGGCAGCGCGTGGCACCTTCCTGACGCATAACGACGGTGGGGGCCAACCAACCCTGTACGAAGTTGATCGGTACGGAAAGCTGCTGGACTCGATTGTGGTGACTGGAGCAACCAATATTGATTGGGAGGATTTAACCCAGCAGGACTCCACGGTTCTGTTTGTAGGGGATTTCGGCAACAATCAGAACAAACGCCGGGATCTGACGATCTATCGCATAGCTCTGAAACCTACACTACGCGTCAGGCCCATGCCTTTCCGGTTTGCCGATCAGAAAGCCTTCCCACCCCCTCGCAGCCAGCGAAATTTTGACATGGAAGCTATGGTTTGGTTTCAGGACAGCCTGCATCTGTTTTCTAAAAACTGGTCGCTACGAAAGCGCTACGTTCATCAATACAAACTGCCTGATCGGCCGGGGTCAGCAGGTGCCGGGAGTAACGCCCTGGAACCTCAGGATTCGATCTACAGCCGAGCAATGGTTACGGGAGCAGCCTTAAGTCCGGATGCTCGGACGCTGGCCTTGCTTACCTATGGCAAAATTCTGTTGTTCTCCGTCCAGGGAAATCAACTCAATCTTCGCCACCCAAAACACTGCATACGACTACCAAAAGGCCAAACGGAAGCCATTACGTTTGTTTCCGAAACCGACATAGTTGTGACCAATGAGCGGGGTAAACTGTATCTGATCAGCAAAAAGTGAATCGTTATACTGTTAAATTTTTGTTAAGTATATCCCATCACATCATAACATAGTGGCTAAGAAGTGTAATTTCGAGCGACCACCGTATTTTTGGTCGCTCACCAATACTGCTTCACATGAGTGCTGCTAAAGCTGCTCAACCTCTACACCGGGTTCTGGTAGTAGACGACGATCCTGATATCGTCGAGATGTTGGAATACAATCTTTCTAAAGAAGGTTACGAAGTCCGTACAGCCACCGATGGCCGTAAAGCCCTCGAAGTAGCCCGGACGTACTTGCCCGAACTTGTTCTGCTTGACATCATGATGCCTCAGTTGGATGGCATCGAAACCGGCCGCCAACTCCGCGATATTCCGGAGCTACGTCAGACCTACATCCTGTATCTGACAGCCCGTTCGGAGGAGTATTCAGAAGTAGCCGCCTTTGAAGTTGGTGCCGACGACTACATCACGAAGCCCATCAAACCTCGGGCGCTGATGAGCCGGATCAATGCGCTGTTCCGGCGGGAAGCTCAGAAAGCCGACCCCGGCGATCAGATCAACATTGGCACGCTCACCATCAATCGCAAGAACTATTCGGTTAACCAGGCTGACAAGACCGTTATCCTCCCCAAGAAAGAGTTCGAATTGCTGTTCTTCCTCGCCCAGCACCCCAACAAGGTGTTTAGCCGGGAAGAGTTGCTGCAAAAAATATGGGGGGCCGACATCTATGTTCTGGAACGGACGGTAGACGTACACATTCGTAAGCTTCGGGAGAAGATCGGCGACATGCATATTCGTACGCTGAAAGGCGTCGGGTATATGTTCACCGACCAGCCGGAATAGGTTAAAGGGCTTCGGTTTACAACTTGCCGTTAATACGTCGCTTTGAACGGCAAACCGTAAGCTGAAAACTGTTTAACTTTGAGTTATGTCTCTGAGTCCCCGTATTATCGCGCTGCTGCTGGCCTGCCTGATTTCAGCCCTAACAGTAGCGTTCCTTACGTTTGTTGAGGGCGTCACGCTCAACATGATTTTTGTGGTGGCGGTCTCATCGTTCGCCATCTCGTTTTTTTTGGTTTTATACGCGATCGAACTGCTTGTTTACCGGGAGGTGAACAAGATGTATAAAACCATTCACAAGCTGAAGATTCGCGACTTCGCTATATCCCGGAAAAGCATTATCAAAAACACGAACCCGTTTAAGAAACTGAACGACGAGATTTTCGTGTATGTAGCGCGGAAGCAAAAAGAAATTGATGAGTTAAAGCGGCTGGAGCAATTCCGGCGCGAGTTTCTGGCCGATGTCTCCCACGAGTTAAAAACACCCATTTTTGCTGCTCAGGGCTTTATTCACACCTTGATTGATGGCGCCATTGACGACGATAAGGTCCGGGACAAATTTCTAAATAAAGCAGCCAAAAGTCTCGACGGGCTGGATGCGCTGGTAAAGGACCTCGTAGCCCTTTCGCAACTCGAAACCGGTGAGGTAAAAATGAACTTCGAGCGGGTCGATATTCGCGGCATTACGGAGGACATTTATGAGCAATTGGAAAAAATTGCGCACAGTAAGCATGCCACACTGCGAATTAAGGCCGACCGCCCCGGGCCAATCTGGGTGAAAGCGGATGCCCAGCGCATTGCTCAGGTCATGACAAACCTGATTGAGAACGCCATCAAGTACGGTAATGAAAACGGCCGGGTCCTGGTTACGTTTGAAGAAGATCGTAAACACTGGTCGATATCCGTACGTGACGACGGGCCAGGCATCCCACCTGAGCACCTGAGCCGTATTTTTGAGCGCTTTTACCGGGTCGAAAAGAGCCGCTCCAAAGACCGGGGCGGCACTGGACTTGGCTTAGCTATTGTGAAGCACATTTTGAACGCCCACAAATCGAAAGTAACGGTAATGAGCAAACTGGAAAAAGGCACTACGTTCCGGTTCAAACTCGACCGAATTGATTAGCTAGCCGAACCGCTTAGTTGATTCACTCATTCAGTTGCAATAGTGTAAAAAGACTGTACAACGATAACGTATCGCTAGCCTGGAGCTTTTGCAAGATTCGTCGTCGATGCGTATCAATCGTATGTTTGCTCACAAACAGTTGCTCTCCAATTTCAGCGCTATTCAATCCTTGTATTAGATAATTAACTATCTCTTTTTCTCGCTCCGACAAAGCCTGAAGTTTCGTGATACGTTGTTGACTTATTTGAACCAGCCTTTCTTTACCTTTTGTGCCATACGTACGGGCATAATGTGTATGTGCCGGCAGTTGATTGGTGATATCGGTTAACAGAACTAATTTGGTTAGCAGGTTCCCTTCAGAATCAAATTCGATTGGTTGTGTATGTTCTTTGTAAAGCCGATAATAGCCTGCTTTGTGCATAACACGGTACGTGCAAAGGCTTTTTACGTTGAATTTGTCATCTACCGTATTACATTCTTCCAAGTGGGCCTTTAATTGACTATCAGTATAATTAAAAATCAGCTTGTCTTCTGGATGTATTTTTTTTGCAAATGAACTGTATCCTTCGTCAAAAACATCATTCAACATCCAGCCACACCAGTTTACAGGATTAGCACCTAAATATCGAATACGACTACGCGGTATATCTGCGACTATAGGTATTACATTGGCAGCCTGGAATATGTGCTCAAGAAGTGGATTAGATTCAATGTGAGGATTTAAGTAAAGCTTATTTATAGATAAATGAGCTTTGTCCCATTGCCGATGAGTGTAATCATCAGCTATGTTATTATTCAACATAAAAGATCTTGTTAGTGTGGAACGTATTAAATATACAGAAAGATTTTATCGTCAGATACTTTACATTCTAAAAGTTTTTTCAACAATGTTGCTTTAAACTGACATTAGACAACTAAAAATTTACCTTACCTCTATTATTATAATGCCAAAAAATTTTGCCATAATCCAATACCTTTAAATAATATACGCATTTTTAGCTAAGTATTTTTGCTCTACAAATCTCGCCCTTTTAACATATAGCACTCTGTATATCAATCACTTACTTAATATATTACCATAAAAAGTATTACATTAAAAAAGCATTAAAATACCAATCTGAGAGTATTTCCAGGAGCAGTCCCTTCCGGTAGTTTTGCCGTGATTTATGCTCAAGCCCCACATCAATGCGTAGATAAATCTTCCACAAGTCATGGCTACATTTTTTTTGACCCTAGCTTCTTCTAACCTGAGGTATACGTAGAATTCGATTCTACGGCAATTACCCATTCATGAGTTGTTACCGCAAATCGACGAGTACGCTTTTCAATTTAATAAATCTATTAAACAAAATTTCCCATGAAAAAAAGTTTAACATTGCTTACGGCTGCTACTATGCTTGCCTTTGTCTCATCATGCACTAAAGAAGGAGCTATTCAGCCTCAACAAGACGTATCCAGTGATGCTGGGGCCAGAACCTCTGCTACTGGTGTAGTAGTAAAAGAAGATGTTCCAATCACCCTGCCTACAGGGTTTTACCAAAACATCACTGATGCATTTACAGATGTTGTATTCGAAAATGGCAGAATTTATTTCTACCTGCAGAAACAAGACGGTACAGAACTAAGCTACAACTTAGGCAGAAGCAATGGGGCTGGCGACAATCCATCTACTGTAACAGATGCCTTCTCTTATAAAGGCGTAGCTTATGCGTATGGAAAGCATTACAGCAAAGGAAATGTAGTATACACCCCACGATTTAATGATGGTTCTGTAAAGCTGGTAAACATGCTTCAGACCCAATCTGGCGCTGAGATAGTAGATGGTATTGCCACCATTGGAGACTTAAGAGCCAGACAAAATACGTCAGCCCCCCTTAGAAGAGTATACATTGAACAATTCAACGGTACATCCTGGGTTAATATTGGCAGAACCAATGGTAATACCGATGATGGTGTATTGAAAGAATTTTTCGTAGTGAATGGTGTGCCTTTTGCTGTATTACAGCGTAGAGAAACCCAGTTCATTGTTATCACTCCACGTGGTAATGGTGGTAGTGTAAAACTGGTTGATATTGTAGACAATGATTTTCAAATCATTGAGTAATTGACAATACACAAATGGAAACGGGGCGCTTTTGCAAAAGCGCCCCGTTTCCATTTGTAGCGATAATCAGATCAGCCGTTTTAACGCGAAATGCGTAATGAAAATCTTGCCGTCCCGCCGGACCAGCATGGCGACTTCTTTGCCCTCGCCTTTTTGCAGTAATTTGTAGATGTCACTTATGGTCAGTTCGCTGGTGGAGGTGTTATTGACAAACAGCAGTTCGTCTCCTTCTTTCAGCCCGGCCAGGTCGGCGGGGGAATTGTCGATGATCTTCTCAATGTAATAGTTCCGGAAGCGATCGCCACGAGCACGAAGTTCCAGCCCACTCATATCGTGCTCAAAGCTCTCGCGCAGGAGCCGCTTTACCGGTTTTAGTACTACGTACTGATCGTTGTAATTAAACGTTACACGGAACCGACGTAATAACTCACAACCTACATTACCCTGCCGCTCGGGGGCGTTTACCAGCTTCATCCCGAACGAGGTACTATCCGGAAACGAAGCCAGAATATTATCCAGCTCATACCGCCCGAAGCGGACTTTCTGGATACGTCCCAGGCTACCATTGATCACTCCGTTCAGGCCACGGCCCAACTGCGCACGAACCACTTTCTCGGGCAAGGGTAATGACGCCGGATTACGCGACCGGTCGAGCAGCAGTGCATGACCGGCTCCCGTATCGAGCACAACCCGTAATGGCAGTGATTTCTCGCCGTCGAAAATGGAAATAGCGTCGGTATAGGCCTTCGTGTCCTGAATAGTGATGGGATACCGGTCGCCTTTACGTTTGCGATACTTGTACTTTTTCGGCTGCATCAACGTCAGTTCACGGTGCTGGAAATCGATTGTCACGACGAAATTGGAGAAAATCTCGTACCCGAAGATACCGTGTACCGGTACGCCCACATACTCCGAAAGCTTCAGAATATCTTCGTCCAGAATGACGATGTTGTGGTGGGAAGCCCGTAGTCCGCCGACGCTCAGCCGATTATCAATCGCCACGGACGCAGTCAGGTTGCCGCCTTCGCCGGCTCCGGTCAGTTTAACTTTCCGCGCAGTTTTCAGCGACTGCTTCTTAAAGGCAGCCGGATCGGTAATGATCGTACTGCTGACACCGGTATCCAGAATAAACTGCAGCGTGTCGGAGTCATTGACTCTAACCGGAACAATGATCAGATTGGAGTGAAGCTGAAACGGAATACGGGTCCAGGTGCGGTTGTTGGCGATAAAGAAGCCGTACCGATCCTTGTCTGGCGTAGCCTGGTCGTCTGCACGAACTGCCACGCAAGCACACATTAGCCCGATCAGCACAAGAAGCGTTTTCATGTAGAGCTCTTTATAGCATTGAAATTACTAATTTTTTACCTGAAAAACACAAAATTATTAGTAATGGTTTTTGTAATCCACTGCTGGTTTAATTCTGTTCAGAAGTTGCCGGGCGAAATAAAAGTAAGCAGTCTCGGCTAGTTCTCTGAAAAGCCCTATTTTCGCCCGCGATTGATAAACAAACCAGCCAGCCGATTGATTCGGTTAACTGGTTATGAACATGTTAATTCATAATTATGCGTAAAAAAATCGTTGCCGGAAACTGGAAAATGAATAAGAACCTCGACGAAGCCAAGGCGCTGGTTTCTGAGGTTGTCAACATGGTAAGAGATGAAATTACCGGGGAGGTTGACGTAGTGCTTTGCCCTCCTGCTGTGTATCTTACTACGTTGCGGCAATACATCCCAACCGAGGTTCGCATGGCGCTTGGCGCTCAGAACTGCCACGAAAAAGAATCCGGTGCCTACACCGGTGAGGTTTCGGCATTAATGCTCAAGTCTATTGGCGTTCAATACGTTATCCTGGGGCATAGCGAACGACGGCAGCATTTTGGCGAAACGAACGCCCAACTGGCCGAAAAGGTGAATCGTGTTCTGGAGTATTTCATGTACCCTATTTTCTGCTGTGGCGAATCCCTCGATCAGCGGGAAAACGGCGATTACGTCGGGTTTGTGAAATCGCAGCTCACCGAGAGCTTGTTTCACCTTTCGCCCGAGCAGTTTTCGAAAGTGGTAATCGCCTACGAACCAATCTGGGCGATCGGTACGGGGTTAACGGCTTCGGCCGGCCAGGCGCAGGACATGCACTTCGAACTACGGCAGCACATTGCGTCGAAATATGGCGATGAAATTGCCCAGGACACCACTATTCTCTACGGTGGTAGCGCCAATGAGAAAAACGCAGCCGACCTGTTTGCTCAACCCGACGTAGATGGTGGCCTTATTGGTGGGGCGTCGCTGAAGTCGCGGGAATTTACCAACATCGTTAAGGCACGGCAGTAATCTCGCTACGTTAAATAACCGAATTGTTGAATGATTGAATTAGTAGCTTAATTCAATCATTCAACAAGCGCACCGGTCCCTCACTTAAAACTAAACCGTTATGAACGCTGCGTACTGGGTTAATGCGTTTGGGATGCAGCCGCATCCGGAGGGTGGTTATTATGCCGAAACCTATCGATCATCTGAGATGATCCCGCAGGCCGGGCTTCCTGATCGATTCTCGGGCAGCCGTAGCTTTAGTACAGCCATTTATTTTCTCCTGGAAAACCATCACATATCGGCTTTACACCGCATCCAGTCCGATGAAGTCTGGCACTTTTACGCCGGTGGACCGTTAGACGTATTCGTCATTGAGCCCTCAACGCACGAGCTAACCGTTATTCGACTGGGTAATAATCCTGATAAAGGAGAAGTATTTCAGGCTGTTGTACCGGCCGGGTGCTGGTTCGGTTCGAAACCGGCACTGGAAACCGAATACTCACTGGTTGGCTGCACGGTTGCCCCGGGTTTCGACTTTGCTGATTTTGACATGGCTATGCAGGAAGACATGCTACAGCAATTTCCGCAGCATCAGGCGGTGATTAAGATGCTGTCTGACCCGTTCATTTAAAGCTTACATTCCCGTAACTGGCCACCACCCGAACCTTAGCGCCGTTTCCACTGCCAACTTTACCAGAATACTGCTTGGTAAAACGGGGCCCCGGCCGATTGCCGTTCTCGCTCGGCTGGTTATCGAGCGTAATCTGATTGTTGCTCGGATAATTAAACCCACCGTGGGTGACAATTATGTCGAAATTGCAGTTAGTTCCTTCCGCCAGGGGCAACACTACGCTCGAATAGGAAGCCTGAATATCAAGGTCATCGACCGTTTTAGGCAATTGCTCAATCCGGAACCCTTTGGAAAAACTCATCTTTATCCGGCCCGACTGCTTTAGCGTACCTATAGCTGTTTCAGAGTAGCTGACGTTGGCGTTTAACTTATTTGCCTCACCGATCTTTAGCTTTCCGAACTTGTTATTCAATTTGATCGCATTGGCCGACGTAACGTCCAGGCTGCCGAACGACATATCCAGGTCGCCATTCTGCATTTCTTTGATAGAAGCCGTTCCGAATTCAACTTTAATATCCGTGTCCGGATTGCTCAGTTCAGAGGCATAGAAATTCCCAAATTTTGACTCAACCTTCAAAGGAGCACGGAACATCGGTATATTCGTGTTGCCGAACTTGTTCTTTACAGTCAGTGGGTTCTGACGCGGCATTGAGATTACGTAATCAATACGAACATTACTTTTCTTCTCCGCATCCTTTTCTTCCCTGGTCCAGTTGTCGTTGCGCTTCTGAATATTGGTCCGAAGCACAATCTGATCACCGGCCCGCTTTTCGTCGATCGTTACGGTACTTAAATACTCAGCGACTTTATCTTCTGTATTGGCGTTGGCCGTAATGGTAATCTGCACCTTGATCTCGTTACGGTTCCAAAGCTCAACGCTCACCTGGCCAAACTGATTATCAACCACCAGATGGTCTTTATCCGACACATCGTATAGCTTAATAATCGTCTTTCGTCGTTCAATCGCGCCCGTTTCCTCCCCAGTACCAGCTAACAGCGTCAGTGGCAGGAGGCAAAGAATAAGGCTATACCACGTTTTCATTCGCTTTCTGATTTTGTTGTTTAATGCGCTGTATTACACGCAGTTGTTCGTTGAGAAGATTAATTTGAAGTTGTAAGTTCTGAATCATCGCCTGAATTAAGACTTCCTGATTCGGATTCTGAGGCAACTCAGCTTTTAAACCTTGGTAGCTATGCTCTAACCGATCGAGATCGGCCGAAAACTGTTCATATAACGCTGGGTTGCTCTCGGTCATTTGTTTTAACTCAGCGCGCTTGTTATCGATCAACTGGGTATACTGCGCCACCTGCTGCGAGTAGGCCGAGCCAGCGGTTACCAGCTCAGGCTGCGTAGCCGGCCCCGGCTGGTAGTTCTTGTAAAGAAACATACCAGCCAGGAGCAGTACTGCCACGGAAGCCGCAACCCGCCAGTTCAGGTTGAACCATCCCCCCGCCCCACGGACTGCATTTCCATTTAACGGAAGCACTTTTCCGCCTACTGTATGGTCGCCATTTTCATTGGTATCAGGATCTGCAAGACCTGGCCCACCAAGACCAGACTCGATTTTTGACCAAAGACCCATTGGCGGTTCAGCGTCGTCGAAGGCTTCGCGGTTATCGCGTACGAAGCGCTCAAGGTTATCTTTTTTCATCATCTTGTCAGTTATGTCAGCATTTCCAACAATCGCTTTTTGGCTCGCAGATACTGCGTTCGCGAGGTCGTTTCGCTGATCTTTAAAATGTTGCCAATCTCCTCGTGGTCATACCCCTCGAATAGATACAGCGACAGCACTATACGGTACCCTTCGGGCAGTTGTTGCATGGCCCGTCGGACCCGTTCTACCTCTAGCTGAATACCCTCCTCATCGTAGGGCTCAGTGTCGGCGTAATCAGGACCATCGTCTTCCCCAAACCGTCCCGAATCAAGATCGACCAGCTCAAGCCGTCGGCTTCGCAGGTGATTGATCGCCCGGTTAACAACGATCTGCTTCAACCATGCCCCGAACGTCGACTGCCCCCTGAACGACTGAATGTGGTTGAAAGCATCCAGAAACGCTTCCTGTAACACGTCTTCCGCTTCGGCCTCATGGTTTAGAATACGCAGGCAAACGTTGTACATCGCCTTGGCATACTGGCGATACAAGTCATACTGCGCCCGACGCTCGCCCGCTTGGCAGCGCTTGACCAAGTCAGCGTGTCGGTCTGGATACGTCGGTCCGACGGTTCGGTTCGGTTCCAAAAGGTTCAGCGTATCGGGTGGTTTAGGTTGAACGTCAAAACAAAGACAAGCGGAAGATAAAAACGTTGCACGTGTCTTCAAAAATAAAATACTAAGACATGAAATTCAGCGTTTAGTGCCGAAGCGCCTGATTGCCTACAATATAGCAACCTTTCGAGCCTAAACAGAGTTAATGAAAGCCAGCGTCTCCGGTCGGCTAAATCGAATGTACTGACCTTTCCTGTCGTACCAGCCTACGAGACATGATACCTCCGTAAGCCGGCGAATCTAATATCATTCTAAGGTCGCGTTCGTATGTTCGCAGGACGAATACGCCGACTTAGGCTTGCAGTAAGAATTACCTCACCGGATTCCGTTTTTTGTTGCCAGTTAACAACCCTATACTATGAGATTAGCGTATTGGCTTACGGCCGTGCTGATACTTGCTCTTTCAGGCTGCCGATTACGAGAGCGGGAAAAAGAACTCGACCAGCGCACTCAGGAGCTTGACCAGAAAGAGCAGCAGTTGGTACTACGGGAGCAACAGCTTAACCTGAAGGAAGCTGATCTGGCCAGACGGGAAAAAGCGCTCACTGCCCCATCCGATTCCACAAACGATTCAACCGTAGTGTATAATCCATACCTGGTGGGTCGGTGGTCGGTTCAGATGCGCTGTACAGAAACGTCGTGTGAGGGATCGGCCGTAGGAGACACTAAAACGGAGCAATGGGCCATCAATTACCGGGATAACCGGGTGTTTGCCCAGGCCGTAGCCAACAATGAGTTATTCCGGGTATACACTGGTTCTTACAAACAGGATGCACTGATCCTGACGGCCCAGCAGGATTCTTTGGCGGCTAACACCAAAATAACCGTCAGTTTACGCTTCAAAACCTCCACTACCATGGAAGGCCAGCGCGAAATCGTTCGGGAAGGTATTTGCCGAATCGTGTATGCACTGGAACTGACGAAGTTATAAATTTCACCCTTGTCCAATCAGCATGATACTTATTGCAGATCTGGATTTTTCGCTGCCGCTGAAAAACCCGGTAATTATATTTTCGCTGGTATTATTTATCATCCTGTTTGCGCCCATCCTTTTCAATCGCATTCGGATTCCGCACATCATCGGGCTGATTATTTCGGGTATTATCATTGGCCCGTATGGTCTGAACCTGCTCCGGCGAGATAGCAGCATCGTGCTGTTCGGTACGGTCGGGCTGTTGTACATTATGTTTATGGCCGGGTTAGAGATTGACCTGGAAGAATTTCGGAAGAGCCGCAACCGGATCATTACCTTCGGTTTGTACACGTTTCTGATTCCGATGGTTCTGGGTACGCTGGCCGCATTCTATTGGCTGGATTATACCTTACTCACGTCATTGCTATTGGCCAGTATGTTCGCGTCACATACGCTGCTGGCCTACTCAATTGTCAGTCGTTACGGCATCACACGTAACCCGGCAGTAACCCTAACCATCGGGGGAACCATGATCACCGACGTACTGGCACTGCTGGTGCTGGCCACCATCGTTGGAATGACGAAAGGCGACATTAGTTCTGCCTTCTGGATACGGCTTATTGTGTCGTTCGTGATTTTTGCCGCTATCGTGCTGTTCGGGTTTCCGCTCATTGCCCGCTGGTTTTTTAAAAAATACAACGACAACATCTCGCAGTACATCTTTGTGCTGGCCCTGGTGTTTCTGGGCGCATTTTTAGCCGAAGCCGCCGGGTTAGAGGCCGTTATCGGTGCGTTTTTGTCAGGTTTGGCCCTCAATCGGTTTATTCCGCACTCGTCTCCGTTGATGAACCGCATCGATTTTGTTGGTAATGCTCTGTTCATACCATTCTTCCTGATTGGCGTCGGCATGCTGGTCGATATTCGGGTGCTGTTTAACGGTCTTGGTGCCCTCAAGGTAGCGGCCATCATGATTGGTGTTGCTGTTTTAGCCAAATACCTAGCTGCCTGGCTTACCCAGAAAACCTTCCGGCTAAGTGGTGAAGAGCGCCAACTGATTTTCGGCCTGAGTAACGCCCGGGCAGCCGCTACGCTGGCCATCGTACTGGTAGGCTATAACATCATCACGGGCGAAACCGCCACCGGCGAACCGATTCGGCTGCTGAACGAGGACGTACTGAACGGTACGATCCTGTTGATTCTCATAACATGTACCATCAGTTCGCTCACGGTCGAGAAAGCCTCTGGCCGAATTGCGCTGTTGAGTGAAGAAGAAGGACGTATTACCCCCGACACTGCCGAAAAAATAATGATCTCGCTGGCTTACCCCGAAACGGTAACCGACCTGGTCAACCTGGGACTGATGCTGAAACCAGCCAGAAGCACCGCACTGCTCTACGCCTTGCACGTTGTGGATGAAGAGGACAACCAGAACGGCCGTATCGCCGGAAAAAAGATGCTGGACCTGGCGCTAAGGCACGCAGCCGCTACCGACAACGAGCTTATTCCGATTACCCGTTTTGACGCTAACATCAGCAATGGGATTATCTACACCATTAAGGAACAGAACATTACCGACGTTGTTATCGGTCTGCATCACGAAGCAGGCGCGAATGAATTTTTCGGCCCCATTGCTGAGCAGATCCTGAAGCGGGTGCCGGAAACCATTTACATTTATAAAACGACCCAGCCGTTAAATACGCTCCAACGGATGGTAGTGGCGGTTCCACCTAAAGCCGAACTAGAACCGGGTTTTGGGCACTGGTACGATAAAATCACAAACCTAGCCAGGGAAGCGGGCCTGGATATGCTGTTTTACGCCCATCCGGATACCATACGCCATCTGGAGAAGATCAGCCACCGTAGCACCAGTTCACTTCGGATCGCTTTCAAAAAGTTTCAGAACTGGAGCGACTTTCTGATCCTCGGCCGCGAAATCAAGCCCAACGATCTGTTCATGATTATTTCGTCGCGCAAAGGGCATCCTTCCTACAGTGGGCATCTCGACAAGCTACCCTACTACCTGACTTCTTATTTTGAAAGCAATAGTTTCATTATTCTGTATCCTAAGCAATTGGAAACAGCCAGCCTGAATGTAGAACTCTTTACAATCCTCCCTCCCCGGTAGTCAGCGATTGTTGCATTTGTCTGGTTTATCGAAATCAGATTAATAAAAAGAGTCCGGCAAAGGACTGTGCCTTCAACCGGACTCTCACTGTAAAAAATGCTTACGTCAGCGAACTAACGACGCGGAGGGTTACCGCTGGTGCTGCTTTTCGGCTGTTGTGTAGCGGTTGTTGACGAGCTACCAGTCGTTGTACCTGATGTTGCCGTCATTGACCCGCTGGTGCTACCAGTAGTCGTTGGGCTTGTCGACATAGTGCCTGACGATGTTGAGCTGCCCTGGCTACCATACGAACTTCCGCTCGTAGCCGTTGAGCTTTGCGTACCAGTTGAGGTACCAGAAGTAGAGTTGTTCGATGAGTTAGTCGATTGAGCATTGGCTGCGAAGGCGGTAAGCGCAACGAGTAACGCGCTGGCTGCTACTACTTTTTTCATAACTTGATTGATTTATGGTTTAAATTAAAATTGACTTGCGTGTCCAATCCGCTCAACTACTTGACGTCAAAGCGGGTATCACCAATCAGGAAGCCCTCTGCGTAGATCTCTACGGTGTAGTTACCTGGTTTAAAGGCGCTTTCCTTACGGAAAAGTATGTTTACTTCCTGATCGTTATTCTCAAAAGGTACGGTCTGTCGGATGCTGTAGCCAATTTCCCGCCCTTCAAAAGGTATCACACCGCCTACTCCGCTTTCGCTGACAACAGCCCCGTTAGCATCGAGTATGCGTATGTAAATGTCTTTGTCGTTCTTCACCGCCACCGCGTTAGATGGCATGATGAATGATATTTTCAGCCGGTCGATCCGCGACGCTTTGTAGCTACCTCCCCGGCGTTCTTTCCCATTCGCTGCGAGCGCGATTACCTCCGCGTTAACCGCTTTCATGGCCGACGCTAACGTTACCTGGTTCTTCAACTCGGCGTTTTGAAGCGAGTAGTCGGCCAGTGTCTGTGTCAATGCCTCTTTTTCGGTCTTCAGCCCCTCGTTCTCGCTGAGTACGTTTTGCTTTTCCTCTTCGAGTGCCCGGGTTCTGCTCCGCAGCAAGCCATTTTCGTCCCGGAGCTTTTGCAGGTCAAACTCGCTCTGGGCCAGAAAATTCTTGTAATCTTTTATCTTCAGGTTGTATTGTTGAATCGAAAAAGAGAGATCAGACTTTAGCTTTTTCTTGTCGTTCTCTAACTGCCACTTTATCTGTTCCAGCGCAGCAACGCTACCGCCAAGCCGACGAACCTCTACTAACTTCTGGTCGAGTACGGTTGAAATGGAATCAAGCCGTTGTTGCGTAGAAGCAAACTGTTCCACTTTGACCGCCAGCAGCTTCTGTACTTCCAGCGCTTCATTCCGGGAATCCATGAACAGGTAAGCCAGCAGGGCCGTGATACCCACCAGGGCCGCAATAGCCATGGTTACCAATCCCTGTTTAGCTGATGTCGCTTCTACTTCCATTGTCTTCCCGAAAGTGACTGCACAAAACAAGAACACGCAACTTAATGCGGACTTAATCTCACTTTAAATTTACCTTAAAATTGCCCGAGGCTGGCCAGCGTAAGTGTAAACGCCGTGCCCCCGGTCGTGGAGCTTACTGAAATGCTGCCTTGGTGCATTTGGGTTATCTGAGCAACAACAGCCAGGCCGACGCCATGTCCTTTGCTCGACTGCGCCGTTGCGTCGCTGCGGAAGAAGGGCTCAAAGATGTAAGGCAAATCAGCTTCAGGAATCGGGAGCCCTTCGTTCGACACAACGACTGTTAGCTTGCCATCCTGAGCCCTGAAGTCAACCTGAGCCGTTTTTGCCGGCGAAAATTTACACGCATTATCGACCAGGTTCATCAGAAGAACACGCAGAGAAGGCCGGTTACCCTGTGTAAGCAGCGATTCTTCATCATCCGGGAAGTCAATGAAGTTAAGCTGAACCACGCTATTGGGGTGCCACTCCTGATAGTGAGTTTTTACTTCCCAAAGCAGTTCATCCACCCGAACCGGCTCAAGCGGTACGTTGCTGACCTGAATCGATACGTTCGCCAGCTCCAATAACGTAGTGGTTAGTTGCGTTAAGGTGCGCGTATCCTCCTGTAGCGACCTGAGGGTGCGCTCATACGCACCGGCGTCTCGCTTCTGGATGAGAGCTACGTCGATCTGCGAATTGATCTTAGTCAATGGGTTTTTCAGCTCATGCGATACGTTCGCAATGAACATCTTCTGCGTATCGATGGCCTGTTCAATACGGTCAAGTAGTCGATTAAACGTAGTCACCAGCGCTCCAATCTCATCAAAGCGATTCGGGTGCTCAACGCGCTTCTCAACATTGGCAGGATAGATGGCATTCACCTGTTCAATAATTCCCGACATGGGGGCCAGTGCCCGATCCGCAAAGAACCATCCCACAACCCCCAGCAGAAAGATGGCGGCCAGCACCATAACCAGCAGAATCTTCTTTAAGTCGTCCAGCGCATCATTGCCTGGCTGGTCAATCCCACTGACGATAATCCAGTTGCCGCCTTTTGTGTTATTCAGGTAGATAGCAACAAGCTGATACTCGTTTTGTCGAAGATACTGGGTTTCGACCCCTGGTTGCAGCCTTGGGATTATCTGTTCGTGCAGTTGACTATTGGCCGGGTTTGTCGTGAACAGAAAGGTTTTCGACTTCTCATTGTAAACCGAGATGGTTTCGTTGAGCAGCGGATTTTTAACGGCTGCATCGACGAGTCGAATAACGGTCGTATCGGCTCGCTGTACATCAAAAAGCAACGTAGTGGTGGTGATAGCCCGGTCCTCAAGTCGTTTGTAAAAACGCTTTTCCAGGTAAAGCTCACTGAAGAAATACACCCCAATCGAAAAAAACAGAAGAATGAGCGTTACCAGGAAGGCAAACTGGCCGGTAAGTCGAGTCCGTATGTTCATCGTTACGACTGAATCTTGACGACGTAACCCATGCCAATCTGCGTGTGCAGGATCTTGGGTTCAAAATTCTTGTCAATCTTTTTTCGCAGGAAATTAATGTACACCTCAATGACATTAGTACCGGTGTCGAAAGTCACATCCCACAGCTTTTCGGCTAATTCAACCTTCGATATCACCCGCCCCTGATTACGCAGGAAGTATTCGAGTAACTGAAATTCCTTGGCAGTCAGGGCGATTTCCTTACCTGCCCGCATCACCTGCTTCGTATCCGGGTTCAGTTCAAGGTCCGCAATTTTAAGCAGTGTCGCGCCCTGAACAATGGCCCCCTGCCGACGAGTAAGTGCTCTGACCCGGGCCATAAGTTCGCGAAACTCGAAGGGCTTGACCAGGTAATCGTCGGCCCCGGCATCCAGCCCGATAATTTTGTCATCGAGTGTACTCAGCGCCGTCAGCATCAGGATCGGTGTCGCTACCTGAGCCGCCCGGAGCTTGCGGCATAGCTCAAGCCCATTTATTCCAGGGAGAATAATGTCGGATATGATCAGCGAATAGGCCGTTCGGGTCGCCAGTTCATAACCAAAGGTACCGTCGTAGGCTACGTCGACTTCCCATTGGTGCTCCTCCAGTCCCTGTTTAATGCTCTGGATTGTTTTAACTTCATCTTCAATAATGAGGATCTTCATACTATCAGCTCTCTAACTAAAACGTGTACAAGGAGTATTCCTGATCAGCCAAATTGTACTTTCCGCCATCATCGGTACGTTCAGGCTGAAAGTTAGGACCACTTATCAACACCTACCTGAAACCTGCTGCCAGTTCCTATTCAATGGAGCATCCGGCCGGAATCGTTACTGACCTTCAGCAAATTTTTTCGTAGTTTTGATTGTTATCTGTATAGGTGCTGGATATTGGATTTCTGAACGGTAGCGTATCGATCCAATGTCCAGCATCTATTGTCTAACGTCTTCTTATGGTTGATTATATATCAGGGTTGAACGAACCGCAGCGGCAGGCCGTCATGCACGGCAACGGGCCGTTGATGATTATAGCGGGTGCCGGTTCGGGCAAAACCCGCGTGCTGACGTACCGCATTGCATACCTTATCGAAAACGGCGTTGATCCCTTCCGAATTTTGGCCCTGACGTTTACCAACAAGGCCGCAGGTGAAATGCGTCACCGGATTGAAAAGGTGGTTGGCAACGAAGCCCGTAATATCTGGATGGGTACGTTCCACTCCGTATTCGCCAAAATTTTGCGTATTGAAGCCAGGGCGATTGGCTATACCAGCAACTTCTCTATCTACGATACCGACGATTCCAAGTCGTTGCTCCGGAGCATCATCAAGGAGATGGGCCTGGACGATAAAGTGTACCGGGCGAACAACGTATTCGGGCGGATTTCTGGAGCCAAGAACAGACTCATCGGGCCGGACGACTACCTGAACAACCCGGTCATTCAGGCTGATGATGCATCAGCACGAATGCCGGAGATCGGCCGGATCTATAAGCAGTATAGCCTGCGATGCTTCCAGGCCAATGCCATGGACTTCGACGATCTCCTGTTCAATACCAACGTTCTGTTCCGCGACCACCTGGACATTCTGCACAAATATCAGCATAAGTTTCAGCATGTAATGGTCGATGAGTTCCAGGATACCAACGTATCGCAATACCTCATCACTCGTAAGCTGGCGGCCGTACACCAGAACATCTGCGTGGTGGGCGACGATGCGCAAAGTATCTACGCGTTCCGGGGAGCCAACATCGAAAACATCCTGAACTTCCAGCGTGACTACGGTAAAGAGAACGTTAAGATCGTTAAGCTGGAGCAAAACTACCGCTCCACGAAGACAATTGTTCAGGCGGCTAACTCGATCATTGCCCGGAACAAAAACCAACTGGAAAAACACGTCTTCACCGACAATGAAGACGGTCCGCTGATCGAAATTATCAAAGCCTCGTCGGACAATGAAGAAGGGCGGCTCATCGCTTCGTCCATCTTCGAGGCCAAGATGAACGACTCGCTCATTAACAATGACTTCGCGATCCTGTATCGGACCAACGCCCAGTCGCGGGCTTTCGAGGAGGCTCTGCGGAAGGTGAGCATCAAGTACCGTATCATCGGCGGCCTGTCGTTCTACCAGCGCAAAGAAATCAAGGATTTGATTGCGTACCTGCGCTTTACGGTCAACCAGAACGACGAGGAAGCCTTCAAGCGGATCATTAACCTGCCTAAGCGAGGTATCGGCGACACCACGGTAGCCAAGATTGCGGTTCTGGCGGCCGAAAAACAGGAATCGATCTGGGGAATTGTTAGTGAGATTACCAAACACGTAGCGGGCCGGGCCGGTATCGCGATCGAGGGCTTCGCCGATTTGATCAAGAGCTTTATGCTTCTTCTGGACAAAAAAGATGCCTTTGAGGTAGCCTCTCACATTGCGAAGGCGTCCGGTCTGCTGAAGGAGTTATACGAGGACAAAACCGTAGAAGGGCTGGCGCGTTATGAGAACGTTCAGGAATTGCTGAACGCCATCAAGGAGTTCGTCGACAATCCCGAAAACGACGACAAGAGCCTGGGGGCATTCCTGCAAACGGTTTCGCTGCTGACCACCGCCGATGAAAAAGAAGACGACGGTGACAATGACAAAGTGACGATGATGACCATCCACGCGGCTAAGGGGCTGGAGTTCAAGTACGTCTACATCGTTGGTCTGGAAGAAGATCTGTTCCCCAGCCAGATGATGCTCGAAAGCCGCAACGACCTCGAAGAAGAACGGCGACTGTTCTACGTAGCCATCACCCGCGCCGAGAAACGCCTGACGATGTCCTACGCCGAAACGCGATACAACTACGGCCGACTGAAGGTTTGCGAACCGAGCCGGTTCCTGATGGAAATGGACCAGCGCTACCTGAAGATGTCGCGGATGCGGTCGATTTCGCAGGAGTCTCATGGCTACGAGCGTCCCGAACGGGAAGTTCGAGATCGTACCGAAACACCATCGGGCGGCTCCATGAGCTTCGTGCGGTCACTGGCCCAACGTACGGCGCAACGCCAGGCCCCGCAGCCGACGTCAACGCATACCCCGTCTGCCGACTTTGCGCCCAGCGATACGTCGAAGCTGGCTCCGGGTATGAAAGTTGAACACCTGAAGTTTGGCTTCGGCATCGTGAAGAGCATGGATGTTAATGGCACCGAGCGCAAGGCAACCATCCAGTTTGATACAGCCGGTGAGCGTACGTTGTTGTTGAGCTTTGCGAAGCTGAGGATTGTATAAGTGTAGCCTGGACGGCTACGTCCGGGTTACGTTAAGCCCGGGCCAGTTATGGCTCGGGCTTTTTTATGAACAGACACGGTAGATTGCAATAGTATCTTCTTTTTGTTCTGAAGATAAGTCCTGCCGTATCTATGAACCACCTTGCCTTTGCCGATTACGTTGTTTTTTTCATCTACTTCATTGTTGTTGTCAGCTACGGCTACTGGGTATATCGACGCCGGAAAACGGCAGAAACAAACACTAAAGATTTTTTCCTGGCCGAGGGTTCACTAACATGGTGGGCCATAGGAGCCTCACTGATTGCCTCCAATATTTCGGCCGAGCACTTTATTGGTATGGCCGGTTCAGGGTTTGCGATGGGACTGGCCATATCGTCCTATGAATGGATTGCAGCCGCTACGCTGGTCATCGTAGCCGTGTTTTTCATCCCCATCTACCTGAAGAATCAAATCTATACCATGCCGCAATTCCTGGCGCAGCGGTACAATGATACGGTCAGTACCATTCTGGCCATTTTCTGGCTGATTGTCTACGTACTGGTCAACCTAACCTCCATTCTTTACCTAGGAGCCATTGCCATCGAATCGCTGGCGGGCATTTCGTTCAATACGTGTACCATCGCGCTGGCCGTTTTCGCCATTTTCATTACGTTGGGCGGCATGAAAGTGATCGGCTATACCGACGTTATTCAGGTCATCGTGCTGGTGTGCGGTGGTCTGGTCGTTACGTATCTGGCGTTGCAACTGGTAGCGGATAAAATTGGCGGCAGTAGCGTTTGGGATGGCTTGCAGGCTCTCCATCAGCAGGCCGACAGTCATTTTCATATGTATCTTGAGAAAGGCCATCCGTACTACGACGATCTGCCGGGTATGTCGTTGGTGCTGGGGGGTATGTGGATCAACAACCTGTCGTACTGGGGCTGTAATCAATACATTGTTCAGCGGGCATTAGGGGCGGATCTGAAGACGGCCCGCAGCGGTATATTGTTTGCTGCTTTCCTGAAGCTGATGATTCCGCTTATTGTGGTCATTCCGGGTATTGCCGCTTTCGTGCTGTTCCAGAATGGGACGTTCCAGCAGGCCATGACTGACGTCAACGGCACCGTTAAGCCCGATCAGGCGTATCCGGTGCTGATGAATTTACTTCCAACCGGTATGAAAGGTTTGGCATTTGCGGCTTTGACAGCGGCCGTTGTGGCGTCGCTGGCGGGTAAGTGCAATTCCATCTCGACCATTTTCACCCTCGACATTTATAAGAAGTTTTTCGATAAGAACGCATCCGAACAGAAGCTGGTCAATGTAGGCCGAATCGCCGTCGTGGTTGCGTTTGCGATTGCCATTGTGGTCGCTCCACTCCTCCGTTCGTTCGATCAGGTTTATCAGTACATTCAGGAATACACCAATTTCATTACGCCCGGCGTCTTTGCTATTTTCCTACTGGGTTTATTCTGGAAGCGCACAACGACAAAAGCAGCCTTGGCGGTCGCCATTTTGACGATTCCGTTCTCTACGATACTGAAATTCTGGCCGGAAATTATGGCTGCTGTGGGTGTAGAAGCCGACCCGATTCCTTTTCTGCACCGGACGATGTGGGTATTCTGCATCGACGTAGCGATGATGGTGCTCATTACGTTGACCGACTCAGCCGGTCGCCGAACTGCCAAGGGCTTAGCGGTCGACCAGCAGATGTTCCGCGTCACGCCCTCGTTCGTTGCCGGGTCAATAGCGATCCTGGGCATTCTAACGGTCCTTTATACAGTCTTTTGGTAAGCCTTTGCGCCCCCTGCGTAAGCTCTGTACCCTTTGCGTTTAAAAACCAATTGATAATTAGTAAGTTTACAAACAAAAATTGACCCTCATGACAGCACATACCCCAACCGAGCATAGCCCGCTAGCCAGCCTTGAGCAGTGGGAAGACGATCTGCTGACCCGCTATCCGGAACCAGAGCACAAGGCGAAGGAAGAGTACCGTAACTACGACAATCCTGGTCGCGATACGGTGCGCGAGTTCTACCGGCTTAACCACAAGTACCAGACGTACGACTTCGTCATGGAAAAGGAGCGCGAGTTCCTGAAATTTAATAAGAAGGAAATGCCGGTTTGGGGTGCTATGGAGTTCCTCAATACGCTGGTAGATGACTCCGACCCCGACATTGAACTTGACCAGTTGCAGCACCTGCTCCAAACTGCCGAAGCCATTCGCGCCGACGGTCATCCCGACTGGTTTGTCTTAACGGGCTTCCTGCACGACATGGGTAAAGTGCTGTGTCTGTTCGGCGAACCGCAGTGGGCGGTTGTGGGCGATACGTTCCCGGTTGGTTGCGCACACTCAGACAAGATTGTTTACCCGGAGTTCTTCGCCGACAACCCCGATACGTACGACGAGCGTTACAACACGAAGTACGGCGTTTACGAACCAAACTGCGGGTTGAAGAACGTACACATGTCGTGGGGCCACGATGAATACCTGTACCAGATTACAAAAGACTACCTGCCCGAGCCGGCGTTGTACATGATCCGCTATCACTCGTTCTACGCCCAGCACCGCGAGCACGCGTACGAACACCTGATGGACGATCATGACCGGGCGATGTTCGAGTGGGTGAAGAAGTTTAATCCGTACGATCTGTACTCAAAGAGCCCGAAGCCGCCGGTCGTTAGCGAACTTAAGCCGTACTACGAAGACTTGATCGCGAAGTACCTGCCTGCAACGGTTCGGTTATAATTTTCTCTAAACGCAGAGGAACGGAGCAGGCGCAGAGGCCACAGAGTTATTTCTCTGCGATCTTTGCGCCTGCTCCGTTCCTCTGCGTTTACACAGCTATCATGCTTCTTCTATTCATCACCCTCTACCTGCTTTCCAACATTGCCATCGGTGCGTGGGCGGCCCGGCGCGTAACGACCTCGCAGGATTTCGTGCTGGCCGGCCGACGGTTGCCATTAGTACTAGCGGCATCCGTTACGTTCGCGACCTGGTTCGGCTCCGAAACGATCATGGGCGCTCCGGCTATGTTCGTGGAGGGGGGTGTTCCAGCCGTTATTGAAGAACCGTTCGGGTCGGCGCTGTGTCTGTTTCTAGTTGGGGCGTTCTTTGCCCGGCCGTTGTATCGACTGAACATCACCACGTTTTCGGACTACTTCAACCGACGTTTCGGGCGGTCGGCGGAGTTGTTGTCGGCTATCATTGTCATTCCATCCTACTTCAGTTGGATAGCGGCCCAGTTGATTGCCATTGGCATTGTTCTGAACGTCGTGACTGGCATAGAGCGGGAGTACTGCATTTTGTTCAGCGCCCTGATCGTGATGATCTACACCCTGCTAGGCGGAATGTGGTCAATTTCGATAACTGATTTTTTCCATAACCTCATCATCGTTATTGCCCTGGTTGTGCTGGCCGTAATGCTCTGGCAGGACGTTGGCAGCTGGAAAACGATTGAGCAGCGCACACCGCCCGGCTTCTTCCGGTTCCTGCCTCACAATACGTTCAAAGACTGGATTGAATACCTTGCCGCCTGGTTTACCATCGGCCTGGGATCGATTCCGCAGCAGGATATTTTTCAACGCGTGATGGCGGCTAAATCAGAAGATACGTCGGTGCGGGCGTCGTATCTGGCATCGGGACTTTACCTGACAATTGCCATGTTGCCACTGTTCATTGCCTTAAGCGCCAAAATCCTCCATCCCGATTTACCTGCCGACAACCAACTGCTTATCCCGAATATGGTGCTACGCCATGGTAACTTATTGCTTCAAATTCTGTTTTTTGGCGCTGTTACGTCAGCCATTCTAAGCGTATCGAGCGGGGCGATTCTGGCTCCGGCAACCGTCTTTGGCGAAAACATCGTCAAGTTTTTCAAACCTAACTTAACCGATCAGGCTTTACTACGTACTATTCGCTGGGCCGTTGTGGTCATTACGGTCATCTGCGTCTGGATGAGTACCGCCCGCGACATGAACATTTTTGACCTAGTCGGTGAGTCGTCGGCGTTTAGTCTGGTATCACTGTTTGTACCGCTGCTGGCAGGCATTTATTGGAAGCGAGCCAACCTTATCGGGTGCCTGGCGTCTATCGGGCTGGGCTTTGGCGTCTGGCTTATCTGCATCTGGCTGAAGACCGAATACCCACCGATGATGTACGGGCTTCTGGCCAGCGCTGTTGGTATGGTTGGCGGCAGCCTTATTCAAAATAAGCCTGTTCAATCCGCCCAACATAGCCTAAGTCAATAGCACTATCGAACCACTCCTGGATATGTCGGCCGACATTCGGGTATAGGTGTAGGTTATCTACTTCGTCGAGCGGTTTCCAAACCACTTCGATAGCTGATGTTTCGGCAGGATTAAGCGCTGGCTCACCTTGCAGGTTACTGGTGGCAAAGACAATATGCAGTACATCGTCACTACGTTGTGATAACAGCATCTCGCCGGCCAGTACCATCGCTCCAATATCGGCAGTTACACCCAATTCCTCCTGCAACTCGCGTGCGACAGTCTGCGGCAACGTTTCGTTCCGATCAGGATTTCCGCCCGGCAAGGCAAACACATCATGACCACCGTAGCGATAATGCATCAGTAAAATTTCTGTAACTACTCCGTTGGAACGCCAGATCAGGGCGCTGGGACGAACTTTCATACGTAACAAACATACGAAGGGCGGGCTTCTCTTCAGCTGTCTGACCGAAAAGGAACCCGCCCTCCAAGCTCTTTTTTTAGTTTAGGCAACCTCACGCGAGGCTTCAAACAGGAACCATATCCGCTGCTCAGCTTCGTCGATAAAGTTTTCCAGTAAGCTGGCCGTCGCTACGTCCTTGGCATCATCGGCCGCTTCGTGCGCGTTACGCATGTTCTGCGCCAACTTCTTGTTTTCTTCGACCAGATCAGCCAGCATATCGCGGGGCGCTACAAAGTCCTCATCATTGTCCTTGACACGCTGCAATTGCGCTACGTGAGCCACTGAGCGGATCGTGTTGCCACCAATTTTCCGGACCCGTTCAGCCAGCGGGTCAATCGTTGCAATGATCTGGTCGGCCTGCTCGTCGAGCAGTAGGTGGTAATCTCGAAAATGACGCCCCGAAACGTGCCAGTGGTAGTTTTTCGTCTTGATATACAAGGCAAACAAATCGGCGACTAGCCGATTCAGCGATTCGACAACCTTCTCCCGGCCTGATTCCTCTAAATCGGAAGGCGTGTTCAGTACGTCAACTTGATTGATAGTGTTCATGGTGCGTTATGTGATTTTGGTTAAAACTTGGTCTTAAGCAGAACTTGATTTTCGGATCAATGTTTTGATGTTTTAAACGCAAAGAGCGCAAGGTTTACGCAAGGGGCGCAAAGAACGTAAAGTTTTTCTTTGCGCCCCTTGCTGTGAAAAAAATCAGAACCGCGCCAGCACCTTTTCTGAAACCGTTTGCCCGATGGATAGCGACGACGTAGCGGCCGGCGAAGGAGCGTTACAAACGTTAATGGCCCGTTCGCTTTCCAGAATAGCAAAGTCGTCCAGCAAACCACCGGTACGGTCACAGGCTTGCGCCCGAACACCCGCGCCCCCATTTTCCAGATCGGTTTCCCGAATTTCAGGAATCAATGCCTGCAAAGCCTTGGTAAATGCTGACTTTGAGAACGAACGGTACATTTCGCCCAGACCCGTTTCCCAGTATTTGGCCGCAACTTTCTGAAAACCTGGCCAGGTGAGCGTCTCAAATAATTCTTTTATATCAATGTCCGACTTATGATAACCTTCCCGCTGAAACGCCAAAACAGCGTTAGGGCCGGCCTCCACGCCCCCGTGGATCATCCGGGTGAAATGAACGCCCAGGAAGGGAAAGTTGGGGTCAGGAACCGGATAAATCAGGTTCCGAACAAGGTAGTGTTTTTCGGGCCTGATCTTGTAATACTCCCCCCGAAACGGCACAATCCGCAGATCAACGCCACCGGGCTGCGTAAGCTGCGCAATCTTGTCAGAATACAATCCGGCGCAGTTGACCACCAGTTTGGTTTCATACCGTCCTTTATTCGTCACGACGATGGACAGGCTAGTACCAGGGGTTACCTGCTCGACCCGTTCGTTAAGGCGCAGTTCACCGCCCAATGCCTGAAATCGTTCGGCGTATTTTTCGCTGACCTGCTTATAATCGATGATACCGGTCTGCGGCACAAACATGCCCGCTACGCCATTGACATGCGGTTCAATCTCCCGCATTTCGGCCAACGTCAGTTTGCGCAATCCACCTAAGCCATTCAGCTGTCCTCGTTCGTACAGCGTGTCGAGCTGGCTAATTTCCTCCTGCTTTGTGGCGACGACAATTTTACCGCAAAGCTCGTAGGGAATACCTTCCTGATCACAGAAATCGAGGAGCATTCGGTAACCACGAATGCAGTTGGTGGCTTTCAGGCTGCCGGGCTTATAATACAATCCAGAATGAATAACTCCGCTATTATGGCCGGTCTGATGGCGGGCTACGGCCGGTTCTTTTTCGATCAGAACGACGCTCAGGCCGGGTCGTTGCTGCTTCAGTTGCAAAGCGGTGGCCAAACCTACAATACCTCCGCCGATAATAATTACGTCTGTCATGCCAAAACGGCTAGTTGCCAACCACAAAGGTACGGGTTTGTCGCCAACGACGTAGCGACGGGAAGCGCCCTCCTGTAGTGATCCGTACTATTTTAACTGCCCCTCAATCCAATCGAGCCCACGACTATAGAGCGCTTTGGCAAAGCGAACCCTATTATCAAAATCGGCGTCGTCGCTGTGGCCAGTCCGTAAGAACTGGCGAACCAGCCGGGCATTGTCGGAAGCCTGCGGATGAGGGTGGTGCGTTTCGGATTCGGTACGAAACTGGGCAAAAGCAGGCAGGTCAGCATCGAAGTGCTGATAGAACAGATGCCCTTTTGGTGTCCGTACGGCACAGAGCACTCCACTCGCCCGGCTTGTCGATGGTGACAGTGAGCCTTCCAAACCACGTTTGAGCACAATGGCCGCATCAAATCCCGCAATCAGCGCTAGTTCAGCCATTTTGAGCTGGTAGGTAATATGGAATACCGACGTTACCAGGATCTGAGCGTGGCAGGGATTGAGTACCTTTTCCAACGTAGCCAGAAACGGTCGTTTGATGATTGTCCGTCGCCGATCCACCCAACGGTTGAGCGCGGGCGACAATGCTTTCTGATCGAGCACCCAGCCAAAGGGCTCGAGGGGCGTATCAAGTTCGTGGTTGCTTTGCAAAAACTGACACCCCAGATGCATATACAGATCATGGGCGTTGAGTGTGAATTTCGGGCCACCCGATCGTCCCACAAGCGACACAGCACCATATCCCCGCTGCTGAAAAAATTTAGCCAGAATGGGTGTAATGAGGTATCCATTCTCAACCCCATCGAAGGGCTCAGCCAACTGGACCAGCGGCCGGTCGGCGCAACTAATGGGGCCAAATCCCGGCGAAAAGGTTGATTCGGCCGCTTCCATCAGCCCCTGGTACTCGTCATTCGTTTCGTGCCGAACGCGCATAATGCTGGCCGCCATACCCCGGAAGCTCTCGCAATTGCCCTCCCCAAACAGATAATCACCCAGTTGACGGGCTTCACTAACCTGGAGCAAATGCCCACGTACCAGTTTGGTGGCAATCGGCAGTAAACCAACCGGTAGCTCAGGGCATACTTTGTTGATGAAAAACGTAGGATGCGAAAACGCTCCTTTCCCGATAACGTCCTCCAGTGTACGTTCGTCCGGCGTCGGCCCTTTAGCCAGCAAAGCGCCCAGGAAAGCCCCTCGCTGCAACGGGTGTGTTGATGGATCGGACAGCGCCGACCGACATTCGGCCAGTAGATCAGGCGGCAACGGCTTACTACCGTATTTGCCAATTCCAATGTGTTTGATACCCCGGCCAAGCGGAGTGTCGGCTGGCGCGTCCAGTACCAGATCAAAGGTGGACATAGCGGAAAGCACAAATTGAAATGAACTCTCAAGTTAGAAAAACAATCCGTTATTGCCCGAAATACGCTACTTATTTAACGGTGTTTTTATTTAATAGCCAACTATTTACAACGAACCATCCCTACAACGCTGTTTGTAGAAAAGCCGCCAGTTCCATGCCCCACGCAATACCAATATGAATAAGTAATCCACCCCAGATGCTACGTGTGTACAAAGCCAGTACCCCCAGCAGATAGCCTCCGAACAGCGACGAAATAGTTTCGCCCAGCGGTTTTCCGAAATGAATGCTTGCGTAGCAAACCACCATAGGCAAAATAGCCCCTGGACCCAGAAACCGACTCATGCCAATAACCAGAAAGCCCCGAAAGACTAGTTCCGTAGGAATGAAATCCCAACCATAACACAATTCATAAACCAGGGCCGGAATCCATTCCGGTATGCCGAAGAACTCGTCGGCGTCGGTTCCGCGGTAGGTTGGATAGGACTCCAGAAAGTCAGGCTGAAAGGAGGCAATGGTAATGAGCGGAACCATCAGCGCCAGGAGCATGCCGTAAATGGCTAAGCCTTTGCGCTTCGGTACCATCCCGTAAAATCCACTCGGTTGCCGGTCGACAAATCGATAGAATAAATACAGCGGCAAGGCCACCGTTACGACCGAATGCAGGTTGCTGAGACATTTGTAGGCAAAAACGTATAGCTGCCCATCGAATAAGCGCTCACTCCAGGCAGCGTACCCGTAAAAGCCAGCGTAATACGAGTAAATCAGCAAACCGGTCAGGCTAAACGTCCAGAATTTCGGGTTACGCCATACATCCGGACGGTGGTTGAAATGGGTCCAGAGCCAGACCGCACCGTAGTACGATGTCGTGTATAAACCTGCATACATGAGCGGTCGCCAGGGGTTGGTCAGATCGCCGTCGATGTAGCTATCTTCAAGATCAACAGCGTAGTTAATCGCAATAAGCAACGTGATGTATAGCGCGGTCGCTACGTACAGATTAACTTTAAAATCAGCCTGAAACTGGGTACGCAGATCGCCCCATAAAGTACGGATGGGATTAAGGTACATAAATCATCTTGTCAACATTGTCGTCAGGTGGTTCAAATGTATCAGCCGCGGAGACTCACAACCACCCTTTTGTGGGTGAGCTGTCAATAATACCCGACGAATCTCCCGTGACGAACGTAAAAGCGTCAGTGTACACCTCCGTACACTGACGCTTTTACTTTACTGTGCGTGATTAAGCTTCTGTCACTACCTCCGCATCAGGAGCGTTTTTCTTAACCGATTCGATGCCGTTGTCCCGGCCACTTTCACTTTCGTACGTTTCGCTGGTTCCGATTACCTGACCATTACCCGCTTTGAGATTAAAACGAAATTTGCCGGACTCGGTGGTTCGGCGCTCATACCGGTCATCGTTGGGTGCATTTTTTTTGACCGATTCGATGCCGTTTTCGCAGCTGCTCATCGATGTATAACCCTCGCTAACCAGAATAACCTGGCCGTTGCCGGCTTTTAACTGAAACTGATACTCCCCATTCTTTCGGGTACTAATGACGAATTTGCCCATTACGGTAGCGTTTTTGTAGGATGAGATGGTGTTAATCCATATATGAAGCACTGATTACCAATTTTCTAACCACTCATCTTCCTTAGTCCGCATTCGCTGCACTTCCTCGTCAGTTTTATCCCCGTATCCGCAGAGATGCAGAAGACCGTGGGCCAGGACCCGGCGCATTTCCTGCTCAACAGGCAGGTTTAATTGCTTTGCATTATCGATCACACGCTCAACGCTGATGAAGATATCCCCCTCGATCTTGCTTTCTTCCTCCCGTTGGTCGAAGGTGATGATATCGGTGTAATAATCGTGCTGTAAATAGTCTCGGTTGACCTGAAGCACGTATTCATCGGAGCAGAAGATATAGTTTAAATCACCCACGGCATACCCTTCGTGTTCGGCCTGCCGTTTAAGCCATTCACGGGTAATTTGTTTCTGAGGGAGTTTGTAATCAATATCTTCGTTGAAAAACCGAATCATAATTTATTGGACGTTGGATTACTGAAGGTTATCGTTGGACATAAGACCCGCGATGGCAAACCTGCTAACTGTTTACAACAGCAAGTCTAACGTCTTATATCCAATATCTAACGTTCAGCAACAAAATGAAAGCCATTCAACTACCTGCCATTCATCAGCCCGTTCAATTAATTGACATACCAATTCCAACACCACAGCCGGGCGAGGTCCTGGTTCAGCTTAAAGCTGCGGCCCTGAACCACCGCGATGTCTTTATTCAGCAAGGTTTATATCCAGGCATCAAACTACCCGTTATTCTGGGTTCCGATGGCGCGGGCGTCGTTGCAGAAGTTGGCCAGGGCGTTGATCCAGTCTGGAAAGGTCGGGAAGTAATGCTTAACTGTTCGCATAACTGGGGAAGTAATCCTAAATTCTACGGTCCTGACTTCAAAATATTTGGCATGCCTGACAACGGTACCTTTGCCGAGTATACAACCATCAACGCCCGCTACCTGCATCACAAACCCAATCACCTGTCGTTTGAACAGGCAGCAGCTTTACCGCTGGTTGGCGTAACAGCGTGGCGAGCCTTAATGACGCGGGCGGGACTGCACACAGACGAGCGGCACGAAAAAGTACTGATTACGGGTATTGGTGGCGGTGCCGCCCTCCTCGCCCTTCAATTTGCTGTTGCCGCCGGTGCCGAAGTGTGGGTTACGTCCGGCTCTGACGAAAAATTGGAGAAAGCCAAAGCACTGGGGGCTAAGGGGGGAGTCAACTACCTTCAGCCCGATTGGCTCAAAACATTGATGACCGAGACGGGCGGAGGCCGAGCTGGCTACTTTGACGTAGTAATCGACAGCGCGGGCGGGCCAGGTTTCGCTAAACTCGTTGATGCAGCCGCACCGGGTGGTCGAATTGCCATCTTCGGCGGCACAACCGGCAACATCACCGACGTAGTGGTACCTAAAGTGTTCTTTAAACAACTTAATATATTCGGTACTACCATGGGCACGGAACACGAATTCGCCGACATGGTATCGTTTGTTAAACAACACCAGCTTGTGCCCGTAATTGATGAAACGTTTCCTCTGGAAGAAACTGAACAGGCATTACGCCGAATGGACGAAGGGAAGCAGTTCGGGAAGATTGTATTGACGATAGCAGGGTAACAATATGCCGAACGTTTTGTTGCGGTCTAAGCCAGCCCGTTAAATCACTTTTTATTGGAAAATTAACACCTTACCATAGTTATCCACAGAAACTGTGTGGATAACTATGGGTTTATTCACATTTCTGGCTCTCCTTCTTCATATAATCCTCCTTCTTGCTAAGACGTCGTACCTTTGTTGTATGTTATCTTTTTCTACCTCGGTAACTACCCTACTGCGTCATCGCTTGGCAGACCGACAGCAGGCCGGGCTACTTCGGCAGCTCCGTACGTCGGATAGTCTTGTCGATTTTTGCTCGAACGACTACCTCGGCTTTGCGCGTTCAACGGCCTTGAAAGAGGCTATCCAACAGGCGGACCTTACGTCTGTGCACGACCGGACCGGGGCAACAGGATCGCGCTTATTGGCGGGTCATACCGTTCTTGCAGATGCCCTTGAGGCCGAATTAGCCAGTTTTTATCACACCGAAGCTGCTCTGGTTTTCAACTCCGGATACGATGCCAACGTTGGCCTGCTCTCGTGCTTGCCACAACGGGGGGATACGTTACTGACCGACGAACTCATTCATGCCAGTATGATCGATGGTGCCCGGCTTAGTTACGCCACGCGCCACCGATTCAGCCACAACGACATGAATGACCTGGAAAATAAACTTCGTCAGGCCACCGGTCAGGTGTTCGTTGCTGTTGAATCCGTTTATTCGATGGACGGTGATCAGGCTCCCTTACACGAACTGGTTGACCTGTGCGACCGCTACGGGGCCGCCCTGATTGTGGACGAAGCGCACGCAACGGGTGTTTATGGTCGTAACGGAGAAGGTCTGGTCGTTGCGTTTGGTTTGCAGGAACGAGTTTTTGCGCGCGTGCATACGTTCGGAAAAGGGCTGGGGGTTCATGGCGCGGCCGTTGTTGGACCAGCCGTACTACGTGACTACCTGATCAATTTTGCGCGATCGTTCGTCTACACAACGGCCTTACCTCCGCACAGCTTACTGGCTATCCGTTGCGCGCATCAACACATGCAGAACGAGTCAACGGCGCAGCAGGAGGTTCATAAACGGGTTCGTTATTTTAAACAAAAGGCTGACGAACGCCTACCCGGTACTACGTGGACGGACAGTGCATCGCCCATTCAGTGCCTTATCGTTCCCGGTAATGATAACGCCCGGCAAGTTGCAGCCAAGGCGCAGCAGGGCGGCTTCGACGTACGGGCTATTCTCAGCCCAACCGTGCCTGTTGGGCAGGAGCGACTACGGGTCTGCATTCACGCATTTAATACCGAGGAAGAAATTGACCGATTGTTGCACATTATACAATAAGTAGGCGACCGATGGCTCTAATGCACGTATTGATTTGCCCAAATCTGATACGTCCATACCATTCGTCTTCCAAACAGCTATATGTTAACAGCAAACAAATTCATCATTGCGGGAATTGGCACTGAGATCGGCAAAACAGTTACCTCGGCGGTGCTGGTCGAAGCGCTACAGGCCGATTACTGGAAGCCTGTTCAATCCGGCGCGCTGGAAGATTCCGATACCGAAACCGTGAAGCGGCTTATTAGTAACAGAACGTCACAGTTTCATCCGGAAGCGTACCGATTGCGCGAGCCGCTATCGCCCCACGCAGCGGCAGCCATTGACGGTGTTGTGATCGAAATGAAGAACATTACGCTTCCGCAAACCGACAATGCCCTGGTCGTTGAATTAGCCGGTGGCCTCATGGTACCACTCAATGACCGTGAGTTGAACATAGATCTTGTCCAACAGTTGGGTTTACCGGTTGTTCTGGTATCCCGCAATTACCTGGGCAGCATCAACCACACACTACTGTCGGTTGAAGCCTGCCGCAATCGAGGCATTACCATCATGGGCATTATCTTCAATGGGCCAACAGTGCCGGCTACCGAAACTTTTATTCTGAATTACACCAATCTGCCCTGTCTCGGCCGAATCGGGCAGGAATCAGCCATTACTACCGATGTTATCCAACAGTACGCTCAACAGTTCTCTGCCATCGTCAATCAGCCCCTCGCTCGCTGAACGGGATAAAGCTGTCATCTGGCATCCATTCACGCAGATGCAGACGGCTCCCTTGCCCATCCCCATCGTTCGCGCTGAAGGTTCCGTGCTTTATGGCGCTGACGGCCGGACGTATCTGGACATGATTTCGTCGTGGTGGGTCAATCTGCATGGTCATGCTCATCCCTACATTGCCGAGCGGGTATCCCAGCAGTTACGCACCCTCGAACATGTCATCTTTGCGGGCTTCACGCACGAACCCGCCGTTGACCTGGCCGAACGCTTACTGTCCATCCTGCCGGCCAATCAGGCTAAGGTGTTCTACTCTGATAATGGGTCCACAGCCGTTGAAGTCGCCCTCAAAATGGCATTTCAGTACTGGCATAATCTCGGTCAGCCACGCCGGAAAGTTGTGGCTCTGGACGGCGCTTACCACGGCGATACGTTTGGGGCTATGGCTGTCGGAGGACGTAGCGCCTTTTCGGCTCCATTTGCGCCGTTTCTGTTCGATGTCGACTACATTCCCGCTCCCGTTCCTGGTCAGGAAGAAACCGTACTTCAACTGGCCGAAACGCTGTTTACAGCAGACGTAGCCGCGTTCATTGCTGAGCCGTTGGTACAAGGGTCGGGTGGCATGGTCATGTACGAACCAGACGTATTAGATAAGCTGTTTCAACTGGCCAGACGTAGTGGTTCGCTGATCATCGCCGACGAAGTGATGACTGGCTTTGGCCGAACCGGTCGCTTATTTGCATCCGATTACCTACAGGAAAAAGCGGATTTGATGTGTCTATCGAAAGGCTTGACTGGGGGAACGATGGCTTTAGGCGTAACAACTTGCACACAGACTATATACGACGCCTTTCTTTCGGATGATAAACTCAAGACGCTGTTTCACGGGCATTCCTTCACCGCCAATCCGTTAGCCTGTACCGCTGCATTAGCCAGCCTGGATTTGACGTTGTCCGAAGAAACAAAGCTTAACCTTAAGCGTATCGGTGATCAGCACACCGCTTTCAGCCAAACACTGGCCCAGTCAAGCGTTGTGGCCAACGTACGACAGCGGGGCACCCTGCTCGCCTTCAATCTGGTAACAGAAGGCGCTACGTCGTATTTCAACAACATTCGCGATGTAGCCTACAACTTTCTTCTGGAAAGGGGCATTCTGATGCGGCCTCTTGGAAACGTTCTGTACTTGATGCCGCCCTACTGCACAAGCGACGAACAACTTCAGTATGCTTACGAACAGGTAGAGGAACTGCTGAAAGAACTCAGCCAGTGACAAATAACTCGCCACAGACTACGCTGATTTACACCGATTGGAGGTATTGATCTGTGTAATCTGTGGCGATTAAATAGCTCGGCTGGTGTACTTGTCAACTACGTCGCTGGGGTGTATTTCCAATACGTTCGCCAGCACCAAAAGCACGAGTGTTCGGGAAGCGATCTTGCGCGATACCCCGGCAATGGAAGCAAATAGATCGACTGTGATGCTGTTATGTTCGCCGAGGTGCTGCATGAGTTTACGCTCCTTATCCCCGTACGTGAACCGAATGTCGCGGGAGGCCCGCTCTCCTTTCATAATTTCACGCACCTCTTTACTGGCCTGAACCGACTTATCGGCCACGCGCACGTATGCCTTTTTATTCTCGGGGTCAGCCAGATCGGGAATAATGTAGTGTGGCCTGTTTGGGCTGGGCGGCACCCGGATCACCAAAACCTCCCGCTCGTCGTAGAGCGGCACCCGTTCAATGGTGTAGCTGATTTTGGGAAAACAGTATTTGTCAATAGCCCGGACGAGCAGGTACTCGTCTTCGTCGGCGTACTTGAGGCCTGGAATTGTGCGGTCGTCGCCCACGCCGATGAGCATTATGCCGCCGTTTGTGTTAGCGAAAGCGACGACGCCCCGAATAATTTTTTCGGGATGGTTCGTTTTCAGTTTGAACTCTAAATTGCTGCCCTCGCCCCGTCTGACCAGGTCTTTGAGCGCTCGATAGTCCATAACCGATGTGTTCGAGTGATTGAGCACTGAATCGTGTTAAAGTTACGGCTTTCTACCAAATTTGCAACTCTCTTTACTACATCTCTATTTTGCGCTAAATTGTTGTGAATAAACCGCCAACTTTTAAGTATCGCAAACCGTTATCCAAGTCGAGACGTAACAAGTTATTGCTACTTAACTAACACAGAAATGCTGGTAAACGTTGCCTTGGTTTTGGGAACTTTTGTATTTATGGAGGGTGTAGCGTGGTTTACGCACAAGTATGTGATGCACGGCTTCTTGTGGAGCTGGCACCTCGACCATCATAACCACCACAAAGGTTTTTTCGAATGGAATGACCTGTTTGCCCTGGTTTTTAGCACAGTAGCCATCACACTGATCATTAGTGGAGTCGAAATTCCTGAATGGCGCTTTTTAGCCTGGATCGGAGCTGGGGTGACGTTATATGGTATATTTTATTTTCTCTTCCACGACGTCATCGTTCACCGGCGGGTGAAGATCAAATTCAAAGCGAAGAATCCGTATTTACAGCGCATTATCCGGGCTCACTACGTTCACCACCAGGTTCATACCAAAGAAGGAGCCGAAGCTTTCGGTTTTCTGTACGCCCCAAAAAAATACGATGTGCTGCCTCGTCGGTCGGCCAATAAATCCAGCTCAGCAGCCCTGTAAGCTGGTTTCACGAATTTATATTGGAAGAGTTTACTAAAAGGCGTCGTTTTACACATGCGACGCCTTTTTAGATCATGCCCTGATCAATATTCATCTTCGTTAAAGAAGAAATCGTCTTTAGTCGGATAATCCGGCCAGATTTCTTCAATGCTTTCATACGGCTGGCCGTCGTCTTCGAGTTCCTGTAAATTTTCTACTACTTCTAATGGGGCACCGGAGCGGATAGAGTAGTCAATCAACTCATCCTTGGTAGCGGGCCATGGAGCATCTTCGAGATAAGACGCCAGTTCAAGTGTCCAATACATAGTCAGTTTTGTATTTATTATCTTTTTTTAACAAGGGTGCAAAAGTAAAAAAAACTTTATATCCAAGACCTTTTCCCGAAAAATGTTTATAAAAGGGCAATAAGCAGGATTTAGGCCAATAACTACCAGAAAGCGGCTTTGTTTTCAGCAGACGAATTAATGAACGATTGATGCTCTTTTTTTACCAATAATAGTTTTTTTACCTCATTCCACTATACGTTTTCTACAGCAACGAGCACAAATTTGTAGCTGAACAAAATTTTTCCCGTTTACATATGACTGTTGAAGTTTGTGCTTATTCACTGGCTTCGTGTCTGGCGGCTCAACGCGCCGGTGCAAACCGCATTGAATTGTGCGGAGGCATGAGCGAGGGCGGCATCACTCCAAGTGCGGGCCTGATCCGGCAGGTTCGGCAATCTGTATCACTACCCATTTACGTCATGATCCGGCCACGGGGAGGTGACTTTCTGTACACCGACACGGAACTGGCCGTTATGCGTTCCGACATCGAAGCAGCGCGGCAACTGGGTGCCGATGGTATCGTGCTGGGTGTACTGCTGGCCGATGGCACCGTTGATGAAGCAAAAACCCGCGAACTTATAGAACTGGCTCATCCACTGCCCGTTACATTCCACCGGGCATTCGATATGACCGTCGACCCTTTTGAAGCGCTCGAAGCCATTATCCGAACCGGTGCCGAACGCATCCTCACATCGGGCCAGCAGCCGAAAGCTGAAGCAGGTTTACCGCTGCTTCGGCAACTAGTTCGCCAGGCTGCCGGACGAATCGAGATCATGGCAGGAGCCGGTGTATCGGTACGTAACGCCGGGCTGTTCCACGAAGCCGGCCTGACGGCCGTTCACCTGAGTGGCAGCCGGTCTCAACCCAGTCCGATGACGTTCCGGCAGCCGGCCGTATCGATGGCTTCGTCAGCACCATCCGAGTATGAACGTATCGAAGCCGACGAAACCGTGATTCGGTCCGTTGTGCAGACTTTCGTTTAAAGCAACGGGGCCCGCCGATACGTATCGGCGGGCCCCGCTAGTTGATTGTCTGGTCTTTTACCAGAAATAAGCGTATAACAAGGTTAATACCGCTACGATGATTACCGCCCCGGTCATAAACGTACGCGATGTCCTGAACATGGATGAGTCAATTTCAAGTCCTTTCTCACTTGGCGAAATCAGGCTGATCACAACCATTACGGCCACGCAGATTAGGAACACAATGCCCATCCGATCAATAAACGGAATGTTAGGATACAACTCCTGCATACCGAACGCCAGCAGAAAGCCTCCTACGATAGCGAAGAGTGCAGCCGCTGAATTTGTCCGCTTCCAGAAAAAGCCAAGAGCAAAAGCCGCAAAGACACCCGGCGAAACCAGGCCCGTCATTTCCTGAATAAACTGAAACCCGCCTTTCTTATCAATGCCCATGTACGGCGAAATCACGATGGCAATGACCATCGACACAACGACGGCTACCCGGCCAATCAACACCTGATTGCGCTCATCGGCATTGGTATTAAAGAATTTCTTGTAGATGTCCAGCGTAAAGATGGTCGAGATACTGTTTGCCTTTCCCGCCAGCGATGCCACTACGGCGGCCGTCAGCGCAGCGAACGAAAGCCCTTTCAAGCCCGTCGGGAGCAGGTTCAGCAATACGGGGTAAGCGTTATCCTGATTGAGTTCACCGTTTTTCAACATCTCCTGCTGGAACAGTCCCTGCTGGTACAACGTATAGGCAGCAATACCCGGCAGGATAACGATAATCGGCATCAGCAACTTCAGAAATGCCGCAAACAGCAATCCTTCGCGAGCGGTTTTCAGGTCGGCTCCCAGCGCCCGCTGTGTGATGTATTGGTTACAGCCCCAATAGTTCAGGTTAATGATCCACATCCCGCCAATCAGTACCGATAAGCCAGGCAGCGACATGTAGTGCGGATGGCCCTTCGGAAAAATCATGTGGAAGTGATCCGGTACTTTTTCAAGCATTAACGACAGGCCAGTACCGACACCATCCTGCCCGAATTGATTGGAAACCAAATTAACAGCCAGATACGTAGTAGCCAGACCACCCAGGACCAGGAAAAACACCTGAATTACGTCCGTGTAGCCAATTACCTTCATCCCCCCAACGGTAATCACAATCGCGAAGACCGCCAGCCCGATCATGCAAAGCGTAAAATCCAGCCCGGAGATCGTACTTACTGCCAGCGCTCCCAGGTAGAGAATCGACGTCAGGTTAACAACAATGTAGAGCAACAGCCAGAAAACGGCCATGATCGTACTAACCGTGTTGTTATACCGTTTCGTCAGAAACTGCGGCATCGTGAAGATGTGGTTCTTCAGGTAGATCGGCATAAAAAAGACAGCGACCACGATCAACGTAGCGGCTGCCATCCATTCGTACGTAGCAATGGCGAGCCCCATCGAGAATCCATTACCCGACGCTCCAATAAACTGCTCGGCCGAAATATTAGAGGCAATCAACGAGGCCCCAATGGCCCACCAGGTCAACGAGCCCTCAGCGAGAAAGAAATCGGTAGAAGAAGCTTCTTTGGTTTGTTTCCGTTTGTAAATCCAGTAGCCGTATGCCGCTACGATAATAAAATAGATAAAAAAGACGACGTAGTCGAGCGTTTGGAGTTTTTGCATGACAAAGGCAATACAGAGGGCTTGCTATGGCACTATTTTGACCCGAAATATACTATAATCCTGCTACAAAAAAGGGCGAAAACTTCTAATTACAGTACAATCGCCCGGTTGCCCTGAATGAATACACGGTCGTTGAACACCAGCTTCAGCGCCTGCGACAAAACAATTTTTTCAACGTCTTTCCCTTCAGTAGCCATGTCGGCGGCTGTATGGCGATGATCCACTTCCTTGACGTTCTGGGCAATGATCGGCCCTTCGTCAAGGTCATTGTTGACAAAATGGGCGGTAGCGCCAATGATCTTAACGCCCCGTTCGTAGGCCTGGCGATACGGGTTTGCCCCAATGAAGGCTGGTAAAAAAGAATGGTGAATATTAATGATTCGGTTCGGGAAGTGGTTGACAAAGTCGGGAGTCAGCACCCGCATGTATTTGGCCAGCACCAGGTATTCTGGCTGATAAATGGCCAGCGTACGTAAAATAGCTTCTTCGTGTTCGTCGCGTGTTCGGTGTTCGTGCGAAATGTAGTGAAACGGAATACCAAACTTACTGACCAGCGGCTGGAGTATGTTATAGTTACTGACAACCGCCAGAATGTCGGCGTCAAGTTCATCAAACGCGTAGCGAATCAGCAGTTCCGCCAGGCAATGGTGCTCTTTGGTCACCATAACCACAATGTTCTTCTTCTTTTTGGGATTTAGTCGTAACCGGATTCCGGCAGGTAAAACCGACTGAAGTTCGCTCAGTAGCTCCGGGCCGTTGATCGGGTCATTGGCACTCCCGGCCTCAAACTCGGTTCGCATGAAAAACTGCCCCGAGGGACTAACGTATTCATCATTATGTATGACATTGAGGTTATGCCGGAAAAGAACACCTGTTACGTGGTAGATTAATCCCTTGTTGTCGGGACCGTCCATAAGCAGGATGTGTTTGTCAGAGTCTGCCATGAGCCATTCGCAATAATTCCGCTAAAAGTAGTAAATGAAAGACGTTTATTCTTTTATTTTGGGCCATAAGCCTTCCTGTATGTTAAACAGACGCCGTTTTCTCTCGCTAGGGCCACTGGCTGGCCTGCTCCCTTCGCTAACCTTCGGAGCATCGACATCATCGATTACTACACAATCCGCTTCTGGTCCTCTGGTGATTGCAACCTGGAAGCAAATTAAGGCCAATGAGGCTGCTATTGCCGTGCTGTCGAAAGGAGGACGCGCATTGGATGCCGTCGAAGCGGGAGTTCGTATTCCAGAAGCCGATCCGAATGATACCAGTGTTGGGTACGGTGGTCTGCCCGACCGCGATGGGCGTGTTACGCTCGACGCCTGCATTATGGATGAAAAAGGTAACGCCGGCTCCGTTACCTACCTGGAACACATTATGCACCCAATTTCTGTGGCCCGTGCTGTCATGGAGAAAACGCCCCACGTTATGCTCAGTGGCGAGGGTGCTTTGGCGTTTGCGTTGTCACAAGGTTTTAAGAAGGAAAACCTACTGACAAAAAAATCAGAACAAAGCTGGCGCGAATGGCTCAAAACAGCTCAGTATAAGCCTGTCATCAACATTGAGCGGCACGACACCATTGGTATGCTGGCCATCGACAGTAAGGGGGACATTTCCGGGGCTTGTACCACCAGCGGATTAGCCTACAAAATGAATGGTCGTGTCGGCGACTCCCCGATAATTGGTGCCGGCTTGTTTGTCGATAACGAAATCGGAGGAGCCTGCGCGACCGGTCTGGGGGAGTTGGTGATGCGCACCTGCGGTTCTTTTCTGGTCGTTGAACTGATGCGTCAGGGGCGAACTCCGCAACAGGCGTGTGAAGAAGCCGCCCGCCGAATTACCAGCAAGCAGGAATACAAAGACGTTCAGGTTGGTTTTCTGGCCGTTAACAAGCAAGGCCAGCATGGTGCCTACAGTATTCAGCCGGGGTTCAATTACACACTTTATCAGGCTCAAGATAATAGAGTTTTGGAAGCTGCTTCTTTTTTGAAATAATTTGCAACCTCTTTTTACCTAAATCGTTCTTGTAATATTTACAAAACTACCCACAGAACTTGGAATCGGTATTCTCAACGTCGAAGCGGAAGTTGCTACTAGAGGTCGCCTGGGAGGTTTGCAACCAGGTTGGTGGTATTTATACGGTCATTCGGTCAAAAGTACCGGCCATGGTAGAAAAATGGGACGATGACTACGTTGCCCTTGGTCCTTATTTCCCTCAAAAGGCAGCGGTCGAATTTGAGCCCATCACAGAACCAGATGAGACTGAGATTGGCCAGACCGTCCGCCGAATGCGACAACTGGGTTTTCATATCGAGTACGGCTACTGGCTCGTAACGGGCCGCCCACGGGTGGTTCTGTTTGATGTAAACAGCATTAGCGGTGATCGGCTGAATCAACTTAAAGGGCAACTCTGGGAGCGCTACGAATTATCGACGATCAACGTAGAAGACTTGGTCAATCAGGTGATTGCGTTTGGCGAACTGGTCCGCGTGTTCATTACGCTGCTAGCCGAAGAACACGCCCGGCGGGTTGATCTGGTCGCTCATTTTCACGAATGGATGGCCAGTACGGGTCTGCCCGATCTGCGTCGGGAGAACGTAAAGGTGGCAACGGTGTTTACCACCCACGCTACGATGCTTGGGCGGTATCTGGCTCAGAACGAACTGGGATTTTATGGCAAGCTGCCCTTCTTCGACTGGAAACGCGAAGCTCAACATTACAACATTGAAGCGCAGGCGACCATTGAGCGGCTATCGGCATTGCAGTCGCATGTTTTTACGACGGTCAGCGACGTTACGGCCCGCGAATGTGAAGTGTTTCTTGGTCGCAATCCCGATCTTATTCTGCCAAATGGTCTGAACATTCAGCGGTTTGTGGCTACTCACGAGTTCCAGAACCTCCACGTTCGGTATAAGGAGAAAATCCATGAATTTGTGATGGGGCACTTCTTCCAGAGCTATTCGTTCGATCTGGAAAAAACGCTGTACTTCTTTACGTCGGGGCGGTTCGAATTCTCCAATAAAGGTTATGACCTGACACTCGAAGCCCTGGCTCGGCTGAACTGGCGGATGCGGGAAGCCAACATGGACACTACGGTTGTCATGTTTATGGTTACCCGGCAGCCCTACCATACCATCGACCCTGAGGTCCTGCACAGCCGCGCTTTACTCGATGAGATTCGGGAAACCAGCGAGGCTATTCAGAAACAGATAGGGGAAAAATTATTCCTGGCGGCTGCGTCCAGCAACGACATTGCGCTGCCCGACCTGAATGCGTTTGTCGACGAATATTGGCGGCTCCGACTCCGGCGTACGATCCAGAGCTGGAAAACAAAGCACCTGCCGCCGTTTGTAACTCATAATCTGGTTCAGGAAGACGATATGACGCGATTTATCCGTCAGGCTAATCTGGTCAATAATGAGTACGACCGCGTCAAAATTGTTTATCACCCTGATTTTATAGCGTCAACCAACCCCCTTTTCGGCCTCGATTACGGTCAGTTTGTGCGGGGGTGCCACCTGGGTATCTTCCCAAGTTACTACGAGCCCTGGGGCTATACGCCACTCGAATGCGTCGTTCGGGGTATTCCGACCGTTACGAGCGATCAGTCGGGTTTTGGCGACTTCATTATGCAGATCATGCGCGACTACGAGAATCGGGGTATTTACGTCGTAAACAGAAAAACGCAGAATTTCAACGAAGCCGCCGATCAGCTCGCCAACATCCTGTTCCGGTTTGTTCGGATGAGCCAGCGTGACCGGATTGCTCAGCGTAACCGGGTTGAAAGCATTGCCGAAGTGTTCGACTGGAATAACCTGCGGTCATACTACGATACGGCTCACGATCTGGCCCTAAAGCGGAAGAAGCCGTAATGGAGCAGGTTATTCGAATTGGTGTTATCAACGTATCGGATCGGGCCAGCGCGGGCATCTACGAAGATATTCCCGGCAAAGCGGTAATGAGCCTGCTCACATCCTGGCTGACCTGCGAATGGTCGCCGGTGTACCGCGTCATTCCCGACGAGCAGGATCAGCTTGAAGCCGCTATGATCGAGATGGCCGACACGGAGGGTTGCTGCCTGATCGTGACGACGGGCGGCACCGGCCCGGCCCGGCGCGACGTAACACCGGAAGCGACCGAAGCCGTCTGTCAGAAAATGCTGCCCGGCTTCGGCGAGTTGATGCGTCAGGAAAGCCTGCGCTACGTTCCAACGGCAATCCTGTCGCGGCAAACTGCCGGCATTAGAAACCAGAGCCTGATTCTGAACCTGCCCGGCAAACCAACCGCCATCGAGCAGTGTTTGTCGGCTGTGTTTCCGGCTATCCCGTACTGCATCGACCTCATCGGTGGCCCTTACCTGACCACTAACCCGGATGTCATGAAGGTGTTCCGGCCAAAATCCTAATACGGAAAGCTTATTTTTCCCATCGTAACGGTCGGCACGCCAGAACGTCCTTCACCAAACGAAGCCGTCCCCCCAACGAGGGTTTCATTCGCCAGTACGGCAAACAAAACAGCTTCCTTTGCATCTCCGTTGATGCCCAGTTCATCCGTACGGCCGAACGCACAGTCGGGTAGTTGGCGCTGAATCGCCTTTGTCAGAATGGGGTTATGCATCCCCCCACCACTCATATAAATCCGGGTTTGTTGGGTAGAACCAGTTTCGCTACCGGGCAACACACGCCGGATTGCTTCGGAGATTGTATCGGCGCTGAACTGAACCAGCGTTGCCATCAAGTCAGCATCCGTTATATCCGTAGTACCGGTCTGCTGCTGGGCTCTTTCTACATAGCTGATGTTGAACACTTCCGGGCCGGTAGTTTTCGGGAAAGGTGCCTCAAAAAAAGGCGATTGTTTCAAGGCATTCAACAGCTCAGTACTCACCCGCCCTTGGGCTGCCAAATTCCCGTTTTCATCGAACGGTTGATTTAAAAACCGGCGCGCATAGGCATCGAGCAGCGTATTACCTGGTCCTGTATCGGTCGTAAACACCAGGTTCGCGTCCTGGCTGGCGGGCAGGTAAGTAAAATTGGCAATACCGCCCATGTTCAGCAGGATACGGATCTCACCAGCTTTCGAGAAAACAAAATAGTCACCGTACACGGCCAGTGGAGCCCCCTCGCCCCCATGCGCGACGTGTTTTTGCCGAAAATCACTGAGGGTAATAATTCCAGTCGTAGCCGCTACATGATCGCCGTCGCCGATCTGGAGGGTAGCGTTCGGGAACTTATCCTGCCGGTGCTGGCTTTTGGGAGCATGGTAGACGGTCTGCCCGTGGCTGGCCACGATGTCAATATCAGCGGGCGTAAGGTTCCAGGTATGCAGGCAGTCGAGTACCATCTGGCCATGAAGTCGCCCAATGTACGCGTTGAGCAGACAGGCCACTTCAAAATCGATCTGACGTTTGGCAAAAATGCCTCGAATGTCCGTTTTTAGTTCGTCTTCGTATGGTACCGTAGTAAATTGCTCCAGCGTTACGGACGTATCCGGCCCACTACCCGATAATTGACACAAGGCTACATCCAGCCCATCGAGCGATGTTCCCGACATCAGACCGATAATTCGACGGGTTGGTTTTTGGGCAACATCGTAGAGTTTCTGGAGTTGTTGGTTCATAGAATGACAAAAGCTATCCGACAAAAGTATGGTATTTTGGTTTCCTCGGTTTTAAGCAATCGACGAAAGTCAGCCGGTCGGCAAAAAAGTAACGCATGGAGTTTTGGGGTGACGAACAATTCGCCTTTTTCGAGAGCATACTGTTTCTCGCCTTAGGCCAGCCAGTCGACGTACTGGAAACCCAGTTCCTGTCGGGGGGCGACATTAATATGGCCGCGCGGGTATTTTCGTCCGAGGGCGTATTTTTTGTAAAGTGGAATCAGACGCCTGCGTCGAACACCATGTTCGAGACTGAAGCGTGGGGGCTTGATCTCCTCCGGAGAACGGACGCACTGTTCATTCCACGCGTAATTGGGTACGGTCAGCAGCTCGACAAATCGTACCTGATTCTGGAGTATATTGAATCTGGTCAGCTCCAGAAAAACTATTGGGAGAACCTGGGTCAGTCGCTGGCGCTGTTGCATTCGCATACTCAGCCTAAATTTGGGCTGGCGTTTGATAACTACATTGGTTCACTGCCGCAATCGAATACACCCACCGCCAGCGGCTTCGATTTCTTTTTCGATCAACGGCTTCTGCCGCAGGCGGGTATGGCTCTGTACAAAGGACTACTGCCGAAAGAGATGTATGACGCGCTGCTTCGACTTCGTGAACGCCTGCCTGATCTCCTGCCCAGCGAACGCCCCGCGCTCCTGCATGGAGACCTGTGGTCAGGTAACGTATTAGTGACGGAAGATGGACAGCCAGCGCTGATCGATCCGGCTGTCTACTACGGCTTCAGAGAAGCGGAACTGGCTTTTACAAAACTGTTCGGCGGCTTTGACCAACGGTTTTATGACGCCTACGATGAGTCTTTTCCGCTCGAAGATGGGTTCGACGAGCGGATCTCGATCTATAATCTTTATCCGCTGCTTGTTCATACCAATCTGTTTGGATCGGGCTACGTCAGTGGAGTTGAACGGATACTTAAACAGTTTTAATGATCAGGCAGGCGATAAGCCGTCTGGTATCAAGCATTTTATGGACATTACTTCCTTCGAAGACTTTGCCTTAAATCGTCAGTTGCTCAATGCGATTGCTGATCTTGGCTATGATCAACCAACGCCAATTCAGCAGAAAACGATTCCACTGATTCTGGGCAACCACGACGTATTAGGCATCGCGCAGACCGGTACGGGTAAAACGGCCGCTTACGTTTTACCCCTGCTCATGAAGATTAAATATGCGCAGGGCGTTCGGCCACGGGCGCTGATCCTGGCCCCAACCCGCGAACTGGTCATGCAGATCAACGAGGCCATTGCTCAGTTGGCTAAGTATACCGACCTTCGGCATGTTGCTCTTTACGGCGGCCTCGGCCCGAAAACTCAGATTGAAACCTTGCAGAAAGGCGTCGACATCATCGTAGCCACTCCGGGGCGATTCATGGACCTGTATCGGCTGGGCGAGCTCCCCACAAAGGAAATCAAGACGATGGTGCTCGACGAAGCCGACAAGATGATGGATATGGGCTTCATGCCACAGATCCGGAGTATCCTGGAGGTGATACCCACCAAGCGGCAGAACCTGCTGTTTTCGGCCACCTTCGGTGAGCGGGTAGAGCGGCTATCGGGTGAGTTTCTGGAAGCACCTATCCGGGTAGAAGTGACACCTCAGGCTTCCACCGCCGACATGGTGAGCCAGGTGATCTACGAAGTCCCGAATTTTCGTACTAAAATAAATTTGCTTGGTTATCTTATTAATGATGAAGCGTTTCAGCGAGTGATCGTTTTTGCCAGGACGAAACAGACGGCCGAGAATATTTATAAATTTCTGTCCCGAAAGGTCGTAGAAGACGACCGCATTAAGGTTATTCATGCGAATAAAGGGCAGAATACGCGCATCAATGCCATGGAAGCCTTCAAGGAAGGAAATATTCGGGTGCTGGTGGCAACGGACGTAGCGGCTCGTGGCATTGATGTCGCCGAGGTCAGCCATGTCATAAACTTCGACGTTCCGCTGATTTACGAAGACTACGTACACCGGATCGGTCGCACAGGCCGAGCCAATAAAACAGGGCAGGCCATTACGTTCGTGACGATGTCGGAGGAATACCACGTTAAGAAGATCGAAAAAATCATTCGAATGTCGGTGCCTCACGAACCAATTCCGGCTGATGTAGAAATTACCGAAACACCTTTTGACGAACGCCAGGCGATGCTTCGAGAAATAGACGAGCAGCGTCGAAAAGAGGACCCAACATTTCAGGGTGCCTTTCACGAAAAAAAGGAGAAAAATCTGCCTGCCGGGAAAAGCCGGTCAAAGCCAGGAACAAAAGCTACTTCTTCCGCTAAAAAGCGCCCGCAAACCACTGGTAGCCAGTTTGGTAGTTCCAAGTCCCGGCCTGGCGGGCCGGCTGGTCGCCGAACGACTTCCGCAAAGCGATCAGGACCACGCGGAGGCCGTCGGTAATTCGCTGGTAATGTACTAACTTGGCCACCCATTCGTTTTACCGAAACAGTACCACGATTGTGTGATGCGTATGCTTGTTCGGAAAAATCTGTTACAATGGAGTTTGGTTGTGTTACCGCTGCTTTCAGCCGCTCAGCCAACTCAGCTAATTACGTCGGCTCGTCCTAATGCGGATCGGTCGGCGGATTCGGCAGGACGGAGTGCATCTGAACATCAATTTATTGACGGAAAAGCAACCGAATCAGCCGCCGACGCTACCGAAAGCCAGGAAGCCATTAACATACTCCCTCTTTTCGGCGAGCGGGCCAAAACAGCCGCTCAGGTTGACTACGAAGTGCACTTCCTTAATGATTGCGATCAAAACTTTACCAGCCGCGAGGAAGCCAGCAAGTTTTTTGCCGACCGGGGGTGGGATTATATTACAGATGGCCAGCTCGATACGGCCGCCTACCGCTTCAATTTAGCCTGGTTGCTGAACCACAACAACGTCGATGCCTATTGGGGCCTGGGAGTAGTTTGTTATCAGAAAGAGAAATTGCCCGATGCTATCCGAATGCTGAAACGTGGCCTTACGGTAGCCGATTCTAACGTCGTTCTGATGACTGACCTCGCTACTGTACAGATTAAGCACTACCAGGCTAAGCAGCAGAAAGACGATCTAAGCGAAGCCGAGCAACATCTGCTAAAAGCCGTTGCGATTAGCCCGCGCAGCGCCGATTCGTATCAGAAACTTTCGCTGGTTAACTACATGAAAGGCGACTACAACAAGGCCTGGGACTATCTGCATCAAGCCCGAAGCCTCGACCTGTCGGCTATTGACCTGACGTTTCTGAACGATCTGCTGGCTCGTCACCCCGATCCGAAGGGTGTTTTTAAATAAACCTCAATTGTCGGTCTCTTCCTCTTCTACGACTTTCTCCTTGGGTCGCTCGTAAATCACTTTTCCCTTTTCGTCCCACTCGGTGATGACGTACGGTTCGAACTCCGTATCCCATTGATCACGGGCATATTGCGTGAGCTTCCGGCGCCGGCGACCAACCTGATTGGTTGGGTAATACTCTGTCCAGCGGCCAACTTTTACCCCGTTTTCGTATTTTCCTTCTTCGGACAGCAACCCGTTTTCATGAAAGGCCATGTACGTACCCTGAACTTTACCGTATTCAATAGGTATGATTTCCTTTACATTCTTGTGGGCTGAATCGTGGTACGTAACACGGGAGTCAGCAGGAATTCCCCGATACCAGCGGGATTTGTCGATGAGCATAAACTTGGCGTCATACCGCTCCCAACGCCCATCTTTCATGCCGACGTAATAGAACCCTTCCTCGATCAGTTCACCGTTCTGAAAACGTTTATATGGTCCGTGCAGTAATAGACCTTCTCCCTGATCGCGGGGAACGGCATTGGTTACACGCCCGGATTTCTGATAGTAACGATACACATCCTTGACATAAGGCATCGGTTTCTGATCGTTATTACGTAGCACGTAGAACTCTTCTACAACGGTCCGGTCGCCACTACCAAACTTCGTATAGGCTTTCACCATCGGCAGGCCTTCGTACTCCGTTTTTAATAGTTTTTTCTTCGATTTTTTCTCGCTACGTTTTTTTTTGAATTCCTTTAGTTTTAACCCCAGATCCTGGACACTCCCTAACGCCGAGCCGTCGCCACTGGATTTTTCGAGACCAAGCGACTGCATAGACGGCAAACCAAGCGTAGTTAAGGATGATGGAACGGACGAAAACGGTGGTGCCGGCGCTCCCGAGGGCTCTAAAACTGGTTTCGATGCCGTTGTCAACGAAGCTGGCTGCGTTGTCTGGCCAAAAACTTTTGTTACCAATACTACAGATAACAAAACCGGTATTGCCTTGATTTTAAATACGGATACAAACATAAAAAAGGGCAAACGATTGATGCCTGAAGTTTGTTAGCTTTGCAACGCTTTACTAAGCGGTATTATTTTGTACTACTTGTCTGTCGGACAACGCCGTTCGGCATTATAACATACCTTTTACACAGCCGTGGAAAAACAGGCCCGTATTTATGTCGCCGGACACCGGGGTATGGTGGGTTCGGCCATTGTCCGTAAACTTCAAGCCGAAGGTTATTCCAATATCATCATCCGTACTTCGTCGGAACTGGACCTGCGCAATCAGGCGGCCGTAGCCGACTTTTTCGCCGACGAACAACCTGAGTACGTATTTCTGGCTGCGGCCAAGGTTGGCGGCATTCTGGCCAACAACATCTACCGTGCCGAATTCTTGTACGACAATCTGATGATTGAATCCAATATCATTCACTCGTCATACAAATCGGGCGTTAAGAAGTTGCTGTTCCTTGGCTCATCGTGCATTTATCCCAAGCTGGCCCCCCAGCCATTAAAGGAGGAATACTTGCTCAGCGGTTACCTTGAACCGACCAATGAACCATACGCCATAGCCAAAATTACGGGAATAAAACTTTGCGAAGCGTATCGCAGTCAATACGGTTGTAATTTTATTTCGGCAATGCCTACGAATCTGTACGGTCCCAACGACAATTATGACCTGCAGGGATCGCACGTACTGCCGGCCCTGATCCGTAAGTTTCACGAGGCTAAATTGAACGGTCAGTCAAGCGTAGAAGTGTGGGGCACCGGGGCTCCCCGACGTGAGTTTTTGCATGCCGACGATCTCGCCGATGCCTGCTTCTTCCTGATGCAGCATTACAACGACGATCTGTTTGTAAACGTCGGTACGGGCGAAGACGTTACCATCCGCGAGCTGGCTGAATTGGTTAAAGAAACGGTCGGTTATGAAGGTGATCTGTACTGGAATACTGAAAAACCCGATGGCACCCCGCGTAAGCTGATGGACGTGTCACGCCTGCACACCTTGGGCTGGAAGCACAAGACCGCCCTCAGACAAGGTCTCGAAATGACGTACCAGGACTTTCTGGCGAACGAGGTCTTATACGTTGAATAGTATTTGCTGCCGATTACACGGATTACCACGCTGTGAAACCCGCGTAATCGGCAACCATGTCCTTAGATAGGTCTGGCTGGGTTACCAAATACGGTTGCGTTGGCCGCAACGCTCTCCACAACAACCGACCCTGCTCCTATCCGGGCATTCTTGCCGATTGTTACACCGGCTACGATCGTTACGCCCGTCCCGATAAAAGCTCCTTCTTCAATTGTAACTCCACTATTGATAAGGCTTCCTGCGCCCACAAGGACGTAATCGCCGAGCTTTGCCTGGCTTTCCACTATAACTCCTGACTGAATGATGCAGTGCTGGCCAATTTCGGAGAAGGGATTGATAACAACCCGGGCCGCAATCAGATTTCCGTGACCGAGGCCAGCGGTGGCCGAAACAACAGCCGTATCGTGGATGGCATTAACGGGCTGCACCTTACGGCGCTCGTTCAGCATTTTGACCAGTTGTTTTCGAACCCGAGTGTCACTGATTGCAATAAACGCTTCACATTTCTGCCCGATAAGTTTCAGGAAGCCGTCATCGTCGGTTTCGCCAAGCACCGAGACATCTCCAAACTCCTTTCCGTGCAGTTCCTTATTATCATCCAAAAAACCATACACCACAACCTGATTGCGCTGAAATATGTCCAAGGCTGTCACGCCCAGACTCCCGGCACCAAAAATGAGCACTGGATTTTCCATTGTACTTTGATTATTAAGTCAGTATGAACACTTATGCGTTTAGATCGCTATAGTTCGCAATTTGGTAACAATGTGATAAACACTACTTCATTTATGGACTATAAATTCGTTCATGAAATCAAGTACGCAATTTCGCACTATTGTACTTTCCGACATTCACCTCGGAACGGCTGGATCGAAAGCAAAAGAAGCCACCGAGTTTCTGCGTAACTACTCCTGCCAGAAACTAATTCTCAACGGCGACATCATTGACGGCTGGCAACTCAAACAATACGGCACCTGGAAGAAAAAGCACACCGCTTTTTTTAAAACCGTTTTAAAGCAAATAGTTCGTTACAACACCAAGGTAATATACCTGCGCGGTAACCACGATGACTTTCTGGATCAGGTGATGCCCCTGAAAGTTGGTAAGAACTTTTCCATACGTAAAGATTATATTCTCAACTCCGGTAATCGCAAACTGTACGTCACCCACGGTGATGTGTTTGATTCGATTACGTCGCAGATGAAGTGGCTGGCCTATTTAGGCGATCTGGGGTATACATTCCTGCTCTGGGTTAACAAGTTTTACAATCAGTATCGGACCTGGCGGGGACTGCCCTACTATTCGCTTTCGCAGCAGATCAAAAAGCGTATCAAGCAGGCGGTCAGCTACATTTCCGACTTCGAACAGAAACTGACCGAACTGGCCCGCGCCCGCGGCTGTGATGGTATCATTTGCGGTCATATTCACCAACCTGCCATTCACGAGTTCGACGGGATTGTGTACATGAATTCCGGCGACTGGGTTGAATCCCTGAGTGCATTGGTTGAAGACCACGACGGCAACTGGAGCCTTCTGTACTACACCTCCGATCTGGCCGAAGAGAACGAGACTGAGGAGGTACGACCTAAAAAGAAGACGAAGCACATCGGCGAACCTGAGTTTGCGCTTCGTGTTGCTTAATTCCTTCCAATTATGCGTGTACTTTTTTTAGTGCAGGGCGAAGGCCGGGGTCATCTGACGCAGGCTTTATCGCTGGCGCAAATTCTGAATACGGCCGGTCATGACGTGATTGGCGCTCTGGTAGGTGTAACCGAAGAGCGGCCCGTTCCTGCGTTTTTCAGCGAACAGTTTAAAGCGCCTATTACGCCCATATTTAGTCCTGGGCTGGTTTACAATGCAGGTACAAACGAGCTGGAGCCTTTTAAAACAACGGTTCAGGCAATACGGTATGCCAGGCCCTTCTGGAAGAGCATTCGGCAGGTCCATACATTCATCGAATCGCACCGCCCCGATGTTGTCGTAAATTTTTACGAGATGCTGGGAGGCTTAACTTATGCGCTGCTACGTCCGTCGGTGCCGATGGTTTGTATTGCCCACCAGTATCTCTCGTTCCACCCTGATTTTCCGTTCCCGCGTCGGCGGTGGTTCGATCGTCTCGTTTTCAAAGTCAACTCCCGGCTGACGGCTCTCGGTGCCACTGAGCTACTAGCCCTATCGTTCGATAAGCAAGCGAACGTACCTACTCAGCGGCTGCGCGTAGTCCCGCCCCTGCTTCGCCAGGAGGTTACCCAACGCAAACCTGTTACGGAGCCCTTCCTGCTTGCTTACGTCACGCAGGCCGGCCTAAAGGTTGAACTGGAGAAAGCCCATCAAAAGCACCCTGATGTTCGAATTGAAGGCTTTCATGGAGGAGTTAAACACCCCGACGAGCCCGTCGATGCGACCTTGACGTATCACGCTATTAACGGAAAGCGCTTCCTCGACTTTATGGAACGCTGCACGGCAATTGTCACGACGGCCGGTTTTGAATCCGTTTGTGAAGCGCTTTACCTGGGTAAGCCTGCACTGATGATTCCACAGCCAAACCATTACGAACAGGCCTGCAATGCACTGGATGGCCAGCGGGCGGGCGTAGGAATCGCGGCTGATCGCTTTGAACTGGATCAACTCCTAGCCTACCTACCAACGCACAATCCGGCCGTCAGCGAGCGTTTTCGGGCCTGGCATGCACAGGGATACTATATGTTCCTGGGAGCACTCCATCGGGTTGTAATGAAGAATACGACATCCACTGGTGGCTTCTTCTGGCCACGGCTTACCCGACTTCTACGTTCCTGAACTATACAGAAAATCTAATGGGTCAGGAAAGGCGAATTCATAGCCTATAGTCTGAATTAGCCTCTCTACGGCGATAACTTTGTATGGAAGAGGTTCTGGCGGTTCAACGAATGTGGGTAGCTCATAATTAAAATCTGAGCAGCTTTTTCGGTATATAGACTCCCGCGTCGGATGAAGTGGTGCCACGGAATTGAAAACTCCTGTCTGACCTTGCTCGATCAGCATCGCCAAAATGCCGACGGCATCGTCGCGGTGGAGATAGTTAACCGGAATAGAGCCCGTATCGACGGTCTTACCGGCAACGTATTTCCCCGGAATACGATCGTAGCCCATTAAGCCACCACACCGCACAACTGTGACCGTCCGTTTCGGGGATAAAGCCTGAATTGTTTGTTCGGCCTGTACCAACGCTGGGGCGGCTGACTGGTCCGGCCCGGTAACATCTTCTTCTCGAACCTCCCGACTTAATTCGGGATATACCGACGTTGAACTAACATATAAAACTTGCTGTACCGACGATTCTTTTAAGGCATTGTACAGGTGTAGTACTTGCTGCGGGTGAAAATTTTCACCCATTTTCCCTGCTTTTGGCGGTATATTAATCACAACCGTATCCGCTTCCAGTAGATAACTTAAGTCTCCCTCTGGATGTGGCTGCAACAGTAACTGATGCGCATCAATTCCCTTCTGACGTAGCTTCAGCAGCTTTGTCTCGGACGTTGTACTGCCTTTGACATGGTGCCCCTGCGTCAGCAATTTTTGAGCGAGCGGTGCGCCCAACCACCCGCAGCCAATAACAGCTATTGTTCTTATTTCCACACGATCTACAACGTTACCCCAAAACTGAGCGACCGGACATCCGGCCCTCTTCCATCTCTGAACACCGGGTTCAGGTCGTATTTAACGAACAGATTGGCCCGTAAAATTCCCAGATGCCCGATCAGACCGTAGCGAAGATCGTTCAGATAGAAGTTGCTGTGCTCGCGCTCTTTCTCGTTAGATGTAAATTTAATTTTGGTGTAGCTATCCAGCCGATATCCAACAAATCCCCCTACGCCCAGATGAAACGCTTTCCGATTGGAGCCGGTGTAAAACGTTATTCGCGGCACTACGGGTAAGTTAATTGAGCAGACCGTCAGCTTCGTTTTTTTTATAGGTTCGACAATGGGCACGAAATCCACTCTGTCTAGTCCTCTTCGAACAACTACATCCTCTTCAAACATGTAATTATTCCAGGCCAGCTCAACCCCGTAGTACACGCTCAACTTAGCAACTTTACCACGGACCAACGTCGGATGCTGACCTATGCTGAAGCTAATGTATCGGGAACCCAACGGCAGCAGCCCGTACTGGTCTGAAGGATATGCTGCCAGTTGCGACTCGGTAAGTAAGGTGTTTAGCCCAACATTTACGTCAGTCTGGATATTGAAACCACTTCGTCGGTTACGATACCGCAGTTGTGTACGTCGGTAGTCATCATCTTCGTTGTCAGTACTGTCGGCATTTGAACGTCCTCCCTTTATGACGACATTAACATCTCCTTTCCGCTTCGTTATCACCAGAACAGTGTCTTTCAGGTATTTTTCTCCTTCAACTTCGCCTACCGATACGGCTGTTTTACCGTCTGGCAACGTATCGAGTTGCATACCCATCTCCCGAACAATTTTATTCAGGTCATATGCGGAAAGTGCTTTGATACCGGCCTTGTCGGGGGCGTAGATGACCAGCCGGGTCCGGTTGGCGAACCGCACCACCAACGAGTCACCTAGCGTAGTTGCCTGTGACCGTACGGATGTAAATACACCCAGGGCCAAAATAGCTATTTGCAATACACGCTTCATTACTTGTCTGATTTATCTTTTTCAAAACTCTGTTTAATGCCCCGGTAGGCCCAACCCAGTAGCGTCCCCTGCTCATTATCTCTTTTGGCAACTGCAACTTCACCTTGTTTGACGCGCTGTAGTTGGTCTAGCAGCTTCTTTACCCCTTTCCGTTTTGTTTCTTCAGGATTCATTACTACTACCTTTTCTTCGGTTTCCTGAGCAGCTTGTCGTGCCGCAATGAGCGCATCCGGCTCAGCAATCGTTACAACCAATACCCGGTCGGCTGTCGGAGCTGGTTTTGCCGCGGCCACTACCGGTTCACTACTTACAGTCGTCGGTTGTTCCACCGGCGCTTTTACCGGCTCGCTCTTCGCGATAATTGGCTCTTCGCTACGTTGTACTTTTTCCAGATTGTCATTTGGGCTTGACGTCACTGACGCTTTGCTTTTATTAAAATTAGCGGAGCGGCCAGGTTTACGAACGTCAGCCAGTTGCTCAACGGGCCGCTCAGTTTGTGCGTTAGTCTGAGTAGAAGGCAAATTCTGTTCAGGCTGTTCGCTTTTTTCAGACTCCTGTTTTTTTGTGGATTGAACCGGCTTCTGAGTGCTTACTGCTACTTGCTGATGTTGGACCTGCATATTGGTTTCGGCAGGCCAGTATAACCAGCCAAACAGCGCGACCAGGATGAGGCAGGCGGCCGCGGCTGCATACCTGTATAGTACAGGATTACGCCAGATCACTACACGTTGTTTTTTCTGGCCCAGCCGTTCCTGCAATGCCTCCCAAGCATCGTTGCCGGGTGTCAACGACATATTACCCAGCTTTCGGGCAAATAGATCGTCAATAGGCGGCTTTTCGGTATGTTTTCTCATTGGTAAAATCTTTTTCCAATTTTTTCAGATTCGTTTGCAGTAGGATTCTTGCCCGGCTTAGCTGCGACTTTGATGTTCCTTCCGAAATTCCCAGCATGTCGGCGATCTCTGCGTGTGAATACCCTTCTATGGCATACAGGTTAAACACTGTACGGTAGCCGTCGGGGAGCTGGTTCACCATGCGTAGCAGGTCATTTTCATTTACAGCCGTATCGGCCCATTCATAGTCGGGTTCATCGGTCATTTCATCTACTGCAACTTCCTGCCGCCACTGGCGATTCCGGCGCAGGAACATAAGCGACTCAGTAACCATGATTCGGCGTATCCAGCCTTCAAAACTGCCATCTTCCCGAAACTGCTCTATCTTCTCAAATACCTTCATAAACCCATCAATCATCACTTCTTCTGCATCCGCGCGGTTCGAACAATACCGAGTACAGACAGCCAGCATTTTTCCGGCGTACCGCTCATACACAACCTTATGCGCGCGGCTTTCACCCCGCTTCAACGCTGATACCAGCTGCGCTTCAGTTGTGAAAAAAGGTATAATTCGGAGCATGTCTGTTTAGGTTTCAGCGGTAAGATGCATATCGACTGAAGGTAGGTTGCATCAGTTATAAAAAAAAAGTGCAGATTTTGACCTAACTTCTAGATAGTCAAAATCTGCACTTGAAGAATTTGTTGGCCAGCTACAAATCAGGCTGATATTTTATACCTGAAACATAATGCAGCCAGATAACTCTTGAAACCCTAAAGTTTATTGGGGCAATGATAATCATCACGGGAGCGATCACGGCTACATATAGCCAACCATCGGGATCATTGGCCAGATAGAACAATATAAAACCAATGACCAGTGCCACACCACCCGATATGGCATAGCTCACGAACATAGCGCCGTAAAAATACCCTGGCTCAACTTCGTAACGTAGTCCGCAGTGTGGACAAAATTCATACATTTTGTCAAAGCCAGTCAGTGAATAAAATGGCTTTTCAAAAATCTTTCCTTGCCTACATCTGGGACATAGCCCGTTTAACGCGGCTTGCAATTTTGAGACGTTGCCCATACTCTTTCTTACTGTTGCGGTACCACAGATAACCAATTGCGGCTACCAGCAGATACGGCACCGAAAGAAGATACAGGATACCAATATTTAACTCTGAAGCAACGACGCTCCGACCATTGCTGACGGTACTTTCAACCGTTCCCCGGCACATTGCGCACTGAGCCATTAACTCAGGCGACACGGCCAGTAAAACGATGAGTAATATCCACACTTTCCAACTTTTCATCGCTTTTAATTTAATGAACGTAATACGGCTTAATCAGTAGATAAACGATTACACCCGTAATGCTGACATACAGCCAGATTGGATACGCGTATTTCACTGTTTGTTTGTGCTTTGCGATCTGACCGCTCAGGGCAAAGTAAACAGCCCTCAGTACAAACCAAACAACTACGATTGACAAACCGATATGTGAAATAAGCAAAAAGTAATATACCGGTCTTATCCAGCCCTCTCCTCCGAACGGAGTCGATTCATTCGACAAATGGTAGAGTACATAACTAACCAGGAAGAACGAACCGAGACCAAAAGCCGTTAGCATTGTCCGCTTATGCGCCAATACGTTCCCCTGCCGAATAAAGTACAACCCTACTATCAGTAATACAGATGTTGCGGTATTTACAATACCATTGATATGCGGCAGGTACGTTGTCCAATATCCTAAGTCTATCTTCTGACGTATACCTAGTAATATGGCGACGGCCAATGGTATGGCCAGCGAAAGAATATTAATGAGCCGGTTCGCTTTCTGTTCCTGAACAGGTTGTAGCGTTTCCATGATTGGTGAGTTTATTGTTTGCTGTAAATGTCTAACAGCACCCTGATTTCAAGCACCAGCCGGTCAACGTCTTTCTTATCAGTTCCGTCGTAAAAACCCCGGACTATGCCTTCTTTATCTACTAATACCAACTTTTCGCTATGGATAAAAGTTTCGTCCGGATTACCATTCTTGACTCCAGCGTCAACCGCTGGTAGATAGTAGCCCCGCATAGCTAAATTATAGATATCTACCTTATTACCAGTCAGAAAGTACCACTTCCCTGGAATAGCGTCGTACTTCTGAGCGTATGCTTTTAGTTGCTCTGGCTTGTCATGTTCCGGGTCGACAGTATGCGACAGAAATACAACATTTGGATTATCCCGGAAAATATCCTGAACCCGTGTAAGCTGCGATGAGATCCTTGGACAAACTGTTCCGCAACGGGTGAAGAAAAAGGAAGCAACGTAAATCTTGTCCTTCACGACCGAATTGTCTATCACTTTTCCATTTTGATCAATTAATCGAAATGGCGGAATGTGATTATACAGTGTATCTGTTTGCTCAGTGCCATCAGGGCCAATCACCTTACCCATCAGCGGTTCTCCTGATGTTGAATCAATTTTGGGCAAATACCGTGGTAAAACGTAGTGGTTTTGGGTACCAAACCGAAGAAATAGATACAGCAAAGCCGGGACCAGCAGCGTAGCCACTAGAATCCCGGCTTTCCATTTAGTATTCATATGTTACCTCAATTGGAAAATGGAGCCACCCTCCACCAACAAGGCAATTAGAAGCCATGCAACAAAAATTGTTGGTACGAGAATAGCCCAGATCAGGCTTTTAACTTCATGCTTGAGGTGCATAAATTCACCGACAATATAGAAGGCTTTGACAATTGTCATGCCTACAAAGATGGCAACCTTTAATGTACCCGCCGGAAACAAGAATGCGGTAACAAATTCAAGGGCGGTAATACCAGCTAGCACCCAGAATGTGCGCCAGATTACGGCCGTTTGCGGGGGCGCTACTTCTGTGCCTCCGTGATTATGACCGTCTGTGTTATGTGCGTAATTAGCCATATCAGAAAAGGTGGTTATTAAACCAGGTAAAAGAAGGTAAAGACAAATACCCAAACAAGGTCAACAAAGTGCCAGTAGAGACCTACTTTTTCAACCATTTCATAATGACCACGGCGATCATACAGACCGGTTGCTGCCCGGTAGAAGATCAGGATGTTTAACACTACACCACTAAATACGTGTGTTCCGTGGAAACCTGTAATGAAGAAGAACAGATCAGCGAACGCTGGAGGCCCGTATTGGTTCTCAACCAGATTAGCGCCAAAGATCGTACGTTCTACCCACTGCCCAGCGACTAACTCTCTGATAACCGTTCCCTGTTCCGTACCGTGGATAAAGTGAGACCATTCCCACGCCTGACTTCCCAGGAAGGTTAGCCCACCGAGAATCGTCCACAACATGTACTTTTCTACATCAGCCCGATCCATCCGGTGACCAGCTTCAACTGCCAGTACCATTGTTACGCTACTGAAAATGAGGATAAAGGTCATGATACCAACGAATACCAGCGGTGCATCAACTCCGTGCAGGAATGGCACAGCGTTATATACTTTCTCTGGTACAGGCCAGTATATGTTCGAAAACTTGAACACTTCCCCGTAGATTGCTGGATCCCAGGCCGGATAGCTGAATCGAATCAGACCGTACGTCACCAGCAGGGCCGAGAACGTGAAGGTATCGGAAATCAGGAAGAACCACATCATCAGCTTGCCATAACTGGCATTCATTGGCTCGACACCACCCATCCAGGTTTTCTTGTCGAATGCCTGCGCTGAATCAGAAGGTACAGTCTCGGTCGTCACAGTAGCCGCCATGCGTCTAAGTAATTATCAATGAAAGTAGACTAAAAAGATAAACAAATACAACCACAAAATGTCCAGAAAATGCCAGTAAGAGGCTGCAATCTGGATTTGCTCAAGGCTTTTGGCGTGGATTCGCAGGCGAAAAGCAGCCACCAACGCAAATACCAGAACAAACAAACCGGTAATGAGGTGAAAAGCATGCAAACCTGTGAAAACGTACATGAACGAACCGGCCGGATTGCCAACAAAGAAAACTTTTTGGTTAACAAGCTCAACCCAGCCCTGGAACTGCATGTACAGAAATACCATTCCAAGTGCAAAAGTAACAGTTATTGCGGTCTTAAGACTGGCAAAATTGTCTTTTTTTGCGGATAAATACGCCCAGTGCATCGTTAGGCTGCTAACGACTAATACAATTGAACTGTAGGTAAATATTGGAGGGATTGTATATTCCAGCCAGTTTCCTTCAGCCCGCCTTACAAGATACGCACTCGTCATGGCTGCAAACAACATGATGATGCTGACTATAAACAGCCACAAAATGAATTTTCGTGGGTTCATGGAGAGGGTTTCTTCCGGCTCCTCCACGATAGTAATATGATTTGCTACGTCACTCATGATTTGTTAAACCTTATCCAGTAAGTAAACAATCTGTACAACCGGCAGATAAAGCAATGATCCAAACATCATTTGTAAGGCTGCCCTGTCTGTACAGGTCTTCATTAAGTGAAACGTTTGCGCCAGGAACAAGATTCCGCCCACCATTGCTACTAAAGCTGAATTGATACCGGTTATGCCCAGCATATACGGCAGCCAACCAACAGGTATCAAAAACAGCGTATAGATCATAATCCGGAACGCCGTCTGGGTATCTTTTTCCTTACCTGGCATCATTTGAATGCCTGCTTTCTTATACTCGTCAAAAGCAAGCCAACCGATTGCCCAGAAATGTGGGAACTGCCAGAAAAATTGAATGGCAAATAATATACCCGGTTCTAACCCGTAATGGTTTGTCGCTGCTACCCAACCAATCATAGGTGGAAAAGCACCTGGCAAAGCGCCTACAAATACCGCTATTTGGCCTTTTCGTTTAAGCGGTGTATATACAAAACCGTATAGTAGTAATGATAAAACAGCCAGTGCTGCGGCTCTCACATTAAAACACACGACAAACAGGTAACAGGCAATACTAAACAAAATAAAGGCAAAGACTGCTGCTTCGTTAATGCTTAACCGTCCAGTTGGCAATGGCCGACCTGCGGTTCGTTTCATAACCTTGTCTGAGTCTTTCTCAATAATTTGGTTAATTATATTGGCTGCTCCTGTTATAGCGATTGAAGCAATAATCAGAACTACAATTTTCAACCAATCAATTTGATTTGCTGCCAATCCGTAGCCAAATACCCCAGAAAATACTACGGCTAACGTTAGCTTAATTTTCAGCAACTCAAAGTATGCTTTAGCCTTGTCGCTTATTACGTCTAAGGACAGTAATTTCTCCATCTTAAACTGGTATAAAACGATGCTGCTTTTCAGCCCGTTTAGATAAAATAAATTTAGGGTTTAACAACAGCCATCCAATAAATTGCCCCCCAATCATAATCACCGCCAGTAATAAATGAATAGGTTGGGCAAAAGCTGGTACTGAAAAGTAACCCATTATCGCACCTGTTGCTATTTCGGCAATTACCAAAGCAATCAGCCCTTTGAATAGTTGATCTAAAACTTTCACTTCCCGCACTTTGTGGAGTTGAAACACAACCGCGATATGAAATCCTAAAATCACTATCGAAAACGAACGATGGATATAGAAACGCCAATCGAGGTTTTCAATCCATTGCTCTCGTTGGCTGTAGCCAAGCCGCTTAACAACCTCATCCAATGCATCTCTAACCTGCGTACCCAGCAGTACTTGCCCAAGTGTCAATACTACCGTAACGATCAGTAACCAATTTATTCTGTTCGATTTGACGCCCGTTGACTGTACATCCAGACGAGCCGCGCTTGAACGGATCAGTACAAAAATCAGCGCAAAAACGACCAGAATGGCCAGTAACAAATGTAGTGTAATCATGTACTGAGCAAGCTCAGTAGCTACAACCCTGGATCCTAGCCAACCGTTTGCGCCGATTAGCAAAAAAGCAGCGACGCTACCCCAAAATACAGGTTTGTCTTTACGAAGATAAGGAATCGATGCCAGCAGCGTGGCGAAAACGAGTAGGCCAGAAAAAACACCTAACAGCCTGTTAACGTATTCAATCCAAGTTTTTACAGCATTGAATACGACTTCGCCCTTTAATTTAGCTCCGTATATCTCCTGATAGTTGGGCGGTAGTTGAGATATATCGGTTGGAGGAACCCAACGACCGAAACATTTCGGCCAGTCAGGACAGCCCATCCCGGAGCCGGTTCCTCTGACAATTCCACCTGCCAATATTAGCAGATAGACAACTATAACTGTCAGAAGCGCCAGACTCCGGAATCGCTGTTCATGTTTATTAGTGAGGTTGCTTAAATTGGTCATTTAAGTTTTGAGCCTCGATCTCTTTCTCCAACGGAATCAGCTCATTCTCATGCGGAAGATTTGACTCCGGAGTTTGCGAGTAAGGTACGTTTTGCGGGATGAAATCATCCTTCGCACCCGGTTTGCTATAGTCATACGGCCAGCGATATACTGCCGGAATTTCTCCCGGCCAGTTACCATGTCCTGGATTGATTGGCGCTGTCCACTCAAGTGTATTTGACTTCCACGGGTTTTGAGGAGCCTTTCTTCCTTTGAAAATGCTGTACACAAAATTCCAGACAAATATCCACTGGGCCGCGAACGTGAAAATTGCCGCTACGCTAATAAAGCTATTCATATCACTGAAGATATGCTTTGTGAAATCATAGCTTGTGAAAGCATAGTAACGACGCGGGAATCCAGCGATACCTATGTAGTGCATTGGGAAAAACACCAGATAAATGCCAATGAAAGTAAGCCAGAAGTGAATATATCCAAGCTTATCGTTCATCATGCGACCGAACATTTTGGGGAACCAGTGGTAAACACCAGCCAGCAGGCCAAATGCTGATGCCGCACCCATTACAAGGTGGAAGTGAGCAACAACGAAATAGGTATCATGCAATTGAATGTCAAGCGCAGAGTTACCCAGAATCAGACCTGTAAGCCCCCCTGAAATAAAGAAGGACACCAGACCAATCGAGAACAGCATCGCTGGAGTAAAGCGAATGTTACCTCGCCACAACGTAGTGATGTAGTTAAACGCTTTAACAGCAGATGGCACCGCAATGATCAGCGTCAGGAACATAAAGATCGATCCCAGGAATGGGTTCATACCTGTTACGAACATATGGTGCGCCCATACGATAAAGGCCAGGAATGCGATACCCATCATAGAGGCAATCATAGCACGGTAACCGAAGATTGGCTTACGTGCATTTGTTGCAATGATTTCCGACGTCATACCCAGTGCTGGCAGCAGTACGATGTATACCTCCGGGTGTCCCAGGAACCAGAACAGGTGCTGGAACAGAATAGGGCTACCTCCTACATTCGGCAGTGCTTCACCGCCAATGAAGATTTCTGACAGATAGAAACTTGTACCAAAGCTCCGGTCAAAGATCAACAGTAAGGCAGCTGACAATAATACTGGGAATGAAATCAAGCCAAGAACAGCCGTCAGGAAAAATGCCCACACTGTTAAAGGAAGTTTGCTAAATGACATTCCTCGTGTACGCAGATTAATTACTGTAGTGATGTAGTTAATACCACCCAGCAATTGCGATACAATGAAGAGGGCCATACTGACAAGCCAATACGTCATTCCCGCTTCTGAGCCCTTATGCGCCTGCGGCAATGCACTTAAAGGCGGGTAAACAACCCAACCACCAGCAGCGGGTCCTGTTTCAAAAAACAGTGATACAAACATGACAACACTGGCTAAAAAGAAGAACCAATAAGAAAGCATGTTCAAGAAGCCAGATGCCATATCACGGGCACCGACCTGCAGCGGAATTAAGAAATTACTGAATGTACCGCTCAAGCCGGCCGTAAGCACGAAGAATACCATGATAGTTCCGTGCATAGTCACTAGCGCCAGATAAAAATCAGGATCTAGCTTACCGGTCTCATCGATCCAGCTACCTAAAATTGGGCGCAGGAAGCTAAGCTTCATATCAGGGAAGCCTAACTGAAGACGGAACATTACCGACAAGCTGATACCGACAACAGACCAGAAAATTCCAGAAATCAGGTACTGTTTCGCAATTGTCTTGTGATCTTCCGAAAAAATGTATTTACGCCAAAAACTGTGCGGCTCGTGGTGCTCGTGCTCTTCCACATGAGCTAAAGTCGCTGTGTTTTGTGCTACGGTCGCCATAGTGTTTTTTGTTGTTTGTTAATTAGCGTAACGATGTGGTGGCTACTGATACTCCTCCTCCCTGCTGTGTTGAAGCCGTTGTGCTATCAGATGGAGTTGCAGTTTCAACTGCAGGCAAGTACTTAGCAGCTTTTGCTTTTAAGTTTTCAGGAATACGTGACGCATATTCAGGATATGAGGTCAGGAGTGGCTTTTGTTCAGCGCACCATTTCTTCCATGATTCTTCGTCTTCAACTATTAAACGAATACGCATAGAGAAGTGCCCCCGTCCACAAACTTCTGTACAGGCAATTTCATAACCAAAATCCTGGTTACCCAACTCGTTGCGCATTTGATCCGTTGTTTTGTCAGCAATGAACCAGAACCGCGTTGGCATGCCGGGAACAGCGTCCATTTTGACCCGCATGTGTGGAATAAACACGCTGTGCAATACATCACGTGCACGGATTTTCAACAGTACGGGCTTGTTAACCGGAATATGCAACTCCGTTGTTGACGTAAAGTCATCGAATGAAGCAGGATCAGAGAAATCAATACCTGTATCATTGTTATTATCAATAAGCTTGTAGTTATAGGCTCCCAGCTTATTGTCGTCAACGCCCGGATAGCGAGCAATCCAGTTAAATTGTTTTCCTACCAGTTCAACTACCTGTGCATCGGCTGGAGCTTCAGACATGATGTCCCGCCAGGCACGCCATCCTGTAAAAACTAGCAACGCCATCACAATCGCGGGAATGACCGTCCAAATCAGCTCTAGCTTGTGGTTTTCTGGATAATACGATGCTTTGCGACCTGGGCGATACTGATATCGGAATGAGAAAACAAACAACAGCGCATTCGTAATAAAAAATGCTACCGTAATGATTCCCATTGACAGCCAGAATAAGAAATCAGTTCGGCGACCGTGCGGAGAAGATGCTTCTGGCAGGAAGTAGTTGGATGCATGGGCAAACGACCATACTACGCCAACCAGTCCAAATACCAGAAAAATCAGAAATAATGCTCCGTTGATACGGTTACTTAATCCAATACGTTCCTCATCGACAGGCCCGTTAACGTTCTTTACGACAGCGGCCATCCGGGACACGACCAATGCCGCCAATCCCAGAAAGATTACCGATAATAAAGCGATGATATAAACCATTTTGTTACGGAGTTAAACTAGATGTCGTGATGTAAAGCCTCTTCTAACATTGGGTGATTCTTTGGAATCAGATTTGCCTTTGTTAGTTGAGTTGATAACGTCCATATAAACCCACAGGCAAAAATCAGAATCATGCCAAATTCAATTGGGCCAAAACCTCCGTGCTCACCAACCGTACCCGGCATAATGTTCGTGTAGAAATCGAAGTAGTGCCCAACGATGATCCCCCATGCAGCAATCTTCAGAAATATATATGTTCGTTTTGCATCCCTTGTCATAAGAACAAGGAATGGAAAAGCAAAGTTTAGAAGAAGATTAATAAAAAATGGAGCCAAATAGATACCACCAAACCCGCTAAAACGCTCTCTATAATAGATGGTTTCTTCAGGTAAGTTAGCATAATAAATCAGCATAAATTGGGCAAACCATACATAGGTCCAGAAGATACTGAACGCAAACATAAATTTACCCAAATCGTGTAAGTGGCTCTCATTGACAATCTTCAGATAACCACGCTCCTTCAAGGTAACAACTGTTAACGTAATAACAGCAAGACCCGTTACGTGCCAGCTAGCCAGGGTGTACCAACCAAACATGGTGCTAAACCAATGGGAGTCGATTGACATCACAAAGTCCCAGGCCGACGTAGAAGATGTTACGGCAAAAACAACGAGAAATGCAGTCCCGAACTTGATGCTTTTCTCATAGTAGTCGGTTCCACCGTATAGGTCTTCTTGTAGGGAGTAATTACGCAACATACGCCACAAAACGTACCACAGCGTAAAATACAGGACAACACGAATTACGTAGAATGGGGTATTCAGGAAGCCGTGTTTCCCTGCAATAATCGGATCGTATTCTTTGCTCTGCGGATCATACAGGCCTTCATGCGTCCAGTGGAACAGATCATGACCTGCAATGAAGAAAACTGCAAGGACCACAACACCCATAAATGGCAGATAGGCAGGCATAGCTTCTGGAATCCGTTTGAATGCCGATGACCAGCCCGCCTGTGCCAGATAATTATAGGAAATAAAGAACATGCCAATCACTGAAACGCCAGTGAAATAAATTGCATTCAACCAGACGTTAGCCCATAAGCGTGTAGTCCATTTGAAAGCATGGTGCGCCCCCTCGTCACCTGTGCTGGCGCCAACTCCATGAGTTACTTCATGGGTTTCATGTGCACCAGCGCCGGATGCCAATAGAAAAGAACCGAGCGCTACTAAAGCTACGCCAGCACCAATGCCAATTAACAGTCGACGCTTTGCTGCCGGCGTAAATTCATATTGTTCATCCAGTGACGGTATTGCGTGAGCAGATGCCATTTAGTTATGTATTGAATTTAGACGTTTGACCTTTGATGCCGATCCGCGAACTCAAGCTTTTAAGAAAGCGCAGATGTATGGAATCAACTGTCTAAAAGGTTATCCTTGCTGTAATTTGTGAACGTATTGAACAATTTTCCACCGCTCTTCTGGAGTCATCTGCGAGCCATGTGGCCACATACGCCCTTTCCCGTGCGTAATTACATGGAAAATGTGTCCGTCATTCATGCTTTTATATGCATCAGCTGAGTAACTGGGTACCCCCTTGTACTCTTTACCGACCAGACCATCTCCCTTACCCCCTTCACCGTGGCAGTGAATACAATAGCGGCCGTAAAGAATCTTCCCTTCCTCCAGAGTCCGTTCGGTTTGAGGGATTGGATTAGTCAATACACGTTCGGCTAATGCAATACTGTCCTTAGGTATATTGTAAATCATCAGATCCGTCGTTGTCGTATCGCCTTCACCAAACCTTGTATGATAGTTTGGACGGGATACTGTACCACGAGCCGGATCACGCATATTTAATCCCGTTGGATTAACTTCGTTAGGACGGACCTGCTTGTATGGCTCATAAGAAACCGGATCATACATCTGAGGAGCAAATTCCAGCCCGGTATCATCATGATCGCGTTTGCAGGCGGTTCCGCCAGCCAACAACCCGATGAGCACTATCGCTGTTATGCCCGTATGCTTGGTGATCATTGTTAATCTTGATTAAAACTGTTTGACGTTTACTTCGGCTGCTCCCGAGCTTCTTAAAATCTGCTCAATATCTCCTTCAGCAAGCTTGTTTTTGCTCAAGTCGATAGCCATTGCAAACTTGTTATCGGTGGTTCTCAGATCAAACATTAACGGCTTTACTGCTGGCCCGAGTCCGTTGGAAACCAGGAATGTGCCCACCATGCCGAGTGCACAAAATAGTACCGTCAATTCAAAAATGACCGGTATATAAACCGGAAATGAATATGAGTCTTTACCGCCTACGATCATTGGCCAGTCAAACGCTTCCGTATAGGCAGTTAACAACAACGCCGTAGTCGTTCCGCTCAAAGCAAATAGGAAAGCGGCAATACCCAGTCGCGTACGAGGATGACCTAAGGCAACATCAAGTCCGTGAATGGGAAAAGGTGTGTAAACTTCATGTATTCGTACACCTGCCTGTTTTACATCTTTAACGGCTTTCAGTACTACGTCGTCATCATCATAAATGCCGACCAGGAACTTACCGTTACCGTTCACATCTGCCATATTCAGTGTTTATCACTTAGGGTTTGAAACAGACAGCCTGTTGCGAAATGACAGACTGTCCGCTTTGAACTGGTTTTATTCTACGTTTTTATTAAATGCCGGATTCGTTACCCGCTCACCTTTAGCCACACCTGATACTGACTTGGGCAGTTTTTCAGAAGATGACTTAATGATAGCTTTTACTTCGGCCATGTTCACTACCGGCAGGAACTTAGAGAACAGCAGGAACAATGTGAAGAAGAGCCCGAATGAGAAGATATAGTCGCTGATGTCAAACAAGGTTGGGTGGAACATGGCCCAGCTCGACGGCAGGTAATCGCGGTGCAATGAGGTTACGATGATCACAAACCGCTCAAACCACATACCAATGTTTACAACAACCGACAATGTGAAGGTCCATACTACACTCCGACGAATTGTCCGCGACCAGAAAAGCTGAGGAGAAATTACATTACAGGTCATCATCGCCCAGTAAGCCCACCAGTAAGGACCGGTAGCCCGGTTGATGAAAGCGTAGCTTTCAAACTCAACTTGTGAATACCAGGCAATAAAGAACTCCGTCAGATAAGCAACACCTACAATCGAACCCGTCAGTGTAATGACTTTGTTCATTGACTCGATGTGTTCAACCGTGATGTAATCTTCCAGTTTAAAGACGACCCGAATAATAAGCATCAGGTTTTGCACCATAGCAAACCCTGAGAAGATAGCACCTGCAACGAAGTAAGGCGGGAAGATGGTTGTGTGCCAACCCGGAATTACCGACGTAGCAAAGTCAAAGCTTACAATCGTGTGTACCGATAATACAAGAGGAGTTGATAGACCAGCCAGAATCAAGCTCATGTACTCATACCGAGCCCACGTTTTAGCCGAACCGTTCCAGCCCATCGATAAAGCTCCGTAGATATAACGAGATACTTTACTACGTGCACGGTCGCGGATGGTTGCCAGATCAGGAATCAGACCCATGTACCAGAACACAAGCGATACTGTAAAGTACGTACTGATTGCAAATACGTCCCATACCAGTGGCGACTTGAAGTTTACCCACAAAGAGCCCCAGGTATTCGGAAGCGGTAACGCCCAGTAAGCCAGCCACGGACGACCCATGTGCATCAGAATGAAGCTGGCTGCGCAAATAACGGCGAAAATCGTCATTGCCTCAGCAGCCCGGTTAACGGCCGTCCGCCACTTTTGACGGAACAGCAGCAGGATGGCTGAAATAAGCGTACCAGCGTGACCAATACCTACCCACCATACGAAGTTGGTAATATCCCAGGCCCAGCCAATGGTTTTATTTAATCCCCAGACGCCCAGTCCTTCCCACCAGGTCCAGAACACGCAGGCTGTTCCGTAGAGTAGCACAATCACCGAGATGGTAAAAGCAATCGTCCACTCACGAGTAGGACGGCCTTCTACCTGTCTGCTGACATCCTCCGTCACGTCGGCATAGGTCTTGCCTCCTGTGACTAACGGAGTTCTTACGGCTGATGTAACATGCATGGAATTTTCGAATTAAGTCGTTTAATCAAATTTACTCTACACCTGCGATTCCTGACGAGTTTCCTGCTGAGGCACCTGGTCCTTGTTACGGATCTTGGTCAGGTACGAAATCTGCGGTCTTACGTTGATTTCTTCCAGTACATGGAAGGCCCGGCCAGTTGTCTCTTTCTCCAGGATTTGTGAGATTGTACTTTCGGGATTGTTCATATCCCCAAAGATGATGGCATTTGTTGGGCAAGCTTGTGCACAGGCAGACTGAATTTCGTTCGGTAGTGGCCGACGACGCTCTTTCTTAGCCGTCAGTTTTCCTTCCTGAATACGCTGTACACAGAACGAACATTTCTCGATAACCCCTCGTGAACGAACCGTTACATCCGGGTTCAATACCATTTTACCGAGATCATTGTTGAAATGATAATCGAAATTATCATTGTCAAAATATTTCCACCAGTTGAAACGACGAACCTTATATGGGCAGTTGTTTGCGCAGTAACGCGTACCAATACAACGGTTATACGTCATCTGGTTCAAGCCCTCTGTGCTGTGCGTTGTCGCTAGTACTGGACAAACCGTTTCACAAGGCGCATTGCTGCAGTGCTGGCAAAGCATTGGCTGGAACGTCACTTCAGGGTTAGCCGAAGCTATTTCCAATCCTTTTACATCTTCAGCTTCGGCATCACTGCTGTAGTACCGGTCGATCCGAATCCAGTGCATTTCACGACGATTGATGACTTCCTCGCGACCGACTACCTGAATATTATTTTCAGAAATACAACCCACTACGCAGGCATTACAGCCAATACATGAGTTCAGGTCGATAACCATACCCCATGAATGATTTGGCTTACCATAACCATGCCATAGGGTGATATTCGTCGGGTCAGTTGGACCTTCTGAAGTTTCAACTTTTGGCGTATAGCGGCCTGCCATTGGGTTTTTCTGGTAGTCAGCGAGTTTAGCCTCCTGAACAACCGCCCGACGACCCATTACGGTATCATGCGTCTGCGTCTGTGCAATCTCGTGTGAGCCTCCGGCTTTTTCTAGCTTGGCATTAAATGCAGCGTACGTTACGTAACCATTAACAACGCTTACGAATGGGTACACATTCTTACCAACGTTGTTCGCTGACTTACCGGCCTTTTCCCGGCCATAGCCAATGGCAATAGAAACAGTGTTATCAGCCTGACCGGGTTGAATCAAAACGGGAAGTTCAACCGATTTGTCATTGACCGTTACCGTCACCAAGTCATTCTGCTGTACGCCTAAATCATTAGCCGTTTTCTGAGAAACAGCCGCATAGTTATCCCAGCAGGCCTTCGAAACCGGATCAGGTACTTCCTGAAGCCATGGGTTATTAGCCATCGAACCGGTACCGATATTGACGCTCTCATAAAGAGCTAACTCCATACCTTCCGTTGGCTTATACCGTTGAGCAATGCCAGCTGCGGCCTGCCCTACATTGCCTGCGAAAGTTGCACTACCAGCAGCCGCAGCACGTCCTTTGTTTGGTTCAAATACACCATCATTCAGTGCTTTGATCCAGAACGCGTCAAACGAGTTGAAACCTGTTGCCTGCGGGTAATAGTTCGTACGCCAGTAGTTCTTTAGATACGTCTGATAATCATTTGGACGGCCTGCCCAGGTCAGTAGACTAGACTCAAACTGGCGTGTCTTGAAGATGTACGTAATAGCCGGCTGCATAAGGCTATAGAACCCTTGTCTGGGCTCGGCATCCCCCCAGCACTCCATAAAGTGAGGAGCCGGTGTAATGTATTTACAAAGCGATGCTGTTTCGTCGGCACGGTCTGCAAACGACAGTGACAGAGCCACCCGCGGTAGTGCCTGAGCTAGCTCAGCGCCACGCGGATGATCATACACAGGGTTAGCGGCAAAGAACATGACAGCGCCAACGCGGCCTCCCTTTACATCATCAATGAATGCGTTAAACTGCTGGTCGTTACCCTGACGGTAATTGACAGGCGTGTTTAAATCGATGGTCGTACCGTAACTACCCAGAAGGCTGTTCAGCGCATTAACAACCACCTGAATATTTGGATCATTAGAACCAGCTACAACCAAGGCGCGACCACGGGCGCGGACCAGATCATTAGCTGCTTTATCCAAGTTTTCAACGTTTACTGATGGAACGCTGATCGGCGTACCACCCAGTTTCGCAGCCACCCGATTATACAGTGCAGCGACTACCAGGCCTTCCTGTGAAGGTTTGATTGCAGTCCGGTAGTCAGCGTTTGCTCCCGTCATTGACATGCCCGTCTCGAACTGATAATGACGGGACATATCTTTTTTACCATTGCCGATTGCCCCTACTTTCCGCGTCAAGGCATAAGGCTTTGCGTGTTCCAGCGGAGCAATCCAGGTACCCAGAAAATCAGCGTTAATGCTGACAATCGTTTGAGCCCGGCTAAAATCGTACGATGGAATTACCGCTCTACTAAACGACAACTGGTTAGCCTGAATAATACCTGAGGCCGAATTTGCATCATACATAATGTGGCGGGCTGTCGGATAACGAGCCACAAAATCTGCGATAACGGCTTTGGTAGTAGGGCTAAGAATTGTTGACGAAACGATACGGATAGCACCACCACGCGACGCAACTGAATTCAATTGGTTGATAATCTCCCGGTCAACAGTAGCCCAATCGATCGCAGCATCGCCACGGCGAGGGCCATTCAGTTTGTCTATATCATATAATGACAAAACAGACGCTTGCGCCCGGGCAGTAGTTCCGCCAAACGTAACTGACGAAGACGGGTTACCTTCAACCTTAATTGGCCGACCCTCACGAGTTTCTACCAATATGCTGGCATAATCTCCTCTATCTACGTATGTAGAAGCGTAGTAGTCAGAGATAGTAGGAAAAGTCCGCTCAGGTTTATTTAAGTAAGTGGTAGCCTTACGCACTGGTGCTTCGCAAGCCGCTAATGAAACAGCGGCCACACTAAAGCCCATTGCTTTTAAAAAATCACGGCGTTGGGTATTTCCTCCAAACAACCCATCCGGATCGCTAGCAGAATTTGCATCAGGATTTGCGAACTCACTGTTTGCATTCTTTACAAATGCTGGATCGTTGCGCAACTCCTCGACACCCTTCCAATACCGTTTGTTTGTATTTTCCATGCGTGCTGTGATACGATATGATTACCCTTTTTGCGAGCCTGATTTTAATAGTGGCACTTCGAACATTCCAAACCACCAATATTAGCCACTTTGAGCGGCTCTTTGCTTTCCTTACGGTGAAGGGCAACCAACTTATCGTAGTAAGCGTTGTCTTTTGTGTTCACCTCAGTTTTACGGTGGCAGTCAATACACCATCCCATTGTCAGGGAAGACCGTTGCTCAACTACTTCCATCTTTTCAATTTGTCCATGACACGTCTGGCACTGGACATTACCAACATTGACGTGCTGAGCGTGATTGAAGTAAGCGAAGTCAGGTAAGTTGTGTACGCGAACCCACTCAATCGGGCGATTTTGCTCAATGGCAGCGTATATCTTCTGAATTTCGGGTGATTCTTTCTTTATCACACCGTGACAGTTCATACAGATATTAGCCGAAGGAATGTGAGCTGATTTACCTTTATTTACGCCCGTATGGCAGTAGTTACAGTCAATTTTATATTGACCAGCATGCAGTTTGTGCGAGTAAGCAATGGGTTGCTTTGGTGCGTAACCCTGCTGAATACCGATACTGTAGAGGCCATCAACGGACTCTTTGGTTACGACGAAGATAAATAGCCAGATTACGATTGAACGGAGAGTCGAATTATTAACCGCGTTGGTTAAACCTTCGCGTAGGCGTTGCGTAAAAGGCACTGTTGTTGGAGCTCCTTCTCCTGTAGCGGCCGGAGAAACGGCACGAGAGAGGATCGTTACGATCACCAATAACACTCCCAATACAAGCAGCATCACTACAAGTAAGGCCACCAATACGAACGTAAAGAGTTCAGAAGGGCCGCCCGCCGATCCGTCGCCGTTTTCAGCGGAAGCGCCACCACCTCCACGCGCCTGTGCCTGACCAGCTCCACCTACTGTAGCTTCCTGAGGGGCACTGGCCTGATCGATATAGGCTAAAATACCTTTGATGTCGTCGTCCGTCAGGTTCGGGAAGTTCGACATCTGAATTTTGTTGAATTTGTTGAACACCTGAACGGCGTACGGATCCCCACTGGCAATGACTGCCGATGAGTTACGGATCCATTTGATCAGCCAGTCTTCACCTGGTGTCCGCTGGCGAACCCCTTTCAAACCTGGACCAACCACCACTTCATCAGTCACGGCGTGACACTGCGCACAGTTGTTAGTGAACAGCGCTTTCCCCTTTTCAGCGTCGCCACCACTGGCGGCCGCCGGAGTAGCTGCGGCAGGACCGCCACCCGCAGCCGCAACCGAATCCTGCGCGTCGGCCTGGCCCCCTAACAGCAACGCCACAGACAAGGAAAGCGCCCCGCAAAGCTTCGATAAGCGACTCATTTTAAAAGATATATTAATTGAGTTTTTTAACATATTCACTAATGCCTTTTTACCGGCTCACAAAAGTACGACACGATTGCTGGATAGGCAAAAATTGAGGTTTAGATATTTTTAATCCTCAATTTTATTTATATACATTCTAAGTAAGTGCATTACACCCTCGTTTTAAGCACATTTCGACTTCATAACCATTTGTTGAATGCGATGTTCAGGCAAAAAAATTGCCATCTGATCTATTTCCCAGAAAAAAGGTAGATCAGATGGCAATACATGTATGCAACCTATTTGTTGCTTTTATAAAATCCGAGGTTCCGAGCGGATTCGAACCGCTGTACGAGGTTTTGCAGACCTCTGCCTAGCCACTCGGCCACGGAACCTTATCTCCCAAACGCATGAAAGCTCTTGAATTTGGGACTGCAAACATACAATTTTATTACGTAGATACGAATAGGCATACCTAAAATTTATACTGGTACGTGTGCCTCTATCTGTATCACATTATATATATGAAAAAACAAAACACCCCACTCTATGCAAAGTGGGGTGTTTTGTTAAACGTAATCGGCAGAACGTTAGTTGCGACCTTCCATTTGCTCTTTTAGCGCGGCTAACGCATCCAGATCACCGAGGGTAGCACCACGTTCAGGCTGGCTTTGCGCCGGCTTGGCAGATGATCCTGCTTTCGGTTTTTGTTCCTTTGCAGGCTCGTTCTTCTCTTGCCACGTCTTTGTGTGCGACAGCATGATCCGTTTTTCTTCCTTCGAGAATTCGGTTACTTTGAAGTCGAGGGTTTCGCCTACTTCAGCCAGCGTACCGTCTTCCTTCGCCAGATTCTTCAACGATGAGAAGCCTTCAATGCCATACGGCAGTTCCAGCGTCGCCATCTTGTCGGTCTTGCTCAGAATTGTGCAGCGGTGAATTGTTCCAACGGCGAACACCGTTTCGAACGTATCCCACGGGTTTTCTTCCAACTGCTTATGGCCAAGTGCCAGACGACGGTTCTCTACGTCCAGTTCCAGTACCACTACTTCCAGTTCTTCACCTACCTTAATGAAGTCTGACGGATGCTTGATCTTCTTGGTCCATGACAGGTCAGATACGTGAACCAGCCCATCGATACCTTCCTCTAGTTCAAGGAACAGACCGAAGTTGGTCAGGTTACGTACAACACCCTTATGACGCGCCCTGAACCGCGTACTTAGTCCGCAGTTCAGGGCGCGTCCAGGGATCTTCCGTCAGTTGCTTAATGCCCAATGACATCTTGCGATCATTACGATCCAGCGTCAGGACAACAGCTTCTACTTCATCACCCACTTTCAGGAACTCCTGCGGGTTACGCAGGTGCTGTGACCATGACATCTCTGAGACGTGGATCAGGCCTTCAACGCCAGGCATGATTTCGAGGAACGCACCGTAGTCGGCTACGTTGACGATTTTGCCTTTCACGCGTGATCCCACCTGGATGTCTTCCGACAGGGCATCCCAAGGATGAGCCTGCAGTTGTTTCATACCCAGTGAAATCCGCTTCTTGTCTTCGTCGAAGTCAAGAACAACTACGTTCACTTTCTGATCGAGGTGCAGTACTTCTGACGGGTGGTTGATACGACCCCACGAAATGTCCGTGATGTGCAGCAGACCATCTACACCGCCAAGATCGATAAACACACCAAAGTTGGTCATGTTCTTGATCACACCTTCCAGTACCTGGCCTTTCTCAAGGTTGTTCAGGATCTGGGCGCGTTGAGCTTCGAGGTCTTTCTCGATCAGGACTTTGTGCGAAACAACTACGTTGTCGTTTGCATAGTTGATCTTAACGACCTTTACTTCCATTTTCTTGCCGACAAAAATGTCGAAGTCGCGAATCGGCTTCACGTCGATTTGCGAGCCTGGCAAGAAGGCTTCAATACCGTAAATATCTACAATCAGACCACCCTTCGTCCGGCGCTTAACAAAGCCATCAATAACGAGGTCTTCGTCCAGAGCCTTCTGGATTTTCTGCCATGCCGTAATCACTTTCGCTTTTTTGCGCGAGAGTACCAGCTGGCCGTTCGGGTCTTCCTGATTTTCTACGTAAACTTCAATCTCATCACCCATTTTCAGGTCCGGCATGTCACGGAATTCTGATACCGGTACCAACCCGTCCGATTTGAAACCGATGTTCAGGATAACCTCGCGGTCTGTGATCCCAACCACCGTACCCGTCACCACTTCCTTCTCGTTAACCTGCGACAGGGTGTTGTCGTAGAGTTGCTCCATCCGGCTGCGCTCGTCAGCCGAATACCCGCTACCAAATCCTTTGTTGTCTGCCCGGTCCCAGTCAAAATCCGGCAGTTCGCGTTTCTGCGTTTTGCTCATAAAAAAATGTTTCCTGACCCGCTCGGTACATCAGCCCGTGGGTCAATGGCGGGCTGACTTTTGAGGTTTGTGAAATTTTGTTTTTAAAAAGGATTGCAAAGGTAAGCAATCTTTTAGCCAAAAAAGTTTCTATCTACTGAAAAATGGCAGATTATCAGGAGAAAAAGCGAAAACTTAGCGGGATTATAAAGCCCAACAGATGGGCAACTATACGAGAACCTTAAAAAAGGGGAAAGGAGAACTACTAAAACAGCAATTCTCCTTTCCCCTTGATTCTACTACGTTACTCTGTTTAATCGAAAACTTTCTCGCGCTTGCTTAAAAACGGCATCCAGCTTTGCTCAAGGGAGCCGGAAAAATCGCGTAAAAAAACCAGAAACGTAGGTTTGAACGGTTTCTGGCGTAGTTTCATGTTTGCTTCCTCGGGAGTAAAGTCGCCTTTACGCGAATTACACCTTTTGCAGGCGGTGATCAGATTGTCCCAACTGGTCTTGCCTCCCCTTGATTTTGGCAGTACGTGGTCGAGTGTAAGATCTTCGGGGGTTCCACAGTACTGGCATCGATGGCTGTCCCGTTTGAAGATGTTTTGCCGGGTGAGCATAACGCCTTTGTACGGCAGGCTGACGTAGCGGTGCAGGCGGATGACCGACGGCATTGGAAACTCGTCGTTGACAGTACGGAGCGTGAATTGCTCGGATTCGGCGACCAGTTCGGCTTTGTTCAGATAAACCAGCAAAAATGCTTTGGGAACGGAACAGATGCTAAGCGCACTATAATCTTGATTTAAGACTAATACTTTCCTGCCCATATATCGGTTAGTCTCCTCTGTTTTGTAGCAAGTTACAGAGTTTTCCACACGGGCGCAAGAAATGAAATAAATATTAACAAATTGATTTAACTAATCGAATTCGTTAATACCGCTCCCGCTGCATCTCGCGTTCGACGTCTCGCTCTTTTATGCTTTCCCGCTTATCGTAGAGTTTTTTTCCTTTTGCTAGTGCAATTTCTAGTTTGGCAAATCCCCGATCGTTGGTAAAAAGTCGTACGGGCACGATTGTTAGACCCTGATCCTTTAATTTTTCATTCAACCGGCGAATTTCGCGCTTGGTCAGCAGCAGCTTGCGATCACGGAGGGGCTCGTGGTTGTAGTACGTCCCCTCGGTATAGAGTGAGATATTCATCTGCCGAATGAACAGTTCATCGCCCAGGAAAAGACAATAAGCATCCTGGAGGTTTACCTTACCCTGCCGGACAGATTTTATTTCGGTGCCCGTTAAAGCAATACCCGCCGTGAAGGTCTCCAGAAATGAATATTCGAAGGAAGCCCGACGGTTACGTATATCAACTTGTTTAGAAATAGCAGCAGAAGCCATAAATTTTGGTCAAAGAGAGCAAATGTAGCCAAGTACGACCAAAAACACAGGAAGTTGACAGGAGGTTTATAAAGTGGTGCAATTCGCATAAAGAGAAAGGTCCAACGGTTCAAGTTTGTACACGGACCGAGATGCTTGACAGTCGGCCATCGAAACCTGAAACGCTGAACCTTAAACTTAAAACTTCAGATTGACTTACTTCTTCGGCTGTTGCTTGGCCTGGTATTCTTTGTTCAGCCCATCCAGAATTTTTTTGGTCGCATCAGCCGACGGATCAGCAAACAGGATACCACCTCCTTTGGTGTACCCAAGAACAAACTCGTACTTATTCTGCGCATTTACCTTTTTGAGGTAGTCATAAATCTGGTCGTATAGTTCCTGGTTTTTCTTCTGCTCTTCTACGGCCAGGTTCTGAGCCGCCCGCTCACGATACGCCAACAGGTCCTGCTGCTCCTTTTGCAGAGACGCTTCCGTTGCACGGCCCTGCTCCATAGTCATTGTCTGCGCCCGTTGTTGGAAGAAAGCTACTTTATTCTGGAGGTTACGACCTTTTGTAGCCAGATCGTTTTCCAGTTGGAAACGCTTGCTTTCCAGTACTTTTTGAGTGTCTTTGAAATAATCGTATTTAGTCAGGAGAGAGTCAACGTTCACATATACGATTTCCTTGCCTTTTGCTTCGGCAGGCGCAGCAACCGGTTGGATTTCCGCTGGCCGATCCTTGAAATGAAGGTAGTACAATACGGCTACAGCGATTGCCAAAACTACGTTCAGCACTAATGAGGCATTCTTCACGAGAGAATAATTAGTTAGTTACAGTTTATCCTACAAAGGTATAGGATTTAGTTATTCGGCAGGGTGTATGCGACCCTGATTTTGAACTGCCTGGCGAACGTAATAGCCAGAAAGTCCGGCTAATCCGCCGACCAACCCGCCTATTAGAACCGTTACGGCAATTAGCAGCACTGGCTGATCTGCTTTAAATAATAACTGGCTCATACGCGCTGTCATGATTCCGTCCGTGCGGAATTGAACAACCAGTGCGTAAATAAGCCAAACGAGAGCAACGCCAAAAAAACCGGCACCGAAGGCAGCTAAAGCACTTGGTCGGGTAATCAGGCATACCAGAAATGCGACCAGAGCCAGACTCCACCAAGGGAGCACGAATTGAGCAAGCAGGCTAAGCAGGGCGATAAGCAGAAATTGTATCATCGTATTCGTAATGCCTTACTTAAGGACTATTTTTTTTACCAATCGCTTGTTGGTATCCGTTGGCGATTGCAGATAAAGCAATTCATAAAGCTCACCCTTTGCCCATTTTTCAATCATATTCTGGTAGAGTGGGCTACCGGGGTTCCCAGACTGGCCTCCAGGATACAGACCATATGCTTTCGGCTGCGGCCCCAGCGCAACAACCATCCGCCACGATGGCCCCCAACGTTCGCTGGTGGCGTTAACGATGCCGCTCCCTCCTCCTACGTTCAGGTTCAATACACTAAAGGCATCCAGGCCTGGAATCAGGTGTCGAATATCAGTGCCTTTGTGCGGCCCCCACGCCCAGGCACGTCCGATTGCGCCATGTTGTTTAGCCAGCGTATCGCAGGCAGCCCGGAAACTTTGCGTTACTACGTCGGTAAGCGTTTCAGGATTGGGCGTTCGTACATTGTCAAACCAGCGGGCATTCGGTTCGCGCTGCATCAGCGTCAGCGTACGGTCGAACGACGGCATACGCAAGGGTACAGAATCGTTACCGCCGAACTCATCGTCCCAAACGGTCTGCATGAGTCGGTTCATCCATTCGTTAAATATAGTTGGCCCAACTTCGGTGGTATCGTTGTTCAAGCGCCACATTCTTAAAATAGTCAGGGCTTTTTGCTGATCGCTGTTCAAGCCGTTGACTTTTACCAACGGCAAGCAGATGGGCAAGGCATCGGCAGCTTTCAGATTATAATTGTCATTCTGCAACTGGCGAAGACTGTCGACCGTAGTATGCTGCATAGCCGATAGTCGCTGATTGATACGTCGTCCCCGCTCTGATGGAGCAAATTCCCAGTTGATGTAGTACGGATAACTCGGATCGGTCGACGACTGATTTGCCGAGCTGACAAATCCACGGGGCGGATTTTTTACCCGTGGGTTCTGATCGGGGGGGATACGGCCGTGCCAGTCGTTAGCCGGGTTAGTACCATCAAGTATAAATTTACCCTGGTTTTTGTATTTCAGTGGAAAGTACCCATTTGGCGAAATGGCAATGTCATTCTGATTACTGGCGAACACAAAGTTCTGTGCCGGAGCCGCATACAGTGCCAGCGCTTTGGTATAGTCGTCGTACGTTTTGGCCCGATTCAGGTGATAAAAACACATCAGATCATTAGCGGGCTCATGAGCCACCCAGCGTGCTGCGTGCCCAACTGGTATGTTTTCGCGGAATGGTTTGGTGTTTGGGGAATAAACAACAGGTCCGTGATGTGTGTACAGCACCGTGTCCTGCACAACGGGCTTGCCCTTCACTTTGATTATTTCAATCCGTTGCCGTACAGGTTTCCACTGACCGTCGTGCCAATAGTCCCGTCGACTTTCATCCTTAAACCGAATTGTATAAAAATCGAGCACATCGGCCCCTACGTTCGTTACACCCCAGGCAACGTCTTTGTTAAAACCAATGACTACGCCGGGAGCGCCAGGCAGCGACGCACCATACACGTTCATGGTAGGCGTAACAAGCTGAATCTGGTACCAGATCGACGGCAAACTCAGGCCAAGATGTGGATCGTTCGCAAGGATCGGGTGGCCGGTAGCCGATTTCTGAGCGCCAACGGCCCAGTTGTTACTGCCGATCTCCCGGTTCGGCCTTGGAATAGTTACGTCAAAACGGGTAGCTGCCTGAGTTAATAACCGACTGCTGTCGGCTGGTGGCTTCGGTAGGGGCAATGCAGCGAAATCCCATTTTGTACCGGGTGGAATGATAGGGTCTTCGCGAGTTGGGTAATTAGGAAATAGGTCAGCGGTGACAGCCGGTCCAAACTTGCGGAGAATGTTGGTCATCTCCAGGTCATCGGCACCACTGGCGAGCGTACTGGTCATCTGCTTGAGCAGGTAGGCGCACTTGATCGGTGCCCACGGCTCGGGTGCATAGCCAAGCAGTTTGTATTCGATGGGATAATCGGCAGGGGCTAGCTGATTGATCCAGGCGTTTATTCCGGCCGTGTAGGCTTCAACAACCTGTCGGGACGTCGGGTCGGCCATCATCATCTGCACTGCCTTCTCAGCCCCGTATCCCAACCCTAAACGCCGGTTGTATCGGTCGAAGTCAAGCGCACGTTCACCTACGACTTCGGCCAGCCGGCCCGCTGCCGCATGGGTTTGAAATTCCATCTGCCACAGTCGGTCACGGGCCGTCAGATACCCCTGAGCGAAATACGCATCATAATCGTTCTGGGCGAATACGTGCGGGATGCCGAGATCATCGAACAGGACCGTAATCGAAGCACGAGTTCCGTCTATATCAAGCTCTTCATCACGAGAAGTAGCCGGCTCAGCGTTTTGCCAGAATCCAACAAACGGGCTCAACAATGGGCCGAATGCTGGAATACTACCCCAGGGACGATTCAACGCCCAGACTATTAATAAGGTTACGGTAAGTGACAGAGCAGCTTTAAAATACTTCATTCGACAGAGTCAGAACAGCTACGGGTTAAGATTGTAAAAAAGCAAATTGTAATTCGTAAATAAAAATTATATGTTTCGTCCTATGTCTGCTCATCAAAGAACGGCTTCGCACAAACGTAATAGTGCCCAATCAATCCTTTCCCTACTTTTGGGATAAACTCCGCTTAATAGCCAATGTACTACGTTTCTGCCCTAGTTTTATTACTTACTTTCGCTCAGGTTCAATTCAATCATTCTGTTGCTCCCATGCCGTTTGATATACAGGGGCACCGCGGGTGCCGGGGTTTGATGCCGGAAAATACGGTTCCTGCTTTTCTGAAAGCTCTTGACCTCGGCGTTACGACGGTCGAACTGGACGTAGTGATTAGTAAAGACCGCCAGGTTGTGGTTTCCCACGAGCCTTACTTCAACGCGGCTTTCAGCATCGCGCCCGATGGAAAGCCAGTCGAGAAAAAAGATCAGAAAAGTCTTAATCTGTATCAGATGAACTACGCCGATATCAAACGGTACGATGTGGGCTCAAACGGGAATCCGGCCTACCCGGAGCAGCAGAAGCTGAAAACCCATAAGCCGTTGCTGAGTGATGTGATTGAACAGGTGGAAGCGTATCGGAAGCAAAAACAACTTCCCGCTTTTTCGTACAACATCGAACTAAAAAGTGAAGCATCTGAATATAACGTAAGTCAGCCTGAGCCGGCCCCTTTTGCAGACCTGGTACAGGCTGTGCTGGCCAAGCGAATAAGCCCCGAGCGAATTGTGATTCAAAGCTTTGATTTTGCTGTTCTGCGTCACTACAAAAAACAGATCGATGCCGGTACGTATCCTAAAGTACGGCTGGCGGCTTTGGTACAAAACCTTCGCAGTCCGGAACATAATATTGACGAATTAGGCTTTACTCCTGATATTTACAGCCCTTACTTCAAGCTGCTTAGCCAGGATAAGATTGCCAAACTCCACGAACGGGGCCTGCGGGTCATTCCCTGGACCGTCAACGAAATCGACGACATGAAGCGGTTAAAAAGCTGGGGCGTTGATGGGCTGATCACGGATTATCCCGACCGAGCAAAAAGTTTGTAAAACATCCGGTATTATCGTAAGTTTCTTTAACAGTACGACACCAACGTCCGGCAACGTCCGTAAATAGAAGTATGACTTTGCTTAACACCACGCTTAAATGGCTCCTCGAACGACGCTTACCGCGCATTGAGGCCATGAAGAAGCACCCGGGCGAGGTGCAACAGAGGGTGTTTAATCAGCTTATTGGACGGGGGCGTCGTACTGAATGGGGACGCCGATACCACTACAAGTCCATCCGAACAGTCGAGGATTTTCAGAGACAGGTACCTGTTTCGTCGTACGAAGATTTATTCCCCTACATTGAACGGGTAATGAAAGGCGAGAACAATGTACTTTGGCCATCGCCCGTACGTTGGTTCTCCAAATCATCGGGTACAACCAACGCCCGCAGCAAGTTCATTCCCGTTACGTCTGAATCGCTTGACGAAGCTCATTTCAAGGGCGGTAAAGATCTGATGGCACTCTACATCGCCAACAACCCCGACAGCCGCACGTTTGAAGGAAAAGGGCTATCGATTGGTGGCAGTCTCCACGAAAATCCGTTTAGCTCCAACGGTGTTGTCGGCGACGTATCGGCGGTTGTTATGAAAAACCTGCCGAGCTGGGCACAATACATTCGAACTCCATCGCTTGACGTTGCCCTCATGAGTGAATGGGAAGCCAAGATGGAACGGATGGCCGAGGTGACTGCGCAGGAGAACGTAACGAGCATTCTTGGCGTACCGACTTGGGCGCTTGTGTTGCTGGACAAAATTCTGGCCCGCACCGGCAAATCCAACATCCTGGAGGTCTGGCCTAATTTCGAAGTGTTCATTCACGGGGCGGTTAACTTCCAACCCTATCGAGATCTGTTCAGGCAACAGGTATTTCCCTCGGCCAGCGTCCGCTACCTCGAAGTCTATAACGCATCAGAAGGATTCTTTGCTATTCAGGACGATCTATCGCGCATCGGTGAAATGCTGCTCATGCTCGACTACGGGATCTTCTACGAGTTTGTGCCGATGGAAGAAGCTAACAACCCCTTCCCTAAAGCCCTGACGATTGAAGAGGTTGAGTTGAACAAGAACTACGCACTCGTGGTCTCAACCAACGGCGGCTTGTGGCGCTATCAGGTAGGCGATACGGTTCGGTTTACCTCACTCTATCCGCACCGCCTGAAGGTTAGCGGCCGAACCAAACACTTTATCAACGCCTTTGGGGAGGAGGTAATCGTCGAAAACGCCGAAATTGCCGTAACTCGGGCCAGTGAAGCCACCGGTGCCATTATTGCCGATTATACTGCCGGGCCGGTTTACATGGGCAACGGCACCAATGGCCGACACGAATGGATTATTGAATTTTCGCAGGAGCCTGACAACCAGCAGCGCTTTAATCAACTACTCGACGAAACGCTCCGGGAGGTCAATTCTGATTACGATGCCAAACGCTACAACGACATGGTGCTGAAACGGCCGATCGTTCATGTAGTACCACGCGGCACGTTCTACGGCTGGATGAAGCATAAAGGCAAACTGGGTGGTCAGCACAAAGTACCCCGACTGGCTAATTCCCGCGAGTACCTGGATGATATCCTGGGACACCTGCTTGAACTGTAATCAGCCTCTCACCAATTTTCTTTCCTTTAGAAACTGATACGTCATCACTGTTTTATCATCGTTCAGCACATGCTGTTTCAGTACCTCGCAGATAAACAATTCGTGATCGCCAGCGTCGGTGCTATGGAGCACGCTGCACTGAACGTATCCGATTGCTTCGGTCAGGTATGGACAATTGCGTTCGTCCAACGCATACGGCAGCCGCCTGAACTTATCGTGGTCTCGTCCCGATTGCTGCCCCAGCTTTCTGATCAGACTGGTCTGTTCCGTTGATAACAGGTTGATGTTAAGTAAGCCACTTTCCCGAACCAGTTCGATGGTGTAATCCACTTTGTAAAGGGCAACCGCCACCACCTTCCCTCCCATAGCGGTTTGCGTGAGCCACGTAACGATATTAGCATTCCGCCGGTCGCCGGCCACTGTCGTTATCGCGTGTACATCGTAATTTTTATATTTCAGCAATCGTTTAGGCATGTGTACTGACTGGTTGTTCTGTGAAGTTGAACAAAGCCAAAAATGACTTTGTTGACTAGATAGACGTACCTTTGTGTGTTGATAGTCATACATCAACACACTGACTGACGGCCGGCTCCATGAAATCATTCAACATTCCAGAATACTACCGTAGCAGCATCATTACGCCCCTCAAGGAATTTCGGCGGAAACGCGACAAGCTGAAGCGTGATTTTACACCAACATTGCTGGATTTCGGCCCGATTCGGTTTTACATCGCCCGCCATTTTGGGTTCTGCTACGGCGTAGAGAACGCGGTTGAAATCGCTTACAAAGCCATTGCTGAGAACCCCGGCAAACGAATCTTTCTATTGAGCGAAATGATTCATAATCCCGATGTCAATGCCGATTTACAAAGCCGGGGGGTTCGGTTTTTGATGGATACGTCGGGTCGTCAGCTTACGCCCTGGTCCGAGCTGACGCCTGAGGATGTGGTTATCATTCCGGCGTTTGGTACAACGCTCGAAACGCAGCAGCAATTAGCCGCCATTGGACTGGATATTGAGAAGTATGATACTACCTGCCCGTTTGTCGAGAAGGTCTGGAACAAAGCCAGTCAGATTGGCCAGAAGCATTATTCGGTAGTTGTGCATGGAAAACCATCTCACGAAGAGACCCGCGCTACGTTTTCGCACAGTAAAGAAAGCGCTCCCACTGTAGTGGTTAAAAATATGGCTCAGGCTCAGCGACTGGCCAAGTACATTACGGGTGAACTGCCCCGCGAGCAGTTTTTTGACGAATTTGCCGGACAATATTCTGATGGGTTTGACCCGGACCGTGATCTGCAACGCATTGGTGTTGTGAACCAGACTACAATGCTGGCGTCTGATACGCAGGGCATCGCCGACTACCTGAAACAGGTAATGATTCAGAAGCATAACCTGACGCCAGATCAGGTTGACGAACGGTTCGCCAATACCCGGGATACGCTCTGTTACGCCACTAACGATAACCAGGACGCTACGTATGCCCTGCTAACCTATCCTGCTGACTTTGCGGTAGTAGCTGGTGGCTATAATAGTTCAAACACATCGCATATAGTCGAACTGTGTGAGGAAAAGCTCCCTACGTATTTTATCGAATCGGAACAGAAGATCTTATCCAACACCCTGATTCGCCATTTCGACCTACATGGCAAGCAAGAAGTCGTTACAGAAAACTACCTTCCGGCCAACCGACCGGTTACGGTTCTGCTTACCTGCGGAGCCTCCTGCCCTGACGCTGTCGTAGAAGGCATCCTGGTGAAGCTGGTCAGCTTCTTTCCCGACGCCCATTCGGTAGATGAGGTGATGAACGAGTATCAGGCATGAGCCAATCTCGAACTGATTCACCAATAGCCACTACCTGACTTTGATCGTTATCTGCTGACTCTCGTTATGTAGCCTATCAAAAGCCGTGATCGCGTACACGTATTTTTTGGATGGGTCGGCGGTTTTGTCTACGTAGCGTGTACACAGTTCCCCCTGACACACCGCCAGAATATGCCGCGGATCATCAAGGTGAATCCTGGGCTTTTTGCCTTCAAATCGGTAGATGACATAGTAATGTGCCCCGTTTCCATCGGTGGCCGGTTCGGGTTGCTGCCAGAACAATTCAATACCATCCGACGTATCGGCAGCTTTCAAATCCCGGGGTGGCAGGGGCGGGATACTGTCGAGCCACGGCATGGAAGGTACCAGCGCCGGGTAACGGTAAAAACTTTGACGTAATGAATCCCGAATCGCCAACGGATTCGTTTTAAGCGATTTAGCGCTAAAGTAGATGCTGCCGGCTACAGCTCGTTGCTGCCGATTGTAGCGAAGTTGTTCCGGAAACTCTGAAGCATTATACCAGCCTGGATCACGCTCAGAGCCACGTCCGACACGATAGGCACCATGACCGATGTATAAATGCCGATTGCCGCAGTTTCGTGTCCACCATTCGACCAGTGTCCGATACGGCACACGACCAAACTGCGTACTGAAATAAACCTGTGGTGCAATGTAATCTACCCAGCCTTCGCGAGCCCACTTGCGGGTATCAGCGTATAGCTCATAATAGGCCTGGCCGCCGTTGGTAGCAGATCCATCAGGATCGCTGCTCTGATTTTTCCAGATGCCGAACGGACTGATGCCAAACTTGACGTATGGCTTGTTGGCGCGAATAGAATCCCTCAGTTCCAGAACTAATCGATTGACATTATCGCGTCGCCAGTCGTCTTTTTTCATGCCGTTGTAATTAGCCTGGTACGTGCTGTCGTCGCGCAGCACCTGACCGGCAATGGCATACGGGTAGAAATAATCGTCGAAGTGAATACCGTCGACATCATAGTTTCGCACTACGTTTGCCACTACGCCGGCGATATAAGTCCGCACTTCTGGCAAACCAAGATTAAATAGCTTACGACCACCGTACTCGAGTATCCAACCCGGCTTTCGGAAAACGATGTTGCTCGGCGCAACGCTGGCTGTTTTGCTGAACGTAGCCCGGTCGAGATTGAACCAGGCATGAAACTCCATGCCCCGGCTGTGGGCTTGCTCGATCATGTATTCGAGCGGATCGTAAAAAGGCTCTGGCGCTAACCCCTGTTGCCCCATCAGCCATTCCGACCAGGGTTCAGAACTCTTGGCATAAAACGCATCGGCGGCTGCCCGAATCTGCACAACTACCGCATTGAGGCCCATTTGTTGTTGCTGATCAAAGAGCGCTACAATTTCCTGCTGCTGGTCGGCCGGCAAGAGCCCCTTCTTACTGGGCCAGTCAATATTGTCTACTGTTGCAATCCAGACAGCCCGGAATTCACGCTTTGGTGGCAGCGGTGCCAGCGCCGTCAATTCTTCGGTTTCTACGGTGTCGACCGGAGCCGGAACGACAACCGGTGGCCGCGTCGGGACTGGTTTGGCGGCAACGGCAGTGGTCGGTACCGGCTTAGTCGGATTAGGTTTTGCGGCAGTAGGTTTAGGACGGCTAACCGGTGGCTTCTTCGTGACTACCGGTTTAGGACGACGGCAGCCATTCCAGAAAAACACAGCCAGAAGCAGAGTAAGACAGGCAACGAAACGGTACATGTAGGAATGGAATAATTCTCAAAAATAACGACAGTTCACCATAACTATGCGGACTGACTCGTTGATTTTTGGTATTTGGCCGCGGCCCGGCACCGGTCGCTACAGTAAATGACATTATCCCAGTCACGTTCCCACTTTTTTCGCCAGGCAAACGGACGCCCACAAACAGGACACGTTTTAGCAGGCAAATCCGATTTTTTCCGCATTTTCATGCAGTGAGTAACCGGCTGTTCGTTATCAAAGTTCGAACCATGGCCTGCCGAAGCAGGTTACCAGTAGCATGAAAAACTCAGGAAACGAGTTAAGCCCGGCCGATATCGATCGAATCATTGAAATGGCGTGGGAAGACCGAACACCCTTCGATGCCATTGAAGCTCAGTTTGGACTAGCTGAGCCGGAGGTCATTGCTTTGATGCGTAGAGAACTCAAACCTACCTCTTGGCGGTTGTGGCGAGCCCGCGTCCAGGGCCGCGCTGCCAAACACCGGGCGTTGTCGGCCGTTGATGATCACCGGTTTAAGTCATCTCGCCAACGGAACATAACACTCAACAAGGTAACTAAACGTTAACGTCTGTATTTGGCCAACAACCTATTCAGCTTAATTTTGTGCCGTTAAAAAAAGGAATGGACACGATTTTATTTTGTTTTTAGCAAAAAACCAATATCTTTTTAGACTATTTTTCGCTCAAAAGATAGTAGCTTTGTGCCATTCTGCAACATTATTTCAACATCATTTCGTTTATGAGCCACAAGTTAGATCAGATAGATCGCAAGGTTTTAGAGATTCTGCAATCCAACGCCAAGATAACCAACGCCCAGCTTTCTAAAGAGATAGGCCTTTCGCCAGCCCCCACCCTGGAACGTGTTAAAAAGCTTGAAACGTCAGGCATCATACAGAGCTATCATGCACAGCTTAACCGCGAGAAGGTTGGTTTGGGCGTAACTACGTTCGTGATGGTTACGCTGGTTGGTCACAAGAAAGACACTACCATGGCGTTTGTCGAGAAAGCGAACACCATTCCGGAAATCATCGAGTGCCATCACATCACTGGATCAGGTGACTTTTTACTGAAGGTCATTTCCAAAGACATTTCGTCGTATCAGGCGCTGATGCTTGATGTGATTAATGAAATCGGCGAAGTAGCCAGCACACAAACGATGGTCATTATGTCGACATTCAAGGAAAGCAAAGTACTGCCAATTCCTTGAGTAAGGCGAAAAAGAAGAGGGGACGAAAAGAGCAGAGGAAGTCATAAACTTCTTTTCTCCTTTCGTCCCCTCTCTTTTGCTGTTAATATTATTCCCTCCGCTTCCTGCGTTCCTCACGCCGGGACTTCTTAGAGTCATCCAGCGCTTTTTTAGCTTCTTTGTACTGACTCGATTTGCGATCAGCTTTATCCATCACTTCTTTAAAGTACGTTCGGGCCAGGTCAACGTTCTTTTCCTCGGTTGCAATTTTCCCTAAATTCAAGACTGACGACAGGTAGTAGCCAGCATCCGTCGAATTAGTCTGTTTGGCGTAATCAATAGCTTTCTGATAATTTTCCCGGGCTACCGACAGATTCTTGTAATATAAGTGGTTAATATAAGCCAGTATATAAGCGGCTGTACGTCCACTAACAGCCTCATAACCAGACTGCCCCCGTTCAATTTTTGTCAGAATATCCTTCGACGTTGACTCTGCTTCGGCCAGCCGTCCGCGAACGAAAGCTGAGCGGGCGTAATACCGCTCAAAGAAGGGGTTATCCGGAAACTGCTCGGTCATGTATTTAGCCAGATCGTACGCTTTGTCGTACTGATTCTCCATGCTGTAAATCTGCAACAGGAAATACCGGGCTTCAATTCGGGTATAAAACGCGGAGTTGGCGGTGGTCTCCAGTTGTTTGATTCCCTGCGTCTTATTCCCTTTAGGAAAAAACATCAAAATCGGCTTCAACAACGGATAGTTTTCCGGAATCCATTGAGAGTAGTAATTGTACATTCCGTCGCCAAACAAAAGCTCCGGGCTGAATTCGGTGTTATTCTTACACTTTTCAAAGTACTTGAGCGCATTTTTTCCCGCAACGGTTGCTTTAGCCCACTTCTTCCGTTCAGAGTATAGGCGCCCCTTGAAGGCATAGGCAGCCGCCAGGAAAAAGGAAGGCTCCACCTTATTCTCGCTTATATCATACAACCGCTCGGCCAACGTAATGGTCGTATCCATATAGGCCAGGCAACGATCATCATAGTCTGTTACATCCGTATTGGGCACGATCTTCCACCATTCGGACAGCCCCATCAGGAAGTAGGGCATCGGGTGGCTCGGGTACCTAACACGAAGCCAGCGAAATTCCTTATCGGCTTCGTAAAATTTATAATTGTACATTTGATTGATTGCCTCAGCGGCTTCAATCTGTACACCAGGGTGTTTCAACAGCCCATCGTACTTCTTATCAAACGCCGACGGGTCATACAATGCCTGAGCCTGAGCCCAAAAGGCCAGCCCCGTCAGCCACACCGTCAACACGAGTTTTTTCATCGATTGGTTACAGCCTTTTCTGTCTGTTGCTTAACAACTCTTATACAAAAATTTATTTCAATTGCCTCTGGCCTACAACCTTTATGGCTATTGTTATACATAGAACGTAATCAACGAAAAGTCCGTTTGCTTCCGCTTATTTTTCGGTTATCTTTTGCCTACTGACCCGCCCGCCGTATCTTTGATCACTCCTCAGGGCAAAAAATGTTAACGATAAACGATAAGACGTTCGTACCATTCATTACCGCTGATACCATCCAGGCACGCGTTCTCGAACTGGCCGGACAAATCAACCAGGACTACGCCACCCGGCAACCGTTAATCGTAGTCGTGTTAAACGGGGCCTTCATTTTTGCGGCTGATCTCCTTAAAAACCTGACTATTTCCTGCGAGATTACCTTCATCCGCGTAGCCTCCTATCAACAAACCTCGTCGACAGGTCAACTCCGTCAGATCCTGGGTTTGTCGCAGTCAGTAGCCAACCGTGACCTGATCATTGTTGAAGATATTGTTGATACGGGGTTTACCATCAGTGAAATCCGTGACCAGCTCAGTGCCGACGGACCTACCTCCGTTGCCATTGCTACGTTGCTCTTTAAGCCGACAGCCCTTCAGAGACCGCTCCAGCTTGACTACGTAGGCTTTGAAATCGAGAATCGCTTCGTGCTGGGCTATGGACTGGACTACGACGGCTTAGGGCGCAACACAAGGGACATTCTGGTACTGGCCTGATCGGCACATTCACCTACCGATCCACTTCACCCATCACTACGTCGATTGAACCAATAATGGCCACCAGATCGGCCAGCATGGCTCCCCGGCTAATCTCACTGATGACCGACAGGTTGTGGTAGCAGCATGACCGACATTTGGCCCGAACCGGCACGTCGGACCTGCCATCCGTCCGAAAGAAAAATCCCAGTTCACCTTTAGCGCTTTCAGCACGGGCGTAGAAATCCATCGCCTTCGGGCGAATTTTCTTGGGTACGAGTGCCTGCGGGTCATAATCACGGGTGCGTTTGTAGGTACCGGTCAGTTGATCGAGGCATTGCTCAATAATTCGCAACGACTCCCGGCATTCCAGCACCCGGACATTATTGCGGTCCCAGCAGTCGCCTACCGTACCGACCTGCCCAGTTCCAATGGGAATGTCAAAATCCAGTTCAGGATAGACCGAATACCCGTCGACCCGGCGCAGATCGTAGCGCAGACCAGAGCCACGTAATACCGGGCCTGTACACCCGTAGTTGATCGCAACCGGCAGAGGCAACACCCCGACGTTGGCCGTTCGCTTCACAAAAATCTCGTTGTCGATGACGAGCTGCTGAAGTTCGTTCAACTTTGGTTTAAGGTACTGTGTAAACTCCCGGCAGCGCTCCTCAAAACCAACTGGCAGGTCATAAAAGAGCCCACCAATCCACATGTAATTATAGAGCATCCGGGCACCACTTACCCACTCCAGCAGCCGTTGAATATGCTCCCGATCGCGCATGAGCCACAGAAACGGCGTATAGGCTCCAATGTCCAGTGCATACGTACCAATCGCGACAAAGTGAGCGGCAATACGGTTAAGTTCAGCCACCAGAACACGGATGTATTCGGTTCGCTTGGGTAGTTCGCCCTGAATGCCCAGCATCCGCTCGACGCCCATTACCCAGGCGTGTTCGCTGGTCATGGCTGAGAGGTAATCCAGCCGGTCAACAAACGGTATGGTCTGGTTAAAGGGCAGCGACTGCGCGTGTTTCTCAAAACAGCGGTGCAGATAGCCCAGATGCGGAACTACATCAACGATAATTTCGCCGTCGGTTACGACTTCAAATCGGAGTACGCCGTGTGTTGACGGGTGCTGTGGCCCCATGTTCAGAATCATCTGCCCTTCATCAAGTAAATCAGGCAGGTGAACATTCGGCTCCGACGCCCGGAAGTGGCCGGGCGCATATTCATATTCTATGGTTTGTGTTGAGGCTGTCATGTGTCCTGCAAAGGTCGAAAGCCAATAGTTATACACCAAAAACTTCCTGCTTATGGAACCTTAACCAACTACAAATCATTACATTTTACAGAAAGTTTTTGTCCAATTAAATCGATTTTCGTACTTTTGCGATCCTATCGGGAAAACGACGTACAGAAATGGCAAAGAAAGGTAATAGAGTACAGGTAATTCTGGAGTGCACTGAGCAGAAAGATAGCGGTGTACCTGGTATGTCGCGGTACATCACTACAAAGAACCGCAAAAACACGCCGAGCCGCATCGAGCGTAAGAAATATAACCCGTTCCTGAAACGTGTAACTGTTCATAAAGAAATTAAGTAAGCGTCATGGCAAAGAAGGTAGTTGCAACCCTGAAAACGAAGGATAACGGTAAGGCTTTTGCTAAAGTCATTAAGGCCGTTAAGTCGCCGAAAACCGGCGCTTACACCTTCAAGGAAGAAATGGTTCCGGTTGACGAAGTACAGGCTGCGCTGAAGGGATAATCCTTTCGCTCGGTGTTCCGTCAGCTTCCCGTACGTACACAAGACATTCAAAGTCCCCACAAGGGACTTTTTTTGTTGTAGTTTTGTTTGCAAGCAGTCCGTAGGTCGTGCCGCTGGAGCCGCTGCCTGAAAGGTCGCGGGCCGATCTACGAACTAAATACCTACAGCTATGGCATTATTTGGCTTCTTTTCCAAGGAGAAAAAAGAATCGCTCGACAAGGGGCTGGAAAAAACAAAAGATAGTTTCTTTTCAAAACTGGGCCGGGCGGTCGTTGGTAAATCAAAAGTTGATGAGGAAGTTCTCGACGAACTTGAAGGCGTTCTGATATCATCGGATGTCGGCGTTGAAACTACCGTCAAGATTATTCAACGCATTGAGGAGCGGGTAGCACGTGATAGATACCTCGGTACGGACGAGCTCGACCGGATTTTGCGCGAAGAGATTGCGGCACTGCTCTCTGACAACAGAACTGTTGACGTCGGCGACGACTTTAATCTGCCGGCCGGTAAAAAACCGTACGTGATCATGGTGGTAGGGGTCAATGGCGTAGGCAAAACAACGACCATTGGCAAACTCGCGGCCCAGTTTCATAAGCGGGGGAAGCAGGTGGTGCTGGGAGCCGGCGACACATTCCGGGCGGCAGCCGTCGATCAGCTTAAGTTATGGGGTAACCGCGTGGGCGTACCCGTCATTGAGCACGGCATGAACACCGACCCCTCGGCTGTTGCGTTTGATGCCGTAAAAAAAGCGGTCGATATGGAAGCTGACGTAGTGATTATCGACACTGCCGGTCGGCTCCACACGAAGGTGAACCTGATGAACGAGTTGACTAAAATCAAGCGGGTGATGCAGAAGGTGATCCCGGACGCCCCCCACGAAGTGCTGCTTGTTCTTGATGGTTCAACTGGTCAGAACGCGTTCATTCAGGCAACGGAGTTTACGAAAGCCACTGAAGTGTCGGCACTGGCCATTACCAAGCTGGATGGAACGGCAAAAGGTGGCGTGGTGATCGGTATCTCGGATCAGTTCAGGATTCCGGTTAAGTACATTGGCGTCGGGGAGAAAATTGACGATCTGCAAACGTTTAATAAGATGGAGTTCGTTGATTCGTTCTTTAAAAAGTGACTTGAATGGCTTATCAACTTACCTTTTCGGATAAAGCCCTTAAAAGTCTGAAGAAGATTCCGAAAGTTGATACTGAACGCATTATCAACGCTCTTGAAGAATTAGCCTAGGATCCAGATAAGAAAACAAATGTTAAACGGTTGACCAATCACCCCGATGCCGTTTTCAGACTATGAGTAGGTAATTACCGTTTTTATACGACAAACATGAAGTGGTGCGCATTATCGCAGTTATTGACATTGGACACCGAAAAGACATTTACGCATGACACTCAATGCTCAAATTATTCAGGGTGAAGGCAAGCCAAAATTTGCGGTAATTGCTTACGAGGAGTATGAAGCAATCCAGCAGAGTCTTGCTTCTTTTGATAACCTCGAAGATTTCCTCGATTATATACATGCTCTTCGTATTAAAGAGGAGACGACCTCGTGGCATTCGCTGGACGAAGTGAAAAAAGAATTAGGCTTATGATGAAGCAGCCTCCTCTACGGTACGCTCAAGCCATCCGTCTAGTATTCTTCCTGGTTACAGGGTTGGCAATGCTTTCGGCACAAAACTCCTTTGCGCAGAAGTCTTCCGATAAGAAAACCGCTTCAACTACTGTCAAACAAGGCATCTGCGGTACTGTTATCGAGAAGAAGGGTAATTTCATGCCCAGCCCTGGCCAACAAACTCCAAGCGGCCAGCCGGTAGTCCGGGAAGTGGTTATTTTTCCGGTATTGAATAACACGAAGGTTAAGTCCACGCCCGAAGGCTTTATCGAATCCACTAATGGAGTGAAGCCAGTAAAGACGGTAAAGTCCAACAAAAAGGGCCGGTTTTGTGTCAGTTTACCCGCTGGCCAGTATTCGGTTCTGATACGCGAACCTAAAGGGTTATATGCCAACATCTACGACGGCCAGAACAATATCAACCCAATAACGGTAGAGAAAAACCGCTTGTCCCAAACTTCTCTGGAGATTACGCATCAGGCTGCATTTTAGCAGTTAATGACAGCTATGATAATTTTCGGTTTTGTATCCATGCCTTTCGCCTGGTTGATTGTTCGGCGACTGCACTGCTCTGACAAATCGAAAGAGTAATTCTGTATGGTATTAAATTACCGGATTAGTATGAATCCCGGCCCATTCGTACCGAACTTTGCGGCCTAAACTGCCGTTGACTAATCACGGCATTGTACAATTACAGTTTTGAAAACGAAAGGCTTACGTACCAATAAAATTAATATCGTCACACTGGGTTGCTCCAAGAATCTGGTTGATTCGGAGGTGCTGTATACGCAGCTTAAGGGCAACGGTTATAACGTGACACATGAAGCGAAGAAAGACGACGCTAACATTGTCGTTATCAATACCTGCGGTTTTATTGACAACGCAAAGGAAGAATCCGTCAATACGATTCTGCGCTACGTCGACGCCAAAGAAGCGGGCGTAGTGGATAAAGTATACGTGACGGGCTGCCTGTCGCATCGCTACAAAGACGAGCTGGAAGTCGAAATTCCGACGGTAGATGCCTGGTTCGGAACAAACGAACTGCCCCGGCTGCTCAAGACACTCAAAGCCGACTATAAACACGAGCTCGTTGGCGAACGGTTGCTGACAACTCCGGCCCATTTCGCCTACCTGAAAATTGCCGAAGGCTGTGACCGACCCTGCTCATTTTGTGCAATTCCGTTAATGCGGGGTAACCACGTATCCCGATCTATTGACGAGCTGGTAATCGAAGCCAGGTCGCTGGCCCGGCGCGGCACCAAAGAACTGATTCTAATTGCCCAGGATCTGACCTACTACGGGCTGGATCTGTATAAAAAACGGAATCTGAGCGAATTGATGGCCCGGCTAAGTGATGTAGAAGGAATCGATTGGATACGATTGCAGTACGCTTACCCATCGGGTTTTCCGTTGGATGTGCTGGAGGTAATGCAGGAGCGGCCGAACATCTGCAAATACCTCGATATGCCGTTGCAGACTGGATCGACTGAACTGCTTAAAATCATGCGCCGGGGCATCACGCGGGAAAAAACGGAAGCCCTGCTCGAAACCATTCGGGCGAAGGTGCCTGATATTACCCTCCGTACGACGCTGATCGTTGGGCACCCCGGCGAAACCGAGGCCATGTTTGAGGAAACGTATGATTTTGTAGAACGTATGCAGTTCGACCGGTTAGGTGTGTTTACTTACTCGCACGAAGAAAACACGCACTCGTTCACCCTGCCCGACGACATTCCTGCTGACGTAAAACAAGAACGTGCTGATGCGCTCATGGATCTGCAACAGGGTATCTCGTATGAATTGAACCAGAAAAAAGTAGGGCAGACGTATAAAACGCTGTTCGACCGGAAAGAAGGTGGTTATTTCATTGGCCGGACAGAAGCTGACTCGCCTGAGGTTGACAATGAGGTACTGGTTCCGGCCACGCAGTACGTCCGGGTTGGTGATTTTGCCCACATCCGCATTACAGAAGCCCACGAATTTGATTTGTACGGCGAAGTTATAGCCTGATACGTATTGCCCGCAGGAGACGAACCTTGCGGGTTTTTCAGTTGTTTTGCCGAGTAAACCCCACTCCGTATGGATTGTCAGTACTTACCGCTGTCAAAAACAGGTCAATTTTCTTCCCTTTTCCTTGATTACATCGCCCGAAAAGACAGTTTACAGCCGTTCTACAGCCGTTTTCCTGATCTGGCTTCATTTGAGCAACAAATAAAAAATCGCTCATTTGATCAGCAACGGCGCCAGGTTCTGGTGGATGTGCTTGAGCGGCAGTATCAGCATATTGACAACAAGCCTGACCTGTCACGGTTGCTACAACCCAATACATTCGTTGTGACGACGGGGCATCAACTGAATATTTTCACGGGGCCAGTGTTTGTCATTTACAAACTCATCACAACCATAAATCTTGCGAAGCAATTAAAGGAAGCGTACCCCGACTACGACTTCGTGCCGGTCTACTGGATGGCCAGCGAAGATCATGACTTTGCGGAGATCAATCATTTTACACTTTTCGGTAAAAATTACGCCTGGCAAACGGAGCAAAGAGGAGCCGTAGGGCGGATGAATCCAACGGAACTAAAGTCGCTGTTCGCGCAGATTCCCGAAAAGTTATCCTTATTTGAGCAGGCCTACCTTAACCATAGCACACTGGCAGATGCCGTTCGGTACTACGTGCATGAGCTGTTCGGCGAAAAAGGACTGATCAGCCTCGACGCCGACGACGCCAACCTAAAGAAAGTTTTTGCGCCTATCATGCGTGACGAACTGGTGCGGCAGAAATCCAGCGAATTGGTACAAACGCAGACGCAATACCTGGAGAATTTGGGTTATAAAACAATTATTACCCCGCGCGACATTAACCTGTTTTACCTGAACGATCAACTGCGCGAACGCCTGGAACGCCTGGACGACGGGCGCTTTCGGGTAGTTCACACCAAACAGTATTTCACCGAAGAAGACCTGCTGAGGCTTCTTGATGAGCATCCCGAGCACTTTAGCCCGAATGTAGTCCTTCGACCGCTGTATCAGGAAACAATTCTGCCGAACCTGGCTTACATCGGTGGCCCTTCCGAGATTCCGTACTGGCTACAGTTAAAAGGCGTGTTCGATCACTACCAAACGCCGTTTCCTATCCTGATGCCGCGCAACTTTGCGATGTATGTACCGGCCGTCAGTGCCAAACGTATTCATAAGCTCGGACTGACGCCCGAAGACCTGTTCGCCGATGAAGTTTCTTTAAAGCGTCAGTTCGTCGAGCAACATACGGCTCATGCCCTCCGTTTTGACAAGGAAAACGTGCAGGTAAATAAGGCGCTGGATGGTATTCTACACAAAGCGACGGTTGTTGACCCAACGCTGGAACGGGCTGTACTGGCCGAGACTAAGCGGTTCGCCAATGCAGTAGCACGATTGGAAAAAAAGATGCGCCGGGCCGAGGAACGTAATCAGGAAACGGGCATCCGGCAGTTGCTGGCCGTAAAGCATGAGCTGTTTCCCAATGGCGGGATGCAGGAGCGGACCGAAAACTTTCTGACCTTCCAGCTCAACGACAAAGCGTTTCTGCAAAAGCTGCTCAATGTCTTTAACCCGTTTGATTTCCGCATGCAGCTTTGTCTGGAGTCATGACTAAGACAGCTTTACGTAAACGATTTCTGGCCGAGCGTAAAGCGTTGTGTACTGAAACCGTAGCTGAACGAAGCCGAGTCATTGCCGAACGTTTTTTTGACTTCGCCTATGGGCAAATTAATTCGTCCGCCAGTTCAACAGTTCATACGTTTCTCCCGATCCAGCGGCAAAACGAGGTCGATACGTGGCTGATTATCTATCGCTTATGGCAGAACTTTCCGCAGGTTCGGGTAATAACAGCCGTGACTAATACAACCTCGAACCTGCTTACCCATTATCAGCTTACTCCCCAAACCGAACTGCGCGAAAACCGCTGGGGGATTCCCGAACCGGTTTCAGTTACCCAGCCGATTAATCCTTCGGAGTTTGATATTGTGCTGGTCCCGCTGCTTGCCTTTGACCTGATTGGCCATCGAGTTGGCTACGGTAAGGGCTATTATGACCGGTTCCTGAGCGAATGCCGACCCGACTGCCTTAAACTGGGTTTATCGTTATTTGAACCTATCGAGTTGATACCGGACATTGAGTCGACTGATATTCCTCTGGACTTCTGTCTTACAGCCGAACAAGTCTATACGTTTTAAAATACCAGTCTGTTATTATCTCATTTTCAGAATTCCACCTTAATAAACCCAAACTTTTGCCGTACCTTTGCCGTCAATTTCACAATAAATTGCTTTAAATAATATGAAAATCGCAGTCGTAGGGGCTACCGGCCTGGTCGGTGGCGAAATCCTGAAAGTGTTGGAAGAGCGTAACTTCCCCGTGACCGAACTTATTCCCGTTGCTTCCGAACGTTCGGTCGGTAAACAGGTAGAGTTCAAGGGTAAACAGTTCACGGTTGTCAGCTTTGAGGATGCCATCGCAGCCAAACCTGCCATTGCGATCTTTTCGGCGGGTGGCAGCACGTCGCTGTCCTTGGCCCCCAAGTTTGCTGAAGCAGGCATTACGGTGATCGACAACTCATCGGCCTGGCGCATGGACCCAACCAAGAAACTGGTCGTGCCCGAAATCAATGCTAATACGTTGACAGCCGACGACAAAATCATCGCCAATCCAAACTGCTCAACCATCCAAATGGTGGTGGCTCTGAAGCCGCTGCACGATCGTTATAAAGCGAAACGGATTGTTGTATCGACGTATCAGTCCGTGACGGGAACCGGCAAAGCGGCCGTGGATCAATTGTTCGCAGAACGCGAAGGCAAACAGAATGCCGAGAAGGTGTATCCTCACCCCATTGACCTAAACGTTTTGCCACACATCGATGTCTTCCTCGACAACGGATATACTAAAGAGGAGATGAAGATGGTCAACGAAACCAAAAAGATCATGGGCGATGACTCAATCCGTGTCACAGCCACAACTGTTCGAATTCCGACCATCGGTGGGCATTCGGAGGCTGTCAACGTCGAATTTGAGAACGAATTCGAGCTGCCTGACGTAGTCGAGCTACTGAATAATGCCGAGGGGGTAATTGTGCAGGACGATCCACAAAACAAAGTTTATCCGATGCCGCTAACGGCTCATGGACAAGACGAGGTGTTTGTTGGCCGTATCCGGCGCGACGAAACTCAGCCAAAAACGTTGAATTTCTGGTGTGTAGCCGATAACCTTCGCAAAGGAGCCGCTACCAATGCCGTGCAAATCGCCGAGTACCTAGTGAAGCACGAGCTGGTTGAGGTTACAGAAAACTCAGCCGTGTAATAAGGTAACCATAAAGTCAATTTTAAAAAACGCCCGTTCCATTGAACGGGCGTTTTTTGTTTAGATTAGGAATAAGTAATCAATACGAATAAGAGAGTATAGTTTACCTCCCCCAGAGTTTTACTCAACCTCATACCATGAGAGCACTTCTCTTTCTATTTAGCCTTAGCCTGTTTGTGGCTTGTCAGCCTAATTCCGACAATACGTTTAGCATTGCCCCGGGCCCTGACCTCGCTCCCAGCACGAGCCTTAGTCCCGGAACTGAAGTGCTGGACGTCAGCGCTCCCGCGTCAAGTACTTTGATTAAAGCGATGGTAGTGCAGTCGACCTACAAAGATGCTACGACGGAAGGCTATCGCTATGAATACAAATACAGCTACGACGCCAAAAATCGATTGACTAAACTGGAGTTTGGCGGTTACGTTCATAAAGATATCAGCGACCCAACGCCTTCGTATGCTAACCTGCAACGTCGGATAGCAACCCTAGATTATAACGATTCTGGAGAATTATCGGCTCTGCACATGCTTGATTACGGCCGGGATGGAAATGTTCAATTGTCGCTGACCTTTCCGGTTCGCAAAGAGAACGGTGACCTGGTTGTTTATGGATTACCCCAATGGTATCCTAATCCATTTGCCGATCAGCCTATTCTGCGAATTACCCCCGCCGGTCGGCTCATGCAGCTTCCTACGCCATGGAATGCATACCCAAATGTCCAGTTTTCGCTCAACACATTTAATTACGACCCGGAAGGTAACCTGAAAGACGTTACGTTTTCTTATGTGGAGCCATCCTACATAAATGCAAAACAGGAGAAAAAACAGGCATCCCTCTTACAACAGATTACACATACTCAGCAAGTGCGTAATCCATTTGGCATCAATCCGGCGTATGCAGCCGCCCATTTTCTGGTACGAGGAGGATTTGAGTTCACAGTAATTAGCTGGCTGGATATAGGAAAGAAATTACCCCTTAGCAGTACGTTAACGTTTTATAGTCGTGAAGAAAACGGTCCAGGTTATGCCAAAGGCAACAACGTGCAATCTAGCTATGATTACATCTTTAACGCCAATAAACTGCCTATTCGCCTGAAGCGAGTGCAGCGTTCAAATGGCTCAACTGATTACATTGACAATTTCACATTTACGTACTGAGGTGCTGCTTACATTTCCAATAGTCTCAAGGTTTATTCAGACTTACTGCGACTAGCTGAACACATAGTAAAAGCAGGTTTACAGCCAATACGTATAACCGCTGGCTCAGTGATGCATTTATTATGAACCTTGCTCCCTTTACTTTTGCGCCTTAGTTACAAGTTACGGTGGATATGGAATGGCTCGGCGCAATGCGTCAGGCCATTTTTGTTAACCATACAGCACGTCAAATACGGCTGGCACTGGCCAATAAATGTTTTTTCGATGTCTATTTCTTTATCTGCTCGCATTTCAAGACTGTTGATAGCAAACTCCTCACAAGAGCCGACGTCATATAAGCGGGACAGTTGAGCTTTCTTATTTACTCTATCTACCGAAAAGCTCCCCCCCCAACGACTCAGCCTTTACCCCTTGTACCTGCACGGTGGCATCTTATGCGAGGTAGTTGGATACGGATGAAATTGAAGCGTTGTACAAATGGTTTCCAAGCCAGGATTAGTCTTAAGACCGTTATTTTAGCTGAGTTGTTGTCAAGATAAATGATAGCAACTAGCATATGAAGTCTCTCCATACTTGAGGATATCGCAATAAAACTCCTCTACCCAACATGAAACGTAACGTTGTCACTGGCCGTAACGCTCCTCAGCCTGGCCTTAAGTACCAAAAGCAAAGGCCGTAACCAGCGTTTGAACTGATTACGGCCTTTATGTTGTGCCGAAGGCGAGACTCGAACTCGCATGCCCGTAAAGGCACACGCCCCTGAAACGTGCGTGTCTACCAATTTCACCACTTCGGCAGCTCGTTTCCCCTTTGTTTGGGACTGCAAAGATATACGTTCGGGCCTACTTCTTGCAAGCAAATTTGAAAATTTTTCTGCTTACCGATTAAAAAGAACCCGTTTGCCCGCCCGGTCTGTTAAAAACTCACCATTTTCATAAACCAGTTCGCCCGATACAATGGTATGGGTTATTCTTGATCCAAATGTGTAACCTTCCAGTGGTGACCAACCACATTGGTACAAGATGTTTTGTTTGGAAACAGGTGTCGATTGGTCCATGTCAACTAATACTAAATCAGCCCAATACCCTTCACGAATGTAACCTCTTCGATCAATCTGAAAGCAGTCGGCGGGGGCGTGGCACATCTTTCGGACAACTGTTTCGAGAGAGATCTTGTCCTGCTTAACAAACTCCAGCATCATCAGCAGCGGGTGTTGCACCAGCGGTAGCCCCGACGGTGCCTGCCAGTACGATTGTTGTTTCTCAGCTCGGGTGTGTGGGGCGTGGTCAGTTGCAATGATGTCCAGCCGGTCATCGAGCAGGGCCGCCAGCAGTTGCTCTTTGTGATGAGGAGCCTTGATAGCCGGATTGCATTTTATCTGATTATCCAGCCGGTCGTAGTCCCGACTGTCGAACCAGAGATGATGCACACACACTTCAGCCGTGATACGTTTTTCGCGCAGTGGAATGTCGTTACGAAAAAGTGATAACTCATCCGCAGTTGATATATGAAGAATGTGTAGACGAGTGTTGTGCCGGAGAGCCAGTTCAACTGCCAGGGAAGAAGATTTCAAGCAGGCCTCCTCCGAGCGAATCAATGGATGCAAAGCCGCGGTTGCCGACTCGCCGTATTCCTGTCGGTATTGTTCTGTGTTGGCACGTATGGTCGCTTCATCCTCGCAATGAGTAGCAATAAGCATGGGGCTCTGTCGGAATAGGTCGTCCAGTATCCGCTCATTATCTACCAGCATATTACCGGTTGATGAACCCATAAACACTTTAATACCGCAAACCGTCTTTGGGTCAGTTCGTAATACCTCATCGAGGTTGTGGTTAGAGACACCCATGAAGAATGAATAATTTGCCAGCGACGTACGGGCAGCAATTTCATACTTATCGGCCAACAGATTTTGTGTCAGCGCGTTGGGCACTGTATTGGGCATTTCCATGAACGTAGTGACGCCCCCAGCTACGCCCGCCCGCGATTCAGATCGAATGGTTGCCTTATGGGTTAGGCCAGGTTCACGAAAGTGCACCTGATCATCAATAACGCCAGGAAGTAAAAAACTACCATTTGCATCAATAACCCGATCGACATATTGTTCCGTCAAGTCACTGCTGATACGCTCAATGAAACCACCTTTTATGAGAAGATCTGTCTCAGTAATTGAACCTTCATTAACTGTTCGTGCATTACGAATTAATAAACTGCTCATAAGATAAAATCACAATTAATCTTTTCCCGTAGTCTAACATAGTATAACAGGAAGATGCTTTTAGTCAACAAAAAGCCATGCCTTCCGAAAGATAGTGGAAAGCATGGCTTCGTGATGCTAATTATACCGCAATTAAACTGATTTCAGAAGTTGAGCGGCTTCTTTGGCAAAATAGGTTAGGATAACGTTCGCACCGGCCCGTTTGATCGCCATAAGTGACTCCATCATCGCTCGTTCGCCGTCGAGCCAGCCGTTGCGGGCAGCCGCTTTAATCATAGCATATTCACCACTTACGTTATAGGCGGCAATCGGCAGATCGAAGTTATCTTTTAATAACTTGATTACGTCCAGATACGCCAGTGCGGGCTTGACCATCAAAAAGTCGGCTCCTTCAGCGTAATCCAGCTCTGCTTCAATCAGGGCTTCTCGGCTATTGGCGGGGTTCATCTGATACGTTTTCTTATCGCCAAAACGGGGGGCAGAATCCAGCGCATCGCGGAATGGCCCATAAAAAGCGCTGGCATATTTCGCCGAATACGCCATGATCGCTACGTCGTGGAAACCACCGGCGTCGAGTACCTGGCGGATATAACCCACGCGGCCATCCATCATGTCCGACGGGCCGACGATATCGGCACCAGCTTTTGCCTGCGCCAATGCCATATTGCCCAGTACTTCGAGCGTTGGGTCATTCAGAATTTTTCCGTTTTCAACGATCCCATCGTGCCCATCAGAACTATAAGGGTCCATTGCTACGTCAGTCATAACCACTACGTCCGGGAAACGATCTTTAATCGCCTTCACTGCCCGCAGATACAAACCGTCGGGATTATAACTCTCCGTAGCGTATTTATCTTTCTTTGACTCGGGTAGGTTGGGGAAGAGCGCGAACGTAGTCAGGCCAAGGCCCACGCATTCGGCAACTTCTTCTAAAAGCAGATCAAGTGAGTACCGATGGATTCCTGGCATGGAAACCACTTCACTGCGAACACCTTCGCCTTCCAGCACAAAAAGCGGCAAAATGAAGTCAGTTACGGCGAGTCGAGTCTCCTGCACCATATTACGAATGGCAGCTGACTGACGATTCCGACGCGGACGTCGGGTAAGTTGTAATTGGGTTATACGCTGTACGTTTGACATGCCTCACTCAAATAGATTGCTTAGTGAACAAACTTACGAAGCCATCTATTCCGACAGCACCCATTTTTTACACAATTAATTTGAAACCCTCACCGTGGACGTTCACCAGTTGAACGGCTTCATCTTCCTTGAGGTACTTCCGCAGTTTCGTCACATACACGTCCATACTCCGGGCGTTGAAGTACGAATCGTCGCCCCACACCATCTTGAGGGCAAAACTGCGGCTGACCGGCTGATTAAGGTTTTGCGCCAGCAGCTTAAGTAGCTCAGACTCTTTACTGGTCAGTTTCTGCGATGAGCCGTTGTGCATCAGCAACTGGTGCGGATAATCAAACTGAAACGACCCGATCTGATACACCGACGGCTCAGGCAAATCAGGTGTACGCTGGTAGCGCCGGAGAATGGCCTGAATTCGTAGCAACAATTCCTCCATGCTGAATGGCTTCGTCACGTAGTCGTCGGCACCAACCTTAAACCCCTGGATGGTATCTTCCTGCATCGATTTGGCCGTCAGGAAAATAATTGGGATATCACGCCCTGCCATCCGGACTTCTTTCGCCAGCGTAAAGCCGTCTTTTTTAGGCATCATGACGTCGAAAATGCACAGGTCATACGAGTTCGCCATGAACATCTGAAGTCCCTGATTACCGTCGGTTGCCCGGTCGGTTGGGTATCCTTTCATCGTCAGGTACTCCTGTACTAACTGTCCCAGATTGGGGTCATCTTCGACTACCAGAATGTTTGCCATTTTCTACAATAAATCGTTCAAACAACCGCGGTTTATTCGCCAGCCGGCTGCGTATATGGAATAATAATCTCAAATGAACTGCCTTTACCCGGCTGACTATCGACCTGAATACGCCCGTGGTGTTCATCTACCATCTTTTTAACGTAGCTTAACCCCAAACCGAACCCTTTCACGTCGTGTCGATTACCCGTCGGCACCCGGTAGAACTTCTCAAAGATACGGTTCAACTGGTCTTTGGTCATTCCCAGCCCCTGGTCGGCCACGGTAATGCTGACGCCTTCTGGTAAGCTGCGGGTTTTGAGTGTGATATGAGGCTGGTTCGGCGAATACTTAATCGCGTTGTCGACCAGATTATACAGGATGTTGGTCAAATGTACCTCGTCGGCTTCAACAACCTCGTTATCCGCTTCAAAATCGAGATCAAGTTCGCCTTCACGCTGTTCAATCTGAATACCAATGTTATTGAGCACTTTCTCGATAACGTCGTGAACATTAACCGATGATAGCTTCAGTTTGATTTCTCCACGGTCAAGCAGTGCCATTTGCAGTACCTTCTCGACGTGTGACCCTAACCGGCGGGTTTCGTCACGAATAATACCCATGTACCGGGTCAGGCGGGTAGTTGGGTTGGCTGTCGGATCAGATATAGGTGTATCCGCATAGCCCAGTTGCTCTTGCGCCATTTCAACTGCCAGCGAAATGGTTGAAATAGGTGTTTTGAACTCGTGGGTCATGTTGTTGATAAAGTCGTTCTTAATATCGGCCAGTTTTTTCTGCCGGACAATCGTACTAAGGGCGATGTAAAAACAGGCCAGAATAATCAGGATCAACACCGCCGATGCTGCAAACGTGAATCCCAGCCGGTTCAGGATAAACTGCTTTTGAGTTGGGAAATAGATATACAGGTAATTTCCTGTTTCGAGCAGGTTATTAGGAAATAAGGCCGCTTTATACCCACTGGCATTAAACTCTTCCGGCTCCATGCCGAGCGACGTAAACAGAAATGAAGGCTTCGATTTGATCTGGACGCCATAGGCAAATGGGATACCGATCCCCCGCTCCTGTAACGCCTGTCGCAAAAGGGTATCAAGAGCCAGACGGTTAACGCGGTCCTCGATCGGCCGATCCGACAATAGCAACCCTTTCAAAACATCCTTGATCATCTGCGACTGCTCTTCGGTACGGTGGGTAAGGCCGGCTGTGGCCTTAGTTTCGTTCGGGCTTTTCTGTGCAATAGCAGTATCCGGCCGATTTTGCTGCTGTCGACGCTTCAGCCGAGCCGCCTGCTCCTTTTTGGCAACTTTCCGCAATGAGTCCTGCCGCTTGGCAGATTGCCTCAACTGCGCATCAATATTCGTCAACTCACTACTCATGACGTGATCTACCCAGCGTTCGAACTGACGTTGCTGCTCCAGTTGGGCCTGCCAGTCGCCGGCCGCCATCAACTCTTCCTGCTGGCGAAAGAACTCTTCGACCACAACCATCTGCTCGGCGGACAAAGGACGCGTCGTTGAATGCAGTACGTCGGATTGAACAATGGCTCCCATCGGCTCAGCCCCACGCAGAGCCGTCGGGTTGTTGTCACCAGAACTGGGCATAGCAATCTTATCCCTCGCCACAACCTGATCCGGCTTTGATTTACGCCGTTTGGGTGCAGACGACTCAGGTGGCTCCTGATCCGATTTCTTGGCAATAGCCATCAGTCGATTCTGCTGATCGTGGGCCTGAATACGCTTCTGAGCCAGGTTTAGTATCTCCTGACGTTCCAGCGTACGAACCACCTCCTGCAAGGCATCGGTAACTTTATAATCAAATTGCTCTTTCTGGAGTCGCAGCGCACTACCGATCCAATACGACTGCAGGCCAATCAGTCCCAGCAGTCCTACCGCCATCAGCGCCACAATCCAGCGTATGCGTTGTTTCGACATTTTTTTAAGCGCTCATGCAACCTTTGCCCTTTTCCAGCATCTATTGAGAAAACGGTTTAGGCGGCAGGTAAAATTACGAACCGAACCAGCTACCGTCGGGTATTTAACAAACTTTAACAGCCGGGCTGTCAGCGTTTTTCTGAGATTCGCACGGCATCTTTTGTCATCAATAACCCTATGAAAACAACATCTGTTTTTGTATGCCGGTTCGTCCCGGTTTTGTTATTGGCCACTTGTCTGAGCATTACGAGCCAGGCTCAGCAAAAGCCTATTACTAAGGCTGATAAAGCTGACAAAGAAGAATTCAGCGTCCGCATCATTGAGCGCGACGGTAATGAGGTACGCGAAATAGAACGGACGTATCGTGCCGACGGCATGTCTGACGCTGACCGCGACAGAGTAGTTATGAAACTGGTGGATTCGCTTAAAACGGCCCGTAAGGATGGTCGTCGGCGTCAGTTGACCATCATAGTCGAGGATACCGATGGCGACCGCGTCGTTACGCGCCGACGTAAAACCTCGCCCGATGCGTATGTCCTTCGGCCGAATCGTCCCGGTGAACGTAACTACCGCTTTTATTATACGCCGGATATGCGAGAATGGGGCTTTGGCTTCCGCAATAACATGGATTCACTGGCTGACCGCCTGAATCGCATGGAGTTTCGTTTTCCGCGGGACTGGGACCGGCAACTGGCCCGGCCGTTCGAAGAATGGTCGCGGGGCTTTAATCGGGACGTAAAGCCATCTACGATTCGGAGCCTGGATGTTTACCCAAATAACCCGGACCGCGACCAATTGAACATTCGGTTCACGGCACCTGCCAAAGGCGATATTACTATCGCCGTAACTAATGCTAAAGGAAAAGAAGTAGCCCGCCGGGAGATCAAAGACTTCTCGGGTGAGTTCGTAGGTCAGATTGATCTGGGTAAAAAAACGTCGGGTACGTACTTTGTTACGGTTACCCAGAACGAGGATGGTGCCGTTAAACGAGTTGTACTTGATTAAATAAGCGTTGGAATTCCCACTCAGAAAGGCCGGGAGAGCCTTTATCCGGCCTTTTTTTAAGAATTTTAACAAAAAACAAGGTACTATGTATTGCAAGATACCAAATAAAACCTATATCTTTGTGGTATCAATGTAAAACTGATGTGTCATGAAAAAGCTACTGATCGCTGGAATGATGGTATTGGCCGTTTGTGGTGAAGGATACAGCATGGGGCACCCGCGTAATATTTTCGCTGCGCACAAGCGGTTGAAGGCGAAGAAAGCGCATACAACGGCATCAATCAAATCCTCCGCCTGCCGGAACCAGGCGACGGTATCAGCTCAGCATGACACAAACCTGGGTACTCAGATTGTATCTGCCATCAGTAAATCAGCCGTACGGCTGATTTACAGCACCGTTGTTGCTCAGTAAGTCATTTGGGCTCCTAACGGTTGCTGCTTTCTTATTTGCGTCGGCTGAATGAGCACTACCTCAATCATAGACTTTCTCCCCTTTTTTCAGCCAGATTCCCCACAAGCGCGAATACGCGTGCACTCGCTGAGTAGGTTTCCCCGCTTTGTCAACAACAGGATTGCCCTGATTCACCCACTCAAACAGGCTTCCGTACAGATTGTGCACGCGTTGATACCCGGTGGCAAGCAATTTCTCACCTATCCGTTCACTACGGTATCCTACCGAACAATACAGCACTACGTTCGCTTCTTTCGGTACATCACTGACGCGCTTTAGATCAAAGTCGTCGTAACCAACCCACCTAGCGTTGGGCAAATGGCTTACGTCATACTCGGTCCTCGCACGGGTATCCAGCAGCACTACATTCGGCATTCGCTTCAATTCGGCCACACTTACCAGTGGTACTGTTTTCTTATACATTGTCTCCAGCATTGCTTTAAAAGCGCCGTTATCGGTTTGTGCGAAGGTAACTGGTACTATTGCCAGCAGGGTTCCGATTAAAATCCAATATCGCTTCATAAGAGTGATCCGATTTGTACTTAACTAACTTTTACCTTTCTTTTTACTAAATAAGTAATCCTACGCCTACCTTTAGCCAAACCCTAAATTGCATTATTAAGTTAATAGTGTCCTTGGGTAAATTTTATTACTACATTTTTTCGTTAAAAAATTAGACAATTCAACTATTGGCTATCATTTACAGTATTCATTGGCTACTTTTATGATTTCCGGTAATTCATTTAGGTAGCTGACTTGTACTTTTTACTTACTGAGTACTCATGCGGAACAAGATTGTCCGGCCGATACTCGTTGTCGGTCTACTGTCCGTCAGTTTATTAACTGCGTTTGGTGTAACAAATCCGGTTCGTGTCATCTGGCATCGACTGTCTGTGACATCTGAACGAATCAAATCTATTCGGCCTACAACTGCTCCGGCTTACCGCGTTCGTGCGTATGCAAAGCCGGTAGAAGTGTTCACCTTGCCCGATAGTGGACAGCGCTGGGTCGATAGTGTATTTAACACGCTGACTCCCGAGCAGAAAGTCGGGCAGTTTTTTATGGTAGCTGCATTCTCTAATCGGAATGCCAACCACAATCAGTACATCGAGCACCTGATTCAACATAATCATATTGGGGGGTTAATCTTCTTTCAGGGCGGTCCGTATCGGCAGGCGATGTTGACAAACCGCTATCAGTCTTTATCTAAAGTACCTCTGCTGATTGGTATCGATGGCGAATGGGGGCTGGGTATGCGCCTGGATAGTGCCATGGATTTTCCTAAGCAAATGGCCCTGGGAGCCATTCGCGACAATGAATTGATCTTCCGCATGGGGGCCGAAATTGGACGCCAGTGCCAGCGACTGGGTATCCATATCAATTTTGCTCCGGTCTCTGATATCAATAGCAACCCAGCCAATCCAGTTATTGGTGTCCGATCGTTTGGTGAGTCAAAAGAAAACGTAGCGCTGAAGGCTTCAGCGTATATGCGCGGTTTGCAGGGCATGCACATCATTGCTACGGCGAAGCATTTTCCTGGTCACGGCGACTCTAATGCGGACTCGCACCACACACTACCGACCATAAGCCGGTCGTCGGAGCAACTTCGCGATATTGACCTGTACCCGTTCCGGAAACTCATTGCTGACAGCTTGATGGGCGTCGTAACGGGTCACCTATACGTACCAGTCGTTGACAATACGCCCGCCCTGGCGGCAACCCTGTCCGAAAAGGTTGTAACTGAATTACTTAAAAAAGAGCTGGGTTTTCGGGGGCTTGTATTCACCGATGCTCTGAACATGGGAGGTGTAAGCCGGTCGCACAAAAACGTTGACGTGAACCTACAGGCGCTGATCGCTGGTAACGATATTCTACTGTATCCAGAAAACGTAAAGGAAGCAACGCAACGTATTCTGACGGCGGTTCAGCTTGGCGTTATCTCCCAGGAACTGATTGACGAGAAAGTCCGCAAAATTCTTCAGGCTAAATATTGGGCTGGCCTGAATAAGTACAAACCAATTGATCTCAACGGCTTATCGGCTGATTTGAATTCGCCGGAAGCCAAATTGCTGAAACAGGAGCTTTGCGAACAGGCCGTTACGGTCGTAAGCAACCAGCAGAATCTACTGCCTTTGTCACGACTGGATACCCTCCGGCTGGCGTCAGTAGCCATCGGGGCGGACGCAGGAAATTCCTTCCAGAACACATTAACACAGTATGCTCCGTTCCGGCACATTGCCTCTCCGGACAAACCAGCTACAGAGGCAGAACTGAACGACATTCTGACCCAGGTAGGCGATGCCAATACGGTTGTGGTCAGCTTCCACCGCATGAGTGAGTCGCCGTACCGAAAATATGGCATCACCAAAACCTCGCTTGACCTGATCACCAAGCTGAAGCAGCGAGGGGCAAAGGTAATTGTAACAGCCTTCGGCTCGCCCTACAGCCTAAATCAGTTTAACGGCGCTGATGCCCTGGTGTGTGCCTATCAGGACTTTGACGAAATGCAGCGTGTAGTGCCCCAGGTGCTATTCGGTGGGCTGGGCGCTCGTGGTATTCTACCCATTTCGACTGGTAACCTGAAGACTGGTCTGGGCGAGACGTTGTCGCCTGAAGGTCGCCTGTCGATTGGTACGCCCGAAAGCGTAGGCATGAAATCGGCCGTGTTATCGAAAATTGATGGGCTGGCTAAAAATGCCATTAAAGATCGCGTCGTACCCGGTTGCCAGATTTTGGTGGCGCGCAAAGGTAAAATTGTGTTCAGCCAGAATTTTGGCAATCTGACCTACGCGGCCGGTTCCGAAAAGGTAACAGACGAGACTCTGTATGATCTGGCATCGCTCACAAAAGTGCTTAGTACACTCCAGACCGTAATGGTGCTGTATGATCGGAAGCAGATTGACTTATCGCAGAAAGCATCGGCTTATCTGCCCGAGCTTCGAGGTACGAACAAACAGAACATTACGATTCAGGATCTGCTCTGGCACCAGTCGGGTATGGTTTCGTTTTACCCGACAACCTGGGATCGAACCCGAACGGTAGGTGGTGGCCTAAAGGCTGAATATTACAGTGCCGTTCACGATAGCCTGCACACGCTTCAGATTGCCCCTACCCTATGGGCCGTCCCTACGCTGAAAGATTCAGTTTGGAAATGGGTAGTACAATCGCCCATGTCGCGTAAGACCGACGAATCAGGTAAGCCTGCGTATGTATACAGCGATCTGAACTTCCTGACGCTGCAAAAAATTGTGGAGCGGGTGACCAAACAGCCGCTGGACAAGTTCGTTACCGAAACACTTTATAAACCCCTGGGGTTGCACTCGCTGGGTTTTACTCCGCTTCAACGACTGACCAATCCGCGCTGTGCGCCTACAGAACAAGATACGTACTACCGTAATCAGCTATTGGTAGGAACGGTTCATGACCAGATGGCCGCCGTGCAGGGTGGCGTTTCGGGGCATGCCGGCTTATTTGGTAACGCCCACGACATCGCCACACTTTTACAGATGAATCTTCAAAAGGGAGTTTATGGTGATCAGCGTTTACTCCAGCCAATGACGGTACCTTATTTTACCCAGACGCTCAGCTCTCGCAGCCATCGGGCCCTGGGCTGGGATAAACCGAATCCGGAGACCCATAGCAGTGTTTACCTGGCCGAGCAGGCATCGCCACGGTCATTCGGCCATACGGGTTTTACCGGCAATGTCGTTTGGGTAGATCCGGATCAGGAGCTGATCTTCGTATTTCTTTCCAATCGCATTCATCCAACGGCGGGCAATAATTCGATCAACACAACTAAGCTACGCCGTCGGATACACGAGTTGATTTACAGCTCTATACAGCAATAAGCTGTTTTTACTATCTCCTGCCAGCAACCGTTTTTTTCTAATGCCACCTAATTCGATAGGTGGCATTCTTATTGCTATGTGGTAGCAAGAGCCGTGCCTAAACCTTTGAGTAGACTTAGTTGTGGCAAAAGAATTAACTTTAGGCCAGTATATTTATTATTCGAACGTATGAATGGTCGAATCCTTTACTCTTATCTTTTTTTGTGGCTATTCGGTGTTGCAGCGCTAAGCGAGAGTGCAGCACAATCTATAGTTACAGGCGCACTAGCTGACAACTCACTCTGTCAGGGCACTAGTCTGACCGTACCGTTTTCAACTACGGGCGCGTTCACTGCGGGAAATATTTTTTCCGCGCAATTGTCCGATCCCACCGGTACGTTCCCAGCGAACCCTACGGTGATTGGAACGGCTATAGGAAGCCCATCCAGCGGAACGACAGTAGCCAACAACACTATTTCAGCTAAGATCCCAGCCAATGCAGCTCCGGGTATCAGCTACCGAATCCGGGTTATTTCAAGCCTGCCGTCCCGAACCAGCACCAATACGCAACCCCTGATCATCAATGCTGTCCCGGGGCAGCCACTGACCAGCACCCCTTCTCCGTACTGCGAAGGCGCAACGGCCAACCCCTTGTCGGCCACAGCCTCAGCCGGTGGCGTTCTGAACTGGTACGGTACCAACGCAGCAGGCGGAACAGCCTCACTTGTAGCGCCAACGCCCAATACAAATACGATCGGTACGACTAATTACTACGTGAGCCAGACCGTTTCGGGTTGCGAAAGCAGCCGGGCATCTATTCCGGTTACGGTTAGAGATGCTCCTTCGGCGCCGGGAACCAGCCCCATCAGCTATTGTCAGAACGAAACGGCCAGCCCTCTTTCGGCCTCACCCGTATCGGGGGCAACCCTCAATTGGTATGGTACGAATGCGACCGGGGGGACAGCCTCGCCGGTAGCCCCGACCCCTCCCACCAACACAACGGGTTCATCTACGTATTACGTCAGTCAAACGCTCAATGGATGCGAAAGCCCGCGAGCCAGCCTGCTCGTCTCGACCAACGCTGTACCGCCCGCTCCTACCGCTACGTCACCAGCCCCTTATTGTGAAGATGCGCCAGCAACTCCGCTTACTGCCAGTGGTCAGCAATTAAGATGGTATGGCACGAGCGCAACCGGTGGCACAGGGTCTGCATCGCCTTCAGTCCCAAACACTGATGTTGTCGGTACGACCAATTACTACGTTACACAAACGGTAAATGGATGCGAAAGCCCACGAAGAGCTATTCCGGTAGAAGTTAAGCCGAAACCCGGCGCACCCGCAACGGCTACCGTGGCACCGTACTGCCAGAATCAGACCGCCAGCCCTTTATCAGCAACGGCAACAACCGGAGGAACCCTGAACTGGTATGGCACGAGCGCAACCGGCGGGACAGCATCTTCCGTAGCGCCGACCCCTGGCACAACTACCGCCGGAACTGTTGCTTATTACGTTAGTCAGACGGTGAATGGTTGTGAAAGCCCACGGGCCGCAATCCAAGTAACCGTCAGGTCAAGACCAGCCGCTCCCGGAACGAGTCCGGTAGGCTTATGCCAGGATCGATCAGCCACTCCGCTGACTGCCACTCCGTCTGCTGGAGGAACCCTAAACTGGTACGGCACTAATGCAACAGGGGGAACGGCTTCTACCACAGCGCCAACCCCACCAACAAGTGCAACAGGCGCGAATACGTATTATGTCAGCCAGACGGTAAACGGCTGTGAAGGACCGCGGGGCAGTATAGGGGTTACGGTAAATGCCATACCATCGGCTCCAACGGCCGTAACACCTACACCTTATTGCGAAGGTACTACAGCTCAACCCCTTTCGGCAACAGGGCAAAGCCTGAAATGGTACGGAACCAATGGCACAAACGGCAATGGTTCACCGACACCATCAACACCCAATACCAATCTCGTTGGAACGACAAATTATTACGTTAGCCAGACGGTCAGTGGCTGCGAAAGCGAACGGAAAGCAATCCCGGTCCTGGTAAAAGATACACCTGATCGGCCGTCGGTTAGCGCCACTGATTTTTGCCAGAATACAACGGCCCCTGTACTAACGGCAACGGCTCAAACCAGCGCTACCCTGAACTGGTATGGTACCAGCGCTACGGGCGGCACCCCTTCAGCGACTGCCCCAACCCCACAGAACACCAATGTTGGCACCACGGCCTACTACGTAAGCCAGACCCTGGATGGTTGCGAAGGCCCACGAGCCGCTCTGAACGTCCGCGTGAAAGCTACGCCCGGTGTACCGGGTGTCAGCCCGATAAGCTTTTGTAACAACGGTCCATCGCAGCCGCTAACAGCCTCGGGTAGCAACATCAAGTGGTATGATGCAGGCGACAGCCCGCTGGGTAACACACCTACGCCAAATACGGGTACAGTAGGCACACAGGTATACAAAGCATCGCAGACATCTAATGAAGGCTGCGAAAGCCCAAAGGCGCCCCTAACCGTAACGATTAATGCGTTACCGGCTGCACCGGGCGTCAGCAACGTATCTTATTGCCAGATTCAAACTGACCAGCCTGCTCAGACTGTACTCCCCTTGCAAGCCAGCGGTCAAAACCTGAAATGGTACACGGCCGAGGGCAGCCCTATCGCCAACACCCCGACGCCTTCTGTTACGCAGGCCGGCACATTTACCTACCAGGTGAGCCAGACTGTCAACAACTGCGAAGGCGGTAAGGCAAATCTGCAGGTAACGGTCAATACGACAGCTGCGCCGACTGTAGCCAAAACCCTGATCACGTATTGTCGTGATGATCAGGCAACCCCCTTGGAAGCTACAGCCGCAACCGGTGCCAGTTTACGCTGGATTGACCCATACAATGTCGTTACGAACGAAGCGCCCACCCCCTACACGCTCAATGCGACCAAGCCTGGTGGCGAAACATTCTTTGTGTATCAGATCAATAACGCAACGGGCTGCTACAGCCCTCGAGTCCCAATCAAACTGATTGTTAATACGGTACCAACGTTGTCGCTTCAGGGCTCAACCCAGGTAAATCTGGGACTTACGGCTCCACTGCAACTTCAGTTTACGGGTACTCCTCCGTTTAGCTACACGTTGAGCGAAGGCTATTCAGGTGTTGCTAACCGAAATGACACAACCGTCAACGTACTCCCCCGACGCAATACGACCTATCAGGTTGTGAGCGTTGCTAATAGCTGCGGTGTTGGACTACCAGGCAACCCGGCTACGGCGATCGTATCGGTAATTGCCCCGGCTGTAACCACCACGAGTCTGGCCGTGACGACGCTTTGCGCAGGTTCCACTTTCCAGGTGCCGTTCACTACGTCCGGCTCATTCACCTCGGGCAATCAGTTTAAGGTTGAAATTGCCAGTACTACTGATACGTCGACTTACACCGAAGTTTCGGCGTTTGCCGGAAGCAGCCCCATCACGGCCACCCTACCGCGTACGTTGGCGGGGGGACAGTACATCGTGCGGGTCAAAGCCTCGAACCCATCCGTTCCCGTACTCGGCACCCGAAGCCCGACCCTCCTAAATGTTCGACCACAGCCAACCGCAACCTTAACAGGCACGCAAAGCATTTACGAAGGATCACCGGCCAACCTGACCGTTACATTTGATGGCGATGGCCCATGGACAATCGCTTATGCAGATAGCGCCCGTACCGTTAACCTCCCTCCGGTCAACAGTAACCCGTATCTGCTGGAAGTACGACCAACCCGCACCACAACATACCGTATTACGTCGGTCAGCAACAACTGCGGCTCGGGCCCTGTTTCGGGTACGGCTACCGTTACCGTACAGCCACTGCTGGCGGTTGAAGACGACCCGCTGGAGTCTCTGGTCAAGGTCTATCCCGTTCCCACAGGTACAACACTGACTGTAATGGTTGATCTGGCATTAAACCGACAACCAGCAGTACTCACGCTGACGGACCTCCGCGGTCGGAGCGTTCTTCAACAAACGACCCGAACCCGGCAAACCGACCTTGACCTGACCAGCCAGCCGACTGGCGCGTACCTGCTACGCATACAGGTGGGAGATCGACAGACAGTCCGAAAAATTTTGAAGCAGTAATGCTTACCGACGAGTATTTCATGGAAATCGCCCTCAGTCTGGCCGAAGAAGCGGCTGCCGAGGGCGAGATTCCGGTCGGGGCGCTTGTGGTGTGTCGTAATCGCATTATCGGAAAAGCCCGTAATCAGACTGAGCAACTCAACGACGTAACGGCCCATGCTGAAATGCTGGCCATCACGGCCGCCACACAGCACCTTGGTGGTAAATACCTGACCGATTGTACACTATACGTAACGCTTGAGCCCTGTGTGATGTGTGCTGGTGCTTTGTTCTGGTCCCAGATTAGTCGCCTTGTTATTGGTGCCGACGATCCCAAACGAGGTTACAGTCGCCTTTCTGCCCCAGTACTTCACCCTAAAACCCGCGTAGAAACGGGTGTGCTGGCCGAAGAAAGTCGGGCACTGCTTACGAAGTTTTTTCGGCAGTTAAGAACATAAACGGAAACAGGGTTGTTAACCCAACCGAACAAACTTCCATTTTAACTATCTTAGTCCAATGGCTTTTGTATTAGAACCGCTACCCTACCCGAGCGACTCGCTCGAACCGCACATTGACAAGCAGACCATGGAGATTCACCACGATAAGCACCACAATGCATACGTGACGAACCTCAACAATGCTGTTGCTGGTACTGAATTGGAAAATAAATCCATTGAGGATTTGCTGGCAAACGTCAGCACGGCCCCGGTGGCAGTGCGTAATAACGGAGGTGGTCATTATAATCATACGCTGTTCTGGAACACCTTGTCGGGCAAAGGCGGTGGGCAACCTACTGGCGAACTGGCTGAGGCAATCAATCAGAAATTTGGTTCGTTTGACGCTTTTAAGGAAGAGTTTACCAAAGCCGCTACTACTCGGTTCGGTTCCGGCTGGGCCTGGCTGATTGTGAAAGATGGTGGCGAACTGGCCGTAGTATCAACGCCTAATCAGGACAACCCGCTGATGGATGTAGCCGATCAAAAAGGCTTCCCAATCATCGGTCTTGACGTTTGGGAACATGCTTACTACCTGAAGTATCAGAACCGTCGCCCCGACTACATTGCTGCTTACTGGAATGTAGTTGACTGGAATGCTGCTGAAAAGCGCTTTCAGCAAGGCAAACAGCAATAATTGAGTGATGATGAATTATTAAGGAGAATGATTAAGTTTTTTTGACAGAAGTCTTAAAAGCCATTCGAAATTAATAATTCATCATTATCTTTGCAGTCCCAAAACGGTGGTTGTAGCTCAGTCGGTTAGAGCGTCGGATTGTGGTTCCGAAGGTCGTGGGTTCGAGACCCATCATCCACCCTTCATAAAGCCCTGGCGAAACCAGGGCTTTTTCATAGGCAACGGGCCAACTTTCTGGCTAAACGGGTAGTTTGTACTGCATGCCGACGAGTCTCTCCATTTCTGATCGACAACACGCAAAGGTGCTTACCATCCTGGTCTTAGCGTATCTGGCAGGTGTTATCGGACTACAGATCCCTCACCTGGCCACCTATTTTCGACCACTCAGCCCTGTAACCCTTGTCGCGTCGCTGGCTGTTCTGCTGGCCTACCATAAAGACTGGAATCCCGCCTTTTACTTTTACATTATTCTGGCGTTTGCAACTGGCTATTTTATTGAAGTGCTGGGCGTCCAAACCGGCTTAATATTTGGCCAATATGCGTATGGCTCCGGTTTAGGCTTTAAACTTTGGTCTGTTCCGCCCGTTATAGGCATCAACTGGCTTACGTTATCCTACTGCTGCGGGTCGATCTGTGACCGGCTGCGTATTCCAAAACTTTTAAAAATAGTTCTGGCAGCTACGTTGATGGTAGGGTTGGACTTCTTCATTGAGCCAGTAGCCATACAACTCGATTTCTGGACCTGGTTTGGCCAGCCTGTTCCATTCCGCAATTACGTTGGCTGGTGGTTGGTATCCTTTGCGTTGCTCAGTGTTTGGTTTGCACTTCCCTTCCGAAAAGACAACCGAATGGCCGGTTGGATGCTTTTACTACAATTTTTCTTCTTTTTATTTCATGGTTTAATTTTCCGATTGAACGGTTAGGAAAACAAAACGCCCGAGTTTCTTGTTTAAGAATTATCCGATTTAATTAAACAAACGTGGTATATTTTTAATAGACCTTAGTTGTTTAAGTGATTCTATACTTGTAGATTGGTCACTATTTTTCGTACCGCTTGTTGGTTCAGTCATTGGGACTGATGTGTACGTGTTCTTCGGATAACATAAACATTGAAACAACTTTGTTCTATGAGTAATTACTCAATAAAAGACTTAGAACAGCTATCGGGCATAAAAGCTCATACGTTGCGGATCTGGGAACAGCGTTACAACATCATTACGCCCAAGCGGACGGATACCAACATTCGTACCTATGACGATCAGGATCTGAAGCTGGTGTTGAATATTTCACTGCTGAAAGATCACGGATATAAAATTTCCGAAATTTCGAAATTGTCAGTTGAGGAGATGTATCGGGAGGTCATCAAAATTTCTGACAAACAACTAAATTATCCGGATCAAATTCACGCGCTTACCATTTCGATGATCGATCTGGATGAAGAGCGCTTTGAGAAGATTGTCAGCACGAATATTCTCCAGTTCGGTTTCGAAAACACGATGATTCATATCGTTTATCCGTTCTTGAGTAGGATCGGCACGTTATGGGTGACGGGATCTATTGGACCAGCACAGGAGCACTTCATCACAAACCTGATCAGGCAGAAGATTATTGTGGCCATCGATGGGCAGGTTAGTAAACAGCGGCCTAACGGCAAGAAGTACATGCTGTTTTTGCCAGAAGGCGAATTGCACGAAATCAGCCTTCTTTTTGCCAACTATATCATTCGGGCTCGCTACAACAAAGTAATCTACCTGGGGCAGAGCCTGCCATTTAATGAACTGGTATTTGCGTACAATGTCCATAAGCCGGATTATATCTTCACGGCCATAACGTCGGTTCCGTCTAACAACGAGGTACAGCCGTACGTCGACCGTATGGCCAAGAGTTTTCCCGAGTCACACCTGCTATTTACAGGTTACCAAATTGTCGGACAGGACATCAGCATGCCCCACAATGCCACCATTATCAATCAGATTGAGGACCTGATCCGTATCGCCAGCACGTAGTGAGTTGACTTGTTTCAGCTAACTACGTTGATGGGGTTGCCATTCATAAAGGCGCTCAGATTTTCAACAACCCGTTCTAGCAAACGTTGCCGGGCTTCGTAGGTTGCCCAGGCCACATGAGGAGTAATCAGACAGTTCTTGGCAGTCAGCAACGGATTATCCGCTTCAGGCGGTTCCAATGATAACACGTCGATTCCAGCGCCGGCAATTAGCCCTTCATTCAACGCGCTGGACACCTCAGCTTCGTTGAGCAGACTCCCCCGGCTGGTATTGATCAGATAAGCACTCGGCTTCATTTTACTCATCAGCGCGTAGTTCACAAAGCCGATTGTCTCAGGAGTAGCTGGGCAGTGAAGAGAAACAACATCGCTTTCCGAAAATACCGTTTCTACATCAACAAATCTGATACCATCTACCGACTCCTTCGGTGGGTGGCGTCGGTTTACCAGTACGTTCATGCCGAACGCACGACCAATTTCAGCTACTTTCCGGCCAATATCACCGTAGCCAATCAAACCCAGCGTTTTTCCCGACAACTCTACCAACGGAGTGCGCCAGTAACAGAAATCCGGTGATTTGACCCAGTCACCGGCATGAACGCTTTCATTATGCAGCCCTACGTGATTGGTCAGCTCCAACAACAGCGCGAAGGTTTGCTGTGCTACCGAATCGGTACTGTACCCTTTCACATTCGAAACAACAATACCCTGCTCCCGTGCGGCTGCAACGTCGATAATATCATAACCAGTGGCAGTCACGCCAATGTATTTGAGCCTGGGTAGTTGCTGGAGTAGACTGCGGTTAAGACGAATTTTGTTAACCAGTATGGCTTCTGCTCCACTAACTCGTTCGAGTAGTTCGTCGGTTGGGGTATGATCGTAAAAAACTACGTCGCCCAATGCCTGTAGAGGTGCCCAGCTAAGATCGCCGGGGTTTAGCGTGTATGCGTCCGGATAAACTATTGTCATAAGCTATAATGAAGAGCACTGCGGCCGTGATTTTACTCCTTTAACAACCAGAACTTATGGTACTGGTTGGGTCATCGCGAACTGAAGCGCCCGGCGTTCAGCGTAGGTATGCGGGTCGCGGGCCACAACAAACCCAACATGACCGCCGGTCCGGGGTGTCTCCAGGTGAATCAGCGGATGTGTTTCGGCCAGCCATTCAGGCGAACATTCCGGCGATAACAATGGATCATTCTGGGCATTAAGTACTAGCGTCGGTACGGTAATGTTGGGCATGAAATGTACGGCTGATGCCTGCGTATAAAAATCTTCAGCGTCCCGGTAGCCGTTGACTGGAGCCGAGAAAAAGTCGTCGAAGTCCTGCCACCGTCTGACCAATTGCAACTTGGTCATATCGATGGTGCCAGGGAAGCGATCCGATTTCTGCTGTAGTTTCAGCACGAGCTTCTTCATAAACCGGTTGCGGTAGAACCGGTTTGATGGATTATCGAGCAGGCGGGCACTGGCACCCAGATCAGTGGGTGATGAAATCGCAATACCACATTGAACGACGTCGGGCAGATGACGTCCGTGAACACCCAGGTACTTCAACGTAATGTTTCCGCCCATACTATAGCCAACCAGTACAATTCGTTCGTAGGATCGGGTACGTAGTGCATGATTGATCACCTCGCCAATATCGCCGATCTCGCCATGGTTATAAAGCCGAAACGCCCGGTTCATTTCGCCACTACACGAACGACAATTCCAGGCTAATACGTCGAAACCGTTTTGATAAAACAATTTAGCCGTTCCCCGAATGTATTGTCGGTTGCTATCGCCTTCGAGGCCGTGAGTTAACACGACCAGTTGTCGCTGCCCCCGTTCAAGCCAGTCAAGATCCAGAAAATCACCGTCGTTTAATTCAAGCCGTTCGCGTTCATAGACCACTCCTGTAACCTTTCGCACAACACTTGGGAAAATCGTCTGGAGATGGCCGTTGTACAAAAACGGGGGCGGACCAGGGTACGCAGATTTTATAACAGGCATAATATAAACAACGGCTAATTTTGAACGTTGTCTATGGTTGACATGGGTAGGGAGGTAACAGGACTACCAAACAAAATGTCCCCTACGACCATAGCTTTGTTCTGATACGTTATGCAGGCTGCCAAGTATTTCTCGGTTATTATTGCCAGTACCATAAAATTCATCGGCGGTCCGCTCGCTGGCTTTGCACTGGGGTTATCCTGGCTGGAGACGGCCATCTGCACGATTGCCGGGATGATGCTCAGCGTACTGGCCATTACATTTGCGGGAGCCGCGCTGGAAGCTTTGAGGCAACGATATCGCAAACAGCGTCCGAAACGATTTTCGCGCCGGACACGCCTGGCTGTCCGCGTCTGGAAAACATCAGGCCTGGCAGGCATTGCTTTGCTTACTCCTCTTGTACTTACCCCAATCGGCGGGACTGTTCTAGCAGTATCGTTTAAGGTACACAAGCGCCAGATTCTGCTTTATATGCTCATCAGCGCCACCTTTTGGGCTATCATTCAAACGCTGGCCATCTATCAAATTCCGGGATTGAAAGGCTTTTTTAGTTAAGATTACCTTACCGACTAACTGACTGACTAACGGGCGTTGACGATTTTTTCCGAAAATCGCCCCGCGAAAAATACTTCTCGATCAGGCAATACATGAGGATAAAAAAGTAGCGGCTTCCCATCTCCTTAATCTTCAGTTTTGACTCACCATACTTCCGATTCGTCCAACTGTTCGGCACGACCGCGTAGCTGTAACCACGAACGATAGCTTTCAGCGGCAATTCGACGGTCAGGTTGAAGTGGGGCGACAGAAACGGCTTCAGGCCTTCCATTGTTTCCCGTTTATAGAGCTTGAATGCATTCGTGGTATCGTTGTATTTAATTCCAATAACCATGCGAATGATCAAGTTGGCCAATCTATTCACATACTTTTTAACCTGTGGATAGTCAATTACTTTACCACCTTTAACCCAACGCGAACCAAATACGGCGTCGACGTTGGTTTCCAGCATTTTGTTGTAAAACTTCACCAGGTCCTCTGGATCATCGGACATATCGGCCATGAACACGGCTACGCAATCGCCCGAAAAACGCTCCAGGCCATACCGTACGGCGTATCCGAAGCCATTCGGTCCAGGATTTGTATAATAAACCAGCGTCGGAATTTCGGTTTCGGCCAGTTGCTGCAGCACGCGTAAGGTCCCGTCTTTCGAGTTATCGTTCGTCACGCAGATCTCGTGCGGAATGCCGTGTTTGGCCAGCGTCTGGTAGAGCGTGCGCAAAGTAGGTGGCAGAGACTCCTCTTCGTTATAAGCCGGTATGACGACGCTTAATTTCATAGATAATCTACTAATGAACGAGTTTGACTGATAAAGTTAATTGATTTTCGGCGAGACGAAAACCGCTAACTGTCATTGTTGATACGGCAGCAGACGTATCTTACTGTATAACTTGCTGATTGGGGCGGGTAATACGTAATCGCGGATAACCACTTTTGTTTTATCCCATTGCGGCCGACCCATGTGTAGATACTTCAGGGCATAGTAAGCACGCCGAAAATAACTCTTCTTGTATTGCTTTGCGTCCAGCATCATCCGGTAATACCGGGCAATATTCTTGCGAAGCACCCGATCATATTTAAAGTCAAGCTCGCGGTTAATATCGCGATACATCTGAATCCGGTTGCGCAGAAAGGTTTCATCGTAATAATTGTCGGCGTAGCTGGCTCCTCCCCGGTTTTTGCGATACACCGACATGACGTCGGGAATGTAACCGATCTTGCCCAATTTCGCCTTAAGGATCAGGCGGGGGATGTCGCCACTCGACGACTCCCGAAACCAGGCCGGATACTCTTTGATGTTGTTCCGGTACATGGTACTTGACGTAGCCATGAACCAGATCTCGTCTTCTCCAATCAGGTCGTCAACCGTATAAAATGGCTTCATATCGTCGCCATTCACCAAATGGGACGGTGTGCCATCTTCGTAGGTTATCAGCGCATTATGGAACACCGTCGAACAATCCGGATGAGCATCCAGAAAGTCAGCCTGCTTCTGCAACTTGAGCGAGTCGGTCCAATAATCATCACCATCCATCAGCGCATAGTACTCACCTTTTGCCAGCTTGAGCGTCTCGAGGAAATTGATCCCGCCGTTTTTGCCCATGTTGCGCGGATGCAACACCCCAATGACCTTATCAGGATACTGCCGTTCGTACTCCTGGATAATTTCCCGCGTACCATCACTCGAAAAATCGTCGCCAACCAGAATTTCAATAGGAAACGTTGTTTGCTGCGCAAGCGCACTGTCAATGGCTTTACGAATAAACTTCTGCTGGTTGTACGTAATGATCAGAACGCTGACTTTAATCATGTATAAAACGGAAACCCGGCTGAAGCTCGAACCGGGTTCTCAGTTGGTTACAAAGATAAAAACGAATAGACGAGTGAACGTCACTCGTCTATCCTTATTTCTCGATTATACGGTAGCTTCTGATGTAGCTTTTTTTGCAGTCTGAATCTGCTCTTTCCAGCCTTGCGGCTCTTTGTGTTCGGCCGGCGTTCCCCATGGGTTATAGAACGGCAGGATTGCTACCCAGCGACCACGAGGATCATCCCAACTGAAACGGTCGGCAAAGCTTGACGGACTCACCCAGTGCGGCAGATCATAGCGGAACAGCAGCAGATCGCCCATATCCTGAAAACCCTCCGTTTCAATGATCGTATCGTTTATCACGTAGCCGGTACCACCGGAGTGATAATCGCGACCGTACTGGTTCAGAGCCAGGATCTGTCCAACTTTCTGCGGATTCAATGGATGCCAGTGCCGGCCGAAGAAACTGCCGCCCATCGGATAGTGCGTAACCTGTGGGTGTAAATAGGCATCCCCTTCTTTAAATCCGAATTCTTCCTGGTTGCCCGTCAGCGCGTTCCAGAACTTACGCATTGGGTCGAAAACGGTAAGCAGATCTCTCTTATACTCCTCCTCCAGGTTAGTCAGATCGTCGAACGTATGATCGTGAAAAAGCTGCGGAGCCTGCTGAATTTTGGCGATATGCAGACGACGCTTGTGCTGGTTATTTACAAACGTATCAGGGCCTTCGGCAAGCGGAGTTTTTTCGGCCCAGGCACGCGTGGCGTCAACGGCTTTCTGAAGTGTTTCTTCGGGAATATTCGTTTTGACGATGACGATATTAGGTTCATTGACCAGACGCATTACTTCCTCGTACGGAATCTCAGTTACGATTTCGCCGTTTTTAAACTCGGCGTTAACCTGTAATAGGTACTTCGACAGTTCTTTCATAGTCTATCACTGCAGATTTAGTGCAAAAGTAGAACAGTAACTTTTTAATATACAAACGCTGGAAGCTGATGTATGTCAGTCTCCTCAATGACCTTGCTCCTTATTCCGTAAAGAACTAAAAAAGCTGGTGTAAGAACGATTTTTAGCCGCTAATTGGTTGCGTTGCATAGCCGAATCCCGATGCCCCAAAGCCGTTTCCATTGTAAAACATTATCCACTGGTCCTGGTGCGGGAAAATATGGCAATAGTCCATCATTAATGAATCCCAGCCATCAGCCGACCGTTCGATCCCGGCAAGGTTATCTTTCCGATCCCAGTTGATACCGTCTTTCGACTCCGCGTAGCCAATCCGATAACTCCGTTGCACGTCGGTACGGTAGTTAGTTGCGTTGCGAAAGGAGAAATACATCTTGTATACATCGCCGTCTTTATACACCGTTGGGCGACCTATGGCGTCCGTAAACTCGTCATAACCGACGCATACCTGTCCAGTCCGTTCCCACTGGATTCCGTCTGCCGACTCGGCGTACTTAACATCGTAGAACGGTTCCGGATGACCATTGATTACTTCAATCTTGGTGCAGGAGAGGTACCACATCCGCCAGCGGTCACCTTCGCGCATAACGCACGGCTGCGCCACCCATACCTGATCATAGATAGAACGGTCGAGCAGTGGCCCCGTGTATTTCCGCTCGAACGTAAGCCCCCCATCACGACTAATCGCCAGCCCGATTCCAAGGCGATAACTGGCCGTTTCGCTGCGATTCCAGCCAGTGTAGTATAACCAGATTTCATCGCCTACCGGTAAAAACCACGATGGCATTGCTCCGGTTTCGTCGAACATCCCCACGGCTCCATTTGTCAGGCAAGGTTTATCGTGAATGTACACGACCTCAGACAGGTCCTCCGGATTCAGTTCGACAAATGATGTTGCCGACTGGCTTTTCTCGTCGCGAGTAGCAAAATAAACACGCAGCTTATCTTCGATCGGAAAACCAAAAGGAACCTGAGCGTGCGTCCGGCTGAACGGTTTTGAACCGTCTGGTTTGTAAATCAGTCCTTGTTTAGTCCACATGATATAAAGAGGAGAGGGAGGAAAGGGAGGGAGAAAAGGAGTTACCGTCTCCTTGTTCCTTTCCTCCTCTTTCTCTCTCCTCAATTAATTTTTGTTTTTTCGAAGGGTACTTTCTCCGCAATAAATAAAAACTGTTTACCCAGCACCCACCATACAAACGGCATGCGCATGTAGAGATTTACTAAGAACGGGTGAACGGGTAACCCACCTCTGAATGACAGCGGCAGGAAACGCGCATACGACTTGTTTATCTTAAAGCCAGCCCCATAAAGATGCTCGGCTACACCTAGTTCTGACAATACAACCGTATGGTCGGCAAAGTCGAAGTATTCTCGATAACAGTATTTGAAATTAGGGCCAATGACACCTAATTTTCCGCCCGGCTTCAGGCATCGGTGCATCCGTTCCAGAAAAAAGGCGACCTCTTCCTGACTGCGCAGGTGCTCGAGGAAGTTGGAAATAAAAACAGCGTCAAAATAATTTTCGGGCAGTTCTACTTTCAATACGTCGCCAATCACCAGTTTTACTTCGGGGGCCGCAAACTTGCGAACTTCATCGACAATATCGACTGTCCACCGCTCTTCGCTAGGCACAGCGTTAATAAACTCGCACATCCCACCAGCCGAGTCCAAAATCCGGACCGGACGGCCCAGTTGCTCGTAGAAATAGTCGGCGATAATTTTCCAGATCACTTTCTTTTTTTCGTGCGAAACCAGCTGGAATCTGTATTTGTAAATACGGTCGTAATTCATTAAGCGATAATTCTAGGGTTAATTTTCACTGAAAGCCAGCGTATCACGTCTTGTAGTTTCAACCCGATCAGTCCGAACATAGATACGGGTATCATTTACTAGCCCGACGTACCGGTAATGGGCATTTACAAAATTCTTTAGCGGCTTTATCATTTCATATCCATGCGTCCGGCGGTCGGTCATCCACAGATTCTGACTGCCAACCGCATCCACAAATACCGGAGGAAATGAACGGATGAAGTTCGATAAGTATCGACGCTGGTAAATATCCTGTAGGGGATGCTCAAAGGCACTTCGTATGGTGTGATTCTCAGCAACGCCCTGTGGCATCTGCGTTTGTACGTAATAATCGCATCGCCATCCCCAAACGACCAATTTCTCACCGGGTTTAGCATAGGTCAGCACCGCTTTGGAAACCGGCGATGGCTGCACAGCCCAGCCATGCTGCTGGTCAGATGGATAGGCATTGATGGCAATACCCCGCCGATGGTTCAAACCGGCCTGTATCCCGAAAACCAGCAGGAAAACCGCCATTATGCCCACAGTAGCCCATCGATTCCGGCCTTCGTTAATGCCTAACCGTTGCCAACCGAAGCCTAGCACAAAAAACAGAGGACCGGTCAGCAAGTACAAATAATGTACATATTCGGAACCCGTTCTGGTAATGGCATACAACGTAGCGGCCAGCAGAACGCCAATAAAGCCGTTAACTTTCAGCGTGTCTGTTTGTGCTTTATTTCCTTGCCGCAAACTGTAGATCAAACCCACGAGCCAGATACCTAGCGTTAGCTTAACAAGCCAGTCAAATTCGCTGCCTTTCTTAAAAAAGTCGGGCAAGCGAAGCAGATTTTGCACAGGATCGGAATTATTGGCATACTTAAAATTCCCGATGATGTAGAACGTCACAAAGTCGTCGTAAACACCATTCAACTTAGCTAAGCCAACAACCAATAACGGGAAAAACACGCTTCCAACAACCAACGCGCCGATTTGCACTACTTTAGCTGATGTTGACTGTTCCGGGCGCATTAAAATATCGATTCCGACAAACAAGCCCACTATGCCGGCCAACGGAACGGCTTGCAGCTTACCAAAAGGCACCATGCCCAGCAACAATCCAATTAAAGCAATGTGCCAAAGCGATGGTTTTCGACGAGCCAACAACAAGGCATACAGATAGTAAGAGCCACTCAGCAGGGCTAATGGCACCAGCTCGCTATTGTAATGCAAAAAATCACCGTTTTGTGTAAGACCAAACGTAAACACAAAAGGTAAGAAAGCTACCCGAGCCGCCATAGAGCCAAACCAGCGTTTGGTAGTCTGAAACAGAAACCAGAAACTCAGGGCAACAAGGCCAAAAGCCGTCAGGTGCGCTGTAATATAATCAAACGGTAACCCAATCAGACCTGGTAGGATTAAGAAGTAACTGTCAAGGGGGCCTCCGGTCGTGCCATCAACTGATCTGAAATAAACGGGGTCCTGCCGCAGGGTCATAGCCTGCGTGATCATCTGGCTTTCGTCTGGGTTGATTTCGTAATTGTAGACAATACTGGGTAACCTGAGTAAGAACAGCAATACCGTTACGGCTACCAGAAAGGTTCGCTCGCTGATTTTGCCGTTAGTGGCCAACCACAAACTCCCCCAACACAGTACATAAACGGGCAACCAGTACAGAATTGGGTACGTGTCAAAACTTGGCATGGGTGCAAAATTAAAAATGTCAGCCGTGAAGGCTGACATTTTCAACGGTTTACAATGCGTTATTTAACAACAGCCAGCCGAGCGGCCATGCTATCATGAATCTGCACCATCGTCTCTTTCAGATCAAACGTCCAATGCCAGTCCGGATAGTGCTGCTTAAACTTGCTCAGGTCGCTGATGTACCAGATGTGGTCACCAATCCGGTTTGTTTCAGAATAGGTGTAGTTCATCTTGTTGCCTGAAATCTCTTCACACAAGGTAATAGCCTCCAGCATCGAGCAGTTCGCATAGCGTCCACCGCCGGCGTTGTATACCTCGCCCGGGCGTGGATTCTGGTAGAAGTGCCAGAACATATTCACCAGGTCCCAGCTGTGGATGTTGTCACGAACCTGCTTGCCTTTGTAGCCAAAGATAGTGTACTGGTTGCCTGTGATGGCACACTTCATCAGATACGATAAAAAGCCATGTAGCTGAGCCCCCGAGTGGTTAGGGCCCGTCAGGCAGCCACCCCGGAACACGCCGGTTTTCATACCAAAATAACGACCATACTCCTGCACCATGATATCGGCTGCTACCTTCGACGCCCCAAAGATGGAGTGCTTGGTGTGGTCCAGGCTCATGTGCTCATCGATGCCGTTTTCAAAGTAGGGATGATTCTGGTCAATCTCCCAGCGAGTTTCGGTCTCGACCAGCGGCAGGAAGTTGGGGTTATCGCCATAGACCTTGTTGGTGGAGGTGAAAATAAAGACAGCCTCCGGGCAGTGCTGGCGGGTCATCTCCAGCAGATTCAGCGTACCGACGGCATTTACCCCAAAGTCGGTGAAGGGTTCACGGGCGGCCCAGTCGTGGCTGGGCTGAGCAGCCGTATGCAGAATTAGTTTGATATCAGCACCGTATTCACGGAAAATGGGTTCCAGTTGTGGGACTTCGCGGATATCAGCCGTGTAATGTTTATAAGTGGCGTAGGTATCGGCCAGTCGGTTGCGGTTCCACTCGGTAGAGCCGTCGGCACCAAAGAAGTACTGACGCATGTTGTTATCGATACCGATGATAGCGTCAAACTTATCAGCGAAAAAAGCAACGGCTTCGCTGCCAATCAAACCGGCTGATCCTGTAACCAGTGCAATATTCATAACCTGTGTGCAGTTTATTAAAGCTTCGTTACCTAAAAAGTCCAATTATTGACTAAATGAGCGGCCAAAGTAACGCAAAAAAATCATATTTACAGAACCGCTTCCTAAAAATGAAAAGTTACAAAAAAGCGATGCACCAGCCTGAATAGCTTGTACATCGCTTTTCGCAAGATTCATCAATGATAACAGCACAATAGTTGTAAAACTATTACGCCCCTTCGCCAATTGTACCTGCCCCGAACAGTTTTTCGCGAATTTTTTGCGTACGGTCTTCCAGTGATGGGTTTGGCGTGTACTTGTATTTTGACTGAACAGCGGCTGAATCTTCGTGAGGACCGTACACATACGGATCATTACGCCGATAGTCCGACTGCCGAATGGTATTATATTTCTGGTAATCACAAGACGCCAGCGACAGCACCGCGACGACCAGTAATCCTTTACTTAATGCGCTTTTCATAGCAAGCTGGTTACGAATTGATTCGGCAAAATTAGTAAACAGTTGTCAGTCAATCGTCATTCGTGCGTAGTTTTTTACACCCTGTCGATATATAACCAACTACGACTTTTTCAGCTGCTCAATTTCCTCCCACACAAAGCCGATTAGCTCCTGGATGTGCTGCCTTGAAAAATCGAATGGAACCTGAGCCGCATCATAAATAGCCCGAATGGGCGCTTTGTAGCCCAGACTCAAAGCATCCTTGTAGCCCTGTAGCCCTGTAGCCGGATCTTTCCGATAATTACGCCAGATACCAATGGCACCTAACTGAGCAATGCCATATTCAATGTAATAGAAGGGCACCTCATATAAGTGCAACTGCCGTTGCCAGACATAGGCATTGAATGACTCCAACCCGGACCAATCCGTTACGTTGTCACTGAACTGATCGTAAATCTGAAGCCAGTTTTGTTCCCGCTCAGTTATCGAGTGTGTAGGGTTCTCATAAATCCAATGCTGGAACTTGTCAATCGTAGCTACCCATGGCAACGTTTCGATAATCGATTCAAGATGCTGAAGCTTTGCCCGGCGCAGCTCCTCGGGATTATCAAAGAATACATCCCAATGGTCCATAGACAGCAGCTCCATACTCATGGAGGCTAGTTCAGCCACTTCCATAGGCGGGTTTCGGAAAGCTTTTAGCGGCAACTCCCGCGTCAGGAATGAATGCACAGCATGGCCACCTTCATGCACCATCGTAACCAGATCGCGCAGGCTCGACGTAGCATTCATAAAAATGAACGGGACACCGATTTCTTCGAGTGGGTAATTATAGCCGCCGGGAGCCTTACCCTTCCGCGACTCGAGATCCAGATGGCCCATAGCCCGCATAATGCGCAGATAGTTGCCGAGTTGAACATCAAGCCGGTCAAAGCAGGCAATGGTTTTTTCCAGTAGTTCATTACTCGTCGTAAACGGTTTCAAAGGCGGATGTCCATCGGGATCTACCTTTGAATCCCACGGGCGGAGCGGATCGACACTTAGTTTCTGTTTACGCTCATTGGCCAGCGTATCCAGTAGAGGCACTACGGCCGCTGCTACTGACTCGTGGAAGTTAAAGCAATCATCGGGGGTGTAATCGAATCGTCCGAGAGCGGCAAACGCATAATCGCGGAAATTGGCAAAACCGGCATTCACAGCCACCTGATGACGTAGCGTACGCAGGCGGTCAAAGAGTTCATCGAGCGACTCATGATCTTCATAACGTCGTTCCCAGATTTTACGCCACGCTTCCTCCCGTACGGCCCGGTCGGTTGATTGCAATAGATCGCTGGCTTGCTGCAGGGTGACTTCTTTTCCGTCAATAACCACCGTCATGGCTCCGGCAATGGCCCCGTATTTCCGCTCTTCCGTTTGCATTTCGGTCTGTAGCGGAATGTTTTCTTCCCGAAAAATTTCGATAGCTTTCTTCATACTCCGCACCATTACGTCGTAGCCGGCGTCGGTAAGCTGGCTCAGGAACGGGCTATTGACAGCTTTCAGGTCAAGGTCGTTGCCATACGCCGTCATCTGCGGCTGAATGTCGGCAATGAAAAAATTCAGTTTGCTAATCAGGTCTTCGTTTGACGTATCGCAGGTCATTCGAATGTATCGCCAGGCAAAATTTTCGGACAGATACGATTCCAGTTCACTACGATCCAGTAGCCATTGGTGCAGGTCGTCGGCGTTCTCAATCGGTCTGTTCAGCAGATTGTCGTAAAACGGTCTGACGTCTTCCCAGCTTTTCAACTCCATCTCTTCTCCAATGAAGGGACGAGATGGGCGGGTGGGTATTTCCAGTGTTGTATCCTGAATCATTTGTTGCGTAGGCGTCGGCCTGTTTCGTAAAAGCTGCAAAAAAACATACTGATTGATGCCTTACAATAATCCGCTGTAAAAGTTTTTTGTTCAAACGCTTGTATTTACGAAAGGCTTCGTATATGTTTACTACGAAATCATTCGTACATACATGGTAAAACCAACCGACTCTGAATTGGAAATTCTGCACGTACTGTGGCTAAACGGTCCCAGCACGGTCCGGCAGATTCATGAGGAGCTAAGCCGAAATCGCGACATCGGCTACACGACCGCTCTGAAACTGATGCAGATCATGTACGAGAAAGGCCTGCTGACGCGCACAGAAGACGCCCGATCGCACGTGTATACAGCCGCCGTCAGTGAAGAAGACACGCAACGGAGTCTGGTCGATCGCTTTGTCGAAACTACGTTCCGCGGTTCAGCCTCGAAGCTGGTTATGCAGGTACTAGGCCAACATAAGGCATCGCGTGAAGAGTTGGACGAGATCAAAAATCTGCTGAAACAGATTGATCAGAATACAACTGACGAAAAATGACTATAACGAGTAATAAGGCGTGTAATTCATTCAGCATATGCAATTTTCACACTTTCTGTCCGGTCCCGTAGCCCACGCACTTGGCTGGACACTCCTTCACGCGCTTTGGCAGGGATTTGCCATTGTTTTACCCACGGCCATTATTCTTCATGTTTTACGTCGGCGGTCGAGCAACCTTCGCTATACTATCGGCGTGGCGACCCTTTTTGCCCAGTTACTCATTTCAGCCCTGACATTCGGCTGGTATTACGAACCGCTGCCGACGGCTACGGCCGTTAACTCACCCGCCCTGATACCCGCTTTGCCTATTTACTGGCAATCAGCCAATACTCCGTTGCCGTGGTACCAGTCAGTTTTGTTGTTTCTGGAAAGCCACCTTACTCAGTTTGTTATGGTATACCTGATGGGCGTAGCTGTTTTTGGCCTGCGACTGACGGGCGGCTGGCTGTATCTGCAACAACTCCGCCGGGCCGCCACCCGTCCGGCTACGGCCCAATTGGTTGCCCTAACAGAGCGTCTTCGCGAGCGCCTGGCTATTCGGTCGGTTATCCAGACCAGGGAGTCGGCACAAATCACCGTACCGATGGTTGTAGGCGTATTGAAACCAGTTCTCCTTCTTCCGATCGGATTGACCACAGGCCTGACCATACAGGAGGTTGAGGCCGTTCTGGCGCACGAACTGGCGCACGTCAAGCGACACGATTACGCCGTCAACCTGCTACAGTCAGTCGTTGAAGTCCTGTACTTTTTTCATCCGGCCTTGTGGTGGCTATCGGCGCGTGTGCGTGAAGAACGCGAACATTGCTGCGATGACCTCGCTGTTCAGGCCTGTGGTAATAGTCGCGTGCTGGCCCAGGCACTGGCCCACGTCGAAGAATTACGGCTGGTTCAGGCACCTGCGCTCGCGGTTGCGTTTGCCTCAAAGCGCCAGCAGTTGCTGCACCGGGTTCGGCGGGTGCTGGGCGTACCAACCCGTCCTCTTGTGTCAAACGGCAGTCTGGCTGGTCTCACCCTGGCGACAATACTGCTCATGAGCGCGTCGGTGTATGCTGTTCAGCAGAACGTACAACAGGAAAAACGGCACGAGCGCTCAACCCAAAACAAGCCAAAGGGCAAAACAGAATTTGGTCTGCTCGACAACAACAGCATTGAATACGTAATCTGGCATGGAAAACGGTTGCCAGCCCGACGAATCAGCCACTTAAAGGCTCAGTTAGTGCAGCTCAAAGAAGGTAACCTTCAACTGAGTCAGATAACCAACGAGACCGATCGCGATATCCTTGAGCACATACTTGAAGCCAGCAACGAAAATAAGGCGTTGGTCCGAGTGGATACATTGGTACCTGTCTGGGCTGAATTGGACTACAACACGATCATGAGCAGCGCTTTTGAAGCCGCCAACGCAGCCGGTTCATTCCCCGCCGACGAAGCCACTATGGCAACCGTACTGACTAAAATCGGCAAGCTGGATTATAATCGTATTATCAGTGGCGCACTCAGTGGGGTTAAACTACCCAACGTAAGTGTACTGGATTCATTGCCCGATAACTATTTAAGCGATCAACGTCGGCATCTTGACAGCCTGGGCCGAATGATGGAACAAAAGCAAGCGCAGATGGAAGCCTTGCATCAGCAGATGGAAAAGGCTGAATTCCAGGCGGAAGAAATGCAACGCCGGATGTCGCTACTGGATATGCAGAAAAATAAAGCGATGCAGCAGCGGCTGGAATTGATCGAAAAACAGCGCGAGCAATTGGAGCGCGAACAACAGAAATCAGACGAAGAGCTTGAAAAGCGCTTTAAAGAGTTCGAGCAAAAAATAAAGGACAGCGAGAGCAACGTAGAGCGTTACAACAAGCTGATCGAAGACGCACAGAAACAGTTGCGGGAAGCCGAGAAGCCATTGGCGGAGCTACAGCGTAAGATGGAAAGGTTGGAACAGGAGGCATCGATGAGTGAGCTGGGGTACAACGACAACTTAAATCTTGAGTTAAACCGTACCCTTAACCATGATTTGAACCGCAATCTGGATGGCAGAGCACGGAGAGCCACAACGATACCGAGAGTTCGTCGGCCTGGCTCAGTACGTGGGGCTTTATCGCCAGCAGCCCCACTGGTACCAGGTACTGCCACCGCCCCCGGGCCTACCCCCAGCGTAGCACCAGTAATTGTACCGGGCGTACCCGCCCCGGCTCTGGCTCCCACTCCATCCATACCCGGCGCAACCACCAAACCCCCAAGAACGCCCAAAGCCGTCAAACCCGCTAAAACACCTAAACCGGCCAAAGCGTCGAGCGCTGTTTATCCAGCAACGGAAACCAGCGTATCGCTGGCTGAGCTAGACAGACTGATTGACCAGCACTCGGGTATTGAACAGGCTACGTTTATCTTCAAAGAAAATTCGCAGCAGCGGGTTCGGGTAAAATCGGCTACGTTTGTTAAACACAACGCTTCGACAGCTACGGCCACTGCACCCGTAATTAATGAAGTGGAGACTACTAAAAAATAGCCGACGTTGCTCAAACCAACCAAAACGGGCCCAACATTGATGTTGGGCCCGTTTTGGTTTACTCAATTTCTATAATCACGTCATTCGTCAGGGGGTGTGCTACGCAGGTTAGTACGTAGCCCGCTTTCAGTTCGGCGTCGGTCAGGCCGTCTTCTTCATCCAGCTTCACCTTACCCGACGTACAGCGGCCCAGACAAGCCGTACACATCCCCGCCTGGCAGGAATAGGGCAGATCAATGTCGAGTTCCAGTGCCGCTTCCAGGATGGTCTGATGCGGAGCAACGGTAAATTTATACTCACTGCCTTCATAAAGTACGGTGATCTCCGGGTTACCATCTTCATCATCGATAGCGCCACCAGCCCCGGCCTCTTCCACAACTTCGCCGACCGGTACGGGTGCTGTTACGTAGCTTTCCTTGAACACCCGCTCATTCGGCACGCCCAGCAACGATAAAGCCGAACGGGCTTCGGCCATCATGCCGTCTGGTCCACACAGATAGAACGTGGCATTCTGAAGCTGGTACGTATCTAACTCACTTAGCAGCTTTGTCAACGAATGCTGATTGAGCCGCCCTTCAAGTCCATTCCAGCCAAAACCGGGTTGACTCAATACGTGTGTCACCCGAAACCGGTTTTTACCATGAGCCTGCTCCATTGCATCCAGGTGTGCCCTATAAATGATAGACTCCTTATTACGGTTACCGTAAATCAGCCACACCCGACTAGCCGGTTCGACATGCAAAATGGATTTAGCCATCGAGAACAGGGGCGTTATGCCACTACCCGCTCCGATCAGTATAATTAACCGCTGGTTCTGTGCTTCCAGTCTGGGAGTGAAAGTCCCCATGGGCTCCAGCGTTTCGATAATGTCGCCGGGTTTGATACGGTCGCAGAGGTAGTTCGAAGCCAATCCGCCCGGTACGCGCTTCACCGATACGGCCAGCGATACGTCCACGTGGGGCGAACTAGCCATCGAATACGACCGCCGAACCTTCTGCCCGTTGATATTCAGCAGAAAGGTGAGAAACTGCCCCGGCTGATACCGAACTTCTTCGTTGATGGGGTGCCAGAAGGTAATCGTAACGGCGTCCGGGGTTTCACGAACGACGTCTTTCACTTTTAAAAAATATCGATTTGCCATTGTTTCAGGTTGCGCTTTGCTCTTTACAGACATTGACTGTCAACCCCATCCGGGTTTATTGGCCACTGTCTGGCATCTGCAAAAGTACGGCAGACAGCCGTTTGATACGCTTTATAAACGGTGAAACTCAACCAGCCGTTCAGCCGGGGCTTTTAAAATACGACCCATGGTCATCCCCTCCTCAGCCACGACCTGGCTTAGCTGGTCAGCGAAGTAGTAGGCAATCGACCCGACGAAGTGAACAGGCCATTCACCTGCCTCCGGAAACCGACGCACGTAGATCGTCAGAAATAACCTGAACGCTTCTTTCACCAGGATAACAACGTACGGATGCGCCAGATGTTCGGTCAGGAAGGGTGTGAAGGACGCGAAGTAGCGGTTGGGAAACGGCTTCTGGTACGCATTTTCCAACAGTGTAGCCCGGTCGAGGGAGTATCGTTCGTGGAAAGCAGCGCGCAGATCGTCCGGTAGCCGCTCCTGAAAGTAATCGCGGACAAGCGTTTTGCCAAGATACCCTCCGCTGCCTTCGTCGCCCAGCCAGAAGCCCAGCGACTGAATGCCGCGCGTAATCTGCCCATCAGCGTAGCAACAGGCATTGGCTCCGGTACCCAGAATGCATACGATAGCAGCCTCCTGACCAGCCGCCCCCCGGGCCGCGCCCAGCATATCACTGTTGACATCGACAGTTAACAGGTTAGGGAACACCCCCTTGAGCGCATCAGCCACGATGTAGTTTACGGTAGGCCCAATGCAGCCCGTTCCGTAAAAAAATACGTTTTGAACGGCAGCTCCGTTAATTTGAGGAAGCAGTTGCAACCGTAGGCGGTCAATTATGGTCTCTGTAGTCTGGTAATACGGATTAAATCCGTCGGTATGCAGGGTTTGAACGGTACCATTGGCAGCCACTAACCGCCAGTCTGTTTTTGTGGAGCCGCTATCGGCAATGAGCATCATAGATTTTGTTTTGTGTGACGCCGGGAACTTCCGTTATGCGTAAGCCTGGCGAATGGGAATCAGATTAACCGGCCTACGGCTTTGAATTTGGCAAAAACCCAATCGGCATGCGGGGCATCGGCCAGCTCGGCCGTAAGGTCCTGACCGGCCCAGTGTTCGTAGTGTTTGCCGTTACGCCAGAGTCTCGATGCCGATACGTCGTAGATGATACCCTCGTAAGCGCACCAGATTTCGTCGCGGTCGCTGCCGTTGCGGAGTGCCAGTTGGGATCGGGTATACGGGGTCAGCAGCGGCAGATCAGTAGAATGCATACGTCCGTTTAGTCAATCGGAATAATTATTGCTCACTTTACATTGTGGGTGAACACAAATTTAGCGTAACTTTAGCCACTTCTGTTTACATGCAACGATTAACCATGAGAAAGACTTCTCTCCCCTTATTATTCACTATAGTAGCGCTGGTAGGCCTGCTGACAGGTTGCAGCAAGGAAAAAACGCCACCTATTTCTGAGCGAATTGCCAAAATCTGGACGGCCCGGATTGTGGAAGAGAATACTGTAGTGGTGTACAGCCGGGGCGTTACGAACCCTGCTCCCGTTCGGCCTACGTACTCAAACTTCAGACTTGATCTGTCTTCTGCGCCAACGGTTCGTTATACTGAGTTCGACGGCAATACCTTCGTTGGTCAATACACCGTAACGGATTCAAAACTGACACTGACTTCCCTAAACCCTCAGCCTACCGGTACTACGGGTACCATTGAGTTTACGATCAACTCGATCAGCGACAACGAATTAGTGCTGACGCGGTCGTCGCAGAGCCAGAAAACCGGTAATACGACGAACAAGTACACCCTGTCGAATCCGTAAGGTTCGCAAACCAATTCTCACTCAAAGCCGTTCCGTTCATCAGACGGAACGGCTTTTTTGTTCCATTTTCATCCTTCTGACTGTCACTTCGTTTCTTTTTAGTCGGCAGTCCAGCCTTAATTTAACCATGACTGATCTGAACGCACTTGGCGAAATTGGATTAATCGACCGCATCCGGCAGGCTACAACCGCACCCACCCATCCGGAAACCATCCGGGGCATCGGCGACGACGCGGCCGTATTTGACTGGGGGGATAACTACGGTCTTCTGTCGACGGATATGCTGGTCGAGGGCGTTCATTTTGACCTGACCTACGTACCCTTAAAACACCTTGGTTTCAAGGCTGTGGCCGTAAACGTATCGGACATCGCAGCGATGAACGGCTTACCTGTCCAGCTTACGGTCTCGGTGGGGCTAAGCAGTCGTTTTCCGGTCGAGGCCGTTGACGAGCTGTATGCTGGTATCCGGGCGGCCTGCGAAGCGTACAATGTCGACCTGGTCGGAGGTGATACCACAACCTCCCGGGCGGGACTGATCATTTCAATTTCTGTACTTGGCAAAGTGCCGAAAGATCGAATTACCTATCGCAACACGGCCCAGTTTAACGACGTCATCTGCGTAACGGGCGATTTAGGAGCGGCTTATCTGGGCTTGCAATTGCTGGAGCGCGAAAAACAGGTGTTTCTGGCCGATCCGAATATGCAGCCAAGCCTGTCGGAAGAACGGTCATACCTGATTCAGCGCCAGCTACGCCCCGACGCCCGCACCGACGTTGTCCACGAACTTCGCGACCTGAACATCGTGCCCACGGCCATGATCGATATTTCGGACGGACTGGCGTCGGAACTGCTGCATATATGCCGCCAATCGAACAAAGGGGCGGTTATCTTCGACGAAAACATTCCTATCGACGATCAGACGTATCTGGCGGCTGATGAATTCAAGATTAGCCCGATTACGTCGGCGCTGAACGGCGGGGAAGACTACGAGCTACTGTTCACCGTGCGGCCGCAGGCGTTCGAGCAATTGCAGAATAACTCCCGCATCACGGCCATCGGCTACCTCACGGCCGACCCGTCGCAGGTAGTGCTGGCTACCAAAGCCGGTCAACAGACGCCGATCCGGGCACAGGGCTGGCAAAGCGTTTAAACCCGTGGTTTATCGCGCCCGTACGAACTTAAGATAACAGCTATTGCAGGGCGGAATAATCAGCATTGAATCCTGCCGGACGCGCAACGCCTGCTGAAAGCGAACATTGGCGCCGTTGGTTGAGATAAACAGGTTAAGCCGAAGTGTGTCAGAATCAGGCCGAAGGGCATCAGGATCAACGCGATAGTTACTGATTGGCCGGTAATACGAAACCTCATTACCTTCAGCGGTCAATTTACCATCGGCTTCAAACGTCAGGGTCTGCGGGTTCGTTGTCGGGTATCGCCGGGTAACGTAGAAGGTAGTATCCCGATTGTAGCTGACGGTATCGACCCGGATAGAGTACACAGAGTCCTGGAAAAAGCCCCGCTCGGCCAGCCGCCACGTACCCACCACGCGTGGGTCACCGGGGCCCGTTGAAAAGGAGGCAGTGGGGTCGCTGCTACAACCGATAACGAAACCCGCTACTACCAGTAGCCAGCTATATGCCAGAAGGTGCCTTTGCACGATCAAAGAGGATAGGTTGACAAAATAAGTAGTCGATAGCCTGCGTCGGTATAAAACGCAACGCAGGCTATCGACTAACAAAACGACATTTGCGAAATTTTCTTACACAAATTCAGCACCGCGCTCTTTCGCATCGGCCACGAACGCCTTCACTTTCTGCTCTTCTTCCTTGCGGCAGATCATCAGCACGTTGTCATACTCGGCCACAATGTACCCATCGAGTCCATTGACCACCACGAGCCGGTCTTTCGGTGTTTTGATGATACAGTTGCGGGTGTCGTACAGCATGATATGCCCGTCGATTACGTTCAGATCATCGTTTTTATCCGACACCTCATACAACGACTTCCAGGTGCCCAGATCTGACCAGCCAAAATCGCTCAGCACAACGTGTACGTTATCTGCCCGCTCCATTACGCCGTTGTCGATGGAAATACTTTTGCTGTGCGAATACGCCTTATCAACAAAAGCCTGTTCCTGGTCGGTATAATAGACATCCTTTCCCTCGGCAAAAATCTCGGCTATTTCAGGCAGATATTCTTCAAACGCCTTGATGATAGACTGCGCATTCCAGACGAAGATTCCGGCATTCCAGACGAACTCGCCACTTTCAATGAATTGCTGAGCCAGTTCAAGATGCGGCTTTTCGGTGAATGTTTTCACCTTTTTGACCGGGCTATCCGCATCGGGTACGTACTGGATATAGCCGTAGCCCGTGTCAGGGCGGCTGGGCTGAATGCCCAGAGTTACCAGGATATCCGTGCCCTGAGTAGCGTCTAAAGCTGTTTGGATAGTGCGCTGAAACTCTTCTTCCTTCAGGATGATATGATCGGCGGGCGCTACCACGACGTTGGCCTGCGGATCGCGCTGGGCAATTTTGTAGCAGGCATAGGCAATACAGGGAGCGGTATTACGGGCTATCGGCTCACACAGAATTTGTTCGTACGAAAGCTGCGGCAACTGCTGCTTGCACAACTCGCGGTACTTATCGCTGGTAACGATAAATATATTTTCGGGAGGGCAGATACCGTCGAACCGATCGGCTGTTTGCTGAAGTAATGTTCGGCCGGTGCCTAACACATCGTGGAACTGCTTTGGATAATTTGAGCGGCTAAATGGCCAGAAGCGCGTTCCTACGCCACCCGCCATGATTACTACATACGTATGGTTCATTGACACACTGACTTGATTGGGGGGTTATTGCACTAAAGTTGCATTACTCCTACCCCGAAATTACCAGAAAAGTTTGGATTTCTACCAGTTTCTTAGGCAGGGCAAAGCCCAGTGCCCAAATTACGCAACCAGCGGAATGTCAGCAAACAAAATGTATATAATAACAGAGATTTCATAAATCAAAAGTCCCCCCCAAGCGATTTGAGCAAGGCTACCACATACTGAGCTTCCTGACTACGGAGTTGCACCAGTTGTTGCTCAGAAATCAGCACTGTCCGTTGCGCGTCCAGTACTTCGAGGTACGTAGTGAGCCCACGGACATACAGTTCCCGATTGTATTGCTCCGTCCGGCGGGCCAGGGTCAGGGCTTCGCTTTGTTGCTCAATCTGCTGCCGCAACATACTGAGGTTATCCAGTGCCGTTTCGGCTTCGCGCTGGGCCACCTGCAAGGCCTGCTGGTAAGCTTGCTGATTAGTTTGTACCTGCTGTCTGGAAAGCGCTACATTCTGGCGATTCCGGTGGCCTTCGTAAAGCGGCACCGAGGCATTTACACCCACCAGGTACGTTGCACTACTGGGCGTAATCCACGGACCAATCTGCCCCGAAAGTAATCCGCCCGAGCCAACCACCGTTACGCGTGGTAACGTAGTAGCCTGCAACACCTGTATTTGGGCTTGCGCAATCTCCGTTTGTTTCTCAAATTGCTGTAAATCGGGTCGGCGACGAAGCAGTTCGGCGGGGACATTGTTGTACGACAGCGTTGGTAACGTAGCCGGTAGTGTTCCGGATGCAAGCTGAAATGCAGCCGGGTCCTGTGCACAAAGTTGCGCCAGGCCGTTTACCAGTTCAGTCCGGACGCGTTGTAGTCCACGTAGCTGAACCTGTAGATTGGCATAATCAGTTTCGGCCCGCTGGACATCAATCTGATTGATTAAGCCCGCCCGAAAGCGTTCGCGGATAATGGCAATGGTCGTATCGCGCGACCGGATGTTACGTTGGAAAACAGCCTGTTCAGCGTCGTTGCCCCGAATGAGGTAATAAAATCGGGCAATGTCCGATGCCAGGATCAGCCGTAGGGTTCGGTAGTCGGTTTCAGATGCCTGTATCTGCAACGAAGCCACGGCAATCGAGCTGCGAATCCGTCGGAACAGGTCAATTTCGTAGCTGGCATCAATCGGCAGCAGTTGAAACGTATTTAACTGGAACCGGGGCAATCGGTCGGCGGCCGTCGGAATGGCAATGGGCCGATGCTCCGACAAGCTTTGCGTTGTGACGAGTGCACTGCTCCGTACCGATGGCAACAGATACGACTGAGCTACCTGCAGGCGAATGCGCCCCTCCTCAATACGACTTACGGCCGTGCGCAGGTTGGGGCTATTGTCCAGCCCCTGCCTGACCAACGATTCGAGCGTGGGATCACCAAAGCGGCTGATACCGGCCTGAATCAGATCGGGGGTCGACGGAATAGGATTAACTCCATTTACGGCTGCCGCCTGCCCCGGCACTGTTGCATTCCCCCCGGTCGGGGCTGGCGAAGGATTTACTACCGATGGATTGTTGCCAAGGGTAACCGCCCCCCCGCTGGTGTTCTGCGGCATTGTTTGCGCCGACAACTCACCAATTGAAAGATAGACCGTTAAGCAGAATAAATAGCTTGTTCGCACGTGTATAAACCGAAAACAGACTAACAGAAACCGCACTTACCGCTGCGCAATATTTTTTTCGCTACCTGCCTTGCGCAACCGCACCCGTTGCCCGTCGCGCAGACGATCATTGGGGTTGGTTATAACCCGCTCCTGCCCTGTGAGGCCACTGATGACTTCGATCGTAGTACCGTAATCACGCCCAAGCGTAACGGGTTGAAAACGCACGGTCTGGTTTGGATCGACCACTACCACACGGGGGCCCTGGGGTGTGATCTGCAAGGCATTGGCAGGGACAAGCACAGGTGCGTTAGCTGCAATCATGTCAAATTTTACCTGTCCGTAGAGACCCGACGGCAACGCCCCACCCCGGTTGGGGATGGCAACCTCGGCCAGTAGGGTCCGCGAATCACTACGCAACGCCCCTGATGTCCGGACCACCCGCCCCTTAAGTGTCTGGTTCTGCAATTCGGGAATAGTGACCTGGGCTGGCAGCCCAACTTTCACGTACCGGAAGTACGTTTGTGGTACATCGACAAACACCCGTAGCGTATCCAGTTTCGCAATCGTAAACAACGGTTGTCCACTGCCCGGCGATACTAGTGCGCCAATATCCACGTTCCGGTTCGTGACAACGCCACTGAACGGCGCATGAATCTGCTGCAAAGCCTTTAAAGCCTGCAAGCGACGCAGATTCGCCTGCGAGACCGTAACGGCCGAACGGCGGGTATCTATGTCCTGTTTGGCTACCGCACCCGGCAGCGTTACGCTTTCTAAACGATTGAGGTTGGCTTCGGCCAGTTGCTGATCGGCCTGAGCTCGGGCAATATCCTGGTCAAGTTCCGGTACGTCGATGGTAGCAAGCAGTTGTCCCTGGCGAACGTTGGTGCCAATGTCCACATACCACCGGCGCAGGAATCCCTGGGTACGGGCATACAGGGGCGTTTCACGATACGGACGTATCTGGCCCGGTAAGGTCAACGCGGTCGTATCCGAGGCCTGTTTCAACGGTACGGCATTGACCACCGGCTCCCGATTGGCTTCCCGGTCGGCGGCTGCCTTCAACTCCTGCGTGTTTTTAATCCGGGGCAATACACCGACAAAGACAAACAGCGCAATCAGTAAAGCTACCGGAATAAGTATTCTGAGCGATTTCATACAGGTGCTTGATAAGCAGTTATCGTATTGCTTCCACGCTCACAACGGCGTCTTTATCCAAGGGGCCGTAGAGGTGCGGAAAATGGTCATTATTCGTCGATACTTCGTACGTCAATTCGTGCGTCAGTCGGGCTGGGTCAATCTGTATCAGCAGTAAGTCGGGAACTCCCTGATAATACCGCTCCAGAACACCGGCCACCTGTTTGTCCGTCGATAGGTGAATGAACCCTTCTGATCTCAGGCTGGCTGCTTCGTAGGTCGGCTTATCCGCCCAGTTAGCCCAGTCGACGGCCGAGACGATATGGTACACAAACTCATTAGACATAGCTTTATGCGTTTGCTGGCTGGGTTTGCGGTTTCTCCCCTTTATACTTAGCGAGGTAGCTGAACACAACCGGCACGAACAGTAGCGTTGTGAACGTAGCCAGCAACAACCCCCCAATCACAGCCCGGCCCAGGGGCGCGTTCTGCTCACCACCTTCACCCAGGCCCAGCGACATCGGCAACATACCAATCACCATCGCGATGGCCGTCATCAGGATCGGGCGCAAGCGGGTACGTCCTGCCTCCAGAGCCGCTTCGAGCGCATTCCCTCCTACTTCGGGCAAATGATCCTTGGCAAAACTTACCATCAGAATGCTGTTGGCCGTAGCCACCCCCACACTCATAATTGCGCCCATCAGCGACGGAATGCTGAACGTAGTATGCGTCAGGAACAGCATCCAGACCATGCCGCAAAGGGCACCCGGCAACGCCGTAATGATGATAAACGGATAGCGGAACGACTGGAAATTGACCACCATCAGCAGATACACCAGCACAGCCGCGAAGATGATACCGATACCCAGCCGGTTGAAGGCGCTCTCCATACTTTCAACCTGCCCCCGAATGGCGATTTTATTACCGGGCTTCAGTTGGCTTTCGTACTCTTTAGCCAGCTTGTTCAGTTCATCGGCTACCGATCCGAGGTCCGTACCTTCAACGGCCGCGTACACATCGTAGGCTGGTTGCGTATTCACCCGGTTAATGATCACCGGCGCGGCCGTGCGCTTGATGGTTGTTACATTGCTCAGCAGTTGAGGAACCGCCTGTTGATTGGCCGCTACGGGAATTCGGAGCAGTTTGTCGTACGAATCAAGCTTATAGGGTGGCGTCTGCACGACAATCAGGTAGGGAAAACCCGTTACCGGGTCGGGCCAGAAGTTCGGCCGCGTTTGCCCGGTACCGCTGAGCGAAATGTTCATGTTCGTCGCCACCCGTTGTTCGGTCAATCCGAACTGGTTAGCTCGTTCACGATCAATATCCAGAAACAGTTCCGGTGCGTCGAGCACCTGATGCAGGTGTACGTCAACCGCACCCGGTATCTGCGCAATTCGCTGCCGTAGTTCACGCGCTACCCGCAGGTTGTTAGCCCGGTCGAAGCCACTGACCTGCACATCGATGGACGAAGTCAGGCCAAAGTTCAGAATCTGACTGACGATGTCGGCGGGCTGGAAGAAGTACGTCACCTCGGGCATTTCTTCCTGCAGTCGATTGCGTAGTTCCCGAATGTAGTCGTTCGTAGGACGGGAGCGCTCTTCTGTCAGAGAGATCAACAATTCGGCGTCAGCCACCCCGGCAGTTGAATTATCAGTAAAGATGAAGTTGTACCGCTCAGAGGTCAGACCAATGTTGCTAATCACCGAACCAACTTCTTCGACGGGAATTACATCACGCACGATTTCTGATGTTAAGGCGGCAATGCGTTCGGTTTCTTCCAGTCGCGAGCCGGCTGGAGCCCGCAGGTGCAGCTTAATCTGGCCCGCATCAACTTTTGGAAAGAAATCGCGACCGATAAAAGGCAACATGGCGCCCGTGAACGCTACAACGCCGAGAAAGATTACAAATACCAGTTTCCGGTTAGACAACGTCCAATTCAGCGCCCGCATGTACCGGGCCTGGAAACGCTCAAATCCAGCATTGAAGCGGTCATAAAACGAAGGACGCGCAGTAGAGGTAAGCGCATCGTGCCCCCCGTCCTTCGCCCCGTGCCCTTCATTACGAAGCATCAGGTCGGCCATCATCGGCACGAGCGTCCGCGACAGCACATACGACGCCAGCATGGCAAACACTACCGAGAGCGCCAGCGGCCCGAACAGGAAGCGGGCCGGCCCTTCGAGGAACAAGACCGACGTAAATACAATACAGATGGTCAGTGTCGAAACCAGAGTTGGCGTAGCGATCTGATGCGCTCCTTCCAGAATAGCCGTCCGTAACGGCATGCCCAGCTCCTCGTTCCGGTGAATATTTTCAATGGTTACCGTTGCGTCGTCGACGAGGATACCGATAGCCAGCGCTAATCCGCCCAGGGTCATGATGTTGAGCGTTTCGCCCATGAAATACAGGACACAAATCGACGTCAGAATTGACAGTGGAATGGAAACGGCAACAATCAACGTACTCCGCCAACTGCCTAAGAAAAGCAGAATCATGGCCGCCGTGAGCAGGGCCGCAATGAGCCCTTCGACCAACACGCCCTGAATCGACGCCCGCACAAACACCGACTGATCGAAGAGTTCCTGAATTCGGAGATTCGATGGAGCGGCTGCGCGGATGGTAGGCAGAATCTGGTTTCGAATCCGATCGACAATCTGTGTCGTAGAGGCACTACCGGTTTTTACGATACTCAGCAAAACGCCCCGGCTGCCGTCCTGCTTCACTACGTTAGCCTGCACGGCAGCCCCGTCGTGCACGTTGGCTACGTCGCGCATGTGGACAACCGTACCACCCACGCTTTTGATCGGTATGTCGTTCAGCGTTGTGATAACATCCGGTTTACTGTTCAGGCGGACATTGTATTCCCGTTCGGCCACGCGCAGGCTACCGGTGGGCAGCGTAAGGTTCTGGGCCGATACTGCGTTCAGCACTTCTTCCGGCGTGACACCATAAGCAACCAGTTGGTCCGGTTCCAGATCGACCATAATCTGGCGGGTTTTTCCGCCAAATGCCTGCGACAGCCGGCTGCCCGGTACGGTCGATATCTGCGGCCGAATGCGCGTAGTGGAATAATCGGTGATCTGCGGTTCAGTAAGGCTGTCGGAGGAGAGACCTAACTGTAGCACAGGTACGTCGGTGGCGTTGTAGCGAACGATCAGCGGAGGCTGCGTGCCGGGGGGCATTCGAACCAGAATGGTCTGCGAAATAGCCGTCACCTGCGCAATGGCCTCTTCAATTTTAACCGTCGGGTGAAAATAAATCCGGATGGACGACGTGCCATTGTACGTTTGTGATTCGACACGCTGAATATCGGCTACGTTATTGATCAGCGATGTTTCGGAGAAGTTGGTAACCATCTTCTCCATTTCGTTTGTCGACAGGCCGTTGTACCCCCAGAGAACCGAAACAACCGGAATGTTAATCCGCGGAAAAATGTCGGTCGGCATCTGTGTGACCGATACGCCCCCCATGATCAGGATCAGCAGGGCCATCACCGCAATGGTATATTTCTTCTCGAGAGCTAAACGTACTATCCACATACTCGCCGAAAGCGTTGCAGCAAAGTCAGCCCTGACAGTGATCCAGCGTAAGACAATGCCGTATTAAACAAACAAAAATAACCGGGTGCCGACCGCCACAACAGGTATGTTTCGCAGTTTCACTGGTAAAAAATGCAGACGCTCTATTCTCTCGCAGGTAAAAATACCATTATTAATAGATTAAGTTGTGCTCAGGTACTCAACCTCACACAGTTACGGTCAGCCCCTGTTCCTGCTCACGGTACGCCCGGGGGGTAACACCCGTCAGGTGTTTAAAGAATTTGGTAAAATTGGAAGGATCGTCGAAGTGAAGCTGGTAACCAATTTCCGCTACCGTCAGGTTGGTGTTTCGCAGTAGGGTCTGCGCTTCCAGAATAGTACGGTCCCGGATGTGTTGTAAAGCCGTCTTGCCGGTATATTTTTTCAGGATGTCGCTCAGATAATGCGGATGGATGTGCAATTGCTGAGCAATGGCATGTACCGTGGGCAACGTACGGCCATTTCCCAGATAATACGTCTGAATCAATGTCTGGAAGCTTTCGACTAACGACACCGGATGCGCGTGGTTGGTAGCCGAAAGCGCCTGCTGGTAAATGGTACGGCTCTTGATCAGCAGTACCTGGAGCAGATGATAAAGCAGGTCGTGTCGTTCTGCTTTCTGGAGTTCAGGATTGACGAACTCCGTACGTAGCTGTTCAAACAGAATGGCTAACCGGTGTGTATCAACGGGTTCAATCTGAATGAGTGGATGGGCTCCCCGCCGGTAAAACGGATGCTCTCGCATTGGATCGGTCAGCACCGACCGCCTGGACACAAACTCTGGCGTAAACATTAAAACATACCCGTGCCATTGATCGTCCTTACGCAGCGATCGGAGCGTCCAGGGTCGTAAAAAGTATAGCGTACCGGGGTTGACTGCATACGGCAATCCATCGAGATGAATTGTCCCGCTGCCTTCGGTAACCAAAGCCGCCACATACGTATTACTACGAAATGGTGGAATTACCTCCCCCGGCCCGCCAAACTGTTCGAACGGGTAGATAACAAAGCAACGATTCGTGGCTTCAATGGACTTAACTACCTTCAGGAAGTCGGGTAGATTGTCGTAGTAAGGTATCGCTTGAGTCTCCACGGCGTATGAACACAGGCAACAATGCCAATCTAACCGTGAAAGTTACCAAACAATTCGTTTAAAAGCGCACGAAATTCCAAAAGATGTTTGGCGCAGGCACCTTTTATCTACCTGTATTAATGCCGAACTTCCAGTTCCATTACCGGCGGCTTGCGGGTGATAATACCCGATATGGCCAGCAGAACAGCTCCGACTGCCCCCGCTATGGCGAACAGCGGAATGCGCTCATTCCCCTCCTGTTCCACCGCTATAGCAACATAAGCCCAGGCAAACACCAGAATGTAAGACAGGCTCCGGAATCGATTAAACACGAACGCGCCAATAACCAGCCCTACAACCAGAATAATCACGCCCCATTCGGCCTCATTCAGTCCAAACAGGTCAAACTCGGTCGCTTCCAGATACACCGCTACGTTCAGAATCGTTGCTACCGTGAGCCAGCCAAAGTAAATCGAGAAGGGAACCCGAGCCAGCCAGGTTTCCGTGGCTGATACGTACGATTCGGGTAGCGACGCATCCAGGTCCGGCGCGACAACCGGTACGTGGTGGCGGGCCAGCAGTTTCTGCTCAATGACGATGAGTGAGAACAGCATAACGAGAATAACCAGCAGCGCCAACCCAATCTGCTCATTGTTGAACAGGGGGCTCCAGATGGCGTTGCAGAAGGCATTCAGGATCACCCACGGTCCGATGGCCTGAAAACGCGGGTTCGTCCGCTGCGACGGCAAGGCCTGATACACCGCAAAGGCCAGTAAACCCAGGAAAATAAGCCCCCAGATTGCAAAGGCATAACCAGCCGGGGTGATAAGCGTATGGTACTTGTCGGAAACCTCGCCGTTGGTTTGGCCACCAAACACCCCTGCATTGGACAGGTAGTTCATCACAATCAGCGACACGATGCTGAAGACGACGAGAAACTGTCTGAGTTTATCGTTATCGTTACCCATAAAAAACCCGTTTATTGATACGTATTCAACAAACGGGTTTGGGTAATGTTTGTAATAAGATACTGAGCAGGAAGGCCGTGGATTACACAAATCCATGGCCTGTGTAGCAATCAGCCTACAGCGACAGAATCTTGAACTCCGTCCGGCGGTTGCGCTGGTGTTCCTCTTCAGTTTTGGCGTTTTTCACCACCAGCACGGTCTCGCCGTAGCCCTTGGCAACCATGCGGCTCGGATCGATTCCCTTCGATACAATGTAATCAACGGCCGCCTTAGCCCGGTTCTGCGACAGACGCATGTTGTAGGCATCCGGTGCCCGTACGTCTGTGTGCGAACTTAGCTCAATTTTCAGCGTCGGGTTATCTTTCAGGATCGTTACCAGCTTATCCAGTTCTTCGGCTGCATCCGGACGGATGTTGTATTTATCCAGATCGTAGTAAATGTTTTCCAGCACGAATGTTCGGTTCAGTGTTGCCTTGTCCAGCAGGATTGCTACGTTAAATGTCGTGTCGGTCTGGGGCTTGGTCAGGAACACTTCCGGAATACTCTTTCCCTGCATTGTGAACGGTTCCCGGCGCGTCAGATAGCCTTTACGTTCCGCCAGAATGGTATAATCTTTACCTTCCTGCAGCGGGTACTTGCCGAACGTACCGGGCTGACCCGTCACCACCTCCGCGATCGGCTGACCAGTAGCATCATCGATGATCCGAACGCGCGCCGAGTCGAGTGGCGCAACCGGCTGCTCATTGGCCGATACGGTTCCGGCCAGAAAGTAGCGAACGGTTTTGGGTGCATTCTGGGCAATGGTCGGCGGTGCTTCGGTGGTTGTCCCTTCCTCGAAGAAGTAAATATCGTCGTCGCCCTTGCCGCCTTCCCGATTCGACGCCAGGAATCCTTTGTCGGGCTCGGTAAAGACCAGGCCAAAGTCATCGGCGGGTGAGTTGATTGGCTGGCCCATATTCTCGACCCGCGTTACGCCCCCTGAGCGGGTTGCCACAAAAACATCCAGCTTACCAAGACCCGGATGCCCATCAGATGCAAAATACAGCTTGGCATCGGCGCTGACGTACGGAAACATCTCGTCGCCGGGGGTATTGATGTCGCGCCCCATATTTACGGGACGGCTAAAACGGCCCGATGCGTCGATACTGGTCCGGTACAGATCAATACCGCCCTGCCCACCGGCCCGGTTAGAGGCAAAGTACAGAGTTTTACCATCGGCCGAAAACGCCGGCGAACCATCCCAGGCGGTTGAGTCGCTGATCGGCAGTCGCTGCGGCTCGCTCCAGCTATTTCCTTCGCCAAGCCGGCTAATGAACAGATCCACATCCAGCCCGCCCTTACGCTTGCCGTTGTTACCCCGCGCCAGAATCATCGTCTTGCCATCTTTCGAAAAAGCGGGCGTTCCCTCGTTAACGTCTTCCTTGAAAATATTGGCGCTGAACCGTTCGGGGGCGTTACCGGTTTCGTCAAGCTTTTGATTGAGTTTGGTCTTGTACAAACCCAGCATCTGCTGACCATTGTTCTTGTAGACTTTGTCTTTCCGCGAAGCCGTGAAGATCAGTTCATCTCCTCGCACAATGGGCGCAAACTCCGCCCCCGGCGAGTTGAGGTTCCCCATATTTTTCAGGTTAATCTGGGTCTTTTTACGGGCAAGGATATCCATAGCCCGTAAGGTTTCGACCTCACGTTTTGCTTTTTCGAGGGTGGCTTTACCGGTCGTTTTGGGAGCCTTCGCGACAAACTGCTGGAGTTGCTCCAATGCCCCGGCATAATTCCCCTGCGATTTCAGAGCGTAAGCGTAGTTGAAACGAGCGTTTGGTTCCTGCGTACCGGCTTCGATGGCTTTCTGATACAACGGAGCGGCTTCGGCAAATCGGTTCGACAGGCGGTATGCTTCGGCTTCGTAATAATTCAGCTTGGCCGCATCGATATTACCCTTCCGAGCCTTTTCGAATTGCGGAATGGCCAGGTTGTACTCCCCGGCGTCGTAGTGCCGGACACCTTTTTTATACGCCTGCATGGCTGAGTTACAGCCCGCCAGCCCGGTGGCTAAGCCTAACGCCACCAGCAGCACAGACGACGTATTGATTCTCATATAACTTACGTGAAGGGTAAACAGTACTTTGCCGCCAAGATAAGCAAATCCTGACGGGTCTTACTTTTAACGAATACAATCTGATTTTATTGGTGAATGTTTGGACGTAAACAACCTACGTACGCGCTTTTTCATCGGCCGTATTCTCCTCTATAACACCAACGTTTTATAATCGACCTACTACGACCTGAAAGGGTTGCAGTGTGGACTAAAATTCACCTGCATACGATGAGTATAGCGTACCTACACCCATCAAAGTCACAAGAATATGAGACTTTAACAATCGAACAAAAAAGTATACACTCCCTGCGTTCTCTCTTCCAACTGCCTTTTGCCGTAAATTCGCACCTGTTATGACCATAAAACCGTTTATCGTCGGTATTACCGGCGGCAGTGCCTCCGGCAAAACATCGTTCCTTCGTGGGTTGCTCAGTGCGTTTTCAGCGAACGATGTTTGCCTGATTTCCCAGGATAACTATTACCGCCCGCTTCACGAAATCGCCGTCGATGATCAGGGTGTCCATAATTTTGATCTCCCCGAAACAATTGACCACCATCGCTACGCCGAACACATCCATCAACTGCGGGAAGGCCATGTTGTGGAGCAGATCGAATACACATTCAACAACCCGAACGTTGTTCCCCAGATTCTAACCTTCCACCCGGCTCCGATCATTGTTGTGGAGGGTATTTTCGTATTCCACTTTCGCGAGCTGGCCGACCAGATGGACCTGAAAATTTTCATCGATGCCAAGAATAGCATCAAGCTTGAACGACGAGTCAGGCGCGACGCCGAAGAGCGTGGCTATGATCTCGACGATGTAATGTACCGGTGGAAATACCACGTTAAGCCAACGTACAAGCGGTATATCAAGCCCTACCGCGCCGAAGCCGACATTGTCATTCCCAACAATGTCCATTATCAGAAAGGATTAGACGTTGTGATTGAGTTTCTGAAAACGAAGGTGGGGTAAAAAGGAGAAAAGGGAGGAGAAACAAAGGGGAGAAAAGGAAAAAGGTCGCTGTCCAGGTCTGACGGTACGTCTGACCATTTGGTTACTAGACAGTCAAGACGGTCAGACGTACCGTCAGACCTGGACGGAGATCATCCTCCCCTAAATCTCCACTATGACTCCATCGCTTTCCGGGTAGCCGGTGCAGGTTAATATCCAGCCGTCGCGAAGGTCTTTGTCCGTCAGTACGTCGTTGATGGTCATGTGCACGCTGCCAGAAAGACAACGGGCCGCACAGGTAGAACACCGGCCGCCTTTACAGCTATACGGCAGAGAAACCCCCTCATCCAGAGCCGCCTGAAGAATCGACTTATAGGCCGGAACCTGTATGTCAATTTCCCGTCCACGGAACCGGAGTAACACCGTGCGATCAACGGCAAGGGCCGGTGGGGGCGTTTGTACAACCTGGTCGATCACAAAATTCTCCCGTCGAATCTGTTCTGGCGAAAGACCACTGAATACCAGCGTAAACTGCACCATGCGCATGTAATCGGCTGGTCCGCAGACGTAGCAGCGGACTGTATTCAGATCGGGGCCGGCCAGGGTAGGCAGCAGGCGTTCCAGCATCATATTGTTCAGCCGCCCCGGCTGAACGCTTCCACGTAGTCGATGCCAGTCGTCGGCTGGATTACTAAGCAGATACAGTAATCGAAAACGACCGGGGAATTGCCGTTGCAGGTCGTCAAGTTCGTCGCGGAAAATGACGTTACGTTCGTTGGAACTGCTATACAGTAGCGTTATGCGTCGGCCAGGCTCCACGTGTAATGAATGTTTCAGAATAGAAAACAAGGGCGTAATGCCACTTCCGGCCCCAAGCAGCAAGAGGTCGCCCGGTTGGTTTGAGTCGATCGTAAAGCGACCGGCGGGGGGCAAACTGGTCAGTACATCGCCCACCTGAAGCGTATCCAGCAAATGGCGGGAAATCTCACCGTTGGTAATCCGTTTGATGGTCAGCCGGAGCTGCTGATCAACGTCGGGCGCTGAACTAAGCGAGTATGACCGCCGGACCTCATGGCCCCCATGTTCGATAATCAGGGTCAGAAACTGCCCGGCCCGGTATGGAACCCTCCGTCCGTCAACCGGTTCGAGCCAGTAGCTTTTAGCATCCGGCGTTTCGGCCCTTATTTCAGTAATGCGTAGATATAAAAACTCGTCGTTCATAATGCGCACTCCATGGTCTCCTGCTACAACATGGTAAATACGGTCAGATGTTTGAAAGCCGAAAACCTTTACGCAAATTCGCCGGTTGAGACATTTTTTGGCCTCTGATTGTTTAGTTGTTACAAACTGCCGACTACATGGAAGCACTCCTGGAAGAAGTAAAGCGCGTGGGTTATGTAAACGAACCCGTAGCCGACAATATAGATTTAGTGGCCGAGATTAACCGGCTCAGAAAAGAAAAGAATGCGGTCATTCTGGCTCATTACTACGTAGATGGTGCTATTCAGGACCTGGCCGACTACATCGGCGACAGCCTGGGCCTTTCGCAGCAGGCCGCCAGCACCGACGCCGAAATGATCGTGTTCTGCGGTGTTCATTTTATGGGCGAGACGGCCAAAATTTTGTCGCCGGACAAGAAAGTAGTCATTCCGGATCTGAATGCCGGGTGCTCACTGGCCGACTCGGCCCCTGCCGATAAATTCGCGGCCTTCAAAGCGCAGTACCCCGACCATATTGTGTTGTCGTATATCAACTGCTCGGCCGACATAAAAGCCCTCTCCGACATCATCGTTACGTCGTCGAACGCCTTGAAGATCGTGGAGAGCCTGCCCAAGGATCAGAAGATTATCTTCGCGCCCGACGCGAACCTGGGTCGCTTTATCATCAATAAAACTGGCCGCGACATGGTGTTGTGGGATGGCGCCTGCATCGTTCACATCGATATTTCGTTAGAGAAACTCCAGGCGTTACGTCAAAAATACCCGGAGGCTAAATTCATTGCCCACCCCGAATGTCAGGAGCACATTCTGGTCCATGCCGACTACGTTGGGTCAACAACGGCCCTGCTGAAATACGTAGTCGACAGCCCAGAGCAAACGTTTATCGTAGGGACCGAAGCGGGTATTCTACACAAGATGCGTCAGGCCGCTCCTCATAAGAAAATTATTCCCGCTCCGGCCAGCCAGAACAATACGTGTGCCTGCTCGGAGTGTCCATACATGAAGATGAACACGCTGGAAAAGCTATACAACTGCATGTTGTACGAACAGCCGGAGATTCTGGTGCCGGAAGACGTGCGGGTGAAGGCTGAAGCCTCGGTGTTGCGGATGCTGGAGATGAGTAAGAGCTTATAAATGGAAATCTATGCAAACGATCATAGTGCACCCCAAAAACCAGGAGGAGCTCCAGTTTGTCACTCAGTTAATGAAGCGAATGAAGATCAAAGCTGCAGTAATTGACGAACAACCTAAACAGCGGAAGAAGCAAGAGATACTGGAAGGCCTGGAACGAAGTGTAGATCAAATGAATGCTCATTTGCGGGGCGAAATCAAGCTTAGATCAGCAGACGAGTTGCTCAATGAGTTATAAGGTGGTGGTAACTGACGACGCAGCCAAATATGCTAAGCAGTTACATAAGCGCTATAATTCGTTCAAAGCAGACCTGGCTAAATTGATCTCATCTCTTGAGCAAACACCTCAACAAGGCGAACCATTGGGGAAGGATTGTTACAAGGTCAGGCTGGCTATTAAGGCAAAGAAGAAAGGGAAAAGTGGCGGAGCCAGAGTCATCACCTGCGTCAAAATTGTACAGGAAACCGTTTTCTTGCTGTCTATATATGACAAAAGCGAAGCCGCAACTATTTCAGACAAAGAACTAAAGGATCGGCTCAAAAACGCCGGTCTTTATACATGAAGATGAACACACGGGAAAAACTCTATAACTGCATGCTTTTGGCAACGGTCAGACTATATCCCAACTACTGGAAGCATACCCACGGGTTAGCGAAGCAGCATTGTACGCTTGTCTTTTATTTGCATCAGAAACCGTGAAGAACGAGGTTGTGTATGCCCAGGCCGGATGAGTTGGTTTTGGTGGCTGACGAAACCTTTGATTTCAGTACAGGTAAAGCATTAAGGGCCAAAGGTTTTTCAGTAATTGCCATTGCTGAGACATTTCCCAGCATTGCCGATACGCAGGTCCTGTAAATTGCCGTGGACAAGAATGCGCTCCTGCTCACTGAAGATAAAGATTTTGGTGAGCTTGTCCATCAATTACGTATGCCTCTATTGCGGAATTTTGCTGGTTCGTTTATTGAAGTTAGATAATGCGGAAAAGTCGAGACGGGTTTGCGAATTCATCGAAACAAGAGGAAATGAGCTTCTTGATTGCTTTTCGGTGCTAAGCAATGACCAACTTCGAATAAAACCCGCCCAACCAAAGTAACAAGCAATGCCCCACCAATATGATTTCCTAGTCATCGGCTCCGGAATTGCCGGACTGAGCTACGCCACCAAACTGGCGATGCATTTCGAGGAACAACAGCAACCGGTCCGGATCGCCGTTATCACGAAAGTGCAGGCCGACGAAACCAATACTAAATACGCTCAGGGCGGCATTGCGGCCGTTTGGTCGGAAGAGGATTCGTTTGAGAAGCACATTGAAGACACGATGGTTGCCGGCGACTATCTCAGCGACCGGCACATCGTTGAAACTGTGGTACGTGAAGCACCGGATCGTATTCGTGAGCTGATTAGCTACGGCACCCGATTCGACAAGGAACACAACGGCAACGGCTATGATCTGGCTAAGGAGGGCGGCCATTCCGATTATCGGATTCTGCATTTCAAAGACATTACCGGCGCGGAGATCGAGCGGGCTTTACTGGAAAAAGCCCGCTCGCTGAAATCAATCGAGATTTTTACTCACTATTATGCCGTTGAACTGATTACCCGCCACCACCTCGGCGAAACGGTTCACCGCTACGATACCGACAACAAGTGCTTTGGCGCTTATGTCCTGAACACGCAGACTGGCCAGGTGGAGAAATTTCTGGCCAAGACCACACTGCTGGCAACCGGCGGGATTGGTAACGTATATCAGAACACGACGAATCCCAGCATTGCTACCGGCGATGGTATTGCCATGGCCTACCGCGCCAAAGGTATCTGCAAAGACATGGAATTCATCCAGTTCCACCCTACGGCGTTATACGAACCCGACAAGAAACCGAACTTTCTGATTTCGGAGGCTGTGCGGGGCTTTGGGGGCGTGTTGAAAAACATGAAGGGCGAAACGTTCATGGAGCACTACGACCCTCGGCTGTCGCTCGCTCCCCGCGACATTGTGGCCCGTGCCATCGATTCCGAGATGAAGAAGACCGGCGATCCGCACGTGTACATTGATGTAACGCATGTGAACTACGAACGGTTTGTCGAACACTTTCCCAACATCACAGCCTATTGCCGCGATACTTATGGGCTTGACTTGAGAAAAGATTACATCCCGGTTGTGCCAGCCCAGCATTATATGTGCGGAGGTATCCGGGTCAACGAGTGGGGGCAAACTAACATCAATTACCTCTACGCTGTAGGCGAGTGTGCCTGCACGGGGCTACACGGGGCCAACCGGCTGGCTTCTAACTCCTTGCTCGAAGCCGTTGTATTCGGGCATAGAGCGTTCCTGAAGACCCTCGATCAGTTAGAACAGGTTATGATCCCGGAAACCATTCCGGATTGGAACGACGCCGGTACTACCCACCCCGAAGAACTGATTCTGGTGACGGAAATCCAACGCGAGCTGGAGGCTATTATGTCCAACTACGTTGGTATTGTACGCTCAAATCGTCGGTTAAAGCGAGCAATGGATCGTCTGGAGCTGTTATACCTGGAGCACGAGGAGTTGTACCGGCAATCGAAAGTATCAGTACGTATCTGCGAACTCCGGAATATGATTGAGGTCGCTTACCTGGTTATTAAAGCGGCCATGTCCCGGCGCGACAACCGGGGCCTGCACTTCAATCTGGACAATGTGAAGTAATTCAGGGGAGTTACTTCACCCGTTCGAGTAACTCATCGCGGTAGCTTCCGCTGAGCGGTACCTGTACCTTCCCAATGGTTAACTGGTGCCGCTCAATCTTTTCAATCCGGTTCAGAGCAACGATATAGGATTTATGAATACGCATGAATTCATCGGCGGGCAGCATATCAACCGCTTCGCCGATGGTCATACGTGTCAGAGTTTTCTTGCCGATCTCCTGAAACGTTAGGTAGTTTCCTTCCGACTCCACGTAGAGCAATTCGTCCAGATTGATACGTACCCAGTCATAACCATCCTTAACAAATACGTAGGGCGACTTTTTGTCGGAACCGGCCAGCCGTTCGAAGGCTTTGTTGGCCGCCTGCAGGAACCGACCAAATGCAACCGGCTTAAGCAAATAATCCAGCGCACTTAGTTCAAATCCCTGCAAAGCGTATTCAGGATAGGCCGTCGTGAAGATTACCAGCGATTTGTTACCGACTACCTGCGCAAAATCCAGCCCCGTCAAGTCGGGCATATTGATGTCGAGAAAGATCAACTCAACCGGCTCTGTTTTCAGATAGGCAAGCGCTTCGATCGCATTAACAAACGTCCGCCGTAAGTATAAGAACGGCACTTTACCAGCGTGCGCATTGATTACATCCAGTGCAATCGGCTCGTCGTCAATAGCAATACAACGGAGGGTGGCAGGCATATGGATTGCTGTTCAGATAGAATTATTTCTGGTATAAGATAGGCACTATCGCTGTAAGTATCAGTATGAAAAACAACCCAACTACAATGGCTTCTTCTGGCTGCATACCCGCACCAGCAAAAGCCAAACCTAAAAAGGCAAAAGCTGTACTGATTCCACAAAGCAATGCCGAATGGGCTCGGCTAATCTTCGTTTTCATACTTATGTGTAATCTGATTGTTTTTACAATCCTCTTCGCTAACCGTCAGCGAATATCACCGGCGCAATAACCAGATGCTTTCGAAGCCCATCAGGATGGCAGATACGTAACGTACGTCCAAAACTTCCCTCATCAAAGGGCCGTAGCATCAGCAGGCCGCGACAGCCTATCCGGTGCCACCCCCTCAGCCGAAGCCGGTTGGTGCTTTCCTTTGGCAGGTTTAGCGTTGGTGGGCTTAGCTGGTTGGCCGGTAGGTTGTTCAAAACCTTCAACAGCCTGACTCGGCTCCACTAAGGAATCAGGGCGGGCCGAAGTATAAGCAAGTAAGGCTTTAGCAGGCCTGATGTCGTTGTTGGTGCAGGCTGTGAAAGCCAAAGTAATTAAGAATAGTGCCCAGATACGTTTGATTGTTCTCGTTTTCATGGCGAAGTATGTTGTTGGTTACTGTTCAGCAGCAGAGCTACCTGATTGACAGGTCAAAACAAACACATCGCCAGCCGGCGTTAAAATGGATGTGATGAAGACGCCAGTATCTGGGAGCAAACCTCAAAAGTTTGTGATTTTTCGGGATTGTGTTCCTCATATGCCCTGCCTTTGAAACGCCTGGTTGAGCCCCTGTTAAAGGCTTGCTACGTCCCAATGAATACAACAGCCTGGGCAATTCTTCTAATCTACCAGGCCAAATGACTTCTTATAGTGATTCTATTGACCTAAATAGAGAAGTCTACGATTCATTCATAACCTCCTGTCTTTCTTTGATTTACGTGTCAAAAAATCAATTACTGCAACGATACGGCTCTCAAAAAATTGTTTGACAATACAATGGGAAATCCGTTTCTTTGCGCAGTTTTTTAACTACAAAGGGCTACTAAAATGTCAGAAATTGCACAAAAGGTCAAAAACATCATTGTTGAGAAACTGGGTGTAGAAGAGTCAGAGGTTACTCCGGAGGCCAGCTTCACAAACGACCTGGGCGCCGACTCACTGGACACCGTTGAACTCATCATGGAGTTTGAAAAAGAGTTTAACATTTCTATTCCCGACGATCAGGCCGAAAACATTGGTACGGTAGGTCAGGCAATTACCTATCTGGAAGAAAACGCCGGCAAGTAACAGCAACGCCTAAGCGTTTATCGCTTCCCTTCTTTTATTACCCCGCAGTTCATCTGTATGACATTCAAACGAGTAGTAGTGACAGGCCTCGGTGCCCTGACACCGATCGGTAATAACGTATCTACCTATTGGACCAATTTAGCCGCCGGTGTGAGTGGTGCCGGTCCTATCACGAAGTTCGATGCCTCAAAATTCCGCACGCAGTTTGCTTGTGAAGTTAAGGGCTTGGATGTCAATGAATTTATTCCCCGTCAGGAAGCCCGCAAGATGGACCCCTTCGCGCAATACGCCATTGTCGTAGCCGACGAAGCCGTTAAAGATGCCGGGCTGAATCTCGAATCAATTGACCTCGACCGAGCCGGTGTTATCTGGGGGTCGGGTATTGGGGGCCTCAAGACATTTGAAGATGAGGTCAAAAACTACGCTCGTGGCGACGGTACCCCCCGCATCAATCCGTTCTTTATTCCAAAGATGATTGCCGACAGTGCGTCGGGGCTGCTTTCTATTCGTTACGGTTTCCGCGGGGTCAACTACGTAACAGTCTCTGCCTGCGCATCGGCCACCAACGCCATGGTTGATGCATTCAACTACATCCGCCTTGGTCGCCTGAAGCTGGCCATAACGGGTGGGTCTGAAGCCGCTGTTACGGAAGCTGGCATTGGTGGCTTTAATGCGCTCCGGGCACTTTCTGAACGGAACGACTCACCCGAAACAGCTTCCCGTCCATTCGATAAGGACCGCGACGGCTTTGTACTTGGCGAAGGGGCTGGTGCTATTATTCTGGAAGAATATGAGCACGCCAAAGCTCGTGGTGCCAAAATTTACGCCGAACTCATTGGTGGCGGCATGTCGTCCGATGCCTACCATATTACAGCCCCTCACCCGGAGGGGGCCGGTGCTATCAGCGTAATGAAAGATGCCCTGGATGATGCCGGAATCCCGGCTGAAGCTGTAGACTATATCAACGTACACGGAACTTCAACCCCGCTAGGCGATGTTAGTGAAGCGTTGGCTATTGAGAAGGTATTTGGCGACCACGCATACAAGTTGAATATCAGTTCAACTAAATCCATGACAGGTCACCTGTTAGGTGCTGCGGGCGCTGTTGAGGCTATTGCCTGCCTTATGGCTATGCAACATGATACCGTTCCGCCTACAATCAATCATTTTACGGACGACGAAGAATTTAATCCGCAATTAAATTTTACCTTTAATACGGCTCAGCAAAGACCAGTAAATGTTGCTTTGAGCAACACGTTCGGTTTTGGTGGGCACAATGTTTCGGTAATATTCAGGAAATTGGACGCCTAAGTTGTGCAACTCGCTTTGCCCCGCAATGTTTTAAGTCCTATTTTGAGTTTGTTCCGCTCCGGCGACACCGATCCGCGGAAGAATCTCAGGCGCTCTATTGGCCATATAATTGGAGCCCGTCCATTTAATATTGGGCTCTATCAATTAGCGCTTCGCCATACATCCGCTTCTAAAGCAACAGCCATTGAAGGATTTCGCGAATCAAACGAACGGCTGGAGTATTTGGGTGATGCGGTACTGGGGATGGTCATTGCGGAGTACCTGTTTAAGCGCTACCCGTATAAAGATGAAGGTTTCCTGACTGAGATCCGCTCCCGGATCGTCAATCGCGAAACCCTGAACGGCATTTCACGTAAGATCGGCCTCGACCGGCTTATTGAATTTGATGGTAGCCGTACCCGCAGCCTACCAGCCCGTACGTCTATGTACGGCGATGCGCTGGAAGCGTTAGTTGGCGCCGTTTACCTGGACAAAGGCTTTCCGTTTACCCGTCGCTTCATTCTCAAAAAGCTCCTTGCTCATTACGATATTGATCTGGTCGTACAGAACAACGCCAATTTCAAAAGCCGACTCATTGAGTGGGCTCAGCGGGAAGGTAAAGAGATTCGTTTTGAAATAATCTCAGAGAAAGGGAATAGCCATTATCGTGAGTTTATTGCTCAGGTTACGGTTAATGAGGAACCGTTTGCGACTGGCAGCGGCTATAGCAAAAAGAAAGCAGAACAATCGGCTGCCGAGAAAGCCCTCGAACTGCTACAATCTACCTAGCTTTTCTCCTATTAATTTTATAGACTTTTTTCAATAAAATCCCGAACAATTTTAGGGTTTGCTCACTTGTATTTATGTCTGAGTTGATATGTCGATAAACAGCTTTTAGCCTGTGTTTACGACAACCTGACATATTATCACCTCTTTTAAGAACGATTTGCTGACAAAATGTTCGTTTAATTCAACCAGTACCTTGTGGTATGAGGTTTGTAATTAGATAGGACAGGTAACACTCAATTACTAGCAATCTTAAACCAAAAAGACTATGAACTCATTAATGCGTTCGAACAACAGTTTTCCGTCGTTGATCGAAAACTTTTTTGGCCGTGACATGAACGACTTTTTCGGTGCTGGTATGCCCTCTATGAATAGTGTACCGGCTGTCAATGTAGTTGAACATAACGATGGATTTCGCATTGAGGTGGCCGCGCCTGGTTTAAAGAAGGAAGATTTCAAGCTTCACCTGAGCCACAATAACCTGACGATTTCGGCTTATCAGGAAAATCAAAAGGAAGAGCAGGCAAGCGAGAACGAAAAATATACGCGTCGGGAATTTAGTTATTCTTCCTTCCAGCGTACATTCATGCTACCTAACTCAGTAAATGCTGACTCGATTCAGGCAACTTATGCCGACGGTGTGTTAAAAATCGAAATACCTAAGCGGGAAGAAGCAAAAGTGAAACCGCCCCGTCAAATTGAAATAGGTGGCTAACTTACTTCTTAATGTTACTTAAAGTGGCCCGTGGGACCATTTCCTGCGGGTTTTTTACTTTTTTTGTATAGCTTAACAAAGCCCTGTTAAAATTTGTTAAGCACCATACAATACCGAATTTTTCAGAGACGTCTTTCTGTTATATTGGTGAAAGTAATTTACCCGTCTAACACACAAGACAGCAATCAGATTATCCCATTTGAACATGAAAAGCAACTGGAAAATTTTAGCGTTGATTGCCCTCCTTTCGAGCGCGGTAACGTTAGCCGCTTACAATATCTTAGGATTCAATAAGCGGGACGTAATTTTTAACGAATCGGCTCCAGCTCCCACCATCACTGGTCGGCTGGCGGCTTTGACTGGCAATGATGGCGCAGGCGCCCCTGGCGACTTTTCCTATGCGGCTGAGTCGGTAACGCCCACCGTTGTGCACATCCGGACTACTATTACCCGGACCGTCCGTCAGCAACAAGTTCCTGATATCTTCCGGGACTTCTTTGGCGATGAGTTCGGTGGTGGTAGCGGTCGTCCACGCCGTCAGCAAGGACAGGCCTCCGGCTCAGGCGTAATCATCAGTAAAGATGGCTATATTGTTACCAACAACCACGTAGTGCAGGACGCCGATGAAGTGGAAGTGATTCTGACGGACAAGCGCAGCCTGAAAGCAAAGGTTATTGGTACTGATCCTCTAACGGACCTGGCGGTTGTTAAGATTGATGCTAACAATCTGCCGTCCATTACCCTCGGTGATTCAGACGCCCTGAAACTGGGCGAATGGGTGCTGGCAGTAGGTTATCCGCTCGATCTCGAATCAACGGTAACGGCTGGTATTGTAAGTGCAAAAGGCCGTGGTATCGGTATCCTGAATCAGAATGTAGACCGTAATAACCCTAAAGCTGACACACCGATTGAGGCCTTCATCCAGACGGATGCAGCTATTAACCCAGGTAACTCAGGTGGTGCGCTCGTTAACCTGCGGGGTGAGCTGGTTGGTATTAACTCCGCCATTGCCTCAGCAACGGGCTACTACAGTGGTTATGGCTTTGCTGTTCCGGTATCCTTGGTAAAGAAAGTGACAGCCGATATCCTGAAGTATGGGAATGTACAGCGTGGCTACCTCGGCATCATTCCGATCGAACTGAACAGCACGGTTGCAAAAGAGAAAAACGCTAAGGTCGGTCGTGGTATCTACGTTGAAGACATCGTCGACAACGGTGCTGCCAAAGCCGCTGGATTGCAAAAAGGTGACGTGATTGTGAAAATGGAAGGTCAGGCAATCGATTCTGACGCTCAGATGCGTGAAATCATCGGTCGCCGTCGTCCGGGTGATGCGATCACTGTAACTGTAAATCGTGGCGGTACCGAACGCGACTTCAAAGTTGAACTGCGTAACCGGAACGGCGGTCGTGAAGTGATTAAGAAGTCCGACGTAACAGCCGCTAACACATCGCTCAAAGCGCTGGGTGCCGATTTTGAAGATATAAGCGCAGCCGACGCTAAGCAACTCGGCATTAGCGGTGGGGTTCGGGTAAAAAAGGTTTACGATGGTAAACTAGCTGAAACCGACATTGAAGAAGGCTTTATCATTGTAAAAGCCAATGGTAAGAACATCAAGTCAACGAAAGAGCTGCAAACCATCATGAACGCTGTAAAAGAAGGCGAAGGTCTGCTGCTCATCGGCATGTATCCGAACAGTTCCCGGATGTACTACTACGCTGTTCCTGTATAAGGCTTGTCGTAGGGCATAATAAAAGCGAAGGGCCGGATCATTGATCCGGCCCCTTGTTTTTAAATGAACAGTGATATTGTTTGAATAGCTTAATACAGGTGGTTATTCAAAATAGTTTAACACCTGGTGACCACTTTGCGCCAGGAACTGATCGCGACGGAACAGATCAACATCTGCCGTCATCATATCTTTTACCAGAGCCGCCAGATCGTATTTAGGCTTCCAGCCAAGCTTGGTCATAGCTTTTGTCGGATCGCCTAACAGCAGATCAACTTCAGTTGGACGGAAGTATCGCTCATCAATGCAAACAACTTCTTTACCAACCGCAACCGGGAAGTCAGGATTTGAAGCGCTGACAACAACCCCCGTTTCGTTGACACCTTCACCCTTGAATTCAAGTTCAACGCCCACCTCAGCAAATGACATGCGAACGAAATCGCGGATGCGGGTTGTAGTACCAGTTGCAATCACAAAATCCTCGGCCTGCTCTTGCTGTAAAATCAGCCACATAGCTTCGACATAATCTTTTGCATGCCCCCAGTCGCGTTGTGCATCAAGGTTTCCAAGGTACACCTTATCCTGAAGACCAAGCGCGATACGTGCAACTGCCCGGGTAATCTTACGGGTAACGAACGTTTCGCCCCGCAGCGGTGATTCGTGGTTAAAAAGAATACCGTTGCAGGCATACATGTTATACGCTTCGCGGTAATTAACCGTAATCCAGTAGCCGTACAATTTAGCAACTGCGTACGGGGAACGCGGATAGAATGGGGTAGTTTCCGACTGCGCGTGACCCTGCACACCACCATACAGTTCAGATGTCGAGGCCTGATAGATCCGGGTTTTTTCGGTCATGCCCAGCAGCCGAACAGCTTCCAGAATACGAAGCGTACCAATCCCGTCAACCTGTGCCGTGTATTCCGGCTCATCGAAGCTCACACGTACGTGCGACATAGCCCCCAGGTTATAAATCTCGTCGGGCTGTACTTCCTGAATGATACGAATGATATTGGTTGAGTCTGAGAGGTCTCCGTAATGAAGTTTGAAGCGCACGTTTCGCTCATGCGGGTCTTCATACATATGGTCGATCCGTTGCGTATTAAACAACGAACTCCGGCGCTTAATGCCATGAACTTCATATCCTTTTTCTAAAAGAAGTTCTGCCAGATAGGCACCGTCCTGGCCGGTAATACCGGTAATCAACGCTTTCTTCATGTTGCTTATAATTGGAAAAGGCTGAGCACAAACCGCTTAAAGCTTATCAAAGCTACAGCATAGTTGCCAAAAATTGTTACTTATTTCATTATTTTATTAATAGGCTTCTTCGGATTTCTACCTTATCGGATTGTAGCTGTGCCGAAGGGATCAGTTGCCGAATTGATGAATAGTACCGTTCGGCATCTAAGCGACGCATGAAATCACCGACTTTAAGTCGATATGTTGGCTGGTTGTAGGTCAGGTATGCACTAAGTTCGGGAAAATTCTGATAAATCAACAGCTTTGCCGATTCGGCCTGCTGCCGCTGGTTACCCACATACACCTGAATCCGAAAGCCGGGCGCATACCGCACAGAGCGATTCGTAGCCGCGATGGTATCAAGAACCAAATCCAACTGGCGATTTACGTGCATAGCCTCCATCGGTTTTGAAGGCCGCCGGGTTTCAGGCCGGGTAGTGGGGTTAGTGGGTGGAGGTGCCGCCGGGCGGGTTGTTGGACTGGCCGTAGCCGGTGCATACGATGGCCTGGTGGCTGACAGATCATCGTTGTACGCGTTATAGTCCGACGATGTGGTGCGGTTGGTAGCCGGGCGGCTTGATGCACAGCCTGCTATCAAAAGACTTATAAAGAAGTAAATCCAACCGTCAGTAAAACGCATAACCAAATAATTAACAGGCAAAATTAGCTAATTATCCAGACGCAAACACGACCGTAGAGTAATACCTCATCCCGGAAATTGGTTAATTTTGTTCTTCCATCTTGCGATAACATGCTGAACATACAAAGCCACGTGTCGCTCAAACCCTATAATACATTTGGGATTGCGGCCAACGCGCGGTACTGGGTTGAAATTAATACGGAAGAAGATTTACAAACGCTGCTCCAGTTAACTGATTACACCGGATTTCCGAGGTTGATTCTAGGGGGGGGCAGCAATCTGCTACTCACACATAATTTCGACGGGCTGGTTGTTAAAATTAATATTCAGGGCATCGATGTAGTCAGAGAAGACGATCGGCACGTATACATTAAAGCAGGAGCCGGGGTAAACTGGCATGAACTGGTTATGTACTGCGTTAATCATGACCACGCCGGCCTGGAAAATCTTTCGCTCATTCCAGGAACGGTTGGAGCTGCGCCAATGCAGAACATCGGTGCATACGGCGTTGAGATTGAGCAGGTATTTGATTCCCTGACCGCAGTGCATGTGCCTACGGGCCAATCCCGGACCTTTACCCATGCCGATTGTGGCTTTGGCTATCGGGAAAGCGTTTTTAAGCGAGAATGTAAAGGGCAGTATATTATCACCAGCGTTACGTTCCGGCTCGACAAACAACCAACGTTTCATACTAGCTACGGGGCTATTCAGGAAATCCTGTCTGATATGGGCATTGACGAAAGTCGTCTATCAATCAAGTCAATCAGCGACGCAGTGATTAGAATTCGACGGAGTAAACTGCCCGACCCAGCCGAGATTGGAAATGCCGGCAGCTTCTTTAAAAATCCGGAGATCCCCAAATCACAATACGAAACCCTGAAAGAGCAGTTCCCGGCTATGCCTGGGTATCCGGTTGGTGATAGAGCAGTTAAGGTCCCCGCTGGATGGTTGATCGAACAGGCAGGCTGGAAAGGATACCGGGAGGGCGATGCCGGTGTACACGCCAAACAGGCACTGGTACTGGTTAACTACGGAAACGCTACGGGCAATGAAATTTTAAACCTTGCCCATCGGGTACAGGCATCAGTTGCTGACAAGTTTGGCGTTTCAATAACCCCGGAAGTGAATGTGATTTAGAAGCGAGAAAAGGGAAGAAAAGAAGGAGGAAGGGAGAACCAGTATTAATTCATTTCTCCCTTCCTCCTTCTTTTCTATTTAATCAAAGCAAAGCGACGCTGCACCCAGCAGCCCGGCATCGTTTCCAAGCGTTGCGCGTTTGATGAGCAGGCCGTTTTTGTAATATGGATTGAGCCAGTAATCCAGCGTTTTGTGGACGGCCGGCAAAATATAGTCATACGACGCTGACAGCCCTCCGCCAATCAATACCTGCTTGATATCCAGAATTTTGATCAACGCAGCCAACCCTTCGCCCAGCATCTCGCCGACCTCATTCCAGATTTGAAGCGCAAGTTCATCACCTTCGGCCGCTGCGGCTACCAGACCAGTAGTCGAAATACTATCGTCGTTAGGAAGCTGCGTTTCGCCGGTATACTCAGCGCGTCGTTGAGTAGCCAGTTCGAGTAGTTCCTTCTTGCCGATGTTCCGCTCAAGAACCCGCCCGTTTCGTGACGGAATGTGCCCTGGTTCCATAGCATTGCCATCCCCTCCGGTAAAAATTCGTTTGTTGATAATCGCGGCTCCGCCCACCCCGGTACCCAGCGTAATGAAAATGTAGTTTTCCGTGATTTTTTCTTCCGCGAAGTAGTACTCTCCGAGTGCCGCTGCGTTGGCGTCATTTTCCAGAAAAAAGTCAACCCCCGGAAAGCGTTTTGTCAGCATATCGACCATCGGTACATTATTGATTTCCGGGATGGCCGTGATTTCCAGTGGAACGGTGCGTTCGCGGTTCAGCATACCCGGCAGGCCGATACCCACTTTCTTAACGCTTTTGTTCGCGTATAACTGAAGGGCAATGGCGTCGCCGAAGCGTTCAACAAAGTGACCTGATTGCCGCCAGCTTATAGTGTCGTGGCTGTAGAAATTGGAAATTTTACCAGTGTCGGCTTCAACGATACCCATTTTGACGTTCGTACCGCCAACGTCGATGCCCAGATACTCAACGGAAGACATTCTATCAGTTTAGAGTTTACAGTGATTAGTTCTCGGCTGCTTAAGATGAAGTGGGCCAGTGGGCCGCAAGATACGAAAGAGAAAGCAGTCAGCCTTGTTAGTAAACAACTCCGCTGCTTTTTATCGGATAGTACTGACTAAATATCACCTAGTTGCGGACGTAACAGAATTTCTTCCACCACGGCACTTTTCGACAGTGTGTACGCGGTCCAGGCAGTGGCAGCGACATCGGTGGCCTGCATAAAACGGTCGTCGGGCAGATCGGTGCCCTCCCAACTGGCCGTTAGCGTAGCACCGGGCAAAATAGCCGTCACTTTAACGCCATGGGGCTTAAGTTCTTCGCGAAGTACCCGGCTCATCCCCAACAAAGCAAATTTGGAGACACAGTAAGAGCCACCGTTGGTATACGCGGTGATGCTGGCCGTTGAGCACATCATGAAAATATGCCCCTGACGCCTGGCAATCATATCCTTCACCAGCCCGCGAGTCAGGTGATAGGCGCTTGCTACGTTGGTATTCATCGTCGCTTCGAATGTCCCCTCGGCTTCGTCCTGAATCTGACCCGGCAGAAAGACGCCCGTATTATTGACCAATACGTCAACGGGCCGATTTAATGACCGGATATAGTCTATCAATGCATTTACCCCCGCGCGCGTCGACAGGTCGGCGGCAAAGGGCAACCGATTTGGACCCGTAACATCCTCAACAGAACGAGCGCATACAACAGCGTCGAACCTCTCTGCAACAAACCGATCTACAATGGCCTGGCCTATGCCTTTGGTGCCACCTGTCACTACGATTAATGGATTCATTCGGCAAACTTTGCCAAAGTTTTGATTTTTGCCAACGTTTACACCCCGAACCATTCTACCTTTACCCGGGTTTTGACTGGTGCGGGCGGGCTGTTAGTGGCCCAGCGATGCCGTTAAAGACCGTACGTTGGCATTTCGGTCTGCTTCAAGCTTTATGTCGCATATTGGCAAGTACTTCATTTTTCTGGGTACGCTTTTTACCAACCGGGAGAAAGCGGGCGTTTATTACCGACTGGTCATGGACGAATGCATATCCATCGGCATTCGGTCGGTTTTTATCGTTTCCATCGTTTCAACCTTTATTGGTGCCGTAACCTGCGTACAGACGGCCTATAACCTGGTTAGCCCGCTGGTGCCGTTGTATATCATTTCGGTGATCGTGCGCGACAGCACGATTCTGGAGCTGGCACCAACGATTACCAGCATCGTACTGGCGGGTAAAGTCGGCTCGAACATTGCGGGTCAATTGGGTACTATGCGCATCACGGAACAGATTGACGCCTTGGAAGTGATCGGTATTAATTCCAGCTCCTATCTGGTGCTTCCCAAAGTGATTGCCGCGATGCTGATGTTTCCGTTGCTGGTGATTCTGGCAGGCTTTCTGTCCATCTGGGGCGGCTACGTGGCCGGTACGCTGGCCGATATCATCACTCCACAGGACTATATTTTCGGACTTCGCTCGGGTTTCAATTCGTTCAGCGTCACGTTTGCTATTATAAAATCGGTGGTGTTTGCGTTCCTGATTGCAACCATATCCGCCTATCAGGGCTATAACGCCCGGGGAGGAGCGCTGGAAGTCGGCAATGCCTCCACAACCGCCGTAACCAATAGTTGTATTGCCGTGCTGGCGGCCGACTTTCTACTGGCCCAGCTCTTACTGTAAGGTTTTACGTATGCTTGAGATCAAGAATATATCCAAAACGTTTGGCGACCGGCAAGTGCTGTATAACATCAGCGGCTCGTTTGAACCAGGGCAAACCAGCCTGATCATTGGCGGCAGCGGCACGGGCAAAAGCGTACTGTTGAAGTGCATGATTGGTTTGGTTAAACCCGATTCGGGCGAAGTGCTTTATGACGGCCGCAATTTTCTGGCCGATAACGAAGAAGAGCAGAAAACCATCCGGCGCGAAATGGGCGTTCTGTTTCAGGGCTCAGCCCTGTTCGACTCAAAAACAGTTCTAGAAAACGTTCGCTTTCCGCTTGACATGCTGACAGACATGAGTTCGAGCGAAAAAAACGATCGTGCCCAGATTTGTCTGCAACGCGTTGGTCTGGAAGGAGCCGGTGACCGGATGCCATCGGAAATCAGCGGAGGAATGAAGAAACGGGTTGGTATTGCCCGGGCCATTGTGCTGAACCCAAAGTACCTGTTCTGCGATGAACCGAACTCTGGTCTTGATCCGCTGACGTCCATTAAGATTGATCAGCTCATCAAAGAAATTACGGATGAGTATCAGATCACAACCGTGGTGATCACGCACGATATGAACTCCATGCTCGAAATTGGGGAAAAAATTATGTTCCTCTACAAGGGCAAAAAATTGTGGGAGGGGAACAGTGATACCATCGTTCACTCATCCGTATCGGAACTGAACGACTTCATCTACGCCAATAAGCTGCTCCGCGAGATGGAGAAATGACCACTTACTGCGAGCTACCAACGGGCGCAGGCTTTCGGCTACGTCGGAACCGCGCCCAGCCCTCGCGAATCGTATCTCGTTCGATCACCGCAATAACGGCCACGCTCAGTCCAAACAGCGCCAGGTGAAACGGCACCGCGATCCACGGATTAGGAATATTGATCTGCAACGACGCATAAATCAACAGACCAGCCCCGGTAATATAACCCAGCGCCGACCGTACATCGTAGGGAACCGGGTAATGCTTCTCGCCCAGTACGTAGCAAATAACGGTCATGACGACGCTGGAGGCCAGAAACGCCACCGCACAGCCCATGTAGCCCATCAGCGGGATCAGGAACATGTTGCCCAGCAACGTCACTACGGCACCGATAACGGTAATTAACGTACCGTATTTGGTTTTGTCGCTCAGTTTGAACCAGAATGCCAGGTTGAAGTATATTCCAAGGAAGAGGTTGCCCAGCAACAGCAACGGTACTATCCCAAGACCCTGCCGGTATTTAGGTCCGATTAGTAAGCCCAGTACGTCGAGGTTCAGGCTAACCCCAATCCAGATCAACACGCAGACAATGATGAACCACTTCGTTACGCGGGCCAGCAGGCCGGGTGCGTTTTTGTCTTCGGCTTTCGAGAAAAAGAACGGATCGGCCGCAAAGCGGAACGACTGAATGGCCAGCGCCATAAAAACCGACAGCTTATAACACTGCCCATAAATACCAAGCGCATCCTCGTTGGTCAGGTTTGGGTAGAATCCTTCGGGCAGGTAGTGGCGCAGAAACAGCCGATCGGTCAGGTTATTCACTACGTTGGCCAGGCCGGTGAGCATGATCGGATAGGCGTAGAGATACAGCGTCCGGATTTCAGGCCAGTCGAGCTGGAAGCGAAACCCTTTAAACGCCTTCCGCAATAGCAGGAAGTAACAGGCGTTGCCGAGCAGATTCGCCAGGAAAATATAGCCGGGGCCAATCTGCGGATTATAGATGTAGTCAACAAACGGCCGTAGCTGTGGCAGATAATCGCCTTCATACACATCCTTGCAGAAGATAATGAAGAACACGTTTAGAGCCACTACGATACCGATGTTAATCATTTTGGCTTTTACAAATTGCCGGGCTTTGTTTTCGACCCGTAGCCGGGCAAACGGAATGGCCGTAATGGCATCGATCGCTACGATCAGCGCCGACCAGCGGATGAATGTTGTCTGATCGGGGTAATCGAGCCAGATGGCAATATCAGGAGCGAGCCACAACAACACAACCGTAGCCATCGACGTAATTACGATCACCATGCTGAGCGTGTCGCTGAATACCTTCGGAGTAGTTTCGGGACGGCGGGCTGCAAACCGGAAAAACGCCGTTTCCAGGCCGAGGGTGTAGAGCACCAGCAGCAAGGCGATGTAGGCGTAAAGTTCAACGTTGGAAGCAAGCTGTTTCGGTTGCCCAAACGCGTAGGTCTGTACGGGAACCAGCGCATAATTCAGTAGCCGTCCGAGAATGGTACTGACGCCATAAAGAGCGGTGTCGCTGGCTAATTTTTTAAATGCACTCATGTACCGGAATGGCTGGCTGTACGCCAGATTTAGACGTAAAGATACGCCTTTCCAACGCGGAACCACCTGTTCTTCCCGGCGAATCGCTGTTATCTGTTCAATCGTGGCTATCTTTGAAGCCTGATTACCACAGATTACCTTACAATTCTGATGTCTCTTACGATTTCCTCCGCGCTCATTTCTGTCTATTACAAAGATGGCCTCGAACCCTTGGTCCGGCTGCTGCACGAGCATAACGTCAGGCTGTATTCAACGGGCGGTACGCAAACGTTCATTGAACAGCTAGGCGTACCTGTCACGGCCGTCGAAGACCTGACAGGCTATCCGTCAATCTTTGGCGGGCGGGTTAAAACGCTTCATCCGGCCGTAATGGGCGGCATTCTATATCGCCGGGAGCTTCCCGAAGATCTGGCTCAGGCTGAACGGCACCGGATTCCGCCTATCGACATGGTTGTCGTGGACCTGTACCCTTTCGAGGAAACCGTAAGCGCTGGCGCATCAGAAGAAGACGTCATCGAGAAGATTGACATTGGCGGCATTTCGCTTATCCGGGCGGCAGCCAAGAACCACAAAGACGTACTGATTGTATCGTCACGGACCCAATACGAAAGCGTTGTTTCGCTGCTAACCGAGAAAAACGGCGCAACGGACCTGGCCGACCGCCGGCAATACGCCGGCGAAGCTTTTGCTGTTACGTCGCACTACGATACGGCCATTCAGGCTTACTTTGCCGGCAATGGCGAGTCGCCTAAGTCTGCATCGGAGTTATCTGAAACCTATAAAGACTTGCCGCAACAAACGCTTCGATACGGCGAGAACCCTCACCAGCAGGCTACGTTCTACGGTGACCTGGACGCCATGTTCGATAAACTGCATGGCAAAGAACTGTCGTACAACAACCTGGTTGATGTAGACGCCTGCGTTGGGCTGATCGACGAGTTTGCGGATGGTGCACCCACATTCGCGATCATCAAACACACAAACGCCTGCGGCATCGCCATGGCACCAACGGCCAAAGAATCGTATCTGAACGCCCTGGCCTGTGATCCGGTATCGGCTTTTGGCGGTGTTATTATCACCAATACTACGGTCGATCCTGAAACGGCTGAAGAGTTGAACAAGCTGTTCATGGAAATCCTGATCGCACCCGACTACGCTCCGGAAGCGCTGGATTTGTTAAAGTCGAAGAAAAACCGGATTCTGCTGAAGCGTAAGCCTGTTGAGTTACCCACCCGAATGATCAAAACCATTTTGAATGGCGTACTGGAACAGGATAAAGACAACCAGACCGAAACGGCCGCGCAGTTTAAGACCGTTACCGAGAAGGCCCCCACAGACAGCGAAATCCGGGCACTCGAATTTGCCCTGAAGGTTTGCAAGCATACAAAATCCAACACAATTGTGCTGGCTAAAGAGGGTGGCACGGCATACCGGCAGTTGCTCGCCAGTGGTGTCGGTCAAACCTCGCGCGTGGATGCGTTGAAACAGGCCATTGAAAAAGCTGGTGCTTTTGGGTTTGACCTGAATGGGGCCGTTATGGCTTCAGACGCCTTCTTCCCGTTTCCCGATTGCGTAGAGATTGCTGATAAGGCCGGCATTACGGCCGTTGTGCAGCCCGGCGGCTCCATCCGCGACCAGGATTCAATTGATTATTGCAATCAGCACGGCCTGGCTATGGTGACGACCGGTGTGCGGCATTTTAAACATTAATTAGAACGGCACGGGGGCTCTCGCAGCGTCGCCCGTGCCGTTCAGATACTATGCGACTCCTTTACACAGCCTGGTGCGCTTTCTACATCGTAGTGTTGTACCTGATCCTGTTTCCCGTTCAGTTCGTATTTCTGCAACGTGAAGACTGGAAACCGTTGGCTCATCGAGTCAACCGGTTATGGGGGAGGCTTTTTTTTGCGGGTGTCGGCATTTCAGTCCAGGTTGAGTACCGGTTCCGGCCGGAGCCGAGGGGTGTCTATGTGTTCTGCGCCAACCATTTTTCGTACCTCGATATTGCCGTGATGGGCGTCGTGCTGGACAATTACTACGCCTTCGTGGGAAAGAGTGACGTTAAGCACATTCCGCTGCTGGGCTATATGTTTGCCAAACTCCACGTACAGGTTGACCGGGAGCAGGCTAACAGCCGGGCGTATTCACTGGCCAAATCGATTCGGTTGCTGGCATCGGGGCGAAGCATCATGATCTTTCCGGAGGGTGGCATCAAGACGAAGCAGCCCCCCCAGATGCACCAGTCGTTTAAAGACGGGGCGTTTATTATGGCCATTCAGCAGCAGGTGCCCATCGTTCCGATCACCCTGCTGACCAATCATCAGATCCTGCCAGATACTCCCACCATTCGGATGCACCGGTACCCCATGCGGGCTGTGGTTCATGCTCCCCTCGATACCAGGGGGCTAACCCAGGCTGATGTCCAGCAGTTGAAGGAGCAAACGTATCAGATTATTGACCAGGAATTAAAAAAGGGAGCGGCCGTTATGGCTTGAGTACCTATGAAAGTAGATCAGGAAACGTTACAGAAGATAGCTCATCTGGCTCGGCTGGAGGTTCGACCGGAAGAGGAAGCCGACCTGCTGAACAGTCTCAACAATGTGCTGACGTGGATGGAGCAGTTGAACGAAGTGGATACAACGGGCGTGGAACCCCTGACCCATATTTCTGAAGAGCAGAACGTGCTGCGGCCGGATGCGGTGGGTGAGCATCTCTCCCGTGAGCAGGCGCTTGCCAATGCGCCCCAGCATGACCAGCAGTTTTTTCAGGTACCAAAAGTGCTGGAATAACTCCTGGCCAATGAATTGTCGATGCGCCAGTCGAATAAATAATTACCTATGCAGTCTACCAAAACAAGCGTTTCTAGTCCGGACAAAAAGACTGATGCACTATTCAACCGCAGAGATATCTTTGCGTATTTCATTGTCGCAGCTATTGGTGCTTCGTTACAACTCGTTATCAGTTCTATTTCACAGGAATGGTTCAAGATTTCGTATGAGCAGGGTATTCTGATCGGCTACATTGTTTCGTTTTTTGTAGGCTTCGTTCTGACGAAGCTTTTTGCCTTTAATGCTAAAAATTCGGCAAAAACCCGGCGCGAAATTGCCAAGTTCACGCTGGTTTCCGTCATCTCCTGCCTGATTACGGTATTTGGCTCATCGCTACTCTACGATTTCTCGGTGAATCGCATACAGGCCTTTACGTTCGTCATCCCTTTCTCAGTAAAAGTGGTGAACGTTAATAAACTGGTGTCACATACGACCGGCATGGGGTTGAGTTTCATCAGCAACTACATACTGCATAAAACCTTCACCTTCCGCAACACCGGATTTTACGAGAAGCTAAAACGATTGCTGGGGCTTTAAACGTAGCTAGTGTTAGGGGGCGTACAGTGGTGTCAGGTTTAGAACCTGACACCACTGTACGCCCCCTAACACTAATTTAATCAACGAGTTACAATATCAAACGCGTCGGCGTCCAGATACGCAGGAAATTTGTTTCGAAAGGCCCGTAGCTCGTCGAGCGAAAGCGTCTGCTGATGTACTGTTTCAGAGTCGGCGTGCCGGAACAGAATATCTCCTTTGAAATCGATCACGGCCGATTCACCGGCGTATGGCAACCCATTACCGTCCTCCCCTACCCGATTGACACCAATAACGTAGCTCAGGTTCTCAATGGCGCGTGCCTGAAGTAACGTATTCCAGGCATTTCGGCGGGCCGACGGCCAATTGGCCACGTAGAGCAACACATCATACTCTACTTGCGGACTGTTTGCGTCAAGCGCCACCGCGTCACCCCGATTCCGGCTCCACACCGGAAACCGAAGATCATAACAGATCAGCGGGCAAATCCGCCATCCTTTCCAGTCTTTCACCAGTCGGCGCGTACCGGCGGTGTAGACCTGGTCTTCGCCTGCCATCCGGAACAGGTGCCGTTTGTCGTACGTATCAAACGTACCGTCCGGTTCCATCCAGATCAGCCGGTTATAATAATTGCCGTCTTCCTGCACCACGTAGCTCCCCGTCACAACGGCCTTTGTTTGTGCGGCCATCTGCTTCAACCATCGAAACGTAGTAAGAAGCATCGGTTCGGCCACCGCACGAGCATCCATCGTGAACCCCGTCGTGAACATTTCGGGAAGCACAATAAGATCTGTAGGCTCAGGCAGACTGAAAATATGCTCCTCCAGCATCGCCCGGTTTGCAACAGGATCATGCCAGTGGAGATTGGGCTGAAGGAGGGTGATGTTCATGGGGAGGGAGAAAAGGAGGAAGGGGAGGAAAGGACATAGATACCCTCCATTGCTCCCCATCCTCCATCTATTTTGGAAACTTCATCCGGTATTCCGCATCCGTTTTTCCCTTCGTGATGTCGGACAGTTTCTTTTTGATAAGCTGCCGTTTGAGAGATGGCAGATAATCGGTAAATAGCTTCCCTTCAAGATGGTCGTACTCGTGCTGGATAATCCGGGCCGCCATGCCGTCATATTCCTCCTCGTGTTCGTTCCAGTCGGTATCGAAGTAGTGAATCACTACGATTTCAGGTCGGAACACCTCCCCCCGAATACCAGGAATACTCAGGCACCCCTCTTCAAAACCCCAGTCGTCGCCCGCTTCTTCAATAATCTCGGGGTTGATAAAAACTTTTTTAAACCCTACCAGGCTGGGGTCTTTTTCGTCTTCCGGCTCGTCCTCGTTCAGGACCGTTCCATCAACCACAAACATCCGGATACTCTGACCGATTTGCGGAGCCGCCAGCCCAACACCAGATGCCTGGTACATGGTCTCGAACATGTCCTCGCTCAGCTTTTTAACATCCAGACTACCGGGTTCTATATCTTTTGCCCGCTTCCGCAAAACCGGGTCTCCATACGCTATAATTGGAAGTACCATAATTCTATTTTCCGTTATCGGTTTTAGTTTTCCAGGTTCAGTGGATCATAAACGCAAACCGAGAACACTATTGTTTACTTTCCATGTACGATTGCAGAATGATGGCGGCACTGACTTTATCGAGGTTTCCCTTATCACGCCGGTCTTTTTTGGTCGAGCCGTTTGTAATCATCGCCTGCATGGCCATCTTAGACGTAAACCGCTCATCATGCCAATAAACCGGAATGTCGGGGAGAGCGGTTTGCAGACGCGTTACGAACGACCGAACACGGGGGGTGTTATCCGTATCCGTACCGTCCAACCGCTTCGGCAGGCCTACTACAAACGCTTCTACCGGCTCGGTTACCACGTACCTTTTCAGGTAGTCCAGTAACTGGTGCGTCGGTACGGTTTCCAGTGCCGTCGCGATCAGTTGCAACGGGTCCGTCACGGCAATACCCGTGCGTTTCTGTCCGTAGTCAATTGCCATCAATCTTGCCATCCGGACGCAAAGATACGAAACCTGCTTTGTTTCAGGCTCCTTGTTTTAAACAGAACCTGGCTCCACCTGCCACGACAGCAAACCAAATTACCCGTTAGCTCTGTTACACTGGAAACTTAGCATAAACAGCCCATGCCCCAAATGAACTACTGCCCGCAATGCGCCAGTCCTCTCGTGAAAGGCATAGCCAGCGGCCGCGAACGGCTCATCTGCTCCAAACCGTGCGGCTACATCTTCTACGACAATCCGTTGCCCGTTGTAGGAGCCATTGTTGAATATGATAACGATACGGTGATTCTAACCCAGAACATTGGCTGGCCTGCCGACTGGTTTGGCATCGTAACGGGCTTTCTGGAAAAAGATGAAGAACCCGCAGATGCCATACTACGCGAGATTCGGGAGGAAATAGGCCTGACAGACGTTCAGATTGTCGAGTTTCTCGGTATTTATACGTTTTACCAGCGCAACGAGGTTATTTTCACCTATCACGTTCGGGCAACGGGCCCGATTGTGATGGACGAAACCGAACTACAGGCTATCAAAGTGGTACCGATTGCGCAGATCAGGCCCTGGCCGTTTGGCACCGGCCCGGCTGTGCGGGACTGGCAGGCGAAACGACTGGCGAAGGGCCCTCTTCCGTAATACAGCCATACATTGACCCGCCTGACAACGTCCGTTTTACAAGAAATCATTACGGCGTCTTAATGATCGGAATGCCTCGTTTCCACTCAACAGGTACGTTTGATAATAACCAGGTTCGGCCCTTATCCTTATTGCCCTGAAAGAACAAGTACGTATGCCCCCGCTCGTTCGTGAAAATGTGCGGATGGCCGGATTCGCTGCTGTTCCAGGCACCTGGGGCACCATTTTTCAGGAAAGGTTCGGTCTGAATACGTTCCCAATGCAATCCGTCCTGGCTACGGGCTATGCCGATCTGCTGCGGCCAGTTGTTGTAAGCCCCGGCATAAAACATGATTAGCTGGCCGTCGCGCTCGGTTACCGACGCCCCCTCGATGCACTCACCCTCCCAGGGAAGTTCGGGTTTTAGAATGGGGCCATCCACTGCCACCTGACGCCAGTCCTCACGGTTAAAATTGGTGGTCAATGGAGCAACCGCCACACCTAACTGCTGAATTTTATAAGCCGGATCGCGGGTGGCGAAATACAGAAAATACTGGTTTTTGAACCGGTGCACTTCGGCATCAATGGCTCTGCCACACGACCAGGTACTCACCGCCGGCCGAAAAATGGGATTTGTTGGATTACGCTCAAAATGGAGTCCATCGGACGAAACCGCATGGCAAATCGCATCGTTGGGGCCGTTGCCGTAGGTTTGGTAAAACAGATGTACCTGACCATCGCGGACCAGTGCCCCGGGCGCGCAGATACCTTTGGCTTCATAATCGGCCACGGGTGGTATTTCGCCAATTTTAACCCAATCGAATAGGTTACGGCTCTGGGCCACCCCAATTCCCCAGCCGTGTTTAGTACCTTGTTTATCGGTGTATTCGGGGATGGAATAATACATCAGGTAACGATCATTGAAGCGTACTACGTGCGGGTCTTTAGCCATTGGCCGCCCCAGCCGTGAGGAATCTGCAAAATACATCCGGGGCGCACTAGGCAGCGGAGCCTGACTAACGGCAATAAAGGGGAGCCCGACTACAAGGAGAAAAATGACCGTTATTTTGAACATACTTTCTTTTAGAGGAAACTGGCAATGAGACAAAATAACTGGCTTATTACCAGATCAACGGCCTGGTTTTAACTTGTGCTTTGAATAACTCGCCGGGGAGCCAAAACCCATCTATTCCCCGGCAAGTCCCGCCCGCCAGGCCAGCAGCTTAGGCCGCATAGCGCCCACGAGTTTCGGTTGCTGACCGGACACATCCATTTGTTCGGAGGGATCGGTGGCGAGATTATAAAGTTCAGTCCCAGAGCCATCATCATTGACCAGCAGTTTCCAGTTGCCCTCCCGTATGGCCAGATTCGGGCTTTTATCGCGCCCCGCCGGATAACGGAACGATTCGTTGTTGCGGCCATATTCCCAGAAAAGAGGCTTTTTACGAACGCCAGGTTTGCCCAGCAACACCGCTGCCCTATTCTCTCCATCACCGGGCGAACGGCTCCCCTTCTTACCCGCCAGACTCACGAACGTCGGCAAAAGGTCAACCGCGCTAAGCACCGACAGGCTATCAACCTTGCCTTTGGGAGTTTGGGCCGGATAGCGAACGATAAAGGGCATGCGAATACCACCTTCGTAAAGCGAGAGTTTACTACCCCGGAACGTACCCGACCGGCTCCCCTGAAAAGTAGGCAAGGCACCGTTATCGCTGGTGAACACGACGAGCGTATTGTCGTCGACACCCAATGCTTTCAGGCCCGCCATCAGCCGGCCAATCTGTACGTCGAGTTCGGCCAGAACGGCCTTAAATTCGCGCGGCTTTTCGGTTCCTTTCGGAAACTCGTTGAGCGTCATTTCGTCGGGTACCCAGGGCGTGTGTACATCGTCGGGCCAGAGGTTGATGTAACAGGGTTTACCGGAATTGCGCTTCAGAAAATCAAGCGTTTTGTCAACAAAGTATGCCGTACGGTTCCAGCGTTTTACACTGTCCGATTTGGCCCAGATCCAGTCGGTCGATGTAAGCAGCAGATCAGGATCGGGGCTTTCCCAGGTGCTGGCGTATTCATCGAAACCGTATTGCCGGATACCGGGTGCATTGTCGACATCGCGCCCCCCGCCCATGTGCCACTTCCCAAAGTGAGCCGTAGCATACCCCGCCGTTTTGAGTTCACGGGCCACCGATGGTGCCGACGCATCCAGAAAATCGGCCTGTTGGCAGGTACGATTGTGTTTTCGATCGGCCAGAAAGGATGTGATTCGCCATTTGCCGGGTACGTCGCCTGTTGTGAGGCCCACCCGTGAAGGCGAACAGATGGGGGCAGCACTGTAGTAGTTGGTGAATCTGATCCCCTCAGCGGCCAGCCGGTCGATGTTGGGCGTTGGTGGTAACTGACTGGCAGAACTATTGGATCGGTAGCACCCCACATCGGCCGACCCCATATCGTCGATCAGGATCAAGATGATGTTGGGCAACCGGTTCGGTTGCTTCGGCTTAGCATCAAACCTCGGCAGTGAAGCAGCAAAGCCACTCAATAACAGCACTACAGTTAATGCCGAAAGGGCCAGTCGGATATGCATAGTCAGCTCAGGTCAGACGGATAATGAGCAAAGTAAGTAATTGCCTCTTATACTCATCAGGCCGATGGGTTTGCTGCAAAGGCCGTAGTTTTCCGCTGAGCTTTACGGGGTAGCCCGGGCCTGTTTCTTACGCTGGTAGTAGCGCCGGGCTTTCTCGTTGGTGCCGCAGGTTTGCATATCACACCATTTCCGGCGGTGGTTCTTGGTTTCATCCAGGAAGAACCAGGCGCAGGCTCCGCACTGTTTAATAAGCTTTTGGTCTTTAGTGGTCAGTAACTCATAGGCAGACAGGCTATAGATCCAAACCGGCAGCATGAGTTCAGTGTTGGGACGTTCCCAGCTAAGCATTAATTTGTCGGCCTGCCAGGAAAATCCACGTTTGCCCAATGCCTCGTTGACATCTCCGTTAAAGGCTCTCAAGGCGGAAGCCGTTACGTCTTCCGGATTCCCTTTTACCAATGCTGAAAATACGGTAAGCATCGACTGCCTTACCTGGCGAGCCTTACCCAATACGCGCTCTGCCTGCCGGGGATCATCTTCGGCCAATCGCTCCAGGGCAGCAAGGGTGTCATCATCCAGCAGGGATAACCGGCGGCTGAGAATCAGCAGATCCTGGTAACTATGCAACCGCTCCACGGGCTCATCAAACTCAAGAGCCGTGTTGACAAAATCAAGACACACAGCCCCGCCAGTCAGATCCATTTCGGTAATCGTACTAACCTTTGCCATTTGTTCGAAAGTCAACAAACTTTATAACCTGTAAAACAACTTTAGCCAGTTATAGTTTTTTACGTATAATTTATCACCTGTAAAACCAACTTAAAAGGTAATAAATGAAATCAGCAAGCGCTCCTCGTTTTTGGTTAGTACTGGCTTTTATAGCAGTATATTTCATTTGGGGAACAACGTATCTGGCTAATCTGTACGCCCTGAAAGCCATTCCGCCATTTATTATCTCGGCGCTGCGGTATCTAATTGCCGGTGGCCTATTGGCAATGCTTGCTCGTAGTAAGAGACAGTCCTTTCCTCCTGCCAAGGAAATTCGCGATCTGGCCATCAGTGGCATTCTTATGCTTGTCGGCGGCTCCGGCTTAGTCGTCGTTGCCGAGCAGTACATCTCGTCCGGCTCGGCAGCCGTAATCGTAGCAACCGAGCCACTTTGGTTCGTTCTGTTAGATTACCCGCACTGGAAGCTGTATTTCACGAACAAAAAGATTATGGCCGGGCTGCTTATTGGCTTTTCCGGCATCGTTCTGTTCGCGCATTTCGCGCCCCTGCCCACTTCCCAAGCTGATCAATCGACAGACACGCTGGTAGGTACGGCAATCGTGTTAGCGGGTGCAGTCTTGTGGGTCATCGGGACTTTGTTTCTTTCGCGAAGGATAAAGCCAGGCCGGTTTACCTTATGGCATACTACGATCCAGCTACTGGCGGCAGGTGTTTTTGCTGGGTTTATCGCGCTGGTCAATGGCGAATGGTTTGCATTTAACCCGCAAACGGTACCGTTGCCAGCCTGGGGTGGGCTTGCTTTTCTGATCGTATTTGGTTCACTCATCGCCTATCTTGCCTTTGCCTGGCTGGTCACCGTTCAGCCGCCCGCGCTTGTCAGTACCCACACATACGTCAATCCAGTAGTGGCTGTGCTGATTGGCTGGCTGGTGGCTGGTGAGCCGATAACTGGGCTGCAAGTTATCGCGCTGGGGGTTGTTCTAACGGGTGTACTTCTAACCCAGTTGAGCCAGACGCGTACTGACGATTAAGCCGCTGCGTCGGTATAGCATAGCATCAACCGTAATTTCTTAATAGCATAACATAAGCTTACGGCGCTTTTTAACTTCTCCTATCTTTGCCGCACATTACTCACAACTCATTTCATGACTGCTCAGGAAACCGTTACCAACTACTACGACGCTTTTAATCGCAAAGACTGGCGTACTATGCTCGATCTGGTTCATCCAAACGTTCGCCACGATAGCAACCAGGGGTCGACGCGCATGGGTAAGGAATTATTCAGCCAGTTCCTACAACACATGGACGATTGCTACGATGAGACCCTGACCGAGATCGTCGTCATGACTGAGCCGACTGGTACGCGGGTTGCCTGTGAGTTTGTCGTAAACGGGGTGTACAAGAAAACAGATGGCGATCTGCCGCCGGCTACCGGCCAAACGTACGTATTGCCGGCTGGTTCGTTTCTGGACGTATCGGATGGCTTGATTACACGCATCACGACATACTACAACCTGCCACTCTGGGAATCATTAGTGCTGGGTAAACAGTAATACGTTGTCTATTGTACCAACTTCTTCCCTGACGTTCGCCCGGTTTGTTGGCTCGGCGTTTCGTACTGTTTTCGACGAGTTGGCCGCCTTGCGGATTACGGTGTTTCGCGACTTTCCGTATCTCTACGAAGGCTCCGTCGACTACGAAAAAGCGTATCTGGAAACGTACGCCCGGTCTGAACGATCGTTTCTGTTCGCGGTTTACGACGGCGACCGGATGGTTGGGGCGACTACAGCCATCCCGCTACGTGACGAAACTCCGGACGTGCAACACCCTTTTCTTCGGGCGGGCTACGATCTGGATACGATCTTCTACTTCGGCGAAAGTATTCTGCTACCGGCCTACCGCGGCCTGGGGCTTGGCCACCGATTTTTCGACGAGCGCGAGGCTCACGCCCGTCGGTTCGGTCAGTACACCATAACCTGCTTCTGCGCCGTGCAACGCCCCGACGATCATCCGCTTCGTCCGGCAGACTACCAGCCGCTCGATGCGTTCTGGACTAAACGCGGCTACCAGCGCAACCCTGATCTGCAAAGTACATTCGCCTGGCCTGACCTCAACGAGACTGTTTCCAGCCCTAAACCTATGGTGTACTGGATGCATAAAATAGGTTAATGTACCATCTCCAGGGATCAAACCAACATAACCGGCTACCAGGCAGTTGTTTCAGCGAATAGAACCTGCAACGCTATGGAACAAAACGCTGGCACAGACCGGGAACTTGGTATCGGTATCATTGGTATGGGCGGCTTCGGCCTCTTTGCCGCTCAACAATTTCTTCAAACTCCTCATACCCGGCTTGTGGCTATTGCCGGCTCCAGACGGGAGGAGGCCCTGCGTACGGCCCAGCGCTTCGGCGCCGACCAGTTGGATTCCATTGAGGAACTGGTGAACCATCCGGATGTGGATGTTGTCTACATTGCTACGCCCCCGTTTCTGCATTACGAACAGGCTATGCTGGCCCTGAACGCCGGCAAACACGTCATCTGCGAAAAACCACTGGCCCTTGACCCCGAACAGGGCCGCGAGATGATCGAGACCGCCAGGCAAAAGGGCCTGCTGATGGTGACGAACCTGATGCAGCGCTATAACCCCATGTTTGCCCGCATCAAGCACCTGATTGAGAAAAAGCTGCTGGGTGAGTTTCTGCACGGCTATTTCGAAAACTACGCGGGCGACGAAGGACTGACGCCTGACCACTGGTTCTGGGACCGCAGCAAAAGCGGGGGCATTTTCATTGAGCACGGCGTTCACTTCTTCGACATGTTTGCAGGCTGGCTTGGCGACGGGAAGGTGGTATCGGCTCAGGTGGTGGAACGGCCGGGAAGCAGCGCTATCGAAGATCAGGTACAGGCCACCGTTCAGTACGGTACCGAGGAAGAAGGCATCAAACTCGTCAATTTTTACCACGGTTTTACGCAAACCGGCCGGATGGATCGGCAGGAAATGCGGCTCGTCTTTGAGCGGGGCGATGTTACGCTCTTTGAATGGGTACCAACCCGGATGATCATGCGCTGCGTAGCCGACGAAGCAACCACCAGGGCCCTGATGGATCTGTTTCCGGGCGCTCAACTGAACGTAACGGAAAACATCGGTGGCAAAGACCGGGTGATGCGCGGGCGGCACAAGGAGTTTGAAGCCTACCAGCGTATTGAGTTGCGGTTTGGCTTCGGCGAAGAGAAGCAGCACCTCTACGGCGAACTACTGCGGCTCATGTTCCGGGATCAGGCCAGCGCAATTCATTACCCCGAAACCCACCGTATCATCACAGAAGAAAACGGATTAAACTCACTCGAAACCGCAACGGCGGCCGATCGGATGGCGCGACAGTAGATTGAAGCAGGTAGTTTGTAAAATCGATATTATAAAAAATTTTAAGAACAATAGCCGATTCCGTGTAAACTCCGACGCAGGCTATAGCAAACTACCTGTTTTTTTTCTGACCTTTGCGCTGTCTTATCATCCTCCGCCAGCGCTATGATTACGGAATCCACGCTACTCGACAGTCCGAACGGACGCGCGTCGGGTGAGCCGGTTCAGTCGGCCATCACCTACGAAAAAATTCCTACGCACATTTACGCCGATGCGAAAGCTGCTTCCCGCGCCGTGGCGCAGGAAATTGCTGATCTGATCCGTCAGAAACAAGGTGAAGGCAAGCCCTGCATACTGGGTTTGGCTACGGGTTCATCGCCCAAAACAGTTTATGCCGAACTCGTGCGCATGCACCGCGAAGAAGGACTTAGCTTCCGCAACGTGGTGTCCTATAACCTTGACGAGTACTACCCGATGGAGCCTGACTCGCTGCAGAGTTACTGGCGCTTCATGAAGGAGCAACTCTTCGACCACGTTGACATCCCGGCAGGAAACTACCACATTCCGGATGGTACGGTTCGTCCGGAAAAAGTAGCGGAATTCTGCAAGCAGTATGAAGCCGATATCGAAGCCGCCGGTGGATTAGACTTTCAGCTACTGGGTATTGGTGGCAACGGTCACATCGGTTTCAACGAACCGGGTTCGCTCAGCAACTCGCATACCCGACTGATGATGCTCGATAATTCGACGCGGGCGGCTGCTTCCGGCGATTTTGGGGGTCTGGCCAAAACGCCCCGTAAGGCTATCACAATGGGGGTTGCCAGCATCCTGAGCGCCCGCCGGATTGTGCTGCTGGCCTGGGGCGAACGCAAAGCACCGGTCATTCGGGGCGCCGTGGAAGGTACCGTTACGGAGCAGAACCCGGCATCGTACCTGCAAACACACCCGAACGTACTGTTCGTGATCGACGAAGCCGCTGCATCCGAACTGACCCGCATGAAAACGCCCTGGTTGGTGGATTCGGTCGTGTGGGACAACAAGATGATTAAAAAGGCCGTTACGCACCTGTCGCTGACGCTGGGCAAGCCCGTCCTGAAACTAACCGACCGCGACTACAACGATAACGGGATGAGCGACCTGCTGGCGCAATACGGCCAGTCGTACGACATCAATATCGATATTTTCAACCAGCTTCAGCATACCATCACCGGCTGGCCGGGTGGTAAACCCAACGCCGACGATACAAATCGGCCGGAGCGGGCGCTGCCGGCACAGAAACGCTGCCTGATCTTCAGTCCCCACCCCGACGACGACATCATTTCGATGGGTGGTACGTTCCAGCGACTGGTCGATCAGGGCCATGAGGTACACGTAGGGTATCAAACGTCCGGTAACATTGCCGTAGCCGACGACGAAGCGCTACGTTTCGCGGATTATGTGGTTGACTTCAACAACCAGTTTGGGATCAAGAGTCCCGAAGCTACCCGTATTTTCCAGGATGCGGCAGCGTCGCTACGTAGCAAAAAGGATTCAGAAATGGATACCGCCGAGGTTCGATACGTAAAAGGGCTGATTCGGCGTGGAGAAGCGAAGTCGACTTGCCGGTTTGTCGGGATTCCGGTGGAAAACGCTCACTTCCTGAACATGCCGTTCTACGAAACGGGTACGGTAGCCAAAAAGCCGCTTGGCGAAGAGGACGTAAAGATTGTGATGGACCTGATTGAGCAGATCAAACCGCACCAGATCTACGCAGCCGGTGATCTGGCCGATCCGCACGGTACGCACAAGGTTTGTCTGGATGCAGTGATGGAGGCCGTTCGCCGGTTGAAACAGTCGAACGCGACCCCGGAAAACTTCATGAAAGACTGCTGGGTTTGGCTCTACCGCGGAGCCTGGGCCGAGTGGGATATTCACGAAATCGAGATGGCCGTACCGATGTCGCCAGACCAGGTGATGCGCAAACGCCTGGGTATCTTCAAGCACCAGTCGCAAAAAGATGGTGTAGTATATCAGGGCACCGACTCGCGTGAGTTCTGGCAACGGGCCGAAGAGCGTAACCGCACAACGGCCGGCCTGTATAATCACCTGGGCCTTGCTGAATACGAAGCCATCGAAGCCTTTGTCCGCTGGAAGTTTTAATACTACAAGCCGAGACTATAATACAAAAATTGGATAGCTTTGCAGAGTTATCCAATTTTTGTATTATAGCACCTTGTTGTAAACTTCCCGTGCGGCATGATAAGACAGAGTAAGCAGAAGGCCCTACGATTGTTCGCGCTTCATGAATTCATTCGTGACCATTTTACCAAGTCCGACTGGATTAAACTTGGATACCTTACCGACAATCAGGAACTGATTGAAGAACACCCGCGCCTGCTCCGTAGTCTGGACTTCAAAGACGACGACTACGAAGGCAACATTATGCAGGTGCTGTCAAAGCTCATTAGCGAAAACAACAGTAACCTGATCGAGATTGAGCGAATAATCGAGGACAAGAAGCTTCGGCTCAGCAGTCCGACGTATACCTTCGTTTCAACGGTTCATACACAGGAACCCGAGCGGGTCATCACGTTTGCCCCCGATGTATTCCGCGTGCCTGATAAACCAGTAGAAAGCAATGTTTTGTCGGTCATGATGCCGTTCGAGTCGCGGTTCATGGGTACCTACACTGCCATCCGCAATGTTTGTTCACGACTGGGTATCGAATGCCGCCGGGCCGACGACATCTGGGACAACAGCATCCTGATTCAGGACGTATTCGACCTGATTTTCACGTCCAGAGCCGTTATCACCGATTTTACCGACCGGAATCCGAACGTATTCTACGAAACCGGAATCGCGCACACATTGGGCAAAGTCGTGATCCCGATCACGCAGGCCGTTGGCGATATTCCGTTTGATCTGCGTCACCACCGGGCGCTGACCTACCTGCCCAATAGCGAAGGTCTGCTGAAGCTGGAAAAAGACCTGGAAAAGAAACTGGCAAAGGTGTTTTCCTGAGCACTCGTTCAGAGTCCCGGCAGTATCAGGCAATTATTCTTTAAAACGTAACGATTTCATTACGCTGAGTTCACAGTAGTTCGCCAGTTTTGACGAAATGATTTATTGGGATGGATGGAGATACGCTTTCAACGCTGACTCCATCCTGAAACCGTTCGTCGTATGGCCTTCAAAACTGTCTTTCAGCTAGTCGCCTTTCTGATTGCTACGTTACCCGCGTTTGCCCAGACCATCGGCCAGCCGCTGAATGCGTGGCAGAACGGGCAGGTTGAGATTCATTTCATTCACACCGGCCGGGGGAACTGTGCGTTCTATGTAATGCCCGACGGCACTACGTTTTTGCAGGATGCGGGCGAACAGGACCCAACCGATCCCCGCACACTGTCGCTGCGTAATACGCCCCTAGTCCCCGACTACACCAAACGGCCCTACGAGTGGATTGCTGACTACATCCGCCAATACATGCCTGCTGGTCGCCAGCCCGAAATTGACCATGCGCTGGTGACGCACTATCACGATGATCACTACGGCCACGTGTATCAGGGCGCTCCGTACGACAGCAGCGGCCGGTACTACAAGACGGGTATTACCGGCCTAGGCTCTGAACTGCCCATACGTCATCTGATGGACCGGGGCACTACGTATCCAAGGCCGTTTGGAAAGGAGGAGTTGACGAAGCGTTTTGTATCCGGTACGTATCCGGAAGAATACGCTACGTTGCAGAACTACTGGACGTTCGTAGAGCATCAGGTACGCCAGAATAAGCTCAAACATGAAGTGTTTGCCGTAGGGCGTGCCGATCAGATCGCCATGCTGCGTAATCCGGCGAAGTACCCTACGTTTAAAATTCAGAACTTCTACAGCAACGGCGACGTCTGGACGGGGCAGGGTGTAAAGCATATCTTCCCGGACTTTAGTAAAGAACCGGCGAACGCCCGCCGATCCGGCATGGCACTGCCCGGCGAAAATCAGGTAAGCTGCGGCTTCAAGCTGACCTACGGGCCGTTTTCGTTCTTTACCTGTACCGACATCAGTGGTATGGCCGAGCTGGGTTTACCCGACTGGTACAACGTCGAAAGCAAGATTGCCCCGTACGTCGGCCAGGTCGACGTAATTACAACGAACCACCACGCCAATACCGACGCCATGAACGTCGATTACCTACGGGCGCTGCGGCCTCGGGTTATCATTCAGGAAGTCTGGTCGTCGGATCACCCCAGCCACGATGCGCTGCGCCGGATGACCTCGCGCTGGGTTTACCCCGAGGACCGCGACCTGTTCGCAACGAACATGCTGGAAGCGAACAAGATCGTGATCGGCCCCGCCCTCGAACATGCGTACAAGGCCTTTGAAGGGCATATTGTGGTGCGGGTGGAGTCGGGGGGCGAACGGTACTGGGTGTACGCCCTGAACCACCGCAGTCGGCAACGGGAAGTCATGAAGGTGTTCGGGCCCTATACACCCAAAGCGAACGTAACGGCGAATCAGACTAGCCGCGGCCGGTAACTGGTCTGGTTGCATGACTTTTTCTTTTGCCCGAATCGTAGTAAACTTACCTTTCGATTAGAAAACGTCCATGCAGACAACTACCTCACCGGCTTCGGTCCGTTCGTCGGAATCGCTAACCAATCCCCAGCGACTGCTTTCTCTGGATGCCTTCCGTGGTCTTACCGTGGCAGGAATGATCCTGGTCAATAACGCTGGCGACTGGCAATACGTGTATGCTCCGCTCAAGCACGCAGCCTGGAACGGCTGGACGCCCACTGATCTGATCTTTCCATTCTTTCTGTTCATCGTTGGGGTATCTATTACGTTTGCATTGGCCGGCGGCCAAGAGCACACGAACGTAATCGGGAAGATTCTGAAGCGGAGTTTTACCCTGTTTATGCTTGGCCTGTTCCTGGCGTTTTTCCCCAAGTTTGACATCACAACCGTCCGCATTCCGGGCGTATTGCAGCGCATCGCCCTGGTGTATCTGGCCTGCTCACTGATCTATCTGCGAACAACCACCCGGCAGCAAACGTGGCTTCTGGCCGCCCTGCTGGTTGGGTACTGGCTGGTAATGACCGTTGTTCCGGTACCCGGTGTTGGTTACGCCAATCTGGAACCCACAACTAATCTGGCTGCCTGGCTCGACCGGACGGTACTAACCACGGATCACCTCTACAGATCGACCAAAGTATGGGACCCGGAAGGATTACTCAGCACCATCCCGGCCATCGGTACGGGTCTGGCGGGCGTGTTGGTCGGTACGTGGCTCCGTCGGCGTGATGTAGCTGATGCAGACAAAATAGCCTGGTTGTTTACGGTCGGTTGCCTAACTACGCTCGGGGGCTTGATCTGGGATGCGTGGTTTCCGATCAACAAAGCCCTGTGGACCAGTTCATACGTACTGCTGGCGGCCGGTCTGGCCATGCTCGGCCTCGCCTTGTGCTACTGGCTCATCGATGCGCAACCGGCATTACGCCCAACCGCTCGCCGGATAGCGCAACCCTTCGTAGCCTTTGGCGTCAACGCCATTACCGTCTTCTTCCTATCGGGGTTGATTCCGCGCATTCTCAACATGATTCATATTCAGCAGCCCGACGGCTCAGAAATCGGAGCGAGGGAGTGGCTCTACCAGCTATTTTTTGTACCTTACTTCACTAATCTGCACAATGCCTCGCTGGCCGGTGCGCTCACATTTGTTCTGATCTGGCTGGTTATTCTGTGGATCATGTACCGGAAACATATCATCATCAAGGTCTGAGCGACCCCAGGGCAAATCAGCCGGTTGAGTTGGTGCCGGCAAACGTAACGCCGGGGCATCAGAGCCTGACCCCAACCGTTATGCGGTCGCTGGAAACGCTTCACCTCAGCGATCTGAAACGTCAGGTTGAGCGAATTCTCGGCTGGGAACCCGCCCGGTACTGGCAACCACGCGATTTCACGCAGCTCAGTAACAAGATTTTTGCGTACACGTATCACTACATCAGCGCCCGGGACTTACAGCGGTTCTGGCAGGGCCCTGCGGCTGCTACCCTTCAACCTCCCCTACTCGACACCCTGGCCCGATTCGTGGATTTCCGTGACTGGGAGGACTTTTGCACCCGCCATACGTACGGCATCATTGAAACCGGCCACGGCACAGTACAACCATATCCCCGGGTCTGGGAAGTACCGACGCGCTGGGTCCTGATTCTCTGGTCACTGTCGGTGCTGGCGTCCATCCTGACGGCCTTGCTACTCGTCTGGTTTCGGTAAACGTTTCCACTGAATATTTCGTTATTTTGTTGCATTTTCCACTGACATAATCATGTACTTGAACGACCGCCTGGTACGTTTTGCTTTTCCCGTAAGCCTGCTGCTTAGCACCACGCTGGTGCTGGCACAACCGGCTACAAAACCAAAACCCACGAAGGCCCCGGCCTCTCAGTCAGTGTCGGCTCCGGCTAAAGCTGGATTCGACCTCAGTAAGCCTATTCCAACCGATCCTGCCGTGAAAGTAGGTAAGCTACCGAATGGCCTTACGTATTACATCCGCAAGAACGCCGAGCCTAAAAACCGCGCTGAACTCCGTCTGGTGATCCGGGCCGGATCGGTGCTGGAAACCGACGAACAGCAGGGGCTGGCGCACTTCATGGAACACATGGAGTTCAACGGCACCAAAAATTTCCCAAAAAACGAACTGGTCAATGTGCTGCAATCGGCGGGTATCCGCTTCGGGGCCGACCTGAACGCCTACACCGGTTTCGACGAGACAGTGTATCAGTTGCCCGTTCCAACGGATTCGGCCAACGTATTCCGGCAGGCCTTCCAGATTCTGGAAGACTGGGCCCACAACGCCACTCTCGACCCCAAAGAGATCGATAAAGAACGGGGCGTTGTGCTCGAAGAATGGCGACTGGGCCGGGGGGCCGGTCAGCGGATGCGCGACAAATATTTTCCGCTGATCCTGAACAACTCCCGGTATGCAAACCGCCTGCCGATCGGTAAAGAGGACGTCATCAAAAACTTTAAGCCGGAGGTGCTTGAGCAGTTTTATAAAGATTGGTACCGCCCGGATCTGATGGCCGTAATTGCCGTGGGTGATTTCAACGTGAATGAAGTGGAAGGTATCATTCGGGAGAAATTCAGCCGGATTCCGGCCGTCCCGAATCCAAAGCCCCGTACGGAATACGACATCCCGGCCCATAAGGATACCAAAGTGGTGATTGTGACGGACCCCGAGCAGCCTAACACGGTTGTTCAGGTTATTTACAAGCGGCCGGAAATTAAAGAACGTACCCTGAACGATCTGCGCGAAAGCATCAAGCGGGGTTTGTTCAACACGATGCTTGGGAATCGAATCCAGGAACTGACCCAGCAGGCCGATCCCCCATTTCTGTTCGGCTACAGCAACTACAGCGATTTCCTGGGTAATCTCGACGCTTTCACGTCCGTAGCTGTGGCAAAAGAAGGGAACGTAGAGCGGGCCATTCGGGCCGTGCTGGACGAGAACGCCCGCGTGAAGCAGTTTGGCTTTACCGAAACCGAGCTGGCCCGCGCCAAGCAGGAATTTTTTACGGGTGTTGAGCAGGCGTATAAAGAGCGCGACAAAACCCGCTCGTCGAACTTCGTCAACGAATACGTACGGAACTTTACCGACAAGGAACCATACACAAGCATCGAGTTTTACTACGACTTCCTGAAGAAAGAGCAGGCAACGATCAAACTGGCCGAGGTGAATGCACTGGTTGATCAGTTCATCCGGAACGAAAACCGGGCGGTGGTCGTGATGGCTCCCGATAAAGACAAGGATAAGTTACCCAGCGTTGAGCAGATTATCAGCTATATCGATAACGCCGGTAAGGGGCTGACCGCCTACAAGGACGAAACGCTGAACAAGCCACTGCTCGCCAAAGAGCCTGTTCCCTCGCCCGTGGTTAGTGAGAAGCCCTTGAAAGACATCGGTGCAACCGAATGGACGCTCAAAAACGGGGTGAAGGTTGTCGTGAAACCCACGAACTTCAAGAATGACCAGATTCTGTTCTCGGGTACCAGCTACGGCGGTACGTCGCTCTATGCCCTCAAGGACTTTATGTCGGCCCGGTTTGCCTCGACGTTGGCAACCCTGGGTGGAACCGGCGAATATAACCAGATTCAGTTGGGTAAGTTCCTCGCCGGAAAATCAGTTAGTGCGTTTCCATACATCGGGGAACTGAACGAAGGTGTCAGCGGCAGCGCAGCGCCCCGCGACCTGGAAACGGCCATGCAACTGTTGTATAGCTACCTGACGCAGCCCCGGAAAGATGCCGACGTTGTGAAAGGGTTCCTGTCGAACCAAAAGAGTGCGTTGCAGAACCAGATCAACACGCCTACACCGGCACGGGTGTTCCAGGATACGGTATCGGTGACGCTCGGTAACTACAACCCACGCCGGATGCCGCTCAAACCCGAGGATCTGGACAAGATCGACCTCGACCGGGCATTGACAATTTACAAGGAGCGCTTCGCCAACGCCGGTGATTTCACGTTCTTCTTCGTGGGTAACTTCGACGAGAAAACGCTGAAACCGCTGGTCGAGAAGTACCTTGGTGGCTTACCCACCAATGGCAAGCCCGAAAAATTCAAAGACCTCGGCATCCGAATTCCGGCCGGGCAGATCAGCAAAACGGTGTACCGGGGTGTTGATCCAAAGGCTACGGTTCAGTTGGTGTACAGCGGTGACTTTACCTGGACGACCGATAACACGACTCAGCTCGATGCGCTGGCCGAAGTGCTTGAAATCAAACTGATTGAGAAACTACGCGAGGAAGAAAGTGGCGTGTATGGCGTTGGGGCCAGTGCGATTTACAGTAAGTACCCCGTACCACGCTATACGTTCCGCATCGGCTTCGGTTGTGCGCCGGAGAACGTCGAAAAGCTGATTGCCAAAACGCAGGAACTGATCAACGATCTGAAGCAGAAAGGCGCTGCCCAGGGCGATATCAACAAATTCAAAGCCGAAACCCGACGCGAGACGGAGTTGCAGTTAAAGGACAATCAGTTCTGGCTCAGCTACCTGGCAAATCAATATTACAATGACGACGACCTTAATGAAGTGTTGCAGGAAGACGAGCATCTGAAGAAGGTAACCGTCGAAAGCACGAAGGAAGCCGCCAACAACTACTTCGGCAACAACTTTGCCCGGTTCGTGTTGATGCCGGAGCAAAAAGCCAGTACCAGCACCGCCAGCCAGCAAGGTGGAGGTAAGCAGTAATCATTGATTAGACAGCAAAGCCACGTAGCCAGTCCAGTTACGTGGCTTTGCTGTTTTTATACCCGCTCATACCCAGCCAAACCGCTCCATGAGTCGGTCTTTCTGCTGACGAGCTACAGGGATGCTGACGCCGTTGGTGAGCAGGAGGTAGGTGCCTTCACCTTTCACCAGCTTCTGAATGTGTTCCAGATTGACCATGTACTGCCGGTGTACCCGCAGGAAATCGCGGCTTTCAAACACTTCCTGTACATCCCCAAGGGTTTTGGCTACTACGTACTGCTGGCCTCCTTCGAGATGAAAGCGAGTATAATTACTATCGGCTTCACAATAAACAATCTGCTTTGTATCGACAAACACCATCCCGCTGGCGTGGGGGAGAGCAATGCGCCCTCTCGCGGGAGGGTTAATCCCCGCTGTGCCGGTGGGGTAGTATTGCCGCATCAGTTCCAACTGCTGGGGATTGATGCGGGCAGTCGTTTCAGCCCGGCGCACGGTAGCAATCAGGTCAACGGTATCAATAGGCTTGAGCAGGTAATCCAGCGCTGAAAACCGGAACGCCCGCACAGCGTATTGATCATAGGCTGTTACGAAAACGATGTGGAAGTTGATATCCCCCACTCGTTCGAGTAGTTGAAAGCCGTTCATAATCGGCATCTCGATGTCGAGGAACACCAGGCCGGGCCGCAGGGTCTGAATGGCCCGCAGTCCTTCGGTACTATCGGTAAACTGCCCAACCAGTTCAACCTGTGGGCAGTGCCGGTTCAATTGCAGGGCCAGCAGCCGGACGTTGTCGGGTTCGTCGTCAATGATGAGAGCGCGCATGTCTTTAAATAGTGAAAGAGTGAATGAGTGATTCAGCCTTTCGCTCTTTCACTCATTTACTCGTTCGCTCTTTAGATAGGTATCTGTAAAATCACTTCTGTTCCGGCGGGCTGACCCCCGGCACCAACAAGATCCTGAATGGCTACCTGTGCCTGAGTCTGGTACAACTGGTTGACTAAGGTGATGCGCTCGGAGGTTAACTTTAAACCAAATGACTTGCGGTGGCTGGCCGATTTACTGCGTAACTCGGCAGCTCTGGCCCGGCCTATGCCATCGTCGGTAATGGTCAGTTGAAGCAGATTTTCTTGTGGCTGGCTGGCCCGGACGCGGACAGTACCGCCTTCGGGTTTGTGCATCAAGCCGTGCCAGATTGCATTTTCGACGTAGGGCTGCAACAGCAGGGGCGGTATCTCGACGAAGTCAGCATCAATACCCGGTTCGAGCTCCACCACAAACGACAGTTTTTGCTTGAAACGCATAATCTCCATATCAGCGTAGAGCCGGAGCATATCTAACTCGTTACGAAGTGTCACGCGCTCTGAGCGGGAGTTTTCCAGTACCATGCGGATAAGCCGGGAGAACTTAGTCAGGTATTCAGATGCTTTTTCTGAATCGTTCTCAGTGGCGTAGAGTTTGATGGAGTTGAGACAGTTGAAGATAAAGTGGGGATTCATCTGCGCCCTTAACGCAACCATTCGCTCTTTTTCGATTAGCTGTATTTGAGTGGCTTTCAGCGCATCAAGCGTTTGTTCCAGGGCTTTACGTTGTGCCTCAACTTGTTCGTTCTGACGATTGAGGATATGGTTAGCACGTTGCTGTTGTTGTCTGCTTCGCCATAGGAAGAAAGCAACTAGAATAGATACTGCCAATCCTACTAACAGGCTTAAACGAAGTACCCGACTATTAGATCTTTCCTGCGCTTGAAGTAACTCATAACTGCGTTGCTGCTCATTCAGAATGAACATTTGCAGCCGACGAAATCTATCTGCACTAAATAGGCTGTCTTTGACTTTGGAAGCTACTTCCTGAAAATAGAAGGCACTATCTATCTGGTTTTTTGATTTATACAGTTGAGCCAGCAGGCTGCTTGTACTTAACAACAAAGGCTTCTGTAAGACTTTTTGGGCATCCTGAAAAGCCCCTCTGGCATAATACAAGCCGGAGTCGGCCTTGCCCAGAGCAGCATACACCTCCGCAAGCTGATACTTACTTCTTGTTTTGTTGAGCAAATCATCTACCTGGCTTGCCACTATAAGTGCCTGATGGTTGTAAACCAGGGCACCCTGCAAATCATGTCGAAGCTGTTTAATCAACGCTAACCGTTCCAGAATCAAGGCTTTCAGCCCTTGGGAGGGAATATAACTTAAGCCGGAGCTGGGCATACGCAGCGCTTGCTGCTGGAAGAAAAGAGCCGAGTCAAGCATGCCCAATTGTTGATAGGCGTCACCAATATTTGATAATCGAAATCCCGCGTAGGCCGCTCTCTTACCGAACGGTCTGTAGGCTCGCGACTCAAAAGGACTTTGGTGATAGATACGCTCCGCTTGGAACAAGTAATCAAGCCCTCGACGATATTCACCCAACTCGTTGTAGACTATAGCGGCAAAGCTCAGCGTATTAGCTTCTTCCGATAAATCATTCGTTTTCCGACTCACAGAAAGCGCTTTAAAGTGAGTGTCCAGCGCTTTGGCATAATCGCCCCGAAGTCTGTACACTTCACCCAGGCGGGTTAGTGCAGCCGCTTCCCCTTTGGGAAAGTGACTGCGGACGGCAATTTCAGAGGCCTGTTGCGTCAGTAAAATGGCCGTATCCGCGTTGAAGAACTGATAATTTGCTGCTAACTCCGTTAGTAATAACGACCGAACGTCGTCCTGCTGCGAGTGCGCTAAGTTAAACTTCAGACTGTCAATAACCTGTCGCTGTGCAAAAGTACAAGTAAGGCTACTGTTCAGTCCTGCCAGCAGATAAGATAACCACCTATACTGTCGCAACGCTCTCATACCGGTATCTCTAACGTTACGCGCGTCCCACAAGCCTCCCCGAAACTATCTACCAAGTCCTCAATCCGGGCCTGGGTCTGCATGTTATACAGTTGGTTAATCATCCGGATGCGGTCGGCCGTTACCTGCATGCCAAACGACTTGTGCTTGCCCGCCGACTTGCTTTTCAGCTCAGCCGCCCGCTGCCGCCCTATGCCATCGTCAGTGATTTCAATATGCAGCAGGCTCTCGTGCGGTTGCTCAATCTCGATGGTAATGATGCCGCCTTCGGGCTTGTGCATGAGCCCATGCCAGATGGCGTTCTCTACGTACGGTTGCAACAACAACGGCGGGATACGTAGATACTGCTGGTCAACGGCTGGGTCCACCTGGATACTGTACTGAAGTTTATGTTTGAAACGCATGGCCTCCAGTTCGATGTAGAGCCGCAGGGCTTCGAGTTCATTGTGCAGAGTGACCAGTTCTGATCGGGAGTTTTCCAGTACCAGGCGAATGAGCCGGGAGAACTTGGTTAGGTATTCCGAAGCCCGTTCTGCGTCGTTCTCCAAGGTGTAGAGCTTGATGGAGTTGAGGCAGTTGAAGATAAAGTGCGGGTTCATCTGGGCACGCAGGGCGGTCATTTCGGTATCGGCCAGCTTCTGCTCAAACTCGGTTTCAAGCTGGCGGATGTGCTGTGCTTCGATAAGGCGGCTTTGGGTTTCAATTTCCCGGGTACGTTCGGCTACCTGCCGCTCCAGGTTTTCTTTTTGGCTGATAAGCAGTTGCTGCTTTTCAGACGCTAATTGTTGTATTTCGATGAGCTTGGCTGATAAACTCCGGTTGATAAAAGCAAAGTTTTCGCCCAAAAACCACGATATACAAAGCGGGATACTCATCACCCCAATGAAATCTAATAAACTTGCAATATGCCCTTTCCACAATTGGGGAAAATATCCATAAAGGTGTATCAGGTATCGTATCTCTAAGGCCACCATCGATAGCACCATGCCACAAAGAATCAGGAGGGCGTTTCGCTTCTTGTCTAAAAGGGCCTTGATCGCTACGTAAAAGCAGGCCAATGCACTTATGTTGGTCGTCCAGACTTCAGACAATCGTACGCCATTGTAATAATCAGTATAAAAGAGTACCAGAAGGAAAATGCAACAAGCAACTGTACTCCAGAAAATGAAATCCGGTTTGTAATTAAACAGGGCGAATAAAGCCCGTAGCAGCAGCAGGTAAGTAAGTGTATAGACAGGGCCACGCAGCAAACCACAATACAGTATGAGGGGCAGATTGTCCATTGGTTTGTTATACACAAACAGAACCCACATCAGAATGTGGATTCCGTAACATAGGGCCATGCCGGAAAAATAGAGGTTGGCTTTCTGAACCGGATAGAAGGTGTAGAAGGTGAAATGCAAGAAAAACAAAAGCAGGAAGGCACCTACTTTAGTGAACGCAAACGCCATCATTGTTCCAATAAAATAAAGATTGAAATTTTCAACCTCCTCAACCGGAACCAGTGAAGCATTAAAGAAGAAATTGGGCACACTACCAAATCGGTTATATGGTAATCCTTTCTGAAAAGCACCCCGAATCGCTATCAAGACATTAGAACGGCTGATAGGTAACCCAAGAAACGTAGAATAACAGCCGGCTTTTACAGATGAAGCGTTCAGGGCACCAAACCGTTTTATCAATTGTCCATTAACATAGACTTCGGAAGCCCCGACATGAGAAATTTTGAGTGCTAACGATTTACCCGGCAAGACCGTATCAAGGCTTATCCTGAGCCGCATCCAGACAATCTTACCGTCCTGAATCTGGGATAAGTCCATAACATCCTGAGTAGGGTCAATGGGAGGCCATTGACTGTCATCAAATTCTGGTCTTGCCCACGCCAACGTATCGCCTGGATGCCACTTCCAGCCTTTACTGAGCTGTAGCCCCTCCATAGGAAATCTCATCGACATCTTCTCTATTGGAGCCGTTAGCCCCCAATACAATATAGCCGTAATAAAAGCCAGCCAAATGAAGCGGTAGCGATTCCTCATGCGACGGTTTAGATAAGGCAGTCTCTAATTCATATACTCCCTGAGGTAAGCTACTAAAATCCAGATCATTACAATACTTCAAGCAGCGTGAATGGTCAGTCTTTTGAGTGACTGGTCGTTTTTCTGAGTGGGGCAAGCGAACGGTCGTGTTCGCTACCGTTCGTTCAGTGGCTCATAAATGCTACGCTTTACGCAGAAACTTAATACGCTCGTCCTGAAGTGTTTTCGGGTGCGAAAGCCGACTTATACGTTTGTCAGCATAATTCTGTTACCAACTACCTGTCTATCAACGACTCAGCAAGAAAGCTATCTATTCACCCCATGAACGCACTTTACCTACGTCCGTCACTGCGGAACCTGATCAGTTGTGTACTGTTCCTGGGTTTCGCTCTGACTACGCCTTCGCTCTACGCCCAGACCTTCGCTGGTCGGGATTATCTGACCGAGTCACCGGTTAGTATTCGTGCTTTTATTCACCCTGATGCCCGAAGAACCGCCATTATAGTTCGCCTGGACGGCTACCCGAGCGGTGCCGTACGAATCCATATCACGAACGAAAAGCAGGAAACATTTTACAATGACTACGTATCAAAACCGAAGTATGCCGGCCGACTCGACTTGTCAGCTTTACCTTACGGGGTTTACACAATTGAGTTGAGCGACCGCTTTGCCCGGTATACGCAGCAATTCCGGATTGAACCGAAAATGACTGATCGTATCGTGATGATCACTGCCCCTCCTAAGTCAGACAGCTTATTGGCAAGTCATTAACTACAACCTCCACAACCCATATGAAAACGACCGTAATCCTCCCCCTCCTTTTTAGCGCCCTGACGTCAGTACAGGCGCAGGACTTTCGGGCACTACCGCCTTTGGAGCAGCCTAACGCGGCCGAACTGGCTTACTTCAGCGGTAAGTATCCTGATCTTACGGCTGAGAACATTCTGGACTCCGCCAGTGTGCGACTGGTTACCGGATTTATGAATGACATCATGGAGGGTCAGTTTGAAGCCGCCCATGAACGAATCGCCAACAATTTTCGCGCTTATGGCCCTGGACTTTACGAGTTCCTGATAGCTGACGAGTTGTTTACCCAGTGGGAACACAACGGGCGGCTGTTCGCAGACCAGCAGTTCATTATTGAAGATAAGAAGTTTGTCAGCGTCTCGGATGGCGACCGGCAAGGTACATGGGTGTTCATAAAGGCAGTCTGGTCAGCGCAGGATAAGCGCTACCAGTGCAAACCCGTTCGGATAGCTTTCTACGAACTGGCGCATGTACGGGACAACAAGATTCTGAAAACCTACACCAGCTACGGCAACGATCAGCTCTTCTACGACCTCGGCTTTCCGCTCTATTCCAACCGTCCGGAGGTAACGCAAAACAGATAACAAATGGTACCGCTGGGCTACCCCTGGCCTTACAACTCTTTTTAACCATGAAAACAACATTACTTCTTTTGCTCATTATATCTGTGCCGTTCACGAGAGTCTGGGCACAGACGACACTGCATGGATTGGTCCACGACAACGCGGGTAAACCATTACCCTTCGCGACGGTGGCTCTACTCAACGCCCGAGATTCAGGCGATACGTTGGACCGGCTCGTTAAAGAAAGGAATAGTGACGCGCAGGGGCTGTATGCCTTTGAGAACGTACAGGCGGGAGAGTATCTGGTGCGGGTTACGGCGGTTGGCTACCAGAAAGCCTACTCATCGGCTATTAGCGTAACAAACGAACCTGTCAACGTACCTACGCTGACGTTGACGGAAGCCACCAGCAAACTGGCCGAGGTCAAGGTTACGGCCAAGAAGCCGTTTATTGAGCAGCAGATCGACCGGATGGTGGTCAACGTTGCGCAGAGTATCGTGGGTAGCGGCAGCACGGCGCTCGAAGTGCTGGAGAAAGCACCTGGCGTTACGGTCGATTACCAGAACGAGCGGCTGCAACTGCGCGGCAAAGATGGAGTGATTGTCCAGATTGATGGTCGGCAAATGTACCTTTCCCAGCAGGAAGTGATCACGTTGCTACGGTCGATGTCGAGCGATAATATCGAGACGGTTGAACTGATAACGAATCCCGGTGCCCGTTATGACGCGGCTGGCAATTCGGGTATAATCAACATCCGACTCAAGAAAAACTCGAATGTTGGCACCAACGGCACGATCTCGATAGCGGGGGGCTCAGGGCGGTTCGACCGGGAGCGGGGTAGTCTGCAACTGAATCACCGGGCCAATAAGCTGAATCTGTTCGGCTCCTACAGCCTGAACCGGGGCGGTAACTACTGGGACTTCCTGATGGACACTAACCAGCCTGACCCGACTCAGGATAACCCCAACCAACGTAATTTTGGCCGACAGACGACTTACCTGCGCTTCCGCGACCTGGGCCAGAACGCCAAAGCCGGGCTGGATTTTTCGCCTAACCAACGTACAACCATCGGTCTTGTCTGGACCGGCCTGTGGAGCGACCACCGGGAACGCGGCCCCGCCGACGCCGTGTTTCGGCGCACCGAAAACGGGCCGGTTTATCTGCGGGCACGTACCGAAAAAACATATGACACCTTCAGCCAGAATCAGGTCGGCAACTTGAACGTACAGCATTCATTTGGCGAAAAGCACGGGCAGGTTACGGCTGATGTTGATCTGGGACACTTCAGCCGACAGCACGCCAACAGCCTGCTGACCGAAACGCTGGTGGTTTCGGAGGGAGCAACTCCGCCCGTGGGTGGCCTATTGCTGACTCAGCCGACCACCATCGACATCCGCACGGCCAAAGTCGATTACAACCGCCTGCTGCCGGGTGGCTGGAAACTGGAAACGGGCTTGAAAACGGCTTCGGTCAAAACGGATAACGACCTGCGCATACGTATTGGGACGCTGGCCGAAGGGCAACAGGGTCGGTTACAGCCCGATCCTAGCCAATCGAACCGGTTTCAATATACCGAACGAGTCAATGCGGGGTATGTGAGTATGTTGGGGAAACTCCTTAAAAAGACAGACGTTCAAATCGGTTTGCGGGTCGAGCAGACGCATTCAGTGGGTCATTCGCTCACGTTGAACCAGCGCGTGGAGCGGAACTACCTGAAGTGGTTTCCGAGTCTGTTTGTAAACCACCCACTGGCGAAAGGGCAAACGCTGACCTTGTCGTACAGCTACCGCATCGACCGGCCCAGCTACCAAAATCTAAACCCGGCGCGGGGCTTTGTCAATCCGTTTGCGTTCAGCATCGGGAATGCGTATCTGCAACCCCAGTTCACGCACTCCACCGAAGCAAAATATACGCTGAAGAACAACGTATTTGCATCACTGGCGTACAGCCGCACCACCGACCTGATGTTTTTCACGATTCACCCGGTAGAGGGTAATAAAACCTACGTCACGTTTGAAAACCTCGGCCTGATGCGGGGCTATACCCTGACGCTGGGCGTGCCACTGACGGTAATGAAAGGCTGGCAGTTGCAGACCAACTGGCTAGGCTATTACAACCGCTTTCAGTACGATTATGAAGGAACACTCCTGCAGGTCGAGAACGTAGCGGGACGGCTTAACGCCAACAACGCCTTCACACTGGGCAAAGGCTGGACCGCCGAACTCAACGGTTGGGTTAGCACCCCGGCCGTGAACGGCATTTGGCGTACACCCTGGGTAGGATCGCTGGACGTGGGTGTTCAGAAAGCGGTGGGTACCCGGTTGAAACTGAAGCTGAGTGGGCAGGATGTACTGCATACAAACCAGTTTATTCCTACAGCCAACACTCCGGATTATCAGTCCCAAACTCGTTTAGCGTTCGACACGCGCATCGTACTGCTGAATCTAACCTACAGTTTCGGTAACCAGCAAATCAAAAGCGAACGTCAACGGCGCACTGCCTCCGAAGACGAAACCCGCCGGGCTAATTGATTGGCCCGGCACTAGGGTTATTGCTGGCTTAGCAGCTTAATATAACCAGCCGTTCACAAAATAGATTCTACCGTTCGCTCAAGCAAAGCAGCATTGTTACACATTGATTTACAGATTTATATAGATTTTTATTGAGGCCCTTCATCCTACTTTCTGGGAATAGTATGAAGCATAAAATCGAGTAGCTATGGTATCGACTGCGGCAGGCACTAACGATTAATTCGGATGTGGCCGACTCAACCCTGATCGATATGAATTAGTCCAGACAATCTTACCAGCCGACTCAACCATTCTCCTAAACATAAACCCAACCCGTATCGGGATGAACACAACACATTACTCCAAAGCCGCCTGGCTAACCCTGGTACTCGTGCTGACCTGTGTGGCCGGGTGGGAAGCCTATTGGCGGCATAAACACTACATTCTCGCCTATAATGACGACGAAAGTCTTTGGGCTTATACCCGCAAACAGATTTACGAGAGTAGTCCGGCCAGACCTGTCCTGATTGGCTCCTCCCGAATCAAATTCGATTTAGATTTAGCTACCTGGCAACGTATCACCCGTGAAAAACCAATTCAGCTCTCCCTCGTCGGTACGTCTCCCCGACCCTTGCTGACCGATTTAGGAAATGACCCGAATTTCAAAGGAACCTTATTGATCGACGTAACAGAGCCTTTGTTTTTTACGCCATCAGGTTCCTTTCCAGAAAAGGAAGCGAACAAACGAGTCGCTGCTTATCCGAACTGGTCGCTTTCGCAACAGATCAGCTTTCAGATCAACCGCGCTCTGGAAGCGAATTTTCTGTTTCTCGATGATCTGAATCTAGCGCTGAATCCGATTCTGAGTCAGGTGCCGATTCCGGAAAGGCCTGGTACGTGGGGTGGCCCAAAATTTCCGTACGAGTTTTCAGTCAATGAATTTGACAGGCAAACGCACATGACCGATGCTATGGTCGCGGATACGGCCATTCAGAATAAAGTAAAACGAATGTGGCTGGAGATTGGGGCGCATAGCCCCAGAGGAGCTATAGCAGGTCCACCCTTACTGGATATTCTGAAGGCGACTAAGCAGTCAATTGATCAGATTCGGTCACGGGGTGGTCAGGTTCTTTTTATCCGTACGCCTTCGGATGGACCGATGTATGAGACGGAGAAGAAACTGTTTCCGCGGGCGCAATACTGGGATCGACTCCTTTCCTATACGCAAACGCCGGGAATTTACTTTTCCGATTATCCAGCCTTAACCCGCTTTACCTGCCCGGAATGGTCTCACCTGTCGCCTGAAGATGCCGAACGATTTACACAGGCACTAATACCGATCATTGAGCAGAAAATGGGCTGGTCGTTGCAACGAGATTTATCCGCATCGTCATCAAAATCATCTTCCTCGTCGCTTTAACTAACCCCAACCATGGTCTTCAACTCCTACACCTTCATCGTCTTTTTTGCGGTCATTCTGGTGCTGCACAACCTGCCTTTTTCCTGGAAGGTAAAGAAGATAAATCTGTTGCTGGCCAGTTATCTGTTTTATGCTCTCTGGAATCCGCCTTTCATTCTGCTACTGTGGCTCTCAACGGTCGTCGATTTCTACATGGCGAAGCTGATTGCCATTGAACAACGCCCCCGCAACCGGAAACTCCTGCTGACAGTCAGTTTGATACTTAACCTGGGAATGCTCTCTTACTTCAAGTACGGCGGGTTTTTGCTGGAAAATTTCACGGCTTTGCTGTCGGTCCTGGGCGTTACCTTCCAGGCCGCGAAGCCCGACATCATCCTGCCGGTCGGTATCTCATTCTACACCTTCGTTACGCTTTCGTACACACTGGATGTGTACCGGCGCAAGTTTGCGCCCGAGCCTTCATTTCTGAATTTCGCCCTGTTCGTTACGTATTTCCCGCACCTGGTGGCTGGGCCTATCGTACGTCCGGAAGACCTGATTCCGCAATTTAAAACACCTCGGCGGGCCACAGCGGAGCAACTGAGCTGGGGGTTGTTCCTGCTTTCGCTGGGCTTGTTTATGAAGGTGACCATTGCCGACGGATTGCTGGCTGATACGGCTGATCTGATCTTCGGCCTGCCATTTCCGGTACAAACGCTCGATGCCTGGATGGGAGTACTGGCTTTCTCGGGGCAAATCTTTTGTGATTTTGCGGGTTATTCAACCTGTGCTATTGGCGTGTCGCTCTGCCTGGGATTCGTGCTGCCCGACAATTTTCGGTACCCGTATGCCGCTATTGGTTTTTCGGATTTCTGGCGTCGCTGGCACATCACCCTTTCTACCTGGCTTCGTGATTACCTCTACATTCCATTGGGAGGCAACCGCCATGGCACGGTCAGGACGTACATCAACCTCATGATTACCATGCTGCTTGGTGGACTCTGGCATGGAGCTTCGTGGACGTTTGTGGTTTGGGGAGCGTTGCACGGGTTGTTTCTCTGCATCGAGCGATTCTGGCGGGAAAGGGCCGCCCGTCGCCGGGAAATGCGGACGGCAGCAGCAGTCAGTGAATCGGTAGTCAGTCGCGCGGGTGTTATTCCGCCCATAAACGTTTCCAGTCCATTAGCGCAGTTTGGTCTGGCAATGCTGACGCTGTTTCTGGTAAACATAACGTGGGTCTTTTTCCGGGCTCCTACGTTCGGTGGTGCTACTTTACTACTGTTGTCGATGTTCGGGATCATTCCAGACGGTGCACCCATGCTCACAAATCTGGCCATCCTGACGGTCAGTAGTGTTACGGCCGGTATCATCATCTGCCACTGGTTGATGCGAAACAGTTCGCTGCTGGCCCTGTCGCAGCGCCTACCCTGGTGGGGGCTGAGTCTGGGCTGGTCGAGCCTGCTGATTCTGGTGATTCTGACGCAGAAAAGCAGCGGTTCATTCATCTACTTCCAGTTTTAACGCTGCGATGAGTTGGCGTTTGGCCAATCCTACTAATATCACAGGCACCCATTTGACTAATAGAAGAGATGTGCTCTGCCGACCTTCGCTTTCCTGATTGGCCAACTGAAAGAAAAGTCAACGCTATATTGACCATTGTGGGCTAACAAACCCGCCGGGCGTATTAATACGCCTGATAGGCAGATAATTACGCTTTGTGTTATCATACTGGCATTTCGGCATTGAACCGATTGGCAATGAACGTGGCTGGCCTTAATCTTACCACACCATCTGATACATATGGAACCTTCTTCGCTGAAAAATACGGACCGCATTCAGGTCATCGATGCCTTGCGCGGCTTCGCACTCATTGGTATCATTGTCGCCCATAGCAGTGGTCAGTTTCTGGCTGGCCCGTCTCCGGCTACTTACAACATCCTTTTTTCTCCGTTGGACAAGTGGGTCAATGACCTTGGTACGTACCTAACGTTTGGTAAATTCTTTACTATTTTCTCTTTTCTGTTCGGGCTGAGTTTTGCCATTCAGATGGATAACGCAGCTAAAGCCGGGCGTTCTTTTGCAGGCCGAACACGCTGGCGATTAGTTATCCTGTTTGCCATTGGTTTCATTCACAGCCTGTTTTACTCGGGCGATATTCTCAGAATTTATGCTGTTCTAGGTCTTCTCCTGATCGTAGTACGTCGGCTACCCAATTGGGCAATACTAATGCTTGGTACATTGCTGGTACTCAACGCCCCATTGCTGGTGGGTCGGCTAACCTCCGTAAATGCCCCTCCACCAACGGCCGCTCAAGTGGAAGCGAGTCAAAAAGAAGGCGCTGCGTTCGCCCGGATGGCCGAAGAGGGATATCGAATCAAAAGCAGCGGTACACTCGCAGACGTTATCACGATGAATGCCCGGGAGGGATTGATCAGCACGCTCTTTTTCCAGCTTTTCACCGGTCGATTATTCATCACCTTCGGGTTATTCCTGCTGGGTCTGTACGTAGGTCGCAAGCGCTATTTTACCGATAGCCCTGCTCACCGACAATTCTTCCGGCGGCTATTCATTTCGTCTGGATTGATGGCCGTTGTGTCTACTACAGTAGCCATACTGACCGGTGGCGTTACGTTGGGGCCACCGACTCCAGGGTGGCAGGGCGTTATTAACCTGACTGCTTTTGATCTACATCAGGCAAGCCTGTCGGCGTTCTATGTGGCAGCCGTTACGTTGCTATTCTGGCAAACAAAAGCCCAATTTTTGCGGTCGCTGGTAGCCGTTGGGCGGATGGGACTGACAACCTATCTGTGCGGAACCGCTTTTGGCGTACTCGTCTTTCTGGGGTACGGCTTAGGCCAGATCGGCAAACTCGGCATGACTACGTCGGTTGGTTTAGGACTGGCGTTTTTTGCCTTGCAGATTCCTTTCTCAAACTGGTGGCTAAGCCGTTATCAATTCGGTCCGGTCGAGTGGCTGTGGCGGTCGCTGACGTACGGGAAAGCGCAGCCGTGGCGAAAAAAGGCCCGGCTGAATCAGTCAAGCGAATTACTTACCGCTGAATAAAGAGCTGACTATCAACAATTGACAAATCTGTATCTTTTATTACGCAATCGCCCCTTAGTCATGCAACGACGCTTGTTCCTCCAACTACCCTTTGTCGCTACTTCGTTCGCTTTTGTCCTGCCGCCATTAGCCGAAGCACATGATGCCAGCCGGAAAATCCCTAAAAAAGGTGTATTGGTCAGGGCTGGTCAAGATCGAATTAATCAACCATTCAAATTTTTAGATGCCACCTTTACCGTGAAAGTATCCGGTAAAGACACCGATGGGCGCTGTGTTATTTTCGACACCCTCCGACATGAGAAGGTTGGCCCGTTGCTACACGCGCATACCGACTGCGATGAGTGGTTTTTTGTCATGGATGGTGAGTTCAAATTCCAGGTGGGCGATGACATCCTTCGACTGAAAGCGGGTGATTCGTTGTTAGCACCGCTGGGTGTACCTCATGCCTTCGTAAAAACCAGCGAAGGCACCGCCCGTCTCGTTATTATGCACCAGCCTGCCGGCACGATGGAAGAGCACTTCCGCACGGCCAGCCAGGAACCAGACCAGAGCCTGGAGGCCCGTCGGGCGCGGGCAGAAAAACACGGCATACGATACGTCGGCCCTCCGCTCAAACCAGATTGACGTCATAACCCGAAGCAGGTCGTTTTACTGCCTACATGTAAGTTCAGGCTGTAAAACGACAACCGGGAACATGGCCATTTCGTCGGGGTGATTTTCAGGAGCAGGCTTTTCTGCCCGAATTTCGTATTTTGTTGGCCATGCAGCGACATAAGACCCTCTTGTCTGGGCTTCTATCCCTATGTTTCTTTACGAGCTTCGGACAGCCCCGAACCGACTCGTTCCTCACCAAGCTCTTTGCTACCAACCGCAATGCTACGTTCCAGCAGGTCATTCAACACCCGGCCCAATACCGGTTGCAGATTATTTACACGCAGATAAATCGGGACAAAAACAACGTACCCACCTTCACGAACTACTATTTTCGGGTCGACAGTACGGAATATTTTAATCCCGCTTCTACGGTCAAATTACCGCTGACGTTGCTGTCGCTGGAGAAGCTGAATAACCTGAAAAATCCGCAGGTGACGAGGTCTACGGCCATGCAGTTTGATAGCGCCTACAGCAAACAAACCAAAGAGTGGACCGACACAACGGCGCAGTCGGGTTATCCGTCCATTGCGCATCTGATCCGGAAAGCCTTTCTGGTCAGTGAGAACGATCCATACAGTCGCATGTACGAGTTCGTTGGTCAGCAGGCTATCAATGAGTCCCTACACGCTCGCGGCTACCTCGATACGCGCATCACGCACCGCTTCGTGCGCATGACGGCCGACGAAAATCGGCATACCAACCCGGTCCGGTTTATTCAGGAAGATGGTAAACTGATCCTGGCGCAACCAGCGGCTTACAACACCGTTCCGTTTGATTTTAGTCGGTCGGCCAAACTGGGCAAAGGGTATTACGTCCGGGATAGCCTTGTCAACGAACCGTTTGACTTCACAACGCGCAATAAGCTGCCGCTGGAAAGCCTCCACCAGATACTGAAATCGGTCATGTTCCCCAACGCTGTGCCACCCCGTCAACGATTCAATCTGACCGACGACGATTATACATTCCTGTACCAGTATCTTTCTCAGTATCCCGGCGAAACCAATTACCCCAAATACGACGCAACGCAATATTACGACAGCTATGTCAAGTTCTTCTTCCGCGACAGCCTGCATAAACAGATGCCGGACGGCCTTCGGGTATTCAATAAAGTGGGGTGGGCGTATGGCTTCCTGACGGATGCCTCCTACGTAGCTGACTTCAAGAACAAGGTTGAGTTCATGCTGTCGGCCACGATTTACGTCAACAGCGACGGCATTCTGAATGACGACAGGTATGAATACGAACAAGTGGGCCATCCGTTTCTGTACCAACTGGGCCAGACCATCTACCAGTATGAATTAAAACGCAAACAACCGAACGCTCCTGACCTCAGCCGCTTTCGCGTACCGTATGAGAAGCGGCTGAACGACAAGCGGCCGGTGATTAAGAATGTTGACAATTAAAACCGAACAGATTCATGAAATACGTTTTACTGATTTTGGCCCTCAGTACTACCTTGATAGGGTGGGGACAACCTACAGCCCGTGATTCCAGCCGGGCCGTTACGTTACCCAGCCAACCCGTTGTTGTTGTGGGTGGCAACCTCATCGACGTTGAAACGGGTAAGGTACGTGAGAACGTCAGCCTGTTGATTGAACAGGGAACCATTACCAGGATTGGCAAGAACCTTAAAGCCCCCGCCGGTGCTACGGTCATTGATGCCAAAGGCAAGTGGCTGATACCGGGTATGATCGACAGCCATATTCACCTGTTTCAGTCGGGAAGTATCTACACACGCCCGGATGGCTTTAATTTAACGAAGTACCGACCTTACGAAACCGAACGCCAGTGGCTGCGCGACAACATGGGCGACCTGCTACGCCGGTATCTGGCCTGCGGCATCACGACCGTTATCGACGTCGGCGGGCCGATGTCTCAGCTCCCCTACCGCGACCGTTTCAACCAGCAATACACCAGCCCGAGTATTTTGCTGACGGGCCCTCTGGTCTCGACCTACCAGCCCGATGCATTTAAGGTTGATGACTCGCCCATTCTTAAAGCCAACACGCCCGAAGAAGCCCGCGACATCGTCCGTAAGCAACTGCCCTACAAACCCGATTTCATCAAAGTCTGGTTTATCATTCGCGGCATAGGCAAGTCCAACGATGAGATGATACCGGTTGTGCAGGCTGCCATTGACGAAGCACACAAAAATGGCCTTAAGGTAGCCATTCATACGCAGGAGTTGCTGGCGGCTAAACTAGGCGTTAAATATGGTGCCGACTTCCTGGTACATAGCCCGGAAGATGGCGTTGTGGATGACGAACTGCTCGATCTGATGCGCAAAAACAAAGTCAGCTATTGCCCGACCATGATTGTTAATCGGGGCTATGCCGATTTTTTTACTACGGACCGCATCCTTACTACGTATGAATTCAACAAAGCCAATCCCTACGTGCTGGGTACCCTGTTTGACATCAAACACCTGCCGGAACCCGAACTCCGCAAACGATACACTGGTGTTTTTACCAGTACGGCCTACAAAGAGCGAGCAGCCCGCATTGACTCACTGAAGCGAATCAATTTAAAGAGGGTGTGGAACGCGGGTATCAACGTAGCGGCCGGAACGGACGCCGGTAATCCGGGTACATTTCACGGTACGTCATTCATCGATGAACTAAAAGCCATGCAGGCGGCCGGGCTAACCAACGCCGATTTGCTGAAATCGGCCACCATAAACGGAGCCCGGATTTTTGGTAAAGAAAATCAGATGGGAAGTTTAGTCGAGGGGAGGCTGGCCAACGTAGTTATCCTGAAGCAAAACCCGCTCGAAACCATCGACGCGCTGACCAGCATCGAAACGATCATCAACCGCGGCTACGTAACAACCCCTGAAAAGCTCCTCCCCGACACTCCTATCGATCTGGCGCAGCGGCAATTGAACGCCTACAACGCCCGCAACATCGATGCCTTCCTGGAACCCTATGCCGACGACGTTGAAATTTACGCCTTCCCCGACAAGCTTCAGTACAAGGGCAAGGAGACTATGCGGAAGCAGTACAGCGGTATGTTTGAGCGGACTCCGATTCTCCATTGCGAACTCGTCAACCGCATTGCCGTTGGGAATACAGTGATCGACCATGAAAGCGTGACATTTGCTGCGGATCAGGCGCCCGTGAAAGCCGTGGCTATCTACAAAATTGAAAACGGTAAAATCGCGAAGGTCTATTTCGCCAGATAAGTCTGTTGATGCGCAATGACTGGAAGGCCAGCCATTGCGCATCTTTTCAGTACGCTTTCAGGCTCAGGTCCAGACTCCGGACACGGTGCGTTAACGCACCTGACGAGATGTAGTCCACACCGGTTTCGGCATAGGCGCGGAGCGTCGTTTCGTCAATGCCTCCGGATGCCTCCGTGATGAACCGGCCGTTGATGAGCCGTACCATATCCCGAACGCCATCGGGTTTGAAGTTATCCAGCAATATGATGTCGACTTTGGTGCCTTCAGATTGACCAATGCGCAGCACCTCTTCCACTTCGGCCCGGTTCCGGGTCTCAACCTCGATCCGTAGTGAACGGCCGGTTTCGTTCAGGTACGTGTTTGCTTTACGAATAGCCGCTTCAATTCCCCCGGCGTAGTCCACGTGATTATCCTTGATCAAGATCATATCGAACAGGCCGAACCGGTGGTTAATGGCTCCGCCTATCTTCGTCGCCATCTTTTCACAAATGCGGAAATTAGGCGTGGTTTTGCGGGTATCGAGCAACTGTGCCCGCGTGCCTTCCAGTAAGTCTACCATCTGGCGGGTATGGGTGGCAATGCCGCTCATCCGCTGCATACAGTTAAGAACCAATCGTTCGGCTTTCAGGATCGACTGTGCATTACCACTGACGATCAGCACTACATCGCCGGGATTGATGGCTGCACCATCGGTGAGCAGTACATCTACTTGCAAAGCGGGATCAACTTCCGCAAATATGGCCAGCGCAACATCAACGCCAGCCAGAATACCCGCTTCCTTTACCAGCAGCCGGGCTCGCTTCTGCGCGTCGGCCGGAATGGTTGATAATGAAGTATGGTCACCATCGCCGACATCTTCAGCCAGCGCTAATTGAATAAATTCCTGCAGATTCATGGGCGAAAGTTAACGGTTTCTTTACAAAACGACCTGTTGAACTATTGTTTCGCCTAATTAAAAACCTACCAAATTAATAGATTATCAAACACTTGCATTGTTCATAAAATGGTACGAAATTTGTCTTCCTTTTACCATTTCTATGAAGCAACCGCGTGTCATACAGCGTCTTTCGAGCCTGCTTCTGGCCACTTTTCTGCTTTTCACGGCAGTTTGGGGGCAGGGAGGCCTGATGGCACAGCACGCCATGTCGGCGAAAGCGGTAAAAGAGCAGCAGAAAGCCACTGATTCACACACGTCGGATGCACAACTGACCACGGCTTCGTTCGAGGCCGTCGTTACGCCGGCTATTTCCTTTGATTTCAACCAGACGGCGTTTCTGCTTCCTGCGCCTACGCTGCTCATTCTTCTGCTGTTAAGCGTACCCCTGCTCCGGTATTTTACCATTCCGCATTATTATTTCTCGTTTTTTCGCCACGTCTTTGGGCATCATATTGCCACGAACGCGCCCTAACGTTTCGTAGCGCGGACGCATCACCTCCGTGCCGATTCTGTCTTTCTATCTATTTCATTTTTACCAATCAATTATCTCTCCGCACGGACTAACCGTCCTTGCTACTTGTATGCAAAACCGAACCGGAATAATCATTCTGACGGCGGTGATTGCTCTACTGAGCATTTACTACCTGTCGTTCACGTTCGTATCGCGCAGCATTAAGGCCGATGCCGAAGCTTATGCGACGAACAAACAGGGCGTGGTCGACCGCGCCAAAAAACAGCGCTACCTGGACTCTCTCTGGAAAGAAGAGGTCTATCTGGGCAATACGCTTCAGGAGGTAACTGAACGAGAACTGGGCCTGGGTCTTGACCTGCAGGGCGGGATGCACGTAGTGCTGGAAGTGTCGCCGGCCGACATTCTACGTGGCTTGTCGGGCAACAACCGTGACCCGAAGTTCAATCAGGCGCTGCAACAAAGCATTGAAGACCAGAAGCGGAGCAGCGCGAGCTTTGTTGACCTGTTTGTTGACAATTACAAAGAACTGGCACCGAACACCAAGCTGGCCACGATCTTCGCAACCAGCGCAAACCGGGGCAAAATCAACTACCAGTCGACGGACACTGAAGTTCGTCGTCTGCTGAACACCGAGGTTGAAGATGCCATCAGCCGGGCGTATCAGATCATTCAGGCCCGTGTCGATAAGTTTGGGGTTGCAAACCCGAACATCCAGCGGCTGCCGGGTTCTGGCCGGATTCAGATTGAATTGCCGGGTATCGACAACCCCGAGCGGGTACGTCGCCTGCTGACCGGCGCGGCCAAGCTTGAGTTTGTGGAAGTGTACCGCCTGAACGAACTGGCCCCGGCTATTGAAGGGATGGGCGCTTACCTTGTGAAGCAGGAAGCCGCTCGCAAAGAGACCCAGAAGGCAACGACACCGGCTACCACCAGCGCAACCAGCGGCAGCGGTACGTCGAGCCTTGAGTCGCAGTTGGCCCAGCGTAACCAGCCGACCGATTCAACTAAGAAGGACACTACGGCTCAAGCTGCTCAAAGCACAGCGCTGACGCAACTGTTCATTCCTATCTCGCAGGATCAGCTCGGCGTATACCTGAAAGATACGGCCCGCGCCAATGACGTGCTGAACGATCCGGAAGTACGGACTCTGTTCCCGGCCGACGTAGCCTTTTCCTGGGACCGGAAAGCCATTGAAACCAACGACGGCAAGGAAATCCTGCCGCTGTATTTCCTGAAGAAGCCGGGTGGTCGCGCTCCGCTGGAAGGTGACGTCATTACGGATGCTTCTAACGACTACGATGATCGTGGCCGGCCTGAGGTGACGATGAACATGAATGCCGAAGGAGCGCGCAAGTGGCGTAGCCTGACGGCCGCTAACGTAGGTCGTCCGGTAGCTATTATGCTCGATAACCTCGTGTATACCGCGCCGAACGTACAGAACGAAATACCGAACGGTCGTTCGAGCATCTCGGGTAACTTCACTGTTGAAGAAACCAAAGACCTGGCGAACGTATTGAAAGCGGGTAAGCTGCCCGCACCGACCAACATCGTGGAGGAAAGCGTGGTGGGTGCTACGCTCGGTTCAGAAGCCGTTCAGGCCGGGGTTCTGTCGTCAATCATCGGTATTCTGCTGGTGCTGGGCTTCGTGCTGTTCTACTACAACCGCGCCGGTCTGATTGCCGACGCAGCGTTGCTGGTCAACCTCTTCTTCCTGCTGGGTATAATGGCCTCATTGGGCGCCGTACTGACAATGCCGGGTATTGCTGGTATCGTTCTGTCAATTGGTATGGCCGTCGATGCGAACGTGTTGATTTTCGAGCGTATTAAAGAAGAACTGGCGGAAGGTAAAGGCTTCAAGCAGGCCGTACACGACGGTTTCAAGAATTCGCTGTCGTCAATCATCGACTCGAACGTAACAACCTTCCTGACCGGGGTGGTTCTGTTTATCTTCGGTACGGGTCTGATTCTGGGCTTTGCCACTACGCTGATCATTGGTATCCTGACGTCCCTGTTTGCGGCTATCTTCGTGACGCGACTGCTGCTGGATTCGTACATCCGGAACGGCAAAACGCTGACGTTCAGCTCATCGTGGGCTAAGAACCTGTTCAAAGATTCAAACTTTGATTTCGTATCCCGGCGTCGTCTCTACTACACGCTGTCGTCGGCGATTATCGGCCTGGGTATCATCTCGGTTATCTTCAAAGGCTTTGGCCTGGGCGTTGACTTCAAAGGAGGGCGTTCATACGTCATTCGCTTTGAAAAATCGATCAGTACAGACGACGTTCGGAACGCGCTGGAGAACGTACTGGGTAGCTCACCGGAAGTAAAAACCTACGGCGGTACGGGGATTGGCGCTAACCAGGTGAAGGTTACTACGCCGTATCTGGTTGACGTGAATACGCCGGAAGCCGATAAGCAGGCTGAAGCAACGATTTACAAAGGCCTGGCTACCATCAGTGGTAATCCGGCAAAGATTGAAAGTTCGCAGAAAGTTGGTCCAACGATCGCTAATGACATTCTGACTTCGGCTATCTGGTCGATCCTGCTGGCCGTAGCAGTTGTATTTGCGTACATTCTGATCCGGTTCAAACGGCTGGCCTTTGGTTACGGAGCCATCGTGGCCATGTTCCACGACGTACTGATCATTCTGGCAATTTTCTCGATTTTCAACGGCTTCCTGCCGTTCTCGCTCGATATTGACCAGGCGTTTGTGGGCGCTCTGCTGACCATCATGGGTTACTCGATGAACGATACGGTGGTGGTATTTGACCGGGTTCGGGAATACCTCAACGAAAACCGGGGTAAGCGCGAAAGCATCGCTACGGTCATCAACAATGCGTTGAACAGTACGCTGAGCCGTACGGCCGTAACCGGTTTCTCAACAATTCTGGTCCTGCTGGTCCTGTTCATCTTCGGGGGCGAAACCATCCGGGGCTTCTCATTCGCGATGCTGATTGGGGTTATCGTGGGTACGTATTCGTCGCTGTTTGTGGCTACGCCGATCGTGGTCGACTCCCTGAGTCGCGACCAGGAGAAGGAAGGTGATGCACCGACTGGTGGAACAGGTGAAAAGCGGCTGGATCCGATCCCGGCCGATTTCACGACGAAAGCCGCTCCTACGCCTGAAGAATTTACGGCCAAGAAGGAGAAAAAACCGAAAACACCCCTGATCCGGCCGTCGCAGTCCTAATCGATTAGCGAATGAGTGAACGAGCGGCCATTTTCCAAGGCATACATTCGCCCGTTCACTCATTCGCTAATTAAATTTTGTATCTTCCCAGCGTTTTACGTGAGAATCTTTTTCCGATCGGCATCCCAACCAAACTAAATTTTCCTGCATGGAAACCAAACTCAAACCAGTTGACACCAGTATCTGGCGCAAGAAGCCGCTTGCGGCCTATGAGTCGGATGTTAAAAAAAGTGAACTCAAACGCGTACTGACCCGCTGGGGTCTGACGTCGCTGGGTATTGGTGCCGTCATCGGGGGCGGTATCTTCGTTTTGACTGGCATTGCGGCCCATGACTGGGCTGGCCCGGCGTTGGCACTTTCGTTCGTGCTGGCTGGAGTAGCCTGTACCTTTGCAGCACTGTGCTACGCCGAATTTGCGTCGATCCTGCCCGTTGAAGGGTCAGCTTATGCTTATTCGTACGGTACAGTCGGCGAGATCTTTGCCTGGCTTATTGGTTGGAATCTCATTCTGGAATACATGATGGGGGCCACTACCGTAGCCGTGAGCTGGTCGGGTTACTTCGAAAAGCTGATGCATCTTTTCGGGATCAATCCGCCACTTTACTTGATGAACGACCCCATTACAGCCCGCGAAAAAGCGGCTGCACTGCGGGCCGCCGGTGAAGCCGTACCCGATTATGCCTTCGCGGTCAATCTGCCTGCTTTTCTGATTGTACTGGTCGTGACATACATCCTGGTCCGGGGTATCAAAGAAGCAGCCAGCACCAACAACCTGATCGTTATGATGAAGGTAACGGCCGTAATTTTCGTAATCATTGTCGGTGCCTTCTACGTTGATGCTGCCAACTGGACCCCCTTTATTCCGCAGCCGGTAACGGACAATGGCAATCAGGTTCACTACGGTTTCAGCGGTATCGTAACAGCCGCCAGTATCGTGTTCTTTGCCTACATCGGGTTTGATGCCGTATCAACCCAGGCCGGCGAAGCCATCAACCCAAAGAAAGACGTACCATTTGCAATCATTGCGTCGCTGATTATCTGTACGCTGCTGTACATCCTGGTATCGCTCGTGCTGACGGGTATGGTACGTTACGATAGCCTTGACCTGAAGGCACCGGTAGCGCAGGCCTTCGCCGACAAAGGACTGACGTGGGCAGTGTACATCATCACGATTGCGGCTATTGCCGGTCTTACTTCGGTTATGCTGGTGATGATGCTGGGCCAGACACGGATTTTCCTCGGCATGGCTAAAGATGGTTTGCTGCCCAGAAACCTGTTCGCGTCGATTCACCCGACGTTCAAAACACCCTGGAAAAGCACGATTCTGGTAGGCCTGATCGTAGCGACCGTTGCAGCGCTGACTCCGATCGACAAGGTGTCGGAACTGTGCAGCTCAGGTACGCTGCTGGCCTTTGCCATGATCTGTGGCGCTGTTTGGCTGCTGCGCGTTCGTGAACCGCAGTTGGAGCGCCCATACCGGACTCCTGCCCTGCCGGTTATTGCTACGCTCGGTATTCTGGCTAACCTGTACCTGATGTACAACCTGCGGACCGACACCAAGATTTCATTCGTTATCTGGTGTACGCTGGGTATTATCGTGTATTTCGCCTACAGCCGTCGGCATAGCAATTTGAATAACCCGACTGACTATAACTCATAATCGGTTTTTTCACAGCGGATACGCTCGTGGCTTTACAAGGCTCCAGACTAAACGTTTGGAGCCTTTTTGCTTTGCTAATGAACATCTTCCCCGTCCGTACTAGTTTTGTACTGGATGGATACACACTACTCTATAGGCTATACACTGGCGTTGGTAGTAGGGCTGGTTATTGGGCTTGCCGGGGGCGGAGGGTCCATTCTGACTGTCCCCATCTTTGTCTATGCCTTTGGCATACCGCCTATTCTGGCTACTACGTATTCCCTGTTCGTTGTCGGCACTACGTCGCTGGTTGGCTCGGTAAACCACCTCTGGCAAAAACGGGTCGACCTTCGGATTACGGCCGCCTTTGCTCTTCCCTCCTTCGTTTCGGTTTACCTCAGCCGCCGGTTCCTGGTTCCTGCCATCCCAGACCCCTTGTTTCGCGTAAATGAATTCATTCTACCCAAAGACAACGCGATCCTTTATTTCTTTACCATCGTGATGGTGCTGGCGGCCCGGGCCATGATACGTAACGACCAGCCCGAACGAGGAGAAGCCGCCGACGGTCGCCCCCGATACATAACCTTGGCGCTGGATGGGCTGGCCGTGGGTCTCCTGACTGGGACGATCGGTGCCGGGGGCGGCTTCCTTATTGTACCCATGCTGGTGCTACTGGCGGGGCTTCCCATCCATCGGGCCGTGGCAACATCTGTGCTGATTATTGCGGTTAATTCGTTCGTTGGGCTGCTGGGCGACATCCACCACACCAACCTTAATTGGAATTTTTTATTGCCCTTTACGGGTTTGTCTGTTGTAGGAATCTTCGTGGGAATGTACCTGGCGCGTTTTGTTGCGCCCGAACAGTTAAAAAAGGGATTTGGCTGGTTCGTGCTGGCAGTGGCCATCTACATTCTTTCGCGAGAGATTTTGCAGTATTGATCCGGGTCTCAAACCGCCTTCCTCATGATTGTTGAACAGTTGTATACCGGTTGTCTTGCCCAGGGGGCTTATTATATCGAAAGCAAGGGCGAAGCAGCTATCATTGATCCACTTCGCGAAACCACCCCTTATGTGCGTCGGGCGGAGCAGAGCCAGGCCGTTATCAAATACGTATTTGAAACGCACTTCCACGCCGATTTTGTGTCGGGGCATCTGGATCTGGCCCAGAAAACCGGGGCGACCATTGTGTATGGACCTAACGCCAACACCCACTACGATGTATATCAGGCCCACGATGGCGAAGTTTTCCGGCTAGGCGACGTAGCGATCAAGGTTCTTCATACGCCGGGTCATACACTGGAATCTACTACGTATCTGCTGCTTGATGAAGAAGGCAAAGACCACGCTATTTTCACCGGCGATACCTTGTTCATCGGCGACGTTGGCCGACCGGATCTGGCCATTAAAGGCGATCTGACCGAGCGTGATCTGGCCGGTATGCTCTACGATAGCCTGCAAACCAAGATCATACCCCTGGCTGATGATGTTATTGTGTATCCGGCCCACGGCGCCGGGTCGGCCTGCGGCAAGAACATGAGCAAGGAAACTACCGATAAGCTCGGCAATCAGAAACGGTTCAATTACGCGCTTCAGGCCAAGTCCAAAGAGCAGTTTATCGAGCAGGTACTCGACGGTCTGACCACGGCTCCGGCCTACTTTACCGAAAATGCCCGGCTCAACAAAGAAGGATACGAACCGCTGGAACGCGTTATGCAACGCGGCAGCCAGGCTCTGTCGCCGGACGCGTTTGAAGCAGCCGTGAACGAAACAGGAGCGTTGGTCCTCGATGTTCGGAAGGCCAGCGAGTTTGCCAGCGGATTCATACCCAATTCGGTAAACATTGGCCTGGATGGACAGTTTGCTCCCTGGGTAGGTGCCTTGGTGCCTGATCTGCGCCAGCCAATAGCCCTTGTAGCTCCTGCCGGTCAGGAAACGGAAACCATTCTGCGGCTGGCCCGGGTAGGTTATGATAACTGCATTGGCTACCTCGACGGAGGCTTTGATCACTGGCGGCAGGCAGGTCGGGAGATTGACCGGATCGACTCTATTTCGGCCGACGAATTTGCGAACCGCCTACAGCTAAACCCCGATCTGACTATTGCTGATGTTCGCCGGCCAGCCGAATATTCTACCGAACACGTAGCGAGTGCAGAAAATATGCCCCTCGACAATCTTAACGATTTTATGGCTGGTCTGAATCGTGATGAACCTATCTATGTTCACTGCGCCGGCGGCTACCGGTCGATGGTGGCCAGTTCCATTCTGAAGGCTCGTGGTTTCGAGAACGTGGTTAACATTGACGGGGGAATGGCCGCCCTTCGGAAAACCGGCCGGGTTTCGTTCACATCCGAATCATTAGCCCACTGAGCGTTTTCCGGGTGAATTGAGTATGACCGGCACTGGCTTTAACGGGTGGGATTATCGTCTATTTCCAGCCGCGGAAGAGCTGGATTCAGTACTCGTGGCACAATCTTGATACGAAACACCCGTGTTCCGGCTACGTCAAAGTCACAACTGTAGAAGCCTCGTTGCTTAACTCCCCGGTATACCGCCATGTAATTCACTTTGGCCGGCCAGTTGGTCATTGCCAGTTCGGCCGTGACAGCATCAACGGCTTTTCTCAGGTTTGAAAAGAAAATAACCGTCGGATCTCGCTGACGTAATACGTTCAGCGAACCGACATGCTGAACTGAAACCTCATAAATAATTCGGCTTGTTGTTTTTATACCACTGTTTTCTTTGGACAACTTTGCCTCTTTATCCACATTCGTTAAATTTTATGAAAAATAGTTTTACTATTTTTCAATAGCTAAACTAAAATACGTCTTCAGGCGTTTTGACATCAATAACAAAGCAAAAACCCGGCCGTTCTCGACCGGGTTTTTGCTTTTCCGCCAACAAATAAGCCGGAGTTCAGGCCCCGGCTTATTTGTTTTTATTGAGTAGGTTGTTTTTACTTCTTATACATCACCGCATCTACGGCCTGTAGCGTTTTCTTCACGTTCGGCAGAATAGCTTCGATCAGCGTTGGTGCATACGGCAGAGGCAGGTCGAAACTGTTAACGCGAACCACCGGTGCATCCAGATAATCGAATGCATTGCGCTGGATGTTGTACGTAAGTTCCGATGATATAGCAGCCAGCGGCCAGGCCTCTTCTACAATCACGCAGCGATTCGTTTTCTTTACTGAGTTGATCACCGTAGCATAATCGATCGGGCGAACTGTACGCAGGTCGATAACTTCGGCCGATATGCCGTTTTTTGCCAGTTCTTCGGCGGCCTGAATAGCGACCTTCAGAATTTTACCAAACGACACGATCGTTACGTCGTTGCCTTCCCGAACGATATTAGCCTGTCCGATGGGAATCAGATACTCCTCTTCCGGAACCTGACCTTTATCACCGTACATCAATTCCGACTCCATGAAAATAACCGGGTCGTCATCGCGAATGGATGATTTTAACAGTCCCTTCGCATCGTAGGGATTCGACGGTACAACTACTTTCAGACCGGGCGTATTGGCGAACCAATTCTCAAAGTTCTGCGAGTGCTGCGACGACAGCATCCCGGCATTACCCGTTGGGCCACGGAATACGATGGGTACTGAGTACTGACCGCCTGACATGGACATCATCTTAGCGGCCGAGTTGATGACCTGGTCAATGGCTACCAGCGAGAAGTTGAAGGTCATAAACTCGATGATGGGGCGCAGGCCGTTCATGGCCGAACCAACACCAATACCGGCGAAGCCTAATTCGGCAATGGGCGTGTCAATAACCCGCTCCGGACCAAATTCATCGAGCATGCCCTGGCTCACTTTGTAAGCACCGTTGTATTCGGCAACCTCTTCGCCCATCAGATATACCTTTGGGTCCCGGCGCATTTCTTCCGTCATGGCCTCCCGCAGGGCTTCGCGGAACTGTATTTCTCTCATGCTGAGTGCGTTAAGTTAGATGTAGTCATTCGACGACCTGATGTCATGCGGATAACTAACGCGTTGGCTGAAAAACCGGTCAAAATTAGGTAAAAGTGGCTGATTCGTCAAATGACACGCCAAGTTGCTGACTGGATGTATGCCCCGGACAATTGACACAAATAAAATTCTGATTCTAAGCAACCTTACCGGTCGGCTTGTCATCATTCGGACGTGAGCAACCCGCACCCGCTGTTAAATAATCTTAATGCACAAGCAAGCCTTTTGACCGCACTCTACATTTGCTCCGGCAACCATTAACCTTCTCTCCTCTATGCGCTTTCTACTCATCGTTATACTGTTGGGCTGCGTTATCAGCGCGAGCGCTCAATCTCCGTCAAACCCCGGAAAAATCTCCGGGACGATTGTTGATTCTACGTCGGCAAAAGCAGTGCCCTATGCCACGGTAGCGCTGCTGGATGGTACCAGGCTCATTACGGGCACCACGACCGATGGAGCCGGTGCGTTTATCATGCCCAGTCTGCCACTGGGCAGTTTCCAGCTCAAACTGTCGTTTGTTGGGTACCAATCAAAAACTCTTCCTCTACAACTCACAGCTACGCAGCCTACGCTCGATTTGGGTACCGTTACCTTGTCAGTTGAAGGCAAAACGCTCGGCGAAGTAAACGTTACGGGCCAGAAAGCGCTGATTGAGGACAAAGGCGATCGTCTGGTGTACAATACCGAGAAAGACATTTCGAATGCCGGCGGTACGGCGGTTGACGTTCTACGAAAAGTACCGATGCTGACGGTTGACCTGAATGGTAACGTATCGATGCGGGGAAACAGCAACCTGAAAGTGCTCATCAACGGTAAGCCCTCGGCCATGATGGCCCGTAACCTCGCTGATGCCCTTCGGCAAATGCCGGCCAATACCATTAAATCAGTGGAAGTTATCACCAGTCCCGGCGCGAAGTACGATGCCGAAGGGGCTGCCGGGGTTATTAACATCATCACGAAGAAAGCTTTACAGGGGTTTAATGGCTCCGTCAATGCCACAGCGGGGAACTTCAACAATTCAGTCGGAACCAACCTTAACCTGCGCAAAAAGAAACTAGGCGTTGCGCTGTCGGCCAATCTGTACAACTACCGAAACATTAATGAGAGCATCGCCCGCCGAACCAGCCTACAGAACGGCGTACCAACGAGTTTCCTGACGCAGCAGAACCAAATGGACAACTGGGGCGTGGGCGGCTACGGTGAGATGAGCGCTGATTATGACTTTGACAGCACAAGCCGAATCAACTTTGCAGCCAATGTCTGGGGTGGCAATTTCCCCAATAACTCAACTTCGACGGTTCAGTTAACGGACCCCTCCGGGCGCGAGCTACAAGCGTTTCGCAACAATATTCAGTTTCGGAATCCGTATGGCAACGGTCAGCTGGACCTGGGCTATACCAAGACATTCAAACGACCGACGGGTGTTTCCTCCGACAGGGAGTTTTCTCTCTTAACGCAGTTTAGCCGGATGCCCGACAATTATTTCTACGATACTGACCGCTATTCAATCACGGGCGAATTGCTGCTATACCGCGAGCGCAGCACCAATTACAGCCGTAACAAAGAATACACGGTACAAGCCGACTACACCCATCCGTTTGCGAAACGGGGCCTAAAAGATACCACGACGTTTACGCTTGAAGTAGGTGCCAAAACCATCCTGCGTGATATTGGTAGTGAATTCCGGGTCGAACAGTCGGCCGACGGTCGCCAACCTTTTGTAGCAAACCCAGCACTGTCGAATGATTTTGGCTATACGCAGCTTATCTACTCCGGTTATGCCTCGATGCGGATGGAAACCAAACGCGGCTGGAGCCTGAACGCCGGTGCCCGGCTCGAACATACAGGCATCCGCGCCGACTTTATCACGACGCAGACTAAATTCTCGACGGATTACCAGAACCTGATCCCAAGCCTGACACTGTCCAAGAAAATCAAGCAACAAACGGTCAAGGTTAGCTATACGCAACGGATTACGCGCCCGCTTATCTGGTTCCTGAATCCCTGGGTAAATGCTGCGGACCCGAAAAACATCAACGTCGGTAATCCGTATCTGAATCCGGAACTCATGCACGCGACGGAATTATCCCATAGCATCACGACCAAGAAAGGGATGTCGGTTAACTCGTCGCTGTACTGGCGGCAAACCGACAACGCCATTGAATACCTATCGACAGTTGATACGGCCGGCGTTTCGACCAACAGCCCGCGGAACATCGCCCAGCGGAAAGCCTATGGCCTGAACATCAACCTGTCGGGCCAACCCAACAAAGACTGGAACCTGAGCGGGGGAATCGACGGACGATACGTGTCGCTCAACAGCCCGGCTCTGCAACAAAGCAACAGCGGGCTAATCTGGAGCTTCAACCTCAACAGCACCTATAAATTACCCAGGAATTACACCCTACAGGTCAACGGCAATTATGGCACGGGCTGGGTGTCGCTGCAAGGCAATTCGACCGGCTGGCTATGGTACGGCATTTCGGCTAAACGGGAATTTTGGGACAAAAAGGCCAGTCTGACACTGGGCCTGAATAACCCGTTTGCCCGCGGCTTTACGCAAGTCAACCGGCAGGAAGCACCTTCGTTCGTAGCCGAGAACCGCTGGTCAATTATCAACCGCTCGGCCCGCCTGACGTTTGAGTGGCGATTCGGGCAAATGACCGCGGGCGGTGGCAAACAAAGCAAGAAGATCAGCAACGACGACCGGGGCCGCTAAGCCCTATCATCGGTTGCCAGCCGAAGCCCGCTTCAGGTCTTCAATGACAATCTCCTCAAAACCCGGCAATGTTTTGTAGGCGTACGTAGCCCGCCAGGGGGTGTCGTTGAAATCGTAGGAAACCTCCAGATACGGTTTATCACCTTCAGCATCCGTATCGCTCGCACGGACATTGATCCGAACCGGTATGTCGTGGAAATACTTGAAATAATTCGGGTGAGTCAGATACCCCAGGGGCGTTGTGTCCCAGGGCACGAATCCATCAACGCCAAACAACGACTCGTTGAACTGCTGCCACGGACGTAGCTGATCGTACACCCACTTATCTGACTCAGTTGCGTTGTTCAAAAACTCGATGTCCGTTTTTCCCAGCAACAGATACACACTGCATTCGTAGCCGGATAATACGATCTTCAGCCCCGCGTCGAACAGGATTTTGAACGATTCCGGGTCCATCTCGAAGTTATAATCCCCGACCGACATTTTTTCCAGCCCGGGCCTGAAAGGCAAACCCGGCGTCCGACCCGCGCAGACAACCACTTCTTCGATTTGCGGAATCAGTTCCGGGTGGTTCTGCACAACCGTTGCTACGTTTGTCATTGGTCCGATAGCCAGAATCGGCATCTTCTCAGTACGTAGTGCATCCGCCAGTGCCCGGGTTGCATCGTTTTCGGTACCGACGTCCTTAGCTGTATCCGAGCCACGATAGACCGGAATATTGCGCCCTGTTTTGTTGTACCAGGCCAACAGCTTCTGCGTTACGTCATACCCATAGTTTGCGTAGGTGATCGTACTGATCCCGACCAGCTCTACCTTGTCTGGATGTTGCAGCGCCATCATCAGTGCGATGGCATCGTCCACCTCCCGGGGTGTCTGGTCTTTCATGCCAATCATGATGTCAGTATCGAGCCAGATGCGCCGGGGACCGGACGTCGTTGAGGATAAAGTCATAAAAAGAAACCGGTGTCCTACCGGCATTGATGTAAGCAACGTTTCTGCCTGAGCGGTCTTTTATCAAACCAGCAATGACCTGGCGTCTTCGAGTAGATGCTGTTTCTGTTCCAGCGATAAACTCAGCGGTAATTGCGCCAAACCAATAAGCCGACGCATGATTTCAACCCCGGTAAACCGACGTAGCAGCGTTTCGTCAAAACCGGCGGGTCGTTCATAATTGGCCGTCACCGTATCCCGGATCGAAGCAGACTGTTGGGCCATTATCAGATGCGCCTGCATCACACCCAGATCAAACTCAGCCGGCCCGTAGAAGCAAAACTCGGGATCGATCACTTTTACCCCCCCGGTGGTTTGCAGCCAGCTACCGGGGTAATAATCGCCGTGAAGCAGAATCGGGCCGTCGGCCAGGTAACGTTCGCCCAGCTCACGAACGTTTTTTTTCAAGGCCGCATCCTGCTTGTACGGCATAGCCACCGCCTGCAACCCCGGCTGAATAATATCCAGATCGAAACCGTTGTCTTCCAGAAACGGGTAGTTGAAAATGTGTTCGTGGTTCAACGCCCGCATGGACCGGTTCGCAAAGTCCGGGTCTGGTTTGGTGCTTATAAACTCCTGGTGCAGCTCAGACAGGTAGGTTGTTAAAGCCTGGGTCTCTTCCTCACTCAGTTGTCGGCCGGGCTGGTACAGAAACGTGTAATCGCTTGACGTACCAAGGTCTTCGAGAACCAGAACACTGTTTGCTTCGTCCATCCCCATCAGCTCGGGCATATAAGCCGACAGCATTGGTACGGCTAACGCTTTCTGATAAAAACGCCCTTCAATGACCGCCCGCTCGGCCGGGGCCGGAATGGTCGGGTATTTTTCAACGTAGGCACGAGCCTGTTTTACGATCAGCGTCCGGACCGGGGTAATGACCCGGAGGGTATAATTCATGTTCCCCTCGCCGGGTTTTTCGAGACCGGTAATAGTTTCATCGGGACCAAGCCACCCCATCCGAAGAAGGTAATCCTGCAGGGCGTCGGGTTCCTGAGCGTTTACGAGCATGAGCTATTTGATTCAAGGATTATAGAGAGGATATTCGAAATCGCCAACGGGTTGGATTTACAATCGATACGTTTAGTCAGCGCACCACCGCCAATTTTCCGGCAACGCCCTCTACCCCATCGCTGCTCACCACCACAACTAGATAAACACCGGTCTGTGCCGAACGGCCTCGGTAATCGCGGAGGTTCCACGAGGCCGTACCGCCTTCGGACCGGGTTTCGTAGACCAGTTGCCCACCGGCGTCGAAAATTTTGACAGTTGCGTTATCGGTCAAGCCGTTGATCCCCACAGTTCCGCCGTAATCCGGACGTACCGGGTTAGGGAAAATAGTAAGGTTACTCAACATCTCCGCCGGCTCCGTCGCGGTTCCCCGGTACGACAACAATCCCCGATCTGTAGCCACGAACAGCTCGCCGGATACCGGCTCAACGGCCAGTGCCCGGATCGCGTTAGCTGGTAGCGGACTGGTAGCTGCGGTAAACGTCTCGAGCAGTTGCGACCCGTCGGGAGCGACCCGGTACAACCCATTCTGGGTGCCTATCCACTTGCGGTTGCCGCCATCAATCACGAGGGCCGTTATGGGTTCGTTGGCCAGCAGGCGACGCCGGTTCAGTATGGGTGGATTTGCATCCACGCGCCCATCCAGTACGGCCGATGGATTATCGAATACCGTAACGCCGAGATCGGTGCCTACCCAGATAGCGCCATCACGGTCTTTAGCCATGGCCCGAACCCCACTGCTGGGCAGATTACCAGTGCCGGGACCGCTGTCGAGAAAGCGCGTGCGGTTGGTTACCGGATCAAAAACCAGAATACCACTAAATGAACTCAGCCGCATCCAGACGTAGCCGTTATCAGCGACTACCAACTGCTCAATCAACTGACCACCAATATTAAACGACTGGAACTGACCATCAGCCCGGCGCACGTGCAATACGTTCCGTAAGGTCGACGTCGCCGTTGTAGCCATCCATAAATCACCGTTTACGTCGGCGCTCAGGCTGGTAATCGTGTTGCCAATACTCGCCGGAAGCGTAACGGGCGCGAGCTGCCCGTCGGTCTGGCTCCACAAGCCCCGGCCATTACTGCCGAGGTATAGCCGCTGCTCAGCCGGCAGGTAGGCTGCGGAGGTGAAGCGGCTCGGAAAACCGGGAATGGCAAGCGCCTGCCAGCGGCCATCTGGTACGCTGAACACTTCGGCCGACAACGGATTCGTTGTTGATGGAAGCGCCACCATCGTTTGCGGGTAAGCATACAAGCTTGCAAACTGATCCTGTGAAGGTCCTTCCGGAGCAATCCGGGTGAAGGTGCCGTTACGTACGTCGAGCAGGCCATTCTGTTGATCGGCAACCCAAACGCGGTCGGTACCGTCGGCTACAGCCTCACGTGGCAAAGGCGAAAGCAACGGACTGGTAATGATCGTCCCATTAGCTAGTCTGACGCCATTGTCGGTGACCAGTACTAAGCCATCCGGGCTCGGAAATTGAAGAATGGTTGTATCGGCCAGCGCCTGGGTGAGCGACCAGCGACCAGCCTGTCGTTCAAAAATTCCCTGCTGGCTGGCGGTAGCGAACAACCTCCCCTGGTTTGAAACAATTGATAGCGTCACGGGCCCCGGCCGGGCAACGGAACGCCAATTGCCCGGATCGGCCAGATTAACCGTAGGTGCCAGCCGGACCGCCCGCAGTTCAAAATTGGTGGTAGTGCCACCCGGCGGTCCAACCAGTGCGAACAAACTATCGGTTGTAGCGGCTGTCTGGTAAATAGGTTCCGGCTGTCCGCTGGCCGTTCGGCTGAAATATGTATCGCGGATTTCGTCCCGGATCAGATCAAGCACGACTATGCCGAAATCTGTACTGAGGTAGGCCGTATTGCCAATGCGGTTGATGTGATTGATTGCCCGGGAAGCGGGTAATTGCTGCGCTACGGCAATGGTGTTGACATTTTTTACATCGCCGGGCTCACCCGTGTCCGACAGGCTAAGGAAATCGAGGTTTCCATTTTTGTAAGCAATCAGTAAGCGTTGCTGATCGTTAAGATACACGACCCGACTAATACCGACGTCGCTCAGGCCGCTTTGTTTCGTCAGTACGGTTGTCTCGCCAGACGCTTTGTCGTAGTAAAAGAAACCATTTAGACTGGCTGCGAAGACGCTCTCTCCCACAACGGCCACCGACTGAGCCGATCGGTAGCTGACATACGTACGCCAGGTACCGATCTGGGCCATCGACGACGTATGAATAATAAACGACAGTAGTGCGGCTAACCACCATGCCCGTTTGATCACCACGAAAGCGCCGTACTCGTTCATCGGCCATCATTCATTATTTACGTCTTCGTAGGCCCACTCCTTGCGACCGGCTTCGTCGCCAAGGTTAAAGCAGCGTCGGCAACGCGCTTCGTAGCTGTCGGTTTCGCCCAGGAGCACCCGCTCCTGTGAGGGCACCAGCCGGTAAGAATACTGCGCAATGTCGCCACAAACGACACAGATAGCGTGAACCTTGGTCACGTACTCGGCGATGGACAGTAGCTGTGGCATACACCCAAACGGCTGCCCGGCGAAATCCATGTCCAGCCCCGCCACAATCACCCGTTGCCCCTGGTTAGCGAGGGTATTGCAAACGGCAACGATGTCTTTATCGAAAAATTGAGCTTCATCAATACCCACTACGTCGCAATCGCCCGCCAGTTGAAGAATTTGACCAGCCGTATGTACCGGTATGGACTGGATCGACAGCGCACTATGCGACACGATATCGGCTTCGTGGTAGCGGGTATCGAGGGCAGGCTTAAAAATCCGGACATTCAGTTTGGCAATCCGGGCCCGATTAAGCCGACGAATCAGTTCCTCAGTTTTACCGGAGAACATGGAGCCACAAATGGCTTCAATCCAGCCAGTACGGAGATGAGGAGGCTCGCGTCGCCGAGTAGGTTCAATAAACATACGGTGTCGTTTGTTGGAAAGACGTCTGTTCGGCCAGAACCGGTTCAAACGGCCTTCTTCCTGAATTGTGGGTGCGTAAGCCCCTTTTTCGGACGAGTTGATCCTTAAAACGGCGTACTACCCATCGTCTCTATTTTACAAAAGTAAAAACCCTGCCGAAGAATCGACGTGGCTACAATAGGTAATACTGTAAATTTTGGGCGGAGGTATTTGGTGTAGGTTGACTCACAGAGATTACTGTACGCCTAATGTACAAGGTCTTCACAAGCGCTTTTATGAATTGAGATTTGGGCAGCTCTTGGGCTAAAATCAATTAAAAAGCCTGACATCATCGATATCAGGCTTTCTCATATTACATCCACACTAACAAGAACCTTTGAAAGGCGCATGTCGTGTACGCGCAATATCGATGGATAAAATTACATTATGGTTTCATAGTTACTAATTGGTCATGAATTTGCTTTAAATGTTAATTGTGACACTAATTCAGGCTTTATTTACTCGGGCTTTCCTACTATTTACCGTATCTATAGCACTTATATACAACACTTTTGTCGTCACTTCACAACATTGCTCTTACCAGGAAATTGATCTGACTTATCTTATACAGATGCAGACTGTATATTTGAGGATGAAGCAGCCGGTTGCCGATGACTATTTAGGCAAGGCGATCGTATTACCGCACAAAATTTGGGTAACTGATTCTTATTGAAGTCAACAGTGGGACAATATTTGTGATTACTACCGAATAACCGTAGTTTTCAGCAATAAACCAGTGGCTGGAAATTTGCGGTGGCCAATAAACAATCCATAGTCAAAATCAACTAAGACAGTAGATAGTTAATAAAGACTTTTCCCAATGTCGAACAAGTTCAACGCTAACGCCCTTACTGAGTATTGCAAGTCGTATGCCCGCCGGGTGGCCGCCGATTTTTACCAGCAGCATTCCACAATCAGCGGTCAGCAGATTCTGAAACTAACGCCCATTAGCCAGATCAATTTGTTCGTCATCAGTACATTATCTGACAAATGGAAGTCGGATGCTGAAAAGTTTCGCAGTCCTTACTTCGACTATACGAATGCGGATGTGCAAGAGGCTTTACAGAATTTCATGAACGTTGTCTCGCAACATATTTCGGTGCGCCGGGAGCATCTTGAGCCGCTGCTGACCGAAGCCACGCGTCGGACGATCATCATGATTTTTGACCCTCGTTATTACTTTGATGAATTGCTTCGTAGCCAGCCCGATTTCACGCTCACGGCTGATGCACTCAAGCAGATCACCCGCTACACGCACATCAACAAGTTTATTCCGGCTCACATTGCCCAGCGGATGAACGGAAAGCCGTTCGTGTACGTCAATCAGGCCCTGAACTACCTCGACGAAGCCCTCACCCAGCGCGGTCATGAACTCGAGCGTTATGATAAGTTCGTGGCACTGTTTTCGGAGAAAGTACCGATGGACGTAGCCGCACTACTCCGCAGCCATGTTCCCGATGATATTCCGGCGGCACCCAACCGTTCGTTTTTTGATTCGGCTATCGAACCGGCGGTTCCACCGGCCCCGCTGGTTCCGACAGAGCCTATAACAGAGGCCATACCGGCCATGCCGGAGCCAGAGGTCAAACAGGAAACGGCCGAATTTGTACCGGTAGCCGGCGAGCCAGAAGAGGCAACCATTGGCGGAGGCCCCAAGTTTCTGAATGGTGGAGCGGGTCCGGAGCCCGTAGCTCCCATCAGCCAGCCAAGTCCCATGCCGGCCGGAGCCATCAGCCTGCCAACATCAACCGAAAGCACGCCGGTTGTTGCGGCTACGGAGTCGGCTCCAACGCTTAACGACCGCCTGCGCGAGGCCGCAGCTTCGGCCGCCCAGGCAACCGTTGGCGAATCGTTCAACCGGGCACCGATCGAAAGCATTGCGCGTAGTATCTCCCTGAATCAGAAGTTCCGGTTCATCAACCACCTGTTCAACAACAGCCCCAGTGCCTACAATCAGGCTATTGAGGAACTGGATAAAATGAACAATTACGGACAGGCCCTCGATCTGATTTCGTACCGCTATGCTTCACAATACCTTTGGGACATGAGCAGCGACGAGGTTAGTGAACTGGTTGAAATTCTGAAACGCCGGTTTGCCTAAGTACCTACGGCAGTCATTAAAATATGATAAAGTCAGGGGTTTCCTCATCCCAATACTTTTCTTTGCCTCCGAAAAGAAATGCCGGATGATGCGCCCCGGACTGTTGGCGTTACCGTAACTTGACAGAATATCTTGCGAACTATGTACCTCCTGCTGGCGGCTGGTTGCCTGCTGGCTATGCCTGTCTACGCCCAAACGCCAACTCCCCGACGCGACGCCGATTTGAATCGATTTCTTCAGGACCTGTTTCCTGTACAAACGGAGGGCATCGACTATCAATCGGTTTTTGATGCCTTAACGCAATTACACGCCAACCCGCTCGATCTGAACACCGCCACTCGGGATGAGCTGGCGGCCATGTATCTTCTTTCGGAACGGCAACTCACTAATCTGCTTACGTATCGAACGGACAATGGCAATCTGCTGTCAGTGTATGAACTTCAATCCGTTCCCGACTTTGACCTGCTGACCATTCGGCGGCTTCTACTCTTTGTGACCGTTGCGAGCGACACCCGACTGTTAGGCAGTTTACCGACGCCAACCGATAACTACCTGATCGTACGTTACGAACAGATTCTCGAACAGCAAAAAGGATTTTCTGACGCGACACCCGATAAAAACGGAAAAATGCCCACCCGCTACATGGGCGATTCAGGGCAATGGTACGTCCGGTACCGTTATAGTCGCCCGCGGGCATTCAGCCTCGGCCTCACCCTGGAAAAAGATCCCGGCGAAGTACTTCGGTGGCAGCCGTCAGCGTCTCGGTACGGTGCCGATTACGTATCATTTCACGCACAGGTGCAAAATCGCGGCCGGTGGCGCAACCTGCTGACAGGCGATTATCAGGTCCAGGCCGGGCAGGGTCTGGTACTGTCTGCCGGTTTTGTGCTCGGTAAAAGCACAGAAACGATACAGACCGTCCGGCGACCTACGATAGGAGCCCGTCCCTACACATCCCTTACCGAATACGGCTATTTCCGGGGTGCCACCGCAACATATGCCCTGCATCCAACATTCGACCTGACACTGCTGGCGGCCCGTAACCGCCGGGATGCCAACACGACTACCGGAAAAGGGGATGAAGGCGTCATCGCTACGTCGCTGCTGACATCCGGCTTGCACCGAACGCAATCGGAATTAGATGACCGCGCCAGCCTTCTCGAAACCAACCTGGGCGGACATTTACTGTACCACAACCGGCACCAGCTTCAACTGGGGCTAACGGTCCTGCACACTACGTTCGATAAAACGTACCGAAAGCGCAATCTACCGTACAACCAGTACGACTTTACCGGCAAACAAAACCTTGTCGTTGGTTTCCACGGGGGCTACGTCTGGCATAACCTGAATTTCTTTACCGAAGTTGCGCGTAGCGCCGGTTCGCAAACTTACAGTGGGGGCATTGGGGGTGTGGCCGGAGTGCTGGCCAGCCTGACCCGCCGGCTTGACCTTTCGGTAGTCCTGCGCCATTACGACCGACATTTTCACAGCTTTTATAGCAACGGGTTTAGCGAAGGGAGTCGAACTATCAACGAATCTGGAGCATACGTTGGTCTTAAATACAGTGTGTATCGGCGCTTAACCGCCAGTGGTTTCCTCGACGTTTATCGTTTCCCATGGCTGAAATACCTGGTCGATAAGCCATCGCGCGGCTATGACTACATGCTTCAGACAACATACACGCCAAACCGCCGGACAACTTTCTACGTCGTATACCACGAAGAGCACAAGCAGAAAAACCGCCCTGGAAGCAAAACCACGCCTAAAGAAGTCGTTGGCACTTTGCGCCGGAGCCTTGCGCTAAACGCTGAGTATACCCCCTGGCGTAGTGTTACACTACGGTCGCGGGCGCAATTGGGCAACTTTGCTTACAGCGGGCAAGCGGCATCCGCCGGGTTTGCGTTCGTACAGGATATTTCGGTTGAGCAGGGCCGTTTGAGTCTGAGTGGGCGCATTGCCCTGTTCGGTACCGACGACTACGATAGCCGTCAATACGTGTATGAACGCGACGTGCTGTACGCTTTTTCATTTCCGGCTTACTTCAACCGGGGTGTCCGGCATTACCTGTTGGCTCAATACACGCTAAATCGCCATGTAGACATTTGGGTACGCTGGGCCAGAACTGATCTAACCAATCAGGAGACGGTTGGCTCCGACCTTGATCAGATAAATGCGCCCCACAAATCGGAGGTAAAAGTACAGGCGCGTTGGCGCTTTTGATTGGTCAACAGGACCCGCTTATTACTCTGTTTTGTTTGTAGCTTCTATAGAATATTTTTTGTTAATGTTTTGAGAAATAAATAACTGATTTCTAGTTGCTACTTCAACTTTTGAAAAAAATATCAACTAAAAAACGATAGTAAAAAGTTACCATTTTTCATATTTTATTTTGTACAAATCATTTTAATTTCTAATTTTCAGACGAGGCCTCACAAAAATCTAAGCAAACTTTACCTTCTGAACTTTTATGTCACACTTTTCAAAAAGTGCCTTAGTAGGCCTATGCCTGCCACTTTTGCTGGCCTCCTGTCAGGTAAACGAACCTGTGGCCGTCAGTACAAATACACCGGTGCCGAACGACCTCGTGCGGTACAGTTCCGGAGATGCTTCGGGACGAGCATCAGCAGACGAAGACCTGTACATTGTTACCCTGAAAGAAGACGCATCGCTGGCCGACCTGCTGCCAGAACAGTCGGGCGCTTACGAAACCCGGCTTGTTGGTATGCGTGGCCTGATTGCGCGTCTTGCCGGATCAGACCTTGCCCAGCGTGCTAAGCAAATCTATGTTTCGGCGTTGAAAGGTTTTGCGGTTTCATTGACGCCCAAGGAAGTGGCAATCTTGCAGAGACTTCCGTTTGTAGAATCGGTGGAGCCGGATCAGACAATCCAGCTCCGGTTGCCGGGTGGTGGCGTAACAGCTCAGGCCCAGACGACCCCCTGGGGGATTACCCGGATTGGTGGGGCGGTTAACTACACGGGCTCCAATGTAGCCTGGGTTATTGACACGGGTATCGATCTGGATCACCCAGACCTGAACGTTAGCCAGACACGGGGCCGGAGCTTCATCTCGACCGAACCAACCCCCGACGACCTGAACGGCCACGGTACACACGTTGCCGGTACCATTGCAGCCCGCAACAACACAGTGGGTGTAGTAGGCGTAGCAGCCGGTGCGACGGTGATCCCGATCAAGGTTTTATCGGGTAGTGGCAGCGGGTCTAACGCGGGTGTCATTGCAGGTGTCGACTACGTAGCGGCTAATGGCCGGGCAGGCGATGTAGCCAACATGAGTCTGGGTGGCGGCATCTCATCGGCGCTTGACAATGCGGTTCTGAATGCTTCCAACAAAGGGATTTACTTTGCGCTGGCGGCCGGTAATGAGTCGCGGAACGCTAACAACTCATCGCCGGGCCGGGTAAACGGCTCACGGATTTATACCGTATCGGCGTTCGATTCAAACAACCGGTTTGCCAGCTTCTCGAACTACGGCAACCCACCGATCGACATCTCGGCACCGGGCGTAAGCATCCAGTCAACGTATAAGAACGGCTCCTACGCGACTTTAAGCGGCACGTCAATGGCCACTCCTCACGTAGCGGGTATCCTCCTGGCCAACGCCGGCCGGCTGTATTACAGCGGTACGGTAACTGGTGACCCGGATGGAAACCCAGACAGACGAGCCGTCCGGTAAGCTTGTTCTGAATGAAGTGTTGACAGTCCACGTCTTCGGGCGTGGATTTTTTTATACCTGTGCTGCTCTGGTCCGTGCTATCAACCAGAGTCCTAGTTATCCACAAGTGAATGTGGATAACTGTTAACAGTGTGAAAAAACAAGGCCGAATGTACCCTTAGTGATCGTTTCGGGAATGTGTGCAAATTTTTGGTTAGCTTCACCGACAAACCACCATACCATGACTCCTGAAACCGCTTTTCAATACGCCAATCTGCTCGTACTGCCCCAATGGCTGCTGATGATCGTTGCCCCTCGATGGCGCATGACCCAGCTCCTGGCCCGAATGCTGCCAATTCCGATGATCCTGGCAGGCATGTATCTCTATTGGCTCTTCACCATTCCATCATCCGGCAATGGCCCCGGACTTGACTTCCGAGCGTTTTCGACATTGGCTGGCGTACAGTCACTTTTCACCGGTCAAAAAGAGGCTGTGTTAGCTGGCTGGATTCATTATCTGGCTTTCGATCTGGTAGCCGGAAGTTACGTGTTGCGCGACGGCCAAACCCGGGGCATTCATCACGGTTGGCTGGTCCCCTGCCTGATCCTGTGCTTTATGCTTGGTCCGAGTGGCTTGCTTCTGTACGGGTTGCTTCGATTAGCATTGCCGAATCAGGAAGACACAAAATTTTAGGGAGACTGTAAACAATTTTTATTGAAAATTGTTTCGCCATTTTTTATCTTCACGGTTCAACATGACCATGTCGACAGACCTGGTGTTATACCGTGACTTTAAGCAATGAAATTTGGCCATCTGGTGTTTCTGGCAGGACTGTGGATTGGGTTGGTCCATGCTTCAACTGCGCAAACGATTACCCCTAAAGAAGCGCGTGAGGATTTTAATTTCCTGAAACGCAAGCTCGACCTCCTCCATCCCGGCATTGGGTATTACACCCCCAAGCCCCGCATGGAACAGTTGTATGATTCGCTGTACAACAGCCTGACGGCTCCCATGGATTACCTGACATTCTTTCATCACGTCAGCCCATTGGTTGCCGCAATCAAGGATGGGCATACAAACCTGAACCATCGAAAAAATTACATTGGACGATCCACCCGGTTCATTCCATTTTATATCCGTCAGGTCGGTACCAGCGATAACTATTTTATTACGCACAATGTATCCTCCGATACATCGCTAATACGTGGCACGGAACTGCTGACGATCAACGGTCGTACGGTAGCCAGCCTGCATCACGAACTAATGGAACACGACCGATCCGGCTCCGACGGTGATAACCTGACCGGTCGTCGGCAGTGGAGCCTGGTACAGTTCGCTGATTATTACGCAGCTTGGTTTGGTTCTGCCGATTCGGTTTCTATTTCCTACCGGCAACCCAATGACACCACTACCCGCTACACTCGGGTACGCTGCCCGACACTTGACGGCTTCCGGGCGCGTTTCCGTCGGCGTTACTCCCACGAGATCGACACCCGACCTAACCTGTCGATTCGGATTGTTGATACGTTGACGCACACAGCCGTACTGCGCATCTCGTCGTTCATGGGGCTTAAGAAAACCGATCCGTTCCAGTGGTCGTTTAACCGACGGCTGAAGCAGGCCTTTGAGCAGATTCGTGACCAGAACGTTCAGAACCTGATCGTTGATATGCAGGGCAATGGCGGAGGACTGGTTCTGAACTCGGCCCAATTGCTTCGCTACTGGATGCCTAACTCGTTTACGATCATGCAGCGGGAGCAAATGAAGAAAGCCGCCCGGGCCGAACTGGTGACTCGCTGGAATCCGTTCTCGGCGTTGAATTTTAGTCTGCGATACAAGCCTGATGGAGCCGGTGGTTTTGCCAGTCGGTCGTCGCGGCATCGCTACAAGCCCCATAAGCAGCAATTTAAGGGCAATCTGTACTTCCTGGTCAACGGGGCTTCCTTCTCGGCAACGACATCGGTTCTGGCCAAGACGCTCGATGCAAACATGGGCACCTACATCGGCGAAGCCAGTGGCAGTGCCTATTGGGGCGACTTTGCCGGTCATTTCAAGATGGTTACGCTTCCCAATTCTCGGATTCAGGTCCGGATTCCGTTGAAAAAACTGGTGCATGATGTGGATGCCGACCGGGCCAACGGCTTTACGGTGGAGCCGGATTTCATGGTTAAGCGAACCTACGATGATCTGATGCTGAACCGTGACTACATTCTTGATTACACCCTACGGCTGATACGGCAGGGAGTTGTGGCCCGTCGTCCGATGGAGCTTCGGCCCCTCCAGGCCTCTCGATAATACGCTGTTGATAAAGGCGGGACAGTGAGTCTGCTCCGCCCAACGGCGAACGTATATTTTTCGTATCTTTAAGGCGTGTATTGTATCGTTGACGTTGAAACTACCGGGGGCGTAAAAGGCCCTACCCGCCTAACTGAAATAGCCATCTTCCGTCACGATGGTCATCAGATCGTCGACTCCTTTCATTCCCTCCTGAACCCGGGTCAGCCAATTCCCCCCTTCATCAGTCGTCTGACAGGTATCACCGATGAGATGGTTCAGTACGAACCAACCTTTGAAGATATTGCCAATGACGTGATGACCATCACTCAGGACGCAATCTTCGTGGCGCACAATGTTGGCTTCGACTTCAATTTTATCCGAAAAGAACTGAACTGGCTCGGCTGCGACTACTTCCGGCGAACACTCTGCACGGTACGCCTTAGCCGAAAGCTCTTTCCAGGTCTGCCCTCTTATAGCCTGGGCAACCTCTGTCAATCGCTTAACATCCCGCTTACCGACCGCCACCGGGCGCAGGGCGATGCAGCCGCAACTGTCCGGCTTTTCGAAAAAATGCTCCTGAATGATCCTTCCGGACATATTCCCCGCGTTGGACTACTGTCGGCTCATTGTGGCTGAGACAAAGGCTGGGATTTATTAGGCGGCCACCGGTACGTACGATTAATCGGTATTTCGATGGTGATACGGATTCCGCGACCGGGCTGCGTCTGCCAATCGGCCCGCCCGTTTAGAATAGCCACCCGCGATTCAATGTTACCAATGCCAAGCCCGGAACCAGCCTGCCTGGATTTGTCGTAGTCAAATCCTTGTCCATTATCGGCATACACCAGCAGCAACCGATCCGGAAAACCTTGAACAGACAGGTCGATCCGGCTGGCGTTTGCGTGCTTCAGCGAATTATTTACCAGCTCCTGCGTGATCCGGTATAGCATTACTTCCACGTCGGCAGGCAATCGGTTACTCAACGAACTTTCTGAGCCGGTATCATCCTCCGGTACATCCGCGCCCGGTGCATTGGCAAGTTCCAGATAGGCGTTAAGCGTTCCGGTACTGGTGGCATTAATGCGATTGAACAACTCCTCAACGGCAGCTACATAGCCATACTGCTCCAGCGTCTGTGGATTTAATTTTCGGAGGAGATCTCGTACGTCACTGATGGTATCGCTGATCAGCCCAAAGATGTTCTCCTTAAGCGAACGCACTTCGGCGGTTTCATCAACGAATTGAGCCAGTCGGGTCGTGTACAGCTTCAGCGTCGCTAATCGAGTGCCAATTTCATCGTGCAGATCACGAGCTATGCTCTTTTTGACTTGTTCCTGTATGTCGTAGGCGAGCCGGAGCCGATCGGCCTGCTGATGCCGGATGGCGTTTTCGCGACGCCGAATCCAGGCGAAAACCAGCAACCCAGCCGTTAACACCATGAGCAGTATGAACGACAGCGTTTGCCAGAAGGGCGGCCGGATATGAATGATTAATTTACGTACCTGACTATCCCAGTGTCCATCGCGGCCGGCGGCTTTAACCTGAAACACATACCGGTCGGGAGGCAGGTTTGCGTACCGCACGTAATTACGTTCGCCGGCTGAAACCCATTGTCCATCATAGCCGGTAAGCTGATACTGGTACGTGTTATGCCCGTTACTGAAGTAGTCGAGTGCGGCAAACTCAAGCGATACGGTATTCTGATCGTAGCTTAAGTCAATCTCACTGGTTTCGTCAACGTTTTGTTCGGTTTCAAACGGTTCTTCGTTGATCCGAAGGTTGTAAATATGCACCCTGGGATTAAACGAATTCGTGCGGTAGTGATCCGGCTGGAACCGGTTAAACCCATTGACGCCCCCGAAGAAAAACTCGCCGTTAGCCGTTCGGCAAAACGCATTTCCGTTGAATTCGTATCCCTGCAACCCATCGCTGAGCGTAAAGTTCTTGAACGTACTGGTTGATGGATCGAACCGGGATATGCCCCGGTTAGTACTCATCCATACCTTCTGCCGGCTATCGGAAAGCGTACCATACACAAACGCGTTGGCCATTCCGTGCTGAACGCTGTACAAGACGGTTCTAGCAGAAACCGTATCAAACGTAGCCAGGCCACGATCGGTGGCTAACCAGAGCTTCGGCTGACTACCATCCCGCCGGATGTGCAGGACAGTGTACCCATTCAGACCTGCATATATTCGTCGCCATTGACTGGGGCCAGCAGCCGATGAAAGCTGGTAGCAAACAAACCCGTTCAGGTAGGTACCGACCCAAAGTCGTTGCGCCTGGGCATCGAACCACAAACTGAAAATATTTGACCCGGTCAATACGGGTAGGACTGACCAGGTGCGCCGACGTGTATTCAGGGCATACAGACCGTCTTCGGTCGCGGCTACCAACGTACTATCGTTTATGTTGATCAGGTTACGGACGTAGTTGGAGGTAACCAGGCTGGACGAAGCCGAAAATAGAACCGGCTCAAACGTTTCGGTTTCGGGTTTGAACAGCAGTACCCCTCCCAATGAACCAACCCAGATGCGCTGTTGCGTATCGCGATACAGGCATTTGATCAGATTATGCATGGGCAGCTTACTACGTCGTTCGATTTCCTGGATACCATTGATCAGATAGCGTCTTACTACCCGATTTGTAGCCAGGTCCAACACATTGATCCCGTCTTCGGTTGCCACCCACAATCGGCCGGGCCGCTCTTCCAGAAACCCTCGGATTGAATAATGGCTCAGTCGCTGGTCGTCGGGTAGCTCAGTGGCAGTCTGGCTCTTGATCAGACCACCAAACACAAACGCATCCGGCACAATGCGAGCCAGTCCATCCGGATCAGCGTTTGCCCAGATTATACCGAGATTGTCGACGTAAACTTTGCTGATTTCAAAGTCGTTCAGCCTCCTGAAATCGTTGGTGAACGTATTGACCTGCCCAAACGTTCGAGCGCGCTTATCGAAGTACAACACACCATCGCGCTGAGTACCAAGCCACAGCCGCCCACGCTGATCAGCTGCTATACTGTAAATAGGGCTCAGGGGCATATTGCCCATTGTTTCATACGTCTGGTACGTCTTCTGCCGGTAATCAAATCGGATCAACCCGGAACTGGACCCAATCCAGACTATATCATCGGCATCCACGTAGAACGAAAAAACGGCTCTTGCTGGCCCCATCTGGTCGTCAGGCAACCCGCTGAAATAGTGGTGCAGGGTTCGGTCGCGCAGATTATACCGCATCAACCCCTTGGGAGCATGCAGCCAGACATCGCCCGTTGGTGTACGGGCGGTGGAGCTTTGCAGGTCGTATTCTTTAGTTGGGTGGAGCGAGGCATTGAGGATCGTTTTCTGGCCCGTATGATAGTCAAGTCGGACCAGTCCTTCAGCATCGTTGATATAAAGCAGTTCCGTTTTATCAACGTAAAACGGTAACGTCCGACTCAGTACAGGCTTTCGACTTCGTCCTGGTTCGCCTTGCATAGCCGGCCTCGTTGCGTAAAAACAGGCGAATCGATCACGCTGCCGATCGTAGCGATTCAGTCCGGCTTCAGTACCCACCCAAAGGTTACCGTCTGGGTCCTCGATAATACCAAAAATATTGACGCCCTGGATGTGGCCTGGTTCATTCGACGACGGTCGGAAGTTTCGGAAACGATGGCCGTCGTAGCGGTTGAGGCCGTCCTGGGTACCAAACCACAGAAAGCTCCGGCTATCCTTGAGCATGTAATACACCGACCCCTGCGTCAACCCATCGTTAACGCCGATATGATCGACACGAAGCGTCGGGCCAGTCTGTGACCATGCAGGTAGCGCCAGCGCCCCAAACCAGCCAATCAGGCAGCGAATCACAGTATACCGACAACGGGTCATTCGGACGAAAGCCTACCAGGCAAGATACTTGTAAATGAGCTTACTATTTAAAAAAAATCCAACAAAATAGGATGATTGATCTCAATTATTCGCTCCTTTTTGGAAAAGGCATTGCACTGCCACGACAAAAGCCAGAACTTTATCTAATGATACGGTTTTTAACAATAGAGCCTATGCGACTTCATATTCAGACTGGCTTACTACTCATGTCAAGTTCATTTGCTGCCTTTGCTCAGACATCAGGCGCTACTACCTCAGCATCATTGACTTACCCACAGACCCGGCGTGTCGACCAGGTCGATACGTACCACGGCACCCGCATAACCGACCCATATCGGTGGCTCGAAGACGACCGCTCCGCCGAAACTACGCAGTGGGTCAAAGCCCAAAACCAGGTTACGTTCGATTACTTATCAAAAATTCCGTACCGTAGTCAACTACAGCAACGGCTGGAAGAAGTTTATAACTACCCCAAGTACTCGGCTCCGGTCCGTAAAGGCGACTGGTTCTACTTCTACAAAAACGACGGGTTACAGAATCAATCGGTCTTGTATCGTCAGAAGAGCCTGAACGGTACGCCCGAGGTTGTAATTGACCCGAACACGCTTTCCCCCGACGGAACGACCCGTCTGGTCGAGTTCGAGTTGTCGAAAGACGGAAAATATGCCGTAGTAGGCTTTTCCGAAGGCGGCTCTGACTGGCAGAAGTTCCGTGTTATGGATCTGACGACAAAACAGTACCTGCCCGAAACCATTGACTGGGTGAAGATTTCGAACGCAGCCTGGCAGGGTAACGGCTTCTACTACAGCCGCTATCCAAAACCGGAAGGCAGTGCGCTGGCAGCTAAGAATGAAAATCATCAGGTTTTTTTCCATACGCTGAATACGCCCCAATCGGCCGATCGGCTCGTGTACGAAGACCCGAAAAATCCACAGCGGTTTCACCTGGTCCGCACAACCGACGACGAACGGTTTGCTATCCTATCAATCAGTGATCGTGGCCAGGGTAAAGATGGTAATGCTCTTTACGCGCTGGACGCCCGCTCGACAAAGCCTGCGTTTGAACCGGTTGTAACAGAGATCACAGACTATACTTACAGCGTAGTTGACAACGACAACGATCGGCTCATCATTTCGACGAACGAGAAGGCACCTAACGGAAAAGTGCTTGCATACGATACAAAACGAAAAGCTTTCGCCACGCTTATTCCGGAAAAACCCGAACCCATTGCTGAGGGGGGCGTCAACGCGGCCGGTGGCAAGCTGTTTGTGGAATACGCCAAAGACGTAACCTCGCGGGTGTACGTGTATGCCTACAATGGTAAGCTCGAAAACGAGATTGAGATGCCCGCCATCGGCTCTGTCAGTGGCTTTGGGGGCGAGAAGGACGATAGCTACGTATTCTACAACTTCTCTTCGTTTACGTTCCCGCCCACGATCTATCGCTACGATATAGCCACCCGGAAAAGCACCGTTTTTCGAGCCCCGGAGGTAAACTTCAAGCCGGCCGATTATGAAACCAAACAGGTTTTTTACACCAGCAAAGACGGTACAAAGGTTCCCATGTTCGTAACGTACCGTAAAGGCGTGAAGTTGGACGGCACGAACCCAACGCTGCTGTACGGCTACGGCGGCTTCAACATCAGTCTGCCTCCATCGTTTAACGCGCTGCTGGTACCGTTTCTGGAACAGGGTGGCATCTACGCCCAGGCTAACCTGCGTGGTGGTGGCGAATACGGCGAAAAATGGCACGAGCAGGGTATGAAGCTGAAAAAACAAAACGTTTTTGACGACTTCATTACGGCTGCCGAATACCTGATTTCTCAGAAATACACCTCACCTCAGAAATTGGCTATTCGGGGTGGATCTAACGGAGGACTGCTGGTTGGAGCAGTTATGAACCAGCGCCCTGACTTATTCCGCGTTGCCATTCCGCAGGTAGGTGTGATGGATATGCTGCGTTTCCATAAATTTACTATTGGCTGGAACTGGATTGCCGACTACGGCAGCAGCGAAAATCCGGAAGAATTTAAGGCACTTTATGCCTACTCTCCCATTCATAACATCCGGGAGGGTGCCAACTACCCAGCAACGTTGATCACCACCGCCGACCACGATGACCGGGTTGTACCCACCCATTCGTTCAAGTATGCGGCCACGCTGCAACACGCGTACAAAGGGTCGAATCCGGTACTGATCCGCATTGATACAAACTCCGGTCACGGGGCCAGCAACACAAAGAAGAATCTGGAAACGATGGCCGATATTTACTCATTCATCCTCTGGAACATGGGCGTGACGAGTTTGCAGGAACCGGCCAAGGAATAACCGATAGCGTAAACACAAAACCCCCAACGCTGGTGAGCGTTGGGGGTTTTGTGTTTGTGAAATAACTAGAATTTGAAGGTGACGCCGACTTTTAGAGTGGCAAGACTTGAACCAAGTTCTGCAAAGCCACCGATGTTGTCACTAAACAAATAACGCGCCCCTAGGTGGATAGGGACATAAACCGTTCCATAGTTATCAAGATAGCCTCCGTACGAAAATGAAAAGTACGAAATACCCACACCAGCATATAAATCCACTTTATCGCTAGTTAACTTAAGCAATTCGTTGAAGTGATACGATCCACGGGCACCAATGTCAAAGGACCGATAGTTGTAAGTCGAAACACTCCCATAACTCCGGTATCCAGCAACACCGCCGACGGTAATATTAGGTGCTACACCTGCGTCAAAAGCAGCTGTCAGCGCTACACCACCCCCACCAGTATAGTATCCGTACCCGCCAACGCCAACACCGGCATTCAAAAATTTAGTGCCTTTATCAATGCTCATCTGAGCAAAAGCTTGAGTACAAGTCATCAATAAAGAAGCCACTACCAACGAAGCGAAGAATTTTTTCATATGTCTGTTTCTAATTTAGTTGAACTTTAGGCAAAGTAAACAACATTAGACAGATGCGTCCAAACTGATTATGTATGGTTTGAGTAATCGGTATGATAATATGTTTTGGCTTACCGCTTATAATTGATCCTTTGTCTATTAGTAACCTCCTCGTTAACAGCAAGTTTACTAACACGATATTCCTAAATGAGGGCTTCGAAGATAACGAATGAATTGATGATTTTGAAGGTTGAAATGTAAGCCGATTCAATTATATACCTGTATAATCGGCTCATTGTCAAGAGGCATAGGCAATCGTATCCAACAGCATAGCAATACTGTTGGCCAGACCTGGCTCGACTAAGGAGTAGTACACATTCTTACGCTGCCGACGAGTTGTTAACAACCCTTTGCTTTTCATGAAGAGCAGGTGATGTGATGTCAGCGACTGATCTACCTCCAGGTACTCCTGGATAGTCGTGGCAGTCAGCTCCTTTCGCTGCCTTAATAAAAGCACAATCTGCAAACGTATGGGATGAGCAATCGCTTTGAACATGTGAACAGCTCTATCAATTCGTTGCTCCTGCTCCATAATAGAATCGAAAAGAATAATGCCCTAATCAGTGTGATGGACACTGCTGCCTATAACTCAGGTAGCAGTCTTTGGGCAAAAGTAGGCAAATGTCATGCCATTGCTCTATTAACTATCTATTAATGAATAGCTTATAAAAGTTTTTAAACGCTCGTCCCGTTACTATTATGTTAATGCCCACACACGATTGTAAATAACAAACCTACTTTAATTGCCTTTTAACTACGTCTCATCTCTTTATCACCAGTTTTGTCACGCCGTTTACTTGTTAGTTTATAAGCATTTATTTTTTACCCCACTTATGCAGTCAGACTGTTACGATTTGTTGAAAGATGCCGACGAGTCACCTACTACGTTTCACCGTCGGTTAAATGAGTTCGCCATAACCTACCGATTAGAACGACCAGCCAACTGTCGGTATGTAGCCGATCAGATTATTCGCCACAACCTAACCAAACAATTTAAGGCGTATCAACTCGTAATACGTTAGGCAATATGAAACTGCAAGCCAAACCCAGAATTCTGGCCTAATTGCGCACGCTTCATTCCAGAGTTGGCAGCTACACCATAAGGCTTCCTGTTGGAGCTGACATCAAAGTTTTTCTAATTGATTTCTAATGAGCGCTTGTAATTATGGAAAACAGAGCGTTACATTTGCCGTTGTTTATATTTAATCTAAATAAATGAAGCCGCTCTATTTTTACTTTTTTACGCTCTGTTTTTGCCTACTCTTCACTACAATTAACGCTGTTGCTCAGGATACGGGTTCTATAGCCGGTGTTGTAAATACGCTGGATGACAAGCCGGCTGCTTACGTGAACGTAGCCATTAAAGAAATACGCAAAGGAACCATCACGGCCGACGACGGTACGTTCATCCTCAAAGCCATTCCGAGTGGAACGTATACGCTGATCGTTACGTATGTTGGCCTGCAACGCCAGGAGAAGACGGTGACGGTTGTTGGCGGTCAGACGACCAGGACGGATGTAACGCTTTCTGAAAATGCAGCTCAGCTTAATGAGGTTGAAGTTACAGGTACACGTCAGGTCGTTACGCTTGGTAAAGCCAACATCGCTCCGCTCGACTTACCCCAAACCACCGGCGTTGTCAGCAGAGCTGTTATTGAGAACCAGCAGATTTCACGGTTGGGCGATGCCCTCAAGAATGTGAGTGGTGTGTCGCTGACCCAGCAGCGGGGTGGCGTTGCCGAAACGTTTTCGGCCCGTGGCTATAGCATCAGCATTGCCGGGGCAGCCGGGAGTATCTTTAAAAATGGCGTCATTTCCAACACGGCCGGTTTTCCGGAAGCCAGCACGCTGGAATCAGTGGAAGTTTTGAAAGGCAGTGCAGCGCTGCTTTACGGAAACGTATCGGGTGGTTTGGTTGTAAACATGATTACCAAGAAGCCTAAGTTCACCTATGGCGGTGAACTTTCTATGCGGGCCGGCAGCTACAACCTTTACAAGCCCATTGTGGATGTATACGGACCACTGGCTAAGAACCTGGCCTTCCGCGTGGTGGGCACGTACGAGCACGCCAAAAGCTACCGCGATGTCGTCAAAACAGACCGGGTTTACGTTAATCCGTCGCTCCTGTATCGATTGGGCCAAAAGACAACCGTTCTTCTACAGGGCGACTACCTACGCTCAAATCTTACACCTGACAACGGTGTTGGGTCATTAAACGCCAATCAGCAGGCTGTTATTCCGACCAATATTCCCCGGTCTCGTTTCATCAATACGCGCTGGGCCTACAATAACATGGACCAGACGAGTGCATCGCTTACGGTCGACCATGCCCTCAGCAACACCTGGCGGCTGAACTTCATTACGTCGGCGCAACGTACGGACATAAGCTCGTACGGGGCCGGTGTTCCAAACAACAATATCGCTGCCAATGGCGACTGGAACCGCTCGCTGAGCCGCGCTAAAACCAGGGAGCTAAACTACACCGGACAGCTTAACCTGAATGGCCGGTTCAGCACGGGACCCGTTGAACATCAGACGCTGGTTGGCGCTGATCTGGTCAATATTATCAGCGTTACCAATGCCTTTACCATTACAAGTGGCGGCAAACCAGTCACTACCTACGACAAGATAAACATCCTTGACCCGAATAAATATGAAGTTCGGACCGACATTCCGGATGCTACGGCTATTACTCGTACAACGTCGCCCTCATACCGGATGGGTGTTTATGCCCAGGACCTGATCAGCCTGACCGATAAGTTCAAAGTATTTGCCGGTTTGCGCTGGTCGTATCAGAAGGCGGTTCAGCCCCAGATTCTCGATCTGCGCACCAACGCCGAATCACGGAGCGCTACTGCCACGAAGTATGACCGGGCGTTTTCGCCAAAAGTCGCCCTGATTTACCAGCCACGGCCCACAAATTCAGTGTTTGCCAGCTACTCCAATAATTTTACGATCAACAATGGGGTTGACATTTATGGGCAGTTGTTAAAACCATCCATCGTTGACCAGTATGAAGTCGGGTCAAAGAATGAACTCCTTGGCGGCAAGTTATCGGCCAATGTTAGTGTCTATCATATCGTCAACAGTGACTTCGCACAGATGGCACCGCTCAAACTCGACGGTACGCCCAACACGGATACAAACGTGAAAGAATTTACCGGCGAAACCACCAGCGATGGTCTGGAGGTAGACCTCAACGGCAATCTGTCCCGAAATCTGTTCTTCATGGCTGGCTACGGCTATAATTACATGCGATACACGAAAACGTCGACGGTAAAAGGAGCACCAATTTTAGGAGAACGTCTGATTAACAACCCCGCTCACACCGCCAACGCCACTATTTTTTATACGTTCAGTCTGCCCCAGCTTCGTGGTTTGAAACTCGGCGCATCAGCCTTTTATACCGGGGCTCGGAATGGTGGTTTGAACAACATGGTAGGCCAGACACCGGAATTTAACCGGTTAATTCCGCTGAGTGGTTTCACCACGATCGATCTGACAGCCGGCTATACGTATCAGAAGATATCCTTGTTGGCCAAGGTATCGAACATCACGAACGAATTGAATTATCTGATACACGATCGGTATAGCATCATGCCGATTCCGCCCCGTCAGTTCGTTACGACACTGTCATACCGGTTTTAGCAGACGCTGTTATAGAGGAGAAAAGATCACCAATAAAGGCATGAAATACCGTCCTGAATCATTGAACCTGTTCAGGGCTAATGACAGGAAATGAGCGAAGGCCCTTTTTGTCATTTCGGTGTAAACAAAACGCCCCGGCATCGATGCCGGGGCGTTTTGTGCTCTTAGTGGCTCGCAGCCACATCCGTTTTCAGCTTTTCCTTGAAAACTTTTTTAAACTTGTCCAGCTTCGGCGCAATCACAAAGGCGCAATAGCCCTGGTCTGGATTCTGGGCAAAATAATTCTGGTGGTACGCTTCAGCTTCGTAAAAGGTAGTAGCCGGGCTGATTTCGGTCACGATCTGTTTGTCGTAGGCACCTGACTTGTTCAGCTCAGTTTTTGCGGTTTCGGCCAGTTGCTTTTGCTCATCGTTGTGGTAGAAAATCACCGAACGATACTGCGTGCCTACGTCGGCACCCTGGCGATTCAGCGAGGTTGGGTCGTGGCTGCGGAAGAAAGCCTCCAGCAACTCCTGATACGTAATTTTTGACGGATCGTACGTCACCTCAACACACTCGGCATGGCCGGTCGTGCCGGTGCAGACCTCTTTATACGTTGGGTTAGCCTTTGCTCCTCCCTCGTAGCCCGACACAGCCGAAATGACGCCGTCGAGCGTTTCAAACATGGCTTCCGTACACCAGAAGCAACCCGTTCCGAAGGTGGCCTTCGCTACGTTTGTCGATTGATTTGTAGTCATACTGCTTTTTTTCTTATGATTTGCCGATTGAGCCGGCTGTCCACATGCCGTCATCACGGCAACGGATAGAAAAGCGGAGGCCAGGGCAACCGTCTTTTTCAGGAATGGGGGCGCAACCATGAGGGTTGGATTGTGGTTGTTAGATACTAGCATAACGTAACTCATTCGCGTAAAGTTTACGCACCCCTTTATCTGTGAAAGACCTCGACACCAACCGCTTCCGCTACGATGGCCACGGCTCAGACACCAAGCCATTCGACATTAAAAAGGCTCCCACCAAAGTGGACGACCTGTACGACGACGATGATGATTATGAGAAACTGCTTCGCCAGCAGGTCGACGAGATCGACAAGCTACAGACCCAGTTATACGTCGATAACCGCTACGGCCTGCTGACGGTGTTCCAGGCACTCGATGCAGCCGGTAAAGACGGTACTATCCAGCACGTCTTTACGGGTACAAATCCGCTGGGGCTGCGCGTTCACTCGTTCAAACGGCCTACCGAGCAGGAGCTTGAACACGATTTTCTATGGCGCTGCTGGCGGGAACTGCCGGAACGTGGCACCATCGGCATCTTCAATCGGTCGTATTACGAAGAAGTGCTGGTTACCAAAGTGCATCCTGAGATCGTAACGCAGACCCAGCGTTTACCCGAGGTTCTCATCGAGGATATGGATAAAGTCTGGAAGCAGCGGTACGAAGCCATCCGCAACATGGAGAAGTATTTGTACCACAACGGCTTCCCGACGCTCAAGTTTTTTCTGCACGTATCGAAGGACGAGCAGGCCGACCGGCTCATTGCCCGGATTAAGGACATCGACAAAAACTGGAAGTTCGACGAGGGCGACGTGACAGAGCGTAACTTCTGGCACGACTACCAGCGGGCATACGAAGATGCTATCAACGAAACGGCTACCGAACATGCTCCCTGGTATGTTATCCCGGCCGACGACAAAAAGAACATGCGTCTGCTGGTAGGCCGTATACTTATTAACGAACTTAAAAAACTACCTATCAGCAAGCCGAAACGGAACGAAGAACGGTTTGATGAATTACAGAAACTGATTGAAATCATCAGGACGCAATAGCCCTCGTTCAGGCAGAATTGATTCGACAACCCACGTTATGAAGAAATTAAACAGCGCCGAGTTTCGGTACGACGGTCGGCGGAAGTTTTCAAGGGATTTACCGACCAACATCGATCCCTTCTACACGGACGAGGCCGACCGGGGCCGCCAGCTCGATGACCTGTCGGAACGCATGGACCAGGCCCAGAACGCCATGCACGCCGACGAGGAATACGGCCTGGTTGTGCTGTTTCAGGCGATGGATGCCGGTGGAAAAGACAGTAGCATCCGGCACGTATTCAAAGGCCTGAACCCCTCGCGGTTTCGGGTTGCCGAGTTCAAAAAGCCGAGCGAAGAAGACCTGTCGCACGACTTTCTCTGGCGGTTCTGGAAAGAATTACCCGAACGGGGTTATATCGGTATCTTCAACCGGACGTATTACGAAGAGGTGCTGGCGGTCAAGGTACACCCCGAACGCCTGCAGGAGAGTTCGATTCCGAAAGATTTGCTGGCTGATCAGCCCAGGCTCTGGAAGGAGCGGTACACCGACATCCGAAATTTTGAAGATTACCTGTATCGGAATGGCTTCCGGGTCATCAAGTTTTACCTCCACGTCGCCAAACAGGAACAGGAACAACGGCTCATTAGCCGGCTGGAACACCCCAAAAAGCAGTGGAAGCTGAGCAAAAGCGATCTAGAAGAGCGCAAATTCTGGGGCGACTACATGCAGGCGTATGAAGACGCCATCAACGCCACGGCTACCAAACAGAACCCCTGGTACGTGATTCCGAGCGACGACCGGATGAACCAGCAGCTAATCATTGCGCATATCATGACCGACATTCTGGAATCGCTGCCGGTGTCGTTTCCGGAGAAGGATGACGAAGAAGCCAAAAAGCTGATTAACGTAATTAAACGCCAGGACAGTAAGTAGCCCGGACGTTGGTCCGGGCTACAGCGCCTTTACGGTATAACCTTCTTTTTTCAGCAACGCAATCAGACCATCGGGGCCGGGCAGGTGCAGTGCTCCAACGGCCACGAACGTAGGGCGCAGGGCCATCAGCGCCGGGAGCTTCTTCATCCAGTTCTCATTACGTTCTTTCACCAGGTACGATAGATCGCCGTGTTTCTTTTCGTACTCCTGGCCAAGCTTCCACATCGCGTTCAGGTCGCCCTTGAGGTATAGGTCGGTAAGCTGCTTGCTGTCGCCCCGCATCGAGTCTTTTTCCTTCACCATCTTCACGAGATCGTCGGCCTGCTTCTCAACCGGATCATGGTCGAGCAGCATTGTCATTTGCTGATCCATGGTTTCGAGCGCCGAAACCGTCTTGCCCAGCTTTTTACCCTCCGACGCAAAATATAGATCGAGGGGCTGGCCCGTGAACCGGCGTAACGTATCCGATTCTTTTTCAGCATACCCCATGCTTAACATGGTCGACGTCATGATTGGCTTCATCATGTTAAATAAAGCCAGGTCTGCGCCCGTTACTCGCCTGAACTCATCGGCTACCAGTTTGTAGTCGGCTGCCGAAAGCATCCGATCCAAGCTCTTGCCAGGCATGATCGCCCGCATAGCCATGCTGAACATTGCCGACGAATCGATGGTGGTTTCAACGACTACCCCCTGCGACCTAGCATAGGCGTCGCGAACAGTGGGCTTCTGATTCAAATAGCTGTCTTTCAGGATATGATACGTACCGAATAGATACGAAGGTTGTTTCAGGCCGTTACCAGATACCTCCCACAACAACGACTGGGCGTAGGTGGGGCTGGTTAGCAAAAAGAGTGCAACGAGAAGTTTTCGCATTGAATATGAACTAATTATTAATTAAAACGATGAAGCCTGTCTCTTTCTTATCGATTTTATCCTATTAATAAGACCATTCAGCACTTGATTTCGTGGGTTTATCTAATTTCTGAATAAGCCATAACCGATCGCGTCTACTTTTGTACGGTGCTCAACAAAGGGAGGAGCCATTGGTTAACTACTGTACGCTCACCAACTACAACTGTATGTATTACAAACAATTACTTTGGCTACTTGTTGCAACGTTTTTAGCCCTGCCGATGCAGGCACAGACAACCCAGAACGCACTCCAGCCAACTACCAGTCAGGATAAACAGACCATCAGCGGATACATCAAAGACGCGGCTAATGGGGAAGGATTGATTGGCGTCTCCGTTTATGTCAAAGAAACCGGTACAGGGGCTGTAACAAACAGCTATGGATTCTACGGCATCACGCTCCTGCCCGGCACCTACACCGTCGTGATCTCCTACGTAGGCTACGAAACACAAACCAAGACAATAACGCTCGGTGGCCAGAATGTTCGGCTGGATATGGAGTTGAGTCAGGAGGGCCGGAACCTGCAGGAGGTTACCGTATCGGCCGAGCGCGAAGCCAACGTCAAGAACATTGAAATGAGCGTCAACCGCATCGATACCAAAACGCTCCAGCGTATCCCGGCCCTGCTGGGCGAGGTTGACGTTGTGCGGAGTATTCAGTTGCTGCCGGGAGTTTCGACCGTGGGCGAAGGCGCTACCGGCTTCAACGTGCGGGGCGGTAGCATCGACCAGAACCTAGTCCTGCTCGACGAAGCACCGGTCTACAACTCGTCGCACCTGTTCGGCTTCTTCTCCGTATTTAACCCTGATGCGGTCAAGGACGTCAAGCTGATCAAGGGAGGGATTCCCTCAAACTACGGCGGTCGGATCGCGTCTATTCTCGACGTACGACTTAAGGAAGGTAACGCGAAAAAGCCGGAACTAAACGGCGGCATCGGCCTAATATTTAGCCGTTTGTCTTATGAACGCCCGCTGTTTAAAGGCAAAGGTTCGTTCATTGTGGCCGGACGCCGGTCCTACGCCGACATTCTGGCGCAACCGTTTCTGAACAACGACCTTCGGGGTTCGAAATTCTATTTCTACGACCTTACGGCTAAAGCCAATTACCGCATCAACGACAAGAACACGGTGTTTTTGTCCGGCTACTTCGGCCGCGATGTGTTCGGGGCTGACTTTGGTTTTAACTGGGGGAGTGCTACGGCCTCAGTGCGCTGGAACCACGTGTTCAGCGACAAGCTGTTTCTTAATACGACGGCCTACTACAGCAACTACGACTACTCGCTCGACAGCGACCTGAAACGCAAAGAGCCCAATGACTTTTTCCGCACCGATTCGCGCATCGTCGATTACAGTCTGAAGCCGGATTTCTCGCTGTTCCTGGGCAAAAACACCATTACGTTCGGCGGGCAGGCTATTCTGCACGATTTTCAGCCCGGCACGGCTACTGCTGCCAGTTCGGGAAGCATCCGGACGTTTGGATTAGAAAGTAAATACGCCCTGGAAAATGCCCTCTACATTGGCAATGATCAGCAGATTTCGCCCCGGCTGCAACTTCAGTATGGTCTGCGTTATTCGCTCTTCAACTACATCGGCCCCGGCGAAGCGTATGCCTTCACGACGGACGTACCGCTCGGAACCAGACGGTTACCCATCACAACGGTTCAGTACCGATCGGGTAATAACATACAGACTTACGGCAACTGGGAGCCTCGTTTCTCGGCTAAATACGAACTGACCGACAACAGCTCACTCAAACTGAGCTACAACCGACTAGCCCAGTACATTCATTTAGTATCCAACACGACGGCCTCAACGCCACTGGACATCTGGACACCGTCTACGAACAACATCAAGCCCCAGATCGCCGACCAGATTGCCGGGGGCTACTTCCGCAATTTTGGCCGTTCGCGCAATGAGTTCGAAGCGTCGGTGGAGGTATATTATAAGTGGCTGCAAAACCAGATCGATTACATCGATGGCGCTAACCTGATTCTGAACAAATTTCTGGAAGGCGACCTGCTGAGTGGACGCGGCCGGGCCTACGGAGCGGAGTTTTACCTGAAACGAAACACGGGGGTTGTGAACGGCTGGATCAGCTACACGCTGGCCAAAACTGAACGACAGGTCGAGGGCATCAACAATGGCAACTGGTTCCCAACCCGCTTCGACAAGCGGCATACACTGACGTCGGTGCTTCTGTTCGACCCGGCCAACGCCAAGCGCTGGAACTTCTCGGCTACGTTTACGCTCGCCAGCGGTACGCCCGCTACGTTCCCAACTAACCGGTTTGAGTACCAGGGCTACGTCGTTCCGCAGAACTTTGGGAATACCCGCAACAACTACCGCATTCCGCCTTATCACCGGCTCGACCTGGCCGCTACGTTGCAGGGGCGCCGTCGGCCGAGCAAGCGGAAAGAAGACAACTGGGTGTTTTCAGTGTATAACGTCTATGCCCGCAAAAATCCGTTCTCAGTGTATTTCCGCCAGAACGAAGACAACCCGCGCGTAACGGAAGCGGTTCGCTATTCTGTGTTTGCCACGCTTATACCATCGGTAACGTACAACTTTAAATTCTAGTGGCTGATGCCAGCCAACAGAAACACCATGAAGAAACTAACTAGATTATCCATTCACCCAGCTCTCCTCCTTGCCTCCCTTCTTCTCTTAGGAGGTTGCGAAACGGTGATAGACGCAAACCTGGACGAAGGCCCGGCGCAGTTGTCGGTCGACGGTTTCATTACCGATCAGCCTGGTCCGCAAACGATCCGCCTGACGCAAACGACCAGTTACTTTAACAATGGAACGCCCCCGGCCGCTACCAGCGCAACTGTTACGTTGACTGATAATGTCGGTAATACGTTCTCCTTCACCGATTCCGACAACGATGGCTATTACGTCTGGCAACCCCCGACGCCGTCTGCTACGCTGGGTCAGATCGGCCGGACGTATCAGTTATCAATCCGGTATCAGAACGACGAGTACCGCGCCACGTCGACCATCAACCGGGTACCCGTTGTGGATTCCATTATTTTTCGCGAGGAAAAGCTAAACCCTTTGTCCGACGAGACCGGTTATCAGGCCGAATTCTTTGCCCGCGACCTACCCGGTCAAACGGACTACTACCGCGTTCGGTACTTCCGTAATGGCGAGCTTCAGAACCGCCCGGGAAACATCATTACGCTCGAAAACGCGTCGTTTCAGGGCAGTGCCGATACGGATGGCCTGGTCTTCATTCGCCCCTTCCGGCAATCAATCAACCCGGAAAATTTTTATGACATGGGCGATTCCGTTACGGTCGAAATTCAATCGATTACCCCCGATGCGTTCAGCTTTTTTCAGTCGGTGAGCGGGCAGATCACCAACGGTGGTTTGTTTGCTACCCCAGCCACAAACGTACCTACGAACGTTGTCAACACCACCCCAAACGGCCGACCGGCTACGGGCTATTTCATTACGTCGGCGGTGCGGAGTAAAACCGTTCGTGTTGGCTCCGAAACGATTCGAGAGTAAGTTTGAACAATCGGCAGCGCTGGTAACTACTATTTGTATAAATGAGACTTTAGAGTATATTTCTCGAGGTATAGTCTAAAGTCTCATTATGAAAATCGTTACTTTATCCATCCTGTTCACATTCCTATTGTTAACTAGTCAGTTGGCACAGGCACAAGGCATTGTGTTTGAGCAAACTAACTGGCCCGAAGTAATCAAAAAAGCACAAAAACAAAAGAAGCTAATCTTTCTGCACTTCGACAAACCTGGGTGCACCGGCTGCAACGAAGTAGCCTCCAAGGCTTTCAATAGTCCATTAATCCGTGAGAAGTTTTCGTTAAATTTTATCAGTTTCCGCACTGATGGCTCCGTTGGAATTGGTAAGGAATTAGCCGATAAACTGGAAGTGGAGTGCCTGCCTTCTTCGGTTTTTCTGGATACGGACGAGACCCCGCTGGCTCGATTCTGCGGAAGTACAACCATGGACCGGGTATACCTGGAAAAGGCCGAGGAAGCCCTGACAACGCATCGGGATTCTCCTCTTAAACCAATAGCCGAAGCTTACAAAAAAGGGGACCGATCGGCAACGTTGATGCGTACATACATCGAGTACCGGCGCAATGCGGGCTTATCGCATTACGAGCTTTTAGATGAGTACATCCGTAGTCTTCCAAACGATTCGTTACGTTCAGCGGATCTACTGCGCTTCCTTTTTGAGCAGGGTCCGATTGTAGGTAGCCGAGCCGATTCAGTATTCCGGCTGAATCGCTACCGGCGCGACAGTCTTTATCGGGCCGTTGGCTGGAACAAAGCCGTTGAATTGAATAACCGAATCATTAACGGGTCTATTAAAAAAGCGATTCGGGACAAAGACGTTAAGCTTGCTTATCAAACAGCCTATTTTACGCGCGGAACACATACAAACAATCCGAAAGCTGGAGCGGCTGCATTTGAATGGACCATGATCAGATACTACAAAGGTGTCAAAGACACGGCCAACTACCTGTCCACCGCTGTACGCTACTACGATACGAATTTCATGCCTGCCAGAGTAGACTCAATTCAGAAGTTAGACGAATTAGAGAATCAACGCCGGATGAGGGGTATGATGCCACCAGTCTCTAAAGGTCAAAAACCAGGTACTATGGTGTCATTTATGGCAAATCCAAACACGCAACGTTTTGTATCCGCCTTAAACCAAGCCGCCTGGGATTTTTACGAAATGACCCGCGAGCCAAGATACCTCGAAAAGGCACTTGAATGGTCGAAACGAACGCTTGAATATCGTGAAGACGCTAGTTTTATGGACACATATGCCCACATTTTATACCGTCTCGGACGAAAGCAGGAAGCGTTGGAATGGCAAGAGAAAGCGGTTAAACGTGAACAAGAAATGAGTTCTCCACTGCTCAGTTCAATTCAGGAGTCGTTACGCAAGATGAAAGACGGATCTTTATAGCCGACTACCGCTTATTTCCAAAGGACAAGTCCAACCGGCTTGTCCTTTTTCTGTTTCTTTGGTTTATGAATTATATTGAACTCCAGGTGCAGGTTTCTCCTGATTTTACCGACATCCTGATGGCCGAACTGGCCGAACTGAATTTCGAGTCGTTTGTCGAAACGGACGAGGGCCTGAATGCATACATCATCGAGTCTGAGTTTAATGCCGTGGCCGTCGATGACCTGATCGCGAAATACGGTTCGCAGACCGCAATAGCCTACCAAGTCAGTACGTTAGAGAAACGTAACTGGAACGCCGAGTGGGAACAGAGCTACCAGCCTATCGAAGTAGCTGATCAAGTGCGGGTTCGGGCGTCGTTTCATGAACCGGACGACCGGTTTCAATACGACATTGTCATCAATCCGAAAATGTCGTTTGGTACAGGGCACCACGAAACCACGGCCATGATGCTGGAACAGCAGCTTCGGCTCGATCACCAGGGCAAAACGGTGCTGGACGTGGGTACTGGAACCGGCATCCTGGCAATTCTGGCGGCTAAAATGGGCGCGCGGGCGGTGCTGGCATTTGATATTGAGGAGTGGGCCGTCGAAAATACCCGTGAGAATGCGGACCTGAACCACTGCCCGCAGGTTACGGTGTTTGAAGGGACAATCGCCGACGTAAGAAACGCAGAACGGTTTGATATCGTCCTTGCTAATATAAACCGGAACGTGTTGTTGGCCGAAATTCCAGCCTATGTGTCGTTGCTCAACGACGGTGGCCAGTTAGCGGTCAGCGGCTTTTACGAAATGGATGCCCCTGATATTGAACAAAAAGCAACCGAAGCCGGTCTAAAATCAGTGCAGCTACTGACTAAGAATCAATGGGCTTCGATATTATTTGAGAAAACACAATAGAGTGCGGCCAGGTCGCCGGTCCGTTCCGTCAACTATGCTAATGAAACGTATTTACTACATACTTCTGTTAACAGCCGCGGCAACGACAGGCGCTTATGCGCAGGCCGTCCGAATATCGGATAAGCCTGAGCAGTTTATGACCGATGTGCAGAAATTGATGGCAACGGGCGGGCCGGTGGCTGTCAAGGCCGGGACTGACCTACAAGCGCTGTGGAGCGAAAACCGGCTTTCACCTCAACAGAAGGAACGCGTGATGGCACTGAGCCGTAAGCTGAATCAAAAGCGGCTGCTGGCGGCTTCACATTTTGCGCCGTTCTACGAGTCGTTGTACCACGCCCTGTATACGCAGCAACCCGCCGTTGCAGCATCTGAAATTGACAACCTCCTTACTATCGCCGAGAAACTAGTTGATGCAGGCGATCCAAAAGCGTTTGCCCGGAGCTTACAAACCATTCAGCGGTTCCTCGAACGGCGCGAATTCTACGCCAGCAACTACAATCGGCTCTATGCACAAGGTGGGACGTTCGGCTTCCGCTACGTTGATGGTACCCAGCCAACCAGCACAACCGGCACCCCAGCCACGGCCGACTCGTTGGCTCAAGCCAAGGCGGCTCAGGAACGGTCTCGCTTTGATGGCTGGGACGATCCGATTGCCGCCGACTCAAGCGCTCCCCGGGCTGTGGGGGCTATTTTCATTCCCCAACGCCGTCCGATACCAACGGTATCGGGGCCGGTTATTACCGTCAAAGACGTATCACTGGCGATGGTGGCCAACGGCGATTCGGCCGTGCTGACCAGCACCAGTGGTAATTTGCTGCTGAAAGACGGGCTGTTTGTCGGCAAAGGCGGTAAGTTCACGTGGGAGTCGGTAGGTCGTCCGGACATCTTCGTTACGTTCAGCGACTACGCCATGACCACGATGAGCCCCAAGCTCTCCGCCGACGACGTGACGCTGACGTATGGCACGGCTACCAAGCCGGTCAAAGGCGTTTTTGAATACGTCTGCAAGAAGAAAGCTGGCCCGGCAACGTACCCCCGTTTCATGTCGTGGCAGAACGACGCGAAAATTCCCGGCCTCGGTACCGACGTTGACTATCAGGGCGGTTTGGCGCTGTCCGGCACGCAGATGGTCGGATCGTCGGCCAGTGGGCAGCCGGCTGTCATCACGGTTAAGTTCAAAGGCAAACCAGCCCTCAAAGCCCTTAGCCGCCGGTTTGATTTCAAAGATTCGACCATTTCGGCCCCCGTGGCTGCTTTCACGGGCTATATCGAAGGCGATTCAGTGACGCACCCGGCCGTGGAGTTCCGGTATGATAAGGCCCAGCGAATTGCGTGGCTGAACCGGATCGACCGAACAAACTACGCCTACGTACCCTTTGCCGATACGTACCACAAATTTTACATCAATCCGGAAGTAGCCCGCTGGGACCTGGCGCGGCAGAAGGTTGATTTTTATCAGATCGGTGCCAAACGTGAGGTACCGGTACGTTTCGAGTCATTCGACTACTTCCATCCGCAACGGTACTCCGACCTGACGATGGACTACGGGTTCCACCCGCTCCAGATTGTCGGCAACTTCGTGTCCACGAAAAAACAGCAGACGTTTCTAGACGACGATATTACCCAGTTTGCCAAAAACATAAATCCGGTGGCCCTGCGCGGGGCACTCAACCGCATGGTGATGGAAGGCTATATTGACCGTGATCTGAAAACCGGGCAGATGCGCCTGAGCCGCAAGGGTGTTCTCTACGTGCTGGCCAACGTACGGCAACGCGACTACGATAGCTTCCAGGTGCGGTCAACGTTTTCGTCGAACGACAGTATCAAGAACGCGACTATCAACCTCAACGACAAGATCCTGACCATCCGGGGGGTGGATGCGTTCACCATCTCCGACTCACTGAAGATCTTTGGCGTTCCCTCCGATAAAACCCTGCGGATTGGCAAAAACCGGGCCTTTACGCTCAACGGTCAGTTTAAAGCCGGAACACTTCGCTACGCAGGATCGGGCCTGAAATTCGATTACGATAAGTTCTCGATGAACCTGAGTAAGATTGACTCCATTACGTTCCAGTCGCAGAAAGCGGTCGCGCAGGGGAAATCAGGCGAAGTAGGTGGTGATATCAAGTACGAAACGCCGGGAACGGTCTTCCTGGGCAGCGCTGATAACAAATCGGGGCGTATTAAGGGTAAAAAAACAACCCAACGCCTGGTCGTACCTGAGGGTATTACGGTCTACTTCAATCAGCCGGTTCGGGGTAATCTGACGTACAACCCGAAGGTTTACTTCAAAACTCCTCCTATTGACAACGATAGCCTTGGCAACGGTGATATTGCGTTTGTCGGTACGTTCTATTCGGATGGTATGTTCCCGCCGTTTAAAGCGGAGCTAAAAACCATGCCCGACAACACCCTCGGTTTTGTGCATAAAGCACCGGCTACAGGTTATTCGCTTTATGGTGGAAAGGCAAACGTAAAATTCGCGGGCGATCTGGTGATGGACAAAAATGGGCTACGAGCCGAGCAGGGCACCCTGACTCACCTGACCACCAACCTCGACGCCAAAGGGATGCTGTTCATGACCGATTCACTGCTGGCTTCGGGCGAGAAAGGGGAAATCAGGGAAGGACTCGTTGGCAAAACGTATTTCCCACAGGTACAATTCACCAACTACAGCCTGAAGTGGTTACCCAAGGCTGACAGCATGGTCATCGTTACGCAGAAAAACAGCTTCAATTTTTACAACGCCACCACAAACCTGGAGGGTAATCTGGTCGTGCGGTCAACGGGCCTGTTTGGTCAGGGAACGCTGCGCCGGAAAGATTCGGAGGTTGTTTCAAACAGCATCAAGTTCAATAAAGAGGGTTTCCTGGCCGACAATGCCAAGTTCAAAGTACTGTCGGACAAAGATGCGAACCGTCCTATGTTGCTGGGTAATAACGTAGACGTCGACTTCAATCAGGCAAAAGGAATTGTTGGGCTGGCTATTAATCAGCCAAAGCAGCAGAGCATCGACGATACCTTGTCTCAATCCAGTCTGGAGCTTCCGTTTGCCGCTTACAAAACCAGCATCAGCAAAGCGCAGTGGAATCTGAACGCCAAAACCATCGCCATGAAAGGCGATGTGAAAACATCAACCTTTACCGCCACGGCCGAGGATCAGGAAGGGCTTACGTTCAACGGGGCAGCGGCTATCTATGATGTCGACAAAGCGACCCTGAACATCAGTGGTGTTCCGTACATCACCTCCGCCGACGCCCGCATTTACCCCGATAAAGGCCTGGTGAGTATTAAGCGGAACGGCGAGATGATGGCGCTTAAAAACGCCCGGCTCGAACTGGATACCGTCAGCCTTCACCATAAGCTCAAAAACGGCAACATCCAGATTCTGTCACGAACCAAGTTTGCCGGCGATGCATCTTATATGTTCGCAACGGCCAAAGGTGATACGGCTACGATCAAGATGGGCAGCTTTGAGTTGAAAGAAGCGCCCGTACTCACCGCCGACAACAGTAAGCAACCCAGCCGCCGACGGAATTCACAGAAACCGTTGACCACGTACTTTACCGTTGCCCGCGCCGACGTAGAAGAAACTGATAACCTGCAACTGGCCCCGCAGATGCTGTTCAAGGGTAGCATTGTGATGCAGGCGCCGGACAAAGACGTTGCACTGGATGGTGCGATCAAGCCGGCACTCAAAAAACGGCCGGATCTTGTCGGCGACTGGATTCCGTTCAAAGAGAAAGTAGTCGAACGGCTGGAAATCAAAGTTGATAAGAACCTCAAAAATGAGGGCGGTCAGCAATTAACGGCCGGGATTCACTTCCGCGGAGGCAGTGGAGGGCTATATCCGACCTTCCTCTCGGCAAAGGAAGACCCACGCGACGATGATATTTTCACGGCAACGGGTGTAATGCGCTATGACGACAAAGCCAAGGTTTACCGCATTACGTCAACCACGGCAACGGTGGTTGAAGAAACGGACTCTACCACAACCGCTGCCGACAGTACGGCCAATGATGACGAGGTAGCCGTCAATACCAACGTATTCACGTTTAATGATGCCAAGGGTATCATGACGTTCAGCGGCAAGCTCAACCTGCTGAATGTCGCTCCACGCGAGTTTCTGCTGGCATCCGGCTCGGCCCGCGTGAATATCGACAGCATCCAATACCGGATGAATACATTGATGGCGTTCACATTCCCGGTGCCGGAGCCGATCAATGCCGCCATTGGGCAGAAAATTGTGGCTACCAATCAGGAAGAAAACAACGATGAGGCAGCCGACGATGATTTGAATCGGCTCTCAGATAAACTGACTCCGCTGATCGGCCAGCCCGCAGTTGACGCGTACCGGCTCAAGGCCCAGAACCAGCACGTACCGCTCAGCCAGGCCTCACCCAAGCTGAATTCGGCTTTAGTACTGGCCAACGCAAACCTGCGGTGGTCGGATAAATTCGGAGCTTTCTACAGCACCGGTCAGTTGGGCGTATCGAACATTGGCGCAACCGATATCAACGCACAAATGGACGGTTTCGTGGAAATTCGTAAATCAGCGAACGGCGACGAAGCTAGTGTGTACCTTGAGTCTTCGCCTGATGTATGGGTCTTTTATGACTACAAACCTGGTAATGGTCCCGGCTCAATCGGACAACTGGCCATCATTACGTCAGAGCAAAGTATTAACGATCAACTGCTAGCCGGATCAAAGAATAATAACAAGGCTGCTGTCGAGATCGTAGCGGCTACGGTTGATGAAAAAACCACTTTCGTTGACCGATACCTCGATCAGTACAAAACAAGGGCAAAACCCGCTCCCAAAGCGAAAGCAAAGCCCGGCGAGAAAACTCTGACGAAGGAGGAAAAGAAAAAAGAGAAGGAAAAAAAGAAGAGGAGAAGGAAGGCTTCTGACTTCTCCTATTTAAACAGAAAGTCCGGCCAAATGTGCCGGGCTTTTTTGTTTATACAAGAGCAGTTCATAGCTTATAACATTACTTCAGACTAGCTTTTACGCGTGTCCGTATCCTCACTCCAACCCTTAATGTGGTCGACGGTTGCCGGGCTTAGCTCCGCCATTTAAGGCGTCTGGATCAGCAGCGCTAAACCCGGCGACGGTCGACCGCTTTAGGGGGTTATGGTTAAGCGCATTACAAAAATGAAACTGATACTAACAACCTTGATCTTGATTGAGGTAAGAATTTATATGAATTTTTCAATCATTTTAAATATTTGTTTAAAAAAACTATTCAAAAGTGTTGCGTGTTAAAATGTGAACAAATACTTTTGAAGCGTCAAATGAAAAGAGACATGAATTGTCCCCCTTTCCAGAAAACAGAGGAGAAAATCAAGGAAGCTGCCAAGAAGGTATTCTTGGAGAAGGGGTTTGATGGTGCCACGTCTCGCGATATTGCAGAAGCGGCCGGTATCAACATTGCACTGACTAATTATTATTTCCGGAGCAAAGAGAAGCTGTTTATGAACATCTTCGAAGACATGATTCAGTTATTCTTCGAAGGTTCGGTCCAGATCCTGAACAAGCCAATCAGCCTCCGCGACAAGATTGTAGAGCTGATTGAGCATGACTTCGAATTGATGAAGAAGAACCCTAATCTGGTCATATTTATCATGAACGAAGTACATCGGAATCCAGAGCGATTGGTAAAAGCAATTGGCTATATAAAGCAATTGCACCATACGCTATTTAAGGTTCAGGTTCAGGAAGCGATTGATAAAGGTGAGATCCGCCCAGTCAACTCTCTGAACCTGATGACTATGATTGTAGCGAGCGTCCAGTTTCTGTTTGTCAGCAAACCGATGCATATGCAGATCTGGCAGATGTCAGAGGCTGAATTTGACCAGTTTACTATCAACCAGAAGCGATTGATCATTGACATGGTCACCAGCTATTTATTTGAAACCGAAAAAGCTTAACAATTTTTTTTGCCCGCCTTTTAAACAAATATTTAAAATGAATACTTATTGATCATGTTTAAAATAACTCTTTAGCACCAGCCATGAAATCCTCTCAACGGTTCCTCTTTGCCGTGTTATATCTGAGTGGTACACTAACGCAAGCTCAGGACTTAACACTAGACCAGCTAATTAACAAGGCATTATCCAGCAATTTCGATGTGCAGGCAGCGCGACTTGACGAACAGAGAACAGAAGCGCAAATTGCCGAAGTTAGAGCAGGTGCCCGCCCCCGCGTGAATGTATCGGGCGATTACCGACGTTACCTCAAGATTCCGGGCCAGGTTATTCCAGCTTCGTTGTTCGGAGGGCCAGAGGGGTCCTATGCCGTAGCAGCATTCGGGCTTCCGTATAATTTGTCGACAACGGCTCAGGTTACGCAGCCTTTGTACAATCAATCGCTAACCATCGGGCTAAAGGCGGCCAAAGTAAGCCGTGACCTAACGGCTTTACAAACGCAAAAGACGAAGGAAGACGTAGCCTACGATGTGGCTGCTACGTACTATAACCTCCAAACGACGGCTCAGCAGATCGCGTTCCTGCGTAGCAATCTGGCTTCGACAGAACGGCTTATTCGCATCACCGACCTATTACGTCAAAACCAACTGGCAAAGGGCGTTGACGTTGACCGGCTGCAAATCAGCAAAACATCAGCGCAGGCACAAATTGAATCCGCTCAGGCGACTTACAATCAATTACTTAATGCCCTCAAGTTGCTGACAGGAACTCCACAGGCAGACTCATTACAGATCCGAACGACTATCGAAGAAACCACCCCTGTCGCCCCCGGAAACGAGTTCGTGATCAACCGAACTGACCTGCAGCTACTGGATCATCAGAAAGAACTGAACAGTTTAGAGCAACGTAACATCAAGGCTGGTTTTTTTCCGACCGTTTCGGCCTATGGTACGGCCAACAGTTCAGTCTATGCCATTGGTGGTGATAATTCGTACATTAAAAACATACCGGGGTACTGGTTTGGTCTGCAACTTAACTGGAGCGTATTCGATGGCCTTGAGCGGAAAGCCAAATTAGGTCAGAAGCGCATCGACGATCAGAAATTAGATATACAGCTCCGGCAACTGCGCGAAGCTGTAGCGATGGACATTGCCAACGCCCGCAACCAGTTTCTGGTTGAGCAACAGAACATAGCCACGAATCGCGGTCAGGTGACACTGGCCGAAAAAGTTTACGCACAAACTCAACTCCAATTCAAGGAAGGCACGGTCGATATTACGGACGTAGTGCAGGCCGAGAACTCACTCCGCGAAGCCCAGAATAACTACCTGACCACCCTGGTCAAACTCCGCACCGCTGAATTAGACTGGAAGAAAGCCACCGGAAGCCTAATCAGCCGCTAAGTCTCCACAATTGAACAACCGATTTTTCCTAATAAGCCATGAAACGCATCCTGGTATTACTCGCTATTGTCGCTACGTTAGGCCTGACGGCCTGGACGTTGCTAAGCAACAAAGAAAAAGTAGAAGCCAAAGTGTATCGACCCGATACCAATCTGAAAGTTGGCGTTCGGACGGCCAAAGCCGAGCTACGCAACCTGTCGCAGGAATCGGAGTTTCTGGGGTCATTTGCCCCAAACCGCGAGGTGGAAATCAGACCGCAGGCCGGCGGGCAGATCATTCAACTGCCTGTTGAAGAAGGCCAATACGTACGCGCCGGCCAGTTGATTGCCAAGATTGACGACGACCAGCTTCGGTATCAGGTTGAAGCTCAACAAGTGACGATGGAAGGCCATCAGAACGATCTGAAGCGCTACGAGAATCTGGTAAAAGGCGACGCGACTCCGGCGGTTAATCTGGAACGTACCCAACTGAACATCCGTGCAACTCAGGCACAAATCAAACAGCTCCAAAAGCAGATCGCCAACGCAACCATTACGGCTCCATTTGCTGGGATTGTGACAGAGAAGATGGTAGAAAAGGGCTCTGTTGTTTCGGTTGGGTCGCCGATCGCCAAAGTGACGGACATTTCTACCCTGAAACTGGTCGTCGACGTACCCGAAAAGTCCATCAATCAATTCCGGGTCGGCCAGACGATCACTATTTCAACGGAGGTTTACCCAGATGCACGCTTCACCGGCCACGTTTCGCTGATTGCGGCCGAGGGCGATGCTGCTCATAATTATCCGGTTGAAATCACTGTCCGCAATTCCGATAAGAACATGCTCCGGGCGGGTATGTATGGCTCCATTGAGAATACTAACAAGCTGAAAGGGCAAACGTTAGCTATCCCGCGTCAGGCGATTGTTGGATCGGCCAAAGAGCCACAGGTATACGTAGTAGAAAACGGCAAAGCGGTATTGAAGCGGGTTGGGATTGGTGTAACTACCAACGACTACTACGAAATTACGAAGGGTCTGCAAGCGGGCGATCAGGTTGTCACCAGCGGTCAGATCAACCTACAGAATGGCACACCGGTCGTTGCACAATGATTAAAGAGCGAAAGAACGAATGAGTGAAAGAGCGGCTTTCAGTGCAGTAAACTGATTTTCCTCCTCTTGCTACTTCAGTTCGTTCACTCTTTCGCTCAATTACTCTTTCACTCTTTGGCTATGAAATTTGTCGAAACCATCATCAAACGTCCTTCGGTGATCATTGTCCTCTTTGGGATACTGACCATTGGCGGCCTGTTCAGCTATCGGCTGCTGAGCTATGAGTTGTTACCGGAGTTTTCTGTTCCTACCATCACGATCACGACGTCGTACCCCGGCGCGGCTCCGTCGGAAGTAGAAACGGAGGTAAGTAAGAAAATTGAAGACGCCGTATCGGGTCTGGATAACCTCGACGACGTTACGTCGAAATCGTTCGAAAACGCATCGGTCGTCATTGTCCAGTTCAAAGCGGGCACCGACATTGATGCGGCCCTGGAAGATGCGCAGCGGGAGATCAACAAAATGGTGAGTGATCTGCCCGACGATGCCGAAGCGCCGTCGATGTCGAAAATATCGCCCAGCGACCAGCCGATCATGCAATTACTAGCCACGTCGACACTGCCGAATGAGGTGTTTTATCAGCAGGTTGAAGACAAGTACCTGCCGGTATTGCAGCAGATCAAGGGCGTCGCCGACATCTCCATGGTAGGGGGCGACAAGCGGGAAATCCGCATCAATGTCGACGACGACAAGCTGAATTACTACGGTCTGTCGCTGCTCCAGGTATCGCAGGCCATCAACCAGGCCAACCTCGACTTCCCGACGGGTAAGGTAAAGAGCACAACGGAGAACATGACGCTACGCCTGGCCGGTAAGTTTACGTCGCTGAACGACATCCGGAATCTGGTCATCGCTACGCCCCAGAACGGCAGCCCGATTCGGGTGGGCGACGTAGCGAACGTAACCGACGGCCTGACCGATCCGGAAAGCATCAGCCGCTACAATGGTCAGAACGGTATCGGTCTGTTTATCAAGAAGCAATCCGATGCCAACGCCGTTGAAATCAGTCGATTGGTGCAGGAGAAGCTGGCTCAGATTGAAAAGCAGAACGCTAAAGATAAGGTGAAGTTCGCCATCGCTTACGACAGCAGCATTTTTACGCTGGCATCGGTAGAAGCCGTAACACACGACCTGATTCTGGCGGTAGTGCTCGTAGCGGTCGTTATGCTCCTGTTCCTCCACAGTTTCCGCAATGCCGTGATCGTAATGGTATCCGTACCGGCGTCTTTGATTTCGGCCTTCCTCTTTATGTACGTAATGGGCTATTCGCTCAACCTGATGACGCTGCTGGCCCTGTCGCTGGTGATCGGTATCCTGGTCGACGACTCCATTGTGGTGCTCGAAAACATTCAGCGTCACCTGGAAATGGACGGCCCGACGGGTCGGAAAAACCGCTGGCAGGCCACTATTGACGGTGTCAGCGAAATCGGGTTCGCGGCCGTGGCTATTACGCTGGTGATTGTGGTTGTATTCGTACCCATTACGTTTGTCAGCTCCGTAATTGCTGATCTGCTCCGTCAGTTTTCGCTGACGGTTGCGTTTGCTACGTTGGTCAGCCTACTGGTCAGTTTCACGCTCACGCCCTGGATGACGTCCAAACTGGCGAAGTTGGAGCACCTAAATCCGAATAATCCCTTTCAGGCTTTTCTGCTCTGGTTTGAAAAGCGGTTGACTGGCCTGACGAAATGGTATCATAACAGTCTGGCTTGGGTACTGGGTCATAAGCTGGCCTTTACGGGTATCCTGGTAGCCATCTTCGTGTTCACTGGCTGGGTTATGAGCTTAGGAATTATTGGTCAGGAGTTCGTAGCGCAGGGCGACCAGGGCAAGTTCCTGCTTACAATGAAGCTGGATAAGAGCGCATCGTTGCAGGAAAATAACCTGACGGCCCGCCGGATCGAAACGTATCTCCGCAAAAAGTCCGACGTAAAAACCATTTTTGCCAACGTAGGTGGGGCCAGCACGGGCCTGAACAGCACCGGCCAGGGCGAAACCAACCGGACCGAGCTGACCGTAGAGCTGACACCGGTTGAAGAGCGAGCGAACCATCAGCCCACGGAAGATTACATGATTGCCGTTCGGAGAGAACTCGCTCAGCAGTTCCCGGGCATCGAGTTCAACTCATCTATTATCGGGATGGTCAACGCTGGCTCAGCACCCATCGAAATTATTCTGAGTGGCGATAATGTCAACGAGAACCTGGCGGCTGCCGAAGACCTGAGCAACCGGCTCAGAAATATGCCGGGAGCCAACGACGTCAACGTATCGGTTGAAGCCGGGAATCCCGAAGTTCGGGTCGAAATCGACCGGGAGAAGATGGCCAAACTTGGTCTTTCTATCCAGACGGTAGGCGCTACGTTGCAGAATGCGTTTGCCGGTAACGACGATTCCAAATTCCGGGATAACGGCGAAGATTATGCCATCCGTGTTATGCTTGATGCCTTCGACCGGAAAAATCCGGACGATGTGAAGAACATCAACTTCTTTAGTCCATCGGCCAACCGGTCGGTGCGGCTGGCCGAGTTTGCCGACGTATCGCTTAGCAGCGGCCCATCTGTTTTAGAGCGCAAGAACCGGCGTTCGTCGGTTACGGTTACGGCCAACACGCTCGGTATCGGCTCCGGAACACTCACCAACACCATCCAGGCCGATCTGGCAGCGAATCCACTGCCGGCCGGCGTTACGGTAGCCTGGGGTGGCGATGCGAAGAACCAGAACGAAAGTTTCGGTTCGTTGGGCATTGCCATGCTGGCAGCCTTGCTGTTGGTCTACTTCATTATGGTGTTGCTGTACGACAGCTTTATCTACCCGCTCGTAGTACTTTTCTCGGTACCGGTAGCTGTTGTGGGGGCGCTGCTGGCCTTGGCCCTGAGCTCCTCGAATATCGGCATCTTTGCTATGCTGGGTATGCTGATGCTGATCGGTTTGGTGGTGAAGAACGCCATCCTGATTGTTGACTTTGCCAACCAGCAGAAAGCGCAGGGCATCCCCTTCAGACAGGCTATACTTCATGCCGGAGAGGAACGCCTGCGGCCAATTCTGATGACGACCATCGCCATGGTGATCGGTATGATACCCATCGCGATTGCGAAAGGTGCCGGGGCCGAGTGGAAAAACTCACTGGCCTGGGTACTCATCGGCGGCCTGAGCAGTTCGATGGTGCTGACTGTCTACCTGGTGCCGATGATGTACTACCTCGTCGACCGGACGAAAGAGTGGTACAGCAATCGGTTCGGGAAAGCCAAATCGAACGAAGCGGTACCTGAAGTGGCCGTATCCTGACAAACTAATGTGACGACGAAAGAGCGGGACGGCTCTCTACCGGGGCGTCTCCTTCTTTCGTTGAACAAGACTGCCAACCAACATAACCTCTCCTCGCGATGACACTTCAACAAATAAACAATCGTCTACAGGACATCCTCGCCAACATGGGTATCAGTCTGGCGTCGCTGACTGACCAGGCCCATTTAACCCGCGATCTGGGACTCGACTCACTGGACGTAACCGATTTATTGGTCAGGATTGAGCATAAGTTCAGTATCCGGATTCCGGACGACGATTGGTGGAAGCTGCAAACCATCGGTCAGTTGAAAAACTATCTGCTCAACGAGACGGCTTTTGACGGGTAATTGATACGGTCTATGTACCGCCCTTTCGCCTTTAGTACGTTTTTGGACCGCTTATCATACTTCAATTGATCGTAGGTATAAGCAGGTATTAAATTTCGGCTCCTACCCCCACTCCACTTATCAACTATGGCATCAACAATCAATTCCATTCCACTTTTATCAATCACGACTTTGCTGGCCGACTACGATCAGTGGCTGGCTTTTCTAAAAACCTCTCAGCGAACTTCCCGCCGGTATGAGCGTCAACTCACGAAGATTGGGAAGCGTTACCCGTATCTGGCTTCACTGAGCGACTATTTGCGTAGTTGCATGCGGCAGCGCAGTCAGTTTTTTGGGCGGCTGGCAGTCTTATTGTCCGAGAAGGCCGACAAACTGCGTAACGAACCGACCAACGATGTATTGATCCAGCGACTGACGCAGGCGCATCCTACCATGCAACAAGTGATCAGTCAGATGAAACAGGCTTTTGCGGACCTTACCGAGTCATATCGTACGCTGCCAGTTCCGGTAGTAGCCGCCGATACCCTGTCGCTAATGCCGCCCATAAGCCTGCAGTAGTTTTCATGACCCATAATCAACTACCGATGAATACATACCAACGTTTAAAAGAGCTTATTCTCACTCAGGGCATCGTAACGGCATCGGCCATTCATCCAAATGCTAACCTATCGCATGACTTGTCGTACAATCTCAGAGACGTAGCGGAACTGACCCGAATGGCCGAACAGCATTTCGGTGTACAAATTACTCTCGAAGAGTATAGTACGTTTGAGACCGTTCGGGACATCGTTCATTTCCTTAATAATAAGCAGATTGAGCGCGACCTTACGATACCTTTTTCAGACTACTCATCATTGGCCTTGTAGGGTGGTACTAACATGGAGGAGCAGATAAAACAACTACTAACTCAGCTAACTGGCCTACCGATGTCGGCCATTACACCCGATACCCATCTGGTAAGAGACCTTGGATTAGACAGCCTCGATGTGGTTGACCTGATCATGCAATTGGAACAAACCTTCGGGATACGTATTCCTGATCAGGATTATTCGCTATTGGGTACGTTCCAGGACGTAGTGTCCTACGTACACGTTGCAACCACGAGCCCTCGAGAACTGCCGGTTGCGTAAATCGGTGTTGTCAGCAACACGTTTTAAGTCCAGGTCGATTTGTGTCAAGGCTAAGGCCGTAGTCCAGTCAATAGTTATCCCGTTTGCGATCACAAAAGCAAAGCTCCGTAAGATCGGCCTATTATCATTACAGGCTGCTCTTACGGAGCTTCGTTGTTTGATTGATCTGGTAGTAATTATTGACAGGCCGTCCCTATGGGATTATGAAATTGCCTCAATTCAATGATCAAATCACTTCTTCAAATCCGAACGCCGACAGCTTCACAAATTCACTTACGCGGGCCTGAATTTCGTCCTGCGTCAGATTCATAATACGTTCGGCACCAAATTTCTCCACGCAGAACGACGCCATTGCCGAGCCATAAATGATACCCCGCTTCATGTTGTCAAACGAAATGTTGTCGGTTTTAGCGAGGTAACCGATAAATCCACCCGCAAACGTATCGCCCGCACCAGTGGGATCGAACACCTCCTCCAGCGGTAGGGCCGGCGCGAAGAAGATCCGGTCTTCGTGGAAAAGGAGGGCTCCATGCTCACCTTTTTTGATAATAACGGTTTTCGGGCCCATCGTCCGGATTTTGGCCGCAGCCCGTACCAGCGAGTATTCGCGGGTCAGTTGCCGGGATTCTTCGTCATTCACGACCAATACATCTACCTGCTTAATCAGTTCCGTCAGGTCGGGATACGCGATTTCAATCCACAGGTTCATCGTATCCAGTACGATTAGCTTGGGGCGGGTACGCAACCGCTCAATCACCGTCCGCTGGATGGCCGGCGCCGTATTCCCCAGCATCAGGTACTGGCAGTCCTGATACGATTCGGGGATAATCGGATCGAAGTCTTCCATCACGTTGAGCTGAACCTCTACTGTATCGCGGGTATTCATGTCATTGTGATACTTCCCCGACCAGAAGAAGGTCTTTTCGCCCTGACGAATCTGTAGGCCTTCGGTATTCACACCATGCTGTTGCAGGTCGTTGATCATGCTCTGCGGGAAATCGTCGCCGACTACCGCAACCAGGTTATTTTTCTCGGCGAAGTATGATGCTGACAGCGTGATGTATGTAGCGGCTCCGCCGATGATTTTATCAGTCTTGCCGAATGGGGTTTCCAGCGCATCAAACGCCACCGACCCGACGGTGAGTAAGCTCATTTACTTGTGTTGAAGTTTAGAAGTCCCAAAGATAGCAACTTACCCTCAGCGGTTAAACGGATACTCATTTATCCAGTGAAAACCTCGATTCACGAGGAGAAATCTGCCAACCGGCTGCCGTCGCAGGCGGGCGTAAACAGAATCCTGCCTGAAGCGCCCCTGAAACACCAGCGTGTTGGTGTCGGGTCGGGTGTACCGGAAAACTGATTGCTCTGTAGCGCCAAAACGCGGGCGTACAACAGCGCGAAGCTTAGCCGTATCAACCTCCAGGGTATATCCGTACAGCGAGTCGGACATCATTCGAAAATGTATAGTACTGAAGTTATGATAACCCGATATAATTACCTGCCGCCAACGTGTAGTATCGGTCATCATTGGAGCCAACGTATCACCGTTTAAGGCAAATGTCTCAACCTGGTAGAGGCCATAAAGCGGGCCTTTAGGGGCGTTATCACCGTATTGTTTGTTGGTCAGGAAACCATCAGCTATGTTTTTGTAAAACACAAAACCAATCAGAAGTGCCTTGATGACAACACGGCCAATGCGCCAACGACGCGATGTTCGAAAAGGTGTTAGATCAAGAGCAGGCGCGGGCCGATTCAGTAATAAAACATTGATCAGTCGTTTTCCTTCGGTGGCCAAAACAAACAAGGTCATCAGGAGTAAATTCGACGAATACAGCTTCACTGGTACATCGAAACAGAAGTTTATCGCGACAATATTGCCAATGACTGCAATCAAAATAACAGCTCCCAGCGCCGTACTACGCCGAAAGAGCAACAGTCCTCCGCCGACAACTTCGGCCAGGCCAGTAAACCAATTATAAGCCGTTGAATAACCCATAAAGGTCCAAGCCAGTCCCATGGGCGACGACTGGCCGTAGGGTTCTAGTAGCCGTGTCAAGTTCGGGAAGGGGAATTGCGTTTTGAACACCTTGGCAAAGCCATAGCCGAACATTATAGTGGCCAAATAATACCGCAACACTACAACCAGCCAGTAAAGCAAGGTATTGTAATTAGCCCGACGGCGATCAAGCAACGACCATACAATCAGTGCGGCTACTGCCACAGCAACGTAGCAAAACACCTCAACGTAATTGAACGTAGTATCACCACTGCCGTTGGGAAAGACGGTTATTTCGTACGGCAAGTGAATGATATTTCTACCTACCCATGGCACTATTGAGTTTTTAAATGGGATGGGAAGGATGTACAGCAGGAAATAGACGAAGAAGAACCGGAAGGCAAGCTTTTGGGCACTATTCCACTGCAAAGGATAAACAAGGGCCTGGCTCATCAAAAAATATGATTGGACTGGAATAAGTCAAAAAATAATAACAACCATATACAAAGCCAAGCCCAGTCTTTGTCTTAAATAATCGGATGGCGCTTAAACTCCTTCGTCCGGTCAAACAGGTACCGGTACGTTATGTGACGCTTGATGATGACGCCCCCCAGCAGCTTAGCGAACCGAATCATCTTGACGTTGAAATCGCCAATCCAGTTCAGTTCCAGGTGTTCGTACTGAAAGTTTTGTGCCCACGCAATTTTAGAAAACGCAATGGCAATCGCTGACTCAATCCCCTTTCCCTGAAAATCAGGAACCACACCGAATATGACGCCAAAGGCTTTACTGTTCGTTTTCCGGAGCTTGTAGTAGAGAAACTTCAGCTTACCTAACAAATCCATTTTTCCGTCGACATGCTTGAAGTACTGATTCAGTTCAGGCAGCATGACAAAAAACGCGATGGGTTGCTCCGTAGGAACATGATAGCCAAACCAGACCAGTTGCTCATCCATGACCGGCTTCATCTGCTCCATTATTTTTAACGCCCGCTCAGCCGACATGTCGTTCACACTTAAATGCTTTGCCCAGGCTTTGTTGTAGATCTCCGCAAAATCGGCAGCAAACTTGGGCAAGTTACTCTTTTGGATCGTGCGAAACTCGTATGTGGGGTCTTCCAGAATTCGCTGCGACCGCTCAAGTACCGTCGGATGCAGAACTTTTCTAACTTTTTCTTCTGGAATCGGCAGGTAAAACGTGTGCTGCTGGTAGTACTCCCGAAATCCGTAGGCTTCAAAAAGCGGAATGTAGTAGGGCTTGGTATACGGCATCCCATAATTGGGTTCCTCATTGAACCCATCTACTAACAGGCCCCACCACCGGTCGCGGTCGCCGAAGTTAATTGGGCCGTCCATGGCTTCCATTCCCTGGCTCGCCAACCAGTCGCGGCAGGCATCGAACAGTTGGAATGCAGCCGCCTGGTCATCAACGCACTCGAAGAAACCCATACCACCCGTAGCCTGCTCGTTGTCGGCAACAGCCGTTTTGCGGTTTATGAAGGCCGCTACGCGTCCTAACGTATTCCCCGTATCGTCGAGCAACAGCCAGCGCACGCATTTACCCTCTTTAAACAGCTTATTGACACCAGGATCGAATACAGTATTGATGTCTTTGTCCAACGGGCGAATCCAGCACGAATCATGCTGATACAACCGGACCGGGAACTGCAAAAACTCCTTCTGATAAGCTGGGTTTGAACCAACCTCAACTAATTTCATAATTTTAAATCTGTTCAATCTGCACAATTCGGCAAATCTGTGGCTAAAGATAGCGAAAACCGTAACGCACCTCTTTTTCCGGGCAACATTGCGTAGTTTTGTGCGTCAATTGATTCGTATTCAGTTAATGGCACAGCCACTCAAAATATACAATACGCTCACCCGCCAGAAAGAACTGTTTGTACCGCTCAATCCGCCATACGTCGGCATGTATGTCTGCGGCCCAACGGTTTACAACTACGTCCATTTAGGTAATGTCCGTACGTTTCTGACCTTCGACACCCTGTTTCGCTATCTGACGCACATCGGCTACAAAGTCCGCTACGTGCGTAACATTACCGACGTGGGCCACCTTGTCGGCGACGGCGACGAAGGTGAAGATAAGATCGGGCGCATGGCCAAGCTCGAAAAGCTGGAGCCGATGGAGATTGTGCAGCGTTACACAAACAACTTCCATCAGGTGATGGAACAGTTTAACATTCTGCCGCCCAGCATCGAACCAACGGCCACCGGCCACATGGTCGAACAGATAGAGGCCGTTGAGAAACTACTTGAAAAAGGGCTCGCCTACGAGTCCAACGGCTCCGTGTATTTCGACATCGAAGAATATAACCGGCGGGGTGGCCGCTACGGCAAACTCTCCGGCCGAGTTCTGGATGATCTGCTCAACGAAACCCGCGAACTGGAAGGGCAGTCGGAAAAGCGGAATCCGCTCGATTTTGCCATCTGGAAACGAGCCGCCCCGGAACACATCATGCGCTGGAACTCTCCCTGGGGGGTTGGGTTTCCCGGCTGGCACCTGGAGTGCACCTGCATGAGTACTAAGTATCTGGGCACACAGTTTGATATTCATGGGGGTGGTATGGACCTGAAGTTCCCACACCATGAATGCGAAATTGCGCAGGGCGACGGCCTGACTGGCCATGATCCCGTTCGGTACTGGATGCATTCGAACATGCTGACCGTAAACGGCCAGAAGATGTCCAAGTCGCTGGGTAATTCGTTTCTACCGAGCGAGCTGTTTGCCGGCGACCATTACCTGCTCGAACAGCCCTACAGTCCAATGACGGTTCGGTTCTTCATGCTCCAGTCGCACTACCGCAGTACGCTCGATTTTTCAAACGAAGCCCTCAAAGCGGCCCAGAAGGGATATCGTCGGCTGGCTAATGGACTCCGTGTTATCAAGACGATGACGTACCAGCCAAACGATGCCATCGCCCCCGATCAGACTAAGCAGGAAGACATTCGCCAGGCCGTGCAGTCCTTCTATGAGGCCATGAACGATGACCTGAACACGGCCGTTGGCATAGCGCAGTTGTTTACCCTGTTAAAGTATGTTAATATGCTCTATCTGAACCAGCTTCAGGGAGCTACGCTGGGCGAAGAAACGTTTACGCTATTGAAGGAGTCGTTTGCTACGTTCTTCGAGGACGTACTGGGGCTGCAGGAAGAAGGCGTAACGAGCCAGCCTGTTCTGGAAGGCCTGCTGACGTTGTACCGCGAGTACAAAGAGCAGAAACAATACGACAAAGTGGATCAGATCCGGTCTTATTTCAAGGCACAGGGCCTGTCTATTAAAGATATGAAGCACCAGATCGACTGGGCATATGAGGAGTAACGACTGGGCCAATCTCCAGATTGGCCCTTGTAAATAGTCAACTAAGCCAACCTGGAGATTGGCCCGGACAAACCAATGACCAAACGATTCATCAGCTTTATGCTGGCTCTTACGCTGGCCGTTTCCGGTTGTAAAACCAAACAAAACGAAAACACCAATCAAACTGAGCAGCAAACTCCACAGGTGTCAGCACCATCTTTCAACGCGGACTCAGCCTATACGTTCATCGAACAGCAACTGGCCTTTGGGCCACGTGTGCCGAACACACCCGCTCACCAGCGCGGTGGCGACTTCCTGGCAGCCAAACTCAAGGAGTTCGGGTGCGACGTAACGGTGCAGAACTTTACGGCTACGACCTGGGACGGTAAAAAACTGAATGCCCGTAACATCATCGGTAGCATCAATCCGCAGGCGCAGAAGCGTATCTTGCTGGCCTCACACTGGGATTCGCGCCCGGTAGCAGATCAGGACAGTGCAGCCGCTGATAAAACAAAGCCCGTTCCTGCGGCTAACGATGGAGCCAGTGGTGTCGGCGTTTTGCTCGAACTGGCCCGTACCATTCAGCAGGCGCAACAGAAGCCCAGTGTTGGTGTGGATATCGTATTCTTTGATGCCGAAGACTGGGGCAATAGCGAAAAAGCTGGTAACGATTTTGAACAACCAACCGGCAATAGCATTGACTACATTGGTTTTTGCCTTGGTTCACGGTATTGGGCAAAGAACCCACACAAACCAAATTATACAGCCTACTACGGTATTTTACTCGACATGGTTGGGGCCAAAGGCGCGACGTTTGCGAAAGAAGCTTACTCGATGCAATATGCTCCGAGCGTTATGAACAACGTTTGGCAAACCGCAAGCCGATCGGGCTACAGCCAGTACTTTGTCGATACGCAGGGTACAGCCGTGCTCGACGACCACATCGCCCCCAATACGATCGCTAAAATCCCGATGATTGATATAATCCATACGAACCTGAATTCGGGCGGTTTCTTTCAGGACTGGCACACTACCGAGGATACGATGGAGAACATTGACCGGGGTACGTTAAAGGCCGTTGGCCAGACGTTGCTGCAAACGCTGTACAATGAACAATAGATTGATGCCATGAAAAGCAAGCTCTATTGTTTCATTGCGCTTCTTGCTATTAGCTGCGGTCCCCCACCCGATCGTTTTGGCGAGCTTGATCTCAAAACCTGGCGAGACGATCGGGGCGGTTGCAATGGCAAACGGGCGGATCTGGTACCGGCTTTTAAAGCCGTGCAGCAAGATTTGAAGGGAAAATCCGCGAATGAGATTGGTGAACTGCTCGGGCGGCCGGACGTGAATCAGATTGCTGACCGCAATCAAAAGTTTTACATCTACTTTTTGGCGCAGGGTGATCATTGTGGCAAACCAGGCACTAAATCAAATGCCCCCTCGGTTGCCATTCGAATGAGTGCTATTGGGCTGGCTACCGAAATTACCTACCAGAACGGTATACCCTGATGTAACAGTGACCGGGCCGCATTCAGCCTCTGTTACAGATAAAACTTCTTGCGCACGATCATCTCCTCTACTATCTCCGGCACCATGTAGCGAATTGAGCGATTTTGCCGGATGCAGTCGCGAATGTACGTAGCTGAAATATCCAGCAGAGGAGCTTCCACCATCCGGACGCTGGTATGTTCGCGAAAAGGGCTGGCTACGGCCTTCGGTCGTGGATATACGTACAGTCCAAAGTATTCCAGAATGCGTTCGTAGTTTTTCCAGTTAGCAAACTGCTCCAGATTATCTTCCCCCATGATCAGCTTGAACTGGTGCTGCGGATATTTTTCCTGTAAGCGGATCAACGTATCAATGGTGTAGCTGGGCTTAGGCATTGAAAATTCAATGTCGGTTGCTTTCAGGCGACTGTTGTCGGCTATGGCCCGCTCGACCATATCGTACCGGTCGAACTCGTGCAGCAGACTTTTGTTTTTCTTAAACGGATTTTGGGGAGAAACCACAAACCAAACCTGTTCCAGATCGGTCGTAGTAGCCATCACGTTGGCAATGATCAGGTGACCGATATGGATCGGATTAAATGAGCCAAAGAATAAGCCGATTCGCACAGGAGTATTAATAAACGAAATGCCACCCTTTAGCAGAATGGCATTTCATACGTTCAGCAAAGATTAAAGCACTGTCGACCGAGCCGGAACCCTGGATTCATTCACAAAGTCATCGACTAGTTTCTGTGCCTTTTTCAGAGAAGTTTCCAGGTCATCGTTGACTAAAATGACGTCAAAGCGGTCCTGGAAGCTCATTTCGAAATGCACTTTAAACAACCGCTTCGACAAACTTTCTTCTGTTTCCGTGCCGCGAGCCAGGAGCCGCTGGCGCAGCGTTTCCTCATCCGGAACCTTTACGAAGACAGCGAGTGCCCGGTCGCCATAATAGTCTTTAAGTTTCAGACCGCCCTGGACATCTACATCAAACAGCACATGCTTGCCCTCATCCCAAAGCCGCTGAATTTCTGACTTGAGCGTACCGTAGAAAGCACCGGTGTACACCTCCTCCCACTCGACAAATTCGTTATTATCGATTTTGGTTTTGAACTCCTCGGGCGTTAAGAAGTAGTAATCTTTCCCATTTTGTTCGCTTCGACCGCGACGGTCGCGTGTACAGGCCGAAATGGAAAAGCCGAGATGTTCGTTCTCGGCTAATAAGTGCTTGACAATCGTTGTCTTGCCCGAACCAGAGGGGGCAGAAAAAATGATAAGCTTACCTTCCAATGTTGGTGATTGATTGAATGACTAATAGCTGACTTGTAGAAAACATACAAAGCTATTCAGCAACTCTACCAAAATTAGCTAAAACTTGCAATTCGTGCTTTTATCGTTGCTACCAGTTTTTCAGGGCAGCACTTTTTCTCCATTCGTCCCTGCAACAACTCTTTAATCTCTTTCTCTAAATGGTACATCTGGATGCAGGGCTGACAGGTTTCGAGATTAACCTTCAGCTTCTCAAGCTGCTGTTCAGTGGCTTCTCCGTCCAGAATTAACTGAATCATCTTCAAGCAGTCTGCCTGATGGTCACAATGCTGTTTCATCTTGGGCTGTGTCTCGGACGAAGATGATATGGGCAACGACGTTTGCATTGGAAAAATTTTATTTATTCCAAGAATAAGAATACGTTATGTTGTCTGTAGAACCAAAATTCCTCAAGAAAAAGTTCGGTTTATTCTTCGTTTTCTTCGTTATAACCCATTGAAGAAGCGTAATCACGCAATTTTTCTTTTAACAGGTTACGGGCGCGGTGCAATCGCGAACGAACGGTACCAATTGGAATATCCAGGATTTTGGCCATCTCCTCGTACGTGAATCCTTCAATATCACAGAGGATAATAACCGTCCGGAAATCCACCGGTAATGAGTTAAGGGCGGTTGCAACTTCATCGCCGATCAGATCAGACACGGCTTCGGCCCGAAGGTCGACCGTGTGCTCCACTTCAGCCTCCTCAGAGTTATAGGTCGTTTCAACGTCCTGATAATCTACTTTAGCCGGCTCTTTGCTTTTCTTCCTGTAATCGTTGATGAAGCTGTTCTTCAGAATGCGAAACAACCACGCTTTTGCGTTAGTTCCTTGCTCAAACGACGATATAAACCGAAACGCCTTCAGATACGTATCCTGTACCAGATCGTTGGCGTCGTCTTCGTCCATCGTCAGACGGAAGGCAAAGTTGTACATTGAGTCTATGTGGGGCATAAACTCTTTATTGAAGATCTGATACTTCTGATCTTCTGTATAGCCGCGAGTTGGCGTATCTGACATAATTTCGGGCATAGTCGCCATAAAATTACAAGTTAATTGCCGTTCACCATCAGCGGTACCAACGACTTCATTACCTTTTCCTAATAAATTCGTTACGGCTTGTCCGATATTGACTGCAAAAATCAATCCTTTGTTCAAAAAAAAGGTTTGAAAAAGACAATGTCTGACGAATTGACAGTGAACGTTTTAAAAAGAGACAATGTTAAAAGCCGGTCCGTTGCCTAACATACGAAGTTAGCACCGGACCGGCTTTCTCTGTCAGCCAAAAAATAGCGGAAAATTTAAGCGGCTACGTTTTTAAAGTAGCGCTTCAACCAGGAATCCGCTGCCCGAATCGTCCAGTTGGCTTCAAATTCGGCCTTGGTTTTAACAAGTGTATTATAGACAAGTGTGTTGGGGGTCAGAGAACCGGCCGTCACAGCCCCTTTAATATCGGGCAAGGAAACCGCCTGAACGGTTCCATCGGCTGTCTGTAAAGCTGCCGATCGGTCAAAAAAGTCTACCGGTCCGTTGTTATGGCTAACTTGTTGACCAATCGCCTGGAGTGTTCGCACTGAGGAATCAATTGAGCAGCCGCTTGGCAGATTATATCCTTCATCTACAGCTACGACCACAAACCGATTAGCCACTACCTTTGCCGAAGCCAGCAATGGCTGTCCATGAGCGGCCCATTGGGCCAACGCCGACTGAAGTGCCTGCTGAGTCTCTGACACTTCGTCATCTGACAGGGGCCGATTTGCCTGGTACACCCATACGCGGGCTTGATCAGGCAGCTTATTAAAGTCAATCCACATGGTTTTTATTGCTTAGGGCAGGGGTTTGGGGCAAGGGGTACACCTAATATTCCCTCTGCCCTCCACAAATTCACAACCCTTCACCGCGCGCAATGAGTTCCGAAATATCGTAGACTTTCACGGAATCCTCGCGGTTCTGGTTTTTAACACCGTCGGACATCATGGTCATGCAAAACGGACAGGCCACGGCGATGGTATCAGCACCAGTACCTAATGCTTCCTGCACCCGCTCGACATTTACATCTTTATTACCCGGCTCTGGCTCCTTGAAATACTGAGCACCACCTGCTCCGCAGCAAAGGCCGTTGGTCCGTGAGCGTTTCATTTCAACCAGATCAGCGTCCAGCGCAGCCAGCACCTCGCGGGGAGCTTCGTAAATTTTGTTGGCACGGCCCAGGTAGCACGAATCATGGAACGTAATCCGGCGGCCTTTGAACGACTCACCATCTTTCACCCGAACGCGACCTTCATTGATCAGTCCCTGCAAAAACTGGGAGTGGTGAACCACTTCATACTCACCTCCTAACTCTGGGTACTCGTTCTTGAGCGTATTGAAGCAGTGCGGGCAGGCCGTAACGATCTTCTTGACGTTGTACCCGTTCAACACCTGGATATTGGCCATCGCCTGCATCTGAAACAGGAACTCGTTTCCGGCACGACGGGCTGGATCACCCGTACAGGCTTCTTCCGGACCCAGCACGGCAAATTTGATACCTACATGGTTCAGGATACGGACAAAAGCGATTGTTACGCGTTTATACCGATCATCAAATGAGCCGGCGCAACCGACCCAGAACAGAATTTCGGGTTCTTCACCGGCCGCAGCCATATCGGCCATGGTCGGTACTTTATAGACTTTTTCAGTTGTTGCTTCCATTGCAAAAAGGTGCCAGATTATACTTGATAGACTCTGGACGGATCTTTTTCACTTATGCAGCAATGTGTTGTTTTACACGGTATCGATCTACTGTCGCCTGCCGGAAAGCTAGCCATACGAAGTAAGCCACACCCGCAACAGTGCCGACTTCCATGACGTATTCAAGCAGGTATTGGCCGTTTGTCAACATCTGAGGGTTCGTATAGAGCGGTGTCCCGAGCTTCCACCAGTACGACGGCTGAATGGTTACCAGCGCATTTAGTACCAACAAAACCACTACCTGTTGTCTGTTCCGCCAGTCGATTACCCCAAACGAAAGCGGCAGGAGATAGATAAACGCGTAATTGCCAAATGAGCTTTTATGCACGAACATCATGAATCCGAAACACAACACCCAAAGTATAGGTAAGGCGCGTTCATAACCGACGTTTCGAAGACGTAGCTGCCAACCACCGTAGGCGGATACAGCCAAAACGGCCACTAAACCAATAGCACTTAACGTACTGGCGTAAGGCATGAAGTCACCGATTATAGGAGCCATTACCGTGGGCAAATTTGGCGCAAACGGCATGTTTGCAAACATCAGTGGGGTTAGCATCCCTTCGCCGGTCAACCAGTAAAGAATGGCCAGACCAGGCAATCCAATTACCAACAATCCGGCAACGTACTGCACTGGCCGACGTACCCAGAAGAACAGGGCGGCTACGATTAGTATTGCCAACGCTTTCGTAACCAGCAGGGCTACCGCCATAAGCAGACCCAACCGAAATTCGCCTGGCCTGCGTGACCACATCCATAAACTCACCGCTCCGAATACCCACATCCAGATGTCTTCCTGGCCTCCAAGCACGCAAAAGACGAGCGGAGCAGGCAACAGCAGGTACAGTAGTCCAACTAGTTGGGCAAGCCCACCGAGCCTGGGCCGATAGAACCGATACGTCAGCCCGAACGCCAGCCCCTCCATGAGAATCATCAGCAGTACGATTGCTTTCGCACTGTGCCAGATAACCAGCGGAAGCGCTGTCACGTAGGCAAACAACGGACTGTAGGGCGACCAGAAATCCCGGTAAACGACCTCGCCCCGAAAGGCGTGACTGGCCGAATCATAAAATACCGGAACATCCGAACGAGGTTCCAGCCCGAGTACGGTGTATATGACAACAAACGGCACAAGACGACAAAGAACAAATGCACTCAACAGTATCCGGTTGGCAGTTGCTTCGGGCAGATTCACTAACTGACTTCTTCGCCAGTAAGCAAGACCAAACGCGACGCTTCCGCCAATGGCCACCAAAACTTTAATCAGAATAATATTCATGAACTCAACAGATCAGGCCGAAAATTACAGCCCCGTCTGCGTATTAACGTTTAACAGCGGCAAAACTTTCGCAGCGGTTACTTTGTCGAAACCGGCTCATTTACCTGCTCGGCCCAGTTAAAGCGATCGCTCGGCGAAAACTTCCAGGGCGCCATGTTATTTTCGATGTTACTGAACATGGCGTTCCAGGAAGCGGGTGCCTGCGCTTCTTCCATCACCCGATAGCGACGTAGTTGCAGGATAATGTCCAGCGGGTTGATGTTCACCGGGCAAGCCATTACGCAAGCCTGACAGGTCGTACAGGCATTGATCTCCTCAACGGTGATGTAATCGCCCAGCAGTGACTTATCATCTTTATAATCGCTGCCATGCTCCTTCCAGCCGCGCTGAATATCTTCCATCCGGTCGCGGGTGTCCATCATGATTTTTCGGGGGGATAGCTTTTTGCCGGTAATATTAGCCGGACAGGCCGCCGTGCAGCGCCCGCACTCGGTGCAGCTATAGGCGTTCATGAGGTTGATCCACTTCAGATCATACACGTCTTTGGCCCCAAAGCGACCAATATCACCAGATGTTGCCTCGGCCGGTTGCTCGCCGTTGTCATTAGCCTGCGAGCCATCGGCCCCGGTCGTGAGGGGTAGACCAAGTGCGAGTTGAACCTCTTTAGTGATTTCCGGCATGTTCTGCATCTCACCTTTCGGCTGAAGATCGGAGAAATACACGTTCGGGAAGCCAAGGGCAATGTGTAGGTGTTTCGAATACGTTACGTATACCGCAAAGGCCATAATTCCCAGGATGTGAATCCACCAGGCACCGCGTTCGTAAGCAACAAGACCCGAATCACTAAAACCGGCGAACAGCGGTTTTAGATGCTGGCTAATGATAAAATCTCCAACCGGAGCGTCAGCATAGTGCCCTACCCCCCTGTCGCGCAATGCGCTGTCGGCTGCGTTCCAGGTCAGGAAGGCAATCATCAGGACGATTTCAGCCATCAGGATGATGGTTGCATCAGACACCGGCCAGCCCCGTAGCTCGCGGTGACGGCTTGCCTGTAAGCGACTCACACGGGCAATAAACCGCCGAGCCAGGAAACCGACACAGACAAGTAAAACGCCGGCAGCTAATACCTCAAATACACCGATCAGAAACGGATAAACAGCCGTGGTATATGGTGCAAATAGCCGGTGGGTCCCCAAAACGCCGTCCAGAATGATTTCCAGAATCTCAATATTAATGATGATGAACCCGAGGTATATCACAAAGTGCATAACACCTACTAATGGGTTCGTAAACATCTTTTTTTGACCGAATGCAACGAGCAACATAGTACGTAGGCGCTCATCTGGATGATCAGTACGGTTTTCGGCCCTCCCCAGTTTGATCGCCCGACTTATTAACTGAACGCGCCTGGTAATGTACCACGCAGTGACAGCAACAGCGACGATAAACAATATTTGCTGCAAGTAATCCATATGTCTGTAAGAATTATAGAGGCTGAAAATCAACAAAATGATACCTCAGCCAGCTATTTACTAAAAAATATTTCAGGAACCAGATTGCAATTCGTTTACAAACCGTTAATTTTGCACCCACGTTTGACACGCCAACGTATCAGGCGTCGACTAGCTAACGGTGATGTAGCTCAGTTGGTAGAGCAAAGGACTGAAAATCCTTGTGTCGGCGGTTCGATTCCGTCCATCACCACCTCAGAGTCAGGCAGTTACGACAAAAAGTTGTGACTGCCTTTTTTGTTGGTACAACAATGGTACAACATCCGCGTTGAGGGGCTTCTTTATAAGCAACTCATTAACAACCGGTAATGTTGATACCGCTCTTTCAAGGATTACAGCCTTCTCACCAATTTCATGTTGATATAGCGACATATACTTTCATTTTTTGTGGATGCTTCTGCGAAGTTACGTATTTTTTGATAGTATGCATGCATACTATTAGCTAAAATTTTCAACGGGATCGTCGCTTACCGCGTTGCTGATTTCGCTTCCGACTTTCTTTTTGCTCCTGCATCAGTTTCTGCACCCGCTCATCATCTGGCCATGTACCGGTAGGCTCAGCATGATCAGTTGATGAGGTTGCCGGGTGGGTAATTTGGTCAGGCTGTGTCTGGTCGGCATTTAACGCGTCTTGATTGTCAAAAAATTGCCGTGCATTGTCCTGTCGCCGTTGCCGGTCACGAGCTAACCTCGTATCGACCAGAATTTCATCCTCCGCCTGCATAAAGGCTTGCAAGGTGGCCCAGGGTTTCTCTCGTGTCGCTTGGTGGGTCTTCGCCTGCTCTATGTCCTGCTCCGCTAGATCTGTCCCATTTTTAGGTTGTTGCTTTTCGCCCCTGTCTTGGCGGCTTGCGGTCAATTCATCACCATTAGAATTATAAGCCCCAGCAAGATTCTTTTTCTTTTCAGGGCTATCGTCTTCTACGTCTTTTGTCATCTCATCTGCCGATTGCAAAAAGCTTGCGGCAACACGCCTCATTCTTTGTCGGCTCTGAGCCTCTGTATTCTCCGTGCTGTCCTGTTTGTTATCCCAAAACGCGGCTGCGGTTCGCTTGGCCATGTCATGATCAGATTGCCGTTCGGCTTTGCTCGCATCGCTGCCTCCCTCCTGCCGTTGGCGCATGAGTTCGATGGCTTCTTTTTCCGGGATGAGGTCCACGTGACGCATCCGCTCGCGAACCTCCTTAATGCGAACGCCTTTGAGCTGGCGGACCAGATCGAACGAACGCCCGTTTTCATCCACCACCATGAAAGGGTGACGCGGGACGCCCTCGGCCAGCAGATAGCCGCTCTCCTGCACTTTCTGCATAAACTCCACGCCGGTCTCGGTCTCTTGCCACAGGGTCGTCAATTTCTCTTTCAGTTCGGGGCGGTGTTGGTTGCGGTGAGGTGTCGGCTGGTGGTTGAACACCCGCTCCATTTCTTTACGGGCGCGATCCTGGGCCAGGCGGCTGAATTTGTTGTCGATCACCCTCCCCGTCTTCTGGTCGTAGCGTTCGAAGACCACATGGGCATGCGTCCGGTTCTTTTTGGTGTGCAGGACGATGACCCGCCGTTGGCCCTCATAGCCTAGCTCTTTCCCGAGAATGTCGGCGGCCTTGAACCAATCCGCGTCCGTCATGCGCCGGTCCTCGGCATAGGCCGGGTTAATCTGCGCATGAAACAAGCCTTTCTGACTTTTGGTCAGCTCGGCCGTCAAGGACATGGCGTACAAGGTCTGATGCAAATAGGCGTCGGTCGCATTCGCCCGGCCCGCTACGTCCAATATCCTGATTTGGTCGTTGCCACCCTCTCGTAAGAGATAAGCGCCAAGTTGTTGGCCGTTGCCGCGAATGTTGCCCCTAATGACCATCGTTGAGGAGTTTGAGGCAATGGGCGGTCAGCGCATCGAGCCCCTGCATGGCGGCATTGATGTCCTCCGGGCTGACGCTGGCAAGCTGCCCGCTCTCCCGGCTGGCGTTGAAGCTCCGTGCGATCTGATTGATGTTGCTGCCGACCTTGCCAAGCTCGGCCAGCACGTCCAACAGGATCTTGCGCTCGGGCGTCGGTACCCGGCGCAGCGGTTGAGTGGTAGCCATTGCCTGTAAGCGCACATAGTCGCTGGGCGTCTGGCCGGCGCGTTGCGCCTGCTCCCAGATCCGGCGCTTTTCAGTAGCCGTGACCCGCACACGGATGGTGAGGTCGCGCTTATCGTCACTCTTGAGTGGTCGGGCCATAGCGGACGCGGTTTACAGGAGGGTTAAGGGAGGGGCTGGCCTCTCCCTTACAAGCAGGGTTTGTCCGGAAAAAACGCGGAGTTTTTGTAGCTACAAACCACTTCTTGCAAAACCTCACCCAAAGATAAGCAGGCAGCCGGATTTTTGGTTTCTCAATGCGTTGGTTTTTACCTGACACAAGGTTTGGATGCGCCCTCTCGTTGGAATTATCTTTTCTGTTTTTTATTTTTAGGCATCCACATCATTTAGATTTTTATGACTTCTTCGCACAATGATGCCCCGCCTGAAACGGGCTGGCTTCAGCAATGGTTTGGCGTCACCTCTCAGGAGATCGATCAACTGTTTCGCTTGAAGAGCGACCCGGCTACCTTCAACAGATTTATGCTTTTCGTGGTCGGCCTGTTGCTGACACCGATTACGCTGGCAGGCGCTTTGCTGGGCTATGTCCGTGCTTATAACCGCTTCATGCGGCCGCTGGCGGAATACCCACGTTTGCACCCGTTACGGCCCATCGTCCGCTTCGCCATGGTACTAGGAGCCATCCTAATCTGGGTTGGCTTATTCGTTGCGTTCTTAAGCCTTGGCGTGTTGGCCATGATCATGGGCATAACGGGCCGGGTCTTTCTGATCTATGTTGGCGTCAATCTGTTGGTGACAAGCATCGTGTTTGCATCGTTTCGGCGTTGGCAAATCGGCGTTAACAATGCGCTGGTCGAAGGCAACCGTTTCGGCTCAGCCCGCTTTGCCAGGCCTGACGAACTTAACCCTTACCGGCAAGGACCGGGCCTGTATGTAGGGGGTGGCTTCGTCTTTAAGGACAAAGGTCATGTGCTGACGGTGGCTGGCACACGGGGCGGCAAAGGCACCAACCTCATCATCCCAAATCTCTTGGGACTTGGCGGCTATCAAGGCTCCTGGGTCGTAATCGACCCCAAGGGCGAGAATGCCGCCATTACGGCCCGGTATCAGCGCGAGAGCGGCAAGCAGGTCGTCGTGCTTAATCCGTGGGGGTTACTGGAAGAGCATATCGGCGAAGCGGAAAGCTACAATCCCTTAGACATTCTGGCGGATACGAGCAGCATACATTTGGTGGATGATGCGCAGATGGTCGCTGAAATGCTCGTGCCCGTTGAGCGCAACGACAAGAACAAGTTTTTCACTGATACAGCCAGATCCATCGTGACGGGTCTGATCATGCAGATTGTGACCACACAGGAAGGTGATGATCGGACACTGACGACGCTTTGGCGCTGGGCCCGCTTAGCGGGTGATGACTGGGACGAGTTAGTGGCGCGAATGCGGCTGAACGATGATCCCGTCAACGGTGAAATCGTACGCAATGCCGGGAATGAAATCGTCAAATTGATGGAAGCTGGCGAAGAAACGTTTGGGAGTATTTTATCATCGGTACTCCAGGCAACCGACTTCCTCAAAAGCCCGGCGCTTCAAAAGTCTTTACGCTCGGGCTATGACCCAAAAACCCTGTCGGATGGCGATACGACTCTCTACATCATCATCCCCGCCGACAAGCTGCAAAGCCATGCCAGGTGGCTGCGGCTGATTACGACAACTACGCTCCGGGCTGTCGTCAGAAATCCGAATAAGCGTGTCACTTTTTTACTCGATGAATTTGCAGCTTTGGGATATTTGCCTGAAATTGAGACCGCTTTGAGTACCTATGCAGGCTTCGAGATCACCGTCTGGCCGATCTTACAATCGCTGATCCAACTACAAGGACTGTACGGTGAAAACTGGGAAACCTTCACGGCGAACACAGCGATCCGGCAGTTCTTTACGATCAACGACAATTTTACTGCCAATTATGTGAGCGCGGCCATTGGCCAAACCTCCCATGTGATCACCACACGCGGATTATTTGGCGGAGTCCAAGATGCCAATGCCAACCAACGGCCGTTGGTGACGCCGGATGAAGTAAGGCGAGGGTCAGCGGAGAATATATTTGCTTTCTTTGGTGGCAACCCACCAACCGTGTTTACGAAGCAGCCTTACTTTCATAATTCAAATTTACGAGATAGAGCTGAAGCAAATCCTTACATTGCTTAACTATTATAATTCATCAAAGACTTCATAGCAAAAGCTAAAGTAAGGAAGATGTTTATTGGCTTACTGTGACACCTTTATCAATAGAAACAATATATGCACGTCCACCCGCTTTTTCAATAGCTTCCACTACGTTTTCTGTTTTGTTTGGTGCGTAGGCGAACATACATCCACCCCCTCCTGAACCGTTTATTTTACCTCCTAATGCTCCTGCTTCTAATGAGGCATCAAGCATACGATTTATTTTAGGTGTTAGTATCTGTTGTGCATCTCTCAAATTGTCATTATGTTCTAATAAAAGCTGACCAAATAAATAATGATCCACAATTTGTTTTTCATTACTCAACTTTCTTAGCAAAGTGATAGCCTTATGTGATATATCACGATTAGCAATCGTTCCATTTATAAGGTTAAAATCACTCTTGCTCAATAAACTTCGATATGCGAGTAGTTCGTCAGCTGTTGTTGTTAGCAGTGAAAAATTTGGGTCTAACAACTTTAATTGGTGAGCAATTTTTAGCGTCTCACTTTTTATTCGATTCATGGTACCTATAGTATCTTTAGGCTCTCCTGAATCTCCAAGTACAAACTTACCAAGATTAACAGATAGAGTCTCTAATCGAAAGGATGGCGACATTTGCAAATAAATAATGCCACCAACTGCTACAGCGTAATGGTCCATCATACCTCCTGGCTCGTTGAACTCTTCTACTTCTGCTTTATAAGCTAACCCTGCTAGCTCTTCGGGAGACAAATTCCTTGGTTTATCAGCTAAATGACTGAGAACGTTTAACCAGCTAACTATTAAGGCCGAAGAACTTGCGGTTCCTGAGTTAATTGGTATACTGCTATTGAGTTCTCCACTTATACCCAAAGAAAATTGAAATCCTTCTTTCAGTAAAACATTGACAGCGCTCCTAAAATAATCCCGTTCACAGGTATATGGCAGTGGCAGATTTTTCAAATCGAAGTATTCGTAACTATTGATATCAGGTAGGTTCATAAATACTTTTGGGGCAAATGTTAAATTTGCCCTTATATGCATTCTCTTAGATATAGCAGCAGCGATAACAGGTAAGCCTAAATAGTCTTGATGTTCACCAAACAAACATATACGACCAGGTGCAGAAGTGTATATAAATCGATTATTCATAAATAATGATACAAAATTAAATTTGATCAGAGTGTAGGCTACTTAAAGAATTTCAGAGAATTGACTTAAATTATGCTCTAGCTGACTAACTAAATAATTCAATGTTAAAATTTTAGCCAAATCCACGCACAATCACCAGTATCGCACTCTTCAGGTGACCCCATTGCTATAATATATTTTTTGAATCCAACTATTCTTGAGCAATCTTCATACTAACTCTATTGAATTTAAATATAAACTTTAAGCTGGCAAGAATAACGCGTACAACCGCTGTTCTGCCCAACTCGCTTCCTACACATAAACGGTTCCGCAAGAATAATTCCGTTCATTATTTAACACCATTACTACAGGTATATATCGTTCTTAGAGATAAAACGGTTGAACATCCACCACAGACTCGCCTGTCAAGAAGCTTTTGGTATAAGAGACGGCTAACTGATTGCCTAGTTTTGATAGTGCCAGTAGATTGATGCGTTTGGTGATAATGCGAACGGGTATCCTTTGTTGATCATCTGGGACGGGGCCAGTATTGACCGCTGTTAGGCGGTTAAGGACTGGTTGTCGGCAAATCCGGGTCGAGTCCATCTGGAACAACTGCCAGCCTATAGTCCTGAACTGAATACGGCCGAATTGCTATGGAGTCATCTGAAACGAAGCTTAAAAAACACCATATTTACAACATTAGCCGACTTGGTGGAGGCCATTAAAATCCAACTTACTGAGTTAAATAAGAAACCAATCCTACTCAAAGCCTTCTTCAACAAGAAAGATATTGCTTTCTTTACAGATTAATTCACCTGTCTATATCTAGATTTACGTCCATTGTTTCTTACAAGTTACAATTATTAACTTAAGCTAAAATAATTGAAATTTAAACATATTTATCTATGATACAGAAAAGAGTCGCGGTAGTGACAGGTGTCACAGGAGACATAGGTATAGCAGTCGCTAATGCTTTGATAAAGGATGGCTTCTACGTAATTGGCGTGGCTAGAAATGAAAGTAAACCCTATTATTTAGATAGCATTCAAGACAGATCTAGCTTTCATTTTTACAAATTAGACGTAGCTAATATTGAAGAAGTGCAATATTTCTTTGCCTCCACTCTGATCTTAAACTGCAATATAGAATGCCTAGTGACATGCGCTGGTATTCTGGAAATGAAAAATATATATGATACCGATGAGGTTTCTTGGAATAAAATAATTGACATCAATTTAAATGGAACGTTTTATTTTTTTAGATTATCAATCCAAAAAATTCGTAAAGACGGAAATAAAGCTAATTTATTTGCTATAGGCTCAAGATGGGGCCAAGATGGTCACAGAAATTCTATTGCTTACAATACATCAAAATCGGCTTTAAAAGCATTTGTCAAATCCGCCCAGTTAGATCTTTTAGGTTCATCAATCAGAGCTTTTTTGATATCCCCAGGAAGCGTTGCCGGTAGTATGTCTAATTCAGTAGATAATAGCTTGACGACAAAATTAATTGAACCAACTCAAATAGCAGACTTAATTCGATTTGTAAATAAATCGGATACTAATATAATTTTTGATGAAATAACGATAAAAGCTAATCCTTATGATTTAGAGCCAAGAAGTAGTATTTAGTGCCTTAGACAAAAAAATGCCTTCTACACTCCGATTACTTATAAAGTACATAAAACTATGTAGTATTTAATAAATATACTGAAGCAATTATATCAAGATCTTTGCCACTCTTTTCTAGTAACGAAATGTTCTTCTTTTCTATTAGGTTTAACATTTCAAACCCTAGTTCGTCTCCTATAGTTTCATAAAATTTTGTGAAGGCAGAAAAATCTTTTAAAAAGCATGGTCCACCTGCTCCACGGCCGTTTTTATGAAATGGCTCTAAATAAGCTAATAAACTATCAGTATCAGCAGCAATAGCCGTTTTTATCTGTCCCCATTCACCCCCCATATTTTTACACACATCATATAATAAGTTATGAAAAACTATTTTTAAGTAACCACCACAATTATGAGCATATTTAATTATTTCTGCTTCTACAGCATTACATATTTGATTAAATGGAGCAAAAGGTAAGATTCTCAATAATAGATTTGCAGCGTTGACATATTCAATACTTTCGCTAGGAAGACCTAAAATATTTCTTTTAGGAAAAGCGGCATCATACTCAGCAGAAATCGTTGACAGAAACTCAGGTGAATGAATTAATATGACGTCAGGATTTTCTTTTTGAAGCTTGTTAGTTGTACCTGGTATAACTGTAGATTTAATTACAGCAACTTTATTCTTACCAACTAATTTAATAGCTTCCTTCAAAGCCGAATCGTCAAAACCTAATGATGTGGTAGGTGTGGGTACAGCAATTAAAACTATATCACATTCTTCTATATTTTGTCTGTTTTCTATATATTCTACATCAAGTGAATAACAAACAGGTGACAATCCGCGTGATTTAAAATTGTTAGCATATGCTTTACCAACCCACCCCATACCTATTATTCCAATCTTTGGAAAATTATCGATTACATGCTCCATATGATATCTTCAATCAATTGTAAAGTTAAATTTATAAAAAAAGATATGGCTAATCAGGTTCTGAAGTTGCCACAATATAAATCACCGTATTCTGCAGTTTTTGTACAAATAGTGAAATGCGCTAGACTCAAACAAGTTACTATATAATTTTTTCAAGTTATATATATTTTTAAAAAAATAGTGCATTGGATAGCAAATATGCTTCCAACCGTTAAATTACACCTTCATGTCAATTTATATTTAAGAGCCTGTTAAAAATAAGCCTTCAGGCTTAGAAAGCAGCATCAGTGTATCTTGTGGGTTGATCTGATTAAAGATGTATCCCCACAGACCTGATGTTTTGCTTGCAAGTTACCCAAGAAATCTAGGCTGACAAGCGTAAACGCAAGTATTCACTCCATGTTATTATCAATAATACGTTGTTCTTCCTGACCAAGACAGGATGCCAATGGCGACAAATGCCCAATGATTTGCCATTCTGCTCTTAACGCTACTACTTCTGGAAGTGGCGTAACGGTGGGACTTGGAAAGGACTTAAGAAGGCTTTAGCCGAACGTAAGCAACGAAAAGCCTCGCCCAGCGTTGGCATATTAATTCACTAAGTGTAAAATGCAATGAATTAGGCGTAGTGCCCAAAGGTTGTGATGACTATAAAAGGATTAATGGGCGTAAACGCCATATTGTGGTCAATACGTTAAGACTGGTCTTGGTGGTCGTCGTCCACGTAACGAATATATGGCAGTCCAGCCGCTCGACTAGTAGTAAGTCAATCAGCCCATCAGAGATTTAAGCGCTTGAGTAAGATCTTAGTTGACAGTGCCTTTGATATGAAGCTGTCCCGTTGGATGGAAAAGAGCTATGGACTGGTTTTGGAAATAGTAAATGTGAGCGAATTAGTAAGCTTTCTGACTGTGCCCATGCGCTAGAAAATGTAGCGGACATTTGTCTGGATAAATTCGTCGCGACAACTCAGTAAAGACTACAAATGCGGAGTTAAATTCTACGAACAATTCGTTAGATTTATCCAATATTAATTGGCTACTAAAGCATTTTTAAGGAGATCGTAAATTATTAAAATAATAATGAGGTCAAGTACAATTCGTTTCAAATTGGCATACGTATTAAATAACCTTATTATAAAGTTGATTTATACTTGACTATTTACGCTAGTATTTTTAAGCATATCTCTATGCTTAAAAATAAAAAAACTAAAATATACAAATTTCTTTTCATCCTAATAAAAATACGCTATCCTTTGATTGTTCTAGTTAAAAAAGGAATTATCTTATGGCCACTCAAACAAAAACTATTTTAGCTCAACTCTCATTAATAGACCAAGTTAGGGCAATTGCATTAGAGGGATTGAAATATGCAAAGGATTCATATGACATTGATCGGTACACCAAGCTTTTAAACCTTGCTGCACTTGAATATGCAGGTATCTTAAATATAGATAGAGATGATTTATTAAAAAAATTTGAAAATGAGGTTGGAGTTGTAACGCCAAAATTAGGTTCTGAGGCAGTAGTAATAAATTCTAAAGGAGAAATTCTCGTTCTTAAGAGAACCGATGATCAATCGTGGTGCTTACCCTGTGGATGGGTCGATGTTGGAGAAAGTCCTGCTCAGGCAGCGGTAAGGGAAACTAAGGAAGAAACAGGACTAGATGTTGAAGCAAATTTTTACATTTCTATATCTCATAAAGGCCCTCACACAGCATCTCATCTACAACACCAAATTAACATTATAACCTTTATGAAACCAGTAGAATCTAGTGTAAACATCATTCTGAGCCGTGAGCATACAAATTATCAATGGATAAAATGCGGTGAATTTTTGAATTGGCATATAGGACATGATCAACAATTCGAAAAAATATGTAACTTCCTCAAATCAAACCAAAATAATTGTATTTTTATCACGTAGATCATTTATGTATATTAAACTTATGCAGTGTACTTCCTAATATTATTTAATACTAAATTTCTTAATTGCTTATCAAGTAGCGCGGCGACAAAATTAGCCTCTATTGAACCTATCCTATTACCACAGTCAAACCGTTGGCCTTTTATTAAAACTCCGATTAATTCTTTATTATTTATATAATTTTCAAGCGCATCTGATAGACCAACTTCTGTGTAATTGTATTGTCCTTTGCTTAGTAACAATGTGTTTCTTTCCAACACATCTAAAACATTATTAGGAAAGATAAACCTTCCAGTTATAACTAAGTTTGACGGTGCTTGTTCTTTTGTTTTTGGCTTTTCAATAACATAGTTGATTTGCCCGCTTTTTTCATCCATACTTACAACACCAAATTTTTTTAATTCTTCATCTGTAGTCTCTTCAATACCAACTATTGCTGAATAACCATTGCTCTTATTAACCATTTCCCTTAATCCACCTTGTAATGGCAAAATCAAATCATCTGGGCAAAGAACCGAAAACTTACTTTCTTCCTTTAAAAGTTCTTTAGCAGCTAAAACCGCTCCTCCTAAACCATTTTGAACTCTTTGCTCTACGAAATACACATCTTTATGGGTTAAGTCCATAATCTCAAGGGCCGGTATTAGTTCTTCTCTACCATTTTCTATTAGAAGTTTGTAAGTATCGCTAAAATCTAAAAATTGCCTTTTAAGAAGGATTGTAGAAATTGGATCTGAATTAACTACAAATATAAATTTTTCTATACCAGCCAATAATGCTTCTTGAACACAATAATGAATTATGGGATTTCCTGCCACAAAGTGGAAGTGTTTAGGAATAGCTTTTGATCCAGGCAGAGCTCTTAAGCCATTACCAGCAACAGGAAAAACAGCCGTTTTAATATTATCAGCCATAGTATAGAGCGTATTAATGTGTAAAATTAGTATGCATATAACTAAAGTGATATCCAATCAACTTTTCATACAGGATGCTTCGGGAAGATGTCTGTCGGTTTTTCATTAACGGTAGCCATTGCCATATCCATTACGGTAACAGGAACTCTACAATTACAGCCGCATGGTCAGAGGCCTGTGTTCTAGTGTTCTTGACGGTTGGATAAGGTACCCATTTTGTCTTAGAGTAGACACCGCGTCGCTCCAGCTTGACATCTTGAATATGCTGTTTCAACGCATCGGAAACTAAGATATAATCTAACTGCTTGCTGTCAGTTCCATAGGTGCCCCGTTGACTAGCAGGAAGGTTTAGAAGTGTGTTGTATAAATTGGGTTTTGTTATTAAGGGCTGCATTGAAGGGCTACTTGGGTCAGAGTTCAAATCTCCGGCCACGATCACATAGTCATTTTTAAGATTGTGCCGGTCTAGCAACTCTGCCACCCGTTGGGCTTGTCCAAGCCGTCGTCTGTTGCTTTGCAGATCGTTACCTGAACTGTAACCCATCGATTTAAAGTGGTTGATCATCAGATGGAGCGGTTTCCCGTTCGGAGCGACCAATTCAACCTCCAGGCAATCACGGGAAAACGTCTTCAACGTCTTGCCTTCATAGAGAGTCGTTTCGTGTATATGGCTACAAAACGATGTTACCGGTATGCGTGATAGGAAGGCGACATCAATGCCTCTTGGGTCATTACCGTCAATGAGATAAACGTATTTGTATTCCGACTTGCCCGCCGGCTCCAAAAAGTCCTTATACAACAATCCATCATGAAATTTTTGCAGTAGGCTCCGCTCCTCTACTTCGATCAGACAGATGACATCGGCATCCACATCGCTGATCACCCGCGCTGTGTTTTCGACTGCTGCATCCGAAAAACCCGTTCGCGTCAGTTCGACACCGCCCAGCCAATCCTTTGCGCCAATAACCGCATTTGAGTCGTGCTTACCGCGTAGATCGTTGACTGTGGCAAACCCTTTCAATTTTTCTTCAAGCTCTTTGATCCGGGCTTTATCGAAGATGTCGTTTTTTAGGGCTTCTTGTAGTTCTGCTACGTAACCGAGCAGTTCTTTCGATGTGGCTGGGGTTTGCGCAAATATCCTGGGCCTACTGAAGAGGTTTTCGCAGTTAAAGGTCGCAACGCGTAGATTGTGTGGCATGAATTAAATGTTTTCGGTATGGACGAGGTAATTCCTTCAATTACAAGGGCTAAGCTAAGCGATTAGGCTTTTCTTGGACTGACCGAATAATATATTTTGATAAGCTTACTTAAGATTTGAAGGCATAGAATAAAGACCTTACTCTGATTGCTCGTCATGCACTCTCTTTAATAAACGCGTTCAAGAAATCGAGTCTGGTGATTCTGCGGCATGATATTGGACATGATACGCATGATCCAAAGCCGCTCTGCCAGCCAAGCGAAAGAGTATTTCAACGACTCTTTGCAGCGGTCGGATTATTATTTGGACGGTCAAGAACACTCCGGCCAGTTCTACGGCAAGGTTGCCAATCGTTTAGGGGTAGCGGGTGAAATCACCAAAGACGTGTTTCACGCCTTGTGCGAAAACATCAACCCCGTTACCGGCCAGAGCCTAACTCAGCGCAATGTCGCCAATCGCACGGTCGGCTATGACATCAACTTCCATTGCCCCAAAAGCATCTCAGTCCTACATGCGCTGAGTGACGATAATCACATCCTGGAAGCGTTTGAGGCAAGCGTCGCGCAAACCATGCTGGACATTGAAGCTGATGCTAAGACACGGGTGCGTAAACAGGGTAAGGACGAAGATCGGCCAACTGGCGAACTCATATGGGTCAGCTTCCTGCACCAAACCGCAAGGCCGGTGGGTGGCATTGTCCCTGATCCGCACGTTCATTCGCATTGCTTCGTTTTCAACGTGACCTGGGACGATGTTGAGAAAGAATTCAAGGCCGGGCAGTTTCGCGACATCAAACGCGATATGCCTTACTACCAGGCCCGGTTCCATAAGGTGTTTTCTGACCGGCTGATTGATTTAGGTTACCGTATCCGGCGCACTAAAACCGCCTTCGAGGTGGTTGGTGTGCCGGAGCGGGTGATTGACCTGTTTTCCAAGCGAACGGACGAGATCGGACGAATCGCCAAAGAGCTTGGCATTACGGATTCGTCGGAACTAGATACATTGGGCGCTCGGACTCGCGCTAAGAAACAAAAGGGTCTGACCATGGCCGAACTCAGACAAGAGTGGCGCAAACAGATCTTTGCGATGGGAATGACCGACCAGGATGAAGGTAAGCAGCCTATCCGCTTTTCGCCCGTCAAAGAGCCCTCTCCCCTCACCCCGCAGAACTGTGTCGACCATGCCCTGTCCATGCGCTTTGAGCGGGCATCGGTCATGCACGACCGGCGTATCCTGGAAACCGCTTACCGGCAAGGCCTCGGCCATGTGTCGGTGACGGTCGATCACATCACCGATTGCTTTAAAGCTGACAAGCGGATCATCAGGATTACCGAGAACGGCAAAACGCTTTGCACGACCCGGCAAGTTCTGCTTGAAGAACAACGAATGGTCCGCCTGGCCCAAGAGGGAAAAGGCGTGCTGCGGCCACTCTACACGATTACGCCCAAGATTGCCTTACAGGGTGAACAACAGACGGCCGTCGCTCATGTGCTGACAACGACTAACCGGCTATCGATCATCCGAGGTCGGGCGGGAACCGGCAAAACCACCCTGATGCGTGAGGCTGTCGCCTTGATTGAGCGAGCGGGATGCCCGGTGACAGTGGTAGCGCCCACCGCCCAGGCGGCACGGGGCGTGTTGCGGGACGACGGCTTCACGGAGGCTGAAACCGTGGCCCAGCTCTTGGCCTCTTCGCAGTTGCAGGAGAAGTTGTCAAACGGCCTGTTATGGGTCGATGAAGCCGGGCTACTCAATAATGCGGACATGACCGCCCTGCTCAAGCTGGTCATTGCTCAAAACGCCCGGCTGGTGTTGAGCGGAGACACAAGGCAACATGCCAGCGTCATCCGGGGCGACGCTTTACGCATCCTCAACGCCGTGGCTGGCATTCAAGCGGCAGAGGTCAGCCAGATCTACCGCCAGCGTCACCTTGCGTATCGGCAGGTCGTGCAAGCCCTCTCCAATGGCGACATCAAAACCGGCTTTGACCTACTGGACGCCATGGGAGCGATCAAGACGGTCGATCCGGCCAGTCCGTTTGCAAACCTGGCTAAAGACTATGTGAGCGCCCTCAAGCAGGGCAAAACGGCGCTGGTTATCTCACCCACCCACCAGGCTGGGGCACAGGCAACCCATGCCATTCGTGAGGAGTTGCGTAAAGTTGGCAAGATCGGCCCAGACGAAACACCCGTCACCCAACTGGTCAACACCAATCTGACAATGGCTGAAAAAACCGACAGCCGCAATTACCAAGCCGGTCAGATCATCCAGTTCAACCAGCACGCCCCTGACATTCCGCGCGGCTCGCGTTGGGAGGTGACGGCAATCCAAGACGGTCAGCTAGCCATTAGAGATGAACGCGGTTCCACCCAACTGTTACCACTTGGTAACAACCCGGTTTTCGATGTGTTCCAGGCAACAACGCTTGGCCTGTCGCTAGGGGACAGCATTCGTATTACGCGCAACGGTATGGATGCGGATCGTAAGCGGCTCAATAACGGGCAGTTGCTGGAAGTCATGCGTGTCAATCCGGGCGGTAAGATCTTAGCCCGAAACAGGATCAGCAAAGCGCGGTACCGGTTGCCCCATCAGTTTGGCCATATCGCCCACGCCCATTGCATCACCTCCCATGCCGCGCAAGGCAAGACGGTAGACGCTGTGTTCATTGCGCAACCGGCCAGCACCTTTGCCGCTACCAACCGCAATCAGTTCTACGTATCGGTGTCACGGGCAAAAGAGCGCGTCCACATCTACACGGAGGATAAAGACGCTTTATTGATGCAAGCCTCAGAACCAGGAGATCGGCTATCGGCGCTGGAGTTGGTCAAACCCAAAACCTTCCCTGTATCCGTTGCTAAGCAGATGATCCGTTCGCGCATAAAACGCCCCGTCGCACCGATGATCAAACCGCAGGAACCTGATCCTCCTGTCAACAAACGGAAGCCCGCTCATGTGCCATGTCCATGAGTTCAAGTCGAATTTCCCAAAGTCTGATCCAGCGGAACCAGTAACAACTGTAACCGCTCAGGAACCGACAAACGCTGAGAATCACCTACACGAAGTAGACAATGATGTAAGAAACCTGTGTTTTGCCTGGCCCGATGGCAAGCGCGCTTTTTTCAACTACGTTTATCTCATGAAAGGCGAGTTTGAGCCGGGCAGTGACAAGAACATCATTCAGCTTGATTTTTCGTCCTATAAGGTAACGTTGCAGGGTTATGGATTAAAACCCTTATTTCTAGCCTTACTTAACCATCAACCTCGTTTCATTAAGGCAATTGATGCACGCTATGCTCACGCCATCGGTAAAAGCGCAACTGTTACAGCCATTCGCATTGAGGTTAATAACGAATGAAATTTATTCCTTTCATATCTGTGATCTTAGTAAAAGTAAGTAAATAATTTATCGTATGATCTATTAAGAATGGAAGCATGACTTTGAGTCTAAACGAAATAGTAGCTCAGCATAAGTAATAACCCCTACGTGGCAATTATTACAAAGAAAGAACGTCGTGGCGATGACGGAATAACTAAAATTATGCACCTAGAGCATTCTGGTTGACAATATGAGTAAATCTATTATGAAGGTGATCAATATAGCACAAGCTTTTGAGTAAGAGCTTGTGCTATTTTATACAACCTATTTCTTGTGCTAATAAGCACCTACTTTTGAAAAACTACATTCATTGTAATACAAGTCTAACGTCATCGTTATCGCTACAACTAGACGTGTTGTATTGTAGACACGGCAGACCTAATCTCAATTTGATGCTACTTTCTCCCGATGGAAAAACACCACGGTCATAAACATCAAAAACGAGTCTATATGTTGTTAAAGATGGCATTGAAGCGATTGTCCATTGATAACCACCATCGATTGCGCTGGTGACTTCTGTTAAATCGGCTGGATTTCCCTGTACTGATACTAATTCGTAATTGAAGACATTAGTGTTATTTCCCGGCATTGATACTCTCAAATTAAAATTTTGATCGTACAACTCATTATTCGTAATTATAACTTGAAAACGGGTACGCGCTCCACCCTTTGCAACTATATAAGAAAAACAACCATCCAAACTCACGTTAAAATCAGCGTTCGTTGCAATTGAAGCTGAGACGGTACCTTGAGGGCATGTATATGTCCTCGCTGAACTGTATTTGTTTTTCTTGGGTTGTACTTCAAATTTTTGTTCCACCGGCTGACAGCCAACAACAAGACCTACCCAAAAGACAGTTGACAATGAAATGAAAGTAGTTTTCATGATGTTTTGTTTTTATTTAAATGTAAGAAAAGTATCATTACCAGATACAATTATTTATTAATAAATTGTTATAAATTTTAACAAAGCTGAATACTAGATAAATAATTTTGTAAACCGTCGCTCGTTATAATAACAATGAAAAACTTCTTCGACGTCATGAATAGTTGTTTTAAAAACCTTAGCATTATTGGTTTCATTTTGTTGAACGCAGCTTGCCAAGAGGAGTTATTGCAGCAATTAACTCCTCCTGGCAACCGTCCTGCATCTCTAGAGGATACAAATAAGTGCCAAGCCCCTCCTATTGTACAAAATATTATTGGCGAATGGAAATTTTTTACGCTAGATGCTATAGGGCGATCAAAAACCGGAACTTTGGCTTTTGATCAAAATCAAACTTTCACTGATTCAGATACGCTATTTTCTGTGTCACTTCCAGACGGTTATGAGAAGAGAATATATTTGAAATGGAGCGTAGAGACGGATGAATTTGGTGAGTATAAACCTTACGGCGAGATGGTCTGGTTAAGACTCTATGCAAAAAATCAAAGCGGTGTAACCGAATACGTACAGGGCAATTTCTTCCAAGTCGCCATCAATGAATGCAAACGGATCGAACTAATACGTCCCAACGATAAATTCAAGCTTGTTCTATTTAGGTAGTCTGAAGGTTTAGCAAGTCACTTGTATAGATCTGGACTCACATTTTATAATTCCAATCAAACTGGCCTCCAAGTTCACCGCAGGTTATGTTTCAACATGAATCACTGAACAATGGTCCGTCCAAGGGACACCCCTTAACTGACGATGTCATTGAAGTATGCGTAGATATGTATTATACAAACTAAAATGCGTTAATTTGTATAAGGACCTTTGAAGTTTCCTTGCATAAAGATCTGAGTAGGGTAAATGAGGCTATAACTGACATCTTTATCAATGATCATGAAGTTTAAATTAAAACTTCCTTCTACATGATGAGCTTGCGTATCCAAACGAGTAATATTGACCCAATTGTCAGCCTTTAGATCAAGAGTAATTCGATCTTTTGGTGCATCACAATCATACGTGCGAAAAGTAGGCATGATTGAAAGATCATACACTGACGGCTCAAAACGAAAACGACCAACTTGGGCCGGAACAATAAAGTGAACACTTTCCATTTGGCACTCGAAACCGTCCATCGCTGTAAAACCTATTCCCAAAATACGAGAACCTATTCGATCAAACGGAGAGGATGGGTTTTCAATAATTCGTTGGCTGATATTTGTGTAGGGCCAGTGATTCCAATTGTGTCCTTTAAATGTAAATGCATACTCTCCCATAGCCAATACAGGCGTAGGTGTATTAGTAACCGGAGGACCTTGCCAAGCCGAGGTAAAAACAGGCTGATAGGTTGAAATAGGTTTACCCGTACTCTTTATGTAAGGATATTCCCCGTTGTAATCTTCGTGAGAAACCGTCTTATCGCTCGTGCATGTGCAGAGCGATAAGACGACCAGAAAACATAAGCCTACAAATTTCATTCGTTTGCTATTTGCTGAGTAACACTTTTAGGCTTCGTCGTTGCGATCCAGCCTGAAGATTAATAACATATAAACCTGGACTTAATCCTGTCACATCCAACTGCTTTTGATGATTTCCGGGCGCAAGTTTTCCCAAAAGCAACTTTTTAACAGTTGACGCACGGGAATCTGTTAGCGTTAAGGATACAACCGCTTCCTGAGGCAACATAAACTTCAAATTTACAGTATTATTAATAACTGGATTAGGCCAAGACACTAACGTGACGGAATTCACCGTCTCAGTTTCTGGCGCTTCAGTGCGACAACCGCTACAAATGTTGACCGATACATATTTGTATATTGTGCTCACTTGCCCTCCCGGCAAAGTGATACGACAACGTAGATAATAAAGCCCATTATCCGATGATGAAATATAAGGATATATGATTTCAGACCAACCCATCGGAGAACCAAATGTAAATCCATCACGGCTAACACTCCATTCAAATGAAATCGGCGTAATGCATTGATAGGCAACCTCGAATTGATTGGTTCCGCTGTTACCCACATAAGACGTTCCCTCAATATATCCATAAAACGGATTTGTTATAGATTGTCGAAAATTGCCGATTGTTGCGCTTACCTCGCCTATGCGACGAGCCACGTCATTAAGCGTAGCAGTACCTGTTTGTGTACCATTGAATGTAACATTGGGATTAGAAAAATGAAGAATTCTACTCAAGTCCCCATTATTTCTAACCGACATTAACGTACGTATAGTCTGGTTCGGTAGTTGATAGCCGTGTGCGTAGCTAGGAGGATTAGAATCAAAATTGTGGTCATGTCGACCTCCAAATATGTGCCCGGCCTCGTGGAGAAATGTGTAAGCCCCGGCAAGACTGGCTTGATTTATTTCCACTACTGCATAGGCGGAACTATTGTTAGCGGGAATGTCACCAACTACCGAGCCGAAAGTAGTTGTATAAACATCGCCTGTAAGCGTCATCACAATGTCTGCGTTAGTTTGATTTCTCAAGTTTTGTGCATCGGCTCGCTGACTAATTCTAAAAGCATCAGCCTGTGAGTCATTATCTACGCCTTCCGTGAAGGGTATGAAGGCTACCCCGGCATTGACTAAAGTATTAGTGACTTGGTTACCAATAGAACTATTATTTAGCGCTGTATTATACTGCTGGATGCACAGGTCTGCCAATTGATTAATATCAGGAGCGAAATTAGCGGCTGCCTGAGTATATAAGATAAGAACTCGCGTGGCCTCCTGACATGCATCTTGGCGAGCTCCGCTTTTTGGCTTATGCTCCTGATCATTGGCCCGTCCAACAGCCTTACACTCTTTCGATTTGCTTAAATCAACCTCCATCAAAAGGCTGACGCTTTCATCAGTGCCATACAGTTGATAATTACCATACTTGCTTTCAATAGAGCCGGACAACTTGCCTTGTTTACTGACGAAGATTGCTTGATAAAGCCCGTCTTCTGATTTACCAACCCATGTAAAATCTCGTTCTGATTCAGCTTCAACTCGACGGGCCAAAAAGGTGATAGGCCCTCCAGTGTTTGGAATAGTAAACGTGAGTTTCCCGTTCTGCTGAATTTTTGCCAAGTTTCCTACTTGTACATACATCGTCCGCTTGTGCACAGGATTTTTTTCAATTTTTTCCATTTTCCCTTGCAGGTTAGCCGAAAATCTGCTTTTGTCGGATTGCTGCAAAGTGAAAAGTTCTTGTGCCAATACCCACTGGACCTGAAGTCCAAATGCCACAAGTAGGGTGCAAGCTCTGTGTTTTGCCTTAGTTGTAAATTTTGAGATTTTCATAGACGTTTGATTAAGTTTGAAACAATCAGTAACGAGAGACCGAAAAGGCGCAGAAGCACTAAAGGGTTTTCCTATTTTTATTGAACCATAGTTATTCTGATATTTTTAGTGAGAGCCTGTTGTCAACTTCCAGCAAACTGTCTGGATTATAAAGTGAAAACCTTAAAGTGCCTTATATGAGTGCTACTTTTAAATTATGGCAGTATTTAGTTACTCGTAACTTGAACAGCACAAAGTTCTTTAATAAAATATATTATACTAAAAGTACAATACAGACACCTCAATAGCAAATTAATTTTATCAATTATTGGATTAATTATATTAAACAGATAAGAATACAATTTTTTAATAAAGTATTTATACTTAAAGCTGTAGTCTAAAAAATAAATTTTATAGAAACCTTTATAAGTATAAATTCTAGTTTTTTCTAAATTTATTAATTAGTTTTTATTTTAAGTATTGAAAAAATATAATTCAACACCTTGTCTGTCTGTGCCAATCTTACATAACTACTTTGTATAGTGTGCTTTGATTATTGACCGTCATTTAAGAAATGTATATACAACGCACATTGAACAAAAAAGCCGGGAAAAGTTTTCCCGGCTTTGCGTTTAACGCTATTTCGACTTATTCCTGCGGATGATCACCGAGACGTTTTGACCAAGAATGGTAAGCGATAGGTTCATGCCTGCCTGGTCGCTATGTTCCCAGGCCGCGCCGACCTTGATCCAGTCCGATTTGTCTGTACCGTCTTTGGCTTTGACGATATAAGCCGTATGGGTTGGCCGTTTCGAGAGGGTTTCGATTTGCGTGGTCATCATCAAGTCTCCTTTCCTGTGTGGTTGATGATGGAAGCGACTACAAGCGCATAAAGGCTGGGACCGCTCCCCGAAGGACAAAAATCGATGCGAAATGAAACGAGTGTCTATTTTTGGCCGGAGTCGTCAGAGCCTTTTTGGGCGTAGCTTAAAAAGGAGGGATTAGCGTCGTCGCAGCCGCCTGCGATTACGCTGACATCATCTATCAGCAAACACAGGACAATGAGAATTGCGACCGCGCCCAAGCGAATCCGCTTTTGGCAGAAACACCTGGCTTGATAAGAAGACTCAAGACGGTTGCAGTGCATGCAGATATTCAACGGCCTTTTGCGCATGGGATGCGGCCTGGAAGATGAAACGTTTATCATCCTGCAAGGCTTGAAGCCAGGACTGAATGTAAGCGGCATGTTTGCTTTCCGGCATTGGTTCGAAGCCAAGATCAGCGGCCAGAAAACAGGCTCCCAGTTCAGCAACCAATTCTTCCTTGGCGTAGCCAGCGTCGCCGTAAGTTTTGCGGCCCAGATCCCGGTCTAGCCGGGACGGATGGCGGGTCCAGTGCGTGATTTCGTGAGCAAGCACGGCATAGTAGCTTTCGGCACTCTCAAAGCTCTCAAAGGGCGGCATCTGGACGCGGTCGGTCGTGATCGAGTAAGCGGCCTGGCTGCCCGTATAAATGTCGGCTTTAGTCTGGGCAAAAAAGGTTTCAAGCTGTTCGTTGCGCGAAATCGGATTGACCGTTTCTGGTTCAGGACGTTTGTAGAATGCATCAGATAGCCCCTCGATCTGATCGGCATTGAAAACCACGTAACATTTGAGGAAGGGGATCTGACGGGCTTCCAACTCGCCCTGGTCGTTGGTGTCTTCCTTGATGATCTTATCGGCATAGACCACGTGCGTCCCTTTCTCGCCCTTGCGCACATTGGCTTTCAGTTCAACGGCCTGATTATAGGTCATCCAGTAAGGCGACGTATAACCCTGCTCGGCGGCCGTACCCCACAGCAGGAGCGTATTGACGCCCTGATAGGGAATGTCGTTCCAGCGAAGGGGGCGCTGGACATGACCACTTAGATGATCGGCGTTCCAGGGCTTGCGCCAGGTGAGATTGCCGCTCTCCAGATCGGTGATGATCTTGGCCGTCACGCGGGCGTAGATGTCGTTTTGCGGGCTAGCGCTGTCGGATGCGTTTCTATGGTTCGATTGTCTTGAGCGTTGGCGGGTGGTGGTCATGTGGCGTTCTCCATTGGCTGAAGGGTTATGGGGAGGGCAACGCCCGGCTCTCAAGCGAATGAACCGGCGAACGTCGCGCGGCCGGAATTTTGTCTCGCGAGGAAAAGGCCGCAGGCCTTGGGGAAAATTCTGGTTGGTGGAATGAGCGGGCCGGGTACAGTCCCGCGCCCATCCTTCAGGCGAGGGGAACACATGCCCCCCTGCCCGTGGCTCAAGCGTGGCGAACAACAGCCGCCTATCCGGGCATCAGCCCGTCATCGGCAAAGGACAGGTAGTTGTGCGGGGTAACAATCAGATGATCGAGCACGGCAATATCAAGCAGTTTACCGCCGTCCTTGAGCTTGCGGGTCAGCACCTTGTCCGGTTCGCTGGGTGTCAGATTGCCGCTGGGATGATTGTGGGCCAGAATGAGGCTCGTAGCGCGGGCTTTGAGAGCGGTGGCAAAGATGACTTTGGGATCGGCCAGGCAGGATGATATACCGCCAGTCGCAATGTCAGAGACGGCCAGACAGTGATTGTTCTGGTCAAGAAGCAGGATTTTGAACTGTTCGACCAGCTCCATGCGGTTCAGGTCCCACATGGTGCGGAGAACTTCGTAAGCGGTTGAAGATTGCCGGATTTGGATGCGGTCCTGATAGGGAGCCGGATTGCGATAGATAATCTCGACCTCATTCACCATGAACAGGGATTGCAGACTGAGCTGGTTCAAGGGCGTCTCCTACAGGTTCAGGCCAAGCGTGTGCATGTGCCAGGCGTTCACGTCCTTGTGGGGCGCATAGATGCGGTTCATGCGTTTGTGCGTGAGATCGTTCTGTGTTTTGAAGAAATCCGCGAGTATTCCGGTAGCATCCTGACCGGCTTTATCGTTATCGAGCCAGGTGTAAGCGACGCGGTAGCCGTAACCCTGCATGTAGGGCCCAACCTGCTTTAAACAGGCCAGAGAATTTAGAATGATGGTGTCGCCCTTAAACCGGTTACCCTTGAACTGCGCGATAGCGGACAGGTAATCCATCATGCCCTCAAAGATGTGAATGGTTTCTGGTTTAGGATTCCTGCCGCGAATGAAGGAGATGGCCTTGGGACCGAGCGTTCCTTTAAAATACGGGTTTCGCAGCTCGTAACCGCCCTCTTCGTTGTCAAGACCTAAAGCAAAAAGGTTTTTACCTGTGCGCTGGTTGTAGACGTAGACTTCTTTCAAATATTGATCGGCCAGTTCAAGCGGGATACCGCGTTTTTCCAGATAGTGGATCAAACCCAGTCGCTGGATGGACCTGGTCTTTTTTATGATCAGGCTGGCTTCGTTCTCGGCGGGTGTTTCGGGGTAAACAGGCTCAAAAACATATGGTCCGAGGCCAATGTTTTTCAGCCAGCGCAGAGCGTCGGAAACGGTATCGGCTTCGCGGGTGAATTTGAGGTAGGCTTGCGCGAAATCGACCGGATCGCCCCCTCGCCCGTCGCCAAAGTCATGCCAGCGATTGTCTTTGAGATAGACGTAAAAGCTGGGTGTTTTTTCCTGCCGGACAGGTGAGAGGTAGAGTTGCTTCGTGGCAGTTGTCTTCCGGGGGTGGATGCCAAGTCGGTTCAGAATTTCGGCAATAGAAATCTCTTTCGCCTGATCGATGTTCATGGCGACCTCCTGCAAAATGATGAAAAATGATTTGAGAGTTACTTAGCGCTCAAGCTGGCGTTCAATAAATTTGTCAAGTTCTGAACGACGATAACGAACCGCTCGGCCCACCTTGAGCGGCTTTAAATCATAGCGCTTTGTACAATCCCACACGGCCAGAGTATTCGGGGAAATGCGGAGGTATTTGGCCGCTTCCTTTCGATCTAATAGGGTTTCATTCGTGGTCGGCATGTTATCCCCCTGTCTATATATGATTACGCCACGTGAAGTAGGAATATAATCATGATACAAGGAATTAATACCTACAGTCAATCAAAAACGGGATTCGTTAAAACTAAACAAGAACTAAGAAGTTGGGTAAAAAACGGTAAAACCAACAGGCTGAGAACCGCCAATAATGCGGTACCGGCTCATTTAGCGATAAGCTGTGGTAGATATAAGTGCTTGAAAAGATTTGCTGGAGGGGAGCAACTTTGAACGGACGACTTCTAGCCTATTGAAAAAACAGTGTAGCTAGGACAGTAATTGTTATTTTGTTTTTATTGACAGGTACACTATTTGTGTACAGGATACAGAAACCGCTCTCTTTGCCGTCAGATTAGCTTTCATGACATCCCTATTTAAGTTGTTTTCTCAAAGTTGCGGTTTACCATTAAAAGAAGCCCAACTGTTCTTAGGCACGAGCGTTGACACGACCAAATCATGGTGGTCAGGTCGCCGGAATCCGCCGGAAGCGATCTTAGAAAAACTGGTTGACCTGTCGATCAATCAGGATATCGCAGCTCAAGAGCTGTTGCTGCAATTGGAAGCATTAGGCAAGAAGAATAAAAAGCAGCATATTACCTTGAAGGCATATACGTTGGATTCTCAGGCACAGGCTATTGGATGGCCATCGGCCAATGCTTATATGGCCGTTATTCGAAAAGCTGTTGAGAAAATGCCGATAGAACTTGCTATGCGCTTGGTATTAATGACTGATAAGAACAAGGTATCCTAAATAATGCATAATAACAGCAACACTGCGTTTGCGTTGGTTGTGATAGCATCACCTTGCTAGCACATTATCAATATAATCAGCATACTCCTGCATCATTTTTGTACGTTGGGGCAAAAACTGGGCGCGGTCATATGCACGGTCGACACCACTTTTAGGAACGTGTGCCAGTTGCCGATCCGCAATGTCATGCGGGTAGCCCAACTTTTCCTTTAAAATCCCCAAGGCCAACGATCGGAATCCATGACCGGTCATTTTACCGTTATAGCCCATCCGCTTGATGGCAACCAGCATCGTGTTTTTGTTCATGGGCTTTTTGGGGTTGTAATATCCGGGAAAGATAAATTCCCGGTGCGCATTCAATGCGGACAGCTCTCGAAAAATCGCCAGCGATTGTTGCGATAATGGGACGATATGAGGAAGATTCATCTTCATTCGCTCGGCCGGAATAACCCACATCGCCTTGTCAAAATTGATTTCGTTCCATCTAGCTTCTACGAGCTCACCTGTACGCACGAACGTCAGAAGTAATAATCTTAGTGCCAGAAAAGTCTGTCGATGAACGTGAGCCTGATAATCCGTCAGGCGAGCGAGAAATTCAGGAAACTCATCGACAGAAATAGATGCGTAATGCCCTCGCTTAAATTTCTTCATCGCAGCCTCTAACCCATACGTGGGATCACGTTCTGCCCGACCGGTCGCGATGGCGTATTTAAAAACATGGCTACACACAGCCTTCATACGACGCGAAAGATCGGGAGCTGTCTTTTCAATCTTTTGCAGGCAATTCAACATCATCATGGGCTGGATATCCGCTAGCGAAAAACTGCCCAAGCACGGAAATATGTATTTCTCAAAGCGGTGTTTAATGATATCGGCGTGTTTGGGCTTCCATAAAGGCTTCTGCTTTTCATGCCATTCTATCGCCATCGCTCTAAAATCGAGCTTTTGGTTTAGAGCCTGGATCTGAGCCGCCTGTAAACGTTTCAAGACGGGATCAATGCCAGCCTTTATGTCTCGCTTAATCTCGTCTTTGGCCTTACGGGCATCCGCTACTGAAACCGCTGGATAAGCGCCAATTGAAATCCGCTTTTCCTTGCCCTGAAGTCGATACTTCAACCGCCAGAATTTGGTCCCGTACGGAGTGACTTCTAGATATAGCCCTTCACCGTCTGCAAGCTTATAAGGTTTCGGTTTGGGTTTCGCAGTCTGACACGTCATGTTTGACAAAGCCATGATCACACCTCCTCTCCATTGACCAGACGGTTCACGTCGAGCGGCAACTTCATGCCCCCATGCATGCCCCCACTTTTGATTAGTGTGAGTGTATGATAGGAATATATTGATAAAGGGAGGATAGCCTTAAGGTGCTGCGAAAATTGAATTTTTCGCATTTGGATAAGGACAGATAATGTCAGTAAAAAAGAGATTGGTGCCCGTAGCCGCATTGCCATTTTCGCTCCAAGTACTTGAATTCATTTACATTACAACGGATCATTCTACTAGATGCCCCCAACTATGCCCCCAGTTACGATGAATGTCCATATAGCCTATGGTATCATCTGGCGATTCTGTAGGCAACGAAAATTTTTAAAAGGCTCTAAAGAAGTGCCACCAATCATATAGGCAGATGGATGGAAATCAGCCATCATTTACATATTCATGTCAAGCCTCATCGCTCATGACGATTTGTCGCCAGTTCAAGCCTAGGCGGGCTCACCATTTAAATCAGATATTTAATTGCAGGCTTATGGTCACAAAATATACCTCGGAGTTACACTGGGGCTATTGGCGTCAACAGGCCACTACGTTGCTAAATCAAATCACGCGGTCAATACATCAAGTTATGTTGTTCTTAAAGGAAGTTTTAGATAACAGCAGATGTGTTTACCTGAACCTGAAACAGGTCCTGGAAAATGGCCAGGTTGTTTCGATTTCTCGGCTGCCGGTCAGGGGCACTGTTTTCGACGCCAAACATCAACTCGGCGATGGTGATATCGGATAAAAAACAGGCTAGTGGACCAATTTGGGCAATCGTTCTTTAAGTGCAAAATCATTCTTGTTGAGGTGTACACAAATATTGATATCCAGCAAATAATGGCTCATAATTCCATGTCACGGGTCCCAAAGTGGCGGGCGTTTTGAAGTGTAGCGTTTAGCTCGTCACCGGTTTCATCCCCTGCCCAGCTTCCGGCAAGGCGATTTAACAGCGTTAAGGCTTCGGCTTCAGTCAACTCAGTATCAACATGGGCTTCTTGGGTAGATAGCCCTAACCGATCCGCCAAGCCTTTGAACAAAGCAAAATCCGTTTCGTTTCGGGTTTCGATGGTGATAATATGGGTCATATGCAAAAAGCCGTTTTATGAAAGGTAGTGTCCCAAAGGGGCACATTTATTTTAACACATAACACTGCAAACTACCAGAAAATCGTGCTCTTACTAGTTTTTCATGATTCCTTTGTCCGTAGGTATCTAGAAAACCATTGGAGATCCCGCTCCAACGTAATTTTATTATCGTAAATATCTCGTCCTTCTACTTTCAGGGTAATCAATGCCAGTTGCCGCCGAGCGTGGTTGATTTCGCTTTCGCCCTCATGCTCATCAAAGCGGGTTTCAAAAACGACCAAATGCGCATTAGGCAGCACAACGCGCTTTACGGCATTAGTGATCGCTACCCGCATGTACGATTTGGGATCAAGATCAAGGCAATCATCAATAGCCGTGTAGGGCTGGCCATCTTTTATAAAGAGCAAACGATCAATAATGAGGGGACCTAAGCCATTATTGCGGATATGAACGGCAAGTTGCTTGTTATAATCAGGTAAATCAATCTGGCCTAACGGTTTGAGTGATTTTTCATTATGCGTTCGTTGCAGGTATAATTGATAGAACGTCGCCAGCAACGCTAATATCGAAATAATGATGGCCAAGATGCCCTCCCTAGCCGAATCAGGATACCGCAATTAGCTTACAATCCTTTTGGCGGATTAAAATTCGTTTTTTGTGTTGCATGTGAATTCGTGTTTCGTGTCAAGAACCGCTCATGGTTCCAGCGTCCAGACCACCAAAGCCAGCCTGGCTTTAATGCGCTGCAAGGTTTGAAGGACTGCTTCTTCAGCCGGTAACTCCCCGAACACCAGATTTTTGAACGAGCCGTAGTACGTACTGCGCAGTTCCGGCCAAACACGGTCTAAATCACCGAACAACAAGGCTTGTGCAGGATGCGGATACAACCAGTCCTTGTTGTTTCGAAAACTGACTTCATCGTCTTTAGCCACGTTGTCTAGCATGTCAACAAACGCACCGGAATCAAAAAACGTCGACAGATCGGCTTGTTGTAGCAATTGGTGGAGGTCATACACGTGGCGAATTTTATTCCGTAAATCCATGAGTGGTTTTTCTGTGTAGGAAAACCGAACCAGGCTCATGATTTTCTCGCAAAGCGTCCGTGTAGGGGCTAATAAGGGCACGTCAAACGGCAACAGATCATATTGAATGGCGAAGTCGCCTTGTCCTCTGCTCTGCATCATCTGATAGATAAACGAACTGACCTGTCCTGTCGTCATCGGTTCCGACGAGCCCAGCCAACTCGATTCCAGGATGATCAGGTCACGCACCTGCCCAAACTCACCGGTAAACAGCCGTGAATACGAATGAGCTGTTTTGCGGATCATCCCCTTTTTATTAGTAATTCCTGGAATGTCTTGTTCGGGTAGCCATTCCGATACGGCAGTGCTAATTCGTTTGAGCCGCTCTTTGAGTTGGTTAGCTGATAAAGACGGGTCCTTTAAAAGCACTAAGTCTATGTCTTCTGAAAAGCGATGGATAAACGAGAAACACTTCGATAAAGCGGTTCCCCCTTTAAACACGGTGAATTCAGCCAATGGCCCCGTAAAAATGCGTTGCAAAGCCAGCGTCACCCAATAGTCTTTCTCGACGTAAATTTCGGGCAAGTTCATTTGTTGCGCGGTGATACTGACCGCATCGGCAAAGAGGTCGCGGTTTTCGTGCAGCTTCATCGAATATGCCAGTCGGATGCGGTTGGTAACAGGCTATCGTTAATACCCAGCTCAAACGTCGTGAGCGGATTGAGGCTACTGCTTAGTTTGTCAATGCCTTTCTTTACGTTCAAGTCCATCAGGATCGCCCCCAACAAGGCCCTCACCCGTGGCGGGTAAGCCAGCGCATAGTCAATCACCATCTGCCGCTGTGCGGGTGTAAGCACGCTCAGGCGGCTTTTAAAAATAGCCAGGGCATTCTCTATATCGACATCAGGAATTTGTTTGAGGTCTTTTATCGCATCCAGAAAGCCTAGCATCTGATAATTGGCATCCGTGACATCGACATAGCTCTTGACCGGCGTTGCTTTGACCGCTCCGTTGTTAACAAAAATACGCCGGTTGCGGCTGGCTATTTGCATCACGGCGGGCACTTGAGTGGTCAGCCCTAATTGATTATAGAGATAGTCGCCGGTGATATAAGCCGTTCGTTTGCCGTTTTGATAAAGATAGGGTTTGAGAAGCTGCTGCTCGTCCGGTTTTTTCTCGCCAAAAACGGTTTTCTTAGGCTTATAAAAAATGCCCTTGGCAAGTTTTTTAATGACACCTTTCTTTTGCAGCCGTTCGAGCGCTTTAGCCGCTGTTAAATACTCCTGTTTGGGTATGGCCAGTTGGCCATATCCAAAGCTGGTGTCTTCGGGTAGCTCCTTAACCTGTTGGCTTACTTTATCGGAAACGCGGGTCATGGAACAAGTATACCCTAAAGCTTTACAATTGTCAAGTTTTTTGATCAAAAGACTTGACAACAAGAAACTACCCCCCAATAGATGGGAGATAAATGAAACATATCGATGGCTATCGGTACAGTTTAATGGGCTAAGTTGCTCGCTTAGCAGGCTCCCATGTACCGGGCGAACCAGTTGAAATTACGCTGGAGCGTAATTTTATTATCGTAAATATCCCGCCCTTCTACCTTCAGGGTGATCGATGCCAGTTGCCGCCGAGCGTGGTTGATTTCGCTCTCGCCTTCATGCTCACCAAATTGGGTTTCAAAAACGACCAGATGCGCATGGGGAAGCACCACGCGTTTTACAGCATCATTGATGGCCATCCGCATGTACGACCTCGGATGAAGATCAAGGCAATCGTCAATGTTCGTATAGGACTGGCCGTCTTTGACGAATGTCAGTCGGTCTATGATCAAGGGGCCGAGACCATTATTGCGGACATGAACGGCAAGCTGCTTGTTGAAGTCGGGCAGATCAATCTGACCCAGTGGCTTGAGTGACTTTTCGTTATGCGTTCGTTGCAGGTATAACTGATAGAACGTGGCCAGCAACGCTACTACTGAAATCAAAATCGCCAAGTTGGCCTCCTATAACACAAACGCTTAGAATGCAGGAAAGCACCCTCTTAGCAAAAGGTGCTTTCCAGCTAGACTATCATTCTATACTCCTGCAACAATTTCAATCGCTCCCGCGCCTGCAATTCATAGATTAGGGGAATAAAGCGGTGATAGAGGCTGCATTGCGGGTCTTTACCGTTGACCCGGTACACGGGACAGCCGCTGGTGCAAACCGATCGGTAACGGCAGGATTGGCAATCCTGCGACTTCATGTCTTCGTAATGGCTGCCCTGCTCGATCATATCGACCAAATCCATATCCGTATCGAAGAGGCTATAGGATAGCTGCGTATGATCGCCAAAATGGACATGGCAATAATTGACCGTGCCATCGACATAGATCGCTCCGCCGGAAAATCCGGATGCGCAGGTCTGAAAGCCTAACTCGCTGGGTTTAAGATCGCAGAACTGATGACGCTGGGAAAAGCGCCAGCCCTGCCCGATAGCCTCTTTCATCAACGCGTAGGATACCGATAAGTAGTTGTCCAGCAATTCCGCATTAATGGCTTCGCCTTTGACAATCGAATAGCGAAACGGAACGTCCAGATCAATCAGGTAACGCGTTAGACGCGGCAACCCTGCCAGGTTGCTGTTGGTCACGACCGTATTGGTTGATACCGGAATGTTATGCGCTAGCAAGGTCCGCAAATTCCGGTCAATGAGGGCAAAGCTTCCGGCACCGGATTTAAAGGTGCGCGTGTTGTCGTGATCCACATCCAACCCATCTAGCGAAATCCCGTAGCTGATACCGTGCTCCTTCGAGAATTCCACTATCTCATCGGTTAAAATGGTCAGATTGGTGATAAACGAGCATTCTAACTGACAACCCATATCCTGCAAGGTTCTTTTGGCCTGGGGAATAAAAGCCTTCCAAGCTTTGAACTGGCTGAGGGGTTCTCCTCCGGCCAAGCGCAGTTTGATGGATTTGAGACCTCGTTTCTGAACCGTCTCGACCATCTTGTTTAGCAATTGCTGACGGGTTGTCTCTGCCATGCCCGACGTGGTGTTGAGCGTCGAGATGTAGCAATAGCTACAGGTCAGATTGCAGCGATTGGTGGTGTGAATCCAGAAGTTGAGCGATTTCGGGTTAGCTGGTTTGCGCGGTGCACTAAACTGCTGGTCAAACCGGATGATTTCAGTTCGAGCCAGCAGGTTTAGAAACTCCTCAAGCACCTCAGCCTCAATACCGAGATTTTCGCTAAGGGCTGATATGGAAGTTTGATTGTCAATGGCCGCTAAAATCTCATATTGCGCCCGATTGAGAATCCGTAACGAGTTTGGATAAGCACAATTGACGACAAAGACATGCTGGTCGTCAATGGGCCTGACTAGGAGCTGTGGCGATTTGATCGGTACAAATGTCTTCATCATCGTCTGAAGTGGAGTAACCTATGCAATCGCAATTGGCATTGGCCGAGCTTGCCATCAGCCTTTGGCGTCCGAGTTGCTGTTCGAGCAAGGTAAAATCATCGAAGAGAATGTTCTGGGGCGAAGTCGAGGTCATGGCGCATGAATGTTAGCGTTGGTTTGCTAAGATACACGCTCTTCCAGGCTCGCTTATAGCTGGCTGGCTTGTATCGCACAAGGCTAAGCTTGTTTCGTACCAGGGTGATTTTGTTTAGCTTTGTGGATGGACACAACGCCATCAATGATACATCACGGTCGCAACGTGAAACGGATACGGGAGATCCTGGGCGTCAAGCAGGATTTTCTGGCAACTTCGTTAGGGCTGAGTCAGCAGGCCATTTCTCAACTTGAGCAGAAGGAGGTGTTGGATGCCCCATCTTTACAGAGGGTATCCAAAGCCTTGGGCGTGTCAGAAGACGCTATTAAAAACTTCAGCGAAGAGTCGGCTATCCAGATTTTTTCTAACACTTATCACGATCATGCCGCCTCGGTCCAGTATAATTTCAATCCGGTTGATAAGTGGCTCGAAGCGATTGAGGAAAACAAAAAACTCTACGAACGGCTGTTGCAAGCGGAGCGTGAAAAGAACGAGCTGTTACAGAAACTATTAGCGTCAAAACAATAAGCTGACGTGCAGCCAGCAATGAACTTAGATACGCAGGCACAAAAAAGCCTACTCTTAATCAAGAGCAGGCTTTCCGCTTCTATCCACACCATAAATTCTTGTTTGACACAAGAACATGATACAGCAAATTTAGGGAATTCTATCAGGTAAATCGCAACCCAAGGGTTATGTGTCTGATAGACAGCGCGTCATCGCCGTTTTGACCTACCGCTATTCATGTTTGACAAGGTCATGCAACCGCAGCCAAAACAGCTGCATACCCCTGACCATCTCTTGCAAATCAGCAAACCCGTTGGGCTTAATCAGATAAGCCTTCGCACCGGCCACGTATGCTTTACTGATGTACGGGCCGTAACTGGCCGTGCTCAGCATCAGGGTTGGAATCCGTCGGTAGCGCTCGGATTGCTGTAATTCGGCCAATGTCTCAAACCCATCCAGTCGGGGCATGTTCACATCCAGGATAATCAAGGCGGGTAGGACGGGCATAGCTCTTAGCTGCTGCAATAAGCTTTCTCCGTTGTCGGCTACGCGAAGTTGTACGCCGGGTACGACCTGCTCAAAGGCATCACGGATTAACGCTTGATCGTCTTCGTCATCTTCGGCAATCAGTACAAAAATCATTTTGCTTTGGGCTTCAGGTAGCTAAGATAACAAATGCGACCTAATTTGTTTGTAAAGCTGACTTAATCAAGGTAAACCCCACGCCTAACTAATTTACAAATTGTTGTTTTGCCGGTGCGGTTGGACCGCTACATCAAGCCAGAAAGAACGCACCTGGCTTAAGAGATACTTATACTCCTGAAACGAAACCGGCTTGACCATGTAAGCATTGGCACCAACAGCGTAATAATCGTCCACCTGATCAAGCATGGATGAGCCTGTTAGGACCAGAATCTGAATGGAGCGAAAGCGTTTTTCCGCCCGTAGCTCCTGAATGAACTCATAGCCAGAATAAGGGGGGATATTGGCATCCATTAAGATTAGTACCGGCCGGGGGCCTGGACCGTTCAGATACGTGTACATCTCTTCACGGCTGCGGGCACAGATTAATTGACAGTTGGCCCAGCTTTCTTGAACGACCCGCTCAATGATCAAACATTCATCTTCGTCATCATCGACCAGCAGCACGGTAAAGCTCGCGTTCATAGCTACTTACAAATTGGTTTGTACCAATAAATCTAGCTTTGTACTAGATTGTTTTGAAAGTTGCCTTAATCGATGGCTATAGCAATTTATGTCCGGGCGAGTGCGGACTAAAAGTGTGTGTTCCTGTCATTATGCCGTCTTTCGGCAAACAGCAGTAACACCGCGCTGTAATGGTAAAGGTTACCATTGAGCCTTACTTGGGTGAGACACAGCGTACACAAGCGCTGAGGATTTGCTTATTGGTTTACAACAAAGGGCTTGCTTTGCCAGGTGAAGGAGGCGTTGTTGCCATCCCGGCCCTTTAATACAAAGGTTACGGAGCGACCCTTGGTGGTGTCCAACACACTGAGCGTGTCACGCACCCGGCCATTTGCCGAAAATTTATCAGTGATGCTGGTCACAATCCCTTTCGGCGTTGCGGTGATGGCATACACATATGGGCGGCTTCCTCCGCTAACCTGCCCGCTCACCAAGACCTGCCGACCCGTGGCGGAGAACGCTACCGTATCCACCCGAAGCGAATCGGTGGTACCGCTTGCTTGCGATTTATCCGATGAGCCATAGTAGAAGCCGATGATCGTTCCCAGTATTCCGATCAATAGCGTCAAGATCTCTTTACCCAGCGTGAAGCGCTTGTCGAGATCCTTGCCGCCGGTCATGATGGCTGCCAGCATGAGTATGGCCGCCATCGAAATGGTGGTGACAGCCACCAGGTAGGTAATCGCCCCCCTTGCCGTTTCAATGTTGTTGAGCTTGGCCAGGGAAAGCTCAGGCAGGCTGCCAACGATGAGACAGTAGAAGAATATCCAGCCGATGACGGCCAGAAACAGATACTGGCCGTATTTGAGCAGCACAAAGCGGTTAAACAGATCGATCAATCGAAGCCGGGTTGGGGTGGTGATCATCTTGAAATCCACTACCGTATCCGTCGTCTGCCCGCTGGCGATTTGGGCAAGCTGCTCGATGACGTTACGTCCCCGAATGGCGGACACTTTGTAATTACCGACGGCAGGGCCAACAAAGCTGTAACTGCCGTTGATCCCCGACAGGGTGACTTGGGGAGCCCCCCCACCGCCCACTAACAGCAAGGAGACATTGGGTAATGGGATATCGTTGGCATCAACGACCGTACCGGTGATATTGGCCATGGCATCGACTGATTAGGGAAGGGTAGAACACGCTTAAAAGCTAGGTAGAGGAAAAATGTCTCAAGGATTGATAGGCAGGCTGACGGGCACGATGGCTTTTTTTCCCGCTTTGATGGCCTCCAGATACTCCCGGCTGAAATCCACCCGCAGCTCGATCCACATCGGCAAATGATTCGACATCTGATAGGTTCGCCAGTCGCTATACTTGGCTAGTTTTCCATTCTTTTGTTTAAGATCATCCGCGTAAATCGTATCCTCATCTTTGCGGTAGACATGCTGGTAGTAATCGAACACCCCTGCGTTACAATCAACCAGCTTATCTTTCAGATCGGGAGCGATAAAGGCGATTTGATCGAAGTGCTTAGATTGGTTGATGTTGGTGCCAATTCCTAAAAGCTTGGGATGCACCTCAAAACCCGGCTTGGTCAGTACATCAAATGTTTCGTCATCAGTATCGAAGATGTTAAAGTCGCCCAGCACGATCATGTTCTTGGCCCAGGCGGATGACTTTTTGACCGCATTGGCCAGGTGTTGGGCCAGATGCTCGATTTCTTTGATCCGCTGGGGATCGTTCTTGATGCTTCGGCCGTAATAGATGTGCGCCGTACAAATAGTGAACTTGAACCACGCCGTTCGAAACCCGACCAGATACGGCGTGCGGGCAAACTGAAAAGACGGGGTTTGTTTGTCAAGCGGTGGCAGCACCACCTCCCCCGCCAACCCGCCAAAGCGCACCTTTCTGGTGTCATAGACAAAGGCCATGCGTTCGAGATTGCCCTGCCGGCCTTCAGTGACATCGGTCAAAAGATATTGCCAGGAACTGCCCAGAATATCCATGACCTTCTCTAAGGAGGAGAGATTGTCCCGCACCTCCTGCACGGCGACGATGTCGAAGTGATCGATGATTTCGGCGATGTAATAAAGGGCTTCGCGTTGGCGGGTACCGCCGTATTTAGGCCCCTGAAACTCGCGGAGGTTCCAGGTCGCCAGCAGCAGGCGGCTGGAGCGGACCCGCTCAGGCACGCCATTGATCTTATCCTTCATGGCCTCCTTTAACCGCAGGATGCCATCAGCGGTGCGTTGGGAGCGCGGTTGCCCCAACTTATGGAGTTCGTAATAGAACGGCATGGATCAACGAGTATAAAGTGAGTGTACAAACTGATAGCGTTGCCGCAACGGGCATTACGACCAGAGCGTTCGGCGTACGGATGATAGTCATCTACAATCACCCGTGAGTACGCTATTGACCGACTAAACTAGGTTGTATGAATTGAGGAGGCAATGGGAGATTTCCCGTATTTTGGTGGGTGATTGGCCGGAGCCACGCTGATCGGTTTCAAGCCGTATTGTGAGCAGATAACCTACGGTCTGCTAAAAGGCTTCAGTCTCAAACTGACTGACGGCACGGCGTACCGGTTTGCACTGGCCAGACCAGGCGCTGCTCTGAAGCAACAGCAGGTAAAACGTGGCAATACCCCGTAAGGAAAATAGGGTACGAGCCTGAACGACCAGGCGATGATTTATGCATGTTTGTTGGTGACGAGGGGGCTGGCCAGCAGCTTAGAAATGCATTCGGCATAGATAGGATCGCCCACGGAATAAAATCTGTTACTTCCATGACGACGACTATCTAGTAGGCCTCTATCCCGCATTTTGTTCAAATGATGCGAAACCAGGGATTGGTCCAGCTGCATCTGCTCCTGAAGTTGAGTAACGGTTAGTTCGTTTGTTTCAAGCAGCCGCAAAGTGATCTGGAACCTGATCGGATGGGCCATGGCTCTCAAGAGATAAGTCGCCTTGTCCAGGCGTTGCTGTTCGGTCATAAAGAGAGAGTTTACAACAGGTTCGCTTTGTTGAAAGCAATTCGATGCATTTTGCCAATTTACAAGCCATTACACTGACAAACCAAATGACTCTATTTTGAGAAAGCCCAGCCTGCCATGACCGAGTGAGCAACAACGCCCTCACGTAAAGATATACCAATCTGTTTATCAACCGTTTCGTGCGACAGGACACAGCTGTCGATCTTCATAGCGCTTGTTTATTCACCGGGTCTCGCTTTGCCATTGAACCCGTTATATTTGTCTGTTACCGACCCTGCATCACTCGGATGCTCTTGGCTAGGTGTAACCATTCACTTCATTACATGCAGTCTTCAACGCTCATTTGGATTGTCGATGATGACATGGATGATCAGTATTTGCTGACAATCGCTTTGGAGCAGGTTCTTTCACCCCTTCGCATTGAATCGCTTGCTGACGGTGATGAGGTGCTGCCCCGCCTTCGGCAAGCTTCAACATTGCCGGATCTGATTTTGTTGGACTTGAACATGACGCGCCAAGACGGGTTTCAAACTTTGGCGGAGTTACGGAGCACGCCCGCGTATCGGCATCTGCCGGTGATTATCCTCACCACCTCAAGCGCTCCCACAGATCGGGAAAAATCGCTGAGCCTGGGGGCGAACGGGTATTTGATCAAACCAGCCCGGCAAGACGAGATGATGCGGATGGCGCGGCAACTCGTGATCGATTGGCAGTTGCAGTAAATAAGGTTAAATCCTTCCAGATACCGATTGAGCAAGCCAACGGCTCAAGCGCGTATCCGGAAGGATGCCAAAGAGAAACGCTCGAAAAGCCGCAGGACAAAGATACAACCATTCAGTATAATCGCAGCGTAGAATAGATCTCCTCAACCATCTAATAAGTTTAGACTTGTAAGGTATTCTGTGGGTTGCGAGAAAGCTTATTTTCACAGCCATAAAACCGCCATGGGTTATGGCTCTGCAACCTGGAAAGCTTTACGAAGTTGTTGTCGTGGATGATGACGAGGATGAGCACATCTTGTTTAGAGAAGCGGCTCGGCAATACTCAACCCAAATCAACATCCTTTTTTTCACCAATGGCGCTACGTTTATCAGCCATCTGCAAGCCAACAATGACAGGCCAAACTTGGTTATCTTGGATGTTCATATCCCCATCCTGAATGGGTATGAGCTTCTTATGGCCCTGAAACAGGAGGAAACTACCAAAGACATTCCAGTTGTCGTCTGGTCAGGGGTATTGCTGCCGCAGGAAATAAGCCGTTGCTACAAGCTTGGCGCGAACTCGGTCGTCGTCAAGCCGGACACCTACCCGTTATTGGTACAAAGCGTCGGCAATCTGTGTCGGTACTGGTTCGATACGGTGGCCCTCCCGTCAATCTAAGGGCAGTAAACAATTGTGATCACCATGATCCTGCTCATAAGCTCCACTAAGCTGCTGCTGGCCTTGTTTGTCATGTGCGTGGTGGCAAGCCTCGTCATACGATTGATCCGGTATTGGCTGGATAACGATTGAGTGCTCACCTGACCTAGCTTATTCCAGGAGCGATTACGGGCCACAACCTAACTATCTGATCAAAGACGAGCATAAAATGCAACCCAGAATAATAGGCGTATTTAAACGACCCAGATACACCAATTTAACCAGATTGAAAAAATTCTGATTTTTTTGAAATTTAGCATATAGTTATTCATCATGGTGAAGGGCTATTGGCAAGGCCGGACTGACCATGGAGCGATGACAAGGATAGTGATTAGCAAAGGTGTCGCCAATTCCGAGCAGCATCCAAGCTTGATAAAGTACAGGTTTAGAAGCTGGCACAATGTCTTATTTGACAGGCATAACGGATCAATCCTATGGATTTTAAATTTGATAAGTCTTATCCACCGGAGTACGCCCATCTGGAAGATTTTATCGCTAGAGCGAATCTCCAGCTCAAAAAGATGGATAGAGTCATTTACCGCGTAGCGGATATCATGAAAGAAGTACCCTTTTCATGGCAACGGTCGGCGGAAGACATTAAAAAAAATTATAGACGAGCACGTGCACTTTCTTATCTGGAGGATAAGCGATCAGCTTATCGGCGGGAAATCTTAGAGATGGTCTCAAAAGAGATGGCCGGTGCTGACCCGAAGGTTGCTCTTTGGGTTCGTCAAAGCTGCTCATTTCAACTAGACGGATTTGATGAACGAACCAGACGGCATCACAGCCAGCATGTCGACTTCCCTACCGAAAAGCTGTATAAGCTTTTCACAGAACTCCCGTCTATTCGAGAAGAAGAAACCATTGAGAAAGTGCCTGAGCGGCTTAAGGACGGTATAACTGAGAGCTTAGCGAAGGCGGACGAACTCATGAAAATGATGAAATATTTTAAAAAACGCCGACAAAATAATCAGCATCGGCGCGGTGGTCATCGACACTAATGGCTGTGAGACGCTTGGCGTCTTCTTGTACGGTTAAAACCCAGTAAGTTAGGTATTGAATTCATCATTAATTCACATTCATTATGTCATACAGTGATCTTCTCGCTCGTCAGGAAAAAGAGCTTGAACAGCTGAATCAGGAGTATTACGCGGATCAGGCAAATCTCAAAGATCTACAAAACAAACATTACGATAAAAGCCAGTATGACGGTCAATTAGACCGGCTCAAAGTATTGCATGAGAAGAAGGTCAAAGAGTTCCAAACCCGCTTCGCCCAAGAACAAAGAGATTATTTGGGGGAGCCCATACCACCTACCCCGATACCCGATATCTCCCAGAGCCAGGACAAGGCGGCTGATATGATCAAGGCCTATCGACAGCAACAAACATCTACCAAAACCAGCGGTCAACAAGATACGGACGGAGGCCAAGAGATCGAACATTCGCAACCTGTAAAAAGTCAGCCTATTGATGAGGCTGAAGTCAAAAAGTTAGCGCAACAAGCACGCATGAAGCGAGAGCAAAAGCATCAACAACAGCATCGGCGTGGATTCAGAAGACAGTAGGTCATAATTAGAGATTTCAATACCCGAAGGTGCGATTAATAAGTGTCGGATTTCCTGAAGGCCATCAAAGGTCGATACTTTCAATACCCGAAGGTGCGATTGATACTTTGACTAGATGCGTCCCTAACTGCTTGACGAAGACATTTCAATACCTGAAGGTGCGATTGATACGTTGACCGCTTTGTCAAAAGCCGCCAGGCAGTCGGTCATTTCAATACCCGAAGGTGCGATTGATACCAAAGCCGATAGCGCCGGGCGTCGGCGCTACGTATTCCTTTTCAATACCCGTAGGTGCGATTGATACCTGCGAGATCGGTAAGCGAGATCATCTCGGCTTTTGTCTTTCAATACCCGAAGGTGCGATTGATACGCCGAATAGTATTGCAGCCACCCACCCGAATTGCTCGTATTTCAATACCCGAAGGTGCGATTGATACGGGCTGGCTGGTAGCCCACGAATCGCCCGGTAATTCCTCTTTCAATACCCGAAGGTGCGATTGATACCATCGTATGAAGTACCATAAAATCGAGGCAACCGAAATTTCAATACCCGAAGGTGCGATTGATACTAAGGCTGATTCTTGATCAGCTTGATATTGTTCAGCTCAATTTCAATACCCGAAGGTGCGATTGATACTTACCTCAACGCGACGGCCTTCGGTCCAGATGCCAAATTTCAATACCCGAAGGTGCGATTGATACACGCGTCGATAAAGGGAGTAATGACGTGTTTAGCGTATTTCAAAACCCGAAGGTGCGATTGATACGTCAAAACCTACATGAGCGTATATACGTCTACGCATAATTTCAATACCCGAAGGTGCGATTGATACAAAAAGCCGGAGGCAACAGAGGACTAAACAGTCCCTAATTTCAATACCCGAAGGTGCGATTGATACTACGATGCATTGCGAGAGCAGTTTAATGAGATTCGCATTTCAATACCCGAAGGTGCGATTGATACGGACTTGTGGATGAAGGCCGGTTTTATTATTTCATCATTTCAATACCCGAAGGTGCGATTGATACCGGGCGGTTCGCTGGATCGCTTTGCTTCAGGATGCGAAATTTCAATACCCGAAGGTGCGATTGATACTAGGCCATGCGAGGGTTGATGTGCAGGCGTTTGTCACATTTCAATACCCGAAGGTGCGATTGATACCTTCAGCGCCCACGCTGGCGGCTCTTGTCGTCTCCGTCATTTCAATACCCGAAGGTGCGATTGATACTCAACATAACAGTAATCTTCTGCTTCTAGATCATAACATTTCAATACCCGAAGGTGCGATTGATACTCTGGGAATGGGAGAAAATCCCTCGCCTTTTAGGCGAATTTCAATACCCGAAGGTGCGATTGATACTCCATCGAAATCGGGGTTAATGGTTGGCGTAGGCCAGATTTCAATACCCGAAGGTGCGATTGATACTTTGTTTGGCTGATTCCTTGATTTTCTTCTCGCTTTCTTATTTCAATACCCGAAGGTGCGATTGATACTGGCGGTTAGTTACCCGAGTTCAGTTGCAGCGAGTCTGATTTCAATACCCGAAGGTGCGATTGATACACCAACGCCCGGGGGGATGCCCGCTACACGTCACTCACATTTCAATACCCGAAGGTGCGATTGATACCAGGCCCTTACGCGGTTTTTCAAACGCGACTCGACGAATTTCAATACCCGAAGGTGCGATTGATACTCCAGGGCCGCATCAGCCGCGTATAGTTCAATCTTATTTCAATACCCGAAGGTGCGATTGATACACAGATGCGCCTTTCGGATCAACTTCAGAATCTTCATTTCAATACCCGAAGGTGCGATTGATACAATCCTACCAACTCGAAAGTCTGGCTACTAAGCAAATTTCAATACCCGAAGGTGCGATTGATACCTCAGGCGGGCTATGAACAAGTAGAAAACGATATTATTTCAATACCCGAAGGTGCGATTGATACAAAACGGTTTACCTCCGCGCCAAACAGATTACAACATTTCAATACCCGAAGGTGCGATTGATACCCGCGTAGAACCGTCTGATCACCACCAATGCCGCCTGAATTTCAATACCCGAAGGTGCGATTGATACAAGCGTTTCAGAAGTGGCAAGAGTTGATTGACGTGTAATTTCAATACCCGAAGGTGCGATTGATACCGCTACGTTGATAGCCGATAGCTCAGACAAATAACGCATTTCAATACCCGAAGGTGCGATTGATACCTGGTGTCTCGTCCTCGCTCGTTTCGTAGCTGTATTATTTCAATACCCGAAGGTGCGATTGATACGTCCGCGAGCCGCGTTCGCAAGCGGGCCAAATTCGATTTCAATACCCGAAGGTGCGATTGATACGCTGTTGCTGATCGTGAGGTAGCCCGCACTGGATAATTTCAATACCCGAAGGTGCGATTGATACAAGCGAGGATCAGAGCATGACTCAAGAATATACCCCATTTCAATACCCGAAGGTGCGATTGATACAGGCGGCCACGGGTATCGGCGCGACCGAATTGATTTGGAATTTCAATACCCGAAGGTGCGATTGATACCTTCGGCTGATCCAGCTGAAAACCGAATCGTTAAAAATTTCAATACCCGAAGGTGCGATTGATACCCGATCCCCCCGCCGGAAGTACCCACGAACGTAAATTTCAATACCCGAAGGTGCGATTGATACGATTGGCCGATAAACCACAACTCAGGAAGCGGGCAAAATTTCAATACCCGAAGGTGCGATTGATACGGTTCCTGTAAGGCCCGGTTGTTAATGACAAATTCGATTTCAATACCCGAAGGTGCGATTGATACGGCCCAATAGCTACTACTGGAACGGGGGCGTGTCCAATTTCAATACCCGAAGGTGCGATTGATACGCTGGCTGACGGTACGCTGATTGTGCTCTATAACGTCCATTTCAATACCCGAAGGTGCGATTGATACATGTCGGTAGACGACTCCTGACCATCCAGAACGCAGATAATTTCAATACCCGAAGGTGCGATTGATACGACAAATCTTCCGCCCCTTCGCGGCTCAGCAGATCAAATTTCAATACCCGAAGGTGCGATTGATACCCAAAGCTCACCAAATACGACTAAACCAACAGCCCCATTTCAATACCCGAAGGTGCGATTGATACTGCCGACGTGGTCCAGCTCACACCAGTCCGGATTCAGGATTTCAATACCCGAAGGTGCGATTGATACAGGCTCATGTACGGATGCGAGGCCGTGTAAAAGACATTTCAATACCCGAAGGTGCGATTGATACGAGGTGATGGCCATCAACCGTGGTGGCCAGGAATACTAATTTCAATACCCGAAGGTGCGATTGATACCTCCCTCCTTCGATTTACGCAGCCAGATACCCAGATTTCAATACCCGAAGGTGCGATTGATACATGGTGTTCGCCGTAGAAGAAATCAGCAAAAAACTGCATTTCAATACCCGAAGGTGCGATTGATACATAGGTTCCGGCATTTTATCGGATAGGTAAATATTAATTTCAATACCCGAAGGTGCGATTGATACCAATCGGCTGGTAAGAATGCCGGAGGCATTGCCCCATTTCAATACCCGAAGGTGCGATTGATACTTGTCTTTTCAATCGCCAGCAAGGCCGTAGACGCTGATTTCAATACCCGAAGGTGCGATTGATACTGAGATTCAGCAGGACGGATTCGGCATCAGATTCGACTATTTCAATACCCGAAGGTGCGATTGATACACTTTCCAATTGACTTCGAACTACACGTCAGTACCGAATTTCAATACCCGAAGGTGCGATTGATACGGTCACCTACACCACGGGCGTGTATTCCGTCTATCATTTCAATACCCGAAGGTGCGATTGATACGTTACGCCCGGCCAGCCCTACAGCTTCAAACTGCCATATTTCAATACCCGAAGGTGCGATTGATACCTTTTTCTTCTTATCGATATTGTCAGCGTGTCGTAGATTTCAATACCCGAAGGTGCGATTGATACTTCTGCTGAATCGTGAGTCCGGATTGTTCTTCGCAATTTCAATACCCGAAGGTGCGATTGATACGGGGTGTTCCCCGTAAACGTGGTGCTTAGCAGCTGATATTTCAATACCCGAAGGTGCGATTGATACGAACGCCACCGATTACCATACCATTGGCGCCGACGAAATTTCAATACCCGAAGGTGCGATTGATACACCAAAAGGTTGACGCGGTGGCGCTGGTCAAGGAAAATTTCAATACCCGAAGGTGCGATTGATACCCGGCTTCAACAAAGAGTGGTTCTGCTACAAATACATTTCAATACCCGAAGGTGCGATTGATACCTCTTGCCGGTATCGCATTAGAAAAGGAGGTAGACATTTCAATACCCGAAGGTGCGATTGATACCTTGTGTGTGGAGTGCCTGAAGCGAGATATACTAAATTTCAATACCCGAAGGTGCGATTGATACGCCCGGGGTTTTTACCGGGCCTATACTGACCTGCGCATTTCAATACCCGAAGGTGCGATTGATACAAAGAGGGTTTTACTAGCTCCCAATTTCAAGCCATATTTCAATACCCGAAGGTGCGATTGATACCCGGGTCACCGGTTCTGCTGAAGCGCGTAACTGGGTGATTTCAATACCCGAAGGTGCGATTGATACATAAAGGGCGTGATGTACCTGGTCTGCAAGAAAACATTTCAATACCCGAAGGTGCGATTGATACGGTTTACGTAGCAGCCGCCTTTCGTGCCTTTCCCTCATTTCAATACCCGAAGGTGCGATTGATACATGTTGACTCGGATTTTTTGGAGCTCGACTCGGATTTATTTCAATACCCGAAGGTGCGATTGATACGCCGCTCGAGCGACGTTTATCCGGGCGTTTTCCTACTCATTTCAATACCCGAAGGTGCGATTGATACAATCAGAATCGCGCATCACCAATTCGGCCGTATCTCCATTTCAATACCCGAAGGTGCGATTGATACTGCTGACTGTAAATTTCACCGTCGGTCGACCAGAAATTTCAATACCCGAAGGTGCGATTGATACATTCATGCCACCGCAAAGATGCCAGACTGGTGTAAGATTTCAATACCCGAAGGTGCGATTGATACGTACCGGTAGACGGTACGGTAGAGGTCCGGTTGATTCCATTTCAATACCCGAAGGTGCGATTGATACCTGGCGGGCGGACGATAAATCCCGGGGCGGCTGGAATGATTTCAATACCCGAAGGTGCGATTGATACTAATGCCTGTTAGCGGGAATTAGCCCACACCTCTACAGATTTCAATACCCGAAGGTGCGATTGATACCCCCCCGTGCTCAGCTTACCGGGCTTCTGCCGGTTCACATTTCAATACCCGAAGGTGCGATTGATACGTTGGCCTGCAACCGCTCCACCTTGCGCCGTTTAAATTTCAATACCCGAAGGTGCGATTGATACTCCGTCAGCGTCGCCGTCGCCTGCATGAGCCGCTTGATTTCAATACCCGAAGGTGCGATTGATACCCCTTCACCGCAGGATCTTCCATCAGGATTCGAAAATTTCAATACCCGAAGGTGCGATTGATACCCGGACCCGGGGGCAGACCCGCCAGGTGCTCGAACTGATTTCAATACCCGAAGGTGCGATTGATACATCAGCCTAAACCAGTATAAAGCCGCGCCGGGTTTGCATTTCAATACCCGAAGGTGCGATTGATACTCATGCTTCACCGTGGCGCTGGTAGGCTTTCCCCCATTTCAATACCCGAAGGTGCGATTGATACTCCAAAGCGGAAGGGGGCACGGTGGGCGCAGCTGTTTCATTTCAATACCCGAAGGTGCGATTGATACTTTGTCTGCGATGAGGATGTAGCCGTGCGTGAACCGTATTTCAATACCCGAAGGTGCGATTGATACCAGCTTGTGTTCCGAGTTCTCGCTGAACTGGTGGTTGATTTCAATACCCGAAGGTGCGATTGATACTATGGTACTTAGCCCGGGCGGAATCGCCTAGCTCATATTTCAATACCCGAAGGTGCGATTGATACAAGCAAGGGCTGAAATCGGGTAAGAAAGGATCCGATAAGATTTCAATACCCGAAGGTGCGATTGATACAATTTGTTTTTGGCTACACCTTTCAAATGATTAATTACATTTCAATACCCGAAGGTGCGATTGATACCCGAGCGTATGAACAACATCAACCAGCGCGGCCCACCAGATTTCAATACCCGAAGGTGCGATTGATACTCAATGCTCATGCTGCCGTGAATCTGCGTGGCCGAATTTCAATACCCGAAGGTGCGATTGATACCTACGCTGGTGGGAACGCAAGCTGGCCACGGCTAAAATTTCAATACCCGAAGGTGCGATTGATACCCGCTGCCGGGTGGTCAGTTTATCGAGTGGGTTTACGGTATTTCAATACCCGAAGGTGCGATTGATACTATGAATTAGGCATTTCCCGGCAGACACTGGATAACATATTTCAATACCCGAAGGTGCGATTGATACGTCGTACCCTGGTCGACGTGGGCTTCTACTCCCAGATTTCAATACCCGAAGGTGCGATTGATACGGTAGCCGCGATTGAGGAGCTAAACCGAATTTCGCATTTCAATACCCGAAGGTGCGATTGATACTTTCCGTCTCTGGGTGCCTACATCTTCTGTGGCGATATTTCAATACCCGAAGGTGCGATTGATACTCTCTCCGTGCAGGCGGGTCTGCTCAGATAGTTTCCATTTCAATACCCGAAGGTGCGATTGATACGCCGAGCAGATCAGGTTGCGCGAGGAGGAAGAAGCCATTTCAATACCCGAAGGTGCGATTGATACTGCCGCAATCAAAACAACCACGCCTAGTATAACCACATTTCAATACCCGAAGGTGCGATTGATACGGGAGTAGAAGCCCACGTCCAACAGCGTACGACCAGATTTCAATACCCGAAGGTGCGATTGATACATACCGGCGAAGAATACAAGGCGTACCCGCCCCTGATTTCAATACCCGAAGGTGCGATTGATACGCTCTGATCCCGGCTTTGCGCCTGGTCATCGACAAAATTTCAATACCCGAAGGTGCGATTGATACAAACCCGCGCATGGTTACGTCCTGGCGGCTGTTTCGTATTTCAATACCCGAAGGTGCGATTGATACATTAAAGCCTATCTGGAGCAGGCCCACCCCCTTCATTTCAATACCCGAAGGTGCGATTGATACCCGACCCACCCCCGGCCACGGTGAGCTACAACTACCTAATTTCAATACCCGAAGGTGCGATTGATACGGCAGGTGAATACGATGCTTCAAGGCTATTACCTGATTTCAATACCCGAAGGTGCGATTGATACGCGGATCGTTTGCGGGGAACCCGCGCCGACGGCATATTTCAATACCCGAAGGTGCGATTGATACTCCGAATAGTTCGACGGCGACGTTTTCCCGCTCAAACATTTCAATACCCGAAGGTGCGATTGATACTTGCCGACTTAGACGACGTCAACGGCGTTACGAAGATTTCAATACCCGAAGGTGCGATTGATACGCCCGGTAAGCCCGATTGGTGGTAGTAGACCACCGCCATTTCAATACCCGAAGGTGCGATTGATACCCGAATCCGTTTAGCTGTCTGAATGTGAGAATGAATTTCAATACCCGAAGGTGCGATTGATACTAATGACCGGCTCAAGCCCCATACCCCGACCTAAATATTTCAATACCCGAAGGTGCGATTGATACCTAGTGCAATTTGATCTAAAGCAGCTTAACTACCAATTTCAATACCCGAAGGTGCGATTGATACAGATCCGGTTCGATGGAAAAGCGAGTTTGTTAACCTATTTCAATACCCGAAGGTGCGATTGATACCCGGAGCTCATTAACGACATCTACACCAATCATAACGAATTTCAATACCCGAAGGTGCGATTGATACGGATGCCCGGCGAACCGTCGAACGTGACCCGTTCCAAATTTCAATACCCGAAGGTGCGATTGATACACAACGCCCTGTTGGCGGCAAGGCAAGTAATTGAATAATTTCAATACCCGAAGGTGCGATTGATACAGGTGCAACCCATCACAACATTACTCCACGGTGCTAATTTCAATACCCGAAGGTGCGATTGATACTAGCGGCCGGCCTGGGTAACACTTGGGAATTGCGCCTGAATTTCAATACCCGAAGGTGCGATTGATACCGCGCAACGCTTCATAGCGTCTGAAATGCCGCCTTTTAATTTCAATACCCGAAGGTGCGATTGATACAGCCCGCGAAAAGATCGAACGCGACTTTGCCAAGCGCATTTCAATACCCGAAGGTGCGATTGATACATTGGTGGGGCGTCCCATCAATTAGGGGTTAGCTCATTTCAATACCCGAAGGTGCGATTGATACTCAGTCAGATTCTGGCGATTGACTGGGGTACGATTGATAATTTCAATACCCGAAGGTGCGATTGATACCCCTTTACGCTTATAGTTTGGTGCCGGTATGTATTATTTCAATACCCGAAGGTGCGATTGATACCGCTTACCGACATCGCCAATATTAAGACCTCGTAATTTCAATACCCGAAGGTGCGATTGATACTCAGTCAGCTTGGCGTTCACCCGGTCGATTAAGTCATTTCAATACCCGAAGGTGCGATTGATACCGGCTGACGAGGATAAACCAGCAGAAAATTAATTCAACATTTCAATACCCGAAGGTGCGATTGATACACGAACGGTGCCGGAGCCAACGACCTGATAGCCCCCACATTTCAATACCCGAAGGTGCGATTGATACAAGTTTCTGGGCCGGGTTACGAAGCCCGAATCATTCACATTTCAATACCCGAAGGTGCGATTGATACAGTTTCTCGGGGACACCAAAGCTGTTTCTGGACACCTAATTTCAATACCCGAAGGTGCGATTGATACTACCTGACAGGATGGTTAGGGCCGATAGGTCGCTGCTGTATTTCAATACCCGAAGGTGCGATTGATACAACCCCGAACCGGCCGCGTATAACCTCACCATTGGGGAATTTCAATACCCGAAGGTGCGATTGATACATCATGTGCCTGTATCTGGACGAGAGTACCAACATCTATTTCAATACCCGAAGGTGCGATTGATACTGGGGCTGAATCTAACCGACCGTAACCTGGACGCCATTATTTCAATACCCGAAGGTGCGATTGATACGCTTCCTGTCGACCAACACCTCAGCGACGCAGACCAAATTTCAATACCCGAAGGTGCGATTGATACGAGATACTATGACCCGTAAACTTCGTTTTGATACCCAATTTCAATACCCGAAGGTGCGATTGATACGGCTGGATAGGCGGCTAAGGCTTCGACAGAGGGCAACATTTCAATACCCGAAGGTGCGATTGATACGACTACGTATGCCCATCACCGTTCGGTTTCGTCTAATTTCAATACCCGAAGGTGCGATTGATACCCGAACTATCAATTCGTTACGAACGCAACGCCAAAATTTCAATACCCGAAGGTGCGATTGATACCAGCCGTACGCGTTACTTTGCTCAGTTCGTCAAACATTTCAATACCCGAAGGTGCGATTGATACTCATACGGTGCGCTGTCTGCCAACGGCCAGCCGCTACATTTCAATACCCGAAGGTGCGATTGATACTCTAAAACCCCGATGATGTGAATAACCTGGGGCTCTTTATTTCAATACCCGAAGGTGCGATTGATACAGCCCCAGGAGAGATCCAGCGTCTCGCACTTTAACCCATTTCAATACCCGAAGGTGCGATTGATACCAAGCTCAAAATAACACTTTATAGAGCTTAAAGTAAAGATTTTTAGACTATAAAACGAACGCAAAAGTCGTCGGCCTGAAATACTGTAAAAACAGTAGTAGGCCGACGACTTTTTGAAAATAGCTTTTTAAGGCGCTACAAGCAATTTTAGAGCTAAAATCTGAGTGTTATTAGCAATTAGGCTCTCCGTCGTCTGGCTGCTCTATAAAGGATGACGACTGAATCAGCTACAAAAATCGTGTCCGATTCACATCGTCTTTGCCTAATGCAATACGTTCGACATAGCGTTCGTCACGGAACTGATAAAACACTACCCCGTCATCCTCTTGCAAAAGTGCATCCGCCTCCAGTTGTAACTGCTTTAACTGGCTAACAGTCAGGTCACCCTCAAAAACTGAATTCTGCACCCAGGTTAAGTATCGCCGAAATAACTTCAGCATTTTACCCACTCGCTTCTGGTTCACATCATAAACGGCAATACAAAACGGCATAGCCATAACGGTTTAATATAAACGTCGTCACCACCACATGTGAAAACCTTGATAAGGATCGCCGACTGGGTCGCATAGGTGACGTACGAGTTTATAGCACTCATGGCGAATCAGTCGTTCGTAAGATACCTTCTTATTCATCGTTCGGTGTTGGACAGTCTGGCTCAGACGCTCGTCCCAGTTACCGACTACGATTTTACGTCCAGCTTCGGTTAGATAACAGCCACCCAGATATTTTTCAAAATGCCGTGGATTCAGCTCACCCGTTTTTAGAAGGCGAAAAATCATCCGGTCTACCAGCAAGGGTTTGAAAACTTCGGCTAGGTCTAGGGCCAGTGAAAATCTACGGTCGCCGGGTTCGTGCAGGTAGGCAATGGTTGGGTCGAGAGCAGTCCGGTAAATTTGTCTCAACACAGTTGAATAGCAAAGCGAGTTACCGAACGAAATTAGAGCGTTCAACTCATTGGAAGGCGGTCGTCGTTCGCGCTTATTAAACGGAAATCGGATAGCGACCTCCGGTCCCAGAAAGTGGGGCCAAAGTCGATAATACCGATCCCGAATACGCCCTTCAACTGCCATCAATGTGGGAATGTCGATCGCCATCGGTAGTGCTTCACGGTCTTTTTTAAGTTCAAGTAGGGTATCCTGCACAGCCGTCTGCTCCTGCCCTGCCAACCGGGGCTGGTAATATTTGATGACCCGTTCGATGTTAAACAAAGCTGCTTCGACAAAGGCACGAGCTAATACCAGTCGCCTTTTTGCACTCAGATAGTGCCGGGCCTGATCGACGCGTAACCGACCCGACAACTGACCTTCACGCGGGAATAGAGTGGCCGTGTAATTGCCGTAATAGTCGTAAAAAAATGTTGGAATGCCCTGCTGTCCCAGAAACGTAACGAGTTTGCTGTTAATATCAATTTCACCGAACAGGTACAGACTGTCGACGGCTTCGACAGGAAAAGGAGTTCGGGCACCGTCAGCCTCGGCGGAAGGTAATCCCTGATCATCAGGGTCATCATCGGGTAAGCGCTCACCAGTGGTTCGTTCCAGGCAGAGTGTATTGTGTTGGCGACGCAACCGGCCGCTGGAAAACAGGTAATGGGGTCGTTTCATATTAGTTAATGAGCGAAATGGTGAGATAACACATTACTTCATTCGCCTTTTATCCATAACAGAGTTCTTCGAAAGCGCATGTGGTACAAAATTTTCGCTTCGTAAGTCTGGGAGGGGGTGTTTCCTGAGCCGCTATGGACCGGAGTGCCGATACAGTAGTGGCAAGTTCAATGATATGTTCAGCATCCAGCGTAACAGGTTCCGCTCGGCGCAGTAACGGGTAATCCAGTTGACCGGTGAACGGCTGTCCGTTAGAACGGGTTACGCCGTTGAGATAAAGCAACCAGAGGTAGAACTGGACCTGCCAGCGGTGCGAATCCTCGCAGGCCCGACCTTTCTTTGTTTCGTGCAGAACGCCGTTCTTGAGGTTCGTCCGGTCGATCTTACCAATCAATTCCGTGCCATCAGGGGCTTCAGCGTTGATGGTGAGGTGTTTCTCGGCACGGTGGTAGCTATGGTCATCGAGCAATCGTCCGAGCGCCACCGCATCCGACTCCTGCTCCATCCACAGCCCCCGCATCGATAGCCATGCCTTTCGGGGGCACAGCTGGTAGTAGCCCACCAGCATCCCACCGATGCGGGGGTTAAGGGTGGTCATCAGTTTTCGTACTTGTAAGCCGACAACAATTCAACCAGCCGTTGTTCCGCCTGTTCCATCGCATCGGCCGAACCGCTAACACCCGGCACATACCCTTTGCAAGCCAGAGAAGTAAATAAATCAACTCCCTTAATAGGCTCCACAATTGGAATGGCCCGGTAGCTATTATCCCTATTTTGATCAGCATCCAGGTCGGCTCGAATCGCTCCGGCAATTCGGCTGGCATTATCGCTAATAGTAATAGCCAGCATCGTTTGTGGACTGTAGGTGCGCGCTTGATTGCTGGTGACATGCCAGTTAACTAATGCTGATGCTAAAGCTGGAATAATTTCCGTTCGACGTTCAGCGGGAGCAATAAGTCGTTCGCCATCAGCGGAGGCTACCCAGCCAGCATTCCGTAGATTCTGTAGAGAATCCGCGGTTAATTCCGGTTCATGTTGATTGACGGAAACACTGAATAGCCGGTTTAAATCGATGGCAACATCGAAAACGAACAAACCGGTTGTTCGGGAATTATCTGGAATCCAGTGCCGACGCGGTAACGTGCGTTGTTTTCTAGTTAGATAATCATTAATCTGCTCCTCGGAAAGCGCTTCTCCGGCAGCGTTAATAACTCGTATTGGATTATTGTCTGGTCGGTCACTCCGGTCGAATGTCAGATTTTCGTTTGTCATGCTTACCAACAATGGGTGCAATGGCCGCATAGCCGAAATAGACAATGGGCTGCGTCGTTTTAAGGTCACTACACCCGGCCGCGCCCGCATCCAGCCCCCAATCAATTGGTCGGCATACGTTGGATCACAGGGCGACCAGGGTTCTTTATTTCCCAACTCGTCTTTGTTATTGATCTCGTAATTGAACGTCACAGGTGCCCGGTCTTCTGCCAGCGTTTCAGAAAGCATATCCAGTAATGAGCGTTTTACCTGCTGGCCGCTTGAATAAGACACTCGTTTATTGAACGTCGGGTCATAATAGTTCTTCTGACCATCTTGAACGGCAAAAACAGTATGCTCGGCCACTTTTAGGCCACGTAAATAAAGGTAAGGTTTCATGGTTCGATTAGTTAGCTTTTAATGCACTGGTGGTTAATTTGGCCTCTTCAACTGCGTATTTTAGTTTCATAAGAGCAATAAAGAGGGGGATATCGGTTAGAGGCATGATCGCAATCGTACTGGCTATTTCATTTAGCATTGGGTGCTGATCCGGCACCTTGTCGATCAGTTTGGCGAAGCGCTCAATCAATTGATTGCGGTTAGTAGAGTTCATTAGCTCATTAACTAGGTTGCTTCCCCCTTTTTTGCCTCTAGGATCTGACATTTGGATGAGTATGGCCGCTACGTTTTCGCTGAGTTCCAATAATTTTCTGTTGTTTAGCATGGCAGTGATCCAGATTTCATAAATTTTGTAAGTGATCCATAAAGAGTCTTCTCTGTTCTTTGGCGTTTTAAACGGCTTGCCACTCCCACGCGCTCCGAGCATGTATTCGCGCAGACTTTCTGGCTCAATTGCCTGGACACCGATAGCGCCTAGTTCGCAGGCTTTTTGAAAGCCCACTTCGGTTTCATACAAACTCGCTACTTTTTCATAAGACAAGCCTTCTCGCAAGGGGAAAAGCTGCCGATGAAGTTCACGCAAAACCTCAACTATGTCGCGCAATTGAATCTGAATGAATCCAACTGTAGTGTTCATCTGGCTGAGCGAATACACGTAAGCTGTTAGCGGGCGTGGAATTTTGTGAGCCAGCGCAAAAATGACACCTACCCACTTCTGTGTTTCCAGACTCGCAATTCCCGAAGCTTTATCTACTTTCAGATCAGGTTGATGATCAAATGGATTTGTCGGATCAAAATCATCCCGAAATGCATTGGTAAGCCACCAGCCATTCCAAGTATTAATCTGATGCGGTTTCAGGTTATGCGTCTGTTTCATGAACGCCCGATAATATTGCCAGCCATCATACAGAGTCAGTAGAACAAGATCATCGTCAACCAGTACGTTTAGTCCTCCACTTACCCCAATTCCTAAAGCTGCTCCAATCCACGAAGCATACACTTCTTCGGGTGAGATGGGTAACAGAATGTCGGTTACCTGCCCCGACGTTCCAGCTGTCGCTTCGGCTGCGGCACCGCCCAAAAAGAAGGAACCGTCGGGGGTGTCGTGTTGGATTCGCTGATGCTGAGCCGCCAAAACATTCGTTCGTACCACTTCCGTGAGTGGTGTTTTCCCCTTCTGCTTGTAGGCTTGATCAAACTTCGAATTATTGACGTGTTGCAGGAATCGTTCGTCGTTGAAGAACAACGTAAAATACTCATTCGAGAAAAAATCCTGCACCGTTCGTTGGGTCTGATCGCGAGCGTTGAGTAATTCAACAAGCCGACGCCCTAAGTAAGCTGTGTACATATCAGATCATTCGTTTAGCTGTAGTTGAGGAAGCTCCCGTGCGCACCGATTCTGGTTTATCGGGCAATACAAGTCCTAGTGTGATACCTTCTGGGTCATATTGATACAAATTATCCGGAATAACGTATGGATAATTACCTGCTTCGAGTGGAGGAAAGGTTTTGGCAGCAACGAAAGCGGCAATACTCTTCCAAGGAACGGGTATCTCTAATTCCTGGCGGTTTATACCCTTCGGTTTTAAGTACGTTTCCCGATCCTTTGCCAGAATGCAAACAGCTCCATCTATTTCAAGAGCATCAATCAGGTATGACTTCGGACGATGACACAGTTCCCAAATAGGAGCAGTATGAATATCAATCGGCGGAACAGTGATTTTATCGTATACCTGATTAATGAGTTGCTGCAACTCTGTCTCACGTAGTAATCCATCGGGCAGCAAATCAAAACTGCGTCGAACTACTTCCGCATCATAGGGCAAGATGTCCTTGTCAGTAATAGCTGGTGCGATTACCTGAACCGGCTTGTAAGTACCAATCGTATCGGAAGTGCGTCGACGGTGAATACGCCCGAAACGCTGAATCAAGCTATCCAATGGGGCGGCATCCGTTACTAGTCGGTCAAACGAAATATCTAAACTTACTTCGACAACCTGTGTAGCAATAACCACGCATGGCCCCTCTGATTTGTCAAATACATCAATCAGACATTCCAAATCAGCTCTGTCGCACCGTCGGAAACGACTATGAACTAACAATACGGGCACGTTAGGCAATTCTTTTTTCGCCCATTGGTACCGTTCCTGAGCAAGTTTAACCCGATTAGCGACAAACAAGACACGCTCCTTATTCTCACCAGTGACTACTTTTTTTACCAGCGCACGAGCAGCTGCTTCATCCAGTAGCTTGCTCACTTCATGACGGTTAAATTTAGTAAGCGCTCGTTTTTTTAGGTGAACTTGATAAACACGTCGGCTACCGCCCAGTGCATTAATGAGATGCTGTTTTAGATCATCAGGAATAGTAGCTGTGCCAATATGCACCCGGCATCCTAACCGTACCAGTTCCTTAACCAACTCAAGCGTCATTGCCCGAGCCAGATTGTCGTATACATGCACCTCATCTAAAATCACGTCACAGTCAGCAACGTCGAGTGCTGCCGCTTCATGACCACTAGTCTTAAATACAATACTAGCCAACTGGTGCGGAGTTGTTACTTTAATACTAGCTCCTGGATTTCGCTGCCGGAATTGTTCTTCTTCGATCTGCTTACCTTTTTCGTCTCGAAGCCTGATCTGTGACGATGCGTGCGCCCGCCGAACATCCGTTTGCTCGTTGCGAGGCAGCCATTTACCATCTTTCTTGTTTATATTTTCGTTTACTCGAAGGTACATGGCATTGATTGAAGCTTGAAACGGCAACGTATATACGACTCGCCCCAGACAACGGCGCAGTAAGAAGTCTGTCTTTCCAGCCCCTGTTGGCGCAATAACCAGCGTATGCCGGTTTCGGCGATTAGTTGGCAGTAATGAAAGTGGGTGTAAATCAGACTGTCGATTGTAATAAGTTAGATTAGGCCGCTTATAGTAGCTGCCAAGAAGTGATTTAGCCTCGTGCATATGCTCAGAGGCAAAATGGTCAGCACTCATCAGCAAGCCTCGCCATCGCGACCGACCAGTAGGTCGATTTTTACAGTACTCAATGGCGTAATCAAACGCTTCTCGGGCCTCTTCGCGGCTGATTGAACGGTAGTTTACCTTGAATGCTTTTACTACAGGTTCTACCCGCGCCGACCAGATTTCCCACACTTCCTGGCAAGCGCTGTATGTATAATCGGCATGACGGAGGAACACATCATTGGGTCCAAATTCACGTTTCAAATCATTGAGTCCACGTCTGGATGCGTTATTATTCTGTAATGACTTTAATGATTTATGGTGAGCAACAACCGTATCAATTAGAATAGGCCAATCCCTTCGGTCGAATAAGGGTAGAAAAAGCAGCGACGAAATCTCGTGCCGGTGCGGATCAGATTCATTATTCTCTACTGTACCAATCTTTCCCTGTAACACACGCTGAAAATAGGGATGAGCTTTGCCTAGGTCATGCAGTACAGCACCCAATCGAGCTAATCTCGTGTTAAAGCCGTATTCCCGTGCCATTTTCAAAATACAGTCGACCACGTGCTGCGTGTGCTGCAACAGCGTCAATCCTCCCTGTTCGGGACTTTTTGCTAAGAGTTCCATTATTCGAGGGGATCAGCGCCAACAGGTCTACCAATAATCTTCACGGTGCCATACATTGGCTGATTTGCCTGAAAGCGGTCATACCCGACCATAACCGCCGATGAGCCTTCACCAAACAAAAGTTCAAAGCCGGGGATTTGGTCAAACTTGTCAGCGGATATAGTCAGTACCAAACCATCTGGTAGCAATACGTCCTCATTTCGACATAAACAGACATGTTGCTCAGCTGCTAGTTCGGCATCTTCAGGGGTCGAGAAAGCCAGATGTAAGACGGGATTCAGCATAACACCCCGTATCAGAATTGATTGCTCCCGCGTTGCCCATTTCCGTTTGGTTTCGATAACAAACGCCCTTGATTGCGTTCGTTCCTGTTGCTGATCAATTTTGGCATACGACAATCGATGCCGCAGGATTACTTCTACTCCCAGTTTTTGCCGAATACCTTCAGCGATACTTGGCGTCAAAAACTGCTGGCTGAAAGTTCGTTCATCGCGCACAGCGGTCCACGGCTTTATATAGCCGAACGGGCCTGTGTAGCGGACGACGTAATAAAGTTCTTGACTCATATTGGGTTATCGGATTAACGTAATGCGCCAAAACCGCTGCCTGTTAATTCACCGAGTCCCACCGTCCAGGCAAAATGTAGTGCATCGGGAGTTCCCTCAACAATCACCGGGCATTCACTTCCCCGATGATTAGTACCTTTAATAGCGATCTTACGGGTACGAGCATTTTGGTATGTACGATCGAACGAAGCCGTCACACCGAGGTCAGCTCCGGAAAAACCAGCCGCCGTGAGTTTGCGCTGAAACGACTCCGTTAATGCCTGGTCAGTAGCTGGATTATCCCAGAGTAGATAGGCTCGCGAGCCATCGGGCCGTTTTTGGCGAATGACGATCGAGGAGCCATCTGTCAGGAAATAATGATGGGACTGAAACGATGGCGGGGCTATCTCACGAATCTCATGAATCTGCATACCAAAGCCCAACTCGGGTTGGTCCAGCATACCTTTTAGTAGTTGCCGGGCTTTCTCGTCATCAAAAAAAGAGATATTCCAGGTGGCTCCTTTGGGGAAACGTAAGGAACCGTTACGGCTTTCTCCCCCTCGTAACCAGCCGAAGCTATATAAACTCAGGCCATCATGAATGTCATTTCGACCCAGCCATTTGTGCAGGGCTCCGGTAAGTTGGTGCAGGTGGTCGTAGGGAACCGGTTGGGTATTGGGCGTTAGTTGTAGTTGAAGGCGCATGGATGTTTAGAAGGTTGTTATTTTCAGTTAATCGGTGATGTGGGTCAAAGGTGAATGGCGTTTCCGCCAGAAATTGACGGTTTGCAGAAAAAATACCCGAAGGTGCGATTGATAATTGGGATGGATTAATGTCCGCCATACACTACTAATTTCAATACCCGCAATGGGTGCGATTAATTACATTGTGAATAGTTTGGCGCTAGAAGTCATAAAAGCACTGATGTCTAGAGCATTTGACAAAAAGGTACGATCGCAGCTTGGCTGACAATCCCTCAATAATATGACTTTAGGACATCCAAGCAGGTTAATGCAAATACTAGCTAGATCTTTGTCTTGAGTAATGACCAATGATGGTGAAAATTCAATAATTTGCCGAATCACTTGTTCAGTGTCATATTTCCTGCTCTGGTTTTCGGAAATTATTATCAACTCACTCTGATCAAAGAATGTGAGCGTACGTAACGTACGTCTAAAAATGGGTTGGATTTCTGGAGTAACTACTACTTTCTTCATAGAATTTAGAGTTTACTGTCGCAATCCACAACTATAACAAAAGCAATTTTGTTTGGCTTTATACAATAAATAAATCTAGAGCAGCCCTTAATCTCTACTTTACAGTACTACGGGATCTTATAACTATAATAATATAATCAATAATATTTTTTGCTCAGTACTCGTATCCGATCCGTCATCTTCTCCCGCAGTTCAGCTGGTTCCAGCACTTCGACCAGTTCGCCGAAGGCCAGGATTTCTCGCTCAAGTTCGTGGTTGAGAATAACGGTCAATTCCAGATCAACAAAGTCGGGGGTTTCCTGAAGCAGCCGCTGACTACTGTGCAACGGTAATGAACGGACGTAGTTAGCTTCGCTGGCCTGAAAGCGCAGGACCACCCGTTGAGGTTCGAGGTCAGGCGGACAGGTTACGCCGATGGCGTGTCGGCGGTCGGTTCGGCGCTGGCCCGTACGGGTAGCTGAAATAGGCTGATGGGTCAAGGAAAGCCCGTGCAACCGATCCAGGCCGAAGGTGCGTGGTTGATTGGCTTCCAGATCAAAGCAATCCAGATAAAATCGGTTACGGTACTCCAGCAATAAATCCGGTTCTACCCGCCGGAGCTTTCCTTCGTCAGCCTCTTTCTCAAACTTTCGGTAGACAAACTCCACACAACGACCTGTTTGTAGCGCCTGCCATAACAGCGGTAAATGTTCGGAGCCTGTAAACTGCGTGTTATGCTCAAGTTGCAAATAGCGCCCAATGCCCCGAATACTCGCTACCGACGACGTCAGAAATTCCAACCGTTCACGTCGTTCGAGCAGTTGCACAAACTGCTCAAAGTCAGCTATATCTTCGTCGGTGGGCAGATCTAGGTAATAGCCCCCTTTGCGCCGGTCATTCCGAATATAAATTTGATAGGTCGTTCCGATTGCCCGGATGTCTCGCTCAACGGTTCGTTCTGAAACGGCGTCGAAATCTTCGCTGAGTTGGTCAACCAACTTCCTGAGGGAAGGATATAGAAAAGGCCGGTCGACCATCCGGATGATGTGCAAGCGCCGGCGTAGAGTTTGAATTTGATTCATTAAAGGAAGGAAAACTGAAATGTAAGCTGTAAAACCAATAAACATCCAGTTAGCTTACAGGCAGAGTAGACAAGAATACTGAATAGCTAATTTGTATTTCTCTGAATGAGCGCCTCAATTTTTAAAAGGTCTCTTTTCGGCATTCATGAGAACTTAACCCCATTTATCGTTTTCTTCTAATTGTCTGTTGCTGCCGTTCACGAATAGCTTTCATCTCGGCAACGAGCTTTTCATGTTCATACTGACTTTTACCTTGGGCGATTGCCCTGCTGTAATCATTCTGAGCATGGTTACTTTGCGACTTTAGAATTTTGTCCAATAGCTCTGGTTCATGTTTGGCCAGTTGGTAGCCATGATTATAGCCTTTTAGAAATTCTATGGACGGCTCTTCCTCATCTTTCATGGTTAGAAAGTGGATTTAGAATGGCGGGATAAATAGTCATTGATGGAATCGCTGTCGTACAGGATGATTTTCTTTTCGGGTTGTGAAAACCGAATGCTGCCTTCATCGCGAAGCTTTTGCAAAGTCGTTTTGCTCTGAATTCGCAACTTTTTCATGGCTTCACTGCCTGAGATCCATTTGTCTTCTCGGACCGCCTGTTGTTGTTGAACCCGTTCAAGAACCTTGTCGATTAAGGCATAAAAGGCTTCGTCATGCAGGCAGATAACTTCCATTGTATTTTTTAATCCAAACTAGAAAATCTGCCTTAAAAAGAAAAGAAGTTATATTGTTTCCCATTACGACTTTAGCTTTCGGTCTATATTCAGCACGGCGTCGAGCGCATCATCGGTCTGCTGAGTGGTAAAGTTTGATTGGTAGCCCATCGTTGTAATGATGCTGCTATGCCGGTAGAGCTTTTGCAGGATTTGCACCGGTATCTTATCGCTGGCGACCTGCGCGAAAGAATGGCGGGCCAGGTGCATCGTCAGTTTCTTGTCGATCTTGGCGGCTGGTGCGACCTGCGTTTTCAGGGTCTTGTCGATGGCGCTTGTCTTAAAGGCAATCGTGCGTTGCAGGACAAACTTATTGTTAAAGTCCACGCCTTTTAGTTCTGGGAACACTAGATCGTCCTTGTTCTCTTGAAACTGCTTGTACCGGTCGATGATGGTAGCGGCCTTGTCGGGGATTTTGAGCGAACCGCTCTTGCTGTTCTTACCCATCTCGTAATGGAGCCGCTCGTTTTGAAAGTCGCTCCACCGCAAGCGTAACAGATCACTGACACGCATCCCTGCGAAATAGTAAGACACCAGCCATAGATTACGAGCATGGTCGGCATTGCCGTCCAACGTGACTGTTTCCAGGTTCTTAATCTCGTCCGGGTTTAAGCCGATTTTGCTGGATTCGGGAAACTTGATCTTCATCTTACCCTTGCCGAACGGGTAATGCTTGCTATCGACTGCGCCCTCCTTGATGGCGTGGCTGAAGACTGAGCGCATCATCACGATATGGTTGACGGCGGAGCGCTCTGAGAGCTTAAGCGTGTTTTGTACATAGGCTTTGAACCGCTCCAGCATGGCAACGGTGATGTCGGGAAAGCCGATGTCGTGCTTGATGAATTCTTTGAAGTGTTTGACGCGCGGCTTGTCAGCAGTGTACTGGTTATATTTTCCGGCTTCCTTTAGGCGTTGCAGGTATAAATCCGCCTGGGCAAAGAAGGTGCTGCCTGCGGATGGCCTGATCCTTTGCTTGACGGCCTGAGCGGAGACATACGATTTTTGGGTCTCAAGCTCTAAGGATTGATCGTTTGCTTCAGCTAACTTCTTTATGATGAGGTTATTGAGCCTGGCGCTGTTGGGGTGCGATTTCTTGACGCGCTGTTTGGATTCATCCCAATCGGCGGGGTCGATGTGGTGGCCTAGATAGATAAAATTGGATTTGCGGTCCTGGGTAATGCGTAATGTGAGCGGACATTTGCCCTCTTTGTTGGGCTTCTTGCGCAGAACGAGCTTAACGACAGCCATTTAACCCCCTTTTTTGGTACAACAATGGTACAACAAATCGTGGTTTTACTTGGTTTAAGCTGGTTCGACCTATTTCATAATCTGTTGATAATCAGCAATATAAGTCCATATTAAACCATATTAAACCAGCCAAAAGAGGACTGAAAATCCTTGTGTCGGCGGTTCGATTCCGTCCATCACCACGTTTACAAAAGCCTTTCCAGTGGAAAGGCTTTTTTCATGTTTATTGCCCAACACATAACTCTTTCTAAGCCACATAGTTTGCGATTCTGAACGCGGAAATAGTATGCGTGCATACTATTTCCGCGTTAGCAAATATACTACATTCAGCTCATTCAGCAAATGGATAAACGGCGTTTTTGTACTGTTTACAGATAAAAAAGAATAATTCAACTACTAAAATTACTTACTAGTCATTGAGGCTGAACGGCATCCATTTGAATACCTATAGCTCGCATTAACTGACTGGCGTTAAAACTTTCACAGATGCCTTGACGAAGCTTGTAGTCAAACAAGAGTTCGCCGTTGCGCAGATCAGATTGAAAATGATAATTACGAACAAAATTGGAAGCGTCGGAAAGCTGTCCTAATTCCAGATCGTGGGTTGACACAAAGCCAGAAGCGCTGGTACGATGTAGCTGCCGAATCAACGCTTCTGCACCCCGGTGCCGATCGGCGGAATTGGTACCTTTTAAAATTTCATCCAGAAAGTAGAGAACCGGGATTGGTAGTGGCTTCATTTGGTCAGACGTTCCATCTGACCTATTTACAGCGGCTTCAGTTGCTCCAGTCAGACGTTCCGTCAGACCTGTTTGTGGCTGCGGCTGTGCTAATCCAATCAACGTTTGAAGCCGCTTCAGTTCTGCGTAAAATGATGAGGTACTTTCTTCGAGCGAATCATGCGTTCGCATGCTGGTAAACACCTGTACAGGCGAACAGATAAACTTCTCGGCACTCACTACAGCCCCCATTAACGCTAATACAGCGTTGGCCCCCAACGTACGCAGAAACGTACTCTTTCCTGACATGTTGGAGCCGGTAATTAAAACTGTCTGCCCCGAACCGGTCAATGACAACGAATTGGGAACGCTTTTGTCAGGGCTCAATAATGGATGGGCTGCCGCCGTTGCCTCCAGCGTTAGTTCGCTTTCTGCAATGTCCGGGATAGCGTAGCCTGGATGGGCAAACGCAAAACCAGCCAGGCTATTGAGGGTCTCCAGTTCGCCCAGGGCTTCGAACCAGCGCGACAAATCAGGTCCATGCTGCTGCCGCCACCGTTCGAGTCGATGCAGGTAATGAACGTCCCACAGGGTTAGAACAGCAACAAATACATAGAAATAAGGATTTCGACGGTAATTAAGCCCTTCAGTCAGCGACGACAGCCGTCCGATTGTTTTGGAAGCCGGAATGCCATTTGATAGTAACGCCTGTTTGATTGCCCGGATTCGGGTGGCTTCACTTTTTTGCTGTTCAGCGTGCTCAAACAAACTCCTGAAGGTGTTCAGGGCTTTGGTAATATCAAATGTCTGCTCACTAACACCTTGTGCCAGTTTACTTGTCTGGCTTAACACAAGCCCGTGTACAGCCAGGGCGATCAACACCGCCAGTCCCGGCAGATAGCCCACCATCCACGCAATGATGAGCCCGGTCGTAACCGCCGGCAGCAAAAACCGAACAATGTTTAGGTACGCAGGCAACGGTGCTGCCTCGGCGGTTGCCCATTGACGTAATGATTCGGGTGAGTTACCGATGGTGTCGTCCAGGTAAGCGAGCGCTTCGAACTGCTGGCGCCAGTCGAGTTGAGATGTAAGCGCGCCAACCGCCTGTTGACGAAGTCGTATGGCATCGGGTGATGCGGGCGCCTTCAACCACTTCGCCAGCCGTTGCTTGCCTTCGTAGGTATGCGTGCGGTTAAGCAGCCGATATAATGAGTGTTTGCCAAATACATCCAGATCGCCCGAGTAATAATGCGTCGGATCCGCAAACTCCTCTCCCGTTTCCGGACGCAGGTATTGCCGCTTCAACCGGGCAGCTTCGTCTTCGTTAATCAAAGCCAGATGATGGTTCAGATCCCGTTCGCGACGGATGGTCTGATGCCGCTTCAGCATGAACATGAACCCCGCAACCCCAAGAAAACCCACGCTAATTGCCCCTGCCTGGTAATCATGCCGGATCAATAACCAAACGACCAGAATGCTGCTGATGAACCAAACAAGCCGCCAGAACGCCAATTGATTGTATTGACGCTGTACGGCTTGTTCAGCTTGACGATATTGTTGCTGTCGCTGCTGGAATGTTTCGATAGGCATTTTTAAACAAAGGCCTATACCGGAGAGAAATCGTACGTTCGGGTTTAGCCTGATAGATTATACCATAAACATACAGGCTTTATCCCTTGCAACAAGCGTTATTTATTACAATCCGAGCAAACGCCCTGAATTAACAGGTTCATTTCTTTACGGTTATATCCCTGGGGTAACGATACGGCCGGTATATGAACCTCGTCCAGACAAGTTGTCTGTCCGCAGGTCTCGCACTTGAAATGTACGTGCTCATGCTGATGATGGCCGTCGGTACAGGTTTCCCGGCAGAGCGCATACTTTGTTCCTCCCTCATCGTCGAGTACTTTATGAATAATACCCTTGTCCAGAAACGTGCGTAACGTCCGGTAGATCGTCACCCGGTCGTGATCCGGGCCAAGGCCATGTTCAATATCACTGTGGGCCAGCGCGTGGTCGGCGCTCAGAAACAAATCCAATACCTCCTCCCGGCTGCCTGTGTGCCGGAGACCGGAGTTCTTCAAGGTTTGCACGGCTGAAGACATATGGTTTGTGATTTACAGTTTTGTGTTTACGGTTTTTTCATTCCGGCGTTTCAACCTAAAACCGTAGACTGTTACTCAATCGTTTCAAATTGCAATTTAACCAGATTCGCATAAATACCATCTTCCAGATTGGCCAGCTCGTCGTGCGTACCAGACTCAGCGATCTGCCCCTCACGAATGACGTAGATCGTATCAACCTTGCGGATTGTAGCCAGCCGGTGCGCAATGATGATGGTAGTCCGGTTCTGCATCAGTTCATCCAGTGCTTCCTGCACCAGGCGTTCTGATTCTGCATCGAGCGAACTGGTAGCTTCGTCCAGGATGAGGATAGCCGGGTCTTTCAAAATGGCCCGGGCAATGGCAATCCGTTGCCGCTGCCCCCCCGAAAGCTTAACGCCCCGTTCGCCAACAACCGTTTGAAAACCCTCCGGAAACGACTTGATGAAATCCAGTGCGTTTGCTTTGCGGGCTGCTTCTCGTATTTCGGCTTCGCTGGCATTGGGCTTACCATATGAAATGTTCTCGAGGATGGTCCCGCCAAACAACATAACCTCCTGGGGTACTACGGCGATATTTTTTCGTAGCTCACTAATGTTAAACGACACCAGGTCCCGGTTATCCACGGTAATCTGTCCGTTACTGACCGGGTAATACCGCATCAGCAACTGAACGATTGTAGATTTACCCGCGCCACTCTGACCAACCAGCGCAATTTTACGTCCGGAGGCCACGTCGAGTGAAATGCCTTTCAATACCGGTACATCAGGGCGTGAAGGGTAAGCAAACTGAACGTTACGGAATGATACGTCACCGCGAACGGGCACGAACAGGGGCGCTTCTTCCTGAGTGGCATCAACCTCCGACGGCTCAGCCAGAATTTCAAGAATTCGCTCCGACGCACCAACAGTACGTTGCAGTTGTGCATAGAGGTCGCCCATTCCGGCTACTGAGCCGCCTATGAATGTCGTATAAACAATAAACGTGAGCAGATCGGCAAACGGCATCTCACCGCCGAGCACCAGCGTACCGCCGTACCACACTACGCCGATGATACCACCGAACAAGGCAAAAATCACGAATGAGACGAATACCCCCCGGAATTTAGCCGCTTTCAGGGCCGTGTTAACCACCTTTTGCAGGCCCGCAGCGTACCGATTTATTTCCAGTTTTTCGTTGGTAAACGCCTTGACGACGTTAATCGACTGAAGTGTTTCCTCAACGATAACGTTGGCAGCCGCCAACTGATCCTGTGCCTGCTTCGACAGCTTACGAATGAACCGTCCGAAGACCATAGCGGCCACAATAATGACCGGAAAGGTAGCCAGCATGAACAGCGTCAACTTCCACGAAACGTAAAAAATAATCCCCGTACCGATGGTCAGCGTAGCTACTTGCCGGAACAGTTCCGCCAGGGTTAAGGTAAGTACGTCCTGAAGCTGCGATACGTCGGCCGAGATGCGGCTGGTCAGTTCGCCCACGCGTCGCTGCTCAAAAAACGGGATGGGCAGCGTAATGATTTTGCTGTAGGTTGCCCGGCGCACATCAGCCATGGCTCGCTCACTAACCTGGGAGAAGAAGTAGATGCGGAAAAATGAGAAGATAGCCTGCGCTACCAGCACGCCCACGAAAAACAGCGTCACCTGATTGAGCGAAAAGTCAGAGTTACCCTGAATCACACTGGTAATCTGGCCAATTAACAAACCAAAACTAAGCGTTGTCCCCGTCGACAACACCAGAAAAATGAATCCCAGTCCATATTGGAGCCGGTACGGTTTTACAAAGCGGAAAATACTCAGCGCCTTGCGCAGACTTTCGCCGGTAATTTTCTTTTTATCTTCAGGAGTAGCGTCGTCGCCTAAATTCCTTCCTCGTTTTGCCATAATGTTGGTTAAATCTGAACAACGATACTGCGTTTATACCAATCAGTTACAGTGTCGCTGTTCCGGCAAGTTTATTTTATTCTTCTTCTATTTGTCCTTTGTAACCTGACTGCTGAAAAATCTGCCGGGCATCGGCGTTCGCCATTAACTCCTGGATAGACACGTTAGAATTTTCATCGTAGTAGCGGCTGACGATTCGCCACCCCACCCAACGGGCAATAGCTCCCGGAGCCCTGGGGCCGATCTCGGCCGTAAACGGACGCTCGTTCAAATATCGCTGTTTTACGGCAGGATTAGTCTGATACAGTAACTGATTATCAATAAAATGCGCCCAAACCAGATCCTGCGCGTTATACGTTTCCGTCAATTGCTGATCCGTATACCCGATGATGAAGCTATTATCTACTTCGGGCAGCATAGTCTTGGTGAAAACGTACCCTTTCCCGTAGTAAATCATATCGGCCAGTAAGGTCTGATCGGCGGGATTAGTGGCGTTGTATTTGTCGGATAAAGCAAACACAACTGCCGGTACGATATAGTTCTTTTGATAACGACGCAGGATATACTGTGGGAAATTTGGTCCCTGTGGACGATATTTAGCTTTAGGTCCAGCGAAATAGTCGAGTGCAATGACGACCAGACTATCCGACACTAATAAATCCGTGCCGAGAAACCCCGACATAACCGTAACAACCCTGGGTGACCGAAAATCCGGAAAATCTTTCCTGATGTTGGTGAAGGCTTCGGACAACTGCTCTTTCAGGTCTGCCAAGTCGTCAAACTCGGATTGCACCTGCTGGTACAATACGTTCAGCTCCGGGTCGTTAACACGGGTGTATAATTCATTCACCAGGGCGGTATCACTACCTGCTCCGTTCGCGTTAAAATACAATTGGGCTATGCTCGGATTCTGGTTAAGAAAATTTCGAATACTATCTCTTGACTTGCCGGAAAATAGCCGCTGATCCAACCGCTGAATAGCAACTTCTTCGCGTTTTGTACACGAAACCACGGAGATTAAACCTATAAGCAGAAAGATAGTCCAAGCGAGGACCGTTCGGATTTGCATGAAATCGACCAGTTTTCTTTATTGAAAACGTACAAAATTATGAAAAAAGTTGCAGGGATTCTCCTGATTCTGGCCCTATTAACCGGTTCGGCTGGCTGGGCTCAAAGCATTGCTTCCCAACCTAAAACGTATAAACCTAAGTTTCGTACATCGAAAGAAGCTGACCGGCGTTTCAAGGCAATCCTGGGCGATGACTACAACGAACGGAGACGAAACGATGACGACGATAACAGCCGGGCGTACAATGATGAAATAAAACGCAGAAAACGTCGGCGCACAACCGAGCAGTCGAACGATGAAACCTATCCTGATTACGAACGGCCCAGCCACCTGATCGAAATGGGTATCCGGTTTGCACCATCACTCAATATCAACACGGCCCAGGGAACCGGTACCTACGCCGGCTTCAAGGACAATGGTATGGGCGTTCGATTGAGCGTTGGGCCGACGCTGGATTATTTTTTCTTTAAAGACCGCTACGCTTTCAGCTCGGGTTTATGGTACACCATCAAACGCTCGGGCTTTCAGATGCCCGGTTCGTATGGACTTCCCCGTTGGACACCCGGCGCTCCAGGCAAACAATCTATTTACAACTTGCAGTATGTACAGGTACCGGCTACTGTAAAGATGTTTGCTAACAACATTGCTCCGAACGTCCGCCTGTATGTCCAGACTGGTGGACTTCTCAGTTTCAAACTGGCCGAAAAAGCCCTTGACCAGGAACGCAACGGGTTGTACCAGGCCGAAAGCGGTGGCGACCGCCGACAATACAGCTATGGCGATGTTGAGTTACTGCTTGGTACTGGCGTTCAGTATAAAATCAATACTGTTAATGCCTTCAACTTTGGTGTCAGTTATCAACGGGGGTTGTTAGACGTAGCGCGTGGCAGTCAGTTAACCTCGAAAAGCCGGGTCGTTTCGGTCGATCTGGGATTTAAGTTTTAACATAAACAGCCCGCTACGGTTAGTGGGCTGTTTACGCCGGGTTATAATGTCATTCGCACTTCTATTCCCTTGCTTTGCAAGTACCCCTTCAGCGCCGGAATATCAATCTCTTTGAAGTGAAAGATACTGGCGGCCAATCCTGCGTCTGCTTTTCCGGTAGTAAACACATCTACGAAGTGTTCCATCGATCCGGCCCCGCCCGACGCAATAACGGGAATATTAGCCGCACCTGATACCTGGGCGGTCAGTTCGAGAGCAAAGCCCGCTTTCGTGCCATCGGTGTCCATCGATGTCAACAGGATTTCGCCGGCTCCCCGGTTTTCTACTTCCTTGGCCCAGGTCAGTGTGCGTAATTCGGTGGGCTTCCGGCCCCCGTGGGTGTGGACAATATGCTCGCCATCAACGTAGCGGGTATCTATCGCCACCACAACGCACTGACTTCCAAACTCCAATGCCAGCTCGTCAATTAAGGCGGGATTCCGTACAGCCGAGGAATTGATCGATACTTTATCGGCCCCGGCGTTTAAGAGAGCAGATACGTCTGCCTTGGACGAAATGCCGCCCCCAACCGTAAACGGTATATTGACCGCATGCGCTACGTTACGAACCAGCTCAATGAGTGTCTTACGTTCGTCGACGGTTGCCGTAATGTCGAGAAAAACCAGTTCGTCGGCTCCCTGCTGCGCGTATATGGCTCCCAGTTCGACGGGATCACCAGCGTCGCGGAGATTAACAAAATTTGTCCCTTTCACTGTCCGCCCGTCTTTAATATCGAGGCAGGGTATGATTCGTTTAGTTAGCATATCAATACGTCTCGATCAACTTCTTGTGCATAAAAATTTCGGGTGTATCAAGGACTTTAAATCCGAACTGCTCATACAACGTATGTGCATCCCGCGTAGCCAGTATCCATCGACGTAGCCCCTGGAGCGTTGGCCAGGCCGAAATTGTTTCCATCAACTGCTTCGACAGCCCCTTCCCCCGGTGTTCGGACAGGATGAATACATCAGCCAGGTAAGCGAACGTTGCTTCATCAGTTATAACCCGGGCAAATCCCACTTGCTGACCGTCCAGATAAACCCCAAAACACAACGACCCCTTGATGGAGCGCTCAACAATTTCGCGAGGGATGTTCGCAGCCCAGTACGACTCCTGGCTTAAAAACTGGTGGATGAGTGTTACGTCTAATTTCGTTTTATCCGTACTAATGGTGTAGCCGCCTGTCATTGTTATCGCTTCTCCAGGTTCTCAGTTATAAAAATGGAGTTTAGTTCATCTAAAATCCCAACTATGTTTTCCTGTTCTTTGCTCTGTGGATAATGGTCAAGGAAAGAGCTAGTAAGAGCAGCCTCCACTCCATAATCTTACTCAGCCATTATTAATAACGGACAGGTCTTTTAAGGCAATTCGACCTTCGTAAATCGCCTTACCGACAATAACGCCGTATAATTTCATATCGGCTAGGGTTTCGATATCGCTCATTCCGCTTACTCCCCCGCTGGCGATAATATTAAGATCCGGGAAACGGTCCTGCAAATTGCGATAGAGTTCAAACGATGGACCCTGTAGCAAACCGTCCTTCGCTACGTCGGTGCTAATCACATACTTAACACCTTTATCCACATAGTTTTCCACAAAGTCGTATATCCACACAGCGGTTGATTCTTCCCAACCGCTGACAGCAATCTTCTCGTTTTTAGCGTCGGCCCCCAGTATAATCGCTTCCGAGCCGTATCGCGACAGCCACCGCTCAAATACATCCGGCTGCTTTACGGAAATACTGCCGCCCGTTACCTGCCTGGCACCACATTCGAACACGACACGCAAATCATCGTCGGACTGAACACCTCCACCAAAATCGATGTGCAGGCGAGTTTTGGAAGCAATTAACTCCAGAACTTTCCAATTGACCACGCGCTTCTCTTTTGCGCCGTCGAGGTCGACCAGGTGCAGGCGGGTCAGACCGGCGTCTTCAAACTGCTGGGCCACCTCAAGCGGACGGGCGTTATATTCTTTCTTCTGGCTGTAGTCGCCCTGTGTCAGACGAACGGCCTTGCCTTCGATAAGGTCAATAGCTGGGATGATATGCATGTTTTTTTGAACCGCAACGGCGCAAAGAATACGCAAAGAGCACAAAGAAATACTTAGCGATCTTGGCGAATCCTTTGCGCCGTTGCGGTTAAGAAAGTTTCAAAAAATTCTCCAGAATTCGCTGCCCTACATTTCCGCTGATTTCGGCGTGGAACTGAGCCGCATAGAAATTATCCTTCTGCAACATGGCGCTGAACGGCCGGACGTATTCACAGACAGCCGTTGTCTCAGCGCAAACATCCGCACCATAACTATGAACGAAGTAAACGTACGCATTTTCGGGTAAGCCTTCCGTTAGCGGCCCACTCAGGCTATGGATGCTGTTCCAGCCCGTGTGCGGCACTTTAAACCCAGGCTGGCTGGGAAACCTCCGAACGTCGATGTCAAAGATTCCCATGCAGGTGGTATCATTTTCCTCCGAATGGCGGCACATCAGTTGCATACCGACGCACGTACCCAGTACCGGTTGTTTGAGCGTTGGAATAAGTTTATCCAGGCCTTTCTGACGCAGGTATGCCATTGCCGTACTAGCCTCGCCCACACCGGGAAAGATAACTTTATCGGCTGAACGGATTTCGGCTTCGTCGTCGGTGAGCAGGTAGCTCGCACCTAACCGATCCAGGGCGTACATAACGGATTGTACGTTGCCCGCGTTGTACTTGATAATGACAGTTTTCATGACGGTCCGACGTATCGGTAAATAAAAAGCCCGGCTCGTCAGCAGAACCGGGCTTGGTGTATCGTGAGTAACGTATTGCTCGTCTATATCCACAAAAACAGGCCACCGCTCTGCCGTTAGCTAACGACTGAATGATGATGCCGGTGCGTGTTGTTTGTGGAATTCATGGGGCAAAGGTAACTGACTAGTCAGAAAGCAACAAATTAGATGGTCTTCATCTATGAATCAATTCGCCTAATTCTAATTTTTTGAACTGTAACCGTAGTAAAATACCCAACCAGATCCATAAGTCGTTCAGACAATAACTTCACCAGCACTGCCTTTATGAGTACTGTCCCTTTGAAATGGTAGCGCAGAAATATAATACTGATGTCATTGATATGATGCGCAAATACCCATTCGCCAAAATCTTTGTCTCTTTTAAAATAATGCGGTATGGATTTCGGGATGATTCTATCACTTCTTCATCTCTGATACCTCGGTTGCCCTCATAAACCGAGTACACTTCAATGCATAGCTCTCGAATCGCAGTAATAAGGCGATGATCATGCTGCATTCAACATGATCACTTCTTCATTTGCCAAGATATCAGAAGCATACATCAAGGCAGCCATTATGTCTGCTTCCTCCAAATGTGGATACATCGCTAACAAATCGGCCGATGTAGCGCCTTCGGACATTTTTCGCAAAAGTAATTCGACCGTTATCCGGGTACCTTTAACTACGGGTTTGCCCAGCATTATCTGATAGTCAGCAACGATCCGATCTCTGTAGTTCATATTGCAATATAGCTCAAAACAAACTTCCCTGCACCACCTTTGGCTGCAACACAGGTTCCTTGAGACTCAGACCACAATGCTTATTCAACTCGCGAACCCAGTACAGAATCAGCTCGGGGGCCGTATCATTTTCCGCCCCGCCGTGGATAAACAGATAAGCCGTTTGCAAGCCCTTCTCGAACCACGATTTTAACCGCTGCACCCAGGCATCCGCGCGAGAATAGTCGGTTGGATGGCCTTCGTTGGCGATAAACCGTAATGTTAATGTAGGACTGCTCAAGCCCATGTGCAACACATCCCGCCGACCGGCTACGTCGGTATTTACTACGTGTCGGTGCAAGGCATGTAATCCTTCGAGCGTCCGCTGCCAGGTCTCAGCTTTACGGAACCAATCCGGATGACGGAACTCAACGGCCACATCCAGATCATCCGGCAAGCTCTTGAGATACGTTTCCAACACAGACCACTTATCCGGTCCGAACGAAGGCGGCAGCTGCAGAAACGCCATACCCAGAAACTCTTCCAGCGACAACACCGCGTTAATGAACTCTTCGGTCAACGACTCAGCACCTTGCAGCATCCGCTCGTGACTGATAGCCTGCGGAAACTTGGGGCAGTACGTAAAACCCGGCTTGGCTGACGATCCGGCGGCTTCCTGCTTCCATTTCTCAATCATAGCAGGCGTCGGAATCTGATAATGCGTCAGGTTCAGTTCAATCGTATTAAACTGGCGCGTATAGTAGTGCAGATAATCCTTCTCCCTGGCGTTAGACGGATAAATCTTACCGACGTAGTCTTTATTCGCCCAGATCGGCCCACCGATGTATACCTCCGGATGCGCCGTTTGGTCTAAACCAGCCCACACCCGAGCGTTAAAAGCCGGACCGGGCGGTAAGGCAAAATTGACCGTATCTAAATGGGTAGTTTTTCCAAAGTCCATGACCGTATTTGATGAAGTATAGCAATAAGACTAAAACTGTGCAAAACAGCCATTCGTTTTCGCACCGACTCCGAATTAACTAATTTTGCAGGACAATAAAAACTGAGCGTCCTCTGCGTAGCCTTTGTGTTCTTTGCGTTTACATTTTCCTTATTGCAAAGAGCGTACTGTCTTATCGCAAAGAGCGAAAAGAAACGAGCGCATGATTTCAAAGACGTACAACCCGAAAGATATTGAAGAGAAATGGTATCAATATTGGCTTGATAACCATTTCTTTAAGTCGATGCCCCCAACGGACGTTGCCGATAAACGCGAGCCGTACACAATCGTCATTCCACCACCGAACGTAACGGGTGTGCTGCACATGGGCCACATGCTGAACAACACGATCCAGGACGTACTGATTCGTAAGGCCCGGATGGAAGGCAAGAACGCCTGCTGGGTGCCTGGAACCGACCACGCGTCTATCGCAACGGAAGCTAAGGTGGTGGCCATGCTAAAGGAACAAGGGATAGACAAGCGCGAGATCGGCCGGGAGAAATTTTTGGAGTATGCCTGGGAGTGGACGCATAAATACGGTGGCATCATCCTGCAACAACTTCGCAAACTCGGCGCATCCTGCGACTGGGACCGTACGCGCTTTACGATGGAGCCGGCCTTGTACGAGTCGGTAATTGACGTTTTTGTCGACTTGTACGAAAAAGGTCAAATCTACCGTGGCATCCGCATGGTGAACTGGGACCCGCAGGGCCGTACCGCCGTATCCGACGAAGAAGTAATAACGAAAGAAGTCCAGCAGAAGCTGTGCTATATCCGGTATGAAGTAAAAGGAGGAGAGGAGGAAAGGGAGAAAGGACCGGTTAATTCCCCTTCGTCCCCCTCCTCCCTTTCCTCCTCTTCTCCCTCCTATATCACCATCGCCACGGTTCGGCCGGAAACAATTATGGCTGATACGGCCATTGCGGTAAACCCCAACGACGAGCGATATAAGCACCTGCACGGTAAGAAAGCGCTGATTCCGCTCATTAATCGTGAGATTCCAATTATTACGGACGACTACGTAACGATGGATTTTGGAACGGGATGTCTGAAGGTTACCCCTGCCCACGACCCAAATGACTACGCTCTTGGCCTGAAGCATAATCTGCCCGTTATCGATATTCTCAACGAAGACGGTAGCCTTAACGAGAAGGCACAGATATTCGTCGGTATGGATCGCTTTGCCGCGCGGAAAGCCATTATAAAAGAACTGGAAGAAACGGGGGATTTGGTCAAAGCAGAAGACTACAAGTCAAACGTTGGTTTTTCAGAGCGGACAAACGCGGTCATCGAGCCGAGGGTTTCGTTGCAGTGGTTCCTGAAAATGGACCAATTGGCGAAGCCCGCGTTCGAGAACGTTATGAACGACACTGTTCAACTGCATCCGGCTAAGTTTAAAAATATGTACCGGTCGTGGATGGAAAACCCTCACGATTGGAACATCAGCCGACAGCTTTGGTGGGGGCACCAGATTCCAGCTTTCTACATGAAAGACGGTACCGTCATTGTTGCTAAAAACAAGCGGGAAGCTCTCCGCAAGGCGCAGCGTGAGTATCAGCTATTTGCCCTGACTGAAGCCGATCTGACGCAAGACGAGGATGTACTGGATACATGGTTCTCGTCGTGGTTGTGGCCAATTTCCGTGTTTGACGGCATCCGAAATCCCGACAACCCGGAAATCAAGTATTACTATCCAACGAACACACTCGTAACAGGCTTTGACATTATCTTCTTCTGGGTTGCCCGGATGATTATTGCTGGTTACGAGTTCCGGGGTCAGAAGCCGTTTCATGACGTTTATTTCACTGGAATGGTACGCGACAAGTTGGGGCGTAAGATGTCGAAACAGCTTGGCAATTCACCTGATCCACTTGATCTTATCGAGAAGTACGGAGCCGATGGCGTTCGGACGGGCATGTTGTTTAGTTCAGCCGCTGGTAATGACCTTCTGTTCGACGAGAAGCTGTGTGAACAAGGTCGAAACTTTAATAATAAGGTTTGGAATGCATTCCGGCTGGTAAAAGGCTGGCAGGTGCATAATAAGCCGTCTGAGCACTCTGGAAACGCCCTGGCCGTTAACTGGTTCGAATCAAAACTAAATCAGACGCTGGCCGAGGTTAACGACCATTTCAGCAAGTATCGCATCTCTGACGCTTTGCAGAGTCTCTACAAGCTGATCTGGGATGATTTCTGCTCGCAGTATCTGGAAATGATCAAGCCGGGCTTTGAGCAGCCGATTGACCAGTCCACATACGACGCCACGATTAATTTCTTCGAACGTTTGATGTGTTTGGCACATCCGTTTATGCCATTCATTACGGAGGAAATATGGCAGGATATCCGCGAACGCCAGGCAGGTGCGAGCATTTGCGTTACCGCCTTCCCAAAAGTTGGCTCAATTGATTCAAACCTGTTAGCTGACTTCGAGCTGCTGTTTGAGGTAGTCACCAGCGTACGAAACATCCGGAACAGCAAGCAAATTGCCCCGAAGGTTGAGCTACCTTTATCGATCAAAACAAGTACGCCAGAGCGGTTTAGAACGCTTGAACCGTTGTTGTATAAAATGGCGACGTTGTCGTCAGTCGGTTATGTTGAGGACAAAACTGACGGGATAGCTTTCGTTATCAAGGGCGACGAGTTCTTCGTGAACATTGCGGGTGAGATTGATCAGGAGCAGGAGTTAGCCAATGCTCAGAAAGAACTGGAATACACCACTGGCTTCCGCGATTCTGTGTTGAAGAAGCTATCAAACGAAAAATTTGTTGCCAACGCGAAGCCTGATGTAGTCGAACGCGAGCGTCAAAAGCTGGCTGACGCAGAAGCAAAGATTAAGGCGCTTGAGCAGCAGTTACTTGACGCATCGAATTAAATCCGCTAAAGAATAGGAAACAAAAGCCGGTTGTCATACCGGCTTTTGTTTCCTATTCTTTACTTTACAAAAACATAATTCTGTTTTTACTTCAAAATATTAACAGAAAAATATTATTTTTACAGCTCATACCATACACTTCCTTCAAATGAACAAGTGTGTCTTCTTAGATCGCGATGGCGTACTGAATGAAGACCGGGTAGATTATGTCTACCGGATCGAAGACTTTATTATACCCAAAGGCGTGCCGGAAGGCTTGCGTATGTTAAAAGACGCCGGTTACTTATTGATTGTTATCACTAATCAGGCGGGGATCGCCAAAGGTCTGTATACACGCGAGGACGTACTGAAATGCTACCAATACCTACAGGAAAAATGTAATAACGTCCTGGACGATATCTACTTCAGCCCACATCACCCTGACTACGATACCCGTTCGTTAACCAGAAAGCCCGAATCATTGCTGCTGGAGAAAGCCATTGCTAAATACAACATCAATCCCTTTGACTCCTGGATGGTCGGAGATGCCTCGCGTGATATTCTGGCTGGCAAACGAGTTGGTGTCAGAACGGTTCAGATTACACATTCCAGAACGCCGGCAACAAACAGTGATGGTTACGCGTCCAATCTCCTCGAAGCATCGCAACTGCTGCTGAATTTTCAGCCTAACTACAAAAGCCAACAACCGTTAGTCGAAAACTAACCATTGTCAGCTTAAGCAACTTAGAGTGGTGAAATTTTAGGCGCGAACCTGTGCCGGAGCAGGTTTCTGAACACTACCATACGCCGGACAAGTCGCCTTTCGATTGCAGGCACCCATGAACAACGTAGCACACAACGATCCGATAATGAATAGCTTTTTCATAGAAACAAATATAGGCCTGGCCTTTATTATAAACGAATGGCGAGCCGTTTACTGATACATAGCCAGGCCTTTAGTTATTAATTTTCTTCTTTTATTAACTCTTCCTCACGCTCCTCGGCTGCTTCGGTCGCTGCATCCAGTTCAGTTGGCCCCGGTTCGGCACCACCATAGCCGAGAATCTTTAACATCACTTCACTATTCTGCTCCGGAGCAAACAGGCGCGTCCGCAAATTACCATCTTCATCCTTATCCACAATAACGTGCTGAGGTGCCGGGATCAGGCAGTGTTGAATCCCGCCATAACCACCCAGCGACTCCTGATAAGCACCCGTATGGAATAAACCTACGTATTGCTCTTCGGCATCCTGATCAAAGATCGGCAGGTACAAATCGGCGCTGTGAGCTTCGGTATTATAGAAGTCATGGGAGTCGCAGGTTAACCCACCCAGGTTAACTTTTTGGTACGGATTATCCCAATTATTTACCGACAGCATGATGTACTTCTGGCCCAGCCCCCAGGCATCCGGAAGCTGCGTAATAAACGACCCGTCGATCATGTACCATAGCTCTTTGTCGTTTTGCAGTTTCTGATCAATCACCCGGTAGATCACTGCTCCACTTTCACCAACCGTATAACTACCAAATTCTGTAAAGATATGCGGAACCGGTACGTTGTTCTTATTACAGATCCACTGGATACTTTCCACAATCTGGTCAATCATGGCCTGGTAGTCATAATTGAACTGGAACGACGTCTGAATTGGCAGCCCACCTCCGATATCGATAGAATCCAGATCCGGGCACATCTTGCGCAATTCGCAGTACTTATACATGAACCGACTCAACTCGCTCCAGTAGTAAGCGCTGTCTTTAATACCCGTATTGATGAAGAAGTGCAGCATCTTCAGCTTAAACCGATCGCTATTCTGGATTTTAGTACGATACAGTTCATTGACATCGCTGTACCGAATACCCAGACGGGACGTATAGAACGCAAAGTTCGGTTCTTCATCGGTTGCAATCCGTATACCCAGATTTACGGTTTCGGCCGTTACGTTCCCCTCATAAGCCTCAATCTCCTTGAGATGATCGAGGACCGGTACTACGTTATAACCCTCATTAATCAGTTCACTGATGTACTGAGTGTACAACGGGCGCTTATACCCGTTGCAGATGATATACGTACTTTTTGAAATTTTCCCCAGCTTGTACAACTCCCGAATTATCGGGATATCATATGCCGACGATGTTTCTAAGTGAATGTTGTTCTTCAGTGCCTCTTCGAGCACAAACCGAAAGTGGGATGACTTCGTACAATAGCAATACGTGTACGTGCCTTTATAGTTATACCGCTTCATGGCATTCTTGAACAGCAGCTTTGCATGCTCAATATGCTCAGTAATCTTCGGTAAATACGTCAGTTTAAGCGGTGTACCGTACTGCTTGACAATGTCCATCAGAGGGACATTGTTGAACAACAATTGATTGTTCTCTACATTGAACTCCCGGGTCGGAAATTCAAACGTTTGATCAATAAGGTCATAATAAGTCTTCATCCCTTCGTTCGGCGCATAAAATTAGGCGGTCCGCCGTAGCGGTTGTGGTCCAGAGAAAAACACGCGAAAATGGGGCAAAAAATGGGGTTTCCCAAGTTTCTTTATCTCGCAGAATAGAAAACGTAATAGCAAAGGGTTTGATTCTTTTTTACGCAAAAATTTACCCACATTTAACATACCTGTTCAGGGGTTCTTCCCTTATGCTGGCCATAGGATACCAATCTTCGGCAAACTCGTAAGAACCGCTAATTTTGTTTTTTCACTGACCATTGCGTTAATGATATCCAAAGCCATTCATTTTATATCGATAGGCGGAAGCGCCATGCACAACTTAGCCCTTGCCCTTCATCAACAAGGCTACTTTGTTACCGGATCTGACGACGAAATCTACGAGCCTTCGCGCACTCGTTTAGAGCAAGCCGGTTTATTACCAGCGCAGATTGGCTGGTTTCCTGACAAGATTCATGCTGCCTTAGATGCTGTCATTGTTGGTATGCACGCTCGTCGGGATAATCCTGAACTGATAAAGGCGCTTGAATTGGGGCTTCCTATCTTTTCGTACCCGGAATACATTTATCAACAAAGCCAGCATAAGCAACGAATTGTTATCGCTGGTAGTCATGGCAAGACAACCATTACGTCGATTATCCTCCACGTACTTAAATACCATAACAGGGAATTTGATTATTTAGTAGGTGCCCAGCTCGAAGGATTTCAGACAATGGCCCGACTTTCGACCGATGCGCCGATCATCATTATTGAGGGTGACGAATACGCGTCATCGCCTATTGATGCGAGTCCGAAATTTCTTCATTATAAACCGCACATTGCTCTGATTAGCGGCATCGCCTGGGATCATGTCAACATATATCCAACGTGGGACGAGTACGTTGATCAATTTGAATTTCTTGCTGAAGCTATGCCTAAAGCCGGTATCCTCGTATTCGATGAATCTGACGATATGCTGGATGTTATTGGGCAAAAGGAAAGAACGGATATTATAAAGATTCCTTATGATGCTCATCCCAGTGAGATAATTGACGGCAAAACGTACTTGCTGACAAAAAATGGGGGTAAGGTACCCGTTCTTCTGTTTGGAGAGCACAATATGAAAAACATTGCAGGTGCCATGGCCATATGTGACCGATTGGCCATAACTGAAGATCTTTTCTATGAGGCCATCAGCTCGTTTAAAGGTGCCGCCAAACGGCTGGAAAAGATTGTTGAAGAAGGTGATCGGATTCTCTTCAGAGATTATGCCCATGCCCCCTCAAAAGTCGAAGCATCCACTAAAGCAGTAAGACAGCAGTTCCCCGGCCGTAAATTATTAGCAGCCGTTGAGCTACATACATACAGTAGTCTCAACAAAACATTTCTCAGTCAATACGAAGGTTGTCTTGATGATGCTGATATTGCTGTCATTTACTTTGATTCACACACCCTAGCTGTTAAACAGTTGCCTCCTATTACAGTAGACGATGTAAAGCTGGCCTTTAAGCGACCTGACCTCCATGTATTCACCGATTCAGTCCAATTGCTTGAATTTTTAATATCGCAAACTTCAATCGCGGAAATCTTTCTGTTAATGAGCTCAGGAAATTTTGGTGGCTTGAGTCTGGAATCGATTGAAGAAAAACTGCTAGTACTCTCAGCGTCCAAATAACTCGGATCATTAATCACCTTTAAAACTAATTAAAGTGCACAGTATTGTTGTTTATTGCGGATCTAGTACTGGATCTAATCCTTTATATAAAGAACTTGCCGCCGAACTGGGAAAAGAACTTGCAGTCCGAAATATCAGATTAATCTATGGGGGCGGTGGCTTTGGCCTTATGGGCACAGTGGCCGACTCTGTTCTTAGTCATGGTGGTCAGGTAACGGGTGTAATTCCTAATTTTTTGGCCGAACTGGAAGTAGCTCATCAAACACTTTCAGAATTACATTTTGTTGAAACCATGCACGAACGGAAGTTTAAGATGGTCCAGTTAGCTAAAGGTGTCATTGCGCTCCCTGGTGGCTACGGAACTCTTGATGAACTGTTTGAAATTTTAGCCTGGCGGCAACTTAAAATATACGATGGTCCTATTGCTTTGATTAATAGCAACGGTTATTACGACTTATTACTTCAGCAGCTTGATCGTATGGTTGATGACGGTTTTTTGAAATCAGAGAATCGTGCGCTTTTGGTTGTTTCTGAGACCGTACCCGAAGCGTTGGAAGCAATCGGCAAGTTTTGGGAAGATCTATAAATGAGTAAAGCCGTCCTTTTGGGGACGGCTTCGACTCGCTTGACAAGAGGTGGCAGCTACCTACTCTCCCGGAAACGACTCCAGTACCATCGGCAGTGCGGGGCTTAACGGCTCTGTTCGGGATGGAAAGAGGTGCTCACCCGCCTTATGACCACCAGCCTCCTTGTGACTGGCGCCAGCCCCTAACCAGGACCAGCTTAGATCGTTGCAGCCTTCGACTCCAAAACACACCTTCGTGTCTTGGACAGCACAGAGAAAGACTTACCTAACGCAAGTAACGTAACAACGTATTGACTCGAATTTGACAGCTACACGTCCGGGCTCATTAGTACGGCTCAGCTCTAGGACTCTCACCCCCTGCACCTGCCGCCTATCAACGTGCTCGTCTCGCACAACCCTTTATACCGGAAGTCTCATCTTGGGGCCAGTTTCGCACTTAGATGCCTTCAGCGCTTATCTGATCCGCACGTAGCTACTCGGCCGTGCCACCGGCATGACAACCGATCCGCCAGCGGTGCGTCCATCCCGGTCCTCTCGTACTAAGGACAGATCCCCGCAAACTTCCTGCGCCCACCACAGATAGGGACCGAACTGTCTCACGACGTTCTGAACCCAGCTCGCGTGCCACTTTAATCGGCGAACAGCCGAACCCTTGGAACCTTCTCCAGCCCCAGGATGTGACGAGCCGACATCGAGGTGCCAAACCTCCCCGTCGATGTGAGCTCTTGGGGGAGATCAGCCTGTTATCCCCGGCGTACCTTTTATCCTTTGAGCGATGGCCCACCCATGCAGTACCACCGGATCACTATACCCTGCTTTCGCACCAGATCGGTCCGTCGACCTCACTGTCAAGCCCGCTTCTGCTATTGCACTCCCCAGCCGATTACCGTCCGGCCTGAGCGGACCTTGGGAAACCTCCGTTACCCTTTCGGAGGTGACCACCCCAGTCAAACTACCCACCAACCACTGTCCCCTCGCAGGTTAGACCACCAGTCAGCCAAGGGCGGTATTTCAAGGTCGGCTCCACGATGCCTGGCGACACCGCTTCACTGCCTCCCGCCTATCCTACACATGCCTGACCAGCGATCCATGATAAGCTGTAGTAAAGGTGCACGGGGTCTTTCCGTCCCGTGGCGGGTAAGCGGCATCTTCACCGCTACTACAATTTCACCGAACTCATGGTTGAGACAGTGCCCAGATCGTTACACCATTCGTGCAGGTCGGAACTTACCCGACAAGGAATTTCGCTACCTTAGGACCGTTATAGTTACGGCCGCCGTTTACTGGGGCTTCAGTTCAATGCCTCGGGTTGCCCCTAACATCCCCCCTTAACCTTCCAGCACCGGGCAGGTGTCAGACCCTATGCGTCATCTTGCGATTTGGCAGAGTCCTGTGTTTTTGGTAAACAGTCGCCTGGGCGTCTTCTCTGCAGCCTCCCACTCGCGTGGGTAGGCCCCCCTTCTCCCGAAGTTACAGGGTTATCTTGCCGAGTTCCTTAACCATGATTCTTTCGTCCACCTTAGATTATTCATCCCGGCTACCTGTGTCGGTGTACGGTACGGGTACCCATGCGCTTAACGCAGCCTCACTTTTCTTGGAAGCCCCTTCGCCACTTCGGTTCAGCCGTAGCCTCCCCTCAACGCCCCCTTCCGGCCGGACGTAGCAGCCCCGGCGCTCCGTCATGAGACGACCTGCATGGACAGTGCGGGACTATTAACCCGCTTGCCATCAGAGCCCGCCCTTCGGCTGCCCCTTAGGTCCCGACTAACCCTCCGATGACTACCATCGCGGAGGAAACCTTAGCCTTACGGTGTGGAGAGTTCTCGTCTCCATCTCGTTACTTATGCCTACATTTGCTTTTCCCTTCAGTCCAGCTCAGCTCGCGCCTGACCTTCACCCCAAAGGGAATGCTCTCCTACCACATCATGCTCATGCATGAGTCCACGGCTTCGGTGGTGTGCTTGATGCCCGTTTATTATCGACGCCCGCCCCGCTCGACCAGTGAGCTGTTACGCACTCTTTAAAGGAATAGCTGCTTCCAAGCTAACCTCCTGGCTGTTTCAGCAGCCGGACCGCCTTTGTTCAACTTAGCACACACTTGGGGACCTTAGCCGATGGTCTGGGTTGTTCCCCTCTCGGAACAGGACCTTAGCACCCTGCCCCTCACTGCCCGACACCCCCTGGCGCATTCGGAGTTCATCAGAAGTTGGTAGGATGTGACTCCCCCGCATCCTGTTGGTCGCTCTACCTCACCAGTGGTAACATCGAACGCTGTTCCTAAAAACATTTCGGAGAGTACGAGCTATTTCTCAGTTTGATTGGCCTTTCACCCCTACCCGCAGCTCATCCGGAAGCTTTTCAACGCTTATCGGTTCGGCCCTCCACGGGGTGTTACCCCCCCTTCAGCCTGGCCACGGGTAGATCACCAAGTTTCGCGTCTACCCCCACTGACTATGCGCCCTGTTCAGACTCGCTTTCGCTTCGACTTCGCGACTCCAGTCGCTTAATCTGGCCAGTGACGGTAACTCGTAGGCTCATTATGCAAAAGGCACGCCGTCACCCCCATCCAGGGGCTCCGACCGCTTGTAAGCGCCTGGTTTCAGGTTCTCTTTCACCCGGGTACTCCCCGTTCTTTTCACCTTTCCCTCACGGTACTCTGCCCTATCGGTCTTCTGGTCGTATTTAGCCTTGGCGGATGGTGCCGCCAGATTCAGAGGGGGTTCCTCCGGCCCCCCCTTACTCAGGATCCCCGACCCGGCAGCGCCCTGACCCGTACGGGACTCTCACCCTCTACGGTCGACCTTCCCAGATCGTTTCGGTTCGCTTGCTGCCTTGTTGTCAGGTCCTACAACCCCGACTGGGCCGTAACCCAGCCGGTTTGGGCTCCTCCCCGTTCGCTCGCCACTACTTGGGAAATCACGACTTGTTTTCTCTTCCTGCGGCTACTTAGATGTTTCAGTTCACCGCGTTTGCCCCCTCGAAAGGGTACTAGCTCTTCAAGCTAGTGGGTTGCCCCATTCGGACACGTGCGGATCAGCCCCTGCCAGCGGGTCCCCGCACCGTTTCGTCGCTTGCCACGTCCTTCCTCGCCACCAGAAGCCTAGGCATCCCCCAGACGCCCTTTATTTATGTGCTTGCCCTGTGATGACAAAATCACAAATTCTTGCTTACTCAGCACAGTCAGCCTCTCAGCCGCTGTCTGTCTTTCTCTGTACGTCAAAGAACTTATGAACCCGTATGGTTCATGTGGAGAATAACGGATTCGAACCGTTGACCCCCTGCTTGCAAAGCAGGTGCTCTAGCCAGCTGAGCTAATCCCCCAGTTGTGGGCCTGCGTGGACTCGAACCACGGACCT
>NZ_CAIT01000009.1:1790000-2007105 GCF_000296815.2 Fibrisoma limi BUZ 3
ATTCATGAACAACTACAAAGTCTTTTCCACCAGTTTCGCCGACGATACGTGGATAACTTTTGTATTTGTGAATATTTTCTCCGATCGTCTTCCAAATTTGTTGGAAGACTTTTGTACTTCCTGTAAAATGAATACCTCCGAACTCCGGATGGTTGAAAATGCGGTCTCCTGCTACGGGACCGTCTACATAAATTAGATTTATAACTCCATCTGGCAGGCCTGCTTCTTTTAGCACTCGCATAATCACGTTTGCGGAAAACACCTGCGTGTAGGCCGGTTTCCACACAACTGTGTTACCCATCATGGCTGGCGCTGTCGGTAGGTTTCCGGCAATAGCTGTGAAGTTGAATGGAGTTAGCGCAAAGACAAACCCTTCTAATGGCCGATATTCCAGTCTATTCCACACGCCGGGAGATGAATTTGGCTGCTGCTGATAGATTTCGGTCATGTAATGAACATTGAACCTTAGAAAATCGATCAGCTCACAAGCGGAGTCAATTTCTGCCTGGTAAGCGTTTTTAGACTGCCCTAGCATCGTTGCAGCGTTTATTTGCGCTCTATACGGACCTGCAATCAAATCGGCTGCTTTGAGAAATATACTGGCGCGGTGCTCCCAACTCATGTTTGCCCAAGCTTCTTTTGCCTCTAAGGCTGCTTTTATAGCATGGTCGATGTGTTCAGCGCTTCCTTCATAAAAATAGCCTAAAGTATGCTGATGGTCATGAGGAGGGGCTATCCGTAGTTTTTGTTCTGTTCTCACTTCCTGATCGCCAATGTACATGGGGACATCCGTTTCTACGGATCGGAAGTTGGCCAACGCTTGTTTTAAGGCTATTCGCTCGGGGGAACCAGCTCTGTATTCCTTTACTGGTTCGTTTACTGGCGTTGGTACGCTGAAAAAGCCAAATGACATAATGAAGTGTTTTGTTCATACAAAGTTACGGATTGACTATTTTATCCACTAATCCACATTTGTTTTCCACATTTCATTCGCTTTTCGGCAGGATACACGTTTGATTTTCCGAACTTTGTATTTCTATCTCTTTGTATATGCGCTTTTATAGTACTAATAATCCACAGGTAACTGTATCTGCTGAACAGGCTTTGTTTCATAGCATGCCAGCGGATAAAGGTCTTTACATGCCTGCTTCCCTACCTTCTTTAGGCTCTTCCTTTTTTGACGACATTGCAAATCAATCGCTGGCCGATATTGGTTTTGCGATAAGCCATGCACTTTTCAAGGGTGAAATTCCAAAATTGGCTTTAGAAGAACTAACTCATCAAGCATTTCCTTTCGAAACCCCGGTTGTAGAACTGGAAGAAGGCCGCTTAGGGATTCTTGAACTATTTCATGGTCCTTCGCTTGCGTTCAAAGATGTTGGTGCCCGCTACATGGCCGCTCTGATGTCGTATTTTGCGCGAAACACAGACAAAGAAGTGAATATTCTGGTGGCAACCTCGGGCGATACTGGTGGAGCCGTAGCTATGGGATTCCATAACGTACCGGGTATTCGCGTTTCTATTTTGTACCCGAGTGGCCGGGTTAGCGATTTGCAGGAAAAGCAATTGACCACCCTAGGTGGAAATGTGCAGGCTTTTGAAGTGCAAGGTTCATTCGATGATTGCCAGGCACTAGTTAAGCAAGCGTTTGTGGATAAAGAGTTGAATCAACACTTGTCGCTTTCTTCTGCTAACTCTATTAACATCTTTCGGCTGATTCCTCAGAGCTTTTACTACGTAAGCGCTTATGGACAGGTACGTTCCTGTGGAAAACCTGTTGTTTTTTCCACACCAAGTGGAAATTTTGGGAATTTGAGCGCCGGCGTGCTTGCTCAACGAATGGGCTTACCCATTGATCATTTTGTTGCTGCTACGAATCTCAATCGTGTTGTCCCAACCTACCTACAAACGGGCAGTTTTGATCCACAGGCATCAGTTGCCACCATTTCAAACGCGATGGATGTAGGTAACCCAAGCAACTTCGTACGCCTTACTCACTTGTTTGGTGATTCATTTGATCAGTTAAAGCAAAATGTATCTGGGTACTATTTTGATGATGAGGAAACGAGGGCGGGTATGAAAGAAGTTTTCGGTCAATTCAATTATGTTGCGTGCCCTCACACGGCCATAGGTATTCTTGGCCTTCAGCGCTACCTGAATAGCATTACAAAGGACGCTGTTGGGGTAGCCCTTGCCACTGCTCACCCTTCAAAATTTAAGCCGTTAGTTGAAGAGGTGATCGGCCAATCGATTGACGTACCAGAACGTTTGGCTAGTTTAGCTTCCCTTCCAAAGCACAGTACCGTCATTCCAGCCAGCTATTCGGCGTTTAAAGAATCCTTATTACAAACAGCGTTGTAACTAAAAAGCCAGCTCTGAAGCTGGCTTTTTAGTTACAATACATTCTGAATTCTCTAATTGACTGTGTCTCCTCTCAATGTTCTGAAGCGTTTTCGTGCTTCTGCCCCATAGATACTTCCCGGGTATTGCGTCAACACCTTCTGGTAGGCGTCCATTGCAGCAGTCTTATCTTTCAGTCGCTCCTCGTAAATCTTTCCCTGAGTGAACTGTGCATCATCGCCCAGGATATCATAAGGGTATGTGGCTGTTATCTTCTTTAAATCGTCAAGTGCTTCTGCGTTTTTTCCTTGTTTCAAAAACGTATTGGCTCTTAACCATAAGATCTCGTCGGCCAAGCTGTGTCCTTCGAAGGTTTTCAACATTTGATTAAGCTTTTCCACAGCTTCATCTGTTTTGTTCTGAAAAAGCAATAAATCAATGGACGCATATTCCCGCATTGCGGCCTCTGTACTATCCATTCCTGTGTTATCTACAATCAGCAGGCTTAGTGATTCTGCATCATTGGCAATTTCCCTGGACGTAGCAAGCTTGAGAATATCCAGCAACTCCTTTGATAATGTGAACTCACCTTTGTAGTAATGCAGCTTGGCATTCTTCAGTTTTGCTTCATAGCCAAGCAGTTCCTCTTTTTGCGACTTTTCTACCTGAGAATATAACAAAGTCGATTCCCATGGCTCCCCTTTAAGAAGAAAAATATCACCTTTGTCCAGCTTACACCGATCAATGAAGTTTTTATCCGCTTTTCCAAGCTCTACAGCCAGATCCAAAACCGTTAAGGCCGTATCCTTACTGTCTAGGTAATAGGCGTACAGATTTGCCGTGCTACGTAAAGCCTCCAAGGTTTTGTTGTTTGTACCTATTTCCTGTAGCATCTTCTGGTAGTCGCTGATCAGCTTACGTATTTCAAGCTTATCGACAGGAAATGTGTTTTTAACCTGTTCTTCACGGGCGTTTATTACCAACCGTCGGGCAAATGGATAGAGCTGGCCTTGTGGATAAGTCGTTACAATGTATTCGAATGCCTCGGCTGCCGTTTTATATTCTTTGTTATTCAACGCCACCATACCTAGGTCATACACCCTACCCCCGTTTAGTTTCAATCGCTTATCCGTAGCTTTTTCCTGTAGCAGGGCCCGACTGAATTTCTGTTTCTGAATGAAGTACCAAATCAATAGTTCGTTGTAAGCCAATTCGCCCGGCTCAGCCTGAATCTTTGTATATAATGCTTTTTCGATTAATGGTTCGTCTTTTGTGTTCAGATACCCCTGAAGTGACGCTAGAACAGACTCTTTCTTATCTGACTGCTTACTTGTGATGATGGCTTCGTCTATGGCTTTTTCTGTTTGGCCAGTCGCTCTATACAATGCCATTAGTTCGCTGCTGTACGAACCAGGTTCTTTGCTTACGTCCCTGGCTTGCTCCAGTGATCGAATTGCCCAGCGGTTCTCTCCTATCTCACCAAAGGCATCGGCAAGCTTCTCCAGCTTAGGGACTGATGACTTACTCGATTGCAGCGCCTGTGTATATTGATTTTTTGCCTGCGTTGTATCGCCCTGCTGGCTAGCTAGCTGTCCAGACAACAAAGCGTAGTAAGCCCGATTCGCTTCGTCGGCCTTTTCCTGTTTCCGCAGGTACTTAAGTGCCTCCTCGGCTTTGTTGCTTTTTTGCAAGCTATACACGTAGCGCGAAAGCCGCAGCCAATTGACCTCTGTTTTCAGCAGCTTACCGTATTCGTTCGCTGACTTTTCGAATTCGCCCGCCTTGAAATACTCATCTGCAAGGGTTGCCCCACTTTGTGCGTAACTCTGCCCCAAGAACGTTAGCCACGTCAACAGAGTTATGATCGTTGCTCTATTAATCATTTTATAATTAATGTCTTTAAAAGAAACGTTATTATAATCATTAAGGATGTGGAAATGTGAACAATTATGTTGTCCACTTATCTTTTGACATAATGTGGACAAAAACTTAGTTTTATCAACAACCCTTCACTTGGTTATCCACCTGTAAAATGTTATTGCTTAGCTAATTAACATTTTTTCCACAGTATTGTGTTAATCACGCTGTGGGATTGTGAGTAAATCTTGCCCACATTATGTACTATGGAAATTGTGTTACGTTTTTATTCATAACGTCCAGTTTATTCTACAATTTCAGGCCGCTAACTGTCTAATGTTAATAACCTTACTAGTAGTCAACATTGGTCATTACTCTTGTTCACGTGTTTTCCACTTACAATGATTAGTTATTCACATTGTTATGCACAAAGTTTTTTCACTTTTTTTATTTAGGATTGACCTTTTACCCAGATGAAGAATTGCCCCGGACCAATGAGCATTTTTCATTCACTTATTGAAAAACATAAATGAGACTGGAGTAGTCACCTGATCTCATTGCTTTGCTGTTAGACTGTACTCCAATTTTGACACTCGCTACGTAGTTAGGAGTACCAGATTGATAACGGGTGCTTAAGAGTGCTATATAAAAAGCATCAAAGAGCATTGGCTTTTTATCAACTAAACGAAACCCGTGTTTATTGAATAGCGACTCAATCGTTTTTGGCGTGAAGTGATATAAGTGTCTGGGTAAATCATATGCAGCCCAGAATTGACCAAAATACTGAGCATCGTATGAGTTAGAATTTGGTACGGCTATTACTAAGCTTCCGTTTTTAGTAAGTAATGATTTAAGCTCATCAATTGTTTGGTTCAGTTCAGAAACATGTTCTAAAACATGCCACATTGTAATAATGTCGAAGGTTGGCTTAATCTCCAGTTCGTTCAAGGAGGGTTTTATTACGTTACCCAGTTTTTGAACAGCAATGGCTCTTGCATCCTGATCTGGCTCAGTGCCACTCACCTGCCAGTCACCTTGCTTACACGTATTTAGAAAAGCCCCAGTACCACAACCTACGTCAAGAATGTGGCCGGGTTTTCCATGTAATTTATTAATTAAGGAGAGTTTTGTGCGAAGGGTATAATTTCTAACGAGCCGATATGCTGAATTTATGAGGCCGGCCCCGGTATCATTATGGGAAACGTAGTCGGCAGATTTGTAATATTTCCCAACAACTTCAGCCTCAGGTCTTGGGTTTGTAAACCTGAATCCACACTGTTTACACTGCTGAATGTTGAATGGCTCAGTACTGACTAAATAATCGGTACAAGTCAGAAATGGCTCAAATTGCCCGGTTTCACAAACCGGACATTGTGTTAGTGTCTCCAAAACTTTGCGTTAAACTATAGGGTCGGTACTGATTACCGACCCATGTAGACGAGTAAGATAGAAATGTCAGATGGGCTTACCCCGCTGATACGTGAAGCCTGACCAATGGTCGCTGGCTTCAAGCGCTTTAATTTTTCCCGGCCTTCAAACGATAACGCTTTAAGACGGTCGTAGTCGAATGCTTGATTTATCTCCAGCTCTTCCAGCCGATTAAGTTTTTCTGCGTTCAGCTTTTCCCGGCCTATGTAATCTTCGTACTTAATTTCAATTACTGCCTGCTCAAGCACTTCTTTGCTTATATCTGAGGAAGCACTGACAGTACTTAATAAGTACTGTACGTCATGCTGATCTATTTCCGGCCGTTTTACAATAGAATATAGGCTGGCTTTTTCGCGAATTACCGCGCTACCTTTTTCAGAAAGCCATGAATTGATGTCTTCTGGTTTAAGCTTCACAGACTTTACTGTACTCAGTAACGCAGCAATGTTATCGCGCTTTTGTTGCATTTTTTCATAACGTTCAGGTGATGCTAACCCGATTTCGTAGCCTTTTTCAGTAAGTCTAAGATCAGCATTATCCTGACGAAGCAGGGTCCTGTATTCAGCGCGTGAGGTAAACATTCGGTACGGTTCTTCTGTACCTTTCGTAATCAAATCATCTACGAGGACGCCCATATAAGCTTCTGATCGCTTGATCACGAAGTTTTCCTGCTCATTGATTACCCGATGTGCGTTGATTCCTGCTATTAATCCCTGGCAAGCCGCTTCCTCATACCCTGTTGTTCCGTTGATCTGTCCTGCAAAAAATAGGTTATTGATCAATTGCGTTTCCAGCGTGTGTTTCAGTTGCGTGGGCGGAAAGTAATCATACTCCACAGCGTAGCCAGGGCGGAACATGCGAACATTCTCGAAACCTGGAATACGTCTTAACGCATCATATTGAACATTCTCCGGCAATGATGTAGAAAACCCGTTCACATAAACTTCAACGGTGTCCCAACCTTCTGGCTCAACAAAAATCTGGTGACGATCTTTATCGGCAAATCTGTTGATTTTATCTTCAATTGACGGGCAGTATCGAGGGCCAAGTCCTTTAATACGTCCCGTAAACATTGGAGATTTTTCAAATCCCGTACGCAGAATATCATGGACATCGTCGCTGGTGTACGTAATCCAGCAGCTACGTTGTTTTGATAAAACAGGAGTGTTTAGGTAGGAGAACTTTCCTGGACTTTCATCACCCGGCTGTTCTTCCATTGCATCGTAAGTTAAGCTTCGGCCATCAACTCGGGGAGGAGTGCCCGTTTTCATACGACCTGCTTCAAAGCCTAAAGTGACCAGTTGTTCGGTCAAACCAGTCGATGCGCGTTCGGCTGTTCGTCCACCTCCAAACACTTTTTCGCCGATGAACATCTGGCCGTTTAAAAACGTACCGTTTGTTAAAACCACGGCTTTTGCGGTGAAGGTTATTCCTAATGAAGTTTTTACTCCTATCGCATGTCTGTCCTTGACAAGTACTTCCTGAACTGTATCTTGCCAGAAATCGATGTTGGAGTTTGATTCAAGTGTTTTGCGCCATTCCCAGGCAAAGAGATTACGATCGCTTTGGCATCTGGGGCTCCACATCGCCGGACCTTTTGAGCGATTCAGCATGCGAAATTGAATCATGCTTTTGTCGCTGATAATGCCCGACATTCCACCCAAGGCATCGATCTCCCGAACAATTTGCCCTTTTGCAACTCCACCCATTGCCGGATTACAGGACATTTGGGCGATGGTTTGCATGTTCATTGTAATGAGCAGGACTTTTGAGCCCATTGTTGCGGCAGCATGTGCTGCTTCACAACCGGCATGTCCTGCCCCTACCACAATCACATCGTAACTTGAATGCATTTTTGTGTTTTTTGTAAAATGTTTCACGTGGAAACTTTTACAAAAATGCTGAAAGTCGATGAAAAGTTCAGATACTGAGCCCTATCATTTACTGACTTTCTGCAAATACTGGTTCGCTTCTTTTTTATAAAACGAATTATAATTTGGGCTAACTGAACGGAGCACTTCAACCTGCTTAACCTTTTGCATCGTACCAGCAGAGTCGAAAAACGACGGTGTACTACGTTTTGTTGACTTAGCAGTTTCAGCTTGACGTTTTGGATCTTCTTCCTGTTGTTTTAGTGCTTTTTCAGATTCCAGCAATCGGGTAAGAATCTCGTTCTGCCGGTTAATGGTGTTTTGGTTGACACGTTTGTTGACCAAATCTGTTTCTGTCTCATCCATCTTTTCCATTAACTCCTGGACCTGCTTCTCCTGTTGCTTCCCGGCTTCAGTTCCTTTTGAATTATCCTGGAGCTTTTTCAGCATATTCCGAATCATGGCCTGTTCAGCAGCAAGGCGAGACAATTCTTCAGATAGGCCCCTACCCGATTTGCCGCTCTGTTGTAATTGTTTCATCTGAGCATTGAGCTGTTTCTGCATCTCGCCCATACCCTCTGATTGTTTACCTTTACTTCCACCCTTACCAGCGCCGGGCATTGCCATTGCATTCATCTGCTGCTGCATTTGCTTCAAAACGTCACTAAGCATAAGGGCAAGGTTGTTAATAGAAGTCATGGCAAATTGCTGTTTTGATGCTGCCATACTCAGCCGTCGCTCTTTAAGTTGCTGAACACTTTCATCCATATACGATTTCATGTTCGTTAATTCGCGAGTAACGAATGACTGAATTTGAACAACGCGGCTTGCCAGCGCATTCAGGCTATCTTCAATTACTTTGGCATCATCCTGAAGTTTTAGTTGCTCCTGCGATAGTTTTGTAACACGTGGATCCTGAAGGCTCATACCCTTAAACTCCTTCATGACACGCTCCTGACCAAAGGAGAGAGTGATTAAGTTTTCAAGCAAATTGCGAAGGTCATCCATGTTTTCCTGCATTTCCTGCATCTCGGCTGATTGCATGGATTCCTTTAAAGCTTTACTCATGCTACGCATCGACTTGGATGTTTTGCTTTGAGATGAAGCTGCTTTTTTGTTCTGCTTTTGCTTCATCTGCTGCATAGCCTGCTCCATCTGCTGCTCAATCTCTTTCTGAAGATTTTCCTGATTATCGGGTTTATTCAGTTCATCTTTTTCAGCTTGTTGTTCAAGTTCTTTAAGCTGCTCCTGCGTATTCTTGAAATCTTCCTGAGCTTTCTCCTGTTGCTTTTGCTGCTCTTCAGAATTGACGTCTTTGCTGTTATTTTTTTCAGCCTGTTCCTCCTGCTGCTGAGCCTGCTTTTCTAAGTTTTCTGCTACATTGTTCACTTTCTGCTCAAGCTGCATCTGCTTAAACAACTTTAAAGCCCGCTCTAAATCACGCTCCAGATTACGTTCTTTGCGACTGAGCTTGTTAAGAAGTTCAGATGCTTTCTCATCCTGTTTGCGCTCAAGCATCTGCTTCAACTGCTCGTACAATTGCTTAGACTCAGGGTCCATCAGCTCATTGAACAGCTTCTGAAGTTGTTCAAGCTTATCCTGCAAGGCTTGATTTTGCTCAGCAAAACGCTGCTGAGTATCGTTTGTCTTTTGAAATTGTTCCTGTAGCTTCTGCACTTCCTTCAACAGTTCGTCGCGCTTCTGCAATACGTCCTGGAGCTGTTTCTTGTCCTGGAAGTCGGAGGATTTTTTGGTACGAAGCCGGTTCTCCATGGCGTTCAATTCCTTCTTGATCGCCTGAGTTTTGTTAAGGGCGTTGTCAATCTGTTGTTCGGTTTGCTCGGCCGATTTATCGACCTGCTCCTGAATCTCCTTGTTGGACGGAATGACAAAGTTCAACTGATTAGATCGGCTTGATTTAGGACCGCTAACGCCGTCGTTATCCCAAACCTGAACGTAGTATTCGAGCCGGTCTTCCTGGCCAAGTTTTAAGCTATCAAGCGACCAATTGTACACGAAATTCTGTGACGTAGTAGTGCGATTGAGAGGAATATCGCGTGAGTACAAAGGCGACTGCTTACCATTGCGATTCACACGGTAGTTCAGTTTCATGCGCGTGAAACCGTAGTCATCAGAGACAAGACCCGACAGAGATATGTAGTTGTACGTAACCGTATCCTGAACCCGATCGACCGAAATCTGAGGGTAACGATCCGGAATTACCTGTGCATTGTATTGGATAGAGGATGGCGAAGCAACCTGACCATTTTTAAGTGACACCGTATACGTAGCATTCTGCATCAGTCGACGGTTTACGGCAAAGCTGTTTTCTTCGACCTGTCGGGCCAGAACGGGAGCCGGATCATTGTTGAAACGGAGGGTTAACGAATCAGTATGGTCGGCTATAAATTTCCAGTGAACGACCGTACCCTGAGGAACAAGCAGGTTTCCAACGTTCGACAGTTCCTCAGATGGTTTGTTGAGATAAGCGGGATAATCTAGCCGTACGTCGAAGGAAAGCACCGCCGGCCGATCAATCAGGTTTACGCGGTACGACGACGATTGGAAGCCGGATGCTTCCAGGTAAAAGTCCAGATCACGCTGAAGATTGTCAAACGTATACTGAAACTTGTCGCCAATCTGATCCAGTTTAAAGCGTGTTCCATTAGCCACAACGTATACTGCCTGCGGAATTGCTTCGCCGGTAAGCTTTACGGAGAGTGGGAAATCCTCATTCCGGAAAGCTTTCAATGCCTTATTCTCAACAACAAACTGGAAGGGTGCTTCCTCTACAAACTCCTCATTGTAATTGACAATACGGTTTGACGACTTTGTAAAAAAGGCGGGATTGAGAATTAAAATAACCAGGATCAATGCCAGCGGAGGAATGGCATATTTTAATAGCTGGCGGTTCCGGCTTATTTGGATGGCATTGGCGAACCGATTGATCAGAAGTTGCTGCGACCGCTGATTTAAACTGGCCTGAAGCAGATCACTCTGTTGGGCAGTGATACGTTGAAGTTGTAAGGTGTTTAACAACTTATCCCCTACTTCGGGAAAAAATGTACCGATCTGACGGGCTGCCTCATCGTTTGTGAGTGGCCTGCTCAGCCCGTAAAGACTTAGAAGTGGCCGAAAAATTAGAAAATAGAAGCCAGCCATAACGGTAAGGAGGAAGCCGAAAAACAGAGCTCCCCGCCCAACAGAATTAAAGCGGCCGACAAATTCGGCGGTGTTGATTAGCAAGTAAAGGCTGCCAGCCAAGGCGACAAAAAACAAACTACCTTTCACCAACTGATTTAGATAGTATCGTTTCTTATATTCTTCAATGCGTTGCAGCAATACGTCGTATGAGTTCTGCGAATGCATAAAACCAGTTAGTTTCAGTTTGAATGATTAAACCAATTCAGATTCAAAATAACGGATGATGTGTTCCTTCAAAAGGTCTTCCTGCTCCAGCAAATCGCCGTGAGGAACTGGTTTTGAAAGGGTCCATTGTGGCCAGCCGTCTTTGTCATACCCATCAAACGTATAGTAGCCCGATTGACTAAGAACACGGCAGACGGCCAAATGCATTAAATCCTGTTTTTGCTCTTTACTAAAGCGCTTGGGTCCTTTACCCAGTTCCTGCACACCAATCAGAAAGAGAACCGCATTAAGATCGCCAGGACGTTTTCCGATCAGTGTTTGAAGCCGGTCAAGCAGTTGATCCCATGCTTCATCAGTTGTTTTTTCCTCCACGCGCTACAACACATTTATCTTCTCTCTAAATTACAAACTTTTACCTTTAAACGAACATCAGCCATGTTTCGGTTTGTCCGATCTGTCATCACAGATTTTGCTGATCTGCTTTTTCCTACGTTGTGTCTTAGCTGTAATCAGCCGCTGGGGGACAACGAACGGATTTTGTGTACGGATTGCCGGATAAACCTACCAGAAACAGGTCAGCATCAGGAATCTAACAGCCAAGTATTGAATAAGTTTGCCGGGAAAGTACCCATACAGTTCGCGGCTTCTTATCTCTACTACACTAAAGGGGGAACAGTTCAAAAATTAATCCACCACATCAAGTATAAAGGCAAAAAAGAAGCGGCTAAAGAAATAGCTAACTGGTACGGTTACCAGCTTAAAGACAAGAGTAATTGGCTAAACGTTGCAGACCTGATCGTTGGTGTTCCACTGCATAAGAACCGCCAGCGACAGCGAGGCTATAATCAAGCCGATTGGATAGCTGAAGGGCTTTCTGAATCACTGGAAATTCCCTTCCGGACCGACGTGCTGATCCGTACTAAATTTCTCAGTTCGCAGACGCGTAAGAACCGGATTGAGCGGTGGGAGAATGTGAGTTCTGTATTTGCCGTTCAGAACACAGATGTTGTTAAGGACAAACACGTCGTTGTCGTGGACGATGTCTTAACAACCGGCGCTACGGTAGAAGCCTGTGCTGCCGAATTACTGAAAGCCGGTTGTAAGTCAGTTGGTATATTAACGATTGCGGCCACCCATCGCTGAGTGGCCGCATCGTCGATTACGTTTATGTCAGGTATGTTACCGGTTCCGGCCTACGCCGATCATGGCGCAACGGAAGCCGATCATAGCCGTAGCAGAATCCTGATCCAGGAACCGGCGCGTTCCGGGCGCTAACCAGTATGATACGTCATTCCACGAACCGCCTTTGTAGACGCGCAGCCGGTCGTCGATAAGCGACTGGTTACTCTTCTTGTCGTAGTTTTTCGCGTCGTCCAGATACCCATTCCGGCGAATTGGGTTCAGATCATTTACATCCTGATAAGACAGCGGACGATATACGTCATACACCCATTCGTTTACGTTACCCGCCATGTTATACAGACCGAAATCGTTGGCTGGATATTTATAAATTTCAGTGGTGATGATTGCTCCGTCGTTTGAACGACCAGCGATACCGGCGTAGTCACCACGGCCCCGCTTGAAGTTAGCAAGCATTTGGCCTTGTTTACGACCTTTGCGTGAGTTACGTACTGACGAGCCATCCCACGGATAGATCCGCTGGTTAATCTGATTCTCGTCCATGTACTGCGTTCCAATCAGCGCTTTAGCTGCGTATTCCCACTCGGCTTCTGTCGGCAGGCGATAGTCAGGCAATACCAGACCGCTTTCCAGGCTTGGGCGAGGAGGAGCAGCCGCTGCAATGGGATTTCCGGCCGAATCGGTAGCCGCTACTTCGGCACCACCAGCTTCAGCCAGAGCTGGGTCCTCACGCTTCGACTTACGTTTCAACGAGAAGCCACCTCCTTTTTTCTTGCCCTCTGAACCACCCTTTCGAGCCAGCTCGTTGTTGACCGCATTAGTCCGCCAGATAGCGTAGTCATTGGCCTGCACCCACGATACACCAACCACCGGATAATACCGGAAAGCCGGGTAACGGAGGTACTGCGTTACGTATGAGTCATTGAATGATAATGGGTTAGCCCATACAGTTGTATCCGGTAAGGCAGCACGTACCACCTCTTCAGATGAATCACGCTGAATGGCGTTCAGATACTCGAGGTAGTGGATGTTGGCAATTTCCGTCTCGTCCATGTAGAACGACTGAATACTCACCGTGCGCTCCCGGTTGTCGCGGGTGTTCATCACATCCTCTTCCAGCGCTCCCATCGTAAACCGACCGCCTTCAATGAAGACGAGGTTTGGACCACCATTCTGCCCCGCAAATTTCTTTACCTGATAACCATCTTTCTGGTTGTAAGCAATACCCGTCGCCGTACTCTTCTTACCTGGCTTCACGCTGGTTGGGTGCTTGGACTTACAGGATGCCAGAGCCGCCACCGCCAGCAACACATAAGCCGCTCGTTGCAGGTGATTCTTTTTAATCATTGCGCTATTTGTGTAAATCGTAGTAACAAAGTTGGTTTAATCAGTTAAAGCACCCAAAACATCATTCAACTGGTCGACCGTAGTCACATCGTTGTGCGTAAAAACAGGCCGGTTTTTTGACTCTTTCAACGAACATTTAGACGGGTTTCGCTTAATGTAGTCAATTACCTTGCCAAACTGATCGGACGTAAAGAATGCATCGTTCCCGTTAGAAACGAAGTATCCTTTCAGGATATTATTCTTTAACGTCAGTTTTTCAAGGTATAATCGCTCAGCTTTCCAACGAACGTTGACCATCTTGATGAGGTTTTCGACTTCTTCGGGCATGGGACCAAAGCGGTCCTGTACTTCCTGCCTAAACGCCTGAAGCTCTTCGTTGTTCTGAATACTGTCTAAGCGGGTATATAGCGCCAGCCGTTCTGATATGTTCGATACGTATTTTTCCGGAATGAGAACCGGTAGATCGGTTTCAATCTGGGTATCGGGCAACGAGGGTTTCAAATCGCCGACGTTAGGTTCAAACAGGTCTTTGAACTCGTTTTCTCTCAACTCCTGAACGGCTTCGTCGAGCACTTTGTGATACATCTCGAAGCCAAGGTCGTTAATGAAACCACTCTGTTCAGCGCCCAGCAGATTTCCCGCCCCGCGAATATCGAGGTCGCGCATGGCAATTTTAAAACCTTCTCCCAAATCAGAGAAATCTTCCAGGGTTTGCAGGCGTTTGCGGGCGTCGGCAGTCAGCACTGAAGGCGGTGGGGTTAACAGATAACAAAACGCTTTCCGGTTGGAACGCCCTACCCTACCCCGCATCTGGTGCAAATCGGAGAGGCCAAAGAAGTGCGCCTGATTGATAATAATCGTATTGGCATTCGGTATGTCCAAACCCGATTCAATGATGTTCGTTGATACCAATACGTCGTAGTCGCCTTCAATGAATCGGGTCATGACCCGCTCAAGCTTTTCGCCCTCCATCTGGCCATGCGCAACACCAATCCGGGCTTCCGGAACCAGACGCATGATCAGGTTGCCAATGGACTCAATGTCGTTGACTCGGTTATGCACAAAAAACACCTGACCTCCCCGACGTATTTCAAAGCTGATGGCGTCGCGAACAATTGCCTCATTAAAGGCGTGAACTTCGGTTGTTACGGGCTGGCGATTAGGCGGTGGCGTTGCGATCACTGAAAGGTCGCGGGCACCCATGAGCGAGAAGTGCAGTGTTCGTGGGATGGGTGTAGCGGTCAGCGTCAGTACGTCCACTTCTACACGCATTTCCTTTAACCGATCTTTCGTTTTTACGCCAAACTTCTGCTCCTCATCAATAATTAACAAGCCCAGATCTTTAAACTTAACGTCTTTATTAACAATTCGATGAGTGCCAATCAGAATGCCAACTTCACCGGAGGTGACCCCTTTCAGCGTATCCCGAATTTGCGCAGTCGACCGGAAGCGGTTAATGTATTCAATACGTACCGGAAAATCGGCCATACGCTCTTTGAACGTATTGTAATGCTGCATGGCAAGGATGGTCGTTGGCACTAGAACGGCAACCTGCTTATTGTCCGTAACGGCTTTAAAGGCCGCCCGGATGGCAATCTCAGTTTTGCCAAAACCAACGTCACCGCAAACAAGCCGGTCCATTGGGTGCGGCCGTTCCATGTCGTCTTTAACATCGTTGGTAGCTTTAGCCTGATCGGGCGTATCTTCATAAAGGAACGACGATTCAAGCTCAGCCTGCAGGAAACTATCGCGGCTATACGCAAAACCTGGCGCATTCCGGCGTTTGGCGTATAGGGCAATCAACTCGCGGGCAATGTCCTTGACCTGCTTGCGAATCTTCGACTTTTTCTGCTCCCATTCCTGCGAACCAAGTTTGCTCATGGTCGGCGGACCACCCTCCTTGCCACTGTACTTTGCGATCTTGTGCAGACTGTGGATACTGACGAGCAGAATGTCATTATCGCGGTAGATCAACCGGATGGCTTCCTGCTCATTGCCGCCTACCTCAACCTTTTCCAGCCCCGCAAACCGACCGATTCCATGATCAACGTGCGTGACGTAGTCGCCCGGCTGAAGCGTCTTCAGCTCCCGGAGTGTAAGGGCTTTCGACTTGGAAAATTTGTCCTGAACGCGGTACTTGTAGTAGCGGTCAAAGATCTGGTGGTCGGTGAAGCATGCAATTTTGAGGGCTTCGTCGATGAAGCCCTCCCGTAAGCCAATGTTCATCGGCTGAAACTTCACAAACGGGTCAAGTTCTTCAAAGATGGTTCGTAGCCGTTCGAGCTGTTTGAAAGATTCGGCCGCGATAATATTCGTAAAACCTTTCGACTGGTTTTCGCCCAACGTATCGACCAGCCGCTTGAAATCCTTGTTGAACGACGGTTGCGGCTTAGCGATGTATTGCTGTCGGCCTTCGGTTTTAAAGTAAAATTTTCGACCAAATTCGACCGTCCGAAAATCCTTTAACCGGTTAAGAAAAGACCGGCGGGTTTCGAACAGTTCATTGGGATCAGAAACGACCTGGATACCTCCACTGCCGGCCAGCACAGACGCAAAACTTTGCTCGGCTTTCTCGAAGCACTTTTCTATAATTTCAAGTGAGAAATCAACGTCTTTCAGCCAGATAGTCGTGCTGTCGGGCAGAAAGTCCAGAAACGGTTCCCGGGTTTCTTCAATCAACTTGGTCTGGATATTCGGAATGATGTTGATGAAGTCGACCGGATCGGTCGAAAGCTGAGATTCCGGGTTAAACTTCCGGATGCTTTCTACCTCATCGCCGAACAGATCGATCCGGAACGGAAACTCACTGGCAAACGAAAATACGTCGATGATTCCCCCCCGAACCGAAAACTGACCCGCTTCGTATACAAAATCAGTTTTCTCAAAATCATAATTCTGAAGTAATTCGGAGACGAAGTTGGTATCGAGCCGATCGCCAACCCGCACTGTCAACGTATTGGCTTGCAGCGATCGTTTGTTGATTACTTTCTCAGACAGCGCTTCCGGATACGTTACCATCAGTAAGCCGTCTTTAGGCGCTGGATTCAGTCTGTTCAGGACTTCGGCCCGCATCAGTACGTTAGCATTCTCGACTTCCTCGTATTGATACGGCTTTTTGTACGACATCGGAAAAAGCAGTACTTCGCGGCCGAGCAAATTCTGAAGGTCATTAAAGAAATAGGCTGCTTCTTCGCGGTCGGTCAGTACGTAGAGATGGTTGCCTCCTACTGACCTGAATATGGCCGAAGCAAGCACTGCATCCAGGCTACCAGCCAGGCCTTTAATCTGAAGGCGCTGCGACTCGGCTGATTGCCGGCTGAATGGCTCAGCCAGTAATTTGATAAAGCTATCGTCGGCATAAAGACCGACTAATTCGTCCGGTTTCAAGCAAAATCAGGTTGTAAAGAGTAAACACGAAAAGCCGCTGAGAGTAATTTCTCAACGGCACGATGAAGTAACAGCGGTCAGGGCGAATTTGTTGCAGTGTGGGCCGGTCTAATTAGGCCACAATTAAAGTTGGTCAAATTCTATGTTTTCTTTTTCGAGCAGGGTCCTGATCCGGGGGCTATCCTCAAAGACAAGCACCAGCTCTTTTTTGTCGGCCAGATCATCATCGTCGTCTGCCCATTTCCAGTCCTCGGCCGTTGCATCCAGAATGTTCAGCACACTACTGAGTTTGGCTGGGTCACGTTCTTTACTAATCAAGTCGACCGTATTCGTAAAGTAAAGAACGATCCGATCGTCTTCGAGCCATTGAAGATCATTGAGCGCATCGTTAAGTGCATCAAGGTTAAAACCAAACGTAGGAAACTCAAGTAGTTCAGCAATTTCCTCGTAAAACTGCCGTAAAGTAACGGCTTTCTGGCCGTCGATATGAGCGATAAAGTAATCAGCAAAGCGCGCTTCGAGCTGGCTTTCAGATGTTGATAAGAATACGTTTGGCATTAGTCAATTTCAATGAAAGTGTTGTAATGATCACGCGTATAGTAAGCCCGGCCGTCGGAGCCGGTAACCAGCCGTTCGGCTCCCCGGTTTTGGCCCCGAACCTTCGGGTTCACATCCCATTCCTGGTAATTGATCCGACTGCCTGACAGATCCTGCCGGGGCAGATGACCTTCGAAGTTGCCAAACCGCCGGCCGCCTACATACCCATCAGGAGCGCGGCCGTGCTGACGAACGTAATTCAGTACGTCGTAAACTTTTCTGGGTATTCGGGACGACCGCGCTTTTGGCTGAGTTTTCTGGTGGCGCGAATCATACCGGTTTAGCCGCTGGCTATGCCGATTAGAATGTTGCGTTTGGCTAACTTCCTGCGTAGGACGACGTTCGTCGTTGCTGCGGCAACTACTCCCCGTCAGAAGGGCTGTTACTAAAAGAAACAGGTAGCCAAAACGGCGAAGGAATTGAGCGGCCATAGCGATTGTAGTTCGACGGCCAAAAATACGGAAAGGTATATCCAACAAAAAAGCCCCGCGAACGAGGCTTTCAAGCTTAATTCAATGAAAAAAGCGGAATTCGCGCTGCAACCATATTATGGAACATGAGTTCAGTGATGGCCGGGCTCATGAAGTCGATCAGCGGAAATTCCGAGATGGCTTCCATAACCTCAAGCTCTGAATCAGCTTTGCAGATGCACCAAAGCTTCTGCCGATCAATTGAGAGCGAATATGACAGTATAATTCCCTTCTCCATGAGTTCCTCCACTTTAAGCCGCTGGGCCGGAATCCGGTTTGCAAACCCTTCGTCCATTGTGTCAGGGAGATCAAATTCAACCATGTATTGGCTCATAAGCGATGTTGTTAAGCGTGGACCGCATACGCTACTGGTTCAATGACGTACCGGCTATCAGCAAGTTAACAACGTTTAACTCATCTTCGTTGATTGTGTGCGCGAAATTTGGATATAATTTAGCCGTTACGTCGGCACCCATTGTCCGAAATACTTGCTCTGATTCTAAAACGCGTTCTTTCGGAACATGCGAGTCAACATCACTGCACCCCAGGAAAATTGGCGTATTGCTGAAGGAGCCTTCATAGTTGCGGGGGGTATTCGGAGGACCGATCAGGCCACCACTAAGTCCAAAAACACCGCCGTATTCCATCGCATTCCGGGCAACAAATTCAAGCATCAGACAAGCGCCCTGCGAAAACCCAAACCAGTATATCTGGGGCAGCTTAAAATTATAATCAGACTGAAGCCGTCCGCGAAGGCTGGTCAATACCTGTAAGGCTGACGACAGATACGGTTCGTTCTCCTGCATGGGCCTGAGAAACGAATAGGGGTACCACGTGTTGTTGTGGGCTTCGGGAGCTACGAACGCAAAGTCTTCGTCATTAATGTATTCAGATAATGACAGAATATCGCGCGCTGACCCTCCCCTACCGTGGACCATCACCATCACCTTAGACGCTTCTTCCAGCGGCTTTCCGGCTGTTACTATGTTGTTGGGATTGTGTATCATAGCGTTTGTTAGTAACCGCAAAGACGCCAGGATTACGCAAAGGGCGCAAGAATAACTTAGCGAACTCTGCGTTTACTTAGCGTCTTTGCGGTTCACAAATTATTTAACTTGTATAACCGGTAACTCAGCTTCAATTTTAGCCCGGCGGGGTTCGTACCACTCCGGCAGTTTCAGATGCGTTCCTAATTCCGAAACCGGTTCATCAACCGCAAATCCCGGCGGGTTGGTGGCTACTTCAAACAAAATGCCACCCGGCTCGCGGAAGTATATGCTGTGGAAATAGTTTCGGTCCTGCACTGGCGTTACGTGATAACCTGCTTCTAACAGCTTCTCGTGGATTGATAGCTGCGTTTCGTCAGTATCGGTCGAGAAGGCGACGTGGTGAACTGAACCAGCGCCCTGCAACGACCGGACACCGTTTGGCTCGTACAATACGTCGACGAAGTTACCGGGGCCACCTTTCCCTGCTTTAAAGCGGAAGCGACCCTCTTCTTCAGCTACCAGGGTATGGTCCATCAATTCGGTCAGCAGCTTCACCGTCCGATCCGGATTTGACTCATTCAACGTAACCGTGTGGAATCCCCGAACGGCGTACTCAACCGGGATTTTAGTGTTGTCCCAGCCCGCCCGTTGATCCTCATCATTAAAGACCAGTTCAATACCCATACCGTCGAAATCCTCGAAGCGCAGGTACGATTCATTATACCGTTTGTATGGACCGGCATAAGGAATGTTGTATTGGTGAAGGCGATCCATCCAGTAACTCATCGCAGCGGTTGGTACCGAAAACGCTGTGTATGTCAACTGGCCTGGTCCTTTGCGCCCCCGTGGCAGTTGCCCGTACGGGAAAAACGTCAGGATGGTGCCGGGAGAGCCGGTTTCATCACCATAGTACAGGTGATAGACATCAGGGGCGTCGAAGTTGATTGTCTTTTTAACCAGACGCAGCCCTAAAATGTCAGTATAATAATCAACGTTACGCTGAGCATCACCAGCTAATGTCGTTACATGGTGCAGTCCGTTAATCAGAGTTTCCATATGCGTTTAAGCAGGATTAAAGGTGAAAAGTTTTAATTGTTATTACATTTAATGTATATACAATTAATCGGCTCAGTTAGTTCAAAAATAAATGCCTGAGGTAAATACCCCAGGCATTTTCTAAAATCGGATTTCATGTAAGAAATTACTATTCAGTAAGATAAGGATAGTCTTTCTGAACATATACATCCTTAAAGGCTTCTTCTGGAGAAGGATACGGCGATTCCTCCGCAAACTTAACGGATTCATCAATGATGCTTTTTATCTTCTGATCAATGGCAGTTAATTCATCTTCCGAAGCAATACCCAGCTCGAGAATGTGTGCTTTCACCTGCTCAATTGGATCACGTTGCTTGTATTGCTCAACTTCTTCTTTCGTCCGGTATTTTTGCGGATCGGACATCGAGTGACCACGATACCGGTACGTACGGAACTCAAGGTAAGTCGGCCCTTCGCCGGCGCGTGCACGTTCGGCAGCCCGGGTAACCGCTTCATAAACAGCCTCAACATCCATAGCGTCGACCGGCTCAGAAGGCATGTCATACGCTTCGCCAAGGGTGTACAGATCGGTAACGTTCGAGGTACGGGCTACTGATGTTCCCATGGCGTACCCGTTGTTTTCAACCACGAAGATTACGGGTAGTTTCCACAGCATCGCCATGTTGAAAGCCTCGTGGAAAGCGCCTTGCCGTACGGCCCCATCACCCATGAAGCAAATGCAGAGATTCTGCGTCTTGTTATACTTTTCAGCAAAGGCAATGCCGGCACCCAGGGGAATCTGTCCACCTACGATACCGTGACCACCCATGAAGTTGACCGACTTATCGAAAATGTGCATAGAACCGCCCTTACCCTTCGACGAGCCGGTTTGCTTAGCAAACAACTCAGCCATAACGGCTTTCGGGTCAGACCCCAGTGCGAGTGGGATGCCGTGGTCGCGGTAGGCAGTAATCCACTTATCATCTTTTGTCAGGGCAGAGCAGGCTCCTGATGAAGCAGCTTCCTGACCAATGTAGAGATGGCAAAAGCCACGAATTTTTTGTTGTCCGTAAAGCTGGCCGGCCTTTTCTTCAAACTTCCGCTGCAATTGCATGGACTCATACCAGTACATGTACCGCTCTTTTGGATGCTGGGTTTTGGCTGCCACTGGCTTGTTATTAGTTTGTTTTGCTTTCTCTTTGACGCTTGCCATGAGGAGTGAGTTCTGTAAAATCAGCAATCGTTTTAGTCGGTCTACTAACCTAACAAACCGACCGTATCTTTGTTGCCAACTGAAGCAGTTTGTCGTTTGTCGTTTAAAATTTGTGGTTAACTGTGCCGAAAGCAGTGAGATGACTAACTACAAATCCCGAACGACAAACGACAAACTAAATATTGACGGCCGCGAAATTACGCAATATCGCGTTAAGCACCACACGTATGCACCTTGAAAAGCTGAGCCTTACCAATTTTAAAAATTACGAGGATGGACGGTTTACGTTCGGGCGACAGGTTAATGTGATTGTGGGGCCGAACGGCAGCGGCAAAACAAATCTGCTCGATGCGGTTTACTTTCTCTCATTAAGCAAAAGTGCGTTTCAGACGCAGGATGCCCTCAGTATTCAGCACGATTCAGATTACTTCATCATAGACGGTATTTTCGACGAAAATGAAGGCTCGGCACACGAACGACACGTGCAGATTACGATCAGCCTGCAACGGGGGCAGCGGAAGGTCCTGATGGCCGATAAAAAGCCGTATGAGCGGGTAAGTGAGCACATTGGCCGGTTCCCGGTTGTACTGGTGGCCCCAAATGATACCGATCTGGTCCGTGAGCATAGCGAGGATCGACGACAGTTCTTCGATGGCGTCCTATCGCAACTGGATTCAGATTACCTGCGCGATTACCTGATGTATCAGCAAGTGTTGAAACAGCGTAACAGCGTTCTTAAACTTTTTGCGGAACGTCGCCAGGTTGATCATGAACTGCTGGATACCTACGACGAACCACTGCTGGCCATCGGGCAACGCATATTTGAACGTCGGCAGCGGTTCGTAACCGAATTTTTGCCGCAGTTCCAAAGTCATTACACGTACCTGAGCGACGCCCGTGAGACCGTAAACATCGTCTACGAATCTGACGCTGGTAAGCTGGGGTTTGCGGATATGTTCCAACAGAACCGGTCGCGGGATGTACTGCTGCAACGTACAACAATGGGCGTTCACCGGGATGATTATGAGTTTCAGATTGACGGTGTCGCCCTCAAACGATTCGGCTCGCAGGGGCAGCAGAAAACGTTCGTGATTGCGCTTAAGCTTGGGCAGTTTGAGCAGATCCTTGCTGAGAAAAATAGTAAGCCAATTCTGTTGCTGGACGATATTTTCGACAAGCTCGATGACCGCCGAATTGGTAAGCTGGTCGAGTTAATGGAGCGCCAGACCTTCGGCCAGACGTTTATCACCGACGCCCGGCCCGAGCGTACGGAAGAGCTACTCAGGGCGATCAATGCTGATGTTAAATTCTTTCGGGTTGGGGAGTAATCAACCACACCAAACGTCTGACCGCAGGTCTGACGCAATCTCTTGCTGACAGCCGAATACCGTCTGACCGCAGGTCAGACGGCCGGGTCAGGCTGGTAGCTTCGGAATACCTCAAACACCGGATATATCTCTTCCTCATTCAGGAGTCCCCGCGGTCCATGCGTCTCAAAATAGGTGATTGAGGTGGCGCCCGCCTTGCTCAAGGCCTCTAAGCTCCGACGGGTCCATTCTGCATTGAAGTCGGTTTTGTGTCGTGAATCAGTGGGTGGTATCCCCCGCCCTATACCTGACGTTGCACTGGAATTAAAGCGGGGAAGCAGCGTGATGGGGGAAATGTGCACCGGCTTGCCACCCGATACATGTCTGGCAGAATGTACTGCATCCGCCTGGGCTGCTACGTTCTCCATCAATGTTTGATCGTCGAAGGCGTGGACTTGTGGGTTGACAGCGAACGTAACGAAATCCACCTGGTCGTAATTGAAGCGCTTGCGATTGAATTCTGCAAAATTAGCATCGGTGCCGCCCCCCAATTTAACGTCGGGGAGGTATTCCCGGAAAATCGGTACGACCTGAGCCAGGAGGCTGTCTGATGTTGTCCATGTACCTGATTCAAACAGTAAAACTGAAAAGACCGAGGCTCCCTGCTTCTGTAGGAAGGCAATAAGCTGTTGCACGTTAATTGCGGGTTCTGAACCGAAAATCAAAGCGAGTTCTAATGGTGTTCCGAGCGCTTTTGCATCCAGTAGGGCAGTGGTCAGGTTGATCGGCCATTGGTCATCCGTGAAGAGTACATCAACGCGCAGATGAGATAGATTTAGTGGTAGCAACTGCTCAACCTCAATAGACGACAACGGAGCCCCATCAGCGCGATAGCCTAATCCAATACGTGGTTTTGTAGGATGCTGTTCAGTTGTTGTGCCAGCTTGAGACGTTAAACTCCAGAAAGATGATGCGGTACTCAAGTCAACGGGCTGGAACGTAACACGCTGACGTATTTCAGTGCCAGCCAGCACTTCGGCGGGGAAAGGGCGTTCGAGCGGAGTACTGTACGTTTTGAAAGAAGCGTCGGTCCAGTTACGCTGGTCTTCCGTTTCAAATACATCGCCTTCAAAGTCAAGTTGCAAGCGATGGCCGGCTGTTGTCTCCCAGGTCATCGTCCTGATATTGAAAAACGGTTGATGCGGGCTGATGTGATTCGGGAAGGTAGCTTCTATTTGCTGGCCGTCCGGGCTGCCAATGACACAGGGCTGACCTGCTACGCCTTCGATTGGATGCAATACACAAATTCCGACTCGATTGCGCCAGAACGTATTGAGCGCTTTTCCGTAAAAATCAAACGTAATGCTTCCGTCGGCAGATCCTTTTATCTGAACATTGCCCGCCATCTGAATCCCTAAATCATCCACCCGCCACTCGTATTGTACAGAGAAAGAATCGTTTTCGTTGACAATCGTCTGGTCTGACAAAACGATTTGGGCTGTTTGCCAGTCGCGGTCGCGCAGGGCGAAATACACCATCCGCAGAACCTCCTGGCCTTTGGCCGTAAGCGTACGAAGAAAACCGTTTTGATACGTTACCTGAATGGGACCGGCAGTCAGCAGCATAGCATAAGAGTTATTGGACGGACAAATATGAAAACGATCGCCCGTTAATGAGTAGCCAGCGCCATAATTTGTTCTTCTGTGGCCTCGGAGCCACTCAGTTCTCCACTTAAACGACCCTCGCGGATAACCAGAATCCGGTCCGAAAGCGCCAGCAACTCGGGAAGTTCGCTGGAGATGAGCAGAACGCCTTTGCCTTGTTCGGCTACTTGTCTGAGCAGGTCATAAATCTCGGCTTTTGCTCCAACATCAACGCCGTGCGTCGGTTCATCCACAATCAATACGTCCGGATTCGTCCGTAGCCAGCGGGCCAGCACAACCTTCTGCTGATTGCCCCCGCTGAGGTTGGCAATCCTTTCCGTAATGGTCGGTGTTCGAATAGTCAGGGCTTTTCGATACTCCTCGGCAAGGGTACGGCCAGCGTCGGCATCGTACCAGCCTGTTTTATTCGTTGGCGGGTCGGTAGCCAGCAGGTTATCAGCCACAGATCGATCTGCGAAAATGCCCAGCGTTTTGCGTTCTTCGGGCAGGTAGCCAATCCCCAGTTTAATGGCGTCGGCGGGGTGTTCAACGTTTATTATCGTACCGTTTAACTCAATGGTGCCGCTGTGAGCCCGGTCAGCTCCAAAAATGGTCCGGGCAATCTCCGTTCGTCCAGCGCCTACCAGTCCCGCTAAGCCCAAAATTTCGCCCCGGTGCAGTTGGAAACTGATCTCATCGAAGCCAAACCCCGATAGATTTTCGACGGCAAGCAGCACCTCGTCGGTTGCAGACGAAGTAGTATACGTATTGATGATATCGCGCCCTACCATGTGCCGGATTAGTTGATCCGACGTGATGTCGGACACGCGCCATGTACCCTGATAACGTCCGTCTTTCAGTACCGAGACGCGGTCGGCAATGGCAAAGATTTCGTTCAGGCGGTGCGAGATATAAACGATGGCTTTCCCGGCCGCTTTTAGTTGACGAATCAGTTGAAACAGTGTCTGTGTTTCACGCTCAGTAATGGAAGCCGTGGGCTCGTCTAACAGCAGAATGTCCGGGTTTTGTGACAACGCTTTGGCAATCTCAACCATCTGTTTCTGCCCCGGCGACAGTCGGCTGACGGGCGTTTCTGGCCGGATGCTTGTCAGATTCAACTGCTGCAATAGTGAGCGGGCGGCTTCGTTCAGCGCCCGGTAGTTAACCATGCCCCAGCGGTTATGCGGTTGCCGGTTGGCGAATATATTTTCGGCCACCGATAGGCCGTCGACCAGACTCAACTGCTGATAAACGATGGCTAAACCAAGTTCAGTTGCGTGAGCAGGGCCGGATATCATGATGGGCTTGCCATTCAGGTTAATAGTACCTCCGTTGGGCTGCAAATTCCCTGTCAGGATATTAAGCAGGGTACTTTTTCCAGCCCCGTTTTCGCCACAAAGCGCATGAATCTCGCCCGGTTGAACTTCAAACGATACGCCATCCAGTGCTTTCACACCGGGAAACTGCTTGCTGATGTTGACGAGTTGGAGCATACCTCAGAAGTGAATCACTATGTTTTGGGCCGCTGAATCATACGCTGCATACACCAGTTCTACCGTCTTCAGATTGTCTTCACCGGTTGTTTCGGCTTTCTCCTTACCTTGTAAATCGCTCAGCAGATTGCGATTACAATCAACGATGGAGGAATGTACAACTGCGTAGTCAGGGTCTGCCCAGGAGTACATTGGTGGTTTGGCAACATACCGTTCGGTTTTGCGCTGTCCGTCTGCACCTCGCGTAGTCGTTTTGATAACAAAATCGTTGGTCAGCACCACAGAGCCAAATTCACCTTCTACGCTGACTAACGTTTGTGGAAATGCTTCTTTTTCAAGTAGGGATGCATACGACATCTCGGCATAACACGTAACACCGCTGCTCATTTTCATCAAAACGTTCGCTACGTCTTCGCCTTTGATTTTTGGATTAACCCGCGCGGTCTGGCAGTACAGTGATTGGGCTTCACCAAATAGAAACCGGCAGATATCCAGAATATGCGAGCCAATATCGGTAAGAATAAACTGATCGAGTTCGGCCAGAAACGGCTGGTTGTCGAACACCGGGAAAGCTGAACAAAACGTAACGCGTGCTTTGAACGGTCGGCCTATGATGCCTGAATCGAGTACAGATTTTAATTCGCGAATAGGCGTTTGCCACCGAAAGTTCTCGTGGATGTAGAAGCGTACCCCAGCACCCCGGCAGGTCCTGACCATCTGTCGGGCGGCATCCCGGCTGGGACCCATCGGTTTTTGGCAGATCACGTCGAGGCCTCGTCTGGCGGCTTTTTCGGTGAATAACGGGTGGGTGTCTACGTCGGTAATGATGTCTACAAAATCAAGTTCGTTAGCGTGGCGGTCCAGCAGCTCATCAACATCGTCGTACACGTTTGGGATGCCAAATTGCTGCGCTACCGATTCGGCTCGTTGCCAGGTTCGGTTATAGCAGGCTACGAGTTCTATGCCAGCCAACTCCTTCCAGGCGGCTATCTGATACGTTGACCAAAACCCCGTACCGATCACTGCAAACTTTAAATTTTGCATCTTCTTGCTAAATAATTACTAAAAGTTGTAGCTTCGCATAACTCTACTGTACTCTACTGTAATGCATGTAAACAAATATACTGATTTTTGATCTCGTGATACAGATTGACACGATAACAAACACGCCAAAATACCGACAAATCATTGATGCGGTCGTGGGCGCTATCGAAAGTGGAACGATGGTGCACGGGCAGCAACTACCGTCAATCACCGAATTGTCTGACAGTCAGCAGATCGCACGGGTAACCGTTGCCAAGGCCTACGAAGAGCTTCGGCAGCGGGGTGTCATCATAGCTCAGCATGGCAAAGGCTTTTATGTTGCCTCTACTGAAGTGCGAACGGCGTTGAATGTGTTCGTTCTGTTCGATACGCTAAATGCTTACAAGGAAACACTCTACTATGCGTTCAAAGCGTCGCTACCGGCAGATACGGCGTTCAGCGTTTTCTTTCATCATTACAATCGGGAGGTTTTCGACAGCCTGATTCGCAACAACGTAGGGCGGTATAACTACTACGTGGTGATGCCCCATTTCAACGAGGACGTATCGGAAACGGTAGGCCAGATACCAGCTGACAAACTGCTGGTTATTGACCAGAGTATTCCAACGTTGAAGGGAGACTACGCAGCCGTTTATCAACCGTTCGAGCAGGATGTTTACAACGCGTTGGTGGCTGGCCTTGATCGCATCCGCCATTACCATCGGTTAACCCTGGTTCTTGCCGAAGATCAGTTTCAGTACGTACCCCGGGGCATTGTTAACGGCTTCAAACGGTTTGGTCGCGATTATCATGTACCCTGTAGTGTGGTCGAAAGCTATACCGACGAATTGGTATGGCCGGGAGAAGCGTATCTACTCTTTGCCGACCTGGACCTGGTCCGCTTTGTCAAGCAGGTGAACCAACGCAGCTGGAAACTGGGCGACGATATTGGACTCATCTCTTACGACGATACGCCGATGAAGGAAATCCTGGAAGGAGGTATTACGGTCATTTCAACGGATTTTGCCGAGATGGGCCGGACCGCCGGTCAACTCATTTCAGAACGATCTCGGGTGCAGGTTGCGAATCCGGGAGGCTTGATTTTGCGCAAATCACTATGAGTGGCCGTATGAAACTGGGAATTAGCACATATACGTTTCCATGGGCTATTGGAATACACGGGTACGAGCCAACAAAGCCTATGACTGCACTGGATGTTATTATCCGAGCAAAATCAATGGGAGTTCAAGCTGTTCAGTATGGCGACAATTTACCGTTACACTTACTGACAGATGCCGAATGGCAAGTGCTTAGACAACAAGCTAAGCTTAACAATATCGAAATACAAGTGGGAATGCGAGGGCTGACTCCTAACCAGCTTAAAACGTACATCAAATTAGCTTGGGAAGCTCAGTCACCTTTTATACGAGTCGTGATTGACGACGGTGACTACAAACCATCTGCCGACGAGGTAATCGATATTATACGTGACAAGCTGCCAATTCTTAAAGCTGCTAATGTCATATTGGCTATTGAGAATCACGACCGTTTCAAAGCCGCAGAGTTATGGAGGATAGCTTCTGAAACTAGTCTGGATTGGGTAGGCTTTTGCGTTGATACGACCAATTCTTTTGGGGCAGGTGAAAGCGTTTGGGATGTTTTGTCTGCCTTAAATCACGCTTCAGTCGTCAATTTACATATCAAAGATTTCAGGGTTGATCGAGTAAAACACAAGATGGGTTTCCGTATAGAAGGCTGTGAACCTGGAACCGGCATGCTTCAACTAGATGAATTACTATTAAGTCTATCTAATTTTTCCAAGGGGAGTGACTTTAGCTCATTCAAGCTAAATAAGCGTGAGTACCCTATTAGGTTAACTCTTGAGCAGTGGCCTCCATTCATAAACACAATTGGCGAAACTGTAGCAACAGAATCAGTCTGGGCTGAAAAAGGAATCAAATGGATTAATGAAACACTAACAAAGTTATTCTAATGACCAAGATTGCATTAATCGGGGCGGGTGGCAAAATGGGCTGCCGCCTGACCGACAACTTTCTGAAATCGCCGGCGTATGACCTGGCATACCTGGAAGTAAGTCAGCAGGGCATTGAAAACCTTCGGCAACGGGGTGTTTCGGTGAGCGAGCAAGCCGAATCCGTCGCCGATGCTGACGTAGTGATTCTGGCGGTTCCGGACGTAGCGATCGGCAAGATCTCGGAAGACATCATTCCGCAGATGAAACCAAACTCATTGGTCATGACCCTCGACCCCGCTGCTCCGCTTGATGGCGTCATTGCGCACCGCGACGATCTGGGGTATGTTATTGCTCACCCCTGCCATCCCTCGGTGTTCAACTGGGAGCCGACTGAGCAGGCCTTCCGTGATTTCTACGGGGGGATTTCGGCGAAGCAGTCAATCGTCGTAGCCTTGATGCACGGCACCGAAGAGCACTACGTCCTCGGTGAGAAAGTGGCGCAGGACATGTATGCACCCATCAAAGACACGCACCGGATCACGCTCGAACAGATGGCGATTCTGGAACCGGCGATGGTGGAAACGCTGGCTCAGACCTGTATGGAAGTTGTAAAAGAAGGCTACGACCGTATCGTTGAACTGGGCGTTCCTGAAGCAGCCGCCCGCGATTTCGTACTGGGTCATCTGCGCATTCAGATTGCGGTACTGTTCAAGGAAGTTAACGGTACGTTCTCCGATGCGGCTTACAAGATCAGTAAGCGGGCTAAGCCCATCTTGTTCAAAGACAACTGGAAGGGCATCTTCGAGATGGACGACATCCGCGAGCAGGTGAAAGATATTACAACAAAATAAACCGCGTCTATCAACGGGTGATTTTGACGGACTGTCGTTACGGTCGCCGATTGATAGAAAACAGACCCTTAACATGAAAAAACACATTCTTTTAGCTGGGTTCCTGGTCTTACATGGCTGGGCAATGGCGCAGAAGCCTTTTGCGCATGGGCCGTTGAAAGTATCGGACAATAAGCGTTACCTGGTGCACCAGGACGGTACGCCCTTCTTTTACCTGGGTGATACGGCCTGGGAGTTGTTCCACCGGACCAACCGCGAAGAAGCTGATCGGTATCTAAAACGCCGGGCGGAGCAGGGGTTTACCGTTATCCAGGCGGTGGCGCTGGCTGAGCTTGATGGTTTAAATGATCCTAACGCAAACGGAGATAAACCTCTGCTTAATAATGATCCAACGACACCCAATGAAGCGTATTTCAAACACGTTGATTACATCATTGACAAAGCGGCTGAATACGGTCTGGTCATTGGTTTATTGCCGACCTGGGGCGATAAGGTCTTTAAAGATCGTTGGGGAAAAGGCCCGGAGGTGTTTACCCTGCAAAATGCGCGTACGTACGGCAGATACCTGGGCAACCGGTACAAAAACCGCCAGAATATTATCTGGGTCATGGGCGGAGACCGTATTCCCCGCGATGGTTCGCAGGACGTGGCTATCTGGCGGACAATGGCCGAAGGAGTTCAGGAAGGCGTTGGAGGGGCTGATAAAGCCCTGATGAGTTTTCACCCGCAACCAAACTCGCTGGAAGATGGTGGCTCGTCGAAGTGGTTCCATCAGAACAGTTGGCTGGATTTCAACATGCTCCAGAACGGCCACTGCCGCGATACGCCCACGCACGACAAAATTGCCTTTGTGTATAACAACCGGACGCCGATCAAGCCGGTGATGGATGCCGAACCGATCTACGAAGATCATCCGGTTTGCTTCAACGCCAAGGATTTGGGTACGTCGAACGCGTACGATGTCCGGAAGTACGCCTATCTGGATTTATTCGCTGGGGCCCACGGCCATACCTATGGCTGCCACGACATCTGGCAGATGTACGCGCCCGGCCGCGAACCGATTAATGGCCCACATATGGCGTGGTTTGATGCGCTGGAGTTACCGGGTGCTAATCAGATGAAGTTCGTTCGGAAACTGATCGAGTCCCGGCCAATCCTGGATCGGGTTCCTGATCAGTCGTTGATTGTTGAAAACAATTACCCGACCGCCGAGCGTATCCAGGCTACACGTGGGAAGGACTATGCGTTTGTGTACTCTTCAGCCGGAAAGCCGTTTACAGTCAACATGGGTAAAATTTCGGGTGGTCAGGTAACAGCCTACTGGTTCGATCCGCGTAAGGGTGAGGTAAAGCAGGCCGGCTCGTTCACGAATAAAGGGCAGCAAAAGTTTGCGCCACCAGCGGCCGGTTACGGTCAGGACTGGGTACTCATCCTCGACGATGCCGCCAAACAGTATCCGATGCTTACGATGAATCCGTAACATGGCAAAGCTGCTGCAAGATCGCGTATATACACTGGCCATAACGATCGTGTTGGTAGGGATTGGGGCTGCGGTTGTTTTCCCGCAAACCTTCCCGACGTTTGGCAACATGAGCCAGGTCGTACTTAACCTGTCCATTGATACCATTGTGGCCGTGGGCATGATGTTGCTGCTTGTTACCGGCGTGTTTGACCTGTCGGTTGGTTCCGTGGTAGCGTTCTCGGGCGGATTGGCGGCTTACCTCATGTTTTTCTGGAACTGGCCGGTGCCGCTGGCCATCCTGACGGCGGTAGGCGCGTCAACGCTTATTGGTGCTGTCAATGGTTACCTGATCGCCTACCAGGGAATCAATCCCATGATTCAGACCCTGGCCATGATGGGCATCGTTCGTGGGGGCGCACTGATGGTTAGCGGCTCTGGTATTCAGAACCTCCCCTACTGGTTTGGAGCCATCGGGCAGTCGCGGTTGTTGGGTGTACAAATGCCGGTGTGGTATATGCTCCTGGTTGTTGCGGTGTTTTCATTCCTGATGGATAAGTCGGTGTTCTTCCGACGTTATTACTACATCGGTGGCAACGAACGGGCGGCAGATCTGTCGGGCATTCGTGTCAAACGAATGAAGTTGTATGGCTTTATGCTAACAGCAACCCTGGCCGGTATCGCCGGAATCCTGCTGGCGTCGCGGTTAGGGGCTGCCTTATCAACATCCGGTCGGGGGCTGGAACTACGCGTGATCACGGCCGCGATTTTAGGCGGGGCAAGTCTGACCGGTGGTCATGGACGTATCATCGGTGCGTTGCTGGGAGCTGTGTTTATGGGCCTGGTCAGCAATATCATGATTCTGGCGCGGGTATCGGGCTACTGGCAGGAAATCATTTTAGGCCTGATTTTGATCACGGCCGTCTGGACGGACCTGCTGGTACAACGGCGCAGCCGTTTGCGGGCGTAGCTAATGGTGCGACAATGAAAAAGACGATTCTCTCTTTCCTATTGCTTTTAACCGCCTGCGAGCTGCCACCCCGTCAGGCGCAGACCAACACAGCCCTGCGGACCATGGAGGCCACCACCACCGAAGGTCGCACAAATGAAGAATACGTAATGGTTACTACGGCCGTAACTATGCCGATGTACGTCAACCATGACCAGGCGACGTTCAAGCGATGGGGTCAGGAGCGGGGCGTTAAGGTGTCGATTCTTGGCCCGGCGGAGTGGGATGTCCCGGCACAAATCAATACCATTGAAGAAGTGATCGGGACCCGGCCTGCTGGCCTGCTCATCAACGGTACCGACCCCGCCATTGCTCCCGTGATTAACAAAGCCGTTGCTGCCGGAATCCCAACGGTCGTGTATGACTCGGATATTCCAAATTCAAACCGTCACGCTTTTCTGGGCACCGATTGGTACGAAATCGGCAAGATGCAGGGCGAAGAAATGGCCCGGCTACTGAATGGTAAAGGCAAGGTTGCCTACATGGGTATTCTGGGACTGACCAATATGGAAGATGGTTTTCGGGGCCTGCTTGACGTATTCAAGAAATACCCGGGTATTGAGGTAATCGGTAAGTACGACGACAAAGCCAATGTGGAGGAAGCTGCGCGTATTACATCCGACCTGTTGGCCGCTCACCCCGATCTGGCCGGTTTATGCGGCTTCGACTCCAATTCCGGCCCCGGAATGGCACTATCCGTTCGGGAAGCGGGCAAAGCCGGTAAGGTTAAAATAACAACCGTCGACTGGGAACCCGAGCATTTGCAGTTGGTCAGGAACGGCGTCATTCAGATGCTGGCTGGTCAGAAACGTGAGCTTTTTACCTGGTACGGTGCGCAGTTCCTTTACGACATGGTTCATCAGACTAACAGGCTGTCTGCCAACGATGCTAAAGCCGGATTGACGAACGTACCCTATGAGATTAATACGGGGTTGATTAAAATCACAAAGGATAATGTGGATGAGTTTTTGAACAAGAAGTGATCGTAGCAGCCATACTAAAATCAGGCCCGGCAACCTCGCGGTTCGTCGGGCTTTTTTGTGGGTTCGCACCTGATTTCGGGCCGTTCGTCATTTAACAGAAAATAAACCGGAAACTGAGAACTATCTTTGAGTTTCCAGAGTTCACCTCGTAAAAGTTCTATTTCCCGATAAATGAAAGAGCGCATACTGGCCGAGGCTGAGCAGTTATTCTGGAAGTACGGAGTGCGATCGGTAACGATGGAAGACATCGCCCGGCGATTGGGTATATCCAAGAAAACTATATACCAACACTTTAGCGACAAAGAAGAAATTCTTCAGCAGGTTATTGCTGGAAATATTAATGAAAGTGAGACGAAAGCGGAATGCTTAACGACTCACGCAACCAATCCGGTCGAAGAAATTCTGATGGTGCTGGATATGATGCGGAAGAAAAGTGTCAAGGTGAATCCCAACTTTCTGATCGATATCCAACGGCATTATCCCGATGCATTTGCGCTGTACAAACAGCACAAAGAACAATACATAAGACGCTCTATCCTTGAAAATATACAAAAAGGTATTGATCAAGGACTATATAGGAGTGACATTAACCCATCAATTCTGGCGCGTCTTCGCGTCGAGCAAATTGAATGGGCGTTCAACAACGATTTTTTCCCCACCGACGAATACGATATGCTCGAAGTGCAGCACGAACTCATGCACCATTTCGTGCGGGGCATACTCACCGAAAAAGGCTTTGCCGTTTACAATCAATACCTCAATCAATTCAAACACGAAGTAGAACGAGTACAACCTAACGCATGAAAACAACTCGTACATTCCAGATTGCCGCGTTTTGGCTGTTGTCTGGCTGGCTGGGTGTGTGGGCACAGGTGCCTACGCAACCCTCCGTTGGCCAACAACCAACCGGAGCCGCGGCCAGCGGTCAGCAACCCGGCGCACAGCAGCCCGCCGGAACAGGGTCGGTAGTGGCGCAGCCCGGCACCACACCCGGCACCGGCGTTAACGTACCGTCGCAGCCTGGCTCAAACGTAACGACGGGTTCGCCCTCCCTGACATCCCCAGAAGGACCTGTGAACCTTCAGCCGGGCGTAATCTCGACGTTTAATTCTGGTTTGGGACCGGCACCTACGGGCTTGAAGCCGGGCAATCAGGCTGGTAACGGAAAGCGGTTCACGTTGCAGGAAGCAATTGATTTTGCTATCGAGACGAATGTAAACGTGCGCAATGGTAAACTTGACGCCGTAAGTGCAGAAGCCCGTATTCGCGAGATTAAGGCATCCGCTCTGCCGCAAATTGCGGGGAGTGCCTCGTTAACGGATAACCTGATTATCCAGCGAGCGTTTTTGCCAGCCGTTTTTTTCGATCAGAACGCACCGCCCGATGCTCCAGCCATTCCTGTTCAGTTTGGTGTAAACTATTCGGGCAATGCCACCATCAACCTGAACCAGGTCATTTACAGCGCCAGCCTGAACGTGGGTTTACGGGCGGCTGCAACGTACCGCGAACTGGCCCAGCGCAACCTGCAGGCCACCAAAGTAACGGTAGCCGAGCAGGTCGCCAAAGCCTATTACAGTGTGCTGGTAGCCCTGGAGCGGGCAAAATTGCTGGACTATAATATCAACCGGATTGATACGCTGCTGATTGAAACCCGGGCGCTCAATAACCAGGGGTTTGTTGAAAAACTGGATGTGCAGCGCCTTGAGGTGCAGGCTAACAACCTGAAAGCCGAACGGCAGAATGTGCAGAACCTGATTGAGCTGAGTTATGCGCTGCTGAAGTTCCAGATGGGATTAGGCGTCAACGATGAAATCACCCTGGCTGAACAACTTCAGGATCGCGCTGTCGATGACCTGCGGCCGTTGATTTCGCCGGACCCAACGTTTCAGTATAGTAGCCGAATAGAGTACTCAACACTGGAAACACAGATTAAGCTGGCTGAGCAGGACATAGAAGTTACGCAGAAGGGCTACTTCCCTACCCTGGCTGCTTTTGCCAACTATGGATACAATACAGGACGCAATAAAATCGACCAGTTAGTTACGACCCCCTGGTTCAATTTCTCTACGCTGGGTATAAGCCTGCAAGTACCCATCTTCGACGGGTTCCTGAAAAAGAACCAGATTGCTCAGAAGCGCATCACGTTGCAGAAGGCTCAGAACAGCGGTGAACTGCTCCGGAACTCCATCGATCTGCAAATCCGGCAGGCCAGCATTACGCTCCGGAACGGTCTGCAAACGCTCCAGACCCAGCAGCGCAACCGCGATCTGGCCGAAGAAATTGTTCGGGTAACGCGGATTAAATACAAAGAAGGTGTCGGATCGAGCATTGAGGTGCTGAATGCTGAAGCCTCCCTTCGCGAAGCACAGACTAACTACTTCGCATCATTATACGATTTCCTGATTGCCAAGGTAGATCAGGACAAATCGCTGGGGCGGTTATACACCGGCGGCAATTAAATACACTGAAAAAACTACGGTCAATGAAAGCATACTACGCTATAGCAATGTCAGCCCTGCTGGCTGCCTGCTCACAGGAAAAGAAAACACCGAAGGAGGAACTGGCTGAACTAAAAAAACAGCAGTCGGAGCTGACAGCTAAAATCAAAACGCTGGAGACTGAGGTGGCTAAGACGACCCCGCAGCAGGCTCAGCAGGCCCGTGTTAAAGACGTATCGGTTTCTCCCCTGAATCCGGATACGTTCCGCCGGTTCGTGGAAGTGCAGGGTACAATTGATGCCAAGAACAACGTTCTGGTGAGCCCCAAATCGGGTGGGGTCGTAACGGCTGTGTACGTCAAGGAAGGTGATAACGTACGGGCTGGCTCGCCCATCGCCAAGATCGACGACCAGATTCTGCGCGAGTCAATCGCTGAGGTTGAAACCCAGCTTTCGCTGGCCAACACGGTTTTTGAAAAGCAGGCAAATCTGTGGAAGCAGCAGATCGGTACGGAAATTCAGTACTTACAGGCAAAGAATAACAAAGAGTCGCTCGAGCGTCGGCTAGCTACGTTGAAAGCACAATTGAGCCAATCGACCGTTACGGCACCGATCAGCGGAGTTGTTGATCAGGTCAACGTAAAAGTAGGTCAGTCGGCTGCCCCCGGCGTTGGCCTGGTACGTGTCGTGAACCTGTCGCAGTTGAAAGCGGTGGCCAAAGTAGCCGATACGTATTCGGGTAGCGTTCGCAAAGGCGATGAAGTTGTTGTGCGGTTGCCGGACCTGAACCGCGAGCTGCGGACACGCATCAATTTCGTGTCGACAACCGTTGATCCGCTTAGCCGGACATTTACTATCGAAGCGCCCCTGCCGTCGGATCAGAGTCTGAAACCGAATATGCTGGCGCAGATCAAGATTAATGATCTGACAAAGCCGAATGCGCTGGTAATTAACCAGAACCTCATCCAGAATACGGAGGATGGTCAGTTGGTGTATGTGGCCGTGAACGAAGGCGGCAAGAAGGTAGCAAAAGCACGGCCGGTAAAAACCGGACAGTCTTATGGTGGCAAGATCGAAATCACGCAGGGCCTGCAGGCCGGTGATCAGTTGGTGACGGTCGGGTATCAGGATCTGGTAGATGGACAACCGATTCAATTTTAGTTTAATAGTTTGTGGTTTGTAGTCCGAATGGGCAGCCATGCGCTCAGCAATGTCGGACTACAAACTACAAACCACAAACTACTTCAACATGAAATTTGAACAGTATAAAACCCTCGGCTTTACCAACTGGTGCGTTGAGAACCGGACGGCGATCTATATTTTCACCGTCTTGATTACGTTGGGTGGATTGCTGGTGTACAATAACCTGCCCAAAGAGCAGTTCCCCGACATCAAGATTCCGCAGGTGTACATCAACACCATATACGTCGGTACGGCTCCAGCGGATATTGAGAACACGATCAACAAGCAGATCGAAAAGCAGCTCAAGTCCATTTCTGGAGTGAAGCGGATTAAGTCGAATGCACTGCAGGACGTATCGGTCATCCTGGTCGAATTTAACCCGGATGTACAAACGGCTGATGCCCTTCAGCGGGTGCGGGACGCTATCGATAAAGCCAAACCTGATCTGCCGCAGAAACTGGATGCCGGCCCAACAGCGCAGGACGTGAACTTCTCCGAGTTTCCGATCATGAACATCAACATGGCCGGTAATTTCTCGCTGAAGCAATTAAAAGAATACGCCGAAGATTTGCAGGACGCTATCGAAGCGATGCCCGAAATCCGGCGTGTGGACATCGTTGGTGCCTTGACGCGGGAGATTCAGATCAACGTTGATCTACCGCGGATGCAGTCGGCTGGTCTGGCGTTTTCGGACATCCAGCAAGCCGTTCAAGGCGAAAACATTAACGTATCAGGCGGTGAGCTGAACGTCGATGGGGTACGCCGGACAGTACGGGTAAAGGGTGAATTCTCCGACGTTAGTCAGCTCGAGAATTTGCAGATACGTACGGCCACGGGGGCTACAATTCGCCTGGGCGACATTGCCGAGGTGCAGGATAGCTTTGAAGAACAGCAGGATTTTGCGCGGCTGGATAACAAATCGGTTGTAACGCTGAACGTCATCAAGCGGGCGGGTGCCAACCTGATTTCGGCTTCTGACCGCATCGAAGAAACCATCAAAGAATACAAACAGGATCGTTTTCCGCAGGGGCTCGACGTTAAAGTAACGGCCGACCAGTCGGAGCGGACCCGCGCTGATCTGCACGACCTGGTAAATACGGTTGTGCTCGGCTTTATCTTTGTGGTGCTGGTGCTCATGTTCTTCATGGGTGTGCGCGACGCCATCTTCGTGGGCTTATCGGTACCGTTGTCGGCCCTGGTCGCATTCGTGCTGATGCCGGTTGTTGGACCGGTTGTCGGTACGGCTTTCACGCTGAACACGATCGTGCTGTTCGCCTTCCTGCTGGGTCTTGGTCTGGTGGTAGACGATGCCATTGTGGTTATCGAAAACACGCACCGGCTCTTCAACGAGAATAAAAAATGGAACATCAAGCAGGCAGTGAAAGCGGCTGCCGGCGAGGTATTTATACCGGTATTGTCTGGTACGCTGACAACCATCGCGCCATTCTTTCCGCTGCTGTTCTGGCCGGGTATTGTGGGTGAGTTCATGAAGTTTTTGCCGCTCACACTCATTCTGACCTTGTTCTCATCCTTGTTCGTTGCGTACGTAATCAACCCGGTGTTTGCCGTGTCGTTCATGAAGCGCCACGACGAGAGCGGTCATCACGAAAAGCCGACCTTTAAGGAAATCCAACGTCCGCTGATTATCCTGACGGTGCTGGCTGGTATCGGCTATATCATTGACCGCGGTATTGGTAACCTGTTCGTTTTGTTTGCCGTCCTCTACGCGCTGAATCACTACGTTGTGACGCCGAAGCTGATCGTGCCATTCCAGGAGTCGCTGTTGCCGAAGTTGAAAAATGGGTATCGGGGTGTTATTTCATTCCTGCTGGTAGGTTGGCGGCCGGTCTGGGCTATTGTCGGGATGTTTGGTCTGTTCATTTTCACCATTTTTCTGCTGGGCATTGCGCAGCCAAAAGTCATTTTCTTCCCCAGTGGTGAGCCTGATTACGTGTACGTGTACAACGTCATGCCGGTGGGTACGGATGCTCGCGTAACGGACTCGGTGACGAAGGTGATTGAGAAGCGGGTTTTTAACGTGCTGAAGGAAAATAAGGCCGAAGACATTGTAAACTCGGTCATCTCAAACGTTGGTAAAAACGCCGGTGACCCATCCAACCCGGATCGGTCGGCAACTCCGCATAAGTCCAAAGTGACGGTAGCCTTTGTGAAAGGCGAAGAGCGGCATGGTATTTCAACCGACTCAATCCTGAGCAAAGTACGGGCCTCGATGCAGGGAATCCCGGGAACCGAGATTTCGGTTGAGCGTGAAGCCAACGGTCCGCCGACGGGTAAGCCGATTGCTATTGAAATTGCCGGGGATGATTTCAAGGTACTGAGCGACCTCGAGAAGCAGATTCGCCAGCGTATTACGCAGGCCGGCATCCTGGGTATCGACCAGTTGAAATCCGACCTGATTACGAATAAGCCGGAGATTGTTATTGACATCGACCGCGAAAAAGCCGAACGAGAAGGTATTTCATCGGGTCAGGTGGCCATGACAATCCGGACTGCGTTGTTTGGTCTGGAGGTATCGAAGTTTCGAGATCCGAAAGATGAATACCCCATCATGGTTCGACTGAGACCGGACGACCGCAGCCAGATTGACCGGTTGCTGAGTCTGAACGTAGTGTACCGCGACATGAACTCGGGCGGTCAGCTTCGGCAGGTGCCAATTACGTCAATTGCAGACATCAGCTACTCGACTACGTTCAGTCAGATCAACCGCAAAAACCAGGAGCGGCTCGTAACGTTGAGTTCTGATGTGGTTCCGGGCTACAACGCCAACGAAATCAACCAGCAGATTCAGCAGCAGGTGATCAACCAAATGGATATCCCTAATGGGTATCAGGTCCGGCTGGGTGGTGAGCAGGAAGACCAGCAGGAGTCGTTCATGTTCCTGGTTAGTGCACTGGGAGTAGCGGCCTTATTGATCTACCTGATTCTGGCAACGCAGTTCAACTCGGTGGTGAAACCAATCATCATCTTCGTGACGATTCTGCTGTCGTTCATTGGGGTATTCCTGGGCTTTATCATCTTCGACAAAACATTCTCAATCATCATGTCGGGGGTTGGTATCATCGCCCTGGCTGGTATCGTGGTGAAAAACGGTATTCTGCTGATTGAATTCATCGAAGAATTGCGTGGCCGTGGCATACCTCTCCGCGAAGCCATTATCGAAGCGGGCGGTATTCGTTTGACGCCGGTGTTGCTGACGGCTTCGGCCGCCGTACTGGGTCTGATCCCGCTGGCACTTGGCCTGACGGTCGACTTTGTCGGGCTTTTCCGCGATTTCGATCCGCACATCATTATCGGTGGCGACAGCGCCGTGTTCTGGAACATTCTGGCCTGGACCATCATTTTCGGTCTAACGTTCTCGACCGTACTGACGCTGGTCATCGTACCGTGTATGTACTGGGTCAATGAACGCATCCGGATGAAGTGGTTCGGTAAGAAAGATCCGGCGCTGGAGTTGAAAAAACAGCCTGAGGAAGAACTGGTGTAACTTCCTACATGCAGACTAACAAAGAATGCGCAGGGAGTTGGAAAAATTTCTGACTCCCTGCGCATATTCGTCAGTTCTGGACACTTTGTAAAATTGATTAGCGTTGGCAAAAGATTTATTTCATGAGGCTGTAAAAGTTGCTCTTCAGAGAGATGGTTGGGAAATCACGCACGATCCATATTTCCTGGAGGCTTTGGGAACCGATATTCAAATTGATCTCGGTGCTGAAAAACTCATTGGAGCCCAACGAAATAAAGACCTGATAGCTGTCGAGGTGAAAAGCTTCATTGGACCATCCCTGGTCTACGACTTTCATTTAGCATTAGGTCAATACATGAATTACGTACGAGGTCTTCGAAAGGCTGATCCCACCAGATTGTTGTATTTGGCTGTGCCTGAAACGGCGTACGTATCGTTCTTTGTAAAGGCAGATGTAAGTGAAGCAGTAAAGGAGTTCAAGATTAATCTGCTAGTTTACAGTGATTTGAAGCAGGAGATCGTTAATTGGTTTAAAGCTTATTAGTATGAGCGAAAAACGGGAACGTTATAGACAGATTTTACTGGATTTACTCCAACAGTGGGCTGCCTATACGCCAGTTAATTTAAGCGAAGCCGAAGGGCAAATCATCGCCGATCTGCAACGGGATCATTTTCAGTTGGTGAGGTTAGGGTGGCAAGGTGATGCCTTTGTGCACAACACAGTCTTCCATTTTGACATTAAGGAAGATGGAAAAATTTGGATACAGGCCAACTGGACCGATACTGACATTGCTGCTGACCTGGTAAGCCGAGGTGTAGAGAAGAATGACATTGTGCTGGGTTTTCAGCCTCCTCGGTACCGACCGTACACTGGTTACGCTACTGCCTGACGTTCTCGACCGTACTGACGCTGGTCATCGTACCGTGTATGTACTGGGTCAATGAACGCATCCGGATGAAGTGGTTCGGCAAGAAAGATCCGGCGCTGGAGTTGAAAAAACAGCCTGAGGAGGAACTGGTGTAAATGCTAAAAAGTTTGAATACATCAGGAGGGCGCAACGGGAAACCTTGTGCCCTCTTTTTTACAAGTAGATGGCCGAGTCCCGCTAATTCACCGCAACAAAGAACAAAACAGCATCTGCTCCGTTAATCACCTACCCACAATAAACGTCATGAATCGTACCGCCTTTTTTTTGATCGTTCCGGCGATCTTCCTGCTGATTGACGCCTATGTTTATCAGGCAATTAAAGCGTTGACCAGAAACGCTACGGAAAGTACCCAACGTACCATTGCGCTGATCTACTGGGGTTTTACGGCCCTGTCTATTCTGACGTACGTAGTGATGCAGGTGATTCCGCCGGATTCGATCAGCCGCAACACCCGTACGTTCATCTGGGCTAGCCTGGTGATTCCTTATTTTTCTAAAGTCTTCGCGGTGCTGGTCATCCTCATTGATGATGTGGGTCGCTTTTTCCGATGGGTTGTATCCCTCTTCTACCGCCCCGAAGTACGGGAGGCTGCGTTAGACAATACCCGCCCTAACGTACCCCAAACGGATGTTATACCGCGATCGGAGTTTCTGATGAAAACGGCATTGGTGGCCGGCGCTGTACCACTGGCAGCATTTACGTGGGGAATTGTATCGGGAGCCCATGACTACCGGATACGGCGCGTTCGGCTGGCGTTGAAAAATCTGCCATCTGGTTTTGACGGGCTTAAAATCGCTCAGATTTCGGATATCCATTCGGGTAGCTTCTTTAATAAGACGGCCGTGAAAGGTGGGGTTGAGATGCTGCTGGGCCAGAAACCCGACATTGTATTCTTCACCGGCGACCTGGTCAATAGTACAGCCGACGAGGTTAACGGATACATTGACATCTTTTCCAAAGTAAAAGCACCATTGGGTGTATATTCAACGCTGGGTAATCACGATTACGGAACGTATGTACAGTGGCCCAGCGAACAGGCCCGGCGACAGAACATTCAGAATCTGATTGCGGCTCATCGCCAAATGGGCTGGAACATCATGCTCGACGAAAACAAAATTCTGGAGCAGAACGGCGATCGCATCGCGCTGATCGGCGTTCAGAACCTCGGATTTGGACCGGCTGCGCTCCGGGTTGGTAATCTGGCCAAAGCGTATCAGGGCACTCAGGAGTATCCCGTAAAGCTGTTGCTCTCCCACGATCCTACGCATTGGGATGCCGAGGTCCGTCCCAAATACGCTGACATTGACGTCATGTTTTCTGGTCATACCCACGGTGCCCAATTCGGGGTAGATATTGGTAACGTTCAGTGGAGCCCGGCCCAGTATTTTTACAAACAATGGGCTGGTTTATACGAGGACGGCGATCAAAAGTTGTACGTAAACCGCGGCTATGGCTACATCGGCTATCCGGGTCGGGTTGGCATCTTACCGGAGATCACAATTTTTGAACTGAAGAAAGCGTAAATCTCTAGGTCGCCTGGCTTATTTGATAATAGCCACCATCGGCTACTTAAAAAGCGACCTATGAAACAAATTCTAAGCCTGATCGCCGTCAGCACAACATTGCTGGCCTGCCAACCCGAAACTTCGCAAAACACCGCCAATTCTGCTGGCAATCCGCTTATCGGCACCTGGCGGTTAGTGAAAGGTACGTTGATCGAGAAAGGCGATACACTCGTAACCGATTACACCAAACAACGCTCCTTTATCAAGGTCATAAATGATACCCACTTTGCGTTTCTGCTCCATGATCTAACCAAAGGGAAGGACTCAACAGCAGTTTTTACGGCGGGTGGTGGTCCATATTCCCTGAAAGACAATGCATACACGGAGCATCTGGAATACTGCAGTGATCGGGGGTGGGAAGGGCATGATTTTCCCTTTATGATTACAATCAGGGAGGATACGCTTGTTCAGCAGGGCGTAGAGAAGGTCGAAAAAGCCGGCATTGACCGAATTAATATTGAACAGTATGTGAAAGTGAAAAATTGAAATCCTGTTGGTATCCAACGGCTTATACGCCTGTGGCCTCGGTTTCTAACATTTTCCTCAATCAGTCAGTTACCCGTTACGGAATACGTTCTAACCATCAATTCACTATGAAAATCGTTCTCATTACAGGCTTGTCGCTTTTTCTGTCACTCTTTACATTCCTGATGCCAAAAAAGCAGGAAGCAACGCCAATTCCGGTTTGTCACACACCCGCCAACGATATGGCTATGATGGCCACCGATCCGGCTTTTGCGGCATTACATGCCAATCCCCGCGTATTCAGCTATACCGGTGCGGGCGACATGGTTAAATTCTCTACCCCCGATGGTAAGTCGGCAAGCGGGTTCCTGCTGAAAGCCAGGAACAATTCCGATAAGTGGCTGCTGGTTTATCAGGAATGGTGGGGCCTCAACGATAACATCAAAAAAGAAGCCGAGACGTTCTACAACGATCTGAAAGACGTTAACGTACTGGCCGTCGACATGTACGACGGCGAAGTGGCCACAACGCGCGAAGAGGCCATGAAACTAATGTCGTCGGCGAAACAGGATCGCCTGGAAAGTATCATGAAAGGAGCGATTGCCTACGCTGGCCCGAAAGCACAGATTGCCAGCATTGGCTGGTGCTTTGGCGGTATGCTATCGCTGAAGTCGGCGATATTGGAAGGCAAGCAGGCGAAGGGCTGCGTTATGTACTACGGTCGCCCGGAGCAGGATGTGAATAAACTGAAAACGCTGGACACGGACGTGCTGGGTATATTTGGCAGCAAAGACAAAGGAATTACGCCTGCAATGGTGAACGAATTTGAAGGAAACATGAAAAAGGCTGGCGAAAAGGTAACGGTCAAGATGTATGATGCCGATCATGCCTTTGCTAATCCGAGCAATCCAGTATATGACAAAGCGGCTGCTGAAGATGCGTATAAACTGGCGCTGAACTATTTGAAAAGCCGGCTTAAAGCGTAAGGAAACCCCTACGTTCAGGATACACGTACAATACCCACTCTTTCAAAAAACAAAACCCGGGGCACCATATGCCGCCGGGTTTTGTTTTTTAATAGTGCAATTAAACCATTTGTCGGCCGGGTGGTCTAATAACAAACGGTTGATTTTAAATGACCCTAGCTATGAAAACGTTCAAAATACTGCCGGTAGTTACGGCGCTGCTCTTGGTCGTACTGATGACTAGTTGCGGTCCGTCGTACGTTGGTGGACGGGTTGACTATGGTCCCCGCTACCGTCCTTACTATGGGTATCGTCCATATGGCTATTATCGTCCGGCACCGCCCGTAATTGTGACGCGCCCACCAGTGGTCGTGCGCCGTCCGCGTTATGTTGCACCTCGATATAAAAATTACGATCGTCGTTATTCAAGCCCAAATGCCCGGTCGGGAGCCCCCTCCTACCGAAACAACGGCGGGGCCTATCGCTCACGCGGGCCACGCTAGACTGAGCATTTTAGCTTACAAACAAAAAGGCATGCCGCTTAGGTATGCCTTTTTGTTTGTAAGCTCATGAGGAGATTAAGGCTGACGAATTACATTACGTCCCTCCCGAAGTGGTATTGACCGGCCATTCCATAGGAACGTCCCGGTCAGCCCAGCAGGCAACGTTACTGAACCATCAATGCCAGTCTGACCGGTACGTTTTAACATAACGCGCATATCGCCCCGCGGATGAGGCATCGTACATTCAACCCGCGTAAGTGGCCCTAAAGCGGGTTGAATGCGTACTGTACGGAAGCCGGGTGCGGCCGGCAGTATACCACTCACCAGTGAAAGCAGGTAGTAGTTCGGACTGGCACTCCAGGCATGACAGTCCGAACGAGGTTGTACCTCCCACTCCGAAAACGTAGACAAGCCCTGATCGATCATGTTGCGCCAGGCCTGAAGGCTGGGCAGATACTGGTCTCCTAAGCCCGTTTTCTGCAAGGCCCTGGCGTTATAAAACTGAAAATAAGTCTCTGAGGGTATGAGACTGGTATCACGCAGGGCGCGCTCCAGAAGCGGACGCTGGTCTGCCTCAGGAACCGTATTGGTTAATACGGCCATTACGTTAGCGTGCTGGCTAAAAAAGGTCTTACCCGGCGTATCTGAAAAAAGTCGACGCTTTGGATCGTAGCAGTGTCGGTACGTAGCCTGCCGGAGTTTGTCGGCCAGTTGTTTGTAATAACGACTCTCGTTTGGCCGACCAAAGGCATCGAGTAGTTGAACGGCGTGGTCCAGGGCGTAAACATAGAACAGCGTGTTTACTGTCATTCCGTCCCGACCCTGCTCGTCAGCCATCTTGCGCAATGGATAGTGCGAGTCAATAAAATCATAGTACGGTAACGCTCTGACCATTCTACTCTCGCCAATCTGCGTTTCAAACCAGTCGAGGACGTTGCGGATTCCCGGCATAAACTGACGAACAAACGCGTCATCGGATCGGTGCATCCAGTAATCATGTATCATCAGTATCCAGGCCAGCGAAAACGTGGGCGTAATCTGTACCAGTTCGCTTGGGTATCTACTTTGTGTGATGCCCTCGGGAATACGGGACTGATTGAACTGGGCGATGGCGTTGCGCATCAGCCGGTCGTCGCCGGAGTTATAAAGAGAAATGAGTGCCTGAATGCGGGTATCGCCAATGTATTGCAACTGCTCGTAGTAGGGACAATCCATATACGTCTCGTTGGCGCACAGCCGGGCCGTTCGCCAGCCTACGTCCCAGATGGCTTTCAAACTGGTATCACTGCTGGTAAAGGTGGCCCGCTGCTGAAACGGATAGGCCGTAAAGCGACTATCAAAACGGTGGAGTATCAATGGCTCAGTGCCAGTTTCTATATCGAGTTGAACGTAGCGGAATGTTCGGTACCAGAGTGGCATGAACTCGCGTCGGGAGCCACCATCGGGCCGAAACCGGTCATAGTAGCCGAGAAGCTGACGCCCGTTGATGTCATTCCGATTACCTTTTTTGTTAGTTGTTGAATCGAACAGCGCTTCACTATAACTGATCTTAATGTTTGCTGCCCGGCCACCACTAATGACCAGATGAGGGTAAGCTGTTGTTAGTTCACCCTGATCGAGCAGCATCGAAACGGTTGTGCTGGCTGGGAGGGTTACGTCGCCATTACCCGTAAGCAGCGCGCTGGAAGCTGGCAGACCGGTAGTCCGTCGGATGGCCGCAAAGGCTTGCCATCGTGATTCGAGGGGCGGAATACGGCGGGGTACCAGGTTCCAGTTTACATCGCCCGCTACACCATCGGTCTTACCCTGGGCCAGTAACTTCGGCTTTTGCCAGCCACTATCATCGAACGTAAGCGTTTGCCAGCCCCACGGATACCGGTCGGCATCCAGGTCGTCGCTGGGGCCTACCACAAAATACCAGTACTTCTCAAACTTGACGACTGGCCCCCATGGAATAGGTGAATAAGCAGGGTCAACGTATACTTTCCACTTGTCGTCGGTATTGACCAGCGATTCGGTCGGTGAATTGCCCTGCATAATAAATCCTGTCTGGTACGACATCTGCGCCAGTGGAGCATGCGGTCCGAAATTCCAGACCACGGCCGCCAGTACGTTTCGCCCGGCTTTCAGGTGAGGGGCAAGATCAACCGTTTCAAAATGCCAATGATTAACATCACCCCGGGCTGGCCCCAGACTAACCAGTTGCTCATTAACAAATAACTGATAGCGATTATCGGCCGATAGATGAACGATGAACTGCTCCGGTTTGGTCGGCAGGTCAATTGTCCGGCGAAAGTGATATATGCCGTAATCTTTCAACGATACCGACGGAGGGGCAATCCAGCGGGCCGGCCACCGCTTTGTCAGGAGGTCCGGATTGATGGGGCTGGTAAGGGATTGCGCCAACGCGCATACGAGCGAACTAAGTATAAAACCGGCGGTCAGTGTGAACCGTCTCATTGCCAGATGAAAAGGGGTTAGTGGCATACTACTTATCAAAAGTTCGGTACTGTAGCTTTTCTAGTCCGATGAACCGCGTCTGGAGGGTACTGTGGGGCCGGACTGCAACGCTGCAAGTAGGAGAAAATAAGCACATCAAGTACCGCTAATCAGGTCAGACCCACCCAGAATGTCGGACTTAAATCTTCTTCTTTATGCTCAGAATACTATTTATAACCCTATTTATATGAATCCAATACGCTACTATTCACAGGGTGTGTTGTGCGTACTGAGCCTCTTTCTACTGGCGGGGCTATTTGGAACGGCACAGGCACAAAACCGCACGCTTACCGGTCGGGTAGTCGATGCTGCCGACAGTCGGGGGCTTCCCGGTGCAAACGTTCTTTTGAAAGGTACGACAAACGGAACGACAACCGATGCCGAAGGTAATTTTAAGCTTTCTGTACCGAATGGCAACGCCACCCTGGTTATATCTTCAGTAGGCTTTCTGTCGCAGGAGGTGCCCATAGGGAACAGCAATACCCTCAACGTAAGCCTGCAGTCCGACACCCGGGCGCTTAACGAAGTAGTTGTCGTCGGTTACGGTCAGAAAACCACCCGTAAGCTAACCGAGTCAATCGGTACGGTGCAGGCCCGCGACATCACCCGTCTGCCGGTTGCCAGTCCTGAAGCCGCTATTCAGGGTCGTTTGTCCGGCGTTCAGATCACGAATGTCGACGGAACGCCGGGTGGCCCTGTGTCGATCCGGATACGGGGTGTCAGTACGGTGGGTAACAACCAGCCTTTGTTTGTTGTAGATGGCGTTCCGATCGGCGATGGTACGAGCAATCAGATCAACCCGGCTGATATCGAAAATATATCGGTGTTAAAAGATGCCTCGTCCGCATCGATCTACGGCCTGCGGGCTGCCAACGGCGTAGTACTGATCACGACCAAGCGCGGCAAACAGGGTAAACCTCGGGTTAACTTCGATGTCTACACCGGCATTCAGAATTTCCCGAAGGAGTACAACATGCTGAGCACCGCCGATTACCTGGCCCTGGCGCAGGAAGCGCAGGCGAATGCCAACGCACAGGCTGGCCTGCAACCCGGCGACAAAGACTACCTCGTGCTGCATCCGGATCTGCGTCCGGGAAGTAAATACGTAAACATTGATAACCGGCAAACGTTCCGCGATGCCGTCATTAACGATAATGCACCCATCAGCAACTACAACCTGTCTGTTTCGGGTGGCAATGAAAACTCAAATTATTTTGTATCGGGCGGCTACTTTCAGCAGAACTCAATCGTGAAGAAATGGGATCTGGATCGGTATTCGTTCCGGGTCAACAGCGACCACCGCATTGGCAAGCGGCTGAAAGTCGGCCAGGCCCTGACCATCTCCTACACGCAGACTAAACGGGGTAGCAATGCTGGTGGCGACGGCTTTATCTATGCAGGGACCATTAACCAGCCGCCTTTTTTCAGCATATACGATACAGATCGCTCGGTACCAAACAATCGCTATGGATTTACGGGTAATGCAGGCGTAGCGGGTCTGACGATCCTGAACGTAGCGGGTATTAACCAGGTAGTCGACAACACCGATCGCAATGCCCGATTGCTCGGCAACATTTACGGCGAACTGGAGATCATCAAAGGGTTGCGGTTCCGGTCGGTAGCGGCCCTCGATTATGGCGTATCACGTAATACAGCCTGGCGCCCCGGCTACACGGCGGCCGAACTGGGCCAGGAACGTAACACGAACGAATTCAACGATTCGCGGAGCGAAGGTATTCAGAAGGTGTTCACCAATACCCTATCCTACGACGGCGTGTTTGGCGGCCACACGGTCAATGCCATTGTTGGTACAGAGTATCAGGAAATTCGCGGTAATTCGCTGGCCTACACAGGCTTCAATTTTCAAAGCACAAACCCGAATTTTTACCAGAACGTAAGCAACCAGCAGGGTAACTCCGATGGGAAAGGTGGTTTTCTGTTTAACAACGCGAGTGCTGGGTTGTCGCAACGCGCCTACGCGGCTTACTTTGGCCGGATTAGCTACGATTTCCGGGATAAATACCTCGTTACACTTACCGCCCGCTATGACCAGTCGTCGAATTTTGCGCCGGAAAATCGGGCCAAACTGTTCCCGTCGGTATCAGCAGCCTGGCGCATTTCGAGCGAAGAGTTCTTTAAGGACAAAGTAACGTTCATCACTGACCTGAAACTACGGGGTAGCTGGGGGCAGTTAGGAAACGATAAAATTGCCCTGGATTTTCCGTACGTAGCGCGGGTTGTGCAGTCACCGTGGTACACGCTGGGTGTAAATCAGTCGTCGTTCAAAGGGTCGGGGATTCCGGCGCTGATTAACCGCGGGCTGCGCTGGGAAACGAACGAAAGCATAGACGTTGGCTTTGACGCAACTTTGTTCGGCCGACTGAATATCCTGGCGACGTACTATAACCGGAACACCAAGGACTTCCTTTATAGCCTGCCGGTCAACCTGTCGTCGGGCTTTGAAAACATTCCGGTCAACCTCGGTCAGGTCAACAACCGGGGTATTGAGCTGGAGACAAGCTACCGGACTCAGCTAAGCAAAGGGGCTACGCTCGAACTGTTCGGCAACATCACGACTATCCGTAACCGGCTGGTCGCGCTGGCACCGGGTGTGCAAGAATACTCGAGTGGCAACTACCGTACGGCCGTTGGCTACCCTATCGGCTATTTCTACGGCTACAAAGCGCTGGGCGTTTACCAGACTCAGGAACAGGCGAATGCAGCCCTGCCCGACGTAACGGTAAACAAGCGCCAGCCGGTGCCAGGCGACCTGATTTTTCAGGATAACAACGGCCCTGGCACGGATGGAGCGCAGTTCAGTGGCCAGCCTGATGGTCAGATCACAGTCGAGGACCGGACGTATCTGGGCAAATCCATTCCTGATTTCTTTTACGGATTCGGAGCCAACGCTACGTTCAAGGGCTTTGATCTGGCAATTCTGTTCCAGGGTGTAGCGGGCAACAGCGTGTACAATGCCTTCCGGGTTGGCGCTGAGAACCTGCTGGGTGGTGGTCGTAATGCTCTGACGTCGGTAAATGAACGCTGGCGGGGCGAGGGCACCAGCAACGAGATGCCCCGGGCCACGGCCATTGATCTGAACAGCAACAATCGGTTTTCCAGCCGCTGGATTGAAAGCGGTAGTTTCCTGCGTTTCAAAAACGTCCAGCTTGGCTACAGCCTGCCGCGCGTTGTGCTCGACAAAGTTAAGGCGTTCCAGTCGGCCCGTGTTTACGTAGCAGCTACGAACCTGTTCCGCATCACGAACTACAGCGGTCTCGATCCCGAAGTGGTTTCCTACGGTAGTGCCGCGTCGCAGTTGCAGGCCGGTACGGACAACGCCAATATTCCACAACCCGTCACCGTGCAGATCGGTGCTAATCTAACCTTCTAAGCGTCATTCGATAGCTGTATGAAAAAGCGATTTCTTCCGATAGCCATAGCCGCGTTAATGACCAGCGGCCTGTTTACGCAGTGCGAAAAGAAACTGAATCTATCGCCCCTGGGTACGCTTGATGAGCAAACATTCTACCAGTCGGAAAATGATTTCAAAGGAGCAGTGCTGCTGGCCTATTCTGCTCTTCTTAACTATACCTATGAGCAGTTCGACGGTGGAGGCTGGTTCAAAGGGGTTCTGTTGACCGACGATGACACGACGTATCCGAATAGTTCAACTGATAATGTTGATCTCTTCAACTGGGCCTCGACAGATGGTACCTGGCGGGCGTTGTGGCAGACGACGTATAAGGGCGTGCAACGGTCAAACATCATTCTGGAGAAGTTACCTCAGGCAACCGGTCTGACAGATGCCCAGCGGAAACAGTTTGATGGCGAAGCCCGGTTTCTGCGAGCGTACTACAACTTTTTTCTGGCCACTCAGTTCGGACAGGCTCCACTGGTCGAAAAAACGGCCCGCAGCCTGGATGAAACCCGCTCTGGTAACTCGGCACCGGGTCAGTTGTGGGACATTGTGATCGCTGACCTGAAAACTGCTAAGGAAGGACTACCCGAAAAGTGGGACGACGGCAATCTGGGCCGGGCTACCAAAGGAGCCGCTACGGCCCTGCTCGGCAAGGCACTGCTCTACCGGGCGCAATGGGAAAACAAGCCAGCCCTGTACACCGAAGCCGCCACCGAATTACAGAGTCTCGTAGGCAAGTATTCGCTGGTTAAAAACTTCCAGGACAACTTCACCCCAACGACTGAAAACAACGCAGAGTCCATTTTTGAGATTCAAATGGGGCTCGGCGGAGGTAATCCCTGGCTGCCGGCCGACTTCAACTTTTCTGCTGGTGGCAATAGCGTCGGCGATGCTGGAACAGCCCGGTTGATTTACTTCCGGGCTTCCTGCGGACCGAACAATGACTGTGCCCCCGGTTCCAATGCGCAGGGATACGGGCAAATTCAGATCACGACACCCTTGCAGGGTGAGTTTGAGAAAGGTGATCCCCGCCGATTGGCCACTATTTTCCTCGACGGCGACGCGTATGATACGGGCGAAAACGCCGACGGGTCGAAGAAGTGGGTGTACAAAGGCATTTACTCCGGCACTGGCTCCTCGCCCGCTAAGTACGTCCGCAAAGACGCCAATATCGATTTCCGGTCGCCCCTGAGCGTAAACAACGAACGGGTTATTCGCTACGCCGACGTATTGCTGATGCTGGCCGAATGCAAAATTCTGGGACCGACCAAAGATCTGGGTGGTGCTGTGTCGCTGATCAACCAGGTGCGTCGGCGGGCTGATCCTTCGGGGGCGATTCTGCCGGATGTAAAAGTGGGTAGTGAAACCGATCTGTTCAAAGCGTTGATGCACGAGCGTCGGGTAGAACTGGCGCTGGAAAGCCACCGGTACAATGATCTCGTTCGATGGCACCGGGCGGGCAAGATTAACATCAAGCAGGACGTCAACTTTGGTCGACAGGCGGCCAATACCAACTGGAGTGAAAAGAATCTGCTGAAGCCAATTCCACAGAGCGAGCGTGACCTTAATCCTGCTCTACAACAAAACCCGGGTTATTGAAGGTTAATTCATAGGTTAGAGTGAGAACAACAGGCCGGAATTCCGGCCTGTTGTCTTAAAAACGCTGTTTGCAAACAGTTTAGGACGATTTTGCCGAAATTGTACTATCAAACAACGAATCTGTACTACCGCTAAGGAGGGATTTAGAGGCACTTTTGTATCACTTTACCAAGAAAAATTTCAACATAATGAGCGGTAAAGTTTGGAGCAATCATTCAGTCCGAATCGCCAGGGCGACAAGGAGTCTGTTCAGGAAAGCTCCAACAGTAAACCAGCGGAATATCAGGTGGCTGGAGTCAATAGCGATGGTTCTGCTTTTTGGCCTACTGCTGCTACTGCTCTGGCTGGTATTACCCTGATACGATACCCTACTCTCCTTTTCCTATGAAAAACTCGTTTGACATGACCGAAAGTCAACGGTCGCCCAAGTATCTGCAGGTTGTTAACGCTGTCATCAGCGATATCGAAGGCGGAGCGCTACGGGTGGGTGACCGGCTGCCTTCTATCAACGAAGCCTGCATTGAATGGTATCTCTCCAAGGACTCCGTTAAGCGGGCTTACGAAACACTGTATCAGCTTGGCCTGATTACGTCTGTTTACCGTAAAGGGTATTTCATTGCAGGGAAGGCCAATCGGCGGGCCCATCGGGTGCTGATGATTACCGGTCAACTGACCGAAAGCGTCAAACAGCTACACGACGCCATTGTCCGGCATGTGGGCAGCGAAGCCCGAATTGACATCTGTACCTTCAACTACCGGCAGGATCTGCTGTGCCAGGTTATCGATCAGCACGTTGGCAACTACCATTATTTCCTGCTCATGCCGCACCTGATCGAAACCAATCCCGCTACGGTTCAGTGCCTTCGCAACCTGCCCGGTAATCAACTGATTCTGGTTGGCAGCCAATGGCACAATGTACTACAGCACGGTCATCAAATCCACTACGGGGGCGAGGAAGCCCTTTACAATGCCCTCGAAAGTCAGTTAAAGGTGCTGCGCAAGTACGACCGGCTCAATCTGGTGCTGCCGAATTTCGACTTTTTTGGTGCCGATCAGATTCGGGCTTTTCAGCAGTTTTGTCTATGCCATACGTTTGATTACCAACTGCTCGACGAGCTGACGACCGACGACATTACCCTGAACCAGGCCTACTTTGTAACAGACAGCTCCGATCTGGTCACGCTGGTTGACTACAGCGAGCAACGGGGGCTTCGGCTCGGCCAGGATCTAGGCGTAGTCAGCTTCACCGACAATGAATACACACGACTGCTGGCGGGTGGTGTTTCGGTGATTTCAAACCCGTCGGCGGAGATTGGCCGGCTGGTGGCCCAGATTCTGGGAGGGCAGCACGGACCTTGTCCGACACCGTATTCAGTACCCTTACAGCTTCAGTTCCGGGCCACCTGCTAACCCCACATCGTCATGTTGCTGTTATCACAGAACCGACTGGTGTGGGTAGTCATCGGCGTAGCCGTATGGCTGGGAAGCTGCACGTCCAAAGAAAAGCTGTTTGTTCGGCACGTATCCTCGCAAACAGGCATAACGTTCGCCAACCGACTGACGGAAACGGATTCGCTCAACGCGCTGACGTTCGAATACATGTACAACGGCGCGGGCGTCGGCGTCGGCGATTTTAATAAGGATGGGCTGACCGATGTGTACTTCGCGGGTAATCAGGTTTCCAGTCGGCTGTATTTGAATCAGGGTTCGTTCCGCTTCAGGGATATTACCGATGAGTCGGGTACCAGCACGAACGTCTGGTGCACGGGCGTCAGCGTAGCCGATGTAAACCAGGACGGATGGCCCGACATTTACGTATGCGTTGCCGGCCCCACAAAAGACTCAACCCAGCGGGCCAACAAACTTTTTATCAACCAGGGGCCGACGGTCGACGGCGTACCGGTATTTACGGAACGGGCGGCCGAATTCGGTCTCAACGATATGGGATATAGCACCCAGGCCGCCTTTTTTGACTACGACCGCGATGGCGACCTGGATTGCTACCTGCTGACCAATGCCCTCGAAACCATGAATCGAAACGCCCTCCGTCCAAAACGGGTAGATGGCGAAGCACCGAGTACCGACCGGTTGTATCGATGCGAGGGAAAACTGCCAAGTGGTAGCGAACAGGGCAAAGCAACGGTATCATTTGCTGCCAGGCATGTTTCCCGGGCGACCGCTACAACGCCGTATGTCAACGTATCCCGGCAACTGGGGATCCTGACCGAAGGTTATGGGCTTGGTCTCTGCATAAGCGATCTGGACGACAACGGCTGGCCGGATGTGTACTGCGCCAACGATTTTCTGTCGAACGATCTGGTCTGGATGAACCGGAACAATACGGTCAAACCTACCTTTACCAATCAGGCTGCGGCCCTGTTAAAGCACCAGACGCACAATGGTATGGGCGTCGACATCGCCGATATTAATAACGACGCCCTGCCCGACATTGTCGTGCTTGACATGCTTCCCCCGGACAACTACCGGCAAAAAATGATGCTGCCCGGTTCCAACTACAACCGCTTCCAGATGGATCTTAACATGGGCTACCAACCGCAGTACGTACGGAACACCCTCCAACTGAATCGGGGGAAGGTAGTGATGAATCAGGAGCAGGAGGGAGGTGGACCCGTTTCGTCGAACAATGATCAATTACCTGTTTTTAGTGAAATCGGGCAATTGGCTGGTATCGAGAAAACCGACTGGAGCTGGGCTCCATTGCTGGCCGACTTTGACAATGACGGCTGGAAAGACCTGTTCATCACAAATGGCTACCGTCGGGACGTTACCAACCTGGATTTTATTGTATTCAACCATGAGCAGGCTTCGTTTGGAACGCCGGAAGCCCGTTTCCGCCAGACAAAAGAGGAATTGTACCGCCTGCCCGAAGTTAATCTTCCTAAATATGCGTACCGTAATCAGGGTAGTGATCCCGCCAAGGCCTTAACATTCGAAGACGTATCGGAGGCCTGGGGGCTGAACCTGAAAGGATATTCCAACGGTGCGGCCTACGCCGATTTGGATAACGACGGCGATCTGGATCTGATTACAAACAACATTGATGATGAAGCATTCGTGTTGGAAAACCGGCTCAATCAACGCGAAAAGCACCCGCACTGGCTCCGGCTGACGTTTACGCCAGCACCCGGTCTGCCAGTCACGATTGGAACCAAGGTATGGCTTTACGGGGATGGGGATGGACAGGTGCAGATGCAGGAACTTTCGCCCGTGCGGGGCTTTGTGTCTACCGTAGAGAACGTACTGCATTTTGGATTAGGCGCTGCCACCCACTTCGATTCGCTGGTGATTCGATACCCGAACGGAGCCAAACAGACCATTCGCCAGGGGGCTGTTGATCGGCTGCTGGCGGTGCAGTATGATCCCGAAGGTGTCTGGCAGGAACCGGCTCCGGCAACACAGCCACTGTTTGCGGAGGTGGATACCGCTCAAAGCCAGCTAAGGATAACCCATGAGGAAAACACCGTAGTTGATTTTAACCGGACGCCTTTGCTGCCCAATCAGTATTCGCAGAATGGACCATATGTGGCCGTTGCCGACGTAAACGGCGACCAGCTTGACGATTTCTTCATGGGAACGGATGTTGAAAAGACCTCCTTCGTTTATGTCCAGCAGCCTGACGGCCAATTCAAAACCGTATCGTTGCCCGGCAGTGATGCTTACGAAGACATGGGCGCTACGTTCTTCGATGCAGATGGTGATGGCGATCAGGATCTTTACGTAGTCAGTGGGGGCAGTCGGGAAGAGGGACTGTCGACCGCGTATCAGGACCGGCTTTACATCAACGACGGCAGTGGACAGTTTCAGGCTACGGTCAATGCGCTTCCAGCCACCCGGTCGAGCGGTTCGTGCGTCACGGTCGCCGATTTTGATGGCGACGGCGATCTCGATTTGTTCCGGGGGGGACGAATTATTCCGGGGCAGTATCCGAAACCGGTGCCCAGTTATTTGCTTCGAAATGATAGCCAAAAGGCCGGTGGCCCCCGTTTTACCGACGTAACGGATCAACTCGCCCCCGGCCTGCGACACGTAGGGTTAGTAACGGCCGCTCTCTGGACCGATACGGACAACGACCGGCAACCTGATTTGATGCTCGTCGGGGAATGGATGGCCCCAACAATTTTTACCAACAACGGCGGTAACCTTACTCAGGCCAATATCCCCGAGTTTACTGGACAAACCGGATGGTGGTGTTCACTGCTGGCCTGCGACCCCGATCATGACGGTGATACCGACTACGTTGCTGGAAATCTCGGCCTGAACAGTAAGTTCCGGGCGTCGGCAGAGGAGCCCGTGCAGGTCTTTGCCGATGATTACGACAAAAACGGTCGGCTCGATCCCATCCTGACATTTTACCTGAACCACGAACACGTGCCGGTGGCCCAGCGCGACGTTATCATGACGCAGATTCCGGCCATCAAAAAACGCTTTCCAACCTACCACGACTACGCCAACCACCCCTTCGAGGAGATGTTTACCGACGACGAACGAGCCAGTGCACTAGTGCTGCGTGCCGAACAAATGGCCAGTTGTTACATCGAAAACAAAGGCAAAGCGGGTTTTGCCGTGCATCAACTTCCCATTGAAGCGCAGATGGCACCGATCTATGGCCTGCAAGCGGCTGATTTCACCGGCGACGGTCGGATCGATTTATTACTGGCCGGCAATTTTTACGGCGCCGAGACCATCAGTGGTCGCTACGATGCCGGAAAGGGAATGCTCCTCGCGGGCAATGGAAAAGGACAGTTCCGGGCGGTTTCCAATACGGGTTTAAACCTTGATAAGGACGTACGGGCAATTGCCCCACTCCGCCGACCCGATCGTTCTACGTGGTGGCTGGTGGCTAATAACAATGGACCGCTGCAGGTTTGGCGGTATACATCAAAACCCACTACTTCATTATGATCGCTAGTAAACGTATTGGTATTACTCTCTGGCTACTCCTTTGCTCATCGTCCCTGTTTGCCCAGAAGCTCATTACGTATCCCGCACCCGATTCTGCACGTCGCGCGGCCGACTTTCAGGTTGCCATTAATGGTCAGGATGTGTTTGTGTACGACAACGCCGTGTCAGCATTTTCTAATTTTAGCTTTGAAGGCACGGTAACCGTCACAGTAACGTCAACCCGTGACATTCGCTGGGTGGAAATCCGGCCGAAGAACGTAGGCATTCCGGTTTCGTTTACGAAAAACAAGCTGACCTTTCAGCTAACCAGGCCCGCCCAGTTATCTATCGAGCTAAACGGTGAGCATACGCGGCCGCTCTACGTATTTGCGGCTCCGCTGGAGAAAAACGTGCCCCGGCCTGATGATCCTAACGTGCGCTATTTTGCTGCCGGTAAGGTGTACGATGTTGGCAAGCTCGTGCTGAAGAGCAACGAAACGCTCTACATTGCCGGTGGTGCCATCGTTCGGGGAAGCATCGAAGCTACTAACGCACGTAACATTGCGATCCGGGGTAGGGGATTGCTGGATGGCACGCAACTAACGAGTGGTCGGCTGGTGCGGCTGTGGCAATGCCGGAACGTAGAGGTTGAAGGAATAACCATTCAGAACAGCCCTGGGTGGACGTTAGTCCTGCTCGACTGCGACACAGTTCGGATTCATGGACTGAAGCAGGTATGCTGGCGGAACGGTTCCGATGGAATCGACCTCGTCGGTACATCCCATGTACGTATTTACGACTGCTTTCTGCGCAACAACGATGATAATATCGTCGTCAAGAGTTTTAACGTCAATCCCGAGACGTATTACAGCCAACCCGGCCCCGGGCGCGACGTAACCGATATTCAGGTCGACCGGTGCGTGATCTGGAACATGCCCTGGGGAAACGGTCTGGAGATTGGCTTTGAACTGCGTTGTAAGACGGTCAATGCCATTAGTTTCCGCGATTGTGACCTGATTCACGTTGATCGCGGAGCCGCGTTGAGCATCCATAATGGCGACACCGCTACGGTCGAGAATATCGTTTACGACAACATTCGGATAGAAGATGCTCCGCATAAGCTGATCGATCTGGCCGTGTTCTGGTCGCAATACAGCATTGACCGGCCTGCAACGCAGCAGGAGCGTACCCGGCTTTACATGCAAGGGGCATGGGATGGCGTACTGCGCGTGCCGCCCGGTCAGGAAGCGGTCCACGCCGGTAGCCGAGGGCATATTCGCAACATTACGTTTCGTAATATCGCGGTCACCGATGGGCAATTTCCGTTTTCTATCCTGGCTGGATACGATGCCAGCCACCGCGTCGAGAATGTGACGTTCGAGAACCTGACTATTCACGGCCGCCCGATTCGCTCAGCACAGGCAGGACACGTATCTATCGAACACGCTACCGGAATTAGCTGGAAATAAATCAAGCCAGTCGAGGCCACGCAATAGCGAAGAGCCGCTATTGCGTGGCCTGTTCAGAGCCCCCAACTGATGCGATTGAATCAGTTTCTGCCTGTTTCCCGTACTCTCCCGGCGATACGCCAAATTCTTTTTTGAAGGCCCGAATGAAATAGTTCGGATCATTGAAACCAACCGCGTAAGCTACCTCGGCCACCTGTCGGCCACCTGCCTGTAGCAGTTGAGCGGCCCGTTGCAGCCGGACATTACGAATCAGTTCATTCCCTCCCTTGCCGGTCAAGGCTTTTAGCTTCCGGTATAGCTGGGTGTTGCTCAGGGCCAGTTCCTGTTCGAGCCGTTGTACGTCCAGTTCCGGATCAGCTATGTGGGTTTCAATGAACGCGAGCGTTTTTCGCAGAAACACCTCTTCAGCCGATTCAACGACGATGTTGCCGGGGGCAAGGGTCAGTAGTCGGCTGTATCGAGCCCGGAGTAGCTGTCGACTGCGAATTAGGTTTCTGGCCCGGCTGAGCAGAACATCCAGGTTGAACGGTTTGGTTACGTAGTCGTCGGCACCGGCGGTTAGGCCTTCAACCTTGCTTTCGTTGCTGGATCGCGACGTCAGCAAAATCAGGGGAACATGACTCGTTCGTTCGTCGGCTTTCAGGGCTTCACACAATTGTACCCCGTCCATGTCCGGCATGAGCCAGTCGCTCACAACCAGATCCGGAATTTCGGTCCGGGCGCTGGTCAGGGCCTCTGCGCCATTGGTAGCCTGCAAAACCCGATAATGCTGCCGGAAGCAACCAACCAGGTAATTGCGCAGGTCATCGTGATCTTCAACCACCAGCACCAACGGAACATCTGGCCCCGGACTACTCATCGCATCAGCTGCAGATAAGGCATTGTTGGCCGAAGACATCAGGTTTGGCTCGATCTCATTATCACTAGCTACCAGGGTGTTTGGGGTAGGAGCCGCCAGCCAATTGGCGGGGAACGCCGACGCGTTGACAGGTAACCTAACAACGAAAGCCGTTCCTACGCCGGGCTGACTTTCTACGTTGATACGACCCCGATGCAGTTCAACTAGTTCACGGGTGAGCGCCAGGCCGATACCGGTACCAGCTTTTTTTGCCTGATTTTGGCCATTAACCTGAAAAAAACGCTCGAAGATGTGGCTTTTATACTCGGCTGGTATACCGATGCCCGTATCGTCTACTTCCAGAAGTAACTCCGGTTTATGATCAGCGTTATCAACCCGGCACCGAACCGTGATCGTACCCCCGGCGGGCGTAAATTTGAGGGAATTGGCAATCAGGTTAAAAAGAACCTTCTCGACAATGTCTGGATCAAACCAGGCCATGCACGCTGAAGGAACGGTCTCAATGGTCAGCGTGATTGATTGCCGCTGGGCCTGCGAAGAGAACGAGGCCACTACGGTCCGCACGAACGCAATAACATCCAGCCGGTTAATGTGCGGGCGTAGTGAATCTGACTCCAGTTTGGATAGATCGAGCAACTGGTTGATGAGCCGCAGCAATCGGTTGGCGTTCTGGTGCATGGTCTGAAACTGCGGTCGGCGGCTGTCGGGTGCCGGATCCGTAAGAAACTGCTCCAGGGGCGTCAGAATCAAGGTCAATGGTGTACGGAACTCGTGCGAAATATTGGTAAAAAAGCTGGAACGGAGCCGGTCGAGTTCGCGGGCTTTTTCGGTTTCGAGGTGTTCGGCGCGTAGCTCGGTTTTATACGCTTCCCGAATCTGAATCAGTCGGCGCATGCCGAGCAAAAGGACGGCTACCAGCAGACAGTACAATGCATACGCCCAACCTGTTCTATACCAGGGCGGTAGTACAGTTAGCTGTAGTACGGTCTGAGGGGCGTTTCGAAACGTATCGGTCAGGGAAGCTTTTACCCGGAACTGGTACGTACCTGGGCTGAGGTTCGTATATGTCGCAGAGTGTTGCGGGCCGACGTAGTTCCAGCTATCCTCAAAGTCATCCAGGCGATAGGCGTATCGTACATTGCGGTGTGCCCGGAACAGCACGGCCGCAAAATCGAACGTGATGACTGACTGGTTATACCGAAACGTAAGCTCTTTCGTATCACTAAGGGCTCGCGTCAACGGCGAGTCTGACGCGCCAGGCTGCACAACCTGGTTAAATAACTTCAATTCGGTCAGGTACACGGGTACGGGCGGCTCAGCCATCTCCAGCCGGTCTGGCTGAAATACGGTCAGGCCGTGCTTACCTCCCCAGAACAGCGTTCCGTCGGGGCATTGGCTTACGGCCTGTTCCGTGAAATCATTACCCGCCAATCCATCGCCCCGCCGATAGACACGCATGACGTGTCCGGTTTCGCTGAGTCGGCACAGACCTCCGTTTGTCGCCACCCAAAGGCTCCCGGCTTTGTCCTGGCTAATACTCATGATCGCATCATTGGGCAGACCATTGCTGGTAGTCAGCAGCGTAAACTGACGGGTGCGGGGATCGTAGCGGTGCAGGCCATTCATCGTGCCTACCCAAAGCTGGTGGCGCCGGTCCTCAAACAGATACGTAATGTGGTTGTCAAACAAGCCGCCGGGCTGCTGATTACCCAGGTGATGCCGTGTTCGATTGCTCTTAGGAAGCCGTTCGAGCAAACCATTGTCAAATGTGCCGCTCCACAACGTACCATCGGCAGTTTTGAGCATGGACGTAATGGCCGATGCCGGTCGATTCAACCAATCGCCCAGATAAAGTTCACCGGTTTGCCGATCAATCAGCCAGCGTTCACCCCGCTGCGTCACGATGGCAACCTGATCTGCATTAGCCGACGTAATGGACTGGATGTGGGCTGACCGCAACGGCTTTAGTTCATGCAATACCGCACCGGAACGGGTATCAAACACCACCGTGCCTTTCTTCCAGACAGAAACCAGCAATAATCTGTCAGAAAGCAGGCATACGCGGGTGATGTCATTGCCGGGCAGGGAGCGAGTATTGCCCGGCTGGTGCCGAAAATGTTGGAATCGGTTCGTGTTTCGGTTCACGTACGTAAGCCCCTGCGTACAACCCACCCAGGCATTTCCAAGTGAATCGGCCGAGACCGTAGATACTGTTTGACCCAACAGGCTGTTTGGTTGGCCAACCTGATGCGTATACAGATCAAATGGTGGTGGGTGGGCATACAACACGTTCAGGCCACCCTCCCACGTACCGATCCAGATGTTGCCGTACCGATCACCCCGGACGCATACAGTGGCGTGCGTACTGATACTGTTGGGTACGCTACGGTCGTGCTGGAAATGACGAATCTGCCGAAAGTCAGCCGATTCGGCGAGGATCAGACCATCATCCGTACCTAGCCAGAACCGTCCGGCGGCATCTTCGTAGAGACTTCGTGCGTTGTTAATTCCCTCTACAACACCCGATTGATAGAATATAGATCGAAACGATGAGTTGCCCGGATCGCAGCGAAACAAACCCTTATCCGCCGTACCAACCCATATGCGGTTACGGTTGTCGCACCGGATGGTCATGATCATAACCGGTGCCGTCGCTTTTGATACAGGCAGGGGAACCGTAGATACCCGAAAATTGCTGAGCTGCATTCGGGCCAGTTCGTGGCCCTGGTAGCCAATCCACAGATTACCGGTTTTGTCGGAACAGATTCGTTGAATGAAATTGGTCGGCAAGCCATTTTTTTCGGCCGTAAACCGTCGGATTTGGCGGGTATTCGGGTCAATCTGCAACAACCCCTGGCCAAACGTAGCGGCCCATATTTGTCCTGACGGGTCCTGCGCCAGATCCGTTATACTTACGTTGGATATATCCAGGTTGTCAATGGTATGGGTCAGGCGATGAAATCGAACACCCGACGAGTCGAGTTGATTCAACCCACCGGAATTAGTGCCAACCCACAAACGATGCTGCCGGTCTTCGAGCAGGCATTTGATTTCATTGCTGCTCAGGCTGCGGGGGTCACGAACCGAGCGTCGGAAAACCACGAACCGTTCGCCGTCATACCGATTTAATCCGTCGGCCGTTCCCAGCCACAGAAACCCTTTATGGTCCTGCATAAGGTCCATTACGATGTTGTGCGACAAACCATCGCTGGTGGTCAGACATCGGAAAGTAGCCTGCGCCAGACTGTTGTAGCTAACTACACAGCACAGCCAGGGCAGGATAACCTGCATACAGGTTAACCAAAACGCATTCCGGCCATGTTGGGTGGTCGCAATAACCATATGAGTTAAGAGATGGTATAGTGTTTTATCAAGCTACAATTAGATAAAACTAACCAATATTTTATGTAGAATTACTATGAGTGCCTACGGCCGCTCCAAAATATCGGACAAGAACTAAAAGCCGAACATATTTTACTAGCTTTCTTACCCAGTGCTGAGGCCAGATTTGGGTACACCAAGTTCGCTGGTTAGTTATATGAACTATGTCAGTGCAACGGATAAGTCATGAAACCAAACCTATCGACGATTTTCGGCCGGGAGATACGTTCCGAAACCGGATCGATTTGTCGTTGAGCGGATTACATCGCCCTCGTCGGGCCGGAATCAGCGGTACCGGAAAAACAGGGGCTAACTCAATTATCCTGGCCGGTATGTACGAAGATGATGTAGATTTGGGTGATATAATCTTTTACGCTGGTCATGGCGGACGGGATCAGAAAACGGGGCGTCAGGTAGCCGACCAGGTGCTTGATACGTATAATCTGGCCTTGATGCGTAGCCTGGAAACAAACCGCCCGATTCGGCTGATTCGGGGGGCTAATTTGAAGAATGAATTTGCACCGGCCGAAGGCTATCGCTACGAAGGACTGTATCGGGTAGAACAAGTGGAGCGGGTACGGGGCAAATCCGGATTTTGGGTGTGGCTATTTAAACTTGTACAGATCGTATGATGAAACAGCAATACGCTACATGGCTACTCATTGCATTATTTTGCATCAGTAAACCTGTCAGTGCTATGCCAACCGACTCCCTCGATTGGGATAACGTAACACCCGACCGAGCCACGCTGCTTCGAAAATTACAGGCGTTGCCCTGCGGCATTCGGGCTGCCGACTCAAAAGCGACCGTACTGCAAAAGATCGAAGTGTACTTGGCCGGCTACCGACCTGATCCAGCTTTTCCGGAGGATACCTATGCAAAAGCCGCCGTTGAACAAGCCTTGAGAGGTGCCAAAACGGGCGGATACGGTATTGGCGCGGTGCTGGTCGACACCAAAGGGAAAATTATCCACGGCGCTTATAACGAACAATTACAAACCGGCCGTTCGGATTTACACGCCGAAATGGCCTTGCTGACGCAGTTTGAAACGTTGCCGCAGTTCAGGAAATACCAGACAAAGGGAAACTTTACCGGCGAGGGAAACACGATTTATACGGAACAGTTAACGCTCTACACCTCGGCCGAGCCGTGTCCGATGTGCTTCATTCGGGTGGCTATTGTAGGCGTAGAAACACGCTACGTCACTACGGGTCCCGATGATGGCATGAACGCCCGGGCATCGTGCCTGCCGCCATTCTGGTACCAGTTAAGCCAGAAGCATAAGGTGCTGGCTGCGCGATCGGCACCGGTCCTTCAAAGGATGGCACATTGTTTGTTTTATTCGTTTTTGTTAGATTGACAGAATATTGATGAGTACCGGCAACTCAGACAGATTTGAATTGAAAGACCAGCGTAAAGTCGTGACTAGTCGTCTAACGACTGCTTCTCAGTAAATTTTTTACGATTCTGCACACAACTTGGCCGAATCTGCGTTTAAAAGAAAACGGTATCGCAATGAAAAAAACGAAGATACTCTTGTTGTTGGCGGCATCGCTGGTGTTGGTGGAGGTTCCGGTAGAAACGATGGCGTCGGTGAAGGCTACCAAAGAGGTGACAGTAATTGGCGGCCGGAAGCGAAAAGCAAAGGGCTACAAGCCTAAGCGGGGTGGACTGTTCAATACGGGTCTTTTCCGTAAGAAAAACCCCTGCGGTTGCCCCAATCATTAAGGGATTGTTAAGAAATTGTACTTCTGTTATAGGAAGGCCCTATTAAGGGCCTTTTTTCGTTTTGCAATTTGTAAATTTCTGTGTTTCAGCCTAAAATTTATTATCTTTGCGCACCATTTGTCAGAACCCGGGATAGATAGATTATGTTGAGTTTATACACAAATCCGGCAAAACTGACCGATTCATTCTGCACCGCGGCAGCGGTTTACTCATTTGTATGCAATCAATTCGCAACATAGCAATCATTGCTCACGTTGACCACGGCAAAACAACACTGGTCGACAAGATTATCCACGCATCCAAAATCTTCCGGGAAAATCAGGAATTTGGTGACCTGATTCTGGACAACAACGATCTGGAGCGTGAGCGGGGCATTACGATCGTATCGAAAAACGTATCGGTGCGATACAAGGACGTTAAAATCAACATCATCGATACACCGGGCCACTCCGATTTTGGTGGCGAAGTAGAACGGGTGTTGAAAATGGCAGATGGGGTTTGCCTGCTGGTCGATGCTTTTGAAGGACCGATGCCGCAAACTCGATTTGTACTGAGCAAAGCCCTGTCGCTGGGTTTGAAGCCAGTGGTGATCATCAACAAGGTCGACAAAGAAAACTGCCGTCCGGACGAAGTGCACGAGCAGGTGTTCGACCTGATGTTTAACCTCGGTGCTACGGAAGAGCAGCTCGACTTCCCGACAGTATACGGGTCGTCGAAGCAAGGCTGGATGGGTCCGGACTGGAAAACCCCAACCGACAACATTACGTATCTGCTCGACACGATTGTCGATCACATTCCTGCGGCTCCGACCAATGAAGGGGCGCCCCAAATGCAGATTACTTCGCTTGATTACTCGGCCTTTGTGGGCCGGATCGCGATTGGCCGTGTTCACCGGGGTACCTTACGCGAAAGTGCCAACATGGCGCTGGCGAAGGCGGACGGATCAATTAAAAAGGTTCGGATTAAAGAACTGCACGTTTTTGAAGGACTCGGTAAGCAGAAAGTGACCGAAGTTAGCTCTGGTGAAATCTGTGCCGTAACCGGTATAGAAGACTTTGAAATTGGCGATACCCTGACCGATGTAGAAAATCCCGAAGCACTGCCACGGATTTCGGTCGATGAGCCGACAATGAACATGCTGTTCACGATTAACAACTCACCGTTCTTCGGTAAGGAAGGTAAGTTCGTGACGTCGCGTCACCTTCGTGACCGGCTGTTTAAAGAAACCGAGAAAAACCTCGCCCTGCGCGTTGAAACAACCGATAGCGAAGATCGCTTCCTGGTATTTGGCCGGGGTATCCTGCACTTGTCGGTCCTTATCGAAACCATGCGTCGCGAGGGCTACGAACTGCAGGTGGGCCAGCCGCAGGTACTGTACAAAGAAGACGAAAACGGGCAGCGGCTGGAGCCGATTGAAACGCTCGTGGTTGACGTACCGGAAGAAACGGCCGGTAAGGTTATCGAACTGGCTACGCAGCGTAAAGGCGAACTGCTGATTATGGAGCCGAAAGGTGACCTCCAGCACCTGGAGTTCGAAATCCCGTCGCGGGGCCTGATCGGTCTACGTTCCAATGTCCTGACGGCTACGTTCGGGGAAGCCGTGATGAGCCACCGATTCAAGAACTATCAGGCGTACAAAGGCCCCATTCAGGAGCGGATCAACGGTTCATTGATTTCCATGAACAGCGGAGCGGCAACTGCCTACTCGATTGATAAACTTCAGGATCGGGGTGTATTCTTCGTTGACCCAGGCGAGGAAATCTATACTGGTCAGGTTATAGGTGAACATAATCGCCAGAACGATATTGTGGTAAACCTGCAAACCGCCAAGAAGCTGACAAACATGCGGGCTTCAGGCTCCGACGATAACGTAAAGATTGCGCCGAAGCTCAACTTCTCGCTCGAAGAGGCTATGGAATACATCCAGAAGGATGAATATCTTGAAGTGACGCCGAAGAGCATCCGGATGCGTAAGATTTTCCTTGATGAGAACGAGCGCAAGCGGAACGAGAACAAAATGGCTATGGCCTGATTGTTAGAAAGCTACTAACGAAAAAGCCCCGATCGCAGATCGGGGCTTTTTCGTTAGCGCCAGGTGGCTACCTGATAATACGAAGAAGATTCGGTTTCTGTCTGATTGGATTCGGAGGGTGAAGCAACCGGAGTGGCCACTTCGCTGGCCGCTGACTGAGCGGCCATGTAATTCAGTTGCTTCCGGGAATGGTAGTAGCTGATCACAAAAAGTGCGATACCGATAATAAACATCAGCCCTTTTTTCATAACGTGTAGGTTTTTATTCAAAATGCTGTCGAGTTTCTTGTATGAATGTACTTCCTGATTATACTCTGCGTTCATGGGGGTTACTGTGTCGGTCAGTGAACAAACCCCGACCCGTTCATTAGATTGTTGTTGTAGTACCATTGGCGTATAGTGTGAACGTAGGGACTGATTAAATAACATGAAACGAAAAAGGTTGTTCAGAAAGCAATACCCATTCTGAACGTAATTCGATTGTAAACTCGATTTTCATCACGTCTGACGTAAAAGTTGTCTAAAGGTTTCGAAACTGCGCTCTCCTGCCGTTTGTACGAGAACGACAGCACAAAATTGCCTCTATTGGGTTGCCCAAGCCGCAAACCAACGCCTGGCGATACGTACAGTCCACCGCTGGTTCGGTAGTTGGGTAGGTCGCGATGCAGCCAGGTAAATCCGTAGCCGGCATCCAGGCTGAAAAACAGGCCAACCCCTTTTTTTGATTGAACGGCTATATCATACCGTAAGCCCGCACTGACCGGCATCAGCAAAGAAGCCAGGTACCAGTCAATACCAACGGTGCCACCCACCGCCAGCCGTGGCCGAAGCCGAATCCCGTTGAATGTCTGGGCCGTAAACGAAGTCCGGTTCTGCGTAGTCTGCGCCCATTGGTTACCAGACGTTACCCGACCCAGCGAAAGCCCTACCTCTGTCATGTTCATGAACGTTGGTTTGAACCCTGGCTCCTGCGCTACGGCGTCTGGCGCGGGACAAAAGTATAGTAATAGCAAAAGCGCTGGCCATCCATTCTTATTGAAAGGTTTCATAACGGTTAGAATGGTCGGTTTACGGCAATTTTGCTGAGCAGCCGCAATTGTTGCGGGTTGGTGTAGTCGTACTGGTAAAGCCCATCCTTACCAATCATCAACAGGTGTTTGGAACCCGCGCTGGTGCCCATCGGAATCACGTCGTAGGCATTCATGCCAGACATATGTTCGAGCTGTTTGACATCGAGCGCATTCCGGGCATCCAGCGATTTCAGCCCCGACTGACCTTCGCAGATGAATAAATTTGGAAAGTCGACGCCCAATCCATGCGGATTCTGCATTGGGTAGCTTTTCAACAGCTTAGGGTTGTAAAGGTCTTTGATATCGACTACGTCCAGTTGGTTCAGATTACCCCCGCAGTTTGTACCTGAGCGGAGGGTTACGTAGGCGATGTTGTCGTGAACAACCACCGGATCACACACCCGGGCGTGCTGGAAAACCGACATCCGTACCGGTTTGGCGGGGTTGGTATTATCGTAAATCATCATGCCGGTTGTGGAGCCAATGAAGAGCTTGTCTTTATAGGGGAAGACGGTTTCAATGCCCCAGCCCAGATTGATCCGTTCGCCCTGACGAGGTTCGGCCGGCGTTCGAATATCGAACAGTTGCATGTCCTGCTGCCCAACCGTGTAGAGATAGTTGTCGTAGAGTGTAAAGCGGGCCATTGAACCCCCAACGCCATTGGTGTTGGGGGCCGGAGCCGCCGAACTTGACCGGTTGGCAAAATCAAGGAACATACAGTTTGGACACGAGTTCTGGCGTGTCACCATCCCGTCTTCGCAGTTGGTTTCAACTGTTTCGGTCACGTATCTGGCCCGCTGGTCGCTCAGCAGTGACGTACTTTGGTTAAACGACCACCAGCCACCGTCAAACTGGCCGTTTGGAAATACGTTTTGCACCCGGTTAACTTCTTTGATGTCGGTCAGGCTACTAATGTCGAGCGCCACCAGGTCCATGTAGCTGTCGACATACAAAATATTGTTCCGGATGGCCATGTCGCCATTGCCAGGGATGTGAATGAACGCCACCGGCCTGGGATTGGTCGGATCTCGGTTGTCAATCAGGTGAATACCTTCCTTAATCTCGTTGATAAGCAGGTAACCATCTTTCGTGTAGATCTTGCCAGGGTTTACGAGCGCCCGGGGGGCATCCTGTTTTACGCCGTTCCGAATCTGTTCGGCTGTGAACGTAACGGGTGTGTACTGTCGATAGGTACGGGTTTCCCGGCAGGTATCATTGCAGGCCGTCAGGCAAACCAGGGGCAATAGCAGCAGAATAAGTAGAAAGTTGGGTCTCATACTGGTATGGTTAGTGGTTCAGTCAAAAGACCCGTTTGTCGCTGGAAGCGTTGGAAGCGTATAAAAAAATTACCCGGCCGTAGAAAACAACCGGGTAATCTGGGTCATACACAAAAGTCAGCAATTACCTTCCACTTTTACTTTCGTTGATATTCATACGTAGCGCCATCGGCCATAGTAACGCCCTGTGGGCTACGTTCCGAGAGGTACAATAGCTTACCATCCCGAATCTCGAATGACTGCTGGGTCTTGTCGTTGTGGTACATCACAAACCCGTTTGTCGTGCCGCCGTCCGGAAAGCTCATCGAGAAGTCGCTTGCTTCTACTTCGTTGCCATTCCGTAGGCGCTTAAACTTGCCGGCCTCCACGTGTCCGTCATACGCTATCGTTTCTGTATAACCGGCTTCCGAAGCTGTTATCTTTTTCTGGGTTAAGCCATACGTAATGCTCGTTAGCTCCCAGGTACCATTCACGGGGGCAGGAGGAAATACGCAGCCGCATACGGGTCGCTCACAGCTTAGTGCAAGCAGGACCAGAAACGTAGTAAGAGCGATTGGTTTCAGCCGGTTCATGTTTACTTATCCCGTTCGTAAATCAGTACCTTAGTCCCATTCTCGCCGTAATACAAACGCAGGCGGTTCTGATTTGTCAGCTCGTAGCGCGTTATAGCACTCAGATTACTGAAATAGGTTTGCTCAAATTGCATCGCTTCGGCCGGGCCCGCCTTCTTGGTAGCGCCGATGCCACCGATGCTCACATCACCATTGGCCGAGGTAGTCAATAACGCGAAGTAATTGTTGACCGCCGACTGCCCCGTAACGTCGAATGGCATTACGCCCGGTATTGTACTGGCCGATACATTTACCGCCAGTTGCAACGTAATGGCATAGGGCGATGTAGGGGCAATAAGACGCCACGTTCCTGTCAACTGCGTTGGGTTAGTAGGATTTAGCAACTCCTCCCGATCGCAGCCCGTAAACGACATCAGGGCGAACATAAAGAGGCATATCACGATCTGTTTCATAGTTGTGTCATTACTTTCGTTCGTACACGTATACGCCCTCGGGGGCGGCCCGGTAGTATAGCCTGAGCCGATTCTGGTTCGTCAGTTCGTAGCGATAAGCCGCCCGAAGGTTAACAAAGTAACTTTGCTCAACCTGCATCGCTTCGGCCGGGCCAGCGATTTCGGTGTTCGCCAGGTCCCTCACCAGAAAAGGGAACTTCTCACTGGTGAAAATTAGCCCTGGATCGGCCACCGTACCGAGATACGTATTGACCGGTGCACTGCCGGATAAGGCATACCCACTCGGGATACGTTCGCCAATTCGGAGCGTAACGACGTAGGGCGACGATGGGTCAACCAATTGCCATTCGCCGGTCAGTTTATCGATGTAGGCCGGCACAGCCTCTTCTTGCTTTGGCTCGCAGGCCAAAAAGGTCAGTGCCAGCGCTATCATCGTTACAATTCGTATCATAGGTTCGCCTGCGGATCAACGATTTTGCCAACAAACAGCACGGTGTTTGAGGTTTTTTCGTGAATTACGAACACAAATGGCCGGTCGCAAAGCAGCGGCATCGGTGCCGACGTGACCGAAATACCACCGGTCGTAACGGCTGCGGCTTCGGTACCTTTCTCATCAACAGCTACGAACGTGTTCTGCTTGACAAAGCTGAGCGTAAGCCCACCTTTTGAATTGATGCGGGTGAAGTCGGCCTGGTCTGTGAACGCCGTTGGCATACCCATCGCTTTTAGCACGTCGTTCAGCTTGATTTCATAGCTCAATGTGAACTTGGGGAGGCCAATATCAATCTTGCCGGTTTTAAGCTCCTGCTGCAACTGCTTCCAGTCTGCATCGGTCAGGCTGTTCAGCACAGCGTCGGCGTTTGAATTCTGAGCCGGCAGCAGTACCGTCATCGCGAACTTGTCGTTCCCATAAGGCAGTTCAAAGGCCGAGTACGTAGGCCGGGAAGCCCGACGCAGCTCTGTGTTCAGGCGCATCATCCGTACGGTTTTCTGCTGACCCGACGCGAGCGTAAACGGCGCGTCAATAGTTTGCCCGGGGTTGAACTGAGTTTTCCAGTCGCCTTTGAAATACAGCGCGTTCATCAGGAACATGACGTTCTCGGGCTGAATCTGATCCAGTACTTTCGGAATTTTACCGTTGGTTTTCTCGCTGGCCCAACTGTTGATCTTACCCAACGTAGCCGGGTCATCAAAATCCTGCGCGGAAACTTCGGCGTTGAACGTTTCTTTCAGCAGATCCTGAAAGGACTTTTCAACGGTGAACGTATTCCGATACCAGACTGAGTTGGCCAGTGCCAATGTAACCTTTGGATCAACCGAAGGCAGGTTCTGCATCAGATTTTTATAGGTCGTGTTTGCCTCGGCGAGCGTCTGAGCGTCCAGATTCAGGGTTTTCTGAATTTCACCTGCTGTCTGTCCGTTCGCGCCGTTCATGATCATCCCCAGCGCCATGTGCAGGCTCAAGGGGGAGATAAACACGTTTTTATTTTTCTCCTGCTCGCCGACCTGACGGGCAAAATCAAACGCAAATTCAGTTGTTTGACTGGCAAAGGGGGCCGAGATGCGAAGATCGGCACCAGTGCCGGGCTGATCAGGGCCGGGGGTTGTGTTGGTTTCCTTGCAACTGACAGCCGTCAGCATTAATCCAGCCACCGCTAAGGCGACAGTGCCAAACATGGTGTTGTTCATAAAGCATTCAATTAGTTGTTGTTCACTTACGTATCAAGCAAGGGACTGCCTGCTTATTTGCAGTCGGCAAAGGCGTTGCGCTGCTGCCGGACAGCACTGACCAGGTCCTCAAATCCCGGAATGGTCTTGTTATATTCGAAGGTGACGCGGTGGCGGCTGTCGTTGAGTTGAATCTCTACGTACTCCGCCCCACCATCGGCGCAGTCGGGGCAGCCAAGCGTTTCGGGTACTTTCTGGAAAGCGTCGAAATTAACCTTTGTGGCGATTTCATTCCATGTACCCGTATCAGTCTGCTTCTGGCAGTTGATGGTCGGGTTTTTAGCCGGTTCCCGGCTGGTTTTGGTAAAAACAGTGTTCTTGTTGTCGATCACAACGTCCTGCTGGCAATAGCCAACGCACATGCCAAAACTAGTTCCCGACCGCACGGTCAGCGAACTTCCATTAGTTCCGGGGTTGAAATCCTGCTGGCAGCTTCCCAGAACTAACAGCATCAGGGCACTCACAATTGTCTTCTTCATCGTCAAGCACATTAAAAATGGTAATCCAATCCAAAACTCATTCCGGTCGCGGTCGGGCGGTTCGACACCCCGGCTTGCGGTCGTGTGCCGCTCTGTAATGAGGGCTGATACATACCCGCCAGGGAAGCCGACCACCGTTGCGTAGGCCGGTACCGGAACCGCAAGCCCATCGTAGCCGCCAGCGATACGGGCCGGTAAACCCCATCGCCGGCCGAGATGGTTAAGTCGTTGGCCACGGTGTTCCGTACGAACCAGTTGGTCAGCATACCGCCCAGTACGGTAAAGCTCAGCCGATTACGGGGCCGAATCTGATAGCCAACCTGCACCGGTACCTGTACGTAGACATAGTCATTGGCCGTAGCTTGTCGGGTTTTCTCGTCGTAAACGTTGGCCGCTACGTTCGGGTTTGACAGCATGGTGTTGCTGACAAAACTGCCCTTGTAGTCCGAAGCAGCGTTCAATGCATTGCCAGCACTGGTGACCAGACTGTTGCGCAGCGCATCCACGTACAGATTTGACGAATTCCCCGAAGCTGCCTGCAATTCGGTCGTGCGGACTACGTATGACGACGACAACTGGGCCGGGCTCTCGACCGTTGAACGCCCCTGCAAGTAGCCTACACCGGTTTCAATCGTCCAGTGTTCATTCATCTGTATACCCGCCGTAGCCTGGTACGCTACCGAAAAGTTGGCCCGGCTAGTTACCGTTGATCGGTCGTAGGCCGGTGTGTTCTGTACGAAAGCGTTGCTGTTCATAGCGGTCAGCGTTGGTGTCGGCATCGCCTGACGAACCGATACGGAGGAGTTGAACGCCCCCGGCATCACACTGACCGATGCCCACAATTCCCGAGACTGGTTTTTAGGCTGCTCAGATTCGGGGCTACTCGTCGGCTCGGGCGCGCGGAACCAGATGATGCGCTGCGTACCGTACAACTGCTTGAACTGCACCGGACGATTCGCCAGCCGTTCCAGGTTCATGGACGATACCTGTAAAACAGTTGGTTCCGGTATGTTGTTGGGTACCACCGACGGAGCCGTTGGCTCGGCGAAGGTCGTTGCATTCATCCGATTCTCTTCGCCCATTGCTGGCGTTGACGTTGTCCGCGACGGTCGGCGGCTCGTTGAACCAGCCAGCAAATCACGATCCGTAACCTGCCCACGTCGCCCCGCATACCGATCCGCGGGTAGCTGGTAGCCCGGCCTCCCACTGGCAGGAGCGGTTGAGGGACGTTCGCTACGGGCTTGATCCGATGTGTGGGCCGACTCGGTTGGGCGTCGACTTCCGGCGACGGATTCGGTCGGGTCGTTTTGGGCTATGTCTGGCGTTGATGGCCCGACAGGTACGGTTGCTGCCTGGCCGGATGCCGGGGCTTCGGTTGCTCCTTTTCCAGTTGTGGCCAGATTTGACTCGGTGTCTTGTGGAGCGGGAGCTGACTGCTGCGCAACCGGCTGTTCACTGAGGCCAGGCTGCTGGAAAGTAGCCCACCAGCCCACCAGCAGCAGGACCACCGCAGCGGCAATACCTACGCCCCAGACTACGGGTCGGGATGCGCTCCAGCCCAATCCCCACAGCGGTAGGATCTTTGGATTCTCCGACTCGTCTAACTGGCGTTCGATCGCGTCCCACACACGGGGTGGGGGCGTTTCGGCCGCTTCGTCGAACGCATTTCGCCAGGCTGAATCAAAGTCTGACGAATCGTCGGGTGTATATTCTTCAAATTGACTCATCTCTTACGCGTTGTTCATTTCTTAGTTTCTGCTGCAATAAAGTTCGCGCCCGGGCATATTGCGATTTGGATGTTCCTTCCGCAATCTCAAGCATCTCGGCAATCTCCGGATGGTTATACCCTTCGATCGCGTACAGGTTGAAGACCGTCCGGCAGCCCGGCGGCAGCTCCTGTATCAGTTGAAGCAGATACTGGTAGTTCAGCGACGGTAAACTTTCGTCGGCCTGCGGCAGAATAGGGGCCATTTCCTGCACATCGGCAGTATGTTCCCAGGGTTTTTCCTTGCGCAGGTGTTTCAGCGCTGTGTTAATGACCACGCGCTTCAACCAGGCTTCCAGTGGGCATTCGAATCGGAACGATCCAATATGCCGGTATATTTTTACGAACGAATCCTGCAGGACATCTTCTGCTTCATCGGGGTCTTTGACGTAGCGTTTGCAAACCACAAAGAGCTTCCCGGCAAACCGCTCGTAGAGCTGTCGCTGTACAGTTCGATCCTGACGTCGGCATCCTTCGACTAGTGCGTATTCATCCAGCATATCAACGTTGATAACGCAAAGACCCAGGGTTTTAGCAAACCGTTGGAAGTAGAATAAAAAAAGTTTAGTATTTTACATAGAGAAGATTGAACGCTGTATCTATCTTCTGCTGAGTTATTGACAAACCTTACCTTTTCAGCCATTTTTTGCAATGACATTCATCATGAATCGTAGAAATGCACTACGTTATTCGGTAGGAATAGGCTTTTTATCGTTTATAACCCCTGGATTTTTCTGCAATTCCGCACCTGCCCGCCGGTTCAGCATTGGTGCCTGCGACTGGTCGATAGGCAAGTCGTCGGATGTGGGCGCGTTTGATGTAGCTAAGCAAATTGGGCTTGATGGTATACAGGTGAACATGGGCTCCGAAGCCAACAATATGCACCTGCGTCAAAAAGAGGTACAGGCCGCGTACAAGGCAGCGGCTCAGCGAACGGGCGTGCAGATAGGTGGCCTGGCGCTGGGAGCGCTGAACGACGTACCGTATAAGTCGGACCCGCGTACGGAACAATGGGTGCAGGATAGCGTGGACGTTGCCAAAGCACTGGGAGTCAAAAACATTTTGCTCGCTTTCTTTAATAAAAATGACCTGCGCAACGACCCGCAAGGACAGCAGGTTGTCGTTGAACGGCTGAAGGCGGTAGCGCCCAAAGCCGAAAAAGCGGGTGTTATCCTGGGCATCGAATCATGGCTGTCGGCACCGGAACACCTGGCCATTATCAATGCGGTCGGTTCCCCGGCCGTCAAGGTCTACTACGATGTCTGCAACTCGTCGGTCATGGGCTATGATATAGCTAAGGAAATCCGTGATCTGGGTAAGGACATGATCTGCGAATTTCACCTGAAGGAAAACGGCTACCTGCTCGGTAAAGGCGAGATTGACCTCATTAAAGTTCGGCAAACGATCGACGACATTGGCTATACCGGCTGGCTGCACATTGAAGGAGCTATTCCAAAGGGTAAACCAATGCTCGAAAGTTACGTAGAAAACAACCGGACCGTTCGGTCGCTGTTCAGCTAACCAATACATCCTGCCTCCATACGTGTATGAAAATGACATTACCAGCATTTTACAGCCCGCTTCTTGCGCTCGCCACGGCTGGCTTGCTATACGTAGCAGGCCCGACAATGCGGCAACCGCAACCCACGAAACCAATGCCGGAACGGGTTGCGCTGCACGGCCTTGTGGTCGATGATGATTCGAACCGGCTGTATTTGCCGGACGACCTGGAGGCTACGCTTTGGGCCGAAGCCCCCATGTTTTACAATCCTACAAACATGGATATTGACGCCAGGGGGCGGGTCTGGATCACCGAAGCCGTGAACTACCGGAAGTTTAACAACAAGCCGGAAGAACGGCTGGATCATCCCGAAGGTGAACGGGTCGTGATTCTGGAAGACACCGATCAGGACGGGAAAGCTGACAAATCAACGGTGTTTGTGCAGGATAAAGAGTTGGTTTCTCCGCTCGGTATTGCCGTCATCGGCAAAAAGGTGATTGTATCCTGCGCTCCCAACCTGGTGGTGTACACGGACGAAGATGGCGATGACCACCCCGACAAAAAAGAAATCCTGCTGACCGGATTCGGCGGTCTCGATCACGATCACTCGCTGCACGCGCTGGCGGTTGGTCCGGATGGCAAATACTATTTCAACACCGGAAACGCTGGTCCGCACATCGTAACGGACAAAAGCGGCTGGACCCTTCGCTCGGGTAGCCTGTACGTCGGTGGTACGCCTTACAACAAAATCAACCACGGCAACCAGATCAGCGACGACGGCCGGGTCTGGGTGGGCGGGCTGGCCCTGCGCATCAATCCCGACGGAACGGCCATGAAGGTGATGGGTCATAATTTCCGTAACAACTACGAAACGGCCCTGGATTCGTATGGCAACATGTGGCAGAACGACAACGACGATCAGGTGGTTGCCTGCCGCACGAGCTGGCTCATGGAGGGCGGTAACGCTGGCTACTTCAGCAGCGACGGTACCCGCTACTGGCAGGCAGATCAGCGACCGGGCCAGGACGTACCCACGGCTCACTGGCACCAGGATGACCCGGGTGTGATCCCGGCCGGCGACATTACTGGGGCCGGTTCGCCGACGGGCATGGTCGTATACGAAGGCGACGAACTGGGACCGCGGTACCGGGGGATGCTCCTGAGCGCCGAGGCTGGTCGGAATGTGATTTTTGGCTATAAACCCGAGCCGGTAGGAGCAGGGTATCGGTTGCCCCGTACCGACCTGATCAGTTCGTTTCCAACGGTTGATGAAAACTACAAATGGAACGATGTTGATAAAGACACCCGCAAGTGGTTCCGGCCCAGCGACGTAGCCGTTGGTACAGACGGTGCCCTGTACATCGCCGATTGGTATGACCCGATTGTGGGTGGCCACCAGATGAAAGACGGAAAAGGCTACGGCCGGATCTATCGCATTACGCCCCGTGGTAAGAAACTGAAAGCGCCCGTTATTAACCTGAAAACCACGCAGGGGCAAATTGCTGCCCTGCTGAACCCAGCCGTGAACGTGCGGGCGCTCGGCTTTGAAGCGCTCAAAGCTCAGGGCGATAACGTAGTGGAAGCGTTGCTGCCGTTGCTGTCGTCGGATAATCCCTACCACCGGGCCCGGGTTGTATTTCTGATGGCCAATCTGGGACCGGAGGGTGAGTATGAAGTAACGCGGCTATTACGTTCGGAGGTGCCCATGCTGCGGATTGCGGCCATTCGGGCGTTGCGGAGTGCCAGCGCGGGTGTATCCATCCGGCCGGGGGAAGAACTAACCCGGGCCGAGAAAGCCTTACTGCCCCTGCTCGGTAATCTGGCCGATGACCCATCGCCCGCAGTGCGTCGGGAGGTCGCCATTGCACTACGGGACGTTCCGTATGCCGATTGCCGGTTTATGCTGAAGAGCCTGATCAAGGGATATGATGGTAAAGACCGGTGGTATCTGGAAGCCCTCGGGCAAGCGGCTGATGGTAAGGCGGAAGCTCTGTTTGCCGAGCTGCGCCCCAGCTTACCCGAAGACCCTACGCAGTGGGACCAGCGGATGGCTAATTTAATCTGGCGACTGCATCCGGCTTCGGCTGTTACGTTGCTGCAACAGCGGGCTGCGTCGCCTGCGTTGACGGCTGATGCCCGGCGACAGGCGATTACCGCACTAGGTTTCATTAAAAACGTGCAGGCCGCTAACGCGATGGTGGCCTTAGCTAAATCGCCGGACAAAGAAATTGCTGATCAGGCTACCTACTGGGCTGGATTCCGGCGCGGCAACGATTGGGCTACGCTGATCAACTGGGAGGAAGCTATGCCTTCGAAACTGTCGGCTGCCGAGCAGGCTATGCTGGCGAAACGGCAGATCCTGCTGGATGAGTACAAATCGGATACGGAAAAACGTCGGGTCGCTCTTGAAATGGCCCGCAACGCCGAAGGGGGAAAGGTACTGGTTGGCCTCGTAGCTGATAATAAACTGCCGGATAATCTAAAGAAGGCGGTTGCGCAGGCTATCCTGAAAAATCCGGACCAAAGTGTACGTACTATGGCGAAGGAGTATTTTGCTGAGAACGTAGAAAAAGTAACCGATGCGGACAAGTCGTCGGCCGGAACGCTGTCCGTTGAGCAGGTAGCAGCCCTGACCGGCGATAAAACCGCCGGGCAATCGGTATTTAAGACCAATTGTGCAACCTGCCACCGCCATGGTAAACAGGGGAACGACATTGGCCCCGAGCTGACCAGAATTCACCAGAAATTCGACAAAAATGGTTTGCTCGATGCCATTATTCACCCCAGTGCCGGGCTGGCATTCGGCTACGAACCCTGGTTAATCACGACTAAAGCGGGTCAGACGTACTACGGCTTTCTGATCAGCGACGGAACGCAGTCGCTGATAGTTAAGGATGCCGCCGGACAGAAACATACCATCCCGACCAGTAAAGTCTTTTCGCGCAAGCAATACAAAACCAGCCTCATGCCCGACCCGGTATCGATGGGTCTGAATCAGCAGCAACTGGCCGATCTGGCGGCTTATCTGCTGAAGCAATAAATGGTATAACTCTCTACCGGTGGTCTGGGAGCGAAAGGCTGATCGAATTGGTTAGACAGATAAAATTTTAATCTGCGAAATCAGTCTGATCGGCCTTATCTGCGTTCTATTCTATGGAAAACTGCTTCTTCGGGCATCTGTTTTAAACGAATGCCCGGTTTCGTTGTCTCTCCGAAAACGGATCGCCACTATGCATAAGCTTGTCGTTGTTCTACTCACCCTTTGCCCGCTATTAGCCATCGGGCAGTCAAAAAAGTCCATGCCAACGTATCAACGAGAGTGGAAGGAGGTCGATTCGCTGATTGCCCGCGGCTTACCCAAGTCAGCGCTGACTCAGATTAACAAGATTTATCAACAGGCAAAAGAGGCTAAAAATTACCCGCAGGTAGCCAAAGCGGTCATTTATCGTACCAATTACCAGTTCGTGCAGGAAGAAGAAGAGTTTGTTGCGTTGGTGCGGACAACAAAACAGGACATTCAGGCTACTCCCGAACCAACCCGGTCCGTGCTTGAATCTGTATTAGCGGACACCTATTGGCAGTATTACAATCGAAACCGATACAAGTTCTATGATCGCGCCACGGCAGGCCGGGCCACGATTCAACCATCGCCCGGCACTGCCTCGCCGGATGACCCTCGTACGTGGGATGCGCGTCAACTGATTGATGCTGTTACGTCAGCTTATCTGGCTTCCGTTCAGGAGAAGGCGCTGTTGCAGCAAACGCCCGTTTCAGCTTACGACGCCTTACTAATTAAAGGCGACGCTGAAGCGCGTGCACTACGGCCTACGTTGTTTGATTTATTGGCTCATCGGGCTATTGATTTCTTTAAGAACACGGAACCTGACCTGCACAAGCCCATTTTTCGCTTCGAAGTAGACGATGTCCGCTACCTGGCTGGGCCAGACGTATTCGTTCAACTGCCGTTACAGTCGAAGGATTCGCTATCGGGTCGTTTTCAGGCATTGCAGCTTTATCAGCAGCTTCTGCGCTTTCACGTGTCCGACAAAAATCCGCAGGCATTGGCCGATGCGGACGTACAGCGGCTTCAGTTCGTGCATACGCATAGCACAGTACCTAATAAAGACTTACTGCTCCACCAAACACTCCGGCAACAAAAGGTCCGGTACGCCGGACAGCCGGCCGAAGCTACGTATGCCTACGCACTAGCGCAGTCGCTGGTTAGTCTGACGGACCCTTACCAACTGCGCACGGATGAAGGAGATACGGTAAGTGCCAAAAAATGGCACCGGAAGCAGGCTGCGGATATTTGCCGGGACCTGATCAAACGCTTTCCCAAAACCCGGGCAGCAGCCGAGGCCGATGAATTGCTTACTCAGTTGCTTCGCCCTGAATGTACGTTAACCGTAGAAGAGGTGAACGCTCCGAAAACACCCTTTCGGGCTTTGCTGACGTACCAGAACGTAAAGCAGGTTAGATACCGGATTATCCGGCTCTCGACCAGCGAATGGCAGGCGACTCGGCAGTTTGCCGGAGAGATGAATCAGCGTAAGCAGAAGCTCCAGCAGTGGCTCAAACGGCCATCTATAGTAGAAAAAACAGTGGTGCCTCCTGACGATGGTGACCTGAACAATCATTCGGTCGAGATTCCTATTGAAGGATTACCACTGGGACAGTATCTGGTACTGCTGAGCCAGGCTGAAAAATCGGCGAATAATGCTGAAGCGCTTTCCTTTGCCACCTTTACCATTTCGTCGCTGGCGTTGCTGGAGCCTGACCGTGGTAAGTTCGATCAGGACACGCTGTTCGTTGTAAACCGCCTGACGGGCCAGCCTCTGGCTAATGCTACCGTTCAGCCTATTCTTGAGAAACGATTGCGGCCAACCGCCAGCCAGCCCACTGTCCGCACAAATGAAGAAGGGCGGGCCGTTGTTTCAACCCGCGGGATTCCTCGTGAGAGCACGTATTGGTACCAGGCGACATGGGCAGGCGATACCCTGCTGTCGGATACGCGGTACAAAAGTGACTATTATCCCGCACAAGAGGACCCTGCTCACTCGAGTGTACGCTTGTTTACCGATCGGGCCATCTACCGACCAGGCCAGGCCATCTACGTTAAAGGGCTGGTATTTGGTGGGTCCCGAAACCGGTTTGAAATTGAGCCTAATCGGGAGGTTAAAGTCACGTTCAGAGATCAGAACGGAGAGGAAGTTGCCCAGAAGGAAGTACGTACCAACGAGTTTGGTACGTTTGCCACGACGTTTACTGCCCCGGTCGGGCGGGTTACCGGCATGATGACAATCAGCACGGAGCATGGCAGCACCTACGTTAGGGTCGAAGAATACAAGCGGCCCACGTTTGAGGTAGTTACGCAACCCATCCGGCAGTCGTTTAAACTTGGTCAGACAATTACCCTCACGGCGCAGACCAGGACGTTTGCCGGGGCGGCCGTAGACGGTGCTTCGGTGCGGTATCGCGTTGTCCGCTACTACCGGCAGCCTTGGTGGGGGTGGTGGGAGATGGATGAGGTTTCGTCCAGCAAATCACTCCCGGGCCGACGAATCGACAAGACCGAAATTGCCAATGGTGCAGTACAAACGGATGTTCAGGGGAACGTAACGATTTCGTTCCCGGCAACGCCTGATCTGACAAAACCCAAACGCGACAATCCAGTCTTTGTCTTTGAGGTGACTTTCGACGTAACTGATCGGGCTGGCGAGACCCGAAGCACAACTCAGACGCTGCAAATCGGTTATACAGCGCTGCAGGTAGAACTGGCCGTACCAAACTCAGTCGACAAAAGCGGGAAAAACGAGTACTCGCTAAAGGTAACCAACCAGTCGGATCAGCCGGTCCGGGCGCAGGGGCAGCTCACCGTTTATGCGTTGCAGGCCCCAGACCGGCTGCTGCGTACACGCTTGTGGAGCCGTCCGGATCGTCACTTGCTCAGTAAGGCGGAGTATCTGCGCTTATTTCCCCATGACATTTACGCCAACGAAAACGATCCCCGTACGTGGCCTAGAGGACAAGCGGTAGAACAACAATCCTTTCAAAGCCCGGCTGACTCAACGTTTCGGCCGGATCTGAACCGCTATCAGTCAGGCCAGTACGTAGCCGAAGTGGTTGTGCGGGATTCGACCGGCGAGGAAACTACAGAGCGAGTTTATTTCCGGGTGATGGACAACCGCCAGCCGACGGCGTCCGTTCTTCCGGAAGGCTGGTTGCAGACAACTAAAACGACCGTAGAACCGGGTGAGGAACTTGTGTTCTGGGTTGGCAATACCCAGCCTGGCTGGGTGCTGATGCAGGTCGAAGAGAACCATCGAATCACCCGGCGCGAATGGCTAAAAACGGATGGTACGCCCCGGCGGGTGTCGTTGCCGGTTACGGAAAAGAACCGGGGAGGGTTTGTTGTTCACTTCGCAATGGTCCAGAATAGTCGGCTGTATGAAAAAGCACAAACGATTACCGTGCCCTTTTCAGACAAGTTGCTACGTATCGAAACGCAGGTGTTCCGGGACAAGCTCAAACCTGGCCAACCGGAAGAATGGACGCTGTTGATCAGCGGCCCAAAGCAGGATAACGTGCTGGCTGAACTAGCCGCGACTTTATACGATGCGTCTCTCGATCAATTCAGTGTCTTACGTTGGCAAACGGATATTTATCAGACTTATTTCCAGTATTATACGAACAACGGTATCGGCTTTGGCATTAATATGAGCCAATGGTGGATTTACCCGACGCCTGTACAGACGGGTAGGGTAGACCCGATTCAGTATGATGCCTTGCGAGGCCAGGGGGGAATGGGCTCCAGAGGACCGGGAAGGGAAATCAAAATCAGAGGCTATGCGCGGGAAACTATGATGGAGAGCGCCGTAGCACCGTTGTCAGACGCAATGGCGGCTGCACCGTCGGCGGCCAGGAATATGAAAGGGGGTAGTGGTGCTGAAAACACGCCTTCTAGCAGTGAACGCGATCAACGTGGGCCAACAATACCGATTGTTCCCCGCCGAAACTTTACTGAAACAGCCTTCTTCTTTCCGCAGTTGCACACCGATCCGCAGGGGCGTGTGGTGTTGAAGTTCACCATGCCCGATGCTCTGACCCGCTGGCGGCTGCTGGCGTTTGCACATACGAAAGACCTGAAAATTGGTACGCTTGAACGGGAAATCGTGACGCAGAAGGAGCTGATGATTACGGCCAACGCGCCCCGCTTTCTGCGCGAAGGCGATACCCTCCGCCTGACCGCCCGGCTGAACAACCTGACGGCAAAGACCCTGACGGGGACTGCCCGGCTGGAACTGTTCGACGCACTGACAAACGAGCCAATTAACCAGAAACTCGGGAACAGCGCCGGAGCATTAACGTTCACCGTTGCGGGTAAGCAGAGTACGGCTCTCGGCTGGACGTTGGTTGTACCGGCCGGTTTGGAAACAGTGACGTATCGATTGAGTGCCCAGGCAGGCGATTTTACCGATGGCGAAGAACAAACGCTGCCCGTATTGCCGAACCGGATGTTGGTAACCGATACGCAGCCGTTCTGGGTAAACGGTGGCAAGGAGACCAAGGAGTTTAAACTAACGGCATTAACCAATCAGAATCCCGAGTTACCCAGTCAGCACGAGCGCCTGACGGTTGAAGTGACGAGCAACCCGGCCTGGTATGCCTTGCAGTCGCTGCCGTACCTGATGGAGTACCGCTACGAATGCGCTGAGCAACTGTTCAGCCGGATCTATGCCAATACGCTCGCGGCTCATATTATTACCAGCAAACCGGCATTCCGGCAGGTAATAGACGAATGGAAACGCAATCCACCCCGCAACCCACTTCAGGCGAATGAGGAATTGAAAGCAGTAACCCTCGAAAATACGCCGTGGCTGGCTCAGGCCCGTAACGAAGCGGAGCGGCAGGCACAACTCGGCCAGTTGTTCGACCAGAACCGGATGAACAACGAATTAACCGCGAACGTGACGAAACTAATCCAGCTACAGACACCCGAAGGTGGTTTTAGGTGGTTTGGCGGCATGGCCCCTAACCTGACTATGACGCTTCACATTCTGGGTGGATTCGGACACCTGCAAAAACTGGGGGTTGCGCTGCCTCAATCAGTACAAGCGGAGGTGCGTTCGATGACGGAGCTGGCCATAGCATACGTTGATGCAGAACTGGCAACCTGGGTCGCCGAACAAAAGAAAGCGAAAACGGTGGTTCCAAATCCCTATCTGCCGGTTCAGTACCTTTACGCCCGCAGCTTTTACCCCGGCAGACCAATCAACGGCGACGTAATGGCATACCTTCGCCAGCAGTTAGCCGCTAATTGGCTGAAGCAAAGTTTACAAGGCCAGGCGTTCACAGCTTTAGCCTTGTACCGCTTTGGTGATCGGCAGGTGCCGCAGCAGATTTTAGAGTCGCTGACAGAGCGGGCCAAGGTTTCCGAAGAGTTGGGGATGTATTGGCCGGAGAACAAAAGCGGCTTCGGCTGGTACGAAGCACCAATTGAAACCCAGGCTTATCTGATCGAAGCATTTGAGGAAATAGGAAAGAATCCCGCCGTTGCGGACGATCTTCGGCGGTGGCTCATTCGTCAGAAACAAACGCAGGCCTGGCACTCGACCAAAGCCACCACTGAAGCCGTATATGCTTTGTTGCTGCGGGGCACTGACTGGCTTGATACGAGATCAACCGCTGAAGTTCGGGTGGGCGGTCAACGTATCGATAGCCGGGTGACCCAAACCGAGGCTGTAACCGGATATCAAAAGGTTACGTATGCGGCCTCCGAAATCAAGCCCGAAATGGGTGTCATCCAGCTTTCAAAGAAGGGGGCCGGACCGGCCTGGGGCGCTGTGTATTGGCAGCATTTTGAGCCGCTCGACCGAATCCCGGCTGGTAGTGCCGGCTTATCGGTGCAGAAAGAATTATACGTACAGACAGATTCGCCCGCAGGTCCGGTAGTTACCCCTTTATGGTCGGCAGGGTCGTTGAAACCCGGTGATCTTGTTACGGTCCGGCTGGTGCTTCAAACTGATCGCACGATGGAGTACGTTCACTTGAAAGATGGTCGTGCATCGGGTTTTGAGCCAGTCGATGCGCTTTCAGGGTTCAAATACCAGAATGGTCTCGGCTACTACGAGTCGCCCCGTGATGCCAGTACGGATTTCTTCCTGAGCTACGTGCCCGTGGGTACCCATGTGTTCGAATACAGGCTGCGGGTGGCTCACACCGGTGATTTTTCGGCGGGTGTGGCTACGGTACAATGCTTTTACGCCCCCGAATTTTCGGCTCATTCGACAGGAGAGCGAGTGAAGGTGAAGTAAATGATTCTGCTAAAAACAGGAAAGCCAGGTTTTGCGTACCTGGCTTTTTTCGTGTGTCGTACCGTCGGTCAGCTAACGATAGCATCGATTAAATAAGTCACTACAGATACAACAAGGCTGAAGAGCAACGCCGAAATAAACCCAGCCACATCAAACCCGGCAATTAACGAATCTGCCAGGTAAACCATCAGCACGTTAATGACCAGGTAAAATAAGCCAAGCGTAAGGATGGTGATAGGAATGGTCAACACGACCAGTATTGGCTTCAGAAAGGCGTTCAGAATACCCAGCACGATTGCTACGATGAGGTACGTGCCGGCTCCCCCCGTAACAGTGACACCCGGGATGAAAATACTGGCGATGTAGACAGCCACCGCGCTGATGAGAATACGGATGATAAGGCCCATGTGATTGAGGTTTGTGGTTGCGTCGATATGGTTTCACTACCTGACAAACTCAAACCTGAAACATCAGGCTATTGTTTGGCGTGCCTTTTCTGCAAAACGGCAATTATATCATCGAGGTCCAGGTTTTTCTGTTCCAGCAACACCAGAAAGTGGAAGAGCAGGTCAGCCGCTTCACCTTTGAACAAGTCGTCGTTGTCGTCTTTGGCCTCAATCACCAGCTCAACCGCTTCTTCGCCGACTTTCTGAGCGATCTTGTTAACCCCCCGGGCAAACAATTTGGTGGTATAGGATGCATCAGAGGGGTTTTGCTTCCGATCCCGGATAACACCCTGCAAATAGTTAAGGAACTGGCCCTTCCCCTGGTTAATCTCCTGAAAGCACGTATCGGCGCCCGTGTGGCAGGTCGGACCGGCCGGAGCAGCCTTAATCAACAACGTATCGCCGTCGCAGTCAACGAGTATGTCGTGAACGTGCAGAAAGTTACTGGAGGTTTCGCCTTTTGTCCAGAGCCGCTGTTTGCTACGGCTAAAAAAGGTGACAATACCCTCGGCCTGCGTTTTCTCATAGGCTTCCTGGTTCATGTAACCCAGCATCAGTACCTTGCCGGTTACGGCATCCTGAACTACGGCCGGTACAAGTCCATCCGGCGATTTATCAAAATTTACGGGAGAATCCATGTACAAATGTAATCGGTCTGGCAGTCATTACGCCCGAATTGTCTGCACGAACGCCCGGATACTCTCGGCGGAGGTGCCTTCCTGCTGCAAATGCCGGATAAAGGCACTGCCTACAATAGCTCCGTTGGCATACTGGCACGCAGTTTCAAATGTTTCGGGATTGTTGATACCGAAGCCGATCAGTCGCGGGTTTTTCAGATTCATGGCCTGAATGCGCTCGAAGTAGGCCCGCATGGTATCGCTAATGCCTTTAACCGAGCCGGTTATGCTGGCCGACGATACCATATAGATAAATCCTTCGGTCTCGCTGTCGATCAAGCGAATGCGGCTCTCGGCTGTTTGAGGGGTGATCAGAAAAACGTTCAGGATACCGTACTGCCGGAACGTAGCTGCGTACTCGCTCAGATACAGGTCGAGGGGCAGATCGGGCAGGATAACGCCGTCAACGCCCACTTCCCGGCATTTCTGACAAAAAGCTTCTACGCCAAATTGCAGCACCGGATTAATATAGCCCATCAACAAGATGGGTACGGTAACCGGATCGCCCGAACGCTCATCGCGGCAGCCAGCCAACTGCTCAAATAACAACTTCAGCGTCATGCCGTTGTCAAGCGCCTGCATATTACTCTGCTGAATTGTTTCTCCATCGGCAACCGGATCAGAATACGGCATACCAATCTCGACCAGATCAACCCCGGCTTGCTGCAAACCGCGCAGTACCGTACCTGTATCACCGAGATTTGGAAAGCCAGCCGTGAAATAAACATTAAGCAGTCGTTCGCTTTTTTGTGCAAACAGATCGTTTATGCGATTTTGGGTAAGAAGTTCTTGTGTCATGGCCCATAGCCCAAACCTTGGTCCGGGTGTGCTAAGCGTTTCATTCGCCCAGACCGAGGTCGAGGCTAACGTTTATTAATCCAGATATTTGGTGTAGGTACTCAAGTCCTTATCGCCCCGGCCGGATAGGCAGACGACCACTACGTCGTCCTTCGTCATGGAAAGCTCCTCCAAAGCCGCCAGTGCGTGGGCCGATTCAAGCGCCGGAATAATGCCTTCCAGTTTGCTTAGTTTGAAACCTGCCCGCACGGCCTGTTCGTCGGTGATGCTGTGGAAATGACCACGACCCGACTCAAACAGATGAGCGTGTAATGGCCCGATGCCAGGGTAATCCAGACCTGCCGAGATGGAGTACGGTTCAGTAACCTGTCCGTCGTCGGTCTGCATCAGAATTGTGCGGCTACCGTGTAATACACCCGGTTTACCGAGTGCAGTAGTGGCGGCTGAGTGTCCGGTTGCTATGCCCTGACCGGCTGCTTCGGCGGCTACCAGCTTCACCGAGGGTTCGTTGAGGTAGTGAAAGAAGGCACCGGCTGCATTGCTTCCTCCGCCAACACAAGCCACTACGTAGTCAGGTGTTTCGCGGCCTTCCTTGTCCAATAACTGCCGTCGCGTTTCTTCTGAAATAACCGATTGAAAGCGAGCTACCATGTCCGGGTAGGGATGCGGCCCGACCACCGAGCCAATGATGTAGTGCGTATCTACCGGGTTGTTGATCCAGTGGCGCATCGCTTCGTTGGTAGCATCCTTCAGGGTCTGGCTCCCACTGGTGGCCGGTACAACTATAGCGCCGAGCATCCGCATGCGATCAACATTAGGCTTCTGGCGTTCCATATCGATTGAGCCCATGTAAACGATACACTCCAGGCCCATCAGCGCACAAACGGTGGCCGTAGCGACGCCATGTTGACCAGCACCGGTTTCGGCAACGATGCGCTTCTTACCCAGGCGTTGGGCCATCAAAATCTGGCCAATGGTATTATTAACCTTATGGGCGCCGGTATGACAGAGGTCTTCCCGTTTGAGGTAAATGGTGGCACCTATATCTTCTGATAACCGTTTGGCCAGAAACAGAGGGGTAGGGCGGCCTACGTAATCGGTCAGTAAGGCGTAAAACTCAGCCTGAAAGGCCGGATCAGCCATGATCTGGCGGTAGTTTTGCCGAAGCTCTTCGACATTCGGATATAGCATTTCCGGAATGAACGCCCCGCCGAAATTGCCGTAAAAACCCTTATCGCTGACCTCAAATGAGGTAGCCTGTTCAATCAATTGCTCCATTAGACTATTTCTTCGTGCTCAACGGGCCGCAGCCGGTGAATGAGCTCTTTTACTTTCTCCACATCCTTAACCCCTGGTGCTGTTTCAACCTGACTGTTGACATCCACACCATACAGCTTCATATCTTTCAGAGCGGTGAGTTGATCAAGATTGTCCAGCCCAATACCTCCGCTGATAAAAAATGGCTTTTCGTTGTCGTACCGGTTCAGCAGGCTCCAATCAAAGCGAACCCCATTGCCGCCGGGCTGGTCCCCCTTCGCATCAAACAGGAAGAAATCGCACTGCATTTTATAGTTGTTCAGCATGGAAAAGTTGAACGACTCATCAACGCGGAATGCCTTAATTAAGCTGATACCCCGGTTGCGCAGGCTGCGGCAGTATTCAGGGGTTTCGGTGCCATGAAGCTGCACATACTGTAGATCATACTTTTTAACGTTACGCAGGATAAAGTCAGGGCTGGCGTTTACAAATACGCCCACTTTCCGGATCGAGCGCGGCAGCGCCTTCACCACATCTGCATCCAATTCTTCACCAACAAACCGGGGTGACTGATCGTAAAAAATGAAGCCAACAAAATCGGGGCTTAGGGCCGCAATTTCTTTGATGTTTTCGGCGTCGCGCAGACCGCACACTTTAATCTTCATGGTGTAAACGTATTTGATGGGGTAGGTAGTTGCGAAGTATAATCAGCCACCAGACGCGCCAGCGATGCTGCCGGGTCGGTTGTTTTCATAAATGCTTCTCCGATCAAAAAACCAGTGTACCCTGCCTTCCACAGAGTTACCATAGTGGCTGCTTCATGCAGGCCACTCTCCGTTATCTTCACAAAATCGTCGGGAATGCGTTCGGCTAGCTGTAGGGACGTATCAATCGATGTCACGAACGTCTTCAGGTTCCGGTTGTTTACACCTACCAGATCTACCGTATCGGCCAGGCTGCGGTCCAGCTCGTCTTCGTCGTGAACTTCCAGCAGCACTTCCAACCCCAGATCATGGGCTTGCCGGCTTAAGTCGGACACCTCTTCGGGCGTTAGACATGCCGCAATGAGCAACACCAGATCAGCTCCCCAGGCTTTTGCTTCGAGCAACTGATACGCATCAATCACGAAATCTTTGCGCAGAATGGGCGTATCAGGATTAGCCTGACGAGCCGTTTGTAAGTCTGCCGGTGTACCGCCGAAGAACGGCTCGTCTGTCAGAACGGACAGGACAGCCGCACCCGCCCGGACGTAGCCCTGCGTTGTGGAGGATACGTCGGCGGTGTCGTTGATGATGCCTTTGGATGGAGACTTGCGTTTGAACTCCGCGATGATGCCCGATGAACCGGGAGCCAGCAGGGCAGCCCGTGCTGAATTGGTTTGCCGACCGAAGAGTGGGCTGTTTTCAAGGGCAGACGCTGGGGTGGTAGCCTGGCGCTGGGCTACTTCAATTCGTTTTTGTTCAATGATCCGGTCTAAAATTGTCATTCGTTCGGTGGACCGCGTCTATCATGCCTTACGTTGCAGCAAACTGCAAACCGGCAACTGTCAGTATGATGAGAACGTTATGCAATCAACTTCTTAAAACAACTTAACGCCTGTCCGCTTTCCAGGGACTCACGAGCCAATGCAACGGCCTCTTCCCGGGTCGCAGCCCGGTCGGCGGCTAACAGGGCCATGGCCGAATTGGCCAGTACGGCCTGCTTTTGTGCCGGGGTAGCTTCGTCGTTCAGCACGTTCATAAAAATCTGCGCTGATTCGTCGACCGTAGCCCCTCCGGCCAGCGATTCGGGCGTTAGCGTGCTCAGACCTAACTGGGTCGGTTCCAGCACCTGCTCCGTCTGGTTACTAATGACTTTGAAAGCGCCCGTCAGCGAAATCTCGTCGTACCCATCCAGCGCATGAAGGATCATGAAACGCTTGTCGGTTTGCTGATAAAGGTACGCATATAATCTGGCTAATTCAAGGCTAAACACGCCAACGAGCTGTTTCTGGGGCATTGCCGGATTAACCATCGGTCCGAGAACGTTAAAAAATGTTTTCACGCCAAGGTCTTTCCGGATTGGACCAACGTTTTTCATGGCCGGATGGAACAGCGGAGCGTGCAGGAAGCAGATACCGGCGGTTTCGAGCTTGCGCTCCAGCTCACCAGCATCGTTGGTAAATCGATAGCCCAGCCGTTCCATAACCGTTGAGGAGCCACAAAGGGACGAAACGCCGTGGTTACCGTGCTTGGCAACCCGCTGCCCTGCGCCAGCCACCACAAATGCCGAGAGCGTTGAGATATTGAACGTATCCTTGCCGTCGCCACCAGTTCCGCAGAGGTCCATCGGATCGTATGCCGACAGATCGATGGGCAGACACAGTTCCAACATGGCGTCGCGAAATCCTTCCAGTTCTTCCACGCGCAGGCTGCGCATCATGTAAACGGTCAGGAACGACGCAATCTGCGCCTGGTTGTACTCGCCCCGTCCAATGCCCAGCAGCACTTGCTTGGCCTGATCTTTCGTCAGGGTTTTGTATTCGAATAAGTGGTTTAATATTGCTTTCATGATTAATGAGTGAAAGAGTGAATGAGCGAAAGAGTGATCCAGCAATTCACTCTTTTGCTCTTTCGCTCATTGTTTAAGCCAGTTTTGAATCATCCGGACGCCATTCTCGGTCAGTACGGATTCCGGGTGGAATTGCAAACCTTTTACGTCGAATCGGGTATGTGTCAGACCCATCACCCGCCCGTGCTCATCGACGGCCGTTACGCGGAGGTCATCAGGTATCGTGTCGGCAACGACAGTCCAGGAGTGGTATCGCCCTACGGTTAACTCATCTGGAACACCACTGAACAATGGCTCATTGCGGTCCGTAACAAAGGTTCGGTGCGCCACACCATGTAGTACGTCGCCCAAGTTCTCGAGTTGGGCTCCGTACACTTCGCCGATGCCCTGGTGCCCCAGGCAAATGCCCAGGATGCTTTTGGTTGGACCGTATTCAGCGACCAGGTCCTGCATAATTCCGGCTTCGGATGGTATCCCCGGCCCCGGCGACAGCATGATTTTGTCGTACTGCCCGATCTCTTCCAGGGCGATCTTGTTATTCCGGATCACATCCGGCCGCTCACCCAGCTCACGCAGGATATACACGAGGTTGTAGGTGAAGGAGTCGTAGTTGTCTAAAACGAGAAGTTTCATTTTTCAAGGAGAAAGGGGAGGAGGGAGGAAAGGACGGAAAGGGAATGCTGCTATACCCTGCACCTTGTTACCTTTTCTCCTCCCTCCATTTAAATATTTTTTGCCTGCTCGATGGCCATGCGTAGCGCGGCCAGTTTGTTATGTACTTCCTGTAGTTCGCTCTCAACAACCGACTTGGCTACAATGCCCGCGCCGGCCTGATAATATAACGTATTGTCGCGGCTCATGAATGTCCGGATCATGATGGCGTGATTAAACTCGCCATCGAATCCCATATAGCCGATGCTTCCTGAATAGAAGCTCCGGCTGATGCTCTCGTAGCGATCGATAAGCTGCATAGCCATGTGTTTTGGTGCACCCGACAACGTACCCGCAGGAAACGTTTCGGCTACGATCTGTAGAGGATCGGCCGTTTCGGTCAGCTCACCAACAACTTTCGAGACCAGGTGAATGACGTGTGAATAGTATTGTACCTCCTTGAATGTCTCAACCTTCACAACATCGCAGTTGCGGCTGAGGTCGTTGCGGGCCAGATCAACCAGCATTACGTGTTCCGCCGATTCTTTAGGGTCATCGTAGAGCTTCTGGGCCAGTTCAGCATCATGCGCATCGTCGCCCGTCCGGCGGAACGTACCGGCGATGGGGTAGATGGTCGCCTGGCGGTTTTTAACGACAATCTGTGATTCTGGCGAAGAGCCGAACAGTTTGTAGTTACCGTAGTCGAAGTAGAACAGGTAGGGCGATGGGTTCAGCGACCGCAAGGCCCGGTACACGTTGAATTCATCGCCCACAAACGGTGTTGAAAACCGGCGCGAAAGCACAATCTGGAACACATCGCCCCGCTGGCAGTGATCTTTCCCTTTTTGAATAACCGCCCGGAATTCATCGTCGGTGAAGTTAGACTGCTCCGGCCCGGCGGGGCTGAAGGAATAGGTCGGATAGTTGCGACTGGTAATCAGGTCGCTGACATAATCAAGATTACCTGCCGGCTCGTCGGCGATGCCGGAATCGGGCAGGTAACTGTGTTCGAAAAGGTGGAGTTCGTCTTTAAAATGGTTAATGGCAAGCACGTAGCGGTACACTGTAAAAACGGCCGCCGGGATCTGGTTTTCGGATGGGACAGGTGCCTGCAAGGTAATGTCCTCAAAACTTTGAACAGCCGGGTAGGCAAAGTAACCGAACAGGCCATTGGTGATGAACGGGAATGAATCGGGCTCTGGCTGGAAGCTGTCCTTGAACTGCTGCAACGCTTCCAGTACATCGCCAGATTCTACAGTTTTGGTCTGTTCTGCCTCATCGGGTAACTTGATCGTCAACTGGTTCGAGTTGTATTCAAACCGGGCTACCGGGTCGAACGCGATGTAGGAGAAGCTGTTGTCGTTGCCGTGGTAATCGGAGCTTTCGAGCAGAATGCTGTTTAGAAAGCGGTCGCGGATGCGAAGATAGATGCTGACCGGCGTAATGATGTCGGCGAGCATCCGCTTGTGGCGGGTACGGACGTGGTACGTAGAGGGCTTTGTCAAGGTTTGCATAGGAGTTACCGGGTTCGTTAAAGACAAAAAAATAAGGCCTACCGGGATGAACGGTAGGCCTTGATTAAGTTCGTTTTACACAAAATGGTGGCTCCATTCATCCCAGATGAGAAGAATGCCACCACCAGATCATGTTATTTGCAATAGCGCGGTTCACAATGTTTGCGTTTCAATAATGAGCGTTAGGCTCTGAATTTTCTTAAGTCGGGGTGGCGGGATTCGAACGGCAGCGGCCGACCGTCCACAACCTCTACGTCCCGACCGTAGCCCCTGGTCAATTTTGTAAGTCGGGGTGGCGGGATTCGAACCCACGACCTCTACGTCCCGAACGTAGCGCGCTACCAGGCTGCGCTACACCCCGAATTGGGGTACAAAGGTAATAGTTCAGAATCCGTATTGTAAAGTCAGTCAGCAATTTTTTTTGAAATGAACGCGGCTACAACATCTGGAACCTCCCACGGTAGCAGGTGACCGGCACCGGGAACGATGTCGACAGTAGCTTGTGGTACGTATGGCAGGACCAATTCGGATTGAACTTCGGGTGGGAGCGCCTGATCGTCGGAACCAACCAGAATAGAGACCGGAACTTGAATCGACGACATACAATCCGAAATTGTTTCCAAACTCCCTTCCTGCAACCAGGCTTCCCAGGCTGGCCTGGCGCTACGGAGATCATCGGCAATAATCTGCTCCCGGGCAGTGTCGGAAATGGGCTTGGCTGTAATGTTTTTCAACGTCTGCTCAGCCGACGCGCGCTGACCGTGCCCTGTGAGCAGCTTTTGTCGCTCATCGTCGGGAATGGGTTCCGGCACCGGTGGCGACGGCGATAGCAGCACGAGCGCCTGTAGACCCGCCAGTTCGGCCCGGGTGGCCTGCTGGGCGGCTACGAGTAAAGCCACTTTGCCGCTCATTGAGTGACCAACCAGGGCAAAATTTTGAATGCCCAGCTTTTGTACCAGACAGGTGATGTCTTCGGCCATGTCGCCCACCGAGTAGCCGGTATCCGGTGCTTCAGAATCGCCAAAGCCCCGTAAATCAACAGCCACGCAGCGGTATCGATCAGACAGCAGGTTCATGACCGACTGCCATTCGAGTGCTGATCCGCCGAAGTAATGCAGAAAAATAAGCGTCATCGGACCGCTGCCCTGCTCCCGTACATTTAACTGAATGCCGTTTATGAAATGCTTCATGAACAATTTTCCGGTTTTTATGCAGAACAGAACTAGACTACCACTTTCAAACGGGCCGGCCGATCGGTCATTTCAAGCATCTCTCCGTAGGGTACGATCGTGATTTGACCAAATTCCTTCAGCAGATCGCGGTAAGCCTGCGCAACCGGTCGGGGTTTACGGTCGAGGTCGTAGAGGCCACAGGCGTTGACGCGGTTATTGACTTGGCCTAGCTGGCTGTCCCAATCAATCTGATCAATAAGACTGTACCACGTAAAGCCCAAAACCGGTACACCGTCTTTGCGCATTTGGAGTACGTTAATCCATTGCTTCCAGAGCCACATAGGGGCATCTTCAGCCTCAAACACGTTGGTTTCCGTGTGCATTACCGGCTTGTGATACCGTTCGTAATACTGGCGGGTCATCTGGTACCAACCCAGCACGTCCATAGAATGGTGAATGGAGCCATCCGGTAGTTTAATTCGTTCGTTACGACCGTAATAATCGTTTCCCATGATCTGGTAGCCGGGCGGCTCGCCGGTCATGAACCAGTCGTACTCCTTTCGGGTCATACCGTTGTCAAGCAAATACATGCACATGGTTGCCGAAGGTGGGTTGGCGTAGAGCAGATCAAGCGCCAGAAACCGGCTTTCATTAGCCAGCATGGTTTCCTCAGAAGGCGTTGCACATACTTCGTGAATGTATTCGGCGCTTTCACTCTGGACAATGACGCAGTCGTTCCGGTATTTGGCTATCTGTTGGTTACCCATAATACTGGCCGCTACCAGGTGTTTGAGCGCCGTTACAAAGGCCTTGTCTGTTTTGAGCTGTTCATTCCAGACGCCATCCTTTGCGCTGATGCGGGCTGTTACGTACACTTCATTGACCGGAGTGTAGTAGCGCACCCACGGGTAGCGTTTGGCTACGGCTCCAGCGTAATCAGCAAAGTGAATGGGTAGCTCGGGGTTCTGAAAATTGCCGATCCAGTCGGGTACACCGAAGTGCATCAGGTCAAGGATAGGAATGATTTCCAGTCGTTTAATCTCATTCATTACCTCATCGGCGAAGCTCCAGTCGAACTTGCCTGGACCCTGGTGAATGGCGTAGTAAGGAAGGCCGTAGCGAAGGACGCGCAGCCCCATGTCTTTTACCAAAGCCAGGTCTTCGCGCCAGCGGTCGTAGTGGCCGCACTCCCGGAGTTGATCCCGGCGGACGGTTCCTTTTTTGATGGTAGGGTAGGAGCACTCAATACCCGTCGCGAACATGAAATTGCCCGCGTTGCCATTCGGCAGGCCCGTACCGTCGTGACCACCGGCTCCGCCAAACTGATCACCGTCGTAATTGCCATCACCGTACTGTTTCTTAATAATGTCTAAAAATCCTTTCTGTGCCATGTTGCTACGATGTTAATACACTGATCCTGACGCAGAATGTCTCCGCCAACAGTGCTGAATTAGTTTACAGAAGAGGAAGTATAGGCCAACGATGCCCCGTTGACAGGTATCCGATTAATCCAGGCGATTCGACCGAGTCAGAAACCGGTCGGCCGTACGGAGCGACAAAGCCATGATTGTCAGCGCCGGATTGACACTCAGAGCGCTCGGAAATGTTGAATTATCGCTGATATAAAGGTTAGGTATATCGTACGACCGCCCCTCGGCATCGACGACGGCCCGATCGGGGTCGTTACCCATCCGGCACGTACCGATCACGTGTGCATTGCGCGGAAATGCCCAAAGGTTTTTTGCCCCGGCCGCTTCCCAGATACTCCGCATAACCTGATTGGCATGAGAAGTCATGCGTTCTTCGTTTTCGCCGTTTGAAAAGTAGATCCGGGGCTTTGGCAAACCCCGAACGTCTTTTTCGTCCGAAAGCTCCAGGTAGTTATGGGCGTAAGGCAGGCAATCGCCCAAGATGTTGATCCCCGCTACGTGATTATAGGTCGTTGCCGCCTGTTTCAGCGCATCGCCCCACAGCCCACGGGCGCGGGCCATCTGCGACAGATACGTTAGAGGCATGACCCCAATCGATTGCAGCAGGTAGCCACCGGCGAAATCAACCGGCCCGGCGATCTGATCGGAAGGGCGGTGGGTATCCTCCGAAATCAGCGCGCCAGGAATGCCTTTGTATGGCCGGATGTCTTCATCAAACTCCCCCCAAATCTGAAGAGCCGTATGGGCCATTACGTTCCGGCCGACCTGTCCGCTTGTGTTGGCTAAGCCGTTCATAAGCAGCAACCGTGGTGTTTCGACGGTTCCGGCGCAGAGAAATACGTAGCGGCAGCGCTGGCGTTCTTCCTGGCCGTTTCGGATGTAGATCACCTCACTAATCTTACCCGACGCATCCTTAACCAGTTGCGTGACAAAACTTTCCGGCCGAACCTCGGCACCGTGGTGAATAGCCAGTGGAATATACGTTACGTCCATGCTGGCCTTCGCTCCGATGTTACAACCGGCCTGGCAAAACCCCCGGTTCGTGCAGGCCTGTCGCCAGCCGACTCCTTCCTGAAAGTATGGGGCCGACAGCGCGGCATTGGCGGCCGGCGAGGTTCGAATGCCGAGTTCCCGGCATCCGCGCTCCATCAACTGCCCCGGGGCATTGATCGGTAGTGGCCCCAGCGGATACTGCCGCTTGCGGACTGGCCCCCAGGGGTAATTGGCCGGCCCGGAAACACCCAGAAAATGCTCAATCTCATCGTAGTACGGCTCAATCTCCTCAAAGCCGAATGGCCAGTCTTCGCCGACGCTGAATTCTGACCGCAGGCGTAGGTCGTCGGGCTGAACGCGGGGCGTGTAGGCTGTATAATGAAGCGTAGAGCCACCAACCCCCGTGCCGGAGTTATTGTTTCCGAACGGTAGCGGATCTTCGCCCGCGCTTAGTCGTTCATCGTTCCAGAAGAGCTTGCTTTGCGCACGTTCGTCGGTCGGAAAGTCATCGTATGGTGTCCAGTGCTTACCGGCTTCGAGGGCGACGACTTTCAGGCCGGCAGCCGCCAGTCGGGCTAGTAAGGGGGCTCCGCCGGCGCCGGTACCAATCACGACGGCATCGACAGTTTCAGATGTTGTGTAGTGTTGCATGGTGCGTAATTACCAGCCGGCAAAACGTTCCCGGCCGTATATTGGTCTGTTATAGGGGGCGCGGCTCCCGATCGTCCAGTGTGTTTAAACCTAATCGCTGCCAGGCCGGTGTATCGGCCATACCGACGTATCCAATCGCTTCCTGCGCCAGCGGATGACTGTAGTAATTCTCTACCGCTTCGGCCAGGATTTCTTCAAAAAACCGCTCGGCGGGCAGGCGATCCCAGGGTTCTCCCTCCACCTCGGCTTGTTGTATTAGTCGGAGCAGATCGTCCTGTTGCGCATCAGGCAGGTGCAGAAACGACTGCTGGTGGCGGCTCTGCGCCGTGGCTTCCAGACCGGCCAAACCTAGCTGATAAGCGTCCTGATCGGGCGGCATGGAATCATAGCGCCAACCGTTGCTTTCGTTTCGGGTTAACCGTTCGTCAATGCCGCGGGCGATGTTGATGTAGTCCGTATCCGAACCAGTTTGCGGAATAAGCCGGTCGCACACCGCTTTCAGCAGAACGTATTCAGACGCTGTGAAAAACTGTGGTTCATAAGGAGCATGCAACGACAGACGTGCTTCGAGCGTAGTACGGGTCGCCGGGGTGACATGGTCGGTGTTCAGCAGGGCGCGGACCGTACCTTCGGGGTAGTGATGGTGCATGACGTTAAGGTTGCGTGTTGATTGTATGGACGATAAAGCTGGTGGTCAGACGTACTGTACAGACCACCAGCTTCAGTATCTATCCGAGTTTGCCGCCCGTTACCTCAACAATGCTGCCAGTCATGAAACTTCCGTCGCTCGATGCCAGTAATACGTAGGCCGGGGCCAACTCCTCTGGCTGGCCGGGCCGGGCAAGCGCTACCTCATGACCAAACTGCTTTACTTCGTCTTTCGGCATCGTAGCCGGAATATTGGGTGTCCAGACTGGTCCGGGTGCAACGCAGTTGACCCGGATTTTTCGCTCGCCCAGTTGGATAGCCAGGGATTTGGTAAAGGCATGGATCGCACCCTTAGTAGCGGTGTAGTCCACAAGAATGGGGTTGCCGACAATCCCGACAATGCTGCCCGTATTGACGATAGCATCATCTTCGTGCAGATGAGGTAAAGCCGCCTGCGCCATAAAGACGTACCCGAAAATATTGGTTTCAAACGTCCGGCGAAGCTGTTCTTCGGTGATGTCTTCCAGCTTTTGCTGCGACATCTGGAAAGCCGCATTGTTGACCAGAATATTGAGCTTACCATATTCAGCAACCGTTTCCTGAACGGCTCGTTCGCACTCGGCTTTCTGCCGGACATCGCCCTGAATGACCAGGCACCGGCGACCTTTCAACTCCACCAGGCGTTTGGTGTATTTGGCATCGTCGGTGTTTTCGTTGTACACTATGGCTACATCAGCTCCTTCCATAGCAAACGCAATGGCTACTGCCCGGCCAATCCCGGAGTCGGCACCGGTGATGATCGCTACTTTGTCGGTTAGTTTTCCGGCTGGTTTATAGTTAGACAGATCACTGTCGGGGGCGGGGTCCATGTCCGACTGACGAGCCGGATACGGGAGCTGCTGGCCGGTCATTTCTTCGGCCGTGGGGCGAAACTCTTGCTGCATAAAGTCGTTGAGTGAATTAAATGACAAGCTACTGAGGTAATCGCGGTTGTCACAGGTAGATAAACCGTTGTTCAACGGTTTTGTTGCCGACCTCTTATAATCATAAAATGAGTTGGGCAACCCACTAAGATTTCATTCACAACCACTTTTGCAGCAAGCGTTTCGGCGGGCTGCGTTGGGCGATTTATGCGTTCAGGGTCAGATTTCCGGCTTTGTTGTATTTAATTTCTTCTTCGGCGAGCATCAGCCGGATGGTTTCTGCCAATGTATCGGCGTCGGTTTGAGCGAAGTGATAGGAAAGCTGCCGGGGCGAAACACCGGGGCCATTGGCCAGGGCAACGTACTGGCGAACCTGCTCCCGAACTTCGCCGAGGACCGAACCCGCCTTCTTCTTCTGCTTAAGGCAGTTGTCGCAAATACCACAGGGATCAGCCGGTTTTTCGCCGAAGTAAGCCTGAAGCAGTCGGGTGCGGCATTGAGTAGGATGTTCTACGTACGTAGTGGCGGCCTGGACTTTACGCAACGCCCGCTGTTTGCGCTCGTTCAGCTCCGGTACGTTGACCGGCAACTGGGGTGCATCAAAGCGGGGCGTCAGAAACACGAGCTGTGGTTTATCCTTCTGTTTCTCATACACGACTACGTTCCGCTGGTGCAATTGCTCCAGCAACGTAACGATCTCCTTCTGATCAACCAGAAAGGCCCTGGCCAGCGCCGATTCCGAAATGGTGACGAAATCTGTAAACAGTTCGCCCCCGTACATCCGCAGCACCAGTTTGAGAAACGGATCGAAACGGGGATTCATGACCTGAAACTCATACAGCTCCCGGTTGTCCAGCGTCATGCTCAGCCGCGACGGATGGAAGTACGTTTCGCTCAGTTCGATGAACCCTTCCAGTTGCAGTTGCTTCAGCGCGTAATGGGTTTCCTGAGCCGGTAGTTTAAAATTGGTCGTGAAGGTTTGCAGGTCGAAGTCGTAGCTGTTAAACTCTCCTCCACCAACCGGCACGGCCGTGTAGTTGGCCAACGCCTGATATACCCGACGCAGCAAATCAACGGGCGGATAAAGCTGTTCGGTTTTATACTGCAATCCGGACAGGTCACCCTGGTTGTAGAGCAGAACGGCGTAGGCTTTCTGCCCATCGCGGCCGGCCCGGCCGGCTTCCTGGTAATAAGCTTCGAGCGTATCCGGTACGTCCAGATGCACCACAACGCGAACGTCGGGTTTATCAATACCCATCCCAAAGGCGTTGGTCGCCACCATGACGCGCATCCGGTCGTGAATCCACGCATCCTGCTTGTCGCCACGTTGCTGGGTCGTTAGGCCGGCGTGGTAAAAATCGGCGGAGATGCCGTGGCGGGTCAGCCAACTGGCTACCTGCTGGGTTTGCCGCCGACTACGTACGTACACGACCGCGCAGCCGGGTACGTTGGTGAGCACCCGTAGCAGCCGGTTTTCCTTGTTTTCTTCCTGAATGACCGAATACGACAGATTGGGCCGGGCGAAGGTCTGCCGGAAAACAGTAGGCTCGCGTAAGGCCAGTTTATCGACGATGTCGGTTTGAACTTCGGGCGTGGCTGAGGCCGTCAGGGCGACAATGGGCGTTTCCGGAATCAACTCCCGGAACTCGGCAATCTGGAGGTACGGCGGGCGGAAGTCGTAGCCCCAGGCCGAAATACAGTGCGCTTCGTCGACGGCCAGCAGGCAGACCATCATCTGTTTGACACGCTCGATGACGAGTTCGGTCCGCAGCCGCTCGGGCGATACGTACAGAAATTTAGTATTGCCGTAGATACAGTTGTCGAGAATGGCGTCAATCTCGCGGTAGTGCATGCCGGAGTAGATGGCCGCAGCCGGAATTCCCCGCCGACGTAGCTGCTCCACCTGGTCTTTCATCAGGGCGATCAGGGGCGTCACCACAATACATATACCCTTCATAGCCAGGGCGGGCACCTGGAAGCAGATGGACTTGCCCCCACCCGTGGGCATGAGTACCAGCGTATCCTGCCGGGCCAGCACCGCGTCCACTACGTCTTCCTGCATAGGCCGGAACGACGAGTACCCCCAAAACTGCTGTAAAATCTGTCGGACAGTCATACTGACTGCGAAAATACAACCGAGATCAGACAATTCAGACCAATTATCGTTGTACATTTATACGTACAACCCAGCCACAGGCTGATCATTCATTATGATTCAGAAGGTTATCAAATCCGACGAAGAATGGCGCCGGATGCTGACCCCGGAGCAGTACCGGGTTGCCCGCGGGAAAGGAACCGAGCGGCCATTTTCGGGCGAATACTGCGAAGCAAAAGACCCCGGCATCTACGCCTGCGTCTGCTGCGATACCGAGTTGTTTGAGTCAACTACCAAATTTGATTCGGGTACGGGCTGGCCCAGCTTCACGGCCCCCATCGAGGAAGAGCGCATCCGGCTGGAAAAAGATTTCAGTTACGGCATGATCCGAATTGAGGTGCTATGCAACGTTTGCGATGCTCATCTTGGTCATGTCTTTGACGACGGCCCTCCGCCCACAGGCATGCGGTATTGCCTGAACTCGGTATCATTAGTGTTGAAGCGAACTGCGGATACGGAATAAGCAAAAATGTCGTTAATGGTAAGTCAGTACCTGTTGTGGTTGTGAGCCTTACGGCCAGCCGCAACAGGCTATCTAAATTAAACAGTCTATTTATTGACCCTAAGTTTACATCTGCATGTACTATTGGAAGTTGCTGGTACGATTCGTCGTTGCCGGCCTGGCGCTGGCCGGCACAGTGCTGGCTCAGAAAGCCCCGACTCACCGTTCGGCGTATGAGCAGTACGTCCTGAAGACCAGGACACTGCCTGCCCCCCAAAGCATTTGCTACAAACTGGACCGGGATGTATTTACTCAGATTCTGCCGCCCGAAACGTTCCTGAAAAACCGCCAGAATCCACGCGCCCGGACTTCGGCCACGGCCAGTTTCAGCGTAACGTATTCCAACTTCTCACCCGAAGCCCGTACCGCATTCCAATATGCCGTCGACATCTGGTCAAACCTGCTGTCGTCGCCGGTACCCATTCGAATTCAGGCCAACTGGACTACCCAGAGCGAGGGCGTACTGGGGTCGGCCAGCCCGGCAGAAGTTCGGCTCGGTTCGGATGGTACCCAGAAAGGGCGGGGGATTTATCCTATCGCGCTGGCGGAAAAGATTGCCCGGCGTCCGCTGAATAACCCGAATGATCCCGACATCGTCGCCAGCTTCAACCGAAACAACAACTGGTACTATGGTCTTGACGGCAAAACGCCCCAGGGGCAGACGGACCTCGTTACGGTAGTCCTGCACGAGATTGGTCACGGGCTTGGAATGACTGGCTTCTTCAACGCATCGAACAACCGGGGCGAATACCTGGTCGGCTTTCCGTCCGTTTACGATCACTTCATCGAAAACAGCCAGGGGCAGCGGATCGTGGCCGAAACAGGTCGTTTTCCGGATGGCTCGCTGGAGCTGTATCAGCAGTTAACCGGGGGCAATCTGTTTCTGAATGGGCCGCTTCTGCAACAACGGTCTGGACAGCGAATCAAAATTTACGCGCCGTCGCGGTATGACCGGGGCTCAAGTATCTACCACGTTGACGAAACGACCTATCCGGCCGGTAATCCAAACTCTCTGATGTCGCCCCAGATCGGGCAGGCTGAGGCCATTCACTCACCTGGTCCGCTGGTGCTGAACATCTTCCGGGATATGGAGTGGCGCACCACTTCTGTGCTGCACGAACCATTGCCCGACGTTGAGGAAATCGCTGACCTGCGATTTACGGTCCGAATCGTGAGTGATACGACGGTTCAGGCGAACACCGTTCGGATGTTCTACCGGAAAAGCGCCCCGTCAGGCGCCGACACAACATACACCAGTGTGACGCCGACGCTGGTGGCGGGCACAACTGATACGTACGCGTATACACTGCCCGCTGCGCAGGCTCGGGGTGAGGTGTGGTACTACTTCCTGGTGCAGGACGTAACGGGTCGGGCGTATACCAACCCCGGTAAGGCACCGGCGGGTTTCCAACTGCTGAACGTAGTACGGGTTGGGCCAGACAATATTCCACCTACGATTCTGGCGGGCCCCACCCGAAATTTTATCTTCAACCCAGCCGTCAACGACAGTTTGCAGGTACTGGCGGATGTATCCGACGATCGGCAATCAATCGATACGGTCTATGTCGAATATCAGGTTAATGGCCAGATCCGGCCGGCGGTTCCGTTGTTCCGCACAACAACCCTGAACGGGATTCGGTATGATAGTTTGTTCAGTGCCAAAATTCCGTTTGCCGCCAATACGTTGAAAGACGGGGATGTGATTACCTATCGCATCGTGGCGCGGGATTCATCGCGGGCCAGAAACCAGACAATCAGCCCACGTACGGGTACGTACGAAGTGCGCGTAACTTCTGCGTTGCCGACGCGCGATAGTTACGCGACTACCTTCCAGGATCAGGCTACGGCCAATGAGTTCGTGGGAGCCGGATTTAGCATTGCAACACCGTCTGGCTTTGCCGACCCGGCTATTCACTCGGAGCACCCGTATCGCAATGGTGCCGACTTCGAGTATCGGAGTAATTTCGAGATGGTGCTGCGAACCCCCATTCGCATCAAAGCCAACCCCGATAGTGCCGTTATGCGGTTTGACGAAATCGTACTGGTTGAGCCGGGCGAGCCAGGTAGCCAGTATGGCGACGATGATTTTTACGATTATGTGATTGTAGAGGGCTCGAAGGACAACGGGCGTACATGGTTGCCCATTACGACCGGGTACGACGCTAACGACCAGACCGACTGGATCAACGCGTATAACCGAAACCTGGTGAACGGCGCGAACGCTAATGAACGAAATTCGACAACGCCCGGTACGCCAAGCCTGTATAAGCGCCGGGACGGTATTTCATTGACCAGCAACGGCAACTTCCGACCGAATGATCAGGTGCTGATCCGATTCCGGCTGTTTGTCGATCAGTTGGCGCATGGCTGGGGCTGGGCCATTGACAACCTGCAAATTCAGGTGCCGCCCCCGCCACCGGTGCTGGGTGTAGAGCCGGTCAATATTGGTTCGTTTGCCGTGTACCCGAACCCCGTGAGCAACGGCTTGCTTCGGGTAGAAGCTCAGTTAACCAAGTCGTTTGCCGAAGCTGGGCTGACCGTAACCGGAACCACCGGCCAGACCGTCCGTCAGCAAACGCTGAAGGTAAGTGGCTCGAAAATCAACGAGCAGCTTGACCTGACGCAGTTGCCAACCGGCTTGTATTTTGTTAAGCTTCAGGTAGGCGAGACCCAGTTAACGAAAAAGATTATCGTAACGAAATAGCGTAAACACACGCCGGAGTACATAAAAGCGGGAAGTTGTCAGTACGTTTGCAAACGTCTGCTAACTTCCCGCTTTTGCATGAGAGTCGTTTTACTACTGCTTACAGTTCTGCTGCTCATAACGGGCTGCTCGCCAGTTTACCGGATTAACCGCGACCTGCGGACCAAACCTACCTACACCGATCATTTTACCGGGGTTGCCCTCTACGATCCAGCCTCGAAAAAAACGCTGATTCAGCACAATGCCGATAAAGCCTTCACGCCGGCATCCAACACTAAACTATTCAGCTTTTACGCGGGGCTGCTGCTGTTGCCGGATACGTTACCTACACTCCGATACGTCGTTCGACAGGATTCGTTGATCTTCTGGGGGGCGGCTAATCCGTTGTTCCTCCATCCAGAAATGACCGATACAGCGGCACTGGCATTTCTGCGAGGACGCCCTGAACGACTGTTTTATTCTCCGTCGAATTATACCGGCAAACGCTTTGGCGCGGGCTGGGCCTGGGATGACTACAATGACGATTACTCGGCCGAGCTGGCTCCCTTACCCTTGTATGGCAACGTCGTTCGGTTTATTGGTCCGCCTGCTGGTCGGCGTGTTGTTCCAACGTTATTTGCCGACAGCGTGAATACCGTAACAAAGGAGGGAGGCATTCGGCGGGATGAGTTTGTAAACCGGTTTAATCGGCCGACTGCGCAACGTTCCGGTCAGCAGGATGTACCGTTTCGTTGGTCGCCCGCGCTGGCGGCTCGGTTGCTGGCCGATACGCTGCACCGGCCTGTTGGTTTGGTTAACCGGCCGGTACCGGCCGATGCCCGGCTGTTGCGGAGCGGGTCGGCCGACTCACTTTATAAACGCATGTTGCAGGTTAGTGATAATCAGTTTGCCGAACACGTCCTACTCATGGCCTCGGCCGAACGGCAACGGGATCAGTTATCGTCAGCCTCGGTACTACGCTACATGGCCGACAGCGTACTGCGTTATCCGGCAACGTCGGCCAAGTGGGTTGATGGGTCCGGCCTGTCGCGCTACAACCTCTTTACACCGAACGTATTGATTGATCTGCTGGGACGTATCTACGAAAAAGTACCGCAGCAGCGCTTGTTTGCCTTATTGCCGGCGGCCGGACAATCGGGGACGTTACGAGGTATGCTTACTACACAAAAACCTTATGTTTTTGCGAAATCAGGATCGATGAGTGGCGTTTACAACCTAAGTGGCTATCTGCTTACCCGGCGGGGAAAGCTGCTGTTCTTCAGTATTATGCACAATAACTTCACGCAGCCGGTGGCCGACATGCGCCGACGCACCGCCGAATTGCTGCAACAGCTTCACGACCGGCTTTGACTGACCATCCCGACGCTTCGCCGGAGCAGCCAGTACAGCGGATAGCTGATCAGAATAAAGCCAATGGCGTAGATGCTACTGTTTAAGTCGCCGATGACAACACCCAGCAAAAAAGCCAGCGACGCGATCAGGAGCGTCCAGGTGGAGAACGGGTATCCCCAGGCCCGTACTGGTCGGGGCAAATTCGGCTCGGTCTGGCGTAACCGGATCAGCGACGCAAAACCCGACGCATAGCAGAGCACGAAGAAGAACGTAGCGATGTCGGATAGCTTACTGTACGTATTGGTCAGTATCAGCGCGATCGACGCCGACGCTGTCAGCAGAACGGCAACGGCGGGCGTACCCCCGGCATTGACGGGTGTGACAAACCGAAAGAACAGACCGTCGCGGGCCATCGCAAAAATCACCCGCGGGTTAAACATAATCTGCGCGTTGATAATCCCCATGATGGAAATCATCAGCAGGAACGTAACGACCTGAGCGCTGCCAGGGCCAAACAGCAGTTGAACGGCATCGGCTGCGGCCAGCTTTGAGCCCGCCAACGTATCTATAGGTAGTACGTACAGCAGCGCGAGATTAACAAGTACGTAGATGCCAATGATCAGCAGTACTCCACTGATCATGGACCGGGGTAGATTGCGGCTTGGGTCAACGTCTTCTTCCGTAAAGTAAGCCGCCGTATGCCAGCCATCGTAGGTATAAAAAACGGATTGTAGGGCTGCCAGAACGCCCAGCCAGACACCCCCCTCGGCCAGCGGCCGAACGGCGTTTGAGGAAGTCGCCGAAGCGGTTGCAGGCGATACCGTGAAGCAGGCAACAACAAAAGCCAGTAAGCCCACCGCTTTCAGTACGCTCATAATTTCCTGCGCCCGGCTTGCCGACCGAACGCCCAGCCAGTGAAACGCCACAAAGGCCAGCAGAATGCCAATTGCTACTAGTTTTTCGTAACCGGCCGTACTAGGTAACAGGAGAGCAATGTATTCGCTCATAACCGACGCGCCAAACGCCATAGCCGAAACGCTGCCGAGCCAGCTACAAATGCCGATCACAAATCCGGCATAATCGCCGAAGGCCCGCCGGGCGTAGACGTACCAGGCACCGGCCTTGGGCAGCATGGTTCCCAGTTCAATCACCGACAATGAGCCAATCAGGGCATACAAACCTACCAGCAGCCAGACAACGATGATGATCGTTGGGTCGCCGATATCCTGAGCAATCGGGCCGGGCTTACGCAGGATGCCTGTACCAATGGTACCTCCTATGGTTACTGCTACGCCAAAGCCGACGCCGAGGAGTTTGCGAAGTTGGGTGTTGTCTTGAGCCATGAATCAGGTGGGCCGTAACCCGCTTGCCGGGGCGGGGTGATTACAATGATAACGAAAATCACTTGTATCAGCGCGGTTTTCGGGCCACCTGACGGTTTTTTCGTAAGTTTGGCTCCTATGAAAACCTTGCTGAGCCATCCGTACGCCCTTGTATTCATAGGCGGTGGCCTTGGCAGTTTACTGCGGTTCGGAACCGGTCGGCTCATCCCGGCAACCCTGGTGGGTTCTGCCTTCCCGCTCGCCATCTTGGTCGTCAACGTAGTGGCCAGCCTAGTGCTGAGCTGCGTGGCCGGGTGGCTGCTGGTACGGTCGGCGGGGGAGGAGGTACGTCTGCTGGTTGGGGTCGGCTTCTGCGGTGGTCTCAGTACGTTTTCCAGTTTTAGCCACGATACACTTGTGCTGTTGCAAAACGGCCGGATAGGGGCTGCGTTTCTGAATATCGGCCTGAACGTAGTGCTGTGCCTGCTGGCATCGGCCGGCGGGTTCTGGCTCGGACAAAAAGTATGATTAAGAAGTGCCGGAGATGGAAGCTTTCACTTGCTCTATCGCGCGTGTCTGCGAAAATCCAGATAATCTGCGGCAACAATGATTTATGACGAATTCTTCAGCTGAGACGGCCCGGCGTCTCTTTGATGCATACACTACGTATAAAGAGAAAACGCTGACGCACCGGCGATTTAAGCATATTGACATAGTTCCGCTACTGGATGAACTGCGTCCGCAGCCCCTCTTTGAGGTCAGTCAGGTCGGTGAGTCGTTTGAAAACCGGGCAATCTACCAGGTTAAAACTGGTACCGGCCCGGCCCGTGTGTTACTCTGGTCACAGATGCACGGCGACGAAGCCACGGCTACCATGGCCCTGTTCGACATTTTTAATTTTCTGCGGGCAACCGGCGATGGCTTCGACGATCTTCGCCAGACGATTCTCCAAAACACCACGCTGTATGTCGTGCCGATGCTGAATCCCGATGGAGCCGAGCGGTTCCAGCGCCGGACGGCTACGGACATCGACATGAACCGCGACGCCCTACGTCTACAGACACCCGAAGGGGCTTTGCTCAAAAAACTGCAACAAGAGCTTCAACCACTCGTGGGCTTTAACCTGCACGACCAGAACCCGCGCTATAGCGTTGGAAAAACCGGACGACAGGCGGTAATGTCGTTTCTGGCAACGGCCTACGACGAAGAGCGTACGATGAATGAGGTACGTAAGCGCTCCATGCAACTGATTGTCGGCATGAACCGGGTGTTGCAGCAGTTTATTCCGGGTCAGATTGGCCGGTTCGACGATGAGTTTGAGCCGCGGGCGTTTGGCGATAACATCCAGAAATGGGGGACAACCCTCGTTCTGATCGAATCAGGCGGCTACAAAGGTGACCCTGAGAAAATGGCTATCCGCCAACTCAACTTTGTTGCGATTCTAACGGCTCTGCTTGCCATTGCCAATGAATCATATCAGCAGGAAGACATAGCTACTTATCAAACTATTCCTGAAAATGGGCGTTTGCTGTTCGACGTACTGATCCGCAATGCGACGGTTATGCAGAATGGAAAGCCGGTCGTCCTCGACATAGGTATCAATCGTTACGAGGTTACGACCGACGCCGGGCCGTATGAAGCAACACCGGGCTTTTACTACCGTAGTGTCATTGAGGACCTTGGCGATTTATCCACCTTTAATGGCCTGGAAGAGATCGATGCAACCGGTTTGACGCTGGTTCCTCTTCAGGTTTATCCTGATACACTTGAATCCGCAGTTGATCTCAATCAACTGGATATTGATGGCCTACGTCGGCAGGGTGTGGCTGCATTTCGGGTTAAGCAGGGTGACCCGGACGTAGCCCCGAAGCAGCCCGTGCATCTACTTGTTACTGGAAAGTTGCCAGCTGATCCATTGTCGATTGGTCAGTTACCCTCATTCCAATTGTTGACAAATTCTCAACCTGCTTTTGTATTTATCAATGGCTTTTGGGAAGATAGAACGATAAATGTCAATTTACTGGCGAACGGAATCGCCGAATAATCAATGGTAATTCATGATAAATAGATAATAAAAACATCAATTTCGTTTGCTTTGTTTTGTTAAAATTTTGTTTTTTTTGTAAACACATAATTAATTGATTTTTAACACTTTGTGAAAATTATAAATATAATTCAAGGGTAATATTAGGATAACATTCTCATAATATTGGAAAAGTAGCTTTGCGACGCAAAATAGCATGCGATAGCTACTGCCAATATGAAAATTAACTCCTTACTTGTATTTTTCTTATTTCTCTCCGCTACGGCTCTGGCTCAGACCGGAACCATACGTGGGTCAATTAAAGACGCCAAATCAAAAGAAGCCCTGATCGGTGCGACCGTCCGCGTAGATGGAACGCAGCTTGGCGCATCTGCCGACGTTGAAGGCAATTTCACCATCGCTAACGTACCGGCTGGCACCCACAAGGTGCTTGTTTCGTTCGTATCGTATAAGACGAAGGAAATTCCTAATGTTCGGGTTGAGTCGGGCAACACCACAGTGATCGACACCGAACTAGACGAAGAAGGAACGGCGCTTCAGGAAGTTGTTGTTCGAGGCAACCGCGCTACCAACACGGAAGTAGCCGTAATCACCGAAATCAAGCAGTTGAAGCCGATTGCGGTGGGTATCTCAGCCCAGCAGATTCAGAAGTCGCAGGACCGCGACGCAGCCGCAGCCATCCGGCGCGTACCAGGCGTCAGCATCGTGGACAACCGCTTCGTACTGATTCGCGGATTGGGTAGCCGTTATAATAACGTACTTATTAACGACGTGATTACGCCTTCTACCGAAGTTGAATCGCGCTCGTTCTCATTTGACATTGTGCCGAGCAACATCCTCGACCGGATGATTGTCTTCAAATCCGGCTCGGCTGACCTCCCAGGCGATTTCGCGGGTGGTATTATCAAAATTTATACGAAGCGTCGGCCCGAACAAAACTTCACAGACCTCGGCGTGACAATAGGTTACCGTGGAAACACGACGCTGCAAAGTGTACAGACGCATAACCGCAGTGGGCTTAACTTCCTGGGACTTTGGGCACCGGATCAGCAAATTCCGAACAGCTTTCCGGAACGGGCAGGAACATTTAACAGCCTGAACAGTGCACAACGTGCGGCCTATGCTCGGTTGCTGCCAAACTCGTGGGCGTTGAAAGACATGACGGTTGCGCCCGACCTGCGACTAGCCCTAAACCTCGGCCGTCGGTTCGATGCCGGTAACGTACGAATCAGCAACCTGACCAGCATTAACTACAGCCTGACGAACCAATTTGCAAATATCGACCTGAAACTATATCAGAACGGTGCTGTTGCAAACGATGTCGCTCAGCAGTATGTCGACGACAGTTACGCCCGCCAAACCCGTCTGGGTGTTCTGCACAATTGGACGTTCCGGCTCAACCCGGATTTTACACTTGAATGGAAAACGTTATACAACCAGCTAAGTACTACCGAAACCGTAATTCGAAATGGTCGTAACATTGACCAGGGTCAGGACATCCGGGCTTTCTCGGAGCGGTTTGAGAACCGGAGTATTCTGAATACCCAGGTATCGGGTGAGCATTCACTGAGTGAGCTGACTAAAGTGAACTGGATCGCCAGCTACGGGTACTCAGGGCGTTGGGAGCCGGATTGGAAGCGGGCCCGGTATATTCGTACGACTGGGGCAGTGGGCTCTGATGGACAGGAGGAACCGTTCCGTCTGTCGATTCCGAACCAGCCGAACCCGATTGATGTGGGCCGTTTCTACTCACGTCTGAATGAAAACGTCGGTTCACTAATTGGTAACTACGAACATACGTTCGGAAACCCAACCGATCGCGAGCCGAATCGGGTGCGGGCAGGTGTCTATGCCGAGCAACGGGTTCGTAATTACTCAGCCCGTTTCTACGGATACGAACGGGTTGGCGATGTGTCAAGTATTACAGGGCAGGATCTTGGTTCAATTTTCACGCCGGCAAACGTAGACGGTCAGCCGGGCGGTCTGTCGCTGCTGGATGGAACGCGTGATCTGGACTCATACAAGGGTACAAACACTTACCTCGCAGCGTATGCTACCGGCGATGTATATTTCGGTCCCCGCGCTAACGTAACGCTGGGTTTCCGGGGTGAATTCAATAATCAGTCGCTCGAATCAGTAGTCAATAATGTAAACCAGCAACTGGTTGACCGGGACGTTTTCAGTCCGCTGCCTTCGGTTAACTTCACCTATAAGCTGAACGAAAAGCAAAATCTTCGGTTAGCGTATTCATCAACGGTTAACCGTCCGGAGCTTCGCGAATTGTCGCCGTTCACGTACTTTGATTTCAATCAGTTAGCCAACGTACGTGGTAACCCCTCGCTGCTGACGGCCACTATCCAAAACATCGACGCGAAGTGGGAGCTGTACCCAACGCCGAACGAGCTGATTTCCATCACAGCCTTCTATAAGTACTTCAAGAATCCGATTGAAACGTTCCTGATTCCGTCGAGCAACGGGCTGGACTATACGTTTATTAACGCCCAATCTGCTCAGAACTATGGGGTTGAAGTTGAATTCCGCAAAGGATTTCCGAATGCATCAAGTGTATTCCTGCAGAATCTACAACTGGTTGGTAATGCGTCCATCATCCGCAGCCGCGTAGAACTCGGTCAGAGTGTTACGGGACCCGACCTCAGTGGTTTGATCGGACCGTATGACCTGACAAACATTACTGCCACTAATCGTGCGCTGGCAAACCAGTCACCTTACCTGATCAATGCCGGTCTGTATTACGCTGATCCCAACACTGGCTGGCAGGCCAATGTGCTCTATAACGTAGCTGGTCCGCGCATTTTCGCTGTGGGTAACCAGAACAATCCAACTATCTATGAAATGCCTCGGAACGTGATCGACCTGAACATCAGTCGGACGTTTGCCAAGCAAATTGAGATTCGGTTGGGTATTCAGGACTTGTTAAACGCCAAATACCGGTTTGCGCAGGACTACAATGAGGACAATAAAATTGGGTCTGACGTAACCTCGCAGAACGCTACCGCCGATCAGAACTACCGGACGTACCGCCGTGGACGGTACATCACCGCAACGGCTGTTTACACCTTTGGTAGGAGAACTGTCATCCCTTAATGTGTGCACAATAAAAAGTAAACTAAAACCAAATCTCTATGCAGTTAATGAAGCGTTGGCAGTATATGCTGCTATTAGTAGGGGGAATGTTTGTAACGTTGACCGCCTGTGACAACAATGATGAGCCAGAGGCTGTGCTGAGTATCACAGGTATCAACCCCACAACCGCCCCAGTTGGCTCAACGATTGTGATAACGGGTACCAATTTCAATACCAATCCGTCAAGCAACACGGTTACGTTTGGTACGGTACCTGCAACGGTAAACACGGCGACGTCTACTCAACTTAATGTTACAGTGCCTGCTAATGCTGGTAGTAACATTTCAGTAACGTCAGGTGGTCAAACTGCACAAGCTCCGTCAACTATTCAGTTCCAGCTTGGCAACAAGCCGGTTATTGAGGTTACGTCTAATATCACTACGAACACAACCTGGTCAAGAAACAATGTTTACCTGATTCGTGGATTTATCTACGTAGAAAACAATGCTGTACTGACTATTGAGCCCGGAACCATTATCAAAGGTGGTGGGCCTGCTACAGACCCATCAGGGCAGCAACGGGGTGGTACGCTGATTATCGACAAAGGTGCTCGGATTGAAGCGAAAGGTACGGCTCAACAACCGATCATTTTCACGTCGAACGCAGCACCGGGCCAGCGTAAATACGGTGACTGGGGTGGTATTGTCCTGATCGGTCGGGCGCCGACCAACCGACCGGCTTCACAGACGTTCGAAGGTGGTATCCGCGGTACGTTCGGTACGGACAACCAGCCCAATGATAACTCAGGTACATTGCAGTACGTACGGATCGAATTTGGTGGTATTGCCCTGACGGCAACCGCTAACAGTGAGATCAATGGTCTGACGATGTATGGTGTAGGCTCAGGTACGACCATTGACCACGTTCAGGTTTCTTATTCAGGTGACGATTCATACGAGTGGTTTGGCGGTACGGTTAACGCAAAGTATCTGGTTGCTTTCCGTGGTTTTGACGACGATTTCGATACGGACTACGGTTACACGGGTAAAGTTCAGTTCGCGCTATCGCTGCGTGATCCGCAGGTAGCTGACCAGTCTGGTTCTAACTGCTTCGAGTCTGACAACTTTAATCCGGGTGAAAACACGGCCGCTCAAGGTGCTGCTGCTCCGAATAATGGTCTGCCACTGACTCAGCCGATTTTCGCCAATGTCTCAAGCTTCGCTTTCCAGTCGGCGCCGGTAAACACGAACGCTCCTCAGGGTAGCGGTCCGTATCAGTCGGCCATGCACCTGCGTCGTAACACAGCTATCAGCATTTATAACTCAGTATTTGTAGGCTGGCCGGAAGGTCTGCGTCTGGATGGTACGGCAACCGGTACGCTGGCTAATGTAAATTCAGGTGCCCTGGATCTGCAAGGTGTTACGATTGCCAATTCATTAACTGCAGTTCGTGGTGCTGGGGCCATTACTAATGATCAGGCTACGGCTTTCTTCAATACGGCAAACAAAAACAACCGTGTAATTTCGACGGCTGATCTGGCTACGCTGCTGCTGAATGCACAGACGTTCAACCTGGCTGCACCAAACCCGCTGCCGCAGGCTACGTCACCGCTGGTTACGAACGCTGCTACTGCAACGGGAGGTAAACTTGGCGATTCGTTTTTCACGGCTGCTCCCTACCGGGGTGCCTTTAACGGAACGGATAACTGGCTGACCGGCTGGACAAACTTCGATCCGCAGAATACCAATTACGACAGATAAGCATTCTTTTTTTAATTTTCATATTGGTGTCGCACGAAAGGGCCGGGGCTTTGCACCGGCTTTTTTCTTATATAGACAGGCCTGGGCAAACTGGTCGACGCGAAACCAAAAAGGAGGTGCGGACTGGTCGATTACCTGAGGAAAATTATTACGTATAAGAAGGAGTGCAATATTCTGATGTAATAGGTGTTACCAAGCAGTAACCCTTCCGTCTAACACTAATTAAAAGCTGTTGAACTTTTGGCTCAATTTATGCTGTTTGTCCATGAACATAGTAGTTTGTTCAGGGACATTTGTTGCTGATAAGGCAATCTTTCATACATTAGCAGTGAAATAAGGGTTAAAAAGTTTGCTGATAATTAAGAGCTTACTAAATTGGCCCTTTGAATAGTTATAAAATCACAGTTTACATCAATTAACCTTTAATCACCGCAACCTCTTAGGTACCGTAACATGATCTCTAAGAAAGCAAAGTACGCCATCAAAGCCCTGAAGGTTTTGACCGAAGAGTACGGGAAGGGCCCTGTACTGATTTCCTACATATCGGCGAAGGAAAACATCCCGAAAAAATTCTTAGAGGCTATCCTGCTGGAGTTACGGAACCATGGTATCCTCCAGAGCCAGAAAGGGAAAGGCGGTGGCTATCTGCTGCGGGTGGACCCGGGTCGGGTAAACCTGGCTCAGGTACTGCGCGTAATTGATGGCCCGATTGCCCCAACGCCTTGTGTTTCGTTTAACTTCTACGTTCGCTGCGACGACTGTGAAGATGAAGTTACGTGCGCCCTCAAACCCATCATGGAACGCGTGCGGGATGCGAACCTGGGCGTTTACGAAAACACAACCCTGCTGACATTTATGAACCCGTCGTCGTTGGAGACGAAGGAAATTCCCATTGGCAGCAAAGCCAACGAATCTGTTGACAACTCAGCCAAGCGCATGACAGCCTAAGCTGGACGGTGTGCACTATAAATGGGTGAGGCTGAATCGAACGTTCGATTCAGCCTCACCCTTTCGTTTGTTTGATGCACTACAATTTATTGGGGCTGATGCTCTTTCCGGAGCAGATCGTTTACGGTCTTAACGGGGTTAAACGTAATCAGCGGTACTTCTACAAAGATGGTATTCCAGTCGGCCATGGCTCCATTCCAGAGGCCGGGTAGCTCCTGCGCCTTCAAATCTTTCCCGTCTTTTGACTTCTGGGTAATAAAGCCCGTCTGTGGATCGCGGTAGGCAGGCAGGTCGAATTTGCGACCGTGGTGATCTTTCAGACCGCAGACAAGATCGACGGGGTTGAAGTGCGTGGCAGCGTCAAAAATGGCTTTCTGGTCGGGATCAGCCAGGTCAATCTGGGCCGACTCAACGATCTGGAGCGAAACGGAGCCGTCCTGGTTTCTCGCCCAGAATGGCCCACCACCCGGTTCACCTACGTTCTTAACCATACCGCAAACCCGTACCGGCCGGTTTAGCTTCTGGCGGAAATACGCGAGCTTTTCCGCTTTCGACCTGCTTTCGAAGCCATCAGGAGGTAAGGTAAACAAGGTACGCCGGAACAGTTCGTCGGCTTCACTCAGATAGCCTTCGCTGACGTCGTCTGATTCGAGCAGCCCCTGCAACCGGGCTACCTGCTGTTGTGCATCCAGCAAAACGGCCGCCAGCACTTTCTTGTACGTAATGGTTGGCTCTTTGAGTTCATCGGGTACTACGTTATCAATGTTCTTGATGAACACGATGTCGGCGTCAATGTCGTTCAGGTTTTCGATCAGAGCGCCGTGGCCCGCCGGGCGAAACAGTAGCGTATCATCGGCATTTCGGAAAGGCGTGTTGTCGAGATTTACCGAGATGGTATCGGTTGATTTCTTTTGCTCAGAGAACGTAATATCAAACGTAACACCGAGCCAGGCTTCGTAGTCCGCTTTTTCGGCCTGAATAAGCTGCTCAAAACGCTCACGGTGTTCGGGGGAAACCGTAAAATGAATACGAACCAAACCGTTCGAGTTGGCATACGAAGCCCCTTCAACCAGATGTTCTTCAACGGGCGTTCGAGGGCCATCAGGATAGCGGTGGAACTGAAGCAGCCCCTTGGGTAAGTTTCCGTAGCCAAGGCCGTCGTCGAGCAGCAGGAACCGCAGTACGGTCTGCCGCAATAAAGGTTGCCAATCTTTATCGGCAACAGCTTTGTCGAGGTCAACGCCTTTGGTGGCCAGTACCTCTTTCAAATCGTCATAAAAGGCAAAATCCGGCAGACGGGCGAAAAACTCGTCGGCGGCTTTATCGGATTTGCCGTCGAGGGCCGAGAACAGCGATTTGAACATTCGGGTAGCGGCCCCGGACGCGGGCACAAACTTGAGCAGCGAACGGTCCTGCGCGGCTGCGTCGAACCGGTGAATATAAGCCGACAGTTCCGTTTCGGGAACCTGCACAATCCCATCGCCGACGGTAGCGGCCTTGATTACGTTCAGGAAAGGAAAGCCCTGGACAAAATGCTGTATCTGCTGATCGATCTGGTCGAGTGAAATACCCTGTGCCAGTATCTGGTCCTGATCTTGTTCGGTGAACTGCATGGAAAAAGGCAAGAAAATTCGTTTAGAACTCCGGCAAATTGGAAATTTAGGGAACGTGACGCAAATCAAATTTACGGGGTAGTCCGAATCTTATTATCACCAACCGCCAGACCGTTGTAATTTTATCACAAAAACTATATTGCTCCACTATGCAGGTCGGAATAACAACCTCCTCGCTAAAGCTGATTGCTTTTGATGCTGATGATACGCTGTGGGTGAACGAACCCATGTATGTGAATGTACAGCAGCAGTTCCGAACGTTACTGATGCATCATGTCAGCGAAGAAACGATTGGTGCCCGGTTCTACGAAGCGCAGATGCGGAATCTGCGGCTGTTTGGATACGGGGCGAAAGGATTTATGCTGTCTATGATTGAAACGGCCATTGAACTGACCGAAGGCACCATCACGGGCTCTGAAATACAGCAAATCATTGACATTGGCAAAGAGCTACTGGCGTTCCCGATTGATATTCTCGATGGTGTACAGGACGTACTGGAAACGCTTTCGGGCCAGTATGACCTGATGGTGCTGACTAAAGGCGATCTGCTCGATCAGGAAAGCAAAATTGCGCGGTCGGGCCTGGGGCATTATTTCAAGTACGTTGAGATTGTCAGCGAGAAAAACGAGCCGGCTTATCAGCGTATCATACAACGCTATGGTTTGCAACCGGAAGAGTTTCTGATGATCGGAAATTCACTACGCTCCGATATACTGCCCGTGGTTCATGTGGGAGCCAACGCCATCCACGTGCCGTATTCTGTTACCTGGGCGCATGAGCAGGTCGAGAAAGAGCAACTGGAGGGTAAGGCGTTTCTGGCGTTTGAGCGGATTGCCGATGTTATTCCGGTTCTTAGCCGGAACTAATCAGCCGGCCGTTGCCGGGTTGTAGGTCCCTGACTGGACAGCAAGGCGGTGATGGGTGCCGCTACGAGGTCGGGGTGAAAAACCAGGCTGAAATGATCGCCGGGCACCATCACGTAAGGTTCGTCCGGCGGAGCAATGATGTTGTCGGGTCGGGCATGGATGCGTAAATCGGGTTGTGCCGACAATGGGGGGACCTTTGCAAAAAGCGTTTGAATCTGGAACCACAGGTAGCGTCGATCCATCTGGCGGGAATTGAAGAGGAGCGTCTGATAAAGCGGTCGTGATTCATTAAAAGGGTACTGTCTGACCGAAAGCTTAGTTAAGAACTGGCTTTGCGTCAGGCCCGTAAGGGATAGCAAACGAAGAAGGCTAAGGTTATGAGTGGGAAACAGAATCTTTTTCTGATTTGTCCATGAAGCAATCTGTATGACCGTAGAACCGGTCAATTCCTTGACAAAAATGGCAACCCAGCCACCCATCGAATGACCAATGACCACATCCCCGGCGCTAATGGCGTACTGACTGACCAGATAATGAGCCACCTGCCGCACATTGATTGAGCCGGATGGCTTCCAGCGCAAAAATTCATCCGTCAAGTTGATTCGTACCGGCTCAATCGTAGGTAATAACGGCATTATCTGGTCAAACACCGTTGCATCTTCAAGATAGCCGTGTATGAATAGGACGCGGGTCAAATCAACTAAGCGAGTAAAGGTTTGACAATCTTACCGGCTACATCGGTCAGACGGAAGGGGCGCCCCTGGAACTGATACGTCAGTTTTGTGTGGTCAAAGCCCAGCAGATGCAGGATAGTGGCCTGTAGGTCGTGGACATGCACTTTGTCTTTAACACCGTAGTAGCCGATTTCGTCGGTCTCGCCGTACGTAAAACCGCGCTTCACGCCCCCGCCGGCCATCCAGACGGTAAAGGCTTCGAGGTGATGATCCCGACCCATGAAGGGGAGTACCTGACCATCGCGGTTTTCCTGCATGGGTGTCCGGCCGAACTCCCCGCCCCAGACAACCAGCGTTTCGTCGAGGAGACCACGCTGCTTCAGATCTGTCAATAGGGCCGCAACAGCCTGATCGGATTCTTTACACTTCTGACGAAGGCCAATTTCAATAGCGCCATCGGCACTGGTACCGTGTGAGTCCCAACCCCAGTCAAACAACTGGACAAACCGGACCCCCCGTTCAACCAGTCGGCGAGCCAGCAGGCAATTGCGCGCAAAAGACCCTTTGTTGGGGTCAACACCGTAGCTATCAAGGATGTACTGCGGTTCACCCTTAATGTCCATAGCGTCGGGCACGGACATCTGCATCCGGAACGCCAGTTCGTACTGAGCAATACGGGTCAGGATTTCGGGGTCTTTAACATCCTCGTAATGCTGCCGATTGATTTCGCTGATGGCGTCAATAGTCTGCTTTCGTGTATCGCGGTTCATACCCGACGGGTCGGATACGTACAGCACCGGATCGCCGTCCGTACGGCACTGAACACCCTGGTACACCGTTGGTAAGAATCCACTGCCCCAGATGGATTTACCCGCATCGGGCTGTTTGCCACCCGATGCCAGCACGATAAAACCCGGGAGGTTGTCGTTTTCAGTGCCCAGGCCATACGTCACCCACGAACCAAGGCTCGGGCGGCCCAGCCGGGCGCTTCCGGTGTGCATCAGCAATTGCGCCGGCGCATGGTTAAACTGGTCCGTATGCATGGCCTTGACGAACGTAATGTCATCAACAGCGCCTTGCAGGTGAGGCAGGTAATCGGATACCCAGGCCCCCGACTGACCATGCTGCGCAAATTTGCCCTGCGGTCCCAGCATCTTCGGAACACCCCGGATGAACGCGAACTTCTTGCCTTCGAGTAGTTCCTGCGGACAATCCTTGCCGTGGTATTTGACCAGTTCGGGCTTGTAGTCAAACAGCTCAAGCTGCGAGGGTGATCCGGCCATGTGGATGTAGATCACTCGCTTGGCTTTCGGCAGATACTGCGCTGCCTGCGGTGCCATTGGCTCATCCGGTTGAAGGGCTGCGTCGGCTACGTTGACAGCCTCATCGCGACGGCCCAGGAAACCACAACTGCTCAGGATCGAACCAAGCGCCATAGCGCCCAGGCCTGTGGAACAGGTATGCAAAAAGTGCCGCCTGGTTTCGCGCAGGGCGGCCATTTGCCGAAGTTCGTTTTGAAGGTCGCTCATGGTTGTATCCGTAATAGGCTGCGGCCTGTACTACGTTTATTCTTTCGTAATGACTTCGTCCAGATTCAACATCGTATTGGCCGTTACGGTCAGGGCGGCCAGTTGCGGAGTCGCATCAGGACAACCCGCAATCTTCTTTATGTCGTCGGGCTCCTGCTGGTATTGCTGTTCTGTGGTACGATACAACCGGGCCAGCACCGCGAGTTTTTTAGGCGACAAGTCCCTCAGCATAATCCGCCGGAAACCCGCCTGAATCTGCTGCTCGGGCGACCGACCGTTTTTCTGCATGTACTCAGCCAACCGTTGTGCGGCCTCAATGTATACCGGATCATTAAGCGTAACGAGTGCCTGTAACGGCGTGTTAGTCCGTAGCCGCCGAAGCTGGCAGAACTCCCGGCTGGGGCTGTCGAATGTGATCATGGAAGGGTACGGGGCCGTTCGCTTCCAATACGTGTACAGGGCCCGGCGATACCGATCGTCGCCCTCGCTCAATTTCCACGCTTCGCCGTTATAAGGTGATTGCCAGATGCCATCGGGTTGCGGAGGCATTACGCTTGGTCCGTACATTTTCAGACTCAATAACCCACTGACAGCCAGCATCTGATCGCGTACCTGTTCGGCCGACAGGCGAACCCGTGGGCCCCGCGCCAGCAGCCGGTTAAACGGATCTTTGGCCAGCAGTTCGGGCGACGCTTCTGACTGTTGCTGATACGTAGCCGACATGACCATTCGTTTCAGCAGTTTTTTTATGCTCCAGCGGTCGGTTTCCATGAACTCAACGGCCAGGTAGTCCAGCAGTTCGCGGTGGGTTGGCTGGATGCCCTGGGTACCCATGTCCTCGACCGTCTCGACAATGCCCGTTCCAAAAAGCTGCTCCCAGAAACGGTTGACGGCCACCCTGGCCGTCAGGGGATGATCGCGGGTCACCATCCACCTGGCCAGACCCAATCGGTTGCGGGGCATATCGGGGCTCAGAGCCGGCATTGACTTCGGCACATCGGGCTTGACCTCTTTACCTTTCACCATCCAGTTGCCACGTTCAAATACGTGAGTTTTTCGAATCAGGTCGCCGGTTCCGTCGTACATGATCGGCGTCTGGTCGGTGTCTTTATTAAGCAGGTCAACGTACTGTTGTTCCTGCGGACCGATTGCATCCGCAGGCTGACCGGGTAATGCCGACTGGAAAGCTACCCACTTGATCATCACCCATTTCTTCGGCTCTTTAGGGCTATTGAGCGTTACAAACAGGTTATGCCGCCCTTGAATTGACGGAATTGGAAAGAGTTGAACCGAGTCTTTCCATTCGCTGCCGGTTTTGGGTACGGAAGTGGTCAGCAACACCGGACCATTCAGGCTGTCTTTATGCACCGTAACAACTGCGTCGGGAGCACCGGTCCCCCACGCAATCAGCAGGCGGTTTTTGCCTGTGAGCGTTACGTTCCTGATCCGGGCCGAACCCAGGTGTTGAACCCCGAAATACTTTGCATCAAGCAGCGACGCGTTGACGTACTGGTCGAAGTCGTGGGAGTTGACTTTTGGCTCCATCACGCGCAGGAACCGTTCGTATTCGGTTGCTTTCTGGCGAGGAAGCTGCGTCGTTAACCAGCGCTTCATGTCCAGGACCGCTACGGAGTCCTTTTCTTTATAGAAACGCAGTGTCGGTGTTTCGCTGACGATGTCCTCGTCGCGGCTGTTGTTAAAAAACGCCAGGTATTTATAGTACTCGTCGTTGACGAACGGATCGTAGGGGTGGCTGTGACATTGCACGCACGAGAAGGTTGTGCCATGCCAGACGTCCCAGGTTGTATTAACGCGGTCGAGAACGGCGGCAATGCGAAATTCTTCATCCTGCGTTCCGCCTTCGTCGTTGTTCATCGTGTTGCGGTGAAAACCGGTCGCAATGAGCTGGTCGTCGGTAGGCTGGGGGAGGAGATCGCCGGCCAGTTGCTCAATCGTGAACTGATCGAAGGGTTTGTCCTGATTAAACGCCTTGATCAACCAGTCGCGGTACCACCAGATCTTCCGGCCGGCATCCCGTTCATACCCCTTGGTGTCAGCATAGCGGGCCAGATCGAGCCACATACCGGCCCACTTTTCGCCATAGGCCGATGACGCCATAAGTCGGTCAACTACGTTTTCGTAGGCGTTGGGCGATGTGTCCTTCACAAAATCGGCCATCTCCTGCTCGGTTGGTGGCAGCCCCGTCAGGTCCAGCGATACGCGCCGGAGCAGCGTTGGACGATCAGCTATCGGCGAAGGTTTCATCCCTTCGGCTTTCAGCTTGTCCAGCATAAAATGGTCTATTTCGTTCCTGACCCATTTTGTTTCATCACTCTCGGCTAGGCCAAGGCGACTCCAGAACGTACCGACGTTGGGAACGTCCGGCTTTTCAATACGCTGGTATGCCCAGTGATCACCCCATTCGGCACCCTGGTTAATCCAATCGCGAAGCAGGTCAATTTCGTTTTCTTTGAGAGGAGGGTGATCGAGCGGCATCCGCTCGTCGGGGTCGGTCAGGGTCAGCCGCCGGATCATCTCACTACCGTCGGCATCGCCGGGAATGATGGCGGGCTTACCTGATTTGGTGGGAGCCAGCGCTTCGTGCTTGAACAGCAGCGAAAAACCCCCGGCCTTCTTAACACCCCCGTGGCAGGCTATGCAGTTCTTGTTCAGAAGCGGTTTTATCTGAGTATTATAATCGACCTGCCCCCCGAACATACCGAGAAACGACGAAGAGATTAACCCGATCGCCACAATCCCTACCCCAACGACTACCAACTTGAGTTTCATAGTGCGCACCCTGACAACTGGCTTACGTATAAAAGACTCGGCACCCTGTTTTTTAACCTGATTTCCAACCGCGAGAACGTCACTTGCTGAGAACTAGCTGACAAGAAACCGGATGCAGGGCGTTATTGTACAAATCGCATCTCTTATTTTAACAAACGAAGATAGGGTGTAAGTCGTTCATCAGCAATCAGATTGCCGGTTAACGAACGCGAATTTCGACCCGGGCAGTGTCGTCTTCGCCATTGGTGGTGCCATTGCCGGGTGTCGAATCGGGGTCTGGTACACCGGCAGCCGTAATTTGAGCCGGACACACCAGACGGCCCGCCTGGGTAGCTCTGGCGCGAAAACGTAATGAATACGTTGTTTTAGGGGCCAGGCTGCTTATACCGCCCGACACCGTTCCGGCACCAGGTGCCATGTCGCTGCTCGATTCGAAAACCAGGCCGGCGGGCAAATAGGCCGTTACATTCAGGAGAGTGGCTGTATGACCGCCGAGATTTGTCAGCGTCAGGGTATAGGTCAGCGTATCGTTCAGCGCAATTGACTGGCGGCTGGCCGATATAGCAAGTTGTACGTCGGCTTTGTTCGGGTCAGGAGCTGGCTGGTTACTAACCACGGCTGGTAAAGGTGCCTGGTTTGGATTGGGCGATGCGTAAACGGCTGAGCTTGTTTCGCGGGTGCGGAAACTTAGCTCCGCAGAATCGTCCTGCCCATCGGCGGTGCCTGTATCCGGCTGGCTGTCAGGGTCAATGTTGCCGGTCTGAGCAATCTCGGCGGCATTGCGGTACGTACCGGCGGCAGTCGGTCGGGCTACAAAATTGAACATAACCGATTTGCCGCTATCCAGACCGGCGACGGTGCCGGTCAGTACACCATCGGCGAGGGTTAGCCCGGAAGTCGACAGAACAGCGAGGTTTGCCGGTAGTCGATCGCGAACCGTTACGTTAACTGCACGCTTGGGTCCAGCGTTCTGAAGCAGCAATGTAAACGTAGTCTGATCGCCGGTGCCGGGCGTTCGATTGCTGACGGATAGCGTCAGGTTCAGGTCAGCCGGTCCAGCCGTAGCGGGCGGTGTACCGAGTCGGAACAGGTTGGACGGTACGGCCGGTAACCAGGGTGAAGTGGCGACCACCCGAAGCTGAAAACGGCCTGAGGTCAAATTGCCGGGTAACTGAACAGCCACGGGGCTGCTTGGTCCGGAGCCAAGGGTGGCCTTGTAGTTCCCGACAGAATCAAGCAACTGAACCTGCCATTGGTTATCGGCTGCAAAAGTACCCAGCGTAGCAAACGAAACCTGTAGCGTACTACCCGGCGATACGTACTCGGCAATGGTGCCGGTTACGGCAAACTGTTGCGGCAGTACGGGCTGCGCATTCTGAAAAAAGCTGTTGTCCAGGCTGTTGTTCCAGTTACGGGCAAACCGCGAAAGCCCCATTCCGGCAGGAATCGCGCTGGTGTTCTGATAATATTGGGGATGGGGCGAAGGCCGGAAGCTATTCCGGAAATGCACATCGGGCTGGCCGGCATTCCGGTTCACGATGGTGTCGTTGTAAGGCCCCTGAAATACGTTCAGGCTTGGGGTATTAATCACTTTCTGCTGTTCTGTAATCAGGTCCGGGCGTGTTACTGTGCCATCGTAGGAGACCCGCGCGACGACCCAGGGCATGTTGCGCCCACCGAAGTCCTGCCGGGATTTCTGGATAAGTGACTGGAGCCGACTGCGGTAGTCAGGAATACTACCCGAGCCAGCGTCGCCGTACTCGGCCTCGCCCTGGTGCCAGAGCACCGACCGGATACCGGCCATGGACGCATAATAACGGAGTACGTTCTTGAGGTTAGTATACGGTTGCAGATTCGGCCAGTTTTCGGCGCAATAGTAGCGGTTGCAGGTGGGAATGCCGTTGGCTGAGTTGATCCAGTTCTCGATGGTCGACGCATCCCAGCCAGCCGTATAGAACGCTACGGGTACGTTGTAGCGATTGACGATGTAGTCGCCGAGTTCGCCCCAGCCCCATGAGCTTTCCGCCATTGGGAATATCCGGCGGCTAGCGGTCAGGGCTTTGTACGTAGGAACCGGCATCGGATCTCCCGAAGAAAACAAAGATTGGGCGCCGGGTGGATAATAATGATTGATGGAGTCAATGGCGTTGACCCGGTCGGTCGCCGTACCCAGATCATTATCGGCAATGCCCAATCCCCTGGAGTTCGACTGACCGGCTGTGATGAACACCTCACCGATGCCGACGGGTTGTATAGTGGCCTGGCCGATGCTGACATTATTCCGAATTGCCCGGACAGTCAGGACGTACCAGCCCCCTGCACCGGTGACGAAGCCGAGAAACAAATTGCCGGTTGGGTTAGTCTGGATGGTTTGCCAGTCGGTAGCGGTTCCCTGGCCGACCGCAATGGGTGTTAACTGGGCCTCGACCCGATCAGCGACGCTGGTGAGTCGGCCGGCGATGTACAAACGACCGATGTTGTCGATACCCCGCTGAACAACCAGACGAGGCATGGGATGGGTTATGGTTACCTGAGCAAAACTAAAAAGGGGGAAACTGACAAACAGTAGGAACCACCTCAACGAACTGGGCATGAATGACGGAAAAATCAACCGCGAAAATAGATTAATTTCTGGTCATATCCGTATAGGGTTAAGTATGGAACAAAAGCCCGTTGTTCAGCGGCACAAAGGCGGTCTGAAATAGGTTTTGAGTAGATGGACACCCCTCGTCTGGGGTTCTGGTTATATTGTCGGTATGAAAGAGCAACTACGGAAAATTCGCTATTTTTTATTCGGACAGCATTTTTCCGATGGGGTACGTATTACGCTGGCGATCCTGATACCAGCCATGGTGCTGTCGCAGTTTGGGCTGTTTGATATCGGCCTGACAATTTCGCTGGGCGCTTTGAGTGTAAGTATTGTCGACTCGCCGGGGCCCGTTACGCACAAGCGAAATGCCATGCTTGTTTGTTGCCTGATGGCTGCGTTGGTGGCCATTATAACGGGCTTTGCCCGAATGAACACCTGGGTGTTGGGGGCTGAGATTCTGCTGCTAAGCTTCATGTTGTCCATGCTCGGCGTGTATGGCACCCGAGCTACGGCCATCGGTACGGCGGCTTTGCTCATCATGATTCTGGTCATGGACCGTCCCCTGAGCTTTATAGCTGTGTGGCGTTTTGGCGCATTGGTCCTGGCCGGTGGGCTATGGTACATGCTGATCAGCCTATCGTTTTTTCAAGTGCTACCCTACCGGGCTTCGCAGCAGGCACTTGGTGAGTGCATCCACGAGATTGCCAAACTTTTGTCTATAAAAGCTGACTTTTATTCCGTACAGACCAGCCTGGACGAAGATTATAAAAAGCTGTTTGCCCAGCAGGTGGTCGTTAGCGAAAAGCAGGACGCTGTTCGGGAGTTGCTTTTCAAAAGCCGCCAGATCGTGCAGGAATCAACCCCCACGGGTCGACGCCTGGTACTGACGTTTGTGGACGTAATGGACTTGTATGAGCAGATTGTTGCTTTTTACTACGATTACGCCGACTTGCGCGAACGGTTTGGGGCAACCGGTATCCTGGACGATATTTCCCGGATCATTCACCGTATTGCAATCGAGATGGATTACGTCGGTCTGGCCGTTCAGGCTAACCGACCGCGGCAGTCCCGGCTGGATCTGGGCCGTGATCTGGAACGGTTGAAGGGTAAGGTGGATACTATTGAAGCAACCGCTAAAGACAGCCATACCCTGGTGCTGAAAAAAATTCTGGTCAGTCTGCGGAACGTAGATCAGCGGTTGAGTAGTATCCTTCGCTACACTACCCGTTCAATTGATACACAGCCGGATGATTATGACCTGGAGTATGATCGGTTTATCACTCACCAGACCGTAAGCGTAACAACGATTCGCAATAATCTTACGCTTACTTCTTCCATCTTTCGGCATTCGGTTCGGATGAGCCTGGCGTGTCTGGTGGGGTTCATAATCGCTAAGTTGTCAGACTACGGTACGCACAGCTACTGGATTCTATTGACGATTACGGTTATCCTCAAACCGGGGTTTAGTTTGTCCAAACAGCGCAACTACGAGCGTCTGATGGGAACGCTGGCGGGTGGTGCCATCGGCGTGGCAGTGTTATTGACCATATCGAACCAGACCGTACTGTTCCTGATCATGCTGGTGCTGATGATTGGTACGTTCAGTTTTCAGCGGACTAACTACATCGTAATGGTAGTACTAATGACGCCTTACATACTGATCCTGTTTACGTTACTGGGAATGGGCGGTCTCCGCATTGTCGAAGAACGTGTTCTGGATACGCTGATCGGGTCAGCCATTGCCTTTGCGGCCAGCTATTTCCTGTTCCCTCGCTGGGAGTCGCAGCAATTGAAAGAGTTTCTGCGCGATGTTCTGAAGGCAAACCTGAATTACCTGCGCATCCTGGCCGACGGGTTATCGGGGCGTACCATTACCGAAACGGAGTATAAACTGGCCAGGAAAGATGTGTACGTCAGTTCTGCTAATCTTTCGGCGGCTTTCCAGCGCATGACGTCAGAGCCTCGCAGCAAGCAATGGCACCAGAACGAAGTGAATGAATTTGTGGTGCTGAATCACATTCTGTCTGCTAATGTGGCTACGATTGCCTCGACCCTACTGACCGAACAAACGTTGATAGGACACTCGGAAGAACTACTACGGCTGGTTCGGCGGGCAATCGTAGCGCTGGAAGAAAGCCTGCGTAAGCTGGGGTCATCCGTGGAGGCTTCGCTTTCCGACAGCTCAGCGATCGAGTTGGAGCACAAAGATTACCTATCAAAACCGACAAATGATCCATTGCTTAAAAGCCAGCTTGAATTTATTCAACGCGTCAGCTACGATATCGGTCGACTAACCGATACCATTCTTGTGTGATGAGTCTTTTACACCGGTTTGATTTCCTGCTGTCGGCGCGACTTGGTGAGCCTGCGTATCGCCAACCGTACTAACCCGTACAGAATCGTAGCGATGATCGTAAAAAAGGCAATCCATTTCAGATTAGTACAAACCAGACACATAGTCACGACCAGAGGTGATAGGTGAGGGTAGGTATTAAGTAAAACGACAACGCAAGCGTTTTCGAGCATGTCAATAGCCCAAACAACCAGCGGCAGCAGGTTAATCAAGCTGGAAGGCGATGCTGACGTTTGTCGGAATACCAGTGAGAGGACGATACAAAGCAAAAAGGTGTACACGATCGGATAAGCCAAGTCGGCTGTCAGTTCGGCTTGGGCGTAGTAAGCACGACCTTCCGCGCCATACTGAGCGATCATCTGCTCAATCACGGACGGATTTCCATTAAAAATCAGCAAGTCGAGCGGTCCAATGGCCTTTCTGGCGTATAGATTGAGTTGCGTTTCTATGTTTTTCAGGATATAGCCCGGAAACAGCGCGTATAAAACAAGGGATACCAGTAGAGTCTGCCAGGAGGCAATCCGATAGAAGAATGCAGATAGACGGTGTCGCATGGAGCCGGTAAGAGTTTGACAGCCAAAATACTAAACGACCGTACTCATCATCTGCACTTTTGAGTTTTCGGATATGGACCAGGTAAACGGGCTTTTAAAAATAAACCCCGGCAGAAGAATTTATTCTCTACCGGGGTGCACAAGTAATACTTATAGAAGCGAATTACACCTTCCCACGCAGGAAATCAGCCGTGTAATTCTGGCCTTCTGGTAGCTCTACCATCTGCTCGGGCGTACCGGTAAAGGTTACGTAGCCGCCCGCTTCGCCACCTTCCGGGCCGAGATCGATGATGTGGTCGGCGGATTTGATAACTTCCGTATTATGCTCAATAATGAGCACCGAGTCACCCTGATCGACCAGCGCGTTTATGGCTTTCAGCAGCTTACGGATGTCGTGGAAGTGCAGGCCGGTGGTGGGTTCGTCGAAAATGAACAGTGTCTGTCCCTTGTTTGGATTGCCCTTACTCAGAAACGACGCCAGCTTCACCCGCTGGGCTTCCCCACCCGAAAGCGTATTCGCCGATTGGCCCAACCCAATATAGCCCAATCCCACTTCCTGGAGCGGCATCAGTTTATCGGCCATCTTAGGTTCGGCTTTGCGGAAGAACTCGATCGCTTCGTCGACAGTCATATCCAGAATATCCGATACGTTCTTGTCGTGCAGGGTCACTTCCAGCACTTCCTGCTTGAAGCGTTTGCCGTTACAACCCTCGCATTTAAGGTAAATATCGGCCATGAACTGCATCTCGATCTTTACTTCGCCCTCGCCCTGACAGACCTCACAGCGCCCTCCATCTACGTTGAATGAGAAGTGCGACGGTTTGTAGCCACGTGCCTTCGCTATCTGCTGATCGGCCATCACCTGGCGGAGGTAGTCATACGCTTTGATGTACGTAACAGGGTTCGACCGGCTGGATTTGCCAATGGGATTCTGGTCAATCATTTCCACAGCCGCGATCCGATCAACGCTACCCTCCAGCGAGTCGTACTTGCCTGCTTCCTCGGCCGCGTCGCCTTTCAGACGGCAGAGTGCCGGGAACAGCACTTTCCGGATCAGCGTACTTTTGCCCGAGCCCGAAACGCCCGTCACGACCGTAAGCGTGTTGAGCGGGATGCGGACATCAACGTTCTTGAGGTTGTTTTCCCGAGCGCCTTTCAGCTCCAGAAAATTAGTGGCTGTCCGCCGGAACTTCGGCACCGGAATTGTTTCAGCACCAGTCAGGAAGTCAATAGTGTGGGAGCGTAGGGCCTCGCTACCGTTATCATTACCCTTTGCCCCATGCCCTGCTCCCTGCGCAATATCATCCCACGTGCCCTGAAACACTAACTGGCCGCCATTTATGCCCGCATCGGGGCCAATATCGATGAGTTGGTCGGCAGCTCGCATAACTTCCTCTTCGTGTTCAACTACGATCACGGTATTACCCATATCGCGGAGTGATTCCAAGACGCTGACCAGCCGTTGTGTATCGCGGGGGTGCAGGCCGATGCTTGGTTCGTCGAGAATATACATGGACCCTACCAGTGCCGAGCCGAGCGAGGTCGCCAGCTTGATTCGCTGGTATTCACCCCCCGACAGCGAGTTGGTCAGTCGATTCAGGGTCAGGTACCCCAGGCCCACGCGCTCCATGTAATCGAGCCGGTTCCGGATTTCGACCAGAATGCGGTTGGCAACCTGCTGCTGGTGAGCGGGCAGTTCCAGCGATCGGAAGAAAGCGCCCACCTGTGTGATCGGCATCAGCACCAGATCCGTAATCGACTTACCGGCCACCTTCACGTAGCTAGCGTCTTTGCGAAGTCGCGACCCCCGGCATTCCGGGCAGGTCGTTTTGCCCCGGTAGCGCGACAGCATCACCCGGTACTGCACCTTGAACGTCTGGCTCTCAACAAACTCAAAAAATGCGTTGAGACCGTTGAAGTATTGATTGCCTGTCCAGAGTAGCTCCTGCTGCTCTGGCGTCAGGTCTTTATAGGGCCGGTGAATGGGAAAGTCGAAACGAATGCCGTTTTTGAGCAGGGGTTTCAAAAACTCCTCACTCATCTTCTCACTCCGCCACGGCATAATGGCTCCCTCAAACACCGATAAGTTCTTGTCGGGGATAACCAGGTCCGGGTCGATACCCAGCACTTTGCCGAAGCCATCGCATCGGCGGCACGCGCCGTATGGGTTGTTGAAGGTAAAGAGATTGACACTCGGCTCTTCGAAGGCAATGCCGTCCAGTTCAAACTTATCGGAGAACGTTCGTGATTCTGCCGGACCGCCGGACCGCCCGACCACATCGACCCGGCAGATGTTGTCGCCCTCGTTGAAGGCGGTCTGCACTGAGTCCGAAAAGCGGTACTGCGTATCCTCATCGGGCTGGCCGGAATCGTCGAACAGTACGGTGCCGCGGTCAATCAGGATTTCGAGCGTAGCGCCGGAAGCCAGCGCGTTGATCTGCTCCTGCGGATGCTCCAGCAACTCCTCAATCTGAACCACCTGCCGACCCGTCGGACCGCCATCAGCAACAATCCGGGTGTAGCCCTTCTGCAACAGAATCTTCAATTCATAGTCGAGGGTCCGGCCGGGGTGGATAATCAGCGGAGCCATGATCATGACCCGCTGCGATGAACCATCCGGCTCGGGCTGGTGCTGGAAGATGAAGTTAACGACATCGGTAACGGTGTCTTTCTTTACTTCTCCGCCCGATATGGGTGAATACGTAACGCCCGCCCGCGCAAACAGCAGCTTGAGGTAGTCATAAATTTCGGTGGAGGTTCCAACCGTTGACCGGGGGTTGCGGGTCGTTACTTTCTGTTCGATGGCAATGGCCGGCGAAACCCCCTTGATGTACTCAACCTCGGGTTTTTCCATCCGGCCCAGAAACTGCCGGGCGTAGCTGCTCAGGCTTTCGACGTACATCCGCTGCCCTTCGGCAAACAACGTATCGAACGCCAGCGACGATTTGCCCGACCCCGACAGACCGGTCAGTACGACCAACTGGTTGCGGGGAATGGCAACGTCAATATTTTTAAGATTATGTACTTTCGCCCCCTTAATGATAATAAACTGCTTGGGGTCGAGGTAGTCAACGGAACGTAGGTTCTCGGTTTCCGTGGTCTGAATCATTCCGGTTCGTTAGCAAACTCTATCTAAGTTCTAACGGTTTTGATTGAAAGTTGGTTTCTATACACGAGGATGATTGCTAAGGATTACACAGAATTAACAAACAAGCACGTAGTCAGCCAACTGCGTAATCCGTGGCAACAACACTGTCGATGAGTATGGATTTCGCCGAAGAAGATATTATCCGATTGGTTGCCGCACTGTTGGTTGGCGGACTGATTGGGGCCGAACGTGAATATAACGGCAAAGCGGCCGGATTTCGGACAACGATCATGATCTGCGTCGGGTCGACTTTGTTTACGCTGGCCTCCGGGCGTATTGGCGGCAGTGGCGACCGGATTGCGGCCAATATCGTTAACGGCATCGGCTTTCTGGGCGCTGGTATTATCTATCGTGAAGCGAACCGGGTCAAAGGATTAACAACGGCCGCCACCATCTGGGCTGTATCGGCGCTTGGGATGTGCCTGGGCGGAGGCCAGTACGACATTGCCCTCATTGGCTTCGTCGTGATCATGGGCGCGTTGCTGTTGCTTAGCGGATTTTCGCGCCGGATCAGCAGGGTGAACCAAAGCCGCGATTATAAAATTGTGACGCAGTTTCGTAATAAGACGCTGATTCAGTACGAAAAGTTTTTTGAAGAATGTGGCCTGTCGCCAACCCGGCGCCAGCAACAACGGATTGGTACGGAGATGATTGGCCACTGGCACGTAGAGGGCTCTGAAAAGAACCACGAAAAGTGCATCAGGCGACTGTTGAATGACCCGGACGTAAAAGAATTCACCTTCTAAATTCGTTACTGTAAATGATTTTCAATTTTGTACAAACAACCATGAATCATATCGGAAAACTAATGTTACTCACCGCACTGCTGAGTAGCAGCGTTGCATTCGGGCAGTTGACCGAAGACCCTGAAGACCGCCGGGATCAGGGGAAAGACCCGCTCCGGACGCAAACGCCTGAAGGCCGTCCGTTGCCCTTTGGCCAGCGACTACGCTTTGGGGGAGGCATCAACGGCTTCCGGTTCGGAAATCCGTTCAGCCTGGGTGTGTCGCCAGTCGTAGCCTACCAGGCTACCGAACGGCTGCTGGTCGGCGTCGGTGGTACGTATAACTACACCCGCTATAAAGGCTATACGACGTCGGGTACTACGGTGCCTCTCGAAACATACAATCAGTTTGGAGGGCGTGGCTTTGCGATGTTTGAGATGATTCCGGCTATTCTGCCAAATCTATATGCTCACGGCGAGGTAGAAACCACGACTATTCAGGTAACGGAAAATCAAACCGGCCGTAAAGCCAGCTACGGCCTGACGGCTCCGTTGCTTGGCCTGACGTATTCGCAGCCAATTTCGCGCCGGTTCGGTATCAACCTCACGGCGCTGTACAACCTGAATTATAACCAGAATCAGTCATTGTCGCAGGCTATTTATGGTAGCCCGTTTGTGCTTCGGTTGTCGTTCTTCTAAGCGAAACGCATCTAAACGCAAAACGCCAGCCGGACCGGCTGGCGTTTTGCGTTTTATTTCTGAATCTGTTCCCAGACCAAATCAGCTATGACCTGCATGCCCGCGTCGTTAGGGTGAGCCGCCACGCCGGGGTCGGCGTACTGGCTGGCAAAATATTGGCCTTTCCCCTCGATCACGCTGACTTCAGCCAGTGCATACCCTTTCCTGGCCACTACGTTGCGGATAGACTGGTTGGTGCGTGGCCGGTTCCAGACGCTGGTTGTACAGACGACTTTAGCCGGGCCGGAGAATTGCACCAGCCGGTTAAGCAGGCGCTCAAACGCCTGTTCGAAATTGGTCCCATTGACGTCACCCTCGTTGACATTCTCGCCAATCCGGACAACGATCAGGTCGGGCTTGAATTCCTGCAACGGCGCATTGAATTCGTCGAGGTTGTACGAAACAAAATTCCGTTCGAACCCACCCCCCGATTGTAGTCTGAATGTTGCCTGCGGGTGGATGTTGGTCAACTGCTTATCGAGCAGATGAACAAAATCTTTATCGAGCGCAGAAGCCGCCATGCCGTTGAAATTAAACCAGCCCAGATTAGGTGCCGGGGCGTGGTTCATGATGCTGTTGCCGACCACGAACATACGCTGGAAATAGGGCGAAAACGTGGCCTGCGTCGTTTGTGATACCAGCTCGTTGATTCGAGTGCGGGCCAGAACGGGCGTTTTGGTAACAGCCGCCATCTGATTGCCTTCTGTCCAGGTCTTGCCGTTATCATACGAGTATTCCAGTACGGCGCCTACGGGCATTGATGAGGCCGACAGACGAACGTTGGTACCATAGGCGATCTTGCCTCCCTGTGGCTCAAAGCTGGGCTTGGGAAGGCCCTGCGGAGGAAGCTTAGGCGGTTGTAGGCGTTGAATGGCAATGGAAAGGCAATTGGGTTCGCAGGCTGATTTAACCGGCTTTTTAACGTCCTGTACACGCCCGATAGTTTCCAGTTGAGCGCAACCAGATTGCCAGAAACACAGCACGAGCAGACAGGTGAAAAAATAGCGAACACCTATTCGGCCGACCGTATAACGATACAAAAGCTTATCCAAAACAAAAGCAACTAAGGTCCAGCCGAGCATAGCGCCAAAAGTGTGCCAAATTTTTGCGTCAATAACCCACGGTATCAAGCCATTGACAAGCTGGCTGTCTAACACGGTTTCCATCCGTAGCGTACTATAGAACAGTAGGTTTACGAGCATATAATCGGAACAAGTCGAAAGTTGTTGGCGAGGATGCTTAATTTTGCTGACGTCTACCCATACGGCTGTTTGCTGTGTAGCAGTTGGTACTGGATAATCATCTTTCCCAGGCCGACACCGTATGATCAGCACTACTGTATGAAGAGAGTTCGCTTTTACTCATTAGCGATTGGTTTTGCCCTGATGCTGATACTGCCGACACTGGACAACCTGTTTCATCTGTCGGACCGCTTCGCCGGAAATGAAAATCGTCGGTTGAGCGAAAGACCAACGTTTCACTTTCCGCACGTTGGTACGTACGTCAGTCAGTTCGATCGGTATTTCAAAGAAAACTTCGGATGGCGAAATTTCCTGTTTTTTGTTTACAGTCGCTGGAAATATTACGGTCTGGGCACGTCGCCCCTGCCCGAAAAAGTCGTAGTTGGTCGTAACGGCTGGTTTTACCTGGGTAACAGCTATAACAACGTAGTGCAGCAGCACCAGGGGTTGATGCCGCTCTCGGTCGATTCGGCCCGGATCATCACCCAGCGGCTCGTAGAACACCAGCAGCAACTGGCCCAGCGAGGTATCAAACTGTATGTATTCATCGCCCCCGATTCGCACACGATTTATCCGGAATACCTGCCGGATCACCTGCGGGTATCAGATCGCCCCTCGCGACTCGACGTATTCAAGCAGTACGCAACGCAGCATTCGTCGTTGCCGCTGGTCGATGTGCGCGATACGTTGATGCGTAGCCGGCAGCAGTACGAAGTGTATTACCGGACCGATACGCACTGGAATGATTACGGAACGCTGGTAGGCTGCGCGGCCCTGATCGAGCGGATTCGGCAGGATGTACCAACAATCCCCCCTGTGCGCAAAGCCGATTTTCGCATCACCTCCATGAGCGGTGGCGGGGGCGATCTGGTGCAGATGCTGACACTCGAAAAAGAGGTAAAAGACCGCGTTTTCTACGACATAAAACCCGCTCCGTTTTTAACGGGCCGGCAAACGGCCACCGTACCGGATACCGTCACCGGCCCGGCCCGGTCGGGCTTCCCGTCGCTCCGTTTCATCGGCCCGGACCCCAGACGCCCCCGGCTATTGCTCATCGGCGATTCGTTCAGCCACAGCATGACCCAGTTTATGCCCGGCTACTTTGGCGAATCCTATTTCGTTCGCACCAGTCGGCTCGATCCGGCCTTAATTAGGGCCGAAAAGCCGGATGTAGTGGTGATTGAAATTGTAGAGCGAAATCTCGATTGGCTAGCTCGTTTTTAAGCAGGTTGCTCATCAGCAAGCGCGTAATTATCTACCCGCCAAGATTAATTTATGATTAAAATAATGAGAAATTGTAATAAGGGACGAATTATGACACTACTGCCCCATTTTTGTATAGAAGCAGAATAAGCGTACTTTACAGAAAATCAGTTGTAAGACCATTTGCTATAATTATGCTGTTTAGCTCAGCGACATTTCTCTTTTTCTTTCTGCCGCTCTTTCTGCTGCTTTATTACCCCTTGCCACATCGCTGGCGAAACGCGTTTTTGTTCGGTGCCAGCCTGATTTTTTATGCCTGGGGTGAGGGGCCAGTCGTGCTGATTCTGTTGTTATCGGCTTTTATCAACTTTGCAGCGGGCTGGCTTATTGAGCGCGGTCGCCGGAAAGCCGGCTTGGGATTATCGCTGGTAGGTAGTCTGTCGCTGCTGTTTTACTATAAATACACCAATTTTCTGGTTGATTCCGTACGGGGAACCATTCAGGTGCTGGGTCTGTCGGGAGCGGATAGTATGCAACTGGCGCAGATAGCCTTGCCAATCGGGATCAGCTTTTATACCTTCCAGGGTATCTCGTATACCCTCGACGTGTACTGGGGACGTATCCGGGCTAACAAAAGTTTTCTGGACTTTGGTACCTACGTGGCCATGTTTCCGCACCAGATTGCCGGTCCCATCGTTCGCTACGCCGATATTGCCCCTGAGTTGGCCGACCGCCCCGTGTCCATCGAAAAGTTTGGTGTCGGTGCCGAACGGTTTATCATTGGTCTGGCCAAAAAAATTCTGTTGGCTAATACGTTCGCCAGCGTTGCTGATACCATTTTCAACGCTCCGTCCGATAGTTATACGGCCGCTACGGCCTGGCTGGGTATCATTGCGTATACACTCCAGATTTACTTCGATTTTTCGGGCTATTCCGATATGGCCATCGGGCTTGGTAAGATGGTCGGGTTTGATTTTAAAGAGAACTTCAACTACCCATACATTTCCCGTTCTATTCAGGATTTCTGGCGTCGCTGGCATATCTCGTTGTCGAGCTGGTTCCGCGATTACCTGTACATTCCGCTGGGTGGCAACCGGGCCAGCAAGCTTCGGACGTATCGCAACCTGCTGATTGTGTTCTTCGTAACGGGTCTGTGGCATGGTGCCAGTTGGAACTTTATCATCTGGGGCCTCTATCACGGTGCGTTTCTGCTTGTCGAACGTGCTGGCCTGGGCAAGCGGCTGGAACGGACCTGGCCCCCCATCGCTCACGCTTACACCCTGCTGGTGGTGATGATCGGCTGGGTGTTTTTCCGGGCTGCCGATCTGACCTCGGCCATAACGTACCTGCAAACAATGTTTGGGTTGACGCCCGCACCGGTTGTTATGGCTTACCCATTATCGTATTTCCTGAATGCCGAAGTGCTGGCAACGTTGGTGTTGGGAATCGTGCTGGCTACCCCCGTCTACCACCGTTTTCAGCAGGTCTGGCAGCGGTTGCAGGCCCGGCTGGTGGTATCGGCCGCTCGTTATACGCTGGATCTGATCTACGTCATGAGCCTGTTTGGGCTGTTTATCATGGCCGTAATGTACCTGGCTGCTGATACGTACAATCCGTTCATCTACTTCCGATTTTAACCATTTTCCTCTCAAATGGCTGCCGCACCGACACAGTATGAAGAACAGACACCAGTAACGCTGAGTGCTGTGCAGAAGGGGAGAGGTATTAACCGATCCATACGAACGTGGCTGCTGGCGTTCGGATTTGGTTTGCTGCTGGCCCTGCCGACCGCTGAACGCTGGATGGGGTTAACAGCCAACTTTCAGAGTACGGAAAATCGTCGGCTTACACCATTTCCCACATTCCACTACCCGCACATCCTAACGTTCATTCATGAACTGGATCAGTACTGTAAGGAAAGTTTCGGCTTTCGGAACGCCCTGTTTTACGAGTACAGTACGTGGAAATATGATGTCCTGCATACATCGCCCCTGCCCGAAAAAGTAGTAATTGGGAAAGGCGGCTGGTTGTTTGTTGGAAATAGCTACAACCGCGTTATTGATCAGCACCGGGGGTTTGTTAATCTGTCGGACGACGCGCTACAACAAATTGAACAGAAATTACTGGCACGGCAACAGGAATTAAAGCGACTGGGCATCCGCTTCTACGTACTGATTGCGCCGGATTCCCACACCATTTACCCCGAATACCTGCCGGACGAGTTGCGGTCAGGGGTGCAGGATCCGTCGTCGCTCGACCGGCTTACAACCCGTATTCGTCAGCATGGAACGCTGCCCCTGATCGATTTGCGTGATACGTTGATGCAGGCTAAGAAACAATACCAGGTCTATTATCAAACCGACACCCACTGGAATGAACCCGGTGCCCTGATTGGTTGCGTAAGCCTCGTGGATCGTATGCGAAGAGACGTACCGTCGATACCGAAACCTTCTGCATACCATATCCACCGACAGGCGGGTGGATACGGGGACCTGGCTCTGATGCTTGCTCTACAGAGCCGCTTGCATGATACGTTCAAATACACAGTTGAGGTGACGCCCGATCGAAAGGCGCAGCGACTGGCTGAATATGACATGCCGGGACACTACCTGCCGTCTGGCCGTTACGCCGGACCCGACCAGGAGGCTCCCCGCCTGTTGCTGTTCGGTGACTCATTCAGCCACAACCTGATCAAATTTTTACCCGGCTATTTCAGTCAGACGTACCACGTCTACCAGACTACGTTCGACGCCGAGCTCGTCAACGCTGAAAAACCAGATATTGTCGTACTTGAAATTGTGGAGCGCGATTTGGAAAAACTGGCCTTGTTCTGATTAATTAGCCCGCGACCACGACGCGGATGCGGCCGAGGCTGGCTGACGACCGAGAATGAGATCGGCCGCTTTTTCGCCAATCATAATCACTGGCGCGTTAGTGTTGCCCGATACGATAGTGGGCATGATCGATGCATCGACCACCCGCAGACCATCGATGCCCCGGACCCGTAGCTCAGGGTCAACCACGGCCATCGGATCGGCCGAACCCATCTTGCAGGTGCCTACGGGATGGTATACGGTTTCCAACTGCTTACGAATATGGACCAGAATGGCTTCATCAGAACTCCGGTCAGGTGGGGTTTGTAAGCGTTGGCAATACGAACCAAAAGGCTCGGCCTGCATCACCTCCACCGCTTTTTTTACGCCTTCGACCAGCACTCGCTGGTCATCGTCGTGCGACAGGTATCGCGGATCGATTATAGGAGCGTCGAGTGGATTAGCGGACCGAATGCTTACGTACCCCACGCTTTTCGGTTTCAACAGCGTCGGTAGAATTGTATAGCCGTCTGTTGTCGGGTAGGTAGTTATATCATACATGTCGCCCGTGTAATCATCGCCCAGGTGAATTGGCGCAAACTGGAATTGTATGTTTGGGCGATCCGCAGCCGGATCAAGTTTAATAAAGGCGTTCGCTTCCAGCGGACTGATCGTCATGGGGCCTTTTTTGGAAAGCACATACTGCGCTAAGGCCTTAAACTGGTTAAGAGGCTTCAGCACCGAATTGCTCGAAACGGGTTGTGTACACAAGCTGCTAACGCCGGTAAACAGATGATCCTGTAAATTCTGGCCAACGCCCGGTAAATCCCGGACAACGTCGATGCCTTGTTGCCGTAACGTATCGGCGGGGCCAATTCCCGACAGCATCAGAATCTGGGGCGAATTAAACGCTCCGGCCGATAATATCACCTCCCGCCGGGCTTCGGCCGTTTCGGTCGTGTTTTTACCCGTCAAAAACTCAACACCCGTTGCCCGGCCGTTTTGGATAATAACCCGGCGAGTGTGGGCATGCGTAACGACTTTTAGGTTTGGGCGATTCAGCGCCGGTTTTAGAAAAGCCGTAGCCGCACTGTGCCGCCGTCCGTTTTTGATCGTAAACTGGAAATAACCGGCTCCTTGCTGTTCCGCGCCGTTGTAATCAGGATTGCGCCGTATGCCCGTTTGTTCGCAAGCAGTAACAAACGCTGTTGCCAGAACGGTGCGGTATTGCTGAGCAAACGTTACGTTCAGCGGACCATTCTGGCCATGGTAGGAAGAGTCTAACTGCGCAATTTGCTCATTATGTTCGGAACGAATGAAATACGGTAAAACATCGTCATAGCCCCAGCCGGTGTTGCCAAGGGCAGCCCAGTCGTCGTAGTCGAGTCGGTGCCCGCGAACGTAGGCCATGGCGTTAGTTGAACTGCAACCACCCAAGGTTTTACCTCGGGGTTGGTACATTCTCCGGTTATCTACGTCTGGCTGAGGTTCTGTCCAGTACGCCCAATCAACCGCAGAGCCGTGTAATTTCGCATAAGCAGCCGGTATGTGTATTTCCAGTTGCTTGTCTGGCCCTCCGGCTTCAAGTACTAACACCGAAATAGCTGGATCAGCAGAAAGCCGGTTAGCCAGCACACAGCCCGCCGAACCGGCTCCAACGATGATGTAGTCGAATTTCATAGCTGTACGAGCATGTACCGGTTATGAAATTACAATTTTCCCGCGAAAAAATTTAAAATAAAAAAGCTGGTGGGTGTCGTAGGGGTAGTGTCAAGTTCCGAATCTGACATCACCCCTACGACACCCACCAGCTTTTTTGTACGCTACGAAGGAAGCTCGGCCAGGACTGTCACGCCCCCTTTCGTACGGTCCCCAATTTTTACCTTTACGTCGGCGTCAAGAGGCAGGAATACATCGACGCGCGACCCAAATTTGATAAAGCCAAGTTCGGTCCCCTGTTCAACGGGCTGGTTCTCTTTCACGTACCAGACAATTCGGCGGGCTACAGCACCGGCGATCTGGCGCAACAGTACCTCGACCCCATTAGCCAGTTGGATGACAATAGTGGTACGTTCGTTTTCAGTGCTCGATTTAGGATGCCAGGCCACCAGGTATTTTCCAGGGTAATACTTGAAATACCGAACGATACCGGTCACGGGATTGCGGTTGACGTGTACGTTCAGGGGCGACATGAAGATGGAAATCTGACGGCGCCGTTCTTTAAAATACTCGCTTTCCTCGGTCTCTTCAATAACGACAATGGTGCCATCCGCAGGTGCAATGACCTGGCTTTCGGCGCGGGTTAACTGGCGGTTCGGAACTCGAAAAAACTGAACAACCAGCCCGAAGAGAACCAGACTTGCCACTAACAGGACAATGATGGCAGTCGGTTGGCTGGAAAACAGATAAAAGTAAGCGAGAAGATTCAGGGCTAGTAAAACCAGCCCTGTCGTGAGCATAATCGTATACCCTTCGCGGTGTAAGCGCATGAATGTTCGGTTCGGTTTTCGGTTTATGGCAAACTAACCCTGACGGGGGTTATGTACCCGGCAAAGATAAGCAACCTGTTGCCGTAAACCGAAAACCTACTACCGTTGTTAATAACCACCCCGATACTTATACGTACTGGCTACCTTGTCGATCGCGACGATATAGGCTGCCAGACGCATCGGAACCTGGAAGCGCTGCGACGTTTCGAACACCCGATCAAAAGCATCTTTCATGACCCGGTCGGCCCGGCGATTGATGCGGTCGAGCGTCCATTTGTACCCAATGCGGTTTTGTACCCACTCGAAATACGAAACCGTAACCCCACCGGCGTTGGCCAGAATATCCGGTACGACCAGAATCCCCTTGCTGTTGATGATTTCATCGGCGCTGGCCGACGTAGGACCATTTGCGCCTTCAACAATCATCTTGGCCTGGATAGACCCGGCGTTCTCATCCGTGATAACGTCTTCTTTGGCAGCAGGAACCAGAACATCGACCGCCAGCGAAAGCAGTTCTTCGTTCGTAATCTTTTCCGCTCCACTGAAGCCGTCCAGCGTACCGTTGTTCGCGTTACGGTAGCTCATAGCCGCCGTGATGTCGATACCTTTCGGGTTGTAGTAGCCACCCGAAATATCACTGATAGCCACTACGGTAACGCCCCGTTCGTGAAGTAGTTCGGCAGCGAAAGAACCAACATTACCAAAGCCCTGAATAGCCGCCGTTGCCCGGTACGGGTTCATGCGGAGCTTATCCATGGCCGACAGCGCTGCAACGGTTACGCCCCGACCGGTAGCCTCCGTACGACCCAGCGAGCCGCCCAACACCAGCGGTTTACCCGTCACAACGTTGTTGATGGTCATGCCCTTCGATTTCGAGTATTCATCAACGATCCAGGCCATTTCGCGGGGGCCGGTTCCCATGTCAGGGGCCGGAATGTCGCGATCGGGACCAATAACATCGAGCATCGCCACCGTATACTGGCGGATGAGTCGTTCGATTTCGCCGGCCGACATCTCCCGGGGGTTACAGGCGATACCGCCCTTGGCTCCTCCATATGGAATATCAACAACCGCGCATTTCCAGGTCATCCAGGCTGCCAGCGCCCGTACCTCGTCGAGGTTTACGCCCGGGTCCAGCCGGATACCGCCTTTGGCCGGGCCAAGAATGTTAGAGTGTATGACGCGATACCCTTCAAATACCCGAATGGCACCGTTATCCATTGTAACGGGCAAGCCCACAATAACCTGACGGGCGGGCACTTTCAGAATATCATACATCTCATCGGAGATGCCCAGCATCCGGGCTGCCGCATCGAAGCGCGACATCATTGACTCAAGTGGATTTTCCTTATCTTTTATAGGAGCCGGTTCAATATAAGCCATGGCCATAGTATTACTTCTCTCTTAAAACAAGTTTATTGATGAAGTGTCTTACAAACATAACAAAACCTAAACGATAATGTGAAAGGTATATTTTTTCCCAATTTAATCTAAAAACAAACCAGCCGTATATTACCCAACCGGCAGTTAGTTTACCCCAAATTGTTGTTCACAATGAATTAACATAGCCAAATAATAGTTTGAAAAATAGAGTGATAGCATTTAGATAAAAAACGAAAAATTTTGCCGGTAAGCGGTTAATCAATTGAAAACCGCTAAGATTCCGTTAATTTTGTAATATACTTGGTCGTTCACTATTACACTACTTTCGACTACTCGCTATGGTTCAGGAAGAAAAGAAACGCTATTCGGAGGAAGAGCTAAAGGAGTTTGAAGAGTTAATTAGCCAGAAGCTCGATGCTACCCGGAGCGAGCTGAACTACATTAAAGAGACGCTGAGCAAGCGTAATGATAGTGGTACGGACAATACGTCGGGTAACTCAAAACTTCTTGAAGACGGTGCAGATACCAGCGAACGTGAAAACCTCAGCCAGTTAGCGGCCCGTCTGCAAAAATTCATTCAGCAACTGGAAGCGGCTATGGTCCGCATCAAGAATGGTACGTATGGCATCTGCAAAGACACCGGTAAGCTAATTCCGAAAGAAAGACTTCGGGCTGTGCCTCATACGCAGCAGACCATTGAAGCCAAGCTGCGGCAGGCAAACTAGAGAATACGTACATACGCGGTAAATTTCGTAGTGTAAAGGCCGCTACGGTTGGTTTACCTGCCAAACAATAAAGGAGGTCCGGCGTTTCGCCGGACCTCCTTTATTGTTTGGCAGGTAGAAAACGTAACAAATTGGCATCTCTCATGAACTCGCCTATTGCATACAAAGTGCGAGTTTTTTCCACATACCTGTTACCAAAAATCGCTAACTTTTTACAGCTCCAGATGTTGCGTCAGATCAAGAGCTATTAAGTAATCGATAAAAAAGGTTTTGAATACCTTTTTAGCGGTGAAAAAGGCGGTGTAACGCAAAAAACGATCATTTAATACACTACTGGCTATTTTTTCAGAACAAAATGGACAATTTTTTGTAGATACGGCAGGGTAAAATCAAATACATACGGTCATGTTAGAACGCCTTGAAGAAATACGGGAAAATATATTCCGCTATCTGGAGGCCCGGATCGAGTTGTTTACGCTCGAAACGCGGGGTAAAGTAGAGGAAGGAGTTGTGGTGGGAGTTCATGGAATTGTACTGGCTTTACTCGGTACAATGACGACAATTTTTCTATTTAGCCTCCTGGCTGCCTACCTGAATGAATTGACGGACAGCCGCTACATTGGCTTTCTGATCGTCGCGCTCTTTTTTCTGGTATTAACGGTTATCTGGGCCGTTGCCAAAGACTTTTTCAAAGGGAAGATCCGTTCGATTGCGTACGGTATTTTAAAGAAAAACCAGGAGAAAAAAGCAGAAGATAAATCTCAGGCTGTTCAGGACCTGATGGATCAGGCCCGTACGACCATCAGCAACGATGATCGCTATAACCAGACAACTCCTTCTAGCCAGCCGGTTCGCTAAAAATCGGTACGCTCATCAATTCGTTTACACTAACTTTAATTTGTTAAAAGCATGGAAGACCCTAAGGTACCTTTTGCTGACACAACCGCCCGCCGGGCTCAATTAATGGCTGCTACGGAGCGCTTTAAGTCATCAATCAACAATAGTGTGGATGCCATCAAAGGCGATGCAACTGAAGTTGGTAAAACGGCTGCGCTTGTGGCAGGTGTTGGATTAGCCGTATATTTGATAGCAAATGCCATTTTGCCAAAGTCGGATGAGTACCGGTATGCCGAAAAGTACGGTGAGCCAGACGACGATGACTATGAATATGACGACGACGGAGTAAGCGCTGATGTTAAGTCGGCTCCAACCCATCGTAAAGTAATTGAACAGCAAGCAAAAGAGACGCAAAAATCATCAGCTATCAGCGGTCTGATTGGCGGTTTGGTTACGTCCGTTCTGACCAACATTGCCCGCGAACAGCTGTCTGGTCTTTTGGCCCGTATCCGTAATAATAATGCGATCAATCCAACCGCAGAACCAAAGCATCGGGAAGAGCAGTATCACGAAATGGCCCCAACAGGACCTGCTGACTACTCTACGCAATTATAAACAAACAGGCCAGAAGGCGTTTGCTGTCTTGCTCGATCCGGATAAGGTCGAGCAAGACGCGTTTATAGCCCTGTTGGACCGTACGCATACATATCCGGTCGATTTCTTTTTTGTAGGCGGTAGTTTAATCACCAGTTATACCCATAAGGAACTGATTAACACAATACGCCAGCATTCGGCAACGCCGATTATCCTCTTTCCGGGCAACCCGCTGCACATCGAGCCATCGGCAGATGGTATTTTGCTTCTTTCGCTTATTTCCGGCCGTAACCCGGAGTTTCTGATTGGTCAGCACGTTATTGCGGCTCCGCTGCTTAAGCAAAGTAATCTTGAAATTCTGCCCACTGGCTATATGCTCGTTGACGGGGGCGCACAGACGACCGTTTCGTATGTCAGTGGTACCATGCCGTTGCCGTACGACAAACCCAGCGTAGCAGCCTGTACGGCTATGGCAGGGGAGTTGCTCGGTCTTCGGTTAATATACCTGGATGCTGGAAGTGGAGCCCGTCGGCCTGTATCACCCGCTATGATTACGGCTGTCAGGGAAGTAGTTGATTTGCCGATTGTTGTAGGTGGCGGTATCAATACGGCTGAAAAAGCGTATGCGGCTTTTCAGGCTGGAGCCGACCTCGTTGTGGTAGGGAACGGTATTGAGCAAAATCCGGATCTACTGCCCGAGCTATCGGCGGTCGTGCAGGGGTTTAACCAATCATTAGTGCAATCGTAGCGTATGAAATCAATTATTACCGGATTGCTGCTGGGTACAGCAATTCTGTTGGGACAGCCGTCGTTTGGTCAGACGTCCATTCAGCGAAACGGCGAAACAATCTACACCGAAGTCGAGCGACAGCCTGAGTTCCCGGGGGGCAAGCGGGCTCTGAGTACGTACCTGATGAAAAATGTCAAGTACCCAAGCGCCTTATCCAAAACGAACTACGATCCCGGTAAGATTATCGTCAGGTTTGTTGTCGGCAGAAATGGAGTAGTCAAAAACGTCGAAATTTCGTCGAAGCCGGCGGCTGCTGAAGCGCAGCAAAGTCTGCAAAATTACCTGGCTTCCATACTGAACGCGATCGAGAGGATGCCGCGCTGGCGACCTGCCGAAGTAAACGGGGAGCGTGTGGCCAGTTTATACGTTCTGCCCGTACAAGTTTTTGTAAATTAAAAAAAGGAGTGAGAAGGGGAGAAATCCCCTTTCTCCTTTCCTCCCTTCTTATTACACATTCATCAGCGATTCGCGACGACGCATCTTACCGGCTGGAATACCGAACATCATCTTGAATCGGCGGCAGAAGTACGCTGTATCCTTGTAGCCGACCTCAGCCCCAATGGCCCGGATGCTCTTCTTACTGGTCCGCAGTAAACCAACGGCAGCCTCCATACGCTGGTATTCAATGTAATCCTGTGGGTTAATACCCGTCAGCATCTTGAAATACTGACCAACGTAATCTTCCGATACGTTGGCCACGTTAGCCAGAACTTTGTTCGACAGATCGCCCCCCAGGTTTTCTTTGATGTAAGCAAAGATGTCGATCAGGCGAGGGTCCTTGAAATACGTGCTATTTGTCACAAGCTGCTCAACAAACAGTCGATTCTTCAGGATGTACCGAATTACCTCGATGACGATTTCCTCGGTCTTGATCTTAATAATCCGCCCTTTACCAGCCAGATCGGTCATTTCTTCGGCCAGGATCTGGTTGATTGTATTGGACAGATGATCCTCACCTTTGATGATGAACGGCGGTACGTCCAGTGAATTGAAAAAGTTAACCGAGTCAAACACCTTGGCTTCGAACGATACGAAGCCGAATGAGTTCGGCTGGTGACCAATGAGCCGGGGGTCGTGGTTACCTTCAAAGTACAACTCCCGGTGCGTCATAAACTCTTCGTTCGAGACAACTTTCGTGTTCGACGAATCACCGTATGTAACCGTCACGTGTTTGCCGCCCGGAATAAAGAGCATATCACCTACGTCGACCTTGATTTTTTCTTCGCCGATTGATACTTCACCACTGTAGAGAATCAACAGCGTATTCTCAACGTCGTAGTAGTTTTTGATCGTAATCGGTTGCAGAATCCGGATGTTACGGGCCTTTATAAACTTAACACCCAGCGATTCGATAATTTTATTGTAATCTTCCATGGCTGAAAGGGATGTTCCGCGTGGTTGCTTGTTGTTGAAATTTGCACAAAACTAATAATTTGTACAAAACTAATACAAGTATAAAAGTTTCCAAAAAATAAAAAAAAGAGTGCGTATTCGCAATGAACACGCACTCATGTTTTAAAAAATTTACTTTTATCGAGAAACGAGCTAGTGAACAAGCTCCCGGGCGATCACCAATTTTTGGATTTCAGAAGTACCTTCGTAAATCTGAGTAATTTTAGCATCCCGCATCATGCGCTCCACGTGAAATTCTTTCACGTAACCGTACCCACCGTGTATCTGAACCGCTTCGGTAGTGGCCCACATGGCTACTTCAGAAGCATACAGTTTAGCCATGGCGGCTGCCTGAACGTAATCTTTGTGTTCATCTTTCAGGCGGGCGGCTTTGTACACCAACAAGCGAGCAGCTTCAATCTTAGTTGCCATTTCTGCCAGTTTGAATTGAATGGCCTGATGGTCAAAGATTTGCTTGCCAAATGCCTTCCGTTCCTGCGCATAGTTGAGCGACAGTTCATAAGCACCTGCCGCAATACCCAGTGCCTGAGCCGCAATACCAATCCGTCCACCGTTTAGAGTAGACATGGCAAATTTGAAGCCGAAGCCATCGTCGCCAATGCGGTTTTCTTTTGGCACCTGTACGTCCGTAAACAGCAGCGAGTGGGTATCCGACGCCCGAATACCCATTTTATCTTCTTTCTTACCAACCGTAAAACCGGGCGAACCTTTCTCAACAATCAGGCAGTTGATGCCGCGGTGTTTCTTCTCCCGGTCGGTCTGGGCGATGACCAAGGCCACACCGGATGAATTACCGTTCGTAATCCAGTTTTTGGTACCGTTCAGTAAATAGTAATCACCTTTGTCTTCGGCAGTGGTCTGCTGCGACGTAGCGTCCGAACCGGCTTCAGGCTCAGACAGGCAAAAAGCACCAATCATTTCGCCGGTTGCGAGCTTCGTCAGGTATTTTTGCTTTTGAGCTTCACTGCCGTATGTTTCGAGGCCCCAGCACACCAGCGAATTGTTAACCGACATGATAACCGAGGAAGAAGCATCAACCTTAGAGATTTCTTCCATGGCGAGTACGTAGGAAACGGTGTCCATACCCCCTCCGCCATATTCAGGCGAAACCATCATGCCCAGAAAGCCGAGTTCGCCCATGCGTTTTACCTGCTCAGCCGGAAACCGGGCTTCGTTATCACGCTCGACGATACCTGGCAGCAGTTCGTTCTGCGCAAAATCGCGGGCAGCTTCCTGCACAGCGAGGTGTTCTTCAGATAAATTAAAATTTAAACCCTGTAATTCCAGCGTTGCTGTTGCCATGGCAAATACGTGGTTATGCGTTTGTTGTGAATGGTGTAAAGATAAGAAAAAGTTGACTTTAACCGTATGCACGCATACTGTTACAGAAGGGTATTATCGCCGGTTGTACCGACTTATAGAGGCTAAACTTCAGTTTTAGTTGCTTTATTGAATCCTTGAACTTGTGAGAATCTATGTATGCTCCGGCTATGAAGTTTCTATTCAAAAAGTAGCATAATAAGCTCGGCAACACAGGCAGGTTTGTGTTCGCCCTCTATCTCAAATGCACATTCGATGATGGCTCGCACCCCGTTACCGTCCTCGTTTTTGTTTTGTGGTTCGGCATGATGAAGCCAGGCCTTCGCCCGCAGACGGCTACCAGCAGGAACGGCATTGGTAAAACGAATTCTATTAGCACCGTAATTAATCGCCAGTTTCACCGACTCAACGGAATAAATTTCACCAAGTAGTTTGGGGGCCAGTGACAACGTCAGGAAACCATGGGCAATAGGTGCTTTGTAGGGTGATTCCCGAGTTGCCCGTTCGGGGTCAGTATGAATCCACTGATGGTCGCCGGTGGCCTGAGCGAACAGGTCAATCATTTCCTGGTTGATCGTCATATACTCCGATTCACCGAGCGATTGGCCCGCGTGGGCCGAAAATTCTGCCAGATTAGCAAAGGTTTGCATGAAACGAGTTGGGTAAATGTAATAGGACGCAAAAAGAAATGGGAAGAGCAAAGCTGACATACATACGCGTACCTTGTTTCTCTTTACTCCTCGTTCGTTCTGAGTAATACTATAAGTTTTGCATTTTTGTCGGCATGACCCCAGTCGTTCATGTTGAGTTTTTTGAGTTTCGGGGCAGTTTAATAAGCTTCCGTCGCTATGGTCACGGCCCTACGGCTCTGCTGGCCTTTCATGGTTTTGGGCAGAGTAGCGAGATGTATACGCAGCTAGGGCAGGTTCTTCGCGAACACTTCACCGTGTATGCGCTCGATCTGTTTTACCATGGCGAAAGTTGGTATGCCGACGATCAATTAATAACCAAAACATACTGGCAAGGTTTGGTCAACGCTTTTTTGCAGGCTATGGCCATTGATCGCTTTTCATTGATGGGATTCAGCCTCGGCGGACGGTTTGCGCTAGCCCTTGCCGAAACATTGGCTGGCCGCCTTGATCAGTTGATCTTGATCGCTCCTGACGGAATCACCCGCAGCCCCTGGTATCGATTGGCAACCGGTTCGACTCCGGGACGATGGTTGTTCTGCTTCTTCTTACGGCACATGAGCCTGCTTACTTCGGTCGGGCATGGTTTGACGGCGGTTGGATTACTGCACCGGACGGCCATGCGTTTTGCGGAAAATGCTATGGGTACCGCCGAACAGCGGGAACAGGTCTATCAGTCGTGGACGAAGTTTCGGCTGATTCGCCCGGATCTGAACGTAACTAGCCAAGCACTTGATCAGCATTCAGTACGTGTTCGCGTCTTCACGGGCTATTATGACCGTATTGTGCCCGGAACATACGCACAGCCGTTGCTTCGTCGACTTCGTTCCTACGAGCTGACGGTCCTGAAAGCAGGTCATAACCGGCTGGTCGACCAGGTAGGAGAAATCTTAGCGAAACGCCCGTTGTAAAACTTGCCAGAGACCAATAATTGATACCACGATCAGGCCAATGACGACCAGTTGTGCCCAGGTGTTCTGGTTTGGATTTTCCAGCAGGGTACGGATTTCGCGGGCTTCGTGGCCCGTCCAGATTGCCAGCAGGGTCCGTGGCATCATGCCCAGCATACCCCCCAGCACAATATTCGACAGGCGGGCACCCGACAGGGCAAAAAGCAGATTAGTCAGGCCAAACGGAAGAACCGGAGATAGTTTGGCATAAAAAATTACCCTGAACTCACGTTCCTTAATTCGTTCGAGCACCTGGCTGGCCTTGGGATTTTGTTGGAGCAGATGCCTGAAGCGGTCATGGTCAATCCACCGTACCAGCAGGTTGATGAATAGAATGCCGCCCAGGTTAATCAGGAACAACGGCGTAATGGCCTGCCAACCCAGGAAGTAGCCAAAAATCAACGCCAACATAGTAGGGGGCGTCAGGGCGGCCGAGGTAACACAGCAAAGCGCTGTGAGCCCGACCCACTGCCAGACGCCAAATGTAGTAACAACGGTCTCGTACCGGACGGCATAAACCGTCAGAAGCGAGGTAAAAATAATCGGGGTTACCGACAGGAGAATGCCCGCAATAGCCGGGCCGGTCAGTTTTTTTACTAGGGCTTGTTTCACTACAGTAGAAAACTGACTAGCGAGGATTGTGGTTCATTAGAATAGCGTAGCTTACTAGTGCGGGCTATATGTATTACTTTCGGATATGAAATTTGCAACCAAAGCCATCCATGCCGGTGTTGAACCGGACCCAACGACGGGTGCCATCATGACGCCCATCTACCAGACATCAACTTACGTTCAGGAATCGCCGGGTAAGCATAAAGGCTACGAATACGCCCGGACGCAAAACCCGACCCGAACTGTTCTGCAAAACAACCTGGCTGCGCTCGAAAATGGCAACTATGGAATCTGTTATTCGTCGGGCCTGGGTGCTACCGATGCTATCCTGAAGCTATACAAACCGGGTGATGAAATTATTGCCAGCGCCGATTTGTACGGCGGAACGTACCGGATTATGGTACGTGTCTTCCAGGAGTACGGGCTCAAATTCAAGTTCGTCGGGCTGGATAATCTGGCCAATCTGGAAGCGGCTATTACGCCGGCCACAAAAATGGTCTGGATCGAAACGCCGACTAACCCGCTGCTGCGGCTGGTAGACATCAAGGCGGTTGCGGCCATCACCAAGGCACGTAACATCCGGCTGGTTGTGGATAATACGTTTGCGTCGCCTTACCTCCAAAACCCGCTGGATCTGGGGGCGGATATCGTCGTGCATTCGGTGACAAAATACCTCGGCGGTCACTCTGATACGGTTATGGGGGCTGTCGTCCTGAATGATGAGGAAACGGCCCAGCGACTGGCGTTTATTCAGAATGCCTGTGGGGCCGTGCCCGGTCCGCAGGATTGTTTTCTGGTGTTGCGTGGCATCAAAACGCTCCACCTGCGGATGCAGCGTCACTGCGAAAACGCGTTGAAAATTGCTCAGTTTTTAAAGCAGCACCCAAAGGTCAGTCAGGTTAACTACCCGGGTCTGGAAGATCACCCACAACATGAGTTGGCCAAAGAGCAGATGCGTGGGTTCGGTGGAATGGTGTCGTTCACCCTTCACGGCGATTCGTTGGAAGAGGCTGTTCGAGTAATGGAAAGCTTTCAGGTTTTCTCGCTGGGCGAGTCGCTGGGTGGAGTTGAATCGCTTTGTACGCACCCCGCTTCTATGACCCACGCCAGTATTCCAAAAGAAGAGCGGGAAAAGAATGGCCTGAAGGATACGTTGATTCGGCTCAGCGTGGGCATTGAAGATGTCGACGATCTGATCGAGGATTTGAAGCAGGCAATTGGGTAAATAAAACAGAACCCGTACGACGCCGATAGGGCGGATTCAGACTGGTAAAGTCAGCGAAAAATCCGCTCAATCAGCGTCGTACGGGTTCTGATCATTATTAAAATCTCACTCGTACACCCGCCAGGAAATTCCGTCCGGCCTGCGGATAGTAACCATTGTCAGCCGTTACGCGGCCTTCTGAGATATAAGCGTACGTATAGCCATTTGACTCGTACAGTTCGTTCAGGACATTATTCAGCAGTAGCGTAAACGCAATTTCCTGCGCAAACTTTGGCTTGAACGCGTAAATAATCCGGATGTCGTTTACGAAATATGGGTCCAGTTTTCGACGCTCATTTGACGTATTGTCCAGGTACTGCTTACCTACGTATTTTGAGAGTAGCCCTACTTCAAGGCCTTTGACGGGCGTATACAGCAACTGAGAGCCAGCGATTACGTTCGGAGAAAATGAAATGTCCGTTTCCTGATACGACCTGGCTTCTTGCTGACCATTATCAAAGTTGTCGAGGTACTCCGTGAAGTTCTTAATCTTGTTCCGGCTAAACGTAGCGTTCGCATTCCAGCGGAGCTGACTGGTCAGTCGGGCACCAAGTTCCAGTTCGATACCAGCCCGGTAACTATTCGGGATATTGACTCGGTTATAAGCGCCTACGTCATTTAGTTGGCCCGTCAATACCAGTTGATTTTGGTAGTTCATGTAATACGCATTGGCCGTAAACGCCAGCCGTTCGGCTTGAACCTTGTAGCCGGCTTCGTAATCAAGCAGCCGCTCGGCTTTTGGGCGGCTCGCCGGAGTTGACTGCGTGTAATCGTTCCGGTTGGGTTCCCGGTGTGCCACACCAACCGACGCATAGACCGAACTGCGGTCATTCAGGGTGTAGGTGAAACCTGCCTTAGGGTTGAAAAACGTCAGGTTCGCGTCCTGCTGAACATTCTGTAACTGGCTGTTAAAGCCCAGAAATGAGTAGCCCACCGTCCGGATCTGCGCATCAACGTAGCTGTTGAGTTTGGGCGTAAACTGGTAGAAGGCTTTGGCATACAGGTTAAAATCGGTCTTCATCGCATCATCCTCGTAGTAGCGATCCCGAATGTTGCTGCTACCGGCAAAGCGTGCCCAAACGATTTCGCCAAAGTGTTTGCCTTTATACTGGTTCCAGCCCCCGCCGAAGTTCGCAGTAAGTTTACCGAAGCTGTTGTAATCCAACGAGAAAACCGTACCGTAGTAGTCGTTGTCTAACCATAGCCGACGGATGATATCCGACTGACGGATGGTCGAATCACCAATGACGATGGGTTGTAGACCATAATTGCTAAGCTCGTCGTCCGTCCGGAACTGCTCGTAGTAGCCTTTCCCTTTCGTGTAAAACAGCGAGGCATTTAGCCGAAGTTTACGATTCAGTTCGTGAGACGTAATGAACTGGTAGTTATCCTGCTGATAATTATCAGTTTCGTTGTCGTAGGTGTATGGGTTGTAAGTCCGATTGGTCTTTAATAAACTTTCCGGAACTCCACCCCACGACTGATACGTCTGCTCCTGCCCCGAAAAGACATTAAGCCGAAAAAAGCTTTTGTTCGTATAGTATCCTCCCGACAGGTAAAAAGAGCGTAAATCAGAGAATGACCGGTCAATGTATCCGTCGGAATAGATTTTCGATAAGCGGGCGTCTACTACGAAGTGGTTGTTGAGCAGACCCGTTCCGGCCAGTACGTTTACTTTGCGGGTGCCAAACGAACCGGCCGACAGGCTCGTTTCGGCGTAGGGTTGTTTCTCCAGGCTGCTGGTTTGTATGTTAACCGAAGCACCAAAAGCACCGGCCCCATTAGTCGACGTACCAACGCCCCGCTGGATCTGTATGCTGCTAACCGACGAAGCAAAGTCAGGGAGATTCACGAAAAACGTTCCCTGCGACTCCGCGTCGTTATACGGTATACCGTTGAGGGTTACGTTGATTCTGGTCGCGTCGGACCCGCGAATGCGGAAACTGGTGTATCCCACACCCGCGCCCGCGTCCGATGTCGTTACGAGCGAAGGGGTGTAGTTGAGCAGTACCGGAATGTCCTGCCCAAGATTCAACTTGTTCAGTTCCCGGCGGGATACGTCGGTGTAGGCAATTGCCGACTTCTGATTAGCCCGCGTCGCGCTGACGACCACTTCATCGACGAGCACCGCCGATTTTTTGAGTGCAATGCTCAATGTTACGTTCTCATTGAGGGTCAGCGCCTGTGTAGCAGGTTCATAACCGAGCAACGAGACCCGTAGTGTGAGCGGCCCCGGCTTGAGGTTGTCGAGACGGAACGTACCGCTGGCATCTGTAAACGTACCTTTGTACGTACCTTCGAGCGTAACGGCTGCTCCTGGTAACGTACCGCCGTCGGCATCATTGACGGTGCCCGAAAGGGTTAATTGTGCCCACGCGGGCAGGGTTGATTGCCAAAGCAGGGCAATCAGCAGAAAAAGATAGGTCGTACCTTTCTTCATAGCGAAAAATGGTTACGATAGGCAAGGGGCCAATCCTACCTTCGGTTTGACATGATTTTTGTTATAAGAAATCCAGTTCCCTTCGCCGGCATTACCCGGAGCAGGTTCGATGGGTATAATCTCAGCCCGTTCTGTTAGGGCACCCCTTTATAAGATTAGCGGGCGCAAAGGTAAGCGTTTTTAATAAAACAAGACCATCAGCAAGACGTTTGGTATAATAACCAGTTGTTACATATATGAATGAGTTTGATCTGGTCGTGCTAAACGAAGACATTGCAAACAGTCGATTGAAAGCAGGTGATATTGGCACTATCCTAACCGTGTATGCGGAAGGAAAAGGCTACGAGGTAGAGTTCGTAACGTTGACCGGCGAGACGGTGGCAGTTGAAACCTTATTGCCACATCAAATCCGGGAAGTAAGAGCCTCAGAAGTGATGGCTGTGCGCGATACGGCCGTTCGCTAAGAATAGTTTCAGTAAACTTTTGAGTGCTACACTTTTCCGCAATCTCAAATATTCCTAATTTTGCAATCCAAATTGCAAAAGCATGAGCAAGAAGAACACCGGACTGGACTTTTTAGAGGACCCGGACGCATTAGAGGGGAAACTGGAAGAGATGGGTGACTTTTTCCAACAGAACCGGAATATAGTTTTAGCGGTGGTCGGCGGTATTGTCCTGCTGCTGGCTGGCTTCATTGGATACCGGTTCTACGTGGGCAGTCAGGATGAGACCGCTCAGAGTGAACTGTTTCCATCGGTTTACCAACTGGAAGCTGACTCGTTGAAGAAGGCTCTTACTGGCGACGGGCGCGCACCGGGATTACTCGCCGTGGCTGATAACTATGGCGCAACGGATGCCGGTAATCTGGCTGAGTTCTATGCTGGTACGGCACTGCTGAAGCAGGGCAAATACGACGAAGCTATCGAGCATCTGGAAGATTTCAAATCGTCTGATCTGTTGGTGCAGGCCCGTGCTTATGCGTTGGTTGGCGATGCCTACATGGAAAAGAAAAGCTACGCCGAAGCGGCTGATGCTTACCAGAAAGCGGCTGACTATAAGCCAAACAAATATTTTACGCCGAGCTATCTGCTGAAGCTGGCTACTGCCTATGAGCAGGCCAAGCAGAATGATAAAGCCATTGACGCTTATAACGAGATTATCGATAAGTACGCTCAGTCTGCCGAGGCCGTAAGTGCTAAGAAGTATAAATCGTTGCTCGAAGCGACGGTCGGCGAGTCATAAGCGTATCTGAACAAAATCAATACAGCAAAGGGACAAAGCCGGTCGAAGGGTTTGTCCCTTTTTTCATACATAAAAAATAACTGTCGCGGATTTCACGAGTACATTGTGTTCGCAACTGATCAATGTTTATTGTGGCAATCTGACTTTTATCAATCTGCTCATGGCATCTGAACTAAAAAATCTAAGCGTTTTTTCCACCGACAACCTGCCTGACGTCAGCATTCACCGGTTCGCCATTGTCGTTGCCGAATGGAACAGCGATGTAACGGAAGCTCTCTTCAATGGGGCTTACCAGACGCTGCTTCACTACGGTGCCAAACCTGATAATATTATCCGGGGGAATGTACCTGGAAGCTATGAATTAACGCTCGGTGCTCAATGGTTTGCCCAGCGCGATGATATTGACGCCGTAATTTGCCTCGGCTGTGTTATTCAGGGCGAGACGAAGCACAACGATTACATCAACCATGCTGTTGCTCAGGGGCTGACGAACGTCAGTATCAAAACCGGGAAACCCGTCATTTTCGGGGTGCTGACGCCAAATGATCAGCAGCAGGCCCTCGACCGGGCGGGGGGCAAACATGGTAATAAAGGCGATGAGGCTGCCATGACCGCTATTAAAATGCTTGGGCTTCAAAAACAGGTTTATTCATTTCAATTTAAATAAGGAGTAAACGGTGGATGACAAAAACATGAACACGTATGCTCGCTCATCCACCCGTTCGCTCATTCACTCTTTCGCTCATTAAATCATGCACGTCTGGAAATTTGGAGGCACTTCGGTAGGTAAGCCGGAGCGGATGCATTCAATTCGTCAACTCATCACCAGCGACGATATTCGTAAAGTGGTGGTGCTGTCGGCACTGTCTGGTACAACAAATGCCCTGCTCGCTATTGGAGAATCGTTGAAGGCAAACAACGATGCCGATGCGAATCAACAGATTGATACCTTAAAAGCCCATTACGATGGGTTCATTCAGGATTTGTATAAGACCAGTACGGGACTACAGGCCGGCAAGCAGATTATTGATAACGAATTTTCATTCATTCGGTCGCTAACGCGCATCAAGCCTTTTACGTTGAAGCAGGAAAAGGAACTGGTGGCTGAAGGCGAACTGCTGAGTACGCAGATGTTTCAGGCCTATCTGAACGAAGAGGGTATCAGTTCAACGTTGCTGCCTGCCCTTGAATTTATGCGGATTGATGCCGATAACGAGCCGGAGCTGGATTACACCGAACAACGACTGGCGGAAATTTTATCCCAGCATGAGGATAAACAAATTCTCGTTACGCAAGGCTTCATCTGCCGGAATCCACGCGGTGAAGTAGACAACCTCAAACGCGGTGGCTCAGATTACACAGCGTCGCTGATTGGAGGAGCAATCCGGGCCGAGGAAATTCAGATCTGGACGGACATTGATGGGATGCACAACAACGATCCCCGGATTGTGAAAAAGACTTTCCCGATTCGCGAACTGACCTTCGACGAAGCGGCTGAGTTAGCATACTTTGGGGCTAAGATTCTGCATCCATCGACCATCACCCCGGCCAAAATGAAGGGTGTGCCGGTGCGGCTGAAGAATACTATGGACCCCGAAGCGCCGGGTACGCTCATTGCCGACCGTACTTCCAATCAGGTTTTTAAAGCGGTGGCGGCAAAAGATGGTATCACAGCGCTATACATTCATTCGACCCGGATGCTGAACGCGTACGGTTTTCTGCGTCGGATCTTTGAAATTTTTGAGAAGTACAAAACACCGGTTGATCTTATCGCTACGTCCGAAGTTTCCGTTTCGGTGACTATCGACAATACGGCGAACGTACAGCCGCTGATGGACGAATTACGTACCTTCTGCGATCTGGAAGAGCCGGACTACGAGCAGACCATTGTTTGTATTGTTGGCAACTTCAGCGCCGATAATCCAGGCATTGCGTCGCAGGTTCTGAAAGCACTGGAAGGAATTCCAATTCGCATGATTTCCTACGGAGGGACGGAGCACAACATTTCACTGCTGATGCACAGCCGCTATAAAGCTGATGCGCTGAATGCACTCAATGACGGGCTCTTTAACCTAAACGAGTAGGTCCCGGCAATAATATCCACTCATCTACGGGTTGAAACCCCGTGTCTTATTTATGCTACAAATTGCCTTCATCCGCGAGAATAAAGAAGCCACATTGGCAGGTCTACGTAAAAAGTACGTAGCTGATGCCGAAGCCATCGTTGACCGGGTACTGCAACTCGATCAGCAACGGCGGGATACGCAAAAAGAACTGGACGATGTGCTGGCCCGGTCAAATGCCAAGGCCAAAGAAATCGGTGCTTTGCTGAAATCTGGCGATAAAGCGGCTGCTGAGGCTGCTAAAACGGAAACCGCCGAACTGAAGGTTATTTCCAAAGGGCTCGACGAAGACCTGACGTTCATTGAGCAGCAGTTGCAAAACGTACTGGTTACACTTCCTAACCTGCCTCATAGCAGCGTGCCCGAGGGCCGTACTGCCGAAGACAATGAAGTAGTGCTGGAACACGGCGAAAAACCAGCGTTGCCGGCCGGGGCTTTGCCCCACTGGGAACTGATCAAAAAGTACGACCGTGACGGCGGACCATTCATCGACTTCGAGCTGGGCGTTAAAATCTCCGGCGCGGGATTTCCCGTGTACAAAGGCAAAGGAGCCCGTATACAGCGGGCCTTAATCAACTTCTTCCTTGATCAGGCACTGGCAGCCGGTTATCTTGAAATTCAGCCGCCAATTGTTATCAACGAAGATTCTGGCTTCGGTACGGGACAACTGCCTGACAAAGAAGGGCAGATGTATTACGTCAAGGAAGACAAGCTGTATCTGATTCCAACGGCCGAAGTGCCTATCACGAACCTGTACCGCGATGTTATCCTGACCGATAACGACCTGCCGGTCAAGAATGTGGGGTATACGCCCTGCTTCCGGCGCGAAGCTGGCTCCTGGGGAGCGCACGTGCGGGGGCTTAACCGGCTGCATCAGTTCGACAAAGTGGAGATCGTGCAAATCCGGAAGCCCGAAGAGTCGTATCAGGCCCTGGAAGAAATGAGCCAGTACATACAGTCATTGTTGCAGAAACTCGAATTGCCGTACCGGGTGCTGCGGCTCTGCGGGGGCGATATGGGCTTTACGTCTGCCCTGACGTATGATATGGAAGTATGGTCGGCAGCTCAGCAGCGTTGGTTGGAGGTTAGCTCCGTGTCAAACTTTGAAACGTATCAGGCCAATCGGCTGAAGCTACGTTCCAAAGCAGACCGTAGCGACGGACCGAGCAAAACGCAACTACTACACACGCTGAACGGTTCGGCCTTAGCATTACCCCGGATTCTGGCGGCTATTCTGGAAAACAACCAGACCCCGGAGGGCATCCGAATTCCTAAGGTGCTGGTACCGTACTGTGGCTTTGATGTGATCAATTAGCAATCACAGGAGTAGTTGCCGTAGCCGGGATACCGGGGCGAAAGCTGACCGCTGATGCTAACGACCCGGTTGAACGGAACCTGTTCGCCATTCGCCAGTTCCAGTACGTCCACTCCATTAGTAGCGGTTGCGCTTTTTAACAGCACATCGGCCTTGATAAATTCGTGCAAGTCCGTCATATACTCAAGACGGACGAATTGACGCCGGGCGGCTGCATCACGCAACGTATCAGCAAACGTGTCAAATGCGGTTTGTATCGTTTCCATACCGTACTAACACTGTCTGAATCGAATCAGTTTACAAACAAAAGTGGGCCATGAATTGCTTCATGGCCCACTTTTGTTTGTAACATATCAATTAATACCCTACCGTTTCCAACTGCTTCTGAAACTCACGTAGAATTGTTTCCTTCATAGCAATCTTGCGTTTCTGAGTATTGATTTTGTTCAGAATTTGCTTGTCGGCATCGTTGTTCGGATCGAGTGAATCCGCATCCTGTAGCGCCAGTTGCAGATCACTTTTCTCCCGACGAACCAGATATTCCATTTCCCGAATCTTCGTTCGAATCTGCTCGGACTGGCTTTTTAGTTCAAACGCCGGATACTTGCGACTCAGCACACGACCTAAGTAGCTTAGCTCAAATATCTTGTCGCAGGCGGCCCGGAAACGCTCGTTCAGTTGCTTATCCTGCATTTTGAACGGCACTTTAACCTCCTTCCAGCTATTGAGCAGCACTTTAGCCCGCTCCGCAGCCGCGAAAATATCCGATTGCTTGGCCAGCCGTTCGGCTTCATCGGCCATTTTCATCTGAGCCTCAATGCGTGGGTCAATCTTCTTCTGAATGACGATACCTTTAGCTTCGTTGTACTTGGTATAAAAGTTCGTTGTTGCTTTCTTGAACTGCTTGTACAACTTCCCGCTTTTTTTGATGGGTACTTCCCCCACCATTTTCCAGGCATTGTTCAACCGACGGATTTCTTGGTAAGCCGCGTCCAGATCCGGGTTACGGCCAGCCCTAAACGCCAGACGAATCAGCTCATCATACTTGTCCAGACGCTCCTGAATAACCTTGTTCTGCTCGTTGAAGAATTCGCGCCGACGCTGGAAGAAACCGTCCAGCAACTCCTGAAAGCGACCTTCAACCTCGGCTTCAACGGACTTATCGACAGGGCCAGTTTTGATCCATTTTGTCTTTATTTCCTGTAATGCATCGGCCGTAGTACGCCAGTCAGTACTGTCGGCAATGGCTTCTGCTTCAGCAATGAGTGCCCGTTTGATTTCGAGGTTTTTAAGCTGGTTTGTTTTGATCAGTTCCGTCAGAATGGCTTCCTGATCATCCAATCGCTTGAGCAGGGGCGGGAAATCACCAAGCGCGTCAAAACCAAGCAGCTTCTTGCGAAGCTGAACCAATTTAGTCAGGTAGGAGCCCTTGTTCTGAGCCTCCTCGATGTCGTGCTCTAGCTGGCTTACCTTGTTTTCGGCAATGATGAAGCGATTCTTAAAGTAGTCGAGCGCTTCCTGCTCTGTTCGTTTGACTTCGCCGATCTGGCGGTCTTCATATTCAAGGTAGCCTTTCAAAAATACCTTTCCGTCTTTGACGTAACCGTATTCATCTACCAGTGAAGCGTTTTCCATTATTTTCCTGGGTTAGGGCTGCGCTCTGGGTTAATTTTAGGATATTTGCCAACCACAAAAATATTGAAAATAATGAGTCAAGAAACCATTATATTCTCTATGGCGGGCGTGAGTAAAATTATTCCGCCAAACCGACAAATCCTAAAGAACATATACCTTTCCTTTTTTTACGGTGCCAAAATCGGCGTTTTGGGGCTTAATGGCTCCGGTAAGTCTACTCTTTTACGAATTATTGCCGGGGTTGATAAGAGCTATAATGGAGAGGTTGTATTCTCGCCCGGATACTCCGTTGGTATGCTCGAACAGGAGCCGCAACTGGACCCTACCAAAACCGTTCGGGAGGTAGTAGAAGAGGGTGTTCAGGAAGTCGTGAACCTGCTGAAAGAGTTCGACGAAATCAATGAAGGCTTCAACGACCCCGATGCTGATTTCGATAAACTGATTGCCCGGCAGGCCGAGGTACAGGAGAAACTCGATAGCCACAATGCCTGGGAGCTTGATACCAAACTGGAGCGGGCTATGGATGCCCTGCGAACGCCCCCGTCCGAAGCGGTCATCGGAAACCTATCCGGGGGTGAAAAACGACGCGTCGCTTTGTGCCGACTCTTGTTGCAGGAGCCGGACGTATTGCTGCTCGACGAGCCCACCAACCACTTAGATGCTGAATCGGTCTTATGGCTGGAAGAACACCTGCGCCAATATAAAGGAACGGTTATCGCTGTAACGCACGACCGGTACTTTCTGGACAACGTAGCGGGCTGGATTCTCGAACTGGATCGGGGCGAGGGCATCCCCTGGAAAGGAAATTATTCATCATGGCTGGAGCAGAAAGAGGCTCGTCTGGCCAAAGAAGAAAAGTCCGAATCGAAGCGGCAGCGTACGTTACAGCGTGAATTGGAATGGGTACGGATGGCACCTAAGGCCCGCCAGGCTAAGTCGAAAGCTCGTTTGGGCGCTTATGAAAAACTACTGAGCGAAGACGCTAAACAGCGGGAAGATAAACTCGAAATCTTCATCCCGCCCGGCCCGCGGCTGGGTGCTAAAGTCATCGAAGCCGAGAACGTGGCCAAAGCGTTTGGCGATAGACTTCTGTTCGAACACCTGGAATTCCGATTACCCCAAGGCGGCATTGTCGGAATTATCGGTCCGAACGGTGCTGGTAAAACGACGCTGTTCAAGCTGATCACCGGCCGCGAAAAGCCCAATGCTGGTACGTTCGATGTGGGAGAAACCGTTAAATGGGCCTACGTCGACCAGGAGCACGACGGCCTCGACCCAAACAAAACCGTGTTTGAAACCATCTCAGGAGGTAGCGAATGGGTTATACTCGGCGGTAAACAAAGTAACGCGCGTGCCTATTGCAGCCGCTTCAACTTTACCGGCTCAGACCAGGAGAAGAAGATCGGTAACTTGTCGGGTGGGGAGCGTAACCGCGTTCACCTGGCAATGATGCTGAAAGAAGGCGCTAATTTGCTGCTGCTCGATGAGCCGACCAACGACCTGGATGTAAACACGCTCCGGGCATTGGAAGAAGGTCTGGAAAACTTCGCGGGCTGTGCCGTCGTTATCAGCCACGACCGTTGGTTCCTCGACCGGATCGCGACGCACATTCTGGCGTTCGAAGGTGATTCGCAGGTGTATTGGTTTGAGGGTAACTTTTCCGAATACGAAGAAAACCGCCGGAAGCGGCTTGGCACCGACGCTACGCCGACCCGGATTAAGTATAAGAAGCTGGTATAGGTTGTGGCGATGCATATTATATCCGTAAGTACCCTAAAGGCGTTCTGGGAGAAATACCCGGACGCTGAAGGGGCCCTTCGGGCGTGGCATAGTGAGGTTAAGAAAGCAACGTATCAAAATTCGAACGAAGTTATCCGTGATTACCCGACGGCCGACACGGTGAGGAATAATCGGATTGTTTTTAACATCTGCCATAACAAGTACCGACTCGTTGTAACATTTCGCTACAAATACAAACGAGTTTATATTCGTTTTATCGGTACTCACAAAGAGTACGATACTATAAAAGACATCGCCAACATCTGAGTCATGAACATTAAGCCTATCAAAACCGAAGCCGATTACCAGGAAGCTCTTGGTCGGATTGACGCGTTGATTGACTGTCCGGATGACAGCGAAGAAGCCGATGAACTGGATGTGCTGTCCATTTTAGTCGAAAATTACGAGAGCGAACACTATCCAATTGCTCCCCCCGATCCAATCGATGCAATTCGTTTTCGGATGGATCAAACCGGCATGTCAGAGAAAGAAATAGGAGTCTATCTTGGTGGGGAACAAACGGCCGAAGCAATACTCAGTCGGCGCCAGCCACTTACACTTGACATGATTAAGCGGCTCTATCAGCAATTACATATTCCAGCGGAGAGTTTACTGGCGTATTGATATTAAACCGACGCAGGCGACCCGGCGCATTTGACATGTCAACAAATTATGGCTAAATACGCCTTGCTCCTGTTGCTCATTTGTATCATTAGGCCAGCCAAAAGTCAGATAGTTCATGATTCACTGCTGATTGATGGGCATTACCGATCCTTCCATTTTCTGAAACCGGCGGCCAAAAACGCAAGCGTGATTTTTGCCCTGCATGGGTCGGGTGGAACAGGCCTTCAGGTTCGGGACGGAGCAAAAAAGCTGGAAGCTATAGCCCCCGCAGAAAACCTGTTATTGGTTTATCCGGACGGTTATAAAAAATACTGGAACGAGTGCCGGAAAGCTTCGCCTGCTGAGGCTAATGCGGTCAATATTGACGAGAATGCCTTTTTTGGGGCTATGATCGATTACTTCAGGAAAAACTACCGAATTAATGAGCAGAAGGTTTTTGTGGTTGGTACGTCCGGTGGGGGACATATGGCCTATAAACTGGCGCTAACCATGCCCGAACGATTTCGGGCGATTACAGCTATTATTGCCAACTTGCCTGATACGAACAACTTCGATTGCCCCGAACGACGCGCTGCCCTGCCCGTCCTGATCATCAACGGTACCGCCGACGACATCAACCCCTACCAGGGTGGAGAGGTGAAGCTGGATTCACAGATGAATCTGGGATTCGTTCGGTCAACAGACCGGACGTTTCAGTATTGGTCGGCTTTGGCGGGTTACTCTGGTGAACCAGCCAAACAACTCTTACCAGACACAGACCCCAACGACGGGAAAGTTATTGAGAAATACACGTTTCGTGAAAAAGGCAAGCCCGAAGTAACGCTTCTGAAAGTAATCAACGGCAAGCACGATTACCCAAACGACATCAACGTCTATCTGGAGGCTTTAGCGTTTTTCAAACGACAACTGTAACGTTCCATTGGTAATAAAGGTGTTTGTTTTCGTTGGGTTAAACCATCGGCATTCGGCGCGCTTTAGGTAGCTACCCAAATGACTTTCGTAACCCAAAATCAGGCCACTTCGGCGTCTCATTCAACACCAACTAGCCTGTCCCAATACGTCAATATCGTCAGCGCGATTGATGCCCGGTCAGATATAAAGATCATGCACAGTAGCCGCAGGCGGGGCGTCAGCGAATTTCGAGAGCGTATCCGGGGTGTTATGCGCATTTACTGTACTTTTGTTTCCAGTAAAGAAAACGCATTTTATGCACTACGGCTATTTCAACGGCACCATTACGCCTGCTGACCAGATTGGTGTTGGAGTTACGGATCTCGGGTTGCTCCGGGGCTACGGCTTATTCGATTATTTCCTGACCTACAACGGCCGTCCGTTTCAATGGGACTGGTACTGGCAGCGTTTCCAGAACTCGGCCATGCGCATGCATCTGCCGTTGCCCCTTGGGAAAGAAGAGACGTATGCCGTAGTGATGGAGCTGATCGACCAAAGTGGCCTGCCCGATGTAGCCGTACGTTTTGTCTTAACCGGTGGCTATGCGCCTGACAGCATAAGTGTTGTTCGACCGAATTTGCTCATCATTACCGAAGATATTCACCCAGTCACCCACCGCCAGTATGAGGAAGGAATCAAAGTCATTCTGGATGAATACGTTCGGGAAATGGCCGAGGTGAAAAGCACCAATTATAAACGGGTGATTCTGATGGCCGATGCCATCAAGGCCGCTGGTGCACAGGATCTTCTGTATCAGAAAGGCGGAGAAATCAGCGAGTTAAGCCGTAGTAATTTTTTCATCATCAAAGGCGAACGGCTCATAACGCCCAACCGGCATATTCTCCACGGCATCACGCGCCGGACTGTTATGCAACTGGCCCAGGACGACTTTCAAGTCCAGGAGCGGCCGGTTCTGCTCTCCGAATTGTATGATGCCGACGAAGCGTTTACCACCAGCTCGACCAAGAAAGTGCTGCCTATCGTTCAGATTGGAGACCTGACCATTGGCGAAGGAAAACCCGGTCCCAAAGCAAAATACCTGCTGGAGCGATTCGACGACCTTGCGAAGAATTGGTGAAGGGAGTAAAGGAGGGGAGGAAAAGGAGAAACGTAGTATATCTCCTTCCTCCTATTCTCTCTTTACTCCTTATAAATTAATACCTGACTGCTGCCGTTGGCTTTGATATAACCTCGGTACATGCCTTCTGAGTTGAACGGCATAGCGATATTACCGTTGCGGTCGAGAGCGATGACGCCACCTTCGCCACCGTGTTCGACCAGTTTCTTCATCACGACTTCATCGGCGGCCTGCTGAAGGCTCAGGCCCTTATATTCCATTAGAGCAGAAATGTCATAACTAACCACGGAGCGAATAAAGAACTCGCCATGACCCGTGGCCGATACAGCGCAGGTGGCGTTGTTTGCATACGTACCAGCTCCAATAATAGGGGCGTCGCCAACCCGTCCGTACCGTTTGTTGGTCATTCCGCCCGTCGACGTACCAGCCGCCAGGTTGCCGTACTGATCCAGTGCAACGCAGCCAACGGTTCCGAACTTTTTACCTTCAACGAAGATCTGATCGTCGAACAGTGCTCCGGTCGTATCGCCGGTATGATCCAATACGGTCTTTTCTTCTTTGATTGCTTCCTGCAATGCCCGCCAACGGGCCTCTGTGTAAAAATACGTTGGCTCGACCAGTTCCATGTTCTGCTGTTTGGCAAACAGTTCGGCCCCCTGGCCCATAAGCATTACGTGCTCTGATTTATCCATCACGCGCCGGGCCGTGCTGATCGGATTTTTGATGTTGGTGACACCCGCAATGGCTCCGGCTTTCAGCGTCTTGCCGTCCATAATGCTGGCGTCAAGTTCGTGCTTGCCGTCGTGCGTGAATACAGCGCCTTTGCCGGCATTGAACAAAGGTGAGTCTTCCAGCACGTGGATCGCAGCTTCGACCGCATCCAGACTTGTTCCTCCTTTTCTCAAAACGGCGTAGCCTGCCTGCAGCGAACGATTGAGCGTTTCGCGATATGCTTTTTCTTTCGCGGGCGTCATGTTTTTGCGCGAAATGGTACCCGCTCCCCCGTGTATGACAAGCGCTATAGTTTGGTTGGTTTGTGCGTCTGCTGCCATTGTAGTTCCTGCCAGTGACAATACAAGCAAAAGTCGTTTCATCATAAGTTGTTCACCAATCCTTATTTATTGAACCACAGACCCTGCGCTTTCATAACGTGTTCAACCACGTCCCGTACCGCCCCCCGGCCACCAGTTTTAGGCGATACGTAGTCGCAGATAGCCTGAACCTCATCCGCAGCATCGGCCGGGCACGTACTCACCAGCGCTGGCCGACGAAGAATCTCGTAATCAGGTATGTCGTCACCCATATATAGAACTTCCTCTTCCTTCAGGCTGTCGCGGGTCAGGTAGCCAAGGTAGGCATTGATTTTCTGGTCGTTCGGTCCGCCCATAAACAGGTCTTTGACGGCCAGGATGGTTAGCCACTTCCGGACACCTTCCGTATTGGCCGCCGAAATGATCGCTACCCGAAAACCGGCACGAATAGCGTGTTGGATTGCATAGGCGTCGTGGATGTAAAACGTGCGGAAGCATTCGCCTGAATCCAGGGCGTTAATGCCGCCGTCGGTGAGTACACCATCTACATCGAAAATGAACGTTTTGATTTGCTTAAAACGGTTGAATAACTCAGACATAATGCAAGTTTAGCGAAAAGGGATAGCCAGTTCCGTAATTTTACTGGATGAATAATCAAACCCCGTCACCGTCGAACTTGTTGCCGACAGAACTACCTCTGGCGTTCAGAGCGCAGATGCAGACGCTGTTAGGAGAGGAGTTACCATCGTTCGAGGCTGCGCTGGTTCAGGAGCCACCCGTCAGCATACGCATAAACCCCCGCAAACGCGTTCTGGATACGGAAAGCCTTGAACGGGTGCCCTGGTGTGCCGAAGGGTTTTATTTACCCGAGCGCCCCAGCTTTACACTTGATCCGCTGTTTCAGGCCGGGGCTTACTACGTACAGGAAGCGTCGTCGATGCTACTGGACGAAGCCCTGCGGCAGACCGTCAAACTGGAGCGGCCACTACGGGTACTCGACCTCTGCGCTGCCCCAGGCGGAAAAAGTACGTTGCTGGCGTCGGCGCTGCATCCGGAGAGTCTGCTCATCTGTAATGAAGTGATTCGTAGTCGGGTGCCCGTGTTGCGCGAAAACATTGATAAATGGGGTTACCCAAACGTAGTAGTCAGCAATCATGATCCCGAAGAGTTTGGCAACCTCAACGGTTTCTTCGACGTAGTGGTTGTAGATGCCCCCTGTTCGGGAGAAGGCTTGTTCCGGAAAGACCATCAAGCCGTGCAGGAGTGGTCGGAAGCAAACGTACAGCTTTGCTCAGCCCGGCAAAAGCGCATTTTGTTGGCAGCCGCGCCCCTGATTGACCAGGGGGGTATACTCATCTACAGCACCTGTACGTACAACGACGCCGAAAACGACGATAATCTACGGTATCTGGCTCAGAATGGGTTCAGAGGTCGGCGTCTCAACCTCCCGGCCGAATGGAAAATCGAAGAACGGCAGACTACTGATGGTGCGTTTGGTTATCAGTGCTACCCGCATCGGGTCAAAGGCGAAGGCTTTTTTATCAGCGTATTTCAGAAAACGGGCTTTACGCCGGCGGTTAAGCTGAATGCCCGGACATTTCGGACGATCAGACAACTACGTCCCCGCGAGACGGCGCAGGCAGCACAATGGCTGAAAACACCTACCGAATACTCATTTTGGGAAAAACCTAATCAGGATGTAATTGCCCTGCCGAAGGCATTGGAAAAAGATTTTTTATTTTTGGATAACGCCTTGCGTAACAAAGGGTTTGGGCTGGATATGGGTGTATTCAAGGGTAGTGACTTTATCCCGGCTCACGCCCTGGCACTCAGTACGGCCATTGCCGAAAAGCTGCCCGCTGTATCGTTACCTAGGGAGGACGCATTACGGTACTTTAAGAAAGAGAACCTTAGTTTGAGTGAACCTGCCAAGGGATGGTTGCTGGCTCGCTACGAAGGCTTAAACATAGGCTGGATGAAGGGGGTCGGTAACCGCGTTAATAACTACCTACCTAAAGACTGGCGTATCCGCATGGATATTCGAGAGCTATGAAACGTTTCCTTATCATCACTGGCCTGGTACTGGCCGTCATCATCGTTGGGTATTCGGTTGGGCCGAGCAACCATTTCGACTCGATTAAAGACGAGCCTGTTTCCTTAGACCCTGACCTGGTTAAACTTGAACAGGCTATTGCCCTCAATGAGAAAGACGCTCCTCTTAAACCCGATAACGAGGCCCGGATCGTATGGGCCGACAGCAACCGAAAAGAGAAAACATCGTATAGCATCGTATACATTCATGGCTTTACGGCCAGTTGGGCCGAGGGCGATCCTGTTCACAAACAACTGGCCCAAAAGTTTGGGTGTAACCTATATCTGGCCCGTATGCACGGCCACGGTGTCGATTCGCCGGATGCGCTCAAAGATCTGACGCCTGGTAATTACGTAGCATCTGCCGAGCGGGCGCTGGCCATTGGGCGGGCGCTGGGCAATAAAGTTATCCTGATTGGTACGTCGGCGGGGGGGATGCTGTCATTATATCTGGCTGCTCATCACCCCGATATTGCAGGGCTGGTGCTTTATTCCCCTTGTATTGCCGTAGCCAATCCGGCGTTGAAGCTGGTTACTAAACCGTGGGGTACGCAGATTTTAGATCAGGTTTTCGGCGGTAAGTATGTGGTCAACACGTATCAGAACCCGGGTCGCAATCAATACTGGTTCACCAAATACCACACGAACGGCCTGCTTACACTCCAGACCCTGATCGACGAATACATGACCGGAGACGTATTTCAGAAAGTGAAACAGCCGGTATTCGTAGGATACTACTACAAAGACGAAGATCATCAGGATAAGGTTGTTTCAGTTCAGGCCATGCTCTCCATGTATGAACAGCTCGGAACTCCAGCCGATAAAAAGCAACAGGTTGCGTTTCCCGAATCCGGCGAACACGTCATCTCATCGCGGTTCACGTCACATGATTTAGACGGTGTTTACAACGCCACTGAAAAATTTATGGAAGAAGTGCTGGATGTAAAGCCTGTATCGACCGTAACCACTACATTGGCTCTTAACCCGAAAAAATAGTCTAACTTTGACCCGGTTCAATCGATCCTGATTCACAATCGATGTAGTAAAACGACAAAACGGTTTGCGGTTCTGCACTACAAACCGAAAACTGTAAACTGAAAACTGTTTAAATGGCTTACGGATTACTGAAAGGAAAACGCGGCATCATCTCAGGGGCCCTCGATGAAAAATCAATTGCCTGGAAAGTTGCTCTCAAGGCAAAGGAAGAAGGCGCCACCTTTACCCTCACCAACGCGCCGATCGCGATGCGGATGGGTGCTATCAAACAACTGGCGGAGCAGTGCGAAGCCGAAATCATTCCGGCAGATGCGACGTCAACAGAAGACCTCGAAAATCTTTATAATAAGTCAACCGATATTCTGGGCGGCAAAGTAGACTTTGTCCTGCACAGCATCGGCATGAGTCCAAACATCCGGAAAGGCAGACAATACACCGATCTGAACTACGAGTGGTTTAAACAGAGCCTCGACGTTTCGGCCATGTCGCTGCACAAAATGCTGCAAACCGCTTATAAACTCGACGCCATTAACGAATGGGGATCGGTAGTTGCGCTGTCGTACATGGCGGCCCAGCGCACATTCGGGTTCTATTCCGATATGGGCGATGCCAAGGCGCTGCTGGAGTCAATTACCCGTAGTTTCGGCTACCAATATGGTAGATACCGAAAAGTTCGCGTTAATACGGTGTCTCAGTCGCCAACCGTAACGACGGCCGGATCAGGCATTGGTGGTTTTGATAAATTCTTTGACTTTGCCGAAGCCACAGCCCCGCTTGGCAACGCATCCGCCGAGCAGTGCGCCGACTACGTTGTTACGTTGTTCTCTGATCTGACGCGGATGGTAACCATGCAGAATCTGTTTCATGATGGCGGGTTCTCAATGACCGGTGCCTCCGAAGAAGTTGTACAGGCGTTCTTGGAAAGTCGACAGAACGCATAAGTAAATCAAAAAAGGCTACCGAAGCGGTAGCCTTTTTTGATTTAGTAGGATTCTACTACCTTGATTTTACTGGTTCCGTCCGCTCCTTTTTCTACTTGAATCTGAACGCTGATGCGCTCCTTGATTTCGTGTCGGTGTGAAATAATGCCAATGGTTTTTTTGCTGTCGTGCTGTAGCTTTTCCAGCATAACGATGGCTGTATCCAGGCTTTCGGGGTCAAGCGTACCAAAACCTTCGTCAATAAAGAGACTCTCAATCTGTACGTTCTGCGAAGCCAGGTCAGACAAACCCAGGGCCAGCGCCAGACTGAGGGTAAACGTTTCTCCTCCCGATAAACTTGACACCGACCGCTCCGTACTACCCTGGTACTGATCAATGACGTATAGCTCATCCTGGCCATCGCGTGGCTTCAGCAGCAGGTAGCGATCCGATAGCTCGCGTAGCCGTCGGTTCGATAGACCGATTAGTTGAGCCAATGTCAGGCCCTGCGCAAACTTACTGTATTCATCACCTTTAGCGCTGCCGATCAATTGGTTGAGTTGCCGCCACGGCTGGGCTTCCGTTTCGAGCTTAGTTAGCTCGTCGGTGAGTTTTTTCTGGCGTTTTCGCTGATCGCGGTCATGTTCGAGCTGTTTTCTGATATACCCGACGCCTTCCCGGGCTTTGCGCTCAATCGTTTTTTTCAGCAGGAGCTGCTGAGTCGTCTCGTCGGCCGAGAAGGAGGTCTGGCGAGCTGCCCATGCTTCGGCTCGTTTGGCTTCTTCGTCCTGGCGTCGGCGCTTGATCTCGTCGGCTTGCCGTTCCAGTTCATTCTGCTGTTCCTGAAGTTGTCTGACCTGGGCAGCCTCCAACAAACAGGCACGGGCGGCTGCTACGTCCGACAGGCCACGCTCTTCCAGTTGAGGTTGCAGCAATTCTGTCAGACTAGTCCAGTCCTGATCAACGGTCTTGCATTCATCCGTTACTTTTTGCAGGAGACCTGTTTGGGTGGCTAATTGAGTCTGTAGGTGATAAAAGCGTTCGGTCAGTTGGTCGCAAACTTCCCGGATATTGTCATCTGGATAGATTGCTGCTTTTTGCCGGGTAAATTCTTCCATCCGTTGTCGGCTCTCAGCCAGCGCATCAAAGTCGTCGAGGAGTCGTCGTAACGTAGTATCCTGCGCCCACAACGAGCGCAGGTTGTCTAACTCCTGCCGCTGCAACATGAGCAGCTTTTTGGTGTCTCTCAGTGACTCCGGACCTACCGTCGAATCGATCGCCAGCATCGTCAGTTGATCCGTCACCTCTTTCTTTTTAGCGACCCAAAGCTGTCGTAGTTCATTCCGACGCTCATTAAACGCCCGTTCATTCGCTTGGTCTTCGATCAATTCCAGGCGAAGTGCTTCGTATTCTTTTTGTTTTTCCTGCCAGTCGGCCGTAGCAATACGTAGCAACAACTCATTTTCGCCCGTCTGCTGCACGTAGTGCTGTGCGTATGGGTGTTTCAGCGAACCACACAGCGGACAGGGAGACCCGCTGGTCAAACCTTTCCGTAACTCATCCAGATTCGCTTCGGTTTGCAGGCGGGTTCTGATGGCTTCCAGTTCATTTTTCCGCGCTTCCAGTTGTTTGACTTCCTGCTCAAGTTTAGCCAGTGAGTCGGCTTTGTGCTGGATGAGCTGATCAATCTGTTCTGCCTTGGCTTTTAGCGTCATTCCCTCCGACAACCGGGTTTGTTGTTCCTCCAGCACCGTAATCAGTGACGAAAGCTGATTTTCCCGCTCAAACAGGTGAATGATTTCCTGATTAATGGTTTCCGTTGATACGTGCGAGTACTCCTGTTCTAATTGAACGAGTTGGACCGAAAGGGTTTGGTACCGATCGGCTACTTGCTGGGTTGCTTCCTCCGGGTTTGTCAGATCAAGAACCCGAAACCACTCATGTGAAGCCGTTTTAAAAGTTTGCTGGATGCTTTGCAACGGACGCTGACTACGTTCATGTTCCGCTGCAATCCTGTTGGTTAGTTCAAGTACCTGCTCCCGGAAAGCATCAATTTGTTTCTCAAACGTATCCGCTGTTACGGCCGGTGCATTTGTTAAGGCTCTGGCTTGATCGAGTACGTCGTTAAGCTGATTCGTGAGCGTCTGAATTACCTGTTGGAGTTGTTGGCGAGAGGCTGTGGCCGTATCACGACGAAATGCGAGGTTACGGATTGTTTCGAGCGTAACGGCCAGGTCGGCTACCTGCTTGTGGCGCTGCAATTGCTGAGCACTGGTCGAAAACTCATCAAGCTTTTGTGCAAGGGCAGTCTGACGCTTGTCCAGAAGGCTGAGTTGGTGATCGGCTTCCGAAACCTGTCGCCAAAGGGTCTGCTCATTGGTAAGCTGGGTGATTTCCCGGTCCAGCGCCTTGAGTTGAGCGTCGGTATCTTTCTGTTGTGCTTTAAGGTCCTGGACGGCTTCTTCGCTCAGTACCTGAATCAGTTCAACCTCGCGCCGTTTGGTGACCAGATACTCGTCAAACTGTTTGTTGGTAGCATAGGCTCGTTGACTCAACTGGCGGTAAATCTCCGTTCCGGTTATGCGTTCGAGCATCTTGCTTCGCTCCGCTGACTTCGACTTTAAAAACTGATCGAAGGCACCCTGCGCGAGTACGATCGAGCGAACAAACTGCTCATACGTAAGCCCGATCAATTCTTCGTTCTTCTTAGGGAAATCGCGTAAGTCTTTGATAGGAAATAGTTCGCCCTGTGGCTGATCGTCTTTCAACCGGGCTACTTCCATTTCATAATTATACCAGTTTCCGTTGCGGTTCTTCTTAATAGACCAGCGAGACCGGTAAACATCGCCATTCACTTCATATTCCACCTCAGCGTAAGCGGCTGCATTGGCTTCGCGGGCCGCCTGCTGGTTAACCAATAAGCCTTCTTCTGTAATATTAGTCAGCGATATGGCCCCCGAAAGCCGTGGTACGCGGTTGAACAACGCCAGTGTAATAACATCAAGTAGGGTCGATTTCCCAGCGCCGGTTGGGCCGGCAATCACAAAAAGGCCGGTTGAGTTTAAAAGACCTTTCGTAAAAACAATAGGCGGATGTTCGCCGTAAAACGAATTGATGTTACGAAAGCGTATTTGTCGAATTTTCATGCAAAAGTGGAGCCGCCTGCTCCGTAACCAGCTTGTAAAGTTTCTTATAAGTCTCCACCAATGTCACCCGGTCGTCTCCCTCAACGAGCGAAGCATCCAGCCGGCGTCCGAAAACGTCCAGGTACGTAAGATCTTGAAGAACTGTATCCGCGATGTACAGGGAATCCAGTCCTTTTAACTTATTGCGGAATACCAGCCTGGTTTTGGCAATCTGAAAAGTAGCCTGGGCATAATCACGTTGCAGTTGTTCAAAATGCTTGCGAACACTCAGGCTCTCGTTTTCTTCCTCAACCAGCACTTCCACCAGCATCGACAATGTATCTTCTGGTGAACACAGATTCTCCAATGCTTCGCGCACTTCGTCCATCGTACCGCCAACGTGCCGCAACGTTCTGAAGCGCGGCACCGGCACGGATTCTACATTCACCAATTGACCGTTATCAACAGTTAGCTCAAGAAGCTGATGTCTATTATCGCGTTCCCCGAAACTCAACGGAATAGGTGAGCCACTGTAGCGAATTGTCTGGTGATTACCAATGGTTTGCGGAACATGAATGTGGCCAAGCGCAACATAGTCAAATCCGGCAGGGAAATGCTCCGACGAAAAAGCCGCCTGTCCACCAACGCTGTGAATTTCCCGTTCGCTTTCCGAAATCGTAGCTCCATTGACATACAGATGCCCCATGGCTAGTCTGGGTACATCCTTGTAATCCTGACAGCAGTAGTCAACGATTCGTTCGTAGTGATTACGAATCCCGGTTCGGACGGCTTCAATACGCTCGTCAAAACTTTGGCCAGAAACAGATTGCCGTAAATCTGCATCCCGCAGATAAGGAACGGCTGCAACAAGTAAATCGGTTGAGCCCGTTGCCAGCCGAATCACTTCGTCCGAAAAGTTATTAGTCGTACAACCGACAACATGAATATTCAGGTGACGTAGTAACTCCCGGGGCGCGTTCAGCTTACTGGCCGAGTCATGATTGCCACCGGTTATAATCAGCCTCCGACCAAGCGGAAGCATACGGGTCAAAAACTTGTAATAAAGCGACATAGACCCATCATTTGGGTTTGTCGTATCAAATACATCGCCCGAAATCAGCAGAACATCAATGTCACGTTCATCAACCAGCGTAGCTAACCAGTCGAGGAATAACTCATGATCATCGCGGAGATCATGTTTATATAAACGCTTTCCTAAATGCCAGTCTGCTGTGTGCAGTATTTTCATAACGCCACGTTTAGAAGAGAGTGACCGGGTAAATAACATACTGACTGCAAGATAAAGCGTAGGGACAGCAAAACGAAGTCAAGGGCGGTCAAAAGCTTGATTTGCCCTCTTAATTATGCTATGCTAACTGTTGTGAGAAAAATTTTCAGGAAATTTTCAGGCCTAAAGCTCAAGCTATCAAACAGTTGTAAAATTAGCTGCGTAGGAGCTCTTAATTATTTTTGGATGGGGTCTTGACAAGGGTGGTGAAAGGCCCTACCTTTGCAGTCCCAAATGAGGGAAACAAGCTCGATCGACAAACACAACACACTGTCTGTCAGCTTGTTACAAGTAAGTAGCTGACAATCAAATGCAAAAATAATTTTCAGCAAACACTTGACACGGGATAACAAAACACGTACTTTTGCACTCCCAATTGATTGAAACAGGGACTTAAGCGAATCAATCGCTTGCTTCTCACCCAGGTTCAGCAACGGCTGAGCCGACAGTTCTTTGACAAACTGGTCAGCACAACTAACAAGAGCCCAACTGGTCTTCCCTTGCGGAAGCGGTTGAACAAGACAGTAGCTTTTTAGCTACAACACTATTTACAATGGAGAGTTTGATCCTGGCTCAGGATGAACGCTAGCGGCAGGCCTAATACATGCAAGTCGAGCGGGCAGCAATGCCAGCGGCAAACGGGTGCGTAACGCGTAAACAACCTGCCCCGGATTGGGGGATAGCCCGGCGAAAGCTGGGGTAAACCCGCATGGTGCTAATGGGTGGCATCACTGATTAGCTAAATATTTATAGATCCGGGAGGGGTTTGCGTCTGATTAGCTGGATGGTGGGGTAACGGCCTACCATGGCCATGATCAGTAGGGGTTCTGAGAGGATTGGCCCCCACACGGGTACTGAGAGACGGACCCGACTCCTACGGGAGGCAGCAGTAGGGAATATTGGGCAATGGAGGCAACTCTGACCCAGCCATGCCGCGTGCAGGACGAAGGCGCTCAGCGTTGTAAACTGCTTTTGCCCGTGAAGAAACGCAGCCCTGCGGGGTTGTTTGCCGGTAACGGGTGAATAAGCACCGGCTAACTCCGTGCCAGCAGCCGCGGTAATACGGAGGGTGCAAGCGTTGTCCGGATTTATTGGGTTTAAAGGGTGCGTAGGTGGTCCTGTAAGTCTGGTTTGAAAGCTGGGTGCTCAACACTCAGATGTGGCTGGATACTGTGGGACTTGAATGAACTGGAGGTCACTGGAACGGGTCATGTAGCGGTGAAATGCATAGATATGACCCAGAACCCCGATTGCGTAGGCAGGTGACTACGGTTTGATTGACACTGAGGCACGAGAGCATGGGGAGCGAACAGGATTAGATACCCTGGTAGTCCATGCCGTAAACGATGATGACTGGCTGTTGGGTCTTTGGACTCAGTGGCTGAGCGAAAGCGTTAAGTCATCCACCTGGGGAGTACGCCGGCAACGGTGAAACTCAAAGGAATTGACGGGGGTCCGCACAAGCGGTGGAGCATGTGGTTTAATTCGATGATACGCGAGGAACCTTACCTGGGCTAGAATGCGCGTGAAGTGGGTGGAAACATCCGCGCCCCGCAAGGGGCACAAAGCAAGGTGCTGCATGGCTGTCGTCAGCTCGTGCCGTGAGGTGTTGGGTTAAGTCCCGCAACGAGCGCAACCCTTATCGTATGTTGCCAGCACGTAATGGTGGGGACTCATGCGAGACTGCCTGCGCAAGCAGAGAGGAAGGGGGGGACGACGTCAAGTCATCATGGCCCTTACGTCCAGGGCGACACACGTGCTACAATGGTCGGTACAGCGGGTCACGATGGGGCAACCCTGAGTCAATCTTGCAAAGCCGGTCACAGTTCGGATTGGGGTCTGCAACCCGACCCCATGAAGCTGGAATCGCTAGTAATCGCGCATCAGCCATGGCGCGGTGAATACGTTCCCGGACCTTGTACACACCGCCCGTCAAGCCATGGGAGTTGGGGGGACCTGAAGTTCGGGGTAACAACCGGACAAGGGTAAACCCGGCGACTGGGGCTAAGTCGTAACAAGGTAGCCGTACCGGAAGGTGCGGCTGGAACATCTCCTTTCTGGAGCCGTCGGTGAGTGATCACCGGCCAGTGGGTGTTAGTGTGCTGATGGGTTTGTCAGAGCCGGGCTGTCGTTACCGCAAGGGGCGTCAGCGCAGCAGTTCTTTGACGTACAGGGAAAGACGAAACAGCGGTGTAAGCCGCTGGTCTAACGTAAGTAAGTAGTTGACTGATTGATTTGTGACATATACACAAGCAAAGGGCGTCTGGGGGATGCCTAGGCTTCTGGTGGCGAAGAAGGACGTGGCAAGCGACGAAACGGTGCGGGGACCCGCTGGCAGGGGCTGATCCGCACGTGTCCGAATGGGGCAACCCACTAGCTTGAAGAGCTAGTACCCTTTCGAGGGGGCAAACGCGGTGAACTGAAACATCTAAGTAGCCGCAGGAAGAGAAAACAAGTCGTGATTTCCCAAGTAGTGGCGAGCGAACGGGGAGGAGCCCAAACCGGCTGGGTTACGGCCCAGTCGGGGTTGTAGGACCTGACAACAAGGCAGCAAGCGAACCGAAACGATCTGGGAAGGTCGACCGTAGAGGGTGAGAGTCCCGTACGGGTCAGGGCGCTGCCGGGTCGGGGATCCTGAGTAAGGGGGGGCCGGAGGAACCCCCTCTGAATCTGGCGGCACCATCCGCCAAGGCTAAATACGACCAGAAGACCGATAGGGCAGAGTACCGTGAGGGAAAGGTGAAAAGAACGGGGAGTACCCGGGTGAAAGAGAACCTGAAACCAGGCGCTTACAAGCGGTCGGAGCCCCTGGATGGGGGTGACGGCGTGCCTTTTGCATAATGAGCCTACGAGTTACCGTCACTGGCCAGATTAAGCGACTGGAGTCGCGAAGTCGAAGCGAAAGCGAGTCTGAACAGGGCGCATAGTCAGTGGGGGTAGACGCGAAACTTGGTGATCTACCCGTGGCCAGGCTGAAGGGGGGGTAACACCCCGTGGAGGGCCGAACCGATAAGCGTTGAAAAGCTTCCGGATGAGCTGCGGGTAGGGGTGAAAGGCCAATCAAACTGAGAAATAGCTCGTACTCTCCGAAATGTTTTTAGGAACAGCGTTCGATGTTACCACTGGTGAGGTAGAGCGACCAACAGGATGCGGGGGAGTCACATCCTACCAACTTCTGATGAACTCCGAATGCGCCAGGGGGTGTCGGGCAGTGAGGGGCAGGGTGCTAAGGTCCTGTTCCGAGAGGGGAACAACCCAGACCATCGGCTAAGGTCCCCAAGTGTGTGCTAAGTTGAACAAAGGCGGTCCGGCTGCTGAAACAGCCAGGAGGTTAGCTTGGAAGCAGCTATTCCTTTAAAGAGTGCGTAACAGCTCACTGGTCGAGCGGGGCGGGCGTCGATAATAAACGGGCATCAAGCACACCACCGAAGCCGTGGACTCATGCATGAGCATGATGTGGTAGGAGAGCATTCCCTTTGGGGTGAAGGTCAGGCGCGAGCTGAGCTGGACTGAAGGGAAAAGCAAATGTAGGCATAAGTAACGAGATGGAGACGAGAACTCTCCACACCGTAAGGCTAAGGTTTCCTCCGCGATGGTAGTCATCGGAGGGTTAGTCGGGACCTAAGGGGCAGCCGAAGGGCGGGCTCTGATGGCAAGCGGGTTAATAGTCCCGCACTGTCCATGCAGGTCGTCTCATGACGGAGCGCCGGGGCTGCTACGTCCGGCCGGAAGGGGGCGTTGAGGGGAGGCTACGGCTGAACCGAAGTGGCGAAGGGGCTTCCAAGAAAAGTGAGGCTGCGTTAAGCGCATGGGTACCCGTACCGTACACCGACACAGGTAGCCGGGATGAATAATCTAAGGTGGACGAAAGAATCATGGTTAAGGAACTCGGCAAGATAACCCTGTAACTTCGGGAGAAGGGGGGCCTACCCACGCGAGTGGGAGGCTGCAGAGAAGACGCCCAGGCGACTGTTTACCAAAAACACAGGACTCTGCCAAATCGCAAGATGACGCATAGGGTCTGACACCTGCCCGGTGCTGGAAGGTTAAGGGGGGATGTTAGGGGCAACCCGAGGCATTGAACTGAAGCCCCAGTAAACGGCGGCCGTAACTATAACGGTCCTAAGGTAGCGAAATTCCTTGTCGGGTAAGTTCCGACCTGCACGAATGGTGTAACGATCTGGGCACTGTCTCAACCATGAGTTCGGTGAAATTGTAGTAGCGGTGAAGATGCCGCTTACCCGCCACGGGACGGAAAGACCCCGTGCACCTTTACTACAGCTTATCATGGATCGCTGGTCAGGCATGTGTAGGATAGGCGGGAGGCAGTGAAGCGGTGTCGCCAGGCATCGTGGAGCCGACCTTGAAATACCGCCCTTGGCTGACTGGTGGTCTAACCTGCGAGGGGACAGTGGTTGGTGGGTAGTTTGACTGGGGTGGTCACCTCCGAAAGGGTAACGGAGGTTTCCCAAGGTCCGCTCAGGCCGGACGGTAATCGGCTGGGGAGTGCAATAGCAGAAGCGGGCTTGACAGTGAGGTCGACGGACCGATCTGGTGCGAAAGCAGGGTATAGTGATCCGGTGGTACTGCATGGGTGGGCCATCGCTCAAAGGATAAAAGGTACGCCGGGGATAACAGGCTGATCTCCCCCAAGAGCTCACATCGACGGGGAGGTTTGGCACCTCGATGTCGGCTCGTCACATCCTGGGGCTGGAGAAGGTTCCAAGGGTTCGGCTGTTCGCCGATTAAAGTGGCACGCGAGCTGGGTTCAGAACGTCGTGAGACAGTTCGGTCCCTATCTGTGGTGGGCGCAGGAAGTTTGCGGGGATCTGTCCTTAGTACGAGAGGACCGGGATGGACGCACCGCTGGCGGATCGGTTGTCATGCCGGTGGCACGGCCGAGTAGCTACGTGCGGATCAGATAAGCGCTGAAGGCATCTAAGTGCGAAACTGGCCCCAAGATGAGACTTCCGGTATAAAGGGTTGTGCGAGACGAGCACGTTGATAGGCGGCAGGTGCAGGGGGTGAGAGTCCTAGAGCTGAGCCGTACTAATGAGCCCGGACGTGTAGCTGTCAAATTCGAGTCAATACGTTGTTACGTTACTTGCGTTAGGTAAGTCTTTCTCTGTGCTGTCCAAGACACGAAGGTGTGTTTTGGAGTCGAAGGCTGCAACGATCTAAGCTGGTCCTGGTTAGGGGCTGGCGCCAGTCACAAGGAGGCTGGTGGTCATAAGGCGGGTGAGCACCTCTTTCCATCCCGAACAGAGCCGTTAAGCCCCGCACTGCCGATGGTACTGGAGTCGTTTCCGGGAGAGTAGGTAGCTGCCACCTCTTGTCAAGCGAGTCGGAGCCGTCCCCAAAAGGACGGCTTTACTCATTTTATGATGGCTAAACTATAATGTCTTAAACTACGACAGCTTCGCTAAAGTTAGGAAGCTGTATCTTCTCCAATAAATTCTCCTCAAGCAAGTTGGCCCATTCAGCCATGTAGGCAACTACATCATCGCGTACGTTATGTTTGAGGGTAAGTCGCCTTTCAACCGCAAATCGAGCCAAGACCTGCTTATCGGACAGTTTTTCTAAATGCTTTAAGTCTTCCAGCATTAAGCCAGCATTGAGCATTTCATTAATTACTATGTCAATTGGAAGCGAACTGGTTGAACAATAATCATCAACTTGCTCATTCCAATCGCCATAACGCTGCATGGCATACGTGTGAATTTGATCTTTACTCAATTTAGTCAGTTCCTGCGCTAAATTGCCGCAATTGCACCCGCCCATATGGCCCCATTGATAGGGTGCGCCATCTTTAAGCTTTTTGGCAGTCCGGCGCAAAGCGTTTATCAATTCTGGATTCGGTCGTGCCATTTTTGTTCAAGGTTTATTTGGTTTCTTGCCTAACGTACTGTTTTAAAGTTTTGTTCGTAGGGTATTATAGCAAAAAAGCCGGCTATTAACCGGCTTTTATCTATCTGACTAACTCCATCAGATCTTTATCATTAACTTCTTTTTTTACATCAGCTAAATCAAGGAAACGCTTATAAATACCATCAAGCGTTGGCTTGTCGTATCGATAACCTAACAATTCGAGCCGGTGCTTTAAGGCATGACGGCCGCTACGAGCTGTCAGAATGATAGAGGATTTAGGAACTCCAACATCGTGAGGATTCATAATCTCGTAGTTCTCAGCATGCTTAAGAAAACCGTCCTGGTGGATGCCTGATGAATGGGCAAAAGCGTTTCGGCCGACGATAGCTTTGTTTGCCTGGACGGGCATCCGCATCATCTGAGACACTAAATTACTTACCGGAAACAGACGGGTAGTGTCTATACCTGTTTCAAACCCAAGTTCTTTGTGAACCTTCAACGCCATTACAACCTCTTCCAGCGACGTATTGCCCGCCCGCTCACCAATGCCATTCATAGTAACCTCGACCTGACGAGCACCGTTCATAATGCCGGCCAGCGAATTCGCTGTTGCTAAACCTAAATCGTTATGGCAGTGAATAGAAATGGTGGCCTTATCAACGTTAGGTACGTTGTCATAGATATACTTGATTTTGCGGCCATACTCTTCCGGTAAGCAATAGCCAGTTGTATCCGGAATGTTAACAACCGTAGCACCAGCCCGAATAACGGCTTCCGTCAGTCGGCACAAAAAATCTAGATCAGCACGGCCAGCGTCTTCTGCGTAAAATTCTACATCATCGACGTAGTTACGAGCATGTTTGACCGCTGAGATGGCCTGTTCCACTATCTGGTCCCGTGTACTGTTAAATTTATTGCGAATATGAATATCTGAGGAGCCAATTCCAGTGTGTATACGACCCCGTTTGGCTAGCTTAAGGGCTTCGCCGGCCGCGTCAATATCGTCTAGCTTCGCACGTGAAAGAGCACAGACAGTAGGCTCGGATACTGCTTTGGAAATTTCAACAACCGACCGGAAGTCGCCAGGGCTGGAAACTGGAAAGCCGGCTTCGATGATGTCAACGCCCAGGCGCTCTAGTTCTTTGGCCACAACCACTTTTTCTTCGGTTGTTAACTGGCAGCCCGGAACCTGCTCACCGTCACGCAGAGTAGTGTCGAAAATATAGACTCGCTGGCTCATTGTATGTATAGTTAATTAAGTTCAGCAATTAGTCGGGCACCAATGGCTTCTGTGCCCAATATTCTGTCAGAAGAGGTATTGGTGTCGGCAATGTCGCGTGTCCGGTACCCTGCTTTAAGCACGTTATCTACAGCGGCAAGCACTGTTTCTGCTTCTGTTTTAAGCCCAAACGAAATGTCGAGCATCAACGCAACGGATAGAACGGATGCCAACGGATTAGCGACGCCTTTTCCGGCAATGTCATGCGCCGATCCGTGGATAGGCTCATAGAGCCCAACAGTGTCACCGACCGAAGCCGAAGCCAGCATACCCATAGAACCTGCAATTTGCGACGCTTCGTCCGTCAGAATGTCGCCGAACAGGTTTCCGGTCAATACAACGTCGAAGCGCCGAGGGTCTTTAATAAGCAGCATAGCAGCCGCGTCGATGAATTGGTGCTCAACCTCTACGTCCGGGTATCGTTTGGCCACATCCTGCACCACTTCCCGCCAAAGCCTTGACGACTCCAATACGTTTGCTTTATCAACCGAACACAGTTTCTTTCGGCGCGTCATAGCGGCCTCGAACGCTTTTTCAGCAATCCGCTCAATCTCATAGCGGCTATATATCATTGTGTCATAAGCCGTGCTACGATCTTCGTTACGCCCCTTTTCACCAAAGTAAACATCACCGGTTAGTTCGCGGAAAAACAGGATATCAGCACCCTGTAAAAATTCCGGCTTAATGCTGGAAGCCCCCAGAAGCTCATCAAACAACTTGATGGGCCGCAAATTGGCGTAAAGTCCCAACGCTTTCCGAATACCCAGTAGCCCCTGTTCCGGCCGCACTTTAGCCGAAGGATCATTATCGTACTTCGGGTGGCCAACCGCTCCAAACAGAATGGCGTCTGACGCTTTGGATTTAGTAATGGTTTCTTCTGGTAGCGGATTACCTGTGGCTTCAATAGCTGCGTGGCCGATCAGGGCTTCGTCGTACGTGAACTCATGGCCAAACTTCTCGGCAATCCGCTCCAGCACCTGTTTGCCAACCGCTGTCACTTCCTGACCGATTCCGTCGCCGGCAATAACTACAATGTGTTTCTTCATTCTACTGATTGACTAACTGGTTGAATTGTAGAGTGTAGCACAATGCAATCAGTTGGTCATTTATTATGCGTGGGCTAAGTCGAACTGTTTTATATCTTCTTTTAGGCTGAGTAAATAATCAATATCGTCGTAGCCGTTCATCAGGCACGTCTTTTTATACGTATTGATGTCGAACGACTCGCTCAGACCGTTCGCCAGGGTAATGGTCTGGTTCGCCAGATCGACCGTTATCAGTGTATGCGGGTCTGCATCAATTGCTTTAAAGATTTCGGCCAGGAACGCGTCTGAAACCTGAGCGGGAAGCACGAAGTTGTTTAAGGCGTTATTCTTAAAAATATCAGCAAAAAAGCTGGAAATAACGACTTTGAAGCCGTAATCATGAATGGCCCAGGCTGCGTGTTCGCGGCTGGACCCCATACCGAAATTTTTGCCAGCAACCAGAATCCTGGCGTCTGCATAGGTGAGGTTGTTCAGTACAAAATCGGCTTTTGGAGTATCATCAGCATTATAACGCCAATCCCTAAAGAGGTTGTCGCCAAAGCCTTCACGCGTGGTTGCCTTCAGGAAACGGGCCGGAATAATCTGGTCCGTATCAATGTTTTCGATAGGCAGCGGAGCCGCGGTTGCCGTCAGTTTAGTGAATGTTTCTTTGCTCATGATTGCTGAAGGTTACACAAACTCTCGTACATCCTGTACTTTGCCAGTAACGGCGGCAACGGCGGCCGTGAGCGGAGATGCCAGGAAGGTGCGTGACTGAGGTCCTTGACGACCCTCAAAGTTCCGGTTCGACGTGCTGACACAATACTTACCGGCCGGAATTTTATCTTCGTTCATGCCCAGACAAGCCGAGCAGCCAGGGTCACGTAGTTCAAAGCCGGCTGCTGCAAACACTTTATCGAGTCCTTCGGCTTTGGCCTGATTAGCTACCTGAACAGAACCAGGCACGATCCAAACCTCGACACCGTCGGCCTTTTGCTTACCCTTTACAAATTCAGCTACCTGGCGTAGGTCTTCAATCCGAGCGTTTGTACAGGAGCCAATAAACACGTAATCGACGGGTTTACCGACCAAATCCATGCCGGGTTCAAGCCCCATGTACGCCAGCGACTTCGTATAGGAGGCCAGTTCGCTTTCGGGGATATCGCTCAAATTTGGTACTTGATGGCTGATGCCGATACCCATGCCGGGATTGGTCCCGTAGGTAATCATCGGCTCAATGTCTTCGGCGTTGATGTTCAGTTCACGATCGAACGTGGCACCTTCATCCGTTTTCAGCGTACGCCAGGTTTCGACCGCCTTGTCGAAGGCTTCGCCCTGCGGAGCAAATCGGCGCCCACGAATGTAATTGAACGTAGTTTCGTCAGGAGCAATCAGACCACCACGAGCACCCATTTCAATGCTCATGTTGCAAATGGTCATTCGGGCTTCCATTGACAAACTTTCGATTGTATCGCCCGCGTATTCGACAAAGTAGCCGGTTGCACCACTAGCCGAAATTTTCGAGATGATGTAAAGAATGATGTCTTTCGACGTAACGCCTTTACCGAGCTTGCCATTAATGCTGATACGCATCCGCTTCGGTTTGTATTGCAGAATACATTGCGTAGCCAGTACCTGCTCCACTTCTGACGTACCGATACCAAACGCGATGTTACCAAACGCGCCGTGGGTGCTGGTATGGCTGTCGCCACAAACGATGGTCATGCCCGGTTGAGTGAGACCCAGCTCAGGGCCGATGATGTGCACAATGCCCTGAAATGGATGGCCGAGGTCGTAGAGTTCGATTCCAAAGTCTGCACAGTTCTTACGCAGGGTTTCCACCTGATGGCGCGATAAGGCTTCTTTGATCGGAAGGTGCTGATCTTTGGTCGGGACGTTATGGTCGGCGGTAGCCGTTGTACGGCCGATGTTGAACACGCTAATACCCCGTTTCCGCAGGCCGTCAAACGCTTGAGGGCTGGTTACTTCGTGGATGAAATGGCGGTCAATAAATAAGGCATCGGGATGGCCTTCAGCGCGCTTGACAACGTGGGCGTCCCAGATTTTATCAAAGAGAGTAGTGGGCGTTGACATATATTCTCAAATCAAAAACTCAAATAAATCTGGCTTATCGTTGAGGTACTCAAAGTGAATGCGGGCATCCTGCATACGAATCAGGAGCGGTTCAAAATCAGCTTTACTTTTCAGTTCAATACCAACCAGAGCAGGGCCGCGTTCACGATTCGTCTTTTTGGAATACTCAAAGAGTGTGATGTCGTCGTTGGGACCGAGTACGTCGCTTAGAAATTCCCGCATGGCACCCGCCCGTTGGGCAAACCGAATGATGAAATAGTGCTTCAGGCCTTCGTACAGCAAGGAACGCTCTTTAATTTCCTCCGTCCGGGTAATGTCATTATTGCCACCACCAACGAGACACACGACGTTTTTGCCTTTGATCTCGTCTTTCAGAAAGTCCAGTGCTGCGATCGTCAGGGCACCCGCGGGCTCGGCAACAATGGCTTCTTCATTGTAAAGCTGCAGGATTGTCGTGCATACTTTGCCTTCGGGCACAAGCACCACACGATCCAGATTCTGACGGCACACCTCAAACGTCATATCACCGACGCGCTTGACGGCGGCTCCATCCACGAACTTATCGATCTCATCAAGAGCAACTACGTGACCTTCATCTATAGAAACCTTCATGGATGGTGAGCCAAGCGGCTCAACACCGATGAGCTTGGTTTTAGGACTTAGTTGCCGAAAAACCGTCGAAACACCCGATGCCAGACCACCTCCGCCGATTGCCATCAGCAGGTAATCAATCTTAAAATTTGAGTCTTTAAATATTTCCAGCCCGACTGTACCCTGGCCTTCCATCACCTGAACGTCGTCGAAAGGGTGGACAAACGTACTGTCGTGCGTATTAACGTATTCAATAGCTGCGTGGTAAGCGTCATCGTACGTATCGCCGGTGAGCACAACCTCGACAAACTCTTTACCGAACATCCGTACCTGCTTCACCTTCTGGGCGGGCGTAGTTGTTGGCATAAAAATCCGTCCTTTAACGCCCATTTTCCGACAGGCATAAGCCAGCCCCTGCGCGTGATTTCCAGCACTCGCACACACGACTCCCTTCGCCAGAGCCTCCTGGGGCAGGCTGGCCATTTTATTATAGGCCCCCCGAATTTTGTAGGACCGCACAACCTGCAAATCTTCCCGTTTCAGGAAAATGTTGGCCTGGTACCGATCCGACAGGTTCATGTTTTCCTGTAGGGGCGTATGCGTCGCGACTCCCCGCAGCCGTTCGGCCGCAAGGTAGATATTATCAAGGTCGGGAAACGTTATTTTCTTCTCTGCTTCTACCACCACCTGTTTTATTTACGACTGATGACGTTATCCTTCAAATTTACGAAATCTTCATCAGTCTTTCTTCGTCGCTATGATCAAGCCGGTTGACCAGGCCAGTTTTGTTAGTACGATGTCGTCGCGGTTCTCCAGATGAGCTACTAACTGCTCAGCTTTAGTGTCATGGCCATCCGGCCAGTTGGGTTGCGGCAACATATCGTCAATTACGTATAGACCACCCAGTTTCAGCATGGCCAGCGTTTCATCGAGCTGTAGGTATTTTCCCGCCCAGGTATCGGCGAAAATAAAGTCAAATGCTCCCGGATTTGCTTCGATCCACTCGGTACCGTCCTGGCAAACCAACGTCAGCCGCTCATCGTGGCCTAAAAACTGTTCTGCGATAGCCTGACAGGCTGGGTCATTATCGACCGAAATTAGCGTCGAGTGCTGGTCCATACCGTCCAGCAGCCAGGCTGTCGACAGGCCCGTTCCCGTGCCGAGTTCCAGGAACGTACCGCCGGGTTTGGACCGTGCCAGTGTTCGCAGCAATGAGGCTGTCAGCACATCGGCGTTCATGGCAAAGCCCAGGGCGGTTGACGCGGCAACTATGCCCTGATGCGGATCGATCGTCTCGGAGATACTGTCGAAGGCCATGATGCAATGGAAAAGGAGGGTAGGAATAGTAGGGAATAGCGTCGGTTCGTATAGGGTAAAGTAGTGCCGGGTTCTGAACCCGACACCACGTTCCCAGATACCACATTATTACTAGCTTCGTTCGGGGCGCAGGCTGCGAACGGCAGTACCCGCTTGCCACATTTCAGATTCGCGCAGTTCTTTCAGCTCGACTTCCAGCTTTTCGCGGTAGTCAGGCTGCGAGTTCCGGGTGATCGAAATATTGGCTTGCTCACCCGCCTTCACTGAATTGTAGAGTTGCTCAAAAACCGGTTTGGTGGCATCACGAAATGGCTTCCACCAATCGAGGGCACCCCGCTGGGCCGTAGTTGAACAGTTAGCGTACATCCAGTCCATACCGTTCTCGGCAACGAGCGGCATGAGTGACTGCGTCAGCTCTTCTACCGTTTCGTTGAACGCTTCAGATGGGCTGTGGCCGTTAGCCCGGAGTACTTCGTACTGAGCCGCGAAGATGCCTTGAATAGCGCCCATCAACGTACCACGCTCACCCGTCAGGTCGGAGGTAACTTCTTTATAGAAATCCGTTTCGAACAGGTAGCCGGAGCCGACACCGATACCCATGGCAATGCACTTTTCGCGGGCGTGGCCTGACGCATCCTGATAAATGGCGAAGCTGGAGTTCAATCCCTTGCCTTCTACAAACAGGCGACGCAACGAGGTGCCGGAGCCTTTCGGAGCTACCAGGAATACATCGACATCGGCAGGAGGAACAATGCCTGTCTGGTCTTTGTACGTTACGCCGAAGCCGTGCGAGAAGTACAACGATTTGCCGGGTTTGAGGTATGACTTAACGGTCGGCCACAGTTCAATCTGAGCGGCATCCGACAGCAGGAAGCAAATGATCGTACCGCGCTCCAGAGCCTCCTCAATTTCGAACAGCGTTTCGCCGGGGACCCAGCCGTCGGCAACGGCTTTGTCGTACGTTTTGCCTTTGCGCTGGCCGACGATTACGTTGAACCCGTTGTCGCGCATGTTGAGCGACTGGCCAGGGCCCTGTACGCCGTAGCCGATAACGGCAATTACGTCATCTTTAAGTACGTCGAGGGCTTTCTCAAGAGGAAACTCTTCGCGGGTTACTACGTCTTCTTCTACTCCGCCGAAGTTAATTTTTGCCATGACAGACAGTTGTATAAAAGGTTAAACAAATTACAGATAGTATTCCCACTCGGCCTCCGGGAGGTATTCAACCAGCCCTTTTTCGGTTTTTCCGACGGCAACGCGTCCCGAGCGTACAAATTCCAGGATACTGTGGGGTTTAATGTATTCGAAGAAGGTAAAAATCTCCTCTTCGGTCCCGGTTTTCTCAATCACGACGTAATCAAGCCCCCAATACACTACCCAGGCTTTGTACTGGTTATTGATTGTTTCGATATCCAGTGGTTTTGCTCCCAGTGGCGTTTCAATCTTGAACAGGGCAATCTCGTTGTATACAACGTCTTCGTTCAGATAGCCAAAGACAGCCAGCACTTCTACAATTTTTCGAATCTGCCGGACCAGTTTCTCAACGGCCTCCCGAGACTCGTGCTTGATGACAATCGTAAACCGGGATACGCCCTTTCGCTCCGTTTCCGACACGGTCAGGCTTTCAATGTTAATTCGTCGCCGGGTAAAAATGATCGTGATGCGATTAAGCAGCCCGATCGTGTTTTCGGTGAATATGCAAATGGTGTAGGTCGTCATCGGGCTATTCGAGTCTAATACTGGCTACGCTTGTGCCGGCCGGAACCATGGGAAATACGTTTTCTTCCTTTTCGACAATCACTTCGAGCAGATACGGCTTGTCGGAGTTGAGGAGCGTGTCGAGCGACGCAGACAGGTCCTCGCGGTGATTGCACGTATGCCCATCGATACCGAAGCCTTTGGCGATGGTAATGAAGTCAGGGTTCTGCAATTCCACAAACGAGTATCGGCGTTCGTAGAACAACTGCTGCCATTGACGTACCATGCCGAGGTAGTTGTTGTTGAGGATAATCGCTTTAACCGGCAGTTTGCTTTGGGCAATGGTCCCCAGTTCCTGAATGGTCATCTGGAAGCAGCCGTCGCCGATGATCGCGATAACTTCACGGCTTGGATCACCGACTTTGGCACCAAAGGCTGCAGGAAGGGCGAAACCCATTGTGCCGAGGCCGCCTGACGTAATGAGGCTATTCGGACGTTTATACTGGTAGTAGGCAGAGGCCATCATCTGGTGCTGACCAACGTCGGCAACCAGTACCGCTTCACCATTGGTTTTTTTAGACAGCAAGTCGATCACCTCTGGCATCTTGATCTTTTCTGTCGTTGGTGCCAGGGCCGGGCGCTTTACCTTCTCTTCTTCAATGGCGTCGTACTTCCGGAATTCGTTTCGCCAAACGGTGTGGTCGTTAGGCTGTACCAGTGGAATCAGGCGGTTCAATACCTCTCTGGCATCTCCAATCACCGGGGCATCTGCCTTGATAATCTTATCAATTTCGGCCGGATCGATCTCAATGTGAACCACTTTAGCCTGGGGAGCAAACAAGGTGGCGTTGCCCGTTACCCGGTCGTCGAAACGCATACCGATCCCAATCAGTACGTCGCATTCATTGGTCATGACGTTCGGGCCATAGTTGCCGTGCATACCGAGCCAACCGGCATACAGCGGATGGTCGGCGGGGAAAGCCGACTGACCAAGCAGCGTAGTCGCAACAGGTATGCCTGTTTTTTCGGCGAATGCCAGTAATTCTTTTTCGGCTTTGGCGATCAGCACACCATGCCCGACCAGCATATACGGCTTTTTGGCGTTGTTGATGAGCTCAGCAGCTTTTTCTACCTGATCCTGCTTTGGAATCAGGCGCGGGCGGTAACTGACGAGCGTCTGGCAGCACTGATACTGAAACGGCTTGGTCATCAGTTCCTGTTGCGCATTCTTCGTAATGTCAATGACCACTGGCCCCGGCCGTCCCGACTGCGCAATGTAAAACGCTTTGGAAATGATTTCCGGAATCTCGTCGGCGTTCGTAACCTGGTAGTTCCACTTGGAAATCGGCATGGTAACGCCAATCACATCGGTCTCCTGAAAGGCATCGGTACCTAACAGGCTTTTACCAACCTGACCAATCAGGCACACCATCGGTGTTGAGTCGATCAGTGCATCGGCAATGCCCGTTACCAGATTGGTAGCACCCGGGCCTGACGTAACCAGGCAGACCCCCGCCCGGCCGGTGATGCGGGCATACCCTTCTGCTGCGTGGGCTGCTCCCTGCTCGTGCCGTACGAGAATATGGTGCAACTGATCCTGAAAGTCGTAAAGCGCATCATACACAGGCATGATGGCACCGCCTGGATAGCCAAAAATTGTGTCAACACCCTCTGCGACGAGCGACCGCATGAGCGCTTCCGAACCGGTGATCAGCTTCACCTCTTCCGTTATCGTTTCTTTCTCTGGTACGACGCTAACCGTTTCCATGGAGCTATGCGTTTAAATAGTATCGTTCTGTGTTTACTGCTACCCATACGGGGCTAGACTTCATCTGTCACACACCCTTCACTGGCCGGCTTCACGTCACGGATGTACTTGCCGAGCATTCCCCTTGTAAACCGAGGTTCGGGCTTCGTCCACTGACTCCGGCGCTCGGCCAGTTCTTCGTCTGATACGTGCAAGGTGATGTTTCGGGAAACGGCGTCGAGTGTAATGCGATCACCGTCTTTAACGAGTGCAATTGGGCCGCCTTCATGAGCTTCAGGCGTGATATGCCCTACTACAAAGCCGTGTGTACCTCCCGAAAAACGGCCGTCGGTAATCAAGGCTACTTTGTCGCCCAATCCGGCACCCATGATGGCGGAGGTAGGCTTCAGCATTTCGGCCATGCCCGGTCCGCCTTTCGGCCCTGCGTTTCGAATTACAATAACCTGTCCGGGCAGGATTTCGCCTTTAGCCAGCGCATCGATAATCTCGCCTTCGTGTTCGCAAACTTTGGCAGTACCCTCAAATCGTTCGCCTTCTTTACCTGTGATTTTAGCAACGCCACCCTCAGGAGCGAGATTGCCGTACAAAATCTGAATGTGCCCTGTTTTTTTGATGGCCTGCGACAGCGGGAAGACAATCTTTTGCGCATCGAAATCCAGATCAGGAGCCTCGGCCAGATTTTCGGCAACGGTTTTGCCCGTAACAGTCAGGCAATCGCCGTGGATCATGCCCTGCTGGTATAGGTATTTCATTACCGCCGGAACACCACCAATAGCCAGCATGTCTTCCATGTAATATTTACCGCTGGGTTTCAGGTCGGCCAATAAAGGCACTCGGTCGCTGATTGCCTGAATATCGTCAAGGGTTAAGGAGATACCGGCGGTTCGGGCAATAGCCAGGTAGTGCAATACTGCATTGGTTGAACCGCCCAGGGCCATAACGATTGTTAGTGCGTTTTCGAGCGATTCGCGGCTGATGATTTCTTTCGGAGTGATGTTGCGTTCGAGCAACACTTTCATAGCCGCCCCAATTTTTTTGCATTCCTGCTGCTTTCCCTCGTGAGTAGCCGGGTAGCTGCTGCTAAAAGGAAGGCTTAAGCCCATAGCTTCAATGGACGAAGCCATCGTATTAGCGGTGTACATACCCCCGCAAGCACCTGCGCCCGGAATAGAATTCTGAATGACGCCTTTGTAGTCTTCGTCTGATATGTTGTTGGCGAGTTTTTTGCCAAGGGCTTCAAATGCCGAAACAATGTCTAGTTTCTGTCCTTTGTAGTGTCCTGACCGGATGGTGCCGCCGTATACCATGATGCTTGGCCGGTCGAGCCGCGCCATTGCCATGATGGCTCCGGGCATGTTTTTATCGCAGCCAACCACGGTCACTACGCCGTCGTACCATTGTGCTGATACGACCGTTTCTATGGAGTCGGCAATCAGGTCGCGGCTGGGGAGCGAATAACGCATACCGTCATTACCGTTCGTCATGCCGTCGGAAACACCAATTGTATTGAAAATTAAACCGACCATGTCATTCGCCTGAATGCCCTGCTTCACATAGACCGATAAGCCGTTGAGATGCATGTTACAGGTATTTCCCTCGTAGCCTGTGCTGGCAATGCCAATTTGCGGTTTTTGCATATCCGCTTCCGTCAGACCAACGCCATAAAGCATGGCCTGTGCAGCCGGATTGCTGACTTCCTGGGTCAATGTGCGGCTAAAGCGGTTCAACTGAACGGTGGTGGCTTCTTGATTCATATTTAGCGAAATTTCGCTGTTGGCGTAATAACGCTTCAAAGAAAAGAGACCTTTTTCATTTATGCAAGAATTTTTGGGTTAATTGTAGCTTAGCTGACAGGGGCTTACCTTTGGCATATGATTACGGAAACTACTTCTCACTACGATCATTTAGAAACAATGTCGGTAGGTGAGCTACTGACAAACATTAATAAGGAAGACCAGACGGTTCCATTGTCGGTTGAGAAAGCGATACCTCAGATTGAAGCACTAGTCACCCAAATCGTGGCGCGGATGAAAGAAGGCGGACGGCTCTTTTACATTGGTGCCGGTACGAGTGGTCGGCTAGGTATTGTCGATGCATCGGAGTGCCCTCCTACCTACGGTGTGCCACACGATCTGGTAATTGGCCTGATTGCCGGTGGCGATGGAGCTATTCGGAAAGCCGTGGAATTTGCCGAAGATGACCCGGAGCAGGCCTGGAAAGATTTGCAGGTTTACCATATAGAAGCACTTGATACGGTTATTGGTATTGCTGCCTCGGGCCGAACGCCTTATGTAATCGGTGGTTTGAATCAGGCTCGGGCAGCCGGCTGCCTCACCGGCTGTATTGTCTGCAATCCTGGTTCGGCCGTAGCTCAGGCGGCTGAGTTTCCGGTTGAGGTGGTCGTTGGGCCAGAGTTCGTGACAGGCAGCACCCGCATGAAGGCGGGTACGGCCCAGAAGCTGGTGCTGAATATGATCTCGACGTCAGTTATGATCCAGCTTGGCCGGGTTAAAGGGAACAAAATGGTCGACATGCAACTGACGAACATCAAGCTACAGGACCGGGCCGCGAAGATGGTGATGAGCGAACTGGGTGTCAGCCGCGAAAAAGCTGAAGAACTGCTGGCTAAATACGGCAACGTGCGGGGCGCGATTGAGGCTCAGCAGTAGACAAGGCGAGTGTCTGCTTTAAGATCTAATGACGGGGCTGGTTTGGTATCAGCCGTTTTCCGTGAGCTATTCCTAAACCCACATGAATTACAAAGCCCTTTTGCCGGCTGCCTGGATAGCCATTGCAACCGCCGGTGCTCAGTCATTACCCGAAATTAAAGTCAGCAGTAATCAGCGCTATCTACAAACGGCCGACGGTAAGCCATTTTTTTGGCTTGGTGATACAGACTGGGAGCTATTCCATCGCCTGAATCGGGAAGAAACCGACGCTTTTCTGGAAACCCGCCGAAAGCAGGGCTTCAACGTCATTCAGGCGGTGGCTTTAGCCGAATTTGACGGTGTCCGTACGCCAAACCGGTATGGAGATCTGCCCCTCGTAAATGAAGACCCTACAAAACTTGCCATCACACCCGGCGCTGATCCTAAAGATCCCGCCCAGTACGATTACTGGGACCACGTGGACTACGTTGTGCAGACGGCCAGCCGGAAAGGCCTTTACATCGGTCTGTTGCCCACGTGGGGCGATAAGCTGACTCGCGACTGGGGCGCGGGGCCGGTCATTTTTACGCCGGAAAATGCTCGAGTTTATGGCCGGACGTTAGGCCAGCGATACGGACGGTATAATGTGATCTGGATTTTGGGAGGGGATCGCCCGGCCATTTACAAGGGCCGCAAGGAAAACAAAGATAAAGAGTTCGATGACCGGCCCATCTGGCGGGCGATGGCAGAGGGCATTGTAGAGGGTGTTGGGCATGATCCGTTTATTACGTACCACCCGCCCGGTGGACCAAATTCAACTTCACAATACGTTCACAATGAGCCCTGGCTTGACATGAATGCGTTTCAGTCTGGTCATGGCTCGCGGGAAATTAAGGCCTGGGATTTGGTTACGCGGGATTTGGCGCTGGAGCCACAGAAACCAACGCTGGATATGGAGCCTTGTTACGAAGATCATCCCGTAAATCCGTGGGATGGTAAGTGGACCCGGCAGCGCGGTTACTTCTCTGCCTACGACGTCCGGGCCCGGACGTATCGCGGTGTCTTTGCCGGGGCCTGTGGAGTGACGTATGGTCACCATCAGATCTGGCAATTTGTGAATAAAGACCTGTATCCACCAATCAACATTGGCGATACGCTCATTCCCTGGCCACAAGCCTCCAATGCAGAGGCCGCCAACCAGATGCAGTATTTGAAGCGACTCATGCTGTCTCGCCCTTATACTTCGCGCATTGGCGATCAGCGTATAATTACATCAGCGGCCGGAACATCATATATCGATCGTATCGAAGCGACCCGCGACACCGACGGATCGTATATAATGGTCTACTTGCCGCAGAACCAGCCGGTCAGTCTGTCTCTTGAAAAGTTATCTGGAAATCAGCTACGTGTCTGGTGGTATAACCCGCGTACCGGAAAGGCCACTGCGGGTGAGACAATGAAAAAAGCGGCTACACACTCATTTACGCCACCATCAAATGGAAAAGACTGGGTGCTGGTTGTAGACGATGCGTCGAAGAAGTATAAAGCGCCGGGCCAGCTTTAGGCAACTCGTACATTACGGCCTAAGGGCTGCAACTGACCGCATCTGGCCAGTGTATGAGCCGTTTCAGTCATACATCGAATGGGCGAGTAGCAGCTAATGTCAGGGGTGGCTTTTACCGGCATAAAAGGGCTGTTTTTATGGTCCAGTACCAGATGCCAGCCTATGTGCTTCGGATCAGGAAAGAAATGAAAAACGTAATCGTGGATGCGTTTAAACCATTTGGGACATTCGGGGTGGCGGGTGTGAAAATAGCCTTTTGTCAAGGCCGACAGTGCTTCCAGATGTACCCAGGCCCATTTTTGTCGCCAGTCAGTGAAGGGTAGCGGCTGTCCTTTGTAATCGACGTACTGAAAAAAACCACCGGTCGGCTCATCCCAGGCCTGCTCGCACATCCACAAAGCCCACGTAACTGTTTGCATGGCCAGCTTACGGTTCGGTAGCTGATCGCATAGATCGAGCAGTACGTTCACGGCCCGAAACGTCAGGCCTGTATTTAGCCGCCTGCCTTCAGGCGTATTTACAAACGCACCTTCAGGCAGGATGTACTCCCGCAGCGTGTCGGTACGTCGGTCCAGAAACTCGCGAAGCAGTTCCAGCAAAAGGGCTTCAACGGCTTCTTTCCAGGTTTCTTCGCTCAGGAGCGGTTGCATGGCCAATAAAGCTGTCAGCACAGTGATTGGCTCACTCAGATGCCGTAGCTGCCGAAATCCGCCCAAATCTTTTACCTGATCGAACCGAGTGGTAGCTCGTCGGTGAAGGAGCGTCCGAAACGTTTGCTGTGCCAGCATGGACCATTCATCTTCGCCCGTGGCCTGGTAGAGTTGCACATACGCCATCACGGCGAAGCTATCGGGAACTACATCCGGGGCCGGAGCGACCGGACGGCCCCGGCGGTCGAGGATAGCGTAGCAGTCGAGATGTTCGTCGTGAGCGAACTGGCTGAGGAATGCAGCACCGTATCGGGCGTGGTCGAGCCAGGCCGATTGGCCATCCAGTTTGGTATACAACCAGGCAAAAGCCCAGGCCTGCTGGGCCTGGCTAGCTACGTATTTGTCGGTTTCAACGGCTTCGCCCGTCGTTGTCAATATATCAAAATACCCTCCGCATAGCTCATCCCGGCTGTGTTTCAGCCAGAACGGCACGATCTGCCGCAGGAGAGCCTGCTGGTAATCGGCGGAAAGCTTTTGAAAATCGAGCATAACTGATAAATATAGAACGAGGCTGCCGCAGATTACCGCATTGGCGGGCCGACGAATGTACACAGATAAAAATCTGGGTTCATCAGCGTAATCTGCAACAACCTCGTTTCGGCAAAATTAATACGCTCGCTCAACTTCGCGTTCCCGTTGCGAGTCACGCTCTTCGGGGAACACAAATTTCATGGGCTTGCCAACCTGGCCCGGTAATAAGGCAGTCTCAAGTACCTGGTCCACCGTGTCAACGTAGTGAAACGTCAGGTCCTTGATGTAGGTCTGGTTGATTTCCTCGATATCCTTACGGTTTTTGGAGCAAAGGATAATCTCTTTGATACCAGCTCGGTTAGCCGCCAGAATCTTTTCTTTGATGCCACCAACGGGAAGTACCTTACCCCGCAATGTAACCTCACCGGTCATGGCCAGATACGGACGTACCCGGCGCTGCGTATAGATCGACGCCATTGAGGTCAGCATCGTAATACCCGCCGAGGGACCATCTTTCGGAACCGCGCCAGCCGGAATGTGGATGTGCAGGTCGTAATGGTTGAAGATTCGATAGTCAATGCCCAGATCGTCGGCATGTGCTTTCAGATACGAAAGCGCTGTGATCGCCGACTCCTTCATTACGTCGCCTAATTGTCCGGAAAGCGTTAAGGTGCCTTTGCCGCGGCTCAGGCTGGATTCTATAAGCAGAATTTCACCACCTACCTGTGTCCAGGCCAGTCCCGTTACAATACCGGCAATGTCGTCGTCGGCGTATAACTCCTTGTCAAAGATTTCGGCACCAAGCATCTTCGGAATATCGGCAGCTTTGACCACGTGATTGTATTCTTCCTCCATGGCAATGGATTTGGCTACCTTCCGAACCAGTGCGCCAATTTTCTGCTCCAGATTCCGAACACCCGATTCGCGGGTATAGCCCTCGATGATTCGCAGAATCGCTTTATCTTCGATCTGTAGGTCTTTAGTCTTCAACCCGTGGTCTTTCCGCTGCTTCGGAATGAGGTATTTCTTCGCAATCTGAACTTTCTCCTCAACCGTGTAGCCGGCAATGTCGATGATTTCCATCCGGTCGCGCAGGGCAGGGTGGATCGTATCGAGTGTATTGGCCGTAGCAACGAACAACACCCGCGACAGGTCGAACTCCGTTTCCAGATAGTTATCCATAAACGTGGAGTTCTGTTCCGGGTCGAGTACTTCCAGCAGCGCCGACGACGGGTCGCCCCGGAAGTCAGAGCTTACCTTGTCAATCTCGTCAAGAATGAAGACTGGGTTGGCCGAGCCGCACTTCCGGATGTTCTGAATAACCTTGCCCGGCATGGCACCAATGTAGGTTTTCCGGTGACCACGTATTTCGGCTTCGTCGTGAACACCACCCAGTGCCATGCGGCTGTATTTCCGTCCCAAGGCTTTCGCAATTGACCGGCCAAGCGACGTTTTACCGACACCCGGAGGGCCATACAGGCACAAAATCGGGGCCTTCATGTCGTTTTTGAGCTTCAGTACGGCCAGGTACTCGATGATGCGCTCTTTCACCTTTTCCAGGCCAAAGTGGTCGGCATCCAGAATCTTTTGTGCCCGCTTCAGGTCGAAGTTGTCCTTGGTATATTCGTTCCAGGGCAAATCAACCATCAGCTCGATGTAGTTCATCGTTACCGGGTATTCCGGTGCCATTGGGTTGATGCGCTGAAGCTTATTTAACTCTTTATCGAAATGCGCCCGGACATCTGCCGACCACCGTTTCTGATCGGCCCGCATCCGAAGTTCTTCAAGGTCGCGGTCGGGACTGTCCATCCCGAGTTCGTCCTGGAGTACTTTCATCTGCTGACGAAGGTAATAATCGCGCTGCTGCTGGTCGAGGTCCGAGCTGGCTTTCGATTGAATCTCGCGTTTCAGTTCAAGGAGCTGGACTTCGCGGAGCATATATTCGAGCAGGAGCTGCGCCTGCTGGCTACCTTCCAGCGTTTCGAGCAACCGTTGCTTGTCGGCTACTTCCGCATTGATATTCGACGACAGGAAGTGAAGCAGAAACGTAGGACTTTCGATATTGTCCAGCGCAATACGGGCTTCCTGAGGAATTTCCGGGTTTAAGCGCAGAATCTTATACGCTGCATCTTTTAACGACTGAAGCAGTGCTTTCCCTTCTTTCTTATTAACATTCGGGAAGGCATCATCGATCTGACGCACCTGTGCCGTCATAAAGGGCTCTTCCTGAACAATCTGCTGAACTTCGAACCGCTTTTTACCCTGAATAATAATGGTAATATTACCGTCGGGCAGCGTAATCATCTTGATGATATAAGCTACTGTACCCAACCGGTACAAATCATCGGCCGTTGGTTCATCTTTCTGCTGATTCAGTTGTGCAACGACGCCAATTATGCGATTGCCCTTGTATGCTTTTTTTACCAACCGGATTGACTTCTGACGACCAACAGTTACCGGAATGACCATGCCCGGGAAAAGCACGGTGTTTCGAACCGGCAGAATAGGCAGGTTAGTTGGTAACTCGTAATCATCGTCAAGGCCTTCGGGTGACCCCAGCGGCACAATTTCCAGGTTGTCCGAGTCAAAATCGGCCAGCAATAAGCGGGCTGTTAAATCTTTATCTGAAATCATATAGTGACTGCCAAACTGACAGCTATCAATTCATTTGTCGGTGTCCTAATGCAAAAACCAGTATACGAAGTGTTTACAAGGGTCGTGCCAGAATGGGCAATGCTGACGTAATGCCAGCGTCAATGCACAATACACAAAATAACTAAAACAAATGGGTTATCATTTATAAAATTTACTTTCAGAGAGAAATTGGTTGTATGGGTTGGTTTTTACGAAAAACAAAGGTTTTTTTCTGACCTGAGTATTGAATATTGACCATGTTAACCTGATCATCAAACAGTTCCATTAGTATATCCTGCTTCATCTGGCCGCCCTGGAAAGCTTCGGCATAAGGCATTTGTAAGTATACCCAGCATGCATCGGCTTCAAGCTCATATCCCACGTATTCAGTGGGTTTGCGTTGTCGGTCGGAAGTTACATAAGCAAAATGAGCTCTGACATACTTTTCTATTAACGGGTCAAATTTGTCATTGGCCGAGAGGTGTATTTTTTGACCACTTTCCTTAGCGAGCGCCGTTTCAAGATCGTCCGTAAAGAGACGGATGCTAATTTCAAATGCCTTCTCCTTTGGATTGAACTGCATTTGAGTAACACTGGCATGAAAATCATGCAAACGCAGTGGCCGGGCACCCAACAGGCAGCCGGCCACTACGAACAAAAGAACGATTACAACACTTCGTTTAACCAAGTCCTTAGAAAACGGCTTTGAATACGTCGTTAAAAATAGCAAAGGCCATCAGTCCCAGCAAAATAACCATCCCTACGCGTTGTGCTGCTTCGAGGAAACGGTCTGATGGCTTCCGGCCCGATACGATCTCATACATGAGGATGGTAGCATGACCACCGTCAAGAGCCGGAATGGGTAACGCATTCATAAATGCCAGGGCCATAGAGAGCAGACCCGTTACGGTCCAGAACCGATCCCATACCCAAATACCACCAAACAGGTTTTGAGCGATGCCAATCGGACCGCTCAGAGCTTTTGAAGCGGATACCTCACCCCGGAAAATCTTACCAAACCCTTTGATGTTGTCGAACACAACCTGGAAGGCGCGTTCAGTACCCACAACCAGCGCTTCTCCGAAAGTGTACTCCTGGGTTGTATATTTCAGTAATCCTTTTGGGTAGAAGCCGATCGTACCCGTTTCGGTCGTTGTTACGTTCAGCGTCAGCGACTGCCCGTTCCGGTTGATACCGAGCGTCAGGGGTTTATTAGGATAGGGCTTTACACTTTCAACGAACTCGTGGTAGAACCGGATAGGCTTTCCATTAACGCTGGTAATTACATCGCCTTCTCTCAGGCCTGCCTTGGCGGCCGGTTGATCGGGAACAAGTTCGCCAACTTTGAAGGGCTGGGCAATATCAATGAACTCACCGGCGCTTTTCCGATCGGCTAGTTTGTCGACCAGATTGTTGGGTATGTAGATGTCTTCCTGCTGACCATTACGCTCGATGGTGTAGTAACTATTGGTGCCCAGCAGTACGTCCGTACTTGTGATGTCGTTGAAACGTTCGTACGGTTTGCCGTTAATCTTAACGATTTTGTCACCCGTCCGCAGGCCAATTTCCTGAGCCAGTTTGCCGGCAACGATACCGTATTTAGCATCTTCGGCGGCAATGTATGTGTTTCCATTTTTGTAGGTCATGAAAACGAAGATCATGATACCCACAATGACATTGACGATGATACCACCCAGCATAACGATCAGCCGCTGCCAGGCGGGTTTAGCCCGAAACTCGTAGGGCTTTGGCTCGGCCTTCATTTGTTCGGTGTCGAGCGACTCGTCAATCATGCCCGAAATTTTCACAAAACCTCCCAGCGGGATAGCGCCTACTCCGTATTCCGTTTCGCCCCGTTTCGTACTCCAGATTTTAGGCGGAAACCCAATAAAATACTGCTCTACCCGCATGCCAAATGCCTTTGCCGCCAGTAAATGGCCCAGCTCATGCAGTCCTACCAGGATGGACAGACCCAGAATGAGCTGTCCCGCCATTATTAATACTTCCATGTATGTTTGAACTGTGATTAACTAACTTTCTTTCTGTCAATAATCTAGGAACGGCGTCTGAAAAAGCGGAGCAAAAACAAGCCTAGTGCAATGCCGATGATAAACCAGATCCAGTATTCCATGCGATATGAACGTTGAGTGAAGCCTCTATTGTCTAAACACTTAAACTAAACTTTTGATTCGCTCGGCGGCTACTCGCCGTGTTTCTTCGTCGGTCCGGACATAATCATCATAAACTGGCGCTTTGACAAAGCTTACCTTCGCCAGACAGGCTTCGATAACGTCCGAAATTTCCAGGAAGCCTATCGCATCGTGCAGAAACGCATCGACGGCTATTTCGTTTGCGGCATTAATGATACAAGGCGCATTTCCGCCCCGGTCCAATGCATCAAACGCTAACTGCAAATTGCGAAACGTATCGGTATCCGGCTGTTCAAATGTGAGGGACGGATAGTTGACGAAGTTAAAACGCGGAAAAGTAGAGGGCAAGCGGTTGGGGTAGCCCAGTGCAAACTGAATCGGTAGCCGCATATCGGGCAGGCCCATTTGCGCCTTCATGCTCCCATCCTCAAATTGTACGATGGAGTGAATGATGCTTTGCGGATGAACAATGACATCAATCTGATCCGGACGAAGCCCGAACAGCCACTTCGCTTCGATCACCTCCAGCCCCTTGTTCATCAACGTAGCCGAATCGATCGTGATTTTAGCCCCCATGTTCCAATTGGGGTGTTTGAGCGCCTGCTCCTTGGTAACACCGGCCAGAAACTCCCGCGACTTTCCCCGAAATGGGCCACCCGAAGCCGTTAGAATAATCTTTTCGATGGGGTTGTGAAACTCACCCACCAGACACTGGAAAATAGCCGAGTGCTCCGAATCAACGGGGTAAATGTTCACACCTTTCTGTTGGGCCAGGGCCGTGATCAACTCACCGGCCACTACCAGCGTTTCCTTGTTGGCTAAGGCAATCTGCTTGCCGGCTTCGATGGCTTTAATTGTTGGCAGCAGACCCGCATAGCCGACCATCGCCGTAAGGACGATGTCAATGTTGTCCATCTGCACGACCGATGCGATGGCATTGAGTCCGGCATATACTTTAATGTCTAGCGGATTTAGAGCGTCGAATACCTGATCGTAGCGGTCCTGATTGCAAATGACGACTACGTTAGGCTTCAGGTCAATGGCCTGTTGGATAAGCAGATCGGCATTGTTGTTAGTTGTCAGGACCTCAACCTGAAAGGTATCCGGGTGGGCTTTAATCACCTCAACGGCCTGCGTCCCGATGGAGCCAGTGGAGCCAAGGATGGCGATGTGGCGTTTAGAATGCTGCATTAAGTGTTTGTTACGGTTGTAGCTCGCTCAAATTATTACTAACTAATCCCTCCGCAATCTTCCGGTCATTCGCCAGGCGCGGTACTTTATTTTGCCCGCCCAGCTTCCCCTGCGATTTCATGTACCGTTGGAACGCGCCACGTGGTAACGTAGTGAGCTTCAACGGCCGTAGAATGCCGCCCGTAATCAGGTCGTCGTAGTAAACGTTTAGCTCAACCAATCGGTTATCCACATCCTGTGCAAACGCAGCCGGGTCGTTGGGTGGAGTCGCAAATTCAACCAGCCACTCGTGATAAGGCAAGCCTTCGGCCGGGCTAACCATGGGCGCAACCGTGAACTCAACCACTTCGGTTTCAGGGTGACGCTCCATCGCAAATTGCAGGGCTTTCTCAACTTCTTCGCCAATGACGTGTTCCCCAAAGGCTGAGATAAAGTGTTTGATACGTCCCGTCACGACCAGACGGTACGGATCGCGGGACACAAACTTGACCGTATCGCCGATGGAGTAACCCCACAAACCGGCGTTGTTGTTGATGATGACGGCGTAGTTTTTTCCTAACTCTACTTCATCGATCGTCAGTCGGCGCGGATTTTCGGAGAAGTATTCATCTGCCGGAATGAATTCGAAAAAGATGCCGCTGTCCAATAACAGCAAAAGCCCTTCTTCCGTCTGCGTATCCTGAAAGGCGATGAAACCCTCTGACGCGGGGTACGTTTCGATCGAATCGATTCGTTTACCGATGCTTTCGAAGAGTTTGGCGCGGTACGGCTCAAAGTTAACGCCACCGTACACGAACACTGAGAAGTCCGGAAAAACGTCTTTGATCTTCTTGCCGGTACGTTCCTGAATCCGATCGAAATACATCTGTACCCACGGGGGTATACCCGAAATGAGCGACATGGGCTGGTTAATCGTTTCGTCGATGATCCGATCCAGCTTGGTTTCCCAATCCTCGATGATGTTGGTTTCCCAGGAAGGTAGTTGATTCGTGCGGAGGTAAGCTGGTACGTGGTGGTTAGCAATGCCGGATAATCGGCCAGTTTTGATACCGGCTTTTTCGTCCAGTTCAGGACTGCCCGACAGGAAGATAAGTTTCTTGTCCAGAAAGGCGCCATTGCTGGTTTCGTTCACGTAGTTCAGCAGGGCGTCGCGGGCCGAATCGATGTGGTTCGGAATCGAATCGCTTGTGATGGGGATGTATTTCGTACCGGAGGTGGTACCCGAGGTCTTGGCAAAATACGTTGGCTTGCCTTTCCACAGTACGTCGGACTGGCCGGCCAGAATCTTTTCAATGTAAGGTTTCAGGTCCTCATAATCGCGGATGGGGACAGCCGTCCGAAACTCCTCAACCGTTTGAATGTCGCGAAAACGATGGTCTTGGCCAAAAAGGGTTTGCCGACCGCCGTCGACCAGCCGCCTGAACCAGCGCTGCTGCGCTTCGGCGGGCCGATACATCCATTCCTGCTGCCGCTGAACAACCCATTTAGCCAAGGGGCGGCTCAATACTGATCGTACTCCCATAGTCCTGCAAAAGTAATGGATAATAGACAATGGATAACGTACGAGGCTAATCGCTCATTTTACACAAGCAGGAATCCATTTATCTGATAGTCATTTGAAAAATACAATACTCTATTCATATAGTGGGCATGAATTATCTCGAATAATCCATATTTTTGCAAACCTTTCAAAAATCTGTAGGCGTAACGAAGCTTCTTAGCAAACCTGAAATGGGACTTTTCAATTTCTTGACCAGCGACATTGCGATTGACCTGGGTACGGCGAACACCTTGATTATTCACAAGGATCGGATTGTGGTGGATGAACCCTCGATTATCGCGATGGACAAGGTCAGCGGTAAAGTGCTGGCAATTGGCCACAAGGCCATGCAGATGCACGAAAAAACGAACGAGAACATAAAAACGATTCGTCCGTTGAAAGACGGAGTGATCGCTGACTTTACGGCTGCTGAATTGATGATTCGCGGCTTGATTAAGATGATCGATACCGGCAGTAAGCTGTTTTCGCCGTCGCACCGGATGGTCATCTGCATCCCGTCGGGTATTACGGAGGTAGAAAAGCGGGCTGTAAAGGACTCGGCCGAGCACGCTGGCGCGAAGGAAGTGTACATGGTACACGAGCCGATTGCAGCCGCTATCGGCATCGGCATTGACATCACGCAGCCGAACGGAACGATGATCGTTGACATCGGCGGTGGTACGACCGAAATCGCTGTGATTGCCTTGTCAGGTATCGTTTGCGAACAGTCCATTCGCATCGCCGGCGACGTATTCACCCGCGATATCGTCGATTACATGCGTCGGGAGCACAATCTGCTCATCGGCGAACGCTCTGCTGAGCAGATTAAGATGGAAGTTGGCTCGGCCCTGCCCGAACTCGACAACCCGCCGTCGGATTACGAAATTCGCGGTCGTGACCTGATGACCGGTATTCCGAAAGAGATCAAGGTAACGTACAGCGAAATTGCCTATTCACTCGATAAATCCATTTCGAAGATTGAAGAAGCTGTGATGAAGGCGCTCGAAATCTCACCCCCGGAACTGTCGGCCGACATCTACACGAACGGTATTCACCTGACGGGTGGCGGGGCTCTGCTGCATGGTCTTGACAAGCGGCTGGCAGCTAAAACCAAATTGCCTATTCACGTAGCTGATGATCCGCTCAAGGCCGTCGTGAAGGGGACCGGCGAGGTGATCAAAAACCTCGATATGTACAAATCAGTACTGATTAGCTAAGTATAGCCAGGCTTTAGTCTGGAATAGTTAAGTAAGTCATTTTTTCAATTGTCAGCCCTGAACTACACGGACTGAAGTTCAGGCTACATGATAGGTTTGAGTTACTGGCTCAAACCTATCGCCGTTTTCTGCCATCATTCCACCGTTGCCCGACGCATGGGAGAGTTATTTGATTTTATTGTCCGTAGCCGGAATTTCATTTTGTTTGTGTTGCTGGAGGTGATCTGTTTCTATTTCATCATCAACACAAGCAATTACTGGAGCGCGACCTATTTCAATACGTCGAATCGTTATGCCGCGCAGATGCTGGCCTGGTCGAACGCGGTTAGCGAGTATACCCAGTTACGTCAGGTGAACGCTGATCTGGCGGCCGAAAACCAGCGGCTGAACCAGGAACTTATGAAGCTTACACAGGCCCAGCCGGCTGCTCCAGCGCAGTATAAAGCAGATTCGTTGTTTGCCAATCGTTTTAAATACACGGTTGCAAAAGTGGTAAACAACACCACTCAGTTTGCCAACAACTATATCACCATCGACAAGGGAACGGACGACGGCATTCAGCCGGGTATGGGCGTAATTTCTCCAACCGGTATTGTCGGCAAAGTGAAAATCTGCAATCGGCACTTTTCGGTTATTACGTCCATTCTGCACTCTGAGTTTCTGGTGTCGTCGAAGCTGGTAAAAGCGAATGAAATCGGAACGGCGCGTTGGGATGGCGTTGATCCTAATCTGGTCAAGCTTCGTGACATATCCCGTATCAAGCCAGTGAGTAAAGGCGATTCGGTGGTTACGTCGGAGTTTAACTCCACCTTTCCGCCCGGGATTCTGGTGGGCCGTGTGCGTTCTGTTGGAGTAGAGCCGAACCAGACCTTTCACGACATTACGCTCAATCTGGCAACCAATTTCGGCAACCTGGCTTTTGTTTATGTTGTGCAGAACCTGCTACGACCTGAGCAGGAGCAGTTGGAAAAGCAGCTCGAAACTGAAAAATAGCCGGGTCTTCAGCATCCGTAAACCGCCATATATCCGCCAATTCTCCGCTACGCATGACTATGACCTTACGTGAGATTGTACGAACCACGTTGCTGTTTGTGTTTTATCTGGCTCTGCAAATCTTGCTGGTACGCAATCTTGTATTATTCGATTACGCGTTTTGCTTCGTGTACATTGCCTGTATCCTGATGCTACCGCTGGATACCAGCCTGACACTGTTGTTGGTGACGGCTTTCGTAACGGGCCTTATTGTCGATACATTCTACAATACACTTGGTATGCATGCGGCCGCTACGGTTCTGATGGCGTACTTTCGGCCTATCATTGCCCGGACGCAAATTGATCAGTCGGGGCAGGAGTTTCGCACGGAGGTGTTGTTGCAGGATCTGGAAACCGGCCAGTTTTTTCGCTATGTGCTTATTCTGGCACTAATTCATCACGCGGCTTTGTTCTTCATCGAAGCGAGTAGCCTCACACTACTGATTCCTACTCTGATACGCATTGGTGCCAGCGTACTGTTCACTACGGTTAGCATCATGCTGCTTACTTTCTTTACAAAACGATGATTGATCATGGCGGAAACTTTGCTTATTCCACAAACTACTGATCGAAAAGCTATTTACGACAGCCTGATTCCGCAGCTAGCCGCCCTGACGGAAGGAGAGCCCGATCTGACGGCAAACCTTGCCAATATCGCGGCTGCGCTGAAAGAAGCGTTCGGCTTTTTCTGGGTTGGATTTTATCTGAAAAAAGAGAACCAACTGGTACTTGGGCCGTTTCAGGGGCCGATTGCCTGCACGCGCATTGCGTTCAACAAGGGCGTGTGCGGAGCCGCCTACACGCGCCGGGAAACCATTCTTGTTCCGGATGTAGAGCAGTTTCCCGGGCATATTGCGTGTAGCTCCGCATCAAAGTCGGAGGTGGTTGTTCCTGTATTTGACAAGCAGGGTGAGGTGAGTATGGTGCTGGACGTTGACAGTGATCAGCTTAACGACTTCAGCGAAGTTGACGTTGAAGGTCTTGAGCGCGTTGCAGCGCTGATTACGGCATTTGTGTAGGTTGTCCTGGCCAGGCTTTCGCCTGGCCTTTGATAATTTTTCAGATTGGCCAAGCAGGAGCCTGGTCGGGACTTTGGCGGTCGGTGTAAGGGTAAAGTACACCGGAGATTGTCTTTTTTAGGTAAACCCTGACAAACGACCATGCTTTTCCATTCGTCCCGGCGGTCCTTCCTGCGGCAGGCCTCCCTCCTTACGGCTGCGGGTCTATCGACTCCTTCATTACTCTCCGCTTCGGCCGCGAACGAGACCGTCGTACTGGGTCATAATTCCCATCGGTACCGGATTGTGCCTAACTGGGGCATGCTCGACGCAGGCGTCAATCCTGTCAACGACTGCCATGAAATGGTGCAGGACGCCAAAGGGCGAATTATCCTGCTTACCAACGAGACAAAGAACAATGTTCTGATCTACGACAAGTCAGGTAAGCTGCTCGAAACCTGGGGGCATGAATACCCGGGTGGGCATGGCCTGACGCTGGCGGGCGAAGGGAGTGATCAGTTTCTGCTTATCTCCGACACAGATCGGCATCAGGTTATCAAGACCGACCTGAAAGGCCGCGAATTGATGAAGCTCGATTATCCAAAGGAATCAGGAAAATACGCATATCCGAGCCAGTTTAAACCAACTGAAACAGCGGTCAATCCCGCAAATGGCGACATTTACGTAGTAGATGGCTACGGTCTGAACTACGTTACGCAGTATGATCAGAAGGGCCGGTACATTCGGCACTGGGGTGGTAAGGGCACCGGCGACGAAACCTTTGACTGTTGCCACGGGATCGTGGTGGATCGACGTACGGCATCGCCTACGCTGTTGATAACCGATCGTCGGCGTAATGCGCTGAAACGGTTCTCCCTGGACGGTAAGTACATAGCTACCATTGCCCTGCCGGGGTCGTACATCTGTCGGCCGGTGATTCACGGAGACAACATTTACGGAGCTGTGTTTCGCAGTACGTCCGATTCGTATCCAGATTCAGGCTACATCACCATTCTGGATAAAAACGACCGGGTTGTTTCGACGCCTGGCGGATCAGAGCCGGTCTACGCAAACGGAAAGCTGGGCGAACAGCGCAAGGATCGAAGTGCCACTATTTTCATGCACCCGCATGACGTGCTTGTTGACGAGGACGATAACATCTACGTAGCGCAGTGGAACTCACGGAAAACGTATCCGGTCAAACTGGAACGTGTCGCCTGATGAAGTACACTCTCTCACTATTCCTGGCCATATGGGCCGCTGGGAATGTAGTGGCTCAGCAGCGATCAGCGGTTCAGACCAACCGGCAGGCACCGCTCCGCCGAGCGGATAGTTTCTTCGGATTGCATTTTGATTTTCACGCGGAAAAGGGGGATACTGCCATTGGCCGAACCCTGACCGAGGGTATGATCGATACGTTGCTGACCCGCGTCCGGCCCGACTTTATTCAGGTCGATTGCAAAGGGCATCAAGGTGTGTCGAGTTACCCGACAAAAATCGGCTACTCACCAGACCGGTTTGTCAAAAATACCCTGGAGTTGTTTCGCACCGTGACGCGCCGACATGGTGTGGGTCTTTACGTTCATTACTCAGGTGTCTGGGACTTTGAAGCGCTACGGCACCACCCTACCTGGGCACGGGTCGAACCAGGCGGTAAACTGGATACGCGGGCTATGTCGGTCTATGGCCCTTACGTAGATAGCCTGCTGATTCCGCAGCTAAAAGAAATCAGCGATTACGGCGTTGATGGCGTTTGGGTCGACGGCGACTGCTGGGCGACCGTACCGGATTATGGCCCGGCAGCGCTACAGGCGTTTCGGTCCGAGACAGGCATTCAGGACGTACCCAAAAAGAAAGGAGACGGTGGCTATGATGCTTTGCTGGAAACCCAGCGCCGGGCTTTTCGGCGGTACGTGGGGCACTACGCCGACGAACTGCATCGCTACAAACCAGCGTTTCAGGTGGCTAGTAACTGGGCATTTTCGTCGTTCATGCCCGAACCGGTCGACATCAACGTCGATTTTATATCGGGCGACTTGGCTCCAACAAATAGTGTCAACAGTGCGGCTTACGAAGCCCGGTGCATTGCCCCGCAGGGAAAACCCTGGGACCTGATGGCCTGGAGTTTTGGTAGTAACTACGATGAAGTGCATTCGCCCAAGCCCGCCCGGCAGTTATGTCAGGAGGCCGCGCAGGTAATGGCAATGGGGGGCGGTTTTCAGGCTTATTACACCCAGCAGCGCGACGCGAGCATCAGGCTCTGGGAAGTGGGCGTTATGGAGGAACTGGCCCGATTCTGCCGCGCTCGTCAGGCTTACACGCACAAAGCGGTTCCTGTTCCGCAGATCGCCCTGGTGTACTCAAGTGTCGGTTATAAAAAGCTCAGCACAGGCATTTACCCCGGCTCCAATGGTATTAACCAGGCGCTGATCGGTATCCTGGATATGCTGTTGTACAACCAATACCCGACCGAGGTGCTGATGGAACATCATTTGCGCGGTCGGATGCAGGAGTATCCGGTTATCATCATACCGGAGTGGGCAACGCTCGATCCCACTTTTCGGGACGAACTGGTGCAATACGCCCGGAATGGCGGCAAGCTGGTAGTGATTGGTAGCGAAGCCGTACTTAACTTCCCTGATGTACTGGGCGTGCAACTGAACAACGTAGTAAAAGGCGGCTTGTCGGTCGGGCTGGCTAATCAGATTACGGATACGCCCGAAACATACCAAACGTTCTCGCCGGCAGCCGGTACGCAAACAATTGGAGGGATATACCGTCGGCGGGATATGCGGAATCACGTAGGCCCTGCGGCTTCAATTGCTCCGTTGGGAAAAGGTCAGATTGCCGCTATTTACGTGAATCTGGGTGCCAACTACCTGAAGCGCGAAACAGTGCAAAATCGTGATTTTCTAAAGGCCGTTCTGAATGAGGTGTTCCTGAAGCCGCTGGTTGAGGTCCGAGGCTCCGGGAAAGTGCACGTAACGGTAAATCGGAAAGGAAGCCAGTTACTGGTGAATCTGATTAATATGACTGGTGCGCATGCCAATAAAGCCGTCCATACCTACGATGACATAGCACCGGTAGGGCCTTTAACAGTGAGCCTGCGGACCCCAACCAAGCCTAAGCGTATAATACGTCAACCTGGGAACGTTCCGGTACGGTTCACCACGGAAAGTGATAAAATTTCATTAATAATTCCGAAATTAGACATTCATTCCGTGCTGGTTATTGAATAAGCAGATCGTTCTGCTTCCGCTTTTTTTTTGAGTTGATATTACCATGAACTCTCTATCTATCCTCTTACAAGTCAATACGTCACCGTCTGATTGGGTCCTGTTTTTCGGACACTTTCACCCACTGATCGTACACCTGCCTATTGGTTTTCTAATTGTTGCTGGTATCCTCGAAGCAGGTCGGCGGATGGGGAAAATCAGTGTCAGTGATTCAGCCGTCACCAGTGTTTTGTTCTGGTCGGCAGTCAGTGCCACAGTAGCCTGTCTTTTTGGTTATTTCTTATCGCTTGGCGGAGGCTACGAACAGGAAACGCTGGATAGCCACATGTGGCAGGGCATCGGTGTAGCAGTGTTTGCGTGGATCGCCTGGGCGGTTAAATCCGATTATATTGGTGATCGCATTCCATTTGGGTCAGCTCTCTACCTGCCTGCGCTGGTGGTGGCTATTGTTCTGCTCGGTACCGCTGGCCACCTGGGCGGTTCGCTGACCCACGGCTCCGACTACCTCACGCAGTATACACCAGAACCGTTCCGAACCCTGGCCGGTATTCCGCCCCGCCAACAGGAGGTGGCGATCAAGCCTATTACGGATGTTAACCAGGCACTGGTCTACGAGCAGATTGTCAATCCAATTTTGAAAACGCGCTGTGTGCAGTGTCATAATGCCGAGAAATCGAAAGGCGATCTACGCTTTGATACCGCCGAGATGCTGAAAAAAGGAGGGGAGAACGGCCCTGTATTTATAGCCGGCAAAGGAACTGAAAGCGAGCTGGTGAAGCGGTGCTTACTGCCCGAAGAAGACGATCACCACATGCCGCCCAAGGGAAAGACTCAGCTCACCGAGGGCCAGATAGCACTGTTGACCTGGTGGATTGATCAGGGGGCACCTTTCGACAAAAAAGTGTCGGACCTGAAAGTTAACGATGCTATTGCGCCGGTTTTGGCATCGCTGAGCAGCGGTGCACCAGTTGGCAGCGGCAGTCGTGTAGCTTCGTCAGGGCCCGCTCCTGTATCGCCGGTGCTGACCATGAAGCTACCGGCTCCCGATCCTAAAGCCGTCGAGGAACTGAAACAAACAGGTTTGCTAGTGCTGCCGCTGTCGAAAGAACAGCACCAGTTGGAGGTCAGCGCCGTCAATGCCAAGACTTTTTCTGACGCTCAGGCAGCTTTGCTACCCAAACTTTCGCAGCAGATTGTGTGGCTGAAGCTGGGCGAAACGGCCGTTACGGATGCGACACTGGCACAAGTAGCTAAACTCAAGAATCTTCAGAAATTACATCTGGAACAGACCAAGGTTACCGATGCCGGATTAAAGCAACTTAAAGGATTACCCAACCTGGAGTATCTGAATCTGTACGGTACGGCCATCACCGATGCAGGATTGAAAGAACTGGCCGAGCTGAAAAGCCTTAAAACGGTTTACCTCTGGCAGACAAATGTTACGGAGACGGCACTTGCCGAGTTGAAAAAATCGCTTCCCAACGTAGAATTCGTGGGAGGGATTAGTGAACAGGCGGTGGCTGAATTCACCAAAGCCGGGGCAACTGAGGCCCAACCCGACGATCCGAAGAAGAATTAAGTTTTCGCGTAAGGCGCAGCTTATGTAGTGCCTGAACGAGGGCTTTTTCTGCTATAAATCGCGATAAATCTGTAGGTAAGCTATAGGACGGTTTGGTAAAGAAATTGAGTTTAACTTCTCATTCGTGCAAGAAAAACGTAGTTTTGTTACGTATTCCTTTTCTATCTCAACGTATGCCTATCTGGTCTGACATACGATTCAAATACGCAGCTCTATCAATAGCGCTCGGTACGTTTGGGGTGACGGTATGGTCATCGTGCGGTCATCGCTCGGTCGAGAAACCGGCCGACGTACTAGCTGCGGAAGCCAATCTGCCCGAAAAGGTTGATTATAACCTGCACATTAAGCCTATTCTTTCCGACCGTTGTTTTGCCTGCCACGGACCAGATAAGAATAAGCAACAGGCTGGTTTGCGGCTCGATACGCCTGAAGGTGCTTACGAGGCACTGGCCGAGAGCGGCAAAAGAGCCGTTGTACCGCATGACCTGGGCGAAAGCGAGGTTGTTCACCGGATTACGAGTACCGATCCGGACTATGTCATGCCTACGCCGGAATCAAATCTGAGCCTGAATGCCGAGGAGAAAGCACTGATTCTGCGCTGGATTGAGCAGGGGGCCGAATACAAAGAACACTGGTCGCTTATCGCTCCGACCAGACCCAATCCGCCCAAAGTAAACGACGAAAAGTGGGTTAAAAACGATATTGACCGCTTTGTGCTGGCTAAACAGGAAGCAAAGAAGCTAAGCCATGCGCCCGAAGCTGATAAAGCGACCTTGCTACGTAGGGTTAGCCTGGACCTGACGGGGTTGCCCCCAACGTCGGCTGAGGTTGATGCATTCATGGCCGACAAATCGCCCGATGCGTATGAAAAAGTGGTAAACCGACTGCTGGCCAGCCCACACTATGGTGAACGTCAGGCTATGGAGTGGTTAGACGTAGCTCGCTATGCTGACACCCACGGTTACCAGGACGATGGTCTGCGGACGATGTGGCCCTACCGCGACTGGGTCATTAAAGCATACAACCGAAACCTGCCCTTCGACAAGTTCATTACGTGGCAACTGGCCGGCGATCTGCTGCCTAAATCCACCAACGCGGACGTGAACCGGAGTCGAATGATTGCCACGGCCTTCAACCGTAATCACCAGCAAAGTCAGGAAGGCGGTATTGTGGATGAAGAATATCTGGTAGAATACGTAGCTGACCGGGCCAATACGTTCGGGAAAGCCATGCTCGGCTTGACGGTGGAATGTGCCCGGTGCCATGACCACAAATACGACCCCATTAGTCAGAAGGATTATTTTCAGTTGTTTGCCTTCTTCAACAGTAATAATGACCGTGGGCAGATTCCATACAACGGCGAGGCTGCACCGACCATCACGCTAACCAAGCCCGAGACGGAGGCTAAGCTAAAGTTTATTCGTGAAAAGCTTACGCCACTTGAACAACAGTTGAACGTGAACCGGCCCGACTACCAGCATCGCTTTAGCCGCTGGCTGGCGACGGCCGAGCGTGGGGGGGGGCGACCTTCAAATCTGTGCTTGATCGCTCATTACACATTCGATGAAGCTGACCGTACGGACATCAGCGCGTATGAGAAAGCTCAGAATGAGAAACGAAAACTTGAGCAGGAAAAGCGTAAACGAGAAGAAAAGAAAAACCCGGAGGTAAAGAAGTCGGAGAAGAAGGCCACTGCTAAACGCAAAACAAAAGAAGAGCTTCTGAAAGACCCGCGCAACGCTTTTGCCAATACGGTCAACGATACGCTGCCTGCCCGCTTGGGCGGAGACCCTGACAAAGTACCCTACAGTGTGCCGGGCCGGTTTGGGAAAGCACGTTTCCTGCCCGGTGACAGCTTCATTCAATTACCTTACGAGTTTGGAGCGTTTGAGCAAAATCAGCCTTTCACGGTCAGTAGCTGGTTCAATCTGTCAAAGCCTGGAATGGCTCTTACGTTGATGGGACGTACGACGGGGCCAATGGATGGCCAACGCGGTTATCAGCTTGATCTTCTCGCCGACGGTCGTCTGAAGTTAACGTTCAGTCACGTTTGGCCGGCGAACGCCATCGATATTGAATCGCTCGACAAGGTGCCCGTCGGGCAATGGTTTCAGGTGGCTTTCGCCTACAACGGTATGGGCGAAGCCAAAGGATTAACCTTGTACGTGAATGGGGCACCTGTCCGAACGAAAGTTATAACCGATAATCTCATTCACAGTACAGTTTACGGCAAAGATAAAACGCACTGGGCGCAGCACTCGTTTTACGTCGGTCGGATGCACGATTATTTTTATAAAGACTTTGCGGTTGATGAACTGCGGATCTATAATCGTTGCCTGACCCCGCTCGAAATGCCGGCTCTGGCTGGTCGGCCGGATGCATTAACGGCTGCTCTGCGGACGCCCGTTACTAAGCGTACGCCGACGCAACGGACGGGCTTATACGTCTATTACGTTACCACGCAGGATTCTACGTATAGCAAAGCCTTTGCGGAAGCCATGAAGCTTCGCGGTGAAGAGTTGATGCTCTATACGAACTCAGATCAGTTGATGGTGATGCAGGAGCGGTCCGTGCCGCGTAAAACATTCGTATTGAAACGGGGTGCCTACGATGCACACGGAGAGGAAGTTTCGCCATCAACACCCGAGCAACTCATGCCTTTCCCGGCCGACTACCCGAAAAACCGGCTTGGGCTGGCAAAATGGTTATTGCATCCGGATAATTCGCTGTTTAGCCGCGTAATGGTGAATCGGTTCTGGCAGCAATATTTCGGACAGGGATTGGCTAAAAACAGCGACGATTTTGGTAACCAGGGAGCGTTGCCATCACATCCAGAATTGCTGGATTACCTAGCTGTACAGTTCCGGGAAAGTGGCTGGAATGTGAAAGCCATGCAAAAGTTGATCGTCATGTCGGCTACGTATCGACAGGCGTCTACGGTGTCCGAGAAGGCCCGCGAACTGGACCTCGACAACTCATTTCTGACGCGTGGGCCGAGTTACCGGATGTCGGCTGAGCAGGTTCGTGATAATGCATTAGCCGCGAGTGGCCTGCTGACTCGAACCGTTGGCGGCCCTAGCGTGCATCCCTACCAGCCGGCCGGCATCTGGGAAGCGCTGGCCACACGGAATGCCGTAAAATACGTTCAAAACCACGAAGACAGCCTCTACCGACGGTCGATGTACACCATCTGGAAGCGGAGTTCTCCTCCACCGATGATGTTGAATTTCGACGCCAGCGAACGCCATTTCTGCATAGTTAAACGCCAGAAAACCAGTACGCCCTTGCAGGCACTGGTAACGCTCAACGACCCGCAGTTCGTCGAAGCGGCCCGTGTTCTGGCGCAGCGTGGGCTTGCGCAGGGACAGACCGGCGACGTATTCATCAATAATGCCTTCAAGGCTGTGGTGAGTCGTTCGGCACGGCCAGCCGAAATTGATCTGATGAAGCAGTTGTATGCTGAGGAGTTGAGCGACTTCCGCCGTAATCCAAAACGAGCCAAAGAATTGCTTTCGGTGGGTGAGTACCCCATGGATAAAAAGCTAAACCCGGAGGAGCTGGCGGCCTGGACGGTAGTGGCCAGCACCATCATGAACGTTGACGAAGCGATTATAAAACGATAGCCGTTGGCTACTGAGTCAAGTTGTGCTCAACAGTCGACTGATGAAGACTATGGACATTCAGGACGAAATCCACGATCAGCTTAGCCGCCGGACCTTTCTGGGTCAGACCAGTGCGGGGTTGGGTACCATTGCGCTGGCGTCGCTTTTAAATCCTAAGCATTTGTTTGCCGGCTCATCAGCCCCGGGCGAAACGCCGGGGTTGGGTAAACCGCACTTTGCTCCTAAGGTAAAGCGGGTAATCTACCTGTTCCAGAGTGGTGCACCCTCGCAATTGGAGTTGTTTGATTATAAGCCCCGGCTGGAAAGTATGTGGGGCAAAGACCTGCCGGAGTCGGTGCGGAAAGGGCAGCGACTGACCGGTATGACAGCCGGACAAAGTCACTTTCCATTAGCTGCCTCCCGCTATAAATTTGCGCAGTACGGTCCCAGCCGGATGTGGATCAGCGAACTATTACCGTATACCTCCCGTATCGTCAACGACCTGACTTTTATTCGGTCGATGCACACCGAAGCGATTAACCACGATCCGGCCGTTACGTTCTTCCAGACCGGAAGTCAACAAGCAGGGCGGCCGAGTTTCGGGTCGTGGATTAGCTACGGACTGGGATCAGATAACCAGAATCTGCCTGCTTTCGTCGTGCTTTTGTCGAAAGGTCGTGATGGTGATCAGCCCCTCTACGCCAAACTATGGAGCAACGGCTTTCTGCCTTCCATACACCAGGGCGTTGTTTTCCGGTCAGGTCCGGACCCAGTTTATTATTTGAACAACCCGCCGGGTATCGACAAGGCCAGCCGTCGACGGATGCTCGATTATCTGGCCAAAATGCATCAGGAGCAATATAAGCACGTACTCGATCCGGAAATCAATAACCGGATGGCTCAGTACGAAATGGCCTACCGCATGCAGACCTCCGTGCCCGAAACGCTCGACATCTCGAAGGAGCCCGACTACATCTTCGATATGTACGGTCCTGAGTCGCGCAAACCCGGTACGTTTGCCGCTAATTGCCTGCTGGCCCGCAAACTGATCGAAAAGGACGTAAAATTTGTGCAGCTCTATCACCAGGGCTGGGATCAGCACGGCAATCTGCCCAACGACATCAAGATTCAAACGAAGAGCGTCGACCAGCCGTCGGCCGCTTTAATTCTAGATCTGAAGCAGCGTGGCCTGCTCGACGATACGCTGGTTATCTGGGGTGGGGAATTTGGCCGGACGAATTATTCACAAGGCAAGCTGACCAAAGACAACTACGGCCGCGATCACCATCCCCGTTGTTTTACAGTTTGGATGGCCGGTGCCGGTATCAAGAAAGGTATGGTCTACGGCGAAACGGACGAATTTGGCTACAACATTGCCAAAGACCCCGTCCACGTCCACGATTTTCAGGCAACGGTGCTGCACTTGCTGGGTATGGACCACGAGAAACTAACCTTCAAACACCAGGGCCGTCGCTACCGGCTGACGGACGTACACGGTAAGGTAGTCAAGCCGCTGTTATCCTGATTCTTACTGACAATGGGTGCCGGTGGGTTGATAACAAACCGGTTCAGTTACTCATTAAAAAGCTGACCAACCGGTCAGCTTTTTAATTTTGCAGTTAAATAAAGCTCAATACGGGCTTGATATTATAACTGGTTGCCCACTGTCAGACGGAATAGAAACCATGCAACAACAAATAGATAGCTGGATTCGGGAGATAATACGCTGGTTTGGCTTTGTTCCAAACCGCGACTTGTCAGGGTGGATATTGCTCATCATCGCCGTCGTGCTCGGCCTGATCGTTAACGTGATTGTAACATGGGTGGTCCGGGCCATTCTAAACCGGCAGAATCCTGACTTCCTGTTGATCATGCGCCGTCACCTGCGTTGGGCATTCTACGTATTTGTGCCCTCGCTGTTTTTTCTAATCGCGACCAATCTTCAGTCAGAACGGTTTATTCGCCGGCATCCCGTTGCTGATAAAACCGCAGAGGTGTTCTTTCTGGTGGCTACTACGTGGCTGCTTATAAAGCTGCTGAAATTTGGCGAGGTACTGCTTATCCGACAATACGATACCACCAAGGACATCAACCTGTCGCAGCGGAAGTTTGTGACTCAGGTCCGATTCATCCGGCGCACCGTTGGCCTGGCGATAATTATTATTAGTGCCTCGTTGCTACTCATCACATTCCAGGGAAGTCGAAAGGTCGGTCTGAGCGTATTAACATCGGCGGGAGTTGTTTCAGTATTGATCGGTTTTGCCGCTCAAAAAACGCTGGGCAACTTTCTGGCTGGTGTACAAATTGCCTTCACTCAGCAAATTCGGCTGGACGATGCCGTCGTGGTTGAAAAAGAGTGGGGCCGAATTGAGGAAATCAACCTCACAAACGTAGTTGTTCGACTCTGGGATCGCCGACGCTTAATATTGCCGATCACGTATTTCGTTGAAACACCGTTCGAAAACTGGACCCGATCAGATGCTTCGCTTACAGGAGCTGTGCTGCTGTACCTGGATTACAGCGTACCTGTCGAACGAGTACGTGAAAAAGCTAAGGAGCTGGCCGGAAACGATCCGCTCTGGAACGGCGAGGTCTTCGCCGTCCAGGTCACAGAAATACTGCCAACCTGTATTGTTGTGCGGGTGCTGGTGTCGGCGGCCGATGCATCGTCGGCTTTTGACCTTCGCTGTAACATGCGCGAGAGGCTTCTTCAATTCATCCGCGATGAATACCCACAGAGCCTGCCGCAGACCCGCCTTCAGCTTGCCGACGAATTAAAACCAAAAGAAATTATAGAAGGTCCGGCCAGTTAACACCCTGCCGGATGGTGTCGATGGAGGGCATACGGTTGGTCTGCATCAACTCCCGGATAGCAATCATGTCCTGGTCGCGTTTGACTCCGGCCGCGGCTTTAACCTGGCCATCCTGCACATAGAAAGCGATAAACGCGTCGTCGCGCTCGGGATCGCCGTCGTAGATAATGTTGTCGATGCGCTCAGTATGGCCTATGTAGTTGATCCGGGTTCCCTGCTGATTCGTCCAGAAAAACGGCACACTACGGTAAGGAGTCGATTGTCCCGACATGTTCAGGCCCGCTACGTATCCCTGCAGGCCGGCCACTTTCCAGTGCTCAATACGTTGTGAACCGTCGGTGGTGGGATAATGAACAATATCACCGGCGGCATACAAACCATCAGCAATTTGCAGAAATTCATCTGACCGAACTCCACCGTCTTCGTCCAACTGGACACCCTGCAGGAAATCAGTGCGGGGACTTACCCCCAAACCAACCAGTACAAAATCGGCGGATAGACGCTGGCCGTTGCTGAGGATAACATGGGTGACCTGACCGGCGCTGCCTTCGAGCCGCTCCACACGTTGGCCAAGGTGGAATCGAATCCCTTGTTTTTCATGCCAGCTTTGTACAACGCGCCCTATTTTTTCGCCCAGTACATTCTCAAACGGAACCGTTTGAGAGCCTACTACGTCGACATCACAACCCAGTTTGCGCAGACTCATGGCACCTTCCAGGCCAATAAATGAACTGCCAATGATGACGACTCGTTTGCGAACCTGGCCTATGGCGCGCAGCATGCGGCTGTCCTGTAAACTTCGTAAGGTATACACACCCTCCAGGTCGGCACCCGGAACGTTTAACGGATTAGGAGTTCCTCCGGAGCAGATCAGCGCTTTCTGATACGTAATGGTTTCGCCGGAAGTCAGTTCAATGCGTTTCTGCTGAGGATCAAGCGAGGCTACCTGCTCGCCACGCCGAATATCGATGCCATACGATTTATAAAAGTCGTCGTCGCGTAAAGGCATCCACTCATCCGGCGCTTCGCCCTGCAAAAAATCTTTGCTACAGTTAGGCCGGTCATAGGGTCCTTCGGAATCCTGGGTCAGCATAACAATCCGACCTGTAAACCCACCCTGGCGTATGGCTTCAGCGGCAAATGCTCCGGCCCCACCACCGCCGACGATTACGTAAGTGTCGTGGTTAGTTTCATCTGGCGTTGCCATTGGGTTCGGCACGCTTTCTTCTTCCGTTGCTAACCGAACAATTACCTGATCACCGTCAATACGAACATCATGCATAGGCAGCCCATTCAGGGCTGGCGATTCCAGACGATGTCCCGTGCGAACGTCAAAGCAGGCATTATGCCACGGACAAACCAGACGATTTCCATGCAGGAGACCCTTTGCCAGCGGGGCCTGGTAGTGTGAACATTTGGGATGAAGTGCATAAAACTTCCCCTCGACGCGGGCCAGCAGGACATCCGTTTCGCCAACTCGAACTTCTTTTAATTGGCCATCAAGCAAATCAGAGACACTGCATACAGCAGCTTCGGTGAAGTTGGTAGTCATAAATGAGTGGTTCAGCGCTGATATAAACCATTCAAGTCGTGAAATTGATTGGACAATAATGCAAAG
>NZ_CAIT01000008.1 GCF_000296815.2 Fibrisoma limi BUZ 3
CTCTCCTTGGCAAGGAGAGGGGTTGGGGTGAGGTTACTGCAACCGAATGATAACCCCTTCGTCGCCACTTAGATTGAGGGTATCGCTGACACTAACGCCCTCTGACTCGGGATAGGTAGCAATCGCTACCGTACCGGTGAAAGGGAAATGCTGAGGCCGAAAGTAGCCCGGTCGGTGGCTCAGGTTGAGCACAATCAGGAAACTATCGTGCCCTTCAGCCTCTCGTTTAAAGGCAACCAGATTCATATCTGAATACACCGGCGTGTATGTACCTACCTGCAGGGCTGGTTCGTTCCGGCGCAGGTCGATCAGCCGCCGGTAGAGAGTCAGCATCGACAGGTCGTTGTCCCGCTGTACCGCTACGTTCTCCCGGCTGTAGTTGGCCGCCAGCCGAAGCCAGGGTTTCACGTCGGTGAAACCGGCGTTGGGGCTGCCGTCCCACTGCATGGGCGTCCGGGCAGGGTCACGGCTCAGGTTCTTGTCGGGCATGTTCAGCCCCTGCGGGTCCTGCACTTCCTCGAACGGTATTGGTACGTCGCGCATACAGATTTCGTCGCCGTAGTAGATCGTGGGGGTGCCCCGCAGGGTGAGCAGCAGCATGGCCGCTACCCGCGCCTGCTGCATACCGACGCGGCTCGTGATACGCGGCTGGTCGTGGTTGCCGAGCACCCAGTTTGGCCAGCCGTTCGGCGGTAAGGCGCCCTCGTACTGATCAATGGCCGACGCAATCTGCCGGGCATCCCACGGCAACGACAGCAACTGAAAATTAAACGGCAGATGCGCCCCCTTCCCGTCGATACCGTAGTACGTTACCAGCTTCTGGATGGGCAGGTAAATTTCGCCGATCATCATGCGCTCGTCGTATGAATCGAGTACGCTTCGCATCTGCCGGACAATTGTATGAACCTCGGGCTGGTCAGTCGAATACACTGGCAGTAGCTGTTCGTACGTAGCCATGTGCGCCTGGTAGTCGGGGTTGACCGGGTTATCGCGGAACTGCTCATCCTTGATCATGTGCCACATGACATCCACCCGGAAACCATCGACGCCCTTGTCGAGCCAGAACCGCATAACGTCGAGCATGGCCTGCTGCACCTCGGGGTTCCGCCAGTTCAGATCCGGCTGCTCTTTCAGGAATGCGTGGTAGTAGTACTGCTGCGTGGTTTCGTCCCACTCCCAGGCCGGTCCCCCAAATACGCTCAGCCAGTTGTTCGGCACGGAGCCATCCGGCAGCGGATCGCACCAGATGTACCAGTCACGTTTCGGGTTATCACGCGACGAACGGGATTCCAGAAACCAGGGGTGCTGATCGGACGTATGATTCGGCACCAGGTCCAGAATGAGTTTCATGCCCCGGCCGTGTACCGCCTGAAGCAACTCGTCGAAGTCCGTTTCAGACCCGAACAGCGGATGGACACCCCGGTAATCGGAAATGTCGTAGCCATAGTCTGCCATCGGCGACGGGTAAATCGGCGACAGCCAGACGGCATCGATTCCCAGCCACTGGAGGTAATCGAGCCGCTGGATAATACCGCGCAGGTCGCCCACACCGTCGCTGTTACTGTCCTGAAAGGATCGGGGATAAATCTGATAAACTACGCCTGTCTGCCACCAAAGGTATGTTTTCTGGCTTTCCTGCATGTTTTGGTGAAGTTTTAGGTGGTTCTGTATTTTTCAGAATAACCCAAAACCACTGCCGACAGCTACCCCGGAACGGTATATTTTATCAGCCGGGCGGTTATCAACCGTTCCGGCCATCACTTCGTGTGGAAAATGGAGACATTTTGCATCCTGATTATTAGTAGTATAACCGCACATCAGCCTTAAAACCCTTTTGTTAAAAAGTTGTAACAGAAGTTGGTTTTACAGCTACGTATCGTTAACTATACGAATAGTTTCCACTTAAATACTATCCTCATGTTTTTCCCGAACCACTCTACTCGAAGATGGCTGCTGGTTGCCGCTTTGCTGAGCGGCAGCGTTGCCGTATCCCCAGCGCAGGATAAGGCTACGGGTTCCCTTCCCAACGGCGTCACGAAGGTCACGTCGGTCGAAGGCATTACGGAGTATCAGCTCAAAAACGGTCTCCGGGTGCTGCTTTTCCCCGACCCATCGAAGCCGACCATCACCGTGAATGTTACGTATCTGGTTGGGTCGCGGCACGAAGGCCTCGGCGAAACCGGCATGGCGCACCTGCTGGAGCACATGGTTTTCAAAGGTTCGACCAAGCACAAGAATATCCCGCAGGAACTGACCGAACATGGCTGCCGCCCGAACGGTACGACCTGGTACGACCGGACCAACTATTTCGAAACGTTTTCGGCTACCGACGAGAACCTGAAATGGGCACTCGACCTGGAATCGGATCGGATGATCAATAGCTTCATCGACAAGAAAGACCTGGAAACTGAATTCACGGTCGTGCGCAACGAGTTTGAAATGGGCGAGAACTCGCCACAGTACGTGCTGATGGAGCGGATTCTGTCAACGGCTTATCTGTGGCACAACTACGGCAAATCGACCATCGGCTCAAAGGAGGACATTGAGCGCGTTCCCATCGATAACCTGAAGGCATTCTACAAGAAATATTACCAGCCCGACAACGCGATTCTGCTGGTGGCCGGTAAAATCGATGAACCGAAAACCCTGGCCTTGATCAACGAGTACTTTGGGCCTATTCCAAAGCCGGAGCGTGTGCTGCAAAAGCCCTACACAGTCGAGCCGACGCAGGACGGCGAACGTAACGTGACGCTGAAGCGTGTGGGCGATACCCAGGCCGTCGGGGTTGCCTACCATACGCCATCCGGCTCGCACCCCGACTATGCCGTGATGGACGTCGTTATCGACATCCTGACCAATGAGCCATCCGGCCGTCTTTACAAAGCGCTGGTTGAAGGCAAAAAAGCCGCTTTCCAATACGGCTGGGCCCCTTCGGTACACGATCCGGGCTTTGCTTATTTCTACGCCGAAGTGCGTAAAGAACAGTCGCTGGACTCGGCCCGGACGGTGATGATGAACACCCTGGATGAGATCACCCGCAAAGCGCCGACGAAAGAAGAAGTTGAACGGTCTAAAACGAAGCTGCTGGCCGATATCGATCTGCTCTTCAAAAACACCGACCGCGTCGGCCTGCAACTGAGCGAGTGGATGGGTGCCGGCGACTGGCGTCTGGTGTATCTTTATCGCGACAACATTCGCAAAGTTACCCCCGCCGACGTACAGCGCGTAGCTTCGGCTTACCTGAAGCCCTCGAACCGTACCGTGGGCGTGTTCATCCCCGACCAGAAGCCCGACCGCGCCGAAATTCCGGAAGCGCCGAACGTAGCGGAACTGGTAAAAGATTACAAAGGCGAGAAAGCCATTGCGGCCGGCGAAGCCTTCGACGTATCGCCCGCCAACATCGAATCGCGCACCAAACGCGGCCAGGAACCGAAGAGCGTCAAATACGCCCTGCTGCCGAAAAGCACCCGGGGTGGCAGCGTGAACGTACAGATGACGATCCGCTACGGCGACGAGAAAAGCCTGATGAACAAGTCGGTGGTGTCCAGCATGACGGCGTCCATGCTCGAACGCGGCACCAAAACCCGGACCTATCAGCAGATCAAAGATGAACTTGACAAGTTGAAGGCCCGCGCCTACGTAGGTGGTGGCGGTCAGACAGCCGGGGTATTTGTTGAAGCCTCGAAGGAGAACCTGCCCGCCGTGATGAAGATCGTGACCGACTACCTGAAGAACCCGACTTTCCCCGAAGCCGAATTCCAGAAGCTGAAGGAAGAACGGCTGGCGCAGATTGAGTCGCAGAAGCAGGAACCGCAGGCCATTGCGTTCAACGTAAGCCAGCGCCTGCTGAGTCCTTATCCGAAAGGCCATCCGCTCTATACCATGACCTTCGATGAAGAAATCGAAGCCATCAAAGCCCTGAAACTCGACGATGTCAAGCAGTTCTACAAAGACTTCTACGGAGCCGACAACGCGACGGTGGCTGTGGTAGGCGACTTCGATGAGGCTGCCCTCCGCACCATGATCAAGACCGATCTGGGCAAGTGGAAAGCCGCAAAGCCGTATACCCGTATTGCCCGGACGTATCAGGACATCAAGCCGGGTGGCGAGTCGATCCAGACGAACGACAAAGCCAACGCTATGTTTGTAGCTGGTTTCAACCTGCCGATGCGCGACGACGATCCGGATTTTCCGGCGCTGGTGCTGGGTAACTACATGCTGGGGGGCGGTTTCCTGAACTCACGCCTGGCCACTCGCGTCCGGCAGAAAGAAGGTATCAGCTACGGCATTGGCTCCTACATAAACGCTGATCCGCGCGACAAGGTAGCCTCGTTCGGTACGTACGCCATTTACAATCCTGAAAACGCCGAGAAACTGGAAAAGGCCATTAAAGAAGAGTTCGAGAAGATGGCCAAGGACGGTTTCGCCCCCGACGAAATCAAGGCGGCCAAGAGCGGCTGGCTACAGAGCCGGTCGGTAACGCGGTCGCAGGACGGTTCGCTGGCCGGTCGGCTGAACGGCTACCTTGACCTGAACCGCACGCTAGCCTGGGACGCCGACTTCGAGAAAAAGATTGAAGCCCTCACGCCCGATCAGGTAAACGCAGCCGTGAAGAAGTACCTCGACCATAGCAAGATGGTAGCCGTAAAAGCCGGTGACTTTGAGAAAGCAGCCAAGAAGATAGCCGAAAAACAACCAGCCGCTTCAGTCGGCAGCGGGAAAAAGGATTAATCGTTATCTGAACCGCACGAAAGATCACGGGATTTATCTGATTAAGCTCAACAGCTTGAATTTAACCAGATAAATCCCGTTTTAACATATTGTATTAACTATAATTTTCGTTATTTCACTAAAAAATACGTTACGCCGTGAAAAAGCTCTTTCTTTCCGCACTTTTTGGGTTGACCCTGGTATCGGGATGGGCACAGACCCGGGTTGTTTTACTGAACGATACGGCTCGGCTGGGCGTATCGCCTACGGCACTGGCGAAGACTTACCCACCAGCGCTGGCAACGAGAAGCGGTGAGAAAGGCGTTTTTGAGCGACACGGCAAACGATTTATGGATAGCACCCATGCGTCCATGCAGCGATTTTTCAGCTTCATGGAGGCTAACAAAAAACGCCTTCCGGTTAAAGGGGTGCTGCTACAGGTTCAGGAGTTTGTCCGGCCCGACGGCAGCTACGACTGGGTATTTTGCCAGTTCAGGAGCGACACCCTGACGGAAGCCCAAAACACGGCCCTCCTGGCTGTTCTGACCGACTGGTATACGCAACATCCGTTCCCCATTCGAACGACAACCGGCTTTCAGACGAGTCGTTTCACGCAGATTGGCAACGTACCACAACCCCGCAAGCCCCGACGCGGACCGGGCATCATCGCTACCCTGGAGGCTGCGCGTAAAACGGACCGCCCCGACACCGTAAGGATGCTGGCTTTTAACCAGCTTGACCTAACCGACATCCCCGACGTTGTTTACCGCTTCCCGAAGCTGGAAGAGCTGGATCTGTCGAAGAATGGCCTTCGCTACGTACCCGCCGAATTGACCGAGCGCATTCCCACGCTGAAACGACTGAGTTTTCTGTACAACAGCATCCCCGACGACAGTGTCTTCTTCCCAAAGAATAATCACCTGCTCGCGCTAAATCTCCAGGGTAATCGGCTCACCCGTATTCCGCAAGCGGTCGGCAACAACCGGCGGTTGGAAAGCCTGTGGATGGGAAACAACAAACTGCGGGAGGTTAACGCCAAACTGCTTCGTCGCCTGCGCCGGCTCAACGACCTGAACCTCTACAACGCCGGGCTGGCCCAACTACCCAAAAACTTCGGGGGCCTTCGTCGCCTGAAGGTACTGGACCTCTACTACAACAAGCTGACGACGCTGCCCCGCTCCATGCGCCGGATGAAGCGGCTGGAACAGTTGGCCATCGCCCACAATGACTTTACTACCCTACCTGCTACGCTCGGCCGACTGCCAAAACTACAGGTACTATACACGCATCATAACCGCATCAGCCAGTTACCAGCATCACTCCAGAAGCTTAAGACCCTGCGCGTGCTTGACATTAGCTACAACTGGTTTACGGTGCCACCCCCGATCCTCGCATCGTTGCCCTCGCTGGAGGAACTTGACATGAGCAACAACAACCTACAGGAACTCCCCATCACACTAAGCAGCCTTAAGAGCCTCAAAAAAGTGTATCTGCGCGCCAACCCCCTGTCGCAGGGCGATACCAAATCTGGCCCCTACGCCCAGCTCATCAAGCAGTTGGAAGCTAATCAGACGGAGGTGTTTTATTGAAATGGAGGAAGGGGAAGAGAGGGAGGAGAGCAGGAAGGGAGAAAAGGAAAAGCCTTTTTATTTCCTCCCCTTTCCTCCTCTCCTCCCCTTCCTCCTTTATTTCCCTTTCCTCCTTCCCCAAATATTCTTTTGCTTAGAATCTTCATAAATTATTAACGAACTGTGTAAAATACTTGAGTCTCAACGGAGAAAAAGTCAACTTGCTGGTGTTACAGAGGCAAATAAGCGGTACGAGTTATGCAAGCGGTTTCTACTCCGGTCATTACCCCGTCAAATCGAACGACACTTTGGTCAGCGCTGGTGTCGGTTTACATTCTGTGGGGATCAACCTATCTGTTTATCCACTTTATGACGGAGCGAATGCCACCCTTGTACATGGCATCGCTACGGTATATTATTGCCGGTACGCTTCTCTATAGCTACGCCCGCCTGACGGGTACGTCCCGCCCGACCACCCAACACTGGAAATCGGCCGGGCTAGTTGGTATCCTGCTGCTGACGATTGCCAACGGGGCGCTCACCATTGCTCTGCAATATATCCCGACCGGCATGGCCGCCCTGCTGGGAGGTATGTTGCCCGTATTTCTGCTGACGCTCAACTGGGTTTCATTCGGTAGAGTACGACCATCCAATATGGCCCTGGCCGGCCTGGGACTGGGTTTGCTGGGTATCTACTTCCTGATAAAACCCGACCGCCTGCACACGACCGGTGGTGTTGATGCCAACCTCATCGGTGCCGGACTCGTTACGGTCGGTAATTTTTCGTGGGCCATCGGTACGTTGCTGGCCCCGCGCGTGTCGCTGCCGTCGCAGATCATTTCGAGCGGTATTCAGATGCTGGTCGGTGGCTTTGTGCTGCTGGCGATCAGTCTGGCGGTGGAACCCGTCACGCTCTGGAGCATTGTCGATGCCCCCAGCAAGGCCATCGGCTCCATGTTATACCTCGTTGTTTTCGGCAGCATCATCGGTTTCTCATCCTACGCGTGGCTGGCCCGTAATGCCCGCCCGCAACTGCTTTCGACCTACGCTTTTGTAAACCCGGTTGTGGCTATGCTGTTGGGCGTATTCTTCGCGGGCGAAACATTCTCAGCCCAATCCCTTCTTGGTGCTCTGATTGCGCTCGGTGGAGTTGTGTTGATTACATTCGGCAAAAAATAATCAGTAAATAAATGAGTTAGTAAATGCCTGGTATATTCAATCATTCGCTAACTCATTTATTTACTGATTGAATCAATGCGCACTGTAGCTATTTTCATCTTCAACGAGGTTGAAGTTCTCGACTTTGCGGGTCCCTTCGAAGTCTTCGGCGTTGCTGGTCAGTATGCCGGCCAGCGACCGTTCCATGTCTTTACGGTCGCCGAACGTGGTCCTGTCTACGCCCGTAATGGCTTAGCGATTCAGCCCACGTACCTGCTGAACGACCACCCTCCCGCCGACATCATCATTGTGCCAGGTGGTGGTGGCCATCTTTCCGACGGAACACCCTACGGCTCCCGGCGCGAAATGGCCAATCCGGCCGTATTGAACTGGGTACGTCGCTCAGCCGAAACGGCCGAGTTGGTCCTATCAGTCTGCACAGGCGCGTTGATTCTGGCGAAAGCGGGTTTGCTGGAAGGTCTTTCGGCAACTACCCACTACAGAGCGCTTGAAAGCCTGCAACAGCTAGCTCCCAACACGACCATCTTACCCGACGAACGCTACGTTGACAACGGCAAAGTGTTGACTTCCGCTGGAGTTTCGGCTGGTATTGATTTGTCGCTATATGTTGTTGGAAGATTACTCGGTGAAGAGGTCGCTGCCGGCACGGCCAAGTATATGCAGTATGATTACTGGCCAACGTCCGGGCTAAGCTCCCGCTTGGCCGTATGAGATTTGGTACGTAATCAGGCCAGGCAGAAACTTAGCCCGGACGTTGGCGATACCGTTTGTACAACTCAGATTGACAACAAACCGAAAAGTTGTCAACTTACCAATCAGTACGGCAAACTCGCTACTCCCTATGCGCTTCTTCCTGCTTCTGGCGGTATGCCTGGCCTTACCCGTCGGCAGCCAGGCTACACCACGCCCACGCAAGCCTATTAACACACTGGCCGAACTGCGCGACTCAATCCAGAAGGTTATGAAGCGGGAACACATTCCCGGCCTTATGCTGGTGCTGGCTACTAAAGACTCTGTGCTGATTGCCGAAGGACTCGGCCTGGCGGACATTGATCGTAAAACACCCGTTACGGATCAGCATCTGTTTCGAATGGGGTCGATCACCAAGATGTTCACCACCATGGGCATTCTGAAGCTGGTCAGTCAGGGTAAATTGAAGCTTGACGATCCTGTCAGTAAAATCGCACCGGAAGTGCCGATCCAGAACGACTGGGCTAGCACAAACCCCGTTCGCGTGGTCAATTTACTGGAGCATACCGCCGGATTTGACGACATGCCGTTCAACAAAGTGTATAACCACGAGGCCACAGATCCGCAGGGCCTGGCGGCTGTGAAGGTTTTTGAACCAGCTTTACGGTGCCGTTGGCGGCCGGGTGAGCGGTTTTCGTATAGCAATCCGGGTTATGTCGTGGCTGGTTACCTCATCGAGAAACTAAGCGGTCAGCCGTGGCATCAGTTTGTAACGGAGCAGGTCATGCGCCCGGCCGGTATGACGCAGAGCAATCTGAATTTACGTCCCGACCAGACCGGTCGTTACGTGCAAGGCTACAAATGGGCCGACGGTTCGTTCAAGAAGGTGCCGTTTTTGCCTATTTATGGTGGGTCCGACGGCTCGTTGAATGCCAGTGCCACTGATATGGCACGATGGATACAGTTTTTTCTTAACGACTGGCAAACCCAGACGGGGCAGTGGCTACCGGATTCTGTGTTGACGGAGATGGAAACACCCCACAGCACATTAGCAGCCAACGCGGGGCTAAAGGCTGGTTACGGACTGGCTAACTACACCGGCAACCTGAATGGTAAGTACCCGTATCATGGTCACAATGGCGGTATTGATGGCTTTATCTCGGTATTTGGCTACAACCGCGAGCTGGGCGTTGGCTATGCCTTGTCAAACAATGGAAGCAACCCATTAGCCTCCATCAATAAAATGGTGGCGGATTTTCTGACCCGCCAGGCACCTTCGCCCACGTTGACTGCGCAGCCCCTCGACAAGCAAGCCGTTGAACCCTATTTAGGGCAGTATCGCGCCGGAAGTCCACGTAATGAAATCTTAGGTTTTCTTGAACGACAGCTTACCGGGGTATCGCTTCGCATGGACGGTGACTCACTGGTGCTCAGCCGGGCGTTCGGTAATGAAACCCGCTTGATTCAAACCGGCCCGCTCACCTTCCGCAAAGCGAATGATAACCTGCCCAGTATCGTCCTGACGGTCGACGCGGCCGGGAATCGGGTCATAAGCGACCAGGGCAACTACTTCAGGCACAGCTCATGGCTGGAAGCGTGGGGACTGCGCCTACTGCTCCTGATCAGTTTCGTCTTCGTTGGCTTTTCGATTCTTGCCGGAATAGTCTGGTTCATTTTTACCCTCCAGCGTAGTTACGCAGCGCCCGATGCCTGGCTAAGGTTGCTACCGGGCCTTGGCGCGTTATCCCTGATAGCCGCCGTTTTCGCCCTGGGCAATCTAGTGGGCAACTTAACCGCCGGTCCGGATGAAACATTGCCGGCTACCATCATATTTGCGGGTACGCTGGTTTTCGCCGGCTGTTGCGTCGCGGCTGTTTACTTACTGGTTCGCCGGTGGAAGTTTCTGCAAAACGGCTGGCTGAAGGCCTATCTGCTTGTGACCATTCTATCAAGTTGCTACGTTGCCGGACTTCTGTTTGCTAACGGCTGGATAGGCATTCGCTTCTGAGGCTTCCAGTTAAGAGACTGGCGGGGGGCTAATGCTCGTCCAGCCGCCGTCGACAACCAGGCTTTGCCCCGTGATGTGCCGCGAAGCTGGCGCCACCAGAAACAAAGCGGCATTGGCAATATCCTCGACCGTAGCCGGGCGGCCCATGGGCGTAATACGCGACCAGATCGGAATGTACGTCGGATCGTCCAGCGTCCGTTCTGTGAGCGTTGCCCCCGGTGCAATGGCATTGACCGTAATCTGAAGGGGCGAAAAATCAATCACCAGTTGTTTGGCCAGCATTTCCAGACCGGCTTTCGTCATGCTGTAGGCAGGCAGGCCGGGGTGCGCCTGATGCCCTACCACCGACGACATGAACAGGACACTGCCACCCTGCTCCGGCGTCACGTCCGACTGCTTTCGTATCTGGCTGGCAGCCGCCTGAGCCAGAAAAAAGCTTCCGCGCAGGTTCAGGTCCACGATCTTCTGAAAGGCTTCCGGCGTTGTGGTGAAAATATCGCCGAATACGGTAATGCCTGCATTAGCAATGGCAATGGTTAGCTTCCCGAATCGCTCCACGGCCGCGTTAACCATCTGCTGAATAAACGTTACGTCGGAAGCATCGCCGGGATACGCTTCGCAACGAGCCGTACCCTGGCTTTCCTGATTGATGGTTTCGGTGGCTTTTCGGGCCAGTGCTTCGTCGTAATCGTTCAGCAGGACGTGTGCCCCCTGCTGAACCAAAGCGCGGGCGATGGCAAATCCGATGCCCTGGCCCGCGCCCGTAATAACGGCAACCTGGTGTTGAAAACTTCCATCAGCGGGCGAATTAATTCGCCCGCTAGCAGAACGGTTAGTTGGCATATAAAGCAATTTTTTTCATCTCATCATCGAGCGCATGAACGGCGTGGTGCTGCTCCTGATTGAAAATATAACTGATGTGCTCAAACAGAGGATAACGAACGTCTTTATGCAGGACCGGCTCCCGGTACTTGGTTGTCCATACCAGGTGGACATAAAAGGCAATGTAATTGTTCATGGTTACGGTGGATGTGTAAATCGTTCGTTCTTCCAGTGGGCGAATTAATTCGCCCACTAATGGAAATCAGTGCGAATCGCGTTTCACCACCGAGCCCGATCCACCCCGCAGGAAATCGAAGTCAGCGCCTTCATGCGCCTGCGTGACGTGCCGGATGTACAGACCAACGTAGCCACGATCGTAGCCCAGTTCAGGCACCTTGAATTGAACCAGCCGACCAGCCAGTTCTTCGTCCGATACGTGCAGATGCAGCAGCCGCTGTTCAACATCGAGCGTAATGAGGTCACCATCCTGAACGAGCGCCAGGTTGCCGCCCACGGCCGCTTCGGGTGATACGTGCAACACGACTGTACCAAAGCCGGTACCGCTCATGCGTCCATCAGAGATACGTACCATGTCGTGAACACCCTGGGCCAGCACCTTGGCCGGAAGTTGCATATTGCCCACTTCGGGCATTCCCGGATAGCCTTTGGGACCTACGTTTTTCAGCACCAGCACGCAACTGGGGTCAACGTCCAGATTTGGGTCGTCGATACGTGCTTTGTAGTCGTCGATGTTTTCAAAAACCACGGCCCGGCCAGTATGTTTCATCAATTCCGGTGTAGCGGCCGACGGCTTCAGCACCGCCCCGTTGGGACACAGATTCCCTTTTAGTACGGCAATCCCTGATTCGGGTTTGAACGGCTTATCAACCGATGCAATAACGGCCGGATCGAAGCATTGAGCCCCGGTGCAGTTATCGCCGAGCGAGCGGCCGTTAACCGTCATTACGTTGTTATGCAGAAAGCCCCGCAGTTCGCGGATGATGGCCGGTAAGCCCCCGGCATAAAATAGATCCTCAACAAAATGCTCTCCCGACGGCTGGAGGTTCGCCAGCAGCGGAATCTTCGCCGACAGCCGGTCGAAGTCATCCAACGATAAGTCTACCCCGACCCGGCCGGCAATAGCCATCAGGTGGATGATGAAATTCGTTGAACCACCCAGCGCGGCATTGACCATAATGGCATTTTCAAAAGCCTGTCGCGTCAGGATATCCGACGGCTTCAGGTCCTCTTTCACCAGTTCGACGGCCCGCATACCAGCCATATGCGCCAGCACCTTCCGGCGTGAGTCGGCGGCCGGAATAGTAGCGTTGTCGGGCAGGGCCAGTCCCAGCGATTCGGCCATAGCAGCCATTGTGGAAGCGGTTCCCATCACGGCGCAATGCCCCTGGCTACGGGCCATACTGGCTTCGGCGGCTACGAATTCGGCCTGGGTCATCTTGCCGGTTTTGTAATCTTCGGCAAACCGCCAGAGATCGCTCGTTCCGATCTTGCGGCCCTGAAACCGGCCGGCCAGCATCGGACCACCGGATACCACCAGCGTGGGCAAGTTCACACTGCACGCGCCCATCACCAGCGAGGGTGTAGTCTTGTCACAGCCACAAAGCAGTACAACCGCATCCAGCGAGTTACCCCGGATCGATTCTTCGACGTCCATACTGGCCAGGTTTCGGAACAGCATGGCAGTGGGTTTGATCTGACACTCGCCCAGCGACATCACCGGAAATTCCAGCGGAAAGCCCCCGGCCTCCCAGACGCCCCGCTTAACGGCCTCGGCCAGATCGCGGAAGTGGGCATTGCAGGGCGTTAGTTCTGACCATGTATTGCAGATGCCGATGACCGGCTTGCCTTCAAATTCGTGATGCGGAAATCCCTGGTTTTTCATCCAGGCGCGATAGATAAAGCCGTCTTTACCGGTGCGGCCAAACCATTCTTGTGAGCGGAGGGGCATTGTTCAGCGAAAAAGTATATGATAAAAAGCAGCAGCTCCGTGAGTTTTACTACATAACTACCGTTCAAAAAATATGGAAAGTTAGCTGATGACCGTACGAAAAATTTATTTATTTTTCATACGAAAACACTCCTAAGCCCAACCACGCCATGAAAACACTTCGTTGCCGCGATGCCGGCTTTGACTGCGACGCCGAGATCCACGCAGCCAGCGAGGAAGAAGTTCTTCAGCAGGCTGCCGTTCATGCACAGACCGTACACGACACGCAGGTAACTCCCGAAATGGCCGGACAAATTCGTACGCTGATTCGGGACGAATAGCCTCGCAGGTATCTGTAGTTGCTTTATGCTGCTCTGATAACCAGTAACGCTTTACCTAACCTTAGTCCATACATCTATCCATACCAGAAACGGAAGCGTATTCATTTGTTAACGCTACTTACTAAATCTACATAATAGTCTACTAAAACAAGTACATCAAAAAACGCAGTGTAAACAGGCGCTTCCGATTACACTGCGTTTTTGTTTCTATAGAAGAAAAGCCTGCACTATATTGATAATCAGGCACGATTCACACGTACTTCATCGTTAAGACACCAGTATCAAGTGTGAAGCTGTTTTGATTAAACGAGTTGGATTCTCCTTGCTGATGGCCGTAGTACGCCCAGCCGCTATGGCCGCAACCAAGTTTGTTGCGACGCCGATCATTCCCAAAGACAATACCAAAGCCGTTTTTGCCGACTATTCCGCGTCATCGGTGCTGCGGCATTCGGTCACTGATGCCGACCTCCCACTGCTGGATGTCAACTTCTGTGGCGAGACGATGCCCTTCGATCAGGCCGACGTGGTTACCCGCTGGAAGCACGTCTTCACGAACTTCCGGCCACACAGCAGCCAGCTAGGCGGGCTTCGGCAAAAATCAGAATCTTTTTTCCCCACGATTGATCCAATCCTGGAAAAGTATGACATACCGTCGGATTTCCGATACGTTCCCCTCGCCGAAAGCGGCCTGAATGCGAAAGCCGTATCACGGAAGGGCGCGGGTGGCTACTGGCAGTTAATGCCCGCCACGGCCCGCGAACTTGGCCTAAAGGTCAGCAGCCGGGTTGATGAGCGGTTCAATACCCGCAAAGCCACCGAAGCGGCCTGTAAATACCTGCGCCGGCTCTACGATCAGTTTGGGTCATGGTCGCTGGTAGCCGCAGCCTACAACGCGGGACCGGGTTTTATCAAAGCCCAGCTACGACGCCAGGCCGACTGTAGCTATTACCAGATGCGGTTACCACGCGAGACCCGTTTTTACCTCTACCGCGTCCTGCTGTATAAGGAATTACTATCGCGCCCTGATGATTATTCATCTTTTTTGTCGCCCGAGGGATTGACGACGTATCACTTCCGGCCCGACGCCTTTTATCGGCAGGCTGCGTGAGCTTACTCATTCTGTACGATAAAACTCAACACGCAAAAGAGGGCTTGATGAAGGCCCTCTTTTGCATTGGAATTGGCTACAGCGTCTGCCCTATCTTACGGTTGCTTTACCCTGTCGCCAGGGGTGCCAACGTGAACCGGTGTCGTTTTTCGGACCTGGTACCCGACACGTACTACCTAAATTTTACGGCGATTCTTCGCCTTCTTTCAGTTCACTTTATAACAAATTCAAACCCGACCCGCGCTATTCGCGTTATGCAGGTTACGCTGGCCAATAAATTGACTAATGACCAGGTTACTACCTTTGTGAATGGAGTCCACTACAACGAAACCAGATGAAGCAGCGACCGAGAAACCGGTTGTTACGCGACGGCTCGACCGTGTTTTTCTGGAACTCTACAACGTGGCGGCTTTTGTGAGTCGCTTTTTTAAGGAAGTTCTCATGCCTCCCTACGAAGGCAAAGAGATTATTCGCCAATTTTTTGAGGTCGGCTATAAATCTCTGGGACTCATTTCGCTGACGGGTTTCATCACCGGCATCGTCTTCACCAACCAGTCGCGGCCATCGCTGGCCGAATTCGGCGCTACGTCGTGGCTGCCGTCGCTGATTGCTATTGCGATTGTTCGGGCGCTGGCCCCGCTCGTGACGGCCCTGATTGCGTCGGGCAAGGTTGGCTCCAACATTGGTGCCGAGCTCGGTTCGATGAAGGTGACCGAACAGATCGACGCCATGGAAGTGTCGGCGACAAACCCGTACAAGTTCCTTGTCGTAAGTCGCGTACTGGCTACTACGTTCGCGATTCCGACGCTGACGATGTACACCATCTTCGTGGCAATGGTGGGGGCTTTCATCAACGTCAACGCGAATGAAGCGACCAGCTTTCCGGCCTTTATTGAGCAGTTTTTTGGGGCTATCACCTACCTCGACGTGTTCTCATCGGTAATCAAATCGTTCGTATTTGGGTTTACGATCGGAATGGTCGGCTGCTACAAGGGCTACCATTCATCGAAGGGTACGGAGGGTGTCGGGAAAGCGGCCAACTCCTCCGTCGTTACGTCCATGTTTCTGGTTTTTATTGAAGAACTGCTGGCCCTGCAGATCGTAGCGGCTCTGCGGGCAGTATAAGCGTATGAAAAAACCCGAGGGACATATTGATCATAACAACGTCGTCATTTCAATCCGGGGGCTCCGCAAGTCGTTCGGCGATCTGCACGTACTCCGGGGCGTCGATCTCGATGTATATCAAGGCGAAAACCTGGTGGTACTCGGGCGATCGGGAACGGGCAAGTCTGTGCTGATCAAGCTCATCGTTGGCCTGCTCCGACCCGATGCCGGTACCATCAACGTACTCGGACAGGACGTAGATACCCTCACGGTCAAGGAGTTGGATCAACTACGACTGAAAGTTGGGTTTTCGTTTCAGAGCAGTGCTCTGTACGACAGCATGACCATCCGCGAGAACCTGGAATTTCCGCTGGTTCGGAATGTACGGAACCTGAGTCGGCAGGAGATTAACCGGGCCGTTGAAGAATCCCTGGAAGACGTCGGTCTCAGCCAGACCATCAACCAGATGCCTTCCGAACTATCAGGGGGACAGCGCAAGCGGATCGGTATTGCCCGGACGCTCATCCTGAAGCCGGATATTATGCTGTACGACGAACCGACGGCCGGGCTGGACCCCATTACGTCCAACGACATCAACAACCTGATCAACGAGGTGCAGGAACGACACCGGGCTACGTCCATCATCATTACTCACGACCTGACCTGCGCAAAGGAAACCGGCGACCGCCTGGCGATGCTGCTGGACGGTCGGTTTGAACGCCAGGGTACGTTCGACGAGGTATTTGCTACCAACGACGAGCGGGTCCAACAATTTTACCACTATAATTTTATCGAATAACGACAGTTATTAATCATTTACCACCATGAGTGCGGGAGATAACAGACGCTCAGTCGTCGTTGGCATATTTATCATACTGGGTCTGGTTATTCTGGTTGCCGGGATACTGGTACTGGGGGGCCAGCAAAAGCGGTTTACCAGCAGCATCCGGATCAATGCGGTGTTCAAGAACGTCGGCGGTTTGCGGGCTGGCAACAACGTCTGGTTTTCCGGCGTCAAAATCGGCACCGTCAAGCGAGTTCACTTCCTGGGCAACGCACAGGTTGAAGTAGAGATGAACGTCGAAAAAAGCTCGCAGGAATACATTCGCAAAAATGCCAGCGCCACCATCAGCTCCGACGGTCTGATCGGGAATCGTATTGTGGAGATTTTCGGCGGCACAACGCAGGCCGAACCCATTGAAGAAGGCGACCGGCTGCAAACCCGCGAAGCGCTTAGTTCGGAAGAACTGCTGGAAACGCTGCAGGAAAACAACCAGAACCTGCTACGGGTCACTAACGACGTAAAAGACCTGCTCGGCAATATTAAACGGGGTAAAGGTACGGTTGGGGCCGTATTAACAGATTCGGTGCTGGCCAACAACTTCCGGAGAACCATGAACAACCTGCAGCAGGCTTCGGAGAATACCGTTCAGTTGTCGGGGGCGGTGACTCAATTTGCCGGCAAACTCAACAAGCAGGGTGGCCTGGCTAACGAACTGGTTACAGATACTGTCGTGTTCAGCCGCATTCGCTCATCGATTGGGCAACTCGAGCAGGTGGCTACCAAAGCGCAGGAAACCGTCAGTACGCTGAGTCAGGCGTCTGGCAAGCTGAATCAGGCATCGAGCAAACTTACCTCCAACAACAACGCGCTCGGCACGCTGCTCAACGATGAGGAAACTTCGCGCAACCTGAAAACTACGCTTCGCAACCTGAACCGGGGCAGCCAGTTGCTCAACGAGGATCTGGAAGCCGCCCAGCATAACTTCCTGCTACGTGGTTTCTTCAAAAAGCGGGAAAAAGAGCGGGCGAAACAACAGAAAGAACAGGAGCAATCGGGCGTAGCACCGAAAGACTCGGCGCAGTAAATTTGCAGCATGCCAACTAATTCCGCGCCTGACCTGGCCACCATCACCCGCCACCAGCGGGCCATGTTCGGGTCCCGGCTGCTGATTGCCGCCGTTCATCACCTGTCGGTTTTTGAACACCTCAGCGCCGGGCCGCTTTCCCCCGAAAACCTCCGCAACCAACTTGGTCTGGCCGAACGGCCCGCCATGGTGCTGTTTCCGGCCCTCTGTGCGATGGGGATGATCCACTACGATGCGTACGGTCGGCTGGCGCTGACAGCCCTCGGTCAGTATCTGACACCGGACAACCGTCCGACGCTGGCCGGCTATCTGGGTCTTGAGGGTACCGATCCCGGCGTACTGGATATGGCTGAACGGCTGCGTAATGACGGTCCCCGGCAAACCCCGAAAGGTCTTGCCTTCGTTAAGGAAGGCGATGCGCACTCGCCGATGGATGATCCCCAGCAGGCCCGCTTTCTGACGCTGGGGTTGGCAGGTCGCGCCCAGCATCTGTCGCCCGTGGTTGCCGACCAGATGACGAAGCGCCAAGGGCATTTGCTCGACGTAGCGGGCGGCAGCGGCTTTTTCACCTTCGAATGGTTACTGGCGAACCCGACCTCGACCGCTACGTTGTTTGACCGGCCGCAGGTGCTGGCCGTTGCCAACGAACTGCTCGATACGTTCAGCCAGAGCGGCCGCCCGGGTGCCGATACAGTCCGGAGCCGCATTACGTTCCAACCCGGCGACATGCTGACCGACGCCCTCCCCGAAGCCGACGTATTGCTGGCGGCAAGTCTGTTTCATGACTGGCCTACGGACACCTGCCGAATGCTGGCCCGTCGCTTTGCCGATGCACTCCGGCCGGGGGGTGAACTGTGGGTGCACGATGCCTTTCTGGACGATACCCTCGACGGACCGCTCGCCGTTACGGACTATTCGGCGCAGTTGTTCTGGGTCACGAAAGGGCGCTGCTACAGCCGCCGGGAATACCGCAGTTGGTTCGCGGAAGCCGGGCTGGAACCGACTGATGCGAACATTCCTACACAAATGGACTACGGCCTGATCTGGGCCCGAAAGCCGGTACGGTAGATCAGGCAATTCGCAGCCCGTTTTTGGCGGGGCGTTCGGGTTGCAGCAGCGTTATCTCTTTGTTGTCGCCGACGGCCCCTAGCACCAGACATTCAGATTGAAAGTTAGCAATCTGTTTCGGTGGAAAGTTAACGACCGCAATCACCTGTTGTCCAAGCAATTGCTCTTTGCTGTATAGCCGCGTGATCTGCGCCGAGCTACGTTTAATGCCTATTTCGCCAAAATCGATCGTAAGCTGATAGGCCGGATTGCGGGCTTTGGGAAAATCGTTGACGTCAATGATGGTCCCGACGCGCATATCTACTTTTTCAAATTCGTCCCAGGTGAGCATGGTTGGTAATTGATTTAAGGCAAGAACTCACTCAGCGCCTTAACATATAGTTCCGGCGTCTGAATATGCGGAATGTGCCCAACACCCGGCAGTTCGACCAGTTTACTCTGTTGGATGCGCCTGGCCGTTTGTTTACCCAGTTCTGGATACTGCCCGTATTTCGCCTGCTGATCTTTGGGCAACAACGCCTTTCCGACAACGGTCCGGTCTTCCTGGCCAATAATCAGCAGCGTCGGTACGCGGATGCGGTCGAACTCATACACAACGGGCTGTTCATAAATCATCTGGTACGTCAGCGCGTTTGCCCAGGCTATCTCCTCAAAGTTAGGCTTATCCAGATCGCTGGCCTGCGCTTTCACCAAGGCTTCGTATTCCGGTTTCCAGACGGGGTAGTACGTCTGCTGGTACTGCTTATACGACTCGTACGTCGCTTTGACCTCTTTTTTGTACTGCGCATCAATCGATTGATAGGGCACGAAGGTCTTGTAATCTTCCAGACCAATCGGGTTTTCCAGCACCAACCGACTGACCCGATCCGGAAACATGAGCGTGAACCGCGTACCCAGCATCCCGCCCATCGAGTGCGCTAGCACCACCACGCGGTCAATCTTAAGTTTATCCAGCAACTGACGGGTGTTGTCGGCCAGGAGATGGAAGCTGTAGTGAATATTCGGGTGTGAGGACTTTCCCCAACCGACCTGATCAGGCACTACCACGCGGTAGCCCCTGTCGCTCAGCCACCGGACGACGTTGGCCCAGTAAAACCCGTTGAAATTTTTGCCGTGCAGCAGCAACGCCGTCTGGCCATTGGGTCGGGCGGGCTTCACGTCCATGTACGCCATCTGAACCGGCTGCGACTCAATCGTGAGCGACAGATACTGCACCGGATACGGATAGGTGACCTCGCCCGGGGTCTGCGCCCCAACGTATCCAGAACCAATTACTCCAACGACCAGCAACAACAGTAGACGCATATTTTCGTACCGACTGGATTGGTCGGCCTCCGGGTAACAACCCCAAAAAGCAACTGATTGTTGAGCTATCGGCCGTGGTACCGACTACTGTTTCACTGCGGCCAGCACTCGTTTGAAAAGTTCGTTGGGATTACCATCGTGCCACCGCCAGACAACCACGATGTCGTGTTCGGGGTCGATCCAGATAATATTGGAACCGGCACCAATAGCGGCAAAACTCGTAGCTGGCGCATCGGGCCAGGCCTTTCTCTCGGTATTGAGCCACCAGAGGTACCCGTAATCAGGGCCGACCGAACCACGCGTAACGGCCTGCTTCAGCCAGCCGTCAGACACAATCTGTTTGTTTCCCCAGCGACCGTTGCGCAGAATCAGGTACCCGAACCGGGCTTCGTCGCGGGAATTGATCCACAAGCCACCGCCCCAGCGCGTTCCGCCACTCACCGAGGGCATCCGCTTGCCGTCAATATCGGCATAAGCGTTCGGGTAGGGAATGTACTGCCACGTAGCTGAGGCTCCGATAGGGTTCATAATTTCGTCGCGGAATACGTCAGGCAGCGGTTTTTTCCACAGGCGCAGCAGCGACAGGGCCAGCCGGTTGATCCGTACGTCGTTGTATTCGTAGTACGTACCAGGCTCTTTCAGTTCACGCGGAGGCCGTTCGCCCCGGCCAAACGCTTCCTTACCGATAAAATCCCATTTCTTGCCCCACATCTCGCCCTCCCATTCGCTGGTTTGCCGGGCGTGGTGTTCCCAGGTAATTTTGCGGTTGTGCGGAGAATCATAGCCCCCATCAGTAATGTAGTTCACGACCGGGTCACGTACATCTTTGATCATACCGCGATCAACGGTAATGCCCAGAATGGTTGATAGAACGCTTTTGGCAACGCTATACGTCGGATCAGCCCGCTGGGTTTCGCCCCACTCGGCCACGATATAGCCGTGCCGCAAAACGATGCCGTTGGTAGCGGCCCGGTCGTTGGGAATCGGCCCCAGCAGCTTTCCGAAGATTTCCTCCTGCGTCGAAAAATCGCGGGGCATCTGCTTTGTCTCCGTTGCGTTAGCAAATGCCACAGCCTGTTCCAGCAGAGCGGCATCCATGCCCACCTCATTGGGAGTTTTGCGCTGCCAGGCATCGCCTTTAGCCGGGAAGTAGGCCGTTGACGCGGTAGCCTGGGTAGTTGATTGCTGAGGGGGGCGCTGGCAGGAAAGAACAACCAGCAGAGGAGCAACGAGAAGAAGCTGACGTAGGCGCATAGGGGTCAAAACAAAGCCGTGCAGCAAAGGTAATCAGGAAGACTATTGCTGCACGGCCATATTCCCTAAGGGCTACAGGTTATTTATACCATAACGCGTTCCAGAATCTGCTCGGCAGCTACCCGACCCGTTTCAGCCCCGCCGTTCATATACCCCTGGTAGTCTCCGCTACAATGTTCACCGGCAAAGAATAGCTGCTCCAGCGGCTCACCCTCAGCCCCACCGATGCTCGTCCACTGCCCAACCCGGTAGCAGGCGTAGCTGGCTTTGACGAATGGGTACGTTGGCCAGTGCATTCGCTGTACGATTCCGTTGTACTGCGCGGCCGAGCCGGGGAAAATCTGATTCAGTTTAGGCAGGTAGCGCGATGCCTGGTAGTCGAGGCTGCCGTTACCCAGGTTCACGCCCGTCAGCCCGCCGGTATACACCGTAAAGCCACCCCGCGTACCGGACTGAAGCTGCGTATTGTCCCATCCGCTCTGCAACCCGTTATCACTGAACACGTAGCCCGTATAACCCAGTGTCCGCCACGGACGGCTCTGGAAGCCCAGCAGCAGTTTGGCGTTGGTGCCATAGCCGAGCTGTTGAATGGCCTGCCGCTTCACCGCCGGCATCTTTACGTTGATATCCATCTGCCGCAGCACACTGAACGGCACCGTGATGAGCACCAGATCCGCTCGTACAGGGCTACCCCCGTCAAATACGAGTTCGATCTGCGAACCGCGCTGGTTGATAGCCCGCAGCACCCGGCCCGTTTGAATATGACTCTGGTATAATTCGGTCAGACGGTTGGTCACCTGCTGGTTTCCGCCAGCAATTTTATACCGCTCGTCGCTCTCCCCGAAGATATCGAACTTGCCACCCGACGTATCGGTCGAGATCAGCGTCAGGAAATTCAGCGACGACTGGTCATTGCAGGAGCGGCCGAATTCGGTTTCGTAGGCAACTTCGAGCAGTTCTTTCAACCAGCCGGTTGCGCCAATGGACGAGAGGTAAGCCGAAATCGACGTCCGGTCGAGCCGAACAGCCGTTGGGTCGGTTGAACCGTAGCTGATATCATCGGGCAGGCTGTCGATATCCTGCTGAATCTGCGGAGCAATCGCCTGAAAGGCAGCTACAACCTCGGCCAACGTGTAGTGACGGCCGTTGAAGAAATAGGCGTCCTTGATCAGGGCCAGTTCGGAAGGCGCCTGCGTATCAAGCAGCGTCAGCCCAAACTCCGTGACCAGATTCAGCATGTCCTCGTGGGTACTGTCGATGAATTCGCCCCCCAGTTCAGTCGTCAACCCGGGCCCCATAAGACCGTTGACACTGAACATACGGCCACCGGTACGGGTTGCGCCTTCGTAGATTGTGAAGTTATCGAAACCGCTTTTCGACAGCGTATGGGCTGCATTTAGTCCTGCAATACCGGCCCCAATAATTGCCAGTCGGGGCTGGTTCAGCAGGCGGGCACCACGGCCCCGCGTTCCCGGTTGTCCGGGCTGAATATCGGTTTCGGGGCTACAGGCGTTGATCAGGCCGAGGCCACCCGTCAGCATGGCCAGTTGGCCGGACGTACGCAGAAAGTCCCGACGGCTGCGTAGATTAGCTTCCCGACGCCGGTTGACGAGGTGCTCGTGCCATTGATCGATGAGTTCGTCGGCAGGAGCCGAGTGAGGCTGATTGGCAGTGACGGCCAGCCGAAACGCCTGCCGCACAAATTGAAGCAACGGAGTTTTACTTGAACGCATGAGTAGACTGGTGGTTAAGGGTAACCAAATCTAAACAGACGTTCAGAACTACATGATATTGTTTTCGTAAACGGCAGGAAGATGTTGCTACCGGCGCGGCTCCTGCTATTTTTGCTCAACAGCCCCCTCTGAAAACGTCGTCGCGCACTAAACAGACAAACAGACGGTTATTAAGGACAACTACTAATCAGCGGGTCTGGAGCCTGCACCCACAAACTACGACGTACCAATGAACGAGCGATTTAAATTATGGATCAAGCGGGTTGGCTGGCTGGGTTTCCTGTTCTTCCTGATCAAAGGTCTGCTCTGGCTGATTATTCCGTACCTGATTGCGAAGGGCGTTCTATCAAAATAAAACGGGTTTCGGTTCCAGGTTTCGTGTATAACGTTTTGACTTGACGCATGAAACCTGGAACCGTAGACCGACTAGTGGTGATGCCCCCCCGGACCATGTACGTGTCCGTGGGCGATTTCTTCAGGCGTGGCGTTACGCACCTCCACCACTTCCACATCAAAATGAAGGCTCTGATCGGCCAGCGGATGGTTACCGTCTACCGTTACGGTGTCGGGACCTACTTGTGTGACCGTAATGACCTGGCCATGATTCGCTTCGAACTGCATACCAACCTCAACCTGCTGGTTACCGAACGCATTGCGGGGCACCTCGCCGATCAGTTGCGGGTCGCGCCGTCCGTAGCCTTTCTCCGGGTCCACATCCAGATGAAGTTTATCGCCTTCTGATTTTCCTTCCAGTCCTTCTTCCATGCCCGGAATCAGGTTTCCCTCGCCGTGCAGGTAGTAGAGCGGTGTACGGCCCTCGCTCGAATCCAGCACGTTACCGTTGCTATCCCGAAGGGTATAGTGAATACCGGCTACCTTGTGTTTTGTGATTTGCATGATCTATTCAGCTTACCTAATGTTTTTCAAAAGAAAGAAATAAAACCGTCGGGCAACGGAATTTCCTAAAAAAGTGATCGAATGAGAACTGTCTTTTGAACAACCCAACGACGAATCAGGCATCGCCTGCAAACCCGTTCGTTCGCTCATATCCCGGCCCTCCATAAAACATTACCCACAGACCCACCGTTCAATCAACAAGTTGGGGTCAATCCTCACTGCTCATCGGCCTACCGGGCCTTGAGCATTACCATTCTTTCACCAAACGATCCGCGTTATGCGAAACAGATCAAATCTTTCATGGGCGCTCGCCCTGGCCATGTTCGTAGGCATTAACGCCGGCGCCCTGGCCCAGTCTCAAAACACCATGAGCCGTTCAGACTCTACTGGTACCACCAGCATGGGGAGTATGTCGGAGAGCGGCATGAAACCGGGCGGTTCAACCGGCAAGGACCTGGCTATCAGTGCGGCTAAATCGGCTGATCACACCATCCTGTTCCGGGCACTGCGGGTGTCGGGCCTGACCGACCAGGCAGCCGGCAAAGGACCTTACACAGTCTTTGCGCCCACGAACGATGCCTTTGGCAAACTACCCAGCGGTACGTTGGATGAACTGATGAAGCCCGCAGCTAAAAAGAAGCTGGTCAATCTGCTGGCCGGCCACGTCGTGAAAGGTAAGTACAGCGCCGAGGATTTACAGGACGGTCAGAAGTTAAAGACCGTAACGGGCAAAACTCTGACGGTCAGCAAACAGGGTGAAACAGTCACCATTTCCGATGCAGCCGGCAATACGGCCACGGTTAACCAGGCCGACATTGAGGCTACCAACGGCGTAATCCATTCCATCGATACCGTTCTGGCACCGGCTAACTAGCTCTGACGTTATGTTGCCCTCACCCCCGGCCCCTCGCAGGGAGAGGCCGGGGGTGAGAGCAACAAAAACGAAACGCCCTGCTTATTGCAGACATTTGTTATCGATGTAGTTCCGGCCGAACGTATCGAGGTTCTTGACGTACCGCTGCGCCAGATCCGCCGGGTTCCTGGCCAGCGTGATCGCAAGCGTAACGATTTGACAAAATGAACAGGTGAATAAGAAGGGCCTCACTACCCCTTCTCCCGCTTCAACAGCATTCCGATTGAGTCAATCCGGATGGTCAGTGCAATTGACCGCAGGTTCAGTTTGTGAGCTGGATGCAGGATTATTCTACTAAGCATAGCAGCAAACAATACTAGTACAGGACAGTTAAGGCTTATACGGCATAAGTCGATAAACCCAATTTGTAAACCACAAACGTTATGGAAAATCAGGATCCCGACAAGGAAGATCAAATCCGCGCCAAGCAGGCTATTTCGCCCGCTGGTCTCGGCGACCGGGCCGATAATATAGACCAGCTACCGGACGACATGGTTCCTATGGGTGGAGCACCATCCGACGAGCTGGAAGACGAGTATATGGACGGCGATGACCTGGGCGCGAACGTCCGCGAAATGCACCCTAATCGTAACCGCGACGGCAAGCCCGACCTCGACAAGCCTGCCTACGGCGGTTCATAAGTTAGTTCGTGATGTTATGTGAGGGACTTGGCCAGGGCTGAGTCCCTCTTTTTTTGCTCAGGGGATTTCGATTACCAGTTTGCCTTTTACATGCCCGCCCTCGAAGCTGTCCTTGCGGATACCCCAGTCGCTGGGGTTAATACCGGCGGCATGAACGCGAATCAGCACCTGATGCGGCATAGGCTGGTGAATGGGCACATCCTCAATACGCAAAACACTACTCAGACCATAGGCGTTAAAGACCGCTGCTTTCATACAGAGAGGCTATAACTTATCGGAAGGATTACGTGTTATTATGAATAACGTTAGATCATAGAATGTTTCTGGCGTTTTAAAAATACAACACTCAACGACTTATGAATAATAGACGAATCTGGATTGGCGTCGCTGTTGTAGCGGGGTTGGTACTCTTGTTTTTTGTCGGCCGCGAATTTCTCGACAATCAGGCGGAACGAAAGCGCCAGGAAGAAGCCGCAGCTAAAGTACAGGAAGCCCAGCTTGCCCTGGGTCAGTTACGGACGTTTGCCGATGGCATTGGCATCGATACGGCGCGGTTCGTGGCAGCACCCACCGCTACCTTCGATGAAGTTGAAGACAAAACAAAACGGCTCCTGATGGAGATCCGGTATGGCAAGAAGCCATCGCGCATTACGTTCGCGGGCTTGTCCGAAAAGGTAGACTCATCGTGGACAGAATCGCAGCCGTACCAGCCCGATCAGGTGGTTCAACTGGCCAAAGGCTCTTCTTCGTTCGGGCCATACGCCAAACTGATTGCTCACTACCAGCGACTACGCGGGCAGTCGGGCAGTAATCCCGCTGTTGCCGACTCGCTGCGGCTCCTACGGCAAACACTCAACTTTTATCGCTACCTGAACCGCTTCAACATGGATCGGTTCGTACTGGTCAATATCCCGGCCGCCGAGCTGAACGTCTATGACCGCGCCGGAAAAAGCCTGATGGCGATGCACGCGATTGTAGGGAAGCCCGACAAAAAAACGCCCTGCATGACGACCTACATCAAGGACATTGTAGCCTACCCGTACTGGAACGTTCCGAAGAACATCGCCATTAACGAAATGCTGCCTCGCATTCGCAAGAATCTGGATTACCTGTATTCCCAGAATTTACAGGTGCTCGATGAGCGGGGTAAAGAAGTGGACCCGGAAGAGGTAGACTGGGAGTCGCTGTCGGAAACCAACTTTCCGTACCGCATCCGGCAGGCATCCGGCTGCGAGAACGCCCTGGGGCTGATCAAGTTCGATCTGGAGAACCCGCTGGCCATTTATCTACACGACACCAATGGTCGCGATCTGTTTACGCTGACAAAAGACCGGTGGCGGAGTCACGGTTGTGTGCGGGTACAGAAGCCGGTCGAGCTGGCCAACTTCGTGCTGGGTGAAGCCAAGTTCGACAAAGGGTTTATGGATCGCTGCCTGATTGATCAGAAGCCACAGACACTAAAGATACCGAAGCCGTTTCCGGTGTTCATTGCTTACAACACCGCCGATGTTGATGCTACCGGCCAGCTTCGGTTCTACAAGGACATCTACGCGTTGGACAGGTAAGTCGAGCGCTTCAGGTACTCGGCGTTGGGTGAGTACACAAATAGGCAGGAGCCGTCTTTCACTGCCTGAATGATTGACTTACTCAGCGCGTATGGAACCGCCGGGCAGCCCTGGCTGCGGCCCAGTCGGCCTGTCCGGCGGATAAAATCCTCGCAGACGTAATCGGCCCCGTGCAACACAATGTTGCGGTCATAGGCCTTGTCGTTGAAGCCTTTCTCCAGCCCCTTCAATTGCAGCGACAGGCCATGCTTCCCGTTGTAGGTTTTCAATGTCTGGTAGAAGCCCAGGCTCGACTGAAACGACGACGTAATGTTGGAAAACCGGCTGGCTACCAGATCGCCGGAGTTACGTCCGTGCGACACGTACGTTTGGAAAAGCAATTTACGGTTCAGCAGATCGATAACGTACAACCGCTTTTTGTTAGACGGCTGGCTCAGGTCCACAATCGAGACAATAGGCTTGGCCGACGCCATTTTTTGCCAGCCACGCAGAGCATAATCAAAAATTTCTTTCCGTAAACCAGAGCTTCCCAGGTTTAATTCGTCATATACCTGAAGATACGTTGCAGCCTTATTTACGTTAACAATACGATCAGAAACGGCGGGGGTGTGTGAGGAGTTGCCAACACGGGCGAAGCTGAATAGGGCACAAAGCAATAGCACGGCTTTTTTCATAAGCTCGGGGTTGGGTTTTCAATATTTTTTTTTGGGAGTTACTAATCTAACGCTATAGATTGAATTATAATTCTGTTATCAGGAATATTTTACATTAAAATTTCGCTATGTCACCGTACGAAACGTCTGTTCAGCAGGAGTTGAGCCGCTGGCAGCACCAGATGCAAAAGCCCCCTTCGACGGCAAACCGGTTGTCAAAATCCTTGCAAACCCGGCTTAACCGGCTCATTCCGGATAAGATACATCAACTGATTACCAACGCCATTAAGCAGATGACCCGCGGGGTTCTGTTTGGTGCAGGCTATCTGACCAAACCACCCGTCGAAGGGCTGACACTCCCCCAGCGCGAGGCCACCGTGGTGGAGCGGATTAATTTTTACAAGAAAGTAGGGGCGGCCGAAGGGGGCGCTACCGGCGCGGGGGGCCTCTGGTGGGGGCTGGCGGATTTTCCGCTGCTGCTGAGTCTGAAGATGAAGATGCTGTTTGAAATCGCGGCTCTCTACGGTTATTCCGTCAGCGATTACCGCGAACGGTTGTTCATTCTCTACATCTTCCAACTGGCTTTTTCCAGCCAGGAACGGCGACAGGAAGTGTACCGGCACATGGCCGACTGGGCCAAACACAGTCGCCAACTCCCCGAAGACATCAACCAGTTCGACTGGCTGACGTTCCAGCAGGAATACCGCGACTACATTGACCTGGCTAAAATGGCGCAGTTGATTCCCGGTATCGGTGCGGCCGTAGGGTTGGTGGTCAACTACCGGCTCGTTAATCAACTGGGCATAACGGCCATGAACGCGTATCGGATGCGCTGGCTGGCCGACAGAGCGTCGAGACTGGTGGAATAACGACTTACTTCACCGTCAGCAGCGAGTTGACATTGCCGGATTCGTCCGTCTGCGTTGTAGGGTTGGCCGGATCGGTGATCCATTTGCCGTCAACGACGAATTTGTAGGTATACGAGCCGGGTTTAGCATCCAGGTAACATTCCCAGACATCCCCTTTCCTGGTCAGGAAGGTATGCAGATCATCCCAGTCGTTGAAGCTGCCGGCCACCGTTACCAGTTTCGCCTTTGGGTAGCCCGCCAGCACCAGTCTGGTCCCTCCCTGACTAGCCGGGGTTGCGGTCAGTTGGGCAACGATCTTGCTGATACGGTCGTTGTCGGGCTTCTGTTCCAACGCTTTGCGAAAATACGTAATGGCTTCGGAGGGGTTGCCGTTATACAGGTTCGCGTAGGCGTAATTGGTCAGGGCATTGGCCGAAGTTGGATAAGCCTCCAGATTATATCGAAACACGTCCAGAGCGTCGGCTGGGCGTCCCATGTACATCAGTTGATCGCCGACCCAGCCTAGTTTGTCCTCGTTCAGTGTCGATTTTCCGTTGCCATCGAGATACGGCTTTATAGCCGCCGATACGCCTTTGTCCAGCACATAGCGCGCAAACAGACTGTGTTTATCGTCGTAGGCGTTGTAACCGAGGAATGCTACGGCCGGGTGTTCGCCCCCCACAAACCGATTGACCATCGCCCCGATCAGTCCCAGGCCGTTATAGCCGTTGGCGAAATACACGACTGCGCTTTTATCCTTCCGGCTGGCTGTGACGTACCCCTTGAACGTACCATTGTCGCCCCAGTGCCAGAAATAATCGCCCGTTAGGGTTTGCTCCAGCCCAAACCCCAGCCCCCAATACAAACCAGTAGACAACGTATCCTTCCCGCCAAATTGCTTCGGCAGGCGGCTTTGCGGAGTCAGCATCTGGTCGATGGTTGTTGCTTTGAGCCCTTTCCCGTTCAGAATAGCCAGGATGAATTTGGCGTAGTCATCGGCGGTGGTTTGCAGCGAGTAGGCGGTGTTGGCCCTGGTAGGTTTACCTTTAGCTTCCGGCTGACCGAAATTGTTGTGCGGATGGGCAAAGTTGGCGTCAAACGCAGGTTGCCAGACGTAGCTGCTGTTGGTCATCTGTAACGGCCTGAAGACCCGCTCCATCATCAGGTCGTTCAAGGCTTTCCCCGTAATCGATTCAACTACTTTCTGCAAATACACAAAACCCTCACCCGAGTAGCCGAACCGTTCGCCCGGATTAAAGGCAATGGTTAATTCCTTCGACTGCCGGTTCCGACGCCAGTTCGGAAAGCCGCTCCTGTGGCTCAGCACCATCCGGGCCGTAATGCGTTTATACCGTTCGTCGGTTGCTACGTCCGGGTAAGGTAGGTATTCATAAAGCGGCTTATCCAGCGCAATCCGCCCGGCTTCGACCAGTTGCAGGACCGCGTAGGCAAATACCGGCTTGCTCAGGGAGGCCGCATCAAAGATGGTCGTCGAGGTTACCCGCTGCGTCGAATCAGCTTTGGTGAGCCCATACCCCTTGCTATAGGCCAGTTTCCCATCCCGAATGATGGCGATCGACAGTCCCGGTACGTTGGCACTATCCATGATGCGGGTAATCACCGGATCAATCTGACGGGGAGTCAGTTGGGCCTGAACCGGCAGAGACAATACGCTTAGGAAAAGAAAGACAGGGTGGAGCTTCATGGAGCGGCAGATGTTCGTGACAACGTAAAGATGCACGGGAAATTGAATCCGTTGCACCACCCTGAGTAGAAAAGCCGACGGTACAGTCGCTTTTGATAGCGGCTTCCGTCGGCTTTTTGCAGGTACTTGCAGTTACTGCGCCATCGTCGGCGCTGGATTGTCGACGGTGGCGGTTGGGCCGCTCAGAACACGGGCAAGGCGATCCTCCGCTTCTTTCGACAGGGAAGTGCGCAGGATTTTACCCCGTACGTCTTTTAGTTCGTCCAGCACCTTGTCTTCTACCGCATTACGCAGCAGAATGAACAAGGCCGACGTATTAGGCTGGAGCTGATTGCCCAGGTCTTTGATGAAATCATCGTCGATGCCGTAGTCATTGAGCGAACCGGCGATGGCTCCCAGGGCCGCGCTGGTTCCACCCGCCAGCAGCATACCCAGCGGACCGGCGAAGATCAGGCCGATGAGCGATCCCCACAGGCCACCGTACAGCGCCCCGCCGGCCGTCAGATCGACCGACTGTTTGATCTTCACTTTGCCTTCTTCGTCGCGGGTCACGACGACGGCATCTTCCAGATCAAGCAGATAATCGCGCTGGAGCTGCCCCAGGCGGTTCAGGACCTCAGCGGCTTCGTTTTTCTGGTCGAAAGCGACCGCGATTAGTGTGTTCATACGCGTTTCGGTTTATGGTTCAACCCTAAACAACCCGACAATCCGCGGCAGGGTTTATTAAGAAATTGGTAAGCTTATTGCGCAGTCCCGCTACGGTCAGAACGTCCACGCAGCCTGCACAAGTCCGTTCAGTTCGATCGACGGATTGTGCGTAGCGGCCTGCCCAAATTTGCCCAGGTTGTAGTTCACCATCAGTTGCCCCAGCAGGCTGATCCGGTTCGTCAGCCGATAGGACCACCCACCCGCAACGCTCACCCGAAACGCTACGCCCCCGTTGTAAGTCAGGTTCAGGCGCTGACGGGGCTGCTCATCACGACGCACCAGCACCCGCGCCGGCAGCAGATAGTCTAAATGCAATCCGCCCGACCAGTACGGCGATAATCGGTTCTTCGATTGGCGGTAGTTCAACTGGATCGGTATGCGCAGCGAACGGTTCCGGATGTTCGTCAGAATCCGCTCGTCGGCCGACTCCCGGGCCTGCCGGTACGTCAGCGTGCTAAGCCAGACACCCGACGACACCGACCAGCCGGGCGCGTAGACGTACTCGACCGTTGGCCCGAGCAGATACCCAGCCGAATGGCTCCGTCCCGTCACCAAAATTGGCTCCACCACCTGCCCATCGCTGTCGGGATACAGAAATTGCGGTTTGTAAGCGGTGTAGGCATACGTCGGCGCGGCCGCGACGGACAAAACGATTTTTTTCTGCCCAAAGGCCACCTCCGCGCTGAGCAGCACTCCCCAAAGCAACAGGCCCAAGAATCGTTGCATACCTAATGTTCAGGCTGATAAACCAGCTAAAAAGCCGGGGCACTCACGCACCCCGGCCAAGATAAGCATTCAACCGTAATCTGGTAAATCGGTTTACCTTACCGATTGCTGGCCGACCGCGCCGGATCTAACGTAATGTTGTAATTAATCGGGTCGTACTTTTTGATGGCCCCCGTAACGGCATCTACGATGAAGCCCGCCGGGAAAAAGATATTGAGGATACTAACCGTGTTGAATGTACTCTCCGGACTAAATGCTTTGGTTTCGTAGCCTTCTTTCCGGAGCAGGATGCTGGGTGTATCCAGGCTCTTTTTCAGGCTGATGGTAGCCGGTGTCGTACCGTAATCGATGCCGTTCACTTCAATTCTGGCTCCGGCAGGCACCGACTCCACGCGGACGGACTGGCGGTTTCCCGAAAAGATGGTAGCACAACTGGTCAGGCTGATCGACACTATGGATAGAGCCAATCCAATAGAAAAGCGTTTCATGGGGAGTAGGTAAGTTTACGTGTTCAAAAAGATGCTTACCAATATCTGTAACTATAACCAATTTACCAATCAGTAGACATCAATAATCATTATTTCTTAACGTGGCTGCTGAATTGACAAACATCGTGCAAATTCGCTGGTCAAAACCCGCTGTAGTCTGGCTTTATGCTCTTCCTTGCTCTCAGTATCCTGCTCTCGGTTCTGTTGCTGCTGAATTTCCGGCTGTTTCCCCGCTACAACGTCAATACGTTCCAGGCCATTGTGTTCAACTATCCGGTCTGCTTCCTGACCGGCTTTCTGCTGCTGCCCAGCGGCCAGTCGTTCGCCATCGATTTCGGGCAAACCTGGACGTGGCTGTCGCTGGGCCTGGGCGTCGGATTCATCATTACGTTCCTGCTGTCGGGCGCATCGACGCAGCGGACGGGCATCACCACGACCTCACTGGCCAATAACCTGTCGCTGGTGATTCCGGTCTGCTTCAGCCTGTTCGTGTTTCAGACCGGCGGCAAAACGTTCGATGCCCTCAACTACACGGGCCTGATCCTGGCCGTAGTGGCCGTCGGGCTCAGTACGTTCAAGAAAGAGCGAACCAGCAGCAACCAGCGACTGGGCGCTAACGTACTGCTGCCAGTATCCGTATTCCTGCTCTACGGCAGTACTAATACGCTGATCAACTACATCAATCTGCGCTATATTCCTTCGGCCGACAAGACCGTGGTCGTCACGCTTACGATGGTGCTGGGCGCTATCGTAGCCGGGCTGCTGATGCTGGCCATCCGGCTCATTCAGGGCAAAGAAACGATTCAGGCCCGTAGCTTCATCGCGGCCTTTACGCTCGGCGTACCGAACTTCCTGAGTTTTTACACGTTGCTGCTGGCGCTGTCGCAATTTGGCGGCAACGGTGCGTTCGTTTATCCCCTCTACAACATCGGCGTGATTCTGGTCGCGGCCCTGACAGCGGCCCTGTTTTTTCAGGAGCAGCTGACCACCGCCAACAAGATCGGGCTTGCGCTGGCCGTACTGGCCATCGGCCTGATTTCGTGGCAGGAACTGTCGGCTCTGGCCGGCTACCGGTAAGCAAACCAATTTAATAGCAACCCCATCAACTCCAGCCTTGTAGTGTCTCCGATCCTTTCGCTCGTAAAGTGGCGAACTGGCAAAACTTTCGTGGCATTTTTTGGATTAATTCCCTAATTTGACCTACCATTAACCGCTTCACTGTCAGTGCCCATGCGTTTACGTCTATTCCTGCCGCTTGCCGTCGTTTTCACTACCCTTACTACCTATGGTGCACCCGTGCCACGCATGGGTCATTCGGGCCGACTCAAGCCCGTTCCGGCCGAAACCGAAATCCGGGCGACGCTCGACTCAACCTCGTCGGGCTGGAACAAAGGCGACCTGGCGCAGTACCTCAGCGCTTACGTACCCACCGCCACCGAGATGGGACCAGATGGGCCACGCGGAGGTGTTGAACGCATTGAACAAACCATGCGGAACGGTTTCTGGAAAACGGGGCGTCCCCTTCAGCAACTGCGCTACGAACACGTTGAGGTGCGGATGCTGGGCAAGGAAGCCGCCCTGGTAACGGGCCAGTTTGTGCTGACCGGCGGGGGCCGCCCCGACCGTACCGGCTGGTTCACGACCGTCTGGACGCATACGAAACAAGGCTGGCGGATGATCCACGACCATTCATAAGTCAATCACGCTATGACCACTATGTTATGAGACCATTGCTTACGTTCCTGCTGGTTTGCCTGTTCGTGCGCACCCAGGCCAACTCCATCCTGATTCCGATGGACGATCAGCAATCTAATCACCTGAAAGCCTACGGCATTGCGTATTCCGTGCTGAAAGACGAGGGTGAGGTAGACTGGCTGCTCAACTACCGGGGCGGCAGTTTTATGATGAAATACTCCACGAAAGTCGAAAACGAGTGCCGCATCCGGGGCGTTTCGCTGGAGGTCATCTCCGACGCCCGGGCCAATGCCATCCAGCAGGAAATTGCGACGCCGAACCTCAACATGAGTTCGGTCAAGCTGGTCAAGGCCGCCAAAATTGTGGTGTATTCGCCGATTAAGGTGGGTCCGGCCGAGTTTGAAAACACCGATGCCGTTTTGCTGGTGCTGAAATACGCCGAGATTCCTTTCGAGGTGGTGTACGACGAAGAGATTCTGAAAGGTGAACTGGCGAAATACGACTGGCTTCACCTGCACCACGAGGACTTCACGGGGCAGTTTGGCCGGTTCACGGGCATGATGTCGGCCGAGGACATCAAGGCGCAGGAGGATATAGCCAAGAAATACGGCTACGCGAAGGTGTCGCAGATGAAACTGGCCGTTGCCAAAACGATCAAGGCGTTCTGCGCCAGTGGCAGCTACCTCTTCGCCATGTGTTCGGGGGCCGAAAGTTTCGACGTAGCGCTGGCGGCCGAGGGGGTCGACATCGTAGACAGCCGCTTCGACGGCGACGGGGTGGACCCCAACGCGCAATCGAAGCTGGATTTCAGCAAAACGGTGGCCTTCCACAATTTCAATCTCGAACTGGAAAACGGCTACCGGGGCATGTCCTTCTCCGACATCAACATCTCAGCCGGGCGCTCGTACTACGATCAGCCGCTGGGTCATTTCCAGTTGTTCGACTTCTCGGCCAAGTTCGACATGATTCCGGCCATGCTGGTTCAAAACCACGAGCAGATCATCCGGGAGTTTCACGGACAGACCACGGCGTTCCGCAAGAGTACCGTGAAGCCCAACGTACTGGTGATGGGCGAAAGTCAGTCGTCGCACCGCTACATCTACGGCGAAATTGGCAATGGGCAGTGGACGTTCTACGGCGGGCACGATCCCGAAGGTATCCGGGGTTTTCATCGCACCCCCACCGACCTGAACCTCCACCCCCACTCGCCCGGCTACCGGCTGATTCTTAATAACGTCCTGTTCCCATCGGCACGTAAGAAGAAACGGAAGACTTAATCAATGTCAGTGTCGCTGGTCAGTCTGCCTTGGACACCTCACCATTGGCATGATCGGTGGCGAAGTCGCCCTTCATCCAGCGGGGTTTTACTCTTGGGCGTAAGTCAACCAAATACTGGCCTGTCTTCGTATCGAGGATAAGCAAATCTCCTTTTTCGCTCGTAACGGCCTGGTAGCGACGTACCTCATCGGCGGCATCGTTCCGGCGGTCGTCGGCGTTGTTGAAATTGGACAGGGACATAATGGCGAATACGCCCAGCGCCCCAATGCAGATGGACTTTAGATCCAGGGTAATGGTGATATTTTTCATAAGGTTGTGATTAGTAAGTTGACCGGAGAATGGTCGTATGAAAAGTACAAAATTGCACGTAGAGACGCAATATGTTGCGTCTCTACTTAACAACGTAACATCATTAACATCTGCTTCAAAAACTGCGACCACATCGAGGTGGTTGATTCTGGCTTTTTGCTAAATCTCACACTCACCGTCCGTCGATTCATTGTGTTAGCGTTTAAATCGCTCCTGCATGTGCCATTGAAATCCCTCCTTACTGGGATAATGTACCTCACCAAATGGCAAACGTAGTGGCTGGCCGTGGAACTGCTTGAGGTTATATGGACTCGCTACATTGTCGGCCAAGGAGGGGGAGACAACCACGCGCATCCGTTCATCGATACCGATCATACCCCGGTCAAAGGCGGTGTGAAGCGTCGGGCAAAGCGCAATCCCGTTTGTAACCTTATCGTCGCCGGAAATACTGATGGGTATAATATGACAGGCTTCTACCAACGATGCCCCATCAACAGCAATGACTTTCATTCCGGAGATTGCACAGGTGAAATCGTAAACCTTCGGCACCAGCTTCTTGAATAAACCGCCCCGAACGTAGCGGGTTTCTTCATCATCAACGGGTGGTAAAACTGTGCTGTAGATTCCTTCTTTCTCATTCAGCAGGTACGACTCCAACTCCTGGACGTAGCTCCGACCCACATTTTTTACCTGAAGGTATGCTTGTTTTGTATCACCGAAATAGGTGTTTAATAGCGTTTGCTTTAATTGAAATCGGGCTTCGTTATTAATCAGTAGGGCGAAAAGGTCGTCAGCGAAGTAGGCGTACTCTACACTATCGCTCAACGTCTGGACGCTGCGGATATACGTAGCTATTGGAACGCCTGATCTTCCTTTTAAAAACCAGAAGCCTTCACTCTGCAAATAGTAAAATGGTTGAGTGAAGTCGTCTGTGTGGGTCGTTTTAACCAACAACGCAAAATTCTCCTTAAACGTAGCAACCAGTTCGGGCGAGATATAGACTTGATTTTCCCTGATTACCTGTTGGTCAATCAGATCAATTATTGTCAGCAGAAAAACTGGTTTGTGAGGAGCCTTTCCATACTTTGTTCCTCCTTGTTTCAGTTTGCCGAACCGTCTCGTGTATTCGGCTAACGGATGCCTGGCAGAAGCAGCTTGCATAAGGATTCTGTCTTAACCGTAAAGATAATTCGCCTTTCGCTGCATCGACGGCTTTTTCGTTTTTCTTACTTTTATCAATTCACAACCCACGAATTGATACAACCGCTATGCAGAAACACCTACTCACCCTGGCACTGTTGCTGCCATTAGCCGGCTATGCGCAGTCGGCAAAGAAATCAGCCACCCCTGCTCCGGACAAAGACAAACAGGCGGTCATCACCAGCCTGAACAACCGCTTTGCCGAATACGCGGGTATTTCCAAGCAAATCTGGGATTTTGCCGAACTGGGCTATCAGGAAGAAAAAAGCTCGCTGCTCCTGCAGAAACAATTGACGAAAGAAGGCTTCGACGTGAAAGCGGGCGTAGCCGGCATCCCGACGGCCTTCGTCGCTACCTACGGCTCCGGCAAGCCCGTGATCGGTATCCTGGCCGAATACGACGCCCTGCCTGGTCTGGCTACCGAAGCTAAACCTGAGTTTACGCCCATTCAGGGACAGAAGGGCGGACACGGCTGCGGCCACAACCTGTTCGGCACGGCCTCGGTAGCCGCCGGGGTGGAAGTGAAGAATTGGCTCAAGGCCGGTCATACGGGCACGATCAAAGTGTACGGCTGCCCGGCCGAAGAAGGCGGCTCAGGGAAGGTATATATGGTCCGCGAAGGTCTGTTCAACGACGTGGACGTGGTGCTGCACTGGCATCCGGGCTCGCAGAATGCCGCCGACGCCGGTACGTCGCTGGCCAACAAGAACGCCAAGTTCCGGTTTCGGGGCATTGCGGCCCACGCGGCTGCTTCACCCGAACGCGGCCGGTCGGCCCTCGACGGCGTGGAAGCCATGAACTTTATGGTCAACATCATGCGCGAACACATTCCGTCGGATACCCGCATCCACTACGTCATTACCAAAGGCGGAGAAGCCCCGAACGTAGTGCCGGCCTTCGCGGAGGTGTACTATTACGCCCGTCACAAAGACCGCGATATTCTGCAAAGTGTCTGGAAGCGTATCGAGAACGCAGCCGAAGGAGCCGCCAAAGGCACTGGTACCAAAGTGGAATGGGAAGTACTGGGGGGCGTGTACAACCTGCTGCCCAATGTAACACTGGCCGAGGTCATGCACAAGAACCTCCAAACGGTAGGCGGCATCACCTACACCCCCGAAGAAACGGCGTTTGCGCAGAAGATCAGCGAAACCTTCGGCGAAGGGCAGAAAGTCCCCATTACCAATGCCGCCCTTGTTAAAGATTTCCGCGATGCTTCCGAAAGTGCAACCAGTGGCGGCTCCACGGATGTCGGCGACGTAAGCTGGGCGGTGCCGACGGTGGGACTTCAGACCGCTACGTGGGTACCGGGTTCATCGGCGCATAGCTGGCAGTCGACGGCCGCCAGCGGCATGACCATTGGCCAAAAAGGGATGCTGGTGGCTGCTAAAACCCTGGCCCTGACAGCGCTGGATCTGTACAAAACCCCCACCCTCATCGAAAAAGCCCGCGCCGAATGGCAGCAGAAACGCGGGGCCAACTTTAACTACGAAGCCCTGCTCGGCGACCGAAAACCCGCCCTGGATTATAGAAAGTAAAGAGCGAAAGAGCGAAAGAGCGAAAGAGCGAATCAATGAAGGCGCGAATAGATAAGTACTGCGCAGTAGCGACAAACTCCCTACCTTTGCAACCATACTACAGTAACTGAATGATGGAATGATTGACCGAATCGCCGGTGCGATACTTGAATTAGGATTCTACTAGCCATTCGCTCTTTCACTCATTCGCTCTTTCACTCATTAAAATATGCTCCGAACACACACCTGCGGGGAACTCCGCCTGTCCAACGTTGATCAACAAGTTACCCTCGCCGGCTGGGTTCAGACCATCCGCGATAAAGGGGGCGTCCTCTGGATCGACCTGCGCGACCGGTATGGACTCACCCAGCTTATTCTGGAAGAAGGCGTCACCGCGCCCGAGCTTTTCGACGTAGCCCGGTCGCTGGGCCGCGAGTACGTCGTCAACGCTACGGGCACCGTCGTCGAACGAAAATCCAAAAACCCCAATATTCCGACCGGCAACATCGAAATACGTGTGTCGGCGCTCAGCGTGCTGAACCCAGCCAAACTGCCGCCCTTCCTGATCGAAGACGATACTGACGGGGGCGACGACCTGCGGATGAAATACCGCTACCTCGACCTGCGCCGGAACGCCGTACGCCGGAACCTGGAACTGCGCCACAAGATGGCCCAGCAGACCCGAATTTACATGGACGGCCAGGGCTTTATCGAAGTCGAAACACCGGTACTGATCAAATCAACGCCGGAAGGCGCACGGGACTTCGTCGTACCCAGTCGTATGAACCCCGGTGAGTTCTACGCCCTACCTCAGTCCCCCCAGACGTTCAAGCAGTTGCTGATGGTGTCGGGGTTTGACCGGTATTACCAGATTGTCAAATGCTTCCGCGATGAGGACCTCCGCGCCGATCGCCAGCCTGAGTTTACGCAGATCGACTGCGAAATGTCGTTCATCGAGCAGGAAGACATTTTGCAGATGTTCGAAGGGCTGGTACGTCACCTGTTCAAAACCGTGAAAGGTATCGATCTGCCCGAGGTGCTGCGCATGACCTACGCTGAAGCCATGAGCCTGTATGGTTCTGATAAACCTGATACGCGGTTCGGCATGAAGTTCGTCGAACTGAAAGGTACGTTCGACACGGTTGATCTGACGTCGGGTAAAAACTTTGGCGTGTTCGATTCCGCTGAACTGGTTGTGGGTATCAACGTACCGGGGGGAGCCAGCTACACCCGCAAGCAGATCGATGAGCTAACCGACTGGGTCAAACGCCCGCAGGTGGGAGCCAAAGGCCTGATTTATGTGCGCTACAATGAGGATGGCACGCTGAAATCGTCGGTCGATAAGTTCTATTCGGAAGACGATCTGAAGCAGTGGGTAGCCCGCTTCAATGGCGAGGGCGAAACCTGCCAGCCCGGCGATTTGATCCTGGTCATTTCCGGCGAAGCGGCCAAAGCCCGGAAGCAGTTGAACGAACTGCGGCTCGAAATGGGCAGCCGCCTGGGCCTGCGCAATCCCGACGAATTTAAAGTCCTGTGGGTGCTTGATTTCCCCCTGCTCGAATACGGCGAGGAGGAACAGCGCTGGTTCGCCATGCACCACCCGTTCACGTCGCCGAAGCCCGAGGACATTCCGCTGCTGGATACCGATCCGGGCGCGGTACGGGCCAACGCCTACGACATGGTCATCAACGGCACGGAAGTTGGGGGGGGCTCCATCCGGATTTTCCAGCGCGACCTGCAAGCCCGGATGTTCGATCTGCTGGGCTTCTCGCCGGAAGAAGCGAAAGCTCAGTTCGGCTTCCTGATGGATGCGTTCGAGTTCGGCGCACCACCCCACGGCGGCATTGCGTTCGGTTTCGACCGGCTGTGCTCCATCTTCGGCGGGGCCGACTCGATCCGCGATTTCATCGCGTTCCCGAAAAACAACTCCGGCCGCGACGTCATGATCGATTCACCGTCGGTTATCAGCCAGGCGCAACTGGATGAACTGAAGATAAAGACGGTAGCCGAAACAAAGTAGCCGGTTATGCCGACTAAATCGGGCAATTAATCAGCCCTCAGCACGAAATTTGCTCTGTAAAAAAGCAGTCCCGGACGGGGGCTGCTTTTTTGTTTTCATAAGTCTTTAGTGTTTATCAATACAATTTATATACATATTTTAATACATTATACCATTTGATCTTACTTCATTCATGAAACTACGTTTACCGGTTGTGGGGTGGCTTGTGTGCTGGCTTCTTCCGCTCCCTTTATTCGCTCAACTGATCATTACCAATCCAGTGCAACGGATGGTGTTTCAACGTAACCAGGCAAACCAGGCGACTATAATTGTCACGGGCACGGCACCGCCAGCCGCAACCCTCATTGAAGCCCGGCTGGTACCGCTGGTGGTTGGTCAGGGGCAGCCGACCAATTGGGTGGCGCTCCCACGACTGGCTTCTTCCACGGCCTTCCAGGGACCACTAACCGCATCGGGCGGCTGGTACCGACTCGACGTCCGGGCCAAAAACGGGGCTACAGTCCTTGAGCAGAAGCAGGTTTTTCGGGTCGGTATCGGCGAGGTTTTTGTGGTGGCGGGACAATCCAACGCGCTGGGTGGCTTTGAACCGGGGCTGGGAGCCGGCGACGACCGCGTTTCGTGCGTCGATTTTCGGCAGGAGCGAGCGCTGGATGAGCAGATGTTTCCGCTGTTGTTCAGTAAGATCAGCAGCGGTACCAACATTGGCCCGTCTAATCCGCCCTACATCTGGGGACCGCTGGGCGATAAACTGGTCGCCCGGCTGAACGTACCGGTGCTGTTCCTGGGGGCGGCACAGGGTGGCACCAGCAGCACGCAGTGGCGACAATCGGCCGAGGGTATCAATGATCCCGACAATAATCAACCGATTCCGTACCGCTGCCTTGGCGTTGCGTTGCTCCACTACGTAGCCCGAACCGGTATGCGGGCCGTACTCTGGCACCAGGGCGAAAGCGACAATCTGAACGGCATCAGCACGCAGCAATACGTCGACAACATCCAGTACGTCATTACGAAAAGCCGGCAGCAGACCGGCTTCACCCGATTACCCTGGCTTGTGTCGCGGGTGAGCTATATCAACAACTCAACGAGTTCGTCCATTATTTCGGCTCAGAACCGGCTGATTGCAGAGGTGCCCGATGTCTTTGCGGGCCCATCGACCGACGACATGCTCAACGAAAACCGCCGGGCCGATGGCGTTCACTTCAGTAGCATCGGTATGGTGCGGCTGACCGACCGCTGGAACGAAAACCTGACCGACGCGTTCTTCGCCCAGTCGCAGCCCTTCACGCCGTCTGACCCAACCTCCCTGCTGACCACGGGCTATACGCTGCCTGTCAAGCGCCGACCGGGTGAAACCATTCAAATTCCTTCCCTGCGCAACAACCCCACCGAAGCCGACAATACGTACAAGGCCCAGGTGATCCGGTCGTCGGACGGCGCTGTGGTAAGCGAGTCGGCCCCTGGACAACAGAACCCGTTGCCCGTAACGCTACCGGCCAATCTGGCATCGGGTACTTACCAGATACGGACGCTGGGCACCAAACCGGCCTGGATTGGTCACGCGGGCGAACCGTTTACCGTGACACCGGACGCGCCCCCGACGCCAACCCAATCGACAATTGGCCGCGTCACCTATGCCGGTACGCCCGACCCATCGATCACCCGGATCGGCTACCGGTACGAAGCGGGCAGCCACGGGTATTATATTATGGTTGAAGCTACCAGCCAGGTCGATGTTCGGATGGAGCGTATTGACGGCGGTCCGTTTGATGACTCAGGCTGGCACCAATCTCCACCCCGATCGCAAGCACCCAATTATGCGGAGTTTGCCGATTACAACTACGTGCGCTTCTATCCACCCGTAGCATTTGCCGTGGGTGGTGTTGAGCCGGGGCGATACCGCCTGTCGGTTCGGCGTACGGGCGATACGGGCAACGGCTACCAGATCGAAACGTACCTGCTCGATAGTCGGCAGACAGTGTACATTGGTCAGGAAGCCATCGCCCCCGTCCCCCCCATCATCAGCCTGACGGGCCTGTCGCCGGCCACGCCCTGCCCCGGTCAGTCGTTCGCCGTTTCCTTCGATGTCAGCGAAGGGTCGATGAGTGCCGGTAATACGTTCTCCGTGCTGCTATCCGACGCGACGGGTTCATTTGCGAATGCCACCACCATCGGCACCGGCTCCGGCAGTCCTATTACGGCTACGCTGCCGGGTGGCTTATCGGCTGGTGCCACGTACCGTATCAAAGTGGTGGGCAGCAATCCGGCTGTTGAAAGTCCGCCCAGCGAACCGCTTACGTTCTGCTCCGTAACGGGTGGCACGGCCGATCTGTCGCTGACCATGCAACTTACTAACCGAACGCCGAGAATCGATCAACCCGTTACGTATACGATTCGGGTAGCCAATGATGGGCCGCAGGCTGCAACAGGGGTTGTAGCCCGGAGTATTCTGCCCGTCGGGCTGAGCTTCATTGATGCATCAACCCCTACCATCAGCGCAGCCGACGGCATCGTGACGGTAAACGCCGGAACCATTGGCAACGGCACCGCCGTGACCTACTCTTTTCGGGCAAAAGCGGTGCAGTCGGGTACGTTCGCGACGGCGGCTCAGCTCACCGCCAGCAACGCTACCGACCCCGACAGCCAGCCGAATTCCGGCACCGGCGATGGCCAGGATGATGCCGCAATGGTCTACTTCCGCACAGCCGACGCCAACGGCCCGCTGGTCGCATCAGCGAACCCCAATCAGACACCCCTTCCACCGGTTCAGGGGAACCAGCCAGCGCCCGATCCGGCAAAAGCGGATCTGAGCCTCGGTGCGTTCGTGAGCAACCAGGCTCCCCGTCCAAACGATGCTATCACCATTACGTTGCAGGTTAGCAACCGGGGCGGCCTGACCGCGTCGTCGGCTACGGTGCAGACGCTGCTGCCTTCGGGCTGGCAGCTAACCAACACCGCTGGTCTTTCGGTCAATGGGCAAACGGTGACGGGTACGCTGACGAACATCCCGCCCAACGGCTCGGCCTCCCTGTCCTTGTCGGTTCGGGTGACGGGATCGGGTACCATCAGGTCCCAGCTCCAGAGCGCTGCGCCCGCCGATCCAGATTCAACACCCGGCAACGGCTACACCACCGGCGAAGACGACGAAGCGGCCGTTAGCGTTCGGGTACCGTAACGGCACTGGTGATCAGTGAGCTACTTCCGGTGGTATATCGTAGGCAGCCCTATACGTTCGACGCTTACGAAATTTTGGAACAATTTTAGGGTTTTGGTGCAATTTTAGTAGAGCCAAACCTGTTGGATTATTGCAACGACGAGTTGCTCAACGTGTGACACTATGGAATCAACGACCTTATTACCTACCGAACAACAGCGCTATCAGAAGCACCTGAACTTACCCGAGATTGGTCCGGAGGGCCAGCTTCGGCTGAAGAATGCGCGCGTACTGGTTGTCGGGGCCGGTGGCCTCGGCTGCCCCGTTCTGCTTTACCTGACAGCCGCAGGCGTTGGGACCATTGGCGTCGTTGATCCCGATGTCGTCGATATGAGCAATCTGCAGCGGCAGGTTCTGTACACCACCGACGAAGTGGGCAAGCCTAAAGCCAAGATTGCCGTCAGCCACCTGATGCGGCTGAACCCTGAGCTGCATTTCAACACCTATACACTGGCGCTGGACATCAGCAACGCCCGCAGCATCATTGAAGAATACGACATCGTGGTCGATTGCACCGACAATTTTAAGGTCCGGTATCTCGTCAACGATGTCTGCGTTACGTTAGGCAAACCGTTCGTTTACGGAGCCATCCACCGGTTCGAAGGTCAGGTAGCCGTACTGAATGCACCGATTCCCGCTCCTTCGTCTGACGGTACGTCTGACGCTGTTAAAGCGTTTGGGGATGGGTATTCAAAACCTGCGTCAGACGAGCATAAAGTCCGCCGGGGGCCAACGTACCGCTGCCTGTTTCCGGAGTATCCGAACGAGATCGAAATTCCAAACTGCAACGACACGGGTGTGCTGGGCGTGCTGCCGGGCGTGATCGGTACGTTGCAGGCCAATGAAGTCATTAAGCTCATCACGGGCATTGGCCAGCCGCTGAACGAGCACCTGCTGATGATGGACCTGCTCTCGATGCAGCAGCAGAAAATCAAGGTAAAACGCCGGGCCGACGCCGACGAACTGGCCCGCCAGGGTCTCGCATCGGGCTACCGACCCGCAACTGCCACCTCAACCGGACCGCAGAAGATGTCGGCGCGGGAACTGGCCGACCGGCTGGCCCGGGGCGAATCCATCTTCCTGCTCGACGTTCGCGAACGGCCGGAATACGACCTCTGCCACCTGGAGCAGGCGGTACTGATTCCGATTGATATGATTCCCAACAACCGCAAGCGCATCCCGACAGACCGCCCGGTGGTGGTGTACTGCCACCACGGTATCCGCAGCGCCAACGTTGCTAATTACCTCTACGCGCAGGAGGGCCTGACGAATCTCTACAACCTCGAAGGTGGCATCGACGCCTGGGCGCGGGAAATCGAGCCTGAAATGGCCGTGTATTGACCTTTTAAGCGAAAGCAGTTACACAAACCGGTTTACAACGTAGTGGCATCGTGGGTGGAGATTTTATATTTGTAAAAACCACCCACGATGACGCCACCCGAAGCCCTCAAACGGATTGCTGCTTGCCAAAAGCGCCACGAACCAACACTAGATTTAAGTGGATTAAAGCTGGTAGAAATTCCTCCTGAGATAAGTGAATTAGTTTGGCTGACTACATTATCCCTTCGCAATAACCAGATCCGTGAGATCAAAGGTCTTGCCTCGCTCAACCAGTTAACAGAATTATCCCTTCGCAATAACCGGATCAGTGAGATCAAAGGCCTGGAGTCGCTTACTCAGTTAACTAAACTGTCCCTTTCCGACAACCGGATCAGTGAGATCAAAGGCCTGGAGTCGCTCAACCAGTTAACAGAATTATACCTTTTAGACAACCAGATCAGTGAGATCAAAGGCCTTGAGCCGCTTACTCAGTTAACTACATTATACCTTTCCGACAACCAGATCAGTGAGATCAAAGGCCTTGAGCCGCTTACTCAGTTAACTACATTAAACCTTTCCGACAACCAGATCAGTGAGATCAAAGGCCTGGAGCCGCTTACTCAGTTAACTACATTAAACCTTTCCTACAACCAGATCCGTGAGATCAAAGGCCTGGAGTCGCTTACTCAGTTAACTACATTATACCTTTCCTACAACCAGATCAGTGAGATCAAAGGCCTGGAGCCGCTTACGCAGTTAACTACATTATACCTTTCCTACAACCAGATCAGTGAGATCAAAGGCCTGGAGTCGCTTACGCAGTTAACTACATTATACCTTTCCGACAACCAGATCCGTGAGATCAAAGGCCTGGAGTCGCTTACTCAGTTAACTACATTATACCTTTCCGACAACCAGATCCGTGAGATCAAAGGCTTGACTATTGCCCAGTTGGAGCGAATGAAAAAACTGGATTTAACAAATAATCCAATAAAAGGTGTTCAATTAAGTGACTTCGCCGATGTTAAGGGCATCATTGGTTATCTGAAAAGTCAGCAGGAAGACCCGGTGCGGTTAGTCAGCAATCTGCGTCTGAAAGTTAATATCCTGGGGGCCGGCCGAATTGGCAAAACGCAGTTGTTTCGCTTCTTTAAAAAAGAGCCGTTTACCGACAATGAGCCAGAAACACACGGTACTAACGCATATGATTACGTCCTGCCACATACGGATTACCGAGCTAAACTGTGGGATTTTGGTGGGCAATCCTATCACCACGGCTTCCATTACCTGTTTTTGCGCAAGTCTGATTTTTATGTAGTGCTGTGGCGTAATAACAGGCAGCGCGACCCGGACTATGGCTACTGGTTAGGGACGGTACGCGCCTTCGCGCCCGATCCTGCACAAGCCCCTTTGCTATTAGTGCAAAATTGCTGGACAAGCTGGAGTGAAGATTATCAACAAGCGCAAAATGACAGCAATCTGCCGGATGTAGTCGCTTACCCCGACAGTGAACGCTTACGATTATATCAGCTTGGCTTAACTGATGTATTCGCCATCGACGTCCGTCAACTTTCCGGCTCCGGTTTGCGGGAGCGATATTTTTTAGACGTCCTGCACAGTCGGATGCAGCATCATGCGGATTCGTTCGATCGTATTTCTTTGAAGTGGGTACGTGTAGCAGAACGATTGGACGAATCTCCCCTCGAAGATTTTTACCTGAAGAAGGGTGCATTTAAAAAACGCTACGCCGACGATTTCGATGAAACAGCGTTTGCCGGTTTGCTCAATTACCTGGAGTTCTCGGGCAACATTCTGTATTTCAGGGAAAGGCCGCTACTCGACCAGTACGTATTCGCCAACCCGCCCCAACTTTCAGACTGGCTTTTCAGCACAATCCTCGATGCGGAGTTTAAAGACAAAAACGAAGGCAGGATTAGTCGACAGCTTTTAGCCAAGAAACACGGTAAGGAGAAATCGGACCTGTTTTTTGCCCTGATGGACGAGTTTGGGCTAATTTTCAAACAACCCCACCCCGACAGCCCAACAGCCACCACTTCCGACGTTTACATCATTCCGCAGTTTCTGCCAGAATACAAGCACAGCTTCAAGCAGGTGCTGCTTGAACTACTACCATTTACGTTCAGCCTGAAGTTTCCTGACTTCATTCACGAAGGCACCATCTTTCGGTTTATTGCGGCTTATGGACGGTATGCCAAAGACAACACTGCTTACTGGAAATATGGCCTGCTGTTTAGCTATGAAACCAATCGCCATCGTACAAACAAAACACCGGAGCAAAAACACGAAGACACGCTGCAGGTACTGGTGTACTACCTGTACGAAAACCGGCAATTGATGGTGCATATTGAAGACCGTAAGGGGCGTAGCGAAGCAGCCCGCGAGATCTTTGACTATTTTGTCTTTGATCGTCATTCATTACCATCAACCGAAACACCGGTAGAAAAACCTGGGGCAGGCCGAAAAAAGAAGGAGAACCTGACCGAACGAGAAGACATAGCGCTGCGAACTAGTAACCCGTCGCGCGACCTGAAAGATCTCAAAAGCGCAGCCTATCTCTCTACAAACCGGCCTTATTTCATGGATGTTGCGGAGACAATGCAAAACGTGAAAGATCAGAATTATTTTGGCACTTGTGTAACTACCAGAAAACGCATCAAACTAGATTTCATGGCCATCAACCTCCTTTCTAACGACGATAAACGGAAACTCAGGATTTTCTTTTCATACTCACATAAAGATGAAGCTTACCGCAAGGAGTTTGACGTACACATGGCGATGCTGAAGCGATCGGGCCGAATCGAAGCCTGGCATGACCGCGAGATCAGGGCCGGTGAAGAGTGGGACGACCGTATTAAGGAGCAGCTTGAAATGGCCGACATTGCCCTCCTGATGATTAGTGCCGATTTCCTGAACTCAAACTACATCTGGGAACAGGAGTTAGGCATTCTGCGCCGACGGCTGGAGGCTAAAGACGGCGTCGTTGTGATTCCGATCTTCACCCGCCCTTGTGATACGCGAGACTTTGATATGATGCGTTTTCAGGGTGCACAGCGCGACCAACAAAGCAAGCTGCCCTGGATTTCATCCAGCCCTGACCGCGATCAGATATACATGGACATCGTCGGCGAAATCAGAAAAACAATTGATTCGATTAGGTAAGAAGGAGAGGGTCAGTTAACCGCAGGAACCAAGCCTGCCGACCGGCTGTTTTGGAAGTGCCGTTGGGATCGGTCAGCGATTACGCTATCTTTGCCGCGCCCAAGAGCATTTTACGTGGTTTGTGCTCGCACAGGCCGCTGTTCACTGACACTCATGTTCGTCAACGTACTGAAATCGAAATTGCACCGCGTCAAAGTCACGCAGGCTGAGTTGAATTATGTCGGTAGCATCACCATTGATGAGGACCTGATGGATGCCGCCGGACTGATGGAAAATGAACAGGTCCACGTCGTCAACAACAACAACGGCGAACGGCTCATCACCTACGTCATCAAAGGCGAACGCGGCTCGGGCATTATCTGCCTGAACGGGGCCGCTGCCCGCCGGGCTCAGGTAGGCGATATTGTGATCATTATCGCCTACGCCATGATGACGCCCGACGAAGCCCGTACGTTCAAGCCTACGGTTGTGTTTCCGGACGATAACAACCGGTTGGTGAAGGAATAAAAAGAGGGAAGAAAGGGAGGAGGAAGGAAAGGGTATGGATTGAATTCCTCTCCTACTTTCCTCCCCTTTCTCTTTTCTCCCCTCCTCCCTTTCCTCCTTTTTCCCCAACTTTGCGTTATGAACCTCAAAAACGTTCTTAAATACCTGATTTCGCTGGCCATCGCGGGTGGCCTGCTCTGGTTCACATTCCAGCAAAGCCACATCGATGCCGCCGACCTCTGGCGAAAAATCAGTGCCGCCGACTACCGGTGGGTATTGGTGTCGGCCATCCTGACGATCGTCGCCCACTGGAGCCGGGCCGAACGCTGGCGGGTGCTGCTGGAGCCGGTTGTTTCGCACCGTCCTTCATCCCTCGATGCTACGGCAAGCGTCCTGACGGGTTATCTGGCTAACCTGGCCCTGCCCCGGGCGGGTGAAGTAGCCCGCTGCGGCACACTCTACCGCTTGTCGGGCGTACCGGTCAACGTTAGTTTCGGAACGGTGGTGGCCGAGCGGCTGTTCGACGTCCTGATGCTGCTGGTGCTGCTCGGCGTTACGTTCCTGCTGGAGTTTAACCGGCTCAGCCAGTTCTTCATTGAGTTTTTTGGCGGTAAACTCCCCCAGGGGTCCAGCGGAACCGGTATCCTGCTGCTGGCCGGAGCCGTATTGCTGGGGCTGGCCGTGCTTGGCTGGTTCCTGTACAACCGCTACCGCGAAGCACTGGGTCGCCACCCGTTGTATCAGAAAGTGAGCGGTTTTTTGACTGGCCTGCTGGAAGGGCTGCTGAGCGTTCGGAAGCTACGTCGGCCGGGGCTTTTTCTGTTCCACACGGCCCTGATCTGGACCATGTATTACTTCATGTCCTACACGCTGTTCTTCTCGCTGCCCAGTACAGCCAACCTCGGCCCGCTGGCGGGGCTCACCATCCTCGTGGTCGGATCGCTCGGTATGGCCGCCCCAACGCCGGGGGGTATCGGCTCGTTCCACCTGCTGGTCGGACAGGTAGCCCTGCTCTACGGCCTGACCAGCCAGGACGGGCAAGTGCTGGCGACGTTTATTCATGGCGTTTCCACAATCATGATCATCATTCTCGGCATCCTGAGCCTGCTGGTCGTCCTGCTACGTCGGAATCACACGGGCGCTGACGTACCGACCAATACCCCCGCCCCCATCAACGCTGAACGGTAACCATAGCATGACCGAGTCAAAGATTGTAACCCGTACCGAAGCCATCCGGCAGGCCGAAGCCTGGCATGCTGACGGGCAGCAGCTTGTGTTTACCAACGGCTGCTTCGACATTGTTCACCTGGGCCACATTGATTACCTCGAAAAAGCCCGCCAGCTCGGCGACCGGCTGATCCTGGGCCTGAATACCGACGCGTCGGTCAGCGCCATCAAAGGGCCGCAACGGCCGGTCGTCAACGAATACGCCCGCGCCCGATTGATGGCCGCTCTGGAATTTGTTGATCTGGTCACCCTGTTTGATGAGCCAACCCCCCTCGAACTGATTCAGGCCGTTCAGCCGGATATTCTGGTAAAAGGCGACGATTATACCGTTGCCAACATCGTCGGCTCGGATTTTGTCTTGGGACGCGGGGGGCGCGTCGAAACTATCGCGCTGGTGCCCGGCTATTCGACCACCCGCCTGATCGAGCGCATTAAAACCAGTTTCTGAGCGAACGGTCCACACCCCTGACGGTCAATATATTTTCTATTACAAAAGCCTGCTAGTCAGCCTACCCCGGCATTTTATTGCCGCAGCGATACGTTTATAAGTATCAGTAAATCCTGGAATTTTATAACTTTAAAGAGATTAGCACATTTTCACGTGTTAATTTCGTTATAACTACGACTTCCCCAATAGAGTTAGTTATCTATAAAGTCCCGGATACCTATATGAAACTGACGCTTCAACGTACTGCCTGGGCTGGGAGCCTGTTGTTTCTTCTGATATGGCCCAATCCGGGTCAATCCGCCGATGACCGTTCAGCCGACCTGATTCTGGGGCGCTGGCTCTTTCCGGCCAAGCAGTCGAGCATCGAGGTCTATCGGTCCGGGGATCGATACTTCGGGCGTATCGCCGACGTAAGTGGTAATGGGCGTCAACAGTTTGGCATCGTTAAAAATCAGTTGTTGATCAGCAACCTGTCGTTCAACGGTACGGGCTGGTCGGGTGGCAAGCTGGTTCATCCCAAAACGGGCGACCATTTTGATGTGGAGCTGAAATTACGGGACTCCAAGACCTTAGTAGCCAGGGTATACAAAGGGTGCCGCTGGCTGCACAAAGAATACACGCTGACCCGTCAGTCGTCGTAGCTCTCCGCAGCCGCCAGCCGGTTTTCCTGTCACCGACTTAGAATCGCCACCCAGCAGAACAGGTCCAGCAGCATCCGTTTTTGCAGCGACGCAATGGCTTTGTAAATCACTTTGTAGGCCGACGTAGTTTCAATGCCCATGATACCCGCGATTTCCTCGTAACTAAGGTTATCAAAAAACTTCAGGAACAGGGCTTCCTTCTGGCGGGCGGGAAGTTGATTCAGTTCCTGAAGCAGCGCTTCCGACCGCTCTTTCGAAATCTGAGAATCCAGCCAGGTTGGTTCGTAATGAAACTCAACCATAAACCCTACATCCGGCTCAGTTGTGTCTGCGAATCGGTGCTGTGCGTTCAGCTTCCGGACAATATCCCGCCGAAGCGCCCGCATCAGGTAAAATTTAATGGAATCCGTATGACTTAGTCGCTCGCGGGTTTCGAGGATGTTCAGGAAGAGGTCCTGCAAACAATCTTCAGTCAGTTGTCGGTCCTGAGCAATCTTGTAGCCGTAGTTATACAGGACCCGAGCGTATTTTTCGTACATGAACGAATAGGCGGCCTTACTGCCCCGCAGAAAGTCGTCCCAGATTTGGGCGTCGGTTGCCTGATCGTACATACGAATCTCTTCCACTCCTATTGACTCAGTATCTTGAATCGGATAAAGCTAGCGATTTTTTACTACTCGATCTTATTTTAATCCAGTATAAAAGAAAAAAAACAGTCGACCATCTGCTTCACAGCCAATACGTAGGCCATGAAGCAGCCGGTTGCTGCTTACGTCACAGATTGCCGGATGATCTACCTGAGTTTCTCGTTGTTCAGGTGTCGTGTAGCGTCCCGGATATTCTTTTTCTCCAGGTTTTTGGCAAAAGCCTCGGTCAGGTCCACGCCGGTCTGATTAGCCAAACAGATGAGCACCCAGAGCACGTCGGCCATCTCGTCGCCCAGATCGCGGTTTTTATCCGATTCCTTCTCCGACTGTTCACCGTACCGCCGGGCCATGATCCGGGCCAGTTCGCCAACCTCTTCGGTCAAAATGGCCATGTTGGTCAGTTCGCCAAAATAGCGAACCCCCACCGTTTTTATCCATTGATCAACGGTATCCTGTGCTTCTTTGAGGGTCATAGCGTGTAGGTTGTGGTTTTCGGTTAGCTAAATCTGGATGATCTACTGAAAACCATAAACTGAAAACTGTCAGTTCTTCTCCGGCACGAACGTCAGGGAACTGAACTGGCTCTCGTCGAACATTTCCTGGGCGATGTCCTGCATGGTAGATGCCGATACGCCCCGGATGTCGTTAAAAATATCCGTCAGGGCTTCCACCCGATCGATGTCAAGAATACTCTTGGCCATCATCAGCATGAAGCTGTTGTTGCTTTCTTCGGCCATGGCCAACTGTCCCATCAGTTGCTCTTTAGTCTGATGAAGCTGGAGGGTTGTCAGCGGTTTCTCACGCAGGAGCTTCAGCTCTTTCATGATGAGGGCGTGGCTACGTTCGACCTTCCTGGGGTCCGTACCGAAATAGATACCCAGATACCCCGTATCCAGGAACGGCGTATAGCTGGCATCGATCGAATAGACCAGGCCGTATTTCTCGCGCAGATTCATGTTCAGCCGCGAGTTCATACCTGGCCCACCCAGCAGGTTGACGAGCATAAAAAACGGCAGCCGACGCGGATCGGTCAGGCTGTAGGCCGGACGCCCCAGGGCGCACTGAGCCTGCGTAATCGGCCGCTCCACCCGGGTGTGCTGAGCCGCATAGCCGGAGGGACCCCGACGCTGGCGCTGGGTTGTCTGCATCGGTACGTCACGCAGGTATTTCTCCACCGTTTTCACCACTTTTTTGAACGGCTCATTACTCACCGATGCAAACACGATGTGGCTGGTATCGTAGTTTTCGGCAATGAACCGCTGCAAATCCTCCCGACGGAACGACTGAACGGTTTCGGGCGTACCGAGAATATTGCCCCCCAGCGGGTGATCGGGAAAGATCAACTGGTCGAAATCATCCTGAATCGCATCTTCGGGCGAGTCATAATACATCGCCATTTCTTCCAGAATGACACCCCGCTCCCGCTCGATCTGCTTCTCCGGAAAGACTGAATGGAAGGCAATATCGGCCAGCAGTTCGGTCGCTTTTTCAAAATGAGCACCCAGCACCGACGCGTGGAAGCAAACTTTTTCTTTGGTTGTGTATGCATTAAGTTCACCACCTACCGTTTCTAAGCGAGTGATGATGTGGTACGATTTACGTTTCTCCGTACCTTTGAATGCCATATGTTCCCAAAAATGGGCTAATCCCTGTTGATGTGGCTGTTCATCCCGGCTACCAATGTCGAGCATGATGCCACAGTGGGCAATCTGGGTATGCGGTATTTGTTTATGGGCAATCCGTATCCCGTTTGGCAATGTATGTAATTCGTAATCTTCCATTCGTAGATTTACGCACGACAGCGTACTAATGATAACCGTAACCAATCCACCCCGGTTCCTGATCATTCAAACTGCCTTCATTGGCGATGTGATTCTGGCTACGGCGGTGCTTGAACAACTACACCAGACCCGGCCGGACGCCCGGCTCGATGTATTGGTACGCAAAGGTAATGAGGGGTTGCTGCAGGGCCATCCGTTTCTTAATGAGGTATTGGTCTGGGATAAGAAAAAAAAATATAAGAGTCTCTGGCAGGTGCTACAGCGCATCCGGACCGAGCCCTACGATGCCATCGTCAACCTGCAGCGTTTCGGAACAACGGGCCTGCTGACGGCTTTATCCAACGCCAGAATGACGATTGGTTTCGATAAGAACCCGTTTTCCCGTTTTTTCACCTACGCGCTTCCGCACCACATTCTGCCGGATGTACACGAGGTCGACCGCAACCGGAGTTTACTTGATCCGTTGTTGCCTCAGGGAGCAGCCTCTAGCCGGGTACGTCCCAAGCTCTACCCATCAGCTCAGGACTACGACAGTATCCGTGGGTACCAGTCGACTTCGTACGTTTGCATAGCCCCCACATCAGTCTGGTATACTAAACAATACCCCGCTGAAGGCTGGGCCGAACTGATTGACGAACTACCGACCGACACCACGGTTTATTTGATGGGCGCTCCCTCCGACGCAGCGGCCTGTGATGCAATCATCGCCCAGTCGGGACGAAAAAAAGGAGTGGAAAACCTGGCTGGAAAGCTGAAACTGCTACAGTCGGCGGCACTGATGCAAGGGGCCGTGATGAACTACGTGAACGACTCGGCTCCGCTGCATCTCTGCTCGGCCATGAACGCGCCCACTACGGCCGTATTCTGCTCGACGGTACCGGAGTTTGGCTTCGGGCCGCTGGCTGATCAGTCGCGCACGGTCGGTACCCCCGAACCCCTCGATTGCCGCCCCTGTACGTTGCATGGCCGGTCGGGATGCCCGCTCGGTCATTATCGCTGCGCTTACAGCATCCAGCCAAAGCAGTTGCTATAAAACCGATATCAAGGCCTAATCTACCGACTGCACGCCGGACGATTGTTATGAGCGAATTTGGCCAGACCTCGTAACCAAAGAGTGTGACGTTACAAATCCTTCATTACCCCATCTCATATTAACAGCCTGAACGCAATCGTATTTTCCGTACGTTATACCGAAAAGATTTGAATTCTATGTCAGTTGCTCCATTTCCGACCGACGAAACGCCACTGGATGTATTGATTGTGGGGGCTGGCCTGTCGGGCATCGGTACGGCCTGCTGGCTTCAGACCGAATGCCCCGGCAAACAATACGCCATTCTGGAGGCCCGCGATACGATCGGCGGTACGTGGGACCTGTTTCGCTACCCAGGCATCCGATCCGATTCCGATATGCATACACTGGGGTATTCCTTCAAACCCTGGAGCAACGCCCAGGCCATTGCCGACGGGGCGTCCATCCGGCACTACATCCAGGAAACCGCCCGCGAGTATGGCGTTACGCAGCACATTCACTTCGGTTATAAAGTGGTAGAGGCTACATGGTCCAGCGAGCAGGCCTGCTGGACCGTTGAGGCTGAGCAGCGGGTCACGGGCCATCGCCAGATCGTGCGAGCCCGATTCCTTTTTATGTGCAGCGGGTATTACAGTTATGATGAAGCCTACCGGCCTGAATTCACCGGCGAAAAAGACTTTCGGGGGCCGATCGTTCTACCGCAGTTCTGGCCCAAAGACCTTGACTACACGGGCAAACGGGTGGTGGTAGTCGGGAGTGGGGCCACCGCTGTGACACTGGTGCCGGCTATGGCCGAGAAAGCGGCTCACGTGACCATGCTCCAGCGTTCGCCCACCTACATCGTTGCGCTGCCGGGCCAGGATGCCATTGCCAAAGGGCTTCGGCGGTTCCTGCCCGAACGCGTAGCCTACGGTATTACGCGGTGGAAAAACCTGTCGCTTAGTATGCTCACGTACCGGATAGCCCGTGGCTTGCCGTCGCTCACCAAACAGCGAATTGTGAAGATGGCAGCCCAGCAACTCGGTCCTGAACACGCGGTTGATCCCCATTTTAGTCCCCGCTACAATCCCTGGGATCAACGGCTCTGCGTTGTCCCGGACGGCGACCTGTTTCAGGCCATTCGACAGGGCAAAGCCTCGGTAGTGACTGACGAAATTGACCAATTCACGCCTGCCGGCCTGAAGCTTACATCAGGTCAGGAATTACCGGCCGACATTGTGGTACTGGCTACAGGCTTAAAGATCAAACTATTGGGGGGCATGCAACTAACCGTCGATGGTCGGGTGTGCCAGGCTAACCAGTTGATGGTCTACAAGGGCATGATGCTCAGCGATGTTCCTAACTTTGCCCTTGCCTTTGGGTATACCAACGCGTCGTGGACGCTAAAAACCGACCTGACGGCAGGGTATGTCTGTCGATTGCTACGCTACATGGATCAGCACGGTCATGCCATTGCCGTACCGCGCCGGGAGGCTGATGTGCAGCCACAGCCGTTTCTGAATTTCACCTCCGGTTATATACAGCGTGCCGGACAAGTGCTTCCTCAACAGGGTTCGCGTCGACCGTGGCAGGTGTATCAGAACTATTTGCTGGATATGCTGACTATCCGGTTTGGCCGCATCAACGATGGTGTGATGCATTTTGGTCCTAAAGGAAGCCTTCCCTGAACGTGCCTCAATCAACGTCCGGACCCGGCAAATTGCCGAAATTCACGGGTGCCAGGCTGCCAGGCTGCCGTCTGGATGATCCCGTGCTGCTGAAACCAGTCGAAAGCATCTTTAATGGCTGTGCGGACCGGGGTTTGCGGTAGGTGCAGCTCATGGATGGCCTTGTCGGCGCTGAAATAATGACCATCGTTAGCAACAGCGGTCATTGCTGAATTTAACTGAGCCAACTGCCCCGTCAGTTGGTATTTCCAGTCGCTGATGTGGCCAACCAGTTGCGCAACGGATCGGGGAACAATCCAGCGGGGTGGCCGTACGTGCATCACCTCAGCCATCAGCGCAAACGCTTCCTGGTAGCTGAGGTTTTCGTTCCCCAGAATGTACGACTCCCCTATCCGGCCTTCTGTCAGGGCGTTAACAGTAGCCGTAGCCGCGTCGTCGACATGGATGTAGTTTTTACCGCCCGGTGGAATAGCCGCCAATTGACCGCGATACAACGCCAGCAATAGTGCATTGGACGTAATCTTATGATCTATTGGCCCCAGCATGAAGGTCGGGTGTACCAGCACGGCCGGAACACGGTGCTCGGCGGCAGCCTGGGTTACCATCCGGGTAGCAACCAGTTTGCTGTCCATGTAATCGAGTCCATAGCGGGCACCGTTGTAGGGACTCGTTTCGTCGCCGGGCTGCTCTTTGGAACCGAACCCGAATACGTTGGCTGTACCGACAAATACCAGCCGTTCTACCTGTGCTTCCGTGGCCGCGGCCAAAACAGCGGCCGTCCCGCCCACGTTTACGTTAACGACTGTTCGCGACCGGGCCGGATTCACCTGTGCGGCCGCTCCGGCATGAATAACGTAGTCGCAGCCGTACGTAGCCCCCCGTACATTGTGCGCATCGCACAGATCGCCTTCCCAGATATCCAACGGCAGGCCATTCAACACGCGTTTGCTACCGCCCGGCCGCACGAACGCCCGTACCGCGTAACCACGTTGCAGCAGTTTTCGGCAAAGATGACCTCCCAGGAATCCGTTCGCACCCGTCAGTAGTACTGTTTTCATTCGCGGTGATTTAGCATCCGGCTGTACGTTCTGGCAATACGCACCGGCGCGATTTTCATAAAAAACATCGTAAACGCGGTCAAATTGGCAATCTGAACCCGCAACCAACTATTGACCTCATACTTGCGGGCCGACACGATCACGTCTTTAGGTATAATGCAGAACCGCGCCGTTTGTCTGATCCGGATGATGATCTCAAAATCTTCCATAACCACGTAGTGCTCGTCAAATCCGCCCAACCGCCCGAACAAGTCACGCGTGATAAACAAAGTCTGATCGCCCCCGCGACTCATCAACCCCTGGAAACGGGTTCCATAGCTGTTGAGCCGTAGTAAAGGATGAGACGAAGCAAAGCGAAAGCGGTAACACCCTGCCTCGTATCCTTCTGTAATAGCCTCCCGAATATCACTGACGAAATCGGGGTTGACCTTCACATCAGCATGCACAAAATACAACACGTCGCCCGTAGCAAACCCGGCTCCATAATTCATCTGCTGAGGCCGGCCTGGCTGCGGAGCAATCAGAACGCGAGCACCCGCCTGACGGGCTATCGTAACCGTTTGATCTGTACTGCCGCCGTCCACTACGAGTAAATCCACTACATCGGATCGCCCAATCGCCTGCAACTCACGAAGTAACGGGCCGATATGATCAGCTTCGTTAAACGTAGGTATGATTATACTCAGCGTCATTCTGCCGTCTTTCCACTGATGACTACAAAATAGCTCTGCCGACATCCAACTGCCGAGCAAAGTTACCGTAAAATATATTATAGTAACAAGAAAACACTAAAAGGCTTCGCCAACGGTTAGGTAAAGGCCATTCGACTGGCGGCCAAAGCCATAATCAGCGCGGATATTCAATCGATCGCGGTTAATCCGGATGCGCAGCCCCGCTCCATAGGCCCCTTTTGGATCAGCCAAACGTACCAGTTGCCTGTTATTGCCCAGCACACCAACCGACCCAAAGGCAACAACGCCCACCCGTCGCCAGACAGATACCCTTCCTTCGGCCTGAAGCAGCGCTACGTTCCAGTCGCGAAACCGGCCTTCGTAGTACCCACGCATCCGTTTGGTTCCTCCCAGCAGCGATAAGGCATTGAAGGGAGCAGCCCCATCCGACATACTTACGACATAGTTGACTGCCAGGATTGCCCTGTCGGTAAGTTTATGGTAAGAAGCCACATCCAGTACGTAACGGCCAAAACGGTTAACTTGTCTATCAGTAACGGTTTTCCCTACGCTAAACTTTGACTCCCAGCTATTTATAAGATAGGCAAAATCAGCAACAACGCCTTTAGAAGGGTAGAAAATATTATCGCGGGTATCGAAAAAAAAACCGGCTCCAGCTCCCCACAACCGGCTCCCCAAACCACCGGGTACTTCACCGCTGCCTAACAAGCCACCGGCACTGGTCTGGGTTACGTCGTAATCTTCGTATTGAAAGCGGGCACCTGCATACAGATTTTTCCAGAACCCCTGGTCGGCCACCCGGCGAAAGGCGTTTACCCGAATGCGGGGAAATTTGACACTGTACAACTCGCGCGGTACCTCCCGCTGGCCCAGCCCGAAGAAATAATAGCTGTATGTGTAGTAGCCAACCTCCCCGTTGCTGTAATAGCGGTTCTGGTCGTAAAACACCTGAAACGGTACGTAGAAAAGCGTCTGTTTATTCTGCGTATAGGCAGCCCCAACCGTCACCTGCGACGGCCGAACGGTCGGTAGCGTATCGCGCCTGAACCGGAAGGTCATCGTGGCCGCAACGCCGTAGGCCAGCCGGGTTTCGGGCGTATAATAAATGAGCGGAAACGGAAAAATGCTGAAGCGTTTGGGTGTGGAGTCGGCCGGAGCCGTAAGCAGTAATGAGGAGAAGACAGCGAGCGCAGCAACCATAAAAAAAGGCGTTTCAGCATATACGCCGAAACGCCCCTGTTGGGTTTTGATACTTATCGATTCACATAACCATTCAACGCTGGTGCCTGCGTGCCGGTTTTTCCTGGCAAACCACGGGCAAAAAGCGTCAGCACCCGACCGTTCGCGGTACTGGTGAAGGTATAGACGGCTCCAATGTTCGTGGTTGTTCCGGCAGCCCGTAACACCAGTGATACATTGTTGCTGACATCGACTCCCACAAACGGCGATACGCTCTTATACGCAGCGCCCGACACCAATACCGTGCCTGTCGACAGAGCCAGATCGTACTTAACGTCATTAGGGATCAGATTGACGAACCGCACATAGAACTTGCTAGGGTCGTTTGCATTGCTGAAATCGTCGGTAACCAGCAATACGTCCGGCTTCTGACCGGCACCAGTCAGCAGCAAAGAATAGTATTTGTTATCCTCGAGCTGCGTTGTCTGCTCGTAAAGTACCGTAGCGCTGGTAGCAGTCGTCGTAGCCGGTGCCGAAATTTGCAGAGCCGCCTGGCCAACCGGAACCACCGCATAGCTGGCACCAGTGCCTGGAAACGTATTGTTGAAGCTGATTGGTACGGGCGTTCCCGGGCTGGTTGTAGACGCGTTGGCTGGGGTAAATGCACTCAGTTTGGTTCCGTTGACGAACAGGTCAACCCCCGGGGCTTCCAGTGCCGCATGTACCAGTTTAATCCGCGCTCCACTCGTAACAGGTTCATTAGGCAGGATCAGGGCGTTTTTCTCGCACGACCAGCCTATTAAAGCCGCCACCGATAACGCTATTACCGAAAAAAATCTGTATGTCATAAAACGAATTGTCAAGAAGTTAGCAATCAGGGTTGGGTAAACCACAGCGGTTTGGTATGGAAATCAAGCTCCAGACCGCCAATTTTGGCCAACGCATCGGCGTTCCATACGTACTCAGAGTTGTAACGTGGACGCAGGCGCTGCACGGGTTTGCCGTTGTTATTCTGGTAATACGTCGTTGGCAGGGTTAGGCTGGTAAATACGTTGGCATCGTAGTTATAGCGACGCAGATCGGTCCACTGCTCCAGAAAACCCCATCCCCACTGCGCAATATATTTCTGAAGCATAATCTGACTGAGTGTCAGATTGGCTGCCGACGCCGGCACAATGGCCGGATTGCTCAGATAAGCCGTCCGGTCGGCCGCTGGCACGTTCACGTACGGAGCCGTCAGGTGAGCTTCGATGCCTTTCCGATACGCGGCCAGGGCCGTCGCCTTATCGCCTTTGATGAACGCGGCTTCGGCTTTGATGAACTGCAATTGCGCATAGGTCATCAACGGGAATGGCCCCTTGTCGGTAAAGATGTATCGTCCCGTCGTCCCGGCCGGGGGGTTGATACCTAACTGCGTACCCCACGGACTAACCACCCGACCGTTCAGCGGAACGCTGGCGGCCGTTGACTGCCCCTGACCGAGCGTAATGCCCCGGTACTGTCCGTCGCCACTGGCTGCCAGCATCACCGGCAAACGCGGATCTTTCACACCGTTGAATACCGTACCATCGAGCAGGCGGAGCGTGAATGCCGACTGGCCGTATACCTGTAGGTTCTGGCGTAGCGGGCCGAAGAAACTGCCATCGGCTGTGCTCAGGCCATTGAACGTAAATTGCGCGTCGTCGGCATTGCTTGTCAATGCACTGTCCACATAAGCAATGACCTGATCGGGTTTGTACAGGCTTTTCTTATTCGACAGGTGGTGCGCGTTGATAGCCAGCAGGCCATACGCAAACTTTTTCCACTTCGTCCGGTCGCCCTTATAGATCACATCGCCCCGACTGAGCGACGCCTGCGATACGGCCCCATCGGCCCGGTTCAGGTTCTTGATAGCCTCGTTGGTCAGCTCAACCACTTTGGCGTACACGGCCTCCTGCGTATCGTAATTAAACGTGTTTTTGGTGGGATCGAGATCATACGCTTCTGACAGGATAATTTCGCCGTGCAAGTCGGTCAGCATCTGCCAGCCCCAGGCCTGCATCACCAGTCCCACGCCGAGGTAGTCCCATTTCTGGTTGGTGCGGGCATCGTCCATTAGGTTGAGCAAGTTTCGGCCACCTTTCCAGTATACGCTCCGCCACATTTCCCCACCAGCATCTGATGATGGTACGTAGCCCTGTAGGTCCCACGATACTCCAGAAAGGTAATTATGCCAGTTCTGATTGTATGAACCGATGTAGCGGGCGTCGAATTGAATACCCAGCGTGTACTGATTCTGAATGGGAGCCAGTAGCAGCGCAGCCTCAACCCGGTCCGGGTTGTTTGGGTTATTGTTGATGTCCAGATACTCGTTGCAACTGCTCAGCGTCAGGGCTAGTCCGGTCAGCAACAAGCCGGTTAATTTCTTATAATTCATGATGTTTGTTTTGTGGTTAGTGGTTTGTCGTTACTAGATGCCAGACAGCTTCAACGACAAACCACAATTACAACCTCAGTTAAAAGCCTACGTTAATGCCTACGTTGTACACTCGCGGCAGGGGCAGATTACCAAAATCGATGCCATAGCCGCCCGAACCACCCGTAGCCGTGTTGACACCATTAACACCCGGATCACCACCCGTGTAATTGGTCAGCAACAGCAGATCCGTTCCCGTAAAGAACACCCCTACTGATTTAAACACCCGCGACCGGGTCAGTAGTGAGCCTGGCAGATTATACCGCAGGGTAACTTCCTTTAACCGCAGCCAGTTGACATCACGCTCGATGAAGTTTTCATCCGCCAGCGCCGAGTAGTATGCATTGTTGTAGTACGGTACAACCTGGATGGTGTTGCGGGTCGGGTTATCGGTATTTTCCAGACCGTCTTTCAGCACACCCGTAAAGATGCGGGGCGTCTCGCGGTCTAGGGTTTTCATGCTCAGCCCCTGCCGGTACAGAAACGACTCCGTAGCGTTGTAAACATCACCTCCTTTCCGGATGTCGAGCAGGAAGTTCAGCGAAAAGTTCTTGTACGAAAAGCTGTTGAGGAAGCCCATCACAAAGTCAGGGTTCCGGTCGGCCACTACGTTCCAGGCAGTTTCGGTAAACGGCAGACCCGTGATGGGGCTAATCAGGATGTCACCTTTAGCGTTACGAACGTAGCTGTTGCCGGTCAGCGTCGTGAGCGGTCCGCCCAGACGTGATCCGTTGCGGACGTTACCATATAGCCACGTATCCGAGCTGTAGAATTCTGGCAATCCTGGTGCCAGCTCCACTAACTGGCTGTTGGTTTTAGTGAAATTGACAGTCGAGTTCCACGTAAAGTTTGCCGTACGAATGGGTTCGCCGGTCAGCGAGATTTCTACCCCATTGTTCCAGAGTTTACCACCGTTGATGGTTTTCAGGATAAACCCGGTCCCGTAGCTGATGCGCAGGTCGCGGATGATCTGCGACGTACTGGTTGTCTTGTAATAAGCCGCATCGATACCCAGCCGGCCGTTGAAGAATTTCAACTCGGTCCCAATTTCAAACGAGTTAACTTTCTCAGGTTTCAGGAATGGGTTCGGGGCTGTGAAGCCATAGGCAAAGCCACCGCCCGTTGTGGTCTGGCTTTCGTAAGCCTGCGAGGTCGAATACTCCGGCGCTTCCTTACCCACCTGTGCCAGCGATACCCGGAACTTACCGTACGACAATGCGTTGCGGAATGCCCCCTGAGGCACCAGGTCGGTGAAGACAAAGCCCAGTGATGCCGACGGGTAGAAGAACGAGCGGTTGGCCGGCGGGAAAGTCGATGACCAGTCGTTGCGTCCCGTTACGGTCAGGAACAGCAGGTTGTCGTACCCGAAGGTTGCATCGCCAAAAACCCCGATGAGCCGCCGTTGCCGCAGCGTTGTAAGCGATTTCTGCGTGAGCGGGTCCGTATTGTTGATCGATGTGAAGTTTGGATCAAGGAATTTTTCGCCCCGGGTTGCCAGCACCTCGTACCGATAATCATAGATGGCCTGCCCAACGCGCACCGACGTACTGAATTTACCAAAGTCGCGCTTGGCCGTGGCGAAATACTGAGCCGTCAAGGTCCGGTTGTTGTCCGATGCCTGGTCGAGCGCCCCACCGATAACGCCCCCCGCCCGGTTCGATTCGGGGTGGTACTTAATCAGGTACTGGGTCGAGAACACATCCAGCCCAACACGGGCCGTCAAGGTCAGCCAGTCGGTCGCGGCATAATTGGCCCCGATGTTCGTCACGGCGCGGTTGCCCCGGTCGCGCAGCAGATTCTTATTTACATCGAAGTATGGGTTCTCAATTTCTGAATTGGCTGTCGTTACGCGTCGGCGCGACCCGTCGGGGTTCAGGTAATTGCTCATATCATCATTCGCCGGCCAGACCAGCATACCCAGCAGGAAGCTGTTTGTCCCCTTGGATACCTTCCGGTTGTCGGTGTTGATGTACTGAATTGTTGATTCCAGCGACAGTTTATCGGTGATTTTCGCCGTTCCGCCCAGACTGATGTTCAGACGCTTGTAGTTGGTTGTCGGAATTACCCCCTGGGAGTTGGTGTAGCCGGCCGACAACCGGTACGTGTAGCGGTCGGTCCCCCCGTCGAACGATACGTTATGCCGCTGCCCGAAGCCAGTTTGCAGAAAGTTCTCAGCGTTGTTGTAGAATTGCACACCTTCAGGGTAACGCGGTCCGAAGGCATTATAACTAGTTGTCTGCGAAACCCCGTTGTTGCCCTGACCGTACACGCGCTGCGTTTCGGGCAACGATCCCGGCTCCTGCCAGGTGAAGCTGTTCTGGTAACTGATGCGACCCTGTCCGGCGCGCCCCTTCTTAGTTGTGATAACGATGGCTCCATTGGCCGCTTCCACGCCGTAGAGCGCAGCCGCTTCGGGGCCTTTCAGAATCGTAATGGTTTCAATGTCATTTGGGTTAATGTCCTGCGCCCGGTTGCTGAAATCGACGGTCCGGTTCTCGGTCGATTGCCCCGATGTACGCGATGATACAAAGCTGTTGCTGGCAATCGTATTGTTGCTGATCGGCATCCCGTCAATCACGTAGAGGGGCTGGTTGTTGCCGCTCAGCGAGTTAATCCCACGTATAATAACCGATGACGATGACCCCGGCATCCCACTCGATGCACCTACCTGTACCCCAGCTACACGGCCCTGAATGGCATTCAGGAAGTTGTCGCGCTGCGAATTAGCCAGATCCTGGCCGGCTACTTCCGTAACTGCGTAACCAAGCTGCCGTTTTTCGCGCTTGATCCCGAGCGCCGTCACAACGACCTCGTTCAGGGCGTTGGTTTCCTGTTTCAACAACACGTTTACGACGTCGCTGTTGCCAATTACGACGTCCTTGCTAGTGTTGCCAATGAAGCTAAACCGGAGCGTCTGACCGCTTTGGGCCTGGATGCGGAAGTTACCATTTGCATCAGTGGTTGTCCCCCGCGAGGTGCCGCGCACCACGACACTGGCTCCCGGAATGGGCGCACCATCATCGGCCGACGTAACCTTACCCGAAATAGTACGATCCTGGGCCAAAGCAGCAACGCCGGCCATCGTACTGATGAGCAGGAATAGGAATAATCGTACAAAAGACTGCATGAGCAGAGATTATTAGATGAATGAAATTGAAAATGACCCCAAAACTGCTGTAAAAATCACATATAACCAATAGTCTATGCCTATAATCTACCGGGTATTAGAGCTTTTGCACTTTAACAAGAAAATATTTCCATAAAACTTGTATAAAATTCTGTTATAATTGTACTTACTAAAATTAATTAGAGGTATATTAAAAATATTAGAAAATAATATTTGTTTTTTCATCACTACGCTTAATTTTGATGAATCAAATTTGAGTACAACAAAACGCAAGCTTCTCGCACTGTCTGTTTACTGGCCGCACTCGTAGGACAGATGGTACGGTACGTTAATCGATGATCACCGGCTTCGGGCGGGTGTTCGGTTAGGTACATACGTGATACGACTGCCCGATTCCAGATCGGCGCAATCGGCCCTTGTTAGCCAAACTTTTTTGTGTTACGTCTGCCAGTCCGCGGGGCTGGTCAGGGTAGTTGTGTTGCGCCCGGTTGGTTCGGGGCGGTACGGGCCGTGCGGCCAGTGCCCGATACCAACCTGCGCCACCGGGAGCACCCAGCTACTTAATTCTTAATCATAAACTATGCAAAAAGGACTACGTATCTGGCTTCTGTTTTGGTGTAGTGTGCTGTTGATTGGGGCTTCGGCTACCGTTCAGGCCCAAAATCGGGTAATAACCGGCATCGTCAGTTCGGCGGAAGAAGGCCCTTTACCGGGTGTTAACGTCGTACTGAAAGGTACTACGGTTGGTACGACCACCGATGCCTCAGGAAAATATTCTCTTTCAGTACCCGGCGATGCAGCCGTGGTTACGTTCAGTTCCATTGGTTTTCTGACGGAAGAAATTACGGTCGGCAATCGGTCGTCGTTCAACCTGACGCTGAAAGCCGACACCCGGCAGCTTCAGGAAGTAGTCATTACGGCACTGGGGGTTGCCAAAGAGAAAAAAGCCCTTGGCTATGGCGTCCAGGAACTGAAAGGGTCGGCCCTCACCGAGGCTCGGTCCAGCAACGTCGCCAACGCCCTGTCGGGTAAAATTGCCGGTCTGCGCATCAGCAGCAACGGCGGCCCGGGCAGTGGTTCGTCCATCCAGATTCGCGGAGCGTCGTCCGTATCGGGCAATAACCAGCCGCTGATCGTGGTTGATGGCGTACCGATTCAACAAACCTCCGAGAAACAATGGGGCGGTGGCCTATCGGAAGTTAACCCTGATAACATCAAAGAAATCAGCGTCCTGAAAGGACCCAACGCTGCGGCTCTGTACGGGTCCCGGGCGGCCAACGGGGTTATTCTGATCACGACGAAAAACGGTTCCGGTACGAAAGGAATTGGCGTAGAGGTCAATTCCAACGTAACGTTTGATGAGCCATGGATCAAGCCTCAGTTTCAGAATACCTACGGCGGGGGCAACGGCTATCGTACGTGGTACACCGACGGCTGGAGCGGTGCCATTACTGATCCGCTCGAAATTACGCAGTACCGGGCTGCCTATCCGAACGGCCCGCTGAGCGGCACGGAGGGTACCGACGAAAGCTGGGGCGCACCGATGGACGGCCGGCTCGTGCGGCACTGGTGGTCGGGCAAGGAGGTGGCTCCGCTGACGCCCATGCCCAACAACTGGAACGACTATTGGCAAACCGGCCGGACGTTCACCAATACGGTGGCGCTGTCGGGTGGCAACGACAAGGGCAGTTTCCGGCTGTCGGTTGGGCGGCTGTCGCAGGATGGTATCATGTATTTCAACGATTTCAAACGCTCCAACTTTAAGATCAATACGGCGTATAATTTCACGTCGAAGCTGAACGTCGCCGTATCGGGCGAGTACATCAAATCAGGTGGTAACCGGGGCTATCAGGAAGGCCAGCAGTTTATCTGGGCGCACCGCCAGACCGACTGGACCAAGATCCGTAACTGGCGCGATTATACGGCCGTGCATATTCAGCGGGCGCTGCCCGGCCGCCCCGCCGACACCGATCCACCCAACTGGCAGCACACGTACTTCACGAACCCGTATTACCTGACGGAACTGCTGCCCTACACCAACGACAAAGACCGGCTGGTGGGCAACATCGCCCTGAACTACCAGATCATGCCGTATCTGAGCCTGATGCTCCGCAGCGGTACTGACCTCTGGACGGATACGCGGATCAACATTGTGAACTTCGAGCGGGTTCGGAACGGCAACCGTACACCCGGCCGTTACTCGGAAGAGGTACTCCGCCAGCAGGAAACCAACCACGATTTCATTCTGACATTCAACAAGTCGCTGGCCAGCGACATCACCACCAATGTACAGGTAGGCGGGGTGCAGCGGACGAACTACTACAAACGTAATTACACCTACGTAGGCGAACTGGTGGTCGATGGCGTGTACAACCTTTCCAACTCGAACGTAAGCCAGAACGCCGTCGAAAGCGCCATTCAGAAGTCACAGATGAACAGCCTGTTCGGGTCGTTTGAGGTAGGCTGGCGAAATGCGCTGTTCCTGAACGCGACGGCCCGTAACGACTGGTCGTCGACCCTGCCGGCCGATGCCCGCAGCTACTTCTACCCGTCGGTATCGGCCAGCGCCGTCATCACCGATCTGCTGGGGATTCAGAGCAACATCCTATCGTTCGGAAAAGTACGGGCCAGTTGGGCGCAGGTGGGTAACACCACCGATCCGTATCAGCTCGCGCAGACATTCCGCTCGGGTGGCTCCTGGAATGGCTCGGTACCTGAGTTCTACGAAAACACCAAAATCTCGAACTCTACCCTCAAGCCTGAAATCACGACCGGTACGGAACTGGGTCTGGACCTGCGGTTCCTCAAAGGTCGGATTGGCTTGGACGTAACGTACTACGACCAGACATCGCGCAACCAGATTCTGGCGGTCGATATTTCCAAAGCCAGCGGCTATAACCAGCGGGTACTGAACGCCGGCGCTTTGACGAACAAAGGGATTGAAGTCGTGCTGACCGGCACACCCGTAAAACTGCCAAACGGATTTAGCTGGGAAACCACCGTCAACTTCGCCCGAAACCGCAATAAAGTAGTTGAACTAGCCGAGGGCCTGACTACTTATGTGCTGAACTCACGTCAGGGTATCAACTCAGAAGCCCGGGTTGGCCAGCCGTATGGTACGCTGTTCGGCATCGGCTTCGAACACGCTCCCGACGGGCAGATTATCTACAAGGACGGTTTGCCAGTCGTTTCAACGAACCCGCGCGTACTGGGCAACATTCAGCCCAAATGGACGGGTGGCTGGCTAAACTCATTCAGCTACAAGGGTATCGTGCTGTCAGTACTGATCGATACGAAGATGGGCGGTCAGTTCTACGACGAAGGGACGGCTAACGCCCGCTGGACAGGTCAATACGCCGAAACGGCCATCGGTCGTGAAGAAGGTATCATCGGCAAAGGTGTCGTCAACGTCGGATCTGCTGAAAATCCGCAGTACGTGCCGAATACGGTGATCGTTCCGGCCACGACGCTCTACGGCTACAACAACCCCCGTCGGTATCACGAAGCGGCCATTTTCGACGGCTCGTACGTCAAGCTACGTGAGGCATCGCTGGGTTACCAGATTCCAGCCAGCCTGCTCAGCCGCGTGAAAATTCGGTCGGCGAAACTATCGCTGGTCGGCCGGAACCTGCTGATGCTGTTCAGCAATCACCCGCACCTCGATCCGGAAGTTGACCGGTTCGGCGGCAATGCCCAGGGTTTTGCGTATGGCGAATTGCCCAGCTCACGTAGCCTGGGTCTGAACCTAAGTTTGTCATTTTAATCCTTGCGCCCTCTGCGAAGCCCTTACGGTCTTTGCGTTAAAGATTTTTTTAAACGCAAGGGTCGCAAAGTTTACGCAATGAACGCAACGTCAACTACGACTATGAAGAGATTACTCATTATATTTTTTACCCTGTTCATTGTCACCTCGTGTACGAAAGAGTTCGACGAGATGAATGTGGACCCCAACAACCCCACGGCACTGAGTCCGCAGTATCTTCTGCCGTATGCCATCGAGTACTCGATAGACCGCTCATGGGGGGGCCGGACGCGCTTCGAGCGGCTTAACCTCGACGGTGCCATGCTCTGGATGCAGTACCTGACCCGCAACATCTACTCAAACGAAGGTGATAACTACGGGCTATCGGTGGCGTTTTACAACAACAACTGGAAATCCCTCTTCAACGACGGTCTGGTCAACTTCCAGCGTATCGTTACCCTCTCGCAACCCGGTGGTAAGTTCCAGAATGCCAACTACGAGGGTATCGCACTGGTGATGCGGTCGTGGGTGTTCTCGCTGCTGACCGACCTCTATGGCCCCATTCCCTACTCGGAAGCGCTCAAAGGAACGGCCGATACCCCGGTCTACAGCCCGTCCTACGACTCGATGGACAAGGTATATGCCGGCCTGCTGGCCGATCTGAAAACGGCCAATGAAAAGCTGGATACCAAAGGTCCGGCCGTATCGGGCGATATTCTTTACAACGGCGACATCCTGAAGTGGAAGAAATTTGCCAACTCCCTCCGGCTCCGGCTGGCCAATCGGCAGGCCGCCAAGAAGTCGGCCGAGTCGAGAGCGATCATGGCCGAGATTCTGGCCGACCCCACCAAGTACCCGATTTTTACGAGCAACGCCGACAATGCGTCGCTGAAATGTACGGAGGTGCTGTCGAGCAACAATGAACTGTATCTGGTCATGATCAACGACAGCCGGACCGACTGGAACGTGAGTAAAACGCTGGTCGATAAGCTGACCGAACTGAGTGACCCGCGCCTGGCCGTGTACGCCCAGCCCAACAAGGACGGCAAGTACCTCGGCCACGCCAACGGGCTCCCCGACGCCGTAGCAACTACCTATCTCGGTGTCAGCTCCAACATCGGTACGTACTTTATTCAGAAAACTTCGCCGGAGGTAGTCATGACCTACGCCGAACTGAACCTGATCCTGGCCGAAGCCGCCCTCGACGGTGATATCAGCGGCTCGGCGCAGACGTATTTCGAAAAGGGCATGACGGCCTCGTTTGATCAATACGGTCTGAAAATGACAGACGCCTATCTGAAGACGGTCGGCGCTGTCACGAAGGAGAAACTTATGGAGCAGAAGTGGATTGCGCTGTTCGGGCAGGGACTGGAATCCTGGACGGAATACCGCCGGACGGGCCTTCCTGTGCTACCGGCCAAAGACCCCCGCGCTGTTTTCGAAAACGATGGTGTGTTGCCTACGCGCCTGCCCTACCCTACGTCGGAGGCATCGCTCAACGAAGCAAACTACCAAAAAGGCATTGAACTGGTCGGTGGAAAGAACGACACGAAATCGAAACTGTGGTGGGCAGAGAAGTAAAATCGATTGATTTTTAAAAGCGAACACACAATGAAACGATATAACGCACTATTTTTAGGTACGCTACTGACAATCATTGGTTTGACCGCCTGCGAAAAGGCCGAAGATCCGTTTGTTGACCGCGTAGCAGCTCCCGTGCTGGTCGTGATTGACAACGCATCGGGCGACGGGGGTGGCCTGACGGCCGAGCCGGTGGTCAATCAGAAAATCGGCGGTCCCGTCACGATGGCGGTCAAGATCTTTGAACTGGATAAAAGCGGTATTCTGGATTACAAAGTCGGTATCGATTCGATTCCGGTTGTTGGTCTGGCTCTGAAACTGACCAGGCGCGATGGCACAGCCGTGGGTGATCTGAAAACAGATGCCAGCGGACGGGCCGTTCTGACCAAAACCTGGGCTGAGCTGGGTGTTGCAGCTCCCAAAAAAGGGAACAGTGTTCAGCTAACCTGGTCTGGCGAACACAAAGGTCAGGCTTTCAGCCGGTTGTCGCGCATTCAGGCTGTAGAATAATAGTCGGTTTACGGTATTCGGTAGTGGCCATCGGCTGCGGTCAGGACTGTCCCAATCAGCTACCAGAACTAAAAAACGTAAACCGAATACCGTAAACCATAAATCTTAAACTGTAAAACCGAAAATCAATTACCCATGCAACTCAACCGTCGTGACTGGCTGCGGGCCGGTCTGCTTTCCGGCTTAGGCCTCGCTACTGCTCAGACCGGCTACTGTGAGCCGTGGCTCGATGAAGCCGCGGCTCCGGCATTTGTTCCTCCTAAAACAGGCGCGCTGAAGGCCCGGCTGTCGGCCAACGAAAACCCCTACGGTCCATCGCCCAAAGCCCTGAAGGTCATTAACGAAGCCGCGCAGGAGGGTTATCTGTATCCGTTCCAGTACGCTTCGCAGCTCCGCAAGATGATTGCCGAGCAGGAAGGCGTATCGGAAGAGCAGATCCTGCTGGCACCTGGCTCTGGCTCCCTGCTGATTGCGGCTGCCATGCACTATACCTACGCAAAGCCGGGGGGCAGCATCATTTCGGCCGACCCGACCTACGAGCAACTGATGCGGGCGGCTGTGCAACACGGCGCTAAATGGGAAAAAGTGCCCCTCACGGCCGGTGGGTACGATCATAACCTGGCCGAGATGGAAAAGCGTATTTCGGACAATACCAGCCTGGTGTATGTCAACAACCCCAACAACCCGACCGGCGTTACCATCGACCCGGTTGCCCTACGGGCCTTCGTCGACCGGGTATCGGCTAAAAAACCGGTGTTTGTCGATGAAGCGTACATTCACTACACCAGCGACCCGGCGAAGTTTTCGGTCATTGAGAATATCAAGAAAGGGCAGAACGTACTGGTAGCCCGTACCTTCTCGAAAATTTACGGTATGGCGGGTCTGCGGCTGGGCTATCTGGTTGGTCAGCCGGATACGCTCATGGCCATCAGCAAGTGGGGTGGCGGCCCGGGAGGCCTGACCATGACGACCATTCGGGCGGGTCTGGCCTGCTATAAAGACGAAGAATTTATCAAATACTCGTTGTCGAAAGGACTGGAAGCCCGCGAGTACCTGTACGAAACGCTGAAGAACAACGGCTACACGTATCTGCCGTCGGGTACCAACTTCGTGCTGTTCCCCATCCGCATGAAAGGCGATGATTTCATCGGCAAGATGATGGAGCAGGGCGTGAGCGTTCGTCAGTGGAAATTTGACGGCCAATACTGGTGCCGCGTCAGCCTCGGTACGATGCCACAGATGCAGGCCTTCGCCGACGCACTGAAAGTAGTGTCGTAAAAGGGAGAAGAGGAGGAAGGGGAGAAAAGGGAGGAGAGGGAAACTGCTGGTACCTTTCATCCCTTTTCTCCCCTTCCTCCCTCTCCTCCCCTTCCTCCTTTCCTCCCTTCTTGGTGATTGCTTACCTTTGCCGGTATGTCAACTGTCGCCATCGCCCCGCTCGCTGAGAGCCTGTCTTCATTTCTGCAAACGCTGGATCATTCGGCCATTGCCGTTCTTGTCGATAATCATACGCTCCGCCATTGTTATCCAACGCTGGAGCCCCTGCTGCCCAAACACACCCTGATCCGGATTAAAGCCGGCGAAGAACAGAAACACCTCGGTACCTGCGAAACCATCTGGGATGCGCTTACCCGCGCTAATTTTGACCGGCATGGGCTGGTGCTTAACCTCGGCGGGGGCGTTATCGGCGATATGGGCGGCTTCTGCGCAGCTACCTACAAACGGGGCATTTCATTCGCACAACTTCCTACTACGTTGCTCGCGCAGGTCGACGCGAGTGTCGGCGGCAAGCTGGGTATTGACTTCAAAGGGTACAAGAATCACATCGGCGTATTTCAACAGCCAGCGGCCGTCCTGATCGACCCGGCTTTTCTGCAAACCCTCCCCGAGCGTGAACTTCGGTCGGGCTTTGCCGAAGTTATCAAACACTGCCTTATTGCCGATGCGGCCATGTGGGACGAAGTTCGCCGGCGCGACCTGGACGAGCAGGACTGGCCCGCACTGGTGGCGCATTCGGTGGCCGTCAAGCAGCGGATTGTGGAGCAGGACCCGACCGAAAAAGGGCTTCGCAAGGTTCTCAACTTCGGTCATACGATCGGGCACGCGGTTGAAACGTACTTCCTGACCAAGCCGGGTCGGGCGCGGCTCCTGCACGGAGAAGCCATTGCCATAGGTATGGTCGCCGAAGCCTACATTGCCACTCAGAAGAAAATGATTGACGAAGTGTTATTGTCACAAATCGAAGAGTACGTATTTGCCGTATATGGCAAGGTGCGGTTGTCGGAAGCAGACATAGAACCTATCGTTACACTGACGGCTCAGGATAAGAAAAACCGGGGGCGTCAGGTGCGGATGGCCCTGCTGGATGGACCCGGAAAATGCGCCTTCGACATTGCGGTTACACCGGCAGAAATGCGTCGGTCCATTGCCTTTTATCGGGGGGTAACCGAAAATTAAAATTTTCTAATAGTTTATTGTTTGCCAAACATTTACGTTTATCTTTGAGTTCGACCCAAAGCACAGAATTCATAACCCCATTCCCATCTTAACTCAGTTAAACTCATATAAAAAACGTTTACGTAAGCGAGTATGAAAAAATGCATCGGTATCCTGTTTACACTGGCCGTTGTCAGTCTGGCGGGCTGTATGCCCGGGAAGTTGTTTGTGGAGCATGATTACAGCTACGAGGGCCACTTCAAAAACTACGAATCCTTCAATTTTTTAGAGTGTGAGTTTGTTGACTCCACCCTGCTTTGCTCAGACATTCAGGATGCGATCCGGCACCAGATGGAAGCCCGCGGCTACCGGGTTGCCAACCGCAATCCAAACCTGCTGATTTCGTACAATATCTTCCGCAGTGACCTGCGTTTCCGGGGCTACCAGCAGCCGGTGATCAAAGACTGGGTTGTGCGGGAGGATGACGATGCTACCTACAAACGTATTGATTACAACCTGGACGAAGGCACCCTGATGATCTCGCTCATCGATGCCGAAACGTATCAAGTCATCTGGAAAGGATATGCCTCCAAGATGATGCGCAATCCAAACTTTAAAAACAATTACTTCAAGGGTATTGTCCGGTCGATTTTCGATCAATATCCGCTGATGGCAACGAACCGGTAGCGCAGGCGGACACTCGCTTTATGTAATGCAAAGTCTTTATGGGCGGATTTCATCCGCCCTTTTTTTGTCCTCGAATCTGATCAGCGTCGTTCACGGTACGGTGACAATTCGTTCTGGGCAATCCGATGCTGTAGAAGCGGGTTTTACCCTGCCTTACCGGGTTAATTCTTTAAAAATACTTTCCAGCGAGTTTTCCTGCTGGCGCAGCCCCACCAGCGTCAATCCGTGGTCGGCAGCCAATCGGAAAATAGCGGCCCGCAGATCGGTTCCGGCCTGGGCCGTAATGCGGTACTGCCCCTGCCCTATCGATTCTACGCGTTGCACGCCGGCCAGCGACGACAGGACCGTTGCCTCACGTAGATCATTTTCAAATTCGGCTACCACCGTAACGCCTTCGCTGGTTTGCCCGCGCAACTGACTCAGCGATCCATCGACTACAATCTGCCCCCGGTTAATGATCACCACCCGGTCGCAGACGGCTTCTACCTCCTGCATGATGTGCGTCGAAAACAGCACCGTTTTATCACGGCCGGCTTCGCGAATTACCTGCCGGATTTCGGCTAACTGATTTGGGTCCAGGCCGGTGGTCGGCTCATCCAGAATCAGCACTGGCGGGTTGTGCAGCAGGGCCTGCGCCAACCCAACACGCTGACGATATCCTTTCGATAACTGAACGATTCGCTTGTGCTGCTCACGTCCCAGCCCCACCAGATCGATCATCTGGGTAATACGGCTGGTTAGCTCCGTACCCGTCATACCATGCAGCGACCCCGCAAATCGGAGATATTCCTTGACGTACAGGTCAAGGTACAGGGGATTATGCTCAGGCAGGTAGCCAACACTCCGGCGGACGTCCATCGGCTGCATCCGAACATCGAAGCCATTCACCTCAACGGTACCCTCGGTTGGCGGAAGGTAGCCCGTAGCAATCTTCATGGTCGTAGACTTACCCGCGCCGTTAGGCCCGAGAAATCCGACGATCTCGCCCGGCTGCACGGTTAGTGAGATATTATTGACGGCTTTCTGCCGGCCGTATTCTTTGGTCAGGTTCTGAACCCGGATCGACATGAGTAGGTGTTTTGCCTTATTAACGCGCAAAAAACCGGAAAGTATTTCTATTTTTAGCCTTTATACGTTGAAATTTGGACGCTGGCAACCGATTATCAGTCATTTGGCACCTAATTGTAGCGAAGGTCAATCTTCCGATCGAGTTCCAGCGTCAGTTCTGACCATCTATCGTACATGTCCATTTTTCGTAAAAAGTCGGTAACGCAGGCTGTCGGTGATTCGACGGAAGGAGAAGCTTCGCACCTGGTGAAAGTGCTGGGCGTACGCGACCTGACATCGCTGGGAATTGCTGCTATTATCGGAGCCGGTATTTTCAGTACCATCGGTCGGGCCAGCTTCAACGGCGGGCCGGCGGTCTCGCTGCTGTTTGTGTTTACGGCCATTGCCTGCGTGTTTACGGCCCTCAGCTACGCTCAGTTTGCCTCCACAGTACCCGTCAGCGGCAGTGCGTATACCTACGCCTACGTCTCGTTCGGGGAAATTTTTGCCTGGATTATCGGCTGGGCGCTCATTCTGGAATACGCGGTGTCGAACATGGTCGTCGCCATTTCGTGGTCAGAGTATTTTACATCCATGCTCAATGGATTCGGCATTCAATTTCCGGGCTATCTATCCAGCGACTACGGGTCGGCCCATCGCGCCTACGAACAGGTACAGGCCGCCCTGCGCACGGGCGAAGCCGTTCCGGCCAATGTGCAAGCCCTCGCCCGGGCCTACGAGGCTGCTCCAATGCTCGGTAGCCTGCGCTTGATCCTGGACCTCCCCGCGGGCATCATTACCATTCTGATTACGTATCTGGTCTACATCGGCATCAAAGAATCCCGCAATGCCAGCAACCTGCTGGTCATTCTGAAACTGGCCGTCATCGGGCTGGTCATTCTGGTCGGTGCATTTTATGTAAAGCCAGCCAACTGGTCGCCCTTTGCCCCGAATGGCGTGGGTGGCGTACTGAGTGGGGTTGCGTCGGTATTTTTTGCCTTCATCGGCTTCGACTCCATTTCTACCACGGCCGAGGAGTGCCGCAATCCACAGCGCGATCTTCCCAAAGCCATGATGTATTGCCTGATTATCTGTACCGTTCTCTACGTATTGATCACGCTGGTGCTAACCGGCATGGTGAATTACAAGGAGCTGGGCGTCGATGATCCCCTAGCGTATGTGTTTCAGAAAGTGAATCTGGATTTTGTGGCTGGCGTTATTTCGGTTAGCGCCGTAGTGGCCATCACAAGTGCCCTGCTGGTGTATCAGCTCGGACAGCCACGTATCTGGATGACCATGAGTCGCGATGGGCTGCTGTGGCCGAAGTTTGCGCAGATTCACCCGCGCTACCGGACGCCCTCCTTCGCCACGATCATTACGGGTGCGCTGGTTGCCATTCCATCGCTGTTCCTGGATATGCAGTTTTTCATCGACCTGACCAGTGTCGGTACGTTCTTTGCCTTCATTCTGGTTTGTGGGGGTATCCTGTACCTGGACGCGAAAGGCATTTCCAAAGAGTCGAAGTTTCGGGTTCCCTACGTCAACGGGAAGTTCATCATTGGTCTGGGATTCATTGCCACCCTCGGGTTTACGGTGTACACCGGCAACTTTTCAACCCATTTTGCGGAGAAGCCACTACTCATAATTTTCTGGCTGACCTGGGCCATTTTGTCGGTGCTTGCCTTTCAGCGCAATTTCTCGCTGCTGCCGGTCCTGGGCATTCTGACGAACCTGTACCTGATGACCGAACTTGGTGTTACCAACTGGGCCATTTTTGTGGTCTGGCTCGTGATCGGACTCGTCATTTATTTTTCGTACGGCTTCCGCAAAAGTAAGCTGGCGGGCAGGGAGTTAACTTCGGTTTAGATGTATGTGTTGTTGAGTAACCAGGTGACAAGCTAGGGAAGCCGTAGAAATAGCTTTCATATGGGCGAATGGTAAAGGAAATTCCCTATATCACGCTCACCCTGATTTGCCGTTTTCAAAGGCCACGGAGCTACCTACCCTAGCCTATAATGTATTGCCCTGGATTTCCCGTTTATCCGGGGCAATACACTATGAAGATTGAGTCAGCCTATGTACAACCAAGTTCCTAAAGGGGCAGTGCAGGTGCTCCTTCCCGCTGGTTGTTGCGCCGACTCGATACCATCAGTTGTGGGTCGCCTTTGATGCTCGGGGCCAATCGGATTGACTGCCAGGCGACGGTTACGGCCCAAACACAGTAGAGCACAACTAAGAGTCGGTTCGCCCACCCAACTAAGCCAATTGTGCCGGCAGGCAACACAGTTACGCTGGTAGACGATGCGTTTAGATCACCACCCGCCTGCGAGTAAGTTACCAGTAAAAGGACAAACGTACCAGCCGCGATGACCACACTCACCCAGGTCAAATTGGCTGTCCACAGCAGCATTTTCTTCGCCGGGTACCAGGCTGGCCTACGACTAAGCTGTATACAAATCAGCATAGCGGCAACCGGTAGGCAAGGAATTCCCAACCCGTCGGCCACGGTATGAAGCGGATGGGTAATGTCAAAGACGGCTGCCATTGCTTCGCCCATACCCGCCAGGATCAGGAACAGCAACCCAATTTTCCCCCAAGTGGTGGTTAACTGCGAGCGGATTGCAACGCCTAATGACCAAGAATTTACGGCCCAGGCACCAAACATTAGGGATAATACCCAACCGTGTCGTCCGTTGGCATACTCGCTGACCATACGCCAGGAGGGATCAAATTCGGGGTTTACCACGTGTAAGCCAGCCAGTAGCAAAAGAACGATGACGGCAGCGGTAATAGAAAGCCAGGCAGCTGATACCGATATGCTTGTTGGAGCTCCAGTATGTGTTTCGGAATTCATGTTAGTTGACGTTTAGATTCCGTTTAGTACTTCGTCGAGTTGATCAAAAATAGCCGTCAAGCCGCTGGCCATGCCACTTTCAATGATGGCATCCCGATCGGCCACGCTCATACATACGTCATGAATGGTCAATTTTGTTTGGTTGTCCGATATACGCTCAAAGTGCATCGCTTCCAGCACCACATGACCAGCCTGGGGCAAGCCTTCCATTTCCTGGGTTTGAATGATACGTTCAGGGCTTGTCACCTCGTGAATAACTCCGCTAAAGGCAGCTAAGGCATTCCCATTCGCATCACATTGCGTATAGCGGTATTTGCCGCCTGAACGAAAATCAGCAACATCAAATTTCACCGTCGTACCGGCCGGGGCAAAAAATTGCTCTAAAAGATCGGGGGTGCTAAAGGCCCTGAAGACCACTTCTGGTGGCGCATTGAACACCCTACTGATGAACAACTCTTGTTTGCCTGCCTGGGCAACAATCTGAGTTTTGCGGTTACTGCTCATGCTGGTTTGATTTTAGTTGATCTAATACACTATCTAATTGGTTAAAACGGTCTTCCCATAATTGGCGGAAGGGTTCTAACCAGTCGGCGACTTCCTTCATCGTTTCGGGGTTAAAATGATAATAGATTTCCCGGCCTGATTGTACCTGATTGACTAATTGACACTCGGTCAGAACTTTAATGTGTTTAGAAACCGCCTGTCGGCTGGAATTAAAGTGTTCGGACAGCGCATTAGGCGTCATGGCTTGCAAAGCGATCAAACTTAGAATGGCTCTTCGAGTCGGATCGGCAATGGCTTGAAAAACGTCACGTCTCATGGTTATCTTTGTTATTTGCTACCAATTGGTTGCAAATCTATATGCAACTATTCGGTTGCACAAATTATTTCTACATTTATTTTGGAAACCATGTATTAACCTTATTTACATTGTTCAAATGATGATCATATACAGATGTTACAATTTAAGAAGCTACCAAAACCAGTTCTTACTAGTTTTTGACTTGCACAAAACGGGCACTTACCGCTTTTGTGGGCCAACGTTCCAAATCTTCCCCAGACGGAGTATCAATTCCGTCTCAAATACTGTCAATCCTGGCTTAACTGATACATCCTGAGCCCTAAAACGGCGTTTTTCATACACCCTCCTCCCGGCTAGCTTCCCGATGGGTACGCTACGCCCATTGAGCGGTCAGCATTGCATGTACGGATGAATAGAATTGAGAAGGAAGCCGTCTCTTACTGGGTAGGTCTGTTGGTGTGATCATCGACTAGCACCAAAACAGCCTACAAAAAAGACTACGTGGTTAATCACACCATCGACTGAGAGCGGATTGGTGAAGGGCTGGGGCGATTGGCTGAGGAGTTAGGTTGAGTAGCTAGCTTCGGGGCAGGGTCCTGGCAGGGTAAACCACTCGTTGCTTCTTATAAGTTGAATAAGGCTATCCTAGCTTAAGGAGTGTCCATCTCACTAAATGCCTGTTTCAGAACACCTGAGTTTGTAAGACTAATTTTTCTTTCAAAGACGAATTCGCAGTTATATAATCAAGGTTATGCTGATAAGTCCTGCATCGTCAGAGCATACTAGTCGTTGACGGCTTACCGCAGAGCAAGCCAGCGTTCAAAGTAAGTTACTACCCTCAAGAAAGATAAGATCATCTAAGCTGAAAGAAGCGATTAGGCCACTAAGCTATTGGCTGGCCTGAGTCGGGTGGCTCCCGGTGCAATAATTGACAGCAATTATAACTACCGGCCGAAAAACATGACGTGCTGCTGCGGTAATCGGTCGTCGTTTTTGATTAGCTTCAGCCCGGCCGCTTTCATCTCCTTGGTTGCCTGCGCGACACTCAGCTTGTGCAGTTCCTTAATTGGCACGCTGGGGTCTTCGGCGCGGTACTCGACCAGCACCACCCGACCACCCGGCTTCAACGCCTTCACAATATTATCCATCATCTCGCGGGGATACGAAAACTCGTGGTAGGCATCGATCAGGATAGCCAGATCAACGCTGTTGGCGGGCAATTTTGGATTCGACTCAGTGCCCAGCACGGCCTCAACGTTTGATGCATTTCGCTTCCGCTTCCCCGCGTTGAGGTACTCAATCATCTCCGGCTGAATATCTACGGCCAGCACCTTACCCCGGGGCACTTCAGGAGCCATCAGGAACGTGAAATAGCCCGTCCCGGCCCCAATGTCGGCTACTACGTCGGTTGGTTTTAGATCCAGCGCGTCCAGCAGCAGGTCAGTACGTTCCTCCTGTTCACGTTCGGGTCGTTCAAGCCAGGCCGCCCCGAGGTGACCCATCACCTGTGCGATTTCCCGTCCCAGATAAACTTTGCCGATCCCATCGCGGGTAGCGCTGCGATATTGATAATTGCCCGAGCTGTCGACTTTGGCCTGACCGGTGGTTTGCTGGGACGTACTCTGCCCGCAGGAAAAGAACGTAGCCAGCAAAAAAATCAAAAGGCGGTACATGCTTGTTGTGGTTGATCCCATGAATAACCACAAATGCCGACGCATTGATTTAAAATACCGGCAGCTTACGAAATCAAACAAATTGTCTTTATAGTTTATAGAGTAAATAAACCAAACTCAACGAATATGGTAAGCTTAATAGGACCGGTACTGCTGTACACCGCCGTCATATACCTTATGGCCCGGTATCTGCCCCAAACTCAAGTAAAAGACGGAGGCATTGTCTTTGTGATCGCGGTGGTGATTGCGCTGCTGAACGTAGGCCTTAGCTTTGGCATGCGTTATACCATTGAGGATCTGATGACGTTTTTTACGATTACGTTCTTCGTACGGATGATCCTGACCGTTGTTGCGCTGATTCTACTGGCGCGTCTGTTCAATGGGTTTTCGCTGCGGGGATTCTGGTCGGCCGTGCTGATTGGCTTTGCCGTAACCATTACGGGTACCATCTACGACAGCCTGCGCCAGCACGATTACCCGACCGGTGACGAAAACCGGCCGTATTTCCAGGAAGGCGACGGACGAAGTAATTCGAGCCAATCGAGCCAATAGCCAAATAAGATGGTCGGCGTTTGAAGCTGGTACGGGTTAAACGGCTAACTTCGAACGTCGAACCATCAAACACCCAAGAATTTATGAACCTGATTTTACATTTGTTACTGGATGCTGCCGTAATTTTTGGGCTGGCGTACATCATGCCCCAGGTTGACGTTAAAAACTTCGGAACGGCCCTGTTGATTGCGGTGCTCCTGGGCCTGCTCAATTTCTTCGTCGGCTGGATTATCCGCTTTCCGCTGAATCTCATTACGTTTTTCCTGCTAACAGGTATTGTCCGCATCCTGGTTACAGCCCTCTTACTGAAACTCATTGACCGTATTCTCGACAGCTTCACTATTCATGGGTTCTGGCCGGCACTGGTCATTGCCCTCGCCGTGGCCGTAGCGGGTATGCTGATCGACCGGTCGGCCCCGTCGGAGCAGATGGTTGAGTCGGGATACGTGGTAAGTATCCTGCAATCACTACGTCTCGGCTAAGCGGCCTTACGGGTCTGCATTAAAATTTTAGCAATTAATCAGTAAAACATCCAACGGAGGGTACTATCTTTATCCATTACAGGTTATCGATGATACCCTTCCGATAGATGAAGCACCTTCTTTTTTCCCCAGCACGGCAGTTAGGCAGCCCCAAAGGAAGGGCTTACCAACTGTTGTGCTGGGGTTTCTTTGTATTTGTCAGCGTTGCTTTATCGGGTTGCTCGGAAACACCGCAGGAACCGGCCTATCGGATTGGATTTTCGCAGCGCACTACGGCGGATACCTGGCGTAAAACCATGCTGGAAGGCATGAACCGCGAGCTGTCGTTCTATCCCGGAGTTGATTTTATTGTTAAGGATGCTGGTGGACAAAGCGCCAAACAGGTTGAGCAAATCCAGGAGCTGATCGGCCAGCAGATTGATCTGCTGATCGTTTCGCCCAACTCGGCCCGCCCCATCACGCCCATCGTGGAGAAAGCCTACCAGCAGGGTATTCCCGTCATCGTACTCGACCGCCGGACCGCTTCGGATCAATACACCGCTTACGTAGGAGCCGACAACGTAGAAGTAGGCCGTACAGCCGGTATCTACGCCGGTGCTTTACTCGACGGCAAGGGAGACGTCATTGAAATTGGGGAATCGCCGGGCTCCTCGGCCGATATTGACCGGCACCGGGGCTTTGTAGAAGCTATCGGCCGACAACCCGGCATTCGGCTGGTGGGCAAGCTGGCAGGCGATTGGGATAAGCGCTCTTTCGCACCGGAGCTTACCCGCCTGCTAACAACCCGCCCAAGCATTCAACTCATTTTTGCCCAGAACGACCGCACCGCTCTGAAAGCGTACCGGGTTTGTCAGCAGTTGGGCTTAGATAAGCAGATCAGGATTATCGGGGTCGACGGGCTGCCCGGCAAAAACGAAGGCATTGACCTGGTAGACCGGGGCATTCTCAGCGCCACCGTTCTCTACCCGACCGGCGGCAAAGAAGCGATACGGACGGCCATGGCCATCCTGCAGAAACAGCCGTTTAAACGCGAGAATCGCCTGCCAATTACGCTGATCGATTCGACAAACGTTCAGATCATGAAGCTTCAGAACGATAAGGTGACTGAGCAGCAGATTGATATTGAACGGCAGCGCCAGCGGATCGACGACCTGAACCGGACCTACGCGTCGCAGCGAAACCGCCTGTACATTACCCTGGTCAGTCTGCTGATTGTAATCATTCTGGGGGCGTATGCGTGGTACCTGGCGCGGGCCAAACAAGCGGCCTATCAGCGACTGGCTCAGCAAAACGAAGAAATTCGCCAGCAGAAAGACCAGATTGAGGCCGTATCGAAACAGGCCCGGCAGGCAACGGAAGAGAAACTCCGGTTTTACTCCTACATCTCCCACGAGTTTAACACGCCCCTCAGCCTGATTCTGACCCCGACAGATGAGCTGCTGACCCGCAGGCACCTGGACACACGGGAGGTAAAAAACAGCTTGTCGCTGATTCAGAAGAACGCGCACCGGTTGCTGCGCCTGGTCGATCAGATGCTGGACCTCCGGAAAGCCGATGCCGGGAAGCTGCTGCTTCGGGCGCAGGAGGGCAACGTAGTGACATTTATTGAAGACATTGTGCAGGATTTCCGGGCGAAAGCCGACAAGCAACGCATCGACCTCCGGTTTGTGTCGACCCAGTCAATGATTCCCCTGTGGTTCGACCGCGAAAAGCTGGACAAAGTGCTGTTCAACCTGCTGTCCAACGCCTTTAAGTACACCCCAAGGGGCGGGTTCATCCACGTGCATCTAGCTATTGTCGACGAAGCGGTCCGGATTCAGGTACAGGACAACGGTGAAGGTATGACCCCGGAAGAGCAGAAGCGCATCTTCGACCTGTTCTACACCGGCTCGACCCAGTTTACGCTGGGTAACGGATTAGGCCTGGCCTTATCGCGGGAGTTTATGACCCTGCACCATGGCGAACTCCTGGTCCAGTCGGAAAAAGGGAAAGGCACAGTTTTTACCCTGCAACTACCCCTGGGAAACGCCCACCTGGACCCCAGCGAAATCGGCCCGATTCCCGATCCGCATCGAACCGATTCGACCGCCCTGCCGGTTGACGACGAGTGGCTGCTGGCTGCACCGGATGAGCAAGCGACTCAGTCGTCAAAAGTGGGTACAATACTCATCATCGAAGACCACGACGAACTGCGGCAGTACCTGGCATCCCGGCTCGGCGACCGGTATGACGTAGTGGCGGAACCATCGGCTGAGGGGGGCTGGGAACGCATCCTGGAAACCATACCGGATCTGATCATCAGCGACATCATGCTGCCCGGCGCTTTGGATGGCCTTGAGCTCACCCAGCGCGTGAAGAGCGATTTCCGGACGTCAACCATACCGGTTATCCTGCTGACGGCCAAAGGCCAGATGGAGGAACGTATCGAGGGCACCCGCGCTGGGGCCGATGCGTACATTGCCAAGCCGTTTCAAATGGCGTACCTGCTGGAAACGATCAACACAACGCTGGCCAATCGGGAAAAGTGGCAGAAGCGCTACACCGGCGATTACCTGGCGAAAACCGAAAACCGGCAGGAAAAGAAATTTTTGAACGAACTGACGACCCTGATCGAAAACCACCTGACCGATCCGTCGTTTGGTGTGGAGCAGCTAAGCCGTGAGATGGGCCTATCGCGGGTGCAGCTTTATCGCAAAGCGCAGGCGCTGCTGGGCAAAAACGTCAACGAATACTTCGTAGAAATCCGGCTCAAGAAAGCCAAAGCACTACTGGCCGAAACCGGTAAACCCATCGCCGAAATTGCCTACGAAACCGGCTTCAGCTCCCCGGCCTATTTCACTACGTTCTTCAAGCAGCACACGCAACGAACCCCGTCGGAGTTTCGGAAATCGCCGTCCGTGAGTGTGTAAATTTATGGTTTCTCATTCCTCTTCGATCAGTCTCCATCCTTGATACATGGCGGCATTTCCCCGCCGAAGATAAACCCAATCCTACCGGAGATAAACCGTCGGTTTTATAACGGACTAGTGATGACTACGTTTGATTCGTCCTACGGTTAATCAAATGCACGTCGAATTGTATGAAAGCTCGTTTACTGAAAACCATAATACCAACTATATTCAACCCGAAACTGTGTAGACATCTTTATTCGCATACGTATTGGCCTGTCCAAACACACGCATTTCGTTTTATGAAACCACCGTTTATCATACTGCTTATTTGTTTTCTGTACACTCATCTGGCCATAGGGCAGGCGACCCAGACCCTGCGCGGACGGGTGGTTGATAAAGAGTCCAAATTTCCGCTCGTTGGGGCCACTGTGCTGGTGACTACGGTTGATAAAGGTACCGTCGCCGATACGTCGGGGGCCTTCCGGCTGGCCGGTGTTCTGGTGGGACGACACACGGTGAAGGTCTCGCTGGTCGGCTACAAAGACGCCCTGCTGAACGACATCATTGTTGATGCCGGCCGGGAGCGAATTCTGGATATTGAACTGGAAGAAGAAATTCGGCAGCTTTCGTCCGTGACTGTTCAGGCGCAGCGCACCGGCGAGGCCCGCAACGAAATGGCGGTCGTATCGGCCCGGCAGTTTTCGGTCGACGAAACCAACCGCTACGCCGGCAGCCGGGGCGAACCGGCCCGCATGGCGTCCAACTTCGCCGGAGTGCAGGGGGCCGACGACTCCCGCAACGACATCGTGATCCGGGGTAACTCCCCGCAGGGCGTGCTGTGGCGGGTCGATGGCATCAGCATTCCTAACCCCAATCATTTTGCCATTGCCGGTACGTCGGGGGGGCCGGTCAGTATCATCAACAACCGATACCTGGCCAACTCCGACTTCTTCACAGGCGCATTTCCGGCCGAATTTGGCAACACCATTGCTGGTGCGTTTGATCTGAAGCTTCGCAACGGCAACAACGAACGCCACGAGAAAATGCTGCAATTCGGCTTTCTGGGTACGGAAGTGATGGTAGAGGGACCCCTATCAAAAAAATCGGGCGCGTCCTACCTGGCTACGTATCGGTACGCCAACCTATGGCTGTTCAACAAACTGGGCATTGACATTGGCACGCAGGCCGTACCCACCTACCAGGACGGCTTTTTTCGCCTGAATTTCCCGTTGAAGAAGCGGAACGGCGAATCGGGCGGCTCGCTAGCCATCTGGGCGCTCGGCGGCACGAGTACGATCGATATCCTGATCAGCCAGCAGGAGGTCAAAGATCGTAACATTTTCGGCCAGAACGACCGCGACCAATACTACACCTCCCGAATGGGCGTGGCTGGCCTGACATATACCCGGCCCCTAAACCGGCAGACGTTCTGGAAGGCGACGCTGGCCGTGTCGGGCAATGCGCAGGACGCCAATCACGATTATCTGTTTCTGCGCAAAGACGGCAACGGCAACCCACTGGTACAAAACAGCCGCTACGTTATCGATTCGCTGCGCCCGATTCTGGATTACCGTTTTTCGGAAGTTCGCTACTCACTGTCGACTTACATCAACCACAAGCTCAGCGCCCGGGCCACCATCAAGGCGGGGCTGAACACGGATCTGTATCATTTCAAAGCATTCGACAGCGTCCGGACATTCGTCGATGTTAACTCTACCCGCTTTACTCCCTGGCGTACGCGCTGGAACACCAACGAAGCTTTTGCGCTCCTGCAACCGTACGTGAGCTACCGCAACCGCCTGACCGACAACCTGACCCTGACGGCCGGTCTGAACGCGCTCTGGTTTACCCTCAACAACAAGAGCCTGTCGCCCATCGAACCGCGGCTGGGTCTGAGCTGGGACCTGCCGGGTCGCCAGAAGCTGAGTCTCGCTACGGGGCTTCACAGCCAGATTCAGCCGGTATACGCTTACTTCTACGCCGAAGACCTCAACAGCTCAACCGGCGCGGGGCAACTGGCCAACCGGAACATGGGCTTGACCAAAAGCTGGCATTACGTCGCCAGCTACCAGCGACTGCTGGGCCGCAACATCCGCGTGCTGCTGGAAACGTACTACCAGCGTTTGTTTAATATTCCCGTCGAGCGGGAGCGGTCGTCGTTTTCGCTGGTTAATTCAGGGGCTTCTTTCTCCCGGGTCTTCCCGGGTCCGGTGGTCAACACCGGTACGGGTCGCAACTACGGTGTGGAATTGACCGTCGAGAAGTTCTTCAGCAACCACTACTATTTCCTGCTGACTGGCTCGCTGTTCGATGCGAAATACAAAGGCTCGGACGGCGTCCTGCGTAATACCGATTTCAACGGTCGCTACGCGTTCAACGCCCTGTTCGCCCGCGAGTTTTCGTTCCGGCGGTCATCGCTCACGCTCGGCTTCAAGTACACCGCCACGGGCGGGCGCTGGTACGGCCCCGTCGATGAGCGGGCGTCGCGCCTGAATCAGGAAGTTATTTTTCAGAATGACGGACGCAACACCATTCAGTTTACACCGTATCGACGGTTCGATCTGAAGGCCGACTACAAAATCAACCGGGGCGCTGTCGGTCGCCGGGGCCTGACGCACACCGTTTCGGTCGATCTGGTTAACGTACTGGGCGTCCAGAACATCCTGTCGCTCAGCTACGCCCCACAACCCGACGGTAGCATTATCAAGCAGGAATACCAGTTAGGCTTCCTGCCGATCTTCCTGTACCGGATTGACTTCTGACGGGCGTGAGTTATGAATAGCAGACAAGCCCTTGTTGTCCCGTTTATTATAGCCCGCCATTTGTCATCCCTCCTGCGTCGTGATGACAGAAAAAGCATTGGATGTTACGGAGCTATCCATAACTCACATCAATTAGTGTTCGACAGCCAGGGTGGTGTCGGGTTCAGAACCCGACATTACCCACCAATACCGACCTATCGTTTCTACAACCTCCTCAGCACTCAGGTCCGCTGTTACAAAATCATAAATTCATGTAGCAAAATCATAACTCCTAATCTCTACCTTACCTTTAAATTATTAATAATCAGTGGTTTGTTTTAAAATACAAATTCATAAGTATCTGAACAGTATTCGTAAGCCCACCGGGAACGCTTAGCTTAGCTTTGACTCATCAATCGACATTTCACTGTCTGTCATGAGTCAACAACAACGCATTTTTTTCTGGTCGGTAACGGCCGCTCTGGGTGGCTTCCTCTTCGGGTTCGACACGGCCGTAATCTCCGGCGTCGAGCAGGCGCTGCAACCCCTCTGGAACCTGAGCGTGTGGGAACACGGCCTGACGGTCTCGATGGCCCTGATCGGCACCGTACTGGGTGCCATGCTCGGTGGCATCCCGGCCGATCGTCTGGGTCGCCGGAAAACGCTTTTCTGGATTGCGGTCCTGTATCTGGTGTCCTCGCTGGGTTCTGCGCTGGCTACGGACTGGAGCCTGTTTCTGCTGTTCCGGTTCATGGGTGGGCTGGGCGTAGGCGCGTCGTCGGTAGCGGCCCCGATGTACATTACCGAGATTTCGCCGGCCAGATCACGCGGGCGGCTCGTGGCCCTGTTCCAGTTTAACGTCGTACTGGGTATCCTGATCGCCTACCTGTCCAACTACGTGCTCCAGGACCTCGGCGATAATGCGTGGCGTTGGATGCTGGGCGTGCAGGCCGTTCCCTCCCTGCTGTTCCTGATCGCGGTGCTGAACATTCCGGAAAGTCCGCGCTGGCTATTGCTGAAACGCGGCAAAGTGGACGAAGCCCGCGAGGTACTTCGGATGATCGATAGTGAAAATTACCAGCAAACGCTGGATGCGCTCCGCTTCAGCGCCGAGCAGCAAACGCTCGCCCACAAACCCGCCCGGCTGTTCTCATCCCGTTACAAAACCCCGATCATGCTGGCCGTGCTGTTCGCCGTCTTCAACCAGGTATCGGGCATCAACGCCATCATTTACTACGCTCCCCGGATCTTTGAAATGACAGGCCTTGGCAAAAGCTCCGCCTTGTTGTCTTCAGCCGGGATTGGCGTAGTGAATCTCCTGTTCACGCTACTGGCCGTAAACCTGATCGACCGCTTTGGCCGCCGGACGCTGATGCTCATCGGTTCGGTGGGACTGATTGTCACGCTCGGCCTTGTAGCACGGGCCTTCTACGTGCAGGATTTCGGCGGCATGTCGGTGCCGATTCTCCTCTTCGTCTACATCGCCTTCTTTGCCTTCTCGCAGGGTGGAGTCATCTGGGTATTTATTTCCGAAATCTTCCCCAACGAAGTGCGAGCCGACGGGCAGGCCCTGGGCAGCTTCACCCACTGGCTGATGGCCGCCATCATTACGTTTACGTTCCCCTACTTCGCGGAGCAGCTCGGCGGTGCCTACACCTTCTCCTTCTTCTGCTTCATGATGGTGCTCCAGCTCGTGTTTGTCCTCCGGCTGATGCCCGAAACGAAAGGCACCAGCCTGGAACAGGTCGAAAAAACCTTCGTCGTGCATTAAGACGGTTTCCGGTATCCGTGCTTCGATTGACGCGATATGTGCTGGACGAAGCAACCGGAAACCAAGTACCCTACACCGAAAACAGCTAACTGTAATCCGATATGACACCAACCCTTGTCTGTTTTGGCGAAACCCTCTGGGACGTACTGCCCAGTGGCAAACAACCGGGCGGAGCCCCTATGAACGTAGCGGTGCACCTCCGCAATTTTGGTCTGGACTCACGCATGATCAGCCGGGTTGGCGACGACGATCTGGGCAAAGAACTTCTGGAATTCATTGCCGGGAAAGGGATTCCAACCGATACGATCCAGCGCGGCCATACGCACCTGACCGGCGTAGTGAAAGCCAACGTAAGCGACTGCAACGAGGTAACGTACAAGATCGTCCAGCCCGTCGCCTGGGACTACATTCAATACGATGAGTCGCTGGCTCAACTACTAAAGCAGGCCGACGTATTCATTTACGGCAGTCTGGCCGCCCGCAGCCAGCCGTCGCGCGATACGCTCTACCAACTGCTGGAAACAGCCCCTCTGAAGGTATTTGACGTCAACATTCGGCCTCCACACTACAGCCGCGAGGTTATCGAGTACCTGCTGGCTAAGGCCAACATCGTCAAGATGAACCATCATGAGCTGGCCGAAATCGCGGCCTGGTACGGTACGCAGACGGGCGAAGCGGCCGCCATGCAGCACCTCATGGACCGGTACTCGCTACAGTCACTCTGCGTTACCCGGGGTGAAAAGGGGGCCGTTCTCCTTCATCAGGACGGCTTCGTACAGCAGGCCGGTTTCCCGGTAACGGTGGCCGACACCATCGGCAGCGGTGATGCCTTTCTGGCCGCCTTTCTCTACAAAACCTTACAAGGTGAATCGGCACAGAAAACCCTGGAATTTGCCTGCGCCACCGGCGCGTACGTAGCCACGCAGCGGGGTGCCACGCCCGCTTTCTCTGAGCAAACGATCATCGGCGCAACGCAGTTGGCCACCCCCTGATCCTTTTCGCAATGCACTAACGTAAACCATTTCCTTCCATGAAAACGTATCTATTTACAGTCATCATCCTGCTCATGACGGTGCAACTGGCCTTGGCCCAGCGTACCATTACGGGTAGCGTTGTCGACGCCAGAACCCAGGAGCCATTGATTGGTGCCAGCATCATCATTCCCGGTACAACCACCGGTACGGTAGCTGACCCCAACGGAAAATTCGCCATCTCCCTGCCAGCCAGCGCCACCAGCATCACGGTATCATTCATCGGCTACACTACCCAGGAAGTTCCGGTGCAGGGCCGCGACAACATAACCGTTGCCTTATCCGAAGGGGGGCAACTGGCCGAGGTCGTCGTTCTGGGTTATACTACGTCCCGGCGGCAGGATCTGACGGGTGCCGTGGCCATCATTGAACCGGCCGTCACCAAGAACACCAGTTCGGGTAATCCACTCCAGGCCCTACAGGGACGTACCCCCGGTCTGTACATTGAAAAGACCGGAACTCCTTCCGGTGAAGCCAGCCGCATTCTGATCCGGGGCGCTAACACATTGGGCAACAACGACCCGCTGTTTATCATCGACGGCGTACCCACCAAACGTCCGCAGGTATTTCAAAGCCTCAACCCGTCGGCTATCCAATCCGTACAAGTGCTGAAAGATGCCTCTTCGGCCTCAATTTATGGTTCCCGGGCGTCAAACGGCGTCATCATTGTCACAACGAAAAATGGGGCGAACGCTGACGGCAAACTGAACGTCCAGTTCAACTCCAGTATTACGGCCCAATCCGAAAAGCCCGAGCGCTTCCGGATGCTGAACGCCGTCGACCGGGGCCGGGCGCTCTGGCAGGCATCCGTCAACGATGGCGTTGATCCGGCGTCGGCCTACGGCGAAATCTACACGTTCAACTGGAACAGGGATTTCCGGAATCCGCAACTGACCAGCGTAGCGGTAAATCCGTTTGTCGGGGGTGATCAGAACGTACCGGTCGGCGATACCGACTGGCAGAAGGAGCTTTACAAAACCGCTTACGTCACGAACAATGACCTCACTATTTCAGGGGGCACGCAGAACTCATCCATCCTGGTCAACCTCAGTTATTTCAACAATACGGGATTGGTAAAGTACACCGGCTACGATCGCCTGACGGGGCGTCTGAACGGCCTTACCAGCAAATTTGACGGACGCTTTAAGCTGGGCGTTAATCTTCAGATGACTACCTCGCGGGAAACACCGGTAACGACCGATTTAGGTGGAGCGCCAACGCCCGGCCTGGCCGTTACGCTCGCGCCGACGATTCCGGTTTATACGAAAACGGGCGACTTCGCCGGTCCGATTGGCTCGGGCTACTCCGACCGGAACAACCCGGTGTTCATGCAGTACATTAACCGCTGGGACAAGATCAACCGGACGTTCGTGTTCGGCAATGTATACACCGAGATTGAGCCAATTCGGGGGCTGATCTTCCGGTCGTCGCTGGGTATGGACAACGCCCGGTTTGCCAACAAAAACATCGAACAGTCGTTCAAAAACGGCTTCATCGCCCGCTCGCTCAACAGCCTGACTCTGAATACTAACCGGTTTCTGAGCCTGACCTGGACGAACACCCTACGCTATAGCTTTGGCGTTGGCGACCACCGGTTCAACGTACTGGGCGGTATTGAAGCCATCCGGGACAACCTGGACGACGTGATTTCGTACCGCGAGAATTTTGCGGTGCAGACCGAAGATTTCTTTGTCCTCAGTGCCGCGTCGGGCAACGCCAGCAGCACCGGTACGTCGACCGGCAGCCGGTTGCTTTCGCAGTTTGCCCGCGTCGACTACAACTTCTCGGATCGGTACCTGGCTGCCCTGACGCTACGTCGGGATGGTTCCTCTCGCTTCGGTGCCCAGAACCGCTATGGTTTCTTTCCAGCCGCGTCCGTGGGCTGGCGGATTGACAAAGAAGCGTTCATGCAGAACGTAAAAATCATCAGCAGTCTGAAGCTGCGGGCGGGTGCGGGTCGCATCGGGAACCAGGACATCGGGGACCTGGCTCGCTTTGGCCTGTTCGAGCCGCGCTACGGCACGCTGGCGTCCCAGGTACCGAACGGCCACAACAGCTTCTTCGACCAGTTCTGGAACGTCGGAACGGCCTACGACCTGAACGGCGTCAATTCCGGTACGTTGCCGTCCGGTTTCGTGCAAACCCAGGGCGAAAACACGGCCTTAAAGTGGGAAACGACTGACGAACTAAACGTAGGACTTGACTTCTCGTTCCTGAATGGAAGCCTGGCCGGATCGTTCGACTACTTTACGCGCCAGACCCGCGACATCCTCATCAAACCGCCCGTCGCTGCGGCTGTCGGCGAGGGCCAGCTCAAATTCGTCAATGGAGCGACCAAAACGAACAAAGGCTTCGAGCTGTCGTTGGGTTACTACGGCAAACCCATCGGCGACTTTACCTACAACGTATCGGCTAACTTCGCCCGCTTCCGCGACCGGATCACGGTGCTGCCTGAAGAAGTACGCTCAGCCTTTGCCGGTAACGCCGTAACAACCATCATTGGCCGGTCGCAGTTTGATCTGTTTGGGTACCGCACCGACGGTATTTTCCAGAGCCAGGAAGAGGTAAATAACCATGCCGCCCAGGTAGGTGCAGCACCGGGCCGCATCCGTTACCGTGACCTCAACGGCGACAATAAGATCGACGCGCTGGACCAGGAGTTCTTCGGCACTACGCTCCCCGCGCTGGAATACGGCACGCAGGTTCAGCTTGGCTACCGAAATTTTGATTTTTCGATTTTCGGGTCGGGCGTAGCCGGTCGGACGGGCTTCGATCCGTACACGTTCTACAACAACTTCATCCGGGGCCGCGACAACGTAGGACCGGGCGTATTCGACGCCTGGACACCGCAGAATACCTCCTCGTCTATTCCGGCCCTGACCCTCTCGGACGGCAATAACGAAACCCGTACGTCCGACTATTTCAACGTCAACACGTCGTACTACAAAATCCGCAACGTACAGCTTGGCTACACATTCCCGAAGGAGATCATCGGCAAAGTAAGACTGACCAGCCTGCGGCTCTACGGCATGGCCGAAAACCTGATCTGGTTTAAGAGCAGAAGTTTCCTCGGCCCTGACCCCGAGCGCGTTGACGTCAACACGGTTCCCGTTCCGCGCACGTTCACATTTGGTTTAAACGTCTCCTTTTAATCCTTCGACCTCACGATCATGAAAACTAAACTGTTGCTTTCGAGCCTGCTCGTGGTGGGAGGCAGTCTTTTCTCTTCCTGCACCGATTTTCTGGAATACCAGCCGCAGGGTACGCTTTCGTCTGATAACATCAAGAGCGCCGATAACGCCGACGCACTCGTTACGGCCGCCTATGCCTCGCTGGGCAACGGCGAGATGATTGGCCCCGTCGCCAGCCTTTGGGTATACGGCAGCGTCCGCGCCGACGACGCCCATAAGGGCGGTGGTGGCGTAGCTGACCTCGAGGATATCAACTTCTACGAGCAGCACAACCTGACGCAGCCGCAGCAGGGTGGCGGCTTTTTCCACCCCTACACCTGGGAAAACTACTACAAAGCCATCTCCCGGGCCAACGTAGCCATCCGGTCAATCAACGCCTTGAGTGAAAGTGCATTTCCGCTGAAGAAAGCCCGGCTGGGGGAGCTGCGTTTTCTACGGGGTCACGCGCATTTTATGCTCAAGATGCTGTTCAAGTACGTGCCTTACGTGGACGAAACACTGACGAACGACCAGATTCTGACGACCTCGAACCGGCAGTACACCAACGATGAACTCTGGAACAAGATTGGTGAGGATTTTCAATTTGCCGTCGACAACCTGCCGGTCGCCCAGCCCGAGCGGGCCCGGGCCAACAAGTACTCGGCTGCCGCTTACCTCGCTAAACTGCGGTTGTTCCAGGCTTACGAACAGGACGAAAACCACAAGGTTGTCAACATCAATAAAGCCCGCTTGCAGGAAGTGGTAAAGCTTACGGACATGGTCATCAGTTCGGGAAAGTACAGCCTGCAGCCGGATTACGCCGAGAACTTCCTGCCGGAGTTTGACAATGGCGTTGAATCAGTGTTTGCGGTACAATACTCGATCAACGACGGCACCACACTGGGGCGGCTTAACTTCGAAACGGGTCTGAACTACCCGCACGGAGCGCCCCAGTACGGTTGCTGCGGTTTTCACCAGCCGACGCAGAATCTGGCGAATGCGTTTGGCACGGACGCCAACGGGCTGCCCAAATTCGATACGTACAACAACGGGACCATTGATTTTAAAACCGCTACGGTCGATCCACGGGTCGATCATACCATCGGCATCGACGGGCACCCGTATAAGTACAACGCGGCCCTGCCGTTCAGCAACAGCTGGGTACGCGATCCGGGGGTGTATGGTTTCTTTCAGAGCATGAAAGAGCAGCAACTGGCCACCAGTTCGTCCTACAAGAAGCAGGGGCCGTTCATCGGATCGTCGAAGAACATCGACATCATCCGGTATGCCGACGTCCTGCTCTGGCAGGCCGAAGCCTACATCGAGCTGGGTCAGCAGGCGCAGGCTTTGCCGCTGATCAACCAGGTTCGGGAGCGGGCGGCCAAAAGCACCGGCCGTCTGAAAAAAGCCGACGGCACCGATCCATCGAAATACCTGATCCGGCCCTATGACGCAACCGGCTGGACGCAGTCGTACGCACGTCGGGCGTTGCAGTGGGAGCGTCGGCTCGAATTTGCGACGGAAGGCCCGCGCTTCTTCGACCTGGTCCGCTGGGGCATCGCCGAATCCACGCTGAATGCGTACCTGACCGTCGAGAAAACCCGGCGTTCGTTCCTGACCGGTGCTAAGTTCACCGCAGGCCGCGACGAATATTTACCAATTCCACAACGGGAGATCAACTTCACTAAAGGCTTATATAAGCAGAATCCGGGTTACTAAAACCAGACCCAGTTTAAACCGCACGACCCGCTGGTTTGAACTGGGTACTGTTACCAGATACTCAGTATGAAAAAAACACTCATAACCTTGTCGCTGCTGGCGTCGCTGCCTTATTACTCGACTGGCCAGGCAACGCAGTCCGGCCAAAAAGTAGAAGCACATCGACCGCAATACCATTTTTCACCGAAAGCCCACTGGATGAACGACCCAAACGGCATGGTCTATCATAAAGGGACGTATCATCTGTTTTTTCAGTACTATCCGGATGGTACTACCTGGGGGCCCATGCACTGGGGTCATGCCACCAGTAAGGACATGCTCCATTGGCAGGAGCAGCCCATTGCCCTTTATCCGGACAGTCTGGGGTGGATTTTTTCGGGGAGCGCTGTCGTCGACGTAAACAATACCAGCGGGTTCGGGAAAAACGGACAGACTCCCCTGGTCGCCATTTTTACGCACCACAACTCCCCGCTGGAAAAATCGAAGAAATCAGACAAATATCAGTATCAAAGCATTGCCTACAGCCTCGACGAGGGCAAAACCTGGACCAAATACGCGGGGAATCCGGTATTGCCGAATCCGGGTATTGTCGACTTCCGCGATCCGAAGGTACGCTGGTACGAGCCGCAGAAAAAGTGGATCATGACCCTGGCGACCAAGGACCGCGTTACGTTCTACTCATCGACGAACCTGAAAAACTGGACAAAGGAAAGCGAATTTGGTAAAGAGGTGGGTGCTCACGGGGGCGTATGGGAATGCCCCGACCTGTTTCCGTTGAACTATAATGGCAAGAAAGCCTGGGTCCTGCTGGTCAGCATCAACCCCGGTGGTCCGAATGGCGGTTCGGCTACGCAGTACTTTGTCGGTGATTTTGACGGTAAGACCTTCAGGCCGTATTCGACGCAGACCAAATGGATGGATTACGGCACCGACAATTACGCCGGGGTTACGTTTTCCAATACGGGCGATCGGGTCGTACTGATGGGCTGGATGAGCAACTGGCAATACGCGAACGTGGTGCCTACCGCTACGTGGCGCAGCGCAAACACGGTGCCGCGCGAGCTGGGTTTACAGGAGGTCAACAACGAGCTGTACCTGACGTCAAATCCTGTGAAAGAACTCAACGCCCTGAGCGAAAAGACCAAGACCTTGACCAACGTGGCCGTTAACGGCCAATACGACCTGACGGCCAAGACGGGCGGCAAAGCGGATTTGTTCAAACTAACGCTGTCGGCTCCGGCTACCAGCAATTTCTCCATTGTGCTCGCGAATGAGCAGGGCAACGAACTCCTGATTGGGTACGATAAAGCGGCTAATTCGTACTACATCGACCGGACAAAGTCGGGGAAGACAGATTTTGAGAAGGGTTTTGCCAAACGACATTCCGCCCCCCGTTTGTCGACGGCCAGCCCGATTTCGCTTACGCTGCTGGCCGACGTAGCCTCCGTTGAACTGTTCGCGGATAATGGCCTGACGGTGCTGACCGACATCTTCTTTCCGGAAACGAACATGAGCAAGGTATTTATCAAATCGGCGTCGGGCATTACCCTCCCTACCCTTACGTACACACCGATAACGCCATCTGTCGAATCAGGTTTATAAGGTCAACCAACACTACCAGTTAACTTCTAACAAAAACGCCCCGCTCGATCATCGAGCGGGGCGTTCGGGTATATCACTCAGCTCAGGTTAGTCGCTACGGCGACCACCTGATAGAATGCTGAGGTAATAGAGCAGCGTAGCCAGCGAACCCAGAGCCGCAACCACGTAGGTCATGGCAGCCCACCACAGGGCATCTTTGGCGTACCCATATTCGCGCTCATTAACGATACCCCGGTTCTGTACCCAGGCCAGAGCCCGCTTGCTGGCGTCGAACTCAACCGGTAGCGTGATGAAGCTAAACAGCGTCGTAACGGCAAACAGCCCCACCCCGATCGTCAGCGGTATGGGTGTCGTCTGAAGCAGGAAAATCCCGATCAGGATAATCCACTGCATGTACTGCGACGCAATGCTCACGAACGGCACAATGGCCGACCGGAACTTCAGGGGCGCATAGGCCACCTTATGCTGTACGGCGTGACCACATTCGTGAGCCGCCACCGCAGCGGCCGCTACGCTTCGTCCGTAATATACGTCGGCACTCAGGTTCACCGTTTTTTCCTGCGGGTTATAGTGGTCGGTGAGCATTCCTTCGACCGAAACGACGCGCACATCGTAGATACCGTTTTCGTTCAGCATCTTCTGCGCAATTTCGGCTCCACTCAATCCATTGCTTAGCCCGACTTGTGAATACTCATTAAACTTACTCCGTAACCGCCAGCTCACAAACGCACTGAGGCCGAAGATCACGATCATTAATATCCAGGGTGAAATCATTGTTCGTTGTTAGGTTACTTGTTAGGGTGTCCTTTTGCGGCATCCAACTTAATGGCCTACCGATAATAAAACAAGAAATCTAACCAAAGTGTCCCGAAAATCTTGCCGTTTATCCTGAAAATAGGACGCTGAACAACCTGCGTCAGGCAACAGCCATAACCAGCAAAGCCGCTAACCGGGTGGGATCAGCGGCTTCGATACAGTCACTCCAGGCGTTGCACTCAGAAAAACCGCGTGTTGGTAACGTAGTCAAACAACTGCTGGCTCTGAAACAGCTTATTCTGCAGGTTGATCCGGTTGAGCTGTGCCTGCTGATACGTCCGGATTTTGTCCAGATAATCCAGTAATCCGATCACCCGATTGTTGTAACTACGGGTAGCCTCAATCGAAATAGTCTGTACGCGAGACTGGTAATCGGCGGATAGACCAGCCTGCTGTTCGTAGGCCGTATTGAGCTTATCGTACGCATTGAGCACGTCGCTTTCGATGACCGTCTGCTGGTTCTCTACCGCTTTCTTCGACGCGTCCACCTGGATCTCAGCAATTTTGATATTCCCCTGGTTTCGGTTCCGAACCGGAAGGTCAATGCTCGTGTAGAGGCCTGTGAAGTTATTGAACGCATTACCATACTTGTCGAAGATAAAACCGGCCGTCATATCCGGCGTCCGGCGGGCGCGTTCGAGCGTCAGGCTGCGCTGGGCATTGTTGACCTGCTCCTGGGCCAGCCCTGCGTCGGGGCGGTTGCTCTGGGCCGAGTCGAGTGCAGCCGCGATGGGCGGCAGTGGCCTGGCGACAATCGGCAGTTCCGTCGGCAGAATGAAACGGGGCTGATCCGGCCGAAGCAGAACCCGCAATGTAGCCTCTTCGTCGGCAATCTGGCTGCGGTAGTCGGCGATGCTGGCCTGCAGATCGCGAAGTGCTACCTCAAGCCTGGTTACTTCGTAGGGAGCTACTCCACCCGTAGTAACCAGCGATCGGTACGAAGTGACCAGGCCTTGCTGACGCGTTTCTTCGGCCCGCAGGATGCTCAGCGCCTGGAGGTTGAAGTACAGATTGGCATACGTACTATACAACTGGTAATGCAGGTTTCGCAGTACGTCGCGGAACGCCAGCGTTTGCAGATTCCGGTTGCTCTCGGCCAGTTGGACCAGTTTGCTTCGTTTGCCCGCCAGTTGAATCAACTGCTGAACCTGGACGGTCATTCCCCCCTTGTTGAACTGGCTGGCCGCCAGATCAGCCGCGGAGTTATGGCCATACTGAAAAAACTTGCCGGTTTGCGGATTAAAAAAATTCGTTTGAAAAAATACGTTCGGATTCGGCTTCAACCCGGCCTGCTGAACGGCCGCTGTGCTGATGTCGATCTGGTACCGCTGGGCCAGTAACTGGAAATTACGGTCCAGAAACTGCTGTTCGGCCTGCGGTAAACTTAACCGCAGTGTATCAGTGCTCTGGGCGTGTACTGTGGTCGCCAGGCCAAGTACCCACCCTACCCCTATGAGAAAAGAACGATTCAGTAACGTCATGGCGCTCTATGAATTAACGATACAAATGACGACGACAACCCTGCCGACGGCGTTAAATCGAGCTTATTTTTTAGCCTGATTCAAATTAAAATGTGATGAAAAATGGAGCCTTCACGTCCCCCGACCGGTATCATTTTATCTGTAAAAATTTTTCACTTTCCGAGGGATAAAAACCGCGACTTCTTTCTTCAGAAGGTAGACAACGTTTACAGCCCGCATGGAACAGCCCTACCACCAATTCACGGTCCGGGACTTTGTACTGGACGATGCTTTCCGACGCTGGATTCTTCAGCCCGACGAGGAGAACATGACGTTCTGGCACACGTTTATGCTCCGACATCCGGAGCAGCAGACGGCTATTGACGAAGCCGCGTCGATCGTACTTCATCTCCGGGCCAGCCACGATGACCTGACCGACAGTAGTCTGCTGCGCATACGGCAGGTGCTCGAACAGGCGTTCGACGACCAGCAATCGCTCCAGACTACGGTACGCCCGCTGCCGATCTGGCGACGACCGCGCTTCATGTGGCAGATTGCCGCGTCGCTGACCGGTCTGTTGCTGCTGGCCGGAGGAGCGTTCTGGTACGTTCGTCAGCCCCGCCAGGAACGCGTTCATACGGCTTACGGCGAAAATCGCACCGTTACCCTGCCAGACGGCAGTACAGTCCTGCTGAATGGTAATACAACTCTGACATTTGCTACCAACTGGCAGGAAGACAAGCCTCGTGAAGTCTGGATCGACGGCGAAGGATATTTCAACATCACGAAAAAATACAGTTCGCAACCCACCGGAAAGACTCGCGTAGCATTTGTTACGCACACGCCAAACCTGGACATTACGGTGCTTGGCACGCAGTTTAACGTTAGCAGCCGACGCGGCCACACCGACGTTACGCTCGTGGAGGGGCGCGTTCAGCTCGCCAAACCGGGCCAGCCAGCCAACAAGGGAATTGAACTGAAGCCCGGCCAGGTAGCGTCGGCCCGACCCAGCCTCGAAACGGTAGCCGTTCGCAGCGAACAACCGCGGTTACGTACCTCCTGGATACAACATCAGTTTGTGTTCGATAACACGGCCCTGAGCGACATCGCCCAGCAACTGAAAGATACGTACGGACTGGAACTGGTATTTGAAAACAGTGATTTATCAGCCCGCCGATTTACCGGCAATCTGTCCAACGAAGACATCGAAACCCTGGTAGCGACCCTCGCAGCCACGTTCAATCTGACAACCGACCGATCGGGTAACCAGATTGTGCTCCGACAGGCCAAATAACCCCAACCAGAGCATGAGGTGGCCCTTTCCTAACAATTATAACAAGCAGTACCGACAACACTTAACTCAACATCCATGACTTCACAGACCTCAGCTTATGAAACCTTAGTTTCTATTAACTACAGTGGTAATTAATCCCGTTATGAAAAACCAATCTACAACCATTCCGCTGCTTCTCGGCCTCAGCCTATGCACCTGGCCGACTTTAGCGGACGCCCAGTTCCTTACCCGGGCCGAACCGTCCATTTCACAGCAAACCACGTCAGCAGGCCGGGCAACGCGTACCCGATCGCTCAAGAAAGCACTATCGGACCTCGAACGGCGGTTCGGTGTCAGTTTTGCGTACGATGATCAGTTGATTGCCAGCCGCCAGACCGGTGTACTGGCGGAAGGGACTTCGCTGGAGGAAGCGTTGCTCCAGTTGCTGTCTCCACAGGGGCTTCGCTTTACGAAAATCAAGGATAAGCTGTTCGTAATTCAGCCGACCGAAACGCCGGCATCGAATGCGTCGCGCGACACAAAAAACGACATGGCCGGGACCATACCCTCGGCCGGCGTCCTCACTGAATCGGCTTTGGCTGCTGTTGCCCCGCAGGTGAAGCGCATCAGCGGCCAGGTGACGGATGAAACAGGACAGGGCTTGCCCGGTGCCAACGTCATCGAAAAAGGAACGACCAACGGCACCAACACCGACGCTAACGGCAACTTCGTTCTGAACGTCAGCGACCAGGCCACTACGCTCACCATTTCGAGCGTGGGCTACGTTTCGCAGGACGTAGCCATCGGCAACCAGACCACCATCAATGTGCAGTTGGTGCCGGATAACCGGACGCTGGAAGAGGTCGTGGTGATTGGGTATCAGGCTGTGCGGAAGCGCGACGTAACGGGGGCCAATGACGTTATCAACCCAACCGAAGCGAACCGCGTTACGGCTCAGTCGCTGCCCGAATCGATTCAAGGGCTATCGCCGGGGGTTACCGTACGTAACACGGGGGTGCCGGGTCAGCAGGCATCAATTCAGATCCGGGGGGTGGCCAGCTTTCTGAATACGGAACCCCTCTACGTTATCGACGGCATGATTGCCGATGCCAACCCGACAATCAACTCCGACGACATCGAGTCGATTCAGATTCTGAAAGATGCCTCAGCGGCTGCCATCTACGGCTCCCGGGCGGCAAACGGCGTGGTCATTATCACCACCAAGCAGGGGAAAGAAGGCCCTGCCCGGGTTTCGTTCTCCGGGAAATACGGAATCCAGCAAGCCTACAAACGCTGGGATGTCATGAATGCGTCGGAGTTTGCGGCCCTGCAGCGTACCCAGTATCAGAACTCGGGGCAAACCCCACCCGCCAGCGTTGCGGAAGCAACGTTTAACCCGAACATCAACACCAACTGGCAGGATCAGGTGCTACGGACCGGCAGTTTACAGGATTATAACCTGACGCTGTCGGGCGGTACCAAGACGGGCCGGTACTTACTGTCCGGCAGTTATTTCAACAATACGGGCTACGTCATCGGCAGCAACTTCAATCGGGCCAGTTTGCGGATCAACACCCGTAGCGAGTTTGGCCGGTTCACCTTCGGCGAGAATGTCGTACTGACGAACTCCAACGTACAGAATCAACCAGTAGGGACTAACCCGATCTACGACATGGCGTACAACCTGCCCGTCATTCCGGTTCAGGACCCCAGCTACGTCAGTCCGACGAACCCGGAAGGTTACGGCATCGGTTCGATCAACAGCATTTCGTACGCTTATAACCCCGTGGCCGCCCGAAACCTGTCCAGCAACCGGAGCAACTTCGCCCGGCTGGTCGGCAACGCCTTCCTGGAGTTCAAGTTTGCCGACTGGCTAACGTACCGCTTCAACGCCGGTCTGGACGCCAGCTTCGACTACACGCAGAATCTCCGACGGGTGGGGGTTTATCAGTACAATGCAGCCCCCGTTCCCAGCTCAATCAATGAAGACCGTTCACGGTTCACGAGCCTGCTGTTCGAACACACACTGAACTTTAACCGGACGTTCGGTCTGCACAACATAAACGGTGTAGTCGGGATCAGCCAGCAGAACACCCGGCGCGACGTAACATCGGGCGGGCGCACGAACCTGGCGTTTGCCGGTGGTCAGTACCTGCCCACCATCGGGGCTGCTTCGGGCATCGCTACGTCGGCCGGCGGTACGCCCGAATATTACCGCATTCTGGGGTATCTCGGCCGGATCAACTATACCTACAACGACCGCTACCTGCTGACCCTGACCGGGCGCGTCGATCAGGATTCGCGCTTCGGCCCGAATAACCGGACGGGCTTCTTCCCATCCATAGCGGGGGCCTGGCGTATCAGTGAGGAAAAGTTTTTCGACGTAGACTGGATCTCCGACCTGAAGCTGAGTGCTTCGTATGGTAAGCTGGGGATTGTGGTGCCGACGCTGGGCTCCTTCCCGTATACGGCCTTCATCAACAACAATCCCCGAGCCATTTTCGGCGACGGACAGAGCCCGAACGTCGGTGCGTACCAGGCGCAGTTGGCCAACCCCAACCTGCGCTGGGAAGAGCGGATTCAGCAGAACTACGGTTTGACGGCCAGTTTCCTGAACAACCGCATCACGGCCGAATTCAACGTGTATAACTCTCTGTCGTCCGATGCCATCCTGAACCTGACCGTACCGGGCTATCTGGGCAACCTGCGGGGTAACCCCTACGTTAATACGGCATCCATCCGCAACCGGGGGGTTGAGTTCTCGGCGACGTACCGCAACAACGAGAACCCCTTCAAGTGGGACGTATCGGCCAACTTTACAACTATTCGTAACCGGGTCGAAAACGTCGGCAACCAGGGGCAGGACATCAACTACATCGTCAGCGGCAACACGCGTTCGCAGGTGGGCAATCCCGTGGGGCAGTGGTTTGTGCTGAAAACGAACGGCCTCTTCCAGACCCAGGAGGAGATCAACAATTACCGGGGATCCGACGGTTCGCTGATCCAGCCGAATGCCAAACCGGGGGATATCCGCTACGAGGATGCCAACAACGACGGCCGCATCGACGTCAATGACCGGCAGTTCGTTACGTCGCCCTGGCCGTCGCTGCAAACCGGTGCGCAATTCAACGGATCGTACAAGAACTTCAACCTGAATGTGCAGTTGATCGGCATTTTCGGCTACACCGTGTACAACGACGTTCGGCGGATTCTGGACAGCTACCAGAACACCAACTTCCGCCGGGACATCAGCCCGTGGACGCCTAACAACACCGACACCAGCGATCCGCGACTGGGCCTGGAAGCGAACGATCAGGGAATCATCTCGAACAATCTGTCCTACAGCGACCGCTGGCTCGAAAACGCGTCCTACGTCCGCGTTCGGAACATCGAGCTTGGGTATAACCTGCCCAAAAACCTGGTCAACCGGCTCAAGGTACGGGGGGCACGGGTGTACGTCAGTGGGCAGAACCTGTTCACCATCACGCAGTACTCAGGACTTGACCCGGACGTAACGGGGGCCAACATCCAGGAACGGGGTGTCGACAATGGGCACTGGCCAACTCCGCGCGTCATATCACTCGGTATCAACTGCGATTTCTGATGACCCTCTTTAGACTCAGCTAACCATGAAAAATAGATTCATATACCTGGCACTAGCCGCGACGATAACGCTGGCCGGCTGCGACCGGAACTTAGACATTGTAAACCCGAATCAGGTAACGACCCAGGTGTTCTGGCGGACGGCCGATGATGCCCTGGTGGGGGTAAACGCGATTTACAGCACAACCCACCGGGGGGGCATCTCGCGGTGGATGCCGTTCTACTACATCATCCGCTCCGATATAGGCTGGAGCCAGAGCCCCGACCCCGGTATCCTGAACAACATGGACCGGTTTCTGATCAGCGATTACAACTACGGCAATGCGTATAGCGTCTGGAACGACAATTTTATCGGTATCAACCGGGCTAACCAGGTGATCGCCAATGTTCCCAACATCCAGATGGACGAGACCCTGAAGCAGCGCTACATCGGCGAAGCCAAGTTCCTGCGGGCCATGTATTACTTCCATCTGGTGACCCTGTTTGGTAACGTACCGTTGATTCTGACGCCCTCTACGGTGGGCGACCGGCCCAGTTCGGCAACCATTCCGCAGGTCTGGGCGCAGATTGAGCAGGATTTAACCGAGGCTATTCCGGCGCTCCCCACTACCTATGGCGGGGCTGACTTAGGTCGGGCTACCAAAGGGGCGGCTTACGCCCTGCTGGCCCGCACTTATTTTCAGCAGCGCAAGTATACCGAGTCGATTACGCCCCTTCAGTGGCTCGTGGAAGGCGACGGCCGAACGATTTACGATCTGGTACCCAATTACCGCGACAATTTTCTGATCACGACGGAAAACAACCGCGAGTCGGTGTTTGAATGGCAGTTCGCTGAGAACCCGGCAGAATATACGGACGATGATACCGAAACGCCGAACCACAACTACGGTACGTCCATCGCCCAGTTTTTCGGTCCGCAGTCCATTGGCTGGTCAGACGGGGAATGCCGGCGCTGGGTCGTTCGTGAGTTCTACGAGCCAACCACCACCGGTGCTCGTGACCCGCGGGTAGAGGCCTCGTTTCTGTTCGATTCGACCGACGTACGCGGCCCGGCCTTTACGCAGATTTACGGCCGGACCTTCCTGGAGCGCTACGGCGCCAACAACCAGCGGGTGTGGTTCCGGAAATTTCAGAACGATCACTGGAAAAACGAAGAAGGCTACCGGTCGCCGAACAACTGGCGCTACATTCGCTACGCCGATGTGCTGCTGATGTACGCCGAAGCCCTGAACGCTACGGGCCGGACAACCCAGGCTTATCCTTTCGTTGACCGGGTGCGGCAGCGGGCCGGGCTGGCTCCGCTCTCGACGGTACGGCCAGGCTTAAACCAGGAACAGTTCCTGAATCAGCTCAAGCACGAACGCGTCACCGAACTGTCGGGCGAAGGCTGGCGGTGGAATGACCTGGGCCGCTGGGGCGATCTGGGCCCTCAGTTGGCCGTCCGTGACCCGGGATTTGCGAACTTCCAGCGGGGTCAGGACGAACTCCTGCCTATTCCGCAAACCGACCGCGACCTCAATCCAAATCTCATTCAGAACCCGAACTATTAAGTCGACATAAGTAGAACAGTGCTGGTTATCCTGGTGATAATCGGCACTGTTTTCGTTTTGTCCATAAACCTACACTGATGACCAATCGACGCTTTCAATTACCAACGGCGAGTGGCCTGTTCCTGCTGATCAGTCTGCTGGTATTTACCCATTGCCGGAAGACCCCGGGTACGTCTACCTCAACGCCCTCCCCCAATCCTACCGTCGATACAACGGGTAAATTCCGGAATCCGCTGCTGACATCCGGCCCCGACCCCTGGACAATTTACCGCGATGGCTACTACTACGTCACGCACACCACCGGCAATAACCTGGTGCTATACAAGACTCAATCGATGAGCCGATTAGGTTCAGCTCCGCGGACGGTTGTCTGGACACCGCCAGCAGCGGGGCCCAACTCGCGAAACATATGGGCACCGGAGCTGCATTACGTCAACAACCGCTGGTATATCTACTACGCAGCCGACGACGGCCGGAACGAAAACCACCGCATGTGGGTCCTGGAAAACGAGTCGGCGGACCCAACGCAGGGTACCTGGGTGTCGAAAGGCGAACTGGAACTGCCCGAAGACAAGTGGGCGATTGACGGAACCTTATTGCAGCACAACGGCCAGCTTTATTTTGCCTGGTCGGGCTGGCCGAACTTTTCGGATGGGCAGCAGGACCTGTATGTCTGCAAGCTCACCAACCCCTGGACGGCTCAAGGTCCCCGGGTACGTATCTCCGCGCCAGAATTCAACTGGGAAAAGGAAGGCAGCCCGGATGTGAACGAAGGACCCGAGTTTCTGCTGCGCAATGATAAAATCTTCCTGGTGTATTCGGCGAGTCATTGCAGCACCGATGCCTACGCGCTGGGTATGCTCACGGCCAACGCCACCGCCGACCTGCTCAACCCGGCCTCCTGGACAAAAACACCACAACCCGTATTTGGCCCCTACGCCCGCGATGGTGCCTACGGCGTTGGTCACAACAGCTTTTTTACCAGCCCCGACGGCACTGAAAACTGGTTGCTGTACCACGCCAACCCTACCATCAATACGGGGTGTAGTAACCTTCGCTCACCGCGCATTCAGCAATTTACGTGGAAAGCCGACGGTACCCCTGACTTCGGCACACCGGTGCCATTGAGTGAATGGCTTAAACGACCCAGCGGAGAATAACAAAAAAGCGACGACGACGTACGCGTCCGCGTTT
>NZ_CAIT01000007.1 GCF_000296815.2 Fibrisoma limi BUZ 3
CAACGCCCCCCCGCAGGTGCTCAAGGGCTGGGTGTAGCTCATCCGGGATGGTGTATCGATGAGATAGGAAGGAAGGGGGAGAAAGGAGGAAAGGGAGGAGAGGAGGAAGGGGAATGCGCTAGTCAACCAGCAAGCACTCCCCTTCCTCCTCTCCTCCCTTTTCTCCCTTCCTCCTTCTTTACCGCATATTATGATAAACGTTCTGCACATCGTCGTCTTCTTCGATGCGCTCGATTAGCTTCTCAACATCGGCAACTTCCTCGTCGGTCAGCTCTTTGTAATCGTTGGGAATCCGTTCGAATTCGGCCTGCTTAATCTCGTACCCCTTTTCTTCGAGGAACTTCTGAATAGCGCCGAAAGCCGTAAATTCGCCATAGATGACGTACTGATTGGTTTCTTCGTCCAGTTCGACTTCTTCGCCCCCTACGTCAATCAGCTCGAACTCAAGCTCTTCCTGATCAACACCTTCGGCCGAAATTCGGAATACGCTTTTACGATCGAACATAAAATCAAGCATCCCTTGTGTACCCAGGCTCCCTCCCAGTTTGTTGAGGTAGCTGCGGATGTTGGCAACCGTCCGGTTGTGGTTGTCTGTAGCGGTTTCAATCACCAGGGCAATGCCGTGGGGCGCATAGGCTTCGTATACAATCTCTTTGTAATCCTCCTGCTCCTTCGACGATGCTTTCTTGATGGCCCGCTCGACGTTATCCTTCGGCATGTTGGCCGCTTTGGCGTTCTGGATAACCGCCCGTAGCCGTCCGTTCGTATCGGGATCAGGACCGCCGTTCTTAACAGCAATCACAATATCTTTACCAATTCGGGTGAAGGTCTTGGCCATTTGACCCCACCGCTTCATTTTGCGCGCTTTCCGGTATTCAAACGCTCTTCCCATTGTACTAAAGGGTTTTCAGTTGACAGTTTTTGAGTTGTGATTTGGAGTTGTCGTTACATCAAGCAGACAACGACAAACCACAAACTATATGGTTTGCTCAATTACGTCCGCATTCAGCACAGGCACATCCACCTGACCACGCAGCAAATCCTCGAATGTTTCGCGCTGCCGGATCAGATACGGCGTTCCGTCGTATACCAGCACCTCGGCAGGACGCACCCGTGAATTGTAGGTTGAGGCCATACTAAAGCCATAGGCACCCGCATTCTCAAACGATAGCACATCGCCGGGTCGAACCTCCGGCAGCGACCGGTCGGTAGCAAACGTATCGGTTTCGCAGATATAGCCTACGACCGTGTACAGGCGCTCTGGTCCGGTCGGGTTCGATACGTTCCTGATGTGGTGGTAGGCGTCGTACATCATCGGGCGGATCAGGTGGTTGAGGCCCGAATCGACCTGCACGAACGTCCGTGACGGGTTTTCTTTTACGACGTTAACGCCCACCAGCAGGTGACCGCTCTCGCTCACCAGCAGTTTACCCGGCTCAAAGCAAAGCTCCAGTTCACGGCCGTAGCGTTCGCAGAACGCCCGGAACGCCGAAGAAACCTTAGCGCCCAGATCGGCCAGGTCGGTGGCATAATCGCCCGGATGATACGGCACTTTGAAGCCGCTTCCGAAATCAATGAAGCGCAGGTTCGGATAATCAGCGGCCATGTCGAACAGCACGTCGGCAATCTTCAGGAACGTATTGCCGTCTTTGAAGTCCGATCCGGTATGGATGTGCAGTCCTACGACCGGAATGTTATACTGCTCGATGAGCCCTTTGATCTGCACCCGGTAGTCGTTCGGAATACCAAATTTGGAATCGCCGTGGCCGGTCTGAATCTTGAAGTTCCCGCCTTCCGCAATGCTCGGATTGATCCGTAGGGCAATGGGGTACTGACTGCCGTAGGTCTGGCCGATCTGCTCCAGCAGAGGCAGACTGTCGACGTTCAGTTGTAGCCCCATCCCGATTGCTTCCTGGATTTCGGACCAGGCATTACCGCTCGGGGTGTACATAATCTGCGTCGGCTCAAACCCGGCCAGCAAAGCCAGTCGTCCTTCGTTGACCGAAACAACCTCCACATCGATTCCCTGCTGCCGCATAAGTTTCAGGATGGACAGGTTCGTCAGTGCTTTGGCCGCGTACTTTATTTTGAGATTAACTCCGCGGAACGAAGTCCGGAGCAAGCTGATTTTTTCGATAATTTTGTCGGCATCGTACACATAGAGTGGCAGGCCAAACTGGTCGGCAATCTGTAGTACGTCAACGCCCTGAATCTGATAGCGGCCCGTCGTAGTTGCCGAGCCTTGATTGTCAATATGCATGGTTCATGAAACGAACCGCAAAATTACTTTATCTTTCTCCCATGTACAAAATTAGCCGCGTACTCTTGTTGTTGATTTGGTGGATCGTAGCGGTAAGTCTGTCGTTTGGGCAGGTACCACCCAAAGCAGCATCGACGACCAGTGCCACATCCCGGCCCTCCCAGTCCGGAACTATCCAGTCCGGGACCATCCAGTCTGGGCCGATGGTGGGCTACTCCGAAATGCGGGAAGTCATGCTCTGGGTACAAACCAAACAGCCCGCCCGCGTCCAGATTCGCTACTACGAACCGGGTAATCCAACGCAGGCGCGTCTCACCAACGAAGTCAGGACGGAGGCCAAAACGGCTTTTACAGCCCACCTGCTCGCCGATCAGGTGGAACCCGGCAAAAAGTACGCGTACGACGTGTTGATCGAGGGCCGAAAGGCGAGCCTGCCCTACCCGACTCAGTTCCAAACCCAAAACCTGTGGCAGTGGCGGACCGATCCCCCGGCGTTTCGGTTCGGCGTCGGAAGCTGCACGTACGTCAACGAACCGGCCGTTGACCGCCCCGGGACGCCCTACGGCGACGGCTACGAAATCTTCACGGCGCTGGCCGCTCAGAAACCGGATTTCATGCTCTGGACCGGCGACAATACGTATACCCGCGAAGTGGACTGGAATTCCCGCACGGGTGTCCTGCGCCGGTATACCCACACCCGGTCGCTGCCCGAAATGCAGCCGCTGCTGGCCGCTTCCCACAACTACGCCATCTGGGACGATCACGATTACGGCCCCAACGATTCGGACCGTAGCTACTGGATTAAACCGGTTACCCTCGAAGCCTTCAAACTGTTCTGGGCGAACCCTAATTTCATCTTTGACGAGGGTTGCACCGGTACGTTCTTCTGGCAGGATTGCCAGTTTTTTCTGCTCGACGACCGCACGTTCCGCGCCCCCAATGAGATGCCCGATGGACCGGAAAAAGTGTATTTTGGACAGAAGCAGCTCACCTGGCTGATCGACGCCCTTCGCTTCAGCCGCGCTACGTTCAAGTTCATCGTAACGGGTGGACAGGTCATCAATCCAGTGAAAGCGTTTGAGAATTACTCGATGTACGGCACCGAACGCGACCAGTTGCTCAAAGCCATCGCCGACGCCAACATTCCGGGGGTGCTGTTCATCACCGGCGACCGCCATCATACGATTGTGCATAAACTGGATCGGCCCGGTACGTATCCCCTCTACGACCTGACCATTTCGCCCCTGACATCCGGCCCATCGAAACCACGTCCCGACGAACTACAGCAGCCTACCTTCGTAGACGGCACCCTCGTAACCGACCGTAACTTCGGCCTGTTCAGCGTCAGCGGCCCACTGAAAGACCGGGTGCTGACCATCGACGTATACGACCAGAAGGGGACGAAGCGCTGGAACCGGACCATTCGCGCCAGTGAGCTGAAGTGAGGCCGATGCTACGGTATCTCTGTTATCAGCCTGTGCGACTTACAAAAGCTACTACCAATTACCATGAATCTACAACGTTTCCCTGACCACAATACCTTATCCCAACACGCAGCCGAACGGATTGCCGCTATCATCCGCAAAAAACCGGACGCCATCATCTGCCTGGCCTCAGGCGATACCCCCATCGAAACCTATCGGCGGTTTGTCGCGCTGGTGCAGGCCGGAGCGGTCGATGTGAGCCGGTGTACGTTCGTTGGTCTCGACGAGTGGGTAGGCTTCGGACCGGACGACATGGGTAGCTGCTCGTATTACGTGTACCGCGACCTGCTGACGCCCCTGGCGCTCCGCCCCGAGCAGATCTACTATTTCAACGCTAAAGCCGACGATCTCCTGGCTGAGTGCGAACGCATCGACCGCGTTATTCTGGAGCGAGGTGGTCTGGATCTCCTGCTGGTCGGAATGGGCATGAATGGCCATATTGCCCTGAATGAGCCGGGGACGCCCTTTACCAACTACTGCCACGTGGTCGAACTGGCCGAAACCACCAAAACCGTAGGTCAGAAGTATTTCGCCGAGGAAACAACCCTTACGCAGGGCATCACCATCGGGCTGCGCCACCTGACCGAAGCCCACGAGGTGATTTTGCTGGTGAGCGGTGCCCAAAAAGCCCCCATGCTACATCAGGCCCTGACCGGCCCCGTAACGGAGGAAGTTCCGGCCAGCATCATGCAGACCCACTCCAACGCCTACGTCTGGGTTGACGAAGCCGCCGGGAGTCAGCTTCCGGCTTGAACTAAAAAACCGGCCAGGTGGCCGGTTTTTTAGTAATGATTACTACGTTTGGTCTTTTTACTACGACTGGCCGTGCTTTTGTACGGGTACTGACACCGTCATGTTATCCCAGGCAATGGTTATGCTGCTGTTCGCGGGCGTAATGGTCAGTTTCTCGATAGGCGTTTTAGCCGCCGATACCGGCACTTTCACCTGAGCGACGTCACTGCCTTTGATTTTATCATAATCATAGGCGCCCCATTGCCCCAGCGTGCTGTTCAGAATGACTGTCCACTCCTTCTCGTTGGGAATCGTATAAAGCGTATACGTACCGGCTTTTACCATTTTACCGCCAAACATTACGTCATTCTTAAACGTAATCTCAGTAGCTTCATTAGCGCCTGTCCGCCATACTTTACCGTACTTTTCCAGACCTTTATCACCAAAAATTACCCGTCCCCGCTTCGACGGCTGACCATAAGCAACTTTGATGGATCTGTCAGGACTTTCGGTAGTCACACGTGGACTCATGGGGGGCTTTTTTTCCTGAGCCTGTGCCATGGATACCATTGCAAACAGGATAATCAGAAAGGCACTGATCTTTTTCATACGTACGAATTGGTTTTGTAAGTATCGTTGAATACGACACAAAGTAAACGATAGTTTTTGGTGTCCAATATAAATAACAAGCAGATTTACTGTATTTTTACTGACTAATGGTATGCATGCATACCACTTTCCTCAACCGTTCTGTCCATATGGCAACTACTTATTTTAGCAAACGTAATCTGCAGTTTCTGCTCCACGAAGTCTTTCGGGCTGAGGAACTGACTCAATATGAGTACTTCAGTGCCCATGATCGGGAGACCTTCAATCTGGCTCTGGACTCGGCAACCTACATTGCCGACACCCTCATGCATCCATATCTGAAGGAGATTGACAAGAACCAGCCGGAGCTCAAAAACGGCCAGGTGACGGTGCATCCAAAAATCAAAGAATACCTCAAAGCCATGGGCGATGCCGGCCTGATTGGCGCCGGATTCTCCTTCGAACACGGCGGGCAACAGCTACCGGAACTGATCAGTTCCAGCATTGGCTTCATCCTGATGGCGGCCAATAACGGCATGATGTACACCGGCCTCACATCGGGGGCGGCTCACCTCATCACGTCATTTGGTTCGCCGGCGTTGCAGGCAGCGTACGTACCCAACATGCTGGCCGGTACGTGGCAGGGCACTATGGCCCTTACCGAACCGCAGGCAGGCTCCTCTCTATCCGACGTTGTTACGACCGCTTATCCGCAACCCGATGGCACTTTCAAGATCAAGGGGCAGAAAGTTTTTATTTCGGCCGGCGACCACGATGCCACCGATAACATCATTCACCTGATGCTGGCCCGCATCGAAGGAGCACCCAAGGGGACTAAGGGTATTTCGCTGTTTGTGGTACCGAAATACCGGCTCGACGGCACCGATAACGACGTTACGTCAACGGGGATTTACCACAAAATGGGTCAGCACGGGGTTCCGGCCATGCACCTGACGATGGGTGAGCACGACGATTGCGTCGGTTACCTTGTCGGTGAGCCGCACCACGGGTTGCCGTATATGTTCCAGATGATGAACGAGGCCCGGATTGGGGTGGGTATGACAGCCGCAGCCATCGCTACGGCGGCTTATCACGCGGCCCTTCAGTACGCCAGAGAACGGCCGCAAAGCCGTCGGCTGAACGAAAAGAGCCAGCTTGACAGTCCGCAAACGCCCATCATCAACCACCCCGACGTTCGGCGGATGCTGCTGTTTCAGAAAGCCGTTACCGAAGGAGCCCTGTCGCTGCTGCTCGAAGCGGCCCGGCTCTACGACATCAGCCAGGTAGCCGAGGGCGAAGAGAAAGAAAACGCCTTCCTGCTGCTCGACCTGCTGATGCCGATGGCCAAATCATACCCCTCGGAGATGGGCGTTCAGTCGGTGAGTCAGAGTGTGCAGACGTTTGGCGGGTACGGCTACACGGAAGATTTTCCGGTGGAACAGCTTTACCGCGACATTCGCATTACACCCATCTACGAGGGCACAACGGGCATTCAGGCACAGGACCTGCTGGGTCGGAAGATGACTATGAAGGGCGGCAAGGCTCCGCAGTTGCTATTCGCCGAAATAAGCAAAACCATTGCTGAAGCTGGTACGTTCGACGATCTGAAGCCGTACGCCGACCAGCTCACGGCCGAGTTGAAACGAACACAGGACGTTATGATAGCCCTGATGCCTCACGCACAGCAGGGAAATATCGAACGCTACCTGTCCGACGCTACGTTGTTCCTCGAACTGATGGGTATCGTAGTCGTAGCCTGGCAGTGGCTGAAGCAGGCTGTCGTGGCAAAACAGGCCCTCCTCACCCAGAATCCACAGGGCGACGAACTGGCCTTTTACGAAGGCAAAATTCACACAATGAAGTTTTTCTTCCACTACGAAGTACCCAAAACGCTGGGACTTGCCGTTCGGCTGAAAGATACGGAAGTGCTGACAATCGTGTCGGAGAAAGAGCTGGCGCTCTAGGTAATTAAATCAACCGTAAAGGCTTTTTCAATAAGAGCCTTTACGGTTGATTTAACCAGGCATAACAGCAGGTTATTGGGCATTCTATACTTTTAATCGGTCGCATGCTGATAACCTTGTACCTTTGCAGTTTAGTCAACTGCGTTGTCGAATGCCCTTGATTACTCCATCGAGTTATCAGCCACCGGCCCGGCTTTGGAACGGCCACCTGCAAACGATTGCTCCCTCCTTGTTCCGCAAGGTTACGGTTTCCTACACCCGCGAACGTATCGACACGCCCGACGATGATTTTCTGGATCTGGACTGGGCTGAGGGTTTGGGGCGTGGGGCTGGGGGTAATAGGCATGGAGCTGAAGGCATGGGGCTTAGGGCGAGGGAGGCAGCGTATGAAGGCATAAGCTCTGTGTCCCAGGCCCCACTCTCAAAACCGCCCTTGGCCATCCTCTCCCACGGTCTCGAAGGCGACACGACCCGGCCGTATCTGGCGGGCATGGTTCGGCATTTGACCCAGAACGGCTTCGACTGTCTGGCGTGGCACTACCGCTCGTGCAGTGGCGAACTCAATCGGCAGGCCCGGTTCTACCACATCGGCGAAACAAGCGATCTGGATATTGTCATTCAGTACGCCCTCAGCAAAGGGTATACGACGATGTATCTGGTCGGTTTCAGCGCAGGCGGCAACGTAACGCTCAAATACCTCGGTGAGCGGGGCGAAACGGTACATCCGGCCATTCAACGAGCCGTCGTGTTTTCGGTACCACTGGACCTGATCACCGCCACCAAACGACTCGAAACCTGGGATAGCCTCATTTACAACTACCGATTCAGCCGGACGCTCAAGCGTAAGGTGTTCGAGAAAGCCAGGGTGATGCCGGATAAAATCAACATCAACGGCTTACGAAAAGCCCGGACCGTACGTGAATTTGACGATCTGATCACGGCCCCGCTCCACGGCTTTCGGGACGTAACTGATTACTACACCCGCAATAGTTCGCTGCAATTTGTATCGAAGATTACCGTACCGACGCTCATTGTCAACGCCCGGAATGACCCGTTTCTGTCGCCCGAGTGTTTTCCGGAACAACTGGCGCGGGAACTACCAAACGTATGGATGGAGTTTCCACAGCAGGGCGGCCACTGTGGCTTCCCCCCAAAGACCGGCGGCATTAGCGGTACGTACTGGTCGGAAGAGCGGGCCGTATCGTTTCTGAAGCAGCCAGTGGAACCAGATATCGTTCCGTGATCAGCACCCGACTATGGCGTGGTTACGTATCATACAAACCCGCCACATTCCGGTTCATGATTACTTTGGTATCGATTATGAGATTATTTGGCGAATTATAACCGTACCTTTGCCTCCACTTCAACAAACTATCGGACAGATATTAAAAAGAGTCGCCTGACGACTCAGTTGTTGAATCAGCCTGAATACTACTATGCTTACCAAAGCTCCCAACGTTGGCACAGCCGACCAAGGTCCAACTCCGACAGATCGTAATTCAGCCGAGCGCGGCCCGGCCGAACGTGGCCCAGCCGATCGTGGCCCGGCCGATCAAACGTACTTTGTCATCGATTTCGACAGCACTTTTACGAAAGTTGAAGCGCTCGACGTGCTGGGCGAAATCTCACTCATCGGCCGGCCCGACCGCGACGATGTGCTGAATCAGATCAAGGTTATCACCGACCGGGGTATGTCGGGCGAAATCTCACTGGCCGAATCGCTTCGACTTCGGCTGGGACTGCTGAATGCGCACCGGGATCATCTGCCGGCGCTCATCGAAACCCTGATGGGTAAGATTTCGGATTCATTTCAACGTAATAAAACCTTTCTGACTGAAAACGCCGACCGCATTTACATTGTGTCGAGCGGTTTCAAAGAGTTCATCGTTCCCATCGTTACAGCGCTGGGTATCAAGGAAGAGCACGTATTTGCCAATACATTCGAGTTCGACGAAGCGGGTAACATTACCGGCTGCGACTGCGATAATCCGCTCTCGACCGACAAAGGCAAGGTGAAACTCATCCGCGACCTGAACCTCGACGGCGACGTATACGTCATTGGCGATGGCTACACCGACTACGAAATACGTGAGGCTGGGCTGGCCAATAAATTTTATGCATTTACGGAGAACGTAGTCCGTCCGAAAGTAATCGAGAAAGCAGACTCGATCTCGCCTTCTCTGGACGACTTTCTGTTTGAAAACAAGCTGAGCCGTAGCCAGTCGTATCCGAAGAGCCGGATCAACGTACTGCTGCTGGAAAACGTACACCCGGTAGCCGTACAGTTATTCGAGCAGGAAGGCTTCAACGTCGAGATTCGCAAAGGCGCCCTCGACGAAGACGAGTTGATCCAAGCGATTCAGGGCGTTCATATCCTGGGTATCCGGTCGAAAACACAGGTAACGCGCCGGGTCATTGACAGCGCCAATAAGCTGATGACCATTGGTGCGTTCTGCATCGGTACGAACCAGATCGACCTCGAAGCCTGCACCGAAAAAGGCATTGCGGTGTTCAACGCGCCCTACAGCAACACCCGGTCGGTGGTGGAGCTGGCCATCGGTGAGATTATCATGCTCATCCGGAACATCGTTCCCAAGAGCAACCTGATGCACCAGGGCGTTTGGGACAAATCGGCAAAGAATAGCTTTGAGGTGCGGGGCAAGAAGCTGGGCCTGATCGGCTACGGCAACATCGGTACGCAGCTCTCGGTTGTGGCCGAAGCCCTGGGCATGGAAGTGTACTTCTACGACGTAGTGGACAAACTGGCCCTTGGCAACGCCCGCAAATGCAAGTCGCTGGACGAGTTGCTGGCGGTTTCGGACATCATCAGCCTGCACACCGACGGCCGGAAGGACAATAAGAACCTGATCAGCTACCGGGAGTTCGGGATGATGAAGAATGGGGTCATTTTCCTCAACCTGTCGCGGGGCCATATCGTAGATATTCCGGCACTGGTCGATGCCATCGAGCGCGGAAAGGTAGCTGGAGCCGGCATCGACGTATTTCCCTACGAGCCCAAAACCAACCAGGAGGAGTTCATGAGCGATCTGCGCAACCTGCCGAACGTTATCCTGACCCCGCACATTGGTGGAAGCACAGAAGAAGCACAGGAGAACATCGGCAACTTTGTGCCGGGTAAGCTGCTCGAATACATCAACAACGGCAGCACCTACGGCAGCGTCAACTTCCCCGAACTGCAGCTTCCCTTGCTGAAGGGGTCGCATCGACTGCTGCACATCCACGCCAACGTACCGGGCATTCTGGCGCAGATCAATAACATCTTCGGCAAGTATCACATCAACATTCAGGGTCAGTACCTGAAAACGACTGAGCAGATTGGGTATGTTATTACCGACATCGCCAAAGACTACTCCGACGAGGTCGTGCAGGAGTTAAAGAATATTGATAATACCATCAAGTTCAGAATGTTGTATTAAAAGGAGGAGGGCAGAAAGGAGGAAGGGGAGGAAAGGGAAAGCAACAGTGCGCCCTTGCCCCTTCCCTTCCTCCTTTTCTCCTTCCTCCTTTCCTCCCTATGAAAAACACCTACTTCACGCCCGGCCCGGCCGAGTTGTATCCAACGTTTTATCAACACCTGCAAACGGCGCTGGATGAGCAGATCGGCTCAATTTCGCACCGCAGCCAGAAGTTCCGGGATATTTATAAGCACACCGACGAGCAACTCCGTATCCTGCTGGATATTCCGGCAACGCACGGTATTTTCTTCACCGGTTCGGCGTCGGAAGTGTGGGAGCGGATACTACTCAACTGCGTCGAGCACGAGAGCTTTCATCTGGTCAACGGGTCGTTTTCGAGAAAGTTCTACGATTATGCGCAATCCTTGCACAAATACGCCCATCTCTACGAAAAGCCGTTTGGCGAGGGCTTCGACTATGCCGACGTAGAGGTGCCGGAGTATGCTGAACTGGTGTGCGTGACCCATAATGAAACCTCGTCGGGGGTGCAGATGCGGCCGGCCGAAATCCATAAACTCAAACGGAAATACAGCAAGAAGCTGTTCTGCGTGGATATTGTTTCGTCGGCCCCCTACCCCGATCTGGACTTCAGCATTATCGATTCGGCCTTCTTTTCGGTGCAGAAAGCATTCGGTATGCCCGCCGGACTCGGTGTCTGGATCGCCGGGAAGTCCTGCCTGGAAAAGGCCGAGCGCCTGCAACGATACGATAGCATGACGATTGGTGCCCATCATACGCTGCCGACGCTCTGGAAAAACTACCAGACGTTCGAAACGCCCGCTACCCCGAACGTACTGGCCATCTACATTCTGGGTAAAATTGCAGAAGATTTCAACCGGATCGGCATCGACACCATCCGTCGGCAAACCGAGGAAAAAGCCCGGATGCTGTACAAATTCCTGGATAATCACGCCGACTATGAGCCATTCGTAAGCGAAGAACGGCACCGCTCGCAGACAGTCATTGTAGCAAAAACGAAGCAGCCTTCTGCCGACGTAATCAACGCGGCAAAGCAGGCCAATATGATTGTAGGCAGCGGTTATGGCAAGTTTAAGGAATCGCAGATACGCATCGCCAATTTTCCGGCAACGACGATTGAACAGGTAACGGCCCTTATTGACCAATTAAAAAAGTAAGCATCAGAATTAAACATTATAGAGTAAAAAGTCCTCTGTTGATCAACAGAGGACTTTTTTATTGCATTTTACCGATAATATCCATTTAAAGCCATAAACCTTAGATTTCTTTTTTTGTTAAAGAGTTAGTGGTATCAGATACACAAGAACGTATAACTCAACGACTATGAAATCTGTATTGATTACGTCAACCATATTGCTGTGTATGTCAGCAACTGCATTCGCGCAGAACGATTCGACAAACCGCGATCGACCCATTATCAGCAACGAAACCGAGCAGGAAATCCGACAGAAAGCGAATAAGGTTAAGGAGGATATCGAAGAAGAAGTTGAAGAAAGCCGTGCCTACATCCGCAATAACCAACTGGACTGGTTTCAGCCGGGCAGTGTCTTTATTGGCGGTGGTCTGGGCGTCGGGACGGGCGGTGGCAATGCCTACCTGGCCCTGAACACCCGCGCCGGTTATTTTTTTCAGGAGGGATTCATGGGTGGCCTTCGCTACGATTTTGATCGTCGGGTCGGCGAACGCTATCGGGCACGCCAGGCGGGTCTTTTTGTCCGGTATTATCCGTTCCGGACGCGGGTGAGCAGCTTCCTGGGGGCAGGCTATAACTTCGGCCGTGAGTTCTCGGACAACATTCCGGAAGACCAGAAAGCCCGCTACAACAGCGTTAATCTGGAAATTGGCATCATGTTCTGGATACTACCCAGCCTTGGCTTTGAAGGGGCGTTTGAAAACAACTACTACGACCGCGTCGACCCGGCAGCGGGACGTAGCAAAGGCGGCCGGTTCAAATTCGGCATCAACTACTATTTCGGCCGGACCGGGCAGCGGTTGTAATACTTATACAACTAAACTGGGACGGTGCCCTGGTGGTGTCAGGTTCGGAACCTGACACCACCAGGGCACCGTCCCAGTTTAGTTATACGGTTTACTGTTTACAGTGGGCGACTCATTGCCTAAACTGTGAACAGTATTCTTACGCGGCTACTTTCTGAACGGCGGGCTCCGGCGACATCGTGGCAATTCGCTTCTTAAGCTGCTTCTTCATATAGTTGCGGATCGGCTTCTCCATGCCTTCGTACACGGCCGCCGACACAGCAATCAGCACGACCAGGAACGCGACGCACACGTATTTGTAGGGCCAGTCGACGAATTCATCGAAGAAATACAGCATCAGAATGGACACGGGCACCTGTAGAATGAAGAGACCATAGCCAATCTCGCCGAGGTATATGAGCGGTCGGGTGCTCATCAGTCGGGTGAGCCAGTTCTCGGAAAGACATATGCTCATGATGATGAACAGGAAGACCGGCGCGAAAATGATGCTGTTTTTGAACAGTACCTGTGTGGCAAATCCCATGATAAGCAGCATTGCTACCCCTCCGGCCCAGGCAGCCATGTGGACTTTTGAGACACCGGCTTTCAACTGTGGGTAGTGACGTACCATAACGAATCCGCCAAGCATCCCAACAATGAATTCCGGTACGTGGAACGGAGGCCAGTAGAAGCCCCAGTCGACCGGCATCCCGCTCTGAACACAGACAAAATGTACCATTAGGCTAGCCACCCAGATCAGTATGATGTTACGGACCAGCGTCGGCGTTTCCTGCTTGTTCATCCAGCCGTAGAGAGCCGGTGCCAGCAGGCTAAGCAGCACCTCGATGCAAAGCGTCCAGCTTACGTAGTTGTAAATCAGGGCGTAGTCGGGATACCAGGCGTGCAGCAGCAGGGCGCTCAGAATCACTTTATCGGCCCGCAGCGGGGGGACATCGGCCGTAGGATTATAGCTCACAACGGCCAGTTGCAAGCCGATGGTCATTACCAAGGCCAGAATGTGGAGGGGGTAAATCCGGGCAAAGCGATTTATCCAGAACAGCTTGGAGGGGATAGCCTTCGGTGCTTCGCCGTTGCGTACGATCGACACGATCAGCAGAAAACCCGTCAGCACGAAAAAGTAGCTGAGCAGCGAATTGGCGTACTCGAGAATGTGGCCGAAGAACGGGACCGCCAGCATCGCTTCGGAGTGTCCGAAGTGAAACAGCAGCACGATCATGGCCGCAATGAAGCGGGTAAATGTTAGTTGGGGGAAGCGCATAACGGTAGCAGAAAGCGAGACGTATCAGCAAGGTTACCGAACTCCCCCCAACTTCGCAATGAAATTTAGTAGATGGATGTTCCTATTCTACGCGGTAAGCCACCAGCCTATTGGTAAAAAACGTAGGGACAACCAGCAGCTTACGGCCCGCAACGTACTCGATATCGGCCGAGTTGATCTTCTGGCCGCGGGTGTCGAGCAGTTGCTGCCTGGTGCCGTCGGCGCTGACGTGGAAAATCTGGCCGTTCCAGTCAGAAACGAAAAAGTTGCCTTTACCCTCCGGAACGATACCATCCGTGGCGGCCATACCATCTGCAATGGTCGTCATGGTTTTCGTATTGAGATCGAGCGCCCGCAGCGCACCGATTTTCGTGCTGCCGACCATCAGTCGGTTCTTGTCGACCGCCAGCACCCCGTTCGGGTTGTTCAGTTGATCACCCTCCATCAGCACCTCCCACTTGTCGTCTTTCAGGCGGTAGAGTTTATTGAAGCGGCTGTCGGAAACGTACACCGTCCCATCTTTAGCTACCGTAACGTCGTTCAGAAAAGCGGCTTTGGTATCAACTGCATCCCAGGTTTTCTCGGCCTGGCCGGTTTCGACATTGATCGCCACCAATCGGTACACATCGGTCACGTACAACCGGTTTTTGTAAAGCCCCATGCCTTTGGGTGCATTCAGCCCTGATGTCCAGCGGAGGTTTTCAATCTTTCCGTCGAGCGATACTTTCGAGATAAACCCATTTCCATCCAGGCCATCGGGCTTCCCATCAATATTGGCTACGTATAGCACCTTGGCTTTGTCGTCGTACAGCACCGATTCGGGCGTACGGAGGGTGGTATCAGTTTCCCAGGCTTTCACGAGCTTCATGGGCTTCGGCTTGAAGGCGGGAGACAAAGCAGCCAGTCCAAGGCTGGCCAGGAGTGCGGTTAAGGTAACAATCTTCATAGAACCACTAGGATATAGTATGACAAAAAACGCAAAAAATTTTATTGCAAAAAAAGGGGGCTTTATAGTGTATACGTTTCAAAAATGGTGGAAACCATAGAATTATTCCAACCAATCGATCAAGAACGCAAAAAATTTAATCAAACAATCTGAAAATGAACTCGTTTACTACCTCGCACACAAAAACAAAACAGGGTTATGGAACAACAACAGTCTCTCGCTACGTGGTCTCAGACACCCACGTTACAGCTAAAGGAAAGCATCCGTGACATGATCCGGCTGCAACGTGATTACCAGGTATCAGACGAACTTTTCTGGGAAATTTTTAACGTCAGGGTATTGCTCAACGAGCAGATCGACGTCAATACGTTTATTCGGGAACTTGAGTATCCGTCTGCCAGAGCCTGATTGTGTGTCCTCATCCGTCATGCCGGCCCCCCCTACCCCAGCATGACGGATGCCATGGCACATTGTTACATTCAGACGCCAAATCGCTTTCTCCCTGCAATTTTTGTTTACAATTACGTAATTTAGGGCCGATCTGCCACATATCTGCCCTTGATGATAGTAGAAATCCACCCTTCCTCTCCTGGTCTTTCGGCCGGTCAGCCACTGGCCGGTGTTGACTGTAAGTCACTTACCGAACATCAGGACCAACGCGGCTCGTTCACCGAAGTTTTCCAGCAATACTGGAGTACCTGCCTGACGCCAACGCAATGGAGTCTGGTCCGCTCTGAACCGAATGTGTTTCGGGGCATGCACCTGCACCAGCGCCACGACGAGTATTTTTGCCTGATCGAGGGGCATTGCCTCGTGGGTTTATACGACGCCCGGCCCGACTCGCCGACCCGCAACCAATGGGCACTGTATGAGTTGTTCGGTACGGATCTGAAAGCAATTGTTTTTCCAAGGGGTTTGCTGCACGGCTGGTATTTCTTCACGCCGTCGGTTCATTTGCAGGCCGTATCGGAATCGTTTGTCGACTATGGCCACGACGACAACCACGGTTGTCGCTGGGATGATCCGGATCTGGGCATTACCTGGGGTATTACCGACCCGATTCTTTCAGATCGGGCCAATAGCTTTCCTCCGCTGCGTCATCTGCTGGCGGATTTAGCCAACGCTGCACCTTCCAGCTAAACCAGCCTGGCAGTTCTGACAGGCTACGGCCTCGCAGGGCCAGCCACGATAACCGCATGTGATTTCGATCCTGAATCAGGTGCATCAACGCCTGATCGACTACCGCATCTATACCATCCGGCTGCTCCAGTCGGGCGCTCCAGGGCTTTAGCTCCTCGTAGCGTTGCTGCGTACTCCAGCCAGGGTGCCCGCCCCGTTTAAAATACAACAGGGTCGGTAGCCAACCCGCCACCGGCCGGCAATCCGGCTGGGCCAGCATCTGTTGCCACATATACCGATCGGTTGGGATGCCGGCCGGGGTTGTTCGCCAGCCGTATGGCAGTGACCGGTAGAAATCGAGGGTATGTCCAACGGCCGATAGAATGGCCTGCACGGCTACGTCGGCTTTGGTGGGTCGATACGGTATAAACAGCCGCTGGTCGCGCCGAACCTGGTAAAAGTTCGTGGCCGCCAGATTACCCGTTTCCAGCAGCCGGTCCAGCGTTTGCAGGTGGTTCGGTAGCCACAGGTCGCGGTCGCAGAGGTAGGCAACCAGCCGGCCCCTGGCTTCCTGCAGCGCTTCGTGCCGATATACCTCCCCCCGACGCGGGTGTTTTGGGTAATCGAAGAAACGAATTCGGGCATCCTGCCGCATCAAGTCGTGGATGGTGTCGCGTGTCTGGTCGTTTACCCCATCGCCGATGATGAACACCTCCAGATCCGGCACCGTTTGCCGCAACACGCTGCCAACGCAGAACGGCAGCAATGGCCCCCGGTCGGTAGTAGTGGGAATAAGAACTGTGGCCGTCAGGCTCATGCGTTTTTTTGGCTCAAAGCTATTAATTCTTCCAGAACCCGCACCACCTCAATCCCCTCGGCCAGATCGCTGACCGGTGGCTCTCCCCCTCGCAGATAGTTCAGAAAAGCAGCCAGTTCCCGTTGCAGCGGGGGCGCTGCGTCAAAAAACCGACGTTCGTGCAGACGGGCGTCGGGTGGGGTCTGGTCGGTTCCTCGCCAGATATCGACGTAATTGACCGTTTCATCTGCCAGCACCGCTACGCCCTCCGTACCATGAAGCCGGACCTCCCGGCGTTTATCCGCGTAGCGGGTCGATACGTCGATCACTAATCCGGGCCGATTGCCCAGTAGCGCAGTCATGCTCCGAATCGCCGTACCGTGCCGCTCCACAATTGCTGCCCTGGGCGCTGGAATATGTCCCAGTATTTCCAGCCCAATGGTGAGATCATGCGGTGCCAGCGTCCACAGACTATCCGTATCGGTGCGCGGGCTAGTCCAGTTGGTACGGGTCGTTTTCAGCAACAATACCTCCCCCAGTTCGCCGGAGCGGGCCAGGTCCCCGAGCAGTTGAACACCGGCATGGTAGCGCCAGATGTGCATCAGGAACGTAGGTGGTAACGACAACCGGCTAATGGCCACCGCATCGGCATAGGAAGTCGTCAGCGGTTTTTCGACAAAGATGGGTTTACCGAATGATCTGATCTGCGTCAGTACGGTCAGGTGCGTCGTAGCGGGCGTCGCCACAATAAGGCCATCGCAGTTACAAAGAGCATCGGGCTGGTTCGTTACGGCCAAAGCCCCATGCTGCAGGGCCCGCTGCCTTCGATCGGCATCCGGATCGCAGACCGTCACGGCAGCACCGAGCGTAATCAGATCGTTCAGTATGTTCCGGCCCCAGATACCGCAACCGAGCAGTCCAATGTGAAGCATAGGAATCAGCTTAATCGAACATCAAACAACTCCCTCGACCGGGCGTACACGAAGGCGACAACTACCAGGGTGACAATGCCCCCCAGCATGACGGATGGTACGGCCCCCAGCAGACTAGCCGCCAGACCAGACTCAAAAGCACCGATTTCATTAGACGAGCTGACAAAGATACCATTCACGGCCGCCACACGCCCACGCATGTGATCGGGCGGGAAGATTTGCAGGATTGTCTGCCGGATAATCACGCTGACACTGTCGAAAGCGCCGGTGAGGGCCAGCATGATCAGGGACAGGTAAAAATTGGTAGAAACGGCAAAAATTAGCGTTGCAGCGCCGAAGCCTGCTACGGCCAGCAGCATGTTCCGCCAGGCATTATACGTGGGTGGATATTTGGCCATGAGCAGCATCGTCACGACGGCTCCCACCGACGGAGCTGCCCGCAGAAAGCCCAGCCCCTCGGCCCCTACCTTCAGAATATCTTCGGCAAACACGGGCAGGATGGCCACTACGCCACCAAACAGCACCGAAAACAGATCGAGCGATATAGCGTAGAGCACGATGCGGGTTTTGAACACAAACTGAAACCCTTCTTTCAGGCTCTCGCGAAAACCCAGTACGGGTGCATCGCTAACTGGTACCGGCCGGCGTTTAATGAGCGTAATTAACAGGAAACATACCACGAGCAAGCCGATGATAACGATCAGGGTGTTATCGAAACCCACCCAGTTGTACAGAAATCCGGCTACGCCTGGTCCGGCAATAGCCCCGGCCTGCCAGAACGAACTGCTCCAGGTAGCGGAATTGGGATACAGCGGTCGGGGCACCAGAAACGGCTTCAGCGATGAACTGGCAGGCGAGTAAAAGCCCTTGGCCGTTCCGATCAGCATCAACACGCCATAAATCACTGCCAGTTGCGCCGTCTGCGTAAGCTGCCTGACCAGCGAAGGCTGAAACGCCAGATACAGGATAACAGACCCCAGAATAATAACCAGCAGACTGTACTGTAATAACCGCTTTTTATCGTACCGGTCGGCCAGATGCCCGCCAAACAGCGACAGCGCAATAAACGGAATCGCTTCGGCCAGCCCGACCAGTCCCAGCGCCAGTGGATCATGGGTCATCTTGTATAATTCATACCCCAAAATAACCTCCTGAATCAGCAACGTAGCCGTTATCAGGAAGCTGTTCATGATAAAATAGCGAAACTCAGGAATACGCAGAGACGCGTAGGGATCGTTGGGAAGCGGAACGGTTGTCATTAAGTTGAATCACCAAGTCAACGTTGGTTACGTTGATTAACCGATTAATCCTGAATTTTGTGCCGGAGTACTCAATAATCTGAGAAAGCAGTCGATGTCGCCCCGGCGACGTATGCCCTATGAAACTAAAAATCTGCTGCATCAGCAGCACCGATGAAGCCCGAACCGCCGTAACGTTCGGAGCCGATGCCCTCGGGCTGGTGGGAGCCATGCCCAGCGGCCCCGGCGTTATCGCTGATGACCTGGCGCAGGCCATCGTCCGCGTTACGCCCCCGCCGGTCGCCACGTTCATGCTCACCAGCGAAATCACCGTCGACGGTATACTCGCGCACCATCGCCGGGTCGGTGCCAATACCATCCAACTGGTCGATGCGGTACCGGCTGGTACATACACGCAGCTTCGGGCGGCACTTCCTTCGGTCAAACTGGTTCAGGTCATCCACGTACTGGACGATGTCAGCGTTGAGGAAGCCCTCCGGGCTGTCGACGAAGGAGTCGACGCCCTCCTGCTCGACTCGGGCAACCCGAATCTAACCGTAAAGGAATTAGGCGGCACCGGCCGGGTTCATAACTGGCAGGTTAGCCGGAAGATCGTTCAGCAGTCGTCGGTGCCGGTTTTCCTGGCGGGTGGCCTGCGGCTTCATAATGTACGGGAAGCCATCGATACGGTGCAGCCATTCGGGCTGGACATTTGCAGTGGTGTCCGCACCGACGGCCATCTGGACCCCGCCAAGCTGGAAGCCTTCGTAGCCGCTGTGCGCTAGGCCGACACGAGTCAACAAAAAAGCCGCGCCGGGAAGATCCTGGCGCGGCTTCGGTTATCTATCGGTGAGCCTTTGCGAAATCATGCGGCCCTTAGGCAATCGCGATTTCTTTCACCGTTTTTTCGTCTTTGACTTCTACTTTGGGCAGATCTATTTTCAGGATGCCGTCTGTATAAGCGGCCTGGATTTGATCGGCGTTCACGTTTTTCGGCAGGCGGAAGCTGCGCTCAAACGCCGTGTAGCCAAACTCTTTACGGGTGAATTTCTCGGTAGTTTCATCCGTCTGCTCTTCGTGTTTGTACGCGATGGTCAGGCGGTTATTCTCTACGTTAACTTTCACATCCTCTTTCTTCAAGCCAGGAGCGGCCAGTTCAAGGTGGAAAGCGGTTTCATCTTCTTTTACGTTCACAGCCGGAACATTCGAATTCACATTCTGGTAACGGGCAATGACCGGACGGCCAAAGAACCGGTTAAAATCGCGGGCAAAAGCCTGGTCAAACAAGGTTGGGAAGTTGTTATAACGAACTAAAGTTGCCATTGTCGTAGTGTTAATTGGTTGTTTATCATCAAACACACTCAGTTATTGGCAAACAGTGTACCACCCCTAGAAATTGAATTTTTAACAGACATTTTGTCTTGTTTTGAGCAAATTTACAGCCAATTGCTGACATTTTGACATCTTAGCACTTCTAATGTCTGTCAAAAACGCTACGTATGTTACTCCTAATACGCTCTGAATGAGGGCATCACGAAGAAACTTAACGCGTGTGGCCTTTTTTTCATCATATATAAACCCCTACTTTTGTCCCGCTAAATAAAATCACCTACCATTTCTACATTTTTATCGTATGACGCGACGTTTCCTGCCGCTGGCTCTGCTATGCATCTGGGCTGGTTTATCGACGGCCACGGCTCAGCAATCAGCCGCCGACTTCTTCGAAAACGGGATAACCCGCAGCAAAACCGGCGATTTCACGGGCGCTCTTCAGGCTTTCAGCATGGCCATCACGATGAATCCGGAAAACGCAGCCAGCTATTACAACCGGGGGTTGGCCAAAGCCAACCTTAAAGATCATCGTGGGGCCATTCTGGACTACGACCGGGCCATTGAACTCAATGCCAAGGATGCGCTGGCGTACCTCAGCCGGGGCGTCAGCAAAAGCAAACAGGATGATCACCGGGGGGCGCTGCTCGATTTCAGCCGGGCTATTGAACTTAACCCCGACGATCCACAGACTTACTACAGCCGGGGGGTTAGTCGCAGCCGACTTGAACAGCACCGGGGTGCACTCGCCGACTTCTCCAAAACCATCGAACTGGAACCCAATAATGCCCTTGCGCTCTATGCTCGCGGCATCACGAAACAAAAGCTGGAGGACTACGCCGGAAGCCTGGCCGATTTCAGCAAGGTGCTGGAGATGAATCCCCGGCGCGCACAGGCCTTTGCTGGTCGTGGCGTATCAAAACTGGAGCTGAAAGATTACACCGGTGCGATCGCCGATCTGAACTCAGCCATCGAACTGGGCCCCGAAGATGCCGAATCGTATTACTACCGGGGTTTTGCAAAGGCCAAACTGGACGATTACAAAGGGGCGCTGGCCGACTATAACCGGACGCTGACCCTCAACGGCGATAACTTCCGGGCGTACTACGGTCGGGGTTTCTGCCGTAGCAAACTGGGCGACCAGAAGGGGGCCATTCAGGATTTCAACACGGCCATCGAAGCCAACAACTCCAATACCGACGCCAAAGTCTACTACAACGGAAAGATTACGCGGGCAATCCTCGATAACCTCCGGAACCTCGTGCAGGAACGTAACAAAATCAACGACCTGTCCGACGAGCGGGCCGAAGCCTACTACAGCCGGGCCGTCAGCAAGAATAAACAGGGCGACGCCAAAGCCGCTATCGTCGACCTCAACAAGGCGATTGAACTCAGTCCGACCTACGCCGAAGCGTACTTCACGCTGGGTATGATCAAATCAGCGCAGGGCGACCAGAAAGGAGCCGTAATGGATTTAAACAGCGCCATCAAACTGAATCCGCGCTACGCCGAGGTGTACTACGTTCGGGGTATCATTAAACACGCCCTCGGCGACGAAAACGGCGGCTGCCTCGACCTTTCGAAAGCCGGCGAACTGGGCTACACGCCGAGCTACAAGGTGATCAGCGATTATTGTAATTAGAAGGAGAAAAGGAGGAAGGGGAGGAAAGGAGAAGGGGGGCTAGTCTGGTCTCCCTTTTTCTTTTTTCAGGCTGGTTGAATTTTTAGACCGTTTGAGTGACACCCCCAACCCCCTGAAGGGGGCTTAGCGCTGCTATCATCAGGCACCTTGGCCGAGCGGAGCTAAGCCCCCTTCAGGGGGTTGGGGGTGTCATACAAACACCAGTACTAGTTACACAGACTCATTTTCGACAGGGGCCTTTGGTGTTCAGAAAGCATAATCAGCAGGTGCCAGAATGAGGTCGACACCTACCGGGGTCTGGACAGAATTATGCCGTACGGTTAGATTCCAGACCTGACTAGCCAGCTTCTGACTAACGCACCAGCACGACGCGGCTCTGTTTTTGTCTGGTTACGGTTGCCCCGCCGGGTTGTCGCAGCGCGTAATCAACATTCCAGGTGTAGATGGCCGTCGGGCAGCGTTCTCCTTTGTAGGTTCCATCCCACACGAACGGCGGGCTGGTGGTCTGAAAGATGATTTCGCCCCAGCGGTTATACACCGACAGCGCCCGGAACGTAATGTCACCACAGGCAAAGGGTTCAAGCACATCGTTCAGCCCATCGGCATTGGGCGAGAACGCATCGGGAGCCGATACGGTACACTCACAGCCGCTGTAATCGACCGTCACGGAATCGGTAATCGTCGCGCAGTCGTTCGTCACCGACGCCCGAAACACATCCGATGAAGTTACGGTCCGCGCTACCTCCCCAAACCCGTCCAGCCACCGGAACGTACCCTGGGCGAACGACGGCGTGATGGTGTACACCTCCGTCCCGCACAGTTGTTTGTCGGCCCCCAGATCCAGCCGGGGCGGCAGGACGTAGCGCACCCGGATGGTATCGCTGGTGGTGCAGGTGGCATCAGACACCCGGACGGTATAGGTTCCGGACTGACGTACCTGGAACGAGTTCTGCTGCGTACCATCCTGCCAGCGGTACTGCCCCGATTCCGGAACGCGCAGCGTCATTGTCTGGCCTTCGCATAGCGTTGTGTCAGGTCCCAGGCTAAAATCGAGTTTATAGTTGACTGTGACGGTATCACGCAGCACCTTGCAGGGCGTCGTCACGACCACCCAGTATTTGCCCGGTCTGGTTACCTGCAGGGTGGGCGACGTACCACCCGTACTCCACCGGTAGGTTGTTGCACCGGGTGTTTTGGCGTTGAGCAGGTACGTACTGTTCCGGCCACACAGCGTCGTATCCTTCCCTAAATCAAGCCGGATGGGTTGCAACGATACGTCGTCGATGAACAGGTAATAATATCCGAGCGATACAGGCAGCGTTGTAAAATTGCCGATGGTCACGTATTTCTCTCCACCTTTGGCAATGAAGCAATCGCCCATTCGTTCCCATTGGAACCGTCGGGTGAGTCGCTGCGGCAGGTTGTCGATCACCCTCGCCTGCCCCGACGTTACGAACAGGTCCTTCTCAGGCGACGAAAGGGGCTGACTGGTGAAATAAGCCCCGAAAGAACCTACGGGATACCGGTTCGGCGTACCCGACGCAACGTAGAGGTCGAACTGATAGGCTTCACCGGCTTCGAGCGGCTGTTTGAGTGGCGTGGCCAGGTATTCGGCCCAGCCTAAGTCCATGAATAAGCGCCCCAATCCCTGCCCGCCGTGGGGCGGCAGTTCAATCTGATCCGTTGGAAAACAATAGTGGTAAAAATCGGGAGTCGCCCGGTTGGGGTTGTACCAGGGTACGGCTTCAAAAAGGAGGTTATCCTGCCGGGGACAGTTCTGAAACGTTTCGAATCCACCATTCGGAATCAGTTCCTGCGCAGCTACCACAGCCGGCAGCAAGACCAGAATCATCATCCAAACCAACGTCCGGCTCATTTGAAAACAGCAGCTTACAAAGCTATCAACGTAGACTTTTTTTAATAAATACTTGTAAACTTACTAGCTCTTGGCCGATTTTAAAATAGCTTGCCCCAGAAAGATTAGCCAGCTTCAACGCTGACTTACTTGCCGTTACCCAATGCCCATTCAACCGGGCCGAACGTTGATACGTAATGAGCAGTTTTCGACTGGTTCTGCGTCAGCATCGATCCGTTACGTTACGGCGTTGCCAGTCGGTTGACGGCTTCGGCCAACGAACCTACAAAGTTGATATGCCCTGCCTTGTTGCTTTCGAACATGAAGTCGTTGAAACTTTTGGATGAATACGGGGAGAAATCGCCGACGATTGCCAGACGAACCCGGTAGTTTGAAAACTTCTGAAGAATTTCGCCGGCCATTCCCGACCGTAAGTTGAAAAAATCGGGCGTGATATTCAGTTGATGCAGAATAACCCGGTCAAAACCCTGGTAGTACACAGTACCGAGCAGGTCCAGGCCATCTTCCGCCGTTTTGATGACGATACCTGTCGCAACGATCTCGGCGAGTTGTAGGCCGTTTACGTGGTGTGTCTTTATCTCCATTACCCTGGTTTGACAAGATTGATTCTGGCATCAAACATAGTAATCGTCGCCGACAATTTCTCCAGCAGCAAAGCGGTATCTATCTCCAAAGGAGGGCGACGCCATCGTACGGTTTGACCTTTGCTTTTGGTAGTATACCGCGGCCAGAAGTCATAGTTATAGTAGTAATCTGAGGCTTGTTTCAGTAGTGGATCGTCGTGGTACGGTAGCAGGTAGCTGTTTTGCCCGTCCTGGTAAGCAAAATCGCCAAACATATTGCGCCAGAGAACCAGGCGTTCAAGCGTCGATAGGTCTACTTTTTTATTCGCAATCGAATCGACCAACGCCTTCGTGTCATGACTGATATCAACAGACGGCTCAAGCCCCTCTATCCTGGCCAGCCAGGCAATAAATTGCTCGGGCAGCGTCAACTGAACCTGCGCCTTGAGGGTGCTTATCAACTCAGGGATTGATTCCGTTGCGATTATATTGCCTGCCTGATCGGTTAACAGACGATCGGTACTGTCCTCATCCGTATCCGTGTACCAGATCAGAAACAGGGGATTCGGCCAACGGGGCGATGTATAGCTGATGACAAAAATCAAATACTCCTGACTCAGAGCCTCGAATAACTTGGTGTTGTGGGATTGGCTCATTGAGTGTAAGATACAAGTTCAGCCAGTTTATTTTATCCAAAAGCTGTCTTATTGCCAAGATATTATCCGGAAGCAACGGCTGTGAGGCTATCCACCCAATGCCAACGGGGGTTGATGTTGATGACACAAGATAGAAGAAACGAACGTACTTGGACCTTTATAAGCCCGTTTGGATGGGATAAGGTACATCGTGTACCCGGTTGCAGCTTGTCATGCGACAAGCTACCCCTACTGAACCTAACAGGCAATAAACAAGTCACTGTTTAGGAGTGGATTTTCTCTTCCTCATCCTGTTGATGAATAAAGTAGCCCAAATTGCCACCACTATTATTAAAAAGATTTCTTGTGACATCGTATTTGGTTAAAGCGCTAGTAGATTACTCTGTCTAAGCGTTTGGTCTGTTGCGCATGTTTGCCAACAGGCCTACTTACTCGGATGTTTGGGGTGTTAACCGGAAGCCTAACTTGCGAGCCTAAGCGTTTACCTGTCAGTCAAGTGCCTCCTGTCGCCCGGATGCTGGCACTCACACTTTAGCTGTTTATCCACCCAACACCCCTGAATGTTGATGGACGAGAACGCTATATACCTGAACGCAAATCACTCCCAACCTTTACACACTCAGTCAGTTGGTCTACTAACTTTCCTTCGGGACGTGCTTCCTGTCGACGGGAAGCTACCCCACACAGACTCTTTTCTCACTGGTATACTAACCGAAACCCACATCTAAAATCGCGAAATTCTGGATTAATTATATACCGATCTACGGAGCGGCAAAACTGTGGGCTACAATCCCAAGAGCCGCCCCGCAATACTCTATATTTACTTCGTGTTTGATTCTCTGGATCTGTGTCAGGACTTTGGGAGTAATAGTTGATTGAATACCAATCACGCGCCCACTCCCAGACGTTGCCACTCATATCGTATATGCCTAATTCGTTGGGCCACTTTTGGCCAATAGGATGGACTTGCTCGTCTGAGTTTTTGTTAAACCAGCTAACCAAGTCTAAACTATCAGAACCAGCGTATATTCTACCTTGACTGCATTGGCCTCCACGGGCCGCATACTCCCATTGTGCTTCTGTAGGCAAACGGTAGGTACGACCTGTTCGTTCTGACATCCATAAAGCAAATTTGTTAGCATCGTTCCAGTCAATATTTGCAATAGGATCATTATCATTCCATCCCTTCTCTGGAGATTCGGGCATGGTAATATGTGTCTCCGTACAATATCTTCTATACTGAGCTACTGTTACCTCGTATTTGCCTATGTAAAAACTACTCAGTTTAACATTATGGAGTGGCTTCTCGTCCCCATGTGATTCATCGTTGTCACTGCCCATTATAAACGAGCCCCCTTCAACAAATATCATTGGCATAAAGGCAGTATCTTGAGCGTTGACTTCAGTCATTATTGCCGTGACAATACAAAGAATCAAGGTTTGAGTCCGCATAAATATCAGACGTAGCAGTAGAATTTTGATTAATCGAATTACCATTTTTTTCTTGCCTTGCCTAAGCGTTCACTTTGTCGCTGGAAAGCTGACCATTGAAGCCAAAGCCCGCTTAGTTCAGGCTCACTCTGTCAACCGAAAGCTGAAAATGGAAGCCTAAACCTGCCCATGCGGGACGTGCAACCTGTCGCCCGGATGCTGGACTTTGACGCACTGCTTAGACGGGCCACCCAACGCCACTGAGGACGATGGCGACCGTAGGGAGCCTTTACGTCCTCAGGCTGTTGGGTGCCCTCACGCAATACTACGCGTGATAATGCCTGCTGGCTTGACCTCAATCACCCGTATCAAGCCCAACTACACCAATCATTCACCCTGTCGTCAGAGCCTAACTACGCCATGATAGAGCCACCCGAATTGCCAGACCTACCCGCATCCCAGATGGATACCGATGCGCTCAGTGTGCTGAGCTACATATTCTGTGACAATATACGCTTTGATCGCTTTGTCGAGCTGTGGGCTTACTTTATGGCGGGAATGCCTGACAGTGAGCAGGTTAAAGAGTTCTGGGAAGAAGTCGAAGGTTTGGGATATTATTCAATACCAAACCTTCTCTTGTAAATCCGGGAAATGGTTTTAGCGGAATATATTGTACTCAGTATGGTTCCTGTTTCCCTCTCATCTAATTGTCCACGAACATACTCAGGATTAGAGATAACCAAATCGTTTATGTGTTCAGCTTCCTTTTCGTATATTTTTGAACAATCAATATAGCAATCTTTATCAACCAGCTTTCGGTGGTCAAGCTTAATTGGAACGTGAAGCCGCCTAAGTTCTTCTGTAGGGAATACATTGGGGTTGATTACTGAGTTGATATACAAAACCCCTAGTGCTATCTTGTCATTGCTGTAACCAACAACGACATAAAATTTGAAATCACGTCCAGGAACGTCGGTAACAGGAACACGTAAAATAGTACCAATCTTTAAATTTCGCTCTGCGTATTGCTTACGAAGATCTTCCGGGAAAGCATCACTTAAAAAGGGCATTCTGATAGTGCGGATTCGTTCTCTGAAACGGAACGAATGTACGAAACCATTGTCTCATTTGCACCACCAGCTTCTGCAATCGCAATTAATCCCATTTGTTTATTGGGTTGCGCTTGCTTCCATGCTATATCGTGAGATAGTTCTCTAAGCTCAGCGAACGTCATATCCTTACATAAAGCAATAGCGCGATCTAGAGCTTCTACTTCTGTTTCAGATAAGTAGTCTGTATCAGCCTTTTTTTTGCTTGTTATATTGTAACGATTCTCTACAGAAACAGCTTCGCTAAATGCATGAATGGTTGAAGTATTGATATTGTTTTCCCGGATAGCCTTTAATATATCGAATAGCTTAGAAGGAACTGGTCCATTATCCATGCTTATGAAGGTATCATAAAGGATAGCAGAGCCGTATAATGACAAATGTTCGCGTTCAGCAAAATACATCACTTTGAACGCCTTGTGAAAGCCTGTCTTACCCAGTGCGTTAGTGATGTAAAGGAGTGTATTAAGTGCTTTCTCTTGATCAAACATGGGCATACTCGCCATATAGGGTGGATTTGGGGCAATATATCTATTTTTCAGTATGTTAGCTTAAAATTTTTAAGCTTGCCGCTTCTCGGCGGTAGAACAGGACTGCAAAGATACAACAATTGTTTACTTACCTTTGTTCTATAATAAAATTATATTATAAATTATAATTAATATATATTATAGTGTACAAAAGGGTGCAGCAAGATTTTTTGTTATGTGACCCAGTAAAGGCTACGCCTTTCACATATATTTATTTTACATTTATTTTACATTTTTAATATCAAAAAGAAATATAAATTATTGCTGATTATCAGCACTATATGAGCAAAACTAACTGATAGATAGCGAGTTACAATAATTTTCATTTGACAATTATGAATCAATTATATATCTTTACATATCCTTACGTCGCGGTGGGCGTGGTGGGTTCAATATTTGAAAGCCATCATTGATAACGTAAAGCACTGACTAAGGGGCCTCGTGTGGGTAGAAAAAAAGCAAATTAAAAAGGCATGGCTGGTACCCATGCCTTTTTGCATTTGTAGCTTGACAACAGTAAATCACATTGAATTTTTGTTATATTTGCAATGACCTGACTGAATTGTGCGGTGTACCAGCCCCGCAGTCCGGGTGTCTCTTGTAGGCGTAGGGTCGTAATGCTTTTTTTCTAACTGCAACGCAAGTGCCCAACGCGACTACCATCACGCTTTACGTCGAAGAAATTCTGCTATTCGGCCTCTGTGCATTGATCTACATCGAAAAGGGTGTGCGTTGCAAAAACCCCCTAACACGATGGGAGCACAACGAAGCCCTTCGAGTACAGTGGGTCAAACCAGGGTTCTTATCCTAAAAATCGTCTTAGCTATTCTAACCGCATTGGGAGTGTGGATGGTTAGCAAAGAAGTGATTTTCAATTACAAGGATAAGGATCGGGTAATCCACTTTACGTTTAGAAAGTGACTGGCTAGGAATTCGTCGGCAGAATGACGAATTCTTTTTTGTTTGATTACAAAACAAATAAAAAAGATAGAAATTAAAAAAGATAGAAATATTTTCAAAAAATATTTTACGTGACCTTTGCTCTTATATGTAGTATACTTACTTCTACCCGTATATCACGCAAAAGGCGCGGCAAAGCTACCTGCTGACAGTGTCTGATTCACCCGCCTACCCACTTATCCCACTACGTTCTGCTGTGTCGGCAGTCACGTGGCACACCACTAACAACCCCGCAAAGAGCGTAGCAAACGAACCTGCCGGGGATTGCCCCGCACACCCGCGCATCGCGTAGCAAAAGCATGGGCAGCGCACAACGTATTATTGTACGCAAAATCACTTAATATCAATTCGCTGATAATTAGGATGATCGTATTAAGTGTATATGTACTTTTACAGCTGCAAAACGCGAGTTTTTGCAACGGCCAACAAGTGTACAAACAGGTTCGCTACTACGCAAAGAAATGACTAAAAGAGTAGCTTTGATTCAGACCGAATTGATTATACGGTGGTGGGACATCGAGGGGTATCCAAACTACTTCTTCGGTAAAGACAAACAACTCTACCGATTTGACTCGCAAGGGCGTATCAAACGTAACAAACGGGTTGTTATTGGGACAACGCAGGGGTACATCCTGAAAGAAAAATTTTTCAGCCTTACCCAGCTGCGTCCGTTGCTACGTCGGCACGAGCCGGGGCCGCTACCTTGGTAAGCTAGTCTGTTCACAAATCATCCAGCGGACTCTTGAGCTGGCTAATCTTATCCGCCGTTACGTGCGTGTACCGCATCGTGGTCAGGATACTTTCATGGCCCAGTAACTGTTGAATATAACGGATGTCTAAGCCCGATTCAAGTAGATGCCGATGTGTCGGACCAGTAGCGAAAGAGTGGCGCAACGTATGAATACCGCCCCGCTTTTGAATAATAGCGGCTTGAGTGGCCTGACTGTACACCTCCTGAATCGTACGATTCTGTAACGGTTCCCGTCGGTCAGCTTCTTCAAAAAGGTATATCTTAGGTCTGTACGCGCTTAAATAGTTGGCAACGTCCAGTTCCAGCTTCTCAGAGAACATCACTACGCGGTCCTTCTTTCCCTTTCCGCCCCGAACGATGATGACTCGACGGACACGGTCGATATCGGTTAAACGCAGATGCGCCACTTCGCTCAGCCGAAGTCCAGTAGCGTACACCAACTTGAATAGCGTCCGGTATTTTAAGCTGGTAGTAGCTTTAAAAATGGCTTTTACCTCAGCTACACTGTACACGGTCGGTAACTTCGTGGCCTGTCTTGGATAAGCTATGTCATAGTATTCCTTGGCTCGCTGTAGTACCTTTTCCCGCTTCGGCCCTCAAACCTAAAGGCCGAAGCGGTCGTTGCCGATGGGGTCATGAGGAAACGAGACCGTCAGCAGCGCCGGGTCGCGTTCGTCAAGGTGAATGGTTATCATGTACGTACGGTAGGGAGGCTGCAAAGATGCAGCATTCTTCCGAAACGTATGGCGGACCGGTCTCTATTCAAACCGCAGGTGCTTCACCGATTCGCCTGATGAGGCCAGTTCCTGCAAGGCGTCGATGCCAATCTCCAGATGCTTGTTGACGAACTGGGTCGTGACAACCTTATCGCTTTCTTCGGTTTTGACGCCCTCCGGTACCAGCGGATTGTCCGATACGAGCAACAGCGCCCCGTGCGGGATGGAGTTCACGAAGCCGACCGTAAAGACCGTGGCCGTTTCCATATCGATGGCCATCGCCCGGATTTCGCGGAGGTATTCTTTGAAGGTTTCATCGTGTTCCCAGATACGCCGGTTGGTGGTGTAGACGGTACCAGTCCAGTAGTCGAGTTCGTGGCGCTTGATGGTCGAGGAAACCGCCCGTTGCAGCCGGAACGACGGCAAGGCCGGAATCTCGGGGCGCATGTAATCATTGCTCGTGCCTTCGCCCCGAATGGCCGCGATGGGCAGAACCAGGTCGCCGATCTGCGTTTTTTTCAGCCCGCCACACTTTCCCAGAAACAGCACCGCCTTGGGGTGAATCGCCGACAGCAGATCCATGACCGTAGCGGCCATAGCGCTGCCCATGCCAAAGTTGATGATCGTAATGTTGTTCGCCGTAGCGGTTTGCATGGCCCGGCCAAGGCCGTAAATCTCAACGTCGAATTTCTGGGCGAACAGCTCGACGTAGTTGATGAAGTTGGTCAGCAGGATGTATTCGCCAAACAGCTCAATGGGCGTACCGGTATAGCGGGGCAGCCAGTTCTGAACGATCTCGTCTTTGGTTTTCATTAGTTAATGAGTGAACGAGCGAAAGAGTGAGTGAGCGAAACCAGGACTCAAAATTGGCGTGAAAACGGGCAAAAAGATTCACTCTTTCGCTCATTCACTCTTTCGCTCTTTATATCTTTGACACATGGACACGTTGAACCTGCCCGCGTTTGGCCACAAAATTAAGCAAGTCGAGGGGAAACCCTATATTTTCGATGAGCTCCGGCGCAAGTACGTCCGGTTGTCGCCGGAGGAGTGGGTGCGGCAGCACATCGTTCACCTGCTCATGTCGCACTACGCCTATCCGAAAGCACTGATCCGGACCGAAGGCGGACTAACGCTCAACCTGACCCAGAAACGGACGGATGTGGTCGTGTTCGACCGGGAAGGCAAGCCGTTCCTGCTGGTCGAGTGCAAGGCTCCACACGTACCGCTGACGCAGGCCGTGTTCGACCAGATTGCCCGCTACAACCACGTGCACCGGGCTCCTTACCTGATCGTTACCAACGGCCTGACGCACTACTGCTGCTGCGTGGACCACGATACGGCCGCCATTACGTTTCTGGACGATTTTCCGGTATTCGACCGGGCGGAGTAAACAGTCGGGCGGCTACGTTCCAGTTTCGGCGTTTTCGGCTTTCTTTTCCACCTTGACCTCATCCTGCACCGCTTCGGCCCGTAGCTGACGGTTCTCGCGCTCGAATACGTTCATCAGCACGATGAAGTACGACAACAGCAGCGGACCGATAACCAGACCCAGAATGCCGAAGATAGGGACGCCCAGCACGATACCTGTCAACGTAACGAGCGGGTGAATATCGCCCATGCGTTTGGCCAGCATGATCCGGAGCAGGTTATCGATGTTGATAATCACTATGATGCCGACGATCAGAATACCAACGCCCTGGCCGGTGTCGCCCTGCGAGAGCTTGATAAGTCCGGCCGGCCCCCACACCAACGGCGTACCCAGCACGGGAATAAAGGCCATGAAGAAGGCCACGACGCCCCAGAATGGCGCATCCGGAACACCAAAAATCCACAGCGTAATACCGGTCAGGACACCCTGCACCAGCGAGACCAGCGCCTGCCCCAGTACGTTCGCGTTGACGTTGTTTTTGAGCGATTCGCCCAGTTCTTTCTGCGTATCCCGTTTGAACGGCAGATACTTCTGAAGTCCCTTCTGAAAACTCTCCTGCTGCACGAACATGAAGTACAGCGTGAAGAACATTAACCCGATGATGACGATGAAGTCCAGCGCTCCGCCCGCGATGGAGGGCAGTAGTCGGCTGGCGTAGGTGGCTCCCTGCTGCAAAATCTGACGCACATTCTGCGGACTGGTGACCTTAAAACCCGTCAGTTCTTCGCCTTTATGAATCAGGTTGAGAATATCGTCGACGTTCTGGCTGTAGTACTGTATCCGGCCAATCAGCAGCAGACTCAGCGTCAGAAACGGCATGATGATGACCACCGTCGAGAAAATGATGATCAGGGTTGTAACCAGCGACCGATTCCAGCGCCGTTTGATGGCCAGCGCCGTAAACCACGGCCGGAACACGACGTACAGAATCCCGGCTCCTAGAAACGCGGTTGCATAGCCGCGTAGCCCCGCCACGATGAATCCGGCGATGATGACCAGACTCGTGATCAGCAGTAAGCGTTGCTGACGGGGGGTATATATGTTTGCCATTGAGCGAATAAGTAATTTTCCTTACTGTAAATAAGTAATTCGTCAATAAGTTTAAAAAAGTTGATCGTATGAATGATAACCCACTTATTACAAACTACTTGACTCAACAGAATTCACCCGTCCCCATTCGCCCGAATCCGTTCAATCAACTCCTTGCTCAGCACTCCGTCGCGCTCAGGGCCAGGCCCGCTTCCGAGGTCTCTTTGTATTTCGTAGACATATCCCGGCCGGTGGCTTTCATGACCTTAATGACCGAGTCAAGCGAAATTTTCTGCATCGAAGCCGCCCCCGACGTAGCCAGTAGAAACGCGTTATACGCCTTGACAGCTCCCATAGCGTTACGTTCAATACAGGGAATCTGCACGTAGCCACCGATGGGGTCGCAGGTCATGCCCAGGTGATGTTCAATGCCGATTTCGGCGGCTGCTTCGATGGCTTCGATCGGTTTGCCGGCACACTGCGCCAGGAAAGCCGCGCCCATCGCCGAGGCCGTTCCGATCTCTCCCATGCAGCCCATCTCCGCCCCCGAAATACTGGCATTGTGCTTCACCAGAAACCCAATGGCCGCTGCCGCCAGCATACCCGCCCGGAGCGTGGAGCGGTCGTAGTGGAAATGGTGCCGGGCCAGGAACGTCAGCCCCGGAATCACCCCCGACGCACCGGAGGTTGGAGCCGTCACAACGATGCCCCCGGCCGCGTTCTCTTCCGACGCAGCCAGACAGTAGGCGTTCAGAAAAATCAGGAAGCTGTCCGATGAGTGAGCGAGCCCTTTCGCCTGCTGATACAGCACCGGCGCTTTTCGGCGTAGGCGGATGGAGCCGGGCAGTTCGCCTTTGTGCCGCAACCCGCGCCGGACCGCCTTGTGCATGAACTCCAGAATCTGATCAATCCGCTGGTTCACCTCCGACCGCGACCGCCCCGTCAGGGCGATTTCGTTGCGCAGGATCAATTCATCGAGCGTCAGTTTATGGGCGGTCAGCAGCGCCTTCAGTTCGTTCATGGTACCGTACGGATACGGTGGTGGCGTAGTCACCGGTGCGGTTTCCGGCTCACCCTTCCGCAGAATGAACCCGCCCCCGATGGAGTAATATTCCTCTTCCAGCACTACGTCCTCACCGGCCGTGAGCCGGAGCACCATCGTATTAGCGTAGGCTGACTCGTAGCGCTTCTTCTCGAAATGAATGTGCTGTGGTCCGACGCCCAGCGTTCGTTCACCGACCACTACGTCGTACTGAACGGCCGGGTCTTTCAATAACGCCAGCAGGGCATCCGGGTCCGTGGTTTCGGGTTGCCAGCCGAGGAGTCCGGCCACAATAGCGCGGTCGGTGCCATGGCCCTTGCCCGTGGCGCTGAGCGATCCGTAGAGGTGAATATGAATAGCATCGGCCCGTTGCTGCTGTTCGGTTGGCAGGGCATTAATCCGCTGCCGGAAATCAAAAGCGGCCTTCATGGGACCGATGGTATGCGAGCTCGACGGCCCCGGCCCGACCTTGAACAGGTCGAAAACTGAGGTCGTAATGGGTGTTGTTGTCATTGTCGATGGAAGTGCAAAAGGTTGAGAGTTTACGCCCCCCGCGCAGCTCTGATCAGGGTCGAAACTTAATCTTACCCGGGCGGCTGTGTTTGTGTAGTTGTGGTGGTGTTAGGTTCGGAACCTGACACCACCACAACTACACAAACACCATTACTGATCCAGCGCCCGAATCTGGTCCAGATAGGCGGTGGGTAGCAGAATTCGTTGCACCACCGAGCGTAAGCCAACGGCGTTAAACACCTTGTATAGCCCCATGGAGTAGGTCAGTAGTGGCTTCTTCGGCAAGTCGAGTAATTGGCTGACCTGCTCGGGTACCAGCAACGCCTGGGCCTGCCGGAGCAGATCGTACCGCCAGCTGCCGAGTTGTTCGCGGTAGCGCCGAAACAGCCGGTCGGTGTACTCACTACGGACCAGGTCGCGGTTGAGGTGAATCTGCCGGTCAGCCTGCCAGTCGGCATACGTAGTTGGTAGATCGGGAACGTGCATCCCCGCCCCTACTTCCCGAAACGTACTGAACACTTCGTCTTTTTCAGCCGAGGTCAGCGGTCGGTGCAGGCGTTCGTAGGCTCGCACGGAATAATCGATCAGCATGTAGAGCACATCACGGTAGGCCCAATCGGGAATCTGGTAGCCACGCTTCTGCTCTACGCCTTTGTGAATGCTGCCCATGCGGCTGATGGCCTGGCGGGCTTTGGGTCCGGGCGCAAACACAATCTCCTGGGCGTAGCGCACCGTCGAGAACAGGCGGGCAATCGGATCGGCGGGCAACTTACCCGTAAAAAACAACCAGTCGACGGCGCGGTTTAACGCGAACTCAGCCGCCGAACCGGCAAAAACCAGCAATATGACGTCAGCGTCGCCCCAGATACGGCGAACGATAGAATCGGGCTGCACAAACGGTGCTGCCGACTTCGAAACAACTGGATAGCTCATATTGCTAGAACAACGAATTCAACCCTTCGATTCTTTTTCTTGTTTTCTTCTGAATCATTTGGGGCCGCCGGGCGTGAATCGCCATAACCGCGGTGCTGGAGTCGGTTTTCAGCGATCCCGCTACGAATTAAGTAGTTGGTAATCACTTTTGCACGATTTTCCGACAAAAGTTGGTTCAGTCGCCGGTCGCCTACATTATCGGTATGGCCCGCGATTTCAACCACCAGCTTAGGCGTAGTAACCAAGGTTTTAACCAGTTTGTCCAGTTGTGGGTACGACTCCGGCCGCAGTATGTAGCTGCTCTGGTCGAAATAAACGTTGTCGAGCCGAAACGCCTGATTGACCTGAAGATTCCGGAATACGGTATCCGGCTTCGGTTCTTTTTTCTCGACCACAACCGGAGCCGGCTCGGCTTTCTCCAGCCGAACGACGTATTCGTAGTCGGCGCAGGTGTCGCAGGAAACGACCATCACCTCCTCGGTTTCGTAGTAACCTTTCGTAGTGGCTATGACATTCAGCGTGTCCGTACGTTCGAGCACAAACACGTACGGCTTCCCGGGCTGGCTCTGGCCTGCATACCGCTTCCTGGCTGTCTGAGCATCAATACGAAACTGCGCCGGCAGTTCGGCCGATGTTTTATCGTCAACGGCCTTGATGGAAAACACCGTTTTTATCGGTTTTTTAGGCAGCGACTGAGCCAGGCTACAGGACCACGATAGGCAGAACAAAAAGGCAAGTATCAATACGGAGCGCACGGTACAGTTCGGGTAGTTTGTGCCAAATAAACTACAAAAAAAGTGCCGTTCTTTACATGAGGATATTATTCTGCGCCGTGATGGGAGCCGGCAGGTTGGTTTCGTCCAGCATGTCGCGCATGTCGATTTCAATCGTGCGGGAGATGTTGCTGATCGGTACGTCGTTGGCTCCACCTTCAAACGGATTGGCGCTGCTGTCGCCTACCCGGTCGAGCGAAACGAAAACCCAGTTCAGTAACGTAGCAAACGGAATGTTGAACCAGACCGTGTATCCTTCCAGAAACGTCCCCTGCCCCATCGCGTTGAACTCCTTCAGCAAGCCGAACGGCACCAGCACAATGAACAGGTACAGCAGGATAGACGAGATGGATGAGAAGTTACGCGGATACGGAAAGTTCTTGATTCGCTCGGCCCGCCCCTGCAGGTCGTAAAAATTGGTGATGGCCGTTTGTAGCTGCATCAACTGAAAGTCGTTCAAGTCGCCCCGTAGTTCGTTAACGTGCTTCGATTGCAGCGCCATCAGTTGCGTAGCCCGGTTTTTCTTGGTCAGTACGTAGGTGTGTTCGTCGTCCGACAGGTAGTTTTTCAACACTACGTCGAGTTTTTCTTCCCGTTCGGGAATGGTATACAGACGCTGGTACTCAATGTTGTTGACTTCGTTGGTGTTCTCCCAGGTACGTGGTTCGCGCAATTGATACCGTAGGGCAGTCAGCCAGGCAAAATGCCGGTAAAACAACTGCCGAACATCGTCGGTCTGCCCGGCCGCCAGAAAATCGCGGACCATCACCCCAAACGCCCGGCTGTTGTTGATGATACCACCGTAGATCTGCCGCCCTTCCCAGAGCCGGTTGTAATTGGCGTTGTTTTTAAAGCCGACAATGAAGGCCACGGCCGTACCCAGCATGGCCACCGGAACCCAGGGCAAGGCCAGGAACGTGAAGCCGAACAGGTGATACAAAACCGTCGGGACGATCGACAAAAGAGCCAGTTTATAAATATCCCGGCGGGTCCAGAATACAAATTCAGTGAAGGTGTAGCGTTTACCGGCGTGCATAAAAGGATAACGTAATGGCTGATGGTGCCGAAATATATCAAATGACCGACAGTCCGCCTATTGCACTCACGTTATCAATACGATACGTCTTCCATCTACGCAGCATCCCGCAGCGATACACGTACGCCCTTTCGGAGTGTATTATGGATTTCGGCTACCGTATCGACGTGGCGAATCAGGTCCTGAATCTCGCTATCCGGGCTGTCGGAGTCGATCTGCACCTGGTAGCTAATGTTCGAGGCCGGGTCGCCTTCACCACCAAACTCACCCGTAACCGTTACCGCTACGGATTCGATGGTCACGTTCCGTCGGGCGGCTTCCCGGTAGATGTCGTTACAGAAACAGGTAGCCAGCGCCAGAAACAGTAGCTCGCCACCATTTACGGATGACCCTCCACCGGCCGGTTTGCCGGGGATGGGTATTGTCTTCTGATTTCCCTGGGTTTCAACCACGATGTCGTTGTCCTGGCGGCTGTTTCGGATGGTGGCGGTAATGTTCATACCGGATTGTCTGATTTGCAGTGATTACTAAACAACTGGTCACGAAAGCGCCTGGGGCGGTGGGCTCCCGGCTGGTCGGGAATGATCCTCCGGAAGCGGCACAAACTCCTGATTGTCGGAAGGAGGCAGCAGGATTCGGCCTTCTTTCCAGTCGGCTTTGGCCTGCTCGATCCGCTCTTTCCGGGACGAGACAAAATTCCACCAGATGAAGCGTTCGCCCAGCGGTTCGCCACCCAGCAACATCAACGTAGCCGGCTCTTTGGCCACCAGCATCGGGTCGATGCCTCTGGTAAAGACCAGCATTTGACCGACGGTGTAGGTCCGACCGGCTACCTCAATGCTGCCCTTGGCTACGTAGATGGCACGTTCGGCATGTTCCTTCGGTAGTCCGAACCGTGCGCCCTGTTCCAGAACCACGTGCAGGTAAAACATAGGCGAGTGCGTTTTCACCCCGTTCCGCAACCCGAACGCATCGCCCGCGATCAACCGCATCCATACGCCGGTTTCGGTGAAGATGGGCAACTGGTCGGCGGTGTAGTTCGTAAACGAAGGCATGGCTTCTTCCTCTTTTTCCGGCAAGGCCACCCAGGTCTGAATCATTTCCAGCGTACCACCAGCGAGGGCGGCCGGCTCTTCAAACCGCTCCGAATGGGCAATACCCCGACCGGCCGTCATCCAGTTCACTTCACCCGGCCGGATAATCTGCTCCACGCCCAGGCTGTCGCGGTGCGTGACCTGCCCGCCAAACAGATAACTGACGGTCGACAGACCAATGTGTGGATGCGGCAGTACGTCCATATCATGAGCAGCCTGCGGTTGTATAGCTACTGGTCCTGCGTGATCCATAAAGATAAACGGACCGACCATCCGGCGCAGCCGAAACGGAAGAATCCGGCGCACCTGCATACCTGGCCCAATGGCCGCCTGACGAGCTTCGATGACAATATCCAGCATAATACCCGTGAATGTACCAGTAATTTACCGAGTTGCTACCCCGACGCACACATCAATGCTCGGCGCGCTGCCTTAATCAACCAGCCTGTTTTGTCTTATTTTTAGGCGCTATAAAAGTACGTATAGGCTTGATCGTCATTCGGAAAGCCCTTTCTTGGCTTGTGTATTCAATAATGAATACAAACTGATAATCAGCTTTTAATTGTGAGGAAACGGGGAGATTCAAGTAAAAAAGTTAAATTTACTCAGCCAAATTTTTTCGTCAATTGTTATTATGAACGCGATTGTACTTGTCTAATGTACCCATCTGACACAGAGCATTCTTTACCATACCTTGAGAACGACCAGGGCATGGCTCAGCAGATCCAGACGTTCGACTGGTCTGTGACTCCCCTCGGTCCGCTCCAGGAATGGCCCCGTAGTTTACTGACTACGGTTGATACGTTATTGGATGCCGATTATCCTGTGTGTCTATTCTGGGGAAGCGAGTATACATTCCTGTTCAACGATGCCTTTGTACTAGCCTTTGGCGACGATACCCCAAACCTGCATCCGGATGCAGCGATCGTCTGGCCGGCCCTCTGGACTACCGTAAAGTCAGAGTTGGATGCCATCCTGAACGGCCGTAGCGCCGGCCGGCTCGACAATGTCCTCATCCCAATCGAGAGAGGGGGTCTGTTACAATCCGCCTACTGGACGCTTTCGTTCAGCCGCGTCAAAGAAACCGGCTCCGTTTGTGGGGTAGTTATCGCCCTGACCGAAACCACACCGCAGGTGTTGACCAATGACTCCCTCGACCAGCTTCATTACTCACTGGAAGCCTGCGACCTGGGCACCTGGGACCTGAACCCGGCGACACTTCTGTTTAGCTGTAATGAGAAAACAAAAGAAATTCTGGGGCTGTCGCAGGTTGATAATAACAGTCTGCAGGCAGCTCTGGACGAGATTATAACTCCTCCCGATCAGTTAGCCGTACAGGACGCCGTACAACGGGCTCTGCATCCATCGTCGGGTGGCCACTATGACATCACGTACTCTATTGTTCACCCGATCACGGGCGAATTACGATTCATCAAGTCAAAAGGTAAAGCGTATTTTGATCGGGCAGGGAAACCCATTCGGTTCGCCGGAACCAATCAGGACATAACCACAGAAGAGCTTTCCAGAAGGCGCAAGGAAAAACTCCAGCAGCTTGTCGAAAATGCCAAAGACTTCATGGCAATGGTGACGATCGACGGGCGCATTACCTACATGAATACGGCGGGGCGGTCGCTGGTTGGCCTGGCAGTCGAACAGGACCTGAACGGCATCGTGATTAGAGATTTTTATTCGGCCGAGCAGTTTCAGGTAGATCAACATGTAATCGTACCCGCCCTCGAAAAAAGCGGGCATTGGTCGGGTGTTGTCTCCGTCAGGCATAGTCAAACAGCCGAAGAAATTCCCTGCTACGGCAACTACGCGCTGGTGTACGATACAATCACCGGCAAGGTCATTTCCCGGGCTGTGACATTCCGGGATCTTCGTCCCGAGCTGGCCGCCCGCAAGGATTTGGAAGAAAGCGAAAAGCGCTTCCGAAACCTGGTGCAGGAAGCCCCCGTAGCCACGGCTATCTACGTTGGTCGTGAGATGAAGATTCAGTGGGCCAACGACGCTATGATAAAGCTATGGGGCAAAGACAAATCGGTCATCGAAAAAACCGTACGGGAAGCGTTACCGGAACTCGAAGGGCAACCGTTTCATGGGCTGCTGGATCAGGTGTATACCAGCGGAAACATGTATCAGGCAACCGAAGACCGGGCCGATCTGGTAGTCGATGGCCTATTGCAAACGTTCTATTTTAATTTCAGCTACAAACCGCTGCGGGATACGGAAGGCAACGTCTACGGCATCCTGAACATGGCCATCGACGTAACGGAGCAGGTGAAGACCAAACGGCGGCTGGAAGAGAGCGAAAAGAATTTCCGGAACCTGATCATGCAGGCTCCTATTGGGATCTGCCTGCTTACGGGCGATGACTTCCGGATCGAACTGGCCAATGATCAGTACATGGAACTTGTGGGTAAATCGCTGGACGGGTATTTATACCGACCCATCTGGGATTTATTACCGGAAGCTAGGGAACAGGGGTTCGATGATTTGCTGAAACAAGTAAAGCAGACCGGAACGCCTTATTTTGGGTATGAACAGGAAGTTATCCTTGTTCGAAATAACAAGCCGGAAACCTTGTTTATCAATTTCGTTTATGAACCGCTACTCAATGAAGACGGCAACACGCATAGTATTCTGGTCGTTGCCATCGACATTACCCAGCAGGTCACGTCCCGGCGTCTGATCAAAGAAGCTGCCGACCGGGCCCGCCTGGCCGTAGAGTCTGCCAAACTGGGAACGTACGAAGTCGATATCCTAACGCAGAAAGTTATATCGTCGCCCCGTTTCCTCGATCTCTTCGACGCCGATGAAACGGCTGAACATGCTGAATACATCTCCCGGGTTCATCCGGATGACCTGCCTCTGCGGAAAGCAGCGCACGAAAAGGCCCTCCAAACGGGTCTTCTCACCTACGACTGCCGGATTATCCGACGCGACGGCACCCAGAACTGGCTACAGATTTTCGGGCAGTACTATTTCAACGAGGAGAACCAGCCCGTTAAAATCATCGGCATCGTACAGGATATTACGCATCAGAAACTGGCCGACGAGGAGCGGGAAAAATTTCTGTCGATCTCGCACTACAGCCGCGATTTCATTGGCATGTGCGATATGCAGATGAAAACGCTTTTCGTTAACAAAGCGGGAGTCGATATGTTGGGGATCGAAGGAAACGTACTGGAAGCCAGCCCCTGGGACTGTTTCTTTCCGGAAGACCACGCCTACCTGAACGATCATTTCTATCCGATGGTGAAGCGGGATGGACATGGCGAGGTAGAGATACGGTTCCGCCATTTCAAAACCAATCAGCCAATCTGGGTTATCTACAGCGTGTTCATCATCCACGACAGCAAGGGCGAACCCGCCGTAATGGCAACCATCAGCCGGGATATTACCGAGCGGAAAACCATGGAAGCTGAACTGGAACGTCGCGTCAAAGAACGTACCGCCGAACTGGAACGACTCAACGAAGAGCTTCAGCAGTTTACCTTCGTTTCCAGTCATGACCTGAAAGAACCCCTGCGAAAAATTCAGCTTTTTGCCGGATTAGCCCAGCAGGAGGCTACGCTGTCGGACACTTCGCTGGTCGGCCATCTGGAAAAAATCAAGCAGTCGGCAAATCGTATGTCGGGCTTGCTGACCGACCTGCTGAATTATTCTATCCTGGCAAATCCGGAGAGGGTTTTTGAAGACGTTGACCTCAATGAGGTGATTCGGGACATCGAGGACGACAACGAACTGCTGATTCAGGAGAAAAATGCGGTGCTACGGACCAACCGGCTGCCAATCCTACAGGGTATTCCATTCCAGTTGAAGCAACTCTTCTATAACCTCGTCAACAACGCGTTGAAATTCAGCCGGACAGACGTACCTGCCCTGATTCAGATCATCGCAGCCGAATTGACGTCCGACGAAAAACGCGCCCTTCAGCTTCCCGGCGACGATACGTATTTCAGTATTCATGTTATCGACAACGGGATCGGTTTCCGGCAGGAATTTGCGGAAAAGGTGTTTGTTGCCTTTCAGCGACTGAACGATAAAAACCTCTACTCGGGTAACGGCATCGGCCTGTCGATCTGCAAGAAGATTGTAGAGAATCACAAGGGTAAAATCACCGTTCGGTCGGCCCTTGATCAGGGAACCGTTTTCACCCTGATTCTTCCCCGGCAGCAGTAACGTTGTCACAAAAGCAAGCTCGCTGAACTCGCTAATAACCTAACTTACACTAAATAGAAAGGCCCGACAGGATAAACTGTCGGGCCTTTCTATTTAGAAACAACATCCCGTGCCTTAATTAATCTTCAGCACGGCCATGAAGGCTTCCTGCGGAATCTCGACGTTGCCGACCTGGCGCATCCGCTTCTTCCCTTTTTTCTGCTTTTCGAGCAGTTTCCGTTTCCGCGAAATATCACCACCGTAACACTTGGCCAATACGTCCTTGCGCAGGGCTTTCACCGTTTCGCGGGCGATGATCTTCTGACCGATGGCCGCCTGAATGGCAATCTCGAACTGCTGACGTGGCAGCAGCTCGCGCAGCTTTTCGCAAAGTTTTTTACCCCACTCGTATGCTTTGTCGCGGTGCACGATCGCCGACAGCGCATCGACCCGGTCGCCGTTGAGCATGATATCCAGCTTCACCATGTTCGATTCGCGGTTGCCCATGAACTCGTAGTCGAGCGACGCGTACCCACGCGAGATAGTTTTCAGCTTGTCGAAGAAGTCGAACACGACCTCGGCCAGCGGCATCTCAAACTGAAGCTCCACCCGGTCGGCGGTCAGGTACACCTGGTTCTTCAGGATACTCCGCTTTTCCATACAAAGGCCCATAATGGCACCAACGTATTCAGCCTTACTGATGATCTGCGCTTTAATGAACGGCTCTTCAATCCAGTCAATCGAGCTGGGATCAGGCATATCGGCCGGCGCCGACACAATCAGCGTTTCGCCCCTGGTCGTAATCACTTCAAACCGCACCGACGGCACGGTCGTGATCACGGTCATGTCAAACTCGCGCTCCAGACGCTCCTGCACAATCTCCATGTGCAGCATCCCGAGGAAGCCGCACCGGAAACCGAAGCCAAGGGCCGCCGACGTTTCAGGTTCCCACACCAGGGCCGCGTCGTTGAGCTGGAGTTTTTCCATGGCTTCGCGCAGGTCTTCAAACTCACTGGTATCCACCGGATAAATACCGGCAAACACCATCGGTTTTACTTCCTCAAAACCCTGAATCGGCGAGCTCGCCGGTTGCTCAATGTGCGTGATGGTATCCCCCACCTTCACTTCCTTAGCCACTTTGATGCCGGAAATCAGGTATCCTACGTCGCCACACTCGATTACATCCTTCGGTTCTTTGTCAAGCCGGAGCGTACCGATTTCGTCGGCGAAGTATTCTTTGCCGGTCGCCATGAACTTAACGCGGTCGCCCTTGCGGATACGGCCGTTCACGTTCCGGAAAATAACCTCAATACCCCGATACGAATTAAAGACCGAATCGAAAATCAGGGCTTGCAGCGGCCCGTTGGGATCACCTTTCGGAGCCGGAATACGCTCGACGATAGCCGCCAGAATTTCGGGAACGCCGATTCCTTCCTTGCCACTCGCCGGAATGATTTCGTCGCGTTCGCAGCCGAGCAGGTCCACCATTTCGTCCTTCACCTCCTCCGGCATGGCACCCGGCAGGTCAATCTTGTTCAGGACAGGGATGATAACGAGGTCGTTGTTCATCGCCAGGTACAGGTTCGAGATCGTCTGCGCTTCAATCCCCTGCGAGGCATCGACCAGCAGCAACGCGCCTTCGCAGGCGGCAATCGACCGCGACACTTCATAGGAGAAGTCAACGTGGCCCGGCGTATCGATCAGGTTGAGCGTGTAAGTTTCGCCTTGATACGTATAATTCATCTGGATGGCGTGGCTCTTGATGGTGATGCCCCGCTCCCGCTCCAGATCCATATCGTCCAGCAATTGCGCCTGCATATCGCGCGCTCCGACGGTCTTGGTAAATTCGAGAAGCCGGTCGGCCAGCGTACTTTTGCCGTGGTCAATGTGGGCGATGATGCAGAAATTCCGGATATGTTTCACGTAGCTAATTACGGTTTATAACGTACTATCCATAACGTAGTTGCTATAGGTGTACATTCATAAAACACAAAATTAGACAAAAATGTCCGTTGCTATACTGCGAATGACGATTTAGGTTCAACAGCTTTTTTGGCCGATCCTTTGGATGAGCCAGACCAACATTCAACAAAAAACCGCGACATACCAGGTATACCGCGGTTTCTGATCTGCTTCTGGATTCGTTTATCGACGAGGTGGCTGGCTTTTAGCACCCTCCGACCGGTTGGCCGACTGCTTTCGGCGCATTCGATTCTCTTTACGCGTGGCCTTGTCGACCCCACGTGGTGAGCCCGAGCTTGTCAGTTCAGACTGGCGGGTACTGTCGCCGGGCACAATGCCCAGCATCCCCGACCCGACCGCCGTTACGGTCATGCTGTTCACATTGCTCGTTGGGGTATTTACGGTCTGTCCGCTATAGTAACCGGCTCCCGTTGAAGCCGTTGAGCCGCCACTCTGCCCACCCGTCATTGACTGAGCCTGAACAGAAAGCGCCCCCATAGACACCGCGATCGCTCCTATCATTATGCCTGCTTTCATATCCGTGTTTATTTAGCGTCTGTTCTTTTATTAACCACCAGCGGAAGAGAAAGGCCAGCCATAGGAGTCGATCTGAGCGAATGGCACCTGGCACAGACAGCCTGTAAAACAAACAACGCCGGTCTCATCGCGGAGCCGGCGTGTCTAATTACACTTCATCAACAAACTAAAAACCAAATTTCGCGTTTTTATTCGAATTAATCGAACAAATCTGGCTGTAGGAGGGGGACTCGAACCACCCACGGTGCAGTTAGCCACAGTACAACATCTGGTGGTCAACCCCAGTCGCTCCGAAGAGCGGCATTATGCTGCGTTTATCCCGTTATCACCACCCCCGAGACAGGAGGGCACGTCTGCCAATTTCGACACCCTACAGTGTGAGAAAACTTCGCCAAATTATCCGCCGTATGACCTCGTTCGTTTAACTTGACATTGCAAAGTTAATATAAACGCCCTATCTATTGCAAATTTTTTATGAAAATTTCTAAAAATTTAGAAAAACCATAAAAAATGACTATCATTGTTGACACTTCTCAAAAACCACGTAACTATGTCGGAGAAAAATTTAGAAATTGATAATGTCGATCTGAAAATCTTAACCTTACTGATGCAGGACGCCAACATGCCTTACACCGAAATTGGTAAGCGTATCTTTGTATCGGGGGGTACGGTACACGTCCGGATGAAAAAAATGGAGCAGATGGGTATTGTAAAGGGCTCCCAACTGGTTATTGACTACACCAAACTTGGCTGGGATATTAGTGCCTTCCTGGGAATATACCTCGATAAAAGCTCCCTGTACGAGGAAGTAGCGGTTGAACTGATGAAAATTCCGGAGGTGGTCAATATCCATTATACCACAGGTGTTTACAGCATTTTCGCCAAGATTGTCTGCCGCGATACCCAGCACCTGCGCGAAGTGCTGCACGACAAAATCCAGAAAGTGCAGGGCATTCAGCGCACCGAAACCATCATTTCGCTGGAAGAGAGCGTAAACCGACCGATTCCGTTCGGGGAACTGAAGGAGTAATTTGCGTTATAGCTTCACCCGGTACAGCCAGAACGGATACTCCACTTTATCCTGACCTTCGTTGAACTTCGGTAACCGCTCGTACTGAGCGACTGTTACGTACAGGTATCCATCTGCGCTGACCGCGTAGCTATCAGGCCAGCGCAGCCGCTCGTCGGTCACGACGGTTTCAAATTTTCCAGCCGGAGTATAACGACGAATGGTTTTGGCCGGCGAATCGCCCATGTATACGTTGCCGGCCCGGTCGGCGATCATCCCGTGCGAAAACCCGGCGTCGCCCAGGTCCTCCACACCAGCCGCGACCTGTTCGGGTGCCAGAGTCGAATCTGTCAGGAAGCGAGTCTGGATACGGTATAGCCGTTTTTTTGTGATGGGCCGGTAGTAGAGATACCTAAAGTCTGGCGTCAGCGCAATACCATTCACGTTGCTGGAAAAGGGCTTGCCGGACCGATCGCGAACCTCCTTGCCGTCGATCGTCATCACTACGTTCGGGTCGGCGGTAGTAGACGCGTGCTTCTGAAGCAGGCTACGGCTCTTCCCGGTTTTCAGATCAAGTACAACAAGGCACGCCCGGCTCGGGTCTGAAAGGTAGGCAACCTGCCGACGCGCATCCACCTGAACGTCGTTCAGCCCGGCCTGATTCAATGGCAGGTCGTTGAACCGATACACGCGGGTAACCTGATTCGTGCGGAGGTCAATACGAAGAAGTTTAACCCCGGCGGGTTTCGGTTTACCCAGATTTGGATTGGCCGGGTCGAGCGCCCACAAAATATCATCGTCGTCAATGAACAGGGCCTGTAAGCTGATGAAATGCTGCTGTGGAGCCGTTGTATCCCATCGGTTCCAGTCGGCATCCGGATACGGTCGGCGCTGCCCGTCTTTCGTCATTTCAACCAGCCCGTACTGGTACTGATCGGTCCAGTGCGGGAAGCTTACGAACATCCGGCCAGACTTCGAAATGGCCAGCCCAACCGGCTGATAGCGCCCGAACGAGTGAACTTTTTCGAGCACCCGACCGCCCGACTGAGCCAGGAGAACCGTTATGGCAACGCACCCGATCAGCAGCGTAAAAAGGCCCTTTTTCATGATGAAAAATGTCATCTTACAGAAGAAGAACCCTCATGAGCCGGTTTTGTTGACCATTTTTTTACAACATTGTGGACAAAATTTCGGAGCACCTTGTTATATAAGCCAACGTAATTCGATTCATGCAACCTAAGATTCACGCTACTACCGTTGTTGGCATCCGACACAACGGACAGGTTTCCCTCGGAGCCGATGGGCAGGCAACCATGGGCAATACAGTCGCCAAAAGCAATGTACGCAAGGTTCGCACCCTGATGGGTGGGAAAGTACTGGCGGGTTTTGCCGGCTCAACGGCCGATGCCTTCACCCTCATTGAACGGTTTGAAGAAAAACTCAACAGCTACGGTGGTAACCTGAAGCGGGCAGCCATCGAACTGGCTAAAGACTGGCGCACCGACCGCTACCTCCGTCGGCTCGAAGCGATGCTGATCGTGGCGACTAAAGACGATCTGCTCGTTATTTCAGGTACCGGCGACGTACTGGAACCCGATAACGACATTGCCGCTATTGGCTCGGGCAGTATGTACGCGCAATCAGCGGCTGTCGCGTTAAAAAAACACGCAGCGAATCTGTCGGCAGAGGAGATGGTGCGTGAAAGCCTGCACATTGCTGCCGATATCTGCATCTACACCAATCATAATCTGACCGTCGAGACGTTGTAACATTGGCTTGAAACCAGGGGCCTCTGTTCGCATACCCTGGTTTAATCCCAAAACCAACCGCTTTTATTTATATTTGCTACGTTTATATACGTCGCGTTATGAATTTCATCCGTCAATTACTGCCTCGCACCACGAACCGACGCATTGCGTTGGGATTTGCGGTAGCCTTGGTGATGATTGCGGTGGGCTTCCTGATGTCTTTCTACAGCTATACCCGCAATGGTGAAGATAGCACTGAAGTCCGGCGAACGTATCAGACGATGGGGCAGTTGGAAGATATTCTCTCGACGGTTAAGGACCTCGAAACCAGCGTACGAGGGTATATGCTCAGTGATGACAGGTCGTTCCTGGAACCCTACAAAGCGGCCCTCATCTCGTTGCCCAAACGTATACAAACGCTTCGAAAAAGCTTGGCCGACAACCCTTTGCAGCAGCAGCGGGCCGATAGTCTCGCCTGGATGATCGAAGAAAAAATGGTGTATGCCAACCGTTTGCTTCGGGAAGCCGGCAATATGGATTCGCGTGTGCGGCCTATTTACCTGCGGCTGGGAAAAGTGAAAATGGATCAGATCCGACGGGCCGTCGCCACGATGATGGAAACCGAGCAGGCGCTGATGAAAGAACGAATGGCTCAGTCGGCCCGGTCGTATCGAAATACGCTGTTGATTATTTTTGCCCTGTCGGTGCTGACGTTCATCAGTTTGATCATGTCCTACACCGTGCTGGAAAACGAATTGGACCAACGGCAACGTACGGAAGACCAGCTCCGGTCGTATGAACAGGAACTGCGGGAGAAAATCCGGCAGTTGGAAGTGTCGAACGAAGAACTGGAACGTTTCGCCTTCGTGGCATCGCACGACCTGCAGGAACCACTCCGTAAGATTCAGTCGTTTGCGGACCTGATCACCGAACGTTATCGAACACTCCTCGACACCGACAGCCAGATGTTCATGCGTAAGATTACGCATTCGGCTGAACGGATGTCCCGCTTAATCAAAGACCTGCTCAACTTTTCGCGGGTGTCGAACGAACGAACGGGCTTTCGGATGGTACGTCTGGGCGACATTGTGCAGCGGGTTCTGGACGATCAGGAATTGCGGATTAAGGGAATGGACGTCGACGTATCTGTAGATCGGCTGCCGGCTATTGAAGCGATACCGGTTCAGATGGACCATCTGTTTACGAACCTGGTGTCAAACGCACTTAAGTTCACGCGGCCGGGGGTTCGGCCGATGATCAGGATACGCGCGCAGATAATCGATGGCAGCCTGTATCCTGAATTAGTTCCGCAGAAGAGTTACGTAGAAATTACCGTCGAAGACAACGGCATTGGCTTTGACGAAAAATATTTAGACCATATTTTTAAGGTTTTTCAGCGACTGCACGGCAAAACTGTCTTTGAAGGCACCGGCATTGGTTTGGCTATCTGCAAACGGATTGTGGTTCATCATCATGGCCACATCACCGCCCGCAGCCAACCGGATCAGGGCTCGGTTTTCGTGGTGGTTCTTCCCGAACAGCAGTCGACTTTAGACTATGAGCAATCAACTTCAGGCGAAACCTATTCATATTTTGCTGGCTGATGATGATGAGGACGACCGGTACCTCACTCGTGAAGCGTTTCACCAGCACTTTCCAGTCAGTAAGATGTCGTTCGTAGAGGACGGCGAAGAGCTTATGGAGTTTCTGTGTTTTACTGGTCGCTACGCCAATGCCAGTCATAACCTGCCGGAGTTGATCCTGCTGGATCTGAACATGCCCCGAAAAGACGGCCGCGAAGCCCTGCGCGAGATCAAAGCCAGTGATCAGCTGCGCCACATCCCGGTGGTGGTACTAACGACCTCCGATGCTAAAGACGACATCGAAACATCGTACTACAACGGAGCGAATAGTTTCATTACCAAGCCCTCAACGTTCCAGCGACTTAGCGAAGTGACCAAAGCCATCGGTCAGTACTGGTTCAACGTAGTCACTATCTGCGAGCACGAAGTAGAAGGATAGTAAAGAGGAGACAGAATTCGGTTTACGGTTTTCAGTGGCAGAGGCCAGCACGAATTGCCGGAACGTCGGCCACCAAAAACCGTAAACCGAATTCCAGCCACCGTACCCCTCCCCTCTATCACTTCCCCGTCAGGCCGACCAGCCCGGCCATTATCTTCTCCAACTGCGCCGTTACGGCCCGATTCTGTCCAGTCGTATATTTATTGACCAGTACGGCAAACGTCATCAATTCGCCGTCGGCTGCCGTGAAATACCCGGCATAGGCCCGCACCCCTTCAATCGAACCACTTTTGGCTCTGATGTTCCCGGCAGCCGCTGTTCCGCGGGCCAGTGATCGAACGGTACCGGTTTCGCCGACCACGGGGATGGTACCGTAAAACTGCGGAAACACCGATTCGCGGCTCATGGCGCTCAGAATTCCGGTCATATTGTCGGCTGTCAGTCCGCCGACTGTCGATAATCCGCTGCCGTCCTTGATACGAAAGCCGTCCAGGTTCACTCCTTTTTTACCCCAGAACTCCGTGATCACCTTTATGGACGCATCCGTCGACCGAACCGTTTTGTCGAGCGACACGGCCGTTGTACGGAGCAGCGCTTCGGCGTAGAGGTTGATACTCTGAAAATTGGTTTGCTGCGCCAGTTCGAGCAGCGCCGGCGATTTCTGCTGATGCAGTACCGTTCGCTTAGCCCCCACGACTGGTACCGTAGCGGGCAGCCCCCCTCCTATCGACGCTACCGGCCCCGACACGGCTACCCCATCACGCTGTAATTGGTCACGCAGGGCAAAGGCGGCAAAATAGGCCGGATCAGGCAACGCCCCCTTGACACTGAATTCGCTGTTCCGCGCTGATGTGCTGAGTGGTACCTGCCCCGTCAGCCATTGCTGCGTGGCAAACGGGGCACCGTAGATGTTCACCTGATCGCCGGTTCCGGCCGCATCGGTTGTAACGCTGTTCATAAACGTCATGTACGGCAGGGCTGGGTCCGTGCGCAGCACACCGGCCGCTGCCCCGATTGTTCGACCGGGTTTGAAAAATACGCGGTACAGGTTTTCATTGATGTTAAGCGCGCTCAGGCTGGCTCCGTAATAATTACCCAGATCGCCATATGGCCACGTATCGGGCGTGGTCAGGTCACCGTACAGCGAGGCATCGCCCACAACGGAGCCCTGTACCTGCCGAATCCCCGCCTTTCGGACCGCATCTGACCAGATGGTCTGTACCGTAGCCAGGTCTGGATAGCCCGTGTATCGCCAGCTACCCAGCGATGGATCACCCGAACCCCGAATGTACAGATTGCCCGTCAGCACACTGTCTTTGATCGTGCCGTCGTATTCGAGCGTAGTTGTGTACGTATACGTACTACCCAGCACCACCAGGGCGGTGCCGGTCGTAATCAGTTTCAGCGTCGAGGCCGAGGGTAAACTTAGGCGGGCGTTGTAGCCAATCAATTCCTGTCCATCGCGGGCACGCCGAACCGACAGCGCTACGGTGCCAAAGCGGGCGGCCGGTCCAGATTGAAAAGCTTCGACAGTAGCCAGCAGGCGTTGAGTCGCTACGGTATCGATGGTACCCGGCTGAACGGGCGGCAGGTCCTGGGCCGACGCAGACATGACCGTCCAGCTCAGAAACAGACTGACACAGAGCCAACGGAACGTGAACATGGGCATAAAGTGAACTAAACGGTAGTTAGGCGATTCGGGCTTCATTTCGTAAGTTTGCAAAAAGACTAAAAATAAACCTATAATTGTCTATAAATCAGTCTATTGTATAGTATTTTTATGTGAAAAATAAAAACAATAGTAAAACATAGTCGATAATTACGGATGTTTAGCCAGTTGTTCGCCCGAAATTTCATACACTTTACGTAGTGCCTTGCGGTCACCTGATTCATCACCGATTGAGCGCAAAGGGTCACCTTCCGCCCGTAGTAAGTACTCCGCTGAAATACGGCTTTCAACCAGACAGACCTTTTCGATGGTGGAATAACTTGGTTTACGCTCCCCATTGATGATGTTGTAGAATGTGCCTGGAGGCATCTCGCAGGCCTCAGCCATTGCCTTGATTGACCAGCCAGCCGCCCTGATGGCAGTGTCGAGTCGCTTATTGATCGTATCGTGTTCCATACTACAATAGTACGTAATGATTAGCTATCTAATCAAATAGATTAAACAATCTCACAAAAAGATTAGGAATTTAATCAAAACGATTTGCAAATCTAATCAAAACGTTATAGTTTTGATTATCGATCAATTTAAAACTAATCAGGCCATGAATACATCATCTTTCAGAACTTGGTTCAAGCAACTCAAAGCTGAGGTCGTCAAGGTTAACCCAGCTTTCACTGCGGGGTGCTTTGACCGTTTGTTTCGGGCGTATGCCTACATGGACTATTCGGTTCGTTCACTCACGCCCCAGCAGGCAGCCGCTCAGTATGCTTTGTAATGTTTAATCGTTAAACCTCCTTTTATATGTATCGCAACGTAGACGAATTGACCGGGGATATTACCTGGAACATCAAGTGCTTGGCGCCGGGTCGCCCTAAACAGTACCGGTTTAATGGGCAAACCGGCCGCTTCAATCTGAATGGAACCAAAGACATGGGCACCTCTTTGAGTATCCAGCCAATAACATGGCGAATCTTTGAGGATAACCTTTTTGGTCGAGAACGTTTTGAGCAATGGGCCGAACTGTTCTTTGTGGATGAAACGGGAGCCTTATCCACCATTATGTTCAACAATAACAGCGTCAATGAGCTATTTAACCTAATTGAACCGCTGTTTTACGATGATTTGACCTTAGCTGACGTAGTGTTAACAGTCACTTCGGAGAAGCATACCAACGAAAAGGTAACCCCAAAAGGAACGTGGTACCTGGCCAAGTTTGAGTATGCGCCAGCTGACCCTGCGGTTGTTGCTGAATTGAAAGAGTATGCCAAATACCATCCGGTTTATCGAGCTGATACGCTTTCGCCCAGTGCAGTCCATACGCTAATAGCTGAAAACTTCGCTTTTGGCTTGAATTTGCCAAAGCCAGCCGAATTGCAGCAGGCTGCTTAATAATCTTTCACACCTGCCCGCTACTGGAATAGGTAGCGGGCTTTAATCAACCTTTTAGGATGAAAACTGGAATTGAATTAATCGCCAAAGAGCGAGAAGAACACACCACAAAACACGAGTGGACACCTGAGCATGACGATCAACAGGATCAGTCACAACTAGCTACGGCAGCGGTGGCGGTTTTACTGATGGATACACACGTCGACATTTGGGTTGGATCAGGTGAAACAGCCTTTTCGGTTTGGCCCTGGAAAGAAATTGATCCGTGGTTCATCAATATCCAGAAGAAAAGCCGAATCGATCAGTTGGCGGTAGCTGGGTCGTTGATTGCGGCTGAGATTGACCGTCTGCAACGATTGTCTGCAAAAGAAGCTACCTCTGCTGCTTAAAAACTAACCCAACCCGCCCGCTACCAGAATCAGTAGCGGGCATAACTCACCCATCTTCCAATGACCTCCGCTGCACCAACCTCCACGTTTCTGGATAGCTTCTACGGTCTTGATGCGCATATTCTACGTAAAAACGATTTGGGTAGTCTGGCCGACCTGTACCGGTTTCGGCACTTTGCCGCCTGTCAGCAGGACGATCTGAACCCCGTATCGAAGTTGCTACTCAATGGGTGGAGTGCTGAATATGCTTTGCGTATAACGCCCATCGTCAATGATGAACAGTATTTGCAAAGTTCGCTGCACTGGACATTCCCCCAGGCGTATTATAGTATCCACTTTACAGCCCGGGCGTTTCTGGCTGTGCAGGGGCTATGGCTCAGCAATGAAGAGCTGATTGGTAAGCGTCTGGCGAACTACGTTGTCAATGGGTTCTATCCCGAATCGCTTGGTTTCTATGCGTATGGATTTGGAGACACGTATAGGGTTTGCCGTTTATCGGATTCTGCTGACGAAAAACAAGTGGCCGACCTGCTTCATTCAACCCGCACTCGTCAGTTCAAGCGAGCTAAGGAAGCGCTGCAAGCCAATCCCAAAACCGCCTTACGCCGTCCGGCTACCGGTGAGATACTGACCCGGTTCAGTGCCAATCAGTACAAGGAGCTCTCGCGTCACATCGGTTACACGACTTATTACGACGTCATGAAGCGGCTCCGTATCTCATCGGTTAATCGGGATCTGGAACGGACGTTTGGGGCTACCGATGAGGTTGATGTACGTTCGTTTCATGCGTCGCTGGTCAGGATCGTGTCCCATATCAATTCGGTACATGAAGCCTACATCTGCAAAAGCGTAGGCTATCTGAATTACTGCCAGATCGTCAACAACCTGCCTTTCTACCTGCGTGAAAACTTCGTAGGGGAACGTCTCCATAGCAACAAAATCAATCCCATGTGACGGGCTTTTACTCGCAATCCCATGAGCGACACGAATCAAACTACCCAGGCGCAAGAAACCGGTCTTTCGCTAAATACCGACCTCGGCCGTGAACTCTTACAGGCTTCGATTGACGACTACGTTGCGACGCTGGATAAACTATCACCCGAGTGCAACACCCCCGACGATCAGGCGCGGCTACTCAAACACATGGTTGAGGGCAAGCAGCTGATCAATCTGATCGAGTCGGAGCGAAAAAAGATCACCAGCGAACTGGACGCGCTGAAACAGAAATGGATGAACGCGCAGCGGAAATTCCAAAAGCCTATTCAGGATGCGATGGCGCCGTTTGTGGCTGCCGTTGAACAGTATAACCGCGAACAGATCCGGCTCCGTCAGCAGGCTGAAGCGATGCAGCAGCAGGCCACCCAGCAGCAGATTCAGCAGACTGGTGAAGCCGACTGGCTGGCCCCCGCCGTGCCGGTAGTAGCTAGACCCAAAGGGGTGCAGATGCGCTGGAATTATGAGGTAGAAGACTTTTCGAAGGTGCCTGATGATTTCAAGATGCTCAATTCGGGAGCCGTGAGCCGCGTCTGTGGTCCCGATGCGTCGGTGCCCGGTATCCGCTTTTTTAAGGAACCTGTAACGACGATACGCGCATGAGTACGCTCCCACCCATTGAACCAAAGCCGGTTCGCTCGTTCGACATCGACGATCACCCCTATACGGACGGCGATACGATGCAGGTAATCACCCCTGAGCTGGGTTTACTGACTGGCACCATCAAGTTTGAGGATTACAGCCGACCAGCCATCATCACGATGGATTTAGGCTGGGTGACCACGCCCTTACCCTGCCGGATGAATTCACGGCCTGATAGCCCCAATGCCCGACTATCGGCCCGCTTTACCCGACTGGAAGCAACCAGGAACTTCAAGGCCTACTGGTCGAACGAAATCCGGCTGGTGTACTTCTGCAACTGCCGAACCGGCAAGCACACCGAAGTACTGGTTTGGTTTGAGGTCACGCTGGAAGGTAACGTACTGCGTTCTACAGTGATCGGCCGGGATGTCAACGGTAAGCCCCATAATCACCCGCTTGTGGAGGGGCATGAGGATCTAAAGCCTGACGCGCCAATAACCGAGCCAGAGCCAGACGAACGGCCGAAAGTAGATCCGGTTAAGGTCGTTGAGTTTATGCGCTACTGGAAGCGACAAAAGAGCGTTGAGTACTTCAATTTTGACGAGAAGGGCGTTCTGGCCGGTACGCACTCGCCGAACATCGTTCTCAGGAATGGAGCCGGATTTATGCTCGATTGGCCCGGTGATCACGAGAAAGCCGTTCTAGCGGCTGGGCTTGCTCCTCAACTATCCTTATTCTAAAATGAAACCACCCGAAACATTGGTCTACGTTCTGCAAAAAGGCAACGGCAAGATATATTTAGATCATCTTTCTTGTAACTCTTACGTCGGTATTCCGCAAAAGCATGATGTTTTGTACTACGAAGGACGGCAGTTTCAAGTTGTTAACCGAACCTTTCACATCCATTTAGGCGGAGGCATTAAGCAAGTTGATCTTAACGTAACAGAATACGAATGAACGAGATCATTACGTACTTCAAAAACGCCACGGCTGATCAGCTCTTGGGCGGCCTGATCCTGGTGGCTTTTGTAATCTGCATCGTTTACGAAATAATTACCGATCAAGACTAGCTGCTTAGTATATTCGTGAGCTATGTGTTAGTGAAGGCAATCGAACACGTGGTGTACAATCGTTTTAACTAACCCTAGGACCGATGGCACTAGGGTTCTTCGTTAATTGAAGGTGATTTGATTGCAAAAAAAAGCATGACAGAAACCACTATCCTCTTCCAAAACGCCACACTCGATCAATACCTGTGTGGCCTGATCGCTCCAGCATTTGCCCTCTACGTTCTTTACGAGAAAGTAATGGATCAGCTCCGCAGTAGTAACCGCATAAAATGAAAACCTACCGTATCCCGTTTAACGATGCCGGTCAACCCATCGAACACCCTGCCGGTACGTTTCAGACCAAACCTGCCCTACTGGTTGAGGATGTGTATACCGTTCTGCAGGAAACCCTGCAACTGGGTGAGTACGGCGTTAGTGATCAGCAGCGCGTACTGGCCATGACCCGGCTGCTGGAACAGATTTATCAAAAACGCCAAGTGGAGAAATGACCTTGATTTTACGACTGATTCCGATCCTGATCGAACCGAAGATATTTATTGAGTAAGTCTAATCAGAATAAAGTTACGATTGTGGACAAACCCGCTGGCATTGCTGGCGGGTTTTCTTGTTTTAAAGCCCCTCCTATCGTAACGGTTTATCGAATCTATGTATTTGTATTTTACATAGAGAACATCTATACTTGTACATACGTTACCGGTCATCCGGGTACCCACCGTAATCCCTCTATTTCGTGGCCACCATCAATCGCCCCAGCAGGCCCAAGCCATCGGCTCAGCAGGCCGCTATTCGTGCTGCGTTGTCTGCTCAGCAGCAGTCCAATCCCAATCAGGGCCGCGAAAACCCGCACCGGGAAATCTACGGTTCATCGCGCTGGAAAAAGCTCTCCAAGTCATTTCGTGATAAAAACCCTCTCTGTCGGCAGTGTAAGCAAACAGGCCGGTTAACCCCTACGTATTGCGCTGACCACATCGTACCCATCAACGAAGGTGGTGACCCCTGGGACATTGGCAACCTGCAACCGTTATGCCTGAAATGCCACCAGCGTAAGAGTGCTAAAGAAAGCCACCGTAAATCGTAATTAATCATGGAGTCAGTAAGCCCCCCCAAACCCGACTACTCGAAAGGTGAACACCTGAAAGCCCTGCACACCGATAAAGCCTTAAAGGCCTACATCGAAAACGGTGTCTTGCACATTATCACGCCCAAAGGTGAGTATCTGGGATCGATAACCGATGTACGTATTGACCAGCCATTTGGCGCCGTATCCGGAAAGAGGAATGGATTGACTACAGCTAACTTCAAAGGCTTCGTTAATCTTTACGACACCAAAGAAGCCGCCTTGCAGAGTGTTCCCGCTGAAGAACCCCAAATAGAGGTTGGTCAGAAGGTATTTATCATTCGTGGTGAAGGGCTTAGTCAAGAGATTGTATACGTTGAGATTGCACAGATCGCCACCAAACGTATGCGCTTTGGCTCAGATGGCGAAACAATCGAGACGGTAACAACCTATTGGTTCGCTGAACTTAACGAAGACGACACCTACAAAGGCAGATATACTATTTTTCCGTTCATGGGACTAGTCTTTCGTTCGCGTCAGGAAGCCTTAGACCTTATCCAGTTTACCAAGTCTCGTATAAGAAAGGAACAGACGCCCCCCGTTACTGAGAACATCTACTTTAAGGACGGTGCTGCTCACGTAGTCCATGATAAGCCCGGTATGGTATACGATGAGGTGTCAGAACAACCCCGCCAGTACCCCCAGAAACCCCGAAAGCACGACCAGGGGGAGGGGGGTATCGAATCCTAACGACGCGCCCTCTTGCGACCGCACTGTTGCACCAAAAAAAACCGGTGTCAAAATTCGAGGGGTTTTCATAGGGGTATCAACCTATAAACGACTCGCTTAAAAGGAGTTAAGACCCAAAAAGACCCCACCCAAAATTGCCGTTAATTAATACCCACCGTAATTATGAAAGATATCCGAACCGGTAAGCTCGATGACCTGAGCTTTGACCGTCGTAATGCCAACAAGGGTAGCGAGTACGGTAACCACCTGCTCCGTAAATCCATTCAGGAACTAGGTGTCGGTCGCGGGATCGTGGCCGCTGCGGACGGTACCATCATTGGGGGTAACCATGTCGTAGAGACCCTCAGCGATCTGGGAATTGAAAACGTTGTCTTTGTACCCTCTGACGGCAAGACGCTGGTCGTAACCCAGCGCATGGACATCCAGCCCGACTCCAGAGAGTTTCACCAACTTGCCCTCGCTGATAACAAGGTCGGTCAAATCAACCTCCACTTCGATGAGGAAGTTGTCAAGCAACTCGCTACTGACTTCGATTTCGACGCCCACGACTGGGGATTCAACATCGACGACGTGGTTACGGATGAGGAAGAGGAAGCGGAGAAAACGCCCAAGGTGGATGATAAGGTGTCGTTTCAACTAAGCTCCTTCCAACTAGCCGAACTGACTAAGGCGCTGGCTACGGCCAAACTGGAAAAGGCGCTACCAGACGGCAAAGACTCGGACGGGCAAGCGCTGATGGTGATTGTGAAGGAGTACTTATCCCATCGTAGCTAATGGGACCGGGCCGACCTGCCAAACCGACTTCCGTCAAGGTACTGGAAGGGACTTACCGCGCTGATCGTGCCGTTACGGACGAGGTGCCCCCTGAACTACTGGCTGAAATTCCCGATCCACCCGAAGGCCTGGGTGAATGGGGGCAGCGCGAATGGCACGTCGTTACCCGGTGGCTGCATAGTGTAGGGAATCTTGCCGCCACAGACCTCAGCCTGGTGGCGGCTTACTGCAACGAGGTCGACAATTACTGGAGCTACGACGCCAGTGTCAAGAAGATGGGCGCTGTTGTACCCTTCAAAAAAGGCGGGGAGCTCGTCAAACTGCAACGCAATCCGTATACAGTCCTGCGTACAGATGCCCTGACCAACGCGCTTCGCCTGGCGGGTCAGTTCGGCTTTACGCCATCGGCCCGTGCCCGGTTGACAATAGGTGGAAGTGATCCCGCTAAACCCAAGTCGAAGCTGGCTAAACTCATGGACCGCAAGAAGTAACCAAAATGCCACCGTACCCCTTGGAAGATTACAACGAAATCGCTCGGCAATACGAAGAGGATATCCTGAGTGGTCGGATCGTAGCCGGTCGGCTGCTCAGGCTGGCCATTGAACGGCAGCGGGATGATCTGGAGCACGGGCACGAGCGCGGGCTGTACTTCGATCACGACGCCGGCCAGAAGATACTGGACTTTGCTGACTGCGTTAACATCGGCCCCGACCAACCGTTTCACCTGTTCCCGTTTCAGGTGTGGGAACTCTATGTCTTCTACGGCTGGAAACGGGAGGATGGACGGCGTCGGTTTCGTCGTAAATACAAATCGTGCGCCCGGGGTAATGGCAAAACGCCCCTCGAATCCTTGCAGATCCACTACCACCTGACGGTTGAGGGCTTACAGAATGCGGAGGCCTACGTATCAGCTACCAAAGAGAAACAAGCCAAGATCGCCTTCGACGATGCGGTATTGATGCTGGATAATTCACCTGACTTGCAGGAGTACTTAGATCAGTCGGCCGAACAGATTTTTAACCGATCGCTGAACGCCAAGTTCTCGTTTCTGACCTCCAGCCCCAAAACCGCCGACGGTACACGCCCCTCGTTCGCCGTGATCGATGAGTATCACGAATTTGAGAATGACGGGATGGTCAATAAGCTCAGTTCAGGTTTGATCAAAAAGAAAGAGCCGATCATGAGTATTGTCACAACCCGGGGAAGCCATCAGGAGTGGCCATGCTTTCAGAAAGAGCTCAAGGTTTACATTCCGATTCTCGAACGGTCGGTCGAAAACGATTCGTTCTTCGTGGTGATCTACTCCCAGGATTCGGAAGAGGAACTTCAACAGCCCGAAACCTGGCAGAAATCAAACCCGATGCTGTGTGAGGGCGGTATTCTGGATCTGGAGACACTGATTGAGGAGCGGGACGCCAAGATTCTGGAAGGAGAGGAAGGCAAGGTATCCTTTCTGACGCTGAACCTGAACTGGTGGTGTGATGCGCCCCAGGTGTTTATTCCGAACGACATCTGGATAAAAGGTAACGGTACGATCGATATCGAATCGCTCTACGAGCGGGAATGCTGGGCCGGGCTGGATATGGGTCAGACGAACGACTTTTGCGCCCTGTCGTTGTTTTTTCCGCCCGCTGATTGGTCCCAATACGACGAGGATCTGACCGATGAGCAGAAAGAAAAGCTGGTGTATCTGCGTACGCCTACCCGGGTGCCAGGTGAATTTACCTTTCTGTGGTGGTTCTGGATTCCCCGCCTGCGTTACAACAAACGCGTAGCGGATGGGCTGCACTCGCTCCGGGATTGGGAACGCAATAAACTCATCTATGTACAGGAGGGCAACGTGATTGACCCGCGCGAAATTGATGCGAAGCTGCTTGAATTGGCCGGCACCTTCAACATCCGGATGATGACCTATGACCGCTACAACGCCAATGCCACCGCCCTGACCATGCAGGAAAAAGGCGGGGTGCCGGTACTGGAGTTCCCCCAGACGATGCCCATGTACGCCGAACCGACGCGTAGTTTCCGGGATATTGTTTTGCAGGAGCGCATTCGGCACGGTGGGAATCCGATCGCTGAATGGATGATGCGCAACAGCCGACCCATTACCGATACCAACGGCAATATCAAGATCACCAAAGACCCCAAACGCTCACCCGATAAGGTCGATGGTATTGTAGCCGCCATCATGGCCCAGGCGGGCTGGATGTACGACCGTAACGTCGTCAGCAGTAACGTGTATGACCAGCGTGGGTTCCTCGAGTGGTGACCTTCTTAACACAACCCTTTTCCCTATGAGCCAAGCTTTACCCCTTACCGACCACCGTACGACCATGAACGTTAATGACGTGCCGCCCTTCCGTCAGTATTTTGATGGATTGGTTGCCCAAAAGAAGCAAACCATTCACAAAGCGTCTGATCAGGATGCCTTTGATGCGGCTGTCAAGCACGTGGCCGAGGTGTTCGGCTTTGTGCCTGACTTTGAATTTGCCGCCTGGAAAGCCCGCAAAAACGCCCGAAAGTTGAAAAATTCGCCCGAAAAAGGTAAAAAACTCGCCTAAACCGGGTAAAAACCTCTGTTTACCGGCCATCGGTAACTTACGAGTTTTACGGTCACAGAAAGCGCTGCCCTTGTAACCAAGGTTGGATAAAGTTTTCACCCACCGTAACGTAATGTAAATGGCCGGATTCGCTTCGTGGGCATCTGGGTTTCTCAGGGGCTTTACTGCGCCGGAGTCGTCGTCGATTCCGGACCCGGTAGCCCTTGCCCAGCCGACCGACCCGCAGGTTCGAGGCTCTTTAGAGAATCCGGCCACTCCCCTTTCTGACATCACCTCCTGGGAGAGTTTCTTCGGGGGTGGTGAAGCTCCCACTTTTACCGGTATCAACATTTCGCCCGATACGGCGCTGAAAGTTTCAGCCGTCTACCGGGCTGTTGGTCTGATTGCCGAAAACGTAGCCCGGATGGACATCTCCGTCTACCGGGAGACGAACATGGGCCGCGAGGTTGATAAGCGCAATGCGTTTCAGAAGCTGCTGGAATCGGGCGGACCGGATGAGTACATGACCTGGTTTGATTTCTGGCTGACGGCCGTAGCGCAAACCCTGCTACACGGCAACGCGTACGCCCTGATCGATCGGGATGCCTACGCGACACCGTTGTCGATTAGGCTACTGGCACCGGGTCAGTGCGTACCCATCTACATGGATCTGGGACGGACTCGCTATCTCTACTACACCGTGTTTGGGGAGTACGTCGAGAAGCGCAACATCCTGCACTTTAAATGCCTGGGTAATGATGGCGTAATCGGCAAATCACCCATTGCGCTGTTCCGCGAATCGATCGGTCTGGCCCGGGCGGCCGAGGAATACGGTGCTCGTTTCTTTGGCCAGGGCGGTAACATGTCGGGCACCCTGGAAACCGATCAGGTTTTCAAAGATGCGGGGGCGATTGAGCGGCTCCGTCAACAGTTTGCCCAGCGCAACGGTGGGTTGCTGAACGCCCATAAGCCGCTGGTGCTCGAACAGGGCATGAAGTACAACCGGGTGGCCATCCCGCCCGATGATGCCCAGTTCATCGAAACCCGCAACTTCCAGATTGAGGACATCGGCCGAATCTTCGGCGTACCCCAGCACATGCTGGGTAAGCTGGACCGCTCGACCAACAACAACATTGAGCACCAGGGCATCGAATTCAAGAACTACACGATTCTGCCCTGGACCGAACGCATCAGTCAGGAGCTGAAGCGGAAGCTGATTCCGGAAGATCACAAGGCCAGCCGCCAGATCGTCTTTGACGTCGATAAGCTCGATGCCGGGGATGCTACTGCCCGCGGTAACCTCTACAAAACGCTGTTCAACATCGGGGCTATGTCACCCAACGAAGCCCGGCGCAAGGAGAATATGAACCGACGCGAGGGACTTGACGATACGTTCATTCAGGTCAACATGGCCCGCGTCACGCCGGATTCTCACCAACATCAACCTCAGCCCGCGACTCCAAATCCGGGAAACGACAGTCCGACTGAGGATAAACCCTCCAATGAGGCACCATGAGCAAGTTAGAAAAACGCTTATATCAGACCGAACTGGTCGTTGAAGAACGGGCTGCTGACGAGGGCGGTTCGAGTAAGGTATTTTTTCGGGGCATGGCTATCGTCTACGATAAGCCTTCCCGGATGCTCTACCATAAGGAGAAAGGTCCGTTTGTCGAGGTTATCGAGCGGGGTGCTGTTGACGAAAATACCGACCTCGCCGAAGTACTCGCCGTATTCAACCACGACGAAAACCGGCTGCTGGGTGCTAACTACTCGGGTACGCTTCGCTTTGACAAAACCGATGAGGGGGTATCGGTCATCATCGAAAAGCCCAATAACACAGTTGGCAACGACTGCGAAGAGTGGGTACGCCGGGGTGACATTCGGGGTATGAGCTTCAAATTCTTCGTGGCCAAAGACCGCTGGGAGATGAAAGGCGAAGTACTCCACCGCTACGTCGAGAAGATCAGCAAGATCATGGACCTCAGCCTGGTCACGCGGGCGGCTTACCTGCAAACCTCCGTCGATATGGCAGAGGCCGGCACGGCTACTACCCGTTCCATGGCGGACGGTCCCGATGCGGCTCTGACGCGCGGTTACTGGCATTCTGAAACCAAACTGGGACCTGTCAGCGACACTGACAAGGCGTTTTTGGCTGATCTGATCACCCAGTTGCAAAGCCAGATTGACCTCATTGCCAAAGCCATCGCCGGTATCACCGATAACCGCATCAAGCAACTGGCGGCCAGTCGGCTCAGCGATGCCGTGTACGTGCAAAACTGGATTCAGGAGGTGCAGGCTGAACTACTGGCTGCTGAAGCCGAAACGTCGGGCGCCGATGGTGCCATGGCATCAGCCAAACAGCAGCGGTCAGCCACAGAAGCCCCGGACGGCAAACCGTCGGAGGTGCCCACCAACGAAGTACCCACCAATCAAGAACCAGCGAAACAGGAGCCCGAAGCGCGTAGCGTCGAGGGTGATCCCCTGGAATGGTTCAAGCGTAAAAATAGTCTCCACCGTAATTCCTTATCGTCATGAATGACAAACTGAAGGCCCTGCAGGAACAAAAAGGGCGTATTGTAGCTGAGCAGCGCAGCCTAATCGACGCTGCCGAAGGTCGTAGCTTCAACGCGGAAGAGCGTTCCAAGTTTGACCAGCAGGATTCCGACATTTCGGACATCGACCGCAAGATCAAAGCCCTCGAACGCGAAGAGGCTGACAAGCGCTCGATAGCGGAAGTTACTGAGAAGCAGGAAGCTGAGAAGCGGGGCAAGCATGAAGATCAGAATGCGGAGACGGCTCACAAGCAGGCGTTTGATGCGTACCTGCGTCATGGCCTGGGGGAATTGACCGAGTCTGAAAAGCGGTCACTTGGTGGTTTCCACAAAGCCATTGAGGGCGGAGAAACTCGCGCTCAAAACGGTGGTTCGGGTGCCGCAGGGGGTTACCTGGTACCGCGTGAGTTCAGCAACGAAATCGATGTGGCCCTGAAGGCCTACGGTGGTATGCTGGAATTGGGTCGTACTTGGGGAACCGGTACGGGGGCTACTGTCGACTGGCCGACGATGGACGATACGAACGTAAAAGGGCGTATCCTTACCTCTGGCACCAGTGCCGCTACGGGTTCTACTGATTTGGGCTTCGGTTCTAAAACCCTGACCGCCTTTACTTATACCTCAGACCTGATTGCGGTCGACAACGCCTTGATTCAGGACTCAGCCTTCAACCTGGGTGCGCTGATCACCGAAGCCATGGGTATTCGCTTTGGCCGGGTTCAGAACGAGCACTACACGAAGGGCACGGGTTCGGGCCAGCCGCAAGGTGTAGTGGTTGCCGCCGGAGAGTTCACTAATGGCGTATCAGCTACGGGGATCACGGCCGACAACCTGCTTGAACTGCTGCACTCAGTAAACCGGGCCTATCGCAAAAACGCCAAGTACACGCTGAACGATCTGACGCTGGCCGCTGTGCGCAAGCTGAAGGATGCCGAAGGCAAGTACATCTGGAGCATGGGCGATATGCAAAAGGGTGCACCAGCGACTATCTGGGGCTACCAGTATGAGATCAACGACGATCTCGAAGACATCGGAGCCGAGAAAAAATCGGTTGGGTTCGGGGACTTCAAACGCTATATCATCCGCACGGTGGCTCAGCCGCTGATCATCCGGTTGAATGAGCGTTTCGCCGAAAACAACCAGACGGCCTATGTAGGCTTCATGCGTACGGATGGTCGTCTGCTCAACTCAGGGGCCGTCAAGTTCCTCAAGCACGCAGCCGCCTAACCCAGTCCGGGAAAGGTAAGTCATCCCAGCACGTAACCGGTCCTTAGTGACCCTCCCCTACTATGTGGATCATCCCACAGGTCAGCGTATCCGGAGCTAACTACAGCTACCAGCCAAAGGTAGCTGTAGACGCTCCGGAAAACGTAGCCAACGACCTGATCAAACACAATATGGCGGTAGCGACCACCGATCCGAATGGAACGGTACCGACCGCCCAGACCGCCCAGCTATCCGCTGACGGTGAAACCGCTACTGATGTGAATCCGGCTGGCGAAACCGCAACCGACGAAGTTACGGGCAGCGAAACAGCTACCGATAATTCGGCTGATGCGGAATCGACTACCGATGCTGCTGACGTGGCTCCGGCTGCTGAGCAGTCAGATGCTGCTGATGTGAACCCAGTTGATGAGGAGTCGAACACTGAGCAGTCGAACGATCCGAACCCAGCGGCTGAAAAATCAGCCGACACGGTAGCTGACGCTAAACCGGCCAAGCCAACCAAAAAATGATCCATTCTGCCCAAACTACGGAGCCAATGCCGGCAAACCTGATCCTACTGGAGACCGTCTCGCAGTGGGTGAATGTCGACGAGAGCGACCCAAGTCTGGCTCGGCTCGTCAAGTCGGCGGCTCTGTGGGCAGAAGGTTACTGCCGGCAGCCCCTGTTTCGTCGTACCTACGTCATCGAACTGGAGGGCTTCGAAGATGGCTATCTGCCGGGCGTGAACCCCGAGATCGTCAGCATCACCTACATCGATGGGGATGGCCAGGAGCAAACCCTGGAAGAACGCACGCATTACAAGCTGTTGACGACGGGCTTGCTCCGCTTCTGGATTGACGATAGAACGAAGTCGGTGACCATCACCTACCAGGCAGGCTACGAAGCGGGTGAGGTTCCCGAAGACATTCAGGATGCGATGCTGCTGAAGATTGAGCACCGCTTCGATAACCGCGCCGATACGATCGAGGAACGGACGACAGCCGCTCAGAAGCTGCTCTACCCGTATCACTACCCCATACTGTGATCAACCGCTCCCGGTTTGTCCGGTGGCTTGTAACTAAATCAATGAAGCTGACTTGCTACCATAGGCCTGTTGATAAGACCCAGATTCCGAATGTTTAACGCAGCATTTTCATCTGCATTAGCCGAATGACCACACAAACGACATACGAACTCCGACTGGCTTTTCCGGTTAGCCTTTTTGCAATAGCCGCACTTATTACAGGTTCGGCTGGTATTGCGGGGATTAACCACCAGTACAGGTACGCCGTAACGTATGGCTTTATAAGTGATATGTTGACGCAACTGACCGAACGACCAGTTGGTGTGCTTGGTGCGCTGTGCTTTTCTAACCGTTGCCCGTTCGCGAATACCCGTCAAATCTTCAAGAGCAATAGCGCGATGGGTGCCTTTAGCCTTTGTAACAAGCTGTTTAGAGATTACATGATTGGTGTTTTTCTGGAAGTTTCGTTGACCGCCCGACAGTTTTTTAAGTCTCCGTTTAGCGGATTTTGTACCAACACTTTGCAAGACCGAACGGCGTTTCTGATACCATTGACGCGTCGCTTCAATGGTAGCTCCACTAAACGATTGTCCATCCGAATCGGTAGCAAGATTGGTAATACCCAAATCGACGCCAAGTACGTCTTCTGGTGTTTCGGTCTGGTCATCAGGAACCTCGCACGTTGCCAGCAGAAAAAATTTACCCTTCGTGTAGAGCAAATCCGATTCGCCTTTCTGGTAAGCAAGCAACGCTTCATTGTGTTTGCCACCAACGTAAGCAATCTTTTGTCTGCCTTCTATCGCCCAGATAGACACTCGCTTTTTGGTCGTATTGTAGGTGAGGATACGGCTATCATACGCAACAGCACCCGTAAGTCGAAAAATGCGCTTACGCGATTTGTCCAGCTTATAACTGTCGGCAACCTTGCTGATACACCGAATAATTACCTGACTACTAAGCTGACAGGTCTCTTTGGTAGGATAGTACCGTTCACGGTGAAGCTCGAACTGTTTGAATTTTTTCTTTTCCCACGCCCAATCCGACAACGCATTACAAACGCTGTTCGCTTCCTTGATGGTTGTCAGCAGCAATTCAGCTTGTCGTTTGGTAGGGAGAAGTTTGATTTTAGCAGTAAGCTTCATACCTCTCTAACTGATAGTTATGCCGTAAAGTTTCTTGTTTGTGAAAATAAGATTATGCCTAAGCTATCTTGGTTTAATTCGGTCCTAATGGGTTTCAGATGATGAAGAAAAAATTACAGTCCGGTGATCTGGACCGGACGGCCCATTTCTACCATCAGCAAACGCTGAAAGACAACGGCGGGGACTACCTCAATGCGCTGGATAACGATCCGTACGCTTCGGTTCCGGCGGCCCGCCTTTCCAGTCGGGGCGATGAAAAGGAGCTGCTGAATCGGCCTACCGAGGTCGGTGTAGAGACGTTTGCCATCCGCTACCGGGACGATGTGCGGGCCACTGACCAGATGAAAATCGACGGGGTAGTCTATAACGTCACCTTCGTCACTGAAGGCGAAGGTCGGCGCCAGTGGACGCTCATTACCGCCAAACGCAAAGATTAATGGAACCGCTGCTCGATACCCGACAATTAACGAACCTGAACCGCCAGCTGAATCAGGCTGGCCGGGCGTTCGACGATCAGGTAGCGGGCAAGGTGCTACGTCAGGCCGTGCAGCCGATGCTACCCGCCATGCGCCTGGAAGCACCGGTCGGAGCCGGCAATGAACGCATCAGCCTGCGCCGTCGGGATAACGTCAATGCCAACGACTACCGTCGGGGCGGGGCAACCCGGCGCGACTTACGCATAAAGCTGGTGGCCGGCGTCGATGGCGAAGCGGCCCGGGTGCTGATCGGTGTGGATAAGCGCCGGGGTAAGGTCGGCTGGCGGGCTCATTTTATTACGCGGGGCACGGTTCGTATGGCTGCCAACGACTTCATTCAGCGGACCTACGACAAGACGATCGCCATTGTCCGCTTCCTGTTTGGGGAAGAGGCTCAAAGCGTCGTCACTAAACTGCTCAAGCAATGATTGGCTCCGTTATCCGCACTCTGTTGATTAATACACCCGCGGTGGCGGCTCTGATCGGTGACCGCATGAAGGCCATCAAGTTCGCCCAGGCGGAGGATCTACCCGCGCTGATGTACTCGACCGATAACCTGCAGCCGCTGGCCTGCCGAAACGGGGGTGGTGTGTATTACGGCACCCTGGAGCTATCGCTGCTGGCCAAACGCTACGCCGAGATTGAGCAGCTACTGACCGTGATCCGCCTGGTACTGGACAATTTCAGCGGGGTGGTGGACGGCTGGAGTCTGTCGATTGAAGCGGGTATCGAAGGGCCTGACGACGAAGACATCGAATTGCAGGCCTACTATAAGCGCATTGATTTTTTCATAACCGCCGAAAGGCAATAAAACCACCGTACAAACAATGGCACAGGCAAGAACGCAAACCGCCGTGTTCGGTAAAGATGAACTGATCTGGGTAACCAAGCCGGGCGGCTCAACGCCTGTACTGATGGGCTGCATGACCAACTTCGACGAGGATGTTCCCGGCGCGGAAGCCGAAGAACTCGCTTGTCGGGAGGGCATCTCGCAGGCTCCAGCGGGTGACGTAAAACCCCAGTCGCTTCAGATTGAATTAATCAGCCGCCGGTTTCCGACCGGTCAGCAGGCCGGACAGGTGACGGCCGATGAGATTAAGAAATGGGTAAAGGACGTCGCCATTCTGACCATCCAGTACGGCGGCAAGTTCGTGGGTGATCCCATCTACACCGTGAGTGGCTGGTTTTCAAACTACCAGGCCAAGAACCCCCAGAAAGGCTTTCGGACCGCGAGCGTGAAATTCAACCCGAGTGCTACGGAGACCGAATCAACGGTTACCAACCCGACGTAATCCGCTTTATCTGGTAAGACGCTGGTACCTGTTAGCAGCGTCTTACCGCTATTTCCACCGTAACCGTACTTACCTCATGAAACCGCTTGAACAAACAAAAGGGGAGTTGACCGTTACCATTAACGGCAAGCAATACACCCTCAAATTCGGCATGCTGGCCGCCAAGCTCGTCGAACAGCACGGCGTCGGCATCACGACCAACGTTGAAATCATGGCCCTGACGCTCTGGGCGGGTCTGATGGTTCGCCACGAACAGAATCAGCTACCCGACGGCTTTGACGTCGCTACGGCCCTTAACTGGATGGACGACATGTCGGACGATGACCTGGCTACTATGCTGGTCGTATCCAAAACCGCCTTCGATCGCATCCCAAACGTAAGCAGTCTGGTCGAAAAAAGACTCGGCATCGTGCCGATCGGCGAAACGCCCAAAGTCAATCTTCTGCCAGACGCCACCTCCAACGCCTTGCCCAGCGGTGGGAAACCCTCCTCGAAGTAGGCTGTGAGCTGGGCCTGAACCCGGCTGAATTCTGGGAAACCACGCCCGCGGACTTCGAACGCATGCGGGCAGGTTACCAGCGACGCAGCCGGGCGGGTGGCCTGTACTTCCGCGAAATCTACGCGCTGCTGGCGAACGTCTACCGTAAGGAAGGCACACCGGCCATTGACGGCACCGACGTGCTGGCGCTACCCGGGGAGAAGAAACCCCGGCGAAAACGTGAGAAGGAACCGCAGCTGGATTATTCCGACGAGGAACTCGCTGACATCAAGGCCCGCATCATAGCGGCCACCACCGTACCACCCGTAACACCCATTACCCCGTGAGTCAGGGCGCTGTTAACCTCCGATTAGGCATGATCGTTACCGATTATGTCGCTTCCTTTAAGCAGGCGACGACGGTAACGAGTCAGTTTGTCAATACCTTCAAACAGCAGTTTGATGGCTTAAAACGCACGGCTGATGCGCCCAAGGGAGCGTTTTCGGATTTAACGCGCACACTGTCGGCTACGGGTCGGCAGATTAAAGACATACTGGCCACGGGCGGTCAGGTGCCCGACGAACTGAGCCGGAAGTATGCCCTGCTCAGGGGGAACGTGGAGGCCGTTAACCGGGCTTTCAATCCGGCCCCTACCCTATCCGGCTTTCAGCAGCTTAACCAGCGGCTATCGGAGACCCGCGCCAAAATGCAGGAGCTGTTGGTGGCAGGCAAGCCCGTTCCGGCTGAACTCTCGGCCGAATACCGCAAGCTTGAAAGCCAGATCAACCAGGTTAACGGCGCGTTTGCGGCCACGCCCTCGCGCATGGACCGGATTGTTGAATCCGGTAATAGACTGTCTTCAGTCGGTCGTAATTTATCGATTCTGACGGCCGGCCTGGCCCTGGTTGGTGCTACGGCCTTCAAGGATTACGCCGACATCGACGGCTTAGTCCGGGGCCTTCGCATCACAACGGGATCGGTTCAGAATGCCAACAAGGAGTTTGCCGAGTTGCGCGAACTCTCGAAGCTGCCGGGTCTGGGTCTGCAGGAAGTCTCGCAGGGCGTACTGCAACTGGAAGCGCTGGGTTTTGCCGGCCGCGAAGCGCAGCGGGACGTGCGGGAGGTGGGTAATGCCATTGCCCTGGGTGGAAAAGGTAAAGTTGAGTTCGGCTCGGTCATTACCCAGTTTACTCAGCTGGCCGGCAAATCCAAAGTACTGGCGGAAGACCTCAAACCGATCGTCAATGCCAGCCCGGTCATTGCCAAAGCGATTCAGAATATTTTCGGCACCGTCGACTCCGAGCAGATTTCGGGTAAACTCCAGGCGGTCGGCAAAGGACCCCGGGATTTCATCAACCTGCTGGTCGATGAGCTCTCGAAGGTCGAACGCGTATCGGGCGGGCCTAAGAATGCCATGGAGAACTTCGGCGACAGCGTCAAGATCGCCGGCTTTGAGATTGGTAAAGCGGCCGACAACGCCTTCAACCTGACGGGGCTGATTGATGGTCTGGGTAACGGGCTGACCGGAGTCGCTACCCGCTTTGGTCAGTTGCCGACGGGTATTCAGCAGGCTACACTCACAGTTGCCGGCCTGACGGCCGCGACTGGTCCCCTGCTGCTCGGCATCGGCTCGGTGATGCGGATACTACCGCTGTTGAAAACGGGCTTTCTGGCCGCATCGGGTCCGATCGGACTGACGGTGGCGGCTGTAGCCGGTGCAGCCGTACTGATTATCGCCAACTGGGATTCCATCAAAAAGGTACTCGTTGATTCGGGCATCTGGTCAGCCGTTTCGGATCTGGTCGATACGGCCATGGCCACCATCAGCGACACCATCAAACTGGCCGTCGATTTTGGCAAAGCCCTCTGGGCTACGTTCGGCTCGCAGTTTATCAGCATCGGTAAATTCGCCTTCGAAGGCGTAGCGAACCTGCTGAAGTTCACGGCGGGCGTTCTGCAGGGAACCTTGAAGGTGCTCACCGGCCTTTTGACGGGTGACTGGCGCAAATTCGCCGAAGGGTTCCAGAACATTGGAGCCTCGCTGTGGAACGCCGTTATCAACTCGTTCACCAGCGGTCAGCGCATCGTCGGTAATCTGTTTGCCGACTTTCTGAGCTTCATCGGAGCGGACTCGTTATCAAAAACCGTCCGCGGTCAGGTCGACAGCATCACCGGCCGCATCAACGGTCTGAAGGTTGCCCTGGAAAACACCAAGAAGGCGGCTGCCTCACCCGTAGCGACCAACAATCCGAGTGCTACCGGTGCTAAACCCACCGCGACGACACCCACCACCAGCGGCCCCAAGATTGATTTCAAGAACCTCAGCCTGGGCAACGACAGCGAGTTTCAGCAGGCCAAAAAACGCCTAAAGGAACTCAAGGACGAAATCAACAGCCTGGAAGTATCGGGCAAGAAAGTCCCTCAGTCGCTGCGGGATGAATACACTCAACTGGCGGCAAAAGTCAAGTCCGCTACGGATTCGACCAAACTGTCGACCAACCCAGTTCGCTCATTGGCCGAAAGTGCGCTGTCAACAAATGAGCGTATTCTTCAACGGCTTACAAGACAATTAAAGGAGGCAGGGGATTCGGCATCGGATGAACTCAAGCGTCAAGTTGCTGTCTTTCAAAAGCTGGTTGAAGATGACAAAAAGCGGGTCAATAATCCCTTACAAAATATCGGACCAGGAATTGATTTATCCGCTATCCGAAAACAAACCCAGGAGGAAATTCGGGCCAGCAATGAAGATAATTTTCGCTTAAAACCAAGAGGGGAAAACGTCCTGTTTAATGAAGTAATTGATTTGGCAGGACGCCAGACGCGCATGTTTGATGCGCTGCAAAATCGGGTTGCTGGTATTAGTGAGTTCTACAAAAAAACTCAGGAAGCAATCCAGAAGGGAGCCCAAGATACGGCAGAAATTACCAAAGGTGCGCGCATTCTACTTGCGGAAGCGGGGGCGAATATTCTAACAGGAATTGGTGAATCAATCGGTAGGGGTCAAAATCCATTAAAAATTGCCCTAAAGTCGGTATTGGACTTAGTGGGTGGGTATTTAATTCAACTCGGTACGGCACTACTCTTTTCGAGTGCCGCCCTACTCGCAGCCGCGCCCGTTACGTTCGGTATAACATTAACACAAGGTATCGGCCAAAAGATTGCCGGTGCTGGCCTTATTGTTGGTGGTGGGCTAGTGAAAGGATTGGCGGCTAAACCCTTCGCGAAGGGAGGTTTAATTGCTGGCCCTACTTTGGCTTTAATGGGCGAATACTCGGGTGCTGTAAATCGCCCAGAATTTGTATCGCCAGTCGATATTGGCGCGGACTTAATTAGTAAACGCATCATCAATAATCTAAAAATCGACGCCGTAAACTCCCAGTCTAACCAGATTCGGCCAGCTACTGAACTGGTATTCCCCGACTATTTACCCGCACAAGAAATACAGGGTGATACCCTATTAACCTGGTATGAACGCGCCGACCGCAAGCAGCGCCGAACCAAAGCGTAAAACTCACCGTACTATGACTTCCTCGCCCGTTGCTACAAATTTCTCAACGATGATTCGGTACGCCCTCGATCTGTTAACGGTCGAGGGGTTTGTTGCCTGCTACGAACAACACCTTGCTGCACTGGGTAATAAAGCGGCTGCCTATGAAGAAACCGAGCGTACCTACGAGACATTTTTTATGAAACGTAGGTACGCTGACCGAGATAGCTTTTATACGACGCTGTGGAGATATAACGAGAATAAGAAGGTTAAGGCAATGGATGGATTTCAGTAATATGAGTCCATGTTTTTCTGTCTTTTATTGCTCGGATTGTTCCGTTTGCAACCCCAAACTTCTCTGCAACTTTTCTCGTCGAATATCCATTCCCTAAGAGCTGTACGATCTTGGGTATATCAAGGTCGCTAAGTTTGGTACCTTTTCGTTCGCTCCCTCTTTTTTTGTTAATGACAGTTGGCTCCAAAATCGCATCAGCGATATGTTTCTTCCGATCAATGTATACCGATGCATCTTTGTACAAAAAAGATACAATACGCCTTACTTGATTGCGTCCACTAACCGATAAAACCTTTATTCTTTCTTGGGAATGGTGGTTAATTATTTTGACATTCACATTGCACTTTCTTGATAGTATTAGGCCGACCGATTGTATAAAAGCCCCTGATCCAATTAAGTAGAATTTGCATTGTTTTCTATTTAAATGTAGGCAACCATCACCATCCGTATAGCCCCTTAAAAAATGGCAGACAAGCGAATCAGGAAGCCATTCAGGATATGTAATTACAAATGACTTGCGCCTAACGCAACCCAACTCGGATAGTCTTTTAGAAAGCTTAGAACTGTATATTCTCAACAGATGCTGCGTGCCACCATTAACACATCTCCCTTGAATAGGTGTTTTATTTGTCTGTGGTTCACGACTAAGTATGGGACCTGTAAATTTTAGGGCTTGCTTAAATTGGTCAAGAATCCTTCCATCTCTTTGCTGAAGAGATATTTTAAATGAAAAGTTAAGAGTGTCATTACACCCATCTGCAAATAATAGTCCTAGAAAATAAGCCTTGCTTTCGCAGTCGATTTCATCAAAATAAGATTCATCAACACTGTATTTGCGTGGTTGCCCCTTATAATGTACCCCTTGCTTGTTCAAATAGTGATACATTGTTCCAGGGGAAATATTGTACTCCTCTTGAATGGCCCTGTTAGTTTTACCGTTGAGGTAATCACTTACCAATTTGGCAATTACGTTGTCTTCCATAAAAATTAAAAAAAGGGGCAACCATAGGCTACCCCTTTTGTGATTTATACGGTGGCTAAATCTTTGATATGCTGATACCGCTTGTACTCATACTCAAGCCTGGCTACCAAATTGATAACCTCCATCACATGAAATACCGCATCGTGCGCGCTTCGTTTGTTCATCTTTCTAAACTCATGCACAAGATATTCGTATAGAATCGAGTTCAGAATCTCGATGTAATCCGCACCACTATTCAGTCGGTAAAATTCGTGGATTACCTTCTTAACGCGTTCGTCGGCATTCTTGAGAAGGTGCAGAATGTGGTCGTGGGGTTGATCGTGCTGATCAGGGGACTGGGGGTTGTTTTGTTCGTTTGGTCTGAGCATGACACAAAAAGTTATAGAATGAAAAAAGAGGCCGGTCACTGCTCAGACCACCATTGCACGAAGCAATGAGAAGAACTAGGGACTTTCACCCTTTGCCGGCCAATATCGTTGTATGTTCTACTGCTTAAGGTATGCGACTTCGTGTTAGAGATGAAACAATGGTTAATCTGAGCAACACTAAGTACGCATCTTTCTAGGACTAAAGCAAGCCTTTCGGAGGTTATTTTTTGCAGTGACAAAAGTAGGAAGCAAACCAGCAGCCACACAGACGTTTTGAGGGAGTGGCAAAACTAATCTTACACAGTCGTTTTTTAATCCTTATCTCAACACGTGTTTAGATATTGACCCTGTGGGTGACTCTAACTTTAGGGTAGCGGAACTAGCCGCCGTAACCCGCTGTGTCAGAGATATATAATACCCGGTTTATTGTCAAGTTTATGACCCGCCCCCCCAAGCACATGGGGGTGTTGCCGGTTGATATAGTCATTGAGTTTAAAAAGCGGGGGTACACCGGCGATCCGGTTGAAATCCGGGCGTCTAAAGAGTCTACTGTTGTTCGGGAGACGGTCGATAGTTCCGATTCGAGATGGACCCCCATTCTTGCCCAGAAGGTGTCTATCAGCCTGTTCTGTGAGGAGTTTTGGGACTTTAAAGACCTCTACGTTGAGACCGATGACACCTACCAGGTTGTCATTACCAAAAACGTTGGTACGCGCTCGAATCCGCTACTGGTTACCGAGTTTACCGGCTGGCTGCTGTCGGACGATGCCGCTGAACCCTATACCGTCAAGCCGTACCGGGTTCGGGTATCGGCTATCTGTGGTTTGGCGCTGTTGAAGAGTCGCCCCTTTGTAGACCTGACGGGTAGACCCATTACGGGTATGCGCGACCTGCTGGATCTGCTGGCCGATGCGCTGCTGCAAACGGGCTACGATTTACCGATCGTAACGGCCGATAACCTCTACGAGCTGTATGATATGGCGTCGGGGCAACTGCTGAACGGGCTACCCAACCCAGCCTACGATCCCCTGAAGCGGACGCGCATCAAAGGTGAACACTTCACCGACGACAAAAACCAGCCGCTAAGCTGTACGGACGTACTGAAGGCTATTCTGGAAGCCAGAGGGGCCAGGCTCACGCAGTGGAATGGCATGTGGTTTATCGTGCGATCGAGTGAGGTGGTGGGTGGCTGGAACCCCTGGAGCGGTGATCCCAGCGCCCTCTGCATGCGCCGGTACGCCGATGCTACGGAGCTTGAGAATCCGCTGGTAGAATACAGGATTCTCAAACAAACAGTAACGCTGCCGGGCACGCTCCGGCCGCTTGCTACGGCGAAGGTTGCCTATGAGCCACCCCTAAAAAAATACACCGTCAAGCAGGATTTTGGCCGCACCATTAACCTGCTGCCCAACGGTAAGTTTTCAGCCTCGGCCGGGGGTTTTCCGACCATCTGGCAACGCAACCGACTCAGCTCCACCGGCACCGACCGCTCGGCCATTTATCTGGGTTCTGGTCTGGAAGGTGATCCCTACCGGGTGCGTATTTACGGCATTGCCTCCGACGAAGCCGATAGGGGCAAGGAGTTTATCTATCAGCAGATTCGGCTGCCTCAGTTTGTGAAGGGACAGGCGGGCTACGTCATCAAAGGCAAAATGCAGGTCAACAACTGCCGGGGCGCTATGCTGATCGTGCAGGGGCAGGTGGAAAACAACCCTCACCCACCCAATGACGGCAAATGGGCGTGGCTGAAAGTAGATGATAAGTCCTGGGATATTCAGCCCAAGAAAAAAGATATGCGTTGCCACACTTTCCCCCACGTTGACACTGTGCCGGGTGTGGCAGAGGGAAAACCTGGCTGGTTGAAACCCAAAATCGGCTGGGGCGACTTCGAACTGGAGTTTAACACCAATCCCTTCATCCGTAACATCCGCATTTGTCTCTGTATTGCCGAATCGCTCGACGGACAAACCTCGACGCCAACGCCCTGGCTGGACTATGCTGACATTCGTGTTGAACGAAAAGTCTCCGATGCAGGGGCGCCGACGGGCCGTTACGAAACCCGTACGCAGGACAATAAGCAGCTTGTCACAACGCCCGAAGCCGATCTGACGATTACGATAGGCGACGTGCCCGACGCGGCCGATGCGACCGGGCATCTGGGTACGCTTTATAAACCTGACGGTCAGACGCCCGCGTCGAAGTGGCTCAACCCAAACGATGTGCAGCACCTCGAACGGGGTGGTTCGATGCTAAGCTACGCCGTTTCCGATCGCTTCGGAGCCTCCATCCGGGCGAAACAAACTTGGGATGGTCAACTCGTCGGTGATCTGCTTTTGGGTCCTTTGTCAGTACCCCAGTTTCCCGACATCACGGGCCCCGATGGGCCGCTATCATTCCAGATCGTCAAGTGGAAGCAGGAGATGCTGTTTCACAAGCACACGATTACCGCCGTAGAAGTAATTGGCGAAGGCGGGGTGCAGCTTATTGGTAAACACTGGGATACGCCATCGGGACCCGTGTCGCTCGAAGTAGACCCGCTGACGGGCGAACCTGCGACAACCCAATCCAAGCTTGATGAAATCACCAAGCAAATCAAAAAGCTGCTGAGTCCAATACTACCGACGCTCAAATTCGAACTGGGCGTTTCGACCCTGCCCGGCTCGCTGGTGCCGCTCGACGAAAGCGATCGTAGTCGCTATCAACTGGGTGTGGAACTGAGCGTGAACGGTAAGGTAATCGGCAACGTGCGGGCGATTGGTCGAAAAATTAACGATCTAAATCTGATTGACGATGGCCAATAGAGTAGCCCGACCCACCCTGACCGCGACCGGCGAAGGCTGGGAATACCAACTCGAACGGGATGGTATTTTCTCGGACTGGTTTGCCTGGCCGTATACGTTTACCACCGATCCGGAAGATGGAGGTGAACTTCGGGCAAACGTCACCTACTGGCTGTACTGTCGGAATCTGGATTTGCCAGGAATCGACGTGCAGGCGGCCAGCTTCAAGTTTACCGAGGACGACCGGATTGTAACTGTCGATCCGGCTGGCAACGATTCCGACGCCGATAATGCGGCCGGGCTGGGGCTTGCGGATGTGCAAACGCTCATTGCTGAAGCGCTAACGGCCGTTACGCTGGAATCAGCTCGTCAGAACGGCCCTGAACTAAAAGGTGAGGTTACCGTAGACTCTGGTTCAATTCGCTTTCAGGCCGATTCGGGCAATTTTGGCGTTGCCTGGGATTACATACTGGAAGGGGGAACGGTGAAGACCGTGACGCTTACCGTGAGCAAAGACGGCGAGATCCTCATCAATGGAGATCCCCTTCCGCTAAATAATTCGCCTGGTGGCGGTATCAACGATGCACTGGGAGTAGACCCAAACGCTACACTATCGATTCTCTTCGGAGCAACGGGTAATATTTACTTCGCTGGAGACGGTAACACCCCACGAGGGTTGTTTTTTCAACGACCGGGTGGCCGGCTGTTAGGGATCGGCGAATTAGGCGACGGGGCGCTCGGCATGGATGATGGCGCCGGCAATCAGCTTCGAATTAAAGACGGGCTGCTGACCTGGAGTGCCAAAGAGATCGCCGGCGCCATGGCCCTGTTTGATCTGATTCAGGCGACCAATCCAACGGGCTGGCTGGTCTACAAAAAGAATGCCCTGCCCGACGGCCGCGACATCTACGACTTTCAGTCGCTGACAAATGAGCAGGCGGCTGACCGGATCGTCACTGATATGAGCGAGACCAGCCTGCGCAAACTGGCTTCCCGGCTCGGCCCCCTCATTGACCCGGACGGCTTCTCGGCTGTGGCCTATAAAGTCGAATTCATCAAATGCGCTGAGGTTCCCGACGACCCCCAAAATGATCAAGATTTTTCGATTACGTCCGCGATGGTCGGCATATGGCAGGATCACAACCTGCAGGTTGCTGAATCTGGAATTCGCGTAGTAGCCTTCCAGAACAAGTATTACAACCCTGAGCAGCTTATGCGCCTGTCGTTTCAGGGTACCTCACAGTGGCGCATTGACTACCCAACCGACGAGGAAGGCAATCCCATCGCCGACGACTATGAAGGCGGTTTCTTATCAATAAAACGCAAAGACCCCCTATGAAACGAGTGTTAACCGTCCTGCTGACACTGCTTACGGTCGTCAGCTTCGCTCAGATCACCAAAAACCCGCGTCGCCCCTCACTCAGTGGCGCTTTTGAGTTGGGCCGCTCGGATGAGGGGCTGTTATTCGTACGCCCCAAAACCGGCGTTGATCTGCTGATTCCCTCGCTCGTGCCCCTGTCAGTTTCTCAGGTTCGGGGGCTCAATCCAACGTTAACGAACCTGTTACCCCAAACCATCGCCATCACAGATGAGGGAAAGACCGGTGTGTTCGTGCTCGATCCTAACGATACCACCACGCCCGATAATACCGGCACCGTGCTGGTGACGGCCGGTGCAAAACGATACAAGCGTCGATACGACACCTGGCTGAATCCGGCCTGGTTTGGTGCCAGGCCGAACGATACCGCCGACGATGCGCCGGCTATTCAAGCTGCCATCAACCACGCGGAGGCCATCAAGGCAGGCATTCAGATCGACGAGGGCCGATACGTCATCGGATCAACGCTCGTCAAGGCAGAATCCTTTCGGGGGCTGGAGATGCGCGGCCGGGGCAGGGTGACTTTCGCCTTTCGGAATCTATCGACGGGCTCCGCCTGTCTGCGCATCGTCGGCGGATCAGGCTACCTGACGGAAAATACCCTTCAAGGCATTGATTTCGTAGGCAACGCGGGTACGGTGGCCGTTGAACTGTCGGGGCAGTGTGGTCAGAAGATCGTAGCCTGTCGGTTTGACTCGTCAGCGACGGGCGTGCTGTTTCATAACCAGGCTGCGAATAGCTTTACCGAATACTGCCAGATTGATCGGTCAGATTTCACGGGCAACTGCCTGGTTGCCGTCGAGTATAAGGTCAGTAGCGGCAATGACAGCTTTCACGGCTCTGGCCTGATCGGCTCCAATACGATCAACTCGAAGGCCGGTGGCCGGGTCATTAAGATCGGCCCGGGTTGCCGCCCCTACAATTTCCCCTTGTGCTTTCAGGTCTGGAATGGATCGGCTGATTACGTGGTGATCGAAAACGCCGGCTACGCCTGCGATGCCTACGGCCACATCACCGTCGAAAACAGCCAGCCCATGCTACTGTGCGCGGGCAATTACATCTACTATACCGGTTCGCTCCACACCTTCGGCGATAACATTCAGGGCGGGGCGTTTCTGCGCTGCAAGTCGACCATCACCAAAAATAACGGCTCGGTTGTCGGTCTGGGGATTGAAAAGAACATCCGGCTCGACTACAGCCCCACCAACTACACCGTCATTATGCCTGCGGGCAGCTACCAGGTGTACGTCAACATCTCGGCCCCCAACTACGAATACCGGGCGGTACTGTATATCCATGCCAGTGGCTTTCCCGGCTTTCTCAATAATCCGGGATCGGTGAGCACGCCGGTTGTGCTTTCTCAGTTCAACGTGGGCTCGCTGGGTGCTCCGGGCTTCGGCATCGATGCAGCCGGCCACCTGACCATCACCAACCCTAACTACCCGGCCTCGGGCCTGGTGGCTCATCTGAGCTACAAGCAGATTTCGGATTACGAGGAGGGTAATTATCCAGGTTCACACTTCTAGTCATGGCAACGGGATATTGGGTATTAGTCTCCAAACTGGACCGCAACGGCAACGTTGAGCTTGATGCGAACGGCGATCCGATTCAGCGAAAGGTACGCGTACCGAAGGGCTTCTCGCTCAACGTCGGCAAAGTCATCTACCCGGACCTACAGGGCTTTGTTGATGACGAAGAGGGCTACGACGAAGCCGGTACGGGGTGCGACGTGCCGACACCGACGTATTTTTTGCGCAATCTGACCTACAGTCAGGAGGATATACGGGCCAATGCACGGGTAACAGCCAACGTCGAAACCAACTACCCCGCTCAATTCCGGCTGTCGGGCCACGGCTACGATTCGGGACTTGTGCAGGGCACGCAGGCCTATCAGGAAGACCGGCAGTTTTACACGTTTGACAAGCAGTTGACGCGTGGACTGACGTATCAGTTGTACGTCCAGCGCTACGACGACACGCAGAGCATTTCACTGGAAGTTACCGTACCTGAATTGCCTTCGCAGCCCGGCCCGACGAGTGCGATCATCAAACACGGGTATCTGTGGGACTCCGATCCGGGCAACCTGGCCTTTTCGTCGTATCTGCTGGTCAACGATGACAGCGACTACGAAGGGCTCTTGCAGCCGCAATCCGGCCAGACGGCCCCCTCGGGCGTCTATCAGACGTACGAAAAAGGCACCTACACGCTCAACGGACAGACGTTCAACCGGCTGTTGCTGTATAAGCCAAAGTTCCTGGGCGGCATCGGCGTTTCGCCGGGCAACTGGAACGACGTAGCGCGTAAGAAGTCGGAAACGAGTGTGAATCATACACTACTGGTGACGCTGAACGCGGGGCAAAACTCCAGCAACATTGTCGAAGTCGGTAACGCCGGCCAGGAGCTGAAGATTACCGGCATCACAACCGTCGACGAAGGCGTCAGCGAAACGCAGTTTACCTCAAACGGTACCGGAGCCGCTACCTGGTCGGTCTCTTCATCGCCAGGTGTAACGATCAATGCGCAAACGGGGGTCTTGTCAGTCTCGACCAACTCAACCTTGGGCGATACGCGAAAGGTAACGATCACGGTCGTGCAGGGCGGCAAAACGGCGACGCTGGAAGTAACCATCAACGATACGAGCACAGTTGGCAACGAAATCACCAAGATTGAAGCTCGATACGAATATGACGGAACGAACATAGACCCGCAAACCGGTGCAGGTGCCTCTAAGACGCTCTTGATTCGCGTGACCCGAACCGGTAGCGTTGAAGCTGAAGTATCGGTGGCCACCGACCGCGACCTGTCGCAATCACCCGGCTGGCAAAACGGACAACAGCCCGGGGGCTTCTGGGAAGATTGTTCAACATCTCGACGGTTGGGCGAAACCTACTACGGCCATCAGCAGACGAATGGCAGCTCAACCACGGCGTACCGGGCCATCGTTCGGCGTAAGGGCACCTCGCAAACGCTGGCGTCCATCAGTTTCACGGCGGATACGATCGACAAAGCCTGGCAGACCATCTACCCAATCGATACCATCCTGACGGTCGAAGATGATTCGTTCGCAGCCTAGCACTTAAGTACCGAGATTACTTAATAACCACCGTAACAAACTATGAAACGATTGCTTTTAATCTGGGTAGGGCTTCTTATGGCCTTACCCGGCTTTGCTCAGAAAAAAGCCCCACAACGCCTAGCCCGTCGCGATCCGGCGACCGGACAAATTCAGTACTATCTGCTGGCCAGCGTACCGCAGAACACCTACACGGTACCGACCGGCAAAAAGCAGTTTGAGCGCGACGCATCCGCTGGCGGTTTCAACCTCATCGTCGAGGATAACGGGATCGTCATACCGGCCGGTACCGTACCTCCCCTGGTTAAGCCGCAGCCACCAACCGGCACGAACGGACTGCTTTCGGCGCAATTCACCTACAACGTAGCCAATAAGCAGCTCAGTATTGAAGGAGCGCCCGCGCCCGGTCAAACGCTACAACTTAAATTCGAGCCGCTGTCCGGTACACTGACCGGCATCCAATCCAATCAGGGGCAAGCGCTGAACGCGGGTGACTATTACCCAGCCGGAACGCTTACCGGCCAGGGCGAGTACACCCAGGAATGGAGCTTGTTCAATATGCCACAAGTGGCGATCCGGATTACCTGGCGACGCGTCAGCGATGGCGCAACGCATAGCTACGTGTTTGGTCCGGTGCAGGCAACGCGGCAGTTATTGTTTACCCGATCATCCGGCAGCGACCCACCGCCGACGCTGACGTATAATTATCAACGTGGCTATTTTTTGGGGAATAGCTTCTTTAGTCACGGAGCGTCAACAGCGATCAACTGGTACCAGAACAATGGCATGGCGGCTAGCGGTCCGGATAAGGACGCTCCGGCTCGCATTGCTGCCCATCTCAGAGCTAACGGCTCACCGTCGTTCGACTACCGCGCTTCAGGCTACGGATCAATTCTGGAGCAGCAGTACGCCAATCCTTCCAGCATCAACTATGCCGGCATTACGGCGGAGGTTACCGAAAAATTTGGGTCTCAAAAGGTTGATTTTATCGCCGTTCGCGTCGGTGAAAACATACCACCCGGCTACAACCAAACAGCGTTTAACCAGACGTTTGATCAAGCCATCGCGGCCATTCCTAAGACCGACAACTGTAAAATTGTCGTATCGGACGGTGTTTGGTTGGGTCACGATGAAGGCCACGCCATGCTCCAAAGCTGGGCCAACGCACGAAGTTATCCCTTCGCTTCGGAAGCGTCAATACGCGAAACCCTTGTGAATGGCAACCGCTTTTCGCCCTATTACGCGTACCAGTATACAGACCCAGGGGTACAGCGGCATTTCAATGACGAAGGGCATCAGCAGATTGCCAATCTGATTATTGCCAAAATTCCGTCTGGCAGCAACGGCGGCAATAACGGTGGAGGAAACCCAACTACACCGGTTTCGGATGCTGAGTTCGATCAATTCGCCCAAATGGCCGACACGCCCTGGGATGAGTATGATAATCGGTTATTTGGCAATGGCGCGGCTGGCACGAATGGTCGTCACCCGAAGGTAGCGATTGGTGAAAAGGATGTGCTGGATAACGGCACGGTTCGCTTTGAGGTCTGGAAGCTGTTCGGGGGTGCGGTGGCTCATATGTCGCTTGGCTCGTCGCGCGACAACATGCTCAACCTCTACGATCTGGGCCGGGGGGCGTACATGTCGCTGTATGGGCATCCGCAGCCGCTTTTCCCTTACAAGGGCAACACATGGAAAAATGGCGGCTGGACCGGCATGAGCCACAACCCCATCCAGGGAGGTGACAGCTTCGACTATCCATGTACGATGCTTAAGCACGTCAAGGCGAATGGCAAGATTTACACAAAGGTCATACTCCAGCAGTGGGCGTTTCACAACCAACCCACTGATGTAGTACTGGAGCAGATCACGAGCCTAGCCTCCAATAACGCCGTTGAAGTCAAAATTCGGTGGACCCAAAACCGGACGGACGAATACGCCAACATCTCGGAACCGACCGCTCAACAGCAGGAATACCCGTGTTTCATGGTGAATGGCGATGATTGCCGGGTGGCGTATGCGCTCGGTGGAGAACCCTTCAACGCTAACAACGATGTACGGGTACTACGCCCCATTGAGAATCTGAATGTCGGCTGGGAGCAAACGCCTATGTACATTTCAGAGCCCTGGCAGGCGGTCGAATACAAACCCGGTCAATGGGGCGGACTGGTGGCTCCAGGCTTTTACCGCGCTACGCAGTCGGCGTATCTCAGGCCCTCCGACGGCGGCAAAAACGAGTTTAGCGACCCGATTGTCTATACGGCTGACGTCAGATCACTACACCTAGACAAAAACGGCTCACAGAAGCATACGTACTACCTGGTGGCCGGCAACAACTACGATGTGGTCCGCAACTTTGCGGCCAGCCTGCCGCGTGAGACAAAACCCGACTGGACGTTTAACACCGCGAAGGGCCGTAATGGCTGGTGGTACAAGCAGTGCGAGGATGAACGCGAACCATTTCCGAGCGATGGGTGGAAGATCACCACGGCCAGAGGTTTGCAATCGGATCAGACCAATGCCGCCGTCAGCAAGTTGTTTTCGCCGGCCATCGGCTACAAAACATCGGATTTCAATACGGTCTATATCCGCTACAAATACTCAGGACCTAGTTCACAGCTTCGATTGTCCTGGATTCGCAACGGCGAAAAAGAAGGCCCTTTAGATCCACAGAAACCCCTGCAGGAAGCTAACCGCTGGCCACGTGGCTGGCGCGGGGGTGGCAGCACCCGCCTGTTCAGTGTAATCAACGACGGCCAGTGGCATACGGCCACCATTAACCTCTCAGGTGGTGACTGGTCCGGTGTCGTGCAGGAGTTTCAGCTCGAAGGCTTTTCTGGTACACCACAGAGTCCCGATCAATTCACGATGATGTATTTCGGCGCTAACAACCCAGGCAATTAACATGAAACAATTCCTTAGCATCATAGCTCTGCTTATTTCGCTGACGGCCTCTGCCCAGGTAACCATCCAGCCGACGCCCTTCTGGGTTAAGGTGTACCGGGGTTATCCAACGGCGACCTACAAGATGACGCTGCCCGCGTCGCTGTCGGCAACGGTGGTAACGACCGTGCTGTATTACGGCGAAGGGAAACTAGCCTTACCCGCTCCCGCTCAGCCAACGCTGAACCGAACGGATAACGATGTTACGATTACGTATCCGAACGTAGCGCTGCTACCCACGACATCGTATCAGGTAATTAAATTTGATGGCGTAATTGGCCTGGTCGGTCCGCTCACGACCAGCTTTGCCTTTGCGGGCATACCCCAAAATCAGTCCACCACCATAACCCTGTCGGGCGGTACCACCGTCACCGTATCGGTACTGGGTTCGGGCGGTGGTGTTTCCTCGGGCATCAGTTCGTTTACGGCCCTGACCGACCGGCCGACCACGCTTTCAGGGTACAATATCACCAACGCCTACACCCAAACGCAGATCAATTCGCTGCTATCGGTCAAAGCCAATACGGCTACAACGCTTTCAGGCTATGGTATCGGTGATGCGTATACCCAGAGTCAGGTCAACACGTTGCTTTCTGGCAAGGCGACTACCGCGACGACGCTTTCAGGGTATGGCATTACAAATGCGTACACGAAAACAGAGGTAGACAATGCGCTGTCGGGAAAAGTCAGCGTCGTTTCAGGTAAGGGGTTATCTACCGAGGACTACACAACGGCTGAAAAGACGAAGCTGGCCGGGCTAAGCAACTTCAACCTGACACTGACTACGACGGGCAGTTCAGGCCCGGCCACCTATTCGGGCGGGGTGCTCAACATTCCGCAGTATGCTGGCGGTGGTGGCGGGGGCGATATGTTCAAGGCCACGTACGATAGCGATAGTGATAACGTCGTTGATCAGGCCGAAACCGCTCCGTGGTCAGGCGTATCGGGCAAACCATCGACGTTCAGCCCATCGGCTCATAGCCACGCGCAAAGTGAGGTAACGGGGTTAGCTGACTCGCTCAGCGTACGGGCGTTCAAATGGCAGCTTTCGGGCTATAAACCCAGCAGTTACGTACCGGCCTGGAGCGAGATCACCGGCAAACCCAGCTTTGCGAGTGTTGCTACCTCTGGTGCCTATACGGACCTGTCAGGACGGCCCTCAATTGGAACAGCAGCAGCGCTGAACGTAGCGGCTACCGGCAACGCGGCCACAGGTGAGGTGGTCAAGGGCAACGATACCCGGTTGACCGACAGCCGAACCCCGACCGCGCACACCCAGACGGCCAGTACAATCACGGATTTCCAAGCTACCGTCAGCGCCAACACCGACGTATCAGCGAACACCTCGGCCCGGCATACCCACAGCAACAAAACGCTGCTGGATACCTACGATCAGTCGAACGCGAACCTCTCGGATGCGGTAACGAAACGGCACAGCCACAGCAATCAGTCGGTACTGGATAATACGACGGCTTCGTTTACGACGGCCGACGAGTCGAAAGTCGATGCGCTCGGAACGGCCTCGACGAAGAACGTTCCGGCATCGGGTAATGCCGCAGCGGGTGAGGTGGTGCTGGGTAGCGATACCCGACTGACTGACGCCCGGACACCGACTACGCATACGCATTTGATCGGTGACGTAACCGGTCTGCAAACGGCGCTGGATGGCAAACAGAATATGATTACGCTCACCACGACCGGCACATCGGGAGCCGCTACGCTGACGGGCAATACACTCAACATCCCGAACTATGCCACGGGTGGTGGCTCAGCTACCCTCACCCGAACGGCCGTCACGGGCAATTATACTGCCCTTACCAGTGATCAGGTACTGGAGGTCAACACCGGTGCAACGAGCACGACGCTCACGCTGCCTACGGCTTCGGGCGTGTCGGGTAAACAGTATTTCATTAACCGTTACGCCAGTGATGTCACGGGGCTGATTACGATTGCCTCGGCATCGGGCGTGCAGGGGCCGGAAGGCTTGCTCACCCTGACGGTCGGCAATACCGGCACCAGTAGCTTTACCATCGCCAACAACACCTACACGTTGCCGACGGACTGGAAGCAGGTTAGTTTCTACTCGAACGGGACGGAGTGGCGGCTGCTCGATTACCAGGTGAACTACCTGCGCAACAGCCAGACGAAAAAGCGGGTGCTGGTGGTAGGTTCGTCAAGCGCGAACGGTGCTGGAGCGTCGGTTGGAACCGGCAGCAGCGCAACCGCGCCCCTCGACCGCAATGGTTGGGCGCAGCAACTCGGTCAGCGGTGGAGTGCCACCCATACGTTCATCAACCGCGCCACCGATGGGGGAACCACCACGACGATTCTGCAAAATCTGGAAAGCTACCTGGTACGCGATCGACCCGATTACGTGTTGGTAGCGCTCACGCTGGGCAATGAGTGGAGTGAAGTGTCAAACCGGCCCACTGGTTACCTGCAATTCATGACCAATTACGCCAAGATTGCATCGATCGTGCGAGCCTACGGCGCAATACCGGTCCTGGTGACCTCGCAGGGACGCAACACCTTCAACGCGACCGACTATAATTACCTGCAAAACCACAGCCGCCAGATCAGCGACATTTCGGGAACCCTAGTGCTCGATCATGGAGGCATGCTCGACAACGGAGCCGGCCAATACCCAGCCAGCATCAACGCCGGAGATGGTATCCACTACGCCTTTCCTACGCATACGCACCTGGCTGATCAGACCCCGAAGTCTTATTTCGAGGGAGCACCCGGAGATGTACCATCGTTTCTGCCGGCCGGCACCGGCACACGCATTACCAGTAGCGCGGCCGTGCAGCCTCTTCAGCTCGATTACGGGTACAAGAGTTTCTGTTTGACGTTCGATCTTCGGCGCGAGTCCGGGGCCGCAGCCAGTACCGTCGTAGCCTCGTTTTCGACCACCAGCAACGCGAATTTTAGGGTGGATGTACTGTCCGACTACCGACTTCAAATCAGTATGGATAACGGCTCGGGTGGCACGACCGCCTTGGTCACATCAACGGCCGTAGTGGGCACGAGCTACCAGACCGTCAGCGTGCGCTACAACGCGCTGCAAAACCAGATTGCGCTGTACATCAACGGCGTCAAAGAGGGCCAGTCGACGAGCGTAGGAAATGGCTGGACAATCGACCGGATTATCCTGGGTGGGCGCATCACAACGGGTGTCAACGCGGTAGACTATTGGTTCCGCAACGCGCTCGTTCATACCACTGCCCCACTCGATCAGACGGTGCTGGACGGTCACCGGGGCCGGGTTAACCGGGGGTCGTTGCTCCTGCTGAGTACCTTCTCAGAGGGGCAGCCGCCGTTCTCGGGCTTCCGGTTCAGTAATCAAACCGGTCTACCGTTTCGATTCGTCAACAACCAATAAACACACTGGATAAGGAAGTTAGATTCCTTTTCCAACTCACCGTACTCATGAACGAAACCAATCTCACCAGCGCTGTTCCTGCCGACGTGCTGATTTTCTTTTGTTTGTTTCTCAGCGCGATGGCGATGCTCTGCCAGGGCAAATACATCAGCCCCGTTGCCGCCCTGCGTCAGTTCTACTGGGGCTTGATCGTAGGAGCCAGCCTGACGGGCTTCTTCATCTGGTGGACCGAATTACCCCTTCGGTCGGCCTGGTGGATCGCGCTGGGTTTGCCCGTCTCCTCGATCTGGGTATCGAAGAAACTCCGGCGCGTGCTGGGCAAAAAGCTCCAGCAGTTTGAAGACCTCACCTTACAGGACTCCCTGAGCCTGATTACCACTACCCTGCGTAGCTTTTTTAAACCACCAATCAATCCATCGTAACACTATGAAAGTCTTAACGCTTCTGTTTCTGTTTGCGGCTACCAACGCCGTCCTGGTGTTCCTGGCCCGGCTGTCGGCAGATGTACCGGCCCGGGTCCGCATCAGCGTAGCCGCCATTGCGGCCAGCTTCTGTCTGACTTTTCTGCTGGTCTGGCGCCTGCCCCTGCACACTGACTGGGGGCTCAACTCGCTGAGTATATCGATTACCGTTACCGCCCTGCTGGGTTTTCAGTATCTGGGGTCAGGTGAGCTCTCCCGGGAAGAACGCATGAGTTTGCTCCGACGCTATGCAGCAGGCCTGATCATCACTTCGATTGCAGCCGTACTGGCCACGGGTCTGATCTACCAGCTTAACAAACAGCAGCTCTCGGCTCCTGCTCCCCGCGTACCTATTCAGCCAGATACGGCGAAACGGGTCACTGTCGATGCGTCGACTCAGAAAGCTATCGATGATTTCAAAAAACTGGCGCAATGAGACGGGAACGCAATTGCCTAATCCTGATCAACCTGATGCTGGCCATAGCGGGCCTGCTACTGGTAGAGTGCGCCAAGGGGCAAGCCCTATCGATGCCGGCGCATCTGTCACGTGATCCGGCCTACTGGTATAACCAGTACCAGCAGCAGCGCGTCCTGAACGAGGGCTTGAAGCAGTCGGGGCTGACGGCCATTACCGGACTGGAGAAAGGTTTGAAATCTGCTAATGATACGATCAGTCGGCAGAATCGAACGATTGTCACCCTGACGGATCAGGTTAACCGGCAGACCGGACGAGCGGAAGCGGCTGAAGCGGCTCTGAAGCCCGTGACGGATGAACGCGACCGGCTAAAGGGAAAGACCTGGGCGGGTAAGCTGCTCCGTAAAGCCAGGGATGGCCTGGCCGTAGTGGGTGGCGTGACGGTGTTGATTGGAGCCGCAACGTTGCTGTAATCGCCATAAATGCGCCCATGAATTCATAAAAACGTATGCGGTTTGCGCCAAAGCGTGTGTAAACCGCACATAAACTGCACATAATATGGCTAAGCTAATGGAGATCATCAATGGCAAAACGTTCTCCCATATTTTTTTCTGCCCCGGCTGTCAGTGTGGCCATGGTGTTAATGTAAAACCGGACAATCAGGCTCCGGTCTGGACGTTAGTCGGAACCCTGGACAATCCTACGGTTCAACCCAGCATTCGGGTTCAGAGTGGTAATGAGCATGGTCCAACCGTCTGTCACAGTTTTATCACCGACGGCAAGATCCAGTTCCTCTCCGACTGCACACACGCGCTGGCTGGCCAGACTGTTGAGCTACCGGATATGGACGACTGATTTTGCTGAATCAGCCCCAAAATATTCCACTTAAACCCGGAAAGATATTCCGGACCACCGTACCATGAATAACTTACAGATTTCACCTAATGGCATCGACTTTATTAAGAATGAGGAGGGGTGCAAACTGAAGGCTTACCGCGATGTCGTCGGTGTGTGGACAATAGGCATCGGCCATACCGGTTTTGACGTAACACCCGGCAAGGTCATCACCTATGCCGAAGCGCTCAGATTGCTGGACAACGATCTGGATAAGTTTGAAGCGGCTGTCAATCGTCACGTAACCAAACCGCTAACACAGCACCAATTTGATAGCTTGGTGAGCTTATCCTTCAACATTGGTGTGAGTGCCTTTGCGGGCTCGACGCTACTGAAGCTGGTCAACATCAACCCCAATAATTCCAGCATTCGCGCTCAGTTTATGCGCTGGACGAAGGGAACGGTTAATGGCAAGAAAATAGACCTGACCGTACTGGTAGCCAGACGAAAGCGGGAAGCGGACTTGTATTTCAGATAAGACAAAAGGGTAAATTGAGGAAGTACCGACAGCCCGGCCACATTGCAGCCGGTAATTGTTCATACCCTCATCCCGCACGAACCACTTGGCCCGCATGTCCTGAGCGTCCAGCACGTTCAGAAATTCGGAGTGGTTGCCGATTTCGTTCAGGTCGTTGGGCGAGGGAGTTGCCGTGCAGGCCAGCTTATAGGGCGTATCGCTGAAAGCTTCCAGTATTGCCCGCTTGGTGGCACCGGTGAAGTTTTTCAGAATCGACGATTCATCCAGTATTACACCAACGAATTCATCGACGGGCAAACTGTCAAGCTGTTCGTAATGGGCTACGTAGATAACATCGGGTAAATACGCATTTTGAGCCATTTCGGGCATCCAGCGAACAACGCCTTCGACCTGAAACTTACGTGCTTCGTTGAGTGTCTGAGCGGCTACGGCCAGGGGTGTAAGGATAACAACGGGTCGGCTAGTGAACTTTACGACCTCCTCAGCAAAGCATAGCTGCATCAGGGTTTTGCCCAGACCACAATCAGCAAAGATGGCGTACCGCCCGGCTTTCAGCGCTTTCTGAACAATATGCCGCTGAAACGGAAACAGATTCTGGTTAAGCTGATCGGGGTTAATATCGAAGCCTGACTCGGAAACCCGGGTTATTTTGGAAGCGATTAATTCGTCGTATGATTCCATAAGATTTTACTGATTGTTAGCCTGATAGGTAAAGGGCATCTCGTCGTAGGTGCGCCCATTGAGCAGCCGGCCAGCGGCTTTCTTGTTAGTACCACCCCATTGCTTGAAGAAAAAGGCAACGCCAGCCGCTTCACATTGACGCTGTATGTCTTCTACCCATTCACGTTGCATAGGGCGCGGTTTGCGACCGGATTCACCGCCGACGATTACCCAGTCAATGCCCGTTAGATCCAGGTTTGGTAGTGGACCTATCAGCGGTTCAAGTGAAAGGAATTTAACTTTGGCGCCCGTTCGACGTAGGGCATCAATTCGCCAAACATGCTCCTCACTCTCGACTGATACGCCCATCCACACGTTATCTGACCAGTTGATTGCTGGGGAATACTCAGCCAGTAGGTCAGCTCTCTTAGTTAGCACCTGATACGTGTGCCAGGATGCTTCGCACATTACCGCAAATACCTTTTGGATGAAGGTTAGCGGTATGTCTTTGTGAAACAGGTCGCTCATGCTGTTGACAAAGATCAATTCTGGCTTTCGCCACTTGTAGGGCAAATGCAGCTCCCCGGGGTGTGTTTGTAGCGTCGTGAACGGTTCACTATACTTAGGCTGCCCCATTGCCCGCAAGCGACGGTGCATAGTCTCAGCGTAACAGAACTTACAGCCCTGCGATATTTTAGTGCAGCCGGTCGTTGGGTTCCACGTCTTGCCGGTCCATTCAATTGATGTGTCTGCCATTATCGTCTTGCTTTTGCCGTTCTGGGGCGTTTGATGGGGTTAACTGGGTTGCTAATTGGTGTTGCTTTCGGTTTACGACCAGTGAGCTGATACAAGGCATTGAGCCGGGCGCTGACTTCGGCGGCTGACAGACCGGGGGGCAGAGGTGGATCGTGCTCCAGCTCATCGATCATGTACAGCATCTGGCCGGTGGAGTAGCCCTGGCCGGGAAACCTGCCCAGCCAGTAGGCTACTGATTCACGTTCACTGGCCATTAGTCCTCAGGTTCGTCGTCAGACTGGGAGGCTTCCGGCTGCTGGGGTGACTGATCAGGCTTCTCAGGGTCTTGTGGATGGTCAGGCTCCATTGCCTTCAGGGCGGCTTCCAGTTCAGCGATCTTTGCGGTGATCCTCAGACCCCGGTCGATCTGCAAGTCGTCCGGATCTTCTGACTGGGGTAACATGACCAGCTTTTCACGCCAGTGGTTTAGTTCGCGAATCAGGTGAGTATACTGGTTTGGATTGGTTTCAGCCGTGCCCTGGGGTTCCGGTGTCGGATCGGTCACGCTACCAAACTCCTCATCGATATCTTCCTCCTGATCGTCAATGTCACGCTGGTAATCGTAGGATTTAAACGGTTCGGTTTTGACCAGTTCGAACGTATCCAGGCTGTAGTATTCCCGCTGGTAGGTTTTGTAATTCTTAATCATGCGGGCGCGGATTTCCCGCATCTCGTAGCCGGAATTCAGCTTGTTACAGGCTTCATTAAAAGCTTCTTTGATGGTGTCGAGCTGGTGTTTGAAAGCAGACATGGCCGATTTCTTTTCCAGTTCCTTTTCCTGAAACTCCTGATTGAGCCGGGCAATGATGGGGCCTAACTCGTTGAGTTCGTCCTGGGTGAACTGGTGGCGGACTTCGATGAATTTGATTTCAGACTTCATGGGGGTAGGGATGATTTATAAGTGATTATTGATTAGCGATTCATGTAAGCGGCCCGGATAGCGTCCCGAACGTCCTGATTGGTGCGGGCTTTGATGCCGGTGATCTGACGGAGCAGCTCAGCGTCCCATTTGGCCGACGTAGGCGTATATTCCTTGACCAGGTAGTGATTGGCCCTGAGTACGGCGATGATGGCGTGACCTGCTCCGAAGTTGACGCCGGTATCTGCGCCCCGCTGCCACATATAGCCCTCGCGGGATTCGGCTTTCCAGGTTTCGAAGCCTTTGGGCAAGCTGTCTTTCTTGCTGCGGTGCATACCCTGATTATGCCAGCCTGCTTCGACGAAGACTTCGGTTTCAGCCTGTGGGTATTCGAAACAAGCCATTTGCAGCGCCCAGAACTCAAGGCCTTCGTGTCTGAGCCATTTGCGATCCTGACGATCCCAGACGGCAAAGCCGGATTCGGTTTTGTCGGGATCGATACCGATGCAGTAGCGTCGCCGGGGTGGGCGATTGATGGGAAGCTGATACATCATGGTAAGGTTTTGAGGTAATCATTGAGGTATAGGTATTTAGCCTGCGCCCGAACCCGGTCGATATAGCTGGCGGGTATCAAATCCGAGTCGCCTAAGACCATTTTCAGGGTTTCGGTTAGCTCCTCCCGTTTGGCATTCTGGCCGGGTGTAGCATTGATGCGCGGAATGGCGGCTTTTTCTTCGGCAAGAAGCTGGCGAACGATAGACTCAGCCCGTTTCATGTACTCTGCCTGCTCCTCAGCCGTTGGGTTGATCAGACCCGACTGCTCAAGCCAGGTATAAAGCGAATTGCCCGGGTCGGCAAAATCGCCGGTCGTTTTGGCAATGGCTGTTGCCTGCATCAGCAGGGCGTTCATTCGGGCTTTAATTTGGTCGGCCGTTGGCTCTGTGGCTGGATATAGTAGTAGTTGTTGCCGGTTGACGCTCGAATACTCAACATTGTCGTTGAGGTAGTCACGGTAGGCCTTTAAAACGGAGCCGACGTATTTCGGGGCCAGCCGGGCGAACACCTCCATACCCAATTCCCCTTCCACCAGCAGATTGTAGGCCTTGCATACTTCCTCACAGGTCATCCCCTTGGGGCCGTACTGACGTCGAAGCCAGTCGTTGAGGTCGACTAATTCGGCTACGTGTTCGTCAAACTCCTCATCGGTAGCAAAGCGAATATCCAGCAGGCCAATAACCTCATTCCACATCGAGGACAATTGTATATCGGTTGCCGTCCGGATCGGGGTCCCCACCATTTGGGCTATCACGACGGAGATGGTCTGGCTGGATATATGCCTTTCGCTTAAGAGGGCGGTGATTTCCGTTTTTCGGCGGTCCAATATTTGTTGCTCCTGCTGCATAGCCAGTGCCGTTTGCTGCGGCTGGGCCTTTTCGAGTTGTTGATGGTTGCTCATCGTATGCAATGATTTCGTCGTTCCAGGATTTCTTTTTGAGGTAGCGAATGGGGTCTTTTCTAAAGTACTTGGGCGTTACGGCGGTATAGGCCTTGGTGTGTTCGAGGGCCTGAGTTCGCTCCGTGTCGGTCAGCTTTGCCCAGGTCGTTTCGCAGTCATCGCGGTCCCGCTTCTTGCCGTAGGCATCCCACCAGATTTCGAAGGGAATGTTGGGGGGGGCGGGCGGAATTCGGGGGGGCTTTCCCTTTTTTTCTTCACCGACAGGTACTGTGTTTTCGGCAGCGACCTCCACCCTTTCACCAGCCATCAAATCGCCGTTAATACTTTGTTTAGTATTTGGCTTATTATCTGGTTTATTATCTGTATCCTTATATATAGTCGATTTCTCATTTTGGGAAATCGGGGGATCAATTTGAGAAATGGATGTCTCATTTTGAGAGATGCAACTCTCAGATTGAGAAATCGGAGTCTCATTTTGAGACTTGCATTTCCCATTTTGAGAGATCGGATCAGATAACCAGTTTTCTAAGCGCTCCCCGCGGGCGAACCAGGTCGTTTTATCCAGTTGATGATCGTTGTACCGAGCGGTTACAATCCAGCCATCGACCGAGAGCTCCTTAAGCCAACGGTAGATTGATTTTTCAGTGAGGTAAGGATATTTGGATGAAAGGTTCTTACCGGTATCATACGTCCAATACCGGCCGTCCCGAAAATGAGCCTGACTGTTTCGCTGCTCATTTTCGTGAATCCAGAATAGGATGTTGCCCAGTAAAATCGCCTTTTCCACCCCAACCTCACACGCTAACGCGACGTCGAAGGAGTGAACATTACTCCGTTCGATCATCATCTGAAATAAGCCTTAAATTGTGCTACGTCTGATTCAGCCAGGGCAAACCATTCCCCGCGCAAACGCTTGTCAGCAAAAAGATTATGAAGGTGTTTTTCGTCCTTTATTTTGCCATCGAAAGCGCAAACCAATTCGATTTCGGGCTGCTCATCCTGCAGGGTCTTTTCCCTTAATTTCAAGCTTTTGGACCGCCCTATTTTATAGTTACCAGTGCGTTTATTGTGCATCAGGTAAACCTTACAAACGGCTTCTGACTTCTGCTTTTTCAGTCGCTTTAAATGCTCAGCCTCAGCCACTTCCTTTTGGGCTCTGCGAAACTCATTAACCTGATTGACAAGGTTATTGTATTCATGCGTATCGTAGGTTGTCCTAATCGAATCAATGATTTTCTGAAACTGATTCAGCTGTATTTGCAAAGCCATCAATGCGTCATGGGAATACAAGTAACCGACATTATTGGCGACAAACTTTTGACCATCGTATTCAGCTACATAAGCGTCATAAATGGAGTCGGTTAGTGATTCATCAATCGCGTTAACGAACCGATTTAAGGCTTCAGAATTGTCCATAATCTCTTAGGTTCTTTAGTTACAAGTCAGTACCATAGGTATCGGAAGAATATGCCCATCGGCTCCACGTAGAAGGCCAGCACGAAGCCAATCAGCCATAGCGCGGCCAGCCACCAGCCGATCAGCAGTAGACGCCGGGCCGCCGGGCGGTGGAGCCAGGGTTGACGAATTGGCTTCATACGGTGCAGGAAAATCCCTGATTGACCAGTGCGTCGAGCGATGCGTTGGCGAGGACCCGGGCCCAGGTAAAGGCCAGATCGTGTACCAGGCCGGTATTACGGCCCGTTAGCTCCATCATCGAGAAAGCCAGCCGATTGGTGATCCAGACCCGATCTTCGTGGTGCAGTATCATCTGAGGATCGATAAACCGTTCATAGAAGCGATTGGACCACTCGCGGGCCAGCCGAACGAGTTTATAGGGTGTTGGCTTTAGGGTGCCGGCCATGACGACAAAGGCTGCCAGATGGCGTTCGAGCGGATCGGCCAGGTTATGCTCCGGAATGTAGGGGTATAAATCCGCGCCAACGTTGTTGACTTCGGCGGTGATTCGTTCCTGAATTGGGGTTTGTGGTGTCATGATTTTGCAGGTGAAAACAGGTGAGCAATCCAGGCGATCAGGCCACCGATACACAGGCCACCCAGAAACCAGATGGCTACTATTCCAGTGTACCGGCCCGACCATCTGGGCAGGTAATCGTGACCGTCGGCATAGCCGTCGTATTCGATGTAGGTATGCTGCGGGGGAGCCGGTTGTCCAGCGCGATACTCCTGGTGGGCTTCCAGCAGGATCATGTGTAGTTGCCAAGCGTGCTGGCTGGGGTCATCCGTGAGTACGTAGGGACTCAGGGCCGGTTTCTGATTGCTGAGCTTAGCCATTGATCATCTCCTTTCCCCGCATCGCCAGCCGACGTTCGTAGATGGCCCGGGCCAGATCAATGGTCGGCGCGTAGATGATTTGCTGATGAAGCTGTCCGTCTATGCGGAAGGGCTGAGCCCCCTTGCTGTACGCCCATTCGCGGGCAATCTCCCGAAACAGCGTATCCGTCAGCCGGATGGATTCGTAGTCGCCATCGGGATCAGCGATAAAGTCAAATTCAGCTTCCAGATCGTTCAGGGCGGCAATGACTTCGTAGATGTGGTAGAGGGGCTTTAGTCGCGGGTGGGACGGTGAGCCGATATAGGTAGGCAGCCAGCGAATTACCTGATCGATGGTAAAGCGGGCAAATTCGCTGGTCAGACTCCGGTGGTGACCAAAGCTGGTAAGCTCCAGACTGTGCTTAGCCGATCGGATACAGGCCGTCAACACCTGCCGGTAGCGGTTTTTTTCGGGGGTAGAAAGCCCCTGGCTGCTGACAAAAAGCAGCCCAATGCGGTCCAATGTCATGGGGGTAGGGGTTGGTTTGGTTACAGGCTCAGAAAGCAGTAGCCCTGCATCGGGATGGCTTTGCGGCCGGTGCGGGCCCGGTGTTGTTTGAGCAGTCGTTTAAAACGGCCTTCGGAGATTTCAACCTGCCGAAAGGCTCCCAGAATCACGTAGCTACGCAGCGGTTTGGTCGACCAGGCGCCTTGGCCGGGCTGGGTAGTAACCGTGCCACGGCGGTAGCTGAGCGTCAGGGGCGAACGGGTACCCGTTCGAACGGTGTCGATGCGTACAAGCATTGTATCAGGCAGTTACAGCGGTTAGGAGTCGGTTGTTGACTTCATCGGTCTCCAGGTGTTTACCAGCCAGATACGCCCGGATGTCGTCGGCTTTGTAGAAGGGCTTTACGCCCCGGTACGTCGGTTGCAGCCGGTTCAGTTTGGTCAGCCGCCGGACGGTATGGGTCGAAACGCCTAGTGCTTTGGCGGTTTGGGTCAGAGAGAGCTGATCCTGACCCGTTAGCAGCGACTGCAGAAACTCGATCTGCTTACCCTGCCGCTCGACGATCTGTCGGAGCTGAGAAAATTCCTCGTGAGATGGGACGTTCAGCATAGGACTTAGGCAGTTGCATTAGCTTGAAACTGATGATGAACAAATTCCCTGTATAGCTCAGGAGATGTCCAGTAACGACGCTCCAATACATCCGCAAGCGCACACAGGACAGGGTTGTCAGCTCCGAAACTCAATTGCCCCATGATGTAATCGAGCGCTACCTCGTCCATTGGCTTTTGAGTCAGACCCAACAGATCGTTCAATAATTCAGCTTCCTGAACGATAAGCGAAAAGGCTTCGTGGTTGCTCATGATTTGGAAAGTATGGTTTGAGTCGATGACTGCGAACGCACTCCGCTTTCTTTCAGAGCCTTAGCTACGGAACGGGCCGCTGACAAACAGGCCGTTTCACATTCGGCGTTACCCCACAGGTTGTTATGCTCAATGGTATGCTGGGCAATCTTTTCGGAGAGGTTGACGGCGGCCAGTTCCAGCTCATTCATGTGGTCACGGATGTTTTCCGACTTTTCCAGGCCCTTTTTGTGGCGAACCACTTCGCTGGTACCACCGTAGAGAGGCATGTACGTAGCGTTGGTGCAGTTGCGAAATCCTTCGCGTCGAACCCCATGCTTTCCCAAGGTGGAGGCAAAGGCTTTGCGCTGGGAAACGCTCTTGATTCGCTGTTCAATCCAGCGATCATCCTTACCCTGCTTTTGCCAGCCCCTGACGGCCCGCTCCTGGCCACGGGTTAGGGCCAGTTCGGGATTCGTTTCCTCTTCGAGTCGTTCGAGAAAGGCCTGGTTGACGGCGATGTGTAGTTCAGGGTTAAGCCATTTGGCGTATGACAGCGCAAGATTCTTATGCGCCCAGGTGCCACCATCATGCCGACCACGCTTTGATTTCAAAACCCCCATTTTTGGGGTATTTAAAATTCCGCACAGCGTGTCGATTAGTTCCTCCGTCGCTTCCCGATTCTGCCAATCGTTTGGCGATTTCTTAGAAGGACTTCCCATCGCTTTCCATAGATCAGTAAGACTGACCAGTCCGCCAGAATCTTGACGAACCGACACTTCGGAGTTGTTAAGGTGTACAAGCATAGCTTTAGGCAGTTTGAGGTTGAGCATAAGGATCGTGCGCTTCCATCCATTCGACTTCTGCTTCAAACAGAGAGGTAAATCCATTCATCTTGTTGCGAAAAGTGCCGGGCGTAACATGATGAGCTTCGCAGAAAGCTTTTTGCGCAATCTGTCGTTGGGAGTGATTCATCCGTTCATAAGCTACTCTGAACCGTGACATTAGGCTTTTTGACCGTTTGCTCATTCTGTTTTGTTTGTTATCTTTGGCTGTCATACGTTTGTCATGTCAATATCAATTGATGTCATGCGTTTGACATGCACAAATGTATAACCAATGTCATGATATTGTCAATAGTTGACAAATTATATTTTCAATTTATATCATGATATATGCTAGAAGTCATTGATTTAGAAGTGGAAAGCTATCAAGAGTCTGCTATACGAATGTCTTTGTTTATCGACTCAAGTGGTAAATCCCAGTCTGATATTGCTCGAATTACAGGTTTAGCGCCGGCTACTTTATCAAGAATTGCCAAGGGAAAACAGGTAATGGGCAAAAATGTCATTGACACGATTGTCAAGCACTTTGATGTCAATGCTCAGTGGTTAGAAACAGGAGAGGGAGAAATGGGAAGTGCGAAAGAAAGAGCGCCACATCATTTAAGCTGGAAGGCCGATACATTAAATGAAGCTAGTCCAGTTGATCTGGTAGACGAAACTGAGGTTAGCTACAATTCCAAGGGTATTGAGTTTCGGGAACTGGAAAACGGCATGGTGCTGATGACCATTACGCTGGTGCCTGAATTCGCCTATGCTTCTTACCCTCATGGGTGGCGTGATCCGGAGTATCTGGTCGAGCTACCCAAATATTCAATCGTGCTGCCCAGGCGTGAGCAGGGTTTTTTCCGGGCGTTTGAAGTACGGGGGGATTCGATGGACGACGGCACAAAGTATTCGATCAGTCATGGCGACGTAGCCATCGGCCGGCGAATTGAACCGGACCTATGGAATCAGAAGCTATACAATAATGGGGGTACAGATTTTATAATTGTCACCCACGATGGCGTAATCTGTAAGCGTATCATCGGGCATGACATCCCGCAAGGCGTAATTACCTGCGCTTCCCGGAATCCGAATAAAACCGAGTTTCCAAACTTTCCCATCCGGCTGTCTGAAGTATACGAACTGTACAAGATCAGGAAAGTGGACAGGGACTGGAATCATCGTTAGAACACACCTACTTTAAAATTACTAACCACATAAAATCATGAAAAAACTGACTCTACTTTTTTTGCTCGGTGTATGTTTTTGTAGCTGCTCTACCAAACTACGGCCCGTCAAAGTGATCGACGGCAAACTCATGGGTGTCTTGCCCTTGAAAGATGGTAAAGTCACCTATATAGTCACAGAAACAGTTAATAATGCCAGTGACCTTGAGTTATTTCGCCAAACCCGGCGGTGGGCGGCCTTTCGCGTAGCCAGCCCCAGTGACGTATTCAAACTGGGGGATGCTGTTACCAAGGACGTAATTGGATCGGGTTATTTCAATGGAATCTTCCTGAACAAGGGAAGTTACGCCGGCCCGCTGGGCAACTACGTCGTTACGGTAGAGTGCAACCAAGGGGCTTACCGGGCAACGCTGTCAAACTTTCGCATTGACCACTTAATCACCAAGACGGGCGTGAACAACCAGGTGTCAGGATACGCTATTGAAGCAGGTACCCAGCTTTACAACGATAAGCTAGTGGTTGAATACTTCAAGGCTATCGACCGCAATGTTCAATCGCTATTGGCTTCGTTAAAAGAATTTGTCAATGAAAACGCTGCCACGAATATTCCATCCGCGCAACGCTGACTTGATTGCTATGCCCCTAGCGCTGTCAGCGATCCGGCAGTTTTACACGATAGAGTACAAGATTGAACGGTAATAGCGTCATTAACCACACCATTGAATGAAGAGATTTTTACTGCTACTGCTCTTATTGCCTACCCTTGCTTTTGCTCAGAAGCGAAAATACACGATGGCTGACGTGCCGATGGCACCAATTGACTCTGTTACAGGTCACGTTGCCTATATCGGTGTTGTAGAAGTCCCTGGGGCTACGGCCGATCAGCTCTACACCCGGGCCAAAGCTTACCTATTCAAGACATTCGTCAATGCCAGCGCCGTTATTCAGGTCGACGATAAGTCGGGTGGTTTGTTGGCTGGTAAAGGACTGGTACTCCTGCCCGGTGAAACTGCCTCGAAACAAGCCTTCCGCGCAGCCATGCTGGGGCCAGGCGCTGGCGATGGTATTTACTACCGGCTTCCCATCGAATTCAGGTTTAAAGACGGCAAATACCGCTACGAGATCAGCCATATTCAGATAGTGATGGGGGCCACGACGATCAACCTGGACGATCACCCCATTCCAAAATTCGATCCAAGCCAGAAGATCAGTGAAGGTCAGTACAAAAAGTACATGCAAACGCATGAAATGTTCCAAACCTTTATTGATAACCTTAAACTGGCCATGAAGCAGACGGCCGGCAAAGAAGACTGGTAACACACCTAATTAAAACCACACCTTACAATGGGAGAACTCATCTTTCTGGCTATCGCTGGACCGGTAATCTGGTACGCCATCGCCACGACCCAAAAACGTAGCCGTCAGGAAGATCAACTCCGGGAAGCCTATCATCAAGCCTTACGTAGTGGGGATAAAGCACTGGCCTTACAACGAGGTCGAGATTATTATGGCTTTATGCGAAGAGGGAAGTTAACAATCTACGACGAACAGGCCATTGCCAACGATCTGAGTACAATGGTATAAATCTCACTGGCGATCTGTAGGACGCCAGTATTACGGTGGATACAGAAACGCCCGGCTCCCTGGGCCGGGCAGTTTTTAGAATTTTTTATAGTTATCGCTATCTCGATATGGGCAAGCTTTTCATCTTATTCACCTATTTATCAATTGCGCTTTCTTCATCGTGCGCCTTCAGCACCTGCATTGTAATCTACAGAACGGACAAGGAAATAATTGTCGGAGCAGACAGTCGTCGACTTGCCTTCGTGTTTAACGAAAAAACCAATCAGTTTCGAGATGTAACGTTTGATAATTTCTGTAAGATTCGCCACCAAGGCAGCATCAATTACGCTGTTGCTGGCTTTAATGATGATTTATTGCACGAAGTGGCTATGCAGGCCAGTAAAGGCAAAAATGATCTGGCTAAGGTGGCTGCGGATTACATAAAATTGCTTACACCTCGTTTAGAGGCAAGTGCAGAGGCCTTTCGCCGTCAGGACATTAATAAATACAAGGAGCGTTTTCAGGAACCCGCTATTGCCGATGTCGCCTTCTTTGGCTTTGACAAGGGGAAGCCCGTTGTTATCTATTTAATGTTCTTGATTACCACCCCACCCAATCAACCAGTTCGGATTAGGTCAGAATATAAAGTCGACCAGCATGTGACACTGCTTGGGGTGTTTGGTGAAATCGTAAAAATGCCCTTTAATAACGTCATGGCGGAGCTGAAAAAGAATCCCGTCACTGCGATACGTCGCTTTATCGGCCTAGAAAACAAAGCAAACCCTATGTGGGTTGGAGGGCCCATTGATGTGATGCGTGTTAACGTACAGGGACGAACCTGGGTAGCCAAAAAGAAAATTTGTGGATAAGCTATTGAGCGCTTTTCAGCCACTTTTCTTGCTTCTCAAATAGTGTATTGCCAACACCAGTATCATAAATTACCCTAATCTTAGGATAAACGTTACTGGAAAGGGGTTTCTTGACTCTGGTCGACTCCTTAGTTAGAATAGGTTTTTTGCGTCGAATTGATGTCGAGCTATGAGAAGCCTTAAACGGTTCTTCGAAAGTCGAACCCATCAGCAAGGTTAAGCAAAACAGAACAACAGTTTTCATGGTACGATGGTCCTAGCAATTTCAATAAACTACCTCTTTAAAAAGAATGTCACAAGAGCAGAAACCTCAACAGTCACCTGCCCCCAGGCCCCAAAGTGATCCGAAGCCGGCACCTTCCAGGCCTCGCGTAGATACCAATCGGCAGGAGCAACGCAGTGACCGTACACCTTACGAACGAAAAGACCGATAACAACAACGATTATGGCTAAAAAACGTGACGACCAAACTGGACGGAATTCCAAAAAAGGTCAGGTAATGATTAAAGAGGAGAAGGAGCGCCCTCGTACGAATACCAACCGGACTGAATTTCGCTACAAGGACAGCAAAAGCGACGATAAGAAAAACAGCAACAAGGAATAAACAGCTATGCCCACTAAGGGGAGATAACAGATTCTTTCTGCTGAATCATTAAAAATTTTAAGCCGCTGAGCATTAACGGTTCGGTTTCTTATGATTCGGCAGTTGTAGTTTTCGATTTCATTTAAATACAAATTTTGAAGCGTGGCTTTTGCGTCGGCGTCCTCGTCGGTGAACATGTGATCGACAAGTAAATCCTGTGGAAAACTCCCCATAGGATCGTACGATTTGGGAAGGACAATGTCGATAAAGCGAAATAAAATGACTGCTGCGTAAATACAGCAGACTCCCACCGTACAAAGCTTTGGATCGAATACGCCCTTTGGGTCGAAATTCACAAAGAGATATGCCGTTAAGGCAGTCAATAACGTAGCAGTCAGAGTGATGAACGAGATGGATTTGGAAGTTGTCACATCAAAGTTTTTGATAGTATCATCCAGTCGCTTCTCAGCCTGGGCAAATATGAATTTCAAATCATCTAAGTCGACGTTTTTCAAATTCTCAAACTCCGCTCGCCAATCCTCCCTAAGCTCAACTTTTTCTTCGTTTACCGATGTATCCATAATGGTTAGTAGCTGACTTAACTAGTCCAGTGCTACCGCTAAAATACCAGATTGTAAAAGGTGATTATCATTTTTTTCAAGGCAAATGAGATCCACTACGTTTTAAACCTTTCTCGATCTAAATCATATGCTCAATCAAGAACCCAATAGAGAACCTCCTGATTCAGTAAAACGTCATCTTCGGCAAGAAGCTGGATTTGGGTGCTGCATTTGCGGTATCCCAATTTATGATTACCACCATATAATTGAGTTTGGTAAAAAGAAACATCATAACCCAGATGATATGATGTTGCTTTGTCCTTTTCATCATAGACTTGCCTCAGCCTATGCGCTAAGCGTCTCCGTTCAGAGAGAGGCAAAAAAAAATCCTTATAACATAAGACAAGGGTATGCCGAAGGGGTGCTCTACACGCCTGAAAAGGTGATAATTATAAATATGGGTCAGAATTTTTTTGTAGGGGAAAATACTGGACTTTATATAGAAGATTACCCACTGGTATCAGTAAAGTTAGACAATGAAGGCCGTATACTTCTTTCGGTCAACTTATATGATAACGCAGATAATCTACTTGCCATAATTGAGGATAACGAATGGATATCCGGAGACCCAATGGCATGGGATATTGAATTTGGGATAAACAAATTAACTATTCGGGAAAAATCACGTACCATTTCATTATCAATTGATGCCAGTTCAAAGCCAGTTGAGTTAAAAGGTCATTTATGGTACAAAGGGCATCATTTTGATGTGTCCAAGGACCAATTGAGTTTTGGTCCGACCCATGTATCTTTCGTAGGAATGGTGTATTACAACGCATACATAAATGCCAAACCTTCTATTCAAAGCATGCAGATGCAGCCGGTACCTCCATTTGGACGTTCATTTATAGGAGCAGGGTTAGATAATATTGATGAATGGTACGACAAGACCATTGTAGAATACAAAGCACATAAGAAAGAGTTTTTTTTTAAGACTTTAAAAGAAAACATTGAGAAACGAAGGCGTTTACCCCCACCCTTCATTCAATTATAAATCAAAGCCAGGATACCTCAATTTCAAATGCTCAGCAAATAATATTCCTAATGGGCTCCACCACGCTGAAAGTCGTTCTTGAACCCGATGCCAACGAAGCGGGTCTGCACAAGATCCGGCTCCGGGTTACCCGTGACCGCAAGCCTCGCTACTTCGGGCTGTCGATCTGGGTAACCGCCAAGCAGTTTAACCCAAACGGAGACGATCAGAAAGCCAACTGGGTACGGGGTTCGCATCCGGATCAGGGAGCTTACAACCAGCGCATTCGGGATACGTTCAAACGAGCTGAAAAAATCATCGGTGAGCTAGAGAAGTCGGGCGATTTCACCAGTGACCACGTGATCAGTCAGCTCAAACACGGCGGTAAGCCAGATTTACTGCTGGAGTATTACGCGGCTCACATCGATCAGCGCCGGAAACTAGCGGGCAACAGTTTGCAGAAACACCGGACCTGTGGGCTGTACGAACGGGCGCTGGCCATCCTGACCGAATTCCTAACCAGTACCAAACGAACAAAGCTTCCCGTCAGCGGTCTGACCAAAGCGCTGGTACTGGAGTATCGTGCCTGGCTGGAATCCAGATATGCTGTCAATACGGTTTCCAATAACCTGACGTGTCTGCGTAAGGTCGTACGCGAAGCCATGGACGACGAATTGATTGCGCACACCAAATACCCCTTCAAAGGCGTTACCATTAGCGTGAAACGCAAGATCGTCAGTCGACTTCGGGAAGATGATATCGATAAGCTGGCCACGGCAGAACGCAGTCCGTCCAAAAAACCGGCGCGGGTGGTGACGCCCCGCGAACATGCCCGGCCGATGGCGCTGTTGATGTACTACATGCAGGGCATTCGCCTGGCGGATCTGGTTCAACTCAGGCGGTCCAACTACGTCGTCGAGGACGGGGAACATCGCATCAAATACCTGTCGGGTAAAGCCCAGAAAGAGCGTAACGTTCTGCTACCAGACGAAGCGATTAGTCTCCTTCAGCCGTATCTGAACCGCCCCGACGGGACGCTTAAAAAACCGGGAGACGTCCTGTTTCCGTATCTGCTGGTCAATATTGATAAGCTCAATCCCCAGCAGCAGATCAAAGAAATCGCCCGGGCTACCAGCCGGCTCTACCACCAGATCAAAACCCTGGGTACGGCCATCGGACTGGGCAAAAAAATAACGCCCCACGTCATGCGGCATTCTTTTGCGGATCTGCTGCGTCGCAAACACGTTGATTTAATTACCATTCAGATGACGCTGGGCCACTCTGATCCGCGGACAACCCGCGACTACATGGAGTCACTCGATCAGGCCGCGGTGGATAGCGTTGTGCAGCATTTCAAGCGGGAAAGTCAGGAAAACAATAGGAAAACAACTATGGAGGATGGTGCCGGAGAAGGGGTTGCAGACGAGATTCGCGACGGGGACGATAACGCAGATTTGCAGGTAGATGACCGTCAATCGGTCGTAAATGCGTAATATTGCAAACTTACAGAATTCATGCCACCAAACTTGTGTTAATAAAACCAATACGACACTTCGAACCAACGCAGAATTGTAAGCTGTACGCATGAAATTATCATTTCTGGGGGCCGCCCGGCAGGTAACAGGCAGTATGTTCCTGCTGGAGGTAGATGATTATCGCATCCTGATCGATTGTGGGTCGGATCTGGAGCGATCGAATGGCCAGACTCCCCCAATTACACCGCATACTGGATTTTTCCCTTTTGAGGCTTCCAGTATTAATCTCGTCTTACTGACCCATGCCCACGTCGACCACTCGGGTAACCTGCCTAACCTGTACCGGGAAGGCTACGAAGGCCAGATTCTTTGTACCGAACCGACATACGCCCTCACGGAGGTACTGCTCCGGGATGCGGCCACGCTGAATCAAAAGCGAATCAACGAACTCAACGCCAGCAAAAAGCAGCGCGTCAGGGACCGGCAGGCGCAGATGATGAAGGACTTGTACCTCGAAAAACAGGTGCGGGAAGCCATGACCAACGTCGTGCCGATTGCGTTTAACCGGCGGTTCAAAGTAGCCGATGGGATCGACGTGACGTTCATTCCGGCGGGGCACCTGCTCGGCGCTGCGCACATTGTGATTAACGTTATCGATAATGGCGAGCGTAAAAGTCTGTGCTTTTCGGGCGATATCGGCCGGCGCAACTACCCGCTGCTGGTCGATCCGGCCCCGGTGCCTCAGGTCGATTACCTGATCTGCGAAAGTACGTACGGTAACCGGCTCCACGAACACAAAATGTCGCCGATGGATGCGCTGGCCGATGTCATTCAGCGGACGTGTATCGATATTCCGGGTCGCCTGATCATACCTTCGTTCAGTGTCGGCCGGACGCAGGCCCTACTGTACACGCTGAACCGGCTGTATAATGAGCGTAATTTTCCGCCCATTAAGGTCTTCTCCGACAGCCCTATGGCCTACGAGAGTACAAAGATCTATATGCAGAATATCCGGCTGATGAACACGGAAGCCAAGGAGTTCTACGAGGAAAATGAGGCTCTTTTTGATTTTCAGAATTTTGAATTCCTTGAGTCGTCGAAAGCCAGTAAAGCGGTATCGAACTACGGGGAACCGTGCATCATCATCTCGTCGTCGGGGATGGTGCAGGGCGGTCGGGTCGAGTACCACGTAGCGGCCAACATCAGCAACCCGTATTCAACGATTCTGATCATCGGCTACTGCGCCGAAGGAACGCTGGGCTGGCGGCTGCTCAATGGTCAGTCGACGCTCACGATCAAAGGCAAGGAACATCCGGTTATGGCCAACATCGAACGTACGGATGTGTTCAGTGGGCACGGCGACCGGAACGATCTGATGCAATTTGTTCAGATGCAGTCGCCCGAAACCCTGAGACGCCTATTTTTAGTGCATGGTGAGTTCGAGAGCATGGAAGCTTTCAAAGATACGCTCGCCGAAGCCGGTTACCCGCAGGTAGAAATACCCCGTCGCGGTCAAACGTATGAATTGTAACAAGGAGGGAAGGAGAAAAGGAAGAAAGGAGGAAAGGGGTCAACTGCTCCGTTCCCTTTCTCCTTTCCTCCTCTCCTCCCTTCTCCCTTTTTATGAGAACATATCTTGATTTTGAAAAGCCCATCGCCGACCTTGAATCGAGGTTAGAAGAAACGAAGAAACTAGCCGAGAGCAGCAACGTCGACGTTAGTGAAGCGGTTGCCGTCCTGGAGCAAAGCATCGAAAAGCTGCGTCGGGAAATTTTTCAGAACCTGACCCGCTGGCAGCGTGTTCAACTGTCTCGCCATCCAGACCGCCCCTACACGCTCGATTACATTTCGTTGATGTGCAACCAGTTTATTGAACTGCACGGCGACCGTACCGTCCGCGACGATCCGGCCATGATCGGTGGTTTCTGCGAACTGGACGGCCAGACGGTCATGATCATCGGTCAGCAGAAGGGTCGTAATACCAAGCAGCGGCAACATCGTAATTTTGGTATGTCAAACCCTGAGGGTTATCGTAAAGCCCTGCGGTTGATGAAACTGGCCGAGAAGTTTAATAAACCCATTATCACGCTGATCGATACGCCGGGGGCCTTCCCGGGTCTGGAAGCCGAAGAGCGGGGTCAGGGCGAAGCGATTGCCCGCAATCTGAAAGAGATGTTCATGCTGAAAGTGCCGGTGATCTGCATCATTATCGGCGAGGGTGCATCGGGTGGGGCGCTCGGCATTGCCATCGGCGACCGGGTATTCATGCTCGAAAATACCTGGTATTCGGTGATTTCACCGGAGTCCTGCTCGTCTATTCTATGGCGGAGCTGGAACTTCAAAGAACAAGCCGCCGAAGCCCTGAAACTGACGGCCAAGGATATGACAACCTTCAACCTGGTGGATGGCATCATCGACGAACCGCTGGGTGGCGCTCATACCGACCACAGTGCCATGGCCAGTCATCTTAAGGACGTTATCCTGCAAAACCTGGCGGAACTGAACGCCCTGGATACCGACGAGCGAATCGAACAGCGGATCGACAAATTCTGCTCGATGGGGGTCGTCGTGGAGTAAATGAAATGAACATGAGTGCGGCCGGGAAGAATCGACTTGTTCAACTCTTCCCGGCCGCACTCGTTTTAGTCTCCCACTTAGATTACTATAACCTGTTTTTCCATATCCCCCTCCAGGGAGTTGGGGGTAATACATTACATTATCCGAATATTATTAGACTGGCTGGTTCAACACACTCTCCAGATCGGCCGGTGAGTAATTGATGTTCTTGAGCGTTTTGTGATCGGCATCGCGGTATACCAGGTACCGGCCGTCTGATTCGATGTAGTGGCAATCCACGCCCTGGCTGCGGTAATGCGCAACGGTCGCTTCGGCTTCGTCAACCGTCAGGCAGGCTTTGCTCATGTTTGACCGCTGCACTTCGTCGAACAACGCTTTAAATTTGTCGCCCAGGCCAAATTCAAGCACCGCCCCCGACAGTACGTATTGCAGATCACAAAGTGCGTCGGCCACCGCGACAATATCGCCGGCTTCAATAGCTTCCTTAAACTCATCCAGTTCTTCGGCCAGCAGCGCTACACGCAGCCGACACCGGGCTTCGGACGGAATCTGAGGGGTGTCCAGCACGGGCGCATGGAACGTACGATGAAATTCGGCTACCTGATTGAGTGAATCGGGGGATTGCATAGGGTATCTTGTTTTCTTCGTGCAAATCTCCGTTTCCTGAAGCTCTAAACAAAGCCTTCCGACGTAGGGATTTGCTTGTACCAGTTTCTCTTTAGGAATACGTTTCACCCCAAGCCCCTCTAGGGGCTTCGGGTGAAAGCCATTTTGAATTAGTATTAGAAATCGGCGATCAGATTGCTTTTCAGGAGCTTAATGGCAATGGCCAGCAGAATGATTCCGAATACCTTTCGTAGTACATCAAGCCCGCCGGGACCGATGCGCCGACCGAGCCAGGCCGATGACTTCAGTACAGCGTAAATCAGAATCAGGTTAATCAGAATACCTATCAGAATATTGATGGTCTGGTACTCGGCCCGAAGCGAAATGATGGTGGTGAGTGTACCGGCTCCGGCAATCAGCGGAAACGCAATCGGGACAATATGAGCGGCTCCACCCGTTTCCACCTCCGATTTAAAAATCGTGCGGCCTAGGATCATCTCTAATCCAAGTAGAAAAATAATGAGCGCCCCGGCCACGGCAAACGATGAGACGTCCACGCCAAACAAACTCAGAATTCGCTCCCCGACAAACAGGAACGACACCATCAGCACACCCGACACGATGGTGGCCTGTTCAGACTCAATCTGTCCTACTTTTTTGCGCAAATCGATGATGACCGGTAAGGAACCGACTACATCGATGACCGAAAAAAGAATCAGCGTAACGGATATTATTTCTTTGAAACTGAGCATACAATGACTGAACAAAATACGGCTATTCTGGCTGTTCAGGCTCGGTAGGTACGTAAAAACGTTTTCAGTTGTTCCCGTTCTTCCTCGTCAATAGCCGGGAAGTTAGCAATGCGGAACGTAGTGGTTTTCCAGTCGCCGTAGCCATTGCCGAGGGTGATGCCTGCCTGCTGAGCAGCCGCTTTCACCGCTTTGATGTCGGCTTCGCTTCCGGCCACGGCAATGACCGTGTCGGAGCGCAGGGCCGGGTCCTGAATGAGCAGTTTCCAGGGCGAATCGGTAAGTTCCTGTTCAATAAACGCGTACCAGTCAGCTGCTTGTTGGCGGATTCGTGCGTCTACCTCGGTAATCGGCGGTACCTGCTCCAGCACCCGCATCAGCAGGTAGATCCCCAGGCCATTGGGCGTGTAAGGCGTCTGAAATTTGGCAAAATTCTCGTGGATGAACAGCAGACTATTGTAGTGGTCGTTTTCGCCGATGATCTCAGCGCGTTTCAGGGCATCAGGCGAGTAAACCAGCACAGCCAGCCCGGCGGGCAGTCCAAAGCATTTCTGCACCGATGCAAACCAGACATCGGCCAGCGTCCAGTCGAAGGCAAGTCCGGCCATCGACGATACCGCATCTACGGCAATCAATCCCGTAAAATCGCGACGAAAGCCCGCCAGCGTATCCATCCGCACCTGCGTACCGTTGGAGGTTTCGTTCTGCACCACGCATAACGTATCGGCTAGCCCCGGCTCGATCATTGGTTTGATCCGGTGAGCGTATTCCATCCATTTCTTTCCGAACGCCCCACCGTAGGGATGCAGGCTGGTGGTGGCCGTCAGCGACTGCGCGACGATCTCCCAGCACTCCGTCGCCGACGACACGAGCGCTACGTGGTAGTCGGCCGGAATGGCAAGTTTTTCGTGCAGCAGCCGGATGGTTTCTTTTACTACGTCCATAAAGCCCACGCTCCGGTGATTCAGGCTCACAATACCCTGCTGCACAGCCTCCTGAGCATACTGAGCTACCTGCGGGTACACTTTGGACGGTCCTGGATAGAACGTAATCATACCGTTGCTACAGCGTTAAAAGGTACCGAATAGCCAGTTCGTAGCCGGTCAGGCCCAGGCCCACAATAACGCCTTTGCACTTGGCCGACAGGTAGCTGTGATGCCGGAACGACTCGCGGGCGTGAACATTCGAGATATGAACCTCTACGGCCGGTGCCGTCACGGCCCCCAGAGCATCGGCCAGGGCGATTGACGTGTGGGTTAGCGCCCCGGCGTTGATGACGATGCCGTCGATGTCGAAGCCCAGTTCGTGAATTTTATCCAGCAGTTCGCCCTCGTGGTTTGACTGAAAATAGCGTAGTTGCACGTCGGGAAACTGACTTTCGATCGTTTTGAGATAATCCAGAAACGATTGGCTGCCGTAAATCGCCGGTTCGCGTTTCCCCAGTAAATTAAGATTGGGGCCGTTGATGATCAGAATCTTTTTCATGTTGGGTCCGTCGTTTCCTGTTTTCGGTGATTGAACAGCCCCGTAAATCGTATTTCGAAACCCATTTACCGAAAACCGACTGTGTGGCAAAGTTATATAAACGCCTTTAAGAACTACCTTACGCTCGAACGGTCGCTGTCCGAAAACTCGGTTGAAGCGTACCTGCACGATGCTGAAAAACTCCACGAATACATCCTGCTGACTGATCCTGCCCTATCGCCCATGCAGGTATCGGAAAAGCAGTTGATGAATTTCCTGGCCTATCTGGGCGAACTCGGGCTATCGGCTCACAGCCAGGCCCGGATGCTGTCGGGACTAAAATCATTTTTCAAATACCTCCTGCTCGAAGGCCTTATTGACCACGATCCGACCAAGCTCCTGGAAGCACCCAAATTGGGCCGCAAACTCCCCGATACGTTGAGTTTTCCGGAAATTGAAGCCATGCTGGCCGTTATCGACCTGTCGACACCCGGCGGCACCCGCGACCGGGCCATGCTCGAAGTGCTGTATAGTTCCGGGCTGCGTGTATCCGAACTTCTCGACCTGCGGCTGACCAACTGCTATTTCGACGCGGGATTCATCCGGATTCTGGGCAAAGGCAATAAAGTCCGACTGGTCCCGATTGGACAGGACGCCATGCATTACACCCGGATTTACGTCGATCATGTACGTAGCCAGCTCGACATTCAGAAAGGGGCCGAGGATCTGGTGTTTCTGAACCTGCGCGGAGGGGGATTGTCACGTATTTCGGTGTTCACGACCATTAAGCGGGTTGCCGACGAAGCCGGTATTCAGAAGAACATCAGTCCGCATACGTTCCGGCACTCGTTCGCGACGCACCTGATCGAGGGCGGTGCCGACCTGCGGGCCGTTCAGCAGATGCTGGGTCATGAGTCGATCACGACTACCGAAATCTACACCCACCTCGACCGCGACTATCTGAAGCAAACGCTGCGTGAGTTTCACCCGCGGGCAGTGAGTAAAGGGTATAGGGCTAATGGCTGAGTATACCTTTTGTGGCCCCATGCCCTGCTGTCAAAAAAAGTCCCCGCCATCAGCCGACGGCGGGGACTATTAATCCACTTTACTAACCCAAAACCACATGGTATCGGTACTACGCGTCGGCCATTGATTTTTCGCCGACGAACTGATGCTCGGTATGCTTGAAAAGCAGGTTGAAGGAAGTCAGGCTTCCGTAAATGCGGGTGATGTATTGCTGGATATTTATCTTCTCTTCATCGTCGAGCGGGCTGGCATTGACCCGTTGTTCGAGTACCCGGAGCCGGTCTCGTACCATTACGATCTTGTGAAAGAACGTATCGATGGGTATTTCTTTCGCGGCCAGGTCAGTTCGGCCCGGTTTCAGGATCAGCTTACCGCCTTTCCACTTGTCGCCCAGCGGCACCACCTCTGTCTGATCAACCCACCGCTGCAACACCCGCGACAAGGTTTGCTCTACATCGAACAGGCTGACCTGATCGCTGTCGTGCTCAATCAGATCGAGCACATTGAGGGGCGAATCGAATTTGAGAACTTTTACGCCGTGCTGAATGAACGTAACGACGTAGCCGGTTGATTTTACGTTGATCACCACCCCATCGCCAAAGTCGGCGTGGTGGACGCGTGAGCCAATGCCCAGGAGGGTCGTCATGCTGTTGTTCTTAGTAGGGTTCGTTGCAGGTAAAACAAACCCCGTGCCAGATTCTGCCCGCTGCCCGTAATTTACGCTGCCAGGTACGTTTGTCTACTGCTCATATAGTTCGAGGGGCAGGCCGTCGGGATCGGCGAAGAAGGTGAAGCGCCGACCCGTATGCACATCAACCCGGATCGGCTCCGTAATGACGGCATGACCGGTCAAATGCGCTACAGCGGCATCCAGGTCTGCAACGGCGAAGGCCAGATGACGTAGTCCGACGGCTTCGGGCCGCGACGGGCGTTTCGGTGGATCAGGAAAAGAGAACAGCTCTATCTGATAACGATCGTTAACAGCCAGATCCAGTTTATAGGATTGCCGTTCAGCCCGGTACACCTCCTGCAAAACCGTTAGGCCAAGAACCTCAGTATAGAACCGCTTCGAAACGGCATAATCCGAACAAATAATGGCAATGTGGTGAATGGCGGATAAAGTAAGCATATGGATCAGGGAACAGAGATCGTATCAGCCGCGAGCGTATCCACCTGAGTTCCGTCGACTTCGGTGACCGGGCCCTCGCCCGGCAGCGCTCGTTCGACCTGTTTACGCCGGTTCCAGGGGGCGGTTGTCCGGCGGGCCATGTCGATGGCAAACAGCGCTACGATGGTCGTAAAGACGATGAAGACAATGATGAATATACGTCGGTTACGGTTCATACTACTCGTTACTTAATTGTTTGGGAGCCATCTGAAAATCAATGTGGCCCGTTCGCCCCGAGACTTCCGCCCAGTTCAGATCCTCGAAGCGCACCGCCACTACGGCACCTTTGCTCATGGACCCCACGTTCTGATGCGTCAGGAACTCCGCAAAATACGACACGTCGGGATTGTGCCCCACGATAAAGGCCGTCGTGCACGTATCGGGCAGGGCATTCACCGCGGCCAGATACGCCTTTGGGCCACCATCGAAAAGATCCGGGTCCTGACGAATCTGGTCAACGTCGTAACCAATCTGCTCGGCAACGACCCGTGCCGTATCGCGGGCGCGGGGGGCTGTGCTGCTAACGATACAATCGGCCCGAACCGAGCGCTCTTTTAAATACCGTCCGATGCGGGCAGCCGCAATTATTCCCTCGGGTATTAACTCACGGTCATGATCCCGCTGAAAGCTAGCCCGGTCTTCCGCCTTGGCGTGACGAACGATGTAGAGTGTTCGTTGCATGAAATTCGCTTAATTTGTAGCCCATAAATGGACCATATCCTAAAAAGATTGCAAATCTAATGACTTGTTGAAGGATAGTGAAACACCCTTTGAACAAAACAGTATTTGTAAAAGATGGTTTATTTTGATGATTCAACTACTTACTAAGTATAAATACTAAGCGGCTGTTGGAGTGCGCGCGGAGCTATGCGATTTCAAGGTGAAAATTGTACATTATCGTTCGGACTTACGTTCGAGGGTGAAACGGTCTGGCTAAACGCAACGGTTTGGCCGCAGCGTCAGCCATTGCATGACGTTCATCAGCCACATCCACGCCTTCGTTTCAGCACTCAGTTGCCTCAGAAAGACATTCTTCAGCTTCAGCAGTGGCTAACTTCCAACTCGGAGGAGCCGTTGCATTTTACCGATCCCATTCGGCTGGTCCGGCGCGTCAGGAATCCCGAACACGACGATACTATTCGGCTCGAACTGGATTACTACTTACAACCTGAGCCAGCCTGGTGGGATTGGGAGATATCATTTCCACTCAAAATACGGCTGGAGATGCGCCCGGCAGAATTTAAGTACCTAACCAACGCGCTGAACCGCGAAAACTGGTCAAGGGACCTGACCTGGTAACCCGACGTGTTTAAGTTTCAGGAAGCTGGGATTAGACAAACAGTGGGGTTTGCCACCCTATGATGCAATTTATGTATATACGTCGAAAAGGGCTGTTTTGTCGAAGGAAGGGTTAAACAAATACCCGGCACATTTCGCAACTATCTCGACGATTCCAAGCACTTTTGTACCTTTGCCCCACCAAAACCATCCGGTAGCCAGTTGGCATGAGTTATTTACCGATACAGCAACTTCTTCAAGCTACCCCAGGCACAGACGTGACCGTCAAAGGCTGGGTCCGCACCAAGCGCGAAAGCAAAAACGCCGTTTTTATCGCCATCAACGACGGCTCTACCATCAATACCATTCAGGCTGTTGCCGAAGCCGGCCAGTTGCCGGACGATCTGCTCAGACAGATCACGACCGGTGCCTGTGTGGCCATAACGGGTCAGCTCGTCGAATCCATCGGCTCCGGCCAGAATGTAGAGGTCAAGATCAATGACGTAACGGTCTATGGCCCCGCTGACCCGGATAAATATCCGCTGCAGCCCAAGCGCCACTCCCTGGAGTTTCTGCGGGAGATCGCTCACCTGCGCCCTCGCACCAACACGTTCAGTGCAATACTGCGCGTTCGGCATGCGCTGGCTTTTGCCGTTCACAAGTATTTTAACGACAACGGGTTTTATTACCTCAACACCCCCATCATCACGGCCTCCGATGCAGAAGGTGCCGGGGAAATGTTCCGCGTGACGACCCTCGACCCCCTGAACCCACCCCGTACCGACGATGGTAAAGTCGACTATAGTGAGGATTTCTTCGGGCGCGAAACCAACCTGACCGTATCGGGTCAGTTGGAAGGCGAACTGGGGGCGCTGGCATTAGGCAAAATTTACACTTTTGGGCCGACGTTCCGGGCGGAGAACTCCAATACCACCCGCCACCTCGCCGAGTTCTGGATGATCGAGCCGGAAATGGCTTTCCATGAACTGGAAGACAACATGAACCTGGCCGAGGATTTTGTCAGGAGCGTTATTCGCTACGCCCTCGACCACTGCGCCGACGACCTGGCCTTCCTGGACAACCGACTGAAAGAGGAGGAGAAGACTAAAAAGAAAGAAGAACAGAGCGAACTGAGCCTGATCGAAAAACTACGGTTTGTGGTTGATAACCAGTTTGAACGACTGACCTATACCGAAGCCGTCGACATCCTGATCAACTCAAAACCGGCCAAAAAAGGGCAGTTTCAGTACGAAGTGACGTGGGGCATCGACCTTCAATCGGAGCATGAACGGTATCTGGTAGAGCGCCATTTCAAAAAACCGGTGATTCTGACCAACTACCCCCGCGCGATCAAGGCGTTCTACATGAAGCAGGACAACGCTCCCGCAACCAACAGCCGGGGCGAGGTTTTCGGCCCGACCGTCCGGGCGATGGACGTACTGTTCCCGGGAATCGGCGAAATCATCGGCGGCTCCCAGCGGGAAGACGACTTCGACAAACTCGTTGCCCGGATGAACGAAGTAGGTATTGAGCCTGAAGCCCTCTGGTGGTACCTTGATACGCGCCGGTTCGGCTCAGCCCCTCACGCCGGGTTTGGTCTTGGCTTCGAACGGCTGGTTCAGTTCGTGACCGGCATGGGTAACATCCGCGACGTTATTCCGTTCCCGCGGGCTCCGAAATCCGCCGAATTCTAACAGGATATACGGTATTCGGTTTTCGGTGGCTGGCACCCGCCTTCTCCCGAAAATTGAGTACCGTATCCTGAAAACCGTAAACCGACCATCGGTAGACCGCATGATTCCTCTGCTCATTTTCCTGGCAATGGTTCCCGGCTTTGTGGTCGTGGGGGTATACCTCGAGCGCAAAGTATCGGCGTTTATACAGGACCGTCTGGGACCGATGGAAGTAGGTAAATACGGTTTGCTCCAGTTATTTGCCGACCTGCTGAAGCTGCTTCAGAAAGAGGACATCGTTCCGACAGCCGCCGACCGACGCCTGTTTTTGCTGGCTCCTGCTGTCATTTTTGCCTCCGTGTTTGCGGGCTTTGCCGTGTTGCCCTTATCACCCGATTTGCAGGGTTCCGGCGCTGCAGTGGGCGTTTTCTACCTGATGGCGGTCGTTTCGTTCGACGTAGTTGGCATTCTGATGGCCGGCTGGGGGTCAAACAACAAGTATTCGCTGTTCGGGGCGATGCGATCGGTTGCCCAGATCATCTCCTACGAGATTCCGCTCGGGCTGACCATTTTATGCGCCGTCATGATCTGCCAGACGCTCAACCTACAGGAAATCAGCTTTCAGCAGGGTATCTACACCTACGAGCCTAACTACCTGTTTGGCATTCAGGCGCTTGGTATCGAGGTAACCGAATGGGGTGGCATTTTTAGCTGGAACATTCTACGCAATCCGTTCCTGCTGGTAGCATACGTCATCTTTTTCATCTGCACACTGGCCGAGTCTAACCGCGCTCCGTTCGACCTCCCCGAAGGCGAATCAGAAATCGTGGCCGGCTATCATACCGAGTATTCCGGCATGCGCTTCGCTCTGCTGTACCTCTCCGAATACGGTATGATGCTGTTGGTATCGTTTCTGGGGGCCATCCTGTTCCTCGGCAGCTGGAACACGCCCCTGCCCAATCTGGGTCCTATCCGCCTGGCCGACTGGACCAGTGGCGAACCCGGAACCGTCTGGGGCTACGTAACGGGCGTTTTCTGGCTGCTATCGAAAGCACTTTTTGCGGTTTTGCTCCAGATGTGGGTCCGCTGGACATTCCCACGGGTTCGGGTCGATCAGATGATGTTCCTCTGCTGGAAAGTTTTAACCCCGGCCGGCTTACTGCTGTTGTTGCTATCGGGGGTCTGGCGGCTGCTGATGGTGTCCTGATTCCAGTTTGTCTCCCTAAAACAAATTAGTACCTTTACGGTCTTTTTTAGGTACAAAATGGGGATTCTACATCCTGGTGAAAAAGAGGATATAGCCTGGCGGGTAGCCCGGCAATCGGCGGCTTTCCGCAAAAAACTGGTCATAGGCATCGTCGCTTTGGTGCTTTTACTGATTGCCTTTCCTTTCTTTTTTCAGTCCATTGAGCAGCATACCGGCCCCGTCCTGAACGATTGGGTACTTAGTCAACTGCCCGCCCGGGACATGTCCCTGCCAATCTTCCTGATTATCTGGTCAACGGGTTTTCTGCTGTTGATTCGGGCCCGGCACAGCCCGGTCATTTTCATGACCTTCGTTTACAGTTACGTCGTAGTCAGCCTGTCGCGCATGGTAAGCATCAGTCTGGTTCCACTGAATCCGCCGGAGGGCCTAATTCCGCTTATCGATCCGCTCAGCAACGCGTTCTACGGCCGGACGTTCATCACCAAAGACCTGTTCTACTCGGGGCATACCTCCACAATTTTTCTGATGTTTTTATGCCTGCGCCGGCGAGGTGACAAGTTGTTTGCTTTGGCCGGTTCATTTGCGGTTGGCCTTTTGCTGTTGATACAACATATACACTATACCGTCGATGTGCTGGCAGCCCCCTTGCTGACGTATCTGTTCTACCGGATAGCGAAACGCATAGCGTTATCAAAGTGGTACAATGGCGTACCGGTTCAGTCACCAAAAAATTCAACTGCAACGTAAGAAGCCGGCTATTCTCCCTGTTTTTAAATCTACATTTGACAATCTTTTCGAGTAGACGAAGAAAGCAGGATTAGTTAGTACGTAACATTCGCTTAACAAATACAAACGATCGAACATGCCAGCAGATCTTAAATTCTGTGGGAGTTGTAGTTTTTTAAAAGTTATTAAGACCGTTTACGAAAAAGATAGGCTCATTTGTATCCAGCCGCTTTTCTTTGTCAGTTCTATTAAAAATTGTATTTCGCACAACATCCGTTCCGCCTATGGTACGGATGGGTACATTGTGAATGTCGAACGAATTGGCAGAGTCCGCAGCGCAGTTAGTTAACAATTCCTTAAAACAAAACCACATGAAGAAACAGCCTCGTACCGCAAGAAAGCCATCTGATTAAAGTACCATTAATTAAAAGCCTGCTAGATGGAGCAAACAGCCTAATTTTAGTAGATTTGGCGCAGCCCATTAGTAACCAATTCTTTCAATCATTCAGCTTATTGCCGGGCTGTTGGTCCGCACAACGGTCCGACCACCGATAACCAGTATGAGAAAATTAAACTGCCCGCATTTTACTTTAGGAGAATCACTAACGCCCGACCAACGTGATTTTTTTAATAGGCATGGCGTCATTATTTTCCGCAATTTCATTAATCCCGAAACGGTTCAGTTATTCATTAGGGAAGTTGACCGAATTGAAAAACAGTGGTTAGCCGAAGGTCGTGATAAGGTGAATGGCGTCCCCCTGAAATTTGGTCAGGATGAAGCAGGCGACAAGCTTATCCAGCGAATGTGCTTTCTGTCGCAGTACAGCGATGCCTTACACGAGTTCCTGCAGGACCCTCGCCTTCAGACTGTGGTTGACCTATTGCACCCCTACGAAGGTCGTATTGGCGAGATCGAAAAAGATGGGTTGATCCTGAATCACTACGTTCGGACACCTAACAGCAAATTTTCGCAAATGGGCTGGCACACCGATAGCCCACGCGACATCTTCCTGGGTCAGCGCATTATGCCCATGCTGAACGTTGGTATTCACCTGAATTCGACGCCGTTCGAAAGCGGTGGCCTGCGGGTAATTCCGGGTACGCACAAGCAGGGCTTATTCCGGATGCTGTTCCGCAAACGGTATTTTGTTGATAACAACCCCGACAAGGACGAAGTTGGTTTTGATATCAACGCCGGCGACCTGACCGTTCATGATGGGCGTTTGTGGCACCGGGCGCAACAATCGCCCTATTTTGGGGAGGCAAGCCGCCGTCGGGTCATGTACGTGCCGGTCGTGACGGGTAAATATATGCCCAAGGATGAGAACAGCAAAACGCCGTTCTACCACCGCTTTATTTCTAAAGTTAACATTTAACGTGTTTTCGGTTTACTGTTTTCGGTAGAAGTACGAACCGAAAACAGTAAACCGAAAACTATCCTTCCATGCCCTACGCGCTTATCACGGGAGCCAGCAAAGGCATTGGTCTGTCCATTGCCGAAGAGCTTGCCCGTCGGAAATACAACGTCCTGCTCATTGCCCGGTCGGCATCCCTGCTCCAGCAACTGGCGCAACGCCTAACGGCTACCTACGGCGTTCAGGCTGATTTTCTCTCCGTTGATCTGGCTACGTCCGGCGCTGCCCAGCAGATTTTCGACTGGTGTAGCGAGCGCTCCTACACGGTTCAGCTATTGGTCAACAACGCAGGCTACGGCCTGAGCGGCTCATTCGACAGCTATACGGACGCTGAACATGCCGACATGATGACCGTCAACATGACGGCCCTGGTGCAATTGTGCCGGTTATTTCTGCCACAGCTTAAGCAGCAGCCCCGCGCCTACATTCTGAACATTGGTAGTTCAGCGGCCTACCAGGCTGTGCCCCTGTTGAGTGTCTACGCAGCCTCGAAAGCGTTTGTCGTTAGTTTTAGCCGGGGCCTGCGGCAGGAACTCCGCCGAACATCAGTTTCCGTTACGTGTATTTCGCCCGGTGCAACCGACACAGAATTCGTCAACCGGGCTCAGATTGGTGAAAAAGGCCGAAAAGCTGCCCAGCAAGTTCACATGACCCCAGCCGATGTAGCCCGCATGGCTGTTGACGCTACCCTGGCTGGAAAAGCGGAGGTGATAACCGGTTTTATCAATAAACTGGGGGCATTTGCAGCCTGGCTCCTGCCAAAAGGGTTTGTTGAGCGAACCGCGGGAAGCATCTACGAATAACATGCGGCACTTTATTTGCACCGATGCCGTTGTAATGCAAGCAGAGTACTTATCTCATACGCATGTTATTTTCTGAATTACCCCTGATTTCACCCATTCTGACAGCCCTCTCCGAAGAAGGTTATACGAATCCAACCCCCATACAGGAGCAAGCCATACCGCCCCTGCTAAGCCGCCGGGACCTGCTTGGCTGTGCTCAGACGGGCACCGGTAAGACGGCTGCCTTTGCCATCCCTATCCTTCAGTTGCTGCACGAAGACCGTAAGCAACAACAAGGTCCGCGACGCATTCGGGCGCTCATTCTTACGCCCACCCGCGAATTAGCCATTCAGATCGGCGAGAGCTTTGCGGCTTATGGCCGCCACCTCAACGTTCGTCATACAGTGATCTTCGGTGGTGTTTCGCAGCACGCACAAGTCAACGCGCTTAAATCGGGTATCGATGTGCTGATTGCCACACCGGGGCGCCTGCTCGATTTGATGAACCAGGGATTCATTTCCCTGCGTAACATCGATCTGTTTGTGCTCGACGAGGCCGACCGGATGCTCGACATGGGTTTTATTCACGACGTCAAGAAAGTGATTGTTAAACTGCCTACGCAGCGACAATCGCTGTTTTTCTCGGCAACGATGCCACCCGACGTAGCGAAACTGGCCGATTCCATCCTGAATAAGCCGGTTAAGGTAGAAGTGACGCCGGTTTCCTCCACGGCCGATACCATTCAGCAGTCGGTGTATTTTGTAGATAAAAACGACAAGCGCAAACTGCTGGTGCATGTCCTGAATGACAAGCGCATTGCATCGGCGCTGGTTTTTGCCCGCACGAAACACGGCGCTGACAAGGTTGCCAAAGACCTGGTGAAAGCTGGTATCAAGGCAGAAGCCATTCACGGCAACAAATCGCAGAATGCCCGGCAACGCGCCCTGAGTAATTTCAAGTCGCGGCAAACCCGCGTGCTGGTCGCGACGGACATTGCTGCCCGGGGCATCGACGTAGAGGAGTTGTCGCACGTGATTAACTATGAACTACCGAACGTACCGGAAACCTACGTTCACCGCATTGGCCGGACTGGCCGCGCCGGTCACAATGGCATCGCTCTGTCATTCTGCGATGCAGAAGAAACCGCTTACCTGAAAGACATTCACAAACTGATCGGTAAGCACGTACCGGTGGTCAATGACCATCCTTATCCATTGGATTCAGCCGCGGCTGCGGTAGCGACTCCAGCTCCGAAAGTCGTGAACAAACCTGTTTCTGGGCGGCCAGGACCAGCAAACGGTTCAAACCGACGTACCAGTAACCGAAATCGATTCAAACGGCCGAACTAAAGCTGAGCCAGTCCCTTTATAATTGCTACGTCCCGGCCAGGCCGACACCATAGTGGTCGGTCTGGCCGGGAGGTAGGCTATCCTACTACGTCGTAGATAACGACCGGAGCCGCTTTATTCTTCAGGTTTACTTCCCCGATCAGGACACAGTTGAATGATTCTTTAACAATTTCCTGAGCGGATTCAGTGATAACGATCTGGCCCGGCCTGGCAACGGTCTGGAGCCGCTGAGCCATGTTGACCGTATCCCCGATGACCGTATAATCGAGTCGACGCAACGTAGCCGAGCCGATATTCCCCGATACCATCTCGCCGGTATTGATGCCAATCGCAACCTGGGGCCGGTAATCGGGTTTACTGGGCAAACTGCCCTCGATAGCGGCTACCTGCGTGCGAACGGCCAGCGCAGCTTCAATGGCGCGGTCGAGGTGGTATTCGTCCTGAAAAACGGCCATCACGGCATCGCCGATGAACTTATCAACGTAGCCCCCCTGCGCGATAATCTCCTTCACCATCACGTCGAAGTAATTATTGAGCAGCTTAACGACCGTATCGGCCGGTTCGCGCTCCGAGATGGACGTAAAGCCACAGATGTCGAAGAAGGCAACCGTAGCCTCGATGGTTTCGCTGGCGGTCAGCGACTGTTCAAATTCCACCCGGCTCATAAACGTCAGCACACTCTCGTCGACGTACATACGCAGGATGTTATTCTCCTTGATCGCCTGCAAGGTCTGACGGAGCTGGGCTACATGCTGAATGGTCTTCTGCATGGTCACCTCCAGATCGTCGAAGTTGACCGGCTTGGTCACGAAATCAAACGCCCCCCGGTTCATGGCCATCCGGATGTTATCCATGTCGCCGTAGGCCGATACGATCACGGCCTTCAGCACGGGGTTCGTTTCGTTGAGTTTCACCAGCAGGGTAAGGCCATCCATCCCCGGCATATTAATATCGCTGAGTACTACGTCGGTATCAGGATGTTGCTGAAGAAGTCGAAGCGCTTCGGCTCCTTCGTGGGCGAATATGAATTCGTATTGTTTCTCGCGGATCTGACGTCTGAACTTTTGTTTGATGAGCAGTTCGAGGTCGGTTTCATCATCAACTACCAGAATTTTTGCCTTCATACCACGCTTTTAAGTTTTTCTTTGAGCGCCTGAAAGTCGAGCGGTTTGGACAATAAATCATTGGCCCCGAGCGAAATCGCCTGCTGCCGGGACTGATCATCGCCATAAGCCGTCACCATCAGTACGGTCGGCGGAGGAATTGGATACGTAGTCCGAATGTGCCGCAGAAGCTCAAATCCACTCATGCCTGGCATGTTGATATCAGACAGGATCAGAACGATTTCTGAGTGATGAGCCGTTAAGTAATCAACGGCCTGCTCGCCGGAGTAACAGAAAGCCAGTTGCATTTCGCCGGAACGTACTTCCCGCCGGAACCGCTGCTCAAATAACGTCTGTACGTCCGTTTCGTCGTCAACGACTAGAATTTTCATGAAGTGGTGCTAAAAGGTTAAAAATACGACAGCTTTCCGGTCTTGCCACTACAATTCTACGGGAAAGTCTACTTAAACCGGTACGCGAATAATAAATTCAGTGCCTTTACCTTCTTCTGTTTCGACCTCCATTGTTCCGCCGTGTCCTTTCGTGATGATGTCAAAAGCCAGGGATAAGCCCAGCCCAGTACCTTCGCCGGTGGGTTTGGTGGTAAAAAAAGGTTGAAAAATTTTCGATCTCACGGACTCCGGAATACCAACTCCGTTGTCTCGCACCCGAATTTCTACTTCTTCATCGCACCGTTTGGTGCTGACCGTTACGGTTGGCTGGTATTGGGCATCCCCATTGAGTTTTTGTTTCTGCTGAACGGCGTAGAAGGCATTGGTGAACAGATTCAGCAGCACCCGGCCCATATCCTGCGGCAGTACGTCGACCTTGCCCACCTGCTCGCTGAGGTTTGTAATCAGGCTGGCATTGAAGTTTTTGTCTTTGGCGCGCAGACCGTGGTAAGCCAGTCGCAGGTACTCGTCGGCCAGTGCGTTGAGGTCGGTCGGTTCTTTCCGCCCCGACCCCGCGCGGGAGTGTTGCAGCATGCCTTTCACAATACTGTCGGCGCGCTTGCCATGATGAGCGATTTTCTGCTGATTCTGCACCAGATCGCTGATGATGCCCCCAACATAGTCGCGGTCTGATTCGGGTAAGTCAACTTTGGCCAGTTCTTCGTTAAGTTCCTGACACAGTTCGACCGATACCTCGGCGAAGTTGTTGACGAAGTTCAACGGATTCTGGATCTCGTGGGCGATACCGGCCGTCAGTTCCCCCAGCGACGCCATCTTCTCCTGCTGGATCAACTGGGCCTGCGTAGCCCGCAGTTCGGTCAGGGTTTCTTCCAATTCCTCTTTCTGACGTACCAGCTCAGCCGTACGTTCGGCAACCATGCTTTCGAGCTGGGTATTCTGAGCGGCAATGAGCCGGTTGCGTTCTTCTTCCTCCAGGCGTTTCTGCCGTTCTTTTTCGAGGGCTTTCTGCTGGCGTTGCGTACTGACCCAGGCTGCAATGACCCAGCCGAACGCCAGTATTTGCGCCATCTCGAAGTAGTTGTTATACTGCCTGGCAAATGTGGAGGCAACCAGCTCCGTAAAATCAACGACAATGTTGATCAGTACCAAGGGTAATACGGCAGAAACGAAATTTCGGGTGGGCCGAAATTCGGACCGTGGGTAAATAAGCCACAGCAAACCAAGCAGAAACAGGTGCCATGCCCATTTCGACAATTGCTCTTTATCGAATACGGCATCAACAACCATCAGCCCAATGGCCACGTACTGAGCCCGTAGCAGGATTTGCTCCCACATGGGTGGTAGTCCGGCATTCTGGGCAAACTTGCGCAGGTGTCGGATCAGAAAAAATGCAATCAGAAAAGAGCCTATTGACATGTTGTTACCGCTAAGCCCGTTACAGTAGGTTAATGGTGGCGTACTTGCTTAACTGGCAGACAAATTAATTTTTTATCGGTAGTCGTACAATCATCTCGGTGAATTGATTGGCTTCGGTCTGTACGGCCATCTCGCCATTATGCCCTTTTGTAACAATGTCGTAGCTCAGCGATAGCCCCAGGCCCGTGCCCTCGCCTGTTGGCTTGGTGGTAAAAAACGGCTGGTAGATTTTATTTACGATCTCCGTCGGAATACCCGTCCCGTTGTCTTTTATCCGCAATTCAACCTTGCCGTTTTTGAGGCAGGTGCTGACCCGAACCAGCGGCTGATAGCCAATGCCCTGCTGGCTACGTTTCTGTTGCGTGGCGTAAAAGGCGTTGTTAAACAGGTTGAGCAGTACCCGACCTATGTCCTGCGGCACCACCTCCACCTTGTCCAGCTTCTCATCGAAATCAGTAATTAACTCTGCGTTGAACGACTTATCCTTGGCCCGAAGCCCGTGGTAAGCCAATCGAAAATACTCGTCGGCCAGGGCGTTCAGGTCGATTGGTTGTTTCTCTCCGGTCGATAGTCTGCTGTGTTCAAGCATGGCCTTAACGATAGAGTCGGCCCGCTTACCGTGGTAGGTAATCTTTTGCAGGTTCAGGGTCAGATCACTCAGAACCTCAATGAGGTAGTTATCTGTTGTGCCGTTCAGCTTCTGCTCCAGATCTTCCTTTAGTTCGTCGATCAGTTCAACACTTACTTCCGAAAAGTTATTGACAAAGTTGAGCGGATTCTGAATTTCATGGGCAATGCCGGCCGTTAGCTCCCCCAGCGACGCCATTTTTTCGGCCTGAATCAACTGGGTCTGGGTTTTCTGCAAATTGTCCAGCGACTGCTGAAGTTCGCCCGTCCGCTCTGACAGTAACTGGTTTTTTTCGGCGACCAGCCTGAGGCTGTGCTGGTTTATGCTGTAAAAAACCAGGGCAATCATCAGTTGAATAAGCATCAGGCCAACCGTCACATTCAGGCTGAACAGAAGCTGGTAATCGGGCACAATAAAATTGGTTAGCACGACCTGCCGGCTCTCCAGCCACCACAGTACCATCAATCCGGCCAGCGACGCTACGGTAAAAATAATGCCGCCCCGGCGTCCGAGCAGGAAGGTTCCAACGATCGGATACGCAACCAGCCAGGCCATAATTGGTGAGTAGTAAGCCCCCGTTGCCAGGCAATTAAAAAAAACGGCGCTGAAGGAAGACGCAATGAAAGCATACCCAACCATCCGGTAGCTCAGCAGCTTCCACTTGAAAAAAAGCGGCAGCACCAGCACAATGACGAAATCGATCAGCATCGAATAAACGCCCGGCCAATAGTTCATCGACCAACTGATCAGTACGTAGTTAAGGGAAAACAAACTCGTCAGCAACGATGTGTTGACGATGATGCGAGCCTGGCGGTACTCGTCGTTGCTACCGGTGAAGTCGGGAGGAAAAAAGTAGTTCGTAACGTTATGTAGCATCGTAGATAGCTTTGACAAATCCACCAGCAGCACCCTTTTCTAAACCCGAACTGGTTTTGATGCCCGACGGAACCCCGTCAGTTTATGAAACAAATACACTATTTCGTGCAGCAGCCCAAACAGCCAGGGTACTTCGTTGGTCCAGGGCAGCCCCCGTTCGTACCGACGCCGGTCGAGCCAGCGCAGCACAGCCAGAATATTCGGCTCATGAAGCGGCCAGATGTTGCATAACTCTACGTTCGCCCCGCTGGCCGTAATGATTCCATTCACAGCCCGCCGGGCCGCTTCATTAGCTCCTTCCATCGTTGCCAGATCGGTATGCGTACGGACGTAATCGGCGGCCAGAAAGAAATTTTTGATGTTTGAGTAGGCTTCCGGGCGTTTGCTCCACGAGTTGGGTGTATTGACCAGCAGGGGCTCGGCATTACGGGTTTTGAAGTCATGGGGCGCGATCTCCTTATCCCTGATATCGCAGTCGAGATGGGTTGTAATGATCATGGAGCGGTCCAGTACCTTCTGTCCGTCGACGTTCAGGCTTTTCTCCATCTGATTCCATACCTCGTCAATGATTTCCTCCACGGAGCAGTCGCAGGCAGATTTACCGTTCAGTCCTTTGGAGAACCAGTCCGATACGTCGACGGACAGAATACCTTTTACCTCCCCGTTACCGTACTGACGGATGTCAAAATTCTTCCAGAACTGAAGCTGTGAGATGGCGGTCACGGCCCAGGGCGAATCGATGAAGATCACGTGGCCTTTCGTCAATTGCACATCTTCCCGCAGGTAGTATTGAATGCCGCTCATCCAGTTAAGACTCCTGGCCCGTTTGGCGGCCAGATCGTCGATGAAATCAAACGCCGTATCTACCGCGATCATGCTGTCATTCACCAGCTTCGCCATACGCTCCAACGGAACGGCCGAGATGTAATAATCGGCTTTGATAAGCTTCTCCTCCCCGGTCTGGGTATCCTTTACCATCACGCCTTTGATAGACCGGGTTTCGCGGTCGCAATGAAAGGCGGTCGCTTCGTGGTGGTGGTAGTAGGCGACACCCTTCTGTTTCAGGTAGTCGAGCCAGGGGAAGAGCCAGGCTTCGTTGGTAGGACCGTTCAGCACCCGGTCGGCATGGCCGGTCGGGTTGAGCATCAGAAACAGGAGTTGCAGCAGCATGTCTCCACCGGTTTTGGTGCTCATCAGTTTCGGTTGAGCTGCCACGAGCGTATGCGTCAGGCCACCCACAAAATATTCCTCATACGGGCTGGGCTGACGACCATCCGTTTCCTGATCGGTCTCCATAAACTGCCACCAACTGATTCGCTCGTATTCCTGCTGCCGACGGTCATAGCTGCTCGACATCACCTGCCATAGCTTATTGGCAAACAGTTTCTTATCAGCTTCAGTAACCCCCGTATCGGCGTGCGTAACGGCGTTGATCAGCACCTGTAGATCGGCCCGGTTCTTTGGAAAGTTAACGGTGTTAACGATGGGCGGCTTACCAAAACGAGCCAGCATAACCCGCTCCGACTGCACCAGATTATCGAAAACCCCGTTGATATTACCCGGAAACGGAATGCGTTTCATGGTGTCGGTAATGTGCTTGTAGAATCCAGGAAAGAACCGGAATCCGTGTTCGCCCGGCAACGGTTTTCGGCCCCCTTCAGCGGTGTGCTCGGCGTCGACGCTTCGGGCTTTACCCCCGACATATACCGGCTGTTTTTCATACACAGCTACGTCGAAGCCGCGCTCGATTAACTCATGGGCAGCACTCATGCCGGCCACTCCACCGCCGATCACGGCTACTTTTATGTTCATGAATAAGGGTTAGTTGAAATAACGAGTGTGAGTAAACGCCTTTATAGATAGCGGTCTGCCAAATTTGCGGGATCTGATTGTATTGTTTTATCGAATACCTGGACCGCTTATAAATTTGTCACCAACTCGTAGCAAATTAATATAGAATTGTTTTTAATCAACCTTCCGTTTATATGATAAAGGGGAATTTGAGCTGATCTACATAACTAGTCATTCTATTTTTTCATGTAAGTTCGCTCACAGACGAATTAAGTTTGTATCGGCAGCCGTACAATCATCTCGGTGAATTGATTGGCTTCGGTCTGTACGGCCATCTCGCCATTATGCCCTTTTGTGACAATGTCGTAGCTCAGCGATAGCCCCAGGCCCGTGCCCTCGCCTGTTGGCTTGGTGGTAAAAAACGGCTGGTAGATTTTATGCACAATCGATTCAGGAATACCGGTGCCATTATCCTTTACGCGTAGTTCGGCCTTGCCGTTCTCCATGTGTGTACTCACCCAGATTCGGGGTTGATAATCGGCTGTCTGCTGCTTAGCTTTTTCCTGCGTCGCATAGAAAGCGTTATTAAACAGGTTGAGCAGCACCCGGCCGAGATCCTGGGGTATGGCCTGAATTTTATCCAGACTGGAATCAAAGGTGGTGACTAGACTGGCGTTGTATAGTTTGTCCTTAGCCCGAAGCCCATGGTAGGCCAACCGCAGGTACTCGTCGGCCAGGGCGTTCAGGTCGGTCGGTTCTTTCTGGCCAGTACTAACCCGGCTGTGTTCCAGCATACTTTTAACGATACCGTCTGCTCGCTTGCCATGATGCACAATCTTCTGTAAGTTTTGCTTGATATCGCCCAGGAGTTCCTGCTCCAGTTGTTCGTCACGATCGGGGTTTTGCCGTTCGTCTTCAAGCTCTCCGATCAGTTCTACCCCCAACTCAGCAAAATTATTAACGAAATTGAGCGGATTCTGAATTTCGTGGGCAACGCCGGCGGTCAGTTCTCCCAGCGACGCCATCTTCTCGCGCTGAACCAGTTGATCCTGCGTATTTCTGAGTTCACTCAGTGTCCGCTGGATCTCTTCCTTTTGCTGCTCAAGCAGCGTGTTGGCCTTTTGCTTGCTCCGGTAGGCATTGTAAGCAACGCCCGCCAATAATAGAGTCAGTACCAGACCTCCCCCCAACGCCATCTGTTTCGTATTGGCGATAGCCGCTTCTTGCTGCCGTTCGGCCCGTACCAGTTGCTGCTTCTTGTCAAACTCGTAGTTGAGCGTCAACTCGGTCGTTTTCCGGATGTTTTCCTTATTGCGGATCGAGTCGCCAATCGCCGTCGCCTTACGGTCCGCCAGCAGGGCCCGTCTGTAATTACCTACCTGTTCGTAGCAGCCGGAAACGGACTGATACGATACCTCAATCTGTTCGTCGTAGATGTCCGAGTCAGTCAACGCCTGAAACCCTTTTTCAAAATACGGTATGGCGGCCCCACAGTTGCCCTGCATCTTCAGCAGCGTACCCATACCCGCGTTCACCTGATACGTCACCAAAGGCTGGCGGGCTGCGCCGGCAATGGCAATCGCCTGCTTAGCCAGCGTTTCGGCTCTGGCAAACCGTTCGGATTGAGCCACTGACGTTCGCAGGGCCATTGCCAGGGCCGCTTTCGCCAGGCTGGCAGCTTCAATACCCTGGTCGCCCAGTTGCTTACCGAGCTCAGCCGATTTGACCGCGTACTGGTAGGACAGATCGTACTCCTTTTTTGCGTCGAACAGCGTCGCCAGATTGGAATACGCATATAATTCAACATTTTTGATATCAACCGTTTTAGCGGCTTTTATAGCTCCGAAAAACGATTTTTGGGCCCTGTCAAAATCCCCCAGCACCTTGTAGGTTATCCCCATATTGGTCAGTACGTATGCCTGACTGTTTATGTTATTCGTCTGTTCGGCAATCGCCAATGCCTTTTGTTGATACGACAGAGCACGTGAGTAATTAGACTGCATCTGATAGGCGATGGCAATATTCTGATAGTAAGAACTCAACGACCTGTGGTTAATCGCCTGTCCGATACGAATCGCTTTGTCGAAAAAGACAATTGAACTATCATATTTGCTCTGCATGCCGTACATCATACCGTAGCCGGAATATACGTCGCTCAGAAGACCCTGCTCGTTCAATGGCCACACCAGTCGTTCGGCCCTGATAAGGTTTTCCCTGGCTGCAGCAAAATCGCCTTTCATGTTGTAGTTGTTGGCTAAACGGGTTCGCGCTACAACTTCCCCCTTCTCATAGCTAAGCTGTCTTGCATCCGCAATAACTTCCTTGCCCAGCTTTAAAGCAGCGTCGATATCATTCTCGCTCAGCACATACACTTTCCGGTTAAGCAGATTGATACGACCCGTATCGGTGGTCGCCTTCTTAATCAGGCGATCCAGGCTATCCAACTTTGCCTTTTGTGCCCACGTGAAGCCGCAGCTAAGCGAAAAGAGTAGTACCGTAGCAATGATTTTCATGGCAGAAACGATAGAAGTCAGGCATGCGAATCAACAAAACAATCGTATTCGTATTGACTTCAAACGGTAGATGCCTAACGCCTTACCCCTGATGATCAATCAATTGCCAAGATACAATTCGATTCGCTATAAATAATATACTGACATACTATAATTATGACGAATGACAGGATCAGATAGCCGAACGTTTCTTTTTTTACTTACTTGGTAACCCATTAGCCTGTTTGCCCTACCTTATGGATATCCATCGTGCCGAAACTTTCCTGCTTGAGCAACTACGGCATGGCTTATCGCCTGCGCTTTACTACCACGGCCTTCACCATACGCTCGACGTAGTACAGGCCGCACTTGACATTGCTCAGCAGGAAGGAATTACGGATGAGGAATCACTCGCCTTATTGAAAACGGCCGCCCTTTACCACGACAGTGGCTTTATGACCACGTATCAGGGCCACGAAGAAGCAGGGTGCATACTGGCAGGCGAAACGTTGCCGGGTTTTGGCTATACCGACCAGCAGATCGAAACGGTTTGCAGCCTGATCCGGGCCACGAAGGTACCCCAGCAACCCCAAACGCACCTGGAACGGATTCTGTGCGATGCCGATCTGGACTACCTGGGCCGGGACGATTTTGAACCGATTGCCCATACCTTGTATCAGGAGCTGAAAGTTCGCGACGCCGTAGCCGACGAAACTACGTGGAACCAGATGCAGGTACGTTTTCTGGCAAATCACACGTATTGGACGCCCACGAACGACGCCCGGCGCGAACCGGGCAAACAGGCAAATCTCGCCAGACTGCGGGCACTGACAGACTAACCGACCGGCCGGGTTACGGTCTGGTTCAGGACCCGAATCCGCTGACAGAGCGTACGAACGATGCTCCGCAGCACTTCGCCCCGCTCTTCCATCAGATCGTAGAAATCTTCCTGATCAATACGCAGCAACCGTACGTCGGTCAGGGCTTCAGCTGTGGCCGACCGGGCTTCGGCATCCAGCAGGGCCAGTTCGCCAAAAAAGTCTCCGCGCTTGAAGCGGGCCAGTTGCTTGCCGCTGTCGTAAATACCGATTTCGCCCGCGTAAATCACAAACATCGACGACCCCAGATCGCCCTTATTGAATACGGTCTGCCCTTCCGCATACGACACCTCGTTCATAATCGGGGCAATGCTGCTCAGGACATTCTCGGGCGTCTGGGCAAAGAGGCTGGTTCCTTTCAGAACCATAATCAATTCAATTTCAGGAATACGGCTGTGGGCCTCAGTCGAATGGCTCATAAATCGCGACGACAAGTCGGGGAATCGTTTCAGTAACTCGCTGTAGTTGCGGGGCTGCTGCGTTTGCAGGTGTTGCACAGCCGCCACTACGCTATCCTGTAGCAATGGAATAGCATCCAGGTAATGAAGAATGGTTGAAGCCGGACTCACTCCGGGGGTCCACCGACGCAGGGCGACACTCACCGTCCAGTCGGAAAACAGGGTCTGTCCTTGTTCAATGATAAACGGCAGGATGGCTTTCTGCTCATGGAATGGTTCGAGAGCTGCGTCGATCAGCCGGATACGTTCGGCGCGGGGCTGATCGTCGATGAGCGCCTGCATGGTTTGGTATACCGGTCGCGGCACGAGATTGTCGAGCCGTTCGAGGGCGTTGGCCCGGCGTTCGCGCGACGGGTGGGCCACCCCAATCCGGACACTATCGATGACGTTGCGATCGTGCAGTTGTTCTAGCGCGTAGAACAGCCGTTGCAGGAGCAGCGTCAGTTCGTAATCGAGCGTATCGGTCAGTTCCGCGTCCTCGCCGTAACTGCCGTGCAGCAACCGCTGGGCAAGGTTTATTTCCTGGTCAACGAAGTGTTCGAAGAGCTCATCGTCGGCCGGATGTCGGCCAAACCGGCTCAATGCCCGCAGGGCCGTTGCCCGCACCGCCAACGTGGGCTGATTGGCCAGTTTGGTTAATAATTGTCGGCTCTGGTTTGTCCGGATCCCTTCACAGATACTCGCAATCCGGGTAGCCACGAGTCGGTCGGGGGTTCCCTCGACCGTTCGGGTCAGCAACGGCAGCACATCGGCTCCCATCGCTTTCAGGCTGTTGGCTGCCGTACGACCATACGTACCGTCGCTCAGCCGGTCGATGAGCCGCTGCGTAAGGTCAGGGTCACGGAGTACCCCGGCCGTTTGCAGGGCCGTTTTTACCAGGCTGGTGTCAGTATGCGTCATGCAATTCCGGACAAACGGCACATAGGCTGTGAGCCGCAGGGCCTGCACCACCGACAAAGCAGCCTTCAGGCTCGACACTGCACTTTCTTTCGTCAGGGCGGTCAGGCTGCCCAGCGCATCGGCGTTGGCCGGCTGGATTTCGAGCGTCCCGCGGATGGCACCCTGCCGGATCGCGATGTCGGAGTGGTGTAGCAACGGAGCCAGCATGCTCACTTCCGTATCGGCCCGGCGGCTAATCAGGTACGAGGCCCGTTCACGCAGGGTCGGTTCGGTATCGTAGAGTGCCTGGTGGTACAGCAGTTGTGTTGGTACCGGCCAGTCGAGCGTAGCGGTTGCGTCGAGGGTCCGGCGACGTACGGCGGCCGTGGGGTGATTCAGCAGCATGGGCGTCTGCTTACCGAGTTGGGGCGGATTATGCCGTTCGAGCCAGCCAATGGCCGCTACTACTTCGTCCGGATTTGCGCTCTGGAGCGTATCGGCCACCCGATTGAGCGCTTCGGTGGGAATCGCAATCTGATCACTCTCCAGAAACCGCCGGGCAATGGCGTCGTTCAGCTCCGTTACGTAGTGGCGATACGTGCGTTGCAGCAGCACAAGGGCCGTAATCATCAGCGCAATCCACGCCACCGGCATCCAGAACTCCAGAGCCGGCAGGGCATGAATAATGTACAGCAGCACCCCGGCGAGACCAATCCCCAGCGGTTCGTACATACCTTTAGCGAGGGTATGGCCATGCAGCCGCTGCTGGGGCGACAGCGGTTGGAACAACACCAGGAAAACCGGATCAAACAACGACCGACGTGCCACCTCGAACACCAGATAGAGTCCGCAGAAATAAATCAGCAGGCGTGTAGTATCTGTTTGAACGGCCGTTAAGGCTTCCAGCGCCAGCAGCCCCACCAGGGCCGTAAGGGGCAACACCAGCAAGGATCGACGCACCCCAAACCGGTCGAGGGCATGCCGCGACAGCAACAGCTTAACGATCATGGCAACGCCGTAGGTCAGTGCCAGTACGATACCAACGTACCGGATAACGTCCTCCTGAGCGTGAAACCGGTGCTTAACGTTGACGAAGAAATTGTATTCAATCTGAGTCGCTACTGTCGCGATCGTTGCTACGCTCAGGCACATCATAAACACCAGTTCGCTACCACCGAAAAGCCGCTCGACAAACCGGGGGCGTGCGCGTTTCACCACCCGGGCGGGCCGGTGTGGGGCGTGTACTTCGTGCGACTGAATCGTTAGCCGAAGCGTATAGAGCGCGGCTCCGAACGCCACAAAAGCGACGACCAGCAACCGTAAAATATCAGTATGCGCGTGGACCAGCACCGCCAGGATGGCACCCATCGCTTTGGCCGGCATATCGCCCGAACTGATCACACTGAACAGCCGTTTGCTCTGCCGGGTATCGAATACCACCGCCGAAACACCCCAGAACTCCAGATTTGTGAGCAGGTAAATAAGCCGGTACCCAACCATGATGGCCACGGCCGCAGTCACCGAATGCCCGACAATCACCAGCACGCCGATAACGGCTGTCATGGCCACTACGGCAATCAGGACGCGTCCGGCCAGGCGGCTCAGCAGCAGGTGGTGTTCGACGTATTCGTATAGCTTCCCCACCGCAATCATGGCAATGGCCGATGCGATGTAGGCAATCGGAAGGCTCGCTTCCGGGTTGTTCTCCAGCAGAATGGCATTGGCCGCTACGTACACCAGGATGGTACCGATACCCAGCAGAAAGTTGTGCAGAAAAAATAGCCCAACCGTCCGCGTTTCTTCCTGCCGCACACCCAACGCCCGCTGAATCCGCGACATCTGAGAGGGAGTTTCAATTACGTTGTTTACGCCAGCGTCCATTGAAAAGAGAGAGAAAGACCTCCGGAGCCGCCACTAACGACCCAGCCGAAGCATCCGTTTTGTTAGCAATTTACGCACAAAACCACAAGCGCAAGCTACCCCGGCGACTTTTGCGTCACTCCTACCCCCTACTATCCGTTAGGTATGCTTTGTTTATCAGCTCTTTACCACCGACAGCCCCGGCCCAACCACCGTGCTGCTTCTTGTCCCCGTGCTCAGTTCCGGGGGTAGATGCGCCATAATTTCGTGGCGGAGCGCATTGATCAGCTTCCGTTTCAGAAAGCTCCGGTGTATAACCAGACTCACTTCCCGAACCGGCTGCGGAGCTACAAACGGTCGAATCTTGGCCCGCCGGGCGTCGTCCATATCGATCGTAGCGAGGTACGGCAACAGCGTAAACCCATCCTGTTTGTCAATAAGCTTGATGAGCGTTTCGAGCGAACCGGTTTCGTAGCGTAGGGCATTCGCTCCATTAGCCGGACGGTTGGCTCCGCACAGATTGGCCACCTGATTCCGGAAACAGTGGCCTTCGGTCAGCAACCACAGACCTTCCGTTTGCAGATCGGCCGGCGTAATGACCGATTTGTTCGCCAGAGCGTGCGATTCGGCGGTATAGACCAGAAACGGTTCGCGAAACAGCGGAATTTCGGTGATCCCGTTTTCGGTAAGGGGCGTGACCACAATGCCCACATCGATCAGGCCGTTTTTCAGCTTTTCGATTACCTGCTCCGTCACCAACTCCTGAATCTGCACGGATACGGCCGGATAGCGCTCCACAAACTCCCGGATAAAATACGGCAGCAGATACGGCGCCAGCGTCGGAATGATACCAATCTTCAGCTCACCCCGAAAGTTATCTTTCGACTCGTTGACGAGTTCGGGAATGCGCCGGGCCGCCCGCAGCACTTCCCGGGCCTGAGCCAGAATAGCCTGTCCGGTTTCCGTCGGCACAACGGGCTGCTTCGAGCGGTCAAAAATTAGAACGCCCAGTTCATCTTCCAGCTTTTGGATCTGCATACTGAGCGTGGGTTGGGTAACGTGGCAATGGTCGGCCGCTGTAGCGAAATGCCGGTGTGTATCGACGGCTACAATATAATCGAGTTGCGTTAACGTCATGATGTATAGGCCCTATCAATAAAATCTATGCAAATCTAAATTTTATCAATCAAAACAAATTAGGACTTGTTTTACTTTTGTTCACGAAATAGCCCCCTTATTCATGAAAACCCGTTACGCTATACTTCTTATTCTTTTACTCAACAGCTTAGCCGGCTTCGCTCAGCGCAGCACGAACCCGGCAGCACCCGGCTTTGACCTCGCTGGCTCCGATCCGCGCGCTGTTCAGATCGCCGATCAGGTCATGAACGCCATGGGCGGCCGGAAAGCCTGGGATAATACCCACCTGATTGCCTGGAATTTCTTTGGAAACCGCCGACTGATCTGGGACAAATGGTCGGGTAATGTACGGATTGATAACCTGAAAGACGATCAGACGGTGATTCTGAACGTCAACAACGACAAAGGCCGGGTATTCCGGAACGGGAAAGAAGTTGAAGACCCCGATTCGGTGGCGAAGTACGTCAAGCAGGGGAAAGGAGCCTGGATTAACGACTCCTACTGGCTCGTGATGCCGTTCAAACTGAAGGATTCGGGCGTAACGCTCAAATACGTTGGCGAAGACAAAACCGCCGACGCCAAACCGGCCGATAAGCTGCAACTGACCTTCAAGGGCGTCGGCAATACGCCCGACAACAAATACTACGTATGGGTCGATAAGCAGACGCACCTGGTTTCGCAGTGGGCGTACTTTCCGAAATTCACCGACGAAACACCGCGCTTTACCCTGCCGTGGGCCGATTACCAGAAACGGGGAAAAATCCTGTTATCGGGCGAGCGGGGCGAACGTGACCTGACTGATATTATGGTCTTTACGGGGCTGCCGGGCGAAGTATTTACCGATTTTACCCGGCCTGACCTGAACCGCTACCCGCAGGCCGATCAAGATTAATTCCTTGCAACCATCAGCTTGCAAAAGCTGTTTTCCAACTATGGAAACACCCGCGTTATCATCACCCACCACGTTCCAGTCGGCCGGCGGCTCATCGACCGTGTCGCCCCAGCTTGGCCGCACTGGCGTTCTGATCGTAAACCTTGGTACGCCCGACAGCCCATCTGTACCCGACGTTCGCAAATACCTGCGGGAGTTTCTGATGGATGGCCGGGTTATCGACATCCCGACGGTTCCGCGTTTCCTCCTCGTGAATGGTATCATTGCGCCGTTCCGCGCACCCAAATCGGCAAAGACGTATCGCCAGTTATGGACAGAAACCGGCTCTCCGCTCAAATACTATGGGCAGGTTATTGAACGCGACCTCCAGCGGGAACTCGGCGACGCCTATCTGGTGAAGCTGGCAATGCGGTACCAGAACCCGAGCATTGACGCCGGTCTGGCCGAATTTCAGCGGCTGGGACTGACCGAAATCATTGTTATCCCGTTCTTTCCGCAATACGCTTCGGCTACCACCGGCTCGGTGTATGAGAAGGTGATGGATGTGCTGAAAACCTGGCAGGTGATGCCCCGGATTCGGTTCGTCAACCGGTTTCTGGAGCATCCCAAGTTTATCGAAGGGTTCGTTCAGCTTGGCCGTAAACACATGGCTGAGCACGACTACGACCATTTTGTGTTCAGCTACCACGGCCTGCCCGAACGCCAGATCCGGAAGGGCGACGTAACGAAGCAGGTCTGCCAACTGGGCGATTGCTGCTCGTCACTTCATGCGCTCAACCAGCATTGCTACCGGGCGCAGTGCTTTGAAACCACCCGTCGGCTGGTGCGTGAACTGGGCATTTCCGAAGGGAAACACACGACCTGTTTTCAGTCGCGGCTGGGTAAAGATCCGTGGATTCAGCCCTACACCGAGGACGTAGTGAAAGAACTGGCAACCAAGGGTGTCAAACGCGTCCTGGCGTTTTCGCCCGCGTTCGTAGCCGACTGCCTCGAAACCACCATTGAAGTAGGCGAAGAATACAAAGAACTGTTCGAACAAAACGGTGGTCAGCACTGGCAACTGGTCGAAAGCCTCAACGATAGCCCGATCTGGGTGGAAACACTGGTCGATCTGGTGAAAAATAGCTGATGACGTAGCCGAACTGAGTGGCTAACAAAAATGATGCGTATTAAAAAGACCGGGGCGTCCCCCGGTCTTTTTTTGTCTCCCGATGCGCACGCTCTGCTTCACCATTGCTCCGCTCCGCCCTTCGTCTGCCAGCCTGCTCCCGATAGCCTTACAATACGGTTCCATTCAGGAGCAAAATACGTGTTACCATTTATTCAAATAGCATAAAAAATACCTACCGAAAAATGGACAATGGACCAATTATTGTTCAAAACTCCACTAAACCTATTTCGTATCGACTATAGCAATTTTATCTACCTAACCACATGCGATTTCTTTCCTTGTCTATTCAGCGCATACGCCGGTATGTTACGCTGTCTCTGGCTACCCTCATGGCTATCAGCCTGTCGGTAGCCTCGAACCCACCAGTCAATGCCCCCCCCGGAAAACCGGCTCTCAAGCCTTATGTTTCGCTGCTCCGATCGCCGGGTAATCCGCTTATTCGCATTCCGCTTGCTGCTAATGACCCGATCCGGTTTAGTCTCACCGTCGACAAACCAGCCGTTCGATTAGGTGAGGAGATTGAGCTGACCATCACGGCAGAGCTACTGAACGTATCACCTAACCTGATGTTTTTCCTACCCGGCTCCAATGCCTTCAGTCTGAAGCTGTTGCTACCTCCGGGTTTCGAACAGACCGGGGGTACATTCGTCGACTATGTCGGCGACGAACTGACATACCCTGCCAAACCAACCGTAACATACCGAATCAAAGGCCGTTTCACAGCAGTAACACCGGGGGCCACCTTCCGGCTGTTGCGCAGCCATCGTCAGGCTGGCGACCAAAGCCAGTTTGTCGAAAAAGCCCGGCTCCAGACCGAACCATTTACCAGCCTGAGCGGGCAACCCCTGCCCCGCCGGCAACCTGCTGTGCTGTACGTCCTGACAACCCCGGAAGGCTCGTCGGCAGGAGCCCGTACGGCGGCTTCCAACGTCAGCTACCGGGGCTTCTTTGAGTTTGCCCACTGCGACATTGTTGGTGGCTGGGCCATGAACGACAATGCCCGCCGACGGTCAACGAGCGTCGACATTTTCATTGACGATCAGAAAGTTGCCACCGTACCGGCCGATCAGATCCGGCAGGATGTAGCCGATGCGTTCGACGTTCGGGATTACAACCGCTACGGATTCCGGTGGGAGATGCCGGCAAAATACAGGAATAATAAGTCGCTACGGGTTTCAGCCCGTTTTTCCGGTACCGATACGGAGTTAACCCTCAGCCCCCGCACGACCGACGTTTGTAAGGGCTCCGGCCCCGTAACTCCCCCGGTCGACCCGCCGGAAACCGAAACGCCTACTACGCCCCCGGCTAACGCCCGCTACCGGGGTTTCCTGGACTGGGCATCCTGCGAGCGGATTACGGGTTGGATCATGAACGAGAACGCCCGGAATCAATCGGCCAGCATTGACATTTACATCAACAACCAGAAAGTTGCCACCATAACGGCCGATCAGCAGCGACCGGACGTAGCGGCTGCCTTTGGTGTGAAAGGGTTTGACAGGTACGGGTATAACTGGCTGATTCCCGACCGCTACAAAAAGAATGCCCGTTTAACAATTACGGTTAAAGGGGCGAGTACAACCCAGGAGCTAACCAACAGTCCCCGTACTACTGATGTGTGCGAAAACAGCACGCCGGTACAGGACAGTTGCCGCTTTGAGGTCTCTGTCCGTTCCGTAACGGCCACCTGCGGCAGTTCGGTTACCTTAACCACTACCTGCGAGGGCGAAGACTGCAACGGTGTTAACTACGCCTGGGCTGGCAACGACCTGACAAAAACCGGTTCGTCAATCAGTTTCGACGCCCCCTCGACCAACGGGGTGTACTCCTACACCGTCACAGCCAGCCGAAATGGGTGCACACCTAAAACGGCCGTTTCGACGGTCACGGTGACTGGGTGCGTCACTACACCACCGCCCGTTAAGGACAGTTGTCGGTTTGCGGTCACAGCCAGTTCGCTGACAGCCACCTGCGGTAGTTCAGTTACAGTAACGGCCAACTGCGAAGGCGAGGATTGTAACCGGGTAAATTATCAGTGGACCGGCAACGGCATTACCCAGGCAGGTCAGTCACTGGCTCTCAACGCTCCTTCGACAAACGGTACGTATTCATACACCGTCACGGCCACTCAAGACGGTTGTCCGCCTAAAACCGCCGTTTCAACCGTTACGGTCAGCGACTGTGAGTCTACCCCACCCCCCGTCAAGGATAGCTGTCGGTTTGCGGTTTCGGTCAATTCCGTGACGGCTACCTGCGGCAGTTCGGTTACCTTAAGCACTACCTGCGAAGGCGAAGACTGCGACGGCGTAACCTACGCCTGGACTGGCAACGACCTGACAAAAACCGGCTCATCAATCAGTTTCGACGCTCCCTCGACCAACGGCACCTACTCGTATACGGTAACGGCCAGCCGCAACGGTTGCACGTCTAAAACTGCGGTTTCGACCGTTACGGTGACTGGGTGCGTCACTACGCCACCACCCGTTAAGGACAGTTGCCGGTTCAGTATCTCGGCCAGTTCTGTGACGGCCACTTGTGGCAGTTCGGTTACCTTAAGCACTACCTGCGAAGGCGAAGACTGCGACGGCGTTAGCTATACCTGGTCGGGCAACGGCATAAACAAAACCGGTGCGTCTGTCAGCTTCAACGCTCCGTTGGCAGACGGCACGTATTTCTATACGGTCAAAGCCACCCGAAACGGCTGCGCAGCCAAGACAGACACTGTCGCCATTACGGTCAGCGGCTGCACACCGCCATCCAACGACGAGTATCCCATCCTGAACAGCCCTTTCCCCGCCGATAAGCGCCCTGTTCTGCAAAATGAACGGGTTCGGGTAGCGATCGATCTGGGTGTTGGGGGCGTAATCCGCGAGGTAACCGACCTGGAAGTCGGCGAGAATATGATCAACTGCATGGTCAAATCGGATGGTGTGCGCGATCCGGGCCGCGACGATCAGATTTCGCTCTACAGCCTCCCCGGCGACAATACAGGCTGGAAACAGGGCAAAGGACCACTCCTGCAGGACATCGGCTACAACCCCGTTCAGGGTGGCGACATTGCCGGTAATTTCTCCCCAATCCTGGGCTATGGCCGTACCGATAAGATGCTGTACTCGAAAACGCGGGGGCTGCACTGGGGGCTGAACAACGAACTGGGCGACTACATTGTTGAGCAGTGGGTTTGGCTCGATGGCAACATCGTCCGGCGGCACGTCCGCATCACCGGCGACCGTAAGGATGAGACACGGTACAGCGACGCCCGGCAGCAGGAACTACCCTGTACGTATACCAACAGCGCATATTACCAGTATTACGTCGTGCAGGCCGACCCTTACACAAATGGCGAACTGATTAACGTCAACGCCCTGCCCAATATCGGCGGCACGCAGGAAAGCCTGAGCCAGCATAACAACCGGCCGGTTTCGGGTCCCTACGACATCGACGCGTCGGAGCCGTGGATTGTAGCCATCCGGCCAAGCATTAACCGGGGTCTGGCGCTGCATACGCCCTTCTCGCATGAATTCAGAGCCGGTTTGTTCGGTGAGATTGGCTGGGGACCGGCCGAGTCGAGCAACGCGGGCTACATTGCCAATGGCATTACCATGATTCTGGACCGGAACGGGGTGTATGAATTCGACATCAACATGGTGGTTGGTACGCTTTCCGAAATCCGGAATACAATCAATACCCTGCCGCGCTCGGAGACGAAGCCTAATTACGTATTTGCGGGCCAGGGCAAACGGCATGGCTTCTTCTACCGCAAAGGATACGACCAGGGCTACCCCGTCGGCGATGAACTTGTCATTACGCCGACCGATAAACGCTTCCGGTTCAATTCACCGACGAAAGGGTACCGAACCAATGAATTCAAGACGGTCTACGTTCGGATGCGGGCCAGAACGCGCGAAACGCAGTTGGTTTTTGACTGGCGTAAGGTAGGACAAACCGAACTGCAGGCCGCCCAGGCAGGTCAGCAAATGACGTTCACGATCACCGGCGACAATCAATACCGGACGATCGCCATTCCGGTTGGCAACCATCCTGATTGGAACGGTACGGTTGCCGAATTTGGCATCAAGTATGTCAACCCAACCGAAACGCCCGTCTACAATCAGGAATTTGGCATCAAATGGCTGTCGGCAAGCGACTTAGGTAATTGACGCGTGTAGGAACCGTCTACGGGCAACACGAAGTTCGTGTTGCCCGTAGACGGTTCCTGTTTTGTTACGTACCCTAACGGCCGATTGTCTCAGTTCGCCGGTGCTGAATTTTCCAGCAGCTCAATCAGCCTGACCAGGTCCACCGGTTTAACCAGATGTGCGTTAAAGCCGGACTCAAAGCTCTGGCGAATGTCCTCCTCTTTGCCATAGCCGCTCAGCGCAATTACCAGCACATCGGCGCCCCGTGGCCGCTGCCGTAGCAACCGACAGGTATCGTACCCATCGATGCCGGGCATACCCAGGTCCAGCACTACGGCGTCTGGCTGCTGCCGTTCGGCGGCTTCCAGCGCATCCTGCCCACTGTAATACGTACTCACCTGATACCCTTTGATTTTCAGCAACATCGACAGGGTAAAAGCAGCCTCTTTGTTATCATCAACCACCCATACCGAGTTGCCTGATGATGGTTCATTCGTCGAACTCATTGATCGTAAAATTTGTGCGCTATAGTATGGGTAAGTAAATTATGAACTCACTTCCTTTTCCGGGGCCCTCACTATAAGCTTCTACACGCCCCCGGTGCATTTCAATAAACTGTTTGACCAGGGTTAACCCCAGCCCAAGCCCCCCTTGCGAACGGGTATGGGACGCATCGACCTGAGCAAACATGTCGAAGATCCGTATTAGCTGATCTGCCGGGATACCGATACCGTCATCGCGGATACGTAATACGGCCTCTTTCTCCGCCTTCGCCAGGCTCACATCAATGTGGCCCCCGCTGGGCGTAAACTTACCGGCATTGCTTAGTAGGTTGCGGATCACCTGCGTCAGCCGGATCGTATCGCCGTCAACGTAAATCGGTTCGTCCGGCAGGCTCACCCGAAGCTGACACTGGTGGTGGCGCTCGATGGCTGGTCGGGCCGCTTCAACAGCCTGGTACGTAAGTTTACCCAGTTCCAGCGGATTCAGCCGTAGTTCGGTCTTGCCACGGTTGATCCGACTTACGTCCAGCAGGTCATCGACCAGCCCCACCAGTTGAGTCATCTCCCGGCTCATCATATCAATCGCCTGCTCCAGAGGAAAGCTGGCATCTTTCCCTTCGGTCAGCTTCAGAATAAGCAACGTATTACTCAGTGTAGCCAGTGGATTACGTAGCTCGTGCGCCAGCAAAGCCATAAACTCGTCTTTTCGCCGATCGGCCTCCAGCAAGGCTTCCTCGGCCTGCTTGCGTTCGGTAATGTCGAACATAACGCCACTCATGCGGGTTGCCCGGTCGGCGATGACCTCCGTAACCCGCCCGTATCCGCTCATCCAGCAAACGACCCCATCCTCACGTAGCACCCGAAAATCGGCGTCGTAAACGCCCTTCTGGCTGATCGCATCGGTTAGGAGTCCTATCAGCCACTCCTGATCACCCGGATGAATATGGCTGATGAACGTACTGGCCGGTACGGGGTTCGTCTGCATCGGCATACCGAGCAGGGTAAAGTGCTGATCGTTCCAGTACACGTCGTCGGTGAGCAGATTCCACTCCCAGGTAGCAAGCTCAGCGGCTTCAACAGCCAGCCGGGTACGTTGCTCCTGATCACGCAGGGCCTTTTCAGTGTTTGCGCGTTCCACGGCCCCCCAGGCCAATTCGGCGGTTTCGACAGCCAGCCCAATTTCATGTTCTGTCCATTGCCTCGGGCTGGATTGAACCAGCGAAAAGATACCGACCGCCCGGCCCTCTTTTATCACCGGCACATCAATGAAGGAGATCACCTGCAGTTGGAGACATATATCCCGCAGCGGCTCATCGAGTATATCCGTCGTAGCCGCATCATAAACGACAAATGGCACACCACCCTCAACTACTTTCCGGAAGATGTCGAAACTGCTGAGCGGATAAACGCCGGCCACCGACGGCAAATCGCCGGTGGCAGCATCCCGGCTGATGATTGCCTGACCACCTTCTATCAAGGCGTAATAGCATCGATCGGTACCCAGAAAATTCATGGCGGTTTCGGCCACTGCCTGTTGAATGGCAATGGGGTCGGCTGTCGAACGAAGCGCATCATTGAGTTCCAGCAGATAGTCCCGCCGTTGCTCCAACTGCCTGCGCTGGGTGATGTCGTCATAGATGGCGGCAATAAACAGACTTCCTTCTGTGCCTACCCGGGACAGATAACAGGTATACCATTGACCCAGTTGCTGCACTGGATACTCAATCCGGATTGGCTCGCCGGTATGATACACTTTTTCGAGCAGTCTGTACCACTCTGCTTCAAGGTTAGGCACAAGCTCACTCATTCGCCTATCGACCGGATTTTCTATACCGGTCATCCGTGTAAACGAAGGGTTGTCTTCCCTATGCCAATAGTCAACGACATTACCCTCGTCGTCGAAAATCAGTTCCAGCAGACTAAACCCTTCGTCGATGGAGTTGAAGATCGTACGGTATTTCTCTTCACTTCGGCGCAGAGACGCTTCAACCTCGGCCCGTTCGAGACGGAGCAGCACCCGGTTACAGACCTCCTGAACCAGCTCGATTTCTTCGGCTGTCCACTGGCGGGGCTGGTTGTCGGTAACCACAAAAAAGCCTTTCAACCGGTTGTTACTGAAGAATGGCACAGCGAGGTAGGCCCCGATATTGATGGCCGCTGTGGCCGTAGCGATGCTGCGCGGGTCGTTCTGCGCGTCGTTAATGACCCAGGGTTCGCCGGCCTGCATAGCCCGGGTAAACGCTGGCGTTGTATAATCGTCAATGCGGTAGATGCCCTCGATCCTCGGTACGTTCAGCACATGCCAATAGTACCGAACCACGAACTCAGTACCGGCCTCATTCACGGCAATGTAGTGGTAGCCGGTCAGATGCAGGAACGCGGCCAGCTTTTGACCGATCGTTTGAATAATCTCTTCGCCGGTCGAAAGCCGGGTAAAATCGTCGGCGATTTCGACCAGGAACCGCCCGTTTGCGTCGGCTCGTTTGCGTCGGGTAACATTAACGCTGATGCCAATAATCCGGATGATGCTGCCGTGTTCATTTTTAATGGCCAGGCCACGATCAATGAGGTGGCTGTATTGCCCATCCTTGCATTTAACCCGGTATTCAGCCACGAATTTATTCTGGGCGCTAAGAGGAGCAGGGGGCAGAAAAGCGAGGTTGGCCCGATCGTCGGGGTGAATCAAGGCCAGCCAGGCTTCGGGCTGTTCGGCAATCTCCCCTTGCTCATAGCCCAGCACGTTGGTAAACCCTTCGCTTCGTACCACACGCCCCGTCGCAATATCCCAGTCATAGATAAAACCGTCGAGCGCTTCCTCGGCCAGGGTGAACCGTTCGTTGGCCAGTTGCAGGGCTTGTTCCCAGGCTTTGCGCTGCGTTATCTTTTGCGCAACCCCAATGGCCCGAATGGGCTCGCTCTGTTCATTACGTATCAGCTTGCCGGAAACCCGGAACCATTCAAGGCCCACGCCAGGATTCGCCGACAGCGTCCGCATCTCATACGTGAACCGGTCGACACCGTTCGTTGCGGCTTCCGTCAATGCCTGTTGCACCTGCCGACGATCATCCGGATGCACCGATTGCAGATTATCTTCCAGTCGGCTGAGCGGCACCCGGCCCGTGATGTTGGTGAAATTGTCTGAAAAATACGGCACCCGGGTTTTTAAGTCGAGCTCCCAGGCGTACATCTCAGCCGCTTCCATGGCGAGTCGTAACCGCTCCTCGCTTTCCCGGATTGCCTTGTCGGCACGTACGCGTTCCGTAACGTCGTTGAACAGTACGGCAAGATGGTGATCGCCGGGCAGCCCGGTGGGTGTAGCGTACAGCTCGAACCATTGCCCCGACGATGTCTGGTAGCTGAACCGCACCGGCTCCCCGGTTCGTACGACGTCGGCGTATTTATTGATCAGCGCTGGATTCACATGGGGTATCACCTCGCGGATGGTTTTGCCAACCACCTCTGTCATGCCCGTTTGTTTTTCGAACGCAGGATTTACGTCAAGGTACCGGAAGTCGTACGGCTCCTGTTTGTCATCGAACAGTATTTCGATAGTGCAGAAACCCTCATCGATTGAGTTGAATAAGGCGAAATAGTTGTCAATTGCTTTCTGAACTATCTCCTCTTTCAGGCGCAGTACGTCCTGCTGCGCCTGTTTGCGCTCGGTGATGTCGACCGTAGTGGTTGCAACGCCATCGTACAGTTTAACCGCCGATTGAAAGAACCAGCCGTTAAACTGCTCATGCACGTAGTGCCGCTCCGATTGGTCCGGAACGCCGGTTTCCACCACCCGTTTAAACGTATCAAAGATGCCCTCTTCCACCACGCCGGGGTTCAGGGTCAGCAGGCTTTTACCGATTACCTCGCCGTAGTACTGTTCGGAAGCATGATTGTTCAGTGTCCAGACGAAATCAACAATCTGCCCCTGCTCGTCACGGACGGCCTCAAACACCTGAATCATGGCCAGTGAGCTATTCAGCGTGGCCCGTAGCAAGTCCTGCGTCGCTTTCAGCTCGGCGGTACGGTCAGCGACTTCTTTTTTGATGCGAGACCGGTACGCGACTTCGGCCTGTCGCAACACCTCTTCCGTCTGTTTGCGCCCGGAGATATTCCGGGTTGTGAATGTGACGCCACTCGCTTTCCCGTCAGCCTGTAAAATCGGATAAAAGAAAAATTCCCACCAACTGGAGCCGTTGATCCCCTGAATCTGCTTCTCAACCGATACCTCTTCACCGGCGAGTGCCTGCTGAAAATGGTCGATAAAACTAGCCCGATCGCCGTCCGAAACAAACTGTAGAACCGACTGACCAACCTCCATTACCGTACCAAAAACGGCCTCAGCAGCCGACGCGGCAAAGCGGTTGAAAATCTGTATGGTGAAGTCAGGAGCAATCAGCATAATCGACTGATTGGCACTGTCGAGGATAGCCCGCTGATTAGCTTCCGCAATAGCGAGCCGCTCCTCCGCCTGCTTGCGTTCACTAATGTCGATGTTCAGGCCAACCCATTTCTGAATAGCCCCATCCGGGCCAGCAATGGCCGTAGCCCGGACGTTCGTCCAGCGCCAGCCACCGTCCGGGCTGCGCAGCCGAAACTCGGCATTGACCGGAAGCCGCTGCACGACGGCATCCTGCCATTGCCGGAGCGCATACGCCTGATCGTCGGGATGAACCGCCTGCACCCAGCCCTCGCCAAGCCAGTCGGTCAGGCTTTGGCCGGTATAAGCCCGCCAGCTTGGCGAATCTGACCTAACGATGCCGTTCGCGTCGGTTTCCCAAACGGCCTGAGCGAAGGACTCGGTAAGGGTCATCAACTCACCAACGGTCAGGGTACTACGTAACGAGGCAACATATTGGTGTTGAGCTTCCTGATCCATACGTCAACAAGTAAAAACGACGCAAACAGCTATAGTTCTCCTATCGAAAAGAACACGAGTCCATAGCCTGTTTATATACGGCTAAGAAACAACTGCCACTAAAAATCTACCTAGTTCGCCTGTGGGCACAATTGAATATAAAGCAAGTTTACTATTTTGACTGGCAACAAAAAAGCCGTGCCAGCATATGCCAGGACACGGCTTATCATATGGTACTACCCGAGTGTGCGGCAACAATCAGCTTACTGCCTTAGGCAGCTATATGTTGCTCCAGCATGGGCGCAATAATCGTATTCATACGCTCACGTACAAAACTCTCCTGCAGGTACGAAGGCAACTTACTCACCAGTTGGCGATAGCCATCCAGTCCCAGCGCCCTGGCAATGTATACCTCATGGACTGAGTTGACATGCGAAACGATATTGACCAGACTCTGATGGAAGAGCTTTACGTCAATCTCCGAATCGACAAACCGCTCGATCTCGCGATTGGTCGACGAAATGCGCAGGCGGCTCAGCATATCGAAGTACGTGGTATAGCCAATCTGGCGGGCCAGTTGCTTATACTGCTCAACGCTGAACTTCTGCAAAATCTCGCCCGTCCGGGGGCTACGTAGTGCTGTTTTGGGATTATTCTGAATAACGTTGCGCAGAGCCTTCACACGCTGGTCGCGGGTGGTTTTCAAGAACTGGGCCAGTTCGAGCTGGGCCGAATTCTCCCGCGACGGCAACGTCAGATCCGACCGACCGGTTGTCAGCTTAAATTTGGCCATCGGCAACCGTTGGATGCGGTAGTTGTTGATCGGCCCAAGGGCGTAGTAGCCAATGGAAGCCGGGTAATATCCCCGAACGACCATGTTGCCAATCCGCTTACGAATCAGCTCTTCATTGCTGACGTTAATACCCTGCACGGCCAGAAACGCCCGGGCGCTGAACAACGCACTGTAATACGCCTGCGGGAAGGTCCAGTGCAGCGAACTCTGCAAATACTGTTCGTCGTTCACAACGGGGGTGATCCGCAGGGCATACTCGGCGCTCCAGCTATTGAGTAATAACTTCTCCAGTGCCTTCCGCTGCTCGTCGGTTACGCGCCCCCCAAACTGCTGAAAAATGGGAAACTTCGCCACGTCGAACAGATCGTTCTGATACTGGATATGATAATCCATCGCAAAAAAATGGTTCAGAAACACCTGTGCCGGAATGGACTGGGCCGCTACCCGCTTGGGCCAGTTTTCGTCCATCAGCGAATTGCCCGATGAAGCCGGCGCGAGAGGTGCCTTAGGGTCTACGGAATGCATCGCCACGTTGGTTGTTTGTCTCATATTATACTAACAAAAGGTGCGTTCCGAACGTTCGTTTTCAGGCATTATTTTCATTATATAACTGTATTGAAAATCAGTTAGTTACACAGCACTTTCAATTCTCTTTCAACGTTTAGTTTTTCATTGTTTTTATCAGGGCACTGAGTCTATTTTTGGCAGGATGCCGTACTTTTGAGTATTGATTCAGCGTTGCAGATAAATGATAGAATACACTCAAAAAGTAGGCGTTTTGATTCGGTGCTTACTGTGTTTTACACTGGTTTTGCCGGTCGACGTTCGCGGGCAAACCCGGCCAGTCTCGACGAGTGCCTCCGATGTAGCCTCCCTCGAAGGCAACGTTGTTGACGCCGACACCCGACAGCCGATACCAGGGGCTACCGTTACGGCCCGCACGGAATCCGGCAACGTGAGTGGTGAACAGATTGTACCCGCCGATGGCGCGTTTCATTTCTCACTGGACCCAAAACAAACCTACGTGCTCGTCACGAAAGCCAGCGGCTACCAACCCACTGAAGAGCGCCTGGCATTTACGTCCAGTTATACCAACCGGCTCTATGGCAAGCTGATTCGCCTGAAGCGAGCCGATGCTTCGACACCGGCTTCGCAACCAACCGCTTCGCGTCAGGAAAACGCGCCCCGTCCAACAGCCCCGACCCAACCGGCCGGCATACCTCCTGCGACTAACGCATCGGCCGTAGCGGTCCGCAATACGCCCCCACCGCTGGTGGCAAAAACCGGCGAAACTACCCAACTCCGCGCTATCCAGTTTGTCCAGAGCAAGCCGGATCTGCTACCGGAAGCACAGCCAGCTCTGGACCAGTTACTGGCCTTCATGCAGACCAATCCGTCCGTCGAAATCGAATTATCCGGACATACCGATAATCAGGGGGATTTTGACAAGAACATGGCACTGTCGAAGGAGCGCGTGGACGTAGTGAAGAAATTTCTGGTGAAAAACGGCATCAAAGCCCGTCGTATTTCGACAAAAGGCTATGGCCCAACGCGTCCCATTGCCAGCAACAGCAGCGAGGAGACCCGGCGGCTGAATCGTCGGGTCGAAATGACGGTGCTGAAACAGTAGCTTTCTGCAAAAAACGGTAACAATGCCAACACGATCGGGTTGTAAGGAAAAAACCAACGGAACAGGTTTTAACAACTCAACGTGTTTGCCACCATGAAGAATCATACGAAACGACTGCCGGTTTCTGATCAGAAAACAATCCATCAACGTAACGAAAGCGAAGAACCGGTCGGAGACGTACTGGACGAAAACACAACGCTCGATGTGATCATCAGCCCAACCGGCTTTGTTACAGAACTGTCGGATACAGTTGATGCGATGGACGGAGCCGCCGTGGAAGTCATCGACATTGTCAACGAAGCCGACGGCACCGACATTGAGGTGACGATTATTGAAGAACCCACCGACCGGCCGGGCATCGACAGTGTAGATCGCTTCGTTGAAATTAAGGGCATTGGCCCCAAAGTAGCCGAATTGCTGGTTCAGGCGGGCATCCGACGCTTTTCTGAACTGGCCGAAACCCCGATCGAACGAATCCGGGAGATCCTGTCGGCGGCCGGCTCCCGCTACCGGATTTTCGACGCTACTACGTGGCCTGCCCAGGCCAAACGGTTGGCCCAGCGCAACGTCGATGGCGTCAGTAAGCCCGCCAACTGAGCTTACGCTTATTTCCGCCCCAGCCATAACCCGCCGATTACCAGCACCGTACCGACGACGGTGTAGATCGTGATGGGTTCGCCCAGCAGCAGGTACGAATACACAAAGCCGAATATTGGGCACAGAAACAGCCAGAGCGACGCCCGAACGGGGTCTTTCCGAATCAGGAAAAACCACAACTGCAACGCCAGCACCGATACCGGCAGGATCAGCCAGAAGACGGATAGCCAGAAACGCTGGTCGTAGTGCGACGCGTCGAAGTCGGCGGTCAGCAACGTGAGTGGCAGGAGCAGTACCCCACCGAGCAGGACCTGCCAACCATTGATCACCAGACTCGGTAGCTGCCACTGAACGCGGGCGTAGTAGACCGTCGCGGCCGAAACGGAGATCATGCCGACCAGCAGAATGAGCAGCCCTTCGACGGTAGCGTGGGCATCTTCCAGCAGTGGATACGTGGCAACACTGACGCCCAGCAAGCCAAGCGCCAGGCCCGCGGCTTCGAACCAGCGCAGGGGTCGCCGGAGCCAGATGGCCGACAGTAGTGTAATAAACAGCGGATTCGTGGCCGTTGAGAGGCTTCCGATCCCCGCCGATACTTGTTTAAGTGCCAGCACAAACGCACCGAGGTAGATGGTGGTGTTGAGCAGGGCAAAGATGGTCAGATGCCGCCACTCCGGCCCTTTTGGCCATGCATTCTGAGTGCGCTGAACGCCGTAGGCCCACGCGAGCATCCCGGCCCCGGCAATGAAGAAACGGACGTTGGCCAGAATCAGCGGGTGCACCGACTGCACACCAAACTTGGTAGCAGCCGACGCCGATGCCCACAACATGGCGAAAAGAAGGCCTGGGAGAAGTTGTCGCACAGGCTTGTTTATAGTTTGCGAATACGAATCTTAATGGGTGTCACCACCGTAAACGCAACCTGTAATTCTGCTTCATTCTCCTGCAATGTCTTCAAAATCAACCGCGCTTTATCCATGGTGGGCATTCTATCCAACCGATACAACAATACACCTTTATGAGCGAAACCCTGATGAAAATGTAGTTCACCAAAATCTTTATCGCCGGTCAGCAGCAGGTCATACGCCTTTACGGCCCGGTCTAACACAGTTGTGTCGTCGATACCACTGCTTTGCTCAGCAACATAATCAACCGAATAGCCATTGTCTCGCAGGAACAATACACCCCGTCTTTCAACATTTTCGTCGGCCAGAATAAGCATCAGGCGGCCAGATCGAAAATGATATCATTCCGTACCGCATCAGCGGCATAGTGAAGACAGGCGAAAATAGCGTCCCTCGTAATATGCGGGTAATCGATCAGGATTTCGTCTACTGTTTCTCCGTAAGCCAGCTTATCTACAATCAGCTCAACGGTTATTCGGGTTCCTTTGATAGTCGGCTTACCGACCATAATCTTAGGATTGGCCGTGATGTAGTCACGCCAGTTGATGGTATTCATGCCCGTACTGTTTTTAGCAAATATACCTCAAAACCCAATCCGGCCTTTGCGGCTTACCCATCACCGAACAGGTTGTTCTATATTCCTTCCCCGGTTAGGTTTTGGGCAATAAAATCACCGAATAGTTGGACTCGTTCGTACCCCTTACCAATTAATCCTTCGTAAAGGGGTTTATCACGAGTAAGCAATATTGTACCTAATTCTTCATTCAAAGCTAGGTAAGCAACATCTTTTGGATCAATATCAGCTAACAAGTTCTGTGCCTGTCGATAAGACGCTTCGGAAATAACATAGTCAGGTACAACGATGATTTTAGAAAACAGAAAGAGAGTGAATTCCTTCAATTCGTCTCTTTGAACATTTGTTTTGCGCAAGATTACCTCGCGGTAATTGTTCAATTCAGCCAATATAAAATCTGGCGCATAGTACAGGTTCTGATTAAAAACCGCCCGATAAATAGCTTTTCGACTCAAGACACCGCTGAACAGAATATTCGCATCGATAACATACTGCTTCATGCGTTCGGCTCGCGTTTTTTCCGGTATTCATCAAACGCCTTCTGACGAGCCTCTTCAAACTCTTTATCCCAATTCACTCCTTCTGCCTGCTGCAACGCTGCCTGAACGCCCTCCTCCAATAATCGAAAGCGCTGATACGCTAATTCATCATCAATCATACGCTTGATGGCTTCAACGCCAAAACGCTGTACCAAGTCATCCTGTATTTGTACCTGAATCGTAGCCATAATAAGTCAATTTACTGATTATACCTCAAAACCCAATCCGGCCTTTGCGGCCCTTGCCGCTCTGGCCGGCTACCCACTGCTTCATTTCCTCAATCTCCTTCTCATAGCCGCCCGACAGAATTGGGAAGCGCATCCACGAGCGCGGATCGAGGTTGTGGTCGTCCAGGTGGAACGAGGGCGCGTACCGTTCGCGCTTCCACTGGTTGCGGCTCCAGAGCCGGAAGAATCGCTCAACCCAGATCATTAATTTCTCACGATCATACACCCCAGCGAACCGAACTTCCAGCCATTTCAGCACCTCAACCGGCGGCTGCTTGTCGCGAATCCCCGCCGACTCGATAGCGTTCAATACGTCGTACGGCATCAGGTCATCCTCGTCGGTTTGCTTCTTGTCCAGTGGACGTAGTTCGGCAGTGGGTTGCAGGTTGTTCACCCGGTGTAGACCCTCGATCTTGATAGCCGTTTCGGGCGAGGGCGTCGACGCGATGTTCAGACCGGTGGTTTCGAGCCAGCGGAGCCAGCCCCGCAGGAAATGCTTGTCGATGCCTGTGATTGGCGAGATACTACCCGCTGTGTCGCCGTCCATGGTCGCATAGCCCACGGCTGCTTCGGAGCGGTTGGACGTACTGAGCAGCAGGGCGTTCTTGATGTTGGCCAGCATCCACACGCCCGGAGCCCGAACGCGGGCCTGGATGTTCTGTAACGCCAGATCGTCGGTTTCCCAGGTCAATGTCCGGCCGATCTGCTGTTCGATCAGGCTCGTATACGTTTCGACCAGGCCGTTGATGTTGATATTGAGGAACGTAGCCCCGATGCTCTCAGCCAGTTCTTTCGCCGACAGGAACGTATCCTCCGATGAGTTTTCGGTCCCCTGATAAATCACCGTCAGCAGTTTGCCGATCATCTCCTCAGACGACTGGCATTCCTGCAACGCCGGGATATAGCTTAGCTTCTTTTTCACCCCGTCTAGTCCCAGGTTTTCAACCGCCATCCGAATCATCAGGAACACCGTAGCGGCAATAGACGACGAATCAGCCCCGCCACTCAGCGACAGCACGTAGCCCTGCGAGCGGCTTTTGCGCAGGTAGTCGAACAGCCCAAGCGCCACAGCCCTGGCAAACTCTTCTTCTTTGAGGTAGCCGGTCCGCTCCCACGATTCCAGTTGATTCTGGTGCATAACAGGAGCGATTTCAGGCCAGTCGAACGTACCGGCCACGCGCAGGTTCGGATAGGCCAGGGCAATGTTAGCCCGGTTCTGCACCTGATTCAGGCGCGTATTGTCCACGTCGATCACAGCCGATACGATCAGATGGTCTTCGTAACTCAGTCGCGGCCCCGACACCAGCAGTTCGCCGTTGCAGGCCACCATCGCATCGCCGTCGTAGATGGCCCGGCCCGCTTCATTGCCCAGCATATTGGTGTACACGTAGCTGACCCCAAACGACCGCGACGCGTCAATCACGAACCGCTCCCGCGTCTGCGACTTCAGGAAGGAGAAATGGCTGGCGCTGGGGTTCATGATGATGTCGACACCCCGTTCATAGAGCGTCCGACCGGGGCGGTTGGCAATCCAGGCGTCTTCGCAGATTTCAAAGCCGATCCGGACCGCCCCCGCGGCCCCACCCGACAGCTCATACACGATGTCCCCGAACGGGTAGGTGAACTCCCCGACCCTGATCTCGTCGCGCACAAAGATCGGCCACGGCTGAAACCAGCGGGCTTCGTAGTGAATGCCGTTGTTGGCCAGATACTGCTTGGCCGTGAAGCCCAGAATCCGCTTGTTGGCCACCAGCGCCACGACGTCGAAGGTGCGGTTGTTGTGGCGCATCGGCAGCCCGAGCGCTACGGTGATGTCGTTGGTATAGTCAACTATATCGAGTAGTGAAGCAATGGACTGATCCATTGTATTTTGCGCAAAGAAGGCATCCTCGCAGCCGTAGCCTGAAATGCAGAGTTCGGGCAGGCACAGCAGGCTAATGTTCTGCTGCTTGGCGTCCTCAATGGCGTTGATGATGTTTTGCTTATTATGGTCCCAGGCCAGGGGCGTCTGGTTCAATACTCCGGCGGCTACTTTGAGAAGTTTCATTCAGATTGGATTCCTTTAAGGGATAACAAATATGAATGAAAAAAGGGTTTAGTTAAATAAGTGAAGGCAGATGACCAGGATCTGTCAGCAAGGCTCTACCTGTAATTTTTCTTCTAACACGCCCATCACCTCCTGCTTATCAAAAGTCCCCATAATCGACCTGCACGCACGTTAGCCCCAGCGTCCGGCGCCACATGTCGACCACCTGCTGGCGGTCATCGACCACAAACTCAACATAGTATCGCCCCGCTACGTGCTGTTCGAACAGTTCCAGCTTGATGATTGAATCCTTCCGGTTATCCTGCTTTGGGCGCATGAAAAGTTGATAATCGGTGGGTGCCCAACCAAAATGCTGACAGAGCCAGTCCGTCGTTTCGCGCCGACAGACAGCGTCGCGACCCGAAAAGAACACGATCGCATAACCCGCCACGCGCATGGCCTGCACCAGCCGAATGATCGGCCACTTGGGCGTATCCAGCCCCACTTTATGCCAGTCGTAGGGCGATCGGTCTCCTTTCTCAGCTACGGTACCGTCAATATCCACCAGAATACATCGGGGCAACGATTCATCCTGCACCCTACGATGAATGGCGTCGCGGGTAAGCGTAACCGGCCGAAACTTAAAATTTTTCTTCAAGACAGCCAGTTGCTCGGCCTGCTTCCGGATGGCAGCCTCCCCGACTGAATCGGGCCGTTCAGCATCGCGCCGGATGCACTCGTCCACCGGTACGTCGAGCAACTGATAACGAATCTCTACCGCATCGAAATGCGCCGACAGCAGCCGGTTGAATTCGTTCAGGTAGCTCAGCTTCAGATTCGTGTTGTCGATCAGTACGTGCCAGTTCCGGTTCAGGGCTTCGAGAATCGCCGTTTTCTGCAACTCATTCACAAGCTGCTCAATGCGGTTCTTCTCGCGGTCCGGCCAGTTTTTCCAGTACTCGCCGAGGGGTACCGGCAGCAGGCTACGCCGAAGATCGTCGCGGTTGACCCGCACGTAATTTGGATTTTCGGCGCAGAATTGCCGGGCAAAGGTTGACTTACCACTACCGCTCAGACCAGTCAGTATGAGGACTTTTTTCATAATTTAATTAAACGTATGGCTCTTCGGCACCCGGAAAATTACAGCCTGCACTTGAGTTTACTGATAAACTCCATAAAAAAGCCCGCTTCTGCATAGAAGCGGGCAACGATTGCAAATTGTTTACTTATTGCTTCGCCAAACCAGTTTTTATCAGGCATCGGGCTGCAACCCATACGGGGTCTCTTCGGCCCGCAACCGACGTTGAAAATACAGAAAGGAGGCTATGACAAGTACGGTATATACCAACGCCAGGATGTACGCGCCGTACACGAAAAACTCCCGAAAGCTGATGGTTGCCTGACCGAAATTTTTATACAGCAGTACGGCCACACTGCCCAGATACCCATACCAATCAGCCAGGGTAACGATAAACCCGACAGTACTGACGTAGCGAAAGGCAGCCACCAGCCGTTCGAAATACAGTCCGTTGCAGGGCACGTAGCCCATGTACAAACCCAGACCTGTCAGCAGAAACCAGATACCGGGCGACAGCACCCCCGACATGTAGAGCCACGTACTGATGCCGACCAGACCGGCCCCGGCCAGCATGATGGCGTTCAGCAGGGCAAAGGCCCGAAAATTGTCGGTGACGCGTTGCAGCAGGGCCATGACGATCAGGATACCGAACGCAACGAGCGTTTCGGTCTGTGCAAAAACACCGGGATTATCAACGCCTGCATCGCGCATGATCTCGGGGCCAAAGTTGTCGCGAAAGTCGCGGAAGGCCGTCAGGAGCACGTACGACGCGATCAGCAGCACCAGACCCGGGCCGAAGTTCCGCACAAAGGCCTGCCGCTCGGCCTGGTTCATGGGTTTACGTTCGGTTCGCAGCGCCCGGTCTTCGTCGGTGGGCGGGGGGAGCAACGTGAGGGCATAAACAGAAACCAGCATTGGCAGCACAAACAGCGACCCCGTCACGAACGGTAGCCAGAACTCGGATACACCCCATTCGGCCCTGAGGGTTAGGGCCACGGTTTTGACGAAGCCCGACGCAAAAATAAACGAAGCCGTCAGTCCGGCCACGAGCGCATCGGTTTGTCGACGTCCTTCCAGGAAGCCCAGCATAATGCCGTAAACCATGCCCAGCGGCAGGCCATTCAGGAACAGAAAGATAATGTTGTATGGAGCCGGGATAGTAGCGAAACCCAGCAGAGCCAGTAAAGCCACCCCAACCAGCATAAGTATGTTCCCGGCCCGGCGACCCGGCGACATTTCCGATACGAACTTGATACCCAGGCCTTTTGAAGCCGCATAGCCCAGCACCTGCGCCGTCACGAGCCATATTTTGTAATTGATGCCGGCGAAGGCCATTCCCTCAAACGTAACAGCCGTGATGCCTTTGCGGAAGGCGTACATGCACGCATACGTACAGAAGGCCGAGGTCGCTCCGAAGAGCATGAAGGCAGTGGAGTTACGAAGAAAGGCAGGTGAACGCATAGGGCAGAGGGTCGTGTGCTGATGTCAGGGAGACAATATAACACAATCAATCATGTTAAATCGCTACATTCAATCCATATAGCACGCTGATGCTTATGATTAGAAATGATTTTTTCGGTCGTTGGCGAAGACTTTGCGTTTGTGCTGTAGTTGCTGGCCAAAGTTGAGCAATAACCCTACTTTTATATTGGTGGCTTTAAGGTAGTTGGTAAGCTGTGCTTTATGCTCTGGAGCTAATCCGGCAGCCGCCTTAAGCTCAACAATAACGCAATCATTAACGATTAGATCGGCATAATACAGGCCTACCTTTTCGCCATCGTAATACACATCAATTGATTGTTGAGCCGTACAGAAAAGCCCCGTTTTATCTAGTTCGAGCCGCATTGCGTTCTCGTAAACCTTCTCTAAAAAACCAAAGCCCAGCGTATTGTAAACTCGATAAAAGGCTTTTATAACCAATTGTGTGATTTCAGAGTGCTGATAATTAGCGTTCATGATTGTTACGGTTATATGATAAAATCATAAAGTAACCATAACAATCATAATAATCAGCGTTCCAATCTTTTTTAAAACCGGTAGTTCACCGCCAGCCAGGCACTCCGCCCAACGCCATCAACGCCCGAGCCATGGGTCCGGTAGGCTTCGTTGGTCAGGTTTTGCAGTTCGGCGCTGACCGTTACGTTCCGCCACCGATAGCCGCCGTTCAGGTTGATGACCTGCCAGGCCGGGGTCCCGCCTTTGGCAATCCGGTTATCGTCCTGATCGCCTTTTGCCAGTCGGGTTTGCGCCCCGGCGTAGAGGAACTCAGCCCGCGCCCACCAGCCGTCGGCGGGCTGATACGTAATGCCAAAACGACCGTTCAGGGGCGGAATCCGCCGGAATGGCTCAGCGGCCGTTACGTTCTGACCAAACGTATACGTCAGGCTACCATAGGCCAGCCAGTTCCGGATGAACTCATACTCGGCGTCGGCTTCAAACCCGCGGATAAATGATTCGGCGCTGTTCTGCTTCAGATATACCGGATACCCCTGAATGGAATCCCGGCCCGCCCGAACGCGGCTGATAAAGTTCGTCAGGCGGTTGTTATACGCCAGCAAGGCCGCCGAAAACCGGCTCGTCCGTACTTTAACCCCCGCTTCGGTATTTAACGACCGCTCCGGCTCCAGACTGGCGTTAGGCACCTCGTACCGGAAATCGACGATACCCAGCGTACCGAGGTCATCGACGTTCGGAGCCCGGAACGCCGACTGCACGGATGCGACGATCCGCACGGCAGGCAGCACGGCAAACGACGCACCGAGATTACCCACCAGCGCCGAGGGCTGGATCGAGGCTTCCCCCAGGGTTTCGTTTGGCGTCGTGATCTGGAACGCGTTGTAGCGCCCACCGGCCGTCAGCGTCAATCGATTGAGCGTGAGCGTATGCAGGGAAAACAAGGCCAGACTACTCATTGTAGCGCGGTCAGGATAAAGTCCCCGCTTTAAGGCAACGGCTCCGGTTTGCGTATTCACGTCCTCGCGACTACTCCGAACCCGGTCGTAATACCACTCGACACCGTTCTGCATCCGCCAGAACGAAGTCGGTTCAGCATTCATCAGGAACGTCAGGCCGGTGGTCGCCGTTTCGTCGCGCTCGTATACGGCCGTAGGGTTAGCATTCCGCTGGCTCTGACGACCTTCGATCTGCCGCTGCCACGAGGCTGTCAGTTGCACCGATTGCAGAAACCGGCGGTTATAAAATCCCTCCAACCGGGCGTAGGTCAACTGCCGCCGTTGCGGATTGAACTGGTAATACGCGTAGTTTTCCAATCGAACCCGATGATATAGGGGCACACTGTCCTGTTCCAGATCCTGGTAGGCAACCGTAGCTACGTACCGATCCAACAACCGGAATTTCGCTTTGACATCGCCGGAAAGCTGGCTGTAGCCGGTTGGTGTCAGGCGACCCAACCCTTCACCTGCCACCAGATCGCCGAATTTCCGGTAGGCCAGGCCACCCAGCACGGCTACGTTGGCCGACTGATACCCGACCTCAACCCGGCCGGTGTATTCCATGCCCTGCGTGGCCGCTTTCAGGAACACATTGCCCGTAAAGCCACCCTGCTCCGAAAACTGCGGGCTTTTGGTCAGGACGTTGACTACGCCCCCGATGGCATCGCTGCCGTAGGCCACGGAGCCCGTACTCCGAACCACTTCGATCTGCCCGACACTCTGCGGATCAATGGTGTTCAGATACTGGTTCGGGCCGGAACGGAACGTCGCGTTGTTCAGCCGGATGCCGTCGACCAGCAACAGGGTTTGCTGACCGGTCAGGCCCCGTACAAATGGCGAACCACCCCCGTGATTTGTCTTCTGCAAAAAAACCCCCGTAACCCCGATTAGCGCTTCGGGCACCGACCGGGGAGCCCGCTGACGCAGGTCGCGGGGCGTTACGACCGAGATAACTTCCGGCCGTACAAACTCAGGGGCTTCGGTTCGCTGGGCGGTTGTGACAAGTTGTTCGTTGAGCTGAATAACGGCTGGCTGTACGTTTATCACTACGTCGCTGGTGGCTCCCTGCGCCCAGTTCACCGACTGCTCAGTGGTCCGGTACCCGACCGAACTGACGCGTAGCTGATACGTTCCGTCGGGCAGGTTCGTGAACACAAAGCGGCCCTGCCGGTCGGTCTGGGTACCCCTGGCCGAGGATAAAAGCTGTACCGTGGCCCCCACCAGCGGACTATTGGTACGGGCATCGCGCACAACGCCGGAGAACAGTTGACCATAGCAGACACTGCATAGCAACCATAGAAAAACGGTAAAAATTTTCGTCATCAGGAATAAAGACTTAGTAGCCAACACGACAAAGTAACGTCATTAAAAACTGTTGTAAAATACCGGTTCGATCAACCTTCTGTTAACTTTACCAGCAGCTTCCCTCCGCTTACTGGAACACCATCAGCGCTGCTGGTTGCTGAGTCTTGTGTTATCCTGAACCCTATTGCTATGAATGTAATCGCTACCATTCTGATTGGCTTCGTTGCCTTCGAACACCTCTATATTCTCTGGTTCGAAATGTTCGCCTGGGAAACGAGGGGTAAACAGATTTTCAAACAGGCGCTGCCGGCCGAACTATTCAAACCGACAAAAGGACTAGCGGCCAACCAGGGGCTTTACAACGGCTTCCTCGCAGCCGGTCTGATCTGGACGTTCTTCATATCTGATCCGGCCTGGAAAGCCTACATCGCCATTTTCTTTCTGAGCTGCGTAACCATTGCGGGTGTTTACGGTGCGCTGACCGCTACCCGACGCATCTTTTACGTGCAGGCGCTGCCGGCCCTCCTGGCCCTTATCGCCGTTCACATTCGCTAGACGCCCCCGTTTCAGTTGTCCGCTTGTTGGCGGTAATGTTCGGCCCGTTGATCGGCGCGGTCGTCCATCTCGGGTCCTTTCTGAATTTTCCGCCAGTCGAAGGTTTTGTTGTACGGCTTCATGGCCGTTTGCGGATCAAACACGCGACCATCGGGCAGCACGACGTCGTAGTGCCGCAGGTCGGGCTTGTCGGTAAAGAAGTCCTGGAGCAGCGACGCCGTCAGGTCGTACTGATTCACATACGGCACATTCAGTACGTTATAGATCACCTTCAAAATTGACCCGAAATTGGCGTGGGTGTGCGACACGTAGCCGCGCCTGACGTAAGGCCCGGCCAGCATCAGCACCGAGCGGTGGGCATCGATGTGATCGACACCACCCTGCGGGTCGTCTTCGGTAATGATCACCAGCATGTTTTTCCAGTATGGCGTCCGGCTCAGGAAGTGCAGAATCCGGCCGGTCGCCAGATCGTTGTCGGCCATGTACGAATGCAGATACGGGTAGCCATCGTCGGCCCGCGGCCCGGCCCCGTGGTCATTCGGCAGCATCACCGTAATGAGCTGCGGCAGGGTCTCCTTTGGTGGCTTGCCTTTGGTCGGCAACCATTTGGCCGTAAATTCCCGCTCAAACTGATCCATCCGAAACTGGTCGGGGATGTTGGTGTTATACCCGGCGAAGTTCCGGGATGTATGCCGGAAGGCAGCCGCGGGCATCGGGAAGGCGACCGGATGAGCCGCGCCGAAAGTAGTGTCGTACTGCTCCTCGTAGTTTCCGGCGTATTCGTTTACCTGACCGAAATTGTAGAACGACACCTTACTTCGTTCGAGGGCCTCCCACAACCCACCGATCTCGTTGTAATCTTCAGGGTCGATCGCCCCAGATGCTTTGGGGAATCGACGGCCAGGGGCTTTCGAGAACGCATCGAACCGCCCCGCCGACGCGGCATTGGCCTCCACCCACTCGTTCGGGATGGTCCCCATCATCCAGTGGTGGCCGTGGATGCTGGCGTCTGAATCGCAGTAAAAGTTATCTGAAAATGCGAACTGCTGCGCAATTCGGCTGTGGTTTGGCATGATGTCAGCCTTCGTAATTGCCACCGTATCAACGGGTCGGTCGGTGGTTCGGCCGCTGTTGCCACGGTCGGTCGCGATTCGATTTCTGATCGTCACACCCAGGCCGAACCGGGCCAGCGTGGAGTCACCCCGGCCGGTTTTGAGCTGACCGAATACCTCGTCGTACGTCCGGTTTTCCTTCGTAATGTACACGATGTGCTTGATGGGCGACTGCCGTACTTTAGGCAGCGGAGGCAATGGATTCCGGCCGTTATCAGCGACGGCAACAGTCTGGTACGTGTTGCCCAGCACCTGCCGGGTATAGGCAGCCAGTTGGGCTGCATCGGGAACGGGTATGTCCTGAAACGTACCTAACTGAATATCGCCAATGTATGTCCCCTGCGAGGGCTTCACGAACGTTCGGCCGCCATTCGGCCCGGCTCCGTAGCCCCTTGCCGACGTTACGTACAATGTTTCCTGGTCGGGTGACAGCGCTACGCGGGTCGGTCCCCAGCCGGTGGGGATCAGGCCACGGACTTTCCGGGTTGGTATGTCCACTACAGCCACGGCGTTGAACGCCAGTAGCGCCACGTACAGCGTTTTTCCCTCACGGCTTAGCGCAAGGCCAAACGGCATCAGACCCCGGTAGCGGTCCAGCTTTGGCGATCCGTCGTTACGGTCCAGTTTTAACGGGATGGTTCCCGCCAGTTTGCGCGTTTTATAATCAATGATCGAAATGTTGTCGTTGGTGGCGTTGGAAACGTAGGCGTATCGGCTACCCACCACTACCGAATTTGGGCTGGACCCTCCCACCACCTCAGCCTCCTCAATCATTCCACCAATCTGTACACCCGTTTTAAGTTTACTGACCACCTTGCCGGTTTTCAGGTCGACCACCCAGACACTCATCGCTTCGTCGGCCAGCGGATCGCCCAGACCGGGAATTTTGCGGCCGTCGATCTCAACGCCCTCCCGCGACTCTTTGGTGTGCGCGCCATAAGCCGGGAATTGCAGCATCATGGTGTCCTTATTGGTCGGCGTTACGCCCGGCACTTTGGGGTATTCATACAACCCCACATTAGCCACAAACGCCAGCGTACGATCGGGACTGACGGCCAGCCCGAAGGGTTGCCGCCCCGTTGGGATTGACGCGGTAATCTGTTTCGTCGACAGGTCAATGCGCACCAGCCGAAAATTAGCCCGGTCCAGTACCAGCAGTTCGTTGCCGTTCAGCAGCAGATCGGACGTAAAGCTGTCGGTGTAGCCGTTACCGTCCAGCGCGATGCTGTCGATGGTCTGCAACCGGTCAATATCGTACACAATCACCCGCCCTTTGTCACCGTTGCTCAGGTACACCGTTTTGTTGTCGGGCGCGAACGCTACGCCCAGGAACGTAGCACCATTGACCGGCGACTTGATCGTACCGGCATAATCGGGAATCCGGGTAGTTGTCGGTGTTCCATCGAGGTTCATCACCGTCAGTACGCCGTCGTGGAGCGTAACCGCCTTTTTCCCATCCGGCGACAGCGCCATTCCGAACGGGTCGTTGGTGATACGTAGCGTTCGACCGACGGGCGTCACGTACCGGCCACTCGGCAGCACCGAGCGCCCGGCCGTATCGATGCTACAGAACGCCGACCGACCCGGCACCTGTAGCGTCTGGTACGTTTTCTGAGCACAGACAACGATTGGTAAAAGCAAAAAGACAAGGGAAAGGTGCTTCATGGTGGTGAGAGGTCAGGGGAGTCGGGGCAAGGAAAATTACGACAGGCGGCTTTCGAGGTGGTTGTAGCACTTCTCCAGGTAATGGATCGGATCGGGTAACACCATTCCCGTTTCTTTCGCCTGCTCATCCCACCCCCGCACCTGTAAGATCTGGCGGAAGTACGGATTCTTTTCAAAGGATTCGGTCTCATCCACCGTCATCGGCCCACCCTGAAACTCAAGTGTTTTTAAACTGGCTTCCGACAGCCGTGCCAGGTATTCGGGCTTTTTTGCGACCAGATACCGCTTGGCATTGACGTGGTGTTCAATCAGTTGGGCTACCTTCTCCGAAAAGCCACGCTGACGCAGGTAGTCGGCTCCTAACCGTTCGTGATCGACGGTACCGTAGCCGTCCATGTACCCGCCAGCCATGTCGGGTGGCAGCAGGTGCCCAATGTCGTGCAGAAATGCCGCAATGATAGTTTCGTCGTCGGCACCGGCGCGTTCAGCCAGACCAGCGCACTGGAGCGCATGTTCCAGTTGCGTAACCGGCTCACCGAAGTAAGCATCGTTGCCGCTGCGTTCGAATAATGTGGAGATGTCGGAAATGGTTTGTTCGATCATGATTTTAAAGAGTGCGGGAGTGACTGAGCGAAAGAGCGAAATATACCCGCCGGAGCGTAGCCACTCTTTCACTCATTCACTCTTTCGCTCATTGATAATGTACATACGTCCGCTCCACGGTTCCGTCGTCGTAGAGATCAATCAGGGCGTATCCGGCTTTGGTTTGCTGGTGGGTGTCGGTTTTCCACCAGTTGCCGCTGACGGCCCCGTTGCAGAGGTACGACACGCCGTTATAATCGACCCGTTCGAGCAGGTGCGTGTGTCCGCTCAGCGCAACTTTCACGTTCGGATACTGGTAGAAAAGCTTGATCAGGTCGCCGAAATCCGTGTGCATCAATCCGGCCATGATGGTTGTCGGGTTGCTTTGTTGGCCGTTGAACGCAAATACCGTTGTGGTCAGAATCGGGATGTGCGACAAGACGAGTACCGGCGTTTTAGCGTTGGTTCTGGCCAGGTCCTGCTTCAGCCAGTCCATCTGCTCCGGGTCGAGGTTGCCCGTGTACCAGCTACCATCCGGCTTTAGCTGCACACTATCGAACACAATGAAATGCCAGCCGTTCCGGTCGAAACTCCGGTAGCGGCCACTGATCCGCATCTGATCTACGGCCCACTTTTTACCGTACTCCGGCTCCGCTTTCGCTTTTTCGTAGCCCCAGACGTCGTGGTTCCCGATGCAATACTCGATGGGCAGCGAGTTGTTGGCTTTCACTACCTGATGCCAGGCATCCCACTGCGTCTTCACCCGGTCGCGTCCCTCTGCCAGCGCATCCATAATCGTGTCGCCCCCGTGCATGATGAACTGCGGCCGGTCGGCCTGGCTCTGGATATGTTGCAGACAAGCCGCAATGCCATTCATCGGCCTGGCTTCTGGGAGTATGTGCGTATCGCCGATGTAGGCCAGCCGGACGCTCCGTTTACGATCCAGACGTGGGGCCAGGGTTTCAGGGGTCGTTGCGAGCGGCAGCAGCGCGGCCGATTTGAGCAGGTCTCTGCGGTTCATAAGGTTTACGGTTTCGGCATACGGCTTTCAGTAAGAAGCTGGTAGTTACCCCGCTCCTTACCGAAAACCATATACGGTCTACCTTCTACTACTACGGATCAGACTACACTAACTGATTACTTATCCCACCACACGGGCGTATTCAAATCGTCGGTACCCTGCCGGGTCACGGCCTCGGTCCGGTTGGTTCCGTTCAGCGACTGTTCGTTCAGCGGATACGGATAGCGAACCGGTACGCGGTTGTTGTTCAGGTTGTCCGGACCCGGCGTTACGGTCGGAATACCCGTCCGGCGCCAGTCGAACCACGCTTCGAGTCCGTTAAAGAACAGCGCGACCCATTTCTGCGTACCGATTTTCTGCAATTTCTCCTGCTGCGTACCCGTATAAGCCACTCCGGCCTGTGTGAAATACTCCGGCGACGGCGTTACGTTGATACCGTATTCGGTCGGCACGATCGCTTTATAGAAATCAAAGTTAGCCCGGATACCGTTCAGATAGTACGTTTCGGCGCTGCCGGTGGTGATTAACCCCTTCTCCCGGGCTTCGGCCAGCAGAAACTGCAGTTCGGCATACGTCATCACCAAGCCACGCATGACATTCGGCACCGGCGCGGGCGTGCTGCACACCAGGCAGGCAAACGACAAACCGACCCGCGATACCCCCTGCGGACCGCCGTTGTAGTTCAGCGCCGGCGTATCACCCAGCCCGTTCGGAATGCCTGTGTACTCAACCCGACCCGCTGACGAGGGACGCTCTACCGGGCGGGCAAATACGGGCAAACGCGGATCGTTCAGGGCCGTCAGCCGGTCAACGAGCGATTTGCTGGCCCGAAACTCGTCGAACGAACCGACGCGTGAGCCGTAGAGCGGCCACTGGTTCGGGGCCGTGGCCTGATAAACCAGCGCGGCATTGTCGGCGTTGCTTTCGAAGATCGGAAATTTTGCCTTATCGCTCAAAATTTCCTGCAACTCCGTATTAACGTTCCGGCGATTGGAAATCCGCATCAGGTACCGCACCCGGAGCGAGTTGGCCAGCTTGCGCCATTTAATGATGGCCCCGGAACCACCCCCGAACAGGATATCACCACTGATCGACTCCGAACCGGTACCCAGTATCTCATTGGCTCGCTTCAGATCGGCGAGAATCCCGTTATAGACGGTCTCCTGCGTATCGTACTTCGGCGCATACACCCCGTCCGACTTGGCTTTGGTCGCATCAGTGTACGGAATGTCGCCGTACGTATCCGTTGCGATGGAAAACAGCCACGATTTCAGCACGAGCGCTACGCCGAGGTAGTTGTTCTGCTGGCTGGCGGTGGCCAGATTGATGATATTCTGCACGTTGCGCATGTTGCCATACACGCTGTTCCAGACGCCGTTACGTTCCCCCCAGAGGTAACGGTCTTCGTTCACGAACTGAATCTTGGCCGTATGCTGCACCACAATGTTGCCGATGCCCCAGGCTTCGTTTACCTGGTCGTTGATCGTATTGCGAAGCACGCCCGCCAGCAGCAGGTCCGGCGAAATGGCGGTCGGTACGTTTGGGTTATTGTTGATCTGCTCAAACTCATTATCGCAGGACGTGACAACCAGCAACGATAGAATGGAGAATATATATGTTATGGATTTCATAATTTGGATGTTAGCAGATCGAACCGCACCGGCGGACCGGCAGATAGTTATGATCCTTAAGATTAATCATGATCGATCATAAAAATCATAATCATCTGCCGGTCCGCCGGTGCGGTTCGATCAATTAATTACAACTTCAATCCCAGATTAAACCCGAAGCTACGGGCCGACGGAATAGCCATGTACTCAATACCGGGCAGGGCCGTCCCACCCGAGTAAGACAGCGTTTCGGGGTCTACGTGCGGCACTTTCGACCAGACGGCCAGGTTGCGGCCGACCAGCGTGAACGTAACGCCCCGTAGCGGAACCCGTCCCCAGATGCGATCAGGAATATTGAACCCCAGTTGCACTTCGCGCAATTTGACGAACGACGCATCGTACATCACCCCTTCGGCGATGTTCCGGCCACCCGTCCACGCGGTATGCCACTGCCGCGAGTTGACTTTAACATCGTTCGGCGCAAACGTAGTCGTGCCATCGGCATTCGTACTGACCACTTTCACCCCCTGACCAATGACACCGTTCCCAGGCAGATTCAGGTCGTAGCCATTGGCGCGCCCTTCGAGGGTTTCGATGATAATACCGCCTTCGCGGCCCACAGTCTGGGTTTCGGAGTAGAGCTTGCCGCCCTGCCGGATATCGAACAGAAAGCTCAGCCGCAGGTTGCGGTAGGTCAGGCTGTTGTTAATACCCAGCAGAAAATCAGGGTTGTAGTTACCCAGTTTGATCCGCTCGGTTGTGGCAATGGGGCGTCCCTGGTTGAACACCATCTGCCCCACATATTGGCCGGTAGCGTCGTAATAGGGCTTGGTTGGGTCGGTGTTCTGCACGCGGGCGAAGCCGATGCCGTACATATCACCCATGCGCTCACCGACGCGGGCTTCAATGCTTACCCGACGGCTGGCCATCACGAAGTTCTGGATGTTGTCGGCCAGCCGAATCACCTTGCTGCGGTTGGCCGAGAAGTTGAAGTCAACACCCCAGCGCAGGCTGTTGGGCAGTTCAACCGGTACGAGGTTCAGCGCTACTTCTACCCCATTGTTCCGAATCAGACCGGCGTTGATCGCCCGGCTGTTGTAGCCACTGGTAATCGAAAGCGGAATGTTCAGAATCTGGTTGCGGGTGTTGGTCTGATAATACGACACGTCGAGCCCTACCCGCCGTTTGAATAGCTTCAGTTCAACCCCGCCCTCGAAGGAATCACTGATTTCGGGCTTGAGGTTGAAGTTGGCCAGCCGGTCGGTTTCGCCGTAAATCTGGCTGCTGCCAAACGGATCGCTGGGATTATACGACTGCGTGAACGTAAACGCATCGGTATCATTCCCTACCGATGCGTAGTTCAGGCGGGCTTTAAGAAATGAAACCGACTGAGGGAGCGTAAAGATGTCGCTCAGCACCGCGCTCAACGCCACCGATGGGTAGAAGTACGAATTGTCCTGGGTACCGAACGTGCGGGCGTATTCCGGGAGCGTGAGTGCACTCGACCAGTCATTGCGGGCCGTTACTTCCAGGAACAGGTAGTTGCGGAACGACACCTGCGCGGAGCCGTAGAGTGAGTTAACCCACTTTTCGACCAGGCTCTGCGACGTTTGCAACGGCACCCGCGAGTTAGTCAGGTTGTAAATTCCCGGAATATTCAACTGCCCGGCGTTGGTTTCCAGGAAGTCGGATTTCTGCCGGAGCTGGTTCCCCCCGAACGTACCCGATACGGTCCAGGTCTCATTAAGTTCTTTGTTGGCTGTGAACAGGAAGTCGGTGTTTCGTTCTTCGGTGATGATACGACTGTCGCGGTACTGCCCAAACGGAAACCGCTGCGTACTGAACGCCCGTTTATATTCCCGCTTTTCGCTGCTGTAGTCGATGGCCGTACGGCCCTGTACGCTCAGCCAGGGGGTCAGGTCATACTTCAGTGACGCATTACCGATAACGCGGTCGTACAACTGCCCGTTGGTGTTTTCGTAAACGGTCAGGTACGGGTTATCGTGGTAATTGTAGTTCCAGCTATACTGCCGAACGCCCTCCAGGCCGCGCATCCAGTAGTCTTTCATTGGCTCAAGCTGCACCGATGGCGGCAACCAGCAGTTGAACAGATACATAATGCTTTCGGTACCGTAGCTGATGGAGGGGCGGTTGCCGCTCTCGCCTTTGATGTAACTCACGAAGGCATTGGCCGAGAACTTTGGCGTAAACTTAAACCCACCGCTGAGCGAGGTTGTGTAGCGCTTCAGGTCAGTGTTGGGGACGATACCGGTCTGGTTCAGGAGGGTGTGAGCAAGTCGAAAATTACCCGCGTCGTTGCTGCCCGTCAGGGCGATGCTGGTTGTATTCGTACGTCCCGTTTGCAGAAATTTCCGGAGGTTGTCGGTTTCGGCAACCCAGGGCGTCGGGGTGATTACACTGCCCGCCGGCGCATTCAGATCGCCCCCCCGGAAGTTGGTAGGCTGGCCGTTGAGCGTTCGGGGCGAGTCGTACTGCGGGTAACTTTTGTTCAGCGAGAACGCTGGCCCCCAGGCTTCGTCGGTACCGTCGGTCAGGCCGGCACCACCGCCGTTAACGAAGGCAAAGTCCCCCCCGTTTCCATTACCCTGGCCGTAAACCGTCTGGTATTCGGGCAGCACGAGCGGGGTTTCAACGGTCTGGTTCGTGTTGATTTCCACCCCGATGCCTTTGTTGCCGCGTCCCGACTTGGTTTTAATGACGATAACGCCGTTAGCTGCCCGAGCGCCGTAGAGGGCCGAAGCGGCTCCGCCTTTCAGTACGTTAATACTCTCAATATCATCGGGATTGATAAAACTGGCGCCGTTACCGAAGTCAACTTCGAGGTTGTTCCGGCCCGACGCCCCCGTAAAGCCATTCGAGATAGGTACGCCGTCGATGACATACAGGGGCTGATTTTTATTAAGGTCCACCGAGCGTTCGCCCCGAATCGTGACCCGCGACGACCCGCCAATGCCTGATGGGCTCCCTACCACCGTCACCCCTGCGATCTTACCGGCTAACTGATTGGTTACGTTCGTTTCGCGGGCGATGGTCAGGGCCTCTCCCTGTATTTCCTGCGTAGCGTAGCCAAGCGCTTTTTTCTCACGCTGGATACCCAGCGCCGTTACAACAACTTCGCCCAGGGTCTGGGCATCGCCCCGGAGCGTCACGTCGATGGTCGAACGGTTCCCGACGGCTATTTCCTGCGTTTCGTAGCCGATGAACGAGAACGTCAGCGTAGCGGTTGAGGGCGCATTAATCGAGAACCGGCCATCGGCACCGGTGGTAGTCCCCGTAGTGGTTCCTTTAACGACAATGGATACGCCCGGCAGCGGCTGGTTATCGTCGGCGGATGCAACGCGCCCGGTTATCGTTTGCGCCACGGCCGACAGGCCCGACAGCAGGCAAAACAGAAACGCCACCAGTTGCCTGCGGAATACAGGAGCGGATGGCGTCGAGTGACGTAAAAAGATGGTCATAAGTCGTAGTACAGTTTGAATGGAATTAGGTGCAAGCACAAAAGTACTTAGCTACCATTACGCCAATACTGATTGTGAATCAACGATTTATGAACTCAGTATTAAAGAATTTCACAACTACTTAACACACCTGATACGTTTAATTAAAACCTGATTAATAGCTGGTTTCAGTTTACCCCAAATCCCTGAAACGGTTGGTTGTTGCCGGGTTACCGGCGTACTTAACGATTCAAAGCGCGACTTCGGCGAGAAGTTCAGCCCAGCGACGTATTGAAGTTAGTGATGTTCAGCCTGGTGTTCGGCACCAGCCCCCGCTGGTAGTTATGCGATAGCGAGAAACGCAGATCGTATTTTTCCGTTGAGGACGATACGGCTACGTTATTGGTCGACAGGATACCCGTTTGCAGAAACCAGCGCAGGTTATCCTTACCGCGTAGAGTCCAGGGCTGGTATTTACCTCCACCGAGAAGCCGCGCTTATCTTTCGATCCCCGCTTGGTCGTGATCAGGATGGCAACGTTCTTACCCCGGAAACCGTACAGGGCTGAGGCTGAGGCCCCAATGGTCAGACCGGCCACCTTACCGACCAGATTGTTGATCGGGTTCGGCTCGCGGGCTTTCACCAGCGACGCACCGTCGACCGACTGAATAGCCACCCCGGTGTTACGCACGTCTTTCTTAATACCGAGCGCTGTAATGACAAACTCATTCAACACTTTAGGGCTACTAACCAACGTCACATCGATGGTGTTGCGGTTACCTACCGTAATCTCCTGTGAGTCGTACCCAATAAATGAAAACGTCCGTCAGTGTAGCGGTTGACGAGGGGACGTTAATCGAATACGTACCATCGGAGCGGGTAGCGGTTCCGGTGGTTGAGCCTTTAACGACGATGGAAACACCCGGCAGGGGTTGCTGATCATCGCCGGAAACGACCCGACCGCTGATCGTTTGCGCCAGGGCTGGTAGCCCCGACAACAGGAAAACAAAAACACCATCGGCAGTCGGCACGGGGCGTAACTGGATGGTATTGAGGAAAATAAATAAAGCTTAATACATTTATGGATTAACCCGGTGCTGATTTCCAAAAATGTACTTAGGCAGTATTACGCGTATATTGACTGCCAATGGTTTATAAATAACCTACCCGATTAGTTTACATAAAAATAACACTACCTGTACCGCTTATCTCTAAACGCTGACCCCCAGCCACTGTCGGATGCTGGCTTCGGCAAAGCCGGCACCCGAGGTCATGCCTTTGCCACCGATGCCGGTAATGATACGAATGTGCTCATCGACATCGTACTCAAAAATCTCTTTGTCCGTCTGGCTGTAAAAACCAGCCCATTCTTTCCGGATCGGCTCGACCGGGAAGCGGACAATCCGGCGGGCTTCGTCCAGAATCAACTGGTTGATATGCGCCTGGGTATGATAGCCGAGGTTTTCGGCCTGTGTTGCGGGGGCGTATTCGTGTGAATCACCGATGATGAACGAGCCATCTATCGCCTGCTTAAACAGGACGTGGATACCCCACTGTTTCAGCTCGGCCAGGTGTTCAGGCGTGGTCAGCCCGGCGTAGGAAGGACATTCCCGAAACGATTCATACCGCCGGATGGTCAGGCCGGTCAGGATGTTTCCGCGCAGGTCAACATCAGGCATCGGCTTGGTCATCAGCATCTGTAATTTACTGACGACCAGATCCGCTTCGGCCAATACGTCGGGAAACAACAGCCGGACTTCATGCCCGCTGCAGATCAGCAGCCGGTCGGCCTGAAACCGCTGCCGGTGCGTCTGACGTGGCCCGGCCAGGGTGACGATCGCCCCGTTGTAGTTCGACTGGCAGTCGATCACCGCCGAGCCGGACTGGTACGCTACGTTGTATTTCTGCCGGATGTAGGCAATCAGCCGGTGTACCATCTGTTCCGGTTCCACACTAACCTCATCCGGGAAGTACAGCCCACCCAGCACGTAGTCGGGTTGAAGGGCCGGGTATTTCGCCAGGCACTGGGCTTTTGTCAGTAGTTCGCAGGGATAGCCAACACCTACGTAGCGGTCGTGCAGTTCGTTGATGAGCGTGAGTTCATCAGTGTCGGAGGCTATGTACACCGAGCCATTCGGCCGAACAGTCAAGTCCGTTTCATGCTGGATGGCTTTGTAGATTTCCAGGCTCCGTCGGCCGTAGTCGAACCACCGTCCGGCCAGCCCGGATGGCACCACCTGACCAAAGTTACGCACCGTAGCGCCTACAGGATAGCTGTCTTTTTCGAGCAGCAACACCCGCTGACCGGCCCGGGCGGCATGGTAGGCATGAAACGTACCGAGGGCTCCGGCACCGACAACAATCAGGTCGTAAAAAGCCATTGTTAGGAAGGTTAGCGTTCGATGGATGGTTCAGCCGGATCGCCGGGCAGTTAAAGGCTTCAGATTCAATATTCCAACCAGGCGGTTCTGGATCAGGAACTTGATACCTTACACAATAAACGTTGACCGGAATCAGACGACTGCCGTCTCGCGGGTGGCCAGAAGCTCGGGCAGCTCACGCAGGGACGACAGCAGAAAATCATGTGGATAGGAATCGAGCTGGTCGCGGGTGTGCGTACCGTTGGTTACCCCCAGGTTGAGCGCGACCCCGGCTGCCCGGCCCGACAGCAGGTCGGAGGGCGTATCGCCGATGTTGACAACCGACTTCACATGTTTTACTTTCAGGAGCTGCATGGCCCGCTCGATCATGTTCGGATAGGGTCGGCCGCGTTCTACTTCATCGCTGGCAATCGACACCTGAATCAGGCTATCCGGCCCGCCCAGCCGCTGTTCGTTGAGGCCGTCGAGCCAGCCGAGTTTACCCAGAATAATGTCCGTTACGACGCGGTAGAAGCCCGTGGTCAGGGCAATTTTGATTCCCCGCTGCCGGAGGTACTCAAACACCTCCAGGCACCCTTCCGTAGGCGTAGCGCCCTGGGTGAGGTAATGGGTTTCCAGGATTGTTCGGAAGGCGTCGTAGGAGACATCAACCTGATGCGGTACGTCGGGGTGGTTTTCGCCCAGTCGCTCCTTCCAGAGCGTCTCGAAGACATACCGTTTCGATAGACCCTGCATCGCCAGAATACGTTCATCGCTTACGTACAAGCCGGTTTCGGCGGCTGCTTCGGCAAAACACCGCTCGACCTCATGATGGTCTGTCACGGTCGTCCCGGCCATGTCAAAGACCACTAATTCAATTGGTTGCATACGATATGGAAGGAGAAAAGGGACGGTAAACAACGCAAAAAATCGAATACGGTCCGTCACTCTATCATTAACAAATTAAGAAAATCAGAAACGTATACCATGACATGCGTTAACACAACCGCATTGTGGGTGGGTTATGTTTTCGTGATTTCCGAAGGATAACGGCTCAGCAGGCGAACACCAGGCAGCCTCACACCCGTTGCCCTTTACCGTTTGACAACCCCCTCTTTTTCCCGCAAGGACAGGATTAGGTTGGTCTTTAATTCATGCAAACTCTTCTCCAGACCAACCGGATACGTATGCGGGTTGACGAACCGCTTCACGCCCGCGTGCAGGCTGTTCATCTGGGTCTGCACCCGCGCCCGGATCGTGTGGATGTCGGGGCTTTCGTACACCCGCTTGCCCGCCCGAAACACCGGTACGAGCAGGTCTTCCGATACATACGCTGGCTCAAATCGCCGGCGCTTGGTAAAATCCAGCGGGTCAATCATCGTAACGGTTCCTTCTGTGCCCCGCTCTTCGTCAAAGATCATGTCGGCCAGGAAGTTGGGCGTACCATCGGCGGTCAGCTCATAGAACCGACGTACCTGCTGGATGCCCGGCGTTGATGTTTTGATGGCCTGCTCCGATAGTTTGATCTTGTATTCCCACGTCCCGGTGGATTCATCCCGGAGCGCAGCCAGTTTGTACACCCCGCCCAGCGCCGGCTGATCGTAGGCCGTCACGAGCTTGGTACCAACGCCCCAGACGTTGATTTTTGCGCCCTGCTGCTTCAGGCTGTTGATGATGGTTTCGTCCAGATCATTGCTCGCCACGATGGCCGTGTCGTGGAAACCCGCTTCGTCCAGCAATTTGCGGGCCTCTATACTCAGGTAGGCCAAATCGCCGGAGTCCAGCCGGATACCGGCCAGTTTATGCCCGCGAGCCACCAGTTGCCGCCCGGCTTCGATTGCGTGCCGGACGCCCTGCAACGTATCATACGTATCGACCAGCAGCGTTACGTTGTTAGGCAGTACGTTGGCGTAGGTTTCGAACGCCTGCAATTCATTGTCGAATGACATCACCCAACTGTGGGCGTGTGTGCCCCGCACCGGAATGTCGTAGAGCTTGCCGGCCAGTACGTTGGAGGTAGCGTCGCAGCCGCCGATATAGGCCGCCCGGCTGGCCGTCATGCCTCCATCAACGCCCTGCGCCCGGCGTAGGCCAAATTCCAGAATCGTATCGGTTTCGGCCACCAGCCGCAACCGGGCCGCTTTGGTTGCTATCAGTGTCTGAAAATTAATCAGGTTCAGCAACGGCGTTTCCAGCAGTTGGCATTGCAGAATCGGGCCACGAACCCGTATCAGCGGCTCATTCGGAAACACAACCGTTCCCTCCGGAATAGCCTCTACCTCGCAGGTCAGTTCGAGGTTGGCCAGATACTCCAGAAATCCTTCTTCAAACAGGGGCTGTCCGTCGTTGCCGGTGAGCGTCCGCAGGTAGCGGATATCCTTTTTCGACAGGCTGAATTCGTCCAGATACCCAAGTACACTCGCCAGTCCGCAGGCTACCGTGAAGCCTCCGCCGAACGGATGTTTTCGAAAATACAGATTGAAAACGGCTTCTTTTTCGGCGGTACCGGACTTCCAGTACCCGTAGGCCATTGTGACCTGATAGAGGTCCGTGAGCAGGCTGAGCGAGGTGTCGTATAATTTATTGATCATGCCGCGAAGGTAGTTGGATTGGGCTAATGAGAAAATTTTTCATGGCCCCTAACAAACTTTTAACTAAATTGGTCTGATAATTGTGAGGGGCAATTTGCAACTGTTTCTCCACTCAGCGTAACCTATTGACTCATAGCCCAAAGTGTACCACCCATGCAGAAGTTAAGCCTAACCCAATCGCTTCAGCAGAAACTGTCTCCTCAACAGATACAGTTTATCAAGCTGCTGCAAATACCCACGGCCGAGCTCGAAACGCGGATTGAAGAAGAACTGGAAATTAATCCGGCGCTTGAAGAAGGAATGGGCGAAGAGTCTGATACGAACGAAGATGACCCCTTTGCCGACGAGTTCGAAGACGACTACAAAGACCGAAACGACGACCTCGACATTGACAGTTACCTTCAGGGCGAAGACTATACCGGGTATAAAATGCAGGGTGACGGCAACTACGGCGACGAAGACCGGGATATGCCGCTCGCGACCAGCTCGAGCCTGATCGACTCGCTCATGCAGCAGTTCGGCTACCTGCAACTAACGGAGGAACAGCGCCTTATCGGCCTTCAGTTGATCGGTAGTATCGAAGCCGACGGCTACATCCGCCGGTCCATGCAGGCCATTGTGAACGACCTCGCTTTTTCGCAGAACGTCTTCACCGACGTGAAGGAACTGGAGGAGGTGCTGAAAAAAATTCAGACGTTCGACCCACCCGGGATTGCCGCCCGGTCGCTGCAGGAATGTCTGTTGCTTCAACTGCATCGCAAAGACACGACCGATCCGTACGTCATACTGGCCATTCGGATTATTGAAGATTTCTTCGACGAATTTTCGAAGAAGCACTACGAGAAAATTCAACGGCGGCTGAACATCAGCGACGATTCGCTCAAGAAAGTCATCGATATCATCATTAAACTGAACCCGAAGCCCGGTTCGGTCGAAGGCGAAGAAGGCACGGCCCAGTACCTGATTCCGGATTTTATTCTGACAAACAACAACGGCAAGCTCGAACTGACGCTCAACTCCAAAAACGCACCCGAGCTACGTATCAGCCGGTCGTTTGCCGAGATGCTCGACACCTACGACAAGAGCAGCAAGCAGAACAAATCCCTTCGCGAAACCGTAACGTTTGTCAAGCAGAAACTCGACGCGGCCAAGTGGTTTATCGACGCCATCAAGCAACGCCAGCAAACGCTGCTGAAGACAATGAACGCCATCGTGCAGTTCCAGTACGACTTCTTCCTGACCGGCGATGAATCCAAACTCCGGCCGATGATTCTGAAGGACATTGCCGGGATGATCGATATGGACGTATCGACCGTTTCGCGGGTGGCCAACAGCAAATCCGTACAGACAGAATTCGGCATTTATCCGCTGAAATACTTCTTCTCCGAGGGGATTTCGACCGATACGGGCGAGGACGTCAGCAGCCGAGAGGTGAAAAACATCCTGAAGGAACTGATCGACAACGAACCCAAACTGAACCCGCTATCGGACGATAAGCTCGAAAAGATTCTCAACGACCGGGGCTACAACATCGCCCGGCGGACTGTGGCCAAGTACCGCGAACAACTGAATATACCGGTTGCGCGGCTGCGAAAACAATTGTAAAACCCATATTTACCGAATGTCGAGCCGCCGGAGCAGACTGAACTTTACAGTTTACTGGTTTTCAGGCGGTATATTTGCCGGGCAGACCGGTCGCGCCGGTCTGCCCGTAAACCGACAACGCAACATTTGATTTTGAGTACGCGCGTAGCTAAATTTCTTTCCGTCGTTTTCCACCCGCTGCTGATGCCAACGCTCCTGTTTGGCATCTTGCTGTATCTGGCCCCCGGTGTTTTGGGCGTCGACGCCTTTACCGGTACGTTGCGGGCAAGCCTGCTTGTGCTGCTGTTCATTGGTACGTTTGGCGTTCCGGCCCTGCTGATCTACTACCTCTATCGTAGCGGTTTTGTCAGCAGTCTCCACATGGACGACCGGCAGGAGCGTCGGGTACCGTACCTGCTGACCGGTTTGATCTATACGTTCCTGACCTTCCTGTTTGCCTTCAGGATGCAGCTTATTTCGGTGGTTGCCCCCGAGATTGCAGTGCTGCTGGGCAGTACGGCCGTATCAGTCCTGCTGGTTGGGATCATCAGTCTGTTCTGGAAGATCAGCGCCCACAGTGTTGGTATTGGTGGGGTTATAGGGACTATTGCGGGCATCATGCTGAAGTTCAACCAGACCGAACTGTTTTTAGTACTTCTGGCGGTAATCATCCTGGCTGGTGTGCTGGCCAGCGCCCGGCTTCAACTAAACGCCCATACGCCGGGGCAAATCGGAGCGGGCCTGGCGCTGGGGCTGACTATAAGCCTGATCACCGTCTTTCTGTTCATCAGAACGTAAGCTTTCGGACTCACGTATTCATTGCCGATACTGCGCATACGGTTTTGCCGTATGAGCCAAAAACCGTATGCTTGCATACCAATACGTGTGATCATCGCCATGTACGACTTGATAACCTACGAACTGCAAGCCGGAGTTTGCCGCATTACGCTCAACCGCCCGCAGGTATACAATGCCCTGAGCCAGGGGCTTATTCGCGACATTACGGCCGCCATTGAAGCCGCCGGTGCCGACGAGAGCGCACGGGTAGTTGTACTGACTGGAGCGGGCGACAAGGCATTTTGCTCCGGCGCTGACCTCAAGGAAGGATTCGCGAACGCAACGGCAGCGGGTGGTTCCATGCAACTCGGCGATACGTTGCGCAGCGGCTACCATCCGATGATCAAAGCCATCCGAAATCTGCCCAAGCCGGTCATCGGCCGCATCAACGGCGTAGCAGCCGGAGCGGGCTGTTCACTGGCCCTGGCCTGCGACGTCGTGATTTGCGCCGATGACGCGTATTTCAGCCAGATCTTCGTCAACATCGGTCTCATGCCCGACGCAGGCTCTACGTTCTTCCTGCCGCGGCTGATTGGTCCGCAAAAGGCGTTTGAGCTATGCAGCACCGGTCGCCGTGTGTACGGTCCCGAAGCCGCCCAGCTTGGACTCGTCAGTCGCTCGGTGCCCGCCACGGAGTTAGATCAAGCCGTCGACGACGTAGTAGGCTACTACGCTACGGCTCCCACCAAAGCCATTGGTGCAATGAAAAACGTGCTGAACCAATCACTGTATTCCGATCTTGATCACCAGTTAGAGCAGGAAGCTGACAATCAGGATGCTCTGGGCCGTTCGCAGGATGCGGCAGAGGGCATCGGTGCCTTTCTGATGAAGCGGAAAGCAAATTTTTCAGGAAAATAGATTGACAAGCGCCTTTTTTATCCCTACTTTTGCACTCCCAATCAACGGGAAACGCACTACGCGTGTCGCATTCGTAGCTCAATTGGATAGAGCACCTGACTACGGATCAGGAGGTTTGGGGTTCGAATCCCTACGAGTGCACAGAGTATCAACAACAGGAGCCTTGCAATTCACTGATTTGCAAGGCTCTTTTGCTTGTAATCAATAAGTTAGGTCTAATTGTGAGTGTTCGCTATCGTTCGCTTTAATTCTATCTTATTCGCCAAGTGTGATACGCTTTTGATACACACAGTCAAAGCGTTTTACCCAAGTAGGTTTGTGCCGTATTTAAACCTACGGCAAAATGATAACAGCAAAAGTTAACTTCAAACCTGTGTATAATCGACGTAAACAACTAGACCGTAATGGCAGAGCCTCCGTACTGATAGAAGCCTACCAGAATGGGAAACGTCGATATTTTAAAACAGGTATATGTAAGTATCCCTAAAATTCGGACAGTTTTGAATTAGAGAAAAATGCTAATTTTAAACTGATTCCCATGAAAAAGACCCGATTCACCGAATCCCAAATTGTCAAAATCCTTAAGCAGCAGGAGAATGGCATCCCCACCAAGGAAATTTGCCGCGAACATGGCATTTCTGAAGCTACTTTTTATAATTGGAAGAGCAAGTATGGTGGTATGGAAGCTTCCGATGTCAAACGGCTCAAAGACCTCGAAGAGGAGAACGCTCGCTTGAAGAAGATGTACGCTGATCTGGCGATGGACAATCAAATCCTGAAGGATCTGTTCACAAAAAAAGGTTGGGCCCTGCCACCAAAAGGCAATTAGCCGAGGAGATTGTTCAGGAGCACGCTATTCCCGTGAGCAGGGCCTGTCAGCTAGTGTCTTTACCGCGTTCGCAATTCTATTATAACACCAGGAAGGATGATACGGCTGTGATTGAGGTATTGCAGGATTTGGCTTTTGCCCATCCTTCGTATGGGTTCCGGAAACTGTTTGCCTATATCCGAAGATCTGGCCAGACCTGGAATCATAAAAAGGTGTATAGGATTTATAAACTGCTCAAGCTGAATAGAAAACGTAAGGGGAAGCGTAGGCTGCCAACTCGAGTGAAGCATCCGCTGCAACAACAGACCGCAATTAACAGCAGTTGGAGTATGGATTTCATGAGTGATACGATGGTAGGTAACCGTAAATTCCGGACGTTCAACGTCATCGATGATTGTACGAGGGAGGTGCTGGCGATTGAGATCGACACCTCACTTTCCAGCAAAAGGATCATCCGAACGTTGGAACGGGTGATAAAAGAACGAGGAAAGCCCAAGACCATTCGAACCGACAATGGCCCGGAATTTACTTCGGGTGATTTTGAGCTTTGGTGTAGGGGCGAGAAGATTGAGATTCAATACATCCAGCCAGGCAAACCGATGCAAAATGGGTACGTTGAACGGTTCAATCGACTATACCGGGAGGCTATTTTGGATGCTTACCTATTTTTTGACCTTGAACAGGTCCGGCAATTGACGAGCGATTGGATAGAGGAATATAATCTAAGAAGACCCCATGAGTCATTGGGTAATCTCACGCCCGAAGAGTGGAAAAGCAGGGTGATTGAAAACGAAGAAACTCTAATTGGTACTGTCTGAGATTAGGGGTACTTACAGTTAGCCTGGTTCAATTATAAAGATGGTAGATGGTGGGCAGGTCGATTCATCGGAGAAGCAACATTTTCTTATAATCAGCAAACTTACAAGATAATCATTACACCTAGATTTGGCCATGCATTCATCATGCGAATGTTTGAAGTAATCTTTAACATACGCTTGTTGGACTCTCAATCGGTCATCGCCAAATCAGATAATTATGAATCACTCCTGCGAAAGCTAATAGCTTTAATCTGGCTACAAAAACTTGCTGACGCTAACAGACACGGCTTACCTAGAACAAACGCAACTGACACTCATACTGGCTCATCCGTAAAAGGCCAAATCAATGTAAAGAAGACAATCCAAGAATACATATCGCACAATCACATTACAAGTAACGTACGTCACAGAACATACGATCCTATAGTTACAACTATTTTATGGCAGGCTTACCTTATACTAAGTAAACAATACAACATCAGGCAAATTAGCCACACAGACAGTGCTTTAGATGCTATTCAACACCTTCAACGTATTGCTGTACTCAACCAAAAGGTTACCCTTCATCAATATCGAAGCATTAAATACAAGGTATTATACCAGTCCTACAAGCCAGTGGTAGACTTGTCGTGGCAAATTTTAGCTAACAGCATGTTTAGCAACGAGCAAAAAGACAAAACAAAAGGATTTGGTTTGTTCCTAGATGTAGCTGAACTATGGGAAAGCTACTTGTACACGCTTTTCAAGCGAGCTTACACACCTCTAGGCTGGAACATTGAAAAGCCTGAAGTCGTCGCCTATCCAGGTAAGCTTTTCCAACGGAAGCTCATACCTGACATTGTACTTTCAAAAGATGACAAGTATTGTGTCTGGGATGCAAAATACAAACGAATGAACTTCAATCCTTACGACGTTGACAGATCTGATTTCTTTCAGATACATACTTATGTTCAATATTTTGCAGCTAACTATCAAGTAATATCCTGCGGTCTTATATATCCAGTAAATAATGAGCCTACTGACTACGAAAAACTAGTGGATAACACGCTTTTCGGACTCGGACAAATTAAAACGACATTCTCCATTTACACAATGAATGTAAATGAATATAAAGCACACAACAACATTAAAGAAACTGAAACAGATTTTACGAAAACATTTTATATTAATTTGCTAATGAATAATAATATATAAGCTTTCTTTTCAAAAGGGTTTACATATAACATATATTTAATATCAAGTAATAACTAGTACAAAAAGGGGATTTTTCCCGTAGACTTGAAATATTATAGAAGCTACTTTTGGCTGTCAAAATACAATATATGTAATGTCAGTCAAGCTAGATGTTCGTCTAGAAAGCGTGGGAACACGCTTTAGACTATTCCCACAACCCCGATTTCTTTCAGCATTTCAGACACCGGAAACTGTATATATATCAGTACCGCCTGAAGAAATAAAGCCAGGCCCAGCTGACAACAGGATGATTGTGATTGATGCAATAAATAAACTTCCATATTCAAGGTTTTTCCGCCCACCATACATAGGTGCTAAAAACCCACCTGTTCAACCGAGCTCAGATGGCCATTTTGATCATTTAGATATTGAAAGCAGGGAATTTTCCTGCGCAACCATGTACGCCACTGTGAGAAGAGTGTTAGATATATGGGAAGATTACTTTGGACATCAGATTGAATGGCATTTTGAAGCTGACTTCAGCCGACTAGAGTTAATACCACTAATTGAGTGGAATAATGCTCAATCAGGTTATGGCTTTTTGGAATTTGGATATGGGCGGTCAATAACCGGAGGTATTGATCGAACTCGTCCTTACTGCCAAAATTTTGATGTGTTAGCTCACGAAATTGGACATAGTATAATTTTCTCAAAAATAGGAGTACCCGAGAATAGCCAAGAAGAGCATTTAGATTTTTGGGGAATGCATGAATCGGCTGGTGATCTAGTCGCTATTGTTGCCTCTTTGCACTTTGATACTGTAATTACATACATCTTAAATAAATCGTGCGGCAACTTATTTACGGTTAATGAACTTGATAGAGTTGGAGAACTTTCTGAAAGTAGAGAAATAAGAATTGCGTTCAACTACAAACGAATGTCTGATGTGGGGGCCGAACCTCACGACCGCTCAGTTCCACTGACCGGAGGCATCTTTGATGTGTTTGTTGAAGTATTCCAGAAGGAATTAGTGAATAATGGTCTAATCACACAAGCTTTGGCAGATCTCTCTAATTCCGGCCCCAATCAAAGTCAAGACTTATCGGACATCCAGAATCGTTTTGCTGCAGCTTACAAAGGCAACGAAGCCGGTTTTAAAGACGCTTTATTATTCGCAAGAGATTACCTCGGTCAATTATTGGCAATAACCTGGAGTAATTTGTCGCCTAATCATTTGACTTACCATACTATTCTGAGAGGTCTACTACGTGCTGATAGGCAAATCACTAACGGAGAACACCAAGATACCATTAGAACTTGTTTTGCTTGGCGGGAGATTAGTTTGATTCCCGGCTCCCTATTGTTGCGCCCACATACGGTACAGGAATGTGGTCTTACTGCTGGCCCTGATTTTGTAGATGGATTAATAGAAAGACTTAATCAAAAAGATCCAAAAGTTATAGAAGCATTGCAACAAATTTTAAGGGATAAGCCAGCGAAAAAGAAGAAAAGTTAGAATTCAAAATATTTAATTAGCAAAAAATTCTAACAATCAAAACAATGAAATTTGCTTGTACTTTTATAATTGTACTTATTATCACAACATTGTCTGAAATTAATATAGTCAAAGGTCAAACAATATCTTTAAGGTATAATGAATATGATATAAGCGACAAGCATGCCCAAGATACAATTTTACTTGAAATTAATAGACCAGATCCAGCAATACCTTTAGCACAACTCACCATAGAAAAGAAGGGAGTACGATTTAATAAGCGTTCAGATCAGCAATTATTTAACGCTTTTAAAATAGATTCAACACCAATAAACAATAATATAAGGGTTATAGTAGATACAAGAGTAACTCAAAATACAGGTAGTTACGAGCTTTCTTTAGATGTATCTTCAAACAAGCCCTTAAATACCCTATTGATAAAGTTTAACCATTCACCAGCAATTATTAAAAATATAGAAGAACTAACAATTGAGCAGGAACTATATCACTATGGAAACCCTACCATTGTTAAACAACCAATACTTAGAATACAAGAGACATCAGGCAGTTCAAAAATAACGACTAGATTAACAGATATACTTGTAACAAACCAAATAATGATAGACTTTGAGCAAGACTCAATTAACTTAAACCCAAATCAACAAACAGATCTTACTTACACAACAAAAGGTAATTTTCCGCTTGGTCCATTAAAGGGCTCCTTTGAGATAAATGCCCCACAACTAACATCTGCCAAACAAATAAATTATAATATTATTACAAAAAGACCTTACTGGTACATACCAATAACATTAATAATGGGTATTGCCTTGAGCTTTCTTTTTAAGACAGTTTTATCAAATTACATTTCTTTGAATGAATCTAAGTTAATTATATATGAGTTAATAACTTTAATTAAAAAAGATCAACAAAAACATTTAGACGAAGAATTTAACAAGAAGTGCAATACTATTATAAGTGATCTTGTTAAGGAGGCAAAGTCAAGACCAAGTTTCAGAACAGCTGCGCTTAAACTAGATCAAGAGAAAAAGCGAGTAGAAGATTTTCTTAATGATAAAAGGGATGAGTTTAACGAATTAGTAAAAGATCTAAATAAAAGGAGAGAAATAACAAAGAGTGCATTTGAAGAACTAATCTCACTCCCTAAGTTTACCTCATTTACATTACAATCAATATTATATACAGTGCTTTTAAGTAAAGAAAAAACGATAGAAAATTACTTTATTGATGATAATATTTATGAACTTTCTAAACTACTAACTAGTATAAAAATGAATTTAGTGCTTGAGGTTTCTAAAAGTATTATTCATTGGAAAAATAAAATAGATAATTTGTTGCCAATACTAGAAAGTCACTTAAAGCCTTATTCTGAGACAGACTTAGAGCTGTTTAACAAATTAATTGCCATTAGGACGGCAGTGATAAAATCACCGAAAAATTTTCCAGAGGTAAAAACATCTATACCAATAACTAATGAATTGCAAACAAACTTAGAAGATGTTATTAAACTATATTCTTTGAAGATTATACAAACATTATATAAAGTTGAACCATTAATACGGCAATATTACTCATCTATGAGTAGTTATGAAGAATTGTCTACTAAAATAACTAGCTATATACAATTAATTAGGTCAGCGGCCCCTGAAGATCTTGTGCAGGTGATTAGTAAAAATTATAAAGATATAGCAAATGCTTGGAGAGAGGTAGTTTATCAGTCTCCCTTATCTGGATTAGATAAGGGTATAGATAATGACTTAATAAATCATAGATATGAGGATGCAGTTCAAAAAGCTATAACGATTATTAAAAACTCGGCAGGAGGTTTAGCACTCCAAGCTAACGCTGCCATGGTTTTGAATACAAACAAACAAATTATATTACAACACTTAAGCTCATCATTTACTACAAACACCAACGTTCTAACAATTCCATTTAACTCAGTATTTCAAGCGAGTAGTCAATTGGATAGAGAAATTATTGAAAATCGTATAATATCCTTTAAATCTTTACGGACTGCGCTTGTCTTGATAGGCATCATCTTTATTGGCTGTATGATCTATAAGACTACTTTCATTGGCACAATCGAAGAGCTCTTTGGAATATTTATATGGGCGTTCACATTTGATTTGTCCATAAATACAGCATTTGACTACTTAACAACTGGACTACAGAAATCTAAAACTATTATTAGTTGAACCAACATATTAACTTAAACATAATTAATCATGGCAAAGAAGAAGCAGCCTGAAGAAGAGGCAAGAAAGAAAGTATCTGAGCATAGAAAGTTTACCACAAAAGTCTCTAAAGATTTTTTTGTTAATAGCTTATTAGGGAGTGTACTAGTAGCTAGTGCAGACGGCCCAGACCCCTTTACTTTTGTAATAACAATAGATATTATACCTGGATTGACTATTAAATCCATTAATGTAAATGGAGTAATGGCTAAAGAAAACGATTTTAAGGTGTCTGGCAGTAAAATAACATGTGAGGTTAAAGCCTTTGTATCTACTTTCAACTTTCTCTTAATAATTGAAGCCGAAGGGACCTCAAATACATCAACTACTTTCAACCTTACTTGTGACAAAAAGAAGGTATTTGATAAAGACCAAGAAATTGTTATACTTTCAACAGGGCGGGGAGGTTTTGCCAAATCAAACGTACCACTACCATAACAGAACAGCCATGAAATACTTGTTAAGCTTCCTACTTATAATCGGGTTTACCGATAACGTATTTAGTCAGTGGTTAACTCAAAGTGCAGAAGGGCAAGGTAGCTTTTTATTTAAAGGAAGCAATATAGGAATTGATTTGGGGAAATCAGAATTTTCATTTACTATGAATAATCTCCACAAACCTGTACAGCTTTCTTCATCAAAAGACAATTCATTTGCATTTTACGGAATAGGACTTAAAGCTAAAAGTGAAGAAGGGTTAGGAAATCTTTTTTCAACCGGAGATTTGGTTCCTTCTGCTAAGTTAAACGGATATTTCGGATGGCAACTCAGTAATTCATATAATGCAGTTCGAAAAGCAAGTGATGCCGAACTAAGTGGTCAACTACAAGCTCTCACAATTGATCAAATTAAGCGAAGGTTTATACCTCTTATGGAGATAGCAATCGATGAGGAAATCAACTTTAGTCCACTTACTAATACAGTAGTAAAAGCGAAGCTATCAACCGATTGGGTAACACAACTAAGGACATCTCAACCAAAAACATTTCATGCCTATCTTAGCTCATATTTAGCTGCACAGGGAGCAGCTATTCCAGCACCAGACCAAATTCTCGTCAGCAATATTATTACAAACCTCCTCTCTAGACTTAAGAGTATAGTTCAAACTTTTGATTTGGAACTTAAAGTATTAAAAGATGAACTTGTAAAGTCTTTTGAGCAAAATATAAGAAATACATATTGGAGAGTCTCTTTGTTTACATTCGGTGGTATTGATGCCTTGAGCTTTAGAAGAGTTGATCAAATAAATACAGGTAATTTATCAAAAAGCTTTATAAAAGAAGAATTCCGCGGAGGTAACCTTGGTGTAGGCTTGAATTGGCAAGTTGACTGGTTCAAACTTGGCTTAACATATGCTTATAAGAAAACGAACAATTTCAATCTACTAGATAAAACTGAATATAAACTAACTACAACAACACCCTCTACATCGATATCTCAAATTTTAACTCAGGAGAGAGCAATCACTGGTTATTCAGGAACATATGGAGAAGTTGAAATCAATGAGCTCAACGCCGATTTACTTCTTAACATTAGCCTTGGAAAAGAATCTGAAACATATACTTTAATAAACCCTTATTTCAGAAGCAACCTCCTGAGTCGAAATAAACTATTATTGCCAGACAGCTATAGCTTTGGATTTGGAACTTATTTCTTTTCAAAACAATCAAAGTTCCTTGGTGGTCTATACGTCGAACTTCCTGATGTTGAAAACGCTTACGAAAAATTAAAGCCAATTGAAGATCAAAACATAAGAACAGCAATCAGGAGATTTAATTTCGGAATTGTTGCTAAATTCAGTTTAAATTCGATTATTTCATCTCAATGAACATATTACAATCGGGATATGATCTGATTTTTATTCTTGTATTCGCTTACGTCACTTTTTCTCAATAAATTTATGGCTAAGACAAACGTGCTCCATATTATTTTTGAAGAAAGTGGCGTTGAATATGTCGCTCGCCCTGCAACTCAGGAGCAAAAAGATGCAGTGCTACCAAAGATGAAGGTAGCAGGCTCGGATTTCAATTGCGAGTGTGGCGATTAATTTTGTGATGGTGCATGGTTTAGGCGGTGTATGTACTCAGGAGCATACCTGCTGCTATGGTAACAGAAAAATTAAAAATTGTTATCAATAATTTAATTGGCGATAAAGAGATTAGGGAGCTTAACGTATATAATGATACACTAATTCAGGATACAACCTCCCAGGAAACATTTTACTACTGTAAACATGGATTTAAAAATGCGACGCTAAATTTATTTTGATTTTACATGTTTGTTGGTGGTTTTCACATCCTGAAATTTCAATTAGAAAATCGCCAACAAACATGTATTTTTAATTAATTTGAGCTGAACTAGAAAAGAATTTTAAATTAAAATAAATAGCTTGATTAAGCGGACAATAGGGTATGTATAAAGTAAACTTTAACAGAATGAGCCGAAGCAATAATTTCATAAAAGCTGTTATAGAACAGTTCAAAAATAATTTCATCGACATAATTGCGCTTATAGTAGCAGTTATTGCTGTTATTATCAGTATACAGCAAGGAGAAAGCCAAAAGAAAATGACATTGGCGGGATGGCAACCTGTTCTCGCTATTGAGTTACTAAAAGCAGGCCTTAAAATAGATTCAACAAACCTAAAAGGAATTCTATTAAGAAACGTTGGTTTCGGGCCTGCAGAAATAAAAGAGTTTAGATATTATAAGGATAGTACTGCTTATGAAAACAAAATCTATAATCAAAAATGGTTGAACGAAAGTGATAAATTTATATCTTTTTCAAGTTTAGATGGATTTGGCTGGAGTGAAATTAATTTCTTAAATGAAGGTTATGTTCTTCCAAGAGAAGTAGGAGATAATAAGTTATATTTACTGGGAACGCCCAAACCTATATACGAGACTTCTGTAAGACCCGTTTTAGAAAATATAATAATAGAAATAAAATATAAAAGCCTTAGTAGTGAGGATACAACAACCTACTATTTGAGATTTTGCGAAAATTTCATCAAGAATAATATTAGAGACTCCCTTGAGAAACATCATTATGAGAAAAAGTTATAACTTTTAACAAATATTTCAAATTAATCTTAACTCTATATAACGAGCTTATGCCTAATTTACATTTATATATGTTTATATATTTTATTAAACCCTCTACAGGTGTGTTTAAAGAAGAAGTTCTCATATACTTTTAGGTCTTGATAGCTGGAGCTGTAATATGGTTATAAAGGTTCTGACACGAAGCTTTTTTAACTTCGTGTACCATGAACAAATCCCAACATCTGAAATGAAAGTATACCGCCGATTTTAAAGCTAATATGCTGCGGCTAGTGGCTAATGGTGAATCCATCATGGCCGTAGCCCGTAAGATGGGCATCAGCGATGGTCTGATTCTTGCGCGGCGAAAGGCAAATTGTAAAAGGAAAAAAACCGATTAAATCCTTCAGTAAGAAGTTGATCTTTTACACACACAGCTGCGCCAAGCGGAGATGGAGCGCGATATCCTAAAATAGCTGTCGCCAATTTCATTCAACAGACACAAGGCAAATACATCGATTCATTCAGGCCGAAGAAACCGCCTTTCCAGTCAGATTGATTTGTAAAGCGCGGGCTGTAAGTAGGAGTAGTTATTATGCTTATCGTAACGGCATAACCTTTACACAAGCGATTAACGTTCAACTCATGACAACGGCGATTGGAAACGATCTTTTAGGGTATACTCGCGACGCTATGGGAGTCGTCATGTGCAGGAATCGCTGAAAAACAGGGAGTAAAGCCAGGGCGACATCGGGTTCGAGGATTGATGCAAGAACAGGATCGGCGAGCGATTCAGCACTGTAGTTTCGTGCCAAAAATGACTAACTACCGGAATGGCTTAATAGTTTGACCTAACCGGTTACTTGAGTTCTGCAAGCCTACTGCTCCTAATCAGGTTTGGCGATATTAAGTATTTGCCTTTAGCAAGTGGAAAATGGGCTTATCTAGCCAGTTGGTCAGGTTTATTTCCCCGTTAAATCGTCGGTTGGTGGGTCGACAAGCACATGAAAGAAAGCCTAATTATGCAGGCTTTTATCAGGCACCAAACAGCGGCAACCGAAACCAGGCCTTATCGCCCACACAGACCAGGATAGTCAGTATTTTGGTCATTCTTTTCGGCAACGGCTGGAACATGGCGGTGTCGGCAAAGCATGGCTGAAGCGGAAAACCCCTATCAAAACGCCCATGCAGAATCATTCTGGGGGCGTCTAAAAGCTGATTGTAGGAAGATGGATGTTTTATCTACCTGCAAGACGCACGTAATGAGTTGTTCAACTATATAGAAGGGTGTTATAACGTTCGTAGACTGCACTCATCGTTAGGCTTTCGCTCACCGATTGACTTTGAAACCAATTTCATTAGACAATTTTGTTTAACTCTCATAGGCAAAGTGTCCGGCAAAACAGGACCACCCATTCTTGTTCGTTTGCCCTCATTAAGAGCTATGGTTCCTCCACCTCTGTCTATTAAGAATTGTCTCACGTAAAGGTGATTAAAACATGTAGCCACTTAGATAAAGTGTTTTATACGTGCTTTTCTATAATAGCTATTTTAAACTTAAACATTAATTGATAAGAAGGAATCAAATTATATATGTGGTTTTTGCTATATTTTTGATACGTGATAACAATAAACGATTACAAACGCCTGACTTTTAATTACTTACAAGGGTCCCTACGAGTGCACAAAGCCATCTCATATGAGGTGGCTTTTTTGTTTACTGGTAGTGTTACTTTATGCGCGAATGAAATTTAAAACCTACGGATTAGGTACATTAACTTTACCGCTCACAGTCTACTGTATTAACTAATAGTGACCTCAATTTGGGGAGGTCATGAACCTAACTTCAACTAAACTCATACATTGTTTATACATTACAAGTCAACTAAAAGCAATTTATACGCTTCAAAAATTGATATTTATAAATTTAATCTACAATTAAGTAGGGTATATTAACTATTTGGGGTCTAACACGTGAAGTCATCATCCCGGAAAACAGCACCACTCCATTCGTGCGCCCGTGGATTTAAGCCTTGGATGTCAACATCTAACCCGCTGAACCCGACTAAACATGAAACCTATTCCCCAAGCCTCCTTTGTCTTGCCCCCGGAGCATAGTGCCTGCAACAAGGTCAACGTCGACAGAAACGCGGGCAGATCAATACTACCAACTCGGAGTTCGGCTCTGGTCAGCCAACTGACTCTGGCTCTGCTGCCAATGCGCGTTTACTCTTCCCGATTCAACTGAACGGAACAGTCAATAACCCGGCCGTGAATCAGAATTCGGCTACTGACAATCAATTTATTACCAATCAATACCCCGGTCGAATGCCCGGACTCAATTTTCCTTTACCCTTAATTTAAACGTTCATGAAACGCAATCTACTGCGAGTGTTTACCGCCTTACTTCTTACCTGCGGGGGGCATCTGTTACCAACCAATGCCCTTGCCGATCCGGCTTTAGGCTACCGGTATGTCCGGCTGATCCTGGAAAACTCTCCCACCGGAACTGGGATAACAATTAACGAACTGGAATTTCTCAACGGCGACGTCGTTTACCCGAAACTGGCGTTTACGAGCAATACCGGCACGACCCTTGAAGCTTCCATCACCCCGGCGTCGAGCTGGCAGATGGCTAATAAGACTACCGCGACCGGCGCATACCTGGCCGGAACTGCTTCGAACGAAAGTACTCCGCTTACGTTTGACTTTAGGGACCGGCCCATCTACCCAACAGCCGTCCGCATCAGTAAGGCGACTTTCGCGACCATGCGCGAGTTCCGGGTAGAAGGCTCCAATGACAACACGACCTGGACGCGACTCTACGAATCGCCTGCGTCGTTGCCCAATTCCACGTATTTCCCGGTCGGCAATGGCGCTACGGGTACGTTTCAGTTCGGCACGGACCCCGTCGCGGTTGATTTGACGCCACCAGCAACACCCGTTCTGACAACCTCAAACATTACCCATAACAGCCTGACGGCTTCGTGGAATGCGGTGACCGACGAAGGGGGCGTCAAAGGTTACGAAGTGTTCCTGAACGGCACCTCGCGGGGCTTCACGCAGGACACGCAACTGGCCCTGAATTATGTTTTGACACCAGCCACGAACTATACGGTCGCGGTGGTGGCTTACGACAAGGAGTTTAACGCATCCGAACGGGCCAGCACCGTAGCGACCACCCAGCCGCCCGCGACGGCCGTGGGGTACAAATACCTGCGCTTCTGGATCAATAAAACTCAGAATAACGCGGGTTCAACCCTGCCGGAAATGCGCTGGTTGATGGGCGACAAGAAGTTTCCGTTTAATAACATTACCCTGAATACGGGCGATGCTGACGTAGCCATTTCGACATCCGTGCCGGGCACCAATACGTTTGATGCACCCTGGAAAGCACTGGATGGCCAAATGGGATCGCACTGGTACGAAGGTAATATTGGTACAGGCAAAGAATTTACCCTGGAGTCGAAGAGTGCCCTGATCTACGCAACCGGCGTTCAGTATACGGTACAGACCTACTCGACGATGAGCATTCAGGGGTTTCGCTGCGAGGGTTCGAACGACAAAACGAACTGGACGCTCCTCTACGAGCGCAATAGCGTTTCATCCAGTGACTTTGTCGTAACGCCAATTAACGGGTCCAACTATGCGGTGGGGACGTTCAATTTTGGTATGCAGTTGCCCGCCGACCTGGACGTGACACCGCCATTGGCCCCGACAAACCTACGGGCGACACAAACAACCAGCACCTCTGCTGACCTGGCCTGGGACGCGTCGACCGATGCCGGTTCGGGCGTGTCGGCGTATAAAGTTTACGTCAATGGCGCTCAGTGGGGTATCACGGCCGGAACGACGTTTACAGCCTACGCACTTTCGCCAGCCACGTCGTACAGCGTAACGATCAAAGCCGTGGATAAGCTGGGCAACGAGTCGACGCTGAGCGAGCCACTGACCGTTACGCCCAACGCATTATCCCCAGCGATCGACGCCATGGCGCTCGGTACGGATTTCTCCAACGATGTAGCGGGCGTCTGGAAGCCCGGTGTCAACTTCGCGACCGAGTGGGCTAATTACGCCACCGCCAACCCGTTCAATCCGGTATTCCTGGAGGAAATTAAAAACTACCGGGTGCTGCGGTTTATGTCCATGACAAGCACGAACAACAACTGGATCATCAACTGGAGCGACCGCCGTTTGCCCAGCGATCAGGACCAGACCGCACCGGCCAACTACACCAAAGACCGCGTGGTTGTGCTGAAAGGTGTGGCCGTAGAGTGGATGATTAAACTGTGTAATATCAACAAGTCCGACTTGTGGGTCAACGTACCGCACGCGGCCAACGATGATTACATTCGGCAGTTGGCTGCCACCGTCAAGCAGCATCTGGACCCGTCGCTGAAGGTGTACATCGAGTACTCCAATGAAGTATGGGGTGGTTTCGGTTCGGAAATCTACGCGACCCAAAAAGGAAAGGAACTGGGCTTCGATCAGGGTGACTTTAAACGGTATGCCTGGTTTGGCCCCGATAACTACGCTCGTTTTCGGTATTACGTGTACCGCACTACGCAGATGTTTGGGCTATTCAATGAGGTATTCGGCGCGGAAAGCAGTCGCGTCAAAAAAGTTTTAGCCGGGTGGAGCGGTCAACCTGACATGACGCGAGTGCATCTGGACGCTCTGGCCGAGGCAAAAATTAACCCGGCGGGTATCTGGCCGGATTACTACGCCATTGCCCCGTATTTTGGTTTCAATGGGGCAGGTACTGACCCCAACCTGCTCGCGCTGCTGCGGACGGAGGTGGGCAAAACCATCGACAATGTCAAACAGCACTACGCTATCTTGTCGGCGACGGGGCGCAACATTCCCTTGATTACCTACGAAGCCGGTCAGCACCTGACTAACAGTGGCGAAGTGGCCAGCCGCAACCCACTGATGTATCAAGTGTACATCGAATACCAGAATGCGCTCGCTCCTTACCTCGAAACGCTGGTGCACTTTGTCCACTCGGCCACTTTTGGGCAGGGCATGGCCTGGGGTTCCAAGGAGTTCATTGGTCAGCCGGACCTGACGTCGTTTAAATACCGGGCTCTGATGGACTGGCGGGCGGCCAATGTCAACACGCCAAAGATTCTGGCACCGTACATTACCGAGCAGCCAGAATCGCAAACGGTGGCCGAAGGCAGTGGTGTTACGTTCAAACTATCGGTAATTGGTGAGCAGCCGATGCAATACCAATGGCTTGAGAACGGACAGCCCATCGCCGGGCAGACGGGTTCGGAACTGGCACTGAGAGGTTTGGGTATGGAAGCCAATGGCCGACGCTATAGCGTACAGATCACCAACAGCCAGGGAGCCGTCACCAGCAGCGACGCTACGTTGACCGTGCAGGTTGTCGAGAAAATTGCCGCTCAGAAAACCACCAGCACCCTAACCATCGATGGTCAGGCTGATCCGAGCTGGAGTTCAGCCAAAGCGTATCCCATCAGCAAGGTAAGCGCTGGTTCACCGGGTGGTGATCAGGATGTTTCGGGGACGGTCAAGATGCTGTGGGATAACCAGTTTCTGTACGTACTGGTCAACGTAACCGACGATCAGTTGGTCCCGCAGAGCGGCAATTCGCCCTCCGCCTGGAACGCCGACGGCGCGGAGTTGTACATCGACGCGACCAATGATAAAACCACGGCTTACAACACCAACGACCGCCAGATGGTCTACAACGTGCAGGCTGCGGGCCTGACCTTTGGCAGCGGCCCTCTGTCGCTGACCGGAACGCAGGTAGCCCAAACGACAACCGCTACCGGCTACCAGATGGAGATTGCGCTTCGGTGGTCGGAGTTGGGCGTAATGCCGAAGGTGGGTAATTACCTCGGCTTCGATGCGATGCTGATTGACAACGACCAGCCCGGCACTAACAACAAAGATGGCAAAAAGTCGTGGTGGACGACCGAAGACAATTCCTGGCAGAACCCGTCGAAGTTTGGTACCGTCCGGCTCGAAGAAGCCGCTATGTCGGACAAGCTGAGCGTCTACCACCGGGACGGTGACAATAACCAAACGACTAACAACGCCATTCGACCCTATTTGACGCTCTATAATGAGGGTACTACGTCGGTTCCTTACAGCGAGATTACGATCCGCTACTGGCTGACGGCCGAGAACTTTGCGCCGATAACTAATCTGTCGGTGTACTGGGCAGCGCTGGGTACCAGCAAGGTAAAGATGAACTATGTGCCTCTGGAAACACCTCGCCAGGGAGCCTTTGGGTACGTAGAATACAGTTTTGACAGCTCTGCCGGAACGCTGGCGGCTACCAGCAACTCCGGAGAAATTCAGACCGGTGTGGGCAAACAAAACTGGACCAACTTCAGCGAATCCGACGATCATTCGTTTGCGGCCAATACCACCTACACCAAGACAGATCGCATTACTGTCTACCGCAACAATACGTTAATCTGGGGTACCGAACCAGCCGCTATCACGCCAGTAACCGCCCTGAAGGTGTATTCGGAAAACAAAAACAGCAACTCGACTTCTAATCAGATCAGCACGCATCTGAAGCTCGTCAACGAAGGTAACCTCCCCGTCGATTACAGCCAGCTGACGGTACGGTACTGGTTCTCAGCCGACGGTGATAAGCCCTTGGTGCACACCATTGACTTCGCCGAACTGGGCAACGCCAGCGTTCGGAGCAAGTTTGTGAAGGAAAACCGACAGGGTACTGACACGTATCTGGAGTTAAGTTTCGCGCCCTCTCTGGGTAAGCTTCACCCGGCCAGTTCAACAGGAATCATCCAGCAGCGGATCAACAAATCAGACTGGTCGGCCTTCAACGAAACGAATGACTACTCGTACCGGGTCGCCGGGCCACTGGCTGAGAATGCCAGAATTACGGCTTACCTGAACGGCACGCTGGTGTACGGTCAGGAGCCGGGGGTGGCCTCTGGCGCCCGCGTCGGCGCTCAGGAAGACGACACTCCCATGCGGGTGGTGGTGCTGGGCAACCCCATCCAGGGCGATGTGGTCAACGTGTCGGTCAGCGGGGTTGAGGGCCAGCCCCTGCGCCTACAACTGACGGACATTCAAGGCCGATTGGTAAGTGAGCGATCGGTTGAGCGGGCATTTGCCAACGGAGCGTATCAGCTCCCAACCGGTCAGCAGCGGGCAGTTGTGCTGCTCTTGCAGGTCAGTACGCTTACCGAGCGCCAGACAATCAAGTTGATAAAAGAGTAGTCGTTGCTCACTGCAACTACTGCGATATCAACTCGTAATCGGCAAACTGGCGTAGCTGCTCATGAATGAATTTCGTTCCTCTCAGGCCGATTAATCGGCCTGAGAGGAATTAACCAGTGAATCAGCAGACGTTACCTTGAACATTAGACAACTTCCATCTATGTATTTCATGATTCACTTAGCAACCGGCTTTGCGAGGAGCACGTTTGTAAATTAGTTTACTATCTCGTTCTACATAGTCAAGCGATATTATTGAATATGAGTATTTGGGCGTATGCAATACGCCACGGCTTCTAATAATTATGTTGTCGCCAACTTTCAGGCTAGGCAATTGCTGCAATTCATTAGCCTTTACCGGCCCATAACCAAGAATATAATCGTCGCCATTAATCCTGACCATCACTCCGAAACCTAATCGTGAGCCTGGCGGAAGAGAAAGAGAGGTTACAACAGCCTCCATATTGGTAAAAGCACGTATATGCTTCCTTATTTTAGCTTCACTGGCATATACTTTTTTACCTTCGGGAGATGCTTCCCATTTTTTGTACTTTATGCCATCAGGGGTAGCCTCCCATTTTTTCAATACAGCTTTCCTTTCGGCAGCAGAGATTGGCTTTGCCGTTGACGTTTTAGAATCTTCGTTTTTACTTTCACGATTAGCCAATACTAGTCCACTTACCACAACCAGCGATACGATCAGCGCATAAATGATTGTTTTCATTTTTTTGTAGTTTTAATTAACACAGACCTATCCCTTAAAGGATTTCAACCACTGCGGTGGGCTGTAAAGCTAGAAGTTTCTATCCTGGCGTCTGGTAATGACCTGTAAAAGAATATCAACGAAACGTAAAAGCTGCCGCTTCGGCGCAGGGCGACCTGTGTCATCTGATTTTACAGACGGTTATCGGATTTTACCCTCTACATAGTAGGACATACTGTACAATAATGTTGCCTATACAACAGACTTACCCAAACGCTCCCTCGTGAGGTACCTCATCTGCTTGGTTGATAAGGTGCCTTACGAGGAAACGTTATTAAGCATGTACAATTCGTATGGTTACATCGCTTCAGACATGAGCCATTTCAACAAAGGCGTCATGAGATTTACGGGTAAGAAACTGAACGCAGGGCTGCTCAAATCCAACGGGTGTATGAGCCAGTAAAGCGTATGGCCTCAAACACTCATAAATTGTTTTACCCATTGATTAAGGAGCTAACAGATTGAGACAGGTCAAGCTACTATTTAACCCATCAGGCCAGCCGCTATTTTTTCTAAAAAACGGTCGTTTAATTGAACAACCAGTTTTAACAACTGGCAAACTGAGTTAGTGGCGTACGCCTGGGGTAAAGAAGATCCTCTTTACAAACATGACAAGCTTCTCAATGAGAAACCCTAAAAAGAGACCGGCCACTCCACATGCCAGGGCCTTGGCAAACCAGGCTACTACCGGCATGGAGGACAAGCCCTGTTCTAAGTCATGCAATAGATGAGCGGTAAACGGTATGCCATGCGCGATGATTTCGGCGCCTACCCAAAGCATGGCGGCTGTACCCACGTAGCCTAGCCAACTCAAGAAATGCGGCATAAATTTGACAATGCCACGGCCTACTTTTTGAGTAGCAGGAGGATAGTTACCACCAGCGAGGTGTAACCCGATATCATCTGCTTTGACAATTAAGCCAACAAACCCATAGACGGCCACCGTGATAAACACTGCCACTGCCAGCATCACCATGATCTGGTTGACCAGGGGCTGGCCGGTTACTTGACTATAAGCAATGGCCATAATCTCGGCCGATAAGATGATGTCGGTGCGAACGGCACTCGTCACCCGTTGCTGCTCCAGTTGTTCGGGTGTTATAGGGGTTAAGGGCTCACTTTCTGGGTTCTCATGGTGGTGGGGGCTAAACAGCGAATGTACCTTCTCGTATCCTTCGAAGCATAAGTAAGCCCCCCCTAGCATAAGAATAGGTGTAATGGCCCAGGGGGCGAAGTAGCCCAGCAGCAAGGCTGCTGGGCTTAAAATAAGGAGTTTGTTGATAAGGGACTTTTGGGCAATCCGGTAGATGATCGAAAGCTCACGGGATGGATCCAGACCCACGACATACTTGGGCGTCACGGCTGTATCATCAATGACGATGCCCGACACTTTTCCGGTCGTTTTCGCTACCTGAGTCGGCACATCATCCAAACTGGCGGCACTTGCTTTTACCAAGGCCGAGATATCATCTAATAACGCAAAGAATCCTGAAGGCATCTGCAATAAGTTGGCTACTTCTACTATCAATGGAGAGGTTGCATGTATAAATTCTTACAGTTTTTGGGGGCGCTCCTTGAATGGAATGGTATCGGTGGGAGCAATACCCGTTTACCGCCAGATAGGTGCGCTTGTTTTACCCAAAAATGCTGTATTTACTCCTTTGTAGCAGCCTTTACAATAGGTTAACCGGCTTACGGGGTGAAAGTTGGCAACAGATTAAAAAATCATATGCATTGCCAATTTCCTGGTTATCATTCTGCCAGTTTACTTGGGCTGCTTGTACGTACAAGACTGTCTGGTTTTGCGCGGAACTGATTTGCAACAGAAATGCGAACCTGTGCCTGATTGTACCTTATTAACAAAAAATTCAATAAATCCCCTAACCTGCTGCAATCACTAATCAAACAGCTTGAGATTGAATTATATTTGTATACTCGTTGAAAAGAGGTACATGATCAAGCGTCGGCATACGTGGTTTCATCGGCTCTACTGTCTATTGATGGCTTTTTATGTCATTAACGTCAGTATTGATGCCCCCGATGGCTATGTAACCCCGAATACCAAAGGGGAGTACCACGAAGATTTGTCCGTCAACGAAATAGAGAGTATTGGAGAACTTGTGCTCGAGCACTGGTTTGGCCTGCATGATGCCGTTCCTGAGCATGATGAGCCCGAAGAAGACGAAGGGACTAATCAATTGACCAAACTCTTCTTCGACTGGTCAGTTCCTGCCCCGTCGGTTTGCTACCAATTTTTCCGAACGGAGGGATACCTATCCATTACGTACCTCCCCTACGTTACTTCCTGCTATTTCTTCAGCCCGGCTAAGGTAAATACCCCTCCCCCTCGGCTCGCATAGCCGTTTGCGATTACCCCCTGATGCGCAGATCACCGTACCGATTTGCCAATAATTCGTTGTTTCCCCTGCCAATACGTCTGCCACGGTCCCGCCGACGTCACTGAACATCTATGCCGTTTAGGCCCTGATTGTCAGCGTACGAGATGGATCATGGGTGCTTGCGCAGGGACAGTTCAGTCGATTATATCCCATTTATCCAATCATATGCGTATTCACATTGCGCGACCAGCACTGGTGCGCCAATTCAACACGCTTGTTCTGAGCGTGTTCAGTGCCGTTTCCTTGCTGACGGCCTGCTCCTCATCAGAGCAAAAACAGGAACAGGCCAAAACAGAAACGTATCCGGTCATCCAGCCCGTAGTAACGGATACCCTTTATACCAAGGAGTACGTAGCCGATGTCCAGGCAGTGCAGAATGTCGAGATTCGGAGCCGAATTGAAGGCTATCTGGATCGGATTCACGTCGATGAAGGGGCTTTTGTTCGAAAAGGTCAACTGCTCTTTAGCGTCAACAATCCCGCCTACCGGGAGGAACTCATAAAAGCCCAGGCCAGCCTCAAAAACGCGATCGCGGAAGCAAAAGCCGCCGAAGTTGAGTTGAAAAGCGTCTCAATCCTGATCGGAAAGAAGATCGTTTCGCCCATTGAGCAGGAGAAAGCCGAAGCTAAAGTAGCGGCCCTGCAAGCGCGTATTGACGAGGCCAGAACTGCGGCAACCGGCGCTAAACTTAAGCTGGCCCTGACCCAGATTCGGGCTCCGTTCGATGGTATCGTCGACCGGATTCCAAACAAGGCGGGCAGTCTGGTCGACGAAGGAACTCTGCTAACCACTCTGTCGGATAACCGGCAGGTGTTTGCCTATTTCAATGTTCCGGAAAACGAATACCTGGACTTCGTAACAGCCAGAGACGCTGTGCGTAAGAGCCCGGTTTCGCTCATCCTGGCGAATGATCAGGTCCACGCCAGTCGGGGAAACATCGAGAAAATTGATGGACAGATCGACAGAGCTACGGGCAACATTGCTTTCCGGGCCCGTTTTGCCAACCCAGGCAACCTGCTTAAACACGGTGCCAGCGGCAAAGTCCGCATGAATCAGTCCTTGACAGGCGCCCTGCTGATTCCGCAGAAAGCCGCCTTCGAGTTGCAGGATAAGTTATTCGTGTTTGTCGTGGGCACTGACAACAAGGTCCACATGCGCAGCATCGTCCCGAAACTTCGTCTACCTCAGCTCTACGTCGTGGAGTCGGGTCTGTCGGCCTCCGACCGGATTCTCTACGAGGGTATCCAGACAGTGAAAGAAGGCGATCAGATTGAGCCGCAGCTACTCCCGGCTCCGCAGTTCATGGCCCAGTTAGTGAACCAATAAACGGACTTAACCTCAGACAGTATGTTTGCCAGCTTCATAAACAGACCGGTTCTGTCCATTGTCATATCGCTCATCATCACCTTACTGGGCGTTTTGGCTATCGGGCAGTTGCCCATGACCCAGTTTCCCGCTATTGCCCCACCTGAGGTGAACGTAACGACCGAATACACGGGGGCCAACGCCGAAACATCCATTAAGGCCGTAGTTACTCCCCTGGAGCGGGCCATCAACGGCGTACCCGGCATGAAGTATATGTCCTCAGATGCCGGTAACGATGGCGTCAGCGTGATTCAGATCATCTTCGAGGTTGGTACCGACCCCGACGTAGCGGCCGTCAATGTGCAGAATCGCGTGGCGGCCGTCATGGCCGAACTGCCCTCCGAAGTGATCAAGAATGGCGTTAAAATTGCCAAAGAGGAAAACTCCATGCTTATGTACCTGAACATCTTCAGCAGCAATAAGGACCTGGACGAGAAGTTCCTCTACAATTTCGCCGATATAAACGTCCTGGCGGAGTTGAAACGTATTCCAGGTGTGGGTTTTGCCGACATTATGGGCGCCCGCGAATACGCTATGCGCATCTGGCTTAAGCCGGACCGAATGCTGGCGTTCAATTTGTCGGCTGAAGAAGTCATTGCGAAATTACAGGACCAGAACGTAGAGGCAGCTCCCGGTAAGCTGGGGGAAAGTTCTGACAAAAAAAGCCAGCCTCTGCAATACGTGCTTAAGTACACGGGCAAGTACACAACGGAAGAAGAATACGGTAATATTCCGCTCAAAGCCAATGCTGACGGTGAACTGTTGCGGCTGAAGGACATTGCCGACATTGAGCTAAGCACAACGTACTACGATGTAGTTTCCAAACATAATGGCAAGCCGTCTGCAGCCATCATGATCAAGCAGTTGCCCGGCTCCAATGCCAGTCAGGTCATCAAAGACATCAAAACACGCATGGCTGAACTGAAGCAGGAGACGTTTGCAACGGGTATGGATTATGAGATCACCTACGACGTTTCCCGGTTTCTGGACGCATCCATCCACGAAGTGATCAAAACATTGATCGAAGCCTTCATCCTGGTAGCCCTGGTCGTGTTCCTGTTTTTACAGGACTTCCGTTCGACGCTCATTCCCGCTATTGCCGTACCCGTATCGTTGATCGGTACGTTCTTTTTCATGCAGCTTTTCGGCTTTTCCATCAACCTCATTACCCTTTTTGCGTTGGTCCTGGCCATCGGGATTGTGGTCGATGATTCGATTGTGGTCGTCGAAGCCGTTCACGCCAAGATGGAACGGGAAAAGCTCAGCCCCTGGGAGGCAGCACAAGCCGCCATTAATGAAATAGGCAGGGCCGTTATTGCCATTACACTGGTGATGACCGCCGTATTTGTGCCTGTCACTTTCCTATCCGGGCCGACGGGTATTTTCTTCCGGCAGTTTGCCGTTACCATGGCCGTGGCCATCCTCATCTCGGCCGTAAACGCCCTTACCCTTAGCCCGGCCCTTTGTGCCCTCATTCTCAAACCAGTACATGAGCATAACTCCAGGCAGACACTCATGGGGCGTTTTTTTGCTGGCTTTAATGCCCGGTATGAAGCTCTGGCGGGGCGTTATCGTCGTTTTCTGGAAGTCATCATCAACCGGCGGGTCATCACCTTCGGCGTACTGCTGGCTTTCTGCGGGGGTACGTGGGCCGTTCAGTCGCGGGTACCGGGCGGTTTTATTCCCAACGATGATCAGGGTACGTTCTACGCCAGCGTTACAACCCCTGCCGGCGCTACCCTGGAGCGGACCCGGGCGGTAGTCGACCAGATTCAGCAGGCAGCTTCCTCGCTCAAAGCGGTCAGGTCGGTTTCGTCGCTGGCGGGTATCAACGTACTCTCGGACGGAACCGGAGCTACCTACGGCACCTGTCTGATCAACCTCAGCGGCTGGGACGAACGGGAGGAGTCCGTCGACGAGATCATTGCCCAGCTAACCGAAAAAACCCGTCATATCAAAGACGCTACGATTGAATACTTCCCTCCCCCGGCAGTGCCTGGGTACGGTAACGCCAGCGGTTTTGAATTACGACTACTGGACAAAACAGGACGCGCCGACTATAAAAAGCTGGAAACCGTCACCAACCAGTTTATCAAAGACCTGGTTGCCCGGCCTGAAATTGAGAATGCATTTACCATCTACGACGCCAGCTTTCCGCAGTACATGCTCTACGTAGACCCGGATAAAGCCGCTCAGAAAGGCGTGTCGGTCGGCCAGGCCATGCGAACGCTGCAAACGCTGCTGGGCTCTGAATACGCAACGAACTTCATTCGCTTCGGGCAGATGTACAAGGTGATGGTGCAGGCCCTGCCCGAATACCGGGCTCAGCTCGATGATTTGCTGAAGCTGTACGTCAAGAACGAAGCCGGTGAGATGGTACCTTACTCGGCATTCATGCGCGTAGAGCGGGTGTACGGTCTGGAACAGGCTACCCGCTACAACATGTACCTTTCGGCAGAGCTAAACGGCGAAGCCTCCCCTGGCTACAGCAGCGGTAGCGCTATCAAGGCGATTCAGGAAGTAGCCGCTACCAAACTCCCCAAGGGCTACGGCATCGACTGGGCCGGTATCTCACGCGACGAAGTGCAGACGGGCAACGAAGCCGTTTACATTTTCGCCATCTGTCTGGTCTTTGTGTACCTGATTCTGTCGGCACAATACGAGAGTTTTCTGCTTCCGCTGCCGGTTATTCTGTCGCTGCCCACGGGCGTTTTTGGCGCTTTCTTTTTTCTGTGGATAACGGGTCTCGAAAATAACATCTACGCCCAGATTGCCATGGTCATGCTGATTGGTCTACTGGGCAAGAACGCCATTCTGATCGTGGAGTTTGCCAACGGACGGCGTCAGGAAGGTCTGCCGGTTATCAAGGCCGCTATGGAAGGGGCGCTGGCGCGTCTGCGTCCTATTCTGATGACCTCCTTTGCCTTTATAGCGGGGTTGATTCCTCTTTGTATCGCTACAGGAGCGGGTGCTGTGGGTAACCGTACGATTGGTACAGCGGCAGCCGGCGGTATGCTTGTCGGGACGGTATTTGGTTTGTTGCTGGTGCCGGGCCTCTACGTAATCTTTGCCGGACTGGCCAGCCGGATTAAGCCTAACCGTCCTAAACAACATCAAACGGCGTTAGCTAAACAGCAGACCAACGGTGCCGTACTTCAAACCTCATAAACAGCTCGTCTTTTGCCTTGTGTTGAGCGTACTTAGTGGGTGACGGGAAACCTGCTGATCCCCAATACGACCCCGATTACTTCGCAGGAGTCAGGGCCTCGTGTGAGGTTGATATATGATGAACGCCCCGGCACATGCCGGGGCGTTCATTTACGGAAGATAATAAGATGTCTTACTCAGCCATGTAAAAATGGAGGTACATCACAGCTTATCATCGTAGTTGTCTCCACCAAGTAAGGCAAAGGCTTCCTGCTCTTTTTTGGTTAAGCCGTAACCAATAGCAATCCGTAAGCTGTTAGGACTTGAGGGACGGTACGTATCCGATTTGGTAAATACCAAAAAGCAATCTTCGTTGATATGAGCTACCCAGATAGGTTTAAGCGCGGAAAAGTCTCCATTCGATTCGGTGAATTGTAACGGTTTAAGGGGCTGTTTATAGTATTGCTCCAACGCGGTTTTGACTGAGTCAAACTTACTTTCCTTGTTGCTCAGAAACATGACGACTCCATGAGAGGGACCAGCAGGATAAAAATTATCTTTTTTATCAATTCCCCAATCGTCAAACCACCATTCCGTCTTGACGGATTGTGTTGAATCAACAAACTGTTCATAACCGACAGTGCACCCATTAGGATACTCCTTCTGCAACTCCGCTACCGTTATGGGAAAACGAATGGCGTAGCCTGCCAGTTGGGTTTGAAAAGGTTTAGGCGTGTGGCCTGGTCCGCAACCGCAAAGCAACAGCAACAAGCTTATTCGTAGAAATACCTGCTTTCGTATCTTTGGTTAGTAGGGGTTAGATGGGTAGCACTCCAGCCTCCTTTCATTTGTTTTGAACCTATCACTAATAAACGTTTCGAGTCATATCCCCTATTTGGACAACACATGACTGATTGTTATTATTTTCTAAGCTACTATATTCGGATAAACATGTAACTAATTACCAAAAATAGTTAAAAAATTAACACTTCTGTAAAGTATAATCGATTATACTAGCCTATACGATTTCGCTCAAATTATTAACAGCTTCATCTAAAACGGCTTTTTAGTTGGTCTCAGGTTTAGCTTCCTACCAGACGTCTTCCCAGTTATATCAGCCCCGTTTCAACATTACCAATCTATTAAGAGTGGCTCTGCGCCGTTCATGAAGGGTGGCTCCTGTCTACTTTTGCGCTTCAAAACGACTTTTCAAGTCAGACGAGCCACTTAACGGAAGGTACATTTCCTATCAGTCTGGCGTTTATAATCACCATGAACAAACACGTTTTGTTAGTTCTGCTCTTGTGGCTGAGCCTGGCTGCGGGGGCCAGTGCCCAGCCTGCAGGAACCTACTCCCCTGCTCAGGCGCATTCGCACAACGATTACGAGCAGACCATTCCGTTCTGGCAGGCATACGACCAACAGTTTGGTTCGATTGAAGCCGACATCTACGCCCGTGATGGCCAGCTCTACGTAGCCCATGCTCCGGCCGACATTAAGCCGACCCGATCGTTAGAAGCGCTGTACATCAACCCGATCGTTGAAAAAGTACGGGCGAACAAGGGCAAGGTGTACGCCGATGCTACGTATGGATTACAGTGGCTGATCGACCTGAAAACACCGGCTCCCGTATCGTTGCCGCTCCTGGTACGTTCGCTCAGCGCCTATCCCGACGTATTTGGGCAGAATGGCCCGGTTAAGGTGGTCGTGAGTGGCAATGTGCCTAAACCCGATCAGTTCGCCGATTACCCCGACTGGATACAGTTCGACGGGCGGCCGGACGTTGTCTACACGCCCGAACAACTGGCGCATGTCGGCCTGATCAGCCAGGATTTTAAGAAATACACGCGCTGGAATGGAAAAGGGTTGATCGTCAAAAAAGAGCGCGATAAAATTCAGCAGGTAATCCAGCAGGTTCACCAGCAAGGCAAAAAGATTCGGTTCTGGGCTACGCCCGACAACGTGAATACCTGGAAAGCCCTGATGAATCTGGGCGCCGACTACATCAACACCGATCAGATTGCGGGGCTTGGGCAGTTTCTACAGCAACGCCAGACGGCTGAGTACCTGAACCCGACACCCCACACACTCTACCATCCGACCTACCGTAACAACGACAGCCGCAGTCGCGTCCGGAACGTGATTCTGCTGATCGGCGATGGTATGGGACTGGCTCAGATTTACGCCGGGCTGACCGCTAACCGGGGCGATCTGAACCTGGCTAAACTCCTGAACATCGGGTTCTCAAAAACCAGCGCGGCCGATACGTACATTACCGATTCGGCGGCCGGAGCAACGGCGATGGCAACGGGGCAAAAAACAAACAACCGCGCCATTGGAGTCGATTCAGCGGGTAGATCCGTGTCGGCGATTCCGACGCTGATCAAGAAATGGAATATGGTTAGCGGGTTAATTTCGGCGGGGGCCATCACCGACGCTACGCCGGCCGCTTTTTACGCCCACGAGCCCGATCGTATGTTTGAGCGGGAGATCGCCCATGATTTTCTGCGTGAGCCGGTCGACATCCTCATCGGGGGTGGGTATCGGTATTTCAACGAGGAAAAAGTGCTGGATACCCTTCGGCAGCGTGGGTATCAGATCGGCACTACGTTCGACCAATTAACGAGCCTGAAGCGTCCGTTCATACTCCTCGACGATCAGTCGGTCGTTGCCATGAACAAGGGCCGGAAAGACTTCCTGCAGAAAAGCCTGCAAAAAACGCTGGACGAGCTAAAAGCCAACAAATCGGGCTTTTTTGTGATGGCCGAGGGCGCGCAGATTGACTACGGCGGCCATGCAAACGATGTGCGCTACGTGGTGCAGGAGATGCTGGACTTCGACCAGACCATTGGCGATGCCATTCGGTTTGCCGACTCGAACGGTGAAACGCTGGTCATCATCACGGCCGACCACGAAACGGGTGGACTAAGTCTACTGGATGGCGATCTGAAGCGGGGGTACGTCGATGGGCACTTCAGCACCAACGACCACTCGGGTATTATGGTGCCTGTGTTTGCCTACGGGCCACATTCCCTGGATTTTCGCGGGGTCTACGAAAACACCGAAATTCAGCGTAAAATCATGGCTATTTTGCAGCAGTACCACAAGGAAAACTAACCCTGAACCAGAATAACCCTCTCACTATGAAACCTTTCGGTTTATCTATACTCTTCGCGTTGGGTCTGCTTTCGGCTCAGGCCCAGACCCACAAAGACTATCCGCCATCGCTGTATCCGGATCGGGTCATCCTGGGCTGGCAGGGCAATCCGGCTACGTCCCAATCAGTCAACTGGCGCACCGATTCGACCGTCAGCAACGCGGTCGGCGCCATAACGGAGGCCGACCCTTCGCCCGATCTGGCCGGTAAAGCCATGGTCGTTCCTGCCACAACCGAACGCGTTGTGATCGACGGCAAGACAGTACTCTATCATTCGGTACATTTCACTAACCTGAAACCCGCTACACAGTACAACTACCGCGTCGGCGACGGAGAACACTGGACGGAATGGTTTCAGTTTAAGACAGCGCAGGATAAACCCGCACCCTTCTCATTTCTGTACTTCGGCGATGCGCAGAATGACATCCGGTCGCTTTGGTCGCGGGCCATTCGGGGCGCTTATTCCAAACTGCCGACCGCGAGCCTGATGATCCATGCGGGCGATCTGATCAATACGTCAAACACCGACTGGCAGTGGGGAGAATGGTTTGAAGCGGGCGGCTGGCTCAACGGCATGGTGCCGACCCTGGCTACGCCCGGCAACCACGAATACTACCGTAATGAGCAGGGCAAGCCGAGCGTATCGAAGCACTGGCGACCTTCGTTTGTGCTGCCCACCAACGGACCTGCCGGATTTGAAGAAACGGCTTACTACGTCGACTATCAGGGAACGCGCTTTATTTCCCTGAACTCCCAACTCGCTATTGTTGATTCGTCGGCGATGACAACCCAGGTCAATTGGCTCGTCCAGGTGCTAAAAAATAACCCTAATCGCTGGACCATTGTCACGCACCACCACCCCATCTATTCCACGGCCAAAGGGCGCGACAATACCAGGTGGCGGGAGCGAATGGAGCCGATCTACAAGCAGTATAAGGTGGATCTGGTGCTGCAGGGCCACGACCACACCTACGGCCGGGGGCTGAACATGCCGCTGGGCAAAAGCCGCAAACATCCCGATGGACCTATCTACGTCGTCTCGGTGAGCGGCCCGAAGATGTACGACATCGGCTTGCAGGACTGGATGGATCGGGCGGCTTCAAACACGCAGTTGTACCAGACCATTTCGATCAACGGCGACAAACTGACGTACCAGTCGTACACCGTAACAGGCGAACCCTACGATTCATTTGAAATCGCCAAGAACAGCAAAGGGCAGAACACGCTCACTGACCAGTCGCCGGTGCTGCCTCCTGAGCGGCTCGAACTGCCCGCCGAGTATCAGAAACGATACAAGCCTGAGCAACTGGAGGAGTATCGAAACCGGTTTCAGGAGTATAAAGCCCGTAAACAAGCTCAGAAAAAGTAGAGATAGAAATAGGCGGCCGGAGGTGGCGTGGTTGACGTGGTGTCAGGTTCCGAATCTGATACCACGTCAACCACGCCACCTCCGGCCATCAATTTTACCAAAGTTATTTAGCTGCCGTCGGGGACGGGTCCGCTACAACCCGGAACGACGTATTGGCCGTGAACGTCCGACCGTAGACATCCAGCGCCTGCACCTCAATCGTATGTTCACCAACGGCCAGTTTGCCTCCCAGACGGGCTTTCCACAGGTGCGTAGATGGTACCGGATTGGAAGGCCGCGTACCGACTAGCGGTTTTTCGGCCGTATCCCAATGGTAGCGTACACCACTCATAACCGGATCGGGCTCCTCAGCATGCTGCATTGACCGCCAGTTGCCGCCGTCAATACGGTACTGCAACGAGTCGCGCTCACTCCCCTGAAAGAAGTTAGCGTACACATCGTAGCGTCCGTTTTGTCCTTCAGTAACCACTTTAGGAACGTACAAGCCAATCTTGTGGCTCTCCGGCTGACCCGCTATCCGGTAGTCAAAAGAGTAGCGGTTCCCCTCGAACGTAAGGAAGCAATACCCTTTGGGCGTGCCGTCCCGCATGGTCGACACCGGTACGCCCTGCTGGTTCATCTCCCCGGAATACCAGTCGCCGGAGGTTGTACCGACATTGTATTCGTGGTGGGGTGTGGGCCGATCAAAGCCGTCTCTGGCACCGTGGAAGTAGTGCTGCTGTACGTGCGTATGCGCCGAGAGCGACAGTGTATTCGGGAACGACTTCAACGTAGCAAACAGGCGCTGCCGGTCGGCACTGCGGAACGATTCGCTGTCGCCTTCACTGAAAAGCGGAATGTGGTGACAAAGCACAATCAGGTAATCTTTTGGTACGTATTTCAGGTCGTTCTCCACAAAAGTCAGTTGGTCGGAGCGCAGGCCGCCCTGATAACCGGCACCGTCGCGGGGGTCGGGATACAGGATATCATCCAGCACGATGAAATGCACTTTACCCTGATTGAAGGCGTAGTTGTTCGGGCCGTACATGGCTTCGAAACTCTCGTCGGATAACGTATCGGCTTTCACATCGTAGTTCATGTCGTGGTTGCCGATTACCTGAAACCAGGGCAGGGCTAACCGCCGGATAGCGCCGTTATAGGCCGGGTACAGCGTTGGATTATCGCCTACCTGATCGCCCAGACTGATGCCGAACTGGAAAGGCTTGGTTTTACCTTGCAGCTCGTCAATAATACCGCGCTCAAAAAATTCAACCTGCTGATTCGTGTACACCTGCGGATCACCAAACACCAGAACCTGGTAGTTGTCCGACTCTTCAGCCTTACGCAGTGCAAAATCCACCGATTTAGGCAACTGGCCTGTTGGTGCCACACCCGCATACTTCAGCGAGGGCGAACCGGCGGGTTTATGGCGGCAGTAGAACTGAGGCAAATTCTGGTCATTCGTTGGCAGCTTATACCCCGTCGGCTTGATAACAAACAGAATATCATCGCCGTCGACGGGCAACTGGTACCGGCCGTTCTGATCGGTGAGCGTAACATCATGGCCGTTCGAAACAGCGACATTAACGACGCCCGGTTCGGTTTTCTCTTTCTTACCGTTACCATTCCGATCTTCATACACCAGCCCGGTGGCGGTTTGTTGAGCCCATGCGGATACATTACCGGCGAGGACTGCCGCCAGCGCCACGCCACACATTACTGTAAACTTCATACGTTGTTATTACTTGATAAATAAAAAATTGCGACTGTAGTCCGGGCTGAGCAATATACCCGAGGTCGTGATGTTACCGGCTGGCCAGCGTATCGACCCGCCCCATCAAGGGGTCGGTGAATCCGTCTTCTCCCGTTTCAACGCGCCCGGCGTACCGCTGCTCAAATGCGTCAAAACTGGCGACCTTCACGCTGAAGTCGTACCAATGGTGGCTACTCGCCAGCGGCAGGACAATCGACCGCTGAGAGTCCCGAATGAGCTGAATCGTCTGCGGGCTGGCTCCGTAGGCATTGTCGATCAACTGAACGGCGTAGCTGTACACCGGGTCGGTATTGTGCAGCGTCACGACGACGTTGCCGGTAACCCTGTCTTTTGTGTCCAGTTCATAGAGACAACCCACTTTAACCGGGGGGGTGGCCCGGCTGCCTTTAAACTCCCGGTAGAAGCCGTTCGGCCCCTGCACACACAGGTGAAAAGGACCATCCAGCGGCCAGGAATCGGTCAACGTATCGCCGGGAGCCACCGTGTATGACCGAAACTGCATGGTCGTACCGCCCCGTTCGCAGACCTGAAACGGCGCCCCGGCCGACCGCTTGCCAAACTGTTTGCTACCCGCCGATAGCGTCAGGATAAACTGACCGTTCTTCGTTTGCCCATCGGCGTAGAGTTCGTACGGCAGCGCGCTGGACGGCCGCACGCCCGTTTCCTGCTTAGGCAGCAGTGCGGCCGTCGTCGGGTTGGTGATGCTCTGGCGAATATCCGCTTCGGTCAGTTTCTGAAAATTTGTCGGTACGTCTTTGAACTGCGCCTTGTGAATACCTTCGATAAACGGCTCTTTAGCCACAAATGCGGGCAGTTTGATCTTTTCCCCTGTATAGGGCCGGAACGCCGACGACAAATCCCCGCAGACAGTACGTCGCCAGGTACTGATATTCGACTCCTTAATTGGCCGACCCGTTTTATGGCTGATCAGGTTTTCGATCAACCGCAACGTAGAGGTGTGATCAAACACTTCTGAACACACGTAGCCACCCCGGCTCCAGGGCGATACGATCACCAGCGGCACCCGGTAGCCTAACCCAATCGGGCCGGTCCGGCCAGCACCCGACCGTTTGGCTTCCTGTTCGGGGGTCACAAACTCCAGCCGCGTATCGATGCCCTTACTACTCCGACCTGTTTCGGGCTGATCGGGATGGGCAGGCACAAAGGGAGGTATATGATCGAAATACCCGTCATTTTCGTCGTAGGCCAGAATGAAAATCGTCTTTTGCCAGACCTCCGGCTTCTGGGTCAGGATGTCCAGCATTTCGGACAGGTACCAGGCACCATACCAGGGCGCCGACGGGTGGTCGGAGAAGTTCTCGGGAGCTACCACCCACGATACCGCAGGCAGCTTATTGGTCGTTACGTCCTGCCGGAACTGGTGCAGCACGTCTCCCTTCGGGATATTTACTTTGCGTTCAGTGTCGCCGTCCCGGTACGTTAGCGTCGTCAGGCTGCGGTAATCCGGATCGCCCGTGTTGGTGGTAAATGCCCGCCGACACAGCTCCTGTTCGCGCTCCGGAAGCTGACTGAACTTTTCGGGTGAATAGGTAACCAGGTCCTGCTGGACGGTCTGCTGCCACGCCCGTTGCCGGTCCAGGTTCTTCCTGACCGCCGAATAGGACGAATCCGTTTCAGCCAATTCGCCCAGTCTGGTCTCCAGCGCCCGCAGGCGTTCGGGCAGGGCTTTTTCTTCCTGCTGTAGATAGCGGTAGTACGCCGGGTGGAACCGCACGCGGTACTGCGTAAACCACTCGATGGGGTTGTCGGTGAAATTGCTCAGCCAGCCATCTTCTTCGCCGGTTAAGCCCGTGGGCAGGCTGATCTCATTCTGGTAGATTTTCCAGGAAACCCCCGCATCCTGCAGGCGTTCGGGAAACGTCACCCAGCTTACTTCGGCTCCGTAATCTACGTTTTCGTTCCGCACGTTGGCAATAGCACCCGGATCGCGCGGGTCGCGGGCCGTGCCCGTCCAGAAGTACAGGCGGTTCGGTGTTGTACCGGTAAGCGACGAACAGAAGTTCTGATCACAGACGGTGAACGCATCGGCCAGGGCGTAGTAGAACGGCAAATCCTGCCGGTTGTAGTAACCCAGCGTCAGGGGCATATCGGCGTATGCTTTACGACCCGATCGCTTGGCATCGAGCCATTTGTCGTACCGCCCCCCGTTACGGGCATCGACCTGATCGGTCCAGGAGTGCGGCAATGAACTCATCCAGGTGGCTTTAGTGTCGTGGATGTTGAGCCGGAAAGGTGCGTAGGTCTCCCCTTTTGCGTTCGTCTGAAGCCATACCGGATGGTTGCTGGGCAACGAAAACGAGCGGGGATCGTTGAAACCACGCACGCCCTGCAGCGAGCCGTAGAGGTGATCAAACGAGCGATTCTCCTGCATCAGAATCACTACGTGCTCGGCATCCAGATACGTTGTTCCGGGCTGAGGGTCGATAGTAAACGCTTTCTGAATCGATTCAGGCCAACTGCTCAGCCCGCTCGTGGCCAGCAAAGTTGCTTTTTTAAGGAACTCCCGTCTTGAATCCATCATCGTTACGCCGAAGGCTGGTAGCTTTTGATGACCCTAAAAGTACGGAATGCGGCCTATAAGCGGCTGCGGATTGTGTTATGATTACGTTATGTTCCAGCAAGAGGCAGTCGGTGGATTGCCCGAACGCGTACTTACGAAGCCGGATGAGACAAATGAATTCCCAGGTACTGACACTTCCGTTTTTCATCCGTTCTGCCCACCTTTACAAACAAGAGTACATCCCTTAACCAATCCTTACCCTCTGCTATGAACGTACGATACGTCTGCCTGCTGCTGTTACTGGTCGGCCTATACTTCCCGAGTGTCGCGGCAACCATCAACGAAAAGCCAAAAAAGGGGCTGAAAGTCCTCATCATCGACGGTCAGAATAACCACGTGCAGTGGCCCAAGATCACCTACATGATGAAGCAGTACCTGGAAGAGACCGGCAAATTCACCGTCGACGTTAGCCGGACGTACTACACCTGGAACGGTGATGATCTGGTGCAGCAATACCAGGTTCCGGGCGTCGGCAAATCCGTGCCGCTGCCAAAACCCCGCATGGACTCGGCTTATCACCCCGATTTTTCGAAGTACGACGTAGTGATCTGTAATTTCGGGTGGAACGCGGCCCCCTGGTCGGATGCTACGCAGGCCGACTTTGAGCAGTACATCAAAAAAGGCGGTGGTCTGGTTGTTGTCCACGCGGCCAACAACTCGTTTCCCAACTGGCCGGCTTATAACCGGATGATTGGGCTGGGTGGCTGGGGCGACCGCAGTGAAAAAGACGGCCCCTACGTCTACTACGATCAGAACGGCAAACTCGTACGGGATACCAAACCCGGTAACGCAGGCTCTCACGGCGCACAGACCGAATTCATGATCACCGTTCGTAATTCAAAACACCCCATCATGAAAGGCATACCCGAACGATGGCTGCACGCAAAAGACGAACTGTATGACCGGCTTCGCGGCCCGGCCGAAAACATGGACGTACTGGCAACGGCTTTTTCGCCCAAATCCAACCGGGGTACCGACCAGAACGAACCCATGCTGATGACGATCCAGTACGGCAAAGGCCGGATTTTTCATACCGCCCTCGGTCATGCCGACTATTCGGTAGCCTGCGTAGGGTTCATCACCACCCTGCAACGGGGCGCACAGTGGGCCGCTACCGGCAAGGTAGATATTCCCGTTCCCGACGATTTTCCAACCGAGCAGGCAAGCCGCCAGCGATCCTTCCCTCAGAACTAGCCAGCTTTCACAAAGTCCCGTTCACAGGTGACCGGCAGAAAACCAGTGCTCTTTGTCAGTAGCTGCTTCGGGCATTTGTTCGGCCTATTCTGATTAATAACCAAAAATGATGTAGGTACATCAGTATGAAATGGCCGCTTTACAGCTTTTGGGATAAAAGCGTTAAATCACCTGCTACCGCGTTTTCACCTTAGCAATTTGTATTTCAACCAATCCATTTCTTTCATGAAAGCCAACCAATTCGTTGCCGGTCTGCTGTCCGCAGTTCTACTCGCCAGTTCTTCCCTGATGGCTCATTCGATCGTGGGTAGTGGTCCAGGCGAGACCTCCAAAAAAGTAGTCGCCAAAGCTGTAAACTATACCGTCGACACCGAGCAGAGTTCGCTGACCTGGAACGCCAAAAAAGTAGGTGGTGAGCATACCGGAACGCTGAAGCTGGCCAAAGGGCAACTGACAGCAGAGGGCAACAAGCTGACGGCCGGTAATTTCGTGATTGACATGACGACCATCGTCGATACGGACATCACAAATCCATCCGGTAACAAACGGCTGACCGACCACCTGAAGTCAGAAGATTTCTTCTCGGTGGAAAAGAACCCAACTGCTACGTTCAAGATTACGAAAGTAGCCCCTATTGCCAGCGCGAAAGCAGGCGAACCCAATCATACCGTAACGGGCGACCTGAGCATCAAAGGGACAACCAAATCGATTTCCTTCCCGGCCGTGGTCAACGTATCAGGCAGCCGGGTTGAAGCTACGGGTATGGCCACCATAAACCGGATCGATTACGACATCAAATACCGGGCGGCCATCATCGGCACCGCAGCCGATAAAATCATCGACGATACGTTTACACTGAACATCAAGCTGGTTGCGAATAAAGGCGACAAGCTGACGGCCGAAAAAACGAAGTAACCTCTCCAGATCGATCAAGGGCGGTGGTAGTGCTGTGGTGTCAGATGCAAGAACCTGACACCACAGCACTACCACCGCCCTTGCATTTATCGTGGCTGCACAAATAAAAAGTGTCGGGTTTGTGAACCCAACACTTCGCACTTGAAAATCATAGTTTATAAACCCAGCACCCGCTTGTTGAAGGCTTCATCAGCGCCCGTTCCGGCGAAGTCGTCGAACGCCCGCTCAGTGACACGGATGATGTGATCGGCAATGAACGGCGCTCCTTCGGCGGCTCCCTGCTCGGGGTGCTTCAGGGCACACTCCCACTCCAATACGGCCCAGCGGTCATAATCGTACTGAGCCAGTTTGGAGAAGATACCCGAGAAATCAACCTGACCGTCGCCCAGTGAGCGGAAGCGGCCGGCCCGCTCAACCCAGCCCTGATAACCACCGTACACGCCCTGCTTACCCGTTGGGTTAAACTCGGCATCTTTAACGTGGTAGGCGAAAATACGCTCGTGGTAGAAATCAATGAACTGCAGGTAGTCAAGCTGTTGCAGTACGAAGTGGCTCGGGTCGTAGTTGATACCCACCCGTGGGTGATTGTTGGTATGCTCCAGGAACATCTCAAACGTGATGCCGTCGTGCAGATCTTCGCCGGGGTGCAGTTCATACGCTACGTCAACGCCAGCCTCCTCGTAGGCGTTCAGAATCGGCATCCAGCGCTCAGCCAGCTCCTTGAACCCGGTTTCGACCAGGCCCGCCGGACGTTGCGGCCACGGGTAGATAAACGGCCACAGCAACGCCCCTGAGAACGTAGGACTGGCCTTCAAGCCAAGGTTTTTGCTGGCTTTGGCCGTCATGATTAACTGATCAGTTGCCCAGGCCTGCTGCTCCTTCGGCTTACCGGCCAGTTCAGCCGGGCCAAATCCGTCGAACATGGGGCCATACGCCGGGTGAACAGCTACCAGTTGGCCTTGCAGGTGCGTTGCCAGTTCCGTGACCTCTACGCCGATTTCGGCCAGCTTGCCTTTGTAGTCATCGCAGTACGACTGGCTTTCGGCAGCCTGTTTGAGGTCAATCATACGGGGGTCCCAGGTCGGCACCTGGATGCCTTTGTACCCCAGATCAGCCATGTATCTGGCAATGGATTCAAGGCTGTTAAACGGCTCCTGATCGCCCAAAAATTGAGCCAGAAAAATAGCTGGGCCTTTCATTGTTTTCATGTGGTTTGGGAAAGAGCGAAAGAGTGAATGAGAGAAAGAGTGATCAGCGGATTCGACTTTTTCGCTCATTCACTCTTTCCTTCATTCGCTCTTTATTTCAGTCGCTCACTGTTTTGCGTGATTTTGATAGAATTTTCAGTAACTGATAGCCTTCATCGATTAGATCTGATAAGCGATGCTCGGGCATAAGATCAGTAAAAACAAGCGTTTCGAGCCAAAATAACGACTCGTCAAGCTCTTCAATCGTGACGCTCAACTTTGCAAAATATTCTTTCTGGCTTCTCCCTCGACTAACGGCCCGGAAATTGGCAGCCGCTGAGGAAGATGAGCGAATGAGCTGTTGACCAAAATGTTTCGCATCATACGAGTCAGGCAGCGTGCGACAAACTTTCACACATCGAAGCATAAACAGTTTCAAGCGACGTTCAACATCGTCTAGAAACTGACTCTTCGTGTGATTCGAGTAGTCGGCGGGCGGTTCGCCAACATCTCCGTCGTCCCAACCGTTCGCCCGATCTCCCATGATCTCATTCGCTCTTTCGCTCATTCACTCTTTCCTTTTATCTTACACCTCCACCCAGGCCTGCTTCCGGTTGCTTTCCAGAATCCGCTCGCAGATGAGCAGTTCGCGGTAGCCGTCAGCAAAGGTCGGGAAAGTCGGGTTTTCAGGCTGTTTACCGGCTTCGATGGCCGCATACACTTCCTTGAACATCTGCTTCGACGTATCCGGGAAGCCTTCGTTGTGGCCACCGGGGAAGCTGATCACCGACCGAACGTCCGGATGCACCAGCGCCGGGTCACGCATCAGCGTCTCGTTGTAGCCGTCGCGGTTACCGATCCACATCTCGTTTGGCGCTTCCGAATTCCAGGCAAACGTTTTCTTCGACCCGGCAATTTCGAGCTTCAACTGGTTCTTGCGGCCCGCCGATACCTGCGACACCGTAATAACCCCCCGGTTACCATTGTCAAAACGCAGCAGTACGTTGGCGTGGTCTTCGGTGTTGATCGCTACGTCGGCGTAATCCTCCGGTTGCAGCATCTTGCCCGAGTAGGTCTCCACCGGTTTCAGCGGCTTCTTCCGGGTTTTATGGATGGTGTTGAAATCGGCCAGAACCGCCGTTGTCTTCAGGCCGGTGATGTACTCGATGATGTCCATCAGGTGCGAACCAATGTCAGCAATCGCCCGCGAGTCGCCCGATTTGTCCGGCTCCAGACGCCAGTTGTAGTCCGTTTCGTAGAACAGCCAGTCCTGGAGGTAGGAACCAATAATGCTGTACACATCGCCCAGCTCGCCCTGCTCGCGCATGGCTTTCATCTGCCGGGCCAGTGGGTAGTAGCGCAGGTTGAAGTGTACGGCGTTGACAAGCCCGGTTTCTTTGGCCAGTTGTACCAGTTCTTCAGCTTCGTGCAAATCCTTCGCCAGCGGCTTTTCGCAGATGACGTGCTTACCAGCCAGCAACGCAGCCTTCGACTGCTGGTAGTGCAGGAAATTGGGTGTGCAAACGTGAATCGACTGAATGTCGTCCTGCTTAAGTAATTCATCAAACGTGTAAGCCCGGGCGATCCCGAGCTGATCGGCTTTTTGCTGAGCCAGTTCCTGGTTTACTTCGCAGAGGGCGGCCACTTCAACATTAGGCAAGCGACGGAGGGCTTCGATGTGTGCGGGGCCAATGAATCCGGTGCCAACAACACCAACTTTGATTTTTTGCATGAAATAATTAGTGAATTAGTGAAAGAGCGAATTAGTGAATGTTTACCGGGCCACCGAAGCAGCGCCTATTTTGTATTACTCCGTGATTTTGACAGAATTTTCAGCAATTGCTGACCCTCATCCAAGAGATCAGACAAACGATCAGCCGCTATAATGTCAGTGAAGACCAACATTTCCAGCCAGAAAACAGATTCATCGAGTTCCTCTACAGTTATGCTTAACTTAGCAAAAAACTCATTCTGACTACGCGAGCGACGAACAGCCCGATAATTACTGGCTACAGAAGAAGATGAGCGAACAAGCTGCTTACCAAAGTGCTGGGCTTCGTATGAGTCGGGCAGTTTCCTAAAAACCTGGATGCATCTCAGCAAAAACTGCTTCAAGCGCCTTTCCATGCTTTCGGCAAATTCAGCTTTTTCTTCAGGGGTATGATACATCATTCTGACAAACTAAAACCAAGCATTCGCTAATTCACTCATTCGCTCATTCACTCATTGGACAAACTTCGTCCACTTCTCCGTCGACTGGTTGGAGGCAATGACGGTTTCGATGAACGCCAGGCCCCGAACGCCGTCGTACACGCTGGGGAAGTCATACACCGGATCGAGTTGCTCACCGTTCATGTGAGCTTTCACAGCGTAGGCAAAATCCCGGTAGATGTTCGCAAAGGCCTCGAAGAACCCTTCGGGGTGCCCCGACGGAAGCCGGATGTGCGCCTTAGCCGCGGGCGACATCTCACCGACATTGGGCCGGATAAGCCGGTGCCCCTCCTGCGATTTGTAATGCAACGTATTCGGCTCCATCTGGTGCCACTCCAGCCCACCCAGTTCACCGTAGACAAAAATTTTCAGGGCATTTTCTTCACCATTGCTGATCTGACTGGCGTGCAGCACCCCCTTGGCTCCATTGTCGAACCGAAGCAGTACGTTGCCGTCGTCGTCGAGCAGGCGGCCGGGCACGAAGGTGGTCAGGTCGGCACACAGTTCCGTAATTTTCAAACCGGTGATATACTCCGCGAGGTTTTCGGCATGGGTACCGATGTCGCCCATGCAACCAGCCGCCCCCGAACGGGCCGGGTCTGTCCGCCAGATAGCCTGCTTGTAATCATTCCCTTCCTCATATTTCGACAGCCAGCCCTGCGGATACTCGACAACGACTTTGCGAATCTGGCCAAGCTTGCCGCTGCGAACGATTTCGCGGGCTTCCTTGACCATCGGATAGCCGGTGTAGTTATGCGTCAGGGCAAACACCAGCCCTGATTTTTCGACAATCTGCGCCAGCTCCTTTGCCTCCTGCAAGTTCAGCGTCATGGGCTTGTCGCAAATGACGTGGAAACCGTTTTCGAGGGCCAGTTTAGCTGGCGGGAAGTGCAGGTGATTCGGCGTAACGATAGAGATAAAATCCATCCGCTCCCCTTCAGGCAGTTCCTTTTCGCGCTGAATCATTTCCTCGAACGAATCGTAAATGCGGTCGTCGGGCAGGTAAAGTGATTGACCGGTACGTTTCGATTTTTCGGGCGATGCGCTGAATGACCCGCAAACCAGTTCGATTTCGTGATCAAATACGGCCGCGCGCCGGTGAACAGCCCCAATGAACGCGTCGAGGCCACCCCCGACCATACCCATTCGTAATTTCCTATGCATAGGTTGTGTTGTTGATTATGAGCGGTTTAAGAAATGATAGGATGAAAGGCAGAAAAATATGCCGTAGATTCTGGCCCGATTTAGCCATTTTTTGTGGCGGGAAATTAGCGGTTTTACTTTTTTTTCGGAAATTTTGCACAGAGAGTGCCTTTTTGTTGGTAAAACTGCAACGATTGGCGCTTTACTGTTGAAACCTGTTTCATCCAAACCCCTCTTCTGCATACAATGAACCTAACCGTCAATCAAACACGGCTTTTTTACGCAAGCTGTTTCGCACTTATCACCACGGCCTTTTCGTTCAGTATCCGGGCCGGTATTCTGGCTCAGTTAGGGTCGGAGTTGAATCTGTCTGCCGAACAACTGGGCTTTATCAACTCCATGTGGTTTTTGGGTTTTCCCATTTCCATGATTATTGGGGGGTTGGTGTATTACTCCGTTGGCCCAAAGACAATCATGCAGATCGCGTTTTTGTGTCACCTGATGGGGATTCTGCTGACGATCTATGCCGGTGGTTACACAACACTGCTGATTTCAACGTTCCTGATCGGGATTGGCAACGGTTGCACGGAAGCGGCCTGTAACCCCATGATTGCCGACATGTACTCGGGCATCACCATGAACAAGATGCTCAACCGATTCCACATGTGGTTCCCCGGCGGCATCGTGGTGGGTAGTTTGATCTCATTGTTCATGGGTCCTGAGAATCTGAACCTACCCTGGCAGGCACAGATCTGGGTAATTCTGATCCCGACGCTGATTTACGCATTCCTGTTCTTCGGCCAGACATTCCCCAAGGCCAAGATGGCCGATTCAACTTCGTTGGGCAGCAATTTTTGGGCGATGCTCACCCCGCTCTATATCTTCATGTTCTGCTGCATGGCCCTGACGGCTATCAGCGAATTTGGTCCGCAACAGTGGGTGGGTTTGATTATGAGTAAGTCTGGAGCCAGCCCGCTGCTGATTCTGGCCCTGGTAACGGGTTTGATGGCCGTTGGTCGCTATTTTGGTGGTCCTATCATTCACCGGCTCGACCAGACGGGCGTGTTGCTCGGCGGAGCGATTTTTGCAGCCATTGGTATTTACCTCTTCAGCAGCGTGACGGGCCCGATGGCCTACGTAGCGGCCGTTTTCTTCGCCATTGGCGTATGTTATTTCTGGCCCACGATGATTGGTTTTGTAGCCGAACGGATTCCGGCTTCGGGCGCACTTGGCATGTCGGTCATGGGCGGTGTAGGTATGTTCTCAACATCGATCTTTCAGCCGATTATCGGCGGCTGGATTGACGCTGAGCGGGTCGAAAAGCAAGCGGCTGGTCTGACAGGCGACGCATTGGAACTCGCTGCTGGTCAGGCTACGCTGGCCAAAATGGTTACGTTCCCGGGTATTCTGATCGTTGCCTTTATTGGGTTATACATCTTCATGCGCAATCGTCGGCCGGTGTACGTTGACGAGAGCAAGGTAGCGCAGCAGCCGCAATTATAATTCAGATTATAAAATCACAAAAAGCCCTGAATCACGACGGTTCAGGGCTTTTTTATGAATGACCGAAACATAGAAGCCCTGCCTACTACGTTCGTTCTGTCCACCATTCCGTGGCGAAACGCACGTGGGCGGAGTTCCAGCTACGTTGCTGAAATAACCCGTTGCACTCCGAACGGGCGTTAGTCAGTTTCCAACGCCTTCATCAGCTAAAAACTAAAAGCACAGACTTACTTCGAGCTGGCCAGCGCATCACTGAAGGCGGCTATGGTCGAGAGCCGATACATCGTTCCTGGGGCAGAACTTCACAAAAAACGCCGTGGCCGGTGATAAATAGCGCTTATTTTGGTAGCGGGTATTATCTTGTGAAGCACACATCATCTCGGTTTCCACGTCATGCGTCGCCCCATCGCTTTTCTGTTTGTTCTAGCTTGCCTGACCAGCCAGGCCTTATCTCAGTCCCAACCGGCATTTATCACCGATAGTCTCGATACGTACATCAAACGCGGCATGGCCGACTGGCAGATTCCCGGGCTGGCCATAGCCATCGTAAAAGACGGGAAAGTGGTGGTTTCCAAAGGCTACGGCGTTCGTGAAGTAGGCAAAACCGATCCGGTCGACGAAAACACGCTGTTTCTGATTGCGTCGAACACCAAGCTGTTTACAGGCACGGCGCTGGCCAAACTGGAAGACGATAAGAAGCTGTCGCTGAACGACAAGGTCACCAAGTTCTTTCCGGATTATAAACTCTACGACCCGGCCGCTACGCAACTGGTCACGGTCCGCGACCTACTGTGCCACCGGCTCGGCACCAAGACCTTTCAGGGTGATTTTACGTTCTGGGATACAAACCTGTCGCGGCAGGAAGTCATCAACCGAATGCGGCTGCTAAAGCCACCGGGACAATTTCGGCAGGATTACGGCTATTGCAACTCGGGTTTTGTGACGGCAGGCGAAATCATCCCGAAAGTGGCGGGGCAATCGTGGGAGCAATACGTCGAAAGTAACATTGTTCGGCCGCTGGGCATGACCAATACGTACATGCTGACCGCCGGTGCCGAAGGACGACCGAACATAGCCCGCCCCTACACAACCAGCTTCACCCTGGACGGAAAACTGGTCCGTCTGCCCTACGACAACGTTGACAACCTGGCCCCGGCGGGCAGCATGGTTTCCTGCGTGAACGACCTCAGCAAGTGGCTGATAATGCAGCTCGACAGCGGTCGTTTTGACGGTAAGCAGATTTTACCCTGGCGGGTTTTGCAACGTACCCGCGATGCCAATACGATCATGGGTAGCCGCAAATCGACGGTGTATCCGCGGCATTTCCAGGCATACGGGCTCGGCACGATCATGTCGGATCACAACGGTCGTCAGGTGTACGCGCACACGGGTGGGGCCTTTGGATTCGTGACCAACACTTGTTTCGTGCCCGAGGAGAAGCTGGGCATCACCATCCTGACCAACCAGGATAATCAGAACTTCTTCGAACTTCTGCGCTACATGATTATGGACGCATACCTGGGCGTTCCGTACACGGACCGTAGCCGGTTCTTACTCAATCTGATCAAACCCGACGAACAAAAGCAGGTGCAGGAACTGGAGGCTCTGGCCAATCGGGTAGCGAAGAAGAATAAACCGACTTTGCCGCTGGCTGCTTATGCCGGTACGTATCGGAATGAGTTGTACGGCTCCATCACCATCCGCCCCAACGGCGATGGCCTGAAAATAGCCTTCGAACATCACCCCAACCTGACCGCCACGCTCGATTACATGGACGGCAACGAGTTTCGAATGACCTATTCCAATCAGGCATTCGGGGTATTCCCAGCCAAATTCACGATCAATGGCAATACGGTGCAGGGGGTTGAAATCAAAGCCAGCGACTTTGTCGAATACGATCCGTATCAATTTACGAAAGTAACACGGGGACAGTAGCTTCACCCTTATTTGTAGAAGTTGGTGAGAATCTTTAAGCCCAGAAGTTACGGGGCTACCGAGCGGTGTGGATTTCAATATTATTACTTCCGCTACTATGGATAACGCTTACCATTAGCCACTTATACTACATCACAAACGGCTTTCAGTATGGATAGCAACTGGAGAGTGTACCCACCCTTGACCAAGGATCAAGGCCCTACCAATATTTTACCTGGATCGCCTATCAGACAGGATTTCAATGTGCTCAAACACACTTCTGAGTTCGAAAGTATGACTAGTCTTGAATGGACCGGCCTATCTAATCAAGAAGTGGCAAACCTAAGAAGTCTGATTGACTCTCAAGAACTAAGAGAATTACTACTATCGTATGATTACGGACTTAGTTGGGGAGCGGAAGTAAGCCTTGACTCTGCTGAAGACGCTAATGATGCAACATGCGGTTTTACGATTCATTCCAGGACAAATATACCCGCGGTCCTAATGCAGGAAATAGTAAGTTTTATCAAGGCTTACAGGATTCACTAAGAAGTATTTTTGCAGGATAAGTTCAAAGCTTACCAGGTGTCATTCATATATTTTAGCATATGACATATGATAAGTTACAAAACACAACCTTTTAAAATACAGCTTATGCAAAGGTTTAGAAAGCTGGCTTTTCTGCAATTTTTACCTTAGTCGCTTGCGAGTGCTCAGCAACTTCTAGAGCGACAGCTCCTGTTAAAGAATAGGTCATCGTATTGAGTTATTTGCATTTCGTTGCTCTTTTGTGGTGTCGGGTATTAAGCCTAACATCACAAAAAATGATACATTGAAAACTAGCCATTAGCCACTTATTAACAGTAACTGATTCTACCTTCTCAGCTTATGAAAATTTTTTTGTTCTTGTTACTGATACTTTCTGTATGTGCAAACGGGCAGTCAATATTACCCGATAAGCCAAAAAATTCTGTATCGTTTGGAGTTAATTATTTGAAATTAGATGCTCCTGATGCAACTGGTCCACATTTTCAATTTGCATATACTCGATTTATCACTGCTTATAAGCTGGCAGTGTCTATATCTTCCGGTTATTTTGAGAGCAACAATCGAATCAACATTGCAAATGATTATTATGTTAACAGCAACTTCAGAAGGCGGATAACTGGCGATTTAACGGTGGCATTTACACCAATCCGTACCGCTAAAAACCTTGTTACCATAGGTCTAGGCCCGTCCTTATGGCACAGAACCGACAAAACATATCAAAGAATTGATTACACCTTGACTCCCGATGGCGAAGTAACAAACCTCTTAGTTGATGGCAATTACGTGAAAAAGATTGATGCTGGTTTTCATGCAAAAGCGACCTATTCACACACTGTTACAAGGCGTTTAGTTGCATCAGGGCAGGTTGCCTTGACTAGGTTTAAAGAACTAAGTGTTATTCCAATGATTGGCATCAATATTGGCTACAAACTTTAATCTGTATCATTCATTATGTCAGGTTCCCAAACCTGACACAACGTTCACAAACCAACCTGTTCAATCAGGCTTATTCAGTCCGGTGCGGGTTACGTTTCAGCCAGAAATACCCACTGATCGACACGCCGAAACACGGCAGGGCAGCCAGCATTTTGAGCCAGTCAATGCGTCCAAACTGAAGGTACGTCGTGTAGGCGTGAACCAGTTGAAGAGCCCCTAAAAGGGTGATAAGACCGATTGTCAGTTTGCTTCCTCTATTCATAGCACGATAGCGTCTTTCTTGCTAAAGGCACGACCCAGCCGTTCTACTTCCGTCAGCAACGTAGCCAGATGGTCGTCGGTAGTGAGTGGATTCATGAGTGAAACGCGCAGGTACACCCGGCCCCGCAACGTTGTCTGCACAATATAAAACTGCCCGTCCCTGAGCAACTGCCGACGAATCTGGTTGTTCAAGTCATCGAGCTGGCCCGGATCGGTCAAGTCGCCAACGTAGCGAAAACACACGATGTTGGATTCCGGCTCAACGGCCAGTTCAAAACCCGCCCGCTGCTGAATCTGCCCCGCAAACCGACGAGCCAGGCCATAAAGCGTATCCACGTTTTCGGTGAAGATTTCGTCACCGTACGTCCGCAATACGGCGTACACCTTCGCGCTCATCATCAGCTTGGTACACTCGAACGCCCGCTTGCCTGAGTTGAACCAGTCCTTCGCGTTCGCATCAGCCCAGAGGTACTGCGCCTTCTGCTGGAACGTCCGGTACGAGTCGGTGTCCCGTTTGTAAAGCACTGCCGTGACCAGGGCCGGTATCATCATCATTTTGTGGAAATCAACGACCACCGAGTCGGCCCGTTCGATGCCCTGCACCAGCGGTCGATACGTATCCGACAAGGCCGCTACGCCCCCGTGTGCCCCATCGGCGTGAAACCAGATGTTGTGTTTGGTGCAAAAATCAGCGATGGCCATCAGGTTGTCGTACGAGCCGGTGGACGTAGAGCAGGCGCTACCTACTACGGCAAACACAGTCAGGCCCCGTGCTTTTGCCTGTTCCAGATACGGCTCAAGCAATTCCGTCTGCATCTGGAAGCGGTCATTCGTGGGTATCTTGATGATTCCGTCCGTTCCCAGGCCCATGATCCGGGCCGCCCGGTCCACGCAGTAATGGGCCTCGTCGGACACCATAATGGCCAGGCGGTCCGACGTACCGTTCTCCCAGACATCGGTTGGAGCCGCCACGGCCCGGGCTGTCAGCAAGGCCGTTAGGTTGGCGAGCGTTCCGCCTGACGTCAGCAGGCCACCCGCTTCGGAGCCGAGGCTTAGTCGACCGGCCAGCCAATGTGTCACAATACGTTCGAAGGCGTTGGCCGTCATGCCCATTTCGTACACGGCCATACCCTGGTTGAGCAGTCCGGTCAGCAAACCCGTCAGGGCCGCCAGCGGCAGCGGGGGTGTCACCTGGTGGCCCATGAACTTCGGGTTGTGCAGATGAATGGACCGCCCGATCATGTCGCGCAGCAACGGCAACGGGTCCGCGTTGACCGGCTTCTTAAAATCGGCCTGCCAGTACGCCAGTTGATCGTCAGGGTCGAGGTAGTTCAGAGTCGGTTGCTGACCGGTTTCGGCCTGCGCGAGGTGATCAGCCAGTACATCAACCAGCGCATGGGCTTGTGCTCGAAACGTCTCGGGCGAATAGGCGGTATGCAGTCGTTCGTTCATGACTCAAAGCAAACGAATCGTTGTGATAACCGGAAATACTTAATTTTGATGAATTGATACCAGAAACGCATCAATGGATCTCTACCAGCTCAAGCATTTTCTGGCGCTTGCCGAAACGCTGAACTACCGCCGAACGGCCGAAGCCGTATTCATTGCGCAACCGGCCCTGAGCCGGCAGATTCAGCAACTGGAGCGTGAAGTAGGTGCTCAATTGTTTCGTCGCGACAAACGTACCGTAACGCTCACCCCAGCCGGCGCGTATCTGCAACAGGAAGCCCGGCGACTGATCGAGCAACTGGAACAAGCGTTTCGAAAAACCGCTCAGATTCACCGGGGTGAAGCAGGCGAAATTCGTATTGGCCATGCCAGCTCGGCGATGCAGTCCATCCTGCCACGGCTGCTGGCAACAATTCGCGAGCAAACCCCGGACCTGCGGGCGCTGCTGATGGAGACCACCAACCGGTTTCAGATGGCGGCTTTGCATAACCGGGAGATCGACGTCGGTTTTTCGCCCAACGTCATTGCCCCGGCTGACATCAGCAGTCGAATTGTGTATGCCGAAAACTTCGTGGTGATACTACCTGAAAGCCACCCGATTACTGCTGAAACCTTCACAAACCTCTCGGTGTTTGCCCACGACGATTTTATCCTACCACCGTTGCCGGAGGGCATCGGCTACGTTGAAAGCATCCAGTCGCTGTGTCAGTCGTACGGATTTCTGCCCCATATTGCCTACGAATCGGCGTATTCCAGTACGGTACTGCGGCTGGTCGAAGCGGGGATGGGCATTTCCATCGAACCCGCGTCTACACTACGAGGCCAGAATTTACGCATTAAAACCATCGAATTAACCGACGTACCGCAGAAGGCCGAAATGCGGATGCTCTGGCTCACCGAACGTACCACCGAACTGACCCCGTTTCTGGATCTGATTGACCGACTACTTGATGCCCATGCGCAACCGACTCCCGCCCGATCAATACATTAACGGCATCCTGGCTGGCGACCGACTGGTGCTGAGCCGGGCCATCACGCTCATTGAAAGTCGGCTACCGAATGATCAGGCGCTGGCCCAGGAGGTGCTGAATGGCGTACTGACACAAACCGGTCATTCCATACGCGTGGGCATTACGGGCGTGCCGGGCGTGGGAAAAAGCACGTTTATTGAAGCCTTTGGCAAATACCTGACTGGGCAGGGGCACAAACTGGCGGTTCTGGCCGTCGACCCCACCAGCCAGCGGTCGGGCGGAAGTCTGCTGGGCGACAAAACCCGGATGGAGCAGTTATCCGTCGATCCGAACGCCTACATCCGCCCTTCGCCCGCGGGCGACTCGCTCGGGGGCGTTGCGCACCGAACCCGCGAGACCATGCTGCTTTGTGAAGCGGCCGGCTTTGATGTGATTCTCATAGAAACGGTGGGCGTCGGGCAGTCTGAAACGCTGGTACATGGTATGGTCGATTTCTTTCTGCTGCTGATGCTGGCGGGGGCCGGTGATGAGCTTCAGGGTATGAAACGGGGCATTATGGAACTGGCCGATGCGCTGGCCATTACCAAAGCCGATGGCGACAACCGCCCCGCAGCCGACCGTGCCCGCGTCGAATACCAGAACGCCCTGCATCTGTTTCCGCCCACGGGTACCGGCTGGTATCCGCCCGTACTGACCTGTTCTGCAACAACCGGCGATGGCATCACCGACATCTGGCAGTTGATTCAGAACCATCAGGAGCAGATGACCCGCAACGGGCACCGCGATCGTCGGCGGCAGGAGCAGCAACTGGCGTGGTTTCGCAGCCATCTTCGGCGTCGGCTCGAAAGCCGCTTCTTTCAGCAGGCAGGCGTTTCGGAGCAGTTAAAAGCGATGGAGGAACAGATCAAAGACGGTACGTTGCTGCCCGTGCAGGCAGTAGAAAACCTGCTGCGAAACATTTAGAAATAGTGGTAAATTTGGTGATTGGTTATGCAGTTTAACTGCATAAACTTAGTCATTTACGCTCATCCAATGCCCAAACTTTCTGTTTTCTGGCTGTTTATACTGACCAATTTGTTCAGTTCCTCGACAATGGCACAAGTACGTCGGGATACGACCATCGTGCTGAAAGCAATCACCGGTCTCCAATTCGATCAGCCCCGATTAGTCATTAAACCTAATACGCGCCTGCGTCTGGTGCTGCACAACACCGACGACATGGCCCACAACCTCGTGCTGACCAAACCCAACTCCCGGCTCCGGGTGGTTGAATTTGCCCTGGCACTCGGCGAACGCGGTCCCAAACTGGATCACGTACCACCCATGCCCGAGGTACTGGCCCATACCCGAACGGTCGATCCGGGCAATGCCGATACGTTGACCGTAACCCTGACCGAGGGCGCTTACCCGTACGTCTGTACGTACCCGGGCCACGGGTCCATCATGTACGGTGTGCTGTATGTAGTCGACAATGCTAAACGCCTGCCGCCCCTGGATGCTGACCCGAACGTACCGAATCGGTCGGGAAGCGAGGATCATGCCCACCACGCGCAGAAGGCGCCGGACCATCCCTATTCGGTTCAGCTTCCGGCCGTTTACCGGACGTTTATGCCCGATTGCAGTCCGGCCGCTATCGCCGTTGGCCTACCGGCTGTCGGTACCGGCCCGGAGCAGTCGTATTGCTGGGATGCCGGTACGTGCCGACTCCGCTACGCCTGGGCGGGCGGCTTCGTCGATAACGGCGAACAATGGGAAGGCAAGGGCCAGCGTCTGACCAAGATTGTCGGCGACATTTACTACCGGGAACAAACCGAGTTTCCGTTTCAGACGGCCGCCGGAAAGCCCAAACCGGACGTACGATTCCGGGGGTATCGCCTGGTTAACCGCTACCCTGAATTTCAGTATTCGATCGGTGCCGTGACGGTTCGGGAGTTGATCAAGCCCGTAGCAAAAGGGCGTGGACTAATCCGGACGTTCACCTTTGACAAGCTGACGGAACCGCTTACGTTCGCCGTTGCCGACGACGGAATGCGCTACCAGACGTCGCTGGGGCCCGTTACGAAAGGTTCGGTCCGGATTCCGGCCGGTACGCGTCAGTTCACCGTAACCATGTCGACCTTGTAATCATGCTGACTACCCTGCTCATTTCGGCCGTTCTCGCCTGCTCGGCCCCGGCTGATACCATTTCCGATTATTATGAGGTTGAAACCATCCCGACCCCGCCCGGCCTGACGGTTGAAACGGGTGGCATCGCCTTTCTGCCCGATGGGCGGCTGGCGGCTTGCTTCCACCGGGGGGAGGTGATGCTCTACAATCCTAAGACTAAAATCTGGAAGCTTTTTGCGGAAGGTTTACACGATCCGTTGGGCATTCTGGTCATCAACAACCGCGAGATGCTGGTTATGCAGCGCCCGGAGCTGACTCGCCTGCGCGATACGGACGGCGACGGCGTGGCGGATCAATACGAAACCGTAACGGATCAGTTCGGGATGTCGGGCAACTACCACGAGTTTGCCTTTGGCCCTGTTCGCGATGCCAAAGGCAATTTGTATATCGGCCTGAATACAGCCTCCAACGGCGCGGGCATCCGGGCTGAACTACGTGGGCAGTACGATTCGCTGGGTCGGCCGGGCCGCATGTATTCGTGCGTACCGTATCGGGGCTGGGTTATGCAGATTACACCCGACGGCAAAATTCACCCCTACGCCAGTGGTTTCCGATCGCCAAATGGCCTTGGGTTTGATGCGCAGGGGCGCCTGCTGGTACCCGATAATCAGGGTGACTGGCTTGGCACCAGCAAGATCTACTACGTAGAGAAGGGGAAGTTCTACGGCCATCCGGCCAGCCTGGTCTGGAAAGACGGCTTTCCGGACATCAATCCATTGACGCTCCCGGTCAAAACCCTCGACAGCATGCGAACGGTTGAAGCCGTGGCACTACCACACGGCCGGATTGCCCACTCCCCTACGCAGATTGTGGTGGATAATTCCAACGGCAAGTTCGGGCCGTTTGCCGGGCAAACGTTCATGGGCGATATGGACTACCCGCACCTGATCCGGGTGCTGCTGGAAGAGGTAGACGGTCAGGTGCAGGGTGCGTGTATTCCGTTCTTTGCGAAGGCTGGCTCGGGTACGACTCGGTTGCGCATCGGTAACAACCGCCTGGCCTTTGCCCCGGACGGCAGTTTGTGGCTCGGCCAGACTGATCACGGCTGGCTCGGCACCCGGGGTTTACAACGTATCCGCTACAAGGGCGGTGTTCCGCTGGATATTATGGCTATGCACCTGACGCCAACCGGCTTTGACCTGACGTTCTCCTTGCCGCTCGACGAAGCAAGCGCCCGGCAGCTAACCAATTACCGGTTCCGGCGCTATTACTACAAATACCACCAGACCTACGGTTCGCCGGAAACCGACATCAGCGAGGTTCCCGTCACAAGTGTTCGCCTGTCGGCCGACCGCAGAACGGTATCCATTACGCTCAATGAGCTTAAGCCGGGCTACATCCACGAACTGACGCTGGGGAACTTACAGACCGAAGGTGGTCGTAAGCAACTGATGAATAAGCTCATCTGCTACACACTTAACCGCTTAACAACGGAAGCGAGCCGGATTGAATCGGCACAAAAAAATGGCCGCTAAGCCAGGCTGTAAAATGGTACCCAAGAAACGTACGCTCCTTCATAGGAACGTTCACGTATCACCCCAAACCCCTGAAAGGGTTTGGGGTAATTCTCAAAATGAAAGCGGTACTATTTCTTCCCGCCAAGGAACATCTCCGTTACCTCTGCAACGCGCTTACCCTGGAAACGGGCCGCATTGAGAGCCGTCTCGTCGGGCGATAATGAACCATTCTGGCTGACAAACGACGTACCGTAGGGCGTACCCGACTGAAACTGAATCGGATCGGCATAACCTGGCGATACGATAATGCTCCCCCAGTGGTAGAACGTATTGCTTAGGGACAGAATCGTTGATTCGTGCCCGCCGTGTGTAGTAGCACAACTCGTAAAACCCGACGTAATTTTGTTCACCAGTTTACCTTGTCCCCAAAGTGGCCCCGTCGTGTCGATGAACTGCTTCAACTGAGCAGCCGGCATACCGTAGCGGGTCGGTGCACCCATGATAATACCATCTGCCCATTCGAGATCGGCCAGCGTTGCTTCGGGTACGTCCTGCGTTTCAAGCCGGTGACTCGACCAGCCGGCGTTTGAGGCAATAGCTTCGTCCGGAGCCAGTTCGCGTACTTTTAGCACTCGTACTTCGGCACCCGCCTGTTTAGCACCTTCTTCCAGGGCACGAGCCAGTTTGTACGTTGTTCCGGTCGCGCTGTAGTAGATAATCGCAATTTTAGCCATGTTGTATTACAGATTAATGATTGTGACGCAAATTAAATGTATCTACTTTAAATGTATATACTTTTATTATCAAATTTTTGAAGCGAGGCTTAAAACCGATTAATTGGCCTCGGCCGATGTCTGGATCGTACAAGTACAATAAAGGGCGAACTATTTTGTCCGCCCTCTATCACCTTACTAGTCAATAAATTATGAATTGCCGTATGTCCGGTCCGGGTCGCGGGCATTGTCGGGTGCCATTCCTCCTTCGCTCGTCGTCCGGTTCCAGTCGGCATCAGCTACCTTGTCATCAGTTTCATCAGTGGGTTGCTGATAAGCTGTCATCGGCTCCGTTTTATCCATTGTAGCATCTTCTGCGTTAGCTGGCAGGGGTGGTTGTCCCCATGAAGCTCGTTTGGCTTCTTCTACCTCAGCGTCAGATGGTGCGTCGTTATCGTCTGATTCGGCTGCCATCCGCTTAATATCCTGATAGTCATCCGAAAAATCGGTATCGCTACCGGACGCTACCCGCGATGGTAGCTCGTTGTCCAATTGCCTATCATTCAACTGCGTCAGTCCCTGCTCCGGGCCCAGCCCCTGCGTACTATGCATTTGTTTTGCCGCATAGGATTCATCGCTCTCTTTGCGGAGTTTGCTGCTTAAGCTCATAACGTTGTTGATTTAATTTATGTATGGTGTACTCAAAACACATTCATGCAGGCTCAGTACGTCGGTTTATGATCAGTATCTGTACCGGATTGCGACACCTGTTGCATGTCGTCACTATCCGTTCCTGCTTCATCATCCTGTTCGGCGGCCTGTGCGTTATCCTTCGCATCGCGCTGCGCTTCCGGCGCATCCACCTCATCGGCTGATGCGTAATCATCCGGACCGTGGGTCGTGACATCGACCGTGCTGGTATTCGTTTTCTCCTGATTGGCAATGGCATTTTCCTTGCCTTCATCAGTAACTTCCATGGTGCTGTTATCCATGTCGCCCATACGGATAACGCCGTTATGGCTGTCCATGTCCATACTGCCTATACCTCGGTTGTTTCGGCCATCCTGACCACCTCGGATCTGTTCACTATCCAAACCATTGGAACTGTTTTCCATCTCCCGGCGGTGTTTGTTATCACTGACGGCCCGATCTACATCTGAATCGTCGGTACCGTATGGTCCTTGTGTCCGACCGCTGATTTGCGCTTCTTCACGATCGACACCTTTTTCTTCTTCTTTCATAACGTTAAGCCGGTTTATTACTATGATTAACCTCCAAACGCCCAAAAAGTTTATGTCGCAAATAGGTGTACTCTCTGGCTGCATAGGTTAACAAAGGCACCGTTTTTCTCGCCATCGTGAACGCTATAAAACACAAAGACCCACCAGGCAGGCGGGTCTCTAGCAAGTAATAGAGGGTTTACAAACGTAGCATTGGTGACGTAGAACTATTCTGCATAATGCTGCTGGTATAATCGGTTGACTTTGTCGCGACTTCGTTTCAGGCGCATCTTCACTGCACTGGGGGTTGCCTGATAAAGCTCAGCCAGGTCTTCTATACTGAGCCCCTTTTCGTATTTAAGCTCCAGCATCATTTTCTCCTCAGGAGCCATCCCATTCATAATAAGTTGCAACTGTCGGTGGCGATCATCAAGGTCCTGCGCCCCTTCGGAATCGGCCCGGTCGAATTCATCACTCTGGTCTGCTCCCATAGTTACAGTGTCCAGCCGTTTAGACAGCCGAATCTGATCCATGCAATAGTTGTGAGAAACGGAATACAACCAGGTAGAAAAGCTCGACCGTTGTTGGAACCGATCCAGCTTCGCGAACACTTTCAGAAAGATATCATGCGTAAAATCCTCGGCCCTAGCCGAATCCTGTGTTAACGACAAACAACGCCGATAAACCTTATTGACGTACCGAGTGTACAATGTTTCAAAACAAACATTCGGATCACTGGAGTAGTACGTTTCAATAATCTCTTCGTCGCGTAAAGATTCCATACTGAGAGAGAATGTATAGTTACAAGTGGTGAACATTGCATGTAGCTACATGCAATTGATACATATACGAGTAAGAGTATACTACGGTTTGACTGTATATGAAATATATAAGTATTCCTAAAAATAGATCAATGAAACTATAAAATACACTTAACAAGTTGCACTTTTCAGTTCTTTAGCTGAGAATCGTCTCCATTATAGGCATCGAAATACCATTGCTATAGAATCAAAGCTGATAAAAGGTAAATTCCTTTGAAAAATCACATTTATAACCCTACGTTCATTTGAGCGTATTCATGGATATTACTTGGTTTTAAGGTTAAAAAAACTATTTCTGATAACCTGTTTATCGGTTAATCAAGTACTAGATCAGGTCTCAATTTTCCACAAATACATTTTAATGTTTTCATGTAAAATCTTTATGAATCGGCATTTCGGGCTTACAAAAGCAACTTTTGCAATAGAGAGCAACACCGTTTAGTAAATACCCTTCCTTATAGTAAATCATATCCTTAAAAAATCCCATTAGGCAGGGTCTTCGTTCTACATTTGACCCCTAACAAGCCTCCTGTACCAGTAGAGCCGCTTTTTACCGCTGGACATCCGGTCAGATGGTGATCACACTCACGTTACATGGTAGCTTCTATGTTTAAACACCTTTCATCATTTGCCAAATGAAAAAACTTCTATTTTCTCTGTTAACCTTTTCGATCTCTCTTGTATCGGCTTCAGCACAAACTATTGAGAACGCAACGGTTGTTGGTGCTACCACTAAGATCGCTGTTGTTTGCCCCGGTGGTACCTTCAATCTATCATTTGATCTGAAAAATTTCAAGTGTGCAGGAACTACGTTTACAGTAGAGCTGACAAAACCAGGTGGCAACGGCCCCGTAGTAGTCAATTCGCAAACAGTTGCGAATCCGCAGGCGTCAAACGTCGTTTCGGTTACCATGCCTAACGATGCACCCAACGAATCTCTGTATCAGGTTAAGGTGTACAGCACTCGACCATCTGGCTGTTCACGCGACCCGTTGCGGGCGACAAGTAATACGGTTAACCTCCGTGTTCGGACTGGCAACAGCGTTATGGCAGCGTATCAGTTACCGCCTTACAACACCAATCCTAAAGCCGGTCCGCTGAACATCTGCGCTGGTCAGGAATTTCGGCTGGCTGCTGTTCCATCTGAGGCTGGTCTGAACTACAACTGGACAGGTTTGGAAAGTGGTTTTGCTCCGCTGGTGAACGTAACGCCGAATGGCGAAAGAGTTCAGACCACCGCATTGGTTGCCGGCAATTACACGGCTACGGTAACGCCTTCATTCCCGGCCTCAAGCGGTTGTAGCGTGAGCGGTTCTGACATTGCCATCAATGTAAGCGGTGGAGCTACCAAGCCGCAGATTCAGGCTGCTAACTCAACTATCTGCGAAGGTGGCAAAACGACACTGTCGTTAACCAACAGCTGCGAGGGTACAGTTACCTGGAGCAACGGTATGTCAACTATCGGCTCAGGTAACAGCATTGATGTAATGCCGACTGGAACGACTAACTACACCGCTAAATGCACCACTACGGGCCAGTGCAGCAGTTCACAGACCTCAGATCCATTGACGGTAACCGTTAGTTCAATCACGATCGACATGATTGCAGTTGGTGTTACCCCCCAGTCTCCAACCTCAGGTCCGCGCGCCGGCGATATTAAACTGAACCTGTCAAACGGCGATGTACTGACGTATCCGTCGCCCCGGATGTGGACGGCGCTTATCAGTGCCTGCCCGGGTGCCAGCAACGTTGAATCGGTTCAGATGCAGTTGACCGGCCCTGGTATCAACTTCGCTACGGTTGAGAACTTCGCGCCATATGCCCTGTTCTTCAACCAGGGTGAATCTACCTTCTACACGATCAACGATCCGGACCGTGCGATTGGCCCAGCGTTCAACAATGGCTGGCCAACTGGTAACTACACGATTACGATCACGCCCCGCGACCAGGATGGTACGTCTTCTGGCGCCTTACCTAAAGATCGGACGCCGGCGGGTAACGCAGTGGGTGGTAAAACAGTCAACTTCACTATTCAGGACCCTGTTTCAGCTCGGGTTGGCGTAAGTGAAAACACCAGCACAAAAGTTCGTCTGTATCCAAACCCAACTACTGATTACATCAGCGTAGAAGTAAACGCTGGTCTTCGTCAGCCGGTTACCGTGCAGCTATCGGATCTGCAAGGCCGCTCAGTGTATTCTAATTCAGTAACAACTACTGATGTGATGCACCGTGAGCGAATCAATATCCAGAAACAGCCGCAAGGCCTGTACTTACTGAAAGTGGTGACGAAAGGTGGTGTTGAAACACTGAAAGTACTGAAAGCACAGAATTAATTTAATAGTTGGATAAAGCGTAATGTAAAAAGCGGGCTGACGATGTCGGCCCGCTTTTTTGTGATCATACATCGCCGACAACTAAGTTAACGTGCTTTATTGGCAGCTCTTTTTCATCGGCATTTTCCTCGTGCTTTGGCCTTCACAAATCCTATATCAACGCTAATGTCCCTGATTGGTGCCGCTAATAGTCAGGGGTTCTAGTCGCTTCGTTTTTCAACACTGACACACTGACAATACGACAATCAGCGCCTGATCCTGTTAATCAATAACAGAAAACCCTTTCGGTTTAGAACCGAAAGGGTTTTTACGTTTGGGACAGCTACGTGTTTCCATAGCTACCCTGTTCATATTCTACTAGATTGAGGTCTGCTTACACGCAAACTAATCAACATCCCAGAACAAGCGGCTGGTAAACACGTCAATCGTACCCTGACTAGTTACGTTGGCCGTATTCGAGCCAGCTTCGGTGTTCGGGTAGAATAGTCGCACCGGCCGACGAGCGTCGGTTACCTGAACGCTCTGGGGCGTAACGGGCTGCCCCGTCTTCCGGTACTCCGACCAGGCTTCAAAACCGCTCAGGTTTGCATGAGCCAGCCATTTCTGCGTGGCGATAGCAACCACCTTATCGGTCGACGCGTCCCAGTCGTAGTTGTTGATCTTGCTGCCTTTATACGCGTCAGCACCGGCCGTATTGGCACCCAGTGCCCGGAACGATTGCTTGATACCTTCCTCAAAGTACGACTTGGCTGTTCCAGACAACGTAACGTCGGGGAAGCGTTGTTTGGCCTCGGCCAGATTCAACTGCACTTCGGCCGCCGTCATGATAACGAATGGCCGGTTAAACTGGCCTCGAATCAGCAGACTTGGACCAACGGCGCTGGTATTGGCAGGCAGGTAACCTGACGAAGCGCCGAACGGTGTACCGGTGTAGTTAGCCGCTACTTCACGAGCTGTGCTGACGCCTGGAGTAGATTGGTTTTCATTTCCAACGGCGTAGGCAATGCGCTTCAGGCGGAGTGTGTCACCCGAAGTTTTCAGGGTACTGACCAGAAACTGCGTGATACGCGGGTAGTTGTTCAGCGCCCGGCGAGCTCCCGTTTCGCTGTAACCCCAGCGATCATAAATTGGGTTGATCTTGCCGGCAGTGGCTACATAGAAGCTCGGACCACCAACACCCACGTCTTCGCCCGTAATGAAGCCGGAGCCACCCGTTACGATCTTGTTGATCTCCGTCTTGATATAAGACTCCCTACCTGCCACGCGGGCCTGACGCATCAGAATCCGCATTTTTACAGAATTTGCAAACTGCGCCCATTTGGTCGTGTTGCCGCCAAACATGATATCGGCTGATCCGAACGTTCCCGAAAACGCATTGGCCTTGATGTCCACGATAGCCTCATCCAAAAGAGTAATCAGCGATTCGTAGACAGCCTTCTGATCATCAAATTTAGGAGCCAGCACGGCGTTTGCCTTCAATGCTTCTGTGTAAGGCAGATTTCCGTACATGTCCACCAATTGCTGATAAATCATGGCTTTCATCACTTTAGCGGGGCCTTTCAGAAACTTCTGACCGGTCGCGTCGGCATTGTCAATCACAAACTGATAATCATTCAGGTTGTCGTAATAGCCATCCCAATAGTTAAAATCCCCATTGGTGAAATTATAAGCGAATTGCGTGGTGCTGATAATGTACCCGTTAGACTGCGTCCACTGCCCCGACCAGTACTCACCCAGTTCGTTTATGCCGAGCAGGTTCTGCGTAGTTGTATTCTGGGCATTGGTAAACACGAAGTTCGGCGTGGCCGTTGGCAGCGTGTTCGGGTTAGTGTTGATATCAAAGAAAGACTCCTTACAGGCACTGTTGGCCAGCGTCAGAGCGGTTAATAGAAAAGCAACTTTTAGTTTCATGTCGGTCAGAATGACGGATGGTTAGAATGTCAGGTTAAGATTGATACCGTACTGCCGCACCGGTGGTGTTTGCAGCGTATTGTTGATACCAATACCAACTGCCGTGTTCGTTGACGGAATCCCAATGTCGCCCGGTGACGGGTTACCCTGGTAGCTGAATTCCGGGTCGGTGTAGTAGTTCTTCTTGTCCACGAATGTGAATACGTTACGACCATACAGGGCGATACTGCCTCCTGAAAAAAGCCGCGTCTTCGACAGCAGGCTTTGCGGGAAGCTGTACGACAGGTTAATGTCACGGAGTTTGATGAACCAGGCCGGCGTAACGAAGTTTTCGGCAATCAGGCGGTAGCTGTCCACCCATAGACCATATTCGGCCTCACGTACCTGAACGGTCGTGTTCGGCGTAACCGTTACGCCATCCGAACCAAGAATTGCTGAGTTCGGGAAGATGTGCGGGTAGCGATTCTCGGTCCACTTACCGGATCCGGTGAAGGTCATCTGACGGCCCAGATCGCTGTACATTACGTTACCACCCCGATATTCGAAATTGAACGTAAACCCAAAGTTACCATACTCAACCTTCGAGCCGAGACCGGCAATGTGACGAGGCAACGTACCACCCCGGGGAGTCAGCGTCGTCTGGCGGAGGGGATAGCCCGTCGTCGGATTCACCAGTACATAGCCTGAACCATCCGGAGCGTACTGATAACCGTCAGTTTTCAGGATGGGGAATCGCTCCCCTTTAATGACGTTCGTGTTGGCGTATGAATAACCACCGTACTGGAACTCGTTGATGCCAGGATACAGGTCGATTACTTTGTTGTCGTTGTATGAATACCGCAGGCTGGCATCCCAGGTAAATTTACCACCCCGGGCGATGAGGTATTTCACTTCGGCTTCATAACCCCAGTTCTTGGTTTCACCGACGTTGATCAACAGGCTGCTAAAGCCCGTGGTATTCGGCACACGCACCGTAATTACCTGACCTTCCGACCGCTGCGAATACGCTGATACGTCAACATTGATTCGGTCGTTCAACAACTGAAACTCACCACCGATTTCGGTTGAATACACAACCTCAGGGCGCAGATTTGCATCAGGCAGGCGATTACCTACCGTCAAACCGACCGTGTTACCATAGGGGAAACCACCCCCGTTGCCATACGCCAGGTCCAGTCCATAGAGCGGAATGTTGTCGTTTGCGTTCTTGTTGTAGTTCGCCCGGATTTTGGCGTAGTTCAGGAACGACGACTTGATGGCGGGGAAAGCGTCGGTTGCGATGAACGAAACGGCCGCCCCGTAGTACGGATACGACCATGAGTTAGTTGGCCGGGTCGACTTGTAGAAACGAGACGTCTGGTCATACCGGAACGTACCGTTCAGAATCAACCAGTTTTTATAGTTCGACGTCAGGTCGGCGTAATAACCTACCCGGCGCTCCTGCGTGTTGTTCTCTCCCCCGGTCAGTTCGCCCTGCCGGTTCGCTACGTTATAAACGTCAGGTACTACAATTGAACTTGATCCTACAGCAATGCCTTTCGTTGTACGCTGATACACGCTGTTACCCAGAATCAACTTATTCTGGAATGCACCAAACGTCTTATCGGCCTGAATCAGGAATTCATTGTTGACTACGTTCTCCGTGCCGGAGTAATCCAGTATAGAACCGAGAACGTCTGAAATAGCCCGGTAGATACCCGTACCATCGCCCTCACGGAAGAACGGTTCGGGAATGAACGACTTCGTTTTGGCCCAATCTGAGTAGATAAACTTACCCGTTGTGTTCTTACCCGTCCGCGAGTTGTTCATCACGCCAAGCCGTTCGGTGAACGTCAGCCAGGGCGTTGCGCGCAGGTTCAGGTTGATGTTTCCGTTCAGGTTCGCGTCCTTGTATTTGGCCCGGTTGTTATCGGCTTCGAAATACGGGTTATTGTAGTAGTCGTTATAGAATCCGTTGGGATTGGCCAGCGGATTGGTCTGCCAGTCGCGAAGTTCACTAAGGGGCAGGTTGGCCGGCTGGTTAATTACGTTGAAATAAAAATCAGACGTTGTCCGGTCGTAGGCGGCCTGAACATAAGCAGCGTTGAAACCGGCTGTCAGCTTACCGTATTCTTTCGTTCCCGACAGACGTGCGCCCGTCCGCTCACTCTTATCGTGAGGAACGATACCGGCAATCTTCTGATTCTCCAGCGACAGGTAGAACGAACTTGTTTCATCGCCCCCCTGAAAACTTACCTGGTTGTTCATCGACACGCCTGTATCGAATGCTTTCCGTCGACCGTTTTTAACGGCCGCGTAGGGAACAATTAGCTGGCTGCCATCTTCGGCCGTACGACCCAGAATACGTAGCGAGCCATCGAAGGGATCGCCAAACTGCTGGTTCTCGTACGAACGCCAGTTACCCTGCATCCGAACCAGCGGATCGTTGCTGTAACCGGCCGAGCCGTAGGCGGGATAATAGTGTGAACCAGAGCCGAACTTAGTCTGGAACTGAGGCAGGAAGCTAATCTGCTCGATGTTGGTGCTGTTTGAATAACTCACCCGCAGTTTGCCTTTCGTTCCTTTCTTGGTCGTGATCAGAATAGCCCCGTTGATACCGGCTGAACCATACAACGTAGCGGCCTGACCACCTTTCAGAATCGACACGCTCTCGATGTCGTTCGGGTTGATTGTAGCCAGAATAGTCGAGGTTGTCTGCATACCGTCCAGCACGACCAGTGCTTCGTTGTTACCGGTCAGCGAGCGGTAACCACGTAGCACGACTTTCACGGCCGGATCTACGCTGTTGTTGACGTTATAAACAGCCAACCCCGTTACCTTGCCGGAGAGCGCCTGCGCCAACTGAGGAGAGCGGCCCACCGTTACGTCGCCGGTTTCAACCTTCGACACGGCATAGCCAATTTCGCGCTGGCTTTTCCGAATTCCCTGGGCGGTTACGACAATCTCCTGGAGATTAGACGCATCCGGTTTAAGCGAAAAGTTGATTGTCGACTGCCCATCTACTTTGATGCTTTGCGTGGCAAAACCGATGAAGCTAGCCTGTAGTTCACTCCCCCGGGCAGCCGAAATCCGGTAGGTGCCGTCGGCATCGGTCGTTGTTCCCTGCGTTGTTCCTTTGATGAGGATGCTTACCCCCGGCAGCGGGGTGTTGTCTTCGGCCGATACGACCTTTCCGGTAATGGCCCGATCCTGAGCTGATACCAGTTGGGGAATAGCAAACAAACACAGTAGAAACTGCGTCAGTAGAAATTTACGCATAAAGTTAATTTAGGTTAGAGATGTTGCTAATTGGCACTTAAATTCCAAAATTAGGACAAAATAAAGTCTTTAACAATATATGGTTTATAGATATTTTCAAAGAACATACTATTGATTTGTCTGCATATCAGCCAATAATATTGCGAAACGCCACTTTTAGCTATTAAAATGCACAAGTAATGTATCTTATTTAAGTTAGTTATTTATTACTAGGTATAAAAATTGAACACACTATTTTACTAATCATTTTCAAGCAAAAATACCGGGCAGTCGGCCGACTACCCGGTATTTTTGTACTTTTTCGAGTTCTTTTTACGAACCCCTTCACGAATCAGGACTTACTTGTCCCACCATACGCGGGTGTACTGATCATCTTTTCCCTGGCGGGAGATGACTGCGTCGTAGTTCGACTTGTTTAGGGTCACTTCCGTCACCGGATAGGCCAGTCGGCGTGGAATGTCGGTACCGCCATTCAGCGTTGAGGCTGCGGGCTTCAGTTGGGGGAAGCCCGTGCGACGCCATTCGTTCCAGGCTTCCGTGCCCTGGAAGAACAGGTGAATCCAGCGCTGGGTCGCAATCCGCTCAATCGCATTAGCATCTGAATACGCTACGTCCGGCTGAGCAATGTAGGCCGTGTAGGCGGCTTCGGAGTAGCCGGTTGCCATCCATTGCTGCATCGACGCTTTGATGGCGGCTTCGTAGAGCGATTTGGCGTTACCGGTCGTCCAGCCCAGTTTAGCCGCTTCGGCCTGAGCCAGCAGCACCTGCCCGTAGGTCAGGACGTTCACCGGTGAGTTCTGCTGACGGATGGCCGTAGCGGCCAGTGAGAAATCCTGTGCCTTACCCGGCGATGGGAACGCCCCGTACGGAACCCCACGGTATTCGCCGTTGATGTTCTTGTCGGCCAGGAACGGCAGCCGCGGATCGTTTACCTTCTTGAGGTAATCGACAAAGGTGTTGCTCAGAGCAAAATCCTTCCGGTTCGTCGTGATGTAGTTGTTGTACAACGGGTTCTCGTTGTTAGCCTCCGACAGGTAATTATATTGTACGTTGTCGGCGTTCGACGTGAAGACCCCATCGGCCATGGCTGCAGCAAATTCAGCCTTACCTTTCGCCGGATCAGCCTTCGACAACCGCAGGGCCGCGATCAGGCGTAGCGAATTTGCGAACTTCTTCCACCGGGCGGCATTACCATTTAGCAGAATGTCGCCCTGGGCCGTTGCGCCACCATCAAACTGAGCCGCTGCTTCTTTCCACTCCTTAAACAGGTCGTTGTAGATGTCCTGTTGCTTGTCAAAAGCCGGGGTAAAATTCTCGTTGGCTTTCAACGCCTGCGAATATGGCACATCGCCCCAGCGGTCGGTGACGAACTGGAAGAAATAACCCTTCAGAATGCGGGCAATAGCAATCTGGTTCGCGTTTGAACCGGCTGCGGCTGCCGCCGTCTTTGTATCGGCGTTCGTATTCAGGTCGATGACCTGCTGAAGGCTGAGCAGCGGCCCCGTGTAGAGCCCATTGTAGCTGAAATTGATGGTCTTGTAGCGCGAGTCCTCAATGTAGGTAATGTCGCCAAACTGCTGTACGTACAGCGCGGGCGTCATGTTAAACGAACCCGGTCCTACCTGTCCGTTGATAGCCCCTACGTTCCGGATCGCCCCGGTCAGCAGCGCGGGCGTGCTGGGCGTCGACGGGTTGTTGGGGTTCACATTCATATCACCAAAGTCGCTACAAGCCGTCATGGTTGACAGTACGGCCGCAAAAACAGTGGATTTGAACCAATATCTTTTCATAAAAGTATGCTTATCTTTTTATATAACCGGTATTGAGTCAGTAAACGAGAACGAGGGTGCTAATCGTATCTTCTCCGACCCAATACCGGCTGTTTGTTGTGATTAGAAACCAAGACGAACGTTAACACCGAATGAGCGAACCGGGGGCAACTGACCACCTTCGTACCACAGCGTTTCCGATTCAGAGATATCGATACCGCCACCGATAGCGCTGTAGATCAACAGCGGGTTCCGGGCAATGAACGATACGTTGGCCGACTTGACACGGTTACCCAGCAGGCGCTTGGGCAGATTGTAGCCGAGCGATATTTCCCGCAGTTTGACGTAGGTTTTGTCGTAAATCCAGCGCTCGTTCAGGGCGAACAGCCAGTTTTCATACAGGTTCTGTGCATCTACCCGCGTCGTGTTCGGCTGCCCTTCTTCCGTAACTGCATCAAGCAGAATACCACCACCATCAGCTACAGGATCACGCTTCGGATTACCCAGCTCGTTCAAACCGGCCGTTTCAGCCGCCAGACCCGAGTAGGCGTTGAACATCTTGGTCGTTGAGAAGAACTTACCACCAACCACAAAGTCAGTACTGATCCGCAGAACGAGGTCTTTGTACGATAACGTGTTGATCATCCCCCCTTTAAACTTCGGCAGTACTGAACCCAGTTCGACGTTGTCTTCCTTAATGTACAGACCGGCGTTCGGACCGCTGCCATACACTACCGGCTTACCCGTAGCGGGATCTTTCCGGATTCCCTGGCCAACCAGCGTACCCCACTCTTTACCTTCGCGGGCATTCAGCGTCAGCGTACGCCACTGCGGACCATCCAGTTGGTAATTGGTCAGACCCGGCAGCAGTTCCACCACTTTCGAGCGGTTGCGGTCGGCGTTGATGTCAAACTCCCAGTTGAAGCCCGACGACGACCGGACCGGATTCGCGTAGATGTGCAGTTCCAGACCCGACGTTTCGATCAGACCGGCGTTCACGTAGGCGTTCGAGTACCCACTCGTCGGTGTTACCGGCAACGGGATGATCTGGTCGCGGTTCTTGTTCTGATACGCTGTGAACTCCAGGCCGATCCGGTTGTTCAGGAATCGCAGGTCAATACCTCCTTCGATGGATGCCGAGCGGCCTGGCAGCAGACTTGCGTTAGGCAGGGCAGTGGGCAGGAACTGCGTCGGGTTGTTCAGGTATGGGTTACCCACCGTGTAGGCCAGGGCCGTCTGATACGGGTCAACGTCGGTACCTACCTGCGCGTAACCAGCCCGGATTTTACCGTAGCTCAGCACCGTGTTCTTCGGAATCAGTTCCGTGAAGATCAAACCACCCGAAATCGACGGATACAGGTACGAGTTGTTACCGGCGGGCAGCGTCGACGACCAGTCGTTCCGCACCGATCCTTCAACGAAAATGAAGTCGCGGAAACCCAGGCTCACGTTGGCGAACACGCTGTTTACCTGCCGCTCGTACAAATAGTTGCGGGCCGTGGGCCGATCGCGCGAAGCGGCAATGTTGTAGAAGCCCGGCACCGACAGACCACCTACCGTTGCCTGGAACACACCTTCCGTACGGTTGTAGCGGATGTTGCCCCCGGCATTGGCGACGACCGACAGGTTATCGGCGAAATCCTGATTGTAGCTGACGAGCAATTCGTAGTTATTCTCGCGGGAGTTGGCGGCAATGTTTGAGTAGCCACCACGGCCTCCTTCGTTCAGCGTACCGGCAGCAATGCGGCCTTCCTGGAAGAAGTTGCTCTGGTCACGACGCACGGTACCGGATGCTTTCAGGTTCGGCAGGATCTGATACGTCAGGCCGAAATCCCCGAACAGCCGGTTGTTGCGGCTTTCGTTCGTGTTCTCATATACCTGCGTATAGGGGCTATCCCAGTATTTTGGGCGTGGATCGAGCGGACCGCCAATATTCCAGCTCCGGAACGTACCGTCCGGGTTTTTGTAATTACGCAGATCCTCAATGCTGATCTGACGCTGGAACCACTGGTTAAACGAGCCGATTGTCTGGTTATAGCCGTTCAGAATCGCGTTGCTCACCCCGAACAGGTTGTTGCTCGTACCCGTACCACCCGACGAGCCGTAGCGGTCGGCCGGCTGGTTAAACGTGTGCGTCGCCGTGTAATTGACGTTCAGATTAGCCGTCAGGTTCTTGCCGAACAGGATCGAGTTCTTGGCGCTGATGTAGTCACGATTCTGCCATGAGTTCGGGATAATACCGTTGTTGGCAATGTGCGTGTACGAAATCCGGCTCTGAAACGCATCCGTACCCCGCGAGAACGCGATGTTCGTATTGTGGCTGAACGGCTTCTCGAAGAAATCGCGAACGTTGTTCGGCTGCGCCACAAACGGCGACAGTTGGCCGAATTGCGGACCGGGCAGCCACGAAGCTGCCGAGCGATACAACGTACCATCCAGGCGCGGCCCCCAGCTTTCGTCGGCCGAATAGTCGATCAGGTTTTGTCCGTTAAAAGCCTGCCACTCGGCGGGGTGAATAGCCGGGTTAAACTCAAACGTTTCAAACTCCTGCGAGTAGCCACCGCCGTATTCGTTCTGGTACTTCGGCAGCAGGGCCACCATATCGAGCGTCGTGCTGTGGTTGATGTCCAACCGGGTTTCGCCGGCCTTGGCCCGCTTGGTCGTGATCACAATAACGCCTGCCGAGGCCCGGTTACCGTAGAGCGCCGTAGCCGAAGGTCCTTTCAGTACCGTCAGGTTATCGACGTCGTCCATGTTCACCTGGCTGATGTCGGTCGGCGTACCGTCTACGACATAAAGCGGATCGCTACCAGTCAGTGAGTTGACCCCCCGAATCCGGATCGATGGCGAACCAAACTTTGCCCCCGACTGCCCCAGTACCTGCACCCCGGCAATCTTACCGGCCAGGGCGTTAGCTACGTTCTGTTCGCGGGCGATGTTCAGCTTTTCCTGCTTGATGTCCTGAACGGCGTAGTTCAGGGCCTTCTTTTCGCGGGAAATACCTAGTGCCGTTACAACAACTTCCTGAAGCTGGGCGGCATCGTCGGTCAGACGGACATCAACGGTCGTACGGCTACCAACGGCCACTTCCTGCGTGGCAAAACCAATAAAGCTAAAAACTAAAGTGGAGTTAGCAGGAACGTTGAGCCGGTACGTACCGTCGCTGTTGGTGGTCGTACCACGCGACGTTCCTTTCACTGCGATGTTTACTCCGGGGAGTGGAGAACCATCCGAAACTGACGTGACTTTACCCGAAACAGAGAGGTCCTGGGCAAAGAGCGGAACACTTAGTAGACACAGTAAGAACTGTACGACTAAAAGTCTTTTCATACAGATGAAGAGCATTAAGTTAGTGTTAGATTAAGAAAACTATATCAAAAATGTACAAAAATTCAGTTCGAACAAAATTTTATGGTCTATCAACTCTACCAAATATTTGACTTCGTAATGGTTTTTTTGTAAAATTTTATTCTGGCAATAAATATATCTCTTGATAATCAAACAGTTAACAAAAATTTTATTTAATTTTTTAAATTCAAAAAAATTAGAAAACGATTAAAATGGCAGCTATTAGGCTTATTTACAGTAGCTTTTGACGATTTGTCTACTCTTTTAAAAGACAAAATATAGTTATATTTCTTAAGTATAAATACGCACTATTAAAAAAATAAAGCCATAAAAAAACGGGATACTGTATGAGTATCCCGTTCGCTTAAATTTTACCGTATTCAGGCTACTTCCTGCGACGTAACAGACCCCACCGTTTGTGGTTTGCCCGCCGTTAATTCGTTAAGTAGTTCATCGATGTTTACGGTGGCGAAACTACTGGCGTAGTCCGACATAGCATACGGAATGATGAGTTCCTTACCGCTGATCAGCCCTCCACAACTATACACGACGTTCGGTACGTAGCCCTCCCGTTCGTTCTCATCGGGGCTAAGAATTGGCTCCTTCGTTCGCCCAATCACCTTACTAGGGTCGTTCAAATCCAGTAGGAACGCCCCAATGGCATATTTCCGCATCGGCCCTACGCCGTGGCTCAGCACCAGCCAGCCGGCTTCCGTTTCGATGGGCGACCCGCAGTTACCCAACTGCACAAACTCCCAGTTGTAGGTGGGTTTCAGGATCAGTTCTTTGGTCTGCCAGAAATACAGGTCGTCGGAATACATCAGGTAGATGTTTTCGCCGTCCTGCCGCGAAATCATAGCGTACTTGCCGTTGATCTTGCGGGGAAAGAGCGCCATGCCCTTGTTCGACACTTCGGCCCCATTCAGCGTATTGATGTTGAAGTGGGTAAAATCTTTGGTTTCGAGCAGTTGCGGAAACGTAACGCGACCATTATACGCCGTATAGGTAGCGTAGTAGGTTACCTCACCGTTGTCGTCGGTGAACTGGACAAAGCGGGCATCTTCAATACCATTCGTTTCATTCGGCGACGTGGGGAAAATGCACTTTTCGTCCAGGCTCTGGTCTTCATCGAAATGTACTTCGTAGTTGGCCCGGGCCAGTCCCAGCAGCCCGCTGGCGATGGTTTCGTACTCGGCATTGTAGCGGAACTGCGACGTAATGCGCTTGACCTGCGTTTCCAGTTCGGGCAGGGTGAACTCCTCCCCCAGTCCGGCCAGCATCTTCTCGGAGATGCTATTGGACAGGTGGAGTTCATACAGCTTGCGTTCAAACTGCGCCCGGTTGAATTGGTGGTTGGGTACGATCTCCGGCGATGTTACGTAGCGCGATGGCTTACGCAGGATGATTTTTCCCTCCTCATCGATATAGCCCATCCGGAACGAGATCGACGAAATGTGGCCCTCACCCGTAGCCCGCAGACTCAGCACAAACCGTTTATAGCCCGGGGGTACGTTGGTCTGGTCGGGGTGCCACACCATCGAGGGGTTGAAGAGCGCAGCCGATTCCAGTGAATACTCCATCGTGAAGTAGGCCCCCAGCAACAGTTTCCGTTCCAGACTCTGCGGCTCGTCGGTCAGCAAATGGGGTTTCAATTGGTCGAAACGCTTCAGGAAGAAGCGTTCCAGTTTATAATGGCGGCTACCGAATTCACGAATCACCTCCCCCAATTTCTGCTCCACCTCAGGTTCGCTCAGGGCGTTGACGCGTGCGATGATTTTCAGGACTCGGGTATTGCTGCCCAGTTCGAACGGGCGGAACAACACGCGGGTTGGATCAGGCCGGAGCACAATTCCGGTCCGGGTCGCTTTTACACTCATTAGTTTTCGTACAGTCTTACGTGATCGACATTTAGAACGAAACAGACGCAGACAACAAGATGTTTACCGGCGGTAATCTTGTCGTCTGCGTCTGTTTCGTTATTACGTTCAACGTCTAAAGTTAAATGATATTGGATAGCGATCTGCCCTTGAACGCTGAACTTTATCTAAAACTATTCATTGATCAGTGACGAAATTGCCGCTTTGACCGACTTGGTTTCCGTACGCTGCTTTTGCATGCTGTACAGTTCGGTCAGCGCCAGCAGATAGGACAGCGTCGATTCGGCCCCCTGGTTCTGGTTAACCCGGTCGATGTGCAGTCCGTCGCGGCAACCACCTGTCTGCTGATCATAAAGGGGCAGGTTCAGATCATTCAGCCCCGTAAACCACTTGAATACATTGATGGCTCTGCGGTACCACTCTTCCTGACCGGTCACTTCGTAGGCCGCCAGGCAGGCCGACATGGTACTTTGCGCTTCCAGGGGCTGCTGATCGAAGTAAGCCCGGGGCTGACCTTTCACATAGAAACCATTGGAACCGATGGGCTGAAAATGGCCCCGCTCGGCGGTTTGCAGTTTAAGCAGCCATTGCAGGGCGTTCAAACCGATGTTGAGCAGCCGCTGGTCGTCAGACCGCAGTAGTGCGTGAGCCAGCACGGCGTTATCGTACGACAGTACGTTTTCGAACCACGGCCAGTCTTCAGTAGCGGTCTGGTCGTAAATGGAGGCCAGTTTCTCGAGTAACTGCTGCTGGATAGTCTTGGCCAGTCGGTCGTTGTTGAATTTTTTCTGGTATTCATGAATACCCAACAGAGCAAACGCCCAGGCACGGGGCGAGGTCATTTCTACCACGCGGGGTAGTACGTTCTCGAGCAGCCCCATCGCCCAGGTTACGGTATTCCGTTCGGAAGAGCGGCCAATGCAGGTACCCAGTGCCCAGACGGTCCGGCCCGTACTATCGTCGGACCCAACATCTTCGAGCCAGCGACGGTCGTAGCTCATGAAGTTACGGAACTGCCGATGATCCTGTGAATAGGCGTGGTTCAGGAAAGCTTCGTACGTATCGGCCACGCGGGCCAGGTTGCGGTCTACAAACCCGGCTTCCTGCAACATCTGGGTCAGAATCAAGGCCCGGGCATTATCGTCGGTACAATAGCCTTCGTCGTAGAACGGCAGGTGGTAGCGCGCATGCTGCACAATTCCGGTCGAGTCGGTCAAACGGAACAGATGATCGAGCCGCAGGGCCGGGAGTTTAAATGCCCCCGTACCACCCATCGTGAAGGTTGTCTGCGAACTGATGGTGCTCATACGTTCGTTGCGCGCCTTGGCAAACGAATCGGCATACTGCTGGATCACGTGGCTCCAGATCATCTCGCGGCCCATCAGGTAACCTTTCTTCCGCATAGCGTGGCGCGTCGGTTCATCGCTCAGCAACTTGATGATTTCATCGGCAATCGCTTCCGAATCCCCAAAGGGTACCAGCACACCCCGACCATCGGCCAGGAGTTCTTCGGCATGCCAGTATGGCGTTGATACAACCGCTTTGCCGCAGCCAAAGGCGTAGGATAACGTACCGGACGTAATCTGGGCCGGATTCAGGTACGGCGTAATGTAGATATCAGCCGCACCGAGGTATTCAAGCAGGTCGTTCAGTTCAACAAACTGGTTATAAAACTGCACGTGCTGCCGCACCCCGCAGTCGGCCGCGAGTTGTTTCAGGCTTTCGCGGTACACCTCACCCTGCTCACGAATCAGGTTTGGGTGGGTAGCACCGAGGACCATATAGACCACATTCGGGAACTGCTCAACAATACGCGGCAAAGCCCGGATTACGTTTTCAATGCCCTTGTTCGGCGACAGCAGCCCGAAGGTCAGCAGCGTTTGCTTGCCCTCCATACCGAACCGATCCTTATAAAAATGCGGGTCCACAAACGGCATATCCGGAATGCCGTGCGGTACCAGATCAATCTTTTCGGCGGGAACATCGTAAATATTGATGAGGAAATTCCGTCCCTTCTCCGACATGCAGATCACCCGCGACGACAGATCAGCTATACTTTTTAAGACGAGTAGTTGTTCTTCACTGGGATTATTGAGGATGGTATGAAACGTGGTTACGATAGGCATGGTCAGGTTTCGCAGCAGCGTCAGGATGTAGCTACCGGCTGGTCCGCCATAGATACCGTATTCGTGCTGCAGGCACACAACCTCAACATTTTTAGAGTTCAGAAACTCGGCAGCCTTTCGGTACGATTCCTGGTCATGCTGATACAATTCGTAGCGAACCTCACTGGGATAGTCGTAGCCCTCGACGGTATCGTTTACCGAAACGACCATGGCCCGCGAATCTGGAATGAACTGATTATATGACTGGTATAAGTCAGCAGTGAATGTAGCAATGCCGCATTGGCGGGGCAGGTAGTCCCCGATAAAGGCGACATTTTTGGGGTTATGCGCCCCCGTTATCAACTCTTTTGTACTCATCATAACCGTTAAGTATTGGTGCTATAAGGTAAAATTACGTATACATCTATAACTACCTGACCGATATAAGCGACTTTACCGACGTTTTGTTTGCAAACTCAAAACAATTTTCTACATAACGGCCACCAATGTTAACGCACACAAAATTTCATCCAATTTTTTGTTAATTTTACAATATAATCGTTTGGAAGAAACGTATATTCATTCATATGCAAAACATGTTTTTCACTGGTTTCCATCTTACTCCTGTGTACGCTTGTTTTTAAATGAAGATTGAATTCAACAAACTTGATTCGCTGGTTTCCTATGTAAGTAGACGTCCAAACAAATACGCCAGTTTCCCGGCCCCTCCCCAATTTTTGACTAACTTGCGGGCTCAAATGCGCTGAAGGCCGCCGTTCAAGCGTTAGGTATGTGTTGAATCATTCCAGCGGCCTGTATTCCACTCGCTTATGTTCTGGCACCGCGTTTCCGCTTTCATCCTCAAGAATAGAGTCGCTCTCATTGTCCTGATTCTGGCCGGTACGGCGTTCATGGGCTACCAGGCCTCCCGCGTCCGGTTGTCTTACGAAATCGCCAAGATCCTGCCCAAGTCCGATCCCGATTTCAAACTGTACGATAGCTTTAAGGCCCGATTCGGACAGGATGGCAACGTACTGGCCATCGGCGTCGAAACCGACAGCATGTACCGGCTCAGCTTCTTCAACGACTGGTACGCCCTCAGCCAGAAAATTCGCCGGATCAGCAGCATCCGGGATGTGGTGTCCAACGCGAACCTGTACAACATCGTCCGCGACGACAGTTCTCGTACGTTCCGCTTTATGCCCCTGGTGCCGCGCCCCGTCACGACCCAGGCTGAGGTCGATAGCATCCGCAGCCAGATTGCCCGGTTGCCGTTCTACGAGGGCTTCGTATCCGATAGTTCGGGACGGGCGCACCTGATGGCCGTTACGTTCGATCCGACCCAGGTCAACACCCGCAACCGGATCAACGTTGTGCGTCAGATTGAGGCCGTGGTCGATTCGTTCGGGGTTCAGCACGGGCTGGATGTCCACCTGTCGGGCATGCCCTATATCCGTACCGAATTTACGGCTAAGGTCAGCAATGAACTGACCTTGTTTATGGTGCTGGCCTTCGTCGTGACGGCCCTGATTCTGCTGTTTTTCTTCCGGTCCGTTACGGTCATGGTGGCTGCTGCGCTGGTTGTCGGTGTGGGGGTTGTCTGGTCGTCGGCTTATATTTCGCTCCTGGGATTTGAAATCACCATCCTGACCGGCCTGATTCCCCCGCTGATCATTGTGATCGGGATTCCGAACTGCATTTTCCTGCTCAACCGCTACCACGAAGAACTGAACAAAGGCCGCGATCAGCGGCAGGCGCTGGCCATTGCCATCGAGAAGGTAGGCGAGACAACGTTCTTTGCCAACGTTACAACCAGCATTGGTTTTTTTGTCTTCTACTTTACCAATAGCCCATTGCTGCTTGAATTCGGGTTGGTGGCTGCCCTGGGTATCATGACGACCTACGCCATCTCACTCATCCTGATTCCGGCGATTTTCAGCTACCTGCCGGTACCGTCGCCGAAGAAACGGAGCCACATGGACCGCCGGTACGTAGCGTCGTTCCTGAACTGGGTTAACCACCTAGTGAGTCAAAGACGGGTAGCCATCTATACGTTCATCAGCCTTGTCACGGTCATAGCCATCATCGGCGCGCTACGTATCAATGCCATTGGTTTTGTGGTAGACGACCTCCCCAAAAACGACCCGATCTATACCGACCTGAAGTTTTTCGAAAGCCGGTTCCGGGGGGTGATGCCGTTTGAGGTAAGTATCGATACCAAACGCCCCGGGCGCGTGCTGACACCCCAGACTCTGACGAAGATGCGGCTGCTAGACCGGGAGTTTTCGAAGTACCCGGAGTTTACCCGCCCGATCTCGCTGGTCGAAGCCGTGAAATTCTTTTACCAGTCGTATCGGGGGGGTGATCCGCGCTACTACCTGCTGCCGCCCGCCCTCGAACTGCAAAAACTTTCGGGGTATCTGCCTAAGCTGAAAGGCAGCGAAAACAGGTTTAAGGGCTACCTCGACAGCACCCGGCAATTCACCCGCATCAGCTACCAGATGGCCGATGTCGGAACGGTACGTGTCAATCAGCTTCTGAGCGAACTCCAGCCAAAAGCCGACTCCATCTTTAACATCGACCGGGCCACCGGGCAGCGCGTTGCGCCGGACGAGCAATATGATGTACGGATCACGGGCAACAGCGTTGTGTTTACCCGCGGCAACGATTATCTGCTGAAGAACCTCGCCGAAAGCACGGTGCTGGCGATTGTACTGGTATCCATTATTCTGGTCATTCTCCTGCGTGACATCCGGCTGAGCCTGATTGCTATTCTGCCAAGTGCGCTGCCGCTGGTTGTCACGGCGGGCATCATGGGCTTTGCAGATATTCACCTCAAACCGTCAACCATCCTGATTTTCAGCATTGCCTTCGGCCTATCGTCGGACGGGACCATCTATTTCGTCACTAAATACCGCGACGAACTACGGAACAGCCGACTGAGTCTGTCGCAGGCCGTTGCCGCAACCATCCAGTACACCGGCGTCAGCATGTTCTACACAGCCATCATCCTGTTCGCGGGTTTCGCCATTTTCACAGCCTCCACCTTCCAGGGGACAATTGCGCTGGGTATCCTGGTATCCATTACGCTGCTGATGGGAATGGCCTCGAACCTTATTCTACTGCCAGCCTTCCTGCTGTCGGTGGACAAAAAGCGCAGCAGCCGGTCGGCAGTACGAACGGAACCGTTATAGAATTACATCAGAATATTGTTAATGGCCTGCACACGCTTGGGCAGTTCGGCCTCACCCAGCATGTCGCGCAGATCGATCTCGATATTCCGGCAGATGGCCGTCATCGGTACGTCGTTGATGCTGTTTTCGAAGGGATTCTCGCTGGTATCGCCCACGATTTCCATGGTGTTGAACACCCACGCAATTATGGTAAAGAACGGTACGGTCAGCCATACGTGCCAGCCGCTGAACTTGGCCATTTCGCTCAGCAGGCCGTAGGGCAGAACGAAAATAAACAGCCAGACGAACAGGTAGCTGAAGAACGCGTACTGCCGTGGAAACGGAAACGTTTTGATCCGTTCGCAGGCGCCCTGCTGGTTGTAAAACTCCACCAGCATCCGCTCCAGATCTACGTGGTAATACTCTGATAAATAGCCGCTCTGGCGCAACTCACGCAGACAGGCAGACTGCTTACGTAGCAGCATCGTGGCCGGGTTCGGGTGCTTTATGATCTCCTCCACTTCTTCGACCGATAGGAATCGGCTCAATTCTTTATCCAGACTACACTGGCGAAATTCCTTTATCCGTTCAATGGCCTCGTGGGCTGGATCGTGGTGCAATTCCCAGACGGGCTTCTGCCGGAGCTGGACCCGAACCGACGTAATATAGGCCAGGTGCTGGTAGATTAACTTTTTGTGAATTTGTTGCAATCCCTCAGCGGGCAGTGGATCGGCAGTGTCGTAGTTCCTGATATAGTCCAGCACCATAATGCCCCACGACCGGCTGGCGTTGGTGATGCTGCCCCAGATACGCCGGGCCTCCCAGAGCCGGTCATAGGATGAGTTGTTCTTAAAACCGACGTAAAACGCGACGGCTGTACCGATGGTGGCCACCGGCACGAACGGAATGGCCAGATTTTCCCATCCAGCGAATGAATACAGCGAACAGATGATGGACGAATAGATAATGAAACCCAGCACAGCCCGCCAGGCGAAGGGAAAAACGATAGAAAAAGGAACGCGTTTGGTAGTGAACATGAGGTAGAAGAAGATAACGTTTAAACCAAATCTATCTAAATCAGCTTACTTTTAAAAACAGCCAAGCAAGAATGGACAAGGTATTACAAGGACAGATTGCTATTGTTACGGGTGGCAGCAGCGGCATCGGTACCGGCGTATCACGGGCGTTGGCGGCAGCCGGCGCTACAGTCGTTGTTAATCACTCCCGCCCATCGTCAAAAGAATCGGCCGAGAAGGTACTGGCCGATATCGAAGCGCAGGGTGGCAGCGGAATGATCTACCAGTGCGACGTTGGCCAGGAAGATCAGGTCATCGACATGTTTAAAGAGGTGATTACCCGCTACGGTACAGTCGATATTCTGGTCAACAACGCCGGTCTGCAACGCGATGCTCCTTTTACAGAAATGACCCTAGAGCAATGGAACGAGGTCATCAGCATCAACCTGACGGGCCAGTTCCTGTGCGCTCGTGAGGCCATTAAGGAGTTTCTGCGCCGGGGGCCACAACCCGAAAAGTCGAAAGCCCTGGGCAAGATCATCTGCATGAGCAGCGTCCATGAACTGATTCCCTGGGCGGGTCATGCTAACTACGCGGCCAGCAAAGGCGGCATCAAGCTCCTCATGCAGAGCATTGCCCAGGAGTTTGCCAAAGACAAAATCCGGGTAAACAGCATTGCCCCGGGTGCGATCAAAACACCTATCAACAAAGAAGCCTGGGATACCCCCGAAGCCGAAGCCAAACTGCTTACCCTGATTCCTTACGACCGCGTCGGCGTGGTTGATGACATTGGTAACGCGGCCGTCTGGCTGGCCAGCGACGCCAGTGATTACGTCATCGGCACCACCTTATTCGTCGACGGCGGCATGACGCTGTATGAGGACTTCGCGGATAATGGATAGATTTGGTTTTTAGTTTTCGGTTTGTGGTTTGTAGTTGCTCTGCCGGGTTTGACGACAACCTACGAACCACAAACCATAAACCACCGTCATGACCACCGAACATCAACGCCTGCACGATCCGGCCTGGCGGCAATGGGGACCGTATGTCTCCGACCGCCAATGGGGTACCGTCCGCGAAGATTACAGCCCCAACGGCGATGCCTGGAATTACGTTACGCACGATAAAGCCCGCAGCTACGCCTACCGTTGGGGTGAAGAAGGCATCGCGGGCTTCTGTGACCATCGACAACGGCTCTGTCTGGCCGTAGCACTCTGGAACGGGCAGGACCCTATTCTGAAGGAGCGATTTTTCGGATTGGCCAACAGCGAGGGTAACCATGGCGAGGACGTAAAGGAACTATACTTCTACCTCGACGCAACGCCCTCGCACTCGTATCAGCGGATGCTGTATAAGTATCCACAACAGGCGTTTCCGTACGGTTGGCTGGTCAGCGAAAACAGGCGACGGTCGCGGCAGGACCCGGAGTTCGAACTACTCGATACCGGCATTTTCGATCAGGACCGCTACTTCGACGTATTTGTTGAATACGCGAAAGTCAACCCACATGATATTTTGCTAACAATAACAGCCCATAACCGGGGGCCAGACTCTGCCGATCTGCACCTGCTGCCGACAGTCTGGTTCCGGAACACCTGGGCCTGGGACCCGGCGCAGGCGGCTCATAAGCCTTCGCTGGTCTGGCACCCCGATGGTTCAGTCATGGCCACCCATCCTGACCTCGGCCAGTACATCGTCTATACCGATGGAGCTCCGAACTGGCTGTTCTGTGATAACGAAAGCAATTCCGAGCGACTCTGGGGGCAAGCCAATCGCGCAGGCGTGTACCCCAAAGATGGCATCAATGAACACCTGCTCCACGGAGCAAACACCATCAATCCCGCCCGAACCGGAACCAAAGCAGCCGCTCACTACGCCCTGACGATCGCGGCCAGTACGTCAGCTACGGTCAGGATACGGCTCAGCAAATCGGTATTGACTGAGCCTTTCGCCGATTTCGACACCCTTGTTACCCAGCGAAAAGCCGACGCCAACGCATTTTATGAGAGCATTCACCCGCGGCAAGCTACTCAGGATGAAAAACTCGTTCAGCGGCAGGCGCTGGGAGGTATGCTGTGGAACAAGCAGTATTATCACTACGACGTAACGCAGTGGCTTCACGGCGACCCGGCGGGCCCTCCCCCGCCCCGACAACGGTTACAGGGGCGCAACCATACCTGGGAGCACCTGATCAACGAGGATATTATTTCCATGCCTGATAAGTGGGAATACCCGTGGTATGCCGCCTGGGACTGGGCGTTTCACTGTGTCACACTGGCGATGGTTGATCCGGCACTGGCCAAACAGCAGTTGCTGCTGCTTACTAACGAATGGTACATGCACCCGAATGGCCAGTTACCGGCCTATGAGTGGTCGTTCGACGACGTGAATCCACCGGTGCAGGCCTGGGCAGCCTGGCGTATCTACCATGATGAAAAGAAACAGCACCCCGATCATGACCCGGATCTGACCTTCCTTCGCTCCATCTTCCACAAGCTCATGCTAAACTTTACGTGGTGGGTGAACCGCAAAGACGAACTGGGCAACAACATTTTTGAAGGTGGTTTTCTGGGCCTGGACAACATCGGCGTTTTTGACCGCAACACCGTTCTGCCTGATGGCAGTCACCTGGAGCAGGCCGACGGTACGAGCTGGATGGCCATGTACGCTCTGAACATGATGCGTATTGCGCTGGAATTGGCCCGTCATGATGCAGTGTATATCGATCTGGCAACGAAATATTTCGACCATTTCCTCTACATCGCCGGTGCGATGACCCAGCTAGGCGAAAACAGCAGCGGCTTATGGGACGAAACCGACGGTTTCTTCTACGACCAGCTACGTTTTTCCGACGGTCGCGTCGAAAAAATGCGGGTTCGGACAATGGTCGGCCTTATTCCTTTGTGTGCCGTTGAAGTCCTGAGCGACGACCTCCTGCATGAATGCGAATCGTTCGTCAACCGGATGCGCTGGTTTCAGCAGCACCGCCCTGAACTGTACCAGCAGGTGTCGCGGTATTTTGAGCCGGGTGTCGGCGAAAAACGGTTGTTGAGTCTGCTACGTGGCTTCCGTATAAAATCATTGCTGACCCGCATTCTCGACGAACACGAGTTTCTGAGTCTGCACGGGATACGAGCCGTATCGAAGGTGTACCAGGCGCATCCCTATGAGTTCAGGCTCGACGGCACTACGTTCCAGCTCGCCTATACCCCCGCCGAGAGCGACAGCGGGATGTTCGGGGGGAATTCCAACTGGCGCGGCCCGATCTGGATGCCGGTCAACTACCTGCTTATTATCAGCCTCCAGCGGTTTTATCACTACTTCGGCGACAGCTTTACAGTCGAGTGCCCCGTGGGCTCGGGCCAGATGCTCACCTTAAACGAAGTGGCTATTGAGCTAACCGACCGCCTGATTGGCTTGTTCACGACCAATGAGGACGGCCTGCGGCCTACGTTCGGAGCCCATCCGAAATGGCGTGACCCACATTTCCGGGATTATATTCTATTCTATGAATATTTCCACGGCGACAATGGCCGGGGCGTAGGGGCGTCGCACCAGACGGGCTGGACCGGACTGGTGGCTGATTTAATTTCACGGAAATACCGCAACTAAGCAAAGGCCCTAAACAGAACGAGTCCCCGCTACATACCGGGGACTCGTTCTGTCTTTTGAAAAATATCGTTTTTAGACGCGGGCCGCGCGTAGTACCGTAAAGCGCTGTTGCAGCAGGTAATAACCACCAAAGAGCAGACCGCTGAACAGCAGGTCCCCCATCAGGCCATTTAACGCAAACGACGTTCCGTCGTAAAATGCAAGGCCGGCTACGTAGCAGCTCATCAGCCCTGCCCATGTCTGGGGATAAAATGAACTACCGTACCATACGGCGAAGTTAGTGATCAGAAAGAACAGCAGGGAGGAAGCGACGGACGCGGTGGCAATACGCGCTGCCGTTGGTTTCTGAAGCAGCCACAGCCCCAGCAACCACGTCAGACCAAAGCTGACATAAACTGCTCCCATTCCCCCATGAAAGCCAATCAGGGCATCGCTCAGGACCATCGCTGCCAGGGGAGCAGCCAGCCCGAGCCATTTCCGCTCAAACGTTGCCGCGCCAAACAGGGCCAGTGCCGCTATAGGTGTCATATTCGGCCAGTGTGGCAGCAGGCGAAACAAGGCTGCTGTCAGTACAATGGTCGTAAGCGTAGCTAAACGAATTGTCAATGGTTTCATGCGGTCAATTCAGCGATTAATGTATTGTATCGTATGGTATAACCCGTTCGTGGTTACTTTAGTTACCGAGCCATAGTCCAGATGAAGCCGGTAGGCATTCTGCAAAGATAAATCCAGAAACAGACACAGCAAAGCCCGAATTACCCCCCCGTGTGTAATAACAAACACCGGCTGCCCGGTGCCAGTTTCCGCGAGGGGGACAATCTGCTCCCGCCAGAACGTCCCAACCCGATCGAATACATCCTGAAAGTTTTCGCCGTTCGGCGTCCGTACGTTCACAAAGTCAGCCATCCAGGGGTCCAGTACCTCCCGGCTAATGTCGCTCCAGGGTACTAGCTCCCAGTCGCCAAAGTGAATCTCTTTGAGCCGATCGTCAAAAAGAACCGGCTCGTCGGCTTCCGTTAGCTCAAGCGCCAGTTTCCGGCATCGGCTAAGCGGACTCGCAAACGTAACGGCCGATAACTCCGTTGGCAGAAACGTGCGTAGCCGGTCCCGTTGTTCAATGTAATTGTCGGCCAGCTCCACATCGGTCTGCCCGTAGGCCACGCTACGCCCCACGGCAACTTCGGTATGCCGAATCAAATAGATATCCATAACAACGAAACGTACGACAGGTACATAATTACTTCCGCAAGTTGCTGGGTGGCCCCCAGGCAATCGCCGGTATAGCCACCGATCCAGCGCCGGAAAAACGCTATAAGCCGCCAGCGCAGCAACAGCAACGGAATCAGGAACGTCAGGTAAATCCAGAGCCCTGTGAGCGCCCAGAGTACTATCAGCGGCCCAATACCAAACACACCCGCTATAACGACCTGCCCGGCGCTGATCCCCTCGGCTACGGGTTTTGCCTTGGCCGCTTCATCGTCTTCCCGAGCATAAGGCAAGGCCGGAATGACCGTTGCTGCCACAAATCGACTGACGCTATGCGCTGATACGTATTTCAGAGCTACGCCCCAGCCAAATGCTTCCACCGACAGGAGCGATTGCAACGCAAAAAACTTGACCGCCAGCAGCAAGACCAGCCCGATGGTACCGTAGGTTCCCAACCGGCTGTCTTTCATGATGGTCAGAATCTGCGCTTTAGTCCAGCCGCCCCCGAAGCCATCGCATACATCGGCGAACCCATCTTCGTGAAAAGCACCCGTAATCCAGATAGTTGCGATCATGCTGAACAGAATGGGCAGGTAGGTTGGCGGAAACAGTACCGTACCGAGCCAGTAAACTCCAACCCCAACCGCGCCCACAATCCAGCCAATCAGGGGAAAGAACACAGTGGCCCGGTTTAGTGCATCTGCCGAATGGTCAATTCCTTTCGGAACGGGCAGGCGCGTGTAGAACATCAGGGCGGTAAAAAAGAGCTTCATCATATTCCGTACAAGTTGGGACAAACATAAAAAAACCGGGAGCCTGAGCCCCCGGTTTTTGCATTCGATTTATCGTTGCTTAGTTCAGATCAAAGCTTACATCTGAACGGCGGCCGCTGTTGCCAGCCCGGCGACGAGCCGGAGCTTTGCGAGTCGGTGCAGGCGGTGCCAGCAGGCGAGCCTTCTGCTCATCCGTCAGCGGCTTCAGGTCAGTGATCGACATAGTGTTGTCGCTGATCGTCGTGTTGAAGCTACCCACCGGCTGCTCAGGCTGACCGTTGCACGGCAGTTTCGTAACCGTGAACACAGCGCGGAAGTACAGCACCTGCGGACGTACCCGACGGCCTCTGTAGCGGATGGCATTGCCGCTTTCGATCCGAGACTTCTCGGTTTGCAGCGTCTGAGCCAGCGTACCCGGCAGTTGGTTCAGGTTCAGGATCACGGTGTTCGTATCGAACTCGACAGCCGCTTCAGCCAGACGGCGGTTCAGCGTGCGGTATCTCAGACGCAGAACAGTGTCGCCCACGGACGTGATCTGACCGTTACAGTAGCAGACGTTCGCAATTTCACGCGTGTATGGTGTGCGGTAGTATACTTCCAGACGCTCCAAACGGTGGCGGAACTCACACTCTTCAGCACCACGAGGTCCGAGGATTGTGAAGCTGGCGGTTGCCACTTCACTCATACACGTGCCGCATTTCGCTTCCTGACGGTTGTGAACCGTTACGTAGTAGAAACCACGTGCCGGGCGACCAGCCGAATCCAGGTATGCCTGCGGGAATGTCAGCGTCGTGTCGGTCGTATTTACAACCTGAGCGATGATTGTGTCGCGGGCGGCACCCAGCGTGTCAGCCTTGTAGTGCAGACGAGCCGTGAAGGTTTCGTTCTGAGGGTTCGGAGTCGTGCTGCGCCAGCTAATAACCGGCGTTGAGTTCGACGGCAGGCTGTCGGCTGCGTATGACAGACCGGCCAGCGGGTTGTTGTTAGCAAAACGTACGGCCAGTTGCGGGATTGAGTCGCAAACCGGGCAGACAATCGGAGCCTTCGGGATCAGCTTGCGCTCGATGAAGCTCTTCCGTACGGCAACGCCGGCGCTGAAACCACCGTGTTTCCGGCTGAACTCAAGCAGTTGATCGTCGATACCGTTAACGATCAGGTAGTTGAGACGCGTGTAGAAGCCCTGCGCCTGCACACCGATGTGCCAGTTGTTACGCAGCGGGAAGAACACGCCCAGCGACAGAATACCACCCGGGCGCAGAATCTTTGTGCTCGGGTTAACCGACCGGATCAACAGATCAGCCTGGCTCGGTACTGAAGCTGTGATGGTAGCGGCTTCCGTCCGGAACAGACCGCCACGCAGACCCAGTTCGAGGAACGTACCCGTCCGCAGGCCCGTCCGGTTCCGCGAGAAGTTAAACGTTACGACCGGTCCGAGAGCAAGGTAAAAGTCGTCGGACGCGCGCTGCTTAAACAGCACCTGATCACTTGAAATACCGCGGGCATTAGCCAGCGAAAACAGATAATCCCGGTAGATCCGACGCGTTACGTAGTTCTGATAACCCAGCACTCCACCAACACCGAAACGCAGCCGGCGCTCAGGACGAGTCAGGAAGTAATCAACGTTGGCCGTTACGTTAATACCGGCACCGTTGTACAGGGTATTATCACGACGGTTAGGTCCGAACGTATTCTCCCATGTACCGCAATAGGCAAAGTTTGGGCCCGCAAAAAGTCCAACCCGCCAGGGAGATTGTCTACGTACGAGAATAAACGTCTGGAAGGTTGTGTCGCAATCATCCAGTTCGGCGACGTCGCTGGCCACGGCTTTGAAATCCTGCCGGTTCAACGTGTCGGCGAAGGGACGCTTGCCCAGCCTGTAAATATTATCACGATAAAGGTCACGGTCGCGGGGTCGGACCGTATCAGTTGCCGCGGATGAGGTAGCAACCGTAGATTGCTGCACCGCATCTCGCCGGACAGTATCAACTTGTTGAGCAAGGCTGATGGAAGGCATAGCGCAACTCAGCCACACGAGTCCAGCCAGCATCCGCAGGGGGTGTTGTTGGATAAATGTTCGCATAGAGACGGATTTAATTTTGACGCAATGTTTCTAACTAAACTGTTAATTTCACAAAAGCCCCTAAAGAAAATTAGGGAACGGTCATCCTACAAAAACAGTGGATTTTATCGCCCAATGAACCAATTGCCTATGTATTAGTGCGCTGAAATTTGCAGTGAAGCCGTTCATCGCCGACGGACGAAAATAATTTTTTTTCGAGTTGATGTACGTGCTCAGCATACTATTTCATAAAAAAGTGCACACTAAAGATGGCAATGGTCAATTTTCGTAACCTCTTATCCGGGATTTCGCGGAAGACAGTGCTCTCTCAAAACCGCTAATGTTGTATTTATGCGGCAAACGTAAGCACTAGGACGTAAAATTTGCACCATCAGATTATTATTTTTTTATGGTCAAAAGCTGACATTACTCTCTGAAGACGGCCTGTTTCCATTCACCTGAGCCATTAACAGTGTTGACATGGCATTCTCTGTTGTCGTCGGACCATGTCCTTATCCTTGCTGTATATTAGCTGATTACGGAACCTGGTTTCTGCAAATTACCGAATAAACTACAAGCACAATTTTGTGTTCACGCTTTGCCGAAAACGATCGGCCTATAGTTATCCGTTAGTGATTCGGGCAGGCTGTCCCAAACTCATCAGAAAAACCTTAATTTTTTTTGTTTTCCTGTTCCTCCGATTCACTCCACTACTAAATCGTTGGAAAGGCAAGAATGTTTTTCAGCAGGCCCTCGATTTAGTTTGGACAATTGATCTCATCAGGAGGGTTGCCCGGCCGGTTCTTTTCCTTTCAAATAATCACCAGCCGCCGATCGGAGCAAACCGGCTACCGAGTTCAGGCAGAATAAAACCCCGCGGTCGATCAGCGCCCGGGCCTGATCGCCTGTGGCAGCCGTTGTGCCGATTACCAACCCGGCCTTCAGCACGGTTTCCACAATACCGGCAATTACTTTTCGAACTTCACTATTGGCCGGCCCATCGTAATAGCCCATTGACATAGCCAGGTCCCGCGGTCCAACGACAAAACCATCGATTCCCGGCACCTGACACAAAGCCTCGAGATTGTTGACGGCCTCAACGGTTTCAATCTGGGGCAACAGCAGCGTCTGTTCATTGGCATACTGAACGTATTCGCCCTGACTCATGCTTCCCAGCAGGTAATCGGCAGCTCGTACCGGGCCCAGTCCACGGCTACCTACCGGCGGGTACTTCACCGCCTGAACCAGCGCTTCTACTTCGGCAACGGAGGTAACGCCCGGAATCATGACGCCCATTACACCCGCATCCAGAAATTGCAGAATCAGCTTAGGATCACCACTACGGACCCGGGCCAGGGCCGTAATGCCGCTAGCTTCGCACGCCCGCACAATGTCCTGCACCTGAGCCGTAGTGACGGGGCTATGTTCGCCGTCGATCATGTAAAAATCAAGATCCGAAAAGCCGCACAGTTCGGCAATGGTTGGGTCGGCACTATTGGACAGTACGCCCAGTACGGGCTGTTTATTAATCAGTTTTTGCTTGACCAGATTCTCCTTCATCTACCCTCAAAAGGTTTACCGTTTTCGCAAAGAACGAAAAGAAGTTCGTCGATGCAACAAATACCAGTATCCCGGTATTTTATACCGATTAACCAAGTCGTAAGTTTATAGCGCTATCCTACACCTTGTCGCTATGCGCTGGCTTTTATTTGTGCTTGCCTGTTTGTTCAGGCTTGTTCATGCCCAACACCCGTTTCCGGTGCGTCACCTCACCACCGCCGACGGGCTTTCGCAGGGCACTTGCTACCACATCCTTAAAGACTCGCGGGGATTTATCTGGGTGGGCAGTCAGGACGGACTCAACCGCTTCGATGGTACGCGGTTTACGCGGTATCAGTTTGACGAACTCGATTCGACAACGATCGGCAAAGGCGAAATTCAGGGGCTGGTTGAAGCACCTTCAGGCGATTTGTGGGCGGGAACCGAAGATTGTCTCAGCCAGTACGTCCGCCGAACCAACTCGTTCCGGCGCTACTACGTAACCAATAACCGGGGGCAGAAACGCTTCAGTCTGCACACGCCTTTCTACGCCGACGACTCAACGGTCTGGTACTGTAATGCCATTGAAGGTGTTGTCAAACTTAATTTCCGTACTCAGCATAAGACCTTTATTAACCAGCAGATAAGACCCAAATCGACTATCACTACGGAATGGATCAACTACCGGCCCGCCGATCAGTCACTGGTTTTTCTGCTGCCTGTGGGGTTTGCCCGCTACCACTGGCCAACCCGTCGTTTAACCACCTACTATTCGGGCCAGCCAACCGACGTCATTCCCGGCCGGCAACTTTTTCAGTCGCTTTACCGAGCTCGCAACGGTCATTACTGCTTAGGCAGTTCGGCGGGTATTTATGAATTTGACTCTACGTTAACGAGTCTCCGGCACCAACATACCCTCCGGCCGGGTATTGGCCTTTACCGATTCCAGAGCATGATGGAAGACCAGCAGGGACGTTGGTGGCTGGCTGTCGAAGGGGCCGGAGCCTGGCTGTATGACCCCCTCCGGATGCAGATCGTTCGGGAAGTGGCACCTGGGCTAAATAGAGCGCGTTCGCTGTTAACCAACCAGATCTCAGAGCTATATGTCGATGATCTGGGTTTAGTCTGGGTAAACAGCGACCCGTTCGGCATTGACATAATCTATCCTGATAATTACCGTATTGAAACATTTTCCGATAACCCCGCCGACGTTAATGACCTAAACAGCCACGCCATCCGGGGCCTCTGCGAAGATCGGCGGCATCAGATATGGATCGGTACCGTCGACGGAGGGATTCGACGCCTTGATCCTGCTTCGGGTACCATGCGGGCGTATACCGTAGAGATGGGCGTAACGACCAAGGGCAACATCCGCCATATTGTTGAGACTCGAAACGGTCGGCTACTTATTGCCAACCAGCGTGGTATTCAGCAATATGATCCTGTCGGCGACCGGTTTGTGGTCATTCCGAATCCGCTCTGTCGCGACGATCAGGACTGTCAGTACATTCGCGGTATTAAGGAACTACCCGACGGCAATTTCATCGTGGCCACCTACGCCGGCCTTTTTATCCACGACCCTCAGCTTCGTCCACTGGGTCAAGTAGATGCTGGAAGCAATTACTATGGCACACTTTATTTCGACGCTGTCACGCAGCTTCTGTACGCTGGTCGCCGGGATCAGGATTTAATGGTCTATCAGTACAAAAACGGGAAGTTAACGTGGGTTTACAACACGCTGCCAGGATTTAATATCCTGGACATTTATCCCGATCCGGCCCGCCGATGTCTCTGGATCTGTACTGACCGCGGTCTCGTCCGCTTTGACCCGGCTACCCGCCGAACTCTTCGCATTTACACCACCCGCCAGGGACTCCCTAACAACGTAGTCTACGCGCTGCTTCCCGATCAGAAAGGACGGTTCTGGCTCAGCACCAACAACGGCCTGGCCAAGTTTTTTCCGGCTCAGGAAATGATAACCCCGGTTTCCATGACCAGAGGGCGGGAATACAACAGCTTCGCGGCCCTGGCCAGCTCGGACGGAACCTTTTATTTCGGCGGAGTGCACGGCCTCGACCATTTTGTGCCGAACCAGCTCGATTACAACGTTGTCGTTCCGGTACGTATCGCTGACTTTCAGGTCAATGACAAACCGTACCGGGCCACCGGCTTCATTGGAGAAACCGGTCAGGTGACGCTTACATCGCAGCAGCGTACCTTTTCGATCAGTTTCGCGGCCCTCGACTACTTCAGTGACGGCAATAATCCATTTTTTTACCGGCTTAAAGGCGTTGATAATAACTGGGTTACCCTCACAAAAACCAATACCGTCCGGTATGCCGATGTATCGCCGGGCGCGTATACCTTTCAGGTACGAGCACTGGACGCCCGGGGGCAACTCACCCCCATTACCCAGGTTCAGATTCGTATTCAGCCGCCTTTCTGGCAAACCTGGTGGTTCATACTATTGAGTCTGGCCGCGTTGGTTGGGCTGGTAGTCTGGGGCGTCAGTACGTTTGACAAGCAGCGATTTGCCCGCCAGCAACGCCTGACGCAGAACACATTGGCTGCGCAGGAAAGCGAACGCCGACGAATTGCCCAGGACCTTCACGACGACGTTGGCAATACATTGGCAACCATCAAAGGAATGCTGGAACGAGCCCGGGAACAGGAACCTGTCCAAAGCATGCATCCTGAAGTACATAAAGCGTACGATCTGATCGATAAAGCCAGCAATGATCTGCGGGGCATCACGCACGACCTGATGCCGGTTGAATTCGAAAAATACGCCCTTCCAGATGTTATCCAGCAACTGGTCGATCGGGTCAATCGGTCATCGCGTATGCAGTTCGAATTCATTCTGTTCGGAACGGTTCGCCGACTGGAGCCGGCCCGCGAACTCGTTACGTACCGCATCATCACCGAACTGATCCAGAACGGGCTAAAACACGGCGGGCAGGGATTAGCAATTGTCCAGCTCGGTTATCACCTTCGCCATTTAAGCATACTTGTTGAAACTCCTTTGGCACAAACGTCTACGGATCAACCGTTTCCTACTAAGTTGTCACCAGGGATAGGACAAAATAACATATCTTACAGGGCCGAATACTTGCATGCTTCGTTGGAAATAGATCGCAACGAACAAAGCTACATTGTCATGCTCGACGTGCCCTATGACGCAACCGGAAACCACACCCGTCATCAACATACTCATCATTGATGATCACCGTCTGTTCAACGACGGCCTGAGGGCTATGCTCGCCGACGCTCCGGATATAACGATATTGGGCCAGATATATCATAGCCGGGACGCGCTGAGCCAGGTTCGGCAGCTCCGCCCCAGGGTGCTCATTATTGATTTTAACATGCCTGAAATGGATGGGCTGGAACTTACGCGGCTACTCCTAACGCAACATCCGCAGTTGTGCATCCTGATTCTGAGTATGTACGGAGAAAGTCGGTACATCGACGATTTTCGGAAAGCGGGTGCTCTGGGTTATATGCTCAAAACCTCCACCAAGGACGAACTACTGACAGCTATCCGGGAGGTAGCTCGCGGTAATACGTACTTTGACCCGAAGCTGGCGGATCAGAAACAGTTCAGCAACCACGCCGATGATACCTTTCTGAAAAAGTATAAACTTTCACCGCGGGAGGTCGAAATTATCCGGCTCATTAAAGCCGGTTTAAGCACTCCACAAATTGCCGACAAAGTGCACCTTAGCCCGTATACCATTGAAACTCACCGCAAAAACATTTACGCCAAGCTCGGCATCAGTACGGTTGCCGAATTGGTTCGGTTCGCGGTTGAGGTGGGTATCTAAAAACGTATAGATGTATGAATATACCCGGATTCGGGTATTGTAGTGGTGTAGATAGGAAAGTAACTTTGTTGGCATTCTATCCACACTATATTTTCGCTATACCAACTATTCAACCCTTCCTTTTTGCGGCCCGGCTTCTTTCGATTTACCCGGAAAGAAACCGGGCCGTTTGATTGTCCGCTCTCTCGATTTTCAGCCTTTTTTAAACATCCACTTTTAACCTGTGTTGACTCTATGTTGTCTATATACTTATAGATTACAATTCAACAGTCAAATCAACTTCCTTTATGAAAACCGTTAATGAACTAATGGAGCACATGATCCAGGACTTGTACTCCGCCGAAACCCAGGCTCTGGAAGCTATGCCGCAATTGGCTTCGCGGGTTCAGAACAACGAACTGCGTCAGGCTTTTGATACGCACCAGCGCGAAACTGAACAGCAGGTACGGCGTCTGGAGCAGATCGCTCAGCAAATGGGCATCAGCACGGAAGGTGAAACCTGCATGGGTATGCAGGGCCTGATCGAGGAAGCGCAGGATCTGCTGGATCAACTGGAGGATGATCAACTGGCCGACGCTGCCATTATCGGAGCGGCTCAGAAAATGGAGCATTACGAAATTGCCGGCTATGGTACGGCCCGCACCATGGCCCAGCAGGCGGGTCAGCAGGAAATTGCCGACCTACTGGAGCAAACCCTTCAGGAAGAAAAATCGACAGATGAAAAACTGACTCGTATTGCCACCAGCAAAGTTAACCAGCAGGCTACGAAGGCATAATAGGAGGAGGAAAGGAGAAAGGGACTAGTGAAGTTAAATCCCTTTTTCCTTTTCTCCCCTTTCTCCCTTTCTCCCCTTCCTTCCTCCCTTCCTCTAAAAATACATCTCATTCGCCAGCCGGAACGTATTGCAGTGGGCTTCAACGATGTCGGCAATCCGGGGAGAATATCCTCCACCCATCGATACGGCAATCGGCAGTTGATGTCGCAGAGCCTCTCCAAACACGAACCGGTCCCGCTGTCGGCATCCCTCGCGACTAACATTCAGTTTGCCCAGCCGGTCGGAAGCCAGAATATCGACCCCTGATACATAAAACAGGAAATCCGGCTGCACCTGCCGAATCAGTTTGGGCAACGTATCATACAATACGTTCAGGTATTCTTCGTCTTCCATACCGGTCGGCAATTCAACATCCAGATCCGATTGCTCTTTATGCAGCGGGTAATTGTCTTTGCCGTGCATGCTAAACGTAAACACGCGCGGCTCATGCTGAAACATCACGGCCGTTCCGTTGCCCTGGTGCACGTCGAGGTCAATAATAAGAATTTGCCGGACCTGCTGCGTTTCCAGCAGGTAGTGCGCAGCTACCCCTACGTCGTTCAGTAAGCAAAAACCTTCTCCCTTATCCGGAAAGGCATGGTGAGTACCTCCAGCTACGTTCATCGCTACGCCATCGCGCCGGGCTTTGTGGGTGCAGTCGATGGTACCCTGTGTAATTACCCATTCGCGTTCAATCAGCCCCGCCGACAGGGGGAATCCGATTCGACGTACCATTTTTGGGTCAACGGTCAATGTCTGAAGTTGCTGAACATACGTAGCCGTGTGTACGCCCAAGACCCACCGATCGTCCACAGGCTGCGGATGAAAAAAGTTGGCATCCGTACAGGTGCCTTCGTACAAAAGCTGTTCGTGAATCAGTTCGTATTTAACCATCGGGAACCGGTGTCCTTCCGGTAGCGGATGCCTGTAAATAGGCGCAAAAGCAATCTGCAACATGAAGCGAATGTGAACGCCGGGCGGCCACGCGGGGCAGTGTCCCGTTTAATAAGGATACAGACCTCTTAACTACTCTTTGGCCGGTTGTGTTAAAAAACGGCCTATCTTCCCCGTTCTTACGCTTTACCAAATTGTTATGAGAACCGCTATTGTAACGGGTGGCGGACAAGGAATCGGACGTGTCACCACACAGTACCTGCTCACGCATGGCTACCGCGTAGCTATCTGGGAGGCTGATACCGACGCCCTTGCCGAACTTCGCGAAGCATTTAAGGCATCAACCGCCCAGATACTGTTCGTATCCTGCGACGTATCGAGTGAACTGAACGTTCGGAAAGCCGCCGAACAAACGATTGGACATTTCGGGCAGGTAGATGCCCTGATCAACAACGCAGCCATTCAGATTGAGAAACCGCTGGATAAGCTGACCCTCGACGAATGGAACCGCGTGATCGGTACTAACCTGACCGGGGCGTTCCTGTGCGCCAAACACACGGCCCCTTATCTGGCCGCTCAAAAGGGTTGCATTGTAAATATTGGGTCTACGCGTGCTTTTCAGTCAGAACCGGATACCTTTGCCTATTCTGCATCGAAGGGTGGTATGCTGGCCCTGACGCACGCATTGGCGGTAAGCCTGGGGCCCGATATTCGGGTGAACTGCATTAGCCCCGGCTGGATCGACGTATCGGCCCTTAAGAAGAAAGCGAAAGCAAAGCCCGACGAATTGCGGCCCGAAGATCATGCCCAGCATCCGGCCGGGCGCGTGGGACAGGCCGATGATATTGCCCGTATGATTCTGTTCCTGATTAGCCCGGAAAACAGTTTCATTACCGGCCAGAATTTCGTAGTTGATGGTGGCATGACCCGGAAGATGATTTACGTGTAATTACATATAAAACACTCGTTGGTTTACTTAGTTTATTACCTAAATATTAACTGCTTCATCAGCTATGGATATAGAATTTTCTACATCAAGCGAAACAGCCCCCGTGGAAGTGCTCGACACACAGGTTACGTTACGGGCTTCGGCCGGGCACTCGCTGCTGTCGTTGCGCTTCCTGTACCGTAAAAACCGGGAGGCTGATCACCTTAGCATGCCGCCCCTGTCGTGGTTCGATGCCAGTCAGTTACAGCGTTTTTCGCTGGATCTGGCCAAAATCCACCACCCTGAAACCTGCACGATCGATCTGCCGGACGCGGGCATTCGATTGACCGGTTCAACCCGCCGGATTGCCGGGCGATGGACGGCTGGCCGTACGATTCAGGTTGAACCGCTGCCAACCTCGGACCGCCGGTTTACGCCGTTTACCATTCATGGGTCACAGCACGACATTAACTCCTACGCCCGAACGTTGTATAATCGGTTGTGGGAAGTTTTTATCCGCGGTTAGTTTAATAGAATAGAGGTCACGGTAAGGAAAACCAAAACCGCATAACACAAAACTCAACGACACATGGAAAACGTAAATCAGGATGCCATGCTGAACGAGCAGTCGCAAACGTACCGTCCCGAAACGGGTGGCCCGATGCAGATTCCAGATCAGGGCGAGATGGGTAATGAAGAGTATAATCCCTCGGATCTGGTCGGCGACGTCAATGCACCCGCCAGCACGCCTATTGATAGCACAGCCCCGGGCGATGGAACAAGCGTAGGGAACAACGATGGGACAGAACCTGACCCAGAGTATAGCGATGGTAACAGTCCTTTAACTAAATGACTATTCTGGTTCTATAACCTTTCTACGAAAAAGGCTCCCGATGGGAGCCTTTTTCATTATAAGCCTTACTGATTATCGGTTAACGATACGCCCTACACGCCGGACATACCACCCAGCGTAGCGTCGTTACTTGTACCGGTGCTACTCGGGCTTGAACCTACCGTGCCTGATCCATACGTAGTGGTACCGCCCATTTGCGAACCGCTGCTGTAAGATGAGCCAGACTGGTAGGTTTGGCCTGTACTGTTTCGATCATCGTAACGAGTACCATCCGGGCGTAGCGCATCGTTATCACGATCACCATAGGTATTATTCATGTCAGATTCAGAAGCGGCCCGCTGGTTAATGAACGACTCAGCCAGTTGCGTCAGTTTCTGATCCGTATTCTTCTCTTCCTGGAGCGTCTGCTGAAGTAATTGGGCAGCTTCGCGATAGCCAAGTACTTTAGCCAGCGTTACGGCCGAACCATAGGCAGCAATTTCATGGTGTTCTACCTTCTGCCCGGCAATGATCAGACCCGCATCCCGCGTCAGCGATCCAGAATCGGTCATAGACACCACTTTCTGAGCATCTTCAGCCAGGCCGTCGATAGCCTCACACGTCATGCTGTCGGCTTCGACACCGATGCTGTCAAATACGCGCTCCAGCCGCATGATCTGGTTACGGGTTTCTTCCTGGTGCATCAGGAATGCATTCCGCACCTCATCCGTCGAAGCCGCATCCGCCTGCTCGCCCAGCGCGTCAACTGCTTGTTTCTCGGCGTAATAAATTGCTTTTAATTCATTGATAAAGAGGCTACGTAGTCCTTCGCCGGTTTCAGCGTCATTGCCTCCGAAGAAATTCGATACTCGATCCATTAGGGATGCCATAGCTTGTGTAGTTTTATAGTTAGTAAGTTGATTGACACCCCTCCTTTGCCAACTACCGTGCCAAGTGCTGATTCTGTGATGGTTACACTTTTTTAATAAATAATTGTGTTTATCTTTTTCCACATAAATAGTAGACTATACTCGCGCTGAACCGTGCCATGGTTAACGTGCATTAGATAAATTTAACCAGAAGTTTAGCGATGAGACCAAGCCATCTGTGGTTTATAAGCTGTTACCGTGCCAACTAGTTAGACCACACGGGTTGGATTCAGTCAGGCGAAACGTCTGACCGAATGAACCACCTTGAAAGAACGAACAAGAAAAACCCATCCATTGCTGGTTGGGCCCGGTGACCCATAGGGGAATCGAAGTGGTGCGTCACCCCGGCCCTGTTTCATCTGTGAAAGGGACGTGTCCTAACCTGTACGAACAAGTTATGAACATAAAAAAGCCCGACCAATGCTGGTCGGGCTTGGTGACCCATAGGGGAATCGAACCCCTGTTTCATCCGTGAAAGGGACGTGTCCTAACCGCTAGACGAATGGGCCGTTTGCGCCAATGTGGTAGTGACCCATAGGGGAATCGAACCCCTGTTTCATCCGTGAAAGGGACGTGTCCTAACCGCTAGACGAATGGGCCAGATGGCGGTTTGTACCGGACGTTGGCGAAACGTGGTGCAAAAGTACGTATATGATTTTATAATCCAATATCTCTAATCGAAATTTTGCCACAAATCGCCTTTCTGTCCGATTTACTACTATTTTTGATGAAATCAACTTAGCTGTAGTAACCCCATTTCATGAAACAACTGTTGCTGCTGGCGGGTCTGACGGTTTTATCCTTATCAGCCCCGGCGCAAACTTCACCCACTGTACAAAATTCATCCGGCATCGTCGCCCCGGCACAATTCCTCGGGTATAAAATTGGCGAACGTTTTACGCCCCACCAGCGCGTACTGACTTATGCTGAGCAGGTTGCCCGCCAGGCCCCTAACCGTGTCAAACTGCTTCCGTACGGTACAACGCACGAGGGGCGTCAGCTCATGGTTGTTGTGGTAGCATCAGAAGCTAACCTGAACCGGCTGGAAGAGATCCGGACCAATAACCTAAAACGTACTGGTCTGCTTGATGGTCCCATCGTGGATTCGAAGGCGTCATCGGCGAGCCAACCAGCTATCGCGTGGCTGAGCTACAACGTACACGGCAACGAAGCGGTCAGTTCGGAAGCATTCATGGACGTACTGTACCGGCTGCTTGACCCGAACGATGCGGTGTCGAAAAAAGTCCTGAACACAACCGTGGTGATTCTCGACCCGGGCCTGAACCCCGACGGTCATGATCGCTACGTGAACTGGTATAACCAGATGGCCGGTCGAAACGCCGATCCGACGACTTTTGCCCGGGAGCATAATGAACCCTGGCCCGGTGGTCGGTACTCGCACTACCTGTTTGATCCGAACCGCGACTGGGCCTGGCAAACGCAGGAAATAACCCAGCAACGGATGGCGCTGTATCATCAGTGGATGCCCCACGTTCACGGCGATTTCCACGAAATGGGCGTCGAAAGTCCGTACTACTTTGCGCCATCGGCCAAGCCGTATCACGAAGATATTACGCCCTTCCAACGGCAGTTTCAGCAGGTGATCGGGCAATATTGCAGTCGGTATTTCGACCGGAACGGCTGGCTTTATTACACCCGCGAACGGTTCGACCTGTTCTACCCCAGCTACGGCGACACTTACCCGACCTACAACGGCGCAATCGGTATGACCTATGAACAGGGTGGCAGCGGTCGGGCCGGTCTGGCGATCGAAAAAGCCGACGGCGATACCCTCACACTCCGCCAACGGATTGACCACCACGTAGCATCCAGTATTGCTACGCTCGAATCCATCGCGGATCGCTCGGCGGACGTTGTGAAGGAGTTCGGTAATTTCTTCGAAAAAGCCCGAACCACGCCGGTTGGTACGTACAAGTCATACGTAATCAAAGCCAACGGCGATCCGGGTCGCCTGAAAGCCTTGCAGCAACTGCTGGAACGCAACCAGATCCGGTTTGGCTACGCTGGCAAAGCGCAGAACGTAGCTGGTTTCAATTACACCTCTCAGAAGAACGAGAAAAATGTATCGGTGGCGGCTGAGGATATGGTCATCAGCGCCTACCAGCCCAAATCAACGCTGCTGAAAATTCTATTCGAACCCAATTCAGCGCTGGAAGATTCGGCTACGTATGACATTACGGCCTGGTCGCTGCCGTATGCGTTCGGACTGCAAACGTACGGCCTGACAAACCGCATCAATCCGGAGAGCCGGGCTCCGCAGGCAACGACTCAGCCTCAAAGTCCGTCGGCTGCAACCTCCCGTCCGTATGCCTACGTCGCCCGCTGGCAGTCGTTGCCGTCGGTACAGTTGCTAGCGGCTCTGCTGAAGCAGAAGATTCGGGTACGGGCCGCTGAAAAGCCGTTCGAGCTGGACGGTAAGACGTACCAGTCGGGTACCCTGCTCATCACCCGGGCGGGCAACGAACGGCTGGGCGACCGTTTTGATGCGGTGGTTTCGCAGGCCGCAACCAAAGCCGGCGTTGCGCTTACGCCCGTGCAGACGGGTTTCGTTACCAAAGGGTCTGACTTTGGGTCGGATTTTGTGACGGGTCTGAAAGCGCCCCGGGTTGGGTTGGTGCTCGGCGACGGAACGCTCCCCCCAGCCGCCGGTGAAGTCTGGCATTATTTCGATCAGGAACTAGAGTACCCCGTAACGCTGATCGACGGTAACGCGCTGGGGAACGTTGAGTGGAGCAAACTGGACGTACTCGTGCTGCCGACCAACTACAATTACAGCCGATTCCTGAATGAAAAGAACCTCGCGGCCATCCGCGAATGGGTTCGGGCGGGCGGTAAACTGATTGCCATGGAACGAGCCGCATCATTCCTTGCCGGCAAAGACGGTTTTGACCTCAAAGAGAAGGAAGATAAGGACGGTAAAGACAAAAGCAGCAAGGACAAAGGCAACCCTGCCGACTCGCTGAAGATTTACGGCGACCGGGAGCGGACGGCTATTTCCGACGAAACACCGGGCAGTATTTACCGGATCAATCTGGATACAACGCATCCGCTCGCATTCGGCCTGTCAGACGGGTACTATTCTTTGGTGCAGAATGCCTATAATTTCGATTTCCTGAAAGATGGCTGGAACGTCGGCTATTTGAAAGCGAACAACTACGTAGCTGGTTTCTCGGGCAGGAATGCGAAGGAGAAGCTGAAAAACACGCTGACAATGGGTGTGCAAAGCCTCGGCCGTGGTACAGTCATTTACCTCGCCGACGATCCGTTGTTCCGGGGTTTCTGGTACAACGGCAAGTTGCTGTTCGGCAATGCTGTATTTATGGTGGGTAATTAACTAATTGGCTTCAATAGCAAAACGCAGTGGCCGCTGGTCGCTGCGTTTTGCTATACGGTAAATCATGTTCTTCTCTTTCTTTGCTTGTTAACGTATTGCTTACATCTACTCCGTGCGGACATTACTAATTTTGTGTATTGGCTGGTTGTTAGTTCCCTCTTTCGCGTGGGCGCAGAAGAAAAATGATGCGTATCAACTCCACATCCAGCGAGCCATGTCGCCCATTACGCTGGACGGCTCTGTTGACGAACCCGCCTGGCAGGCTGCCGAGGTTGCCGGTGATTTCTGGATGGTGCTGCCTATGGATACCAGCCGGGCCGCCGTTCGGACCGACGTTCGGATGACCTACGACGACCACAATCTGTACCTGAGCGCCGTCTGTTTCCACGGCAACGTAGCAGGGCCCTATATTGTTGAGTCGCTTCGGCGGGACTGGAACTTCGGCCGGAACGACAACTTTATCTTCTTTATGGATACGTTCGATGACCAGACCAACGGTTTCACCTTCGGTACCAACGCGGCCGGAGCGCAGTGGGACGGTCTAATCTATGAAGGCAGCAAGGCCAACCTGAGCTGGGATAACAAGTGGACGTCGGTGGTGCGCAACTACGCCGATCGCTATGTGCTGGAAATGGCCATCCCGTTCAAGACCATCCGGTATAAACAGGGCATTACGCGCTGGGGAATCAACTTTAGTCGGCAGGATCTAAAAACCACCGAAAAATCGGCCTGGGCACCGGTTCCCCGGCAATTCCCGACGGCCTCACTGGCCTACACGGGCGTACTGGTCTGGGACGTACCGCCACCCAGGCCGGGACCAAACATCTCGCTTATCCCCTACGCCCTGAGCGGTCTGACGCGCGACTATCAGCATAGCATTCCGACCAAAGGGCGCTTTACGGCGGGGCTGGATGCCAAAGTCGCCATTACGTCGTCGCTGAACCTGGACCTGACCGTAAACCCTGACTTTTCGCAGGTAGACGTGGATCAACAGGTGACTAACCTCGACCGGTTTGAGTTGTTTTTTCCAGAGCGCCGACAGTTTTTTCTGGAAAACGGCGATCAGTTCACCAACTTCGGCTATACCAACATTCGACCGTTTTTCAGTCGCCGGATCGGGCTGGGTGGGGTACCCATTCGTTTTGGTGCCCGGCTTAGCGGTAAACTCAACAAAGACTGGCGACTTGGCGTAATGGATATGCAGACCGGCCGCGTGGATGCGCTGGAGCTACCGGCGCAGAACTTCGCAGTGCTGGCCCTGCAACGGCGTGTGTTTGCCCGATCCAACGTAGGAGTTCTGTTCGTAAACAAACAGTCGCTGAACTATACCCCCTCGACTGAAACCCCGCCGTATAGCCAATACAACCGCAACCTGGGGTTGGAGTATAATCTGGCTTCATCGAACAACCTCTGGACGGGCAAAGCTTTATACCTGAAATCATTTCAACCCAGCGTGAATACGCCGGGCGTATCCACGCCGGGCGTATCCACGCCGGGCGTATCCACGCCGGGCGTATCCGCCAATAACAATGTGTATGCCGCCAACCTACAGTACAACAGCCGCCAATGGCTGGTGGGCGCTCAATTTGAAGCGGTGGGCCGGAACTACACTGCCGAAGCGGGCTACGTACCACGCCGGGGCTACCAACGCCTGCTGGCATTACTCGGCTATACGTTCTTCCCGACGGGTGGTCAGGTACTGAGCCACGGCCCGCAGGTGCAGTCGACGTATTTCTTCGATACCTTCGGGCGGCAGAGCGACAACGAAACCTACCTGAGCTACCTGGTCACCTTTCGGAGCCGGGCCACCCTGACAGGCTGGATTGCGACCGACTACGTACGACTGCTAAGCCCCTTCGATCCGACCAACACCGGCCGCGAAACCCTAACGACGGGCACCGAGCATACCTGGAAAGCGTGGGGCACTCAGTTTACGTCCAAGCCACAGAGTCTGTTTACCTACGGCTTTTCATCACGCTACGGCGGCTATTACGCCAACGGCACCCGGCTGAACCTGACCATCGACGGAGGCTACCGGTTCCAGCCATACATCAGTCTGGCGGCCAGCGCGAGCTACAACGACATTCGCTTGCCGCAACCCTGGGGACGTACTACGTTCTGGCTGGTTGGGCCACGCTTAGACGTCACCATGACGAACACGCTTTACCTGACTACGTTTGTGCAGTACAATGAGCAGCAGAAGAACATGAATGTGAACGCCCGCATCCAGTGGCGTTATAAACCCGCATCCGACTTTTTTCTGGTCTACACGGATAACTACCTGCCTAACGGAGCACAGATTGGCCAGGATGTACCAGGATTCTTTTCGGTGCTGAACCGGGCACTGGTATTAAAATGGACTTACTGGTGGAACGTTTGATGACCAGCGAAAACATTCTTTCTGAGGTGAAGTTGTTACGTCATCTGGCTGCGAAGAGCGGTCAGGTTCGCTACATCAAACACTCAACGATTATGAAAGATTGGTTTCGGTTTCTAACAACGGCCTTTGTGGCCCTCTTCCTGACTCTTTCGCTCACCAGTTGCGAATTGATCGGAGATATTTTTGAAGCAGGTGCCTGGACGGGTGCTGTCCTGGTTATTGTTGTTATCGTCGGCGTCATCTGGTTGATAGCCCGGGTTTTTGGAGGAGGGCGCCGTTGACATAGTTTCTTACTAATTGAGGGTGGGTGAGGTTGATTGATGTGGTGTCAGGTTCGGAACCGACACCACATCAATCAACCTCAACGACCCTCTCCTATTTAATTCATAAAGCGAATCCGGTTCAACTCAGCGAATTACGCTACGAGTTCAACCAACCCGTCTTTCTGCATAACCACCTTAAATCGTTCGCCCAGGTCGTCGGAGGCCTTTGCCAGCGGCAGACGTACTTCGGAGCTGATAAAGCCCAGGATTTCAAGAATCTTTTTCACCCCGACCGGATTTCCCTCTTCGTACAGCAACGGATCGATGCGCAGGAAATGCCCCAGTTCGCGCTGCGCAAACGCAAAGTCACCGCGCAGGGCCGCGTCGATCATGGCGCTGAACCGAGCCGGGAATGCGTTGGCAATCACCGACATCACCCCTACGCCACCAATGCTGATGATGGGAACTGCCTGCACGTCGTCGCCGGAGATAAGCAGAAAATCCTCGGGCTTGTCGCGGGCGATTTCCATGCACTGCTCAATGATACACGACGCTTCTTTGACGCCGATGATGTTCGGGTGCTCGGCCAGCGTACAGATCGTATCGGCCGTCATGTTGATGCCCGTCCGGGGCGGAATGTTGTACATGATCACCGGTACGGGACACGCATCAGCGACCCGGGTAAAGTGCTCAATTACGCCACGTTTGCCGGGTTTGTTGTAGTACGGACAAACTGACAGAATAGCGCTGACGCCTTCGAAATCCGTATCGTTCATAGCGGCCACAACATCGGCCGTTACGTTACCGCCGACACCGTAGACAATGGGCAGGTTTTTCGGGTTGTTCTCCTTCAGAAATTGCAGCAACTGTTTCTTCTCGGCCTTGGTCACCGTGGGCGATTCGCCGGTGGTGCCCTGCAGGACGATGTACTTGACGCCCCCATCGGAGACGTGCTGAATCAAACGGCCGAAACCGTCGAAATCAATCGAATGATCGGCGTTGAAAGGTGTCACAATGGCGACGCCGACGCCGTGAAAACGAGTATTCATGAACGAAACTGTTGCTTAGAATGACAAAGTTACGGCTTTTTTGCAGCAACTAATAGTCTGTATTTACCCACCCAGCATGGCCGTAAATTCGTCTTCGCCAATCAGCGGTACGTTCAGCTTCTGCGCCTTCTCAACTTTCGACGGGCCGGGGTTTTCGCCAACGATCAGGTAGTTGAGTTTTTTGGACACGCCACTCAGCAACTTGCCCCCGTTGGCCGCAATCCGCTCTTCCAGTTGCTCGCGGGTGAAATTGGTAAAGGTACCGGTATACAAAAACGTTTTGCCCGCCAGCGTATCACTTTCCTGAGCCACCACTTTCCGCTCCGACGCAAACTGCAGCCCGGCCGTCCGCAGCCGCTCGACGTACTCGCGGTTGTCTGGGTCGCGGAACCACTCGAACGCACTCTGGGCGATGCGCGGCCCGACGTCCGGTACGTTGGCCAGGGTTTCCAGCGGAGCATTCAGCAGTTCGTCCATGGAGCCGAAGTAATCCGCCAGCCGCTCGGCCGTAGTGTTACCGACGTACCGTATCCCAAGCGCAAACAGCACATTGGCAAACGGTTGTCCCTTCGACGCTTCGATGGCATTGAGGATGTTGTCGACGGTCTTCTGCCCGAACTTCACGACGCGGACTTTACCAGTCTCCTCCGCTCCGCCGTCGCGCGGTCCGCCGTCGCGGTCTTGGTATGCCTTCTCCAGACCGAGTAATTGCTCATTCGTCAGTTTATACAAGTCAGCCGGATCCCAGACCAGCCCACGCTCAATGAGCAGTTGAATTTTTCCTTCGCCCAGGCTCTCGATGTTCATAGCCCGACGCTGAATGAAGTGCTCAAACCGAGCCTGCCGTTGCGGTGGACATCCTTTCTCGTTCGGGCAGTAAAAATGGGCCTCGCCTTCGTTGCGGATCAGGGGCGTACCGCAGGCTGGGCACTCGGTCGGGTAGTTGATCGGCTGACTGGCTTCAGTACGTTTGCTGAGATCAACGCCGGTAATTTTAGGAATAATTTCGCCCCCTTTTTCGACAAACACCGTATCGTTGATCATGACGCCCAGCCGCTGAATTTCGTTGGCGTTGTGCAGCGACGCTCGCTTTACGACGGTTCCGGCCAGCAGCACGGGTTTCATATGCGCTACCGGCGTAACGGCACCCGTTCGGCCCACCTGATAACTGACGCTGTTGAGCGTCGTGCTTGCGGCCATTGCCTTGTATTTGAACGCAATCGCCCAGCGCGGACTCTTGGCCGTATACCCCAGTTCGCGCTGCTGGTCGTAGCGGTTCACTTTAATCACAATCCCATCGGTGCCGAGCGGCAAGTCGAACCGTTTCGTTTCCCATTCGTTGATGTACTCCATTATGGCCTGGATGTCGGCGCATTTCCGCCAGGTGGGCGATACGTTGAACCCCCACTGCTTCATGGCAATCAGGCTTTCTTCGTGGGTCTGGAATACCTCAGGCTCCGACAGAAACGAATACAGATAGCAATCGAGCCGGCGTTTGGCCACTATGGCCGAATCCTGTTGCTTGAAAGTACCCGAGGCCGCATTACGTGGATTAGCCAGCAGGGGTTCGCCTATATCTTCGCGCTCTTTGTTGATACGATCGAACTCGGCCAGCGGCAGAAAACCCTCACCGCGAACTTCGAAAAGCGCGGGGGGCACGGGGTTGTGAGAATCGATGCCATGCTCCTGGCCCCCTGCCCCACGCCCAATGCGCAACGGCAATGTGCGAATGGTCCGAATGTTGTTAGTAATATCGTCGCCCCGAACACCGTCCCCCCGGGTAGCTCCCTGGACCAGTACGCCGTTCTCGTAGGTCATGCTCAGCGCTACGCCATCGAATTTGAGTTCGCAGACGTACTCATAAGCCTGACCGTTCAATCCTTTCCGAACGCGGTTGTCGAATTCGGTCAGTTCGGCTTCGGAATACGTATTCCCCAGCGACAGCATCGGAAAGCGGTGGTAGACCGTCGGGAATTCTTTGCTGATAGCCCCCCCTACCCGCTGCGTTGGGGTATCTGGTCGACGATAGTCAGGATACTGACGTTCCAGATCAGCGAGTTCCTGTAATAATCGGTCAAAGGTAAAATCGTCAACTTCCGATACGCTGTTCTGATAATACTGGTGGTTATAATAGTTTAACCGATCCGTTAATTCATTGATTTGATCCTGAGGAGTCATTGATTAGCAAGATGTTTGCACTACATTCAGGTGGTGGCTTTGCTGTTACGGCAGACCACCTTACCAGGGGTGATGAAACGAATTGTTGAAGGTGGTTGACACCGCCGTACGACGGACCGATGTGTCAATAATTGTTTCAACTATCAGGTAAAAAAACTTAGATTTACTGCCACTTTTACAAAGGTCTACAATTTTTTGTTTAGAGTTTCTCGTTATCTACGCGGTGACCGGTATCCAGTGCTACGTCAAAAACCCTCGTAACGAGTTAGTTTCTTAGCCTTATGAACCAACCCCTGATCGCTCCTTCTTTGCTCGCAGCCGACTTTGCCAACCTGCAGCGCGACGTGGAGATGGTTAACCAAAGCGAAGCGGATTACCTGCACATCGACATAATGGACGGGGTCTTCGTTCCCAATATTTCCTTCGGCTTTCCAGTACTTGATGCCGTGCGTCGTTACTGCCGCAAGCCACTGGACGTGCACCTGATGATCGTCCAGCCCGAGCGTTACCTCGAGGCCTTTGCAGAAGCCGGAGCCGCCGTCATTCATGTCCATTATGAAGCGTGTACGCATCTGCACCGTACCCTGACCCGCATCCGCGAACTAGGGTGCCGGGCTGGTGTCGTTCTGAATCCACATACGCCAATTGGTGAACTTGAAGACGTACTGGAAAACATTGACGTCGTTTTGATCATGTCGGTCAATCCCGGCTTTGGGGGGCAGACGTTCATTGACCATACGTATCGTAAAACGGCCCGGTTGAAAAATATGCTGGCTACCGGCGGCTCATCGGCTATGATCGAAATAGACGGGGGGGTCAGCGTCCATAATGCAGCCCGGCTCGTCGAAGCCGGGGCCGACATACTCGTCGCGGGTAGTTCGGTATTCAACGCTCCCGATCCGGCTGTTGCGATACGGGAGCTTAAAGAAGGTCGCCTGCCGCTGGTGGCCTGATTTTCTCTATTTACCTGGTACCATCCGTGTTGTACTGATTTGAGTAAACGCTTTTTTATGAGAAAAACGTACCTGGCCGTTGCACTCGGTGCAACCTTGCTCACAACGGCCTGCCGCGATACACAAAAGACTCAGGCCGACGCTGCCGTCGCAACGACCGACAGTTCCGGCACGCCACCACCCGCTCCGGACTGGTCGCACAATGCTACTATCTACGAAGTCAACACCCGTCAGTTTTCGCCGGAAGGCAATTTCAAAGCCGTAGAAAAACAGCTTCCCCGGCTAAAGGAGATGGGGGTCGATATCATCTGGATGATGCCGATCTATCCCATCAGCGAGAAAAACAAAAAAGGCTCGCTTGGCAGCCCGTATGCCATTGCCGATTATACGTCCGTTAATCCGGCATACGGTACGATGAACGATTTCAAGGCGCTGGTCCGCCGGGCTCATGAGCTCGGGCTCCGGGTCATTCTCGACTGGGTCCCGAATCATACGGGCTGGGATCATGTGTGGGTCAGGGAACACCCCGAATGGTATACCCAGGTTAACGGAAAAATGACGGCCCCTATCGATCCAACGACCGGTAAGCCCACCGACTGGACCGATGTAGTGGATCTGAATTACGACAACCCCAACATGCGGCAGGCCATGATCAAAGCCATGCAGTTCTGGCTGCGGGAATGCGACGTAGATGGTTTCCGCTGCGACGTAGCGGGCTTTGTTCCGAACAATTTCTGGGCCGAAGCCCGGCCGGCGCTCGACAAGGTCAAGACTGTATTTATGCTGTCGGAGTGGGAAGATCAGCCCGAACAATTCAAGAGTTGCTTTAACATGAATTACGGCTGGACCATGCACAACATGATGAAAGCTATTGCCAAAGGGGCACGACCGGCAACGGGAATCGACTCAGTACGGGAGAAAAACCAGAAGCGGTTCCCCCGTTGGTATTATCAGATGCTTTTCACCCAGAACCACGATGAGAACACGTGGAATGGCACCCTGACCGAATCTTTCGGACCGGGGGCTGATGCCTTTGTCGTGCTGACCAGTACGCTGGAGGGCATGCCTCTGGTATACAACGGCATGGAAGCTAATCTTAACAAACGACTGGCTTTCTTCGAAAAAGACACGATTGATTGGGGTAATTACCCCAAAAGCGATTTCTTTAAAACCCTGCTCACGCTTAAACACCGCAACCGGGCATTGTGGAATGGGACAGCAGGTGGCCGTGCGGTGAAAATACCAACTGATCACGACGACAAGATCTACGCATTTTACCGCCAGAAAGATAGCGACCGAATTGCCGTGCTGGTTAACCTCAGCACTCAGCCCCAAACCTTCCGGCTGGATGGAGACGGATATGAAGGTATTTACACCGAGGTATTCAGTCGCCAGTCGATGGAAATCAAACCCAATATGTCCTTTACGCTCCGGCCGTGGGAATACCGAGTGCTGACCAACTAGCTACGTTCCGATCGTTTACCGGCCAAACACACAAACAACCTACCATATAGATTTCCGTTGTTGCCCTTGCTCAAAGCCGCTGACTTTTCTATCTTGAGCCAATTTTACGCGTTTTTTATGCGAATGCAGCGTCTTTTATTGAGCATTGGCTTCGTTAGCATAAGCCTGGTTAGCCCTGCCCAATCGGTGCAGTGGGCTACCCGGGTTATTGGCTTTTCATCGGAAGGGAAGAGCGACGCGAACGGCAGGCAGTATAAAGCAACGCAGGCACTGGGGCACCCGAACAAGCTACCTCAGTTGGGTGCAAGCCCGTGTGCATGGTCACCGCTGAACCCCGACGCCCCTGAGGAATGGATACAGGTTGCTTTTGAACGGCCAATGCGCATACGGCAGATTGTCGTAGCCGAGAACGTAAATCCGGGGGCAGTCGTCCGGGTTATTGTCATCGACGACAAGGGCCGGGAACATCCGGTGTATCAGATCGTCAATACGTTGCCCCGTCAAAATCCCCTGCTGCACGTCATGCTGAAAGACTCCGCCATAACGGGTAGTCAGGTGAAAGTAGTTATGAACGGGGCCGTGCTGAAAGGACCGAACCAGATTGACGCCATCGGTATATCAGAAGATACCAAACCCGTTGCCGTTGGTATTAACATCTCCAAAGACCCCCCGAAGGATATTCAGAAGGAGAACCTGGGCAAAACGGTCAACTCACCCGGCCAGGAGGTAGCCCCCGTGATCGCCCCCGACGGCAAAACGCTGTATTTCACCCGGAATTTCAACAAAGCCAACATTGGCAAAGCTGACCGGCAGGACGTCTGGTATGCAATACTAGACCCGGGTACCGGCAGTGAACCGGACCGCTGGAACGAGGCCGTTAACATTGGTGCCCCCATCAATAATGCCGGGGATAACGCCATCAGTGGCATGGCCCCCGACGGTCGATCGGCCTATCTGATCAACGTCTATAAACCAGACGGCGGCTTATCGTTCGGGATTTCAAAATCAACAAAGACCAAGCAGGGCTGGTCGCAGCCGGTGGAGTGCAGGATCACGAACAATTATAACCTACACGAAAAAAACCAGTTGGAGTTCTGCGTATCGGCCGATGAACGAATCATGATCCTGGCGGTACAACGGAAGGATAGCGAAGGCGACCGCGACCTGTACGTATCGCAGTTGAAGCCCGACCAAACGTGGTCGGAGCCGCAATGGATGGGCCCGGTTATCAATTCGGCCGATTTTGAAAGCTCACCTTTTCTGGCAGCCGATGGTCGTTCGCTGTACTTTACGTCGGGAGGACATCCCGGCTACGGCAACGGGGACATCTTTATGACCCGTCGGCTCGACGACACGTGGACAAACTGGAGCGAACCCGAAAATCTGGGACCGTCCATCAACACCGCCGAATGGGATGGTTATTTCACCATTCCGGCCTCGGGCGAATACGCCTATCTGAGTTCACGGGCTAACTCAATGGGCGAAGACGACATTTTCCGGCTAAAGCTTTTCCCAGCCATCAAACCAGACCCGGTGGCCATCATATCAGGGCAGGTGCTGGATACGCAAAGCAAAAAGCCCGTTGCTTCAGAAATTGTGTCGGATGTGGTCGATGAAAACAAAGAGGTATCCCGGGTCGAATATGACCCCGAAACAGGCGAGTACAAGATCATTCTGCCGACGCAGAAAACTTACAACCTGACGGCGAGTAAAGAGGGGTACTTCTCAACGACCGAAACACTGGATCTGTCGAAAGACAAACGGTTCCGCGACATACGGCGTAATTTGTACCTGACTCCCATTCAGGCCGGGCAGAAGATCGTGATGCGGGAAGTCCTGTTTGAGCAGAGTAAATTTGACCTGCTGCCGGGAGCCAACAATGAACTCGACCGGGTGGTGGAAATGCTTAACAAGTACCCCGCCATGGAAATCCTGATTGAGGGACATACCGATAATCAGGGGGCCTGGGAACCGAACCTGAAGCTTTCGGAAGATCGCGTACGGGTTGTAAAAGAGTACATTACCGGCAAAGGTATTCCACAGACCCGTATTCAGACCAAAGCCTGGGGCCCCAGCAAGCCCATCGCCAGCAACGAAACCGAAGAGAAGCGGAAGCTGAACCGGCGGGTAGAATTTACCATCCTGAAAATGTGAGATCCCGCGAATACCACTACTTTTGCGGCCATGTTTCGTTTATCTAACCGAAACGCACTGCTTTTGCTGGGCATTGTTGTCCTGATTGCCTTTGCGCTTCGCCTGTATCGAGCCGGTACGTACGGCATTTACTTCGACGAAAAATCCACCCTGCTCATCAGTCAGGGCGTTGTGCTGGAAGGAGCTAATCAGAAAGACGTTTTCAGCAAACCGTACTTTACCCCCGCCGAATTCTGGAAACCCAAGACGTTTGCTGATTTCATTGACGCCAATATCCGGGGCGACATCGGCAACAGCCCGGCGTACTACGGTGTATTATACATCTGGATAAAGCTCTTTGGCATGAGCGATTGGGCCATTCGGATGCCCTCCGTATTGTTCAGTACCCTGACCGTTCTGCTCCTCTACGTATTTGTCAGGCGGCATTTCAAGTCAGAGAGCCTGGCACTCCTGAGCGCCTTTATCGCGGCTATCGAACCGTTCTTTGTGGCCTACAGCCACATGGCCCGCAACTACTCCATGACGTTTTTCCTGACGTTGCTGGCCACACATATCTTCCTGCTCATTATGGAGAAGATAATGAAACGGGAACAACCGACAGGATTATACATCGCCTACGGACTGACATTCATCACCTCGGTACTGTCGCACTACCTGACCGTAACTGTTTTCCTGTGCCACGGCCTGTATGCTCTTCTTTACCTCCGGAATGTTCGCGCCTGGGTTACGCTTGGCATCACAGGGGCCGTCGGGCTGGGGCTGGTATCGCTCTGGTTTATCTTCGGCGGGGGTAAATACACCTTTTTTACACTCAACTATCAGGCGCAGTTTTACCGTAATATCGCCCTGACAAACCCCACCGGTACACCGTTTGGGCTGATCCTACCCGCTACAATCCCTAACATTACGGTCCGGGCTATTCCAATTTTCGCCGATCTGTTCATCTTCACTAATGGCCTGGGTAAAGCGCTGTTAGGTGTCCGGAACTCGTTGGTAGCCCTGGGAATTGGTACCCTGGCAACGCTGATCATTCATCAGTACGGAGCAGTGAAGCACCCATCGATCTGGGTTCGGGTGGCCATGCCCGTATTGCTGGCGGCTGGTTTGCTGTACTACACGGTGGTTCCGTTCCGGTTTCTGGTGCTGTCGGCGGCTATACCATTCGCCTACCTGATCGGCCGGTACGTGGTTGATCAGACTGACAACCGCGAGAAACGGCTGGTTATCATGCTCGCGCTGCTGACGTTTGTACCGACGTTTTTTCTGCTGTTCATGGCCTGGCGGTCGGGTCACACCTTTGGCATTACGCAACGGTACTCAGGTTTTTCGTTCCCCTACGTTTGTATTCTGGTTGCGATGGGGTTACGGCAATTAGCAACGCTGCCGTGGTGGTTCAGTACCCCACTGGCCGCAGCGCTGCTCATCCAGCTTGGTTTCCTTACGCAGTTATTGATTGAAATTTACGCGGATGCTCAGCCAAAATACACGTATTTCGACCGGCCACGGATTGCAAACCCGTACTGGACCTCAGCGCAGCAACTCAAGGAACTCTACACGCCGGGCGATACGATCCTTTATCCGAACCTGAAACGCCCGATTTATTCGGAGAAAATTGATAAAACCTATTCACCGGTCGGTTTGCTCGACGCCCAGTTAGTAAACGTGTATTTACCTGAAAATGCGCAGTTTATCCAGCGAATTGACCCTAACGAACACGATCGTATCGTACTGGTAAAAGCAAAGACTGGCCAGAAAATTACTATTTTTGACTTCGAAGGCACGAAGTTTAGGTACTAAGTTCCAAGTGTAAAGTTTACTGTTCGACGTTAAACTTATCATGGCGGCCCGAAAAACACGGGGCTACGAACTACTAACCTGAAATCAACAAACCTGTGCGAACCACATTCACCAATACTCAAGTCCTCCAGGGGCAGCTACGGCTCAAAATTCTGGGTTTATACCACCAGGCCCACGCTGGTCATATCGGCTGTTCGCTCAGTTGCGTCGATCTGATGATTGCGACACTGATCCTTCGCAAACGCGAACAGGATACGTTTTTGCTGTCGAAAGGGCACGCGGCTGCCTCACTCTACGCCTGCCTGAACCACCTCGGCGAAATTTCGGATGAAGTACTGGCTACGTATTACCTTAACGGCACTACTCTGCCCGCTCACCCGGCTCCTAACAAACATCAGGGTATTCCGTTTGCAACGGGCTCTCTGGGGCACGGCCTGCCAATTGGTTCCGGTATCGCGCACGCCAGCAAACTGATTGGCGACGACGCCCGGGTATACGTACTGATGTCCGACGGTGAAACCAACGAAGGCACTACCTGGGAAGCCGCCCACTACGCGCTCCAGAACGGACTGGATAACCTGGTGGTGCTGATTGACAAAAATGGCCTGCAGGGATTTGGCAGCACGGCCGATGTACTGGGCGATACGGCTGATGCCCGAAAATGGGAAGCCATTGGTTTTGAAACCGTCGAAGTCAATGGGCACGATGTTGACGAACTGCTCGGGGTTATTGATCAGTTGACCGCGGCCCCCAATGGCCGCCCGAAGGCTATCATCGCCCATACGGTGAAAGGTAAAGGTGTATCATACATGGAAAACCGGCTCGAATGGCACTACCTGCCCATGAACCCGGCTCAGTATGAACAAGCCTGCGCCGAAGTCACCGAACGCTACCTAACAACCATTCCGAATGTCGCCGAACGAACAACCGTTTACTAATACCATTCAGCAACTCAAGGGTCCCATTGTCGTATTTGGGGCCAGCGGCTTCATCGGAGCCAATCTGTTTGAACAGCTTTTCCGCGTCAGAAAGGACGTGTACGCCCTGACCCACGACGCAACCAAGGCCTGGCGACTGAAGTTACTCGACGTCCCGGCCGAAAACATCGTCCACTGCGACATTCTTTCCAATACGTCGGTTAAGGATGTGTTCGAGCGGTATAAGCCCCGTACCATTTTTAACCTGGCGGCCTACGGTGCCTACAGTAAGCAGAAAAACGTAAGCCTGACCTACGAAACAAACGTAATCGGGACGGTCAACATTCTGGAAAACTGTTCGACCGAGATGGTATACGTCCATGCCGGCAGCAGCTCTGAATACGGCTTCAACTGCACGGCCCCTAAGGAAACCGATCGCGTTGAGCCGAACAGCCACTACGCCGTCTCGAAAGTATCGGCGGCTTATACCCTGGAATACTACGCCCGGCTACACGGACTGAATACGCTCAACCTCCGGCTCTACTCCATTTACGGTGGCTGGGAAGAACCTGACCGGCTTATTCCCCGGCTGGTTGAAGAGTGCCGCAAGGATAAACTACCGCCCCTGGTGTCACCCGACATCAGCCGCGACTTTGTGTACGTTGATGACTGCGTGGAAGCGTTTGTACTGGCCGCTTTGCGGGTCAATGAAGCGATTCGGGGTCGGTCGTATAACATCGCTACAGGGCAGAAAACTACCATGCGGGAGCTGGTCGACGTAGCGCGGCAAACGTTCGCGGTTAAGCAGGAACCGGTCTGGGGCAGTATGAACAACCGCAACTGGGATCTGGCCGAATGGTACGGTAACCCCGATGCTGCCGAAGCAGACCTCGGCTGGAAAGCCCGGACATCGCTCAGTGATGGGTTGCGACAAACGGCCGAATGGCAGGTATCGCACCAGTATGAAGAACGGGTGTTGCCCGCGTTTCAGACGCCGACCCTTAATCCGGTCATCTCGCCGATTATTGCCTGTTACAAGGACGCGCAGGCCATTCCGTTTATGTACGAACGGCTGGTCAAGACCTTCAACGAAATGAAGGTGCGGTACGAGATCATTTTTGTGAACGACAACTCACCCGACAATACGGACGAAGTGCTGGCGGAGATTTGCGCCAAAGATCCGAACGTGATTGCCGTTAAGCACTCGCGTAACTTCGGCTCGCAGTCGGCCTTCCTGAGCGGAATGGAAATCTCGACCGGCGACGCGGTGGTGCTGATGGACGGCGATTTGCAGGACCCACCCGAAGTCATTCCGCAGTTTTACGAGAAGTGGCAGCAGGGCTACGACGTAGTGTATGGGGTTCGGGTGCAGCGCGAAATGCCGACCCATGTTCACTTTTTCTATAAACAGTTCTACCGACTATTCCGTCGAACGGCGTACATCAACATACCGGTCGACGCTGGTGATTTTTCGATTATTGACCGGAAAGTAGTACGTGAACTGGTCAATCTGCCCGAAACCGAGCAGTTTCTGCGGGGGTTACGGGCCTGGGTAGGTTTCAGGCAAACGGGCGTCGACTACGTTCGGCCGGAGCGGATGTTCGGCGTCTCGACCAATAACTGGACAAAGAACATCTGGTGGGCTAAGAAAGCGATTTTCTCGTTCAGCTTCGCGCCGTTGGAGCTGATGACATACGCTGGCTTTGTTTTAACGGGCTTGTCAATGCTGGGTATTGTCTGGCAGATTGTGGCTCGGCTTTTGAACTTCGATCCGAATACGCCCTACGGCATTTCGACCGTTCTGGTTCTGATTATGTTCTTCGGCGGAATTAACCTGCTGGGTATCTCGTTCTTAGGCGAATACATCAGCAAGATATTTGAAGAAACGAAGAAACGGCCGAAGTTCATTCGAACAATGGTTCGCAAAGGACCCCAGGTGTATAAAACCGCTGCGGAGATTAACACGTTAGTAGAACAGCGTAGAAGCAAGTAATTTTGTGGGGCAGTAACGTACAGCGTCACCTTATCGAAAAGCAGCGTATGGCTCATGAATCACAGACATCGTTAAGTAAAGCTCAGCTCGATCTACTTGCTTTGTTTAATCGGGATGTAGCCGAACAGGATTGGCTTGAAATTAAAAGGCTAATCAGAAACTACTTTGCTCAAAAAGCAATGCTGGAAGCTGACCAACTCTGGGATCAACAAGGGTGGAGTGATCAAACTATGAACGATTGGTTGAATAGTCACAAGCGCACTCCATACCGTCAAAAGCCAGGGGAGTAGACATGAAAATAGTCTTGGATACTAACGTATTGCTGGTAGCTATTCCAAATCGCTCTATTTACAACCCAGTGTTCAGGGCTTTTCTTGATGAAAAGTTTACCCTTTGCATCACGACAGACATCCTTGACGAATATGCCGAAATTATAGGTGAACGTGCGAATAAAAATATTGCACAAAACACCCTGGAGGCTATTGAAAGTGCACCAAACGTAGAATTTGTTATAAGGTATTACAAGTGGAATCTAATTGAAGCAGATCACGATGATGACAAGTTTGTTGATTGTGCAATTGCCTGTAACGCTGATTACATTGTCACAAACGACGGACATTTTGATGTGCTGAAAAACGTCTCTTTTCCTAAGGTTATCACACTCACAATTCAGGAGTTTCTTGCCAAACTCCAGGCACCATGAGAATCGAAGGTCTGGTAACAATTAGTAACGGAATTGATCCACTCAACAAGCGGTCGTCACGGCCCTACAGTTATGCGCAAAGAATTTTCAGCCGGCATTGAACGCATTGCCGCTACCGACGATAAGGTCGTGTTCATCACCGGCGATCTGGGTTATAACGCCCTCGAAAACCTCGTCGAGCAGATGGGGCCGCGCTTCATCAACGCGGGCGTTGCCGAACAGAACATGGTAGGTGTTGCGGCCGGTATGGCTTACCGGGGCTACAAAGTATTCTGCTACAGCATTGCGCCTTTTGCGGTTTATCGCTGTCTGGAACAGTTCCGCAACGACGTTTGCCTGCACAACATGCCTGTCTTTCTGGTCGGCAACGGTGGCGGTTATGGTTACGGCATTATGGGCTCTACGCACCACGCCATCGAAGATCTGGCCTGCCTGAGTAGTTTACAAAACGTCAATACGTACATTCCCGCCTTTGCCGACGAAGTTGCCCCGATGCTGGACCAGATTATAGCTGAGCGTCGCCCGGCTTATCTGCGGCTTGGGGCAGGTGGCAAAACGCCCGACGACTCCCAAACCTACGGTACGTTCAAACACGTTGTTCGCAGCGCCGATTCACTCGGGACGGTAGTAGCCCTTGGTCCGGTGGTGGGCAACGTGCTCACGGCCCTGCAGGATGAGCAGCTAAGCGGTCAGTTTGATGTGTATACGGCTACAAATCTTCCGCTTGACTTACCTACGGAACTGGCTCACCGCTGGGCGCGAAAACCCCTGCTGGTGGTGGAAGAACACGTATCAATCGGCGGACTGGCGCAGCAGCTTTCGGTTAAGCTGCTGGCCGACGGAGCCGCGCCGAGTCACTTTGTAAGCCTGTCGGCGCAGGGATACCCGAATGGGCTCTACGGCGACCAGAAGTACCACCAGCAGCAGTCGGGTCTCGACCCAGCCAACATTGTTCGACAGCTTTCCAGTCTGCTCATCGCCGGATGATTCCACGCGATCCCACAAAACCATCTACTCCAACCCGTCCGGACTCCGTCCGGGCGGCTGTTCCGTCTGGTACTACCGGCTGGTCAGGACCGGTATGGGGGTGGTTGCTGGTTGCCTTACCGATTCTTTTCTTTTTCGGCCTCTGGAGTTATTACGCCGTGAACGTACCGAAGTGGGACGACCATGCACTCCGGGCGTTTCTGTATTACCTTAGTCAGGAAACAACCCTGACCGGAAAAATCTACCAGATATTCCGGCAGCACAACGAACACCGGATCGTCTATGACCGGATTGTTACCTACCTCGACTATCAACTATTCGGCAAGCTCAATTACCGGCACCTGATGATGATCGGCAACCTCAGCTTGTTGGGCCTGGCAGGTGTATTTGCGGCTGTGCTGCGAAGAAGCGGAAGAGCGGTATGGCTGTTAGCTCCGGTTGTCTTTTTCCTGTTCAACCTGTCGCAGTGGGAAAATATGTACTGGGGCATGGCCGCCCTGCAAAACTTTACGGTCGTATTCTGGGTGCTCTGGGCGATTTACCTGCTGACGTACACCGACCGCTGGCTGGTCGCCCTACCGCTGGCCATAATCGCTACCATCACGAGTGGTAATGGTCTGTTAGTCTGGCCAGTGGCCATAGTCCTGCTGCTGGTACAGCGTAAATTTCGCCCGGTGGCCATCTGGGCGATGGGGGCTTTTGTTGTAATCGGTCTGTATTTTCTGGGCTACGAAAAGCCGGCGGGTAATCCACCGGACCGCGGCTCGGTGACCGATCTGCTGAAGGGCTGGTTTGCCTTCAACGGGGCAGCGGCTGAAGTCTTTCCGCTGGGTTCAGGTTTCTTCAGCAGCCTGGTAGCGGGTGGACTGTTGACCATAGTTGCCCTGGTTGTCGTCGCAATCATCGTACGAAGGGCGTTGCCTTTGCTAACCAAATCATCAGCGTCCCAGACCACCCCGGCTACGTCATCGCCCTTGCGCTCGATCGATCTTTTTTTCCTTGGTGCCGCCGGATTCCTGATTGGCACCGGGGCTATTGTGGCCTGGTCGCGAGTTGGCTTTGGCATGGAGATGCTGATTACGAGCCGGTATAAGATGTATTCGCTAACGTTGCTGGCGTTAGTTTACACATACGGTGTTATTACGTTGGGCGGCCGGTTCAGGCAGCCATTGGGCCTTATTGGTCTGGTTGCCGGATTGGGGCTGGCCTGGCTGTCGTACGTTGCGTTTCTGGATGAGACGATCTGGTGGCGGCACTGGCTGCTTACTACGCAGCAGTTTAACGCGACCTACAGCACCAATAAACCCGTACCACAGCTTGATCCGGTTACAAAACAATACCAGGATACCGCACCCGCGTTTTACGACGATCATCTTTCAAGACTGTACAGTGAACCGGACCAGCAGAAGTTGTCTGTTACCGTGAAAGAGGAGGTCAGAGGAGTGCCCGTTTATATGGTTACGGAACCGACGCTGCCCGTATCAGACCTCCGCGACGGCCGCGCGTACGTTATGTTCCGGTCACCGCAGCGGGTGTATCTGTTTCCGGTGACGCAAAATCTGAATTCCGGACTGATGGCTCGGTTGCTACCGTCGCGCGTGTTTACAAACGGGTTTACAGCGACACTGTACCAGGGCGACCTGGCCGTCGGAACGTACCAGATACTGATTCTGACGATTGATGCTCAAGGCCAATGGGCGCTGCATCCGACCGATCAGACGGTACAATTGAAAACTAAGGCCGCCGACGGGTTCAAGAAAAACTGGTAACCGGCAGCCTGACTGAACAATGATTCGCATGTTGAAAGATACTACCCTACCCTCGACGGCCCGTCCTGTACTGAATCACCTCCAGCAACTGGATGGCATTCGGTTCCTGGCTGTGGGACTGGTGCTGCTCGATCACTGGATGGTAGGCCGCATTGAGGGCGTGGCACTTGGCGCGTTGGGCGTTACTATTTTCTTCGTACTGAGTGGGTTTCTGATTACCCGAATCCTGCTGTCGAGCAAAGACAAGCTTAGCGACCAGCCGGGCGGGGGGCTATCAAAATACCTGAAGACGTTCTACATCCGTCGGACAATCCGCATTTTCCCGGTCTATTACCTGACGTTGTTCGTACTGGCCCTTGTGAACGAGCCGCCCGTCCGCGAAAAATTTGCGTGGCTGGCCCTCTACGCGACTAATATTTACATCGCCATCAACCACACCTGGATGGGCACAGTCGATCACCTATGGTCACTGGCCGTTGAGGAGCAGGTCTATCTGTTTTTTCCCCTGCTGCTGTTTTTCGTACCGCGTCGGCACGTACCTATTACGGCCCTGCTGATGATCGTCGTTAGCGTCGGGCTACGGTATGCCCTCCACCGCGCCCGGTTGCCGTGGTTCATCGGCTATGTATCGATGCCTACCTGTCTGGATTCGTTCGGTCTTGGAGCCCTCATGGCTTTCGGCTGGCTCTACCGCCGGGAGTGGTTCATTCGAGTGTTTCAATCCACTGCCTGGGTATGGATAAGTCTGCTGGGGTTCGTGGCCGTTGTAGTTATGACCAATTACATGGCCGAGCGGTCGCCCTACGGCTACCACAACGTCTGGGCCGACGTATGGGAGCGGCTGGCAGCTTCGCTTTTCGGCTTTTTCCTAATCGGCAAAGCGGTGCTGGGTTATGGTGGACCAATGAAATGGCTGCTGGAAAACTCCGTGAGTCAGTACCTCGGCCGAATCAGTTATGGGCTGTACCTCTACCACAACTTTGTTTTTAATTTTTATCACACACAGCCCACTCATTTCACGGTACGGGCCTGGCGACGGATCACCGATGTGCTGCCGTTTCTGAACAGCGCCTACATATTCCAGTTCTCGTTTTTCCTGGCGCTTACCATTGCTCTCGCAACGGTGTCGTGGTACGTAATTGAGAAACCCATTAATAACCTGAAGGACCGATATTCGTACTAACGAAGCGACTACCGTAGACAAGTAATGAATTAGATGATGCATTCACCGCAGAAGATCAATCCCGGATGGAGCGTACCGCTAACTTTGGCTTCCCGCTAAATAATGTACAATCGCTTTACCATAATAGAGCTTAACAATTCCCTATATTTGCAGCGTTTATTAGTTAAGTACTAACAAACATAGCTGCTTTTATAACAGCTTTTCAGATCGACGATCCGGCACAATGCCCCTTCATTGGTCTGTTTCCCAACCGACAAAAACGCTGCATGAGCCTCCTGCTGTCAATTGTAATGCCGGCTTACAACGAAGAAGAAGTAATTGAACACGTTGTGAAGCAATGGACCGACCTGCTGACCCGTCAGTTTCCGACCGACAATACCCGCCTGATCGTGGTTAATGACGGCTCCCGCGACCGCACTGGCGAAATCCTGGACCAGATTAAAGAACGCTACCCTAAACTGGTGGTCGTTCACCAGCCTAACGGAGGACACGGCAATGCCGTCGTAAACGGCTATCGGCAGGCTGTTGCTCTTGATTCGGAATACGTATTTCAGACCGACAGCGACGATCAGTTTATCACCGACGACTTCCAGAAGCTCTGGGCCAAGCGGAATGAGTCGCCGTTTATTCTGGGCTATCGCGAAGAGCGGTACGATGCGCCCGCCCGCCTGGTGATTACGCGGATTCTGCGGTTAAGCATCGCGACCATTTACGGGACGTATATTAAAGACAGCAACATTCCGTTCCGGTTGATCCGGGGCAGTTTCCTGCGCCGTCTGCTGGCTCAGCTACCCGAGCCAACCCCCTTTGCACCGAATATTTTTTTGGCGGTTATGTCGAAGAAAGCCGGATATAGTACCTTCGATATACCCATTACGCACAAAGAGCGGCAGACCGGTACTGTGTCCATTCTGAAATGGAAGCTGCTGAAAGTGTGTATGCAAAGCTTCAAGGAATTAGCCCAGTTCCGCCTTGATTTGGGAAGTAAAGTAAAGGCTCTGAAAAAACCCGAGCCGGTAACCGTGTAAATAGTTTACGGTTTTCGGTCGATGGATTCCAGTCATTGCTTGTTGGCGAGACTGCAACCCGTAACCTCTAATCCGTACTCAGTAAACTCAACAATGAACTATAAGTACGTAATCATCGGCTCCGGCCCAACGGGTTTGGGGGCCGCCTATCGCCTGAAAGAGTTAGGCATCACCGATTTCATCGTTCTTGAAAAAGAGAACCGTATTGGTGGGCTTTCTAAAAGCTTCGTTGACGAAAAGGGGTTCACCTGGGACGTGGGCGGCCACGTTCAGTTTTCCCACTACAAATACTTCGACGACCTGATGGTCAAAGCGCTGGGCGAAGATGGCTGGCTCAGCCACCAGCGCGAATCGTGGGTATGGATTGAGGGGCGGTTTGTTCCCTACCCTTTCCAGAACAACATCAAGTACCTCAAGCCCGAAACGATGTGGAAATGCCTGGAAGGGATTATCCACAACTATAAATTCCCGACGAATACAAAGCCGGCGAACTTCCGCGAGTGGATTCTGGCTACGTTTGGGCCGGGCCTGGCTGAAACGTTCATGTTCCCCTACAACTACAAGGTATGGGCCTACCCCCCGGAAGATATGAACGCCGTATGGGTTGGTGAACGCGTGGCCGTAACGGACCTGCAGCGGGTTACGAAAAACATCATCTTCAACCAGGACGATTTTTCGTGGGGACCGAACAGCACGTTCAAGTTTCCCAAACACGGCGGTACGGGTGGTATCTGGGAAGCAGTCGGTAATCTGATCGGGCGCGACTACATCAAGCTGAACTGCACGGTTGAGAAGGTAGTCGGGGCGGATAAGAAAATCGTGCTGGCCAACGGCGAAACAATCCAGTACGAATACCTGATGAGTACCATGCCGCTTGACATTTTCACCCGCAAGGTGGAAGGGCTTGACCCGCAAACAGTCGAAACGGCGCAGGGACTCAAGCACTCATCGACCAACGTAGTCGGGATTGGCCTGAAAGGCAAACCGAAAGAGAGTCTGAAAACGATGTGCTGGATGTACTTCCCGGAATACAACAGCCCCTATTACCGCGTCACGGTATTCTCGAACTACAGCCCCAACAACGTACCGGATATCAACCAGTACTGGTCCCTGATGACCGAAACAAGTGAGTCGTCGGCCAAGCCAGTCGACCGCGAAACGCTGATTCAGGACACGATCCGGGCCCTGAAAGAAGACCAGCTGATCGAGTCGGAAGACGACGTAGTGTCGACCTGGCACATGGCCTTCGATTATGGCTACCCGACACCGTCGGTAGAGCGGGACGGTATTCTGAAAGCCGTTCTGCCCAAACTGGAGCCTTTCGGTATCTATTCGCGCGGTCGTTTTGGCGCCTGGAAGTACGAAGTAAGTAATCAGGATCACTCGCTGATGCAGGGCGTTGAATGGGCCAATCGTGTAGCGGCCAACGTTCCCGAACTAACACTCTTCTTCCCCGACACAGCCAACGCCATGTGGGGTAAATAAGCTTGTCCGTCTAAAAGTCGGTAAGTTAGTAAGAAGCCAACGCCTGTGTTACCTTTGCGTTAGGCTGCCGGGTGCACCAAGGCACCTGCTTACTACCTTACCGACTTATTGATTGTCTATGGATAAACGTATCTGGATTGGCGTTGGCCTTGTGGCGGTGCTCGGGTGGCTGGGCTATCGACTGGCCGACTCGTCCGGGCGTACGCTCAAGGCGCTCGTACCACCGGATGCGTTGCTGATCTTAGCCAGCGAACGCCTGCAGGATACGGTTTCCGAACAGGCTCTGCGAACGCAGGTTTCCCTACGACAGATCCCCGTGTTTGACGAAGCCTCCGTACGGCTCGAACGGTTCCTGTATGCAGCCGGCGATACGGCCTCCGTCCGTCGGTTTGTCACGGGCAAGAACATCCGGTATTCTCTCCATCCGGCTTCCAAAAACGCCCTTGATTATATTTTCTATATCCCGACGGAAGCCGACGACCAGACGTTTCTGAATCAACTGACCAATCCTAATCCCCGGCAATATCGCGTGCTGAGCCACACATTTGCCGGCGAACGGATCTATGACCTGCAATCGTTGACGAACGAATCGGTCGGCTCGTTTCTGCTGACGAAGGACTATCTGGTAGGTAGTACGTCCGGCGTACTGATTGAGAACGTAGCCAGGGGAATGCGCCAGTTGACAAAGCTCCCTTACACGGGAGAGGCCTTCGACGTGGATACTGACCAACTCGGCCGGTTATCCATTCGGCCCGACATCCTGCAATCGTTACTCGGCAAAGCGGGGTCCGTGGTGCGGGTGTTCTTACCCGAAGAACTGACGCTGCAGTTTCGGCCGGCTGCGTCGCGGTCGCATCTGATTGGCTACGCTTCCGACGAAATCGGGAATCGACGCGACGTAGCAAACCTGTTTGAGGGCCAAACTCCAATGCGCATTCAAAGCGTCGGCCTGATTCCGCAAACTACCGCGACGCTGTACCACATCGGCGTTAGTGATCCGGTCAGATTTGGCCGCAGTCTGAGTAATCTGCTGAGTTCGGCCTCCAGCGATTTTCTGCGCGATCGATTCAACCGCATCAAACCCGCCACGGAAGCGCTGTACCAATCCCTCGGTACGGATTTATTGCTTTGCCGGCTCGAATCTTCCAACAACGTATACCGGCAGCTTCTTATCCTGAAAGGGCGGGACGTGAAACAATTGTCCAACGCTTACCAGCAAGCTGCTTATCTGGCCGGTGCGTCGGCATCGCCCCCCCTTAAAACGTACTTGGGGCATAAAGTGCTGCTGCTGAACATTCCTGAACTACCTGCATCGCTGTTCAGCAGCCTGTTCACGGGTTTCCGGCAAAGCTGGATCACGCAACACGGGTCGTATCTGGTTGTAGCCAACAGTGAGGATGTCATGCAGGAATACCTGCAACAATTGACACGGGGAACCGTCTGGTCGGCGGATAAACGGCAGGTTGAACTGCTGGGACAAACACTACGTCCCGCCAACTTCACAGCTTTTGTCCGGTTGCAGCGTACGCAGACATCGCTGACCAGCACCTGGCCGGCGGCCTGGCAAAATCTTCTGGAGCCGGATGAACGCACGCCGGCCATCACAGATCTTGAAAATATTGCCTACCAGGCCAGTTACGGCAACGAAAAAATTCTTTCAACGCTGGTGCTGGGTCGCACTACCCGCCGGGCCAGCCAGGCTGTACTGAACCGGGTACTGTTGCAAAAACGCCGGGAACTGGACGCTCCGCTCACGTCGGGCCCGGTCACGATTGGTAGTTTAAGCGACGAGATGTTGCAGTACTACGCACCCATTGACGGGCAGTTGGTACAAGTTGTAGCCGATGAAACCTTTGTCAGCCCCGGCCTTGACGGTCCGATTCGCAGCAACACGCTGGCAGTCGATTTTCTGGATAACGGTCGGTTGCAATACCTGTTCATGACTGATCGGACACTGTACGTCACTGATCCGGGGCAGGCCCGGCCCGGTCTGGCCCGTAAACCCAACAAGCCGCTGGCTATTCGCTTACCGGATGGTCTGGATGTGTCTTACCTGGCCCGACCACGGGGCACTCAGCAACGTAATCTGGTGGCCCTGGCGGCTCACCAGGACGGTCACATCTACGCCCTCGACCGACGGAGCCGAACATTCGTGCGGTTGCTGACAGCCCCTCATAAAGGTCCCATTCAATTGCCCTTCCAGGTTATTACGGCCCCCACCGGTATGGAGGTGCTGGCGCTGCAAGCCGATGGAACGCTGAACCGCTGGCGGGAAAATGGTAGTCAACTTCCGCAGTATCCCGCCAGGCTGGGCAGTTCGGACGCCGAGTTTACGTTTGTTGGGCCTGCCCTGCTCCCACCTACCCGCTCCGAGATTCAGACCATCACGGAAGACGGTCAATTACTGCGACTCAACGCATCGGGACTGATTGCGGCCCGAAGCCAGTTATACCGTCCGTTACGAAGCGGATCGTTCCGGCTTTTTCCGGACGAAGCGCTGACCAACTGGCTCTTACTGCGCACGACTGACACTGAAGTGGCGGTACTGGACCAGCAGGGCAACGAACGCTTTCAGGTGCGGGCCCTGCAGTCGGGGCGCAATAACGTTCGCTACCATCGATTAGGAGCGGGCGTGGAATTGATCACCGTGAAATCCGGTAACTTTACAACCCTGTACGACCTGAATGGCCGCGCCATCGGCGATCGGCCTATTCCGTCCGATTTTCCGGTGACCCTGCAGTTCGACGAGCGTACCAATGAACTATACATATTAAGCGGAGTACAGAAAACAGTCGAATTATTCAGTATCCGGCTGCGGTGAGACAGTTTTCGATTTTTGAATACGTGCACCCGAGTCAGCATACCGGAGCGCCGGCCGCCAAAGACTGATAACCTTAGACCGAAAAGCTCAAAGCTACCCGCCCCATTTTATATGTCACGTTTTATCCGTTATACAATTATTCTGTTTGTCCTGGTGCTATGGCTGGGCGGTCTGTCATCCACGATTTCTCACTGGCTCTACGAAACCGGCGTTATCGTCGACGATTACCGATACGGCGATTTATATCGGCTTTCAAACCTTCCCCAGTTTAAGGACAAGCAGCCCGAATGCCCACCGTCAAACCGGTCCAGTGATACCGCCCGCACGCACCTGTATATCATTGGCGACAGCTTCTCGGAACCGCAGCGCGTAAACAAGCAGGATTTTCGGGTGAGTCATTTCCAGCGCGTTCAGTGGGACCACCTGCAAGCTGCCCAACTGAATCCAAACAAACGGAATGTGTTGCTGATCGAGTCCGTTGAACGGCATTTCCGGGAGCACTTTGCTCGGCCCGTTGCCGAACTGGTGGTACAGCAGGACACCACCCAGGCGGCTAAACCGAAACTATCGTGGCGTCGGCGCATTGGTGATGACATTCACCTCAGCGACATTGAGGAACGGCTCGAATCAGCTCTGTTCAGCCACGACTTGTTTTTCTGGTTCAAAGAGCTGAAAGCCTCCCTGACGTATCGATTGTTCGACCGGTCCTCGCCGGCGGTAAGCCTGTCTACTGATCATGAGCACGTCCTGCTCAACATGGATACTGACACGACCAAACGGCTTAATTCGTCATTTTCTACCTTAACGGACCTGGAGGTTGCCACCTTGGTCGACAGCGTTAATTCGGTAGCTGAGCGGTACAAGCGATTAGGCTTCGATGAAGTGTATATCTCCATTATTCCCAACAAAACGACCATTCTTGATCCAAACCGGGGGGAGTATAATCACCTGATCGAGCGGATTCAGCAACATCCCGCACTACGGGTTAGCGTAATTGATACGTACCGCGTATATAAGCAAACGCAACAACGGGTTTACCTGGTTGGCGACTCTCACTGGAACTGCACCGGCCGAGCGTTGTGGCTTAACCAGGTTCGCCAAAAGTTAGGCATTTAGCCCAGCTTTTATTGTAACCATAAATTCTATAAACAAAATATATTATACTAATAAGTTTAATTTTATTTAATAAGTTAAACTTATTCTTATTTTTATTAAATTATATTACTTTATCGTCATGAATACTTATGTTAGTTTAGGCCCACAATTCGATTGTGTTAACCCACTATATCTACGTATTCATGCATTTTTCATTTCGTCAACTGGCGTGGCTTGCGGTCGCGTCGGGTGTTCTGTATGGCTGTTCCCAGTCAGCCCTTCAGCTTTCGACTGATATTCAGCCTAAAAGCGAAGCTAACCTACGTACCGCCAGTACCGGTACCATTCTGAATGTACAGACCGGTAAAACCTACACTGATCTACAGACCGCCTTTAATGAATTGCCGGCCACTTTCACACAGAGTTATGAACTGCAACTCAGTGGTACGTTCATTACTAAATCCGTTACGCTTCGCAGCAAAAACATGGGCAGCTTTTCGCTGGCGCTACGGGGCGTTGACGGGCAGGCAGTGCTTGACGCCGGACAGTCCGAGTCTGCCGTAGTATTCAACGGTACCAGTCCGGCCAACATCCGGAATATCACCCTCGAAAATCTGGTTATCACGAATTATAGCCTGACATCCGGCAATACGGCCGGCGTCCGTTTTTTCACGATTAAGGGCCAGAATCTATTGAAAAACGTTCGGTTCACCGGGGGGTACGTAGCGATGCGCGCTACGGTCCAGTGCGAGGACATCACCCTCGAAGATGTTCAGATGGAAGGTATTCGCTATGGTGGTCCTCGCTTCGGACAGGCTCCTGATGACGTAGGGAACGTAGTACTCCGGCGGCTGAAAACATCGCTCGATCAGAGTCCGCAGAACCTCGCTGGCGTTGATAACGTCTGCCAGTTGAAAGGTTTCAAATCACTGTTGATTGAGGATTGTGAATTCGATGGGGCTACCAAAACCATTGTGGATTTGTACGAGATGTCGAACATCACGATCCGGCGCAATAAATTTATTCGTTCCGGCAGCAACAACCTCTACGGCATCGGCATCCAGTTGCTGCCAGCCAGCGGCAGTACCTGCCGGAACGTAGTGATTGAAAACAATCTGTTCGATAACCCCCTGGGAACCGCCATTTACCTGCGGGGTGCCGATGTGAAAATTAACAACAACACCTTCATCGAAGGGGGCACAACCCGGCCCCTTATCTCGCTGGAAGCCAGTTCGGGTAATATCGAACTGGTCAATAATATTTACCTGGGCAAGAGCAGCACTAATCCGATCATCAATTTGTATCAGGTCAATGCGCAGAGCTTTGTCAGCAATAATAACCTGTACTTCAAGCCCGCCGGTAACAACCGTAACTTGATTAAAGGCGCCAATAACGGCAAAGACCTGACCAGCACTACGCTGGCCCAGCTTCAAAGCAAAGGGCTCGACCGCGACGGTCTACAGGCCCAGCCGCTGTTTATCGGCAGCACCGACCCAGGCCGCCCGGCATATATGCTCACGGCCGGCTCACCCGGTCGGAATGCGGCAGACGCCACTCGTTGCCCAGCTATGGACCTGGCCAATCAGCCGATCACGGTAGCTCCCCCCGACATGGGCGCTTACGATTACGACTCATTCTAACGGAACAACGGGTTTGTCAATCAGGCAATGACCACTGCCTGATTGACAAACCCGTATATTATAGACTCGTTTACACCAACGTCTGTTCAGCACAGGGCGAACAGATCCGTTACGCCAATCATTCGCTTACTGATAAAGCCCTCGCCGTACTGAACGCCAATCATGTGGCCGTGATCTTCGGACCGGGCGCGTAAGAAATCGAAGAACACTTTGCTGGAAATGTAACTCTCCGGCTCGGTGCTTTCGGGATTATAAAACTGGCTTTTATAGGCCATAATAGCGGCCATTTTACCTTCCCAATAAGGCGTTATGTCAACCACAAAATCCGGCTGCAGGAATCGGTCCTGGATAAAATTATACACATAATTCGGGCGCCATGCATCTTGAGCCCGTCCATCCTTACCGACGGTTTTAATCTGCCGCAGCCCCGAATAAAAGCAGGCGTCGTTCACCAACTGAGCCGCCCGACCGTGGTCAGGATGGCGGTCATCGGGGGTATTCGTCAGGACAATGGTTGGCTGAAAATGCCGGATCACGGCAATGAGTGCCATCTGATGTTCCTCATCGTTGCGGAAGAAGCCGTCGCGGAACCCCATGTTTTCGCGGGCTACCAGCTTCATCAGCCGGCTTCCCTCGGCGGACTCCTGCAAACGAATCTCGGGCGTGCCCCGGGTACCAAGTTCTCCACGGGTCAGATCAACTCCGGCTACTGTTTTACCCTGAGCCACCAACGACAGTATCGTTCCGGAACAGGTCATTTCAATATCGTCGGGGTGGGCACCAATAGCCAGTACGTCAACTTTCATGCGTAAAAATAGTCTGAGTGTTTACGGGACAAACATACAACCGAAGTGATACTTGCCGTATCAAGAACCCAATCATCAACCCGTCCGTTACCGTGAAGCGTAAAAAAAATCTTAATGAAACCAAACCGGAGCTTCGTCGTCTGAACGTTTGTAGTTCGCCTTCATCTGTTGTTACATTTGGCGGCCCAATTTGACAAAGAAACCCACGTTCACTTATCAAACCCCGAATGTCTTACAAAGCCCTTGCCCTCCAGCTCACCTGTCGGTCTGTTAATCATTGTCAAACACGCGACGAAGCCGAAGCGCTGATGTTGTCCAGCCTGGATCGAATTGAGCAGCAAATTGCGGCTTCTATCAGCTACGTTGGCCGCGATACCCTCCTGGTCGTGGTTCCCGAACACTTTTTAACGGGCTTTCCGATTGATGAAAGCGTGGACGTCTGGCGCGAAAAAGCAGCCCTGGAAATGGATGGGCGCGTATACGAAGCCATCAGCGCCATGGTCCAGCGCCAGCAAATCTACTTTGCCGGAAACGCCTACGAAATCGATCCGTATTTCCCGGAGCTGTATTTCCAGACCAGTTTCATTATTGGTCCCAACGGCGATATGCTGTTGCGCTACCGTCGGCTCAATTCCATGTACAGCCCTACCCCGCATGATGTGTGGGAACTATACCTCGATGCGTACGGGTATGAGTCGCTTTTTCCCGTCGCCAGAACGAACATCGGTAATCTGGCCTGCATAGCCTCTGAAGACATTCTGTTCCCCGAACTTGCCCGCTGCCTGACCATCCGTGGAGCCGAGGTGCTGCTACATTCTACCTCAGAGACGGGTAGTCCGCTGCTGACTCAGAAAAACATAGCCAAACAGGCCCGGGCCATCGAGAATATGGCGTACGTAGTGTCGGCCAACACGGCTGGCGTTACCGGTATTACGCTCCCGGGAAACTCAGCCGATAGCGGCTCGAAGGTAATCGATCCCAAGGGCATGGTGCTGGCCGAGGCAGGTTACGGCGAGAGCCTGGTAGCCAATGCCGACATTGACCTCGCAGCTCTCCGCGAATTCCGCCAGCGTCCGGCTCCGGGTAACCTGATGGCCCGTCAACGGTTTGAGTTATACGCCGAAAGTTATACGAAGAACAGCGTTTATCCCCCCAGTACGTTGCTGAGCCAGCCCGCCGAGCGCCAGCATTTTGTCCGGACGCAGCAGGAGGTAATCAAAAAGCTGTACAGCTAACCTACGATCATGACGGCACCTGGCCTTCCGGGTGCCCATTTTCAACAATCAACCGCTTACGCCGGCGGGGCGGCAACCGGAACAGATTTCGACCGGCTTCTTCGGGAGTCTGGTCGCCAAGCAGAATACCCCACGGCTGCAGGCTTTCGACCCGGTCGAAGATGACCTTCAGGATGGCAATGGCCGGAATGGACAGAAACATGCCTGACACTCCCGCCAACGCCCCACCGATCAACACACCAACGATCGATACGAGGGCGTTGACCCGTACTTTCGAGGCAACCACCAGCGGGACCAGTACGTTGTTATCAATGAACTGCACCAGCAGGTAGATGCCCACAATCCCCACCGACATGGTCAGATCGGGCTGATTACCGAACGAAACCAGCACCGTCAGGGCCGTTGCAACCAATCCTCCTATGTACGGGATCAGGTTCAGGATTGCCCCGATCACGCCCAGCAGCACGGCGTACTGTACGCCGAGCAGTAATAGCCCTACGGAATTCAACACGGCAACCAGCACCGTTTCAATCAGCAAACCCACCATGTAGCTCTGCACTACGGCTTTGATCTCAAACAGCACTTCACGAACCCGCACCATGTGTTTGTCCGGGAAAAGCGTCACGACGAACAGCAGCAACATAGGCCGGTAATACATGAGCAGAAACACGTAGATGGGTAGCAGGGTCAGCGTTCCCAGCGGACCGGCCACTACGCCAATGGTATCCGTTGCCTGAAGATTGCCGAGGGTTTCGCTCTGTGCCTGTTTAAGGTATTTTTCCTGATCCCGGTAGCTCACGTTATACTCACTGCGGACCCACCGCCGGGCCTGATTATACACATTATTCAGGTTATCGCGGAGCTTGGGCAGGTCATCAGTGAAGTCCGAGAATTGCATCGAAAGCACCACCGTCAGGCCAGCCAGCAAAACAATGGCCAGCAGTAATGACAGACTGATAGCGATTACTTTGTGCATACCGAGCCGGGTGAGTCGCTGCTCGACCGGACGCAGCAACACCGCAATTAACCCTGCCATGGCGAGCGGCACCAGGATATCCTGACCCAGGTAAATGGCCGCTGCAATGATCGCCAGCGATAGCAGCGAGTGCGAAAACTTATGGTAGTGAGGACGAGAAATGTCGGGTAACATACGTTTATGTGAGTTGAGTGTACTGAACTGAGTATTCTCGTAAAACTACCAGAAAAGCCGTCGGGCGCTGTTCCTACTCAAAATCTATTATCTGACCATCATCGAACCGCACTTTCGAGCAATTGAATCGTTCCGGCATCAGCGTCGATCTCTGCGTCAACACCCACCGGCACGGTAAACTTGTCGGCCAGGTGCCCAATCATCGCTCCCGCATACGCCGGCACCGCCAGCGACCCAAACTGTTCAATCAGTACGTCTTCCAGGGTGAGCGAGCCGTAGCCGCCACTACCGGGTTCGCATTTGGTGCATTTCCCGAACACAAACCCAGCGATCTGATCCAGTATGCCCGCCAGCCGGAGTTGCGTCAGCATCCGATCCATGCGATACACGTCTTCGCCCACATCTTCCACAAACAGAATCTTGCCGGTCCAATCAGGCAGGTAGGAAGACCCGATCAGGTGGCTCAATACGGTCAGGTTGCCGCCGATGAGTCGTCCGCGGGCCTTTCCCGATTTCAGGGTCGTTACGCGGTCTTTCGTCTGACTCAGCGTGTCTTCTTTTTTAACGGGGTTACGGAACGTAACGGCTTCGCCCGCCATCAGCACACGTTTGAACCAGTCCACAGTATAGGCATTCCAGGTGGCTGCCCCTTCCGGACCATGCATGGTAATCAGTCCGGTTTTGGCGTTGATGCCCAGTAACAGGGCCGTGATGTCGCTGTAGCCGATCAGGATTTTTGGATTCCGGCGGATCAGGTCGTAGTTGAGCAGGGGCAGAAGCCGGGCGCAACCCCAGCCGCCGTGCATCGCCATGATCATACTGACCGACGTATCGGCGAACATGGCGTTGATGTCAGCCGCCCGGTCGGCGTCGCGTCCGGCGAGGTAGCCGTAGCGGTCGTAGAAATGCGGACTAAGCTTCGTTTTCAGGCCCAGCGCCTGCAAGGATTCGATGGTGATCTGCACCGATTCGCGGCTGTAGGCCGGTGCAGCCGGACACACCAGCCCAACGGTGTCGCCGGGCTTAAGCCGGGGTGGCTTCAGGACAACAGATTCAATACGGGTAAACGACAGGAACGGAGCCAGCGCAGCAGCTTGTAGAAACGATCGGCGGGAGGGCATATTTTTACGGTTACTTACAACGAAGTCAAGACAAGCAGGGTCAGTAGACTATACGTAATTGACCAGACAAGTTATGAAAAGGCTGTTTACCTATCCGTTCCTTCTACTTTTTCTTTTAGGCTGCCAGGGCGATCTGGATTTATTTAAGAAGCAACCTATATCGGAGTGCGTCGGCCAAAGTACGTATTACATTGCTAATCAGAGCGACTCCCCCCTGTCCGTTCGGTTCGTGACCACACGTCAACTGGGTAGCAAGACCGACTCGACGTACCGTGTTCAAAGCCGGGGAACGGTCAAGATTGCGGAAGACGCCATGTTTGGCTACATCCCCAAGCCGACCGATACGTTCTCATCGCTAACTCTGTCCGGTCAACGCAACGGTGGGCAGGCCGTGACCTACAGCCAGAATCCAGTGAGCAACACCGGCTGGATAAAGCAGAAAAAGAACGCTACCGATCCGGATTTTGGCTGCTACTCCGTTAGCTACACCCTGACGATTACGAATGAAGATCTGAAGTAGTCATGGCCGGATTTGCAGACGGCAGCACCCAGCCCGGCAAAACGGCCCCGTTTTCTTGATCGATCGGCACCAGCATGGAGCGGGGGAAAATCACGTCGGCGGCAATGCCTAACCCGGCTAGTGTCTCGCAACTAACGGTGGCGTAGGTCTGCTTAGCGATATCCGGTGTCTGGAAGCGGCTCAGACCACCCTTGAAGCGGAGGGTCATGTTGCCCAGGGGTTGGATAAAATCACCCAGCAGCACCAGTTGAAAGTCTTCTTTCAGGCCGCCGTCGCGGGAGAAGACTACGTTGTCGGCCCCGAAAAACAGTTCCCGCTCCTTGATGCTGGAATTGGGATCGGGGGAGGGAATCCGGAGCCGGACAAACACCGTCAGCAGCGCCCGGTCGTGCAGGAAGGTGGCTTTTAGGATGCCCAGTTCCAGCGAACCATTGCCATCGGCGAGTGATTTCTTCATGCCTACGGGCAAGACCGTCAGGTCTTGTACCTGCAAGCTTTCGACGTAGTTGTTGCGGCTGTCGAGAAAGCTGAACAAGCCGGCGGCCGTATCGCGTTCGGCCTGGGCGGCTGCGCTGACGGTGGCTCCGTAGGCCAGGGCTTCAGCCTGCAGGTAGGCGGTGCGGGCGGCCTGCCGGGCCTTGGTTTCGAGAATGCTGGTGAGCAGGGCCGGTGCCAGACTGGTCGGGCCGCTGCCCCAGGTGGGGCGCGCCGATGGGGTGGGCAACTCCTCACCCGCGGATGGCTTGGCCACGGCTACCGACAAGGCAACCACCCACAGCCAGAGGGTGCGGCACAGGGTAGAAAACGGGGTACAGATAGGGTTCATACAATAGTACAAGCAACAGGTAGGGTAGCCACCCAGTTTTGGGCGGTTGAATTGAGTCAGGAAATGGGCTATTAGGCGAGGTTCACAAGGAGAAATTGAGCTTTTAAGTTCTTAGATTGCTAACTCTGTTCACGAGAAGGGCGACTCACTGTTCTACCAAATTCCGGCTAGAATCGGGCCACCGATTAGTAGCCGAGGTAACAGATGTTTGACAACGGGTTAAGTACCATAAATAAGAATCATTTCACGATAAGATTAAAATAGGTGTAGCATTACTTACTCAGCGAGTGACTCAAGTATCCTGCAGAAGCAGATTAATTCTGGAAAAATTACCTTCAATCAGCCATTGCGGAATGTAAGACGACTCGAGGTTTTTTAACCGCAACCCTCGGTCATAACCAAAGGCGCAGGCAGCCGCGATAGGCAATGACAGATACCCCTGCCCCCACAAACTACGATCTTGTTCTTCCTGGTTTTCGTCAACCCAAACTTTGGTGTAGTACACCTTCCACTTCTCTAATGCCAGCCGGACGGCATCCTCAAACCCCAACTGGTTGTTTTCCCAAATCTGATAGTAGATGTTAATCACTGGTAGGGACACGTATTCGGCGTACTCTTTGCGGTCTTCGAAGATGATTCTCCACACCCACTCCTGATTGAAGCCCTCTTTGGTGACGTATCGGTTGTAGGTATCCCATTCGAACAATTCTTTGAGCGCATAAAACGCAGCCTGTGCTTCTTTAGGCGAATCGTTCCCCTTGGCAATGAGTTGGTAAAACGCCATTGTGGTCTCAACCAGTAGATCCTCCTGATTAGCCTGCTCGGTAAAGCTGACAGGAATCTGGGCATAGAAGTCTAGGCCCTCTCTATCCCGCAGGAGTAGAGCAATCTGAATGCCTTCAGTTACCTCTGAAGAACTAATGCGGTAATTATTAAACTTTCCTGTTACCTTAATCTGGCGATCAACCAACGTCAGAGTGACGGGTTTGCCATCGTTCATGGTATATCGAAACCAGGCTTGCCGGAGTTGATTCAGATAATATAAGAAGCTGTTGGTTTCTTCTTTGCCATTATATAGCCAAAACAGTCTAAAAAAATTGGATAATTGCTCAACAACACCTGATAGACTGTATTCAGGAAATTCATCTCTAAGACTCTTCAATTTATTAATTGACCAATCTAGGTGGGTATTTTTGTAGTAGGAGAACATCTCTTCCTTTTTCCCGGGAACTTTCAACCAAGAACTTGGTACATGACTTCCATTGTCTACTTTCATAGTTCTCTTCAGCGTTTCGGGATAACTTTAGTTGCTAACTGAGTTGGTTTTAAGTTTCCGGCAAGGTCAAAGTCTTGACGTAACACCTAGGAAGTTAATTTGCCTGAATCAAGAGCATCAATCAATTGTACTAAATCGAGTGTTGGTGGATATAACTTGACTTGCAAGTTAGCAACTATACTACGAATGTACTCTTCTGTACCCTGTTGTGGATATGTGCCATTAGCCCCTCTTCTTCCCTTAAGTGGACTGCTACCTCCTTTAGACTCGACAATATACCACTCCCCTGTGCTTGTCTTATAAACTCTGTCAAAGTCACCCACGCCACCCAAATCAAGAGTAGGTACCTTCGTGGCCCGAAGCTGAACTTCAAATAATTATCTGCGACACGTTCAGCAATCTGCTCGCTTTGGTCACGTATTTGTTTGGCAGTGGCTTTCATTTTGTCGTCAAAATCAGTGGTATTCTAGGATTTTAAGTACGCATAATCCTCGCGCGCCTACTTATGTATGTTCAACCAGTTTTTAATCGTTGCATCTTCAAGATTGACAGTAAGATTGGTCAATTTTAGCTTTGCGGGATAGGCGTTTCATAGGGTCGCGAAATTCTTCTGAGGCTTCTAACTTTTCAAATATTATTATATCAATTGTCAGAGTCTACATCAGGCGGATGGTCTGCCGACTGAATTTCAGAGGTCTCTGAAACATCCTGTTGGGCTTGCTCAACAGTGGTATCATCCGGTACGTTGGAAAACGATGCCATAATTTCGGAATGCACGCGTTCACCAAGTCTCCTAGCCGCTTCATCTAAAAGCTGCTGGTCTTCGGGGGACATCTGGTTATAATCATCCCGAGCTTCTTTCAAAATTCTCCTCATATAGCTGCCAAAATCCTCGTTCGGTTTTTGCTCGTAGTTCACGCTCATGGTTCATTCAGTTAGTTCAATAATATATAACTTTCCAACTGTATCGGTATCGGTTCGGAAGTCAGTCACTTTAAATTGTGAATTACTTTTGAAAAGCACTTCTGCCTCCTGAAATTTGTCAGCGGCTGACATTCTGTTTATATCAACACCCGTTCGCCCATTTATTCGAAATATAACACGTGTCTCACCCTCTTTTACCGCTCGATCAGCAAACTGCTGAGCAACTCTCAGGTCTACGCTGGTAGAAGTAAATGCCTTTTCAATGTTGAGGGTACCGCTTTTAAATGCATCTTCGTATTGTTTGATTACCTCTTCTGGTAGCGATGTACCACGAAATGTCGTACCAATACGCTTCGGCAGTTTATTAACAGCTTCATTTAGAACGGTTTGAAACGAACGTAGGTAATCAGTCATTATGGCGGGATTTCGAATAGCAGCATTCAGTTCTCTAAATGCTGGAGTCGTATAGTGATAAATCGCTGTTACGTGTTCAAAAGTCAGGTTTTTGAAATCAATTCGTTCATCACTTTTAACTCGCTTTAGATTGTCCCGAACCGTTTGGTTACCGAAAAATTGCAGGTAAGTTGCCCTTGTGCGGTAGCTACTGGTTGCTAATGCATCATACGCCCTAATGTCCAATATCTCTGTATCAAACTGTTGAACCAAATCAGGCTTGCTTTCAAAATCTTTTTTGAACTGATCGAATAGCCCCCCTCTATTCAAAGCTTTAAACTTCTTTTGTAGTCGCAGTAGCATTGCGACCAACTCATCTGAGCCGCCAGCTAGTAAAGCAGCAACCGTTACCCCGGCTTCAGTGACTCCCGTTGCCGCTTTACCTACCAGCGAGACTAGCCCCTTCCACATGGTGGCGATGGTCACTCCGTCACGCCCGGCCTGATAATAGGGCTTTACACTTGGGGAAGGTTGGGCATAAATAGCCGCATGTTCTTTAATGATGTTAGCCACCAGTGAAGGCCGAATACTTCTGATGCCATCCCAAATCTGTTTAGCTTTCGCTGGCTCAGCAGCAATGTCTAAAGCCAAGTTCACAAACTGTAGCCCATCGGTCAGTTCTTCCAATGTTTGATCCATACCACCTGCCAGCACGGCCGGTACATTTACCACCGATTTCTGAAAATCCGCGTTGGCCGGATTCCACATCGGTGCAGGCACTTTCGCCAGCTCGATCAGCTTGCCGCTCAGGTCTTTTAGTCCCACGATGAAGGCAAACAGGTTGGCATCTTTATACTGAAACTTTCCTTCCTGCGTACTGCTCAGTTCGCTGTTATAATCGGTATTGCTACCCTCGTCGGGGGAGTTCTCCTTGCTGCGCTGCCGCAGCAACTGGTTGGCTTTACGCTCAAAGGCATCGTTAACCATGCCAGCGCTTACCCCCTTGGCGGCCAAATCATCGTTGACGATCGGAGCCACTCGGAAATCCGTCTTTACCGATTGCCAGGCTTCCATCGAGCTATTCCAACAAGCCCGTACCAGCACATTTGCCGAACCCACCCGGGTGCTCAGCGCCGAACCGGTCAAGGTCTGGCTGCTGGTCGCCGTAACATGAACGTACCGGTCCGTTTTATCGCAGTTGTACAGGTATATGTCAGCCTGCTGTCCATTAGCCGCCAGCACGCCCTTGAGCCCTTCGCCGTAACGGGCCAGAAACTTATCGGTCTGGCCACAGTCACCCTTGCCCTCCCAAACCGACTCCTTTGGCCCATCAATCTCACCATCGGCCGTTAGTTTGGTCTTGAAAACCGTTACCCTGCAACCTCCCTGGGGGTTGATCTGGTCGTCGTGAACACTTCGGGTAAAGCGGCTGTAACGGGCGTTAGCTTATACAGACTATTATCCCCCTCAGCAATGTACCGCGTCGTAGCTAAACCACTTTTAATGGGATCACCGTAGTATTTTTTGGCAGCTACCTGGAAAGAGAAGATCCGGTCCGGGTTTCTGCTGAATACATCCTGATCGACAAGGCGGATGTCGAGTTTGGTGTTTACAGGTAAGAGCACTACCGATTTGGTACCCACCGCCAGAAAGGTCATGGATTTGAGTAGCAGGTTCTCAGCAGACACATAAGCATTCGGCTTCGGTTTGGGGCTCGTTGTGGTAGCATTGGTGTTGGCCGCCTGTTGCAGGCTATCGAGTTGGCTGGCCAATTGCTCAGCGGTAATTGAACAAGTACCCGCAGCTACCCGCGCCGAAAGCCGACCGCCGGAAGCGGTAGTTGAACAAGCCAGAAACGTTTCGGCATTCGCCTGATACGCCTGACACTTGGCCAGGAGTCTATCCTTCTCCGTTGGGCTAAGTTGAGTATTCGACGCAATAGCAGCACACAGTTCAGCATTAACCGTACGGATGGTATCTTTCTGGCCAACTGTTCCGGTATAGACTGCATATAAACCGATCAGGTGAGTAGCCTTATCCTGAATTTGTGCGATTGCCGCATCGATGTCCGTAATCCCGCCCCAACTCGGATCATAGGCTGATTGTATTTTACCCGACTGCCCCGTAAATTCATAACACTCATTGACACTGGCTCCGGTGAACTCGACGGCTATACGCTGCCCCTTCAGATACGGTATCTCTGTATAGCCGATACCGGTCCAGATACCGTTACCACCGCTCTGTACCTCGGTTACAATCACGTCGAAGTCACCGGTACGGATGGTGTCACCGGGTGCCAGGTTGCTCAGCCCTAGACTACCCTCATCGATGATGGGAGCAGCGGGACCGTTACCACACTGGTAGGTATGAGCTACCTGACGACAGGGTTTAGCGCGCAGGGTGGTGTAGGCCACAAGCGTATCGACCGACCCGTCGGACCGTCCCTTGGTCAGCGTTACTTTATATTCTCCAATACGTCCCGCCGTCAGCGTTGGCGTAGTGGTGGCACTGGTGCTTGCGGCCGGCGTTCCGGTGGGTTCTGTCCAAAGGTAGCTGTAGCCCGTCAGGTCTAACCCGTCGAGTTCTTCTACGGATAAATTCAGTGTGCCAAAGCCCCCATTCATCCGCGGCAACAAGTCCGTCTCCGTAGGGGTGCTGTCCACCGCTTTTATCCGGATCGTACGCTGTACCTGGTTGGTATCGGCCCCCAACGTCACGCTCGTCTGAGCGGTAGCCGTACAGCCACCGGGTGCCGTCAGCGTCACCGTGTACGTACCATTGTGCGCCGTTGTACTGCTGGGTATAACGGGGTTCTGCTGGTTACTGGTAAAGCCGTTGGGCCCGCTCCAGGCGTAGGAGGTGCCTCCCACCGAACTGGCTGTTGCAAAAAGCCTCAGGGTGTCACCCAGCGCTGTTTCCCCGTTGGGGCTGTTGCTGCTGGCGGTCACCGAAGGCGGGGGCGTTACCGTTACGATCGTCGGACTGACTTCGCCTTCGGCCAGCGGGTTGCTGCTCAACACCCGCACCCGGTAGCTCGTCGAGGGAACGGTTCCGGCCGGGATGGTGGCCAGAATCGGGCTGGCGGTACCGCTGCCTATCATGAACGGATTGACAAAATTTCCGGCTGGATCAGACAACTCAACCGTAAAGGTGTTGTTGCCGCCAAAGCTACCTGTCGTGGCGAAGGGCACTGTCAGCGTCCCCCCCTGGCAAACCGTTGCTGGTGTGATGGCCTGCGTTTGAAGGGATGGGCCGGCTACCGTAACGATCACCACGGTATAGGGCCGTCGTATTTCTACCAGATTAGCGGTGTCTCGTAGATCAAGCCTACGACCGCTGCGTCGCGGTTGGTAGCGAAGCCTCCTGAGTAGGCAGCACCCGCTCGAACGTCCAGCCTGCTACGGGCTCGTCGTCCTGACGAATGTACAGCGCTGCGCCAATGGCGGTTGCCTGCGGGAGTAAGGAGGTGTACACCGCTTTCTCGGGGAACCGATTGGCCAGCAACTGCATAAAAAGCTGGCTGCGGGCGAAGCCGCCATCTACGTAGATTGTCGGCGTGTTCTGGTCAATCAACTTGATTGAAATAGTCAGGAGTTCGACCAGATCGATCATCAGCCGCGTGTAGGCTTCCTCCGCCGATGCAAACGCCGATACGTCCCAGTCGCCGGGCGGCTGGTTGGGGAAAGGGCCGGTCCCGGCCATACAGGCGGGCTGGAGTCGGTTCTGGTCGGATTGCCGCAGCCGTTCGACCAGGTCGGCCCGGTACGGTACCTGCCGCGAAAAATCCGGCGTCAGGTTGAAGTGCTCCGCGATGCGGGCCACCTGGTAGTCATGCTCCCGACCCATAAACAACCGCGATGCCTTGATGAAGGCCCCGCCGACGGTCAGGTACGAGAGGCAGTCGCGGTGCAGTTGCTCGTCGGTCAGCGGCTGGGTATTGAACGGATTGAGCGTGATGCACCACGTACCCGTCGACAGTACCATAAACTCACCCTGGCAGCGGCTCAGGTACGCCATAATTACTGACGAACTATCGTGCAGCCCACCCCCAAGTGGTACACCATCTGCGTATTGTACAATCGGTTGCCCAACAATGGGTGCCAGCTTCGTATGGAGCCCTTCGCGCAGCACCCAATCGTGGTAGCGGTGCTGTTCAAAGTCCCACAGAGCCGTGTGGCAGCCAATGGACGTATAATCGCTGGTCGGTTGGCCGGTGATCAGAAAAGAAATGTACTGCGGCAGATGCAACGACCACCGAACCCGCGCCCACACCTCGGGGCGGACGTGTTTGAGCCAGTACAGATGCAGTCCCGAATTAAGCATTCCCATCGGGGGCGAAGCTGTTTGCCGCGCCAGCGTCATTGCTTCACCGTAGGTAGTATAGAAATGCTCGGTTAGTTCAGGAGGGAATGGCTTCAGGTACGAGTACACGGGGGCCACTGGCTGCCCTGTTTCGTCAATATGTACCAGGGTAGCCCCGTAAGCGGCTACATTGACCGCCCGCAACTGAACCGAATCGCTGCTTTGCTCAATCCGGCGACGGAGTTGTTGCCAGTGATCGCGTACCCAGCGGGTTAGCAGCGGCAGATCGTCGCAGGGAAAGCCGTCTTCGTCGGTCGTTTCAGGTAAGGTTTCGCTGATCTCCTCAACAACGCGGTACTGTTCGTCGAAGAGCAGCAATTTTTTGTTGGTGCGGCCAATGTCGAAAACGGCGGTCAGTTGCATAGAGGCTTCAGGGCTTGTTAAGGGCTTTAGGGTTTAGTAGGTCTGACCGAGTCTATCTGACCAAAATCATTACAAACCCGTAGCGACAGCCAGCTTGCCGCGGGTGTCGATGCGTTGCTGGCGAATGCTGAGGTGCCGGTACAGACCTATAGGGTCGAGAGCGCCCCCCTGCCGGCGAATGGCTTCGGCAACCAACGCCCGTACGTCCGTCATGAAGGCATCGCGCAGTACCTCCTCAGCCCGAACGGCATCGTTAGCCTCCTGGGCATCGAACAGCGCGTCCGTGTCCACCAGTAAGGCTTTGGCGTAGGCCGTCAGGATGTTCTGCACTGATTGCAGCAGGTCTTCAATCGGGTCTTTGAGGTTATGACTGGCGTCGATCATGTAGGCAACGGGCGGATTCCGGACCACTGCATCCTGAGCCGCCTGCACCAGTTCGCAGAAAATCAGGAACAGTTGGAACGGCTTGATACTACCCGTCGTCAGGTCGTCGTCGCCATACATGGAGCCGTTGAAGTGGAAGCCGCCGAGCCGACCAAAGTGCAGCAGCCGAGCCACAATCTGCTCAATGTTGGTATTCGGCAAATGATGCCCCAGATCGACAAGTACCTGCGCCCGGGCGCCACAGCCCTCCGACAACCGCAGCGACGTTCCCCAGTCCGGAATCAGCATGGAGTAAAAATGCGGTTCGTACGGCTTGTACTCGATCAACATCGTCCAGTCCGGCGGCAGGGCATTGTAGATAGTCTGGAGTGACTCAAGCGTCCGTTGGTACGCCCGGCGAAAATGGTGCTGCCCCGGAAAATCGGAGCCGTCGGATAGCCAAACCGTCAGGGTTTTGCACTCATCGCCCAGTTTCTGACCGTACTCAGCCACCTGAATGTTATGTTCGACAGCCTGTTGGCGCACGTCAGCGTCAGTGTGGCACAGCGACCCAAATTTGTACGATAGCGGCTGCCCCGACTGATCCTGGAACGTATTGGAATTAACCGAATCAATGATCAGGTCGTTGGCTTGCAGCAGTTGTCGGATAGCCGCGTAATCGTGGGGAATGTCCCAGGGAATGTGCAGGGAAATAGCCCCCGACGAACGGTTCAGGGCGTGAATAATGCCAACGTCCTCAATTTTTTCCTCCAGCGAACGCGGTTCACCACCGGCCGGAAAACGGCCGAATCGGGTTCCGCCCGTACCGAGCGCCCAACTTGGGATAGCCACCTGAAAAGCCGCCAGTTGCTGCAGCAGTGTTTCGACGTCGTGACCCGACCGGCTAAGCTGCTCGCCGAGGTATCCCCAACGAAAGTTATGGTCACCGACGAGGGTTTGGTTGTATTCGTTGATTTGATCGGAAAAGGTCATGGGTTCAGGAATTTTGGCATTATCGGACAAACGCTGCGGCCACGCCCCCATCAACGTTCAGGACGTTGCCGGTACTCTTGGCCAGCGAGCCATCCACAAACACGAGTACGGCTTTAGCGATGTCTTCAGGCAGAATTTCTTCGTTCAGAATCGTCCGCTTGGCGTAGTGGGCGGGCAGTTCGTCAACGGAGATACCATAGGCTTTAGCGCGGCCCTGTGCCCAGTCGCCCGCCCAGATTTTGCTGTTGCGCAGGACGGCATCCGGATTCACGACGTTGACGCGGATTTTTTCGCCACCCAGCTCGGCCGCCATCAGCCTGGACATGTGTAGTTGGGCCGCTTTAGCTGTCCCGTACCCAACGTTGTTCGGTCCGGCAAACAGCGCATTCTTCGACACAATATTGACAATGTCGCCACCGCGCTCCTGCTTCCGCAGCACCTCAACCGCCCGCTGCGACACCAGGAACTGGCCTTTCACCAGAATGTCCTGCAGGCGATCATAATCCTCAATGGTCGTTTCGGCCAGCGGCTTGGAGATCGAAATACCGGCGCAGTTCACAATGATATCGACCCCGCCAAAGGCCAGTATCGTTTCGTCCAGCGAACGGGCAATGGCGTTGGCATCGGTTACGTCCAGCTTGACCGAACGCACGTTATCCTTGCCGTACACCTTACCAAACTCCGTCTGGGTTTCGTCGAGCAGGTCGCGGTCGGCCAGCATCACACAGGCCCCGTTCTGAAGCAGCACTTCGGCAATAGCCCTGCCGATTCCACCCGTGCCCCCCGTCACGTAGGCGATCTTACCGCTCAGCGACTTCGGCTTCGGCATCCGTTGCAGTTTGGCCTCTTCGAGCAGCCAGTACTCAATGTCGAACGCTTCCTGCTCCGGCAGCGATACGTAGTCCGAAACGGCTTCGGCCCCCTTCATGACGTTGATCGCGTTCTGGTAGAACTCAGCCGCGATGCGGGCCGTCGACTTGTCTTTAGCGAACGAGAACATTCCCACGCCGGGCAACAGCACAATCACCGGGTTTGGGTCGCGCATGGCCGGGCTGTCCTCGTGTTTGCAACGCTCGTAATAAGCGGCATAATCGGCCCGGTACTGTTCAAACTGCTCGTCCAGGTACGTTTTCAGTTCCTCGGCCGACCGTCCGGCTACAACCTTTTCGTCCAGCACCAGCGGCCGGATTTTCGTGCGCAGGAAATGGTCGGGGCAGCTCGTTCCCATCGGGGCCAATTTCGACAGCTCATTGGAATTGACGAACTCCAGCACCGCCGGGCTATTGGTAAAATGACCGATCATGGGCCGGAACTGCGACGCCCGCCCGCGCAGGTACGGCAGCAGCGTAGTGGCCTGTTCCTGGGGATTGGTAGCCGACTCCATTCGAACACCACCGAACACCGGTCGCCGTTTGCCGTAGTTCTCGTCCAGATAGACGGCCGCCTTTTCAATGAATGTCAGGCTATTGAGGTACGATTCATAAGCCGTATCGCCCCAGGTAAAGAAGCCGTGGCCACCCAGCATGATGCCTTCGATGCCCGGATTGTTCTCAATGGCCTGCTCCAGTTTCAGACCAAGGTCAAAACCGGGCCGCTGCCAGGGTACCCACGCAAATTTTCCGTCAAAAATTTCTTCAGTCAGGCGCTCACCATCCTTGCTGGCGGCAATGGCGATGATCGCATCGGGATGCAGATGGTCGACGTGTTTATAGGGCACAAACGCGTGGAGGGGCGTATCGATTGACGGAGCCGCCGATGCCAGATCGTAGAGGCAATAGCCATACAACCCCACGATTTCATCTTCAAAAGCCAGACCTCGGTAGCGATTTTTCATCGCATGCAGGCGGTTCATATACAAACCTGCCAGTCCTTTGCGGGTCAGCGTCCCGATGTCGCCCCCGGACCCTTTGACCCACATCACGTCAACCGGCTCACCCGTTAACGGATCAATTTCCGAAGTTTTAACACTGGTGTTTCCACCCCCGTAGTTTGTGATCCGCAGATCACGGCCAAGCAGGTTTGAACGATAGATAAGCAGAGCTATCTCATCGTGAGCCATTGAAGCAGCCTGGGTTTCGTCCCACAGGTAACTGACATGTTGAAAAGAGGCCGGATCGGCACTTAGACGGTTGAGGGTTTGCATAAAGAGTTGTAAGTAGCTCGCCTACGTGGTTATTGGACAAAACTTGTTACGCTGACTGATATTCGTGTCCTGCGCTTACCTGACACCAGGTTAATTCGGCTTTATTAAGTACGTTTTTGAGTAGAGTTATTCTGCTATAATCTTGTAAATTACAAGGCCCAAACCTCAATCGGCTCCATGAACTTCAGTATCAACGAAAACTCGAGTACGCCAAAGTACCGACAGATCGTCGATTCAATTCTTCACGGCATTGAAATCGGTGCGCTGCATCGCGACGAACAGCTACCCTCTATTAATGAACTCAGCGAAGAGTATTATCTGGCCCGGGATACCGTCGAGAAGGCCTACAATGTTCTGAAAAAAGAAGGTGTAATTCAATCCGTTCGTGGAAAAGGTTATTTTATTCGCCGGGAGGGTCCGGGCCAGCTCCGGGTACTGCTGCTGATGAATAAACTCAGCGCTTATAAAAAGATCATCTACTACTCCCTGCTGAATACTTTCGGCGACAAGGCAATCATCGATCTGCGCCTGCATCATCACGATGCCGCCCGATTTGCCCAGCTCCTGCGCGAAAACCTCGGCCAGTATCACTACTACGTGGTTATGCCGCATTTCTACGACCAGACCGCCACCGATGCCGCCACGGCCCGGGAGGTAAACGTACTGAATCTGCTCGCCGAAATCCCATCCAACGAACTGGTACTGCTGGACAAAGACCTGCCCGACCTCAGGGGAAACCACATTGCCGTGTTTCAGCAGTTCAGTTCGGATCTGTATGCTGCGCTGGAGTCGGGTGCTGACCTGCTCGAAAAATACCGGAAACTGACATTAATCTTTCCCAAGGATGTGCAGTATCCCCGGGAATTGATTCAGGGATTTCAGAACTACGGGGTTCACTACCGGAAAGAGTTTACGATCCTGGGCACAACGCAGGGACATACCATCGAACCTGGTACGGCCTACATCGTGCTTGAAGATTCGGATCTGGCTCAACTGGTGCGGCAGGCCCGTTACCACAACCTGCAACTGGGCCGCGATGTCGGTATCCTGTCGTTCAACGAAACTCCTTTAAAAGAAGTCCTGGCCGATGGCATCACGGTTGTTTCGACCGATCATGAACAGATGGGCCAGACGGCCGCCCGCCTGATGCTGGAGCGCAAATCCGGGAAGGTCAAGAACCCGTTCCAGTTGATTCGGCGAGGATCGTTGTAACGCCGGGCCGTTTTGGCTCGTTGCTGATTTCGGCAAAACATTACCGCATGACAATGGGTTGTTGCATTGAACCATTTTGGGGACCAACTCAACGATACTATGAAAATTGCCGTAGAAAAAGACCAGGACAAACCGCTGCTTACGGACGGTCATCACACGGTCGAGATTACCCGCATCGACGAAGGAACGAGCGAATACAAAGGCATTCCGTTCTTTACCTGCCGCTTCGAAAACGAAGAGGGATACGTATCGCAGCGATTCTATCAATCGCCAGCCGGGATGCCTGCCATTGTTAACCTGTTTAAAACCGCAGGTATTGATGTGAAGGAGGGTGCCGAACTGGATACCAAACAATTGCTTCACAAAACCCTCGACATTGAGGTTGGGGAGCGCAGTTACAACGACCCCGAAACCGGGAACGAACGTACGCTCAAACAGGCTACTAATTTCCTGCTGAGCTAACCGGCAGCAACCTCGTACAACCTGAACCGCGCCCGGCTGACTTTTTCGGCCGGGCGCGGCTGTTTCAGATGCCGTGCAACCGTTTGATGCGGGAAACGGTCTATCTACTCAGGTCCGGCAGATTAACGTCTGCACTGACTGACGCCTGACCCCTTTAAAACCAATGCTTCGCCGGTCGATATGAACGCTTAACCTCCAAATAGCTTTATCGATCCAGCCCGAATAATCAATTTTAACTCACGCTCAGCAGGTTTGGTAGACACAGACCCTGCTTTCATCGCGTTGCTGTTGGCTTGGTAAACTTTGTTGACTACTTTACGGTTACAGTAGAGTTCGTTAACTGAATACAACCTATGACATGTATATACGTATTTGGACGGTTCTGATAACTACACTGCTTTGCTGGGCGTGTGTAGTACAGTCCGTCATGGCCCAATCGACGTTTGTCATCTCCGGACGCATTACGGATGCGGCCACTGGGGAAGGCATTCCATTTGCCAATGTCGCCATCAAGGGGCTTTCAAAAGGTACGGTTTCAGACGCCGAGGGCAAGTACGTTCTCCGCACGACACAGACCGGTGATTCATTGCTGGTTTCGAGTCTGGGCTACCAGAACCGGACGTATCGAATCTTACCCATCGAGTCACAAACGATTGACGTACAGCTCCCGGCAGCGGCCACCAAGCTGCAGGAAGTCAAAGTATATGCCAAGGGGGGCGATCCGGCCTATCGCGTCATCCGGGAGGTTGTTCGTCGGCGCGACCGCTTTGACCCGGCCAGACTCAGTGGGTACCAGTACGAAAACTACACCAAAATTGAAGCGTACGTCAACAATTTCAGCCGCAAACGGAAAAACGGCAAAGGACCCGGCCCGGTGGGTCGGCTGCTGGGTAAACTTCCGGCCGTGACCGACGAAAATGGCGATCCGGCCGTACCCGTATTCATTTCCGAAACCTTTTCTGAACTGTATGCCCGCAGTAATCCCGAGAAGTTCAAGGAACGGGTCCTGAAGTCGCAGGTGCGGGGAGTCGGCGTAACCGACGGCAGCCTGGTTGCCCAGTTGACGGGAGCGTCGTTTCAGCAGTACAACTTCTACCGCAATTACCTGAACGTACTTCGCAAAGACATCCCCTCGCCGGTGGGCGCTCAGTGGGAAACCGTGTACACCTTCCGGCTAAAAGACACCGTATCCATTGGCGACGCTATCTGCTACGAAGTGGAGTTTGAGCCAAAACGCGCCAGTGATCTTGCTTTTGCCGGATCGGTCTGGATCGACACTACCCAGTTCGCCCTGGCTCAGCTTGAGGTCAGTGTGGGCAAGCGGGCGAATATCAATTTTGTAGATGAGATTCGTATTGAGCAGGAATGGACGACACTAGCATCGGGAGCCCGATTGCCGACGCAGACACACGTTATGATCGATACCGACGAGCCAACGCCCCGCTCACCGGGGGGGCTGGTCCGGTTCTTCTCAGCCGCCCGCAACATTGTGGAAGGCCAGCCCCGCGAAGTGACGTTTTACGACCCATCTCTCGAACTGTCTGATGATTACAAGGTAAAAGACCCTTCGTTCTGGAGCAGCGCCCGACCGGATTCGCTGTCGCCGGAAGAGTGGCGGGCCATGCGGGTTGTCGATTCGGTCCGGAATGTTCCATTAGTGAAAGTAGCGGGCGATGCCATCCGGCTGGGCGTAATTGGCTACCAGTCGCTCGGCAAACTGAACGTCGATGTAGGTCCGCTGCTGTACACCTACGCCAACAACACCGTTGAAGGGCACCGTATTCGGCTGGGTTTGCGAACCAACACCGGTTTCAGTCGCAAATGGCTGCTCAGCGGCTATGTGGCCTACGGCACCACCGACAGGACCTGGAAATACAGTGGCACCATCGAATACATTCTCAACCGTAAGCCGTGGACCGTACTGGGCGTTCGTCGGAGCTACGACCTGGAGCGCGTCGGGGTGTCGGCCGATAACATCGGCGGCAACTCGTTCTTCTATGCGTATTCCCGCTTCGGAACCATCCGTCGGCCGTATTTTCAGGAGGATAACCTGGCCTACTTCCGGCGCGAGGTCGGGCGGGGTTTTACGCAAACATTTGCGCTCCGTAATCGAACGTTCGATCCGCTGTTTGCCTTTGCGTTCCGTCCGCAGGCCGGCGACGATGACCAGCGCATCCGAAATAGCTACCGAACCACCGAATTCATCTGGGAAACCCGCTTCGCCCCCGACGAGGTGATGCTTCAGAATGACAATGTACGTATCAGTGCCGGGGCAACCCGCAAACCAATTCTGACACTACGCTACACAGCCGGTTTACGCGATGTGCTGGGGGGCGATTTTGCGTACCACCGCGTTGCTATGACCATGAAGCATTCGTTCCGGATGGGTGTGCTGGGCCGGACGTATTATACAGTTGGTGCCGGTATCATTCCAGCGACTCTCCCCTACCCTTTGCTGTATACTCCGCTGGGTAACGAATCGCTGTTCTACGTTGGCAACGCCTTCAATCTGATGAATTACTTTGAATTTGTGGCTGACCGGTACGCGGAGTTGCAATTTGAGCACAACTTTAGTGGACTGCTGTTCAACCGGATTCCGCTGCTCCGACGACTGAAATGGCGCGAACTTATAACGGCCAAAGTGCTGACGGGGAGCGTATCGCAGGCTAACCTCAATACCATTCCTTCAACAGATGAACAAGGACACCCGGTTCAGGGATTCCGGGCACTGGGCAACACACCGTACGTAGAAGTGGGCTACGGCATCGACAACATCTTTAAAGTACTGCGAATTGATGCACTGCACCGGCTTACCTACCGCGACAATTCCAGCATTTCTGGGGTACCGGTAACGCCCTTCTCGATCAAGGTGTCAGGCTGGCTGAGCTTTTAAGCTGCTCTCTACGGACCTGTACGCCCTAAAACACACGGCCCGCGCTCCGTAAGACGAAGCGCGGGCCATGTGCAATTAAACAAACCGGTTTACACCCCAAACCAACGTACAAACCGCCCTATTTTGCTTTGTCCAGCACCTGTTCCACGGTCAGTTCCTGCAGCGATGGCGCGACCATATCGGCCAGGGTCAGTACACCGGGCGAACCAATGCCAACTACGAACATTCCGCCCCGCTTCCCGGCTTCTACCCCCGCAACGGCATCTTCGAACACAACACATTCGGCTGGATTTACCTCCAGTTCGTCAGCGCCTTTCAAAAACACCTCCGGATCAGGTTTGCCCCGCGTGATTTTATTGCCGTCGATAATCGCGTCAAAAACCTGTGCCATACCAATGCGTTCAATGATGAGGGGCGCATTCTTGCTGACCGAACCCAGCGCCGTCAGCAAACCGGCTTTCCGCACCTGCGCAAAGAACTGCGGTACACCCGGCAGGATGTCATCAGGCGTCATTCGGCTGACCAGTTCCAGATACCACTCATTCTTTTGAGCAGCCAGTTCGGCGCGGGTTTCATCCGGCAGTGTCAGGCCGCCATGTTCCAGAATAAGATTCAGCGACTCCATCCGGCTAACACCTTTCAGCCGCTCATTGAACTCCTCCGAGATGTCGAAACCCAGTTCGTTCGCCAGTCGTTTCCAGGCTTGATAGTGATATATAGCCGTATCTACAATAACGCCGTCGAGATCAAACAGGAAGGCTTTAATTACGCTCATGTCAGGTTGTTTGTTATTCGTAAACTGAGCGTAAAGGTAGGCAGATTTAGGCTGGTACTACCACTTCTTCGATCACAGCGAACCGCAAAAACCGGAACCCTACGATAATAAGCCAGACCAGCCACAGCGTACTGCCCAGCAAACCAGCCAGGTCCCAGACCGGGAAGCTGGGTATAACCGTTGCAAACAACTCTCCCTGCGCAAGCAGATAGATGCCCGATGCTACGTAGCCTAACCAGCTCACCCACTTGGGAACCACCCCCAGCTTAGCAAACGCCGACGCCATCATGACCGTCCAGGCAATGGTTAAAAGTTGACCCAGGTGTTCGCCCAGCACCACTCCGCCATACTGATGAATCGCCTGAAATACAACCACACTGGCCGCCCGAATGGCGGGATCGGTAGCATGGACGTAGTTATCGGCCAGCACCGGCACAACGAACGTCCAGCGTAGTAAGCCAATGATCTGCACCAGCCCCGACACCACGCCCAGCGTTGTAGCCCACCGGATGAACGGCAGCGAAGTGTCAAAGCGCTGTCCGATTAGTACGTAGGCCTGAAGCAGGGGTAGCCCCGTAATGGCAAAGGCCCACCAGACGGCGATCAGCAGCGGACCGCCTTCGTGAAACCGGGTCAGTACGACGCCCGGCGACTCCCGCAGAATGTCGGGATATTCAAATATCACGGTCAATGTTGTGTAAGGGATAAGTACCAGGATAGCACCGACAATAAGCAAGGTGCCAATCAGGCGATTTGAGGGCATTGCTGAGGTTTTCATGACTGTTTTTAGTTTCTGGTTTACGGTTCTTAGTTTTCGATATACGGTTTACGGTAGTGGTAGGCCATTGACTCGATCCTTATTCTGGCTTGTACCTACCAAAAACTGTATACCGAAAACCGCATACCGCACTACCAGGTGAATGAATAGCTGATACCCGGGGTCGGGTTGAGTTTTATGTCTTGTCCGGGGGCCGCCAGTACGGCCGCGCCGATGCGCAGATTCAGGCCTTTCCAGACCATCCAGCGAAAGCCTGCTTCGCCGATGACACCGTTCTTATTCTCGTAGTCGCGGTCGAGGCCACGTACGTAGGAGACCGATGCGTAGAACGAGGAGGGATTGGGCTTCCGGCCCACTGGAAGAAACCAGTACGTAAGGCCTGCCCGGATGAACGATGTTGTGACGCTCGCTCCTTCGGCGTTCTGGGAAACAATGGTTGGGTAGTAGCCACCGTGCACGGAAACGTGGTTCCGGCGGTATTCCAGGCCGATGGAGGGATTGCGAAAAGCATTGATGCTAACCTCGTTGCGCGGGAAGCGCTGGGCGAAGGTGGCGCCTGACAAGAGCAGCAGGCCAGCCAGGATTATCTTCTTCATATCGTCTTTTTGTTTGTGATTGACGATACAAAGGTGGCCGAGCCCTCGGCCAATTTACTGGACAAATGTCCAATTCGTCTGGTTAGCGAATGTGGCCGCGGATACGGCTCAGATGGCGGGGCGTTACGCCCAGAATAGACGCTAAGTATTGAAGCGGCACCTCCTGCAACAAATTGGGTTCTTCTTCGAGCAGTTTCTGATAGCGTTCTTCAGCAGTAAGAGTAAGCAGGTTGAATCGGCTGTCCTCAATGCAGACAATCTGCTCTTCCAGCACCCCAACGTAGAACGCTTCGAACGGCGGAGCATCACGGCGTAACTGGTCAAACCCGCGTTTGTGAATGGCCCAGACAACGCTGTCAGTAAGGGCACGGATGGTTTCGCGGGCGGGTCGCTGCCGCAGAAAGCTGCTCAGCGATACCAGAAAGTCACCGGGGCCGGCCGTGTAGCTGGTGATTTCATCGCCGTTACGATTGCAGAAATAGTGAAACAGTCCCTTTTCGACAAAGCCCAACTGCTGACTAATCTGCCCTTCCTGCAAAAAGAGGTCGCCTTTTTTCAGCTCGCGCCGATGAAACTGACGCCCAATAGCCTCCTGCTGATCGGTCGTGAAGCCATTCTCGCCTAAAAATGCGACTAGTTCATCCATATCTATCAGATCTGGTTAGCAATAAACTACGACCCTGGTTTCAGCTTATGTGCTGGTGAATATATCAATTTATCCGATTCATATCCTCCTTCACAGCCCTGTCACACCATGGCCATTTCCGACCGGGCTCGGGGAGTTGCTGATAAGCCCGACAATCAATACCAACGCATTGTATCTTTACGAATGTCTACAAACTAACTAAACAGACAATGCTGATCGTTGGAGATAGTCCATACTGGACCCTCCGTCTGCTCTCCAAACACCTCCAGGCATTGGGCCTGCAATCCGGCGACGCCGTTATGGTCCATGCGGCATTGCGTTCGGCAGGTCCAATGTTAGGCGGGCCAGATACCCTTATCGAAGCCTTGTTAGACGTTTTAGGCCCTGAGGGTACGCTTCTTTGCTACGTAAACTGGGAACAACAATACGAGGATGCCATCGATGAAACCGGACACGTACCTGAGGCCCTGAAAGCCGACATTCCCCCCTTTGACCCAGCCGCATCCAGAGCCAGCCGGGACCACGGCGCTTTTGCCGAGTTTGTCCGTACAACGCCCGGCGCTCACAGAAGCCGGAACCCAGGAGCCTCGGTGGCCGGGCCGCCTGGTTCACTGCCGATCACCCATTTGACTACGGATATGGCCCGGGCTCTCCTTTCGACAAGCTTGTTGCAGCAAACGGCAAAGTGTTGATGGTTGGCGCTCCGCTTGATACCATCAGTCTGCTTCACCATGCCGAGCATCTGGCACAGCTACCGAACAAACGGATTCGCCGAATGGAGGTACCGCTTCGGTTTGGTAACCATGTCGAGTGGCGTATGATCGAGGAGTTTGATACAGCCGATCCGGTAGTAGACGAATTGGCGGACGACTACTTCGGCACTATCGTTGAGGAGTTTCTGCTCACCGAAGGTGGCCAGCAGGGAATGATTGGGTCAGCGCCCTCAGTCCTGTTATCGGCTCCGGCTGTTGTGTCTTTTGCAGTAGGGTGGCTGGAGCAGCGCTACCGCTGAGCAATTGGCAGTCAGCATACTTACCCTCAATTCACTGAGCGTATCGCACACCAATACGTGCTGCGGCCTCTGTTTACCATTGCACGAATCATGTATTATTTTTGTATTTTTCGTGCTAGCTATGAAACGACTGCTCCTCCCCTTCAGTGCATTGGTCTTGCTGGCGCTTGGCTGGTCGCAACTCCGCCAGAACCCGACCGATACTAAACCTAACGACTACACGAACTGGTCTGAGTACCTCGGTGGTCCTGATCGCAGCCACTTTTCCGCCCTGACGCAGATCACGCCCGAGAACGTCGGCCAGCTCAAAGTGGCGTGGACATATGCTACGCCCGACAGTGGTCAGATTCAGACGAATCCGATCATTGTTGACGGCGTGCTGTATGGCGTTACGCCCACCGTACAAGCCTTTGCGCTCGATGCTGCTACGGGTAAGGAACTCTGGAAGTTTGGCGATCCGCTCAAAGTCTGGCACAGCACCAGCCGGGGCGTTTCGTACTGGCAATCGGGTGAGTACAAGCGACTTCTTTATACCGTCGGTCCAAAACTCTATGCCCTCGACATCCGCACGGGCAAACCGATTCCGAGCTTCGGGGACAACGGCAGCACCGACCTGCACGCGGGACTGGGTGAACAGGCGAAAGACAAGTTTGTCATCTCCAACACCCCCGGCACCGTTTTTGAAGATCTGATAATCATGCCCATGCGACTGTCGGAAGGTGCCGACGCAGCACCGGGCTACATACAAGCCTTTAACGTCCGCACCGGCAAACTGGCCTGGACGTTTCATACCATCCCGAAGCCCGGCGAATTTGGTTACGATACCTGGCCCAAACAAACGTACCAGAATACCGACGTGGGGGGCGCCAACAACTGGGCGGGTATGGCCATCGACCGGCAGCGGGGCATCGTTTACGTACCCACCGGCTCAGCCGCCTTTGACTTTTACGGTGGCAATCGCAAGGGACAGAACCTGTTTGCCAACTGCCTGCTGGCACTCGACGCCCGAACGGGCAAGCGTTTGTGGCACTTCCAGGCCGTTCACCACGATGTGTGGGACCGCGACTTTCCGGCCCCGCCCAACCTCCTGACCGTAACGCAGAAAGGCCCCGACGGCAAGCCCCGTCGCATCGATGCCGTCGCGCAGATCACCAAGTCGGGCCACGTGTTCGTCTTCGACCGGGTAACGGGAAAGCCCCTGTTCCCGATTAAGGAAACACCCATGCCCAAATCCGACATCCCGGGCGAGGAAACCTGGCCGACACAGCCGCTACCGCTCAAACCGGCTCCATTCACGCGGCAAAATCTGACCGAACGCGACCTGAATCCCTACTCAGACGACCGGGATTCGCTGCTGGCCCGGTTCAAACGGAGCCGGACCGGAACGTACCAGCCACTTAGTCGGCAGGGAACCATCATCTACCCCGGTCTCGACGGTGGTGGCGAATGGGGAGGAGCCGCCACCGACCCGGATGGAATCATGTACGTCAATGGCAACGAAGCCGCCTGGCTGATTTCGCTCAACGAAGCCCCGAAACAGGATCAGCTCGCTCACCTGAGCACCGGCGAACGGCTCTACACCCAGAACTGCGCCGGTTGCCACGGTACCGAGCGCAAAGGCAACACGGCCAGTGGGTATCCCTCACTGGTCAACATCGGTCAGCGACGCGACCGCCCCTACGTGACCCAACTCATCAGTAATGGCAAGGGCATGATGCCGGGCTTCACCCAGCTATCGGCCGACGACAAACGGGCGCTGGTCGGTTTTCTGTTTGGCGATGAAAAGCAGGAAGTAGCCGCATCGGACAGCAAAACGAGCAAGGCCCCCGTCGTGCCGTACAAAATTTCCGGTTACAATAAATTCCTGGACAGTAAAGGTATGTCGGCTATTGCCCCACCCTGGGGCACGCTGAATGCCATTGACCTCAACACCGGCGATTATGTCTGGAAAGTGCCCCTCGGCGAAGAACCCGAACTGGCGAAGAAAGGCATACGTAATACCGGCTCCGAAAACTACGGCGGTCCGGTTGTAACGGCGGGCGGGCTTGTCTTCATAGCGGCCACTAAAGACGAGAAGTTCCGGGCGTTCGACAGAAAAACCGGCAAGCTGCTTTGGGAAACTCAGCTTCCGGCGGCTGGTTTTGCCACACCGGCTACGTACCAGATCGGGGGCAAACAGTACGTCGTGATTGCCTGTGGAGGTGCCAAGCTCGGCGCAAAAAAAGGCAACCAATACGTAGCCTTCGCCTTGCCCTAACCAAAGACTGAGCGGAGTCAGGTGCTGAAACCGGCTCCGCTCTCTGTCATACATTCACTCCTCTTACCTGCCTGACAACAAACCCACTTCTTGGGTAGGTCGGCATGCGGGATAGTTTGAAACCCAAGTCCTGGGGTGGTACGTCGTACTGCATGTGCTTCGTCAGGTAATCCAGCGCAATCTTTACCGTTTCGATCGTTACCCACTCGCCCGCGCACCGGTGATTTTTATAGTAATCCCCTCCGCCCTGCGGGATAAAATTATAAGCGCTGCCGTCCCACTCTTTGAAGCGATCCGGCCAGAACTCCATTGGGCGCTTCCAGGCATCCGGGTCGCGGTTGGTGCCGTACACATCCATCAAGACCATGGCTCCTTTGGGAAAATGATACCCGCGCCAGTCGAAGGCCGACCGAACCTTTGCTCCTAAGAACGGGGCGAACGGATAATACCGCCGAACCTCGTGGGTAAACCGCTCCCGCTCTTTTTCATCGCCCGCTTGCAGTCGTTCCCGATACTCGGGGTGCTCGTGTAGGGCGAGAGCTGCAAAGACGATGTATGTTGAAATAGCCACAATGGGCCGCACAATATTGAGCAGTTCCACAGCGGCTATCTGTGCGTCCATGGGTGCCCCGTCGAAGTCGGGGTAAAACGCCATGGTATAGGCCGATGTGCCTTCAGGTGCCTGAATCCGGCCTTCCCGAATAGCAAGGATGATGCTTCGCATCCAGTCTTCGGTCTGGCTGCGCGCCCACCGCCCGCGCAGGTGTCTCGGTCCAACGGCCCCGAACGCATCCACCAGTTGCCAAAGCTGGTGCCCCCGTCGCTGGCTTTCGTTTTCGACCAGCGGTACACCCGCCCAGGCGCAGGCCACCCGGCACAGAAGTGCCTGTAGCTCATCAAACAGAACCACTTCGTCCTGCTTCTCCCACTTTTTGATGCAGGCTCGCCAATGATCGTGCAGCAGATCCGACAGGCGTTGACTATTCTCGGGCGTCATCACCGACATAAACATCTCTTTCCGGCGCCGGTGGGCCGCATCATCCAGCGTTTGAACGCCATTTTCGCCGAACAACGTCCGCTGTATTCGCTTGGGGATAGCCCCCCGTCGCGCAAACCGCTCGGGATCGTAAAAAATCTGGGCGGCCTCTGGTCCACTGATACAGACTACCTTTAGAAATGGAACACTGATTTCGAACAGATCCGACTGAAACCGACGGCAGCGGTTGTAGATGAAAGGGAAGCCTTCGCGTGCCAGCCCCAGCGCACTACTCAGCGCTCCCACGCTTGGAATGTTTCTCATAAAAGTTGATGGTTAAGCGGTAGACGTATACGCTGACACCTGGTTTGCCTGTTTTTCTCAACCCGGACAAACCAGATGCGTTTGAACCCCGAACTGTAAACTGAGAATCTGGCCCGACCTGTAGCAGAGATGTTTACGATTCTTCTGAGTGAAATGAGCGTTATCCCGTACGCAGTATGTCCGTGCAAATCGCTTCTTTTGCATACCCTTCCTCTATGATTTATGAAGCGCATTGCTCTGGCCCTACTGCTCTGTACCTCCGCTTTTGCTCAGTCGCCCGTCGCTACGTTCCGCCTGCACCCCGACAACCCGCACTACTTTATGTATCAGAACCGGCCAACGGTACTGGTCGGTTCGGGCGAACACTACGGCGCCGTCATCAACCTGGATTTTGATTACAAAACGTACCTCCGCACCCTAGCCGCCGACGGCCTGAACAACACAAGGCTTTTTACGGGCGCCTACATCGAAAAACTGGGCGACTTCGGTATCCAGAAAAACACATTGGCCCCCGAAGCCGGACGCCTGATTTTACCCTGGGCACGGAGCAATGAACCTGGTTATGCGCTGGGAGGCAATAAATTTGACCTGGCTAAATGGGATGAAGCCTATTTTGCCCGATTGCGCGACTTCATGACCGAGGCCCAGCGGCAGGGGGTTATTGTGGAAGTAAATCTGTTCTCGTCCTACTACGGCACGGGTTGGCCCTATAGCGCCTTAAACCGCGCGAACAACATCAACAACACAAGTGACGTACTGCCCAACCATATCAATACGCCCGTAAACGAAAACCTCCTGGAGTATCAGGAACGCTACGTCCGGAAGATCGTCCGTGAGCTAAACGGCTTTGATAATCTCTATTTCGAAATCCAGAATGAACCGTGGGCCGACCTGAAGGACACCGTAATGACCCGCAATGAATACCACACCACCGAGAAGGGAAAAACCGACTGGCGCGCCACTCTCGAAGTGGTGTCGGAACCCGCCCTGGACTGGCAACGGCGCGTAGCCGGATGGATCGTAGCCGAGGAAAAGCAGTTACCTAAAAAGCACCTGATTTCGCAGAATATCAGCAACTTCCGCTACCCCATTGTCAGCCCCAACCCCAACGTATCCATCTTTACTTTTCACTACGCTCTGCCCGAAGCCGTTACTGACAACTACGCCCTGAATAAGCCCATCGGTTTCAATGAAACGGGGTTTGCTGGCCGCTCGGATATTACGTATCGTCGGCAGGCGTGGCGGTTTCTGATGGCGGGGGGAGCTTTATTCAACCACCTGGATTACTCGTTTTCGGTAGGTTCTGAAAACGGGCAGGACACTACGTACCAGGCTCCGGGCGGGGGTAGTCCGGCGCTGCGGAAACAGTTGGGCGGATTGAAACATTATTTCGACGGCCTGCCAATCAGTAGTCTCAAACCGACGGCTCTGGTGGCTTCGCCGGGAGCGCTGGCCTGGGCTTTAACCAACAACACAACTCACTGGATCGTCTACGCGGAGCCGGTCACCCGTGGAACGTATGTCCTGACTATAAACCTGCCCCAGGGAAAATACCGGGCCGAATGGACTAACGTAGCAACGGGTCAACCGATCCACACGGAGAACATTATACATACCGGCGCCAGTAGGCAGCTCACCAGTCCTGTTCGCCAGGCAGACGTTGTCGTGAAACTCATAAAACAATAAAACCCGGCCATTTCGGGCCGGGCATCGCTCCAGTTAGGTTACGGTGAATCAATTTAAGCAATCACACAATCGTCAACTTCATAGCCAATCAGGTCATCTTTAACATTCGTCCCGCGAAGTAGCGACAGCAGCAAATGAGCCACTACGCTGGCTAACGCGATAGCACCGACAAAAGCAAGGTAAGCAAACGCCACATGGCTAACTGCCCCGCGTTGCCAGGGCTGACCGAGTACCCCTTGCAGGACCGAATAAACCACGCCAACAAAAACTAAAAGAACGGTTAGGTTACGTAAGGTATTCAGAGAGGGTTTCATAAGATGACTTGTTTGGGTGCGTTGACGATACAAACTTCACCCCGCCGGATTAATTTGAGATTTAGGCCTTATTAAAAGAGAGTTAAACCTGTTCGGCCTCAAGAAGCACCTTATTTAGCTGCCGTCAGCAAAGGCAGCATCTGATCCGCAACGAACTGATTTCCTGTGTCATTCAGATGAACCCGGTCCGTCGTTAAAATGCCCTGATCTTTATTGGTCGGGTTGTTTTTGAGATTATACTCAAGGAACGCTTTTCGCAGATCGCAAAGGGGAAGATTCTGCCGGGTAGCCAGGTCACGGATTAGCTGGCTATACGCGTTCAGATCACCATCCTGCGCGTTGGTAAAGTCGGTCTTTTCGCCAATGACGGCTGGGGTGCACAGGATGATGCGGGTGTTGGCAGCCCTCAGCTTTTTGATGATCGCTTCGTAAAACTTCACAAACTTGTCAGGGTCGGTGCCGGTACCGTGGCTGCTTTTGTGCCAGACGTCATTCACCCCAATGTAGACCAGAACTACATCGGGTTTTTGTGCCAGCACGTCGTCTTCCAGGCGTAGGTACAGATCGTAGACTTTGTTACCACCGATACCAGCCCCGACCAGTTCGTATTGATCGGCAGGAAGCCGTTGTTTCAGACGATCAATATAACCACCGGGTTTGATACCGGCTTGGGTGATCGAGTCCCCGAAAAAAACAATCCGAATGGGTTTGGCACCTGTCATGGCGAGTAAAGCAGCGGCAACAAATACGCTGAGGAGCAGGAATACGCGGTTCATGATTAGAAATAAGTCAAGGGTTGTTTCAGGTTCAACTTTGTTCCCACACGTCAAACTTGACACATTAAACAAATAAACTCAGCGCCAGCACCCCGAGCAGCCCAACAATCGACACAATGCTTTCCATCAGCGTCCAGGTGCGGAGCGTATCGTTGATGCTCAGGTTGAAATACTCTTTGAACAGCCAGAATCCGGCATCGTTGATGTGCGACAGCATCAGGCTACCCGACCCGATGGCCAGCACCATAAGCTCGGGATTGACGGTCTGGGCCTGAATCAGAGGCATGATGATACCGACGGTCGTCAGCCCAGCGATGGTAGCAGAACCCACACAAACCCGAATAACGGCGGCCATGCCCCACCCCAGCAGCAACGGCGACATCTGGACGCCAAGCAGCAACTCTCCGATGTATTTGCTGGTACCGGAATCGTTGAATACCTGTTTCAGGGCCCCAGCCCCGGCAATAACCAGTAGAATCGGCGCGGCCGCCTTGATGGCTTCTTCCAGGTCTTTGGTCACGGCTTTCATGGTTTGCCCGCGCCGGATACCTAGTGCATACACGGCCACCAGCACCGACAACAGCATACCAATATACGGCTCAGCCATCAGCGTAACGAGACCTTGTGCAGTCGTTCCAGGCGCAAAGTACGTCTTGAGTGGACCAAACACCGTCAGCAGCACCACGGGCAGGAGCGCCACAAAGAAGCTGATACCCGTACCTGGCAGATCGGTAGTCGGTACGTCCCGGATGTTGAACAGTTCACGGTCCGGCTTCGGATTGAATCGGCCGAGGGTTTTCCCAAAAATAGGGCCGGCAATGATGATAGCCGGTGTAGCTACCAGAATTCCGTAGGTCAGTGTCCGGCCGATGTCGGCGTTTAGTTGCCCGGCAATGGCTGCGGGCGACGGGTGCGGGGGCAGATACCCGTGCGCTACCGACAAGGCCGACAGCATCGGTACCGCCACCGTGAGCATTGGTAGCCCCGATGAAGCCGCGATGGTAAAAATCAGAGGTACAACGATGATGAAACCGGCGTTGTAGAACAGCGGAATACCGATAATGAAGCCGGCCAGCGCCAATCCCCAACGGATGTTTTTCACACCAAACCATCCGATCAATACGTTCGTAATACGTCGGGCGGCCCCGCTTTCGGCTACGATACGGCCCAGCATGGCCCCAAAGCCGATAATCAGGACAAGGTCGCCTAAGGTGCTCCCGATGCCGGTCTGAATGGATTTACCAATCGTGGGCACATCCATACCGGAGGCCAGTCCGATGGCAAGTGCCACCAGAATGAAGGAAATAAATGTGTCTAACTTAACAACCGCAATCAGAACAATCAGGCCGAGGATTCCCAGGGCGGTAAGCAGAATGGGCATACGTAGCGTTCGGGTGGGTGAACATTAGGACAAAAAGCCGCTCAGGCGCGCAATCTCCTCATGCAGCGGCCGGGTAACATCAAAAGGAATTACGTGCAGGTGGGTCGATTCATCATACCCGAACACATCGAGCGGCCGGCTGAAGGTGTCATTAGCCGGGTAAATCAGGAAGAGCTGATCGGCTTCGTACTTCTTGCCATACGCATACAGTTGGTATAAATCAGCCTGTTCGATACCATAGTTACCGACCCGATCGGCCCCGTCGATGCGTTTCCATTTAGTATCCAGCACCAACGTCCGCCCGGGTTGCCGAATCAGAATATCGGGTTGCAGCCTGAATCTGGGCGAGCCGATGTGTTCATCGACCAGATGCGCCGACGACTCCTGCACCAGAACCTGTCCCGGGCTATAGTACTGGCGCAACCCGTGCGCTACGTAGTCTTCAAACACGCGCTGCATCGGAAACAGCAGCGAGAAATTACCCGTACGCCCTGTTTTCAGACCAAACGCCTGGCTTTGCAGCAGCGCTTCGGCCCATTGTAAAGCGGGTTTATACCGGGCAAACTGCCGATGCGACGTACTACGGGCGGTTGTTATGGCACGAATCTGTCGCAGATCATCGGCTATAGATTCCGATGTGGGTACATCGTCGAGCGCCCACAGCAACTGTTGTTGCCGTCGCTGGTTATCCATGCCTGTACCATGACGCTGAAGAAAAAGCAGCGTTGTTTTAAGTACCCGATTTGGAGCATGATCGACCGTCAGGGTATCGTATAGAACAGCCAGCCGTTCTGCATGGTGGGCATTGTCGCGCAGGTGCCGCGCTACCTGAAATTTGCCTTTCCAGAAGCGTTCGTTACCCTCCACCGGTACGTAGGCACGCTGCACACCCTGGCTGACCAATTGACTCAATGCCTCCAGAAATGCGTTGCTGAATACGTCCCATAACGGTAAGGACGTTGCGCCTGTATGGGCCACAAAAGTCCGAAACGGGCTATGCCGCAGATGACGGAGCATATTGAGCAGGGCCGTTCGGGCAACGGCAGGCTGATCAGCAACCTTGGGCAGGATGTCAACCTGCGTTCCGTTGGGCAGTTCGAGCAGCCCTACGTAGTTTTTCACTCGGATGGCTTCGCGGCCCTTCTGCACAAAAAACGTCAGTATAGCATCCACATCGGCGGTCTGGGTGGCTACCTGTTTCAATTGCTGAAACGTTTCGTCCAGTACGTACGCTTCCGACAGCGAACCGACCGTGTCCGGGAAGTCACGGGCGTTGCGGATGAGCGCAAATTCACTAACGGCGATTGAACGTTGCATACGGATCTCATTAAATCATTAGTGAACAGTTTCTGGATCAAACCTCAATATAACTTCTTCCACCAGTTCGGCTGTTGGCTGTTGACCATCGAGCCAATGGATGGTTAGTCCGTCGCGCTCCATCTTCCGGAAGAATGTCATCTGCCGCCGGGCAAACTGGTGGATCGCCGTTTCGAGCCGGGTTACCATCGTGTTGTACTCCAGCTCTCCTTGCAGATACTGCGTAATAAATTTATACTCCAGGCCGTAGAAAATCAGTTTTTCCGCCGGAACACCCTGTCGTAGCAGCCGTTCTACCTCCTCTACCATCCCGCTTTGCAGCCGAGCATGCAGCCGGTCCGTGATCCGTTGCCGACGCAGTTCTGCGGGTATGTCAATTCCAAACACGACAGCGGGCGGGGGCGTTTTGGCCTGCGTCAGGGGTGTATCCGGGTGCTCACTAAGATACCGATTGATCTCAATGGCGCGGATTAGTCGCTTGCGGGTCGAGGTGTCGGCCAGGGCCGAATAGGCTGAGGGCATTTGTCGAAATAGCTGCTGTAGTTCGTCATCCGTGCGGGTTTCCAGGTCCGCCCGAAACGCATCGTCGCGAGGAATGGCCGTGAACGCGTGGCTGCTTAGCACGGCATCGAGGTAAAGCCCCGTTCCCCCACAAACGATCGGCAGTCGACTCCGCTGTTGTATATCAGCTGCCGCCCGGGCAAAATCCTGCTGAAACTGGTACACATTATAGCTATCACCCGCGTCGATGATGTTGATCAGGTGATACGGCACCGGTTTTTCATCCACTACGTAGTCGGCCAGGTCCTTGCCCGTACCGATGTCCATACTGCGGTACACCTGCCGCGAGTCGGCGCTGATGATTTCGCCGTTTAACCGGTGAGCAACGTGAACCGCCAGGCGGGTTTTGCCGCTGGCCGTAGGACCCAGAATGATGAGAAGCTTAGCTCTAGACACGGAGAAACGAAGTGAGACGCTGTTACGCTGATCGTCTCTGTGGTTCATAAACGTTGACAAATTTAATACTGCCCGCATTGTAAACCGCTACGTAACCCATGTCAGGCAGTTGGCTTTCGATCAGGCCGTCGGGTAGGCGATGTGGATAGTGCCTAATCCATTCGCCGGGTTTGACCCAGAATTGTTGCGGTTCGGTCAGGATTTGCCGCTCAAATCCCAGCCGTTCGTAACTTCGGCCATCCGACCAGTCACGATCAGCGTAGGTCATCACGTCGTTAGGCTGGTGGTCACTGACGAAGGCTTTCAGCAATTTATCCAACCCGCCAACTACGGTGCAGTTGAGCCGATTAGCAAAGCGAATCAATTCCACCGAGCGATACGTATTCGCAAACGTCCGGGCGGCTGCAAACGTAGCAACAGCAACCAGCAATTCGGTAGTGCCAGCCGGTACGTTTCTCTCCCGAAAATCATCCGACAGCACTCGAAAATAACGCGCGGGCAGGAACAACCCGTATTTATAGCGACCGGCCAAAGGCACCTGCAGGTGATTTTGGGTCAGAAACTGAACCGCTGTTGGTTGATCAATCCGCCGAACCTGTGTCAGGCGGGCCGGAATACGCTCCGATTCGCCGACCAGAGCCCGCAGCCGCGATTGTACAACATCAGGCCGCTGCCGCCAAACATCCTCCCACAGATGAATGACTAGCCAGCCTTCTGCTGCTAATTGCGTTGAAAGTTGTTGAAAGAAGAACCGTGGGTTATGATCCCGGAGGAAACGGACGTAATCCGGAAGGGCAATCTGGTGAACGAGCGTTTGTGTACCGTCGAGTCGGTACAGGGGAAAGGGCGTATTGATTACGGGTGATGAAAACGGCTCAGCAGGAACGGGAATCAAACGGCGAACAGCGTTTTAACGTCAACCATGATGCCGGGCAGCACCGCCGACTCGATTTTACCTTCGTCGACAGTAGCCGCACTGAGCAAGGTATAGTGACCATTGTCGAGCCGATACACTTCAATCAGTTCTTCAAGCGGATCAACGAGCCAATATTCCTGAACGCCATGCTGCTCGTACAGAAGCTTTTTGGTTACGCGGTCCCGATAGCCGGACGTTGGCGATATAATCTCAACCATCAACGCCGGTACGCCTTCGATACCATTATTTGTAATTATGGGCGCATTAACAGTCGGTACGAATAATATGTCCGGCTGAACGCTGTTGTGGCCGTCCAAAAATACATCGATAGGAGCATGAAACATTTCCCCAATCTTCTTCTGAGTCACATACAACTCCAGAACAAATTCAATTCGGCGCGAAACACGCTGGTGCAGCGGGGAGGGGGACAATTTTTTCACTAGTTCTCCATCAATGAGTTCATACCACGACGTATCGTTGTCATCGAACTCCAGCTCCCGAAACTCCGCTACCGTTAATTTTTGAACAGCTACGACCGACTCCATACCTTACGAGGTTGACGTTTTCTTAAAAGTAACACTTTTTAGCTAATCCGACTCCAGTTGCTTTCGGTCTGCTTAATGCTGTCCAGGTGGTTCCGGATGGGCGCGTGTTGCGGCAGCACAAGATTCGGGTCCTCTTCCAGAATTCGCTGCGCCGACTCACGGGCTGCCGTCAGAATCGGTCCGTCTTTGGCCAGATCGGCAATCATCAGGTCCATGATTCCGCTCTGCTGCGTACCAGTCAGGTCGCCGGGACCGCGAAGCTGCAAATCCACGTCCGCAATTTCGAAGCCGTTGTTGGTACGTACCATCGTTTCGAGCCGGGTTCGCGTATCACTGCTCAGTTTGTAGCCGGTCATCAGAATACAGTACGACTGCTCCGCTCCCCGGCCAACGCGCCCGCGGAGCTGGTGCAACTGCGCCAACCCAAACCGCTCAGCGCTTTCGATCACCATCACGCTGGCATTCGGTACGTTTACGCCCACCTCGATCACCGTCGTAGCCACCATGATCTGCGTTTCGCCTTTCAGGAACCGCTTCATCTCGTCGTCTTTCTCGTAGGCCAGCATCCGGCCGTGCAGGATACCGACCTCGTATGTAGGTCGCGGAAAGGCCCGCTGAATGCTTTCATAGCCATCCATGAGGTCTTTATAGTCCAGCTTTTCTGATTCTTCGATCAGCGGATACACGACGTACACCTGCCGACCTAACTCAATCTGCTGGCGCATGAAACCGAACACTTCGGAGCGGTGCTTATCGTATTTATGAACGGTTTTGATCGGCTTCCGCCCTTTGGGCAACTCATCAATCACCGATACATCCAGATTGCCGTAGAGCGTCATGGCCAGCGTGCGCGGAATGGGCGTAGCCGTCATGACCAGAATATGGGGCGGCACGGTCGGGTTTTTTGCCCACATTTTGGCCCGCTGTGCAACGCCGAAGCGATGCTGCTCATCGATAATGCACAGGCCCAGGTTTTTGAACTGGACTACATCTTCGAGCAGGGCGTGCGTCCCGACGATAATGTGCATCTGGCCGCTTTGCAATTCTTCATGCAGCACCCGACGGCGTTTCTGATTCGTGGAGCCGGTCAGGATACCGAGGTTCAGGCCCAGCGCATCCGCAAACGGTTTCAGGCCATTGTAGTGCTGATCGGCCAGGATTTCGGTCGGAGCCATCAGGCAGGCCTGCGCGCCGTTGCCGATAGCCATCAGCATCGAGATGAACGCGACGATGGTTTTGCCGCTGCCTACGTCGCCCTGCAGCAGCCGATTCATCTGTTTTCCACTGCAAAAATCAACGTAAATTTCCCGAAGAACCCGCTGTTGCGCGCCGGTCAGTTCAAACGGCAGCAATTCTTTATAGAAGTGCGTCATCAGGGTCGTATTCCGGAAAAGCTGGCCCGGATACTCCTCCTTCTGCATCAGCTTGTTCATAATCAGCCGCAGTTGATTATAGAACAGTTCCTCAAATTTCAGCCGCCGTTCAGCCTGCCGGAGCCACGCCTGGTTCTGGGGCAGGTGGATGTTCCAGAGGGCTTCCCGCTTGCCGATGAGCCGGTATTGCTGAACAAGCGATTCGGGCAGGGTTTCACGGATATGATTCCACGAGAGTTCCAGCAGAATGCGCATGATCTTACCGATCATTTTGCTGTCGAGGTGCCGACGGCGGAGCTTTTCCGTCAGGTTGTAAACCGGAAAGAAACCCTGCTCAATCTCGGCATCGGGCGTTACGTTCTGAAGCTCAGGGTGAACAATGCTGAATTGACCATTGAACGACTGCGGTTTTCCGTACGCTACGTACTCGCCTTCCCGCCGGAGAAATTTTTCAATGGCGTTGATGCCCTGAAACCAGACGAGATGCATCGTGCCGGTACCATCGGTAAACGTAGCCACCAACCGGCGCTTGGGTCCTTCACCCTCAAAATACCAGTCGCGGAGCCGGCCACGTACCTGCGCCGAGGGCATCGACTCCATCAATTCGCTGATGGTGTAGAAACGCGTGCGATCGTCGTACCGAAAAGGATAGTACTGAATCAGGTCCCCGTACGTAAACAGATTCAGTTCCTTGTTAAGCAGTTCGGTCCGCTGAGGCCCTAAGCCTTTTAAATACGAAAGCGGGGTATTAAAGAAGGTGGTTCGTTCGGTCATGGGCGACCCGGGCATCGGCCCGTTTGACACCTACGTTCGGGCGCGAATAGGTCAAATATACAGAAAAACTCAGTTTGTTCTACCCAAAGAGCCGCCCTAATGGCTTTTCAGGCCTAAACTCGGCTGTTACTCCTCTTCGGCGCGGCCAAATCCAAACGCCAGTCCGCCGTATACATCCAGTCCGCGCGGACGAATACCGTTTCGTTCGTTACCGATCAGGCCCAGCAGGTTATCAGTTCCCAGAAACGCAGGGCCAACACGGACCGATAGTCCGGCCGTTAAGCCCCGATTCAGGTACACAACCGGCACCGCAATACCAACGGCATACACATCGAAACGGGGCGTTACGGCCACCAACGAGGGCTGGTGAACACCCATAGCTGCTTCGGCGCGCAGGTCCTGCAAATACGTAACGGCGATCCCCAATCCATCGGGCGACTGGTAATCGGCGGTCAGGTTCAGCGATGTAGGCAATCCGGCCCGGAACCGGTTCTGATCCGGACTACGGCCTGTATTGAGCCGTTGCTGAATAGTTTCCAGAATCTGACTTCGGTTCTGAATGTTGTTAAAATCATCGGTCCGGAATCGAACGCCCTGCAGCTCTCCTTCAGCATCGCCGTAGGTATACTGCGTACCATTGTAGCGAACACTACCGATGTCCGTCACGGCCGCGCCCATGCGCCAGGTTGGGCTATCGGGATCGGCCTGCGACACGTAGTTCAGACCGATATCCAGCCCAACGCCACGACCCGGCGACGGGCTGAAAAGCGTACGCGGGCTTAGGTTACGGTTCCGCTGAATGCTGGTATAGGCCAGCGTAGCATCCAGGCGGTTCACCTCCAGAGCTACACCATTAGGCGCCGTCTGATCGGCTACTAACTGATAGTTCAGCCCACGGTTGATAAAATGCTGGGCGTTGTAACCGAGCAATACCTTTGCCGTTGCGCCCAGAAAAAGCCGTTCGCCGTCATTCTCCCAGATCGTTCCGGCATACGTCAGGCCCAATTCGCTATACGTATTGGTATTGGCCCCGAACTGATTATCATTTGCCGGGATACCATACAAAGCGCCATCGCTCAACCCGACCCTGACGGCCGACAACAACGCTTCCGATGCGCCAACTACCTGAGCCGCGGCTCTCAGCCGGGTGGTTATGCCCAACCCACCCCGGTTACCAACTTTCATCAGCACCGATGGCCCCCGCACTTCCCCCCAGACAGTCCCATTTTTGGGTTTACCGTCCAGAATTTCATCCGTGTAGTCCACTGCGAATTCCAGCGTTCCATCGGGTCGTTTATACTGGCTCGGTACGCTGCCACTCAGCAGACGGACCAGCGAAAATGGAGCCTGGTAGCGAACGTAGTTGTTGTTGGCGTGGGCATTGCCCGAAAGTACATTTAGATAGAGTCGGTAGGGTGAGTCTGCCGCGAACGCGGGATTCAGGTACAGCCGATTGGTTCCCCCGTTCGGGCTGGTTGCTATGCCTAATAAGTTCTGGCCCATGCAGGCCGTACTCACTGACCAGCATAATCCTACCAGCAGTGTATGTTTCATGAATGTGCAGGTTGTCTGGAAAAGCGTCCCGCCAAATAAACGTCAATCTGCTGTTCTCGTTTGCGAGCAGATACCAGATCTGAGTAAGCGGGCGAAGTATGTAAACGAAATAACAACAAATAGGGAATAACAAAGGCTCTATCCTATTCCTCCGCTATTCCCTATTCGTTTACTAACGTTCAATCTCATCAGACGCCTTCAGCCTCGACCTGCTTTACGTCCGGCACCAGGCGGGTCAGCAAATTTTCGATACCTGCCTTTAGTGTAAGCGTTGAAGAAGGGCAACCGCTACAGGAGCCTTGCAGGAGCACTTTCACCGTACCGGTGGGCTCGTCGAATGAATGGAAATTAATAGCTCCTCCGTCGGATTCAACGGCCGGCCGAACGTACTGATCCAGCACCGCTTTAATTTTCTGTACCGTTTCAGAATCTACTTCCACCCGGGTTGTGTTGGCGTCCATAGTCCGCTGTGCAAACACCGGTTTCTTTTCTTCGAAGTACTGCTTCAGAAAAAACTTCACCTCAAACAAGACGTCGTCCCAGTCAGTGGCGTCGTCTTTAGTGACGGTGATGAAATTTCCGGCGATAAACACCCGGCGTACAAACTCGAACCCGAATAGCGCAACGGCCAGCGGTGAGGCTTTCCCATCCAGCAGGGCATCGCCCGGTTCGGCGTAGTCAAATGAAAGACCGGCGGGGACCAGTTCAAAATTGACGACGAACTTCATTGAGTTCGGATTGGGGCTACCTTCCGTGAAAATAGATATGGGTCGACTCAGCAAAGAATCCATAGTACAACAATTTTCAGTATTGCGGGTATTCCGCAACCGTTCCCCCGGTTAACAGTACCGACGTTTTTTTAGTTTTCGACGTGAAGCAAAAACGCCCGACACAAGTGCCGGGCGTTTTTATAAAACTTCGTTGATATAGGGCCAGATTAACCGACCCATCAGCGTATTACTTACTCAGCCGGAGCTGCTTCGGCGGCTGGAGCCGTTGCTACCGGGGCCACTTCAATCGCCGACGGACCTGCCGGAACGATGTGTACGTACGAGCGACGGTCGCGACCCTGGCGGAACTCAACCGTACCGTCTACCAGTGCGAACAGCGTGTGGTCTTTACCCAGACCTACGTTACGGCCAGGGTGATGCTTTGTGCCGCGCTGGCGGATGATGATGTTGCCGGCAATGGCTTTCTGGCCGCCGAAGAGCTTCACGCCCAAACGCTTGCTGATCGAGTCACGGCCGTTTTTGGAACTACCTACACCTTTCTTGTGTGCCATTTTCTTAAGGGAGTTTGTAGTTTGTGGTTTATAGTCGGATGGCGTTGCAACCTTAACTTACGAACCGCAAACCTCTACACATTAAACAGTGATATCTTCAATTAACACCTTCGTCAGGTACTGACGGTGACCGTTTTTCTTTTTGTAGCCTTTGCGACGCTTCTTTTTGAAGACAATCACTTTTTCACCTTTGAGGTGTTCGACGATTTTGGCTGAAACCGTCGCGCCATCGACTGTCGGAGCGCCTACGCTGATGCTCCCGTCGTTATCGACCAGCAGGACTTTTACCTGGTCGGAGGCAAGTGCAGCGTCCGCGTCGCCTGCTAACCGGTGGGTATAGACGGTACGGCCCTTCTCGACTTTAAATTGCTGCCCTGCGATCTCTACGATTGCGTACATGACTTATGTATAATTTTGGAAATGAGGGTGCAAAGATAGTTAAAAGCCCGACATTATCAAAGCATAACACCGGGTAAAATAGTTAAAACTCTGGATACCCTCTGCAATGACTGTAGCTGAGTATCAGACGTCTAAAACGGCAATCTAACCGACGTCTGGAGCAGATTCGTGGCGCATTTAGCGATAATCTTCCCATCGGCGGCCGTGATGGTGGCTTCGCAGTGGATGATATTTTTGCCGGCTCGCACAATCTGAGCCGTTGCTGTCAATACGTCGTTCAGCCGGGCCGCACTCAGAAAATCAACGTTCAGGTTAACGGACGTATAGGCGTATTCGCGACCCAGAGCGTAGACCGTCATACCGACCAGTTCGTCCATGATGGCCGCGGCTGCACCCCCGTGCAACACGCCAGTCGGATTGGTCATCTCTTCCCGAACAGCATACGTAGCGACCATCCGATTAGGCTCGACAGACTGCAAAGTGCCGTGCAGCCAACGACCAAACGGGGAGGGACTGTGTTGCGTCGATTGCCCGATGAGTGAGCGGAAGAAGTCCAGGCGCGGATTCGATGAGGTAGATTCCATAGCCGCCAAAAATAGTATTTAACTAAGCTAAACGCTCTCCACATGCTATTATTTATGGACTTTCTTGCGAGGTTTTCGGCAGTTGTACTACTTTTGGGCGATTTTTAACTCGCCTACTACGTATACTGAATGAATTATACGCTAACGCAGATACCCGAACGCACCGTCAAGCCCCGCCAATACGGATTAACCATGGCCATGGATAAAGGCCTGAGCCTTCGGGAAGCTGAAGACTTCATGTCGACATCGGCGGCTTACGTTGATATTGTAAAACTGGGTTGGGCAACGTCGTTCGTGACTCCGAATCTGGCCGACAAAATTCGCATCTACAAGGAAGCAGGCGTTCCCGTTTATTTTGGCGGTACCCTCTTCGAAGCTTTCGTTATCCGTAATCAATTCGACGATTACCGGAAACTGCTGGACAAGTATGATCTTCAATACGCTGAGGTTTCGGATGGCTCCATCGACATGAAGCAGGAAGACAAACTATCGTACATTCAGCAACTGGCTACGCAGGTGACGGTGTTGTCGGAGGTCGGGTCGAAAGATGAGGCTAAGATTATCCCGCCTTACAAATGGATTCAGCTCATGAAGGCCGAACTGGAAGCCGGGGCCTGGAAGGTAATCGGCGAAGCCCGTGAGGGGGGAACCGTCGGCCTGTTCCGGTCAAGTGGCGAAGTGCGTCAGGGTCTGGTGGAGGAAATTTTGACGCAGGTGCCGTTCGAAAGTATTATTTGGGAGGCTCCGCAGAAAGAACAACAGGTCTGGTTCGTTAAACTATTAGGAGCGAATGTGAACCTGGGTAATATTGCTCCGCACGAGTCAATTCCGCTGGAAACCATCCGGCTTGGTCTGCGTGGGGATACGTTCATGCACTTTCTGAATGGTAATGGTAAACACTAATCTTTCCGAAGCGTGAAGCCCTGAGTCCGGCGCCATGATTCGCAACAAAACACGATGGAACTAATCAAATCGCTTCTGGATTTTCTGCTGCACCTCGATCGCTACCTCGACGCGTGGGCCAATAACTACGGGATATTACTGTACGCGATCCTTTTCCTGATCGTCTTTACCGAAACCGGGCTGATTGTTATGCCGCTGCTACCGGGTGATTCGCTGCTGTTTGCAGCCGGAGCACTGGCCGCCCGCGACACCAATGAACTACGGGTGGAGGTCATCATCCCGCTGCTGATCGTCGCGGCTTTGTCGGGCGACAACGTCAATTACATTGTCGGGAAGTTTCTGGGGAATCAGATCAAGATGCGCGAACGAATCTTGTTCTTTAAACGAGAATACATCTCCGAAACCGAAAAGTTTTATGGCAAATACGGCGGCCGTACGGTGATTATTGCCCGCTTTATTCCCATTGTCCGGACCATCGCGCCTTTCGTGGCCGGGGCCGGCAGCATGAACTACGGCACCTACATTAAGTTCTGCATCATGGGTGCGGTGCTGTGGGTAACGAGCATTACGCTGCTGGGTTACTTCTTCGGGAACTTCCCGATTGTTCAGAAAAATTTCGAACTGGTCGTATTCGGTATCATTGGCCTGTCGGTCATGCCGATTCTGGTCGAAGTACTGAAAAAACGGCTGCGCCGGACCCCTGCGTAGCGTACGGTTTCGCCTTAGTAGCATCTCTTGCCCCGCTATTTTCTGAATGGCGGGGTTTTCTTTATCCGCGCAAATCTGTGTAATTCGCGGCCATGAAGCGTTACGGACTCATTGGTTATCCCCTCACTCACTCGTTCTCCCAGCGGTATTTCGCCGAAAAATTTACCCGCGAAGGTATCACTGACTGCCGCTACGATCTGTTCGAACTCCCCGATATTACCGCGCTACCCGACCTGCTGCAAACGCCCGGTCTACGCGGACTGAACGTCACTATTCCTCACAAACAGGCGGTGCTGCCGTACCTTGATCGCTTGGATGCATCTGCCGAAAAAGTAGGTGCAGTGAATGTAATCCGGCTCGAACCAGATGGCTCACGAACCGGCTTTAATTCGGATTATTACGGTTTCCGGCAGTCGCTCGAAGACTGGTTACAGGCGCTTGGCCGAACCACCATTGGCATCCAGGCGCTGGTTCTGGGCACCGGTGGCGCATCAAAAGCCGTTACGGCCGCGCTGACGGATTTACAGGTACCGTTCGTGATGGTGTCCCGTACCAAAACAGATACGACGATTGCTTACAACAACGTGCCCGACCTGATCGAGACCCACCAACTGCTCATCAACTGCTCGCCGGTAGGTACGTATCCACACACCGACGAAGCCCCGGCTCTCCCCTACCACCAACTCACCGACCGGCATTTGCTATACGATCTGGTGTACAATCCCGCCGAAACCCGGTTCATGCACTACGGGCGTGAGCGCGGTGCCGATGCGCTCAACGGCTTGCGAATGCTGGAACTTCAGGCCGAAAAAGCCTGGGCCATCTGGCAGCGTGAGTAGAGACCGGCTGATAATCTACTTTGCTCCGTACATACAACCCAAACTACCCTTATGGCGCTAACCGTTTTTGCCGTGATCATCGCCCGGCCGGGTGCCGAAGCTGACCTGCGCAACGGCCTGTACAACCTGGTTCCAAAAGTACGCGAAGAAGACGCGTGTATTCTCTACGAACTGTACGAGAGCCCCGAACACCCCGAGCGGTTCATCATGTACGAAATCTGGACCGACGAAGCCGGACTTCAGGCTCACAACCAGATGCCGCACATGCAGGAATTTGCCGAAGCAGCCCGGCAGTGGCTGGCAGCCCCCGTTGAACTGATTAAACAGGAAACGTAGCGGTTTCAGTGGCACTCAATCGAATTCCTGCGGTTATCTGCCAGGGGTTTCGTAAACTTGTCGACCGGTTTTCGCCCTGCGGCCGGTTGCTTTTTTATGACTTCCTCCTCCGATTTTGTCTTCACGAATGCCACCGTTTTCACCGGTTTTGACTTTATTTCAAACGCCTTTGTCCGCGTCGCCAACGGCCGGATTCAGGAAGTCTCTGCCAGCCCACTTTCCGCGCAGGAACCTGTTGACATTCAAGGCGATTACCTGGTACCGGGCATGGTCGATCTGCAACTATATGGCGGTTCGCACCAGCTTCTGAATGAACAACCCACCCCCGATACGGTCCGGCACATTTACGAAACCCACCTCCGCAACGGCACGACTACGTTGCTGCCCACGATCAATTCCACGTCGCTGGAAATCATGCAGCAGGCTACATCGGCGGTGCAGGTAGTGCGCCAGGAAAATCCCTTTGGCGTACCCGGTATCCATATCGAAGGACCGTATTTCAACCCAATTAAACGCGGTGCTCACAGCTCCGTTTACGTCCGGACGCCTGCTGAAGGTGAACTCGAAGCCCTGTTCAGTACCAACGCCGATGCCATCCGTATCCTGACGCTGGCTCCCGAAGTATTGACAACGGAAGAACTGGCCATGATCCAGCGGCTCAAACACCCGAACACGCTGCTTTCGCTGGGACATTCCAACGCTACGTATCAGCAGGCCATCACGGCGCTGAACAACGACATTCCCCTCGCTACGCATCTCTACAACGCCATGCGGGGCTATGAAAGTCGCGAACCGGGCGTCGTCGGGGCTGTGTTTGACCACCCCACCGTCCGGGCCAGCATCATCGCCGACGGTTACCACTGCGATCCGGCTACCATCCGCATTGCCCACCGGCTGCTCGGCGACCGACTGTTCCTGATTTCGGATGCGCTGTTTGCCAAAGTGCCGGGCATAGATGGCCCCCGGACTGAGTTTTCGCTGGGCGAATTTGTGGTGCATTACGAAACGGACCCCAACGGACCGGGCCGCTACGTCAATTTCGAAGGAAAACTGGCCGGCTCCGCCATTACGCTCCTCGACTGCGTACGGGTGTGCGTCGAACGCGTCGGCCTATCGCTGACCGATGCCCTGCGAAAAGCGTCAACCATCCCGGCCGACATCATCAGCCTGGGTGATACGTTGGGCCGGATTCAGCCGGGCTACGTGGCCAATCTGGTCCGGGTGGACCGGTCGCTGCGCGCTAAAGGCGTCTGGACCGAAGGCATGCTACGGATGGCACACGAGTAATGTATCGTCGCCTATCTGTTCCTGGCTTACCAGCCTGCCCTGAATTGCGGGGGCTTTGATACCAGCGCCGAGCAGCTTGGGGCATCGGAACACCCGCATTTCGTCCCAAAGACCCGCGTCAATGAACGATTGCAGCAATGTGCTACCTCCTTCGACCAGCACGGACTGAATCCGGCGTTCATAGAGGTCGGCCAGCAGTTGCGGCAGGAACGGCTTGTCTGGGCTAAGCTGAATGTAGCTGGTCTGCCCGACCGTTTCGGTCTTAATGAAATTATAGCCCAGTGTCGGCTGCGTATTGTCAAACAGATTCAGGTCAGCAGCCAGGGCGAGCTGCTTGTCAATCACGATGCGCGTCGGATTGCGCCCTGGCACAAGTCGTACGTTCAGCCGGGGATTATCCGTCCGGGCCGTGTTGGTACCCACCATGATGGCATCTTCGTCAGCCCGCCAGCGGTGAACAAGTCGCTGGCTCAACGGCCCACTGATCTGCACAGGTTGCCCGCCCTCACCGGCAATGTACCCATCGGCGGTTTCAGCCCATTTCAAGATGATGTACGGCCGTTGTTTTTCTATGAACGTAAAGAAACGGGCGTTCAGTAACCGGCCCTGTTCGGCCAGTAGCCCCGTTTCGACCTCAATCCCAGCCGCCCTGAGTTTAGAAAACCCCTGCCCGGCTACTAAGGGGTTAGGATCATCGTTGCAGCAGATCACCCGCTTCACGCGCTTCTCAATCAGCAAATCAGCGCAGGGTGGCTGCTTGCCGTAGTGCGAACAGGGCTCCAGCGTCACGTAGAGCGTGCTTTCGGGCAACAGGATTTCCCCCTCCTGGCTGAGCGACCGGATCGCATTTCGTTCGGCATGGGCGTCGCCGTATCGCTGGTGCCATCCCTCACCGATGATCCGGCCTTCGTGTTCGATCACACAGCCAACCATCGGATTTGGACTGACCGAACCACGCCCTAATGTGGCCAGTTCAAGGGCGCGGAGCATGAAGCGTTCGTTCATAGGCGAGAAAATCTCCATCTAAGGTTTTGCTTATTAATTTTTGGGAAATACACGGTGTCCAAAACTGGTCCTGGTAAACCGTAAACCGAAAACTTCTTTAGTTTTACACAAAATTAGTACTACCTGACTGAATCGAATGGCGACGGCCAAACCACTATATCAACAGCTCACACAACAAATAAAGGGGTATCCGCCTGAAGAAGCGCGGGAGATGGCCTTTATGTTACTGGATCATTACTTCGGCCTGCGCAAGACCGACGTACTGACTGATAAGCCCTTACCACCCAACCGGACGGAGCCAGACTGGTCGCAGATTGTGAGTCGGCTGAACCAGCAGGAACCCATTCAGCACGTTATCGGCACAACGATCTTCTGCGGGCTGGAATTTGAGGTTTCGCCGGATGTGCTGATTCCACGACCCGAGACCGAGGATCTGGTCCGGCTGATTATGCACGACTTTGCCGAACGTACCGACTTGGTAAAGATTCTGGACATTGGCACCGGCAGCGGCTGTATTGCCGTCACGCTGGCCCGGTTCATTCCACAGGCCGATGTGATGGGCTGGGACGTGTCCGACAAAGCCCTAGCTATGGCCCGGCGCAATGCCGATCAGCTCAATGCCGACGTTACGTTCGAAAAACAGGACATCCTGAACGTAACAGACACCGAACTGCGCAAGTTTGACTGCGTGGTGAGTAATCCGCCCTACGTCACCCGTTCCGAAGCGGCCGCTATGGACCGCAACGTGCTGGACTATGAACCCGGCCTGGCTTTGTTCGTCGATGATAGCGACCCACTCGTATTCTACAAGGCCGTTGCTGATTTTTGTACCCGTCACCTGACGAAAGACGGTGCCTGTTACGTTGAAATCAACGAGCGTTTTGGCGAAGCAACCCGTCAGGTTTTTGAAGAACGCGGCTTCCGGCAGATTCAGGTGTACAAGGACATCCACGGGAAAGATCGCAGCGTTCGGGCAACGTTTTAGGTTTTCGGTTAATTTGTTTGTAGTTAGTGGTTCGTCGTTGACAGGCGTGTCTTACTCGCTGTGTTAACCAACAACAAACTACGCACTACAAACTACATACTACAACCAATGCAAGCCACGACATTTACATACCATACAAAAATTCGCGAGGTGTTCAGCGAGATGAGCCAGGTCGTGGTGGGGCAGGAACGCCTGCTCAACCGCCTGCTGATCGGCCTGTTTACCGGTGGCCATATTCTGCTGGAAGGGGTTCCCGGCCTGGCCAAAACCCTGACCATTAACACCTTGGCCAAGGTTTTGAACCTTGATTTTCAGCGCATTCAGTTCACACCGGACCTGCTGCCCGCCGACCTGATCGGTACGATGATTTTCAACCAGAAAACCGCTGAGTTTGAAGTAAAGCAGGGGCCAATATTTGCCAATCTGATCCTGGCCGATGAGGTAAACCGGTCGCCGGCGAAAGTGCAGGCTGCCCTGCTGGAAGCCATGCAGGAAAAACAGGTGACCATCGGCGAAGAAACGTTTGTACTCGACCGTCCGTTTCTGGTGCTGGCCACGCAGAACCCCGTCGAGCAGGAAGGTACGTATCCGCTGCCCGAAGCTCAGGTCGACCGGTTCATGATGAAAGTGTTCGTTGATTACCTGAGCAAGGAAGATGAACTGGAGGTGATGCGCCGGATGTCGAACATGAACTTCGACTACGAAGTGCGGCCGGTGCTCGACAAAGAGGATCTGGTTGCCATCCGCGATGAAATCAATGCAATCAACATTTCCGAAACGCTCGAACGCTACATCATCGAACTGGTGTTCGCGACACGCCGACCCATGGAGTACAACCTCCGCGACGAAGCCCGCTACATTCAGTTCGGCGTATCGCCCCGGGCCAGTATTAACCTCAATCTGGCCGCTAAAGCCCTCGCTTACTTCGACCGGCGCGATTACGTATTACCGGAGGACATCAAAGAAGTAGCCCCCGACGTATTCAACCACCGCATCATGCTCAACTACGAAGCGGAAGCCGATGGCGTTTCGACCTTGCAGGTGATTGATTCCATTCTGCGTAAGGTAGCGATCGGTAGCTGAACCGGACGGCCCGATGGTTCTGTTTAGTAGGTATACCTATGAAACAGAACCGCTTATTTCTGCTGATTGCCGTACTGCTGGGGGTAGGCTTGTGGACCTACGGAACGTTTTTTGCCCTCCCTCGCCCACCCCACCGTCGACCAGTCGGCGCTACATCACCCGGAAACCGACGGGTTGAAAAAACAGATGCGGAATGGCGCGGGTTATTGACCTGGGCGCAGTACCGCGTTATGCGGGACAGGGGGACGGAATGGCCCAACAGCAGCCCGCTCACGAACGAACACCGGCAAGGTACGTACGTCTGCGCAGGCTGTCGCAACCCACTATTTGCGTCTCACACCAAATTTGAATCGGGTACAGGGTGGCCAAGCTTCTACGCGCCCATCGTTCCGAATGCGATCTACACCGAGCCCGACGGAAACCGGACCGAAGTGCGCTGTTCCGTTTGCGACGCCCATTTAGGCCACGTATTTGAAGACGGTCCTGAACCCACCGGCCTGCGGTATTGCATGAACGGGGTAGCGTTGGCCTTCGTGCCGACGCGTTAGTACGGTCCTCATTGATAGACGTGCTCGTAATACTCCTCAGCCATCCGATTAGCCCCAAAAAAGGCGTTGACATCGTTCATACTGCGTAGCACAAGCGCCTGCCAGTCCGCCGGGCGCTCATAGTACATTGGTAAGATTTCGTTTTCCAGGAAGGTAAAAAGATGATCGCGGTCATGGGCATCGCGGGCGTAGTAGGGTAGCTCGGGGTCGGCCGTGGGCACCAGGAAACAGTTTTCGCCGGGTTTGGCAAACTCCCGTATCCAGCCGTCGTTCGTTGAGATGTTTACAGCACCATTCATTGCGGCCGTCATCCCGCTGGTACCCGATGCTTCGCGGGTTACGATGGGCGTGTTGAGCCAGCCGTCGGCTCCGTCTTTCAGCAGTTTCGACAGGCCTAGTTCATAGCCGGTCAGTACGGCCATGTTCGGAAAAAGGTGACTCAGGAAATACAGACGGTTAAAAATTTCAATGGCCCCCGCATCCATCGGGTAGGGTTTGCCCGCCCAGATGACCTGAATGGGGTATTTCGTCTGGTTGAGCAATCGCGCAAACCGGTCGGCATCTTCGGTCAATAAGTCCGGTCGTTTGTACGCAGCAAACCGACGCGCCCAGACCAGCGTCAGTACGTTGGGATCAAACAGCTTACCTACCTGGTCGGCCACTACCCGGAACAGGGTGGCTTTCAGTTCTTTTTTGCGCTGGGCAATAGCCTCAACATCCCCAGCGAGTCGGGCGGCTTCGATGGCGGGGTCAGTCCAGTATTGCTGGTTCTGGGCGTTGGTAACGTGGATGATTGGACAAATCCCTTCGTAACGGCCCCACATCTGCCGGGCGACATCGCCGTGGAGTTTGGAAACCCCGTTGGCTATTCGGCTCAGGCGCAGCGCCACCAGCGAGTGGTTAAACACATCGTCGTGGATACCGCTGATCTCCCGCACCGTCGGCAGAGGAACCTCCCCAAAAAAGCCCATGTCGTTCAGCAAGTTAATGTCGTGCTTTTCGTTGCCGGCTTCTTCGGGCGTATGGGTCGTGAAAACCAGTTTCTCCCGCAGCTTCTCCACACTATCGACTTGCTGAAAAAGTTGAAAAGCGGCCGGTAAAGCGTGGGCTTCGTTGAAGTGATATACCTCCGGCGCGAAGCCGAGCGCATCGACCAGTTTCGCGCCCCCCAGTCCCAGCAGCATACACTGAGCGATTTTCAGCCGCACATCGTTGTCGTAAAGCCGGTACGAAATCAATCGGCTGGCCTGATCGTTGCCGTCAATATCGGTCGTCAGGAAGAACAACGGTACGGTCTGGAACGTATCAGGTTTCAGATAATAGGCCCGCACCCGCACCGGTCGCCGAAACACGTCAATCGTAAATTCGATTCCGGTGTTCTGCAGGAACGAGTAAATCTTCTCCCGAAACTGCACATCCATCGTGTTATCAGTCCTGCGAATTTGGTCGTAGTAGCCATATTTCCACAGTACACTGACGCCGATCAGGTTCTGCCCCAGTTCATAGGCACTTTTCATGTGCGAACCGGCCAGAAAGCCCAAACCACCCGAGTAGGTTTTGAGCGCCTGATCGACAGCGACTTCCATCGAAAAATAAACGACTGGTTTTGAAAAACGGGGATTGATCGAATACGGCACCTGAAACGGTAAAGCGAACGACGTGCTCATTTGAGAAGGGGCTAGAAATCTGACGAACGAATTAATCTCTGTTCACTCAAGTTTACTTAAATACCTAACAAACAAAAAGCCGGGAGCAGAATCTTCCGGCTTTTTAGCTATCAAATTAGGTAAACTGATTTACTGACTCATTTTACTAATTTCCATTGTTCATCCCAACATTCCTGCAACTATTAAAAAAGCGAAATGACTTCGTGACCAAGGTCGCTCAGTTGCTGGTAGCCACCAGGTTCGACAACGTAGTAGCGTTTATCGGGACCGTAGGTGATGCACAAACCCGTTGGTCGATCCTCCAGCAGGGAACTTATAAAGCGCAGGGCACTCATTAGGCTGTCGAAACAGGAATACTTGTCTGAAATGGCATGTGCTCGTTCCATCTGCTTTTCTACTGTGGTTTTGTAGAGTAAATATGAAAAGCAGATGTTAAAGCGGACTTAAAGGCACCTTAAAGGTCAGTTAAATAAATGATGCAAACTTATGCAGTATAGATTATTGAGCTGGGGATGTAGTGACAGGTTCAGAACCTGTCACTACATCCCCAGCTCAATAATCTATTTACTTAATTTCTCCCACCATATCACCTGGAACAACCCACTGATCAAACTCGTCGGGGGTCAGGTAGCCGAGCTGAACGGCCGTTTCTTTGAGCGTTGAGCCGTTTTTATGGGCCGTCTGCGCAATCTCGGCAGCTTTGTAGTAACCGATCTTGGTGTTCAGCGCCGTAACCAGCATGAGCGAGTTGTTCACGTGCTTCGTAATGTTCTCCTCAATCGGGCGGATACCTTCAGCGCATTTGTCGTTGAACGATACGCAGACGTCGCCGATCAACCGGGCTGAGTGCAGGAAGTTGTAAATCATCACCGGCTTGAATACGTTCAGTTCAAAGTGACCGGTCATGCCGCCGATGTTGATCGCTACGTCGTTGCCCATCACCTGCGCAGCCACCATTGTCATGGCTTCGCACTGCGTCGGGTTCACCTTACCCGGCATGATGCTGCTGCCGGGCTCGTTGTCGGGGATAAATAATTCGCCAATGCCCGCCCGCGGACCACTCGACAGCATCCGGATATCGTTACCAATCTTCATCAGGCTGGCGGCTACGGTTTTCAGGGCACCGTGCGCTTCAACGATCGCATCGTGAGCGGCCAGGGCTTCAAACTTGTTTTCGGCGGTAACGAACGGCAATCCCGTCAGGTCGGCGATGTGTTTGGCTACGTTCTCGGCGTAGTTGGGGGGCGTATTGATACCCGTACCCACGGCCGTACCGCCTAAAGCCAATTCCGACAGGTGCGCCAGGGTATTGTTGATGGCCCGCAGTCCGTGATCGAGCTGCGAGACGTAGCCTGAGAACTCCTGCCCTACGGTCAGGGGAGTGGCATCCATGAAGTGCGTCCGGCCGATCTTCACGACGTGCATAAACTCCTGCGACTTGGCCGCCAGCGTATCGCGCAATTTCGTGATGCCCGGAATTGTTACCTCCACCAGAATCTTGTAGGCCGCGATGTGCATGGCCGTTGGGAACGTATCGTTCGACGACTGCGATTTGTTGACGTCGTCGTTGGGGTGCAGAAACTTCTTTTCATCGGTAAGCTGACCGCCTTGCAGTACGTGTCCACGGTAGGCCACAACCTCGTTCACGTTCATGTTCGACTGCGTACCTGATCCAGTTTGCCAAACCACCAGCGGAAACTGATCGTCGAGTTTACCCTCCAGAATTTCGTCGCAGGCCCGGCCAATGAGGTCGGCTTTGTCCTGCGGCAGCACGCCCGCGTCGAGGTTAGTCAGTGCGGCTGCTTTTTTGAGGTACGCGAACGCCCGGATGATCTCGCGGGGCATTTTATTGATGTCCTGGGCAATCTTAAAGTTTTCGATGGAACGCTGGGTCTGGGCACCCCAGTACACATTGGCCGGTACCTGTACCTGGCCCATCGTGTCTTTCTCGATTCTATACTCCATGAATTGACTAAATGAGTTATGGACTAATTGACTTGAGGGCAAAGGTATTAACAGCGCCGTATTTTGACTACACGATTGAATGATTACCTTTGACAAGTCGTTATCAAATGACAGAAATAAAACTATCAGTTGATTATGCAGGTCTCTATTCGTAAAATAATCGAAGGTTTAGGCGGTGATCGGTTTATCAACAGGCCAGTTCGCCATGAATTTGACCTTATTGAAGTGGCTAAGGAAGGATTACCCATGGAATCCGTTGCTTACCTCCAAACTAATTTCGGTTTTACGAACAAAGAAATGAGCCATATTCTGGCAATATCTGAGAGTACTTACCAACGCCGTATACGTGCTAAATCGAGGCTCACGCAGGACGAGACGGAGAAGGCTATCTCCTTGTCGGAATTATATGCTAAAGGCATTGAGGTGTTCCGAAATCAAGCCGACTTTGATACGTGGCTTCAGACAAAAATTCCTGCTATGGGTAATCAACGCCCGGTTGATATGCTTACCTCAATGATTGGCCGCCAATACGTCATGGATGAGTTGAATCGCATTCTTCACGGTATATTCTCCTGATGTCAGGGGGACATTCTCCTCAAAAAACGGAGATAGTAGAACGGGATGCTGAGTACCATTAGCTTTAGGGCATGATTCTTTATCGAATTGCTGATGACCGCTACGCTTCCGACCTGAACGGAACGGGTGGCTTATTTGCTCCGGGGCGCTGGCACCGACGTGGGACACCAATTGTTTATTTAACCGAGCATATATCATTGGCCAAGCTGGAAGTACTGGCTCACTCACCAGCCTTACCCACAGGAAGGGTGTTGGTAGCAGTTAGTCTACCAGACAATTCATCCATAATGATTAAGGAGTCAGGAACTTTACCCGACGGCTGGCAAAGCTGGCCTTATCTGGACGAATTAGCCGATATAGCCGAGCGATGGATTCGTGAGGGCAGATATTGGATTATGCGGGTACCTTCCGCCCAATCGCCTTCTGAACATAATTACCTGCTCAATCCGATACATCCGGAACACAAAAATCTTCAACTCATCACTATTGAGCCTCACCCTTTCGATCCGCGCTTAAAATAGGAGGGGTATCCTTTCAACGTTCAGTCAACGCTGATCAACTGTCGCTGAACCAACTACTCGCTTAGATTTTATCCATCATGCCGCTTTTGAAGCCCTTCTGCTTATACCAACGGCAGGGTTACCCGAAACTCGTGTCCATCATCTTCGATGGTGGGCGTAGGCTGCCCCAGCATCTGGTACTTGGTGAGAATGTTGCTCAGCCCTACCCCGTTGCTCAGTGCCCGGCTCGGTTTACGCTGTAAATTATTACTCACCACCAGGCGCTGCTGTTCATCGGTCGACAGGGCGATCGTCAACGGTTGACTGGGCAGGATGATATTGTGTTTGACAGCGTTCTCAATCAGTAGTTGCAGGGTGAGCGGGGGGAGTTGGCGCGACTCCAAACCGGGCTGTATGTGCGTTACGAGCGAAATGGCTTCGCCATGCCGCGTTTTCAGCAGATGATAGTACGAATTAGCAAAGTCCAGCTCACTGGACAAAGGAACCAGTGGAGCCTCGTTGCTACGTAGCAGATATCGATAAACCGAGCTGAGTTCTTCGCTGAAGGTCTCCGCTTTTCGGGGGTCCTCACTAATCAGGGCAGTGAGCGAATTGAGGCTGTTGAACAGAAAATGCGGATTGACCTGCTGGCGAAGCGCATCCAGTTGCCCCTGCATCTGCGCCTTGGTCAGGGTTTCAATCTGTTGCTGAGCGACTTGCCAGTTGTCGTAGCTATCCACCGTTTCGTAGACAATCATGACGATGGCCACCGATACCATCACGAACAGCACACTAAAAAGCAGTCGAACCGGATCAGCCGTGAAGCCCGGCAACTGAATTTGAACAAAGACGTTGAAAAGCACCAGGGCATGCAGGCTGGCGTTGGCCGCCGATGCCATAAACCGCAGCAAGGCCCGCATCACGTACTGCCGGGGATGAGGGTGCTGCGCATTGATCTTCAGCCCCATGTAGTTGCCGATCATCCAGACGGAAAACGTAAACCCGGCCGTTATTACTGTTGCCCCTCCGAACGTTACCCAGTTTGTCCAGTAATTATTGCCGATAATAATCCAGCTTAACATACAACTGTTAATCGGGATGAAGATCAGTTGCAGTACTCGATCATATTTTGAATAAACGGGCAATTTCATAGACTGGTGCGAGCAGACGTTCGGCCGTAAAAATAGAGAGGAGCGTCTCTGCGTCAAACGATTAAGTAACAAGCCCGTAAAAAGCCGTGATGAATTGTAAGAAGTTGTCCCTGAATACGCTACGTGCTTACCTGATCTTTCCAAAACCAAAAAGGCCGGAAATGTGTATCTCCGGCCTTTTTGATTGTCAGGAACGAACCTTACTTTTTAGCGATCCGGTACAGCCTTCCTTGGTCAGTCACGGCGTACAGCGCTCCGTCGTTGCCCTGCGTTACGTCCCGGAAGCGCTGGTACTGATCGGCCAGCAGCCGTTCTTCGCCTACCACTTTGTTTTTTTCAATCACCAGCCGTGCGATGTGCATCCCGCTCAGTGTCCCAACAAAGAGGTTGTTTTTCCATTCGGGAATAGCATTGCCGCTGTAGAATGTCATGCCACTGGGCGACACCGAGGGGTCCCAGTAATAGACCGGTTGCTCCAGCCCTTCTTTCTGCTGAATAGCTTCCCCTACTTTCTTACCGCTGTATTCAATTCCGTAGGTGATGGTAGGCCAGCCATAGTTTTTGCCCGGTTCAACGCGGTTGATTTCATCCCCTCCTCGCGGGCCAAATTCGCCTTCCCACAAATCGCCCGTTACGGGGTGAAAAGCCAGGCTCTGGACGTTCCGGTGTCCGTAGGAATACAGTTCAGGACGGGCTTCGGTTTGCCCGACAAACGGATTTCCGGAAGCTGGCTTACCGTCTTTTGTTATCCGAATCACCTTCCCTAAACCCGAATTGGTCGATTGCGCCTGCGGCCGGGTTACCAGGTCCGAACGTTCGCCAGTGCTGATAATCAGATTGCCGGCTTTATCGATCAGGATACGTCCGCCGTAGTGCAGCGTTCCTTTATAGGCAGGCGTAGCGCGGTAGATGACCGTAGCGCCCTCGATTTTCTTTTCGTCGGCCGACAGTTTGCCTTTAGCTACCGCCGTCAGGTTGCCGTCGGGAAGCGGCTCGGAAAATACCCAGTACACCATTCGGTTGGAGGCAAAATCGGGATCTACCCGTACGCCCAGCAATCCGCCCTGACCAGCCGCATTAACTTTCGGCAGGCCCGTAATCGGTTCGCTAACCTGACCAGCCGACGTAACGATCCGCATTGTTCCCTCTTTTTCGGTAACCAGCAGCCGTCCATCCGGCAGGCTCGTAATACCCCACGGACTTTTGAGGGCTTCCGTCAGTACCTTCCCCTCGTAAGGTGTTGATGTTTTTACACCGGCAACCCGGGTTTGGCCCGAAAAGGCAGGAGTGTAGTTCGAATTGGGGTCCTTGGTTTCGACCGGCGGAAGGCTACCACTGGCCTGCGCCACTGATTTAGAGTTGTCTGCTACGTTCTGTCCACAGGCGCCTACTGCCAGCGAGAGGCCTACCATGAACAGCAGTACGCTGCTCGTCGTGTGTAATTTGTCGTGTTGCATGATAAGTTTACCAAAGTTCTGTAGTAACGTAAATTCAGGGATGCAGCGTTCGCAGTCGGAACTGTCTTTTGCTGGCCCGTTGGTTGAGTTCACCGGTTGGACTACCCAGGAATGCGGAACAAATTTAGTTGAATCCAGCAATCGGTTTCAATCTGAGCGCCGGATGCCAGAACGCATTTTCTACAAATGTGATAAATCGCCTTGGCAGTCGTATCGGATTTCCCTGTTTTGATGCTCAGTCGTTCACCGATTAATAAAAGCTGCTTCATTGGCAGCAACTTCCGTTTCGAGGTTTTTGAGCTTGGTTTGGCTTGGCAGTATGGGGATTTTCACTGCAAGTTTCATTGATCAGCCCTGCCCATGGAACGATCAGTCTTTTGCAGATACAAACTCACAGTAACCCTCCTACGTATGACCTTTGCCGAACAACTCGATCGCGAACGCCGGCGTTATTTTGTCCGCAGCAACGGTGGTATAGCCTTGCCTGCCGCCGGAACACTTTATTGGTTAGCCCTGAGTATAGCTGGGTTCTGGCTCAAACCAGGTCAGTGGATGCTACTGGCTTTTACTACCAGCGGCCTGATATTTCCGTTGGGCCTGGCGCTGCAAAAACCGCTGCGAGCTAACATACTCATCAAATCGCCCCTGTCGGGCCTGATCGGGCCGGCATTAACGACAATGATGCTGAGCTGGCCGGTTACCATAGCGGCCTCTGGTGTCGATAAAGCCCTGGTTCCATTGACCCTGGCTGTGGGCATGAGCCTACACTGGCCAATTATTGGCTGGCTATTCGGTAGCCGCGTTTGTATCATTCACGCCATTAGTCGGGCCGCACTGACAACGGGGATATGGTACCTATTTCCGAGCGACCGGTTTACCCTCATACCGCTGGCTGTTGGCTTACTATATGGACTTACCGTATGGGGTATCAGGTATGAGGTAAGAAAAGCTGAGCAAAACCTGGAATCGATTGAGGTTGGGCATGAAGTATCTTTATGAAAAACGGTGCTTTACTACCGTGCTCATTAGCCCATTAACTCAATCTATGAAGCGTACGTGGTCGGCACTTATTGGTATACCCATTTGGGTGTTTGTAGTCAACCTACTGAACATGCGTTGGTACAATAACGACTGGCTTACGTATGTCTGGACATCATTCCTGATCATTCTCTACATTTTTCTCTTCTGGCGAGTCGGGTTGTGGTGGGTCAGGCAAGTGCAGACCTGGCTACCAACGCTTCAGCAAACACGCCAACGGGTCCTGCTTACATTTGGGGGGTATCTGCTCGGTGTACTGAGTATTCAGGCGGCTTTTCTTTTTCTGATCAGCCATTGGAAGCTGCTGGCCGTTTCTAACATGCCTTCCCTGTACGTTTGGCAGGCCCTTATTGGCGCAATGGCCGTGGTCATAACGGGCAGCATCTACGAATTTTCTTATTATTTCGGACTATACACGAAAGCGGTCGATGAAGTCAAAGCGGCTAACAAAGCCTTGTATAACAGCGAACTGAATGCATTAAAACAGCAGGTGAACCCACACTTCCTGTTCAACAGCCTCAACATTCTTGATTCACTCATTGACGATGATCCTCAGCAGGCACGTGTATTTCTTGACGACCTAAGTAGTGTGTATCGGTACCTGCTACGCTTCAATGAACAGAACTTAACGGACTTAACTGATGAGTTGGGTTTTATTCAATCGTACTACCAGTTGCTAAAGACCCGCCACGGCAGTGGACTGACCATGGTTGTTGCTGTTGATGAGCACTTGGGTCACTACCAGATTCCCCCGCTAACGCTGCAACTCCTGGTCGAGAACGCCGTCAAACACAACATCGTGCTGCCCGACCAGCCACTAACCATAGAAATCAAAGCTGACGGGGAAGCTCAGCTTTCGGTAAGCAATACGCTGCAAAAGAAACCAACGCGGGTATTGAGCAATGGCGTCGGGCTAAGCAACATCATGGCCAAGTACCAGATGCTGGGCCAGCCTGCGCCTACCGTCCAGGAAACCGACAGAGTGTTTGTGGTTAAACTCCCACTGATTACCAAGGCCAATTAACCAGTCAACATACAGTACAGCATCCTGCCAATGCCGCTTCATCGGCAGTTTATTCCGCTTCAACGCTTTCAGCGTTGTTTGCACGTAGCATTAAGGACATTTTCACTGCATCATTTATCGTCCTTAATTCATGGAACAGTCAGCCTTTACACTACCGCCAACGGCCCTCAGCCACATGGTTCAGGCGTTCTGGCAGGTTGAACGCAGCCAGGAGGCTCCTGTAGCCGAAACGATCGTACCAATAGGGGTCGTTGAGGTTATTTTCATTCTTAACGATGCCCCCATCCATTCGCAGGTAGGTGGAACCTCGTGCCGGCTCCCTCGCTGCTTCATAAATGGCTACAATACGCAACCCATTGCTCAACAAATTCCAACTCAGCAGGCTTTCTTTGGCGTAGTGCTTCACTCAACTGCCGTCAAACGCTTGTTCAACATCACCGCGCCAGATTTTACTGACGCCTGCACCGATATGACGCTGGTTGATCCGGCAATTAACGCCCTCTGGCACAAGATCGCTGAACAGCCAACGTTTGCCGGCCGGGTTCGGATTGTGTCCGACATACTGACAAAACGAGTGACGCGCATCGACGCTCGGGAACAGGCGTTCAATCGGTTTATCCATGAGCATGCAAACAGCACCCTGTCCGTGCCGCAGGTCGCCGACATGCTGTGCTACTCCCCACGGCAATTGTCCCGCAAGCTCCTGGCGCTGACAGGTCTGAATACCGAACAGACGTTACTTTACAAAAAGTATCTGAATGCCCTTGAACTGGTTCATCATTCGTCGTTGTCGCTGACACAGATCGCCCACACCTGCCAGTTCACCGACCAGGCGCATTTCACGAAAACCTTTAAATCATACACGGGTATTACGCCGGGCGAGTACCGCAGCCGAAAAAGTCCACTTGTGGGGCATCTGTTTGAGAATGTCCGTTAAATACAAGTTCGGCCGAGTGCGCTATCGGACCTTTGCAGCACAACAAATGCTAACAAACGGTCATGACAACAACGCACACCTCAACCCGCCCGCGATTTAGGGCCGCGCTTTTTCCTTTCTCTTTAGTTGCCTGCTTCGGGCTATTGTTTACTTCCTGCAAGAAAGAAGTAGATGTGGTTACTCCTAAACCGCCCGTCGAGGTACCAACCAATCCACAGACACCAGTTGGAGCTGTTACGCCCGTAGCCACCCCTGAGGGAACGGCCATCACGGCTACGATTGGCCCAGCCGGTGGCACCCTCGAATCGGCTGATAAACGCCTTCGAGTGACGATCCCGGCCGGGGCGTTGAGCAGCAACCAAACCATCTCAGTACAGCCGCTTACCCAGAACCACTGCCCACTGGGTACGGGAAAGTCTTTCCGGCTGACGCCCCACGGACTGACTTTTTCCAAACCTGCCACCATCAGCTTTCACTACGACGACAAGGACGTGAACGGCTCGGCTCCTCAACTGCTACGGGTAGCTTTTCAGAACGATAAGGGAAGCTGGCAGTCGCCGGCCACCAGGGGTATTGACACCACCGCCCGCCTGGTGACGGTGCAGACGACCCACTTCAGCGACTGGGGGCTGTTCCACAGAATGGAGGTTAGCCCCGACCATGCCTTCGTCAGTCCGGGCGAAGAGGTTAAACTCAAGGTGTTGGAAGTACCAATTAATCCCTATGAGAAGGAGGATGACCAACTCGTGCCGATACCATATTATGTACCGAGCAAATACATTGAGCGATGGGTGCTGTATGGTGATGGTGTTCTGGTCCACAGGCTGAACGAAGGGACTTATTTTGCTCCAAAGCAGATTCCAGCCGACAACCCCGAAACGATAACCGTATTTCTCAACCAGTCGACCACCATTGACGGGCAGGTGTTCAAAGACCTGCGGCTGGTGTCGAACATCTTCGTTGCACCGGAAGGCATTTCCTTTCAGGTGAGCAAGGATGACTGGAAAACTTTTCCAGGTGGTGCCAATGTAGGTTCCGGGAACAACCTGATAGCGGGAAAGATTGGCGAAGAGCACGTACAGGTTATCTGGACGGGTACACCGACCGGTACGTACTCCTGGACAGCCGGACCCAGCGTATCGTTTCTTTACGTCAACGGCTTGTTTCATCGCTCACACATGTACTTTAAGGAAGTGAGTGGCGGGAGCCTGCGGGTGAATAACGACCACCCGGACTGGGTAGTCGGCACCTTTACATTGACCAGAGCCGGCTGGTATGACGTAGCGCCTGTCCCGCCCGCTCACGGTACTTCGTCGATAAAAGGAGTCTTCCGTGTCAAGCGGTTGTAAGGCGCATTATTTACAAGTTTTCCAATCAACCATAAACAACAAATCACGTACAATCATGAATTATTCATTGCCGCATACCATCGAGAGTCACCTCGGCGAAATTCTGACATTCAAAAGCATCCGCCACGAGCCGGACGGAGACGTACTGATCGCTCATAGCTTTACTCAGCCCGGCAGCGGTCCACCAATGCATACCCACTGGCTTCAGGACGAAGGCTTCACCGTGCTGGAAGGCCGAATCGGCTACCAGATGGCCGGGCAGCCGGCGCAGTACGCCGGTCCGGGCGAGTCGGTGGTGTTCAAGCGGGGCGTTTCGCACCGCTTCTGGAACGCCGGTTCGGAGGTGTTGCACTGCGAGGGGTGGTTAAAACCCGCCAACCACTTTGTGTTCTTCCTGAGCAGCGTTTACGCGGCCCAGAACAAATCCGGCAAAGCTCAGCCTGAACTCTTCGACGCGGCCTACCTATTGACCCGCTATGCGAGCGAATACAAAATGGACAACATCCCCCCGTTTGTCACAAAAGTGGTTATGCCCGTCGTGTATCGGTTGGGCAAACTGCTCAATAAATATGAGCACTTCAAAAACGCACCTGAGCCGATACAGCAGGTGCCAGTGTTGATGAACAATATGGATACAGTAGGCTGATTGACTTACACATAGGTACATAAGGAACGTAGGGTCAGCCGGAATGTATCAGCTACGTGTTGTTTTACAAAAGCCGCTTCATAGGCGGCTTTTGCCGTTTCAGCTGGTTTGCTAATCGAGAAAAAGGTCGGTTGAAGCAACTTCGAGTCGTTAAACACAACACGTACTCATGAACTCGAAAACTTTCCTCTACCTCGCTCTTTCCCTGTTGACATTGGGAGCGATGAGCTGCAAAAAGGGCATTGACCCCGTAGCTCCTGACCAGACAGAAGAACCTATCCAGGGTGTGGTGCGACCAGCAGGCACATCACTGGGTACCGTTACAAAAAAACAGATTGGCCCCGACGGTGGTAGTCTCAAATCGGCGGACGGTACACTCACAATCACCGTACCCGCCGGGGCTTTAACAGCCCTGACCGAAGTAGGCATTGAACCCATCACCGGCACCTGCCCCGGGGGCATTGGCCACGGCTGGCGACTTACTCCACATGGCGTAATTTTTTCGAAACCGGTGCAGTTGACGATTGACTACACGGCCGTAAAGGATAGTGTATTACTTCCGCAGGCGCTGGGGCTGGCTTATCAGGACAGCAAGGGTATATGGCAATTTATCGGTGCTACAGCCGTCAACGCGTCAGCTCATACCGTGACTGCCCAAACGAATCATTTCAGCGACTGGCAGGCAATTTCGTGGCTGACGCTAAATCCGATTGCCGATCAGTTGCACGAAAAACAGCAGGTGATCATTGAAGCAGAGAGATACGTATATGTTCCCACCAGCAGCGACGATGTTTTTGTACCGATAGGAGCTAATTACGAAAATGGTTACCCAGTCGGCGAAGCACATATGCTGCCCCGCAAGTATATCAAAGACTGGTCGCTGATCGGACCGGGATCGTTGCAGGAATCGTTCACATTCCCCGAAGCCGTTTATACCGCTCCAGATCAAATTCAGAAGACGCAAACAGCAACGGTAGCTTTGGAACTGAAAGGTTTTAAAAACAAGGCCATTCTGTTATCGAATCTGACGCTGCTGGGCAATGAGCCTACCATCGAATACCTGCAAGTGGCCGAACGAGACGGACCAAAGACCAAAGAAAGTGAACTGATCATCTACGGAGCCAATTTCGGGACAGCGGATAAAACCAAATCGACCGTAAGGATCAACGGCGCACTGGTCGATGCAGAGGATATCAGCGTATGGGCTGATAACATCATTATCTGCTCCATTCCTTTGATTGGCCCCAAATCGTCGGGACCGGTCGTGGTATCGGCGAGTGGGCGGGCCAGCCAACCCCATATTTTAAACGAGTGGAACGTGGAAATGTATTGGGAGCGTAAGCAGGGCAGACTGAACGATGATATTGTCGAAAAAGCGACGGTACACCTCCGCATCCGGGGCGATGCCACAACTCCACCCACAAACCTGCAACCGTTCCTAAAGCAAAACTACGTTAATACGCTTTCGTACGTGAATTGGGAGGCAGGTGGAATGGGTGCCTCGTCGTATAACAATAGTGAAGGCTGCGCTTCGGAGAAAGTGACCTGGGAAAAAAGCGCAGGAAAAATTAACCTGACGCCACAAGGGAAGGTTACCGACGACCTTTATTTTTCCGATAAACTGCACCACTTACCGGGCAAAGGATTCGAAGTACAGCTTCAGTTTCATGCCAACGACGCCATACCATCGCATCATGTCATCACGCCCTGTAAGGGAAACCCTATCGTTACTAAGTATCCTCATGCGCTAAACTTTCCGACGAGCTTCCTGAATGATCGTTTCCCGCTGCTTTTCAACGGCACAACACTGAAAGGGGGCAGTTCGCGAACGCTGAAAATGGTGCCTGATTCACGCTTAAACTGGGATGTGAATGACTTCTTCAATTACACGCATGAAGTGAAGGTAGTCTGGAAGGATACACCTGCCCGATATTAAGATTGAGCAGGTAATCCATACCTGCGACAAAAGCCGCTTCATAGGCGGCTTTTGCCGTTTCAGCCCAACCGGCCTTGAACACGCCCCGGTGGCAGACCAACTTTGAGTCGTAAACAACAATCCTCGTTTAAACCAATGAAAACTATACTACTCGCATTGCTGTCCGTAGCAGTTCTCACCACAAGCTGCAAGAAAGGCACCGACGTGATTCCCGGCGGGCACGTTGACACAAAAGCCGTTGGCAAATGGATGTACGGCTCCTTTGCCATGGGCGATTTCTGGTCGTACGATGGTGCGTATCAGGGCAAGCCGTTTGAGCTTGCGGTCGTTTTCGACTTTAAGGAGAACGGTACGTACGAAAAGTATTTTGTAGCCTCCACCCGCGATTACATCGGTTGCCGAACCGAATCGTTCAGTTACGAAAAGGGAAGCGTCGACTTTAACGAAACCGACGGGTCATTTACTACCCCACCCGCAGAAGGTAAGTACCGGGGCTTCTATTCCTGTATTCCCAGCAAGAACATAAACCGCAAGATGGAACGCTCGGAGCTGAAATCGCAGACGTACTACTACGAACTAAAAACAGGCAGTAACCGCCAGCCTAATCTGGTTGTGCGCTTCAATCCGGGCGATGTGAACACGAGTACGTTCCTGCCGACGTCGTGGTGATGAACGGCCTGCTGTCATCGCGATCGTATCAGGTTTAGTCGGTCCGACAATCTTTAGCCATTCGTAGACTATGCTTTGCTGATCAAATCAGTATAAAGCCACTTCATGAGTGGCTTTTGCTGTTTCAACCGGCTCATTGTTGCTTGGAGTGAGGCAGTTAACCAATTTCAAGCTTACACTTTGTGTCGATCTGTTTTCGCTGATGCAGGCATCGGGATTTGGGGCCTGCATCAGGTGTGGCAAGTCATCGCATTGGCAACCGCAATCCTTTTCCTTTCTGCTCAATCAAACCACATATTATGGCACATCCCAATCAAATTCTGCACAACGCATCGACCGGACAAACGATTCGCTTCGTCCGGACAGGGTGCGAAACGAACGGGCAACTGCTCGAAATGGAAGCAACGTTCCGGGCGCATAGTGTCGAACCAGTTGCCCACTACCACCCGCACCAAACCGAAGCGTTTACCATACTCTCCGGCGAGTTGACCGTAGTGATGGATGGGAAAATGCAGACGCTCAAACCCGGCATCACCCTGCATATTCCGAAGAACACAGTGCACTCGATGTGGAACGACTCCGACGCCGAAACGGTGGTGAACTGGCAGGTCCGCCCGGCACTCGACACCGCCGAGTTTTTTGAGACCGTAACGGGACTGGTCAACGATGGCAAAGTGACGCCCAAAGGCATGCCACCGCTGCTGCAAACCGCCCTGATGGCTCAACGTTTTGCCAACGTATTCCGCCTGGCAAAGCCGCCCCACTTTATACAAAAACTAGTTTTCGGCCTGCTGACGCCCGTTGCCTATGCCGTCGGCTATCGCCCGACGTATCAGAAATACGTAGATATTTCCGTTGAGCCGAACAAGCCGACAGCGTCCCGGGTGGCTAGCAACTAATTAGCGCTTTGTTATCGATGAAAACCAACTACCAATCGCCGGGCGGTGTCGATGCCCTGAGCAAAGCGCTGCTCACGCGCTGGAACACCGTCATTCAAACCGTTTATGACGGACTGAAACCGTATCAGTCCCGATTTTTTAAACTCAATCCGGCCGAGTTGAGTCAACCTGATGCAACGGCCATCACCTGGTTCGCAGACCCGGCAACCCCGGCATCCTGCAAAGACATCGACATTGCCCGCCAACTTGCCGACTGGGGCGTTCGCGGGCGGCAGGCCCTGCACGATGAGTACTGTGAATACCACATCGTGTACCGAACCGACCAGCAGGGCAACCTGCGGCCAAAGCGCGTACACGTTACGACCGAACTGCGGGTGTACTGGACCATGCTGGCCATGGCTAATCCGACCAGGCTCCGTAACGTAGCCGCAGAGATACTGGGGTTCGTTCCCTCCTGGCAGGATCTGTACGGTGTCGCCGACCCGTTCAAACTAAGCGAAACGGCCCGCGAAATTGCGTTCTCAACCCAGAACGCCGGTCATGGCGGACGGGCTGATCTGCAAAAGAAAGGCGTACCGGCTCAGCCCGTCGGCAAGCTGAATACGGATAATCTGCTGTTTATGACCAGTCCCGTCAACGGTCTCGACGACCTGTTGTTCATTTTCATGTTCGGGGCGCATCCCTACGCCACCCGCAATGGAGACCAGCTCGAACGGGCAACCAAGGAGCAGATTTTTCGGTACCATCAAACCGAGGAGTTTGCGTGTCGGCATGCTGACCCGGCAGCTTCGATGAGTGCCTATAATGCGGTGTTCGAAGGGCGAACGGTAGCGTTTGCCGACCCGGTAGGGCTGTATATGCACACTTTTGCCGACAACGTATTCAGCTATAAGGGTAAAGACATTCCCGACACGTGGGTTCGGTTCAGCCGGGGTCGGCAGCGGCTGGAGTTCGGCCCTGGCGACGACGAGCCCATTTTTCTGGATGATTTGACGGTAGCGCTGGGGGGCGACGAGTACCCGGTTACGGGAGGTTTTCAGGTAGTTCAGCAATTGGAGATCGGCCCGACTATCCTTTTTGGTGCTCCCATTCCGATACTGGACACCGACTATATCATTCTGAATATCAGCGTCGATCCCATCCGCTGCAATGAGTCCCGCACCTGCGAACAGGTCGATGCGCTGCACAAAGCCTACCTGAATAGCCAGGTTCCGGCTATCGAGAAAGTAAGTCCGCGGATTGTAAAACCGGTTGTCGCATGATCACGGGGGTTCAGGAAGGTATTTTCTGGCAGGAGAAGACCACGCCCGGTGCTCACTTCGGCATCCTGTTTTTACGGCTGAATGACGACCTTGACGCGGCTTCGGCCTACGAGGGGTTACGTAGTCTCTGGATGATGTACCAGAACCTGAAACAGGGCCGTACCGCCGATTTACCCGGCATACAATTGCCTGATTCGCACCTGACCGTCACCATCGGCTACGGGCGTAATCTGTTCGGGCGGGTCGCGGGTGTACGCCAGGCCGTACCGCAGGGACTGAAGCTGTACGGAAACCTCAAAAGCCCGGCTCCCACAGGCGGGGGCGAGATTCTGAAAGGCGCGGGTTTGTCGTACTCATCCAAAACACTCAAGAACCCGGCGACCGAAGACATTGTGGTGCAGTTTACGGCCGCTACTGCCCTTGGTGTAAATCAGGCCATTGTCGAAACCTGGAAATTCCTGACGTTTACGAGGCCTTTCGCGGCTTTCGGCAAGTTTTATACGGGCTTTCAGCGCGAAGACCGCCGAAGCTGGCTTGGCTTCCACGACGGCATTTCTAACCTCCGCAGTGGCAAAGAACGACAGAACGCCATCGAAATTAAACCGGGTATTGCGGCCGATAGCTGGGTAGAGCGGGGAACGTACCTGGTGTTCATGCGGATTGAGGTTGATTTGCGAGTCTGGCACCGGCTTGGTCTGGCTGATCAGGAGTTGCTGGTAGGCCGTACCAAACTGTCGGGGTGTCCGGTGGTTGGGATCGACCCGGCGACGCAGGCGCTACGCGTACCAACGGGTTGCCCTGTGGTGGATACCAAGCAAATCACCGATCCGACTCCTGCGGGCAGTAATTTTCCGTTTTTCGAGACGCCCGTTATCGCCGATCCGGTTGTACTGCTCAGCCACGTGCAGCGGGCCAACCACCACATTGCCCCCACCAGCGACCGTAACTCGCTCCGTATTTTTCGACAGGGCTATGAATTTCTCGAATCAACCAACGAATCGCCGGGCTTCAGCGCTGGGCTAAACTTTGTCAGCTTCCAGGATACCCCCGAACGGGTAACCCGTATGCTGACGTCGCCGTCGTGGCTGGGTGGCGTAAACTTCGGCAGCAATGATACCCACCCGACGAATCGGGATACCCCTTTGCTCAGTGTACTGGCCGGTGGCGTTTACGTAGTACCACCCGCCAATGATCAGGACCTGCTGCCCGGTTACGATCTGTTCGTGGTAGGGTAACAAGTTACCCATTCATCGACTCGACCAAAGGCCCAACAGGATGTTTGTAGAGCCGGTTCAACCCGGCTTCAGGTTACCGGGAGTAACCAGGTAGCAAAACGTGATTAGAACCATCTGGTATCAGGCCGGTTATTGTGAGATAGTTAGCCAATTCACGCACATTTAATGAAACCCTTGGTGCCATTTTACATCCGGTATGCATGCGCGCTGGTTCTGCTTACCCTGCTGACACAATGTCGACACGTAGAGCCCCAGCCGCCAAAAGCCGAAGGATTTGACCAGCCATTGACACCCGCCAAATCATACGTAGCCGGCTCTGTTATTTTTCCGCTTCGGTTACTGGAAGATAAAATCAACCGGGAACTGGATACCGTACTGGTAGGGCGTGGCATTCCGGGCACGCTGTTTCCGTTTCGGGTGGCGCGGTCGGGGCGGGTTCAGATTCGATACGCAAATCAGCAGGTACGACTGTCGACGCCCCTGCAACTGTGGATATCGAAACCTTTCAGCTCCGACACAACTCCTCCCGATAAACCCTTCTGTTCGTTGCAAATCAACTTTCAGAGCCCATTGAACGTAACACCGGAGTGGCGATTGGCCAGTGAGGTCCGATTCACAGACTACGACTGGGTTATTAAGCCACAGATCCGCCTGCTGGGTAAGGAAATATCCCTGGCCAACCTGGTAAAGAAGCTACTCCAGACGTTTCAGCCAGGTATCGAAGCCGCCATTGATGGAGCCATCTATCAGGAACTGCGGCTCGATCAGATTGTGGCCCCTATCTGGAAAGACATCCAGCAGCCGTTGCAGATCAGTCAGCAGTACGGGTTGTGGCTTCTGCCCAAACCTTTGGCGGTTGAAGCCAGTCCGATCACTGGCGACAAGACAAAGATCGTCGCTCATATGCGCATCACCTTTGACACAAAAACAGCTCTTCAACTCAATAAACCCTCCTACTCGCCCAGTACCCTGCCAAAGCTACAGAAGCAGGAGCAGTTACCGCAAACTGCCGTTTTACGGTTGATGAGTTCCGTTCCTTATGACGATATAAATCAGGTGCTGCAACGTACGATCGCCCACGAACCACCCAAACTGGCTTTGGGGACTCTTACTGTAAAGCACGTATCTGTGTACGGAGGGCAGCGGTCACTCATCGTCAAAACTGAACTCGATGGGCTGGTGGATGGTACGGTATACCTGCGGGGTCGCCCAGTGTTCGATACGCTAACCAATACGCTGACGGTACAGCACCTCGATTTCGACACCGATACGGAAGCCGTGCTGCCCGCCCCCCTCCGGTCGCTGATTCACAAAGGCCTGATAAACGTACTTGACGGCATGCTGACCATTCGGCTGGCCGACGACATTCGGCAGTTTCCCGACAAAATCAGCAAGGCGTTTGCTTCCGGTGGCACCGGCAAAAAAGCGCAGTTGTTGATACAGACCTTTCGGTTTGTACCTCAGCAACTGGCGGTTCGGCCCGACGGCGTTCAAACGCTGATTCGGGTGGAATCAAAGGTGGCCGTGCAGATGAAAAAGTTATAGGTACGGCCAGACAGCGCCTGGCCACTATGATTTTATCGTTTTTTAGGCTGGCGCTGAAGCGGCTTCCAGAACCGGGTGCAGTCGTCGTACACCTCCCGTTTGAGGCCGTAGCCATTCTTTTGCCAGAAATTTCGCAGTACCCGTTCGCTTTCCTGGTTGGCGGTTGCTTCGGTGAGCGATCCCGAGAACTGCCCTCGAATCCAGATCGCGCCTTTGTTACGGGCAAACTCCTCAACCGCTTTCAACAGCTTCGTACCCAGCCCCTGCTGCCGGTTCGCCTTATCCGGAATCGTGACGGTGTTGAGGAAAAAATACGGCTGTCCATTGTACCACACGGCATACCGTCTGAATTCGCCGGTTGCATAACCAATAGGAAGGTTGTGGTCATCCAGCATGACAAGCCGATACGTCGGATGGCTCGAAGGAGTCGGATCGTGTTCGATTTGAAAAGTCATTGCCTGAAGTAGTTTTATAGCACAAATAAAATACAAATCTCTCTCTTATGCCATAGTTATATCATTTTCTATATTTCTCTTGTCTTATTACAGCCATTAATTGCGTTAGAAATAGTTGATCTCGCAGCGCTCAAAGGTTGGCTTGGTAACTTTGGTAAGTCGCGGCTCCCTTCGAAACCCTGGAAACATAACCTACGCTGAGGGGTTAACCCTTTATTATGGAAAATTCCGTTCGAAAATCAGTACGTAGGGTCATCCGGAACTGGTGGTTGTTGCTGCTTACGGGTCTGCTGCTGCTGGCGCTCGGCATCTGGATCATAGCATCGCCCGAAGACTCATATCGTTCGCTTACGATTCTGTTCAGCGTTAGTCTGACCATTACCGGCCTGACCGAAGTCGCAGCCGCCATTTCGCACCGCCAATCCATCGACGGCTGGGGCTGGACACTGGCCGGTGGGTTAATTGACCTGGCACTGGGGCTCTATTTCCTCGCCAACCTTGACGTAACGATGACTGTTCTGCCCATCTTAATGGGCATCTGGTTACTGTTTCGGGGGGTGCTGGCCATCGGGACATCGATGAACTTACGGGCCTACGGGGCACCCAACTGGGGACTAAGCCTGGCACTGGGTATTGGCATCATTGTTTTTGCCTTCCTGATAGTCAATAACCCGCAGTTCGGTGCGCTGAACATCGTCGTCTGGACAGGTCTCTCGTTCATTCTGGCCGGCATTTTCCGAATCATCCTGTCATTACGCCTGCTGAGACTGAAAGAGCGCCTGGATGAGTAAGCAGTGCAGGTATTTACGGTGTCTTTATGCTGCGACTGCTACGAATCATTATCTTGTTGTTGATCAGTACGGCCTCCGCCTGGAGCCAAACCGATACGTTACCCTCTCTCCGGATGCTGCTGAACCGGGGCAATACAGTCGATAGTGTTGTGGCGCGGCCCGACTCGATCTACTGGCGGCATACGTTGGAAGCCGGTATCAACCTGAACCAGGGGTCGTTCAGCAATAACTGGACAGGAGGTGGCGTCAATTCGATTGCGCTGGGTCTACTCGTCAATGGAAAACTGTCCTATCGGCGCAACCGATTCAACTGGGGCATCCGGACGCAGTTACAGTACGGTATCGTCAAAAATGCCCAGCAGGCCCTGCGCAAAAACACCGACCGGCTGTTTTTCGACGGCAAAGCCGGTTACCGCATCAGTACCCGCTGGCAGTGGTTTGGGTCGCTGACGTTGCTCTCGCAGTTTGCGCCCGGTTTCAACTACGTTACGTTGCCATCGGGGATTGAAGCGGCCAACCAGATCTCCAACTTCTTCGCCCCGGCCTACCTGACCGAATCTTTCGGTCTTACCTATGAGCCCAGCGACGGCTTCGACCTCCGGCTGGGTGTGCTTACCCTCCGGCAGACGTTCGTTACCGACACAACGGTTCGGCAGTACATACCAGAAAACTATGGTGTGCCGCCCGATCAGACGTCGCGTACCGAAATAGCGTTTCAGTTTGTGGCTAACTACGACCAGGATTTTGCGCAGAACCTGAAAGTTCGGTACCAGTTCTTCGCCGACTACCGCAACCTGGCGGCACCGGACCACCGTGTTGATCTGACCCTGACGGGCAAGATCAATAAGCTCTTCAACGCCAACCTGAGCGGGGTACTGCTTTACGACCAGGACCAGGACACCCGGATTCAATACAGCCAGGCGCTGGCCGTGGGGCTGCTGCTGACGTTATAACACTTGTAGCAAGCTGACAGTTAAGTTACCCTTCTCCTACTGCCAGCTCCCCGTTTCTTCCTATTTACCCATCTTCTGAAGCATCATCTTTGCCCAGAAATTCTCCGGATCGACTTTGAGCGCCTGTTCGAAGGCCAGTTTGGCTTCATCCTGTTTCTTCAGGCCGTAGTAGGCGTCACCAATGCATTCGTATACCCAGGCCTGATTCGGGAATGCAGTTTCGGCGATACGTGCCAGTTCCAGCGCCTGTTCGTGGCGTTTCAACTCGTTCAGCCCGTTGAACAGGTCAATGTAATCGCCGGGGGCAGGTTTATACTGGTACCCGGCTTTCAGAATATACTTGAAGCGATCCCGCACATCGGCAAAGCCCTTCCGGTCGATCTCGTCGATAACCGAGCGAACAAATTCACGGGTAGGCATCTGCGTTTTACCGGTGTACGCGATGTCGAGCATTTTCCGGGTTACTTCCTTCGGGTTCAGGTGCTGATTAATCAGAACAATGGCTACGTATTCATCGTCCGGCACCATTCGGAAATCGGCCGACCATCCCCCTATACCCCCATCGTGCGAAACCTGTTTACGGCCATGTTCCTCGGTAATGACAAACCCGTAGCCATAGTAGCTGTTTTTCTTCGGCTGCACATATGGCGTCCACATCGTCTGGCGAGTCTGGACCGGAACAGCTTTTAAAAACCACCGGCTGAATCGCCAGAGATCCGCTACGTTCGTCATGGCTCCCCCGTCCGGAAATGCCGGATCATTTCCGGATTTTACTGAAATGAACGACGTATTGGTGAATAATTCATAGGGCGTCGCTTCGTTAGGTGCCACGAACCCCTTGGGCTGCAGGTACGTACTGGTCATTCCCGCCGGGTGGAAAATGCGCTCCTGCAGCAGCGTTTCGTAGGATTGACCGGTCACTTTCTCCGCAATTTTTCCGAGCAGGATATAACCCGAGTTAGAATACCTGAATTCCTTACCCAATGTATCCCGCACCGATACCCGCGCCACCACCAGCGGCATAATGTCGTCGCTGGATTTGGCGTTGCGTCGTAGCTGGTCATAATCCGGATGCACCATGTAGTTGCCGGTATAACCAGTATGCGTCAGCAGATGATGCACCAGAATGCGGTCGCCGTTGGGCACGTTCCACGTTGGCAAATACGAACTGACGGTTTTCTGCAAGTCAACTTTGCCTTCATTGACCAATTGCAGGATCAGGGTAGCCGTGAAAATCTTGCCTACCGACGCGATGCTGAAGTTGGTCGATGGTTGAATGGCTACGTTCTTTTCGCGGTCGGCCAGCCCTAGCCCCCTCTGATACAGAATCTTGTCGCCCTTAGCCAGCAGCACGGTGCCGCTAAAGAATCGCTGGTGGACGTAGCTGTCCATCAATGAATCCAGCTTTTGCGTGAGCAGATCCTGACCGAAGCCGGTTTGGACCAGGGCCAACAGAAGCCCGATTGGTACTAGTTTACGCGTGTTCATCGTGTAGTTGTTGTGTTGATTCTGAGGAATGTATGGAACAATTTAAAAAGATAATTTCGAGCCAGCATTTGAGTTGCTCAACGACAGCTTCGTCCAGTCCGGAGAGCGCCTGCATGCGGTTCTGCGCAATCGCGGGCGCTACGTCGGCGATTAGTTGACAACCCGATTCGGTCAGCTTCATGTCCAGTTTACGCCGGTCGGCCAGGCTGGTCGTTCGATCCAATAACCCTTTTTTTACGAGCAGTTCAATGATTCGGGCAATCGATGCCTGATCCTTGAACACCTGTTCGGCAATGTCCATCTGCCCTACATCAGGCATGTCGCGGATTACATTCAGCACCAGCCACTGATCAATGGTAATGTCGATACCCCGCCGGTCAATGCCGGCCTGGGCAAACTGCCGATAGCGCTTTATCGCCTTTTCCAGTGTGTAGAAGATGACTTCGTTCAGCATGAGAGCTCAAAATAAATATGATATATCATAATATGCAATGTCATATAAATTGTTTTGAGTGAACGGTAATACCCGAAGCCCGGTTACTTTTCTCAGTCAGGCTTTGTTCCTGTTGTAACGTTATTATTATTCAATCGTAGCGTAGATTCATAAAGTCAAGCACGTTTGATTTGCCGGTATTTCAATTAAGAAAAGTTTAAAACCAGAAATCAATCCCAGACTCTAGTTTTAGTTTTAAGCCATGATTGTACGTACCCATAACCAGCCGGTCCCGACATACACATTAGAGCAAGACCCTGTACTAGGCGGTACATTATTCAGTATGGCCCGGTTTGAAGGGACGCTGACGCACCAGTCGGACCTTCTGACACCGCATCGAAAGAACTACTACCTGCTTGTTTTTGTACAGCGTGGAAATGGTCGTCATTGGGTGGATATGACGCCCTACGTAACTAAAGCAAACACAGTCTATTTCTTCGGGCCGAACCAGCTAGTTGTAAAAGAAGACCCTAAACCGTTCTGGAGCACTGGTATTGCTTTCACGACCGAATTTCTGGCCTTGCAGGAAAATGTCGCCTTATCCAAACTGCCGTTAATTCAGAATCCGCAAAACGGTCATGAACTGTTGCTCACGGAGGCCGATGTGGCTTTTGTAAACGATACGCTGGAAAAACTCTACGCTGAGTATCAACAGCACGGCGAGTGGCAACAACGTATGCTGGCCGCGTATCTGACGGTCCTGATCACCTACCTGAGTCGGTTGTATACGGAGCAGTTCAAAAGCGATGAACCGTCGGCCGACAAACTGTTGGTAAAAAAATACCAGGCTAAAATCGACGAATGTTTCCGCGACCTGCACGAAGTTGGTGAGTACGCTTCGTTGCTTAATTTGTCGGCCGGGCATTTGAGCGAGGTAGTGAAAGCGCAAAGCGGCAAACCAGCCATCACCCACATCCACGAGCGACTGGTACTGGAAGCCCGACGCCTGCTCTTTCATACCCAACATTCGGCCAAGGAGATCGCTTTTGACCTGGGTTTTTCGGACCCTTCCTACTTTACCCGCTTCTTTAAACGCGAAACCGGCGTAACACCAGCCGACTACCGGACTACCATCCGTGAAATGTACCATTAATACCGATGGATGTGTTCCGGTCGGGCGCAACGGGCGCAGTAGCTTTGTGTTGTCAAACAAAAAGGAAAATGAAGACAACACTCATCACGGGAGCCAACAAAAGCATCGGCTTCGAAACAGCCAGACAGTTGCTACAGAAGGGGTACTACGTTTATCTGGGCAGCCGCGATCTGCAAAAAGGTCAGCAGGCGGTCGATCAACTGAAATCGGAAGGATTTACCAACGTTGAACCCATAACGATTGACGTTGATAATCCAGACTCCATAAAATCCGCCCGGGAAACGATTGGTCAGAAAACCAACGTACTGGACGTACTAATCAATAATGCGGGTATCAGTGGCGGGTTCCCTCAAACAGCGGTCAGTGCTGATATTACAATGTTCCGGCAAGTGCTCGAAACCAACTTTTTCGGAGCAATTGAAACGACGCAGGCCTTTATGGACCTGCTGAACCAGTCAACAGAGCCAAGGATCGTTAACGTTACGTCCGGCCTCGGATCACTCACGCTGCACAGTGACCCTTCCTGGAAATATTATGATGTAAAAGGTGCCTGTTATACATCATCTAAAGCAGCCCTGAATGCCTATACAATTGTGTTGGCCTACGAACTGCGCGATACTCCGTTTAAGGTAAATGCGGTTGATCCTGGCTACACTGCCACCGATTTCAATCACCACAGTGGTCCGGGAACCGTGCCCGATGCGGCTGCCCGTCTGGTAAAAGCCGCCATGTTAGGTCCGGATGGTCCAACGGGCCAGTTTTTCAGCGATGACAACGCCCCGGAAACGGGGATAAGTCCCTGGTAAGAACCGGATTTCCGGCTTGTTGATCATCAAAAGATCACCTTTTTGTGCTTACCTGTCTTACTTAATAGCTGGTCTCTTGCTGTTAAATGAAGTGGTCGGCCGCGTCACGCGGCCGACCACTTCATTTATTATCCTGATCTAATTCGTAGAAAACGTCTAAAACATCGGCAAGATTCGGATGCTGATCATGAAGAATAATAGAAATCAACGCAATTCGCTCACCGTCTGGAATAGCCCTGTCAAATTTTGCCATATGTGGTCGAATGTCAGTATAAAACCAGGACGTAAATTTTCGAGCACGCGCGGTATGTCTACCATCAGAACAATCACATACAAAAACAATGACCTGCTCCTTGGAATGAAAAAAATCGTAGAAAATGGTATGAATTGTAGTTGCCGTTAGCGGACCCGCAGGTAAACGGCCAGTAATTGGCTTGTCTACTACCGAAATAATCATCTCGAAAGCCTGAATAACTAATTCAGGACGAGACTCGAACAAGTAACCTGACGGCACGAATTTGATTTCGTACACAACCTCGTGTTCTGTTACAAAAAAGTACGAGTTCTGTCTGCCACCGACAAAGCTGAACTCGTACCTATCGGCTGATGCGTCGTTGGGCATTTCGCTGCTTTAAATCATCAATAATAGCCCGCACCTCCGGGTTACTACGATAATTCTCTTTTGAGGCTTTTTGCTCCTGCTCTTTTACCTCCAATAATTTGCGCACAATTGCCATACCACGTAATGGCTTATTCACTGCATCCATACCTTTACTTGGTTTTGTCTCCTGTTATCAGTATTTACTATAACACAGATTGTAAGACCAATAGTTTGGCATCCGTCTCATGGACAGGTGCCCGTCCCTGAACTCAACCGACCTACTCCCACTCGATCGTAGCAGGTGGTTTCGATGAAATATCGTACACGACGCGGTTAACGCCCTTGACCTTGTTGATGATCTCGTTGGAGATGTCGGCCAGGAACTCATACGGCAGGTGCGCCCAGTCGGCGGTCATACCGTCGACGCTCGTAACGGCGCGTAGTGCCACGACCCGCTCGTAGGTCCGCTCATCACCCATGACGCCCACCGACTGAATCGGCAGCAGGATAGCACCGGCCTGCCAGACCTTATCATATAATCCCTCGCGCTTCAGTCCGTTAATGAACAACGCGTCCACTTCCTGCAGAATCTGTACTTTCTCAGCCGTGATGTCGCCCAGAATCCGGATGGCTAAGCCCGGCCCGGGGAACGGATGGCGACCCAGAATCGTGTCGGGTAAGCCTAGTGTCTTACCAACCGCCCGCACCTCGTCTTTGAAGAGCGTATTCAGCGGCTCCACAACCTTCAACTTCATGAAATCGGGCAGCCCGCCTACGTTGTGGTGAGATTTAATGGTAGCCGACGGGCCTTTTACCGAAACGGATTCAATAACATCGGGGTAGATAGTACCCTGCCCCAGCCACGATACGTCCTCGATCAGATGGGCTTCCTGATCGAATACGTCGATGAATGTTTTGCCGATGGCTTTCCGCTTTGCTTCCGGATCGGTCAGGCCGGTCAGAGCACCGTAGAACTGTTGTTTGGAATCGACCCCTTTTACGTTCAGCCCGAGTTCTTTGTAGCTTTCCAGAACGTCTTCAAACTCGTCTTTGCGCAGAACGCCGTTATCGACAAAAATGCAGTAGAGATTCGCGCCGATAGCCCGGTGGATGAGCGTGGCCGCAACCGACGAATCGACGCCCCCCGACAGGCCCATCACGACCTTATCATCACCCAGTTTTTCTTTTAACTGCGCAACAGTCGATTCAACAAACGAATCGGCGGTCCAGCTCTGGGAGCAGCCGCAGATGTCGACCACAAAGTTCCTGAGCAGTACTTTCCCCTGTAGTGAATGCGTCACCTCAGGGTGAAACTGAATGCCGTACGTCTGTTCGCCTTCAATCTGAAAAGCAGCAACGCGTACCGTATCCGTTGACGCAATGACGTTGAAATTATCGGGAACGGTCATGATTGTGTCCGCGTGCGACATCCAGACCTGCGAGTGCTGATCGATGCCGTGCAACAGCGGATTCTGATCATTGACGGTACCCAGTTTTACCCGTCCGTATTCACGAATCGACGAGGGTTTTACTTCACCCCCACTCGACTGTGCCATAAGCTGAGCCCCGTAGCAGAGGCCGAGCACCGGTGCCTGGTGGCGTAGCGCGTTCAGGTCGACTGTTGGCGCATCGGCATCCCGCACAGAAGACGGACTTCCGGAGAGAATAATGCCCTTAACAGCTGAGGTAATTTCGGGGAGGTGATTATACGGATGAATCTCGCAGTAAACGTTCAGTTCGCGGACCCGGCGAGCGATCAATTGGGTATACTGCGAACCAAAATCTAGAATCAGAATTTGTTCGGTGGCCATGATAGGTATCCAAAATGCAAAGTTAGGGCATTTTTCGATACGTGGCTCAACAATCTCAACGACCCACCACCAATCGGCAGCGCAGAACCGCCTGCCGATGCTCCACCGCCAGCAGATACGCCCCGGTCGGTAAATCCTTCACCGACGCCAACACGAGCGGTTCCCCGCCCGTAACCCGCTCGGAACGACGCCAGACAACCCGGCCGGTCGCGTCGGTCAGCGTAAGCCGGACAGGAGCGCCCGCCCAGCCGACCGGTACTTCGATCCGCACCTCGTCGCTGGCGGGATTGGGATACACCCGCGCTACTCCTTCGTGTTCGTCCAGCCCCAGCACCAGCCGCAGCGAAGCCGTTACCACGGGCGAATAGTCGGCTTCGGCTCGTCGGCTTAGTGCCCGCACCCGGTACTGGTAAAGCGCGTCGAGCCGCAAACTTTCGGTAGCCTGACCGGGCGAACGCCGGGGGTCATCATACGTCAGCACGGAACCCGACAGCGTAGCAATTGGCCGGAACTGGTCCGTACTGTCGGCACGCTCGACCAGCCACTGCTCCACCTCATCGACGGGCTGGTTCCAGCTCAGCCGGACGTAGCTGGTATCAACGGCCACCGCCTGCAAATCGGTCGCAACCGGCAACGGAGCCGCAATCGGTACCCGGAAGAACGTCAGCGCCCGCATACCCCGGCGGTTCTGGATAAACGGCCCTGCAAAGTAGCCAAGCTGCCCGTCCTGGTAGTACGAGGGCAGGTACGTCAGGGTTTGGGCGTACATCGGCTTCTTCAGTTTCAGAATGATACGGTTGCCCTGCTCCGTCGCGGACTGAATAAAATTAGCTTCTCCACCCGGATAATCGGTATACATGAACAAGGGCAAAGCCAGTTGTGACCGGTTCCCGTTGGCCGGGTTCACCAGCGTCGTATCGGCCTGCCACCGCATCATCTGCCCCGGATTAAATTCCAGCACCAGTTCATCGCGGGCGGGCGTGCGAAAGAAAATACGCTGGATGTCCGGCGATTCTATATTGCTCGTATCCGTGGAGCCGTAAAAGTCGCGGGCTACCAGGCGAAACAGCTCCCGCCCGAACTGTCGGTACCCCTCATTGCCGAAATGGACCCCGTTGTAGGCCGCCAGTCCGACCGTAGCAATGGGCTGGTTGTCGGGAAAAATCTGTTTGGACCGACGCTGAAAATCCCGCAGTTCTCCAGCCCCCAGCACCGGATCAGTCAGTAGGTTTAACTGCGAATGATACACTTTCTGGAGGTTTGGATAATCCAGCTTCCAGTGTTTATAAAGTTGTGGAAACCACTGCATATACGCCCCCGGATTGCCCTGCGCTTCGGCCTCGCCCTGCCGCCAGATCATGGCCCGCACCCGGTCGGCCACCCCCGCTTTTCGTACCCGGTACAACAGCCGCCCGTAAAGCGTAGTCAAGTCAGCAGGCCGGCCTTCCGTCCGCATGGTGTGTTCCCCGATGGTAGTCGAAGGAGCGGCCCCATTAATAACGGCCGTTGGAATACCGTGCTGCTCTTTTATTAACCGTTGGAGTTCAACACCCCACAGGCTGTTTAGCCCTTCGTTGGTATTGATCAGGCACCAGGCCGTATCGGCCGGATTGTAGGGCGTGCCGGGGCGGTTTACGCCGAACGAACGGCAGAACTCATTGCGGTACGGATTCGGATCGGACCCGCCCACCGCGTTTGACTGCCCCATGATCAGAAATACGTCCCCACAAACAATACTGTCCCGAACAGCCACCCGTATGGAATCCCCCACCGACGACAGTCCATTGACCGCCGGATTGACCGGGGCGCGATGCGCGAAGAGTTGAAAGCTATACTCAGCCAGTTCGGCTTTGATAACCGGCTTAAAACCAAACCGCCCCGTATTGGACTCAACGGGGACGCGTTCGTAGCGATACCGCTGCTGGTTCCGCAGCACGACCAGCGAAACGGCCGTAATGGTTGCGGACGATGCGCGGCCGGTGATGCTGACCGAACACTGGCTATTCTGGTCGCGCGGATACAACTGCAACGGAGCCGGCCATTGGTCGAGCGTGACCTGAGCCTGACTCGGCAGGGACCGGCAAAGAATCGCTAACAGCGTCAGAATGAAGAGTCGCACGTAGGTATGGTCAACAAAACAGGCAAACATAGCCACATGTCCGGTATAGCGGTGGCATTCGGTGATTTTATTCAACCTGAATCGACGAAACGGTCTGTTGAACAGAATTGTTGGCTTTTATTAGCCGACAAGGCCGATTCTGTCCGCTACCGACGGCTTACGGATACAGCAGGTATTTCTTACGGATTGTTTTGTAGGCATCCAGAGCCGGTTGCCAGCTTTTTCGAATGTCGGCTTCCGATACGCCTGCCTTGAGCTGAAGCCGGAGCTGGTCGCTCCCGTACAGCTTATCGATAAAATTAGTCCCGAGTATGAATTTGTCCTTATCAGGCGCTTTGTTGTAGAAATCAATAACGTATTTCAGCGTAAACCCCAGCTTCCGGGCGTCGACTTTTGTCAGATCCAGGCCGTAGCAGACCTGCCCTTCATTGGGCGGGTTCATGGCCCCCGGCTTATCGACAGGCGTAAACTGAAACGTACCGTTTTTCGGATTGGGCGACCCGATCACCTGAAACTGTTTGTCCGTACCGCGCCCCACACTGACGACCGTTCCCTCGAACAGACAAAGTGACGGATAGAGCAGAATAGCCTGCCGGTTCGGCAAGTTAGGCGACGGCGCCACGGGCAGCTCGTAAGCCGTCTGGTGCGTGTAGCCTTTCACCGGGATTACCGTCAGCGGGCAGTTTTTACCCCCACCCAGCCAGTTTTCTCCGTTGATCATCCGGGCCAGTTCGCCGACCGTCAGCCCGTGGACAATGGGAATGGGATGCATCCCGACAAAGGATTTGAACTTTGGATCAAGAACCGGTCCATCGACGTAGTGGCCGTTCGGATTCGGCCGGTCGAGAATGATCAGCGGTTTGTTCACCCCGGCGCAGGCCTCCATTACGTAGTGAAGGGTACTGATGTAAGTATAAAAGCGAGCCCCCACATCCTGAATGTCAAACAGAATCACATCAAGCGAATCGAGCTGCTGGGGGGTCGGTTTGAGGTTTTTCCCGTACAGTGAAATGATCGAAATGCCGGTCCGGGGGTCGCGGCCATCGGCAATCTTATCGCCGGCGCTGGCTTGTCCGCGGAAACCATGTTCGGGAGCAAATATCGTCTTGATGGTAATCCCGAGGGCTTTCAGGCTATCGACCAGATGACGACGACCGATGATTGAGGTTTGATTGACCACCATTCCGACGCGTTTACCCCGTATCGACGGCAGATAAAGATTCGTTTGTTCGGCTCCGGTTTGAAGGGCAGATTTTGATTGAGCAACGGCGAGTTGACTTAGCAGGCAGAGCGTGATAATGAAGTGTTTCATAAAGTGCATTTCGCAATCAGATTGGGAATTCGTCAGTTGACAGGCAGCCGAATACGAAAGGTGGTTCCGGTGGAGCCGGTGGATTCCAGCGACAACGTACCTCTATGCCCTTTGGTAATGATATCGTAACTTAACGATAGCCCCAGTCCTGTCCCCTGTCCAGTTGGTTTGGTAGTAAAAAAAGGCTGAAATATCTTTTCTCTAATGCCTTCGGGCACACCAAATCCATTATCCCGTACATCAATAACCACGGTATTGCCCGATCGAGAGGTACTGACAGACACAGTTGGGGTATAACCTGCCGGCTCTTTGGCGGCCCGTTCCCGAACGGCGTGGAACGCGTTGTTGAACAGATTGAGCAACACCCGGCCGATGTCCTGCGGCACGACAGTGACCGTTCCCAGGCTGTCATCATACTGGGTTACGAGCTGTGCATTGAAGTGCTCCGGCGGACCGGTCGAACCGTGCTTATCCTGGGCTCGTATTCCGTGGTAGGCCAGCCGCAGAAATTCGTCGACGAGGGCGTTCAGATCGACCGGTTCCGATTGCCCAGCGCTGGTTCGGGTGTGGTCGAGCATACTGCGAACAATCCCCGCGGCCCGGCTCCCGTGCTGGCTGATTTTGGTCAGATTCTGCTCCAGGTCCGTCAGCAGTTCAGCTTCGAGCTCACTGTCCCGTTGCGTTCCTTTTTCGGCTTCCTCTTTCAGCTCCGCCACCAGTTCGACCGATACGTCGGCGAAGTTGTTGACGAAGTTCAGCGGATTCTGGATTTCGTGGGCGATACCGGCCGTCAGCTCCCCCAGCGACGCCATTTTTTCGCGCTGAATCAGTTGTTCTTGCGTGTCGTGTAATTCGGCCAGAGATTGCGTCAGCTTGGCGGTCCGTTCGGCTACCTGCCGTTCAAGTTTTTCGTTCTGTTCCTTCAGAATCGATTCTTTTTCGGCCGAAAGCTGCTCGATCTCAGCCAGCCGCTCTTCCAGCTTCTGGTTTGTCTGCGCGTGGTCGCGGGCCAGCAGAATGGCAAATCCAACAGGCAACGCCATAAAAAACAGAAGATTTATTACGTTGCTTATGTAAGGGCTGTACTGGGGTAAGCTACTGGACAACCAATAGCTTATCAGCGCCCCAACCAGAAGTATGGCCAGCATGATCAGGATAGTCGACAACAGCAATTGGGCATTGGCCCGACGACTGCGCACTGCCAGCCGACTAACGCGTATACCTTCCAGAATCATCAGGATCAACAGCAGGCTGTTAAGCAGGTTGAGTCCAAGCTCCGGCCCCAGGTAGTCAACACAAATGCGTGATACGACCAACGCCGTAGTCAGACTCCAGAACCACCAGCCAAACGGCTGCTTCAGATAAGCGTAATAAGAGGCCAGCAACAACGAAATGAAGAACATCACGACCATACCGGCGCAAAACGACACCCAGTCGGCGAGTTCCGTATTACTTTCCACCGCCAGTACGTCCGTCAGCGTAAGGCTATACGTCCCAAGCAGCATAGCCACGGCAAAAATCAGATTCGTCCGTTGCCGTCGGTACGCGTAGTAGAGAAAGTGAATGACACTCAGCAGCAAAAAGACGCCGACGACGATGTAGTTGGCGATTGTACTGACGTAAAGATGGCTCGCAATCTCTTCGATCAGTCCGCTGGTGGGTACCAGTCGGGCCAAAAAGATCGGCCCCGTTAAGTAAAACCGTTTGGGTACGTACCAGGGTGGTCTATGCTGCGACAGACGGACGGCCAGTACGTGTTTTCCCGCCGAGAGCGATGGCAGCAAATAGCGCTCCCAGGTTTTGGGCGTGTACGCCTGTTGCTGGTCGTAACTGGCCCCTACCGTTCCCAGCCGCCGGAACAACGTACCATCCAGATAAATTTCCGAGGCACCTACCTGATTCAGATGTAGCGAAAGCGTCTGCTGCGCCACGGCCGAATCCAGTGCAAACGTCAGCCGAAACCAACCCAGTGGCGACTTTTCAAACGCGGGAACACTGGTAATGCTTTGAAACGGTTTGCTGGAATCCCAGCGACTGTCGTCAAAATCGGGCTTTGCCCAGGCCGGATTATCACCGGAGTGCCACCGCCAGCCCGTACGAATGAGTAATCCAGTAGCGGGTAAACTATCAATCCGGGCGATTTGCTGAGCCTGCCCGTTCTCAGGCAACGATACCAGTCCAATCAGCAACAGCACCAGATACAGCCGGATTCTCATTCGGATAACGTAGTTTTTACCAGCTAAAATAAACAGGTGTTGTGGCAAATCATATCGGACTCCGATGTTCCCCAGCCTCCTGGTTATGAAATACTCTCTTTTCGTTCGGTAGCGATCCGTAGCAACAACAAAAAGATCAGCCTTTTTAGGCGGGTGCCCTCGTTTCTGCGTTACTTCTGTGTTGTATCCGTTAGATTTGCCCAACGCTAATCAACAGTTTCCTTGAACGTTCCTGTTTTTCTGGCTCGCCGGGTTCGTCATGCGCCCGAGGGTAGTTTTTCCTCTACCGTTACCCGCGTCGGTATCATCAGCATTGCCGTTGGGCTGGCGGTCCTGATTGCGGCTTTCGGTATTTTGTATGGTTACAAGCAAACCATTCAGCAGAAGATTTTCGTCTTCGGGGCTCACATTCAGATCTCGAAGTTCACGAATAATTTATCCTTTGAAGAAACTCCGCTGTCGACCAATACGGCACTGTTCCGAACCGGCAATCAGATTCCGGGAGTTCGGCACATCCAGGGCGTGGCGCTGAAAGCCGGCATCCTGAAGACCAGCGATGAGCTATCGGGCGTTGTGCTGAAGGGCGTCGGACAGGATTACGACTGGAACCTGCTGCGCGAATCGCTGGTGGCGGGCAACGTGCCCAACTTCCGCACCGATACAGCCGCCCGCGAAACCGGCTATTCAACCCAACTGCTCATCAGCCAGTACATGGCCAATCAACTGCGGGCTAAAGTTGGGCAGAGCATTCCGATGTATTTTCTGGGCAATCCGCCCCGCGCCCGGAAGATGACCATTGTGGGCATTTATGAAACGGGACTGGAAGAGGTAGACAAAACGATTGCGCTCGGCGACATCCGGCTGATTCAGCGCCTGAACCGCTGGAGTGCCGATTCGGTCGGTAGCTACGAGATTTTCGTAAATGATTTCAGCCAGTTGGACCCGACGGCGGCCAACGTATTCAATGCGCTGTCGCCGGATATGCGCCTGACCCGTGTCACGGACCAGTACCGCCCGCTGTTCGACTGGATGGTGCTGCTCGACCGCAATACGGCCATCCTGCTGACGCTGATTGCCTTTGTCGCGAGCTTCAACATGGTATCCGTGCTGCTGGTGCTGATGATGGAACGCATTCCCATGATTGGTATGCTGAAGGCCCTCGGCAGCGTCAATGCGCTCATCCGGCGCATGTTTCTTTACATCGGATTGAGCATGGTAGGCTGGGGGCTGCTGCTGGGCAACCTGATGGGTCTGGGGCTGTGCTGGTTGCAGTGGCAGTTCCGACTGGTACCCCTCGACCCGAAAAATTACTTTGTCACGTTTGTTCCCATCGCCTGGAACTGGCCAACTATTCTGCTGCTCAACCTCGGTGCGGTGTTGCTGATTGCGTTGGTTCTCTGGATTCCTACCCTGATCATCAACCGCATTCAGCCGGTCAAGGCGTTGACGTTTAAAAAGTAGGTTGAGGTTAGTGGTTTGTAGTTGCGGTTCCCCGCCGGGACTGATGCGTCAGCACTACTGCGTCAACACTACTGCGTCAACAAACTACAAACCACTAACCTCAAACTCTAATTCACCGGCGTCACCGTGTATCCTTTCTGCCGAAGCAGGTTAATGACCCCTTTTTCGTTACCCAGGTGCCCGGCACCAAAGGCAAACAAGGTTGGTTTGTCACGGGCCGCTTTTTCGATTACCGGAATCCAGTTCTGATTCCGCCGGTTCAGCAGATCATCTTCAAACTCAGCCATACCGCCCCCAAACTGGCTGGTTTTGATGGATTCCATGAGTTTGGCTACGTCCTGAGCCTTGTAAGCCGCCAGAAATTCGGTGAACTCCTGCGAGGCTTCGTCGGGTTTTCGGGCCATGTCGACCAGCGCCTTGAGCTGAGTTTCCATCGGCATTTTCTCGATAGCCGCCATCTGAGCCTCCAGGGTTTCCAGCCCGAGGACCTCCTTCTTATCCTTGGCGGCCATCTGCGCAAACGTCAGGTCGTAGGATTGGGGCTGGCACTTGAGCAGAGTCATGTACATGAGCGACATCAGGCCAAACGGTTTCAGCGTTCCGACCTGCGTCAGGTTCATGTTCATGCGTTGTTTCAGGTAATTGTCCAGTACCGTATAATCGTCTGGTTTCAGCAAATCCTTAATGGTTTTGCCGTCGCTTAGCGTCATCATTTTCTGCATCTTCCCCATCAGCGCCGGATCGTCGAGGTCCAGTTCCAGATAAACCTGCTGCGTATTGGCATACGCCTTCTGCATAGCGTCGGTTATTTTGAGATCAGTCGGACAAACCAGATGGAACGTACCATACAAATACGAGGGTTTGGTCAGTCCCGGTCCGGTTACTTCATACAGCAAGGCTTTGTCCTGGGCCTGCACCGCCGGGGTCAACGATCCGGCGAGGAGTAAGGCGGTAGCTATTAGCTTTTTCATGATAAGGCGTGTTTCGTCCTGGTTACGGCATTAAAACTACAGGAGACCCTCGCCCTCCCGCAAAAAAATGGGGACAACCACTGAAACTATGGGACGAAAGCCAGCCTGAATGGGATGAAAGCCCTTTCGGTTTTGCTTCGTAACTTTGGTACGACGTAGTCTACTTCATCAACAGGAAAATATTGACTCAATACCGATGACTATTCAGGAAACCAAACCGTATCAACCCGTTCATAAAATCCGCCTTGTTACGGCCGCTTCGCTGTTCGACGGCCATGATGCGGCCATTAACCTCATGCGCCGGATCATGCAATCGTCCGGGGCGGAGGTGATCCATCTGGGCCATAATCGATCGGTGGCCGAAATCGTCGACTGCGCCATTCAGGAAGACGTACAGGGAATTGCCGTGACCAGCTACCAGGGCGGGCACGTCGAGTTTTTCAAATACATGTACGATCTGCTCCGCGAACGGGGAGCCGGCCATATCAAGGTTTTTGGCGGGGGTGGTGGCACCATCCTGCCAACCGAAATTGACGAACTGCACGCCCACGGTATCACGCGCATCTACTCGCCCGACGACGGCCGGTCGATGGGTCTGCAAGGCATGATCAACGACCTGCTGCGGAAGTGCGACTTTCCGACGAAACTGTGGGACATGAACGGTCAGCTAAAAAAACTGCCCGAAACAAAAGACGTAAACCTGATTGCCCGGCTGATCACAACCGCCGAGAACGATCCGGAAACATTCCGAAAAAACTCCCTTTCCTCCTTTTCTCCCTCCCCTGTCCTGGGCATTACCGGTACGGGGGGCGCGGGGAAATCGTCGCTGGTGGATGAACTGGTACTGCGGTTTTTGCGGACGTATCCCGACAAGACGCTGGCCATCATCTCCGTTGATCCGTCGAAACGCAAAACGGGTGGCGCCCTGCTCGGCGACCGCATTCGCATGAATGCCATCAATAATAGTCGGGTGTATATGCGATCGCTGGCTACCCGTCAGTCGAACCTGGCGCTGAGCAAACACGTACAGGACGCCATTGATGTGTGCAAAGCCGCCCATTTTGACCTGATCATTGTCGAAACCTCGGGTATTGGGCAATCAGACACCGAAATTACGGAACACTCCGACGTGAGCCTGTACGTGATGACGGCCGAATACGGTGCGGCTACGCAGTTGGAAAAAATCGATATGCTCGACTTCGCCGACGTAATCGCTATCAACAAGTTCGACAAGCGAGGGTCGCTGGATGCCCTGCGCGACGTTCGGAAGCAATACCGCCGGAACCACAATTTGTGGGATACGCCCGACGAAAACCTGCCGATTGTCGGTACCATTGCGGCCCAGTTTAATGATGCCGGGATGAACACGCTGTTTGCCCTGCTCATCCAACGCTTAGCGCGTAAGGCTGACAGCGAAGGGCTTGGGGCCGGGGGCGAAGGAGATTCCCAAGCCCCAGGCCCCAAGCCCCAAGCCCTTCGCTCTAGCCCCCAGGCCATTATCCCCGCTGATCGAATCCGGTACCTGGCCGAGATCGTGGAAGAAAGCCGCCGGTACGATGAGTTTGTCCACGAACAGACGGCCCTCGCCCGGCAGTTGTATCAGATTGACGGCACATTGCAGGTATTAACCTCTGCGGATAACCAGACCTCCCCGCTGAGTGCTGAGTTGCAGCAACTTTACACCGAACTCGAATCCCGCCTGCACCCCGACTGCCGGGCGTTGCTGAAAGCGTGGCCCGAGATGCAAAAACGCTACACGGCCGACTTTTACGAATACAAAGTGCGTGACAAAGTGATCCGGCTACCGCTGTACACCGAAACGTTGTCGCACCTAAAGGTTCCAAAAGTGAGCCTACCGAAATACAATGATTGGGGCGACATTCTGCGGTGGCTGCTGACGGAAAACGTACCGGGTGAGTTTCCCTACGCAGCTGGTGTGTTCCCGCTCAAGCGCGAAGGCGAAGACCCAACCCGGATGTTTGCCGGTGAAGGCGGACCTGAACGGACCAACCGACGATTCCACTACGTCTCGAAGAACATGCCCGCCAAGCGGCTGTCGACGGCTTTTGATTCGGTGACCCTCTACGGCGAAGATCCCGACTACCGGCCCGATATTTACGGGAAAGTTGGCAACTCCGGCGTCAGTATCTGTACCCTTGATGATGCCAAGAAGCTGTATTCCGGCTTCAACCTCTGCGATCCGGCCACGTCCGTATCCATGACCATCAACGGTCCCGCGCCGATGCTGCTTGGCTTCTTCCTGAACGCAGCCATCGACCAGCAGTGCGAGCTTTGGTTAAGGGCAGAGGGCTTGGGGCCGGGGGTAAACGATGCGTTGTCCAACCTTAGCCCCTCGCCCCAGGCCCCACGCTATCAGGGCCCACTGCCCGACGGCAACGATGGGCTTGGCCTGATGCTGCTCGGTACGACCGGCGACAAGGTGCTGCCCCGGGACGTGTACGAGAAAATCAAAGCCGATACATTACGCAAGGTGCGCGGTACGGTGCAGGCTGACATTTTAAAAGAGGATCAGGCGCAGAACACCTGTATTTTCTCGACGGAGTTTGCCCTGAAAATGATGGGGGACATTCAGGAATATTTTACCCAGAACCGGGTGCAGAATTTCTATTCGGTATCAATCTCCGGTTACCACATTGCCGAAGCGGGCGCTAATCCCATTTCGCAACTGGCCTTTACGCTGGCCAACGGCTTTACGTTCGTGGAGTATTACCTCAGCCGCGGCCTGAATGTCGATGATTTTGCGCCCAACCTGTCGTTCTTTTTCTCGAACGGCATGGACCCGGAGTACACGGTGCTGGGGCGGGTAGCCCGCCGAATCTGGGCCAAGGCGATGAAACACAAGTACCGCGCCAACGACCGATCGCAGAAGCTGAAGTACCACATCCAGACGTCGGGCCGGAGCCTGCACGCCCAGGAGATTGCTTTCAACGACATCCGCACTACGCTTCAGGCGTTGCTGGCCATCTACGACAATTGCAACTCGCTGCATACCAACGCCTACGACGAAGCGATCACTACCCCAACGGAAGAATCGGTACGCCGGGCCATGGCCATTCAGCTCATCATCAACCGCGAGTTTGGCCTGACCAAAAATGAGAACCCGCTTCAGGGCGCGTTCATCGTAGACGAATTAACTGATCTGGTCGAAGAAGCCGTGTACCAGGAGTTTCTGGCCATTAACGAGCGCGGTGGTGTTCTGGGGGCGATGGAGCGGATGTACCAGCGGAGCAAGATTCAGGAAGAGTCGATGTACTACGAGACGCTGAAGCACAACGGCCAGTTACCCATCATCGGCGTCAATACGTTCCTCGATCCGAAAGGTTCGCCGACAGTCATTCCGGCGGAGGTCATTCGCTCGACCGACGCTGAGAAACGCTACGCCGTCGTGTCGTGCCGGGCATTCCAGGAACGACACCGTACGGAGGCCGAGGTGGCCCTGCAACACTTACAGAAGACTGCCCTGGCCAACGGCAACCTGTTCGAAAGCCTGATGGAAGCGACCAAGGTCTGTTCGCTGGGGCAATTGTCGCGGGCCTTGTACGCCGTAGGCGGGCAGTATCGGCGGAATATGTAAATGGCTGTACCTTTGCTACATGAGCACCAATATTCAGGAATCACAGCAATTACTGGCCCGTATGTCCCGCGCCGAACAAGCTCAGCTACTAGTTACAATGCAACAAATTGGCTCAGCGGGACAGGGCATTCCTAACGATCAGGTATTGGTGGAGTCAACAACACGTAACCGCTGTTTGTTAACGTTCAATCGGAACGGCTTTATCCGTTTACAGAATCAGAATAACCAACATTCCGGTATTATCGTTTGTACGTTTGATACGGACTACGCTGGATTAGCTCAGCGGATTCATCAAACCTGATAGCACACACTGATTTAGCCTGGCAGTTGCTTCGTGTGCAACGCCCTAATTGATTCGCATGAAACATGAGTTCGGCCCCGACTTTGTCTGGGGAACCGCTTCAGCCGCTTATCAGATCGAAGGTGCCGTCGACGTTGATGGGCGCGGCCCTTCCATCTGGGATACCTTCTGCCGCCAGAAAGGAAAAATTAAAACCGGCGAAACCGGCGATGTCGCCTGCGATTTCTACAACCGCTATGAAGCCGACCTCCTCCTGAACAAAGAACTCGGCTTTAATGCGTTCCGGTTTTCCCTGTCGTGGTCACGGATTCTGCCCAACGGGGCCGGCCCCCAGCAGGGCGGCTTTATCAATGAAGCCGGACTGGCTTTCTACGACCGGGTGATCGACAAATGCTTATCGCTTGGCATGACCCCCTGGATAACCCTCTACCACTGGGATTTACCCCAGGCGCTCGAAGCTAAAGGCGGCTGGACCAACCGGCAGGTGGTTAGCTGGTTTACCGAGTTTGTCGATATCTGCACCAAAGCGTTCGGCCACAAGGTCAAGCACTGGATTGTCCTGAATGAACCGCTGGTGTACACAGCCCTCGGGTATTTTGCGGGCTGGCACGCCCCCGGACGGCGGGGTTTCTGGAACTTCCTGCCCGCGGTGCATCATACCGCCCTGGCCCAGGCTGAAGGAGGACGTATGGTTCGGCAGAATGTTCCTGACGCACAGGTCGGCACTACGTTCTCTTGCTCACCGATTGATTCGTTTACTACGTCGGCCCGCGACCAGGCGGCTGCTATGCGTGTCGATGCGTTGATGAACCGGCTATTTGTTGAACCGGCTCTTGGGCTGGGGTACCCCATGGAGACCCTGCCGTTTCTGGAGAAGATCAAGAAATACACACAATCCGGCGACCGCGAAAAGCTGGCATTTGACTTCGATTTCATTGGGTTGCAGCATTACTTCCGGGCCGTAGTCGAAGGATCGTTTTTTGCGCCCTACATCTGGGCCGCCGAAGTAACGCCCAACCGCCGACAGGTTCCCCTGATCACCGAGATGGGCTGGGAAGTTTATCCCGAGAGCATGTACCGGATCATCAAGCAGTTTGCCCAGTACGACGGCGTTAAAAAGATCATCATTTCCGAAAGTGGCGCGGCTTTCTACGACTCAGTTTATAACGGCGAAGTGTACGATGCCCAGCGGATCAGGTACCATGAGGATTATCTCGCCAACGTACTCCGGGCTAAACAGGAAGGAGCGCCCGTAGAGGGCTATTTCGTCTGGACGTTTCTGGACAATTTCGAGTGGGCCGAAGGCTTCCGTCCCCGGTTCGGACTGGTGTACGTCAACTACCGCAACCAGCAACGCATCGTCAAGGCGTCCGGTCGCTGGTTTCAGAAAATGCTGACGGAAAAAGCTGCTCTAGTATAAGACGGTTACCTGTCCGCGGAACGTTCCGGCATCACCCGCTCTGATTACATACGGATAGAGCCCGGGGGGAACAATTTCTCCCCGGTGAAAGCCATCCCAGGGGGTTTTGTAGCCGTTTGACCAAAAGATGACGTGCCCCCAGCGGTCAAAGACGCTTACTTCCAGTTGCGGAAACCGGTCCAGGTTACGTATCTCCCAGACATCGTTTACGCCGTCGGCATTGGGACTGAACGCCGTAGGAATGTGCAGGGGCGTAACCACCTCAACCCGTATGCTGGCGAATGCCTGACAACCCACTCCATCAGAGGCCGTAACCTCGTACGTAGTCGTTGAATCCGGACTGGCGATGGGCGACAGTACGTCGGTTCGGCTCAGCCCGGTTGGCGGTGTCCATTGGTACGTCAATACATCGACGGAACTTACCAGCGGCAGGGCTATGCTGTCGTATCGATCGATCCGCACTACGGGTGCCAGATGTAGCTCAATCTGGCGACTTACCGGCACGATGCGGGTTTGCCGGGCCTCACAGCCACGGTCGCTGACAACCGTGTACGTCACCGGGTGAATACCAACGCCCGCCCGATTGGGGTGAAAAACCGCTCCGTCCACTCCCACCCCACTGAAGACCCCGCCCGTGGGTTCGGCCTGCAAACGAACAGGGCCGGCAGCCACATCACATACCGGCGGGACTGAATCGAACCGAACCGCCGGAAGGGGCCAGAACGTCAGCGTTCCGGGATTTGACAACGTACTGCACCCATACCGGTTGGTCACGTTCACCTGATACGTTCCCCCTGCCTGTACGAATACGGCGGCACTTGTCAGGCCGGGCTGTAACTGACCATCCCTGAACCATTGCCATGTCTGTCCGGCCGTGCTGTCGGCAAGGCGCAGATAGGCCGTATCGCCCTCGCAGTAATCGTTTTTATCAACCAACAACGTCGCCGTTGGCTTCGGGTTGAACCGCACCGTCAGGGTATCTTTCCCGATACAGCCAGAACCGGCCGTTCGGACAAAAACCGCATACTGCCCGCTCTCCCGAACCGTCAGTTGCCGGGTGGAGGTATTTGCCAGCGGCTGACCGTCCCGTTTCCACTCGTATTGGGCAGTGGGTGTCGGCGTCACCTGCAACGTAACGGTCCGCCCCTCGCACTGCACCGGATCAGCATCCGGAACCAGATCAATCTTTGGCGACTCCCCAGTCTGTACCCGTATGATTGCCGAGGTTGCATCACTGACACACTCCCGCGTATTACTACGAACCACCCTGTATTCGCCCGGATTCTGGATAACCAGAAACGGCTTCGTGGCCCCGCTGATCAACTGATTATTCCGCAGCCACTGGTAACTCCACCCGGAGCCCGGCTCGGTACGTAAGGTATCCGACTGCCCGTCGCAAAGCTGGACAGTGGTTGTGGGCTGTCCTCGGTTTGTCACGACCGGCACCGGTACGGCTGGACGTCGGCAGTCGACCACTGGCAGCAGGAAATCCCGTCGGGTCAGGCCAATGCGTCGGCCGTTACGGTACTCTTCGCACTGCACTGTAAACAGATACATACCGAGGGCCGTTGGTGTCACACTTACCTCGCCTGTCGTGGGATTGATGGTGAGAGTTGGTCTGCCGGGCATCAGGTTTGTCAGCGAGTAACCGGGTGCCCAATCAACGGGTATGAGCGGGTCGCCTGCGGGTCGGATGCGGTAATGTTTGGCCGGAGTCACAAACGAGTAACGGAGTCTGTCTCCATCCGCATCGACTGCGCCAAACGACGCCTTATAGGGCTTACCGACGCAGGCAAAATCACTGACCGGGCTTCTAAATACCGGCGATGAGTTGTTGAAGAGCGCTCCATTCTGACTTAGTGGCGGAAACTCCAGATAAAGTACGTCTAACAACCCGATTGAATTGGCAAGGTTCGTAATGGTATACACACGGGCTCCCCAGCCTATGATGATGTAATAGCCCTCCGGATCAGTGTAGCGACTGACATCAAAGCGGTGGGTATCGTAGTACCGGAACATAGCAAGCCCCTTCTTCCAGGCATCACTACAGGTTGGATTGCTGTACGGCAAAACGATACGTTCACGCTGAGGTATGGGAATGACCTCCATCAATTTATTAGACCGTTTGCTGTACACTTCGAGTTTAGCATCCGCTTTAGCCTGGTCCGGGCTCATTCCATCGCGGGTAAAGAACACAACCGTTAACCGGTACAAACCGGGTTGCTGCCCGACCGCCGTCATGCTCAGGTCCCCTCCATACATATGCGTAGCCTGTACGACTGGGGAATACAACAAAGCCCCAAGCGCAATGAAGACTTTCAACCAGAATGACCTCATAACCTGTGCGTGTGTAACAAGTACCTGGCTAACTAATACCCACTTCCAATAAATTATTTACTTATCTGTTGTTTTTATATATTTTTCAAACGTTAAACCTCTCTGTACTTACCTATTTACAAATATAGGCCAACAAACAGCTATAGGATACCCGTTTGCTCAGGATGGTTGCCGGACGTCGTAAAAAAATATTTGGGAACATCTGGACGGACACGAAGTTGCTTACGTATAGATCAATTCGCAGACAACTATGCAGTATCCCGAATTTTTGCACGCAGCCAAAGAGAGATTGGGTGTCCAAACCGAACAGGAGGTGCTGAACGTCGCCCGGGCGTTTCTGCACACGCTGACTGAGCACATGGCCGGTAATGCGGCCGACAACCTGGGTGCCCAGTTACCAGCTCCCCTGCTGGATATTATTCGTGAGGTAGATCCCGAGGAGCGCAATCAGGGCGAGCGTTTTAAACTTACTGAGTTTTATGAGCGGGTGGCCGACAAAGCCGACGTTGACGATGAAACCGGCAAGCGTTATACCCATCAGTTTATGGAGTTGCTGGGCCAGATGGTCACGGCGGGCGAAATCAACAAACTGATGCTGACGCTCTCCGATGACTACGCCCCCCTGTTCGATAATGTGGAGGGAGTCGACAACGCTCCGCAACGAGGTTAACGAACACGCAGCCCGTCTCGAACACGTAACATCTTTTGCCGCAGAGTACCCGGATTTACGCAGACCAACCTGATTAATCTGCGCAGATCCGGGTACTCTGCGGCATTAGTTTAAACTACAATCAATCACTACTTCACCTCCTCAACAGGTGGTGGCGGTTATTCGCTGTAAGTGTTATGATACTGCTGATTATTCAATTTGAGCCATAGACGTTTGACCGACTTCAATGCACGTACTACGTGCGTATAAATCATCAAGGATTTATTAAGGAATCTTTACGAATAAACTAAGCCAGTTCATTTCGCAAAAATAGTAGGCGTTAACTTTATGGGAAGTACCTAACCATCTGTTAACTAGCTATCTATGCGTTTCTTCATCTACTTACTTGGTTTACTGTCAATTGCCCCGGCCGTGTTGCGTGCGCAGGTGACAACCGCGTCAGTTTACGGCACTGTTACCGACCAAAGCGGGCAGGGGCTTCCCGGTGCTACCGTGCTGGCCATACACCAGCCCACAGGAGCCCAATACGGTGTTACCACCCGCCCGGAAGGCCAGTTTACACTGGCTAACATGCGCGTGGGCGGGCCGTATAAAATTACCATTACGTACGTTGGTTACAAGACCGAAACCATCGACAACATCTTTTTGAGCCTTGGCCAGAAATTACCGCTCACCCCGCGTCTGGTCAGCGAATCGCAGACGCTGTCCGAGATAGCGATCCGGGCCGATGCCAACGACGTACTGAACAACAACCGCACGGGAGCACAAACCAACATCGGTGCCGAACAGATCCGGACGTTACCGACCATCAAACGGTCAATCTTCGACTACACCCGCCTGACACCCATGTCGGGTGGCGACGGTTCGTTCGGCGGGCGGAATTTTCGATTCAACAACTTCTCGCTGAACGGCGCTATATTCAACAACCCCTTCGGCCTGGACGCAGCCACACCGGGCGGCCAGGCGGATGCGCAGCCGGTCTCCCTCGACGCCATCGATCAGATTCAGGTAGCCTTATCCCCCTACGACGTAACGCAATCCGGTTTCACGGGCGCAGCCATCAACGCCGTCACCAAGTCCGGTACAAACCAGTTTCACGGCACCGCCTTCGGCTTCTACCGCAACCAGGATCTGACGGGCAAGCGCGTGAAAGGCACCGACATCATCGTTCCGGAATCCAATCAGACGCAGTACGGATTCAGTCTCGGAGGGCCGATTGTCAAGAACAAGCTGTTTTTCTTCGTAAACGCTGAGTTTGACCGCCGGTCAGATCTGGGCACCGACGGCTGGGTGGCGGCCCGGCCGGGACTGACGGGTGCCAACGTATCGCGCGTGACGGCCGCCGATCTGGAACTGGTGTCCAGTACGTTGCGGACGTTGTACAACTACGACACGGGCCCTTACGAAAATTTTACGCATAAAACCCGCAACAGCAAAGGCATTGCCAAGCTGGACTGGAACATTAACCAGAATCATAAACTGTCGATCATCTACAACTTCCTGGATGCCTTCAAGGACAAACCCGCCAACCCTTCGGCGCTCGGTCGGCGCGGCCCGGACTTCCTGACGCTGCAGTTCTACAGTTCCGGCTACCGGATCATCAACAAACTGAACGGGGGTATCATCGAATTGAACTCCAACTTCAACGGGAAATTTTCGAACAAATTACAGGCGGGTTTTACGGCCTTCCGCGACAGCCGCGATCCGTTCTCGGCTCCCTTCCCGGTCGTAAACATCAACCGCGAGGGCGTACGGTACATTGTGGCCGGCCACGAACCATTCTCGATCAACAACCGGCTCGATCAGGACGTACTTCAGTTTACGGATAACTTCAGCATTTACGCCAACAAGCACACGATTACGCTCGGTACCAGCTTCGAAAAATTCAGTTTCGACAACTCGTTCAACCTCGGTGCCTACGACGGTACGTTCGGCCCGGGTTATGCCTCGGTGCAGGAATTCGTGACGACCGCCAACAGTGCCGCGTTCAAAACATCGGTAGACAACGCCCGGGCTACCTTCGCCCGTGGACAGTGGGCACTGGCCGAAACCAACGTAGGCCAATGGGGAATTTATGCCCAGGATGAATTTGCCGTAACGCCCAAACTGAACCTGACCTACGGCGTAAAAGTGGACATTCCACTCTATTTTGACACACAGCAAAAAATTCAGGAGAATATCGACCGGAACCAGGCCAACTACCAGCCCGACAACCAGTATTACGATGAGAACGGCCAACCGGTTAAGCTGAACTCACTGACCCTGCCGAAACAGACGCCCCTGTTCTCTCCCCGCATTGGCTTTAACTACGACATCACCGGGAGCGGAACCCGCAAACTGCGTGGCGGAACGGGGGTGTTCACGGGTCGTTTTCCGTTCGTATGGATTGGCAACCAGGTAGCTAACCCCAGTTTCTTCTTCTACTGCACTACCGCGCCCGACTTTCAGTTCCCTCAGGTATGGAAGAGCAGTTTAGGCTACGACCACAAGTTTAAAAACGGCTGGATTGCTTCCGTCGACGTAATGTACAACAAAGACATCAACGCGATGATTGTGCGCAACTATGGCCTCAAAACCCCAACCGGACGGCTCCAGGACCCCAGCGCACGGCCCATCTACCTCCCCTCCGACCGGGCGGTCAATGCGTTTGGTGGTCAGACTGACGCGTATGTGTTCACCAATACAGACCTCGGTTATTCGTTTAACACGAGCCTTCAGGTACAGCGGACATGGGCCAGTGGCTTCTACGTAAGTGCAGCCTATAACTTCCTGGCGGCCCAGGAAGCCTCCTCCCTCAGCGCCGAAATCTCGTCAGATGCCTACGCTCGCAATCCGGCCTATGGCAATATTAACACGGCCGTGCTGGGACAGGCATCCTACGGCAATCGCCAACGGATCGTAGCGTCGGCCTCGAAGCGCTTCACCTACGGCGGGCGCTGGGCAACTACGGTGTCGGCCCTAACCGAATACACCGAGGGCAGCCGGTTCAGCTTCACCTACGCCGGCGATATCAACAACGACGGGGCCTTCGACAACGACCTGCTGTTTATCCCCACGGATGCCCAACTGAACAGCATGAAATTTTCCGGCAACGATGCCGCGCAGTCGGCGCAACGGGCGGGCTTCCGGGCGTACATCGAGCAGGATGCCTACCTGAGCCGCCACCGCGGCCAGGTAGCCGAAAAATTTGCGTCGTTCACGCCTTGGTTTTCGACGCTGGATGTCCGGGTGTTGCAGGAATACAGCCTGCCCAACAAACACACCATTCAGTTGAGTCTGGACGTGCTCAACTTCGGCAACCTGCTCAACAGCAACTGGGGTGTTCGCCAGTTTGCGTCCTACACGGGTCTGGTCCAGCCGCTGGGCGTGTCAGTCGACAGCCAGGGCGTACCGACCTACAGCTTTGACACGAGTCAGAAATCTACATTTTTTAACGACTCTCAGTTGAACTCCCGCTGGCGGATGCAGTTAGGCTTACGGTACTCATTCTGATACGTTACGCAGTATAACCGGGTTTTATGTTTGTAGATTACAGACGTAGCTTACGTTGTGCTTTTAATCTAATTTACAAGCATAAAACCCATTTTTCTACCAATTTTGCAATATTGGTAACATTATAATTGTTTTGATCCAGGTACGTTAAATGATGATTCGGGTCACAAATCGAACAAGTGGTATGATCTACTCGTTAGTAGACAGGCAAAACTGATCAGAAGTACTATAGCTTAAAACAACGAGATTCGAAGTACCTTTGACAGGTAAGAACTGACTTACATATAGTTAACCTGCCGTTTTAATAGAACAAAATGAATACAATAGCCGAACGGGGTCGTATTTACGAACGGGCCGATAACAAAGGCTGGAAGAAGTGGGGCCCTTATCTCTCGGAGCGTGCCTGGGGAACGGTTCGTGAAGATTACAGTCCGTACGGGGACGCCTGGAACTACGTGAACCACGACATGGCTCGTTCGCGGGCCTACCGCTGGGGCGAAGAGGGCATCGGCGGGATTTCCGATAACAAAGGGCATATCTGCTTCGCGCTGGCGTTCTGGAATCATAAAGACAACATCATCAAAGAGCGTCTTTTTGGTCTGGCAGGCCCCGAAGGGAACCACGGCGAAGATGTGAAGGAACTGTACTACTACCTGGACAGCACGCCGACGCATTCGTACATGAAAATGCTGTATAAATACCCGCAGCAGGAATACCCCTACAACCGTCTGGTTATTGAAACCATGCGCCGGTCGCGGCAGGACCCTGAATTTGAGTTGCTGGATACGGGTATTTTCGACCGGGACGAGTACTTCGACATTTTCATTGAATACGCCAAGGCCGATCAGAACGACTGGCTCGTGAAGGTGACGGCCCATAACCGTTCGGACGTAGAAGCTCCGCTGACACTCCTGCCGACGATCTGGTTCCGGAACACCTGGTCCTGGGGGTATGAGCAGTACAGCGCCCGACCCATGCTGAACGGCATTGCCAATACGCAGATTGAGATCAACCATAAGCAACTGGGAAAGTACAAGCTCTACTGCGAAAACGCCGATGCGCTGCTGTTCTGCGAGAACGAAACCAATACCGAGCGCCTGTACGGCCGTCCGAACCAGTCGCCCTACCCCAAAGACGGCATCAACAACTACATTGTCTCCGGTCGTAAAGGATTTGTCAACCCGAACCAGATCGGTACCAAGGCCTCAGCGCAGTATGTACGAAACGTACCGCCCGGCGAGAGCGTAACGATTCGGCTGCGGTTCAGCGATCACACGCAGCTAACGCTTCCGTTTGTTGATTTCGACGAGATATTTGACAAACGCCTTGTTGAAGCCGATGCGTTTTATGCCGACCTTCAGAAGAACGTAAAGAACGCCGAGCTACGTACCATCCAGCGGCAGGCCTACGCCGGTATGCTCTGGAACAAGCAGTTTTATTACTACAACGTCAATGAGTGGCTCAAGGGCGACCCGAAGATGCCGGTACCGTTCCAGGGCCGCGTCTACGCTCGCAACGAAGGATGGCGGCACATGTACACGGCCAACATCCTCTCTATGCCCGACAAATGGGAATACCCGTGGTTTGCGGCCTGGGACCTCGCCTTTCATACGCTGACGCTGGCCCGGCTGGACCCCCATTTCGCCAAACGCCAGTTGGCCGTTATTCTGCGGGAGTACTACATGCACCCTAATGGTCAGATTCCGGCCTATGAGTGGAACTTCTCCGACGTGAACCCACCGGTGCACGCTTGGGCTACGTGGCAAGTCTACGAGATTGACCGGGAGATGAATGGTGTCGGCGATGTTGGCTTTCTGGAACGCGCATTTCATAAGCTGCTGCTGAACTTTACGTGGTGGGTAAACCGCAAGGACGTAGCCGGCAATAACATCTTCGGCGGTGGTTTCCTAGGCCTCGATAACATCGGGGTATTTGACCGCAGTCAGCCCCTGCCGATGGGCGGGCGAATTGAGCAGGCGGATGGTACGGGCTGGATGGCCATGTACACGCTGAACATGCTCCGGATTGCCTGCGAAATCTCGCTGACCCGGCCGGTGTATCAGGACATGGCCAGCAAGTTTTTCGAGCACTTCCTGCACATCGCGGCCGCCATGAACAACCTCGGCAAGCAGGGCATCAGCCTCTGGGACGAGATCGATCAGTTTTATTACGACGTACTACACACCCCGGACAACAACGCCCGGCTGCTCAAAATCCGGTCGATGGTGGGGCTGATTCCGCTGTTTGCCGTCGAGATTCTGGACGAAGACCTGCTGTCGAAGCTACCCGATTTCAAACGGCGCGTGGAGTGGGTATTGACCAACCGGCCTGATCTGGCATCGCTGATCTCGCGCTGGCATGAGCCGGGCAAGGGCGAAACGCACCTGCTGTCGCTGCTGCGCGGTCACCGCATGAAGATGATCCTCAAACGGATGTTCGATGAGCGCGAATTCCTGTCCGACTTCGGCATCCGGGCGCTGTCGAAGTACCATGAAAAGACACCGTATCAGTTTGAACTGAACGGCGAAATCTTCCAGGTGCGCTACGTAGCGGCCGAATCGGAAATGAGCATGTTTGGGGGTAACTCCAACTGGCGAGGTCCCATCTGGTTCCCGGTGAACTTCCTGCTCATCGACTCGCTGCTGAAGTTTTACCAGTACTACGGCGACGACTTCGAGATTGAATACCCAACACATTCGGGTCAGGTGATGAGCATTAAGGAAGCTACGATTCTGGTAGTTGAGCGACTAATCAACATCTTCCGGCGCGATGCCAAAGGGCAGATACCGGCCTACGGTACGGTCCAGAAAATGCAGGACGACCCGCACTTCCAGGATTTGTATCTATTCCACGAATATTTCCACGGCGACAATGGCAGCGGTCTCGGCGCAAACCACCAGACTGGCTGGACGGGCCTGGTTGCCGACCTGATCGAGTACTGGTATAAATATCAGTCGGTCGGGGCAGCGGTAGCAGTGAAGTAAGACCTTTACAAACAAACCAAAGCGGGGGTGGCGAAGATACCATCCCCGCTTTTTACGTTATGACTATTACTGATTGTTTCGACCGGCGTTTTTACTTTCACCATCTTGCTGCCCGGCTACTGAAGCGGTGAATATGGTCCCGTGCGAATAGCCTGTTCGTTTTGGCACTCGATCCAGCCCCTTTTCGACCGCTCACCCAACGAGGAAAGCGGTAGTTTTCGCTCAATTTCGTCGCCTACGTGTATGCGCCCGGTGCCGTCCAATCAACTACATAATTTCTTCACAAACTCTATCCGCCAATTCTCGTTTATATCAGGATACCCATTGGGTTATTTACTCCAATGGGCGACCAATTAACCTCCTGTTTTTAAGCTAACTCATCTGCTCATGAGCAACATTGCCATCTTTGGTTTCGGTCGTATTGGCCGGACCTGCCTGCGCGTGGCCCTGCAGGACAATCTTTTCACCCCCGTTGCCATCGCCGACATTAAGGACGAAGCTAACCTCGCGGCTCTTTTTCAGGTCGACACCAACTACGGCCGCTTTCCGGAACTGACTACGGGTACAACAGGCCACCTGACCATCGGCGACCGCGACATTCCGTATTTCAACTCGGCTAAGGAGATTCCGGACTGGGGGGCAATGAACGTCGACCTGGTCATCGACTGTACAGGCCGGGCTACGACCCGCGCCGGGGCTCAGCTCCACCTCGACCGGGGTGCCAAACGCGTGCTGGTCAGCGCCCCAAGCAAGACCCTCGACGACTGCGACGCGGTATTGCTCAAGGGAATTAACCTCGATACGTTCGATCCGGACAACCACAAGATCATCAGCATGGCCAGTTGCACAACCAACGCGCTGGCGGCCGTGGTGAAAGTTATCATTGAAAACTTCGGGATTCGGTTTGGGTTGTTTTCGACGGTTCACGCGTACACGAACTCACAGTCGCTCACCGACCAGCCGATGAAGGACCGGCGCGACTCCTGGGCTGCGGCCGAAAACATCATCCCTTCGTCGTCGGGAGCGGCCAAAGCCCTGCGGTTCATCTGGAAAGACCTGCAAATCACGGGCAAGGCGTACCGCGTTCCGGTTCGGACGGGCAGTATTGCCGAGTTGAACCTGCTTACGGAAAAACCCTGCACGGTCGAGGAAGTGAACGACGCCTTCCGCAAAGCTGCGTCCGAAGAACCGCTGAAAGGCGTGATGGGCGTGCTGGAAGACGAATGGGCATCGTGCCGGATCGTGGCAGACCCGCATACGTCCATCGTTGACCTCCCGCTAACTGCCAAACAAGGCGAACTGCTGTCGGTAGCTGCCTGGTACGATAACGAATGGGGCTACGCTACCCGACTGGCCGAAGTAGCGGCTTATCTGGCGTCGAAATAGGATCGCATAAACCCCTCACCGAGCGTCGGCCCGGCCCAACGCTCGGTGAGGGGGAACACACGTTACTTCACCACCTCTTTCAGCCAGGTCGTCATGATCTCCAGCGCTTTGGGTGAGAAGGTTTCTTCAATCTGAGCATATTCAGTGCCTGCACCGGTTCTGGCCGTCTGAAACAGGTGATTCAAGCCCGGCATCATCACGATTTTGTATTGTTTATTACCGGCTCGCTTCAGGTTCATGTCAAAACTATTGAGGTTATCAGTTGCATCGACCTGGTAATCCTTTTCGCCGTTCATAGCCAGCACCGGGATGGTCAGCTTTGACAACGTTGGAGCCGGATCGTAGCGGAGAAAATGCCGGAACCAGGGCGTACTAAACTGCATCAGCATCGGTGTCAGCGCCTGTTCGTTATCCATACCCAGTGCCCGTACCCGGTCGTCGGGTTGCTGTTTTCGCCAGTTCCGGTACACCTGACGCAACGTATCGACGGGAATGACCTGATCAATCGGCTGCGCCACAATCCGGTCGATCAGCGTACCGAAAAACTGGTCGGAAGCGGCCAGTTCCTCCCCACTGACACCGGCCAGCCGCGCACCGGCCGACAGTTGTTTTTTCAGCAGATCCGCTCCTTTGACGCCAACCCCGGCCAGCGACACAATATAGGCCACATCCGGCGACTGAACGGCCACCAACGGCGCAATCATACCACCTTCGCTGTGTCCGATCAGGCCAATGCGTTTTTTGTCGATGTCGGGGCGAGTTTTCAGGTAGGCAATAGCAGCCAGTACGTCATTGGTAAAGTCGGCGGAGGTAGCCGCAGCAAAATTACCCGTTGTCTGCCCAAAGCCCCGGTCGTCGACCCGCAGCACGGCAAATCCATTCCGGGTGAGGTGATCGGCAATCACAAGAAACGGTTTGTGACCCAGCAACGTCTCATCGCGGTCCTGCGGCCCGGAGCCAGTAATCAGCACCACGGCGGGGAAGGTCTTCCCCGTAGCCGGGCGTGTCAGCGTGGCACCGTAGCGAATCGATTGGTCGGCATTCTGGAACGTAATACTGTCGCTGCGGTACGGAAACGGGGGCTTGGGTAGTTGGGGACGACTCATGGCCATAACCTGCTCTACCCGCTTCAGCGTGATGGGCTGGGGCGGCACTCCACGCTGCAGCCATACGCCGTCAAGGCCCTGTTTATCGGCCGTGAACTTCCCACGAAACGTACCACCTATCATAGCCGACGTAGCAACCACACTATCGGTCGTGATGCGCAGGTCGCTGACGGGAATGTTATTCGCTCCCTGATCGGGGCTTTCAAAGCGAGCTGTCGGGCGGTTAGTAAGCGAATCGGTCTGAATACGCAGCAGCAATCGAATGGGGCCTAACTGACCCTGCCACAAGCTTTTCTTTGGAAGCTCCTGGCCGTAGCTAATCGTCAGCAGGGTTAATAAAACGGCGGCAATAATGTAGCGCATGTATAAGGAAGGTTTACGTTGGAAAATACTGCATAAACGCTCCAACTGCCAAACCAATCCTCCTTTTTTGGGCAACTTTAGCCCCCTGCGGTAGCTGATTATCTATTAATCCTTGAAAAATGTCAAAAAAAAAGCCTTACAGTATGCAACGTTCGCGCCTGGGCAGGAGTCTTTTGTCTATTGAAAGTCACTCTATGAGAAAGTGTTTTCTTTTCTCCCCTATCTGTTTCAATAAAATTTTGGCATCCCCACATCATTGATCAATGAGTGGGGGTGCTATTTTATACACCTACGTTCAATTGCGCTATTGAATGGCCAATTAAAAACTGGTTCCTAATTCTTTTATATTTAATTTTCTTATACATTTACACCCATCAGGACAGCTATTTGTTAAATTACTATAAATTTAGTTGATCACGTAACTTCCTCTGTTTTAATTGTTACTTTTGACTAATTCAACACCACTTCCTTTCCCGTATGAAAAACTTTTTCTGTATTGTTCTCTTATGGACAATAGCTACGCTCACGTGGGCACAAACACCGGCCACACGGGTTACCGTACAAGGCCGGGTCGTTGATACGGCTTCCGCTCCTATCCCCTTCTCTACTGTATTCCTGTTGAACCCTAAAGACTCTTCCATGGTCAGCTTTGGCCGTGCGAATGACAACGGCGCGTTTACGATCAGGAACGTTAAACAAGGCACTTACCTGTTTAAAATCTCTTCCGTCGGCTTCTTCGATCACAACCAGCAATTGAAAACCTCCGACAAGACTGTTGAGGACCTGGGCACGATCAAGCTTAAGCCAATTACGAAAGAGCTTATTGAGGTAGTGGTCAAAACAGCCAAAGCGCCGTTAACCATTCGGGGCGATACGGTCGAATACAACGCCAGTTCGTTTAAAGTCCCGCCGGGTTCGACGGTCGAAGACCTGCTGCGAAAGCTGCCCGGCGTTCAGGTCGATCAGGACGGTAGTATCCGTGCGCAGGGGCAGGAAGTCAAGAAGGTGCTGGTTGACGGTAAAGCCTTTTTCGGCAACGACCCAAAAATGGCTACGAAGAACCTACAGGCCCAGGCCATCACCAAAGTGCAGGTCTTCAACGACAAAACCGAGCAGGCTAAACTGACGGGCGTGGAAGATGGGAAGAAAGAAAAAACACTGAACCTCGAACTGAAAGAAGAATACAAGAAAGGAGGGTTTGGAAAAGTCACCGCCGGTGCCGGACCAGCCAGCCGTGTGGATGGCAGCGACATCCCGATGCGCACTGAAATCAAAGGCAACTACAACAAGTTCGACGCCAAGCAGCAGTTTTCAATAATCGGGCTGGGGAATAATACGAACCAGACGGGGCTATCGTGGGACGATTACCAGGATTTCCGGGGCAGTAACTCGTTTAACTGGAACGATAATGCCGACTTCGGTTTCAGCGGCAGCAACCGGTTTATTTACTTCGGGAATGACGACGACGAAACCCTGGGAATTCCAATAGGTGGCAGCCAGGGCCGGGGTTTTACCAACAACGCAGCCGGTGGGTTGAACTATAACTACGATACCAAGAAAACCAAGCTGAGCACAAGCTACTACTACAGCCAGACCCAGTTGTCGTTGAACTCGCAGCGCAACCGCCGGACCCTGCTCGAAAACGGTGGTCAGTTCCGCACCGAAGAAGTTACAAACCAGTTTAATTTCAGCGGCAACCATCGCGTTAGCCTCCGTTTCGAAAAGCAGCTCGATTCGACCAATACGCTGGTTGTGCTGAACAACAGCCGCCTGAACAACGGCAATGCCAACCTGTTTACGCGGCAGGACCTCTACCGGAACAGCGTCGACATCTCGACCCGAAACACGACCAATACCGGCAATACCCTCCAGCAGTTCGGCTCCGCTACGTCGTTGATTTATCGGCACAAGTTCAAGAAAAAAGGGCGCAGCTTTGCCGCCAGCGGTACGTATCAGATCAATACGAACGATGCCGACCGGCTTCTGAATGCCCGAAATGAGTTTTTGCAGGCGACGAGCGCCAACGACGTACTGCGTATCATCAACCAGGAACAGGGTACCGTCAGCCAGCGCAGTCAGTACAAAGCCAGTTTGCTGTTTGTTGAGCCCTTTGCCAAGAAGTATTTCTGGGAGACCTTCTACAATTTTAACCTGCGTTACGATGAGGTTGACTACGACGTATTCAACGTAGGCGATGCTTCCCGGACGCGAAACGACTCCCTGAGCCGGTATTATAAAAACAACTATCTGTTCAATCGGATCGGTAGCAGTGTCCGCTATTCGTTTAAAGGCATGAACATCTCAGCAGGGGTGGCCGGACAGCAGTTTACCCTCGACGGACGGTTTGCAGCCGATCAGACGGCGGCTACGTTCAACCGGATCAACCGGTCGTTCACAAACGTAGTACCGAACATATCGCTGAACTACGACATGAAGAACAACCGCTACCTTTTTGCGGGCTATGATGTCGGCGTTCAGATGCCGTCGTCGCGGGATCTGCAACCGATTATCGACAACAGCAATCCGCTGTACGTTCGGGAGGGTAACCCGGATCTGCTGCCGCAACTGGGTCATAACCTGAACGGCGGCTTCAGCTACTTTAACCCGGGCAGTTTCACGAACCTGTTCTTCAACCTGTATGGTACGTATTACGTCAACCAGATTGTGTACAGCCAGACTATTGATCCACAGACATTAATCACCACCACCCGTCCGGAAAACATTTCCGGTGGCCGGAACCTTGGTTCGTACATTGGATTTGGTTTCCCGCTTAAAAAGACCAAAGCGACCCTGAACCTGAACACGAACTTCAACTTCGGTCGTAATCTGACCCGGATCAACGACGTACTGAACGAAACCAACAACCGGAACTACAACTTCCGGACCCGACTTGAGCTGACGCCTAAAGATTGGCTGACGTTCTACGCCAATGCCGACTGGGGTATCATCAACACGCGCTACTCGCTGAATACATCCCAGAACCAGCGGATTTATAACACCAACTACAACGGCGATCTGAACCTGAAGTTTCCGGGCGATTTCTATCTGAATACGAGCATGAACTACCGGATCTTCAAAAACGAACGGTTAGGCTTCAATCAGCAGGTACCGATCTGGAACGCGTCGGCGTATAAGATTCTGGGCAAAGCGAAAAAAGCCGAGATTCGCCTGACGGCCTTCGACCTGCTGAACCGCAACGTGATCGTGTCGCAATATGCGGGTCAGAACTACGTACAGGATGAGCGGACACGGACGCTGGCACGCTATTTTATGCTGAGCTTTACGTACAACATGCGTGGGGTTCAGGCGAAAATGCGGAAGAACGGGTATTTTTAAGTAACGAACCTTTACTCCTATCAAAATGAAACTATTCATCAAGCTTCTTTGCCTCTGCCTGATCATCAACGTATCGGCACTGGCGCAGAAAACCGAAGGCATCGTTTCGTACGACCGGAAGTCGTACTGGACCAAAATCATTGCCCGGCTGACATTTTTGAGCCAGGAACAGAAAGACCGGGCCGCTCAGACCTGGAAAAACGAGGATGAAGACAAAGAAAAAATGAAGCTCCTCTTCACCCCGACCGAGAGCGTTTATACGTACCTGAACGATCAGGGACAAACCGAGGATGGCAACTACTCCTGGCGAAACCGGGACCTGCTGTTGTACCGTAATTACGACAAGGAGCGAAAGACTGAAATCGAGGAAATGCTGGGTAAAACCTACATCGTTGACGATTCGCTCCGAACACCTACCTGGCGGATTCTGGACCAGATCAAAGAGGTAGCCGGGCACATCTGCATGAAGGCTGAAACCGAAGACCCCATCAAAAAACATAAAGTTACGGCCTGGTTTGCGCAGGACATTCCCGTATCGGCCGGGCCTGAGCGGTACTCCGGGTTGCCGGGCCTGATTCTGGAACTGGATATCAACGGCGGGGATGTTATTATCGAAGCCACCAAAGTGGAGTTTAAGCCCGTGGCTGCGGAGATAAAGCTGCCTAAACTAAAAGGTAAAAAGATTACGAGTGCGGATTACGACAAGATGATTCAGCAGCACATCGCCGAAAGCATCACTGCCCACCGAAATCCGTACTGGGCGATCCGGTATTGATCGTTTAAAAGGCCAACGCTAAGTTGAGAAGTGATGAAGTAGGTCTGACGGTACGTCTGACCGTTGGTAAGCAGTCTTCAGAAAACCAACGGTCAGACGTACCGTCAGACCGAATTACATTGATAAGAGGAAAATCCGGGGAACCGGTATTGATCGTTTACTTATAGCCTGACAATGCCGTAGGCATGGCTTGTTAATAGACGAGCGTTTCAATACGGAAAGCAAGTAGCGCCGAAGGTGCGACCTAACAGGGTCGCACCTTCGGCGCTTTTGACTAATTCGTTAGCTTAGTACTATTAACAGGCCATGCCTACGGCATTTTGGCAATCGCTACAATAGGCAATTGAGCCGTTTACACTAGTATGCACTACTTGCCTGCTTTGCCTGCGTTCATCTTCTCTTCCAGCAGTTTGATGAAATAACCGCCCACTACCGACCGCGCCTGGAAACCAACCTGCTTGCCGTTGGTCGTTTCGTGCCAGTCGCTGAGGGGAACGCGGGTCGGCGTCTGATCGGCGTAGCGGTACAGCGGTTGAATGAACGCGTTGAAATCCTGCTGCGTATCCGCCAGGGTCGCTGTCCAGATAATCCAGTCCGATTTAGTGTATGTTTTTCGGCTGTCCAGCGGCAGTCCATACGTCTGCTGCTTGGTCAGGTAGTATTTCACTTCTTTATCAGCTACCTCATCGGGGAAGACATTCAGCTTGAGCAGCTTGTCCCACACCAGGTTATACTTCTGGCTCCACGTACCTTTGTTCTCGAAGGTCAACGTATAGTGATCTCCGTCTCTGGCCAGGTCCATCCACTTCCGGGCCAGGTCGCGGGCGAGTTTCAGGTTTTCGGTCTCTTTGGCTTTGTCGCCCATCTTTCCGGCCAGGTAGCCGTAGCTGGCAATACCCATGATGGCCTTGATCGACAGGTTCGCGTTACGGGCGATGTGGCCGGCGAAATCGTCGGTACAGAGCTGGTTGGCCGGATCAAAACCGTCTTTCTTGAGGTAGTCAACCCAGGTCGTCAGTGCGTTCCAGTGCTGTTTAGCGTAGTTCGCATTACCCTCTACGTCGGCGATGGCCGCGGTCAGAATCAGCATGTTGCCGCACTCTTCAACCGGCATATCTTCGCCGTAGGTCTGCCCATTCGCCAGCGGATACGTCCCGACATCGTGGGCCGCGAAGGGTTTGGTCCATTTCCCACTTTCCGAATAGTAGAAAATCGGCTCCATCATGCCCTTCAGCAACGTCGGATTATAGAGCAGAAACAACGGTGCCGATGGATACGTCACGTCGACGGTACCGATGGAGCCATTGCTGAAATTTTCCTTCGACAAGAACAGGACTTCTCCTTTTGGTCCCTCAACGGTTTTGTGGGCGGCAATGGCCTGCCGATACGCCAGTTGACAAAGATCCGCGTAGGCCTTGCCCCCGGCCTTCTGCGCATCGCTGTACAGTTGCTGATCGAACTGACGGCACTGGCTCATCAGCCGACTATAGTCCCGCTCGGCTTCCGACAGCATGCGTTCGGTGGTCATCTTCGGGTCGCGACGCCACCAGCCGCGCAGGTTCTGGCCGAAATACTGTACAGCGTACACGTCGTCGTAGCCAATAATCGCGTGGGCAGTTTTAGGCGTTTGCCCTACCGAACCCAGTGACTGTGCTACGGCCATCGTCCGGCTGTCGGCAACGGCCGCCGACATTTTACCGTCCGCTACGGTCCCACTGGTCGCGAACGCCCCTAGCAGTGCGGCAGGCTCGCCAATGCCCGACTTTGCCGACGATGGAGCCGCCAGCAGCGCATAACCCCAGTCGATCCGAACATCGTCCCCTTTACGGCCTAGAACCGGCTGCTGCGGGTTGCCCAGCGACATGGCCGTCAGTCCGGTTGCGGTCAGCCGTTTGCCGACTACTTCCTGCATGGACGTATTGACAGCCAGCAGACCCGAAGCGGCTGTGAACACCTGTACATCGTGGGCCTTCCCGTCGGTGCTCTGGGCCGAATACGTAATGTACGAGGCCGGACGAGTCATTACGTTCAGGTCGTTCATCAACAAAGGCGTCGTGAACGTAACGGTCAGGGCAACGGGACCGGCTGCAAACTGATACTCGGTCTGGGTAGCGCGAACGCTGACGCTTTTCTGCTCGGCCAATGGAATTTCTGCTCCTATTTTCACGAGCTGTTCGTCCACCAGACCTACGTCGATAAACCCACCCCCCTGCGGGTTTTTGCAGTGAACAGCCAGCAGGTTTTCGCCGGTTTTCAGTGTCGCTTTTGCGGCCGGTTCGATGGTATAGGTTTTATAGCCCGAAATAAAACACGGACCGCAATCAAACGCTTTCACACCGTTGAGATACACCTCTACGTCGTCGTCGTGGCTCATGTACAGTTTCAGGTCCTCGAACTGATCGGTGCTGAGCGAAACCGTGCGCCGGTACCAGATGTCTTTGGTTTTCCACATTGTTTTGGGCGTCAGCGGATTGCTGCCTGCTCCGTCGCCGAAGGGAGCCTGACCGGTTTGCCAGTCGGCTGAGGGCGTAAAGCCGGGGCGCTCCCAGCCCTGGGCGGGTGCCTGGAAGGTAAACGTAGTCGGGTACCCACCCGACAGGGCCGTGGGCACAACGGTCTTCAGGGTGGTCATGGGGGCACCCATGAAGCGGTAGGCGCGGCCATCGACCCGAACCAGGCCGTCGAGCGGGTGCGGCTTGCCGGTCCAGTGGCGGGTAGGCGCATCGGTCAGTTTGTCGGTCGTGGCCCAGATACTGGTGTAGGGATCGATCGTTACGAGCGGATAGGCCGGCGGACGTTGAGCAACTGCCCAATAGGCTGAAAACAGCAGGGCTAAAGAAAACAGAGGTATACGAGCTACTTTATGAAGCATGAGCATAAGAGGGTAAGTAGTCAGAAAAGGCAGCTCAGGCGGGAATTTACCGACCCAATCAGGCTATCTATCAAGCAAACGGGCCGCCGGAAGCGATGCTGACATCATTCCGGCGACCCGTTTGCGGTATTGTTTTTCGACTGAACTACATGGGTTGATTCTGGAATTGAATCTTGTCCAGCGCGAACAATGGTTTCTGTTTAGCCTCAGGGTTGACAAAAACGAAATACAGTTTCTGTGTTCCCTGCGCCTGCTGACGGAACGGCACACTCACCGGCCCTGTAGCACCTTTCTTTACCTCGGCTTCTCCAAGTAGTGTACCATCCGGAGCGCCCAGACGAACCTCCAGTTTACCTCCGGTGTGGCGCTCTTCGTTGCAAATTGCGTTGGCCGTTATTCCCTGAATACCCGTCAGATCGAGGTCGTTGAAGGACACGTACCCACCCGAGGCCGTACCAATCACGATCTCATTCTTATCGTTGCCCGGCATTGTAACTTTCCGTACATCGCGGCTACCGTCGTATTCGCTGGCTTTCAGTTTCGGGCTCCGCAGCGCTACGGTCGTTGACCCCGTCAGCGGGCCAATTACTGAGCTGCCTTTGTCGGTGTAGCTGGCCGAGAAAATGTACGAACCTTCTTTTTCCTTCGCCTTTGCTACGTACGTACCCTTCACCGGCTGTTTGTCGATCTGCTTTTTATCAGCCAGCGACAAAATGTACCGCACCATTTCTTTCGCTTCGTCCTCCTTCAACTGCGGGTGAGCGCTCATGGCCTGTTCGCCCCAGACACCGCCACCGCCTTTGATTACCTTCTTGGACAGTTGATCAACCATCGTTGCCCGACGCTCTTTGGCGTATTTCTGCGCCACTGATACGTAAGCCGGTCCGATTGACTTCTGGTCGATGCTGTGGCAGGCTTTGCAGTCACTGAGTTCGATCAGGCGCCGGCCGGTCGAGAAGCCCGTGTTGACCTGGTGTCCCTGAGCCAGCATCGTCTTGTCGAAGCCTTCGAGGTAATCGACCGTCACGACTACGTCTTCCGGATTGATCTTACCAGCCGCCAGCGAACCGTCTTCCTTATCGGCTACCTTCACTTCGTACTCAACCGGCTTGTTGTCGAAGAAGAACGTCTTGTTGCCTTTCAGCGCCACCTCCACTTTCGGCGCGTCGTTACCAACCTTGATTTCCATCGACCGGGTCGATACGTTCCCCTGCGCGTCGGTCACTTTCAGCGTTGGGTTGTACACGCCCGGCTTGTTGAACGTAATGGTCGGATTTGCCTGGGTGCTCTTGGGCATACCCGGTCCGAAGGTCCACTCGTATTTGAGCGCATCGCCGTCGTAATCGATTGTGCCTTTGCTGTCAAACTTCACCGTGAGCGGAACTGCCCCCACAACTTTGTTGGCACTAGCAGCCGCAACCGGCGTGCGGTTACCGGCGTTGTAGGTGATGTGTACCAGGCGGGCGTCGTCGTTCTGCGCAAACCAGTTGGTACCGTATTCGAGCATGTACAACGAGCCGTCTTTCGCAAACTGCATATCCATCGGGTGATCGAACTTCGTGCCCGACATAAAGCGCTCCATCTTCACGAAGTCGCCGTCCTTGTTCATCGTTACGGGGTTGATCCAGCCACGCATCCACTCGTAGGCAAATAGCTTACCGTCGTAGTGCTTCGGGAACTTCACCGGCGAATCCTCATAATCGTCGTAGTAGTACACCTGACCGGCCATCGCGTTCCGACCTCCTTTACCGACAATCGGACCGAACTCCGGCGAATCGGCATACGGGTAGTAGATAAACGCTTTCTGCGCCGGGGGCAACTGCTTCAACCCGGTATTGAAAGCCGAATAGTTGATTGGCTTCTCCGGATCATTGAGCGGTCCCGACGTGCTGTCGGCGAAGTTGTACTGACGGTACGGCCGGTTATCGGCCACGAACAGTGGCCAGCCGAAGTAGCCTGCCTTACGAGCCTGGTTGATCTCGTCATGCCCACGCGGACCGCGCTTTTCGAGGTTTTCGCCGGCATCCGGACCTACTTCACCCCAGTAGAGGAAGCCGGTACGCTGGTCAACCGCAATCCGGTACGGGTTCCGGTTACCCATCACGTAAATTTCCGGACGGGCGTTGGCTGTTCCTTTCGGGAACAGGTTGCCCTCTGGAATGTCGTACCCACCTTCGGGACGTGGCTTGATCCGGAGGATTTTCCCCCGCAGATCGTTCGTGTTGCTGGACGACAGCAGGGCGTTAAACTTCTTGCGGCTCGGACGGTCGTCGCTCGGCGAGAAACCCTGCGAGAAGAACGGGTTGGTGTTATCGCCGGTCGACAGGTACAGATTTCCCTGACGGTCCCAGGCAATCGAGCCCCCCGTATGGCAGCAGTCGTCCCTGTCGTACGTCCGGTTTTCGGTTACGGTCAGCAGCAACTGCTCGGTATTGAGTTGCAGTTCGTCTTTGGCGTCGTCCCACTTCACCCGCACCAGCCGGTTGTTCGAATCGGGCTTAACCGCCGAATAGTACAGGTACACCCATTTGTTTTCACTGAATTTTGGGTCGATGTTCATCCCCATCAGGCCGTACTCCCGATCAAAGTGAACCGGTACGTTGGCAACTACCTTACTGGCCTTGGTTTTCGTGTTGTACATCTTTACGGCCCCTTTCCGCTCGGTGAACAGAATTTTACCGTTGTCGAGTACAACCAGTTCCGTAGGTTCGTCCAGCTTCTCCATCAGCACATGCTTCGTGAAGCGGTTCTCTTCCGGAAACGGCTGCGTTTTGGCCTGGCCGTATTTCAGGTCCGTTGCCATTACCGATTTTAGACCACCCAGGAGGTGCTTGAGGTAAACCGGATTAACGAACGTTTCGTCGGGGTGACCAAAGTTGGTATAGAACGCCTTACCACCGTCGTAGTCGTGATACCACGACATCGGGTGATCATCGCCCATCTTGCCGTCCTTATACGTTTTCTCGTCGATCTTGACCAGTACGTTTACGTCTTTGTTGAAGTTCTTGAAATCGTAGAACTCGTCTTTGATCTTCCACCGCTCCGGAAAACCGAACATCGACGTGTGCTTGTTATTCACGACGTAGGCTTCGCCCTCCTGTACGTTGGGGTTGCCCGGGTGACTGGCAAACTGCCCGCCGGCCAGCTTGTTGTACCACGGCCAGTCGTATTCGGTATCAGCAGCCGCGTGAATGCCGACATAGCCTCCACCCGCCTGAATGTACCGCTCGAAGGCCGCCTGCTGGGCATCATCCAGTACGTCGCCGGTGGTGCTCAGCCAGATCACCGCTCCGTATTTTCTGAGGTTATCTTCCGTAAACTTGGATGCATCTTCGGTGGTGTCGACGGCAAAGCCATTTTCCTGGCCAAGTTTCATGATCGCCCGCTTGCCTGCCGGGATGGATGAGTGACGAAAGCCTTTCGTTTTCGAAAAGACCAGCACCCGGTTCAGCGCCATCGGTTTGTCGGATGAAACGGCATTCGTTTTGGTCGCGGCCGAGCGCTTCGCCGTCGTTTGTGCCCAGGCCGGTAGCGTGGACATGGCCAACGCACCCGCCAGTAAGAGAGGACGGGTGAGAAGCTTATGTTGTTTCATGAGAGAGAGGGGTTATGCTTACAGGTTGCAAAGAAAAAACGTTGACTTATTTCGATGCGCGATTGGCGTTTATCAAGAAACAAATGTATAAAAAAAGCCAATGTATCAGTACGATAATTAGGTTAAAAAACCGATTTGCTCCTGAATATACTTTCCCCGCTAATCAACTTTTTTAAAGACCAGGACCGGCTGGCTATTACTGAGTAAAGTTAGTTGCCCGTCGGCCACCCGATACGCCATCGGCTGGTTGAGTGCTTTCAGGAATTCGCCCTCCAGTTGTCCGGCCTCACCCAGACACGCCATGCGGGTGGTTGCCAACGGTCCGAACTGAATTTGTCTCGAATCAGCCTGCACGCGGCCATTCAGGCGGTTGCAGCCCGTCGTGCCCGAAACGCGGCCTTCGGTAAGCATGATTTCCAGCCGGGGCAGCTCGTTACGGGGTCCACCCGGTTTGATGCTGCGCCCCTGCAACGTAGTCAGCACCCAGATGTCGTTCAGCAGGGCCATCTGCCGTAAAGAGACCCCGCACCCCGTATACGTTTTGCCCTTCAGGTTCACCTGTACGCGGTAATCCATTCGCTGCCCGGACATGGTGTCGACGCAGCTATCCGGCGCAAACAGGACCTTGAGCCGCCCGGATTCCACCTCGGCATCGAACGTAATGACGCCATCTGAATCGACGTTTCGTTGCGGCAGGGAGGCATTTATCGAGTCGCCGTTCATCGCCTTGAACCGCATAACGCCTTTGCCGGAGTTGACGGCCAGCGACCAGAACGGTTCGTTGCCCATCGCGATAAATTCATCACCAGCCCTGAGGTAACGGCTCCAGTCGGGAAACTGGCGTTCAGATTGCCCCGACGATTGCATAGCCTGAGTTGATGGCCTGGCCGCTGACGGTGTCGATGTAGACGGGTTGTTGGTGCGTTGGCAGGCTGCCGCCAACAGTAGAGCACCGAGAAGTAGTGTACGCATGGTTGTGTAGGAAGTGCATACTCCTACGACCAGTTAGCGCCTGAAAAGTTTAATGAGCCGACACCGCTTTCAGGCCGATCACCGAGCCGATGAGTAACGCGATGAAAAACAGCCGCCAGAAGTCCGCAGGCTCCCGGAAGAAAACCATTCCGACCAGCACCGTCCCTACGGCACCAATACCCGTCCAGACGGCGTAGGCCGTACCCAGTGGGATTGTTACTGAGGCTTTGTTGAGGAAGTAAAAACTGAGAACGGCGCACACCAGAAAACCACCCGCCCAGCCGAGGTGACGGAAATTATCGGACAACTTCAGGCAGGTCGTAAAACCGACTTCAAACAGCCCCGCGAGAATAAGGAGAAACCAGGCCATACACTTCCCCAACCGGAAAATTGGTCAGTTGGTTTTTCTCTGCAACAGAACCTAATTACCGTACTACACGCACTTTACAGAAATTAATGTAACTGATTCTATAGAATAAACATAAATACCTTGCAACGTTTTTCGCCCAAAACCGCTCTTAGCGATTAGTTAGTCCAAACTCAATCTGTATGAAACAACTATTACATTCGGCGTTATTACTTCTCCTGTTTAACACCGTAGGTCAGGCACAGGACATGTTCTTTAAGGAAGGCCAAGCAACGTACCAAACCAACGCCAGGGGGCACTGGATGGCTGGTGGGGGCCTTACTTTCATTGGGGTAACCGGAAAGGCAGGACGTTTTGTAGCCGATCACCTATGGGTAGGGGGCGAATTAGAACATCTGTCCTTCTTCGGAACCCGGTATGAGGCCGGTGTTTTTGCTCGATATTACAAAGGGAAGGGCATGCTCAACGGGATTTTAGGTACAGGGGTTACCTACGGACAATTTAAGGGGTGGACATTCGACGGTCCGCTGCCACCGGCCTACCGCAGTGTAAAACTGAATGCGCTGCTAGGGCTTGAACTCCGGCTAACTGAACGCGTTAGCTTTGAGGGTGTAGCCAAAATCGGCTGGCTAACTGCTGCACAATGTGTACAGTTCAGCCCGCAAGGCTCTTTAAACGTATACCTGGGGAGGTAAGTTATGCACCACGTCGGCCTGCTATGTTTGTGCTTATTGTCTACCAGCACCCAGCTTTGTGCGCAGCAATACGTGGGCGTTGGCATACGTAGCGGTTTCGCCAACTTCTTTCCGGCCAAATACAGTTCCGAAAACCTCGGGTACGCGTTACCCAATCCTGCCAGTCTGCCTGTTGCCTATAAAATGCGTGTTTGGGTAATGCGGGCATCCTAAACTGATGATTACATCTTTTCCTTAATAGCAACGGTCAGATTTAACGCTGGCTAAAGTTACCGGAATGAGTTACGATTATGGGCTTTTAGCAGTAAGTCCTTACGCATAAATCATACTATTTCGGGTCCAGGTTTTTCGCTAAATCCGCTTCCGACACAACGGACTCGACTCCGCCCGGCGGTACGTCGAGGTGGCAGATCCACCGGCAGGCGTTCAGGATCAGCTTTCGGAGGTTGTCGTTGGCCCAGTTGCGGTGGAAATGCAGGGCTGTATTGCCAAAACTACGTCCGCCGTCGGGTCGCTCGTACACCCACGACACCGTCTCGGGCCGCCCCGGAAACGCCCGACTCGCGGCCGTATTCCGTACCGAATCGGGAGGTGTTGCGGTCAGGATGGGTTTAACGTCCGGCCGGAAGCGCAGGAAGAAATAACACTCGTCGTAGACGCTGAACGGCTTAACACCCTGCGTAATCGGGTGCCTGGGTATGGTTTTGAAGTCAGACGTCCAGAAACCATGCGCCGAGTACGTATCTTCCTTAAAGCCGCCCAGGATGTTGAGCAGCGGATCGCCGTTACCGGCCGGTAATGTCACCCCATAATGCAGAGCCGCCACACCCGCCCCTCGTCGGGCGGCTTCCAGCAGTTGGCGTTTGCAATTGGGCGTAAGCACCAGGTGCGTCATCTTGCCGTCCATGAACAGTAGAATTCCATCGGCATTGGGCACCAGGGTCGAGTCGCTGGGCCAGCCGTTCAGGCAGACTGTTACGTCCAGATCAGGTGCCCTGGCAAACCATTGTTTGATGAGTATCGCCCCTGCGTTATACTCGTGTTCACCCGCCTTATGGCTGGGCGTTCCGGCAATAACCACCAGCTTCTTTTTGGGCGGTTGTGGTACTGATGCCTGACCGATCTGGGAGCCGACCAACAAGCAGCCAGTAAAGATGAGAAACAGCAGTCGGTTCATGTCTCGCTACGTTTGACAGAGGTTTACTAAGCAGGACTCGCTTAGCCCATTCTCTTACGTTAAAGCTACCAATGCGATTTTTCTAGCCATCTGGTTGCAAAAGATAACGCAGATCGGTATGCTTGTGCAATTGAGATCGTTACGCTCTTCGCTGTAGCAGAAGAAAAGCTTTGTCAACACACTTGAGCGCTGGTGTATGGCAGAATTCTACGGAACTATTGTAAATTGACTGTCAACGGTTTGGCATCAAGTAGTTCTGCAAAATCGCGCACTTTACATTGTTGGGTGCAGGTCTATAAAAGTACTTGATTGCCTAACGTCTCGGCGACAGGCCGCACGTCTCGACAGGGCAGCTTTAGGCTTGCCTTTCCAGGTTGCGGCTAACAGGACGAACATCTTGGGTAGTCAGCTCTGTAAGTCAGCCGGGTTACGTCTGACAACACAAATGTCTCGTTAGGACAAACTTAAAGAAATAGTATTACCTTTTTGAAATCATTAATTCACCTACCAATCAGGTTTGTAAAAAATAGCTAACAAACTCAAAATTTATAACATGACATTTAAGGATATTTTAGCTATTGTAATTTTGATTTCATTTGCTGCCTATTCTACATGGAAAGGCATGCAAACGGTGGCTTCAGTAGCAATTGCTGGATTCATACTTATAATTTACAAAAGCCAAATATTAATTTTAAGAAATCTAATTATGAATTTGGTTAAAAGCACAAAACAAGCAAAAATTGGTAGTTTTGAATTGCAAATTGGAGATAAAACTATTGAAAGTAGTAGATTCCAAAACTTTAGCACCTTAACACAGATTTTCTTAACTACTATGAGTACCGAAGAAATTGGAGTATTAGCAGAAATAGCAAAAACTGATAAGTTTGAGCCAAAAGAAGCATTAAAAATTAAGTTAAGAGCGCTTAGAGACAAAGGGCTGATTAATCACAACAACACTTCAATGGAAAATGCCAACGAAGTGTGGATAACAGAAACTGGTAGAAATCTAATAAATGAAATCTTGAACGTCACCAGATAGTTTTATAAAAAAGCAGAGAAAGCTTACCTGAGACAGGTTGCACGTCCAAAAGGCAGACGTTCAGCCCAACAAGGGAAAGGGTGTAAAGGTATCAAGTACGTTTGTTTAGGTGAGTAGTTCGCTGAGCCATCAGCCCTTTCGGGCGTTGGGTGGACAGTCCATGTAAGCGAGTATTAATTAAATTATGATTAGTTCATACAAATTATAGTTAAGTAATATTGCATACACGTATTTTATAAGTGATTGGAAGAGAGCATTAATTCAAGTGTTGTAATAAGAGATAACTGGATTAAAGATTTTAAATTTAGTACAACTGACTGAGTAATGAGCATTACGAAACTTCACATTAGAAAAGCTATTGATTCAGCAGAGATCAATTTACATCAATTATGGGGCCTACTGTGTGACTTAAAAAGCAATAAAATTCATGAGAATAATTTTGGAAACAGGCTCATTTCTTTTCAAGAGAACCTTGCATCAACAATTTTTGATCTACAAATAGTTAGAGATAAGATTATCAAAGAAGAAAAGTTACTTATTGATAATAAAAATAGATTTAATTATAATTGGTTTAAAGGAAAAATGAAACTTTTATCTAATTTTAAAAAGGCTATAGATTATGTAATAAATATTTCAAGAGCTTTTGGAGATAGTTATGCCTTTTTCTTTTATCAATTTGATTTAAAGCTCTTAGCGAAGCATTTGTCACATCAGCGGATTACAAACTATACAACAAGTATAGGGAGGAGAGGAGAGTTAGAATTGATTAAAAAAATTAAACATGTAGACGGAAATTTTCTTCTTTTTCACGATATAACTAACATACTTAGATATGGTGATTGTAGTTTTATCGATTTGAGAACAATGAAAATTGCTCAGATTGGAGAGTTAAAAACTTCAATTAAAGAGGAAAATGTTCTCAACCTTGAATTATTAATAGTCGACAGGGAGGTTCTAAAAAACAGAGGAAAGCCTTTACATAACCCTAATTCTAATAAAACTAGAAAAGACAGGCAATTGCTTGGGATTATAAACTTACTTATCAATGAAATTGATCCTAATAGCACAAATATTAGTTTAGATAACAAATCTTACTCTAAAGAGATAGAGCTTTTGTTGAAGAATGCTAGAACAAAAAGATATAATTTTGTTAAAGTAAGTGATGGTTTAGCTTTCGTATGTATAAAGTATAAAAAAACTACTCTTTATAATAGAATTTTCACAAAAAACAACTCAAAGGACGAGTTGGAAAGACATAAGCAAAGATTGTTTGATACTGCATTAAGCTTAATGAAACCACCACCTGCACATAATTCTCTAGTTATTGGGCAACTCCTCTATGAATCAGATTTAAGTAGCAAGAACTTATCAGGAACAATTCCACTATTTTGGCAACCCATAGATACTAATTTATTAAAGGATATATACTTTACTACTTGCATGGTTTCGTCTATATTTAATCCTATACATCTTATAGAAAAGGTTGAATCTATGGGATACAAAGTAGATAGTAAATACATAAATAATGGCCGGTATAAGGAAGAATTGCAGAAGAGTATTCAGCACTTTGACTCGTTCATTCCTCATGTAATCGATCACTTATTAACAGAAAATTTTGTTTTTGAAAGTTTAAGAGAATCCGAGAAATTTGCTAGTGAAAATAATTTAATATCAATGACAATCAAGCCACAGCGTCATGTGAATCCTGATTAAGGAGTATAATTCGTAAGCACCGCTAATAAATGTCTACTTACTATATTATTGAAGCTATAATGCCGTAGTTTAATTTTGATAAATGTTATGAACATATTACAGACGATATGCAACGATTCGAGAATGAGCAATCATTGCTAGTAAGTAACGTACTTGGTGACAGGTTAATGCCCCGTGGACCACACGTTAAAACTGGCGCATCACGTTTTGTTCGACAGGCCTATAACCGGTAGACAGAACGTGTAAAAGCGTTTCAGCCGACAGCGGAACGTACCGTGAGTAGGAGGCTTTTCCAGCCTCGGCCTCTCGTGACTTGTTCGGTTGTATGCTTGGTAGTGAGCTCTGCTTGGTCCACTTACCTCTGACAGGAAAGTGGCTGACTAGGCCATAGCGGTACCCAACACGAACAAGGGTGAAAAGGTCAAAGCGATGTACATTTCGTTCAGTAGCGTTGCGGCCGTCAGTCCTTGTTGGCGTTGGGTACGAGTTCAAAATGTGCTTGGGTAACTAACAGCGTCCCTGAGACAAGTTAAACGCCCCGATTAAAAAACTCGGCTTGTTAGGCAGATTGTGTTTCTGCGAGCGACGAACTAACCACTTTACCTATAGCATTAGTCATTCTATCATGAGCCGATATACTACCATAAGCCGAAAACTAATTGTCTGGGTTCGCAACATCATGTTGCTCTTCCTTGTGAGCCAGCTTGTTTATTTTGCTTACCAAAAGTTTTACCTTAAAACCGACGTTAGGTGGAGTTCATCTATTATTGCTCCCGTGGTGCCTCTCATTCTACTGCAACTTGCTCTTAACAAACAGTCTGGCAAGGCATAACGTTTTCCGCTCTGCGTGGGGTCGTCTCCAGCGACAGGATGCTCGCCCCCGAAGGCCGGGTTTTCAGCCCAACCGCACCGTGTTCAAGAGCGAACGAACCCAGAAGAACTATTAAATTGCCCTTTTGAACGATGCCTGATAATCAATGGGGTGTAATTTAACAGTACATACAAATGAGGGTGTAAAGATTGAAGCAGTTCGTGTTCAGTAAGTAGTGCCCTCATCCATCAACCCTCATGGTCGTTGGGTGAAATGTCAAAAAGTGTTTGTTTGCCAGTTTACCGGCTACAATGCGGACGTTTCGCTTAAGCAGAAGCGGTTGACAATTTACACATTTCGGAGCGTACAGGGCATATTTGCATTTTCAGATTGCAGGCGGCAGAGCGAATACCAGGCAAGGAACGTAACAACAGTCAGATTTTTCTTAACGTAAACCTCAGTATGCTTTCAAGTAAAGATTACTCTAAAATGACACTGGACGAATTAGTGGCCGAAGAGAAAAAACTGAAATCACAAAAAATCAAAATTCCGATTGCTTTGATCGCAGGCTTTTTAGTTGGTCTTGCTGTCTGGTCGGCTACACATAATGGTGGTTTTGTCCTTACTGTTGTTTTATTAGTTATTCCTTTTCTGATAGGTTCCCGCTATTCAAAAACGCTGAAAAGCCTCCAGGCTGAAATAAGCCGCAGGGACTCTGTTCGCTAGCTCGTGATATATCCACTGGCGTTGGGGGGAAAGTTCAAGCTATCCAAAAGCTGTTCATCAGCGTTTTAGCAACAGGCCAATCGCCCCGATTAGTAAGGTCTGACAGGGCTATGATTTCAAAAGTAAACTTAAGCAGTATGACACAGGTAACACTTAACCCCCATCTTTTCTTCGGTGGAAACTGTCGGGAAGCGATGGAGTTTTATAAGCGTATTTTTGGCGGAGATTTGGTTTTGGCTCCTTTTGGTGATGGTCCGCCCGATGCCCATAAAGACCCTAAAGCCAATAGTGAAGACGTGAAGTCAAAGATTATGTATGCCAAATTAAGTGGTGCGATTACTCTTTTGGCCAGTGACAATCCTCATAACACCGATACCAAAAATACGGGGCAGTTCAGTCTGTCTTTGGCAGGTTCTGACGAAACCACTTTAAGAGAATACTTTGAGAAACTTTCTGAAATGGGCGAGGTCACAGCACCGCTCATCAAGCAGTTTTGGGGTGATACGTTTGGCATGGTAACCGATCAATATGGCGTAAACTGGATGGTTACCATTACAACAAATAATCCCTGAAACTAACGTGGGCTATCAATGAAGCATAAACCAAAGGCTTATTAATCAATAATTTGAGCATTTGTTTTTTGTCATCCCGACGCCAGGAGGGATCTCCGGGCGAAGTTGGATTCCCTCCGGCACCCAAAGATCCCTCCTGGCGTCGGGATGACAAAAAAGCTCATTGAAAGCTACGGGATTATCTATAACTCACGTTAAAATTCAACACTCGCCAATCCAGGCACTGTTTCAAGCAGCCTGCAAGTTCATTAACCCTTGGTGCTGTTGGTCAACAACTCCTCCCCTATTCTTACACCGCCGACGGGGGCACACCTGCAACCAGATTTGCTTCGCGCTCGGCTTTGGTAATCACCCGCTCGATCTTCCCCACGATGAAAATATACGAGCAGGCACCAATTAAACTAACCGCGCCGATGAACAGCAGCGCGGGTTTGAAATCCCCGTCTTTAGCCAGGTAGCCGATCACGATCGGGACCACAATCGACGCCAGGTTACCCATGAAGTTGAACACCCCGCCCGTCAGGCCGATCAGGTTTTTGGGAGACAGCAGCGAGACAAATACCCACGAGATCAGGGCCAGGCCAGAGCCGAAGAACGCCAGGGCCATGAAGAAAATAATTTCGCCGGTGTCGTTGGTGTAATTCGCTCCGACAATGCTGACTGACAATAGCATCCCAAAGATGATCGGCGTCTTACGCGCTACGCCGACGGATGTTCCCCGCTTGACGAGCGCATCGGAAATAAAACCCGACAGCAACAAACCCGCACAGGCCGCTAAGAACGGAACCGACGCCAGGTAGCCAAACTTCTTCAGGTCAAATCCGCGGTACTTTTCGAGATAGGTTGGAAACCAGGTCAGGAAGAACCAGAGCGTGGCATTCACCGCAAACTGACCAATGTACACGCCCCAAAGCGTTCGACTGGAAAATACCTGTTTCAGATTGCTCCACTGCCATACGGAAACCTGCGCGTGACTCCGCTTTTTGCCGCTGACCAATCCGCCCCCTTTTTCGATGTAGTCAATCTCGGCTTCGTTTACCCCTGGGTGATCGAGTGGGTCGCGGTAGAAAAAATACCAGATAAGCCCCCACAGAATGCCAACCAGCCCCGTAATGACGAACAGTCCCTGCCAGCCTACACTGTCGCGCAGGATGATCAGCACCGGCGTCAGGAAAGCCAGCCCGATGAATTGCCCTGATACGTACAGGGAAATTGCCCCGGCCCGTTCGTGGTCGGGAAACCAGCTCGTCACAATGCGGTTGTTGATGGGGTATGAGGGTGCCTCAAAGGCCCCGGTTGCCATGCGCAGGCCAAAGAGCGAGAAGAAGCCCCGGGCAAAGCCCTGAAATACGGTAGCGATAGACCAGGTAATCAGGCAGAAAGCATAGAGGACGCGCGGCCCGTAGCGGTCAGCAATCAGTCCACCCGGAATTTGAAGAAACGCGTAACTCCAGCCAAAGGCAGACAGGATATAGCCCAGCTCCACCGGCGACAGTCCCAGATCGTCTTTGAGCGCCGTAGCGGCCACCGCCAGATTGGTGCGGTCGAGGTAGTTGATCACCACATTGACGAACACGAGGGCCACCATGGCGTAGCGAACGCGGGTTTGTCGGGCTTTGGGTGTTACCGGTTGCATGAGTAAGGGTTTTAGTGGGTTATGGTTCGTCGTTTATGGTTTGTGCCGGGCCGCCGGGCGGTTGCTTCAGCCAGTTTAACTACAAACCACAATCTAATTTCATCATCGCGCCGTCCAGCCGCCGTCGACAGTCAGCATGGAGCCGACCATGTACGTGGCGGCATCGCTGGCCAGGAAAATGGCCGCGCCCTGAATCTCGCGGAGTTCGCCCCAGCGGCCCAGCGCCGTAGCGCCTACCACGAATTTCTTACCTTCTTCTGTATCGGCAATCGGTACGTTCATGTCGGTCAGGAACGGCCCCGGGCAAATCGCGTTGACGGTGATGTTGAACGGTGCCAGTTCCAGCGCCAGAGCCCGGGTCATCTGCACTACGGCTCCTTTACTGGCAGTATAGGGGGTTCGGTTCGCCAGCCCCACCAGCCCCAGCGTACTGGCCAGATTGATGATGCTGCCTCTCCCCTGCTGCTTCATGTACGGCGTTACGGCCCGGCTGCACAGCCACGTACCGTTCACGTTCACCTGCATCACCTGGTTGAAGTCGCCGAGACTCAGTTCATCGATGGGACCGCGAATGTTGATACCCGCGCTGTTGATCAGCACATCAATACGGCCGAACGTATCCATCGCCACCTTGGCCATTGCTTCGGTCTGTTCCTGATTGGTGATGTCAGTCGGAACGGAGATTGCTTTGATGCCATATACCTGACTCAGCTCCTCGGCGGCCTGCGCCCCTTCGCCGGCGGTGCGGTTGACAATCATCAGGTTTGCCCCCGCCGACGCCAGACCAGCGGCCATGGCCAGTCCTAATCCTTTTGAGCCACCCGTAACGATGGCCGTTTTTCCACTTAGATCAAATTGCTTAATACCTGGAAGTAGCTCTTTATTCATGTTGAGTTGGGGGTTTGTGGTTCGTGGTTTGTAGGTGTTCCGCTCGGTTTAACTACAAACTATGAACCACAAACTAACTAGTCAGACAAGTCCTAATCTGTTTTTACTGTAGTCAAGGCAGGCGACGATGTTCTCTTCCTCAGCCGCCAGTTTTTTTTCGGTGTCGAGTTGCGCGACTCTCGGCAGGCCGGCTTTGTATTTGTGTTCCTTCACCATTCGCAGCGTTCGGGCCAGTTCCGTGCCGGGCAGTTCGCCGAACGTAGCCCAGTAGTCGTTCTTCAGACAGGGGATTTCCAGCGGGTCGCGGGTGATCATCTCCAGGCTGAACGTAACGGCCGGATTGTGCTTCTTGCAGAGCGCAATCATGGTCGGCAGGTCCAGTATACCCTGCCCCAGCGGCACTTCCGAGAGTAAGAAGCCGTCCGCGTATTCGTCCACCGCCATGTCTTTTACGTGGGTACTGACTACGTAGGGAACCAGCGTCTGCACCACCGCCATCGGGTCTTCGAGGAGGGCGATGCTGTTGCCAAAATCCAACGTTACGCCGATCCATTCGCTGTTGATCTGCTTCAGTACGTCGACCAATTCGGGAGCCCGCCAGTCTTTGTGGTTTTCGATGCCGAGCCGGACTTTGTGTTTACGTAGTACCGGTTCGGCCAGCCGCAGCGACACCAGCGCATTTTTCCGCATGTCCTGGAAGGCCTGGGCGGAGTGATACGTTTCATAGCGTCGGCCCGACGAACAAACCGTTCGGAGTATCTGCGCCCCCGCTTCACGGGCGTTGGCAACGTCCTGCTCAAACTTCGCGACATCACCAGCGTTTTTGGGCAGACCAATTGACCCTTCCAGGTAAAGCCCCAGTTTCTCCCGCTTGTCGCGAACCGATTTGGCGAAATCCGCTGACCAGCCATTGACGACAACCTGTATGCCACCCGCTCCAATCTGGCTACAATGGTTCAGCATATCGACGGCGTTGGCAAAACCGGGGTACTTCTGGCTGTTCGCTTTGGAGTTCCAGCGATTGCCATAGGAGTGCACCACAACGCCCATGCGGGTGTCTTTCAGGAACCGGGGCATATCGGGCAATGAAAGCAGCACGGCTCCGGCCGTAGCTTTGTGCAGAAAGTCGCGCCGGTCTATCCGGTTGCTGACCGGCCTTGATTCCGGCTCATGCCGTTGATTAGTCATGGGTTTAGGAAGTCAGACTGACTGTTACTTTGCCTCCTCGGCTCTGGCCTGAAGGATATACTTGTTCAATTCGGTGGCTGTCCAGGGCATCACCCGCCCCTGCGACGTTACGCGGGTCATACCGACGGTTCGCCGGCTAACGGGCCCTGCGTTATTGCCCCATTCGTTGCGGATATACATCAGAATCGCCGTCAGCGTTGCGTCGTCCATGGTTGAATGGGCAGGCATCACCGGCAATACCTCGGGCGCGTTGTACACCTTACCCGCTACGTCGACGGGGCCTTCCATGCCATGCAGCAGAATGAGCGCCAACCGTTTTTCGTCGCCCAGCACCCAGTCGGAACCGATGAGTGGCGGAGCGAAACGGTTTACTCCGGCTCCATCCGTACCGTGGCACCCCGAGCAGGTGCTCAGATAGTGTTGCCGCCCCAAGGCGAACAGCTTCTGTTCGTCGTCGTTCAACAGGCTCTTTCTGGTCGTACCGGCCCTGGCGGCTACGTGTCCGGGCCATTCAAAAACGGCAGCCAGCGAAGCCAGTCTTGCCGGATCGACTTTACCGGCCGAACGAGTCAGGATGGCGGGCGCAACAGCCAGCTTAACCGGCTTCATTTTTTTGTCACTGCCCCCGATGGAAAGGCCGGTCAGTACGGCTTTTTCCTGCCAGCCCAGCGTTTGTTTATTGGCATCGAGCCTGGTCAGGAGCGAACCCAGCTCGGCGGCATCCCGCTTGCGGATGATGGACGTAGCCAGCATCTCCACAAAAATCTCTTTATAGGGTTCCTGCTTTTGCCAGTCCGGTGCCGTCATCAGGCGCTGTAGAAAGGCGTATTCCTGATGCTGAAGACTACTCAACGCGGCATCACGGATCAGTGGCATGGAGCCGTAGCGCTCCACAATTCCGGCCAGCAATGGCTGTGCTGCGTTCGGTTCCAGTACCGCAGCGGCCAGGGCCATTTGTAGTACTTGCTCAATGGGTGCCTTATCCCATTCGGCGAGCAGTCGCTCGCCAAATTTCGCGCGAATAGATTTGTCGGTTTTGGCGAACGGTTCCAGCAGCCGAACGGCCGTTGTCCGGACAAGCGGACTTTTATCCGTCAGTAAAGTCAGCAGCAGGTCGGGATTGCTTAACGTCAGACCGTCCAGCGTCCATAAAGCGTGGAAACGCCCCAGTTCGCTCTCGCCTTTCTGGGCCACCGTCGCCAGGGCCGGGCCGATCTGGCGGTCGTTGCGCTCCACCAGGAGCCGCTGCGCCATATCGCGGTACCAGCCATCCGGGTGCGACAACGCCTGAATCAGTACCTCCGTCGATGCCTTCGACAGTTTTGGGGATTTCTGTGGTGTCCAGCTTTCCGGTACGACGCGCCAGATTCGGCCCCGGTTTACGGGCAGGACCAGATTCCGGGCTATTGTCTGCTCTTTCAGGTACGGCGTTACGTAAGCGCCGTGCTGAATCAGACCCCGGTACATGTCAGCTACGTAGAGCGCACCGTCCGGACCAGTGGCCATGTGCACGGGCCGGAACCGCTCGTCAGTCGACGCTAAAAACTCCTTGCCGGGATGCGGATCACGGGCCGCAACGAGCAGTCCCTGCTCTTCGACGACGTTCCGCTTGACCAGATTCCCGGCCGGTTCGCAAACGAAGATATTGCCGTAATACGCCTTCGGAAACGCGGCTCCCCGATACACCAGGGGTGAACAGGCGGCTGTGAACTCCAGCAAACGGCCGTCTTTATCCAACGTACCGGGAATATAGCCCCGGTTAACGGCTGGGTTGGGCCGTATCGGGTAAATCCGCCGGTCGAGGGTCAGGCCGTGGTCGATGCCGGTGGTTGGCGTATGGTTTTTGTTGCGCGAAAGGTAGTTAGGCGGCACCAGATCGGCGTGGAGCTGCGACCAGTTGTAGTTGTACACCAGCCGCCCCTTGTCGTCGTGGCTAATGCCCCACTGACCGCGAGCTTCGGTGCTGTCGCGTAACCAACGGGCCACGTCTGGCCGGGCCGCGTCCGGCTTGTTGTCCACCAAGCGATACCGCAGCCGCGACTTGGCATTGTAGTACCAGTTGTCCATGCTCCGCCAGAGGCCATTGCCGGAGTGTTCGGGCAGCCCGCTACCGGCGTAGGTCGGGTCGATCAGGGTTTTGGTATCGGCTTTACCGTCGCCGTTCAGGTCTTTGGTTTCCCACAGCTTCTTGTCTTCCACGACCAGCGCCCCACCGGGAATCAGGGCCAGTGCCCGGGGCATAATCAGGCTGTCGAGGTAGACTTTGCTGACGTCCATCCGGCCATCGCCGTTTGTATCTTCCAGCACCGACACGCGCCCAACAGGGAGTTCTTCGCCTTTACCCTCGATGTCCGGCATAAAGCCACGCATCTCAACGACCCAGAGCCGCCCGTCTTCATCGAACGTAATGACAACGGGGTCCTGCACCATAGGCTCGGCCGCTACCAGTTGAATTTTCATCCCTGGTTCGAGCTGAAACGTAGCTAGTTCTTCAGCAGGCGTTTTGGGTGGCGACGGATCTTCGCCCGCCAGTCGTCCAAATTTGGCTTTGAAGCTTAGTAGACACAGAAGGCCAGCGCCAAGTAAGCAAGTGCCCAAAGCAGGCTTAACCATACCAAACAAAGGCTTTTTTATAGTGGAGCGATCGACTCAGTTTCTATCAATTCGTTCTGTATAAAGTACACCGAGCCGTTTAAATACTACAAATGGTTCTAACTATTTTACAAGAAACGGTTGTTGAGCGGGGATGTTTACCCCCTTCAAAATCATTCATTGAGGCATTTTCTTGTTAAACAAAGACTATTGGTAAGCTGAAACTATACGGAACAATAAAAGAATGCCAAAATTGATACCGTAAATTTTAAGTATATATTTAAATTTGCGGTATATGTTTAATAGATTACTAGGGAAAGAAATCTTGGATTTGGTGGCAGAACGGCCTGCTGTAGCGCTTGTGGGACCACGTCAGGTAGGAAAGACTACGTTAGTTCAGTCATTGCAGGGTTCACTGCCTGACCAACCTATCTACTTAGACCTGGAATCGTTGGAAGACCTTAACCGCCTTCGGGATCCTGAACTGTACCTTTCCGAACGGCAGGACAAGCTGGTTATCCTCGACGAAATTCAACGAATGCCTCAGTTATTTCCGCTGTTGCGCTCGCTGATTGACCGCCATCGAGTAGCGGGCCGCTATCTACTCTTAGGCTCAGCGTCGCCCCAGTTGCTCCAGCAAAGTTCCGAATCACTGGCTGGACGGATTGCGTATGTGGAGTTGCAGCCTTTAACCTGGCTGGAGGTCAACCAGCAGATTACGTATCAACAACACTGGCTGCGGGGAGGCTACCCCGACATCCTGACAGCACCGAGTGACCGCTCAGCCAGCCGACGTATGAATGACTTCATACAAACGTACGTGGAGCGCGATTTGCCAAATTTAGGTCTGGGGGCGTCGCCATCGCGGGTACGCACCTTGTTGTCGATGTTGGTCGGCGTACATGGCAATCAGCTCAATATGTCGGAACTGGCCCGGTCGCTGGGCTTGAGCGTACCTACTATTCAGAGTTACCTGGACTTTCTGGAAAATGCATTTCTGATTCGTCGGCTGCTTCCCTATTTCGTCAATGTGGGCAAACGGCTGGTCAAAGCACCTAAACTCTATCTGCGTGACAGCGGTATGCTTCATACCCTGGCGGGTATCAATTCATTTGAGGAACTATCAGGCAGTCTTTACATCGGTAGCTCGTGGGAAGGCTACGTTATTCAACAGGTAATCGCCGGCTTGTCGTACGACACGCAGGCCTATTATTACCGCACAGCCGATGGCTCAGAGCTGGACTTATTACTGGTACGAGGAAACCGTCCTGTGGTTGGCCTTGAGATAAAATATACCAACGCCCCTACATTGAGCCGGGGGAATTACATCGCAAGCCGTGATGTGGGCAATGTTCCTTTGCTGGTGATCACTCCGTCAGCGCAGGATTTTCGTCCGGATGAACAGACACAGGTGTGCAGTTTAGCTACGGTTTGGCAGTACCTTAAGCCGCTTCATGTCTTAAACGAATGGTTTTCCGGTTGAAAATATAGACTGGCCAGCGCTTTTCTTTTACCAAAGCCCACATCGGGGCGGCTTGTCAATAGCCAGCGTAACACACCCGATTTTATAGCGCCGTAGGTGCGTCATTCTGATAGCTACGATCTTTCCTGAATCAACTGACCGATTCCGGCTAAAGTCCGAAAACAGTAAATACCACTTCGATTCGCTTTTTTATCCAGCTACTAATCGCATATTCACTTTATGTCGGATCGATTTACCAATCAGGTTGCTATTGTAACGGGGAGTGCCGACGGCATCGGAAAAGGAATTGCAAAGCGGCTCGCTACGGAAGGGGCTACCGTCGCCTTATTCGATATAAATGGCGATTTGCTCGAACGTACTGTTGCCGAGTTCAACGACCAGGGCCACACTGTAACGGGTCACGTAGTCGACATCTCGCAGGAAGGCCCGGTCGAAGCCGGTATTCAGACCGTCGTTGATACGTATAGCAAACTCGACATCATGGTAAACTCCGCCGGAATTGTTGGGCCGACGAGCACCAAAATCACGGACTTCTCGGTGGCTGATTATGACCGGATCTACAGCATCAACCTGCGCGGGGCTTTCCTGATGACCAAGTACGCTATCAAAGCGATGGAGCCGAACAACTACGGCCGGATTCTGCACCTGGCATCCATCGCCGGGAAAGAGGGAAATCCATTCATGGCGGGCTATTCATCCATGAAAGCGGGGCTTATCGGTTTGGTGAAAGGTATCGGCAAAGAATACGCCGAAACGGGCATTACGGTAAACGGCATAGCCCCAGCCGTAATCCGGACCGCGATGAACGAGAACACGGCCCCCGAGCAGTTGGCCTACATGACCGCCAAGATACCGATGAAGCGACTGGGAACCGTCGAGGAGGTAGCGGCCTTAGCCGCCTGGATCGTCTCGAACGAAGCCAGCTTTACAACAGGGTTTATTTTTGACCTGTCGGGCGGGAGAGCGACGTATTGAGGGGAGGTAAACAGTCGTATTTTTGCCTATGCACCTGACGCAGCAAATCAGCCCCGATCAGAACCTGTTGGACCTGTATAGTCAGCAACTTGGCGTTCCCGTTGTGGCCAATCGATTGGCCTATGCTGGTCCTCTCGGCAACTATTTGCTTCGTGGGCATTTCTTCCCCAACGCCCTGTCGTTGTATGTGTATGAATCGATAACCCGGCTGCCGCTGTCGATGGAAACGATTAACCCCACCGACAGCGGATTGTATTGCGTATTCATCAACTTGTCGGAAGAAGAACTACCCAAAAGTATTCAGGATACAACAGTCTGGCTGTCCAATCACTCGGCCGATGGTATCTTCTTTTATGGCCCCGGCGTACGAATCAGTCAGCAGATTCCGCAACATCGTCCTATCACCGCCGTCTGTATCACCTTTTCCGCTGATACGTTCGCTGATCTGTTACCCCAGCCGACAACGGCCCTGCCGGAACACGGCGGCTTTGCTTTTCTGGAAGTAGATTTAGATACGGACCGGCTACTCCGGCAACTGGCCGCGCCGGAGCCGGACGAGTCGCTGGCTACGTTGAAGAAATACCCGCTGGCCCTGGCGCTTGCCGTCCGGGTGTTTGAGAAAATGCAACAGCGCCAGTCGAACGAATCCGCCCAGGGTTTACTTCAACCCGATGTTGAGCGGCTCTTTGAGGTACGGGCGCATCTTCTGGCAAACCTTAACCGACCGGTCCCAATACTGGAATTAACCGAGTTAGCGGGCTTCAGCGAAGCGAAGCTACGCAAGTATTTTCCGCGCCTGTTCGGATGCAACATCCACCAGTTCTGGCAAACGGCCCGCATGGAACGCGCCAAAGAACTGCTGACCAGCCGCCGATACAGCGTTTCGGAAGTGGGATTTTTAGTTGGCTATACGAACCTCACCCACTTCACCAACGCCTACAAAAAGCACTTCGACCATAAGCCCAGCGACTACCTGCGTCAGGTCCGCAGCCGTAGCGTTTTGGGTTAAGCAAAGCCTGATTCCGGCTAATCGGTCCGCTCTTACTGCGCTTGCTTTGTAACAACTAATCCGTTGTTACACATGAAAACACAATGTTTTATTACAGGTGGTTCGGGCTTTGTCGGCCGCCATCTGATTCAGGTACTTGTTGAGCGTGGCTATGCCGTACGGGCACTGGCTCGCTCTGAGCAAACCGCTACGTTGCTTCGCCAACTGGGAGCCATTCCGATTCGGGGCGACCTTCACGATTCAGGTTCACTACGTACGGGTGTACAAGGTTGCGCAATCGTCTTTCATCTGGCAGCTTCCGTTGATTTCTGGGCCGACGAACAGACGTTGTGGCCAGACCACGTGACGGGCACTGATAACGTATTGCAAGCCGCTCACCGGGCGGGAGTTAACCGGTTTGTCTACCTGAGTGCCGCTTCAGTTGTCATGAATGGCCAGCCTATCCTGAACGCCGACGAGCAGGTTACCTCAAACCGCCTTATTGATGGCTACTCACGAACGAAACGGATTGCCGAAAAGCACGTACTGGACGCCAACACCACTACGTTCCGGACAGTAGCTATTCGCCCACCGCTCATCTGGGGACTTGGCGATACGTCGGCCTTACCCCAGATTGTTGAAGCAGCTCAGACCGGTCAACTGGCCTTCATCGGTGGCGGTAAACACCAGATTGTCACGGCCAATGTCCGTAACGTGTGTCACGCCCTGATCCTGGCGGCCGAGGGTGATGTTTCAGGAGACGCTTTTTTCGTGACCGACGGCGAGCCGCAGCAATTCAGACGTTTCATTACGGACGTATTGGCAACCCAGGGTGTCAAGGCCCCTGAACGGACGGTTCCCCTGAGCGTAGCCCGGTTTATGGCCAGTGTGCTGGCTGGCGTATGGCGGCTGTTTCGCCTGAAGGGAGCACCTCCTCTTTATCCGGGCATGGTAAATACGCTCGGCCTGCCGTTCGTCGTGTCCGATGCCAAAATCCGGCAGCAATTAGGCTATCGACCCGTTATCAGCGTAGCCGATGGCCTACGCGAGATGTATCCGCTTCAACCAGCCCACTGATTGTTCACGCTTAAACAATTGAACAGCATGAAAACCTATGAAATCTGGCCGTATTCTCTCGTCCTGGTAATGTTTGGCCTGTTACCAACCGCAGCTATAGCGCAGGCCGACAAACTGGTTGGCGTTTGGCTCAATCAGGATAAGGATGGGCGAATCGAGATTTATGAGCGAGCCAATCGATACTTCGGCAAAATCGTCTGGCTGAACGAGCCCAACGAACCCAACGGCCAGCCTAAACGGGATGAAAAAAACCCAGACACGTCTTTACGAAATCGCCAGCTCCTGAATTTGATTCTTCTCAAAAACCTCCATTACAAAGGGGAGAACCAATGGGATGATGGTAGCATTTACGACGCACGTAACGGCCAGACGTACCGTTGTAAAGCTACTTTACGTAACCCCTCAACGCTGGACCTTCGAGGCTACGTAGGCTTTTCGCTATTGGGCAGAACTACCACCTGGACGCGGGTATCATACTAAACTGTAGTCACTTTGTAATCAGCAACAACGCGCCGGTGCCGATACCATGTTTCAGTCGGTACTGGCGCGTCGGCGTAGAAGCGTTCACGTAACCAATAATATTCGCGGTGAGACATTGAATAAATACGAACTTTGCGGCATGAGAAACGTCTTTTTACCAGTTATCATGGCCGGTTTGCTGGCCGCTTGCGGAGGGGCCGATACTGCCCAAAAAGAAACTACGGCAGCAACCGACACAACGCAAACCGCAGTAGCACCACCTGCCCCCAAAAATTGCCAGTCCCTCATCGCAGCCGACAAACTGGGCAAGCCGGACGAATATCAGGAGTCGGGTAAGCCGATCAAGGTTGCGCTGACCATGAATCAGGATACCAGCACGCACGAAACCACCGGCGGCTGTTATTTCAACAACACCGTAACGGTGCAGGCCACCAAGAAGTCAGGAAGCCCGGTGTTTAAGCGGACGCTGCTGAAAGACGACCTGCTGTATTTTACCAAAAACGACGAGGCAATCGAGCGGTCAGTGCTTCAGAAAGTCACGTACAAACCAACGTTCAACGGGCTCAAGTACATCACCTTGACCATGCGGTTGCAGGAACCGGGCACCCGGAAAACCCAGGACTACACAATCTTCATGAACTACTTCGGGGAGATCATCAAAGTCAGATAGCCGGCAGGTAACGCTCACGGAACAGGCCAATGTGATGGGCTTCGTGACCGGGAATGATGTAGGCCAGGGCCCGAACGCTCATCGGACCACCGCTGGCTGTTCCGATCCGCCCCAGTGCCTCGGCGTCGAACGAGCCGAAGAGAGCCAGCGTAGCCGCCCGAACCGCGTCGTACTCCTGCCAGATACTCGCCAGCGACCGACGATCGGCACCGGACATGGGCACGTAGTCGTTTTGCTCGAAACCCGGCAGGGGTGTCTGATCACCCCGGCCAATACGCAGGGCGCGGTACGCAAAAATGCGTTCCGTATCGATCATGTGTACCAGCGACTCCTTGATACTCCATTTGCCCGGAGCGTACCGAAACAGGCCCTGTTCGTCAGTCAGGTTCGACAACATAGCTTTCAGTTCGTCGGGTTGCCGACGTAGCAGGATCAAGGGGTCCTCGTGGTCAGGTATCAGTGATACGTAGGTGTTGTAGTACGGATTATACTCCGAGGCCGCCGGACGGGCAATAGGCTGTGACATAGTATGCAGAAGCTAGTACGCAAAGATAAACGTCTGCTATCATTTGCGGCAGACCTGAGAAAGTAGAAACCGTTCTGGTGCGCTTTTGATGAATACCCCACAAATAACCGCCCCATGAAAGCCCTGTTCACCCTCATTGGTTTGCTGATTACGCTTGCTGCCGTTGCCCAGCAGCGGTTCGCCGATCTCGGCGACTTCCGGCTGGAGAACGGCCAGACCATTCGTAACTGCCGGCTTGGCTACCGGACTTTTGGCAAACTCAACGCGAACCGGTCGAATGCCGTGCTGGTACCGACCTGGTTTACCGGTACGTCGGACAACAAGAAGTTCGTTGCCGAACCGGGAAATATTGCCGACAGCACCCGGTATTTCACCATCGTTGTCGATGCGCTGGGCAATGGTGTATCCTCCTCACCGTCCAACAGCACAACACAACCGGGCGCGCAGTTTCCGCAGTTCAGCATCCGCGATATGGTCCGGTCGGAGTACGAGCTGGTTACGAAACACCTGGGTCTGTCGCACCTGCACACCGTCATGGGCATTTCGATGGGCGGCATGCAGTCGTTCGAATGGCTGGTTACGTACCCTGATTTCATTGACCACGTAGTACCCATTGTCGGAACGCCCAGGCAGAGCAGTTACGACAGGCTGTTCTGGGGTACCCAACTGAACATTCTGGAACGCGGCAACTACTCGCCCGATGCCATGAAAACCGTGGCCGCTCTGCATGAATTGAACCTGACAACGCCGGGCTATTTTTTCAGCCATCTGAAAGCCGAGGAAGAACCCGCCTTTCTGCAAAAGAAAGAGGCCGACTACGTTAACCGAAATCCCTACGACTGGGCTTCGCAGTTGCGGGCAATGATCGGCCACGACATCTACCACGGCCAGACCGTAGCCGAATTGAAAAACCGGATCAAAGCCAAACTCCTGATCGTGGTCGCTACCCAGGACCATATGGTCACGCCCGGCCCAGCCATCGAACTGGCCCGATCGCTACAGGTTCCGCTTATCGAACTCCCCAGCGACTGTGGCCACCTGGCTACCTCCTGCGACACATCCATTCTGAAAACAGAGGTCAGCAAGTTTCTGATGCAATAAGCCTTCTACAACCTGCCAATTCACCGCGTTGCTGCTACTGCTTGCCGTCTATGCCGGGGCGTTGGCTGGGGTTTGTATGGCCAACTTCTCCTGAACACACGAACATACGTTATGTTACTAAAATTTAATTTTAAAAAATTTATAGTCAAAATATATACATACTATATTTGTATAGTAAACAGTATCTCTCTATGAATTCAAACAACTACTTACTGCTTAAGGAGGAAAACGAAACGCTCGTTTCCTTTAAAAAACGCCTGCAAAACTTTGCCATTGCGAACCGGTTTGCCCGACCGGCTCACGCTGCGTATGTAGCGGATCGCATTATCCAGCTTAACCTGACCGATCAATTCAAATCGTATCAGCGAGGGTCCTGATCCTGCTGCCCTGATTTGCCTTAGTAGCTACACCATACTGCATACATAGCCAGTAAAGCGCAACGGCCTCCCCCATGTCAGGGCGAGGCCGTTGCGCTTTACTAGCCAGAATTATTAACAGAATGCCATCTGGCTGTTAATTCCAGCCGCCACCCAATGCCCGGTACGTATTGACCATAGCATTCAGTTGCTGCACCTTCGTTTCGACCAGGTCAAATCTTGATTCCAGCGCATCGCGTTGGGTCAACAACACCTCCATATAATCGGCTCTTGCTGATTTGAAAAGCGTATTGGAAATATTGGTTGACTGAATCAGGGCATCCACCTGCTTTGATTTTAGATCATAGCTCTTCTGCAGGTTGTTGATGTTGGCCAACTGATTCGCCACCTCGATGTAGGCGTTTAGAATAGTACGTTCGTAATTATAAACAGCCTGAATCTGCCTTGCGTTTGCGCTGTAATACAGCGCTTTTATCGCATTTCGGTTAACCAATGGCCGGGTTAAACCGCCAATCAATGAATACAGCAATGATTCGGGGTTTAACAAAAGAGCAGGATTGTAGGAATTGAAACCCACGGCTGCCGAGAGGTCCAGTGAAGGCAGGAAGTTCGCTCTGGCCACCTGCACATCCAGTTTGGCAGCTTCGAGATCCCGTTCGGCCCGTCGGATATCAGGCCGGTTTTGCAGCAACTGCGAGGGAATGCCGACCTGCATGGTTTCGGGCACCAGCGCATTGAAATCCTGCGAACTCCGTCCGACATGCTGTGGGAACCTGCCCACCAGGAAATTAATCCGGTTCTCGGTTTCAGTAATTCGTTGCTGAATGTCGTATTGAAGACTCTGGGTGCGAAGTACCTGGGCTTCAAACCGACGTACCGCCAGTTCCGTAACCTTGGCCGACTCCTTCTCGGTCCGAACGATGGCCAGGGCATTGTTCTGGATATCAATGTTTCTCTTGACTATATCCAGTTGGCTATCCAGTCCCAGCAACTCATAGTACGAGTTGGCGATCTCGGCCACCAGATTCGTGACCGTGAAATTTTTCCCTTCAATAGAAGACAGGTACCGGATGGCCGCAGCTCGTTTCGCATTGTGCAACTTATTCCATATATCCACCTGCCAGGAAACATTGGCGGCTAAAATGAAATCCGGCAACGGATTGGGGAATTCATGACCGGGCCTGATTTCCGTACTCTCTTCAATAGCGCCTGGCCGGGTGTACCGTCCCACCTTGTCAACGCCTGCGCCTGCTTCCAGATTAACGAACGGCAGGTATTCCCCGGTTCTGGCCCGTACTTCGTTTTGAGCGACCCTGATCTCCTGCAACGTAATGTTCAGTTCCTGGTTGTTGCTCAGCGCGGTATCAATCAGGGCAGTCAGGTAGGGGTCCGTAAAAAACTCCCGCCACTTGAGTTTGCCCGTATTGGTGGAGTCCTGCCCGTTGTTGTAACTAACAGGAACAGTCCTGTTCTCGGTTCTTGTAACCAATGCCGGGGTTCTGCATGACGTTATGAGTAACGTCATGCAGGTAATTCCCAGACACTTATAAAATAGGTCCTTATACATGATTAGTGCTTTCTTCTGATACAGGGAATGTGTCTAATTGATGAACCAGATTGTCGGTCAACGAATCATCCTCCTCACCTTTGATCATCTTCCGGCCATCGGCTAACTTGCCAAATATGTAGTAGAGTCCGGGGATGATAATGACCCCGAAAATGGTACCGAATAACATACCGCCCAGCGCCGAAGCACCAATGGTACGGTTACCGATCGCACCCGCGCCCGTGGCAATAATCAGCGGAATCAATCCGGCTACAAAAGCGAATGAAGTCATCAGGATTGGTCGGAAACGGACCTTGGCCCCTTCAATAGCTGCGTTCAGAATCGTTTCGCCCTGCTGGCGTTTCTGCACGGCAAATTCGACGATCAGTACGGCGTTTTTACCCAACAGACCTACCAGCATGATGAGCCCGATCTGGGCATAGATGTTGTTCTCCAGCCCCATCAGCTTGAGCATCAGGAACGAGCCGAATACCCCAACCGGCAGTGAGAAGACTACCGCCAGCGGAATGATGAAACTTTCGTACTGAGCAGCCAGCACCATGTACACGAAGGCCAATACAATCAGGAACACATACAGCGACTCGTTGCCCCGGATCGATTCGTCGTAGGAAAGACCTTCAAACGCGATGTCGTATCCTTTCGGTAACGTCTTGGCTGCCACTTCCCGAATGGCGGCAATCGCTTCGGCGGTGGTGTAACCTTTAGCCGGCTGCCCCTGGATGGCGGCCGAATTGTACAGATTGAACCGGGTAATTTCATTGGGTCCCTGCCCCTTCTTCAGCGTCATGAAGGATGAGTAGGGCACCATTTCGCCGGCATCGTTTTTAACAAAAAGCTTTAGAATATCGGATGGAAGCCGTCTGAAGCTGGGATCAGACTGCACGTACACTTTGAAGAACTGGTTGAATTTGATAAAACCCTGTTCGTAGGTACTACCGATCATGATATTGAGGTTATCCATGGCTTTACCGATGGATACGCCTTTCTGCATGGCCCGCTTGTTGTCGATCTCCAGTTCGTACTGAGGATAGTTGGCGGCAAAGAAGGTAAACAGGCCCGTGAGCTCTTTACGCTTGCCCAGGTTATCCATGAACTCCTTGTTGATCTTGTCGAACTCCCGATAATCGGTGTCGGTCGTTTTGTCCAGCAGGCGCATGGAAAACCCACCTGACGTACCAAAGCCCGGAATGGCTGGTGGTTCGAAGAATTCGATCGTAGCACCAAGGCCTCTCGATTTCTCTTCCAGTTCTTCCATGATTTCCTTTACGTTCTGATCGCGCTCTGACCAGGGTTTCAGGTTGATCAGACACGTACCGGCATTGGAGCCGCGACCTTCGGTCATGATCTCGTAACCGGCCAGCGAAGAGACCGATTCGATGCCTGGCACCTCTTCACAGAGTCGCTGAAGTCGACGGGAAACCTCGTTGGTTTTCTCCAGGGTCGAGCCCGGGGGCGTCTGGATGATCGCGTAAATCGTACTCTGGTCTTCGTTTGGAATAAATCCGGCCGGCAGCACCTGATTCTCGTAAGCAATCCCCAGACAGAATGCGGCCAGCACCCCGAACGTCACGACTCTGCGGTTGACGATCAATTTTAGCAGACCCACATACCGCCCGGTCATTTTATCAAAGCCCCGGTTGAAGCTGTCCAGCGCGCGGGTCAGTATGTTTTTCTTGCGAGCGTGCCCATGATGGTTTTTCAGCAGCATGGCACACAACACGGGCGTCAGCGTCAGGGCGATCAGGGCCGAAATCACAATGGAGCTGGCCATCGTAATGGAGAACTGACGATAGAACGTACCCACCGGACCGGTCATGAACGAAATGGGCAGGAACACCGATACCATCACCATCGTGATAGCGATAATGGCGCCACTGATCTCACCCAACACTTTTTTGACCGCCCCAAAGGGAGACAGATGCGGCTCTTCTTCCATTTTGGCGTGTACGGCTTCGACCACCACAATCGCGTCATCGACCACAATACCAATGGCCAGTACCAGCGCAAAGAGCGTAATCAGGTTGATGGAAAGTCCAAAAAACTGAATCACGAAAAACGCCCCAATCAGCGATACCGGAACCGCCAGAATCGGAATCAGGGTTGAGCGCCAATCGCCCAGGAATATGAACACCACAAAGGCTACCAGAAAAAACGCGTCGCGCAACGTATGAATAACCTGCTCGATGGAGGCATCCAGGAACTGAGATACGTCATAGCTGATCTTGTAGTCCATGCCCGGAGGGAAGGAGCCTTTCATTGCCTCGAGCTTAGCTTTTACCTCCTCAATTACATCGCTGGCATTACTACCATAGTTTTGCCGCAACACAATGGCGGCCGATGCGTGACCATCGAGGTTAGAGTAAATATCGAAGAATTCACTTCCTAATTCGACCCGGGCTATGTCCTTCAGGTGAATACTCTCCCCATCGGCATTGGCCCGGACAATGATATCTTCATACTCTTTTGGCTCGCTGTACCGTCCTTTATACGTAAGCACGTATTCCAGCGACTGGGCAGCAATACCGGAGCTTTGCCCGATCCGGCCGGGCCGGCCAATGATGCTTTGCTCCCCTAAGGCCTTCATGACTTCCTCTACGGAGATATTGTAGGCCCGCATGCGGTCAGGGTTAAGCCAGACCCGCATTGCATACCGTCGGCTACCCAGTATCTGCGCCCTGGCTACCCCTCTGGTCCGCTGGATCTCAGGGATCATTTTAACGGTAGCGTAGTTGAACAGAAATTTCTCGTCAATGCTCTTCGACTTGGAATAGAGGTTGACGTACATCAGCATACTGGGCTGAATGGGCGTGATGATAACCCCTTCCCGCTGAACGAGTTCAGGTAGGAGCGGCATCACCTGATCCACCCTGGTTTTTACCCGGATAACCGCATCATTCGGGTCCGTACCGGGTTCAAAAATGATCCGGAGGGTAGCTTCACCCGCACTGGTTGCATCCGTTGCGATATACCGCATATCCTGGACCCCGTTGATGGCCTGTTCCAGGGTAATCAGCGTGGACTTAACCAATACGTCAGCACTGGCACCGGGATAAGCAATGAATATGTTTACCGTGGTGGGGGCAATATCCGGGAATTGAGAAATAGGCAGCTTCTTGATAGCCAGTACGCCCACGAAGACGATCATGACCGATATCACAATCGCGAATACGGGTCTGCGTATGAATTTAGTGAACATGTCTTCCGCTTTCTAAAATGTCAGATTATTCGGCATACAGCTCCAAGTGCGCGATGACAGCCTCGGGCTTTTCGAATTTGTAGTGGATTTTTTCGTTTTCTTTTACCTGACGCAAGCCTTCGAGAAGGATCTTGTCATCTTTTCTAAGCCCGGATTGAACGACAAAAATGTGAGGCATCTCCGCGGCTATGTTAATCTCCCTCGACCGAATCACATTGTCTTTGTCCACCACATACACGTACTTCTTGTCTAGGACTTCGAAGGTGGCTTTCTGCGGGATAATCAGGGCGTTTTTAAGCGGTACGGTCATGCGAACATTACCTGTTTCGCCGTGGCGCAGGAGCCCTTTCGGATTCGGGAAGGTAGCCCGGAACGCAATGTTCCCGGTTTCGTTGTTGAAGTCAGCTTCAATCGTTTCCACGACGCCGGGGTGGCCAAATAGTTCGTTGTTCGCCATCACCAGGTTCACGCGCTTCATGTTGTCATTATGGTGGGTTTTAAAGTCGAGGTATTCGGCTTCCGGTACGTTGAAGTACACCCACATTTTGCTGTTGTCCGACAGCGTAGTCAGCAAATCGCCCTCATCAACGAGGCTGCCGAGCCGCACCTGAAAATGGTCCATGATGCCGCTGAAGGGAGCCCTGATCTGGGTGAACTGCAAATGCGTTTTAGCAAGCGCTACCTCAGCGTTTGCTTTATCGAACTTAGCCTTGGCCAGCGCCAGTTCATTTTTGGATACGATGTTGCTGTCGGCCAGTCGTTTCGTGTTCTGGTATTCAATACCCACATAGTTGGCTTCAGCCTCCGATTTTTGTAGCTCAGCATTGTACACTACGGGCATAATCTGAAACATGAGCTGCGCTTGTTTTACGTACTGACCTTCGTCTACAAAGATCTTTTGCAGGTAACCCTTTTCTAAAGCCCTCACTTCAATGTGCTGGATTGAACGGACCTGACACACGTAGTCTTTGGTAGCCGTTGTGTCTCTCTGCAAAGGGCTCGTAACCAAATAGCTGACTTCCTCCTCTTTCTTTTCTTCAGCCTGCGTTGAACAGCCTATGTTGGCCAACAGGGCACATACGCTTAGAATCATGGGGATTCTTTTCAGAAGAATCTTAAGTGACATGGTTGTATTTCGGGGGTTTTATGAAAGAATCTATTCGAATGAACATTAATGAACAGTAGCTGCTTTCTCCGGCGGAGCATTAGGAATATGCTCCAATTGACGAATCAGGCTGTCTTTCTGCATGTTGGCCCGCTTGCACTCGGAAAGCTGCTGCCAGGCCATATCATCCACCGCGTAAGCCGTATCGCCTACTTCATAGTCAATAATGCTTCGCTGATGGCTTTGCTCGTACAGCAGAAATCCGTTGAACAATAGCGAAAGAGCCAGTGCCAGCCCGAAGCCGTAGAGCAAAATCGAGCCGGCCGCCCCGGGCCGCCCCGGGCTGAAACGGGAAATACGACGTTGCATAGTCTGTGTCTTCATTATCTGACACAAAACAATCGCCTGACATTAGAACGGTATGAGAAGGAAATTAGAAGAAATTAGAAAGGTCCAAAGCCTATGCAGTTTTCTTAAAATAGTGGCTATTTTCCATTAACAAAGTGCAATTTTCACCTCAATGAATAGCTTTTTTTTCAATCAAATGTGGTCAGTATCCTACCAGAACTGACTGGCACAGGGCAAACTTTCTTAAACGAATCGTGGGAAGTCAGGCGAACTGGCTTGGAGATTTCTTTACCCCAAAAAACACCTGACAACAAAAAAGTGGGACTGTTTAGGGATAGGGTCTGGATTTAACCGGCGCGTTCTGTTAAATTCCGGCTTTTGACCGATCATAACTTGTTCATTACTCGCAGTGATGGAAGTACACCTGATGAAAAAAGCCATTGTTCTGCTCCTGATTACGTCAGTTTCATGCCAGGTAGCACAGAAAACGCAAAAAAATAATTTACCCCCCTGGACCCCTTACGACGAATCGGCCGAAATAGCCACCACGACCACTCATGAGTCGCAACGAATGCGGTTCAAGCTGATTCAGTCCAGAAACCTTGACAAAAACGGCCTCCTGCAACAGATTGCCGGTCAGTTGACGAATTTCACGGCAGCCGACTATCAGCGCCTGAAACCGCTGATTCTGGAGCAGGACATACCGACCTTACAGGCGCATATTCAGGCGGGTAAGCTCACCTACGAAAAGCTGACGCAGTGGTATTTGTACCGGATTGCTCTGTACGAAAACAACCGCGACCTGTTTCTCAACAACCTCATTGCCATCAATCCCGGCGCCGTAGCCGAAGCCCGCCAACGCGACAAAAACAAGTCGGCGGCTGCCCACCCAATTTTTGGAATGCCCATTATCCTGAAAGACAATATTAATCTGAGCGGGCTGCCCACCACCGCCGGGGCGCAGGCATTCAGTCAGAACACCGCCACCAAAAACGCTTTCATTGTGGAGCGATTGCGGGAGAAGGGAGCCGTCCCGCTGGCAAAGGCCAACCTGAGCGAGTGGGCTAACTTTATGTGTCTCGACTGCCCCAACGGCTACAGCGCCATGGGCGGGCAGACCCTGAACCCCTACGGCCGCAAACGGTTCGATACGGGCGGCTCAAGCTCAGGCAGCGGCTCAACCATAGCCGCCAACTATGCCGTTGCTGCGGTCGGTACCGAAACATCCGGCTCTATCCTGTCGCCGTCGAGTGCCAATTCGATTGTCGGGCTGAAGCCCACTACGGGTTTGTTAAGCCGGGGCGGCATCGTGCCTATTTCGAGCACCTTCGATACGCCCGGCCCCATGACACGCACAGTTGTCGACGCAGCCATTCTGCTGTCGGCTATGGCGGGCGAAGACCCCACAGATCCGGCCACAAAGAACAATCCAAAAGACAAACCGTACTGGCAGGACGTAAAATCGGGCAACCTGACCGGTCTTCGGTTCGGGGCTTTTAAACCGCTGCTGAAAGACTCGGTCTACGCCCTCAACGTCGAGAAAATCAGGGCGCAGGGAGGCACAGTGGTTGAGATTGAGCTGGAACAGGCTCCCAACGAAGGTTTCGGGACGCTGTTGAACGCCGACATGAATGCCGATCTGCCGGCCTACATCCGTAACTACGGGTCAGCGACGCTTTCTTACCGCTCTGTGGCCGACATTCTGGCGTATAACAAACAAGACTCGACTAACCGGATGCCTTACGGGCAAGGCCGGATTGCGGGCGTTATCAAAACCACAACAACCGCCGACGAGATGGCGCAGCTACGTGCCAACATTCGCAAAAGTGGAGTTAGCTACTTCGAAAAGCCTATGCAGCAGTACCGGTTAGACGCGGTTCTGTCCATTAATAACCGGAGCGCGGGCCAGGCTGCTGCCGCCAATTATCCGTGTCTGACCGTACCGATGGGCTACAAAACGAACGGCGAACCTATTGGTATGACGTTCATTGCACGGCCGTTTGAAGAAGACAAACTCCTGAGAATTGGCTACGCCTTCGAGCAGGCCACCAAAGCGCGCCGGATACCAGCCAACTACAATTAATCGGTCAGCGTATTTCGGCAATCTCTGGCTTACTACGACTCAACCATTACCGCAGCCAGCACGACACTTTGCCAAATACGAACGACAAACGGTAAAGCAGTTAGAACGTTCCTTAGCGATTATCAGAACCCATGATAATTTGTACTAAAGCACCTTCCACTCTAGTGACTCTCATCCGTGAGAACGAGGAGACTAGCGTGTGCATAACCAACGTTAGGCCACTGCTTGCTATGAAAGAGAAGACGAAACCAACCAGCGACTCCGCAGTTACACCAAAACGAATACTTCTTAGAGTAAAGAATACAATCACGGCCACTGGGAGTGTGTAAAGCAAGAACCTTGAAACGTTTTCCGACGAAATAGTCATCTGTAACCGTACCCCATCGGAGGTCTCTTCCAGATGGCCAGTCAGATCCAAGTAAACAATAGATCGACCATATTCGATGTATCGGACCCACAGATTGTTCCCATTGATACGGCCTGAACAAACAATCTTAGCCAGGAGGAGATTGCCCCGCTGGACCACCAGCGGGGAAGCAAATGCCGTGGAAAGACGCTGGCGGGCTGTCTCTAAGGGAACCGGCAGCAGCACTTCTCGGCGGATTTCCATTGGACTAACACGATTATTCAGTAACCAGATGTTTAGTCGTTGCCAGATTAAGAAGGGAAACACAACAACATGGCAATGGATTTCCTTGCTTATCATTAAGCCGATCTGAACTATGCGTGTCCTATGTCTGCCCCGGCAACCGTATAATCACAGTAGTGCCTTGGCCCACCTTAGACGCAATCTGCATAGTGCCCTGGTGCAGTTCAACGATTTTCTGCGTCACGGCCAGGCCAATCCCATAGCCGGGTACGCCTTCAACGTTACTGCCCCGGTACAGCGGGTCCAGTATGTGCGCTACGTCGGCTTCGGCAATGCCGCGCCCCTGGTCCGCGACGGTTACGGTAATCTGCTCATCCCTGGCTTCCAGTTGTACGGCAACCGCGTCGCCCGAATACTTACAGGCGTTATCCAGTACGTTTACGAAAGCAGTCGTCAGCAAGGTAGCATTGCCTTTCACCGTTAACGACTCTTCTTCATTCGTCACAAACTGAAGCGGCAGGTTCCGGTCCGGATACCTGATCTGCACCTGCTCGATGGCGGTAAGCAGGCAATCATCCACCTGAACGGCCGTCAGGGCAACGGCCCTATCCGTCACTTTAGCCAAACCGAGCAACCCGTTGGTCAGGGCAATTACTTTCTTCAGTTCTTCCACCGCTATCTCCATGCTTTCGCGCCAATCGACTGGATTCTGGTCATAGCGGAGGGAGGTTTCCAGCGTACCGAGGGTGTTGGTGAGCGGTGTACGTAATTCGTGAGAAGCGTGGGAAACAAAGCTCCGCTGCGAAACAAACGCATCTTCCAGCCGAAAGAGCATGCGGTTGAACGTCATGGCCAGTTGGGCGATTTCATCCCGGCGATTTCCTTCATTTACCCGTTTATGCAGGTCTACGGCGGTGATCTGCTCCACTTCATCCACAATTTGGGAAATAGGCTTCAGCACACGCCCGGAAAAGTACCAGCCGGCCACTACCGTCAGTGTAAAGCCCAGCAGATTGGCCAGCAGCAGGATTTGTTGCAGCGCCCCCAGCTTTGAAAAGCCGATCCGGTCATAGCCGGACGCGAATATGTAGAACAACTGCCCCCGGTCGCGGTACGGGATTACGATGGATTCGAGGTGGCCACTTCGAAACTCAATTAACGAGGCCGTATCGAGCAGGGGGATCTTTTCCTTATAATAATCCGACTCTTTAAGGGTACGGTTGGTAAATACCAGATTGTGTCGGTTGTCATAAATACTGATTTGCTCCTCCACGATCGTCAGCAGATCGGTACGTACCATGTTTTTAAAAAAATCGTCGTGCAGATGTCGCCGGGAAATCAATAACCGTCCGGCCACACGGGCTTTTGATTCCAGCCGACTAAAAAACTCCTCCTGCCGGTACAGCGAATAAAAATACCAGACCAGCAAGGACAGGGTAATCTGAATGGCCGTAGCCAGCAACGTGAAAATGATCGTCAGGCGATTGCGAATGAGCATTTGAACAATTTATTCGGGACAGAGCCGGCGCTAAAACAATTGGATTTCGGCCCATGCGGTACGTATTTCCAAGCCGTTTGGGAGGCTGGTGGAGCCAGGTTCAGGACCTTGCACAACCCACCACCGAAATGCTTGTTAGTCCTCACGAAGGACGTACCCCATGCCAACAATGGTATGCAACAGCTTGGTTGAAAAGTCTTTATCGATCTTCTTACGCAGGTAGCTGATGTATACATCGATAACGTTGGTATTGCTGTCAAAATTCAGGTTCCAGACCCGTTCGCTGATGTCTACGCGGGAGATGATTTTTCCCTTGTTGAGCATCAGGTATTCCATCAGTGAATACTCGCGGGTGGTCAGGTCGATACGTTTGCCGGCCCTCGTCACGGTTTTGGTATCCAGGTTCAGTTCCAGATCGGCCAGCCGGAGTATCTGTTTCTGTTTGGAGCCGCTCCGGCGTGTCAACGCCCGGACCCGCAGCAGTAATTCCTGGAACTCAAAAGGTTTGGTCAGGTAATCGTCGGCCCCGGCATTGAACCCGTCGGATTTATCCGACAAACTGTCCAGCGCCGTTAACATCAGTACGGATACAGTTTCATTTTCCGACCGAATCAGCCGGCACAACTCAAAGCCGTTTAGTTGAGGCAGATTGACATCCAGAATGATGATGTCATATACATCCTTGCGAAATAGCGACAGGCCGGTACGTCCATCATACCCTACTTCGACTTCGTATCCTTCGGCCAACATACCTTTACGGATAAAAGAAGCCAGCCGCTCTTCGTCTTCAACTAAAAGAATTTTCATGAAACGATATTGGTTGAGTAGAGTTCTGCGCTACCTGTTTTCAAACAATTAGTGGGTTGGCTCCAGAATCAACGAACGGTCGATATACCGCTGGATCTACTTCCGGACATTCTGCAAAACAGGCGAACATGGCCCAACGATTGGGTCGTTTAGGCAGTGGTATGAACGATACCTTTTCCGGCAACACGGTGTTTAATCAACCCACAGGTGGCTTTGCAAGCCTGTATGACAAAGATAGGCATCCACACGTTCTACCCCTACCTGTACCTATTGAATCATGCTGATCAGTCAGCGCGCATGGTACCTCCGCGCAACCTCGTAGATCACGACCGTATCAATTGGCGCAGCCGTCAAATGCCACGACGTTCCCGCATAGAATCTGGCGACGTGGCCGGTCGAAAAAAAGGTGAGTAACGTAGGGGGCGGCACGATTCGTTTAATCACCCTGACCGGAACGTTCGCCCTCAGCGTTTGACGGTCTACGCCAAGGGGTACGACTATAAAATCGCCCGTTTTCAATGGCGACAACCCCGCTTCATACTGCTGCATACCAGCCTGGGTAGCATACCACTGCCATCCCCAGTGTCCCAACGCCCACACCCGACGATCCGGCGGAAGTTGTTTACGAATCTGACGGGCCGTCTGGCGATAAAAATCCGCGTAATACCAATCCGATACCGCAAGAACTACGCCTAACCCCAAAGCGAATCCTAACGAAACAGCCGCAACGGTTGATGTAACTCTATTGAGCAACGGAGCAGCCAGAAACATCATGGGCGGCAGAATGAGCAGGATATGACGCGTTGCCATAAACGGCGAAAAGAGCACCACAAATACCGTCATGGCCACCATCCAGAGCAGCAAGATAAACGGCGATTCATTTGGAACAGACCCTTTGACTGCGGCCGTAATAACGTCTCTTCCCAGCCATAGCGTCAAGCCGATAAACGCGGCCCCATTCAGCAGGAAGAGTCCGTAGAGGAGATGGTGCGCCAACTGCTCAGGAATAATCTGGCTATAAGTCGCCAACACAAGACTCACTATACCAACCAATGGCAGGCTCACCCAGCGTATCGACGGCTTGCGTTGCCTGCTAATCAGACCAACGTAGAGCAACAGGGTAAACGGCGAAATAGCCCCCAGGCCAATAATCAGCATCTTCACCATCTCGACCAAACGGCCAAATGACCAGGGAGCCCGGGGCCGATCAAACAGGTGGACCGAACCGTACTCCTGAACGTTGGCATAGGCCCAAAGTGCCAACACCCCAATCGGTATCAACACGACAGGCAGATACGCATGTTTCTTTCTAAACAGCATTAGGGCCGGCAGCATAACCAGCAAAGGCAGGCTCGAGTATTTTATCAACAGCGCAATGCTCAACGTAGTGGCAGCGAGCAGATACCGCACCCCGTCGGGATGGATACGGGGCGTCAATAGAATATAAAAGAAGACAAGCAGCAAAGCTACCAGCGGCACATCAACCATCAGATTCTGACTGACCAGAAAAGCAGGCGAAAACGTAAAAAATGCGGTTAATAACCCGGCATTCTGAACACGGAGCAGCAGGGCAATCTGGTGAAAAAAGTAAATGGCAATGAACGAAAATAAAGCCTGCATCAGATGGAGACTTACTTCAGAATAACCGAATACGCTACCTACGGCGGCTACCAGATAAAAGTACAAGGGAGGCTGGTTAGCATGGTGCAGCGGCTCTTTTTGCTGATACCAGTTTACCTGACCCGACATTGGCCTGAGAGGATGCTGTTCAATCCATTGAGCCGCTTCCAGATGGAATGTATCATCAATGTGAAACGGTTTGAACAGGTTAACGGCGGTGGCAATACCGAAAAGCGTAAGGCAAACCCCCAGCGGATGCCTGTTCAACGTAGTTATCCAGTTACGACGCTGATAAAGCGGTTCAGCGGTATTGTGTGCTTTTACGGTGTCAGCGTACATACAACCGGTATGAACAGGCTGGTGGGAGCCGGTTAACGATATGATAAGCTTCCTTCATTCTCCTATTGACTATGAATCACTTACGCAGTATTTCTTTGTTTCAGAACGAGCAAGGACTATGCCGCATTTCGACTTTTTAGAGAAATAACCTATTCACTATCAATCGTTTATTTAGAACTACAGGCTATTTAACTATAAACGTATGAAAACAGCCTTATTAGACGGCATTTGAAAACAACAGACGTCGGGCAGTTTGTTCTTCTCAAAACGCCCTGCCCAACGCCTGATGAACGCTCGCCCGTCAACAGCATCAGTGTAGTGCTGCTTATCAGGCGGTTCCCATAGAGTGGGGTTACCGAAGCAAACCTAAGTAGTAACCATTTCTTTACCCGCTGTTTATTATTTGAACTGTGGCAAAGGCTGTGTGAAAAGTAATTTTTGCTGACCAATCCGTTTACCGCCACGGCTACCTCAGAGCCGCTATCGACAGACCTGACTACATTATTGCCAGCCACTCAAAAACTTCCCGAACGCTAGCTTGCAAACAACCAGCCAGGCATCGGGTTGGTAAAACAAATTGGCTTGTATCTGCTTTTGAGCAAATGACCCTAACAATTACCGGCTACTCAACGGCGCTGTTTGCCACCTGGTATTTCATCGAAGAACTTCGCCTGCTTTTCGACGCCGGGGATGGCGTAGCGGCTTCTTTACTACAAAAGTCCCGCAAGATTGACCACATCTTCCTCTCCCACGCCGACCGCGATCACGTAACGGGCTTGCTGCGGCTGAACGAATTAAACGCACGCGAGGGTCTTCCGCAGCTATTCTTCCCGGCTGATTCTATGTCCTTTCCGGCTTTGGAAGTGTTCAGTAAGCAGTTGGATGAACGGGTGAAGCAAACCCGTTGGACCCCTATCCGCGCCGATGAACAGATCGAGATCCAGAACGATACGTTTGTGGAGTCGGTCCGTAACAACCACGCCGTTCGGGCGCAGCCGCACGAGATAAAGAGCCTGGGCTATCAGGTCTATCAGGTAAGACACAAGCTGAAGCCGGATCTATTATCCCTGCCGGGCGAAACCCTCCGGCAGTTGGCGACCGACATTGGTAAAGAAAACATGACGTATGAAGTCCGCACGAACCTGCTGGCCTACTCCGGCGATACGCCCATCGAAAACTTCGACCGCTGGGATAATACCGGCATCCTGATTCACGAAGCTACGTTTCTGACCAACGAGGAATTTGCCGGGCTGGACACGAACCGCAACCGGCACAGTACGCTGGAGTCCGTGCTGCAAATCGTGGCCGACTTGCACATAGACACCCTGATTCTAGGCCATTTTTCGTCGCGGTATTCGCACGCGGAAATCGACGAAGCCATCCGGCGGTTCTGCAAACAGTTTGGGGTGAAGATTCCGGTGTACCGGCTGCTGCCCGGCCTGATACACCGGGATATTCTGAATGAAGAGCCGATTAATTAGGGGAAGGCTTTAAGCTAATCGTTCTTTACAAGGATTTCGTCTGTAGGTCATCCCCTTTTTCCGGTTGAGGAAGCTGAATAACAAACTCAGTCCCCCGACCTTCCTTACTATTGACCTCCAGAGAACCCTGATGCCCCTGGGTGACAATATCATAACTCAGCGACAACCCTAAGCCTGTGCCCTCTCCGGTGGGTTTAGTTGTGAAAAATGGCTGAAAGATCTTCGCCTTCACGGATTCCGCCATACCCGTCCCATTGTCAGCAATGCGGATTTCGACCGCTCGCTGCCCGCCTGGCTCTGACAGTTGTAATGTACTGACCCAAACGGTGGGCGTGTAGTCCGCGGGTGCTACTTTACGCTGCTCATTGACCGCATAAAACGCATTGGTTAACAAATTGAGCAATACCCGGCCTATCTCCGTTGGTACTACGTCCACCTTGCCTAACGTGGAATCAAAATTGGTTACTATCTGACACTGGAAAGCCTTGTCTTTGGCCCGCTGTCCCTGATAAGCTAGTCGCAGGTATTCGTCTGCCAGCGCGTTCAGGTCGGTGGCTTGGCGCTCACCGGGAGTGCTCCGGGAGTGTTCTAACATGCTTTTGACAATGCGACTGGCCCGACCGCCGTGCAGGGTAATTTTTTGTAGATTCTGTTCTAAATCACCCAGAATTTCCCCCGCGTATTCTTTGTCGGCTACCGGCAATTGCTGAAATGGGCCTTCTTTAAATTCTTCAATGAGTTCGGTGCTCACTTCAGAAAAGTTAGTCACGAAGTTCAATGGATTTTGAATCTCGTGAGCGATGCCTGCTGTGAGCTCTCCTAAACTAGCCAGCTTCTCTTTCTGAATAAGTTGAGCCTGCGTTTCTTTCAGCTCGTTCAGGGATTGACTCAGTTGGGCCGTGCGGATGCTTACCTGCTGTTCAAGGGTTTCGTTCTGAGTAGTTAGCAGATGCTGCTTCTCCTGTTCCTGAGCCAGCGTCTGAGCCGACAACGCTTCCACCTCCAGCAGCTTTTCGGCCAGTGAGTGGTTGGTTTGCGAAAACTGTTTAGCCAGAAACAGGGTCACACCAACCGGGGAGCTGAGCGTGCTCAGGTTATAAAACACATGAAGTAAAATGTGTCTGGTATACGGGTTCACGGGTAAGAGCGGAACGGCCAGATAAGCAATCAGAAAGACAATGAAACCGATCGCTCCCATGGTCAGAATCCAGTATTCGGGTCCCCGTTTACGGGCAGCTAACAACAATAGTCGGGTCGACTGGACATCCGTCAGCACCAGGGCTAAAAAAATGCTCAGCCCATCGGGCATGTTTACCTGCAGGGTAAACAGAACAACATAAACACTAAAGACCAGAAGGGCGGTATAAAAGAGAACGCCGATGCGCTTATCAAAGATGATGTAAACGGCACCCAGAAAGGCAAGATGCACCCCAAAGAAAAGCACCAATTGCCCAACGGCCCCGTACATCCGTAAAGGCACACTATGAACGTATTGATAGATAAGGGGTTGGTTCAAATAAGCCCAGGCGGCAAGAAGGCAATAGAGCCCAAACCAGGCATTAACTTTTTGGGCTGGATACCATTTATAAAACAGAAGGTGCAACAGAGATAGAATCAGAAACAAGCCCCCTTTGAAGTAGTCCAGAAATGTAGCATCAAAATTTCCGAAGCTATCCATCCGATACTGGTTGCGTTGGTCCGCCTGGTGGAGCTTAATAAGCAAAAATGGAATTGGCTGGGTCCAGAATTTGAAATAGGGAACCCCCTGCTGCCGCGCGAAACGTACCGCCAGCACCTGATGAGGCTCGGCGCCTAACTGGAAGTGGGTAGCTTGCCACAGGGCCTGATCGGCTCCTGAAGGATTGTAGGCTTCTACCAGGTCAGGATTGGCACTTACCCGGCCAAACTGGCCGATAAGTCGTCCGTTCAGGTAGATCTGCGAAGCGACCTGCTGATCAACGAGCATGCTGATCACCTGGCTGGTTAAGGCAGAATCTACCCGAAGATGCAGCCGCAACCAGCCAATGGACGTTTGCTGGATTTGAGCCAGTTCGGTGATGTTCCGGGTAGGGTCAATAGCTGGCCAGTGCCGATCATCTACATCCACCTTCGCCCAATTCGGGTCATCACCCGCCTGCCACCGCCATCCCTGATTCAGCACGATCCCTTGTACGGGTAAGCTGTCAACACGAACTACGGCCTGACCCAGTGCCTGCCCCCCGGTAATGTACAGGAGAACGACGAGCGACAGTAACTTTATGAACGAGGATATCAAGCGTCGAGGCAGGAATGAGGTCAACCACAAATGATGGCTTAATATACTTAACACAAGTCAATTACCTGCTGCCGGCTTTGAAATTCTATTGACGTGAAACAAACGGTAGTGATCCCATCAGCACAAGTATAGGCAGCAAAAAGCCGCGCTCGGACTCACCCGGCGCGGCTCTCTCAAAAATAGTAGTACCGTCTGTTCTACACCACTGCCGCGTACAGTTCCTCGCGCTGCTGCTTCACGCGGGCGTCGGCGAGGTAGTCGTCGTAGGTCATCAGCTTGTCGATGATGCCGTTCGGCGTGATTTCGATGATGCGGTTAGCAATCGTCTGCACAAACTGGTGGTCGTGCGAGGTAAAGAGTACCGGCCCTTTAAAGTCGATCAACCCCCGGTTTTCGGCTTCGATCGATTCGAGGTCGAGGTGGTTCGTTGGCTCGTCGAGTACCACGACGTTCGCACCCGACAGCATCATCCGCGACAGCATACAGCGCACTTTTTCACCTCCCGACAGCACCGTTGCTTTCTTCAGCGACTCTTCGCCCGAGAACAGCATACGACCCAGGAAACCGCGGATAAAACTCTCGTCTTTCTCCGCCGAATACTGCCGCAGCCAGTCAACCAGGTTCAGGTCGGTCTGGAAGTATTTATCGCGGCCCGCATCGTTGGGGAAGTACGCCTGTGTGATGGTAATGCCCCATTTAAATTCGCCTGAATTGGCTTTGCGCTCACCCGCCAGGATGTCGAACAGGGCGGTTACGGCCAGACCATCGCGGCTATAGAAGAAAATCTTGTCCTCGCGGTTCACCCGGAACGACAGATTCTCGAACAGCTTGGTGCCATCTTCGGCCGTGTAGCTCAGGTTTTCAACCGTCAGAATCTGGTCGCCTACTTCACGATCCGGCTTGAAGTTGATGTACGGGTATTTCCGCGACGACGGTTGAATGTCGTCAATCGTCAGCTTTTCGAGCAGTTTGGCGCGGCTGGTAGCCTGCTTTGACTTCGACGCGTTGGCCGAGAAGCGCCGGATAAACTCTTCCAGTTCCTTGCGCTTATCTTCTACTTTCTTGTTCTGATCCTGCCGTTGTTTCAGGGCCAGTTGGCTCGACTCGTACCAGAATGAATAGTTACCGGCAAACAGCTTCACTTTACTGAAGTCGATATCGACAATCTGCGTGCAGACCTGGTCGAGGAAGTGACGATCGTGGGATACCACAATCACCGTGTTAGTGAAGTTAGCCAGGAAGTTCTCCAGCCAGATGCTCGATTCCACGTCGAGGTTGTTGGTAGGCTCGTCGAGCAGCAGAATGTCGGGGTTTCCGAACAGGGCCTGTGCCAGCAACACGCGCACTTTCTCCGAACCGTTCAGATCCGACATCTGGGCGTAGTGCATGTCTTCCTTAATACCCAGACCGCTCAGCAGCGCAGCCGCGTCCGACTCGGCATCCCAGCCGTTCATTTCGGCAAATTCTGCTTCGAGTTCGGCCGCCCGTTCGCCGTCGGCATCCGTGAAGTCGGTCTTGGCGTAAAGCATATCCTTTTCCTGCATGATGTCGTACAGGCGCTGGTTGCCCATAATGACCGTTTGCAGCACCGGGTACTCGTCGTAGGCCGACTGGTTCTGCTTAAGCACCGACATCCGTTCGCCGGGCGTAATGGATACCGAGCCGGTTTGCGGCTCAATTTCACCCGACAGAATTTTCAGAAACGTAGACTTCCCGGCTCCGTTGGCGCCGATGACGCCATAGCAGTTGCCAGGAGTGAATTTAATATTGACATCGTCGAACAACACCCGCTTCCCATAGCGGAGTGAGACGTTTTGAACCGTAATCATTGAGTCGTTTTCCCTTGAATTTTAGCCACAAAGGTACGAAAATTTACTGCCATTGTCAGGACCGGCTACGCATTTTCGGTCTATTGGCGTATGTTTCGGGGTTACCGGAACTCAAACCCTTTCATAAACTCATCGCGGTAGCTACGGCCAACGGGGATGCAGTACGAACCGATATAAATTTCGTGTTCGCTGAATGAATCCACGTGCCGCAGGTTCACGGCGTAGGAACGATGCGTACGGACCACGTCGGGCGTCTGGAGCTTTTCCAGTACTTTGCCGAGCACCAGCCTCAGGGTGTATTTGGATTCTTTTGTGATGATGTCCGTATAGTTGCCTTCCGACTGCAGGTACAATACATCGTCGATCCGAAACTTCGTAAAGCGGTAATTCTGCTTGATAAACACGTACTCTTTCGTGTGCAGCATCAATTCGCCCTTCCCGATCTGCTCGGCCCCTTCCGGAAGGGTGTGACTACCGTTACCAGCCGACACCGTACCCAGGTCGTCGATACCCGGCGACAGGGCAAAATTCTGAATAGCCAGATCAATGGCACTTCGCAGGCTGAAATCGTTAAAAGGCTTGGTTATATAAGCCGAAGGCGAAACCGTTCGCGCCCGCTCAAACGTATCGTTGTCAGTCAGCCCGGTGAGAAAAATCAAGGGGCTCTGCTTGACTTGCCGCATCCGACGGGCCGTTTCGATGCCGTCCCATTCGCCCAGAATGTGAATATCGAGCAGCGCCAGATCAATCGGGTACTCCTGGTATAAGGCAAGTGCCCGCGGACCATTGTCGGCCACGGCAACGACCTGATACCCCATCTGTGACAATCGATGCGACAAGTCCATGCTGATAATGGCTTCGTCTTCGACGATTAATATATTGATCGGATCCATATACGTATACGGCACAAAGCGAATCCACCACCCGGCGAACTCCGACCTTGTGCGTTAGTTGGATAGAACAGTATGTTTCGAGTGCGTTGATCTACACCTACGGCACTATTCATGGGATTTGCTGATTCTGCGCCCCTACATATAATGTAATGACAGGTATGACGCAGCAATAGATTGGTGGGTACGGATCAGCTTTGCATCGGCAGCGGCTAGCGTATTGCCGAAAAATGTGTCTGCACAGGTCATCGAACCATGGTCGATTTCCTTTTCAGCACCCTAAAATGTGTAGATGGTGGTTATAGTACACCCATGCCTGACGGATGCACGTAAATAAACATACGAAGTTTACCGAAATACCGATTACTTCGTATGACCAACTGACGCAATTTGGGTGTATTCTCTGCTGCCATCGGCTTCAGCAATGCCGGAACAGATGATGCAACAACCCCTCAGGAAGACAGACAAACAGGATGAGAAATTGTCTGTACACGACCAGCGTTCAGCAAGCTGGGTGAAGAGGGTGGGCTGGACTGAAGGATGCGGATTAGTAGTTGTTTTTCCATGTAGCGAGTGTATACAAAGCGTATAAGGCAAACATACTAAAACTTTCATCATATCTCTTTCGGTAAACCTGCGGTTTCTGTTATTATTTGGTAGCTTTATACGTGCAAACTACCTGAAGATCTTGCCAAAGAAACCGCAATGGCTTCAGGAAAGACAGGCTGTACACTCTCTGTAATTGTTTGTTACCTCATCATGCAGCAAGTTATTGACTTCTTTCGTCGCCTGACCGACATGAGCGACTGGCCCCCGCGCTGGTTCTGCGGGACCTGGTCCGACTTTCACGGTTGGTTGTATATTATCTCGGATCTGACCATCTGGCTGGCTTACATGGCGATTCCGCTGATTTTGGTTCGGTTCGTTATCATAAAGAAAGGCGTACCGCTATCGGGTGTATTCTGGCTGTTTGGTGCGTTCATTCTCCTCTGTGGCCTGACACACCTCATTGATGCCATGATGTTCTGGCTACCGGCCTACCGAATTAACGCCCTGATCCGGTTCCTGACGGGTATCGTATCTGTGGCCACCGTGATTGCTCTGATTCGTTATTTCAACGAGGCCGTTGGCCTGCGGACCTCCCGGGAATACGACCGGGAACTGTCGTACCGGCAACTGGCCATGCAGGAACTGACTCGCTCCAACCAGGAACTCCAGCAGTTTGCCTACGTAGCCTCCCACGATCTGCAATCGCCGTTGAAAACCATTACCAGCTACCTGACGCTTTTTGAAGCCAAACACGGTGCCCAGCTCGACAGCGATGCCCGGCGGCTCATCACCGTATCGGCCACTGCGGCCGAACGGATGCGGCATCTTATCAGCGATTTGCTGGAATTTTCGCGGGTGGGCAGTGAGGTAGCCTTTACTCCGGTCGACCTGAATCGACTCGTCGACGAAATTACGGAAGAGCTACAGGCCGAAATTCAGGCAACCGGCGCAACGATTGATAAATCCGTACTGCCAACAGTTCTGGGGCATAGTAGTGACCTGAAACAACTCTTTCAGAACCTGATCACCAATGCCATTAAGTACCGCCGTCCTGGCGTGGCTCCTCAGATCAGAATCCAGGTCATGGATGAGCTTCATCAGTACCGGTTCGCCATCAGCGATAATGGTATCGGCATCGAACGGCAGTATTTCGACCGGGTATTTCAGATTTTTCAGCGGCTACACGGCCGCAACGAGTATTCCGGAACTGGAATCGGGCTTGCTACCTGTAAAAAGGTTATTGATATTTACGGCGGTCAAATCTGGCTCGATAGCGTCGTTGACAGTGGCACCACCGTTTACTTTACCATTCCTAAAGTCATAAAACACCTCCATCAGTATGCCAAGGCCGATTCGTTGCATTCTCTTAATTGACGACGACCCCGACGACAACTACATCCATCAGCTTATCATTGACGAAACCGAACTGTGCGAAACAGTACGTGTTGCAGAAAATGGCCAATTGGGACTGGCCTATTTAACCAAAACGGATCATCCGGACTACGTACGGCCGGATATTATTCTGCTGGATATAAATATGCCCGGCATGAATGGGTTTGAGTTTCTCGAACACTACCGGCAAATTGACCCAAGCCTGCAAAGTCGCGTGGTGCTGCTGATGCTGACCACCTCGCTCTTTCCGGCCGATACCACCCGGGCTCGCCAGTTCAGTGAAGTGAAAGGCTATCTGTCGAAGCCTTTATCGCAGGATATGCTTCAGACCATTGTGAATCAACACTTCAGTTGATGCGTTAGCTACCATAAAAAAGGCCGGCTGGACAACTCCAGCCGGCCTACCTATATACTTGACCGTTACTGCGCCAGGAGCTGTTTTCCCTGCGCCAGAGCCGCATCCAGTCCGGACGCATCAGAGCCACCGGCCGTAGCAAAAAACGGTTGTCCGCCCCCACCGCCTTTGATATTTTTGGCCAACTCCTTCACCACCTGCCCGGCGTTCATGTTTTTACCTTTGATCAGCTCGTCTGGTAGCATTACGGCCAGTTGGGGCTTGCCGTTGATGTCGGCGCCCAGCACCAGTGCCAGGTTATCGACCTTTGCTTTCAGATCGTAGGCCAGTTGCTTGAGCGCGTCGGCCGACGGTACGTCAACCTTTTCCACCAGGACGCTATGACCGTTGGTCGCTTCAACTTTATCCAGCAGTTGATTTTTCAACTGCTGCACCTTTTCGTTCTGGAGCGCTTCGACCTGTTTCTGCAGAGCGCTTCGTTCTTCCAGCAATCCCTGAACGGCTTTCACGAGGTCTTTCGGGGCTTTCATCAACTCCTTCAGTTCGTTGACGATGGCAAACTGCTCGTTCACCAGGGTTTCGGCTCCAAGGGCGGTTTTGGCTTCTACCCGCCGGACACCGGTTGATACCGACCCTTCTGACGTAAATTTAAACAGACCGATATGGCCGGTTGATGGTACGTGTGTGCCACCGCAGAGTTCGACGGAGTAGTCAGGATCGAACGTAATAACCCGAACAAAGTCGCCGTACTTCTCACCGAACAGGGCCATCGCACCCAGTTCTTTAGCTTCTTCGATCGGTACGTTCCGTTTTTCGTCGAGCCTGATGTCTTCGCGGATTTTCTCGTTGACGATCCGCTCCACTTCGGCCAGTTGTTCGTCGGTTACTTTCTGGAAGTGCGAGAAGTCGAACCGCAGGGCATCGGGGCCAACGTAGGAGCCTTTCTGTGCTACGTGCGTACCCAGCACCTCACGCAGGGCCGCATGAAGCAGGTGCGTAGCGGAGTGATTACTGCACGTCAGCTCGCGACGTTCGACATTGATGCTGGCATATACCTGATCCGCTTCTGTCAGTAAGTCGTCAATACCCCGTACGTCCTGCACAATGTGAATCGGCAGGTCGTTTTCTTTCTTCGTGTCCAGCACCGTTAACGTACCGATCGACTCACCACCCGCGAACAATTGCAGCGTACCCGTGTCGCCAATCTGTCCACCCGATTCGGCGTAAAACGGTGTTTTATCGAGCACGACCTGCACCTGCGTGCCTTGCTTATTCTGAATCTTGCGGTACTTTATGATCTGGGCGTAGGCTTCCGGCTGATCGTAGCCGACAAACTCCGTCCGCTCCGATTCCGCTAGTTCAACCCAGTCGCCCGCCGACGAAGCGGCATCTTTTCGGGACCGGGCTTTCTGCTCGGCCAGTGCCTGCTGGAAACCCTCTTCGTCTATCTTGAGGCCCTTTTCGCGGGCAATCAGCGCCGTGAGGTCAGCCGGGAAGCCGAACGTATCGTTCAGTTCGAACACCGTTTCGCCGGGGATGGTATCCTTGCCTTCGCTTGTCAACTGACCGATGATCTGATCCAGACGACCCAGCCCCGTTCCCAGCGTCCGCAGGAACGCAATCTCCTCCTCCCGAATCACCGTAGCAACGAAATCGCGCTGGGCGTTCAGCTCGGGGAATACGTCGGCAAACTGCATCGCCAATGTCGGCACGAGTTTGGTCATGAACGGCTCGGTCAGGTTCAGGTACGAGTAGCCGTAGCGAATGGCCCGGCGCAGAATCCGGCGAATTACGTAACCGGCCTTGGCGTTCGACGGCACCAGTCCATCGGCAATGGCGAACGATACGGCCCGAATGTGGTCGGCAATCACGCGCATGGCTACGGCCGTCATGCCGCCCTCGCCGTACGAACGACCGCTGAGTTCTTCAATGACGCCGATGGTGCCCCAGAATACGTCGGTGTCGTAGTTCGACAGTTTTCCCTGGATAGCCATGCATAACCGCTCGAAGCCCATGCCCGTATCGACATGGCGGGCAGGCAGCGGTTCCAGCGATCCGTCGGCCTTGCGGTTGAACTGCATGAACACGAGGTTCCAGATTTCGACAACCTGCGGGTGGTCGGCGTTGACGAGTTCCTTGCCGGGCTTCTGCTCAACCTCAGCCTGGGGGCGCAGGTCAACGTGAATTTCGGAACACGGACCACACGGCCCCGTGTCGCCCATCTCCCAGAAGTTATCTTTCTTATTGCCGTAGATGATACGGTCTTCGCCAACGATCGGCTTCCAGAGATCGAATGCTTCCTGATCGAACGGGACACCGTCGCGCTCATCGCCCTGAAACACCGATACGTAGAGCCGGTCTTTCGGCAATTTGTAAACCTCGGTCAGCAGTTCCCACGCCCAGGCAATGGCTTCCTTCTTGAAGTAATCACCAAACGACCAGTTGCCGAGCATCTCGAACATCGTGTGGTGGTACGTATCAAAACCGACATCCTCCAGGTCGTTGTGCTTACCCGACACCCGCAGGCATTTCTGCGTATCCGCGACGCGCTTCGACGGGGGCGTTCCGTTGCCCAAGAAGAAGTCTTTAAACTGCGCCATGCCCGAGTTGTTGAACATCAGCGTCGGGTCGTTTTTGGCAACCAGCGGAGCCGAAGGAACAATCAGGTGTTCTTTAGAACGGAAAAAGTCGAGAAAATGCCGGCGTATTTCGTGGGAAGTCATATTTTCGGTAAACTGTTAGGCAGTTTGTGGTTCGTACTAATCGGACGCAGGCAATCCCTGGTGAAACGAACTACGGACCACAAACCACAAACTACAAACAATCAGGCCGCAAATTTACGGCAAAACTTGCGTTTTTTCAGGAAGGTCAGGAAGTTTGTCGTATGGAGCAGCCGGGCAAACGATACTACAGCATACGGGAAGTAGCCGACATGTTCAGCACGAATACGTCCAAGCTACGCTTCTACGAAACGGAGTTCCCAACGCTCAAGCCTAAGAAAAATCGAGCTGGCGACCGCATCTATACGCAAGCCGACATCGACCACCTGAAGGAGATTTTCGAACTAATCGACGGTAAAGGTTTTACGTTGGCCGGAGCCCGCGACTACCTCAAAAGCCGCATATCCAGCCAGCGCGAGAACGCCCGGATTATTGCCCGGCTAAACGAAATCAAGGCGTTTTTGCAGCAGGTCCGCAACAGCCTCGACGCACCCGACGCCGTCAGTACCACACAATCACCTGATCAGCCGGCTTCCGCTGAATATCCGGCACCGTTGCATCCGGAGCCGGGTACCCCACCGGAATAAGCAGAAACGGTTTTTCGTTGGCCGGTCGCTCCAGCAGCTTCGTCAGAAAGTCCATCGGGCTGGGCGTATGGGTGAGGGCCACCAGCCCCGCGTCGTGAATAGCCGCCAGCAGAAACCCACAGGCCAGCCCTACCGATTCCATCACGTAATAATTGTTTCGCTTCTGATCGCCAACGGGTTCGTAGATTCGCCGAAACACCACGATCAGCCAGGGGGCCGTTTCGAGGAATGTTTTGCGCCAGTCCGTCCCGAGGGGTGCCAGGTCGGCCAGCCACTCCGGCGACATCCGCCCATTATAACTGCGGTACTCTTCAGCTTCGGCCGCTTCCCGAATCTGCTGCTTCAGGCCCGGATCGCCCACCACACAGAATGTCCATGGCTGCTTGTTCGCGCCCGACGGTGCCGTTGATGCGGCCATGATTAACTGCTCGATGACCTCGCGCGGCACCGGCCGATCCGAAAAGTCGCGCACCGTCCGCCGACGGTTGACGTGTTCGTAAAACGCCCGGCTTCGGCTCAGTAGTTCATCGTCGGTGGGAATAAACGGGGGCTGATAAGGCAACATACAGGGAACCGTTAACCTAAACTTTATACGTGGCGCAAAACTAACGGCCTTTCCGGATAGTTTTTTGCAAAACACTCAACGTATATGAAGACGGCACGAAACGTCGCGTGTCTGATCCCTTTTTACAACGAAGGGGAACGACTTTTCGACGTACTGAACGTAGTGACGCAGGTTTGTTCCATCACGCAGATTATCTGTATTGACGATGGTTCAGACGAGAACTGTTGTCCGGAAATTGAGGCCCGCTGGCCGCATATTGAGGTGATTCGACTGACCGAAAACCACGGGAAAGCCGGTGCCATCAAAGCCGGACTGTCTGCCGTACGCGAAGAACTGGTTTTACTCATGGACGCCGATCTCCAGGATATCAGCCCCGCTGAACTGGAGCAGGCTATTCAGGCCATCCGGAACCACGACGAAGTTGATATGGTGATCCTGCGCCGGGTCCATGCCGATTGGTTCGTTAAATTTAATCGGGGCGACATTCTGCTGTCTGGCGAACGGATTATCCGCAAACGGGACCTCGATGCTATCTTTCAACAGACGGTCGAGGGATTCCAGCTTGAAGTGGCCATTAACGAATACATGCAGCAGCACCGTAAAGTAGTACGGTGGTTTCCGTGGTCGGCAACGAACACCTACAAAATGGACAAGCGCGGGCCGGTAGAAGGGTTTCTGAAAGACGCCCAGATGTACGCCGACATTGTAACGTACGTCGGGCCGGTGGCCTATGCCCGGCAGATGGTGACCTTCGCGCGAAAACCGCTGCGGAGTTGATCGTTGATTGTGGAGTCAGGTTCAAAACCTGACTCCACCGTATTGTGAGGTCGGATGCTTACATCCGACCCGTGAGGTTTCTCAAAACCTCGCTGGTCAGGTTTGGAACCTGACCTCACTCCCGAGCTGATCTCACTTCTGGCCTCATAGTGCCTTCATAAACGCGACCAGCGCTTTTTTTTCAACGGGCGTCAGGTTCAGTTTGTCGTCCGGCAGGGTCTGATTCTCCAGGTTAAAACCCAGGCCGTTCCCTCCACCTTTGTTATAGAATTCAACCACCTCGTCGAGCGTCCGGTACACGCCGTTGTGCATATAGGGGGCTGTCTTTGCTACGTTGCGCAGGGTCGGGGTTTTGAATGCATACTTCAGTGCATCGATTTTCGTGTGTGCGTTACGTCCCAAATCCGGGTCGATTTCCGTTTCTGCGATGGTGGCCGGTACGCCAATCACCTCTGATTCGCTGTCGGTGTAGCCGGGTGGCACCGTACCGTTGAACAGGGGCATAAAATGGCAGATACCGCATTTGGCCTTGCCCATGAACAGGTTTAACCCGCGTACTTCCTCGGCCGACAACACCGTTTTCTGGCCCCGCATATAGCGATCGAAACGCGAGTCGAATGACAGCAGCGTCCGTTCGTAGCTCGCCAGCGCATTCTGAATTTGAAAAGGGTCAATCGGGCCGTTTTTGGTTGGAAACGCTTTTCTGAACAGAGCTACGTACGACGAATCGACCTGTAATTTTCTGGCTACCTCCTCCAGCGAACCGTCCATTTCACGGACGTTATGCACGACGTCGAACGACTGGTTTTCGAGCGACGACGCCCGCAGGTCGTAGAACTGCCCGGCCTGCAAAGCCGCGTTCAGCAAGGTGGGCGTATTGCGGCCGATGAGCCCCTGCCCCGTCAGGGTTTTGTTCTTTACCAGGCCGTCCGTAAAGGCTTTGTCGGGCTGGTGGCAGCTTATGCAGGCCCGTTGGTTATTGGCCGACAGCACCGGGTCGTAGAACAACCGCCGACCCAGTTCAATCTTGGCCGGATTCATCCGGGCATCGGCCGTAGCGGCATAGGCATCCGGATCAAAGGCGTTGGCTGCGAACAGCGTTTCGGCATTGGGGCGCAGCGGGCGACGGTCCTTGAACGGTTCAATACCCAGTGTTTTCTGATACGTCAGCAGTTGTTTCGACATCGGATTGGCGTAGGTCGTGATGAAGTGCGCCCGGTCGAAGCTGTCGAAATCGGGGTGTTGATTCAGATAGTCGGCCGCTTGTTGGAACTGGTTGTCCAGGGCCGCGTACTCCGGCAAGTCCGTTCCGAACTGGGTCAGGTATGTCCGCATCGACGTTAGCACCACGGCTGCTTCGGGCATGGCGGTCTGGCACAGGGGCGTATCAAAACCAGCCATCCCGAGCGAAATGATCCGGAATACTTCAAGCCGCAGAAGATCGAAGATGTGCGCATCGGTGAAGTCGGTAGCCACCCAGAGCGTCTGGTAGCGACTGACTTCACTGGACAGTTTTTTCACTTCCCGCACCAGATCAGCCCGGCGGGCCGGATCGAATGTCGGGTACAGATATTCTTCAATGACCTGTAAGCCCTCCGGCTCGAACAGTTTATTTTCTTCAACCTCTATTTCCGGCAAGGGAGGTCCGTTGACCAGCCGCGACCTAGCCGGGAAGAAGTATTCGGTGAAGGACTCAATTCGCTTATAAGCTACCCGGCAGGCCAGAAACGCCCGCCGGAGCGAATCGACCGACTGGCTGCGTTCGGTTAGAGGCAGCAGTTGATGCTTCGTCAGGTCGGCTAACTGCTGTATGTTCTGGCTAACCTGCTGCTTGATTTGCGCGACCGGCGACAAGAAGGGCCGATTAGCACGCATCAGTAGACTCAACACCAGTACCCAGACGACGGTGACACTCAGCAGCGTCAGCAGGAGTCGAATCGGATGTTTCTGCATGGTTGTCGAAAACAACGAACCCCTCGACCCGACGACCGAAAGGTGATACGACTACATATCGGTCAACCTAACGGGCTAGTCCTCGCACAATGATTGTCTGCCCTCCTTCGGTGTATGAGCCGGTTGCACCATCTGATATGCTGACCGCCTTGGTTACCGAACTGCCATCGGCGTTGCTGAATTTCATGTCGCGCCAGGTGTGAACGTGCAGGTTGACCAGAAACGTATTGGGTACGCCAATGATATCGGAGATGTCGAGCATGGCGCCATATTCCCAGGAGCCGAGATTAGGTACGTTTGTTGAATTGTATTTGGCGTTGAAAGTCGACTCCGCACGACGGTGATTCATTTCCAGTACGGGTTTATTCTGTCCCGAAGCCAGACTGTATTGCCAGATTCGGGCGTCGTGCTTATTACCCGGATAAAACGAATCTGAATCTTCCTGGATGTAAACGTAGTTCTCCGTCGCGCACAGGTTGTCGGGGTTGACAATGCTGTTACCCGGATCAACTTCGCCGTCAATCAGCGGGGTCAGTTTGCCCGCCAGCGGATTAGCCGCGTCCAGCGCCAGTTTATAAACGCGGCCCCACATTGTCTTACCGACGGCCGGCCCCTGCGCGATTCCGGTCACGGAGAAAAACACCTCCCGGCTATTAGGCCCGCCCCCTTTGCGGTAATCGACATCTTCGATTCGGGCAAACTGGATAGCTTTCTTCTCGACCGACTGCGCAGCAATCTGCCCACCCGTAGCTTGTTTAGGACTGTCCACTTCGACAAACTCAACGTCGTACGTCTGACCAACTTTCAGGTTTGTTTCGACGGGGTCCTGGTTCCGGGTGCGTAAGAAATATAGTTTGCCGTTTTGCAGGTCGCCTACCGTATTGGCTACATACGCCAGCAGTTGACCGTTGCCGTCGTCTTCCCCGATGATAATGACCGTTTTTCCGGCAAACGCATCTTTGGGCAGCGGTACGGCATTTTCCATCGAAGCCTTACCCAACGCCGGTAGTACACGATTCTGATTTTTTTTATCGGGCGTCCCGATCGGGCTGATAGCCTGCACCATCGATTCGGGACCACTTTCACCAGCCGTCAGGAACAGCGGCCCAAAACCGTGTATGTCGGGGGTGGCTAACGTAGCTGAACAAAGCCGCCACAGGCTGCCGTCATGATCCAGCAGGTATTCGCCTTTGACGGGCTTGAACGTACTGTCCAGCGTAATCCGTGAAACGGACCGTAGGTATTCGTGATTGGTAATAAAGAAGTAGCCCCGGCTATTTGGGTCTTTCATCAGCCCAGCCCCATCGGGTTGTCCGCCGTACACATACGTCGGTGAGCGCTCCAGCTTGTCGTCCGAACTAAGCAGGGCGTTCACCTGCAGCGTTTCAAAACCCGGCATCGTTTTGACCAGCACGGGCGTAACCGAATAATCGCCCAGTACAATGTTGTTCTGCTCAACAGCGGGACTTTCCTCACGGGTACAGGCAGTTATGCCCAACAACAGCAGGGCTAGGGCAGCCGATGCGGACTGGCTGAAAATGCGCATACGTACAAAGTTGAGATGGGTAACTATTTACAAATCTACTAAGTACTTTGCACTTTCATATGATGTCGTAAGTCCTACCGTTGGGTAGCTACGGGCAGAGACCTATAATTTCGCTTACAAAGCCTTCATGAACGCGACCAGCGCCTGCTTTTCGATGGCGGTCAGATTCAGTTTATCAAACGGTAGCGTCTGGTTCTCAAGATTGAAACCTAAGCCATTACCACCCCCTTTGTCGTAGAACTCAATCACGTCGTCCAACGTCCGGTATACGCCGTTGTGCATGTAGGGTGCCGTTGAAGCAGCGTGGCGAACAGTCGGCGTTTTGAAGGCGTAACGGTGCGGTTCGCGTTTGGTGAGCACAAATTTTCCTACGTCCGGATCAACCAGTTTGCCATCGGCGGTGGCCGGAGTACCGAGCACCTCGCTCTCGGTTTCCTGATAGGCCGGCGGAACCGTACCGTTGAACAAGGGGAAAAAGTGACAGGTCGCGCACTTGGCCTTTCCCATAAACAGATTGAACCCAAGCTTTTCCTCGGCCGTTAACGCTACCGGCTGATTGCGCAGATACCGGTCCACCCGCGAGTCGAGACTCACCAGCGACCGGACGTAGCTGGCCACGGCATTCTTCAGCGTCTGTTCCGTCACGCCTTCTTTGTAGGACTTTGCAAACAGCGCTTTGTACGTTGGGTTTTCCTGCAGTGCCTTTACAGCCTGGGGCAGTGACCCGTGCATCTCCTCGGTATTTTGGATTACGTCGCTGGCCTGATCCTCCAGAAAGACGACCCGTGAGTCGGCAAACTGTGCTGCCTGTAGAGCCGCATTGAGCAGTGTTGGTGCGTTTCGGGCAATACGTCGGCCACCAACGCCCACGGCCAGGCTCTTGTGTTCGCCGTCTGTAAACGCCTTGTCGGGCTGGTGGCAGGTCGCGCAGGTACGTCCCGGCTGACCCGACAGAATCGGGTCATAGAACAGCATTTTTCCCAGCGCCACCCGTTCGGGAGTTGACCGCTGGTCGTTGAAATTCACGAAGTAGTTCGGGTCGAATGCATTGACATCAATGAGCGTACGGGCCGTCGTTGACAGCAGGCGAGACTCCTTGAAAACCGGAATTTGCAGCGCCTGCTGGGCATCGACAATCAGTCCGCTCAACACGTTCGCTTCCTGTCTGATGAACGTAAGCCGATCGAAGTCATTGAAGCTGCGGGCGGTTTGCAGCGATTTTACGGCGCTGGCAAAAGCGTTGTCCAACCGCTGAGCAAGTTCAGGATTCCGGGTAGCCAGTCGATAATGAGTGAGTTGCTGTTGCAGACTGTTAAGCGCACTCACCGCTTCGGGCAGCGAGTGAAAAGCAACCGGCGAGTCGAAGCCGGTGATGCCGAGGGTAATGATCCGGAACACCTCCAGCCGCACAGCATCGAACACGTGGCTATCAGTGAGTTCATTGTTCTCGGAGATTTTTCGGAGCCGGTTCACGTTCGAACGGAGCAGGTCCGCCTGGTGTACCGCGTCGGCGTGGCTGGCGGTATCAAGCACCGGAAACACCAGTTCTTCCAGTACCTGAAATCCCTCCGGCTCGTTGACCCGCAGGTCGTCATCTACTTCCGGGATGTTCGGGCCGTTGAGCGCCCGGGTGGTTTCGGGGCTGTAGTACGTCGACAAAAATTCGATTCGTTTATAAGCCAGTCGCGCCTGTTGGAATGCCGACTGGACAACCGCTGTCGGTTGGCGCTGCCCGATGGCCCGTTGAAGCTGACTGACGGCGCTGTCCAGCTCAGTAATTTCCTGCATGAACTGTGTCTTCACAGCCTCAGCCGGTTTTGGTTGCGGCCTCAGCCAGAAATAAAGAGCCGTTAGCAGGGCTGCACCCAGAATAAGAAAGGCAATCGGCCGGAGCCGAAACCGAGATTTGGTATTGGTGTCTGTGGTTACTGGAATCATAGCGTTGATGAACAAATGAACCGGATATAAAAAGCCTGACCGGTACGGAGTCCAGTCAGGCATAGTTACTATACGTTCGTCGGCTTAGCGCGGCAGCCCTTCGACGATGACAATCTGGCTTGCCTGACGCTCGGCTTTACGTTTTGACCCGCCATCTACGCCAGCGTATTTGGCATCCGTCCAGGTGTGCGGCTGAATGCACAGCATGAACGTGTTCGGGCGACCAGTTACATCAGAAATATCAACCATGGCCCCGTATTCCCAATCGCCAAACTTCGACGTACCCCCTACGTTATATTTAGCCGCATCGGGAGCAGTCCGGCGATGATCCAGTTCCAGTACTTTGGTCAGGGCACCAGTCGTCAGGTTATACTGATAGACGTACGAATCGTGCTTTTCATCCCCGTATCCGTTCGGGTCTTCCTGCGTGTAGAGGTAGTTTTTGGTTACGCAGATGTTGTCAACATTCTGGAACTCCTTGGCGATACCGTTACGGTCGTCGCCATCCAGCACAACCTGAAGCTTACCTTTGAGAGGATCGTTCGGGTCCAGCATCAGCTTGTAAACTCGGCCATATTTAGTACGTGAGTAGTCGGCATTGGCTCCCGAAGTAGCCTGACCCGTTACGTTAAAATAAAGTTCGCGACCCACGTTATCTTTCCGGTAGTCAAGATCTTCAACACGACCAAACTTCATAGCTTTCAGTTCGTTAACCTTCGCGTTGATCTGCGCCCCCGACAGGGTTTTGTGGTTCTCGATCTTAACAAATTCGACATCGTGTACATCACCCGCTTTCATGTCCATCTCACGCTGGTTGTTGTCCTTGCGCTTCAGCATGTAGAGTGAGCCATTTTCCAGATCGCCAGGTTTATCAGAAACGTACAGGGCCACCTGACCACCGTTTGTGGCGGAATCATCGTCGCCAATGATGATAACCGTCTTGCCCGGATAAGCGGTCTTAGGCAGCGGCACAGCGTTTTCGGCACTCCAGCGACCCAGCGCTTCTACTTCGCGGGAGATAGCGGCCTGCTGTGGATCAGCGTCAACCCGCAAAGCGTGCGTACGCGACTCTTCGCCACTTTCACCACAAGTCATGAAATAAGGCCCGAACCCATGTTCGACCGGCGTAACGAGCGTCGCTGAACACAGACGCCACTGACCACCGTCAGAGTTCAGTACGTATTCTCCCTTAACCGGCTTGAAGGATTTGTCGAGCGTGATGCGCGACACGGAGAAATTATCCTCGTGGTTAACCATGATGGAGTAGGTACCGTCCGGATTCTGGAACAGACCTGCTCCGTCTGCCGAACCGCCGAAAACGAAATTAGGCGACTGTTCGAGTTTGTCGTCGCTGCTGATGAGTGAGTAGATTTTGATGGCGTCGGCGTTCAAACGTCCGCCCGCTCCCGCGATTGGCCGTACCAGCGCCGGCGTTACAGACGTGTTCTGAAGAGTAATGGCAGGGCTGTTCGGATCGCGGTGGTCAGTACAGGCCGACACCGCCAGCAACGTCAGTGCTGTAGTTGTTGAGAGTAAACGTTTGCTACGATACATAGCTAGAGTACGAGTATGAAAGTTTAGACAAAGTAACTCAGCACCCTTTACCTGAATATTACACCAATGTTACATGACTGCTAAGGTTAGTGAAGATTTATAACAAAAAATTCATATGCATCTGCTTGCACAAAATTACGCCATCCATAAAATCACTAAACTTGCACTGGCTTGTGTCTGAGCTGGCTTTACCCACCGATTTGTGACTGATTCTTTACACCCAATTGCCCTGACCCTCGCTCCCGGCGTAGGCAGTATTCTTGTTCGTCAGCTCGTTAGTTACTGCGGCTCAGCAGCCGATGTGTTCCATTCGTCGCCGGCCAAACTCCAGAAAATTCCCGGTATCGGCGAGGTAACAGCCCGCGCCGTTCTTAAGCCCGGCTTACAGACCGAAGCCGAGCAGGTACTCAAACGACTGGAGCAACTGAACGCCCGGGCTCTTTTCTACACGGACCCGGATTATCCGTCGCGCCTTAAACCACTCTACGATGCGCCCACCCTGCTGTATTACCGTGGTCATGGCAACCTGAACGCCACCCGAACCATCGGGCTGGTCGGTACACGGCAGGCTACTGACTACGGCCGGCGCATTACCGACGAGATCGTTCAGAGCCTGGTACCCTACGGAGTCAGTGTCATCAGCGGTCTGGCCTACGGCATTGATATTGCCGCCCACCGTGCCAGCCTGATCAACGGCCTGCCCACCATCGGAGTCATGGCCAGCGGACTGGATGTTATATACCCGGCCGTACACCAGAAAACGGCGCAGGAAATGCAGGAACAGGGGGGCCTGCTGACCGAGAGCGTTCCGGGTACTAAACCCGATGCGCACCTGTTTCCGGCCCGCAACCGCATCATCGCAGGTCTGAGCGACGCTATCGTTGTCGTTGAAGCTGCGGCCAAGGGAGGTGCCCTGATTACATCCGAATATGCCAACAATTACCATCGTGAGGTGTTTGCCGTACCGGGCCAACTGACGCAAACGTTTTCGCAGGGTTGCAACAAACTGATTCGGGAAAACAAAGCACAGATTTACACCAGCCCGCCCGACCTGATCGAAGCCCTCAACTGGGATCAGCCTGCGGTTAATGAGCCCCGCAAACAACAGGCCCCTTCCCTACCGCTCGACATTACAGAAGAGGAAAGTCAGGTTGTGGCACTGCTCCGGCAAAGTGCCGATCTGCACATTGATGAGCTAAGCTGGAAGAGTCAGATACCGATGGGCCGACTGGCCTCGGTGCTGCTCAATCTGGAGTTTCGGGGGTTTGTGCGCTCACTGCCCGGGAAGAAGTATCAGGTAGTGTATGCATAGGCATTTCGTCTTTAAGGTCCACTCCCGACAGGCGCCGGATGCTCATTTCGGTCAGCAGATACATTAGTTTCTGAACGGCAAAATCATATGGCAAGCCATCAGGCCGGATGTTCGATACACAGTTCCGCGACTCGTCGGTAAGGCCGGGACGGGGCCGGTAGGTCAGATACGCCCCGAGGCTATCGGGCGAGGATAACCCCGGCCGTTCACCAATCAGCACGACCACCAGGTCAGCCCCCAGGCCGTGGGCAATCTCATCGCCGATGGCAACGCGGCCCTGTTCCACTACGCATAGCGGCACCGTCGCCCAGCCGACTCGTTTGCTTTCGGCCACCAGCCCCGTCAGCACCGGCACGGCGTGGCGGTTCACGGCCGTAGCCGACAATCCATCGACCAGTACAATGCTCAGCGAAATCTCGGTGTACTGCCCGGCGTTGGCGCCAACCAACTCTGTCGACTGCGCATCGAGCCGCCGACCCAGATCCGGCCGTTGCAGGTATTGTCGCCGGTCGGGGGCCTGGCTGTGGAGCAGCAACGTACCTCCCTGAACCTGATTAAGCTGATCACGGAGTGTTACGGTATCGAGTTGCGAGTACACGGCATCACGGGCACAGGCATGATCAAGCTGAAAGTCGAGCATGGCCCGGGTAGGCAGGCTGTGTCCGGTGCGGCCCTGTGCAATACGGGCGGCCGTGTGAGTTCGTAGAAACGCCCAGGGATCGTTATGAATCATGCCGCATTTTAAATACACACACTCACCTTTTTGGTAGACAATTATAAAAATTCAATAAGATAATAAACCTTTTTAGAACATCCTGCCAACAAGATAGTTAGAGATGTCGAAACTGTACACTCAACGTTTCACAAAACAACAATGGGCAATTTACTATACACCATTGCAGTCATCCTGATTATCATTTGGCTGCTGGGTTTCCTGGGCTTCAATAGCTTTGGACTGGGAGGCCTCATTCACATTTTGTTGGTTATCGCGATCATCGCTATCGTACTTCGTCTGATTCAGGGCCGAAGTATCTGACGAATGGCAAACTCAACGAAAAAGCCGGCTCTATAAGGACCGGCTTTTTTCATGGTAATTCGTTCATTTCCGTTCATACTCCACAAAATCAAAGGCAACTTCGTGCCGGTCGTCGGCGGGATGATGCCGTCGGCTTACTTCCTGCCAGTCGGCCCGGTCAAATTCCGGGAAGTACGCGTCACCATCGTATGCTTTCTCGATTTCGGTAATGTAGAGGGTTGTGGCCATCGGCAGCGCCAGCCGGTAAATCTCCGCCCCACCGATGATAAAAATCTCCTGATTGTTAATTGATTTTGCAGTCGCAACGGCATCCTCCAGCGTATGCACGACCGTAACACCATCAGCCGTGAAGTTCCGGTCGCGGGTCAGCACAATGTTCGTTCGATTGCGCAGGGGCTTACCCAGGGCTTCGAGCGACTTTCGTCCCATGATGACCGGATGGTGGCTGGTTTTCCGCTTAAAATACGCAAAGTCGTCGGGCAGATGCCAGGGCAGATCGTTGTCACTCCCAATGGCCCCATTCTGCGCAACGGCCGCAATCATGCTAAGTTTCATGTACATTAACGGTTTGCCTGAATTTTTGCCCGGCGATCACTCAACTCACGCCAGGTCGTAACAAGGATACCTTCTCTCTCTACAAATGCTTTCAGCGCCGGGTCCATCATGGCCAGCATATCACCCCGGCGGGTTGGCCCCGAATCCGAAATGGATTGGAATGAAGGGCCTGCATCCGTGGCGTGCAGAATAATGTATGTAATACCCGGTCGGCAGCGCTTCAGCAAAGCAATGTATTGTTCTGTTTTGTGTTTGCGCAGGTTCTCGTCCGTTACAGGCACCCCCGCAGGCAGATTCCAGCCGTAGCTCGTACCGTCCAGATCGTCTACTACCGGCAGACCGGCGTTCCATAACTGCTGACCCAATTGCCGGATCAGTTGACGTTGTGCATCCGGCAGCTTGGCCGACTCGCCAATCAACGTAGCATGACCGCCCGGAAAAAGCACCGGGATACGTTCCTCTATGCCAACCTTGACGTACTGCTGCACAAATTTGGGCTGAAACAACGTACCCATATGCGAGTCGATATGCGTTGGCTGAATACCAAACTGCCGGAATCGGGCAATCTGCGCCCGGATCTCCGCTTCGACTTCGCTGGCCGATGCGTGTTCAACCACCTGAGCCACCGAATGCCAGAACGCCCCCTGCTCATCATACAAGCCGGGCGCTTTGTCGCGACCTACCAGCGGAGACCAGCGATAGCCGTTCCACTCTGAGGTTAGCACCAGATGCACACCCGCATCGATGCTGGGATGGTCTTTCAGATACGTCATATACTGCGGAACCCAGCCGCAGGGCATCATCACGCTGGTCGAGCTGGCAATGCCGCGCTCCATGGCATTGCGCGTACCCTGGTTCGACTCAAAGCTCATGCCGGCGTCATCGACGTGGAAAATGACTACTTTTTTACCCTTCGGAAAACCAAGCTTCTCGGCGTAGGTTTCTTCGGTCTGGGCATGGACGTAGAAAAAAGAGACTAGCAGCAGGGTTAGGAGGAATACTTGTTTCATGGGTTTGTCTTGGCCAAGCACGTGCCTGGCCCGTTTAGCAATAAGGAACTGACCAGACTAAGCAATAACAGAGCGCCGTAGCCGCCTGGCCAGTGCATATTAAAGCCGGTTGCCCCGCAAAAACTCCTCGGCGGTCATGCGTCGTTTGCCTTCGGCTTGCAACTGATCAAGGGAAAGCCAGCCATCGGCTACCCGAACTAATATGATCTTCCTGTTATCGGTATAGAGTTTACCCGGCTCAGCCGAACTATTGGCATCACCGGTTGGCTCGGTAGCCTTTGACACACCGTAAATTTTGAAAAATTTCTGGTTCAATATCGTCCAGGCCGACGGATACGGCGTCAGTCCCCGCACAAAGTTGCGAACAACCTCGGCTGGCTGATTCCAGTCAATTTCGGTGTTTTCGCGGGTGAGCTTGGGTGCCGGTTTGAGGTCCGTCGCGGTTGGCTGCGGAATCCGCGGATACGCTCCGGTTTCAATGGCGTTTACCGTTCTAAGAACCAGGTCGGCCCCCCGCTCCATAAGGCGGTCGTGGAGGGTGCCAGCCGTATCGTCGGGCTGAATGGGTTCGTGATCCTGAAAGATCATCTGCCCGGTATCAATCTCCTTCTCGATGAAGAAGGTTGTCGCGCCCGTTTCGGTTTCGCCGTTGATGATCGCCCAGTTAATCGGCGCAGCGCCACGATACTGAGGTAACAAGGATGCATGGAGGTTGAAGGTACCCACCGTTGGCATCGCCCATATCACCTCGGGCAGCATCCGGAATGCCACCACTACCTGCAAATCGGCCGCGTAGCCGCGTAGTTCCTCCAGGAATGCCGGATCGCGCAGCTTTTCGGGTTGCAGCACGGGAATACCGGCCGTTTCGGCGGCTTTTTTGACCGGCGACGACACCACCTGCAACCCCCGGCCTGACGGTCGATCAGGTGCCGTAATGACGGCCACTACGTTCTTACCCGCGTCGATGAGTCGCTGCAAACTGGCGACCGCGAACTCGGGCGTACCCATAAATATAATCCGAAGCGATTGAGTCATTTTTTATCAGGACGCTGGACATACGACGGTAGGCACTAGACAGTTACGCAAAGTGAATTAGTTTAACGCCCAGCCGGTCCGCCGGCACGGTTCCAACGTACAATGTCCAGTTAACCGTTTCCTATGTTTTTGCACTGTTAGCCCGTGGTGTATTGTCAACGCACGGAAGTATTATTATTTTTGTCCCAGACTTACGAACGGCCGGGCGCTCAAAACGTCCGGCTATCGTTTATGCGAAGATCGAACGATCCATATTACCGACTGGTCCGACGACGATTCTGACGTAGCTGCAAAGAAAACCCTTTTTGGTTGCAGAACGGACAGTGTGCCGTTCTTTTGTTTTTTACGGGCTTACGCGAAGCAACAGACGACCGGACGGTTCCTAAACCAGTGTGAAAAAATTGTAACGAGTAAGTAAACTCATGGGAAAGATTTCGTATTACACCGAAGAAGGACTCAATCGGCTCAAGACTGAGCTGAATGATCTGAAAACTAAAGGCCGGGCCGACATTGCCCGCCAGATTGCTGAAGCCCGCGACAAAGGTGATCTTAGCGAAAACGCTGAGTACGACGCTGCCAAAGACGCACAGGGGCTGCTGGAACTTAAAATTTCGAAACTGGAAGATATCGTCGCCAACGCCCGTATACTGGATGAGTCGACCATTGACGCGTCACAGGTGTCTGTCTTGTCGACCGTAAAGATCAAGAATACGAAAAACGGTGCCGTAATGACATACACGCTGGTATCGGAAGAAGAAGCCGATCTGAAAACCGGCAAGATATCGGTAGGCTCGCCAATCGGCAAAGGCCTGCTGGGCAAGAAAGTAGGCGACAAGGCCGAAATCAAAGTGCCGGCGGGCGTTATGGAATTCGTTGTGATTGAAATCGGCCGATAATTAAACTGGTTTGAAGTTTGTAGTAGTGAGCATCCCCCTTAACTTCAAACTCCGAACTACAAACTTCAAATTACAAAATGGCTTCCATCTTCTCCCGTATCGTTGCTGGTGAGATTCCGGCCCACAAGATTGCCGAGACCGACGATTATCTCGCTTTCCTGGACGTGATGCCCACCACCACCGGTCATACGCTAGTTATTCCCAAGCAGGAAATTGATTATCTTTTTGCACTGGACGACGACCTGTATACCGGCCTGATGGCCTTTGCCAAGAAGATCGCCCCGGCCATCGAAAAAGCTATTCCCTGCAAGCGAATCGGTGTAGCCGTAATTGGACTTGAAGTTCCCCATGCCCATGTGCACCTGATTCCGCTCAACAGCATGGCCGATATGAACTTCAACAATAAGATGAAACCAACACAGGAGGAACTGGCCCAAACGGCCGAAAAAATCAGATCATTTCTCTAAGTCAAGTCGATAAGCATTTACGCAAAAGGACGCTCCAGGGCGTCCTTTTGCGTTTTTCGGCGCTTTCCCTGTCGTTTTCTACCGAACGATAAATGCGCGGTTACGTCGTTGAAGTTCTCCTTACATTCGCTGCTGATTAGTTAACCTATCCACACTCGTTACTATGTCCCTTTTCTACCGATTGGCGGTACTGAGCCTGCTTTGTTTCGGTTGGCTCAACACCTCTGCCCAGACCCTCCTCCCCTGCGGAGTAAACGACCGCGTCCTGCCCGACAGCACCGTGCGGCTGATGGGTCGGCTCCCTCAGTTAATGGCTCAGCAACGTGCCCGCAAAACGGCCGGCGAACGAAACATCTGCCGGGTAGCCGTCGAAATCGACTCCGATACGTACCTTGAGTTTGACAAGGATACCAACCGGATCAAGAGTTTCTTTCTGGATAAGATCGAACAGACGTCACGGATTTACGAACGTGAGATCAATACGCAACTGGTCGTCGTTTTCTTTCACATCTGGAAAGACACTGAACCCGATCCATACAAGGGAAAGGGGAATTTATACGACCTGTTCCCTATTATGGATCGCGTCTGGACTACTCAATTTCGGCAGGTTCCGTACGACAAACGTATTTATTTCATCACAAAATCATCGTCGGGAGCGGGCGGGCTGGGCTCATTAGGCGGTGCCCAGATCATTTCGGCGAATCAGGCCGATCTGAACACCATTGCTCATGAATTTGGGCATACGTTCGGCTCTCCGCATACCCACAACTGCTCGTGGCCGGGTGGTCCTATCGACTTTTGCTCAACTGTCGAAGCTTCCTACAACGGCGATTGCTATACGGGCTCCCTGCAAAGCATTCCAGGTACGATCATGAGTTATTGCGGCTCGCTGCTGACATTCCATCCGCTGTGTCAGACGTTGATGACCGATCATGCCGTTAAGAATTTCCCGAAGATTACGTCCGCCCCTACTGTCCCGGTCCTGCGTACTCAGGAAACACTGTACGGTACGCCCTTCCTGACCTGGGCCAGCGCCCTGGCGGCCAACCGCTACGATATTGACGTTGCCACCGACGCCAATTTTGCCCAGAAGGTCGTCAGCGATACCGCCAGTGTTAACGGCTATCTGCTCAGCAAACTAGCTGTTGGAACTACTTATTACGTTAGAGTCCGGGCCAGTAATTCGTTTGGTACGTCGGCCTGGTCAGGAACCGGTCAGCTACAACTAGCGTCGACCAACGGAATTCCCGCTCCTATCCTGCTGTCTCCTACTCCTGACCAGCGGTTATCGCCCAACCAGGGTAACCGACAGTTTTCCGTGCAGCCGGTCGATGGAGCAACGGCCTACGAAATTCAGATTACAGATGGCAATGACGAACTATTCAAATATCCAACCAGCGATTCGAAACAGCAGTCAACCTTTTCGGTCAGCAATTACCGATTAGGTGTTGTGCGGTGGCGGGTTCGGGCTGTTGTTAATGGCCGCCCGGGCCCATGGTCGGCTGCTAGCCGCTACCTGGTGAATCCTGAGCCGTATTACCTCACACTTCCTTTTTATAATAATACCGGTGACTTAGCTCCGCTGACAATTCCATACTACTATTATGCCTCAACCGGTCGTGATAGCCGGGTTGTGGTTACGCTTGCTACGGACTCCTTATTTACCAAACCCGTGTACACCAAGTCGTTTACCGGCAGCTATACTTACACGGGTCTGATTGAAAAGCTTTCGCCTAACACGGCGTATTACCTGAGACTGGAAGAATACAACACAGGATTAGCGACACAACCATTGGGTTTATTAACCCGAATTGTACAACCGTTCCGGACAGGTTCAACGACGGTTTCGGACCGGTGGGCGTTTGTAGGAAGTTCAACCATTCCGGCCTGGCCACAGGGTGGAGCCTACGGGCCGATCAGTTCGGTTGGCAACTCCATCTGGTTCAGCAGTACGAATGGCCTGACCCGCATTACACAGGACAGCCTGAAGTTAACTATGTATGACCGCAACGGCACCAGCGGTAAGGTCGGCAACAGTTCCCTCGCGCATAGTGTTGACGGCTCGGGCAATGTCTGGGTAACCAACCGGGTGTCAATCAACATCTTCAAAGACGGTTTTCCGTTGGCCTTCAATCAGTTGGGTAAGCTATCGGAACAGGACGGCACCCTCACGGAACGAACCACCTTTTCGCCGGGCCAATACGGCATCAACCGCTTAAGTGCGAACCCCCGGCTGTTCATAAGCTATAACGGGCTACAGGAACTGAAAGGCGATAGCCTGGCCTATCTGTACGCAATCCCCTCAAATCGGAGCATAAGCAGGACATTAGTCCAGCCCGGAGCCGTCTGGTTTATCAGTAACAACCCAACTCAAAGTGTAGACGAGCTGATCCGGTTTGACCTCGTCACACGGACCACCCAGACGTTCAGCAATATCAACACCCCTCAACTGGGGAAATACCTGCTCGGTATGGCTGTCGATGGCCTGGGCAATATTTGGGTGTCGCAGTCGCACTCGACTTTTCCCTTCCCGGCGCTGGCTCGATTCAATGGACAGGCCTGGACAACGTTTACCAGCCCGGCCATCCCTATTTCGTACGCCCTGAATCTAACCAACGACCCGCAGGGCAATCTGTATGTGGTCAACAACTCATTGCCCCGCACCCTATACCGCTATAACGGCACTACGTGGCAGAAACTGGCCGACATGCCCTATTACATTAACCTGGGCGATATGACCGCCGATATCCATGGTAACGTGTGGTTTGGCGGGCCATTCCAGTTGCTCCGGTACACAGCCTGCGCCAACGCGCCGAAGCCTACGCTGACTGCGGCCAAACAGACTATTGATTACGGAGAAAGCGTAACCCTACAGGCCGCTGGCTGTACGGATGTTGTCTGGTCGTGGACCAGCGAAACCGAAACCGTCACGAATCGGCTGGTACGTGGCTCGAACCGGCTGGTCATTAAACCCGAAGCCAATACGACCTACCGAAGCAGTTGTTACACGGGTAGCTGCGCCGGTACGGACACAACGCTCACTATCACGGTTAACCCGCGGCTTTTGCTGTCCCGTCTGAATAAAAACACGTACTGCCCAGGCGATTCGCTGATTGCCACCTACAGCTTGCAGGGTAAAGCCGGCAATGGCAATCAGTATGCGGTGGTGGTGAAATCCGGCGGGCAAACGACCCGCTATACCGCTGCAACCCGCACGTCGACAGTATCGACCGTGCTGCCGGCTACACTGGCTCCGGGCCGCTACGTTGTGTACCTGGAAGCTACCCAGCCGGCTCTGCTTAGCCGTGATTCCATACAAATTACGGTGAACGCCCTGCCTACGGCCGAACTGAGCAGCAACAAGCCGACGTTCGTTCTGGGCGACAGCGCCCGGGTTTCCATTACGCTGACCGGCGCAGCCCCGTGGCGTTTCACCCGCTGGGACAGCCAGGCCATCCAGACCGCAACTTCGCCCTACACTACGGTATTAAGAGCCACGCAGCCAACCAACTACAGCCTGACGCTCACGAACCTTAGTGATGCCAACTGCGCCACCGGTACGGTTAAGAATTCGGTCGTTGTCAGTGCGCTGGCCCTGGCCAATGAACCGTTGTCCATCCAGGGCGTTTCAGTATTCCCAAATCCGACTACGGGTCGCCTGATCATTGAGCTGAGTAGTTCGGCGGCTCCGCTGTCGTCGTTGCAGCTACATGACAGCCAGGGTCGCGAAGTACGCCGAAATCCCTCAGACCTGCGGCTTCGGCGGGCTGAATGTGACATCAGTACGTTGCCCCCTGGTCAGTACATTCTCCGGATTGAAACCACCGATGGTAAGCAGGCCAGCTGGAAGGTGATGAAGCAGTAAACGAAGCGTGAAGCGGCTATGTCAACAGCCGCTTCACGCCTTCCATTTCCAGCGTCGGCGAAGCCCGTTCGTACAGAATGTTATAAACGGCTTCGGCAATCGGCATGCGTACCTGAAATTGCCGGTTAATTTCATGGATACTTTTTACGGCATAGTACCCCTCGGCAATCATGTTCATTTCCATCTGCGCCGACTGAATGGTGTAGCCCCGTCCAATCAGCGTCCCGAACGTACGGTTTCGGCTGAAGGGCGAGTAAGCCGTCACGAGCAGATCACCAAGGTAAGCTGAGCCGCTCAGATCGCGGTGTTTAGGATAAATAGCGTCGACGAAGCGCTTGATTTCCTGCATCGCGTTAGACACCAGCACGGCCTGGAAGTTGTCGCCATAGCCGAGTCCGTGGGTAATGCCGCAGGCCAGCGCGATGATATTTTTCATTACGGCGCTGTATTCGATACCGTAGATGTCGTCCACGCCGGTAGCCTGCACGAAGCGACAGTTCAGCATGGCGGCTACGTCGTCGGCGCAGGCCACATCCTGTGACGCAATGGTCAGGTACGATTGTTTTTCGAGGGCTACCTCTTCAGCGTGGCATGGCCCGGCAATCACAGCAATGCGACTGGCTGGTACGTTATATTGCTCCCGTACCCAGTCCGTCACCAGTTGGTTGGCCGATGGAATCATGCCCTTGATAGCGGAAATGACGTATTTGCCAGCAAAATGCTCAGGTTTGATCCCCGACAAGGCATCACTGACAAACGCAGCCGGCACCGCCAATACGATGTAGTCGCTATCGCGGAAGGCGTCTTTGATTCGGGTGCAGACCTTCACCTTGCGGGTGTTGATCTGTACATCGCTGAGGTAGCTGGGGTTATGACCAAACTTTTTGATGTGTTCTGCATCGGACTCCTTGCGAAGCCACCACTTGATGCTGACGTTGTTCTCGGAGAGAATTTTAATGAGCGCCGTGGCCCAACTCCCCCCGCCCACCATCGTCAGGCGGACAGGACTCTGTTGCTTCATGCGGTGAATTACGCCAAAAAGCGGGAAGTGGAAAAATGGGTAGAGTGTTTGGTGGCTGTAATTCTCTACTGCCTGACGTAAGATAGTCAGAATACGTAGCTGCAAAACGGATGGACTTTGCACGACTACGTCTTTGCTGAACTCCACGATGCGGGTCTCCAACTCACGGTTCAGCTCCACAAACGAATCGACCTAAAATCATCATTCGGCAGCATCCATGCGGCTTTATGGCGTTCTTTCTACTCCCGCAAATTTATCACAATCTCCCAAACGGTGCGTACGCAGGCGTCTATGAACGTTTGGGAAAACGGGTATAAAAAACCCTGCGATTGAGTTCGGCAGATTCATCCTAATCTGTCAACTACAATCGCAGGGTTTATATTTTCGTTACAACCTATTCCTCCGTCACCTCTTTCTTTTTCTGTTTGTTCGGGTCGCGCTTAACCACCAGATCTCCGTCTTTCAGCCGCTTGGATACCACCAGAAACGGCCCGGACACCACCTGCTCGCCGGCTTTCAGGCCAGACTTGATTTCAATGTTGTCGAAATCGCTGATGCCCGTTTTCACTTCGCGCTGCACAGCCTTGCCCCCCTGATTGACAAATACGATTTCGGTAATCTGTTGTTTCTTTTCGGCCGATGCCGGCGTCTGATTAGCAGGCTTAACTGCCGCATCATCATCATCCTCATTGGCACTGGCCTGCGTTGCAGCGTCCGCCCCGCTTGCCCCTCGGGTCGTTACGGCAGCGATAGGTACGGCCAGCACTCCATTTTTCCGATCTGTAATGATCTCGACGGATGCCGTCATACCCGGTTTAAACGGGTACCCCTTCTTATCTTTTTCGGCCAGCAGATCGCTGTAGGAATTATTGAGAATCTTAACCTTCACCTCAAACTCCGTAACGGCGTCCGTCGACAACGAGGCCGCGGCAGTGCCCGACGAACTGGCCAATCCATTGGCGGTATTGGCAATTTCGGTCACTATACCCTTGAACTTACGCCCGGCCATCGTGTACGAATCCACTTCAATGTCGGCCGTATCGCCCAGGTTGACGCGCACAATGTCATTTTCGTTCACATTGACGCGTACCTCCATGTTTTGCAGGTTAGCAATCCGCATTAACTCCGTACCGGCCATCTGCGACGTACCGACGACGCGCTCACCAAGTTCAATATTAAGCTTGGAAATAGTACCGGTAACGGGTGCATAGATGGTCGTTTTACGCAGGTTCTCACTGGCATCGCGAAGGCCCGCTTCGGCGCTCTGAATGTTGAACTTCGCGGCTCGTACATTAGCCCGGGCCGCTTCAACTTCCTGTTTGGCAACGTTGTAATTCGCTTCGGCGGTTTCGAAGTCGGCGGAGGAGATAACCTTATCGGCAAATAGTTTGCGGTTCCGCTCATAATCGGCTTTGGCCCGGATCAACCGCGCTTCCGACTGGGCTACCGACGCTTTCGACTGTTCGTACTGCGCCCGGCTCTGGTTAACCGTAGCCCGCGCCCGCGACAGCAGCGACTCGTAGTTGTCGGGGCGGATACGGCACAACAGTTGCCCGGCTTTGACCGGATCACCTTCGTTTACGTACAGACCGATGATCTCCCCCGAAACGTCAGGGCTGATTTTTACTTCTACTTCAGGCTGCACCCGACCGGATGCGCTCACTCGTTCGGTGATATTTGTTCGTTTGGCAACAGCAAAATCTACTTCGGTCGATTTAGGCTTCCCAATGATACCCGCCTGCTTGGCAGCCACTAGTCCCACAATCAGTACTACTACCACTCCGCCTAATATCCACCAGATGCGGTTCGACTTACGTTTCATAGGTTAGAGGAATTGGGCGAACAAGACCACGAAAGTAACGGGTTACCCCATCTCTCCCAACTCCTTGCTCACCCACTAAAATGATAACGGTTTGTTTTGGTAAAAATCTAAAATTTTGGTTCTAAATACATACTCGTATTTTGCCTGCACGAGACTGGCCCGCGCCCGATCGAGATTCGACTTGGCTACGTTATAGTCCGTTGCATTGATGGCTCCGGCGTTCAGCCGGCTCTCGGCCACCTGAAATGCGCGCTCCAGCGATGCCACCGATGCCTGAGTAGCGCGGTAGCGGTTGGCCGACGCCCTCATGTTCGTATAGGCCGTTTCGATATTCTGCCGCAGTTGCAGCCGTATGCTCTCAGCCTGCAATTGTGCGTTCAGTTGCTGAATTTTGGCAATACCCACCCGGTTTCTGGCCTGGAATCCATTGACAATAGGTACCCGAAGACTTAACGTTGCCGATCGGTTAAGGTTATTCGTCAACTGATCTAAGTAAGGTACCTGCGCCCGGGTTGACCGCGGAATCGGGCTCACAACGGGCAGCCGCTCGTTGTTTATAATCACAAACTGACCGCTGGGCTGAAGGCTGATGTTGGTCGTATCGACGGACGTTGTCCGCGTAGCCGTACTGGTAAACAGCGTATTCAGATTCCCATTGATCGCTAGTATCGGGTAAAAGTTGGCCCGAGCAGCCTGCACCCCGGCTACGGCACTTCTCACCCGCAGTTCAGCCCCCTGAACGTCGGGCATATTGTCCAGCGCAATTTCGTAAATCTGCTGCGGAGTTGCCTCATAAGGCGTAACCGATGGATCAGGCACGGCTACCGCCACCACATCGACTGGTTGCCCCAACGGCAAGTTCATAGCCTGCAACAACGCCAGTTTGGCCAGGTCGATCTGGTTCTGGGCATTCACAATGGCAACTTCGTCATTTGCCAATTGCGCCTGCACCTCATACAGACTCGCTTCGGGTACCGAGCCGGCGTTGACCAGTCGCTGCGTGCGATCCAGTTGCGCCTGGGTGGCTGCCGCCTGCTGTTGCGCTACAATGAGCTGCTCCTGCCCCGTCAACACATTAAGGTACTGCTGCACCACGTTCAGCGCCACCGTATTCTGCGTAGCCGCCAGTTCTTTCTGACTCGCCTGTAGGGCCAGATCGTTCTGCTTAACGGTGTTTCGCAAAAAGAACCCATTGAATAACGTAACGCCACCGCTTAGACCGTAGTTACTCGAATTGACGGTCGACTGTGGAATAACTGAGTTGGTAAACGGGTCAATCTGTCGACCACCGCCACTAAGCGACTGGTTGGCCTGAAACGTAGCCGTTGGTAACAGGTTATTCCGGGACTGCTTTAGTGTCAGGTCGGTATTCTCTACAGTCAGTTGACCCTGCCGCACCTGGATGTTGTTTTTCAGGGCAATGTCAACACACTGTTCCAGGCTTAGGCGATTTGGGGTATTGGGTGCAGGTTGTGCTACTGCCATCGTCAAACCGGCCCCAAGCAGCCAGGCAGTCATCCAACCTGATCGTTTCCACGCAACGAACATAATACGTCGTGTTTTGATGTTTCAATGTTACAAAGTAAACTTCGGTCAATCTACCGTTTTGGTACAAACGGTTAAAAAAAAGCATGTATCTGGTCTATAATTCGGATATAATTAATCAGCAGACCTTTAATCTCCTGCCCGATAATCGGGCGTTTCAGTACGGCGACGGGTTGTTTGAAACCATCCGGTACGAGTCCGGTCGGCTGTGGTTCTGGACCGACCACCTCGACCGGCTCACAAAAGGCATGGCTACGTTGCAGTTGTCTGTCCCTGCGGCCAGGCTCGATCAGTTGCATGAGCAAACCCTCGATCTGATTGCCCGTAACGGGCTGAACAGTCAGCCGGCGCGGATCAAAATTCAGGTCTGGCGTCGCCCCGGAGGACTTTATACGCCAACCAGCAACGGGTCCGAGTGGCTCATTACCGCCCAACCCGGACAACCGTTTGCGATTACGGGCAAATCCCACATCGGAATTTACGACGGAGTACGGCTTTCGAAATCGGTGGTTTCGGAATTTAAGACCCTCAACGCGCTTCCCTACGTACTGGCGGGTTTGCACCGGCAGGCTCACAAGCTGGATGATGTTATCCTGCTGAGTACCGACGGGTCCGCTGCGGAGTGCGTGGCGTCGAACCTATTCTGGTTTCGAAACGGAACGCTGGTTACCCCATCCCTGCAAACCGGCTGCGTGAATGGCATTGCCCGTCGGCAATTACTCCGTGCGTTTCCGGATGCCCAGGAAGGCCTGTTCCCCCCTCCCCTGACCGAACCGATTGACGTTCTTTTTGCGGCCAATGTGATGGGCATTCAGGTCTTCAACGGACAGTTTGACAGCATACAGATGGCGCAGATACAACGGATTTTTACGGATTAAGCACCGCTTTTTCGGGTTCGAGCCAGCCGTCTTTCAGTCTCAGGATTCGGTTGCCGTAGCCGGCGTTCACTTCGGAGTGTGTCACCTGAACGATTGTCACGCCATCTTTCTGGTTCAGTTCGCGGAACAGTTCCATAATGTCGCGGGCCTGATCTGAATGTAGGTTACCGGTCGGCTCGTCGGCGAAAATCACCTTCGGATTAGCCGCCAGCGCGCGGGCAATGCCTACCAGTTGCTGCTGCCCACCCGATAGCTGCGTCGGGAACAGGTCTTTCTTAGCCACCATGTTGAACCGGTCGAGGAGTTCGGCCACCCGGCTTTTCCGCTCCGACCCGCTCAGGCCCTTATACAGCAACGGCGTTTCGATGTTTTCGTACACCGTGAGTTCATCGATCAGGTGATACGCCTGGAACACAAAGCCGATCCGGGTACGGTGCAGTTCGGTCCGTTTCTTCTCCGACAGCTTCTGCACGGGTTCGTCCTGAAACAGGTATTCTCCTTCCGATGGCTCTTCGAGGAGCCCCAGAATGTGGAGCAGGGTTGATTTACCCGAGCCCGACGGGCCCATGATGGAAATAAATTCCCCCTCGGCAATATCCAGGTTGATGTTGCGAAGGACGTAGACCCGTCCAAATCCGGCCGGGTAAAATTTCGAGACGTTGCGAAGCGAGAGTAAAGTTGACATGCGCAGGTAGTTCGTGTATAGACTGTTTCGGTTAAGAGGACAGCAAATGAGCTGCCCAATCGTCGACAACCCTCGTGCCAGCCTTGTAAGTTACTATCTTACAATAATTTACAAAAGTATAAAAAATAGGGTCGTCCGCTGCCGGACAGCGCGTTGTTCAAAAGCGGACATTTTTTCGGCTGACAGTGCAACGTGACCTACTTTTTTAGCATCTTCCTGGCAATTACTTAATCCTCTATCGCATGAAATCAATCACACTCCTGTTTCTACTCCTTCCCGGTTTACTACATAGCGATGATACGTGGCGAAAAGACCGTCCTGTTCCGACTTTTACAGGCCTGCGGGTTAGTAGCGGCATTGATGTCTTTCTCAGCCAGGGCAACGCCGAGAAACTAACCTTCGACGTCAAGGGAGTTGAGGAAGACGAGGTTCGTTCGGAAGTCAGGAATGGCATTTTATTCTTAACCATAGACCGTAAGGGATCGATGCTCTTCAACTTTGGCCGCAACCGCTACGTAAAAGCCTACGTAACGGTCAAACAACTCACTGAGTTAAAAGCAGGCGGGGGGTCCGACGTCCTGAGCGAAGGGAGTCTTTCCTTTAGAAACCTGAACCTGGATGCATCGGGTGGCTCTGATGTTAAGCTGAACCTCAAAGCCGACGAACTGAACGTAGCGGCTTCGGGGGGTGCCGACGTGATTCTTCAGGGCTCCGTCCGCAAGCTAAATGCCGATGGTTCGGGCGGCTCTGAACTCGACGCCCGTAAACTAACCGCCGAAATCTGCAACGCCCGCTCAACCGGCGGCTCGGATGTGTACGTCAACGCGACCAAAGAAATTTCCATGCGGGCCACCGGCGGCAGCGACCTTTACTACTACGGTCCGGCAAAGGTTCTGGCCAAAAGTGAGTCAGGCGGTTCGGATATCACCCGGCGGGATTAATTTGTGGTTTGTAGTTGTAGTTTGTGGTTTGTAGTTAGAAGTTTGCAGCATGAAGTTAACGGCACCCTAACCGGTTAACTGCAAACTACAAACCACAAACTATTTTGACACCCACAATTGGCATTCTTGGCGGGGGCCAGCTCGGCCTCATGTTACTACAAGCCAGTATTGACTGGAATCTTCGCGTTCATGTTCTCGACGCCGATGCAGAAGCTCCCTGCCGACATCTCTGCACGCAGTTCACCCAAGGTTCGCTAACCGACTACGATACTGTTTACCAATTTGGCCAGGCCGTCGACGTACTGACCATCGAGATTGAACGGGTCAACGTAGATGCCCTTGAGGCCCTCGAACGGGAAGGCAAACGGGTGTTTCCGCAACCGTCGGTTATCCGGACCATTCAGGACAAGCGGCTGCAAAAGCAATTTTACCGCGACCACGGTCTCCCCACGGCCGATTTTATCCTGACCGAAAACCGCGCTGACGTTGCCAGCTCAGCCGATTTCCTGCCCGCCTTCCACAAACTGGGTCGCGATGGCTACGATGGTCGCGGGGTGCAGCGTATTGTCTCCATCAATGACGCCGACAAGGCATTTGACGCCCCGGGCGTACTGGAAAAAGCCGTTGATTTTGAGAAGGAACTAGCTGTCATTGTAGCCCGTAACGAACGGGGCGACGTCAGTACGTTCCCGACCGTCGAAATGGTGTTTCATCCTGAACTGAACCTGGTCGAATACCTGTTTGCACCAGCCGAAATTTCGGATGCAGTCAATGAGCAGGCGCAGGACATCGCCCGCCGAACCGCCGATGCGTTTGGCATTGTAGGCCTGCTGGCGGTCGAACTGTTTCTGGATAAAGAGGGCCACGTACTGATTAACGAAGTTGCTCCCCGCCCTCACAACAGCGGCCATCACACGATCCGGGCCAACGTAACGTCGCAGTTTGAACAGCACTGGCGGGCTATCCTGAACTATCCGCTCGGCGACACGACGTACTACCAGCCGGCGGCCATGGTAAATCTCCTGGGAGAAGCCGGTCATACGGGGCCTGCCCGTTACGAAGGCCTCGAAACGCTGCTGGCCCTACCGGGTGTATTCCCGTTTTTCTACGGAAAGGCTATAACGAAGCCGTTCCGTAAAATGGGACACGTTACGGTCATGGATAGCAATCTGGAACGGCTTCGCGAAAAAGTTGCCGTTGTTCGAGATAGTATACGCATAATTAGTGAGTGATTCGTTCAGCGCTCCGAGTCTGAATTTCCGTGATAAATCCCTGCCCAAAACGCTCTGACCCTTAGGCTATTTCTCACCAGATTACTTTAATGTATTAAATATCAATGAAAAGTATACTCCAGGGGATACTGACCGCTTGTCGACCAAGCTGTTCTTGCTAATTTTCCTATTCAATTTTTCCAAACGATGAATAGAAAATTACTTTCAAAAACAGTATCCTCACTTTTGGGTTGCGTAATCCTGATTACCAGTTGCCAATCTCCTGATTCCGTTACTGATCAGTCTCACCCTTTAGCAATTAAAGACCAGTACATCGTCACGCTTAAAGCACTTCCGTACGAAAACGCCCGACTGTCGGGAACGTACAATGATCGGGTTGCGATGATGGAACAACAGGCAACTCGTCTATTAAAACAATTCAAGTTTGACCCGGCGCTGGTTGAGCAGGTGTACACGTCAGTTATGACAGGCTTCTCAGCCCGGCTTACACCTGAGCAGGTCGAACAACTTCAGAAAAGCCCTTACGTATCAAGAATCGAGTCAGACCGGCTTATGGCGGTTACGGAGCCTAAACGTGTCGATGAAGCTGGGGCTCGCCCTTCGGCCAAGCAGGAAACGCCCTGGGGCATTGCAGCCGTTGGCGGCCCAACTAACTATACCGGTTCCAACGTAGCCTGGATTGTGGATACCGGCATTGACCTGGATCACCCTGACCTGAATGTTGACGCCAAACGTGGTAAGAATTTTGTAATAACCGGCCAAGGGTCTACGTCACTGGACGACAACCACGGGCATGGCACGCATATGGCCGGTATCATTGCCGCTAAAAATAACACGTACGGCGTTGTCGGTATTGCTGCGGGCGCGACTGTGATCCCGGTCAAAGTTGGTCATCGCTTTAACGATATTACGCTTTCTACGTTCATTGCCGGTATCGATTACGTAGCAGCCAACGCTAAAGCAGGCGATGTGGTGAATCTGAGTGTCGGTGCGCAGGACGCTCCTTCAGCGGATGAAGCCGTTTTGCGTTTAGCGCAGGCTGTCAATGTTTTCATTGCCATATCGGCGGGCAATACCTACGAAGTCACGGATGCTAATCGCTTTTCGCCAGGGCGGGTAAACGGCCCGACTATTTTTACCGCATCGGCTCACAACAGCAAAGGAGTTTTTGCCAAAATTTCCTGCTCAGGTAATCCCCCCATCGATTTTGCCGCCCCGGGCGTAAGCATTAAGTCGACGGTGAACAACGGTGGGTATACCTTCTTCTCGGAGGGAACCTCAATGTCAACGGCCCACCTGGCGGGTATTTTGCTGGCAACCGGCGGTAAAATTTACGGAAAAGGATTTGTTACCGGCGACCGGGATGGTAACCCGGACCCAAAAGCCTCGCGCATTCCTTAATCGGCAGAAAGCCCATCGCCCGGAATGGATCCGGGCGATAGGCTTTCTACACTATAAATTTCCTTTACGGAGTTCTTTCAACGCATAATTGGCTGCTCTCGCCGTAATGGCCATGAATGTCAGCGAGGGGTTTTGCGTCGACGTTGACGTCATACAGGCACCGTCTGTGACGAATACGTTCTTGCAGGTGTGGAACTGGTTCCACTTGTTCAGTAAGGACGTTTTCGGGTCTTTACCCATGCGGACGCCCCCCATTTCGTGAATGTCCAGCCCCGGGGCTTTGTCAGGTTTGTCGTGCGTCTGAATGTTGGTAAAACCGGCTACGGTCAGCATCTCGGTCATCTGCTCATGAAAATCCCGGATCATCTTCTCGTCGTTGTCGTCGTATCCAACCGAAATACGTAGCTGTGGAATGCCCCACGGATCGGTCAGATTCGGGTCCAAAGCAATGTAATTGCTTTTCTTTCGGAATTGTTTCGCCCATCATGTGCGACCCCACGCGCCAGTTGCCGTACTTGGGCTGCATCAGACTTGCTTTCAGATCTTCTCCAATGCCCGACGTATCGGCGCTGGTCATCCGGCTAGACCCAAACCCGGCGGCATATCCGCGCAGAAAATCGGTTTCCTGCTTGAATACGTTCCGGAACCGCGGAATGTAGCTGCTGTTCGGGCGGATGCCTTCGGTTGTTGTGTCCAGGAAGCCTTCGTATTCGGCCGAGATCGTAGTACGGAAATTATGGAACGCTACGTATTTACCCAGTAAGCCGTTGTCGTTGCCCAGCCCGTTCGGAAAGCGGTTCGACGTTGAGTTGAGCAGGATCAGGTTGCTGTTCAGGCAGGCGGCATTGACGAAGATGATTTTTGCGTAGTACTCCGTTACCGCTTTGGTGTGCGCATCGATCACCCGAACGCCCGATGCCTTCCCCTTCTTTTCGTCGTAGATAATCGAATGCACGACAGAATCCGGCCGGAGAGTCATTTTGCCGGTTTTAGCCGCCCACGGGAGTGTCGATGAGTTCGAACTGAAATACCCGCCGTACGGGCATCCCCGCTGACACAACGAGCGGTTCTGGCACTGCGCCCGCCCCTGCTGGTAATGAATGGGCTGCGGTTTGGTCAGGTGAGCGCACCGTCCGATGATGATGGGTCTCGTGCCGTTGTAATGCTTGGCCATCTGCTCCGTGAAGTGCTTCTCCACGCACGACTGTTCGTGGGGTGGCAGAAATTCTCCGTCGGGCAGTTGCGGCAGCCCGTCTTTGTTGCCCGAAATACCGGCGAACTTTTCCACGTGACTATACCAGGGGGCGATGTCCTTGTAGCCAATTGGCCACTCCACCGCAAAACCGTCGCGGGCGGGACCATCGAAGTCGTACTGCGACCAGCGCTGCGTTCCCCGCGCCCACATCAGCGATTTTCCGCCTACGTGGTAGCCCCGAATCCAGTCGAATGGTTTCTCCTGTACGTAGGGGTGCTCGGCGTCTTTGACAAAAAAATGGCTGGCATCCTCCCGGTTCGCATAGCAACGGCTGGCAATCGGGTTAGCATCCAGATATTCCTTGGACAGTTGTCCGCCGTGCGGAAACTCCCACGGCTGCATCATCGTAGTGGGGTAGTCAGTGATGTGTTTTACGTCACGGCCCCGTTCCAGTACAAGGGTCCGCAGTCCGCCTTCGGTTAATTCTTTAGCTGCCCAGCCACCACTGATGCCGGAACCAATTACGATAGCATCGAACGTACGCTCTTTAACTGAATCTATATTAAGAAAAGCCATGTGCTTATTGGAAGAGGATAAGACGGTTAATTAACGAGTGCCGTTCACGGCAATTTTCTGAACCGGCACGCAGCCGTGGTAATAGCCCGGAGCCATGACGTATTTCTGTACGTTCACGAGGTAGAACTCCGAGTTTGTATAGCCACGGATCGTCAGCCCTTTCACCATGTCGACGAATGGTTTACCAACGGGATCGGTAGATGCCGACAGCTTCGTCAGTACGTCCTTGCGCTGTGCGGCATCGCATTCCATGAACCCTTTGCTGTATGTCTGTTGTGCAGTGGCATCGGTCAGACCCAGCCCCTGCTGCAACGTCGTCAGCGCCGACTGACCGTAGCAATCCCGAATGATGCGCAACACGAACTGATGCACCCCGAGCGACTTAGCACCGGGGGTATCCGTCTGCGGAATAAACGTTTCGACTAATTCGCCCAGTAATGCTTCTTCGTTGAACGAAACAATCGAAACGTTTCCGATCGAATCAGGGGTCCAGTTGGAGGCCCAGGCGGGTAGGCTTATTAACCCGCCAACACCGATGGCCAAATTTTTAAGTACGGATCGTCGCTGCATAATCAGGTACTGGTAAGTATTACGCTTAATCTATTGAAAAGACAAGTAAGCTATTGTTTCTACTACTACGTATAGAACGCTGATTGTCATGATTTTTATGAGTTTATCATGATTAATCATAAGAATCATGACAATCAGCGTTCTAACTGATCTGTCAGCGATTACCCCACGTACTCAGAAAAAACTCGCGTAATCCCGAGCGAAATCAGCAAATGTTCGAGCCGCCTTACCGGTAACCTCTTGCACATCCGGCAACACAGCCGATGCTTCGTTTCGGCTGTAATGCGCGTAGTCTTCGAGCAGTCCATCGGTCTGCCAATCCGGAAATCCGGCCGCTGCCAGCGCCTGCCGCATAGCCGCCGGTGGCACATCCACAAACGCGACAGGCTTGCCAAGCGCATCGGCCAGTTGGTCGGCCATTTCGGCGTGCGTCAGGGCGTCCGGGCCAGTAATGGTATACGTTTTTCCATCATGATCCGGCTCAGTCAGGGTGGCTGCTGCTACGGAGGCAATGTCACGAACGTCAACGACACTGATCCGGGCAGTGCCGACGGCAGCAAAGAACTTACCCTGTTGCCTGATCGGCTCGCGGAAGCCTAACAGGCCCTGCATGAACAGATTCGGGCGCAGAAACGTAAAGTTCATGCCCGACTCCCGAATTGCATCCTCAACAACCGCATGGTAACGCAGAAACCGTACGGGCGAATTACGGTCGGCTGCATACTGCGATAGTTTGACAAGATGCTGAACCCCCGCCCGCTGGGCTTCAGCGACAAACCTGAGTTGCTGCGTTTCGGCCTGCTCCGACGAATTTGTTAGTACAAAAGCGCGCTCTATACCCGCCAGCGCTTTTGCCAACGTAGCCGGGTCGTTGAAGTCGCCCAGCACGACCTCAGCACCCGGCAGGGTTGACAGCCGATCGACATCGTTGGCCGATCGGACCATCGCCCGAAACGCAATGCCCCGGTCGGATAGCTGTTTGATTACTTCCGACCCAACGCTGCCTGTTGCTCCTGTGATAAGAATAGCGGGCACTGTAGATTCATGTTGTGAAATTGCTGCGGTATTCATACGTTTTGGCGTTTAAGGCTCCATCAGGACAGCGCCAGAACCTTCCTTGACCTGAGTGAGCAGAAATGAAGTTTATTTTGTTCTGACGCTACAAAGGTCCACTACCGCAGCCGGGTAAAATTGTAAGAAAACGAAACGGGACTCAGGCCATGAACAGCCAACTGATTGAAGCCGATGAACGACTGGCGACCGTGTTCAGTCATTATTACTGCGTTCAGCAGGGGCCTCAGGATGCACCGCTCCAGCAGCAATTAGTACCGAACTATGAGATGCTGCTGGTGTTTAATTTCGGCCCGGCAATTTCAGGCAGCCTGGGCGATGCGCCCTACGTCATTAGCCGGACAGCGGTGCTGGGTCCGTTGCAGAAAACGCTGACGTATGAACTACCCGCCGGAGCCGACCTGATTGTCGTGAACTTCACCCTGAACGGCTTTTACCGCCTGCTACGGGTACCCATGCAGGAACTGAAAACGCAGGACATCCACAACCCCGACGTACTGCTGAACAAACCCTGCTTTGAGGATATATGGAGTCAGTTGGCCCAGATGACCACGTTGGCAGATCGATTACAGTTGCTGAACGAATACGCCCTGACGTATGCCGCCCCGGCTGATTCAACCACAAACTCAATGATTGAAAGTATCCCGTATGTCAACAATACGGTCGTTGAACCAGTCAAACTATTGGCTACTCAACAGCAGGTTTCGGCCCGTATGATCCAGCTAACACTTCAGAAACAGTTGGGCTACTCGGCCAGGGAACTGGTGCGGTTCCTTCGTTTTAAGAAAGTGCTTACGTTTCTCTTCCAACAACCCACACCGTCCGTTGACTGGCTGTCGCTCGTGTCCGAATATGGTTACCACGATCAAAGCCACCTCATCAAAGATTTTCAGCAGTATATGGGCATTTCACCCCGACAGTTCATTAACCAACTGGCGCAGGGCGGCATGTGTATCAGTAAACCAGGAAAGTTTTATTGACCAGTAAAAAAGCGGAGCCGTTGTCGGCTCCGCTCCATGCTTATCGCTACGTAGAAACTTCTACTACCTCATCCTACCGGATTTTCAAGTGTTCCGATGCCATCAATCGTAATCCGAACGATGTCGCCCTTTTCCAGGGTAAAATTGTCGGGCGGCACAATCCCCGTACCCGTCATGAGGTAGCAACCATTCGGGAACGAGCATTCGCGATAGAGGAAGGACACCAGTTCGTCGTGTTTGCGCTTCATCTGATCAATGCCGATGCTGTTGTCGAAAACGGTTTCGTTGTTCCGTTTAATTTCGAGCCGGATTTGCGCATCGGCGGCTATGGGCTTTTCCGGTACGTACAGACAGGGACCTAAAGCCGCACTTCCGTCGTAGGTTTTGGCCTGGGGCAGATACAGCGGGTTTTCGCCTTCGATGCTTCGCGAACTCATGTCGTTGCCGCAGGTGTAGCCTACAATCTTACCGCTCGACGTAATAAACAGGGTCAGTTCCGGCTCCGGTACGTTCCAGGTTGAATCCTGCCGGATACGCACCTCATCGCCTGGGGCAACCACTCGTGTAGCCGTCGATTTAAAGAATAATTCAGGCCGGTCGGCGTCGTACACGCGGTCGTAGAAGTCGCCACCGCCTGCCTTCTTGGACTCCTCCATACGGGCATCGCGGCTGCGGAGGTACGTAACGCCCGACGCCCAGACTTCCTGCTGGCCGATGGGTGCCATCAGATCTGATTTGATCCAGTTCTGGTACTCGTCCGACGCTGCCGACGAAGGCACTTCCTGCGCCAGAAATTGATAGAGATTATCCTGATTGACTAAGTAATCCCAGTCATCGGAAGGGGCGCGGTGAAATTGGACGGGTCCATTAGTACGGTCATGTTCGACGACAATGCCGTGGCGGGTTTTGTAAAGTTTCATGCGAAGGTTCGGAAATTCGCCAATTATAAGGTAAACCCGCGAAAATTCCAGCCAATTTTGTTATATTAGTAACTATCCGATTAACAACCACCGAGTTTCTCCAGAGACATTCGGTGGCCAGACAACAGTATGCTGCAAAAGACCCGGGGCATTGCCCTTAGCTACCTGCGTTACCGCGAAACCTCCATCATAGCCCGCGTTTATACCGAAGAATTTGGTTTGCAGAGCTACATCGTCAACGGTGTCCGTTCGGCCAAAAGTAAGTCGAACAAAATCGCCATGTTTCAGCCCCTGACGCTGCTGGAAATGGTTGTCTATTACAAAGACGACCGCGATTTACACCGGCTGTCGGAGGCCAAAACGAGCTATCCGTTCCAAAGCATTCCGTTTGAAGTTGCCAAATCGAGTATGGCCATTTTCGTGACGGAAATGCTGACCAAGACATTGAAGGAAGAAGCCAGTAACCCGATGCTGTTCCGGTTTCTGATCGACTCGGTCCTGTTTCTGGAAGACGCCCGGACGAACTACGAAAACTTCCACCTGACGTTCCTGCTCAAACTATCGTTTTTTCTGGGTTTTGGTCCCGAAAGCGCCCGTGAGTTTGAGGACCAGTTGCACGAAAATTCGGTGCCTTTCCTGGCCGACGACGAACTGACCAACGCGCTCAACACCATGTTACGTCAGCCGCTGGGTACAGCCATCAAACTGAGCCGCTCCGGCCGGAATGAATTGCTGGATGCGCTGGTGTCGTACTACAAGATTCACATCGATTCGCTGGGCGAAGTTAAATCGCTGCCCGTGCTGCGTGAAGTGCTGGGATAACACAACGCCCCGGTCGTCTGGCCGGGGCGTTGTGTAACGCTATATGAAAGTTGTGTTTACTGCTTCACGACCCGAACCGTTTTGGTCTGTTTAGGTGTAGCCACTTTCAGCAACAGCACTCCCGTCGGCTGCCGACGTACGTCGAACACAGTCCACTCGGTCGCTGCTGCCTTATCGATGGTTTTCGTCTCGACAGCCCGGCCGTTAAGGTCCGTCAGCGAAACCGTCAACGTCTGACCGGCTGCACCCTGAATTTCGGCGATTACGTCTTCCTTAGCCGGGTTACCCAGAAGCCGTACGTTCAGGGATTCAACGGCTTCGGTAGCAGCCACGCGGGCGCTCTGGCGGCAGAAGGCCCCGAAGTCAAAGTCACGCATGACCACTACCCCACTCTGACGAGCCATCAGGGTTACGACCGTACCACTGTTGGGGTCATTGCGTTTCTCCTGTTCGATGACACCGTTCGGATTTGTTGACCAATCCTTGATTCCCACCGACCGGAACTCAATCGGGGTGCCGTCGCCACCCGTTGTACGGAATGTGATAGCACCAGTCTGGCAGTTATAAAGTGGCTCAATCAAAGCCAGCGGCTGCGATGGGTTACTACCGCCACAGAAGGCTCCAAAATCAAAATCCAGCATCACCACTACGCCATTCTGGCGGGCCATCAGCGTTACGACCGTACCGCTATTCGGATCATTACGCTTCGCGGCATCGATCACGCCGTTGGGGTTAGTTGACCAGTCCTGAATGCCAATCGCCCGGAACTCAATCGGCGTACCGTTTCCGCCCGTCGTCTTGAACGTAATCGCACCAGTCTGGCAGTTGTAGTCGGGCTGGATAAGTTTCAGCGGCTCCGATGGGTTACTACCGCCACAGAATGCTCCGAAATCAAAGTCACGCGTGACGACTACCCCGTTCTGACGAGCCATGAGTGTGATGACTGTACCACTGTTGGGGTCATTACGTTTCTCGGCCTCAATCACACCATTCGGATTTGTGCTGTATGGTTTTACGCCGATCGCCATGTACTCAACGGGTGAACCATCTCCTCCTTCGCTGCGGAACGTAATTTCACCCGTAGCGCAGTTATACAAAGGATCGATCAAAGCCAGCGGCTGCTGACTCTGAACACCATTGACCTGATATACCGAAATTGAATTACTTGTTTCGTTCGCGAGCAGCACAATCGGATTACCGTTGGGGCTATCGGTGGCTGAGATAAAGATTATGCCTTCCGGACCTCGATCGTCGGTGGCGTTATTAGGCGGTACACTCCGGTTCACCGTGTAGGTTACGAACTGCGGAGCCATTGGGTTCGTTACGTCGTAGACCATTACACCACCAATACGTTCCAGTGTGATGAACGCGTAGGTTTTCCCACCAATCTGAGCCGTAGTGATGCCTTCGGGTTCAGGACCCTTGTTGTCGCTGCGGTTTTTCACCGATACCGACGTACCATTGTCGGCGTTAAAGAGGTTCGGGAAGTTGTCGCGGGTGTAACGTTCAAAATCATCGCCACTATCCCACACCAGATTACCATTGGCATCCCATACCGTGAACGAGCGACCACCCAGTACGTGAATTTTATCGATGTCGCCGTCACCGTCCGTATCTCCTGTCTGGTTTGTCGCGTTCAGGCGTCCCAGAAGCAGGTTACTTTTCAGATCGGCCGCGTTCGGATAAGCCGTTGGGTCCAGATTCAATGAACCGATCCGGGTTTCTTCAACCAGTACGGGTTCGTACTCACGGGCATCACCCTCATTGGCCGTCACAAAATACGTCTGGCCATTGGCGGTGAATGATGCGATGGCATCCGGCATGTACATACCAAAAACCGGAACGGTCAACAGCAGTTGGTTCCCGCCCTGATCGGTCGGGTCGAGAGCGTTTTGCGCCAGACTGTGGTCTTTTACGCCGAGCGACTTAATGAACGGCTGGCCATCCTTTGTGGCAATGGTTTTGTTGACCAGGTCGATAACAATAATCGCGTTGTTCTCCTGCAAGGTTACGTACGCCAGCTTCGAATCGGGGGTGAACGTGATGTATTCCGGCTCCAGGTCTTCGGCTACGCTGCTGCCATCCGTTACGCCCCCTTTCTTACCAAACAGCCGAACGCCCATGCTGTGCAGCATAGCTTTCATACCGTTCAGTGGTGCAAAGCTGACCGTGGTGGCGTTGGCCTGCGACAGATTGGCAATGCCTCCACTGATGTCGACGATGGTCACCGATCCTTCCGGATCAATCTGGTAATCATTCGACGGTTCACCTTCGTTGGGCGTTACGACGTACTTCCCATCGGGCGAGAAGAAGACAGCGTCGGGCAGCGCACCGGCTGTTACTTCGTTCAGTTTCGTTCCATTGACGTCGAAGAAGACGATTTTACCGTTGTTCGTCTTCGGTATGCTCTCGATCGCGGCTGCTACGATACCGTCGCGGGCCGCTACGCTGTTGATGCTCCCGCCCAGCGCCGATACGTCGATGGACGTAATGGGCGTTGGTGCCGATGGATTGGCGAAGTTGACAATGTCAATTTTATTACCAACCGAGTTGGCAATGAACAGGCGCTTGCTGCCTTTGTCGAACGTAACAATTTCTGAAGAACCCGCCGTTGGGTTGCGGTAGCTGGTCAGCAGTTGAAGCTGAAAGCCGGGATTACTGCTGGTGGGGGCTGTTTTATCGTTATCCTTAATAAAAACGATCTGCGAGTTCGCTGAACCGATCTGCGCACTGACTGCATTCTGCAACCGCAGCACAATGTATTCATCCGCTTCCGCCGACGCATCATCTGTGATCGGTATCGTTACGGTCTGATTAGCCGCCGATGAAGCCGCGAAGGTCACCGTCTGGGGCACCGACAGGGTATAATCGCTGCCGTTCGTAGCCGATCCTGAAGATACAATAAGCTGCACCGATGCGCTCTGGCTGCCTGGATTGGTGATCGTGAGCGTTACGGTAGCCTGACCGGCATTTTCATTAACTACCTGGCTGGCGGCACTAAAGGCTACGGTCGGCAGTGGGCATGAGGCTCCAAACGTGAATGCCGTTGTGCTGAACGGAACGTCGGGTGCAGTGCCGTCGGCCGCCTGGTTACCACTGCTGTTTAGCTGGGTTTGCCAGTTAGCCGAATTATTAATAACTGACGGAAAGCAGCTCCGTGAAATTCCGGTTCGGGTACCGGTATAAGTACCGATGGCTACCTCACCGCTCAGCGCTACGGCCGTACTGCCGAGCGACAGGCCCGTCCCGCTGAGGGAGCCAAAGCTAGCAGAGCCATTCGTAGCAACAGCCGCCAGAAAGGTGGTAGGCGTATTATCGTCTGATCCAAGGAATGCAAAAACGCCATCCCCATCATTAGAAATGCCGGGGTTACCCACCTGGGTAGCCGATCCAACACTGGCCGTCGGTGCTGCGTTGTTTACATTAGTAAAGGTTACGACCGTACCAGCCGGAATGATAGCCCCACCCGTATTCCAGGTGATTCTTCCTTCGTCATTTAACGGGAAAGAAGAGCCGGTCCATTCAGAATCCCGGAAATAAATGGTAGTGTTGGCTGGAATTGCGTCCAGGACCACAAAGGCCAGATCGTCGCTCCCATCGCCATTGATACCTGTGAAAACAATACTGCCGGGCGCTAACTGAGCAAACGACAACAGCGGGCCGAGCACCAGCAATGCAAACAGGAAAAGTCTCTTCATACAAGGGTGATTGTTAGTAGATAATCAGATTAATAAGCGGTTAAAATTAGAAAACCGAATATTACCTGAACGTTAAGCTTACCAGAGGCCTACACCCTTGAATATCAAACCTTTATAACACAACAAGCCCGACATTGTACAATGTCGGGCTTGTTCTTTATGACTATGTTACGTCAGATTTTTCGCTTCAGTTCAAAATGCTGCCCGAGGTATAGCCGCCGAACCTGTTCGTCGTTCGCCAGGTCCTCAGCGGTACCCTGTTTCAGGATTTTTCCTTCGAACAGCAGATACGCGCGGTCGGTGATCGAAAGGGTCTCATTCACGTTGTGGTCGGTGATCAGAATCCCGATGTTCCGGTGCTTGAGTTTGGCCACAATGCTCTGGATGTCCTCTACCGCAATGGGGTCAACGCCCGCAAATGGTTCGTCGAGCAGAATAAACTTGGGATCTACCGCCAGCGCCCGGGCAATCTCCGTCCGCCGACGCTCCCCCCCCGACAACACTTTTCCTTTATTCTTGCGAACGTGCGTCAGGCTGAACTCATTCAGCAGTTCTTCAACCTTGTCGCGTTGCTGCTTCCGGGGCAAATCGCTCATTTCCAGTACCGCCAATATATTTTCTTCAACGGACAGGTCGCGGAAGACCGAGGCTTCCTGAGCCAGATACCCTAACCCCAGCCGCGCCCGCTTATACATTGGCAGGTCCGTAACATCAGTATTATCGATGTAGACTTTACCGCTGTTGGGTTTCACCAGCCCTACGGCCATATAGAAGGATGTGGTCTTACCTGCGCCGTTCGGCCCGAGCAATCCCACAATTTCGCCCTGTTCGACCTGGTACGAAACGTTGTTATTAACCAGCCGTGAGCCGTATTTCTTGATTAAATTTTCCGTTCTTAAAATCATGGTTGAGCCATGTAACTGTTCTCCTGCTTTTAAACCCTACGAAGGCAGGTCAGGTTCGAGCCGGTTTGTTTAACCGTGTGTTGCTCGCCACCGCGAAGATACGATCCACTCCGGTAAGCCCATCACCTGCCGCCAAAAGGAGTTATAGCCTCAACTTAAAGCGAAGCCGGAAAATTGCTACCCAAGCAACCTTTTAACTATTTTTAGGAGAACCGGGCTAAGAGCGTGTTAGGGAATTAAGAAAAGTTGAGAGTCGTACCATCTTTGTGGTCGCCAAACTACAGAGTCATAACCAAACAGTGGAAGCCACTGACCGACCCTCAATGGGACGCAATTTCACCTTTTTTCCACCTCAAACGCAAGCGTAAACACGATTTACGGCAGATGATCAACATCATTTTATGGCTGCTACGAACCGGCCGGTTCGCCGGTGCGATATCAATGGCGAAATTACCTCAAGAGTGGCCCAATTGGCAAGCCGTCTACTACTATCGCACCGGCGACCCGGTTTGACTAATGGAAGCAGGACGGCACTCTGGAACAAATTAATCGTCACCTCAACAAAGAGGATCGAAAACAAGTCGGCAGAGAGGCAGAGCCTTCCGTACTTAGCATTGACAGCCAGAGCCGGTCCGCCGGTGCGGTTAAGCTGGCACCTTTGGCTAGTGAATACCGAGGGTTAGATGCCTATAAACGTGTCAACAGACGCAAACGATAGTTCGTTGTTGATACGGAAGGTCGGCTTTAGTTGGCTTGCGTGCACCGGGCCGACCAAGCTGATGATGGGGCGGCTGCAACTTTGGTGACCGAGATTGCCCTGCTTAATGAGCGCTTAGAAAAGATCTATGGTGACCAGGCTTATAATGGTATTTTCGCCAGAGCTTTAGAACAATGGAGCCGGTTCGCCGGTGCGATCAATTTTGAAAAGGCGTCACGCCCCCAGTCAGCTCGAGGATTCGTACCTGTGGTGAAACAGTGGGTGGTAGAGCGGAGCACTGCCTGGACGAATCGCACGGGCGACCCCGTTCTTCCGTCGACTTGTCAAAGATTACGGAGTATACGCTATCTTCTTCGGTGGCTTGGTTGTATTTAGCCAACATTCAACTGATGCTACAACGGATCAAGCCCCAGCACCAAACTTAATTTCCCAACACGTTCTAAAGATTTTTATTCCCCCGTTGTTGCTTGAATCATAGGAATCGGTCCGATCCACCGATAATAAATGTTGGCATTGAGTCCTGCCCGTCGACAAATCTCGGCTACTGACTGTTCGCCTTGTAGACCTTCCAGCACAATGCGAATCTTCTCTTCAGCGGAGTATTGCCGTCGGGTTTGTCGTTGAATGTCTTTGATAATGGATAAGATCGGCTTGCGCTCGGAGGTAGTAGTTGAAGCAGACTGGGCCGTTTTGGAATGGTTAGGCGGAGATTTTTTGGCTGAATTGAACATAACCAAGGTGATTTAAGAGAAACCATTTAGGAAATTGTCTCTTCCCATTTTCACCCCTTTTGTCCACTTTCATTTGACGACGTACACATGTTGCATGCCCCCGTACTTGACTTACAAGCAGCAGGTGATACGGTTGTTGATTTCATCGATGCCAATGAACGGATCAACAAACAATCGGGCTGTTGTGTCCAGACTATTATATTTGCAATCGAACCGATATAAGGACGAAAGCGCCGTTTGGGCCGTATGAGAAAGCCAGCAGCGGGTAGAAGCAATGTCGTTGATTCATCAGCAATTATACCAACCTGATCATGTTACCCGAGTACCCGATACAATGGGTAAGCTGTCACGGAACGACCCAAAGGCGGTCTTCAATTCAGAGACCGCCTTTGGGTCAATACTTGTTTGATCATTTGAGTTTGACGACCCAATAGTCCATTATCCCTTTGGGCCGCTCACTTTTGTCACTGATTCCTCCGGGTTGGGATTGAGAAGAACCGGCGGCAATAATTCCGCCATCGGCGGTTATCAGTATATCGCCTAATATATCTGTAGCAGTACCGCCCAGGGTTTTATCCTGCCATTGATAGCTTCCGTTCGCTTCCAGTTTTGCAATCCAGTAATCGCTACCACCTCCTTTAGGCATTTCAATTTTTTCATCACCGGGAAAAGAAGGCGAATCGCCACCTAACCAGATACCCCCGTCGGTTGTTACGGCCAGCGACTTAAAGGTATCGTCGCCCGGGCTCCCAACCGTCTTATCCCACAGTTTGTTGCCATTGGCATCAATCTTTACTACCCAGTAATCGTTCTGACCGGCAGCACCTCGTAACTCTTCTGTCTTGTCAGCCCCGGCGGGCGAGGACGAGCTACCGCCCAGTACAAACCCACCATCGGGCGTAGCGGCCGCCTTGGCTAACTTATCGTCCTGCGTTCCTCCGAATGTCTTCTCCCACTGCTTGTTGCCATTGGCATCAATCTTGACTACCCAGTAGTCATAACCTCCTTTAGCGGCAGCCGTTTTATTACCTACCGCCCCCTGAGAAGAAGAGTAGCCTGCCAGCAGATAACCCCCATCGGTTGCTTTGACGACTGATTCCAAATAATCATTTCCTCCGTTGCCCAGGGTTATATCCCACTGCTTCTTGCCGTTGCCGTCCACCTTGACAATCCAGTAGTCGTAGCTGCCGTTACAACTGTTCATTGATTTGTCGCTACTGGCTGGCTGGGGTTGGAAAGAGCCTATTCCACCCAGCGGGTTTCCGATTACCGGCGTAACTTTATCTGCCAACGAGGCCGAGATGCCCCCTACCAGAAAGCCCCCGTCGTTTGTTGCCACCATCGAGGTCAGGTGGTCTTCATTAGTTCCCCCGAGTACTTTATCCCATATCCTGTTGCCATAGCGGTCCACTTTGACAATCCAGTAATCATAACCTCCTTTGGAATTTTGGCTTTTAGACAGATCGGCTGCCGGCGAATTAGACGATCCGCCTAGCAACATGGTCCCGTCCGACAGCGGCACGATGGATGCTAACCGGTCTTCACCTGCACCGCCCATAGCACGGTTATAATATTTATTAGTACCATCGGCGGTTACTTTAACCACCCAGTAATCATTCCCTCCATAGGCCTCTAACTTATCATTAGAGCTGGCAGAAGCCGGTGAATTAGAGGAACCACCAAAAATATATCCTCCAGAAGTATGAGGGTTGTTTACGGCAACAGTCAATAGATCAATGCCGGATCCACCTAGTGTTATATCCCATGCCTTAGGAGGGGCCGGTATGCGCGCACTTGAGTGCTTAACGGTTGATGTTGAAGAGTCAACGTTCTCAATCTCAGTAGGCTTACAATTCCACATTAGGAAAGTAGCGGCAACAACGGCATACGTAACTTGCTTTTTCATTGTGTTTTTATTAGTTAAAAATGAATTGATTTGGGTGTAAAAAAAGGAAGGCCTGACAGGCTGACCCGCCTGATAGCGGCTGTCATTGACGAGGCAAAATTGGGGTACAGAGGCCCCAACGAGGTAGCAAAATGCGGACAATTGACTAACAAAATGCGGCCAATTTTGCCAAGACAGCCCTGCCAGCCCGACTTTTTAGTACCTTACCGGAAAAAAACAAGATGAAAACTATAAGCGATTAAGCGCCCTTATGAGCCAGCAGATACGCTGAGGGGGAGAGGGAAAACTGGTCCTTAAAACATTTGGAGAAGTAAGACAGGCCGTCGAAGCCCACTTTTTCAGCCGCTTCCGAGACCGTAGCGCCTTGCTGAAGCAGTGCAGCCGCTTTCCGGAGTCGGTACGAACGCATCAGTTCCGACACGTTCATACCCGTCAGGGCCACCAATTTACGGTGTAGCGTTCGGGGACTCACCGCCAGCGCATCGGCCAGTTGGTCGGCCATAAAATCGGAATTGGCCAGCCGTTGGTCCAGCACTGCGTAGAGCTGAAGCAAGAATGGATCTTCGAAGGATAACTGGGTCGGCGCAACTTCGGCCGGGGGTACATCGGGCTGACGAGCCTGCTGCTGCCAGTGCAGGCGCAACTGCTGCTGATGCCGCAGCAGGTTGGCAAGCCTGAGGTGTAATTCCTGCACCTGAAAGGGCTTGGTCAAATAGTCATTCGCGCCTACAGTTAAGCCCTGGATGCGCGAATCAGCCATTGTTCTGGCCGTGAGCAGAATGACAGCGATATGGGCTGTCAGGGGCGTGGTTTTGATGCGTTCGACCAGCGTAAAGCCATCCACCAATGGCATCATTACATCCGAGATGACCAGTTCGGGCAGTTCCTGAAGACAAAGCTGCCAGCCCTCCTGCCCATTGACTGCCGTCAACACCCGGTATTGGCCAGCTAATTCCCCGGCCATGAACTCCCGCAGATCCTCGTTATCATCCACCACCAGAATCAACGGGGCCGTGGTTGAGGCCACCGGAAGTTGCCGAGTTGACGCCAAATCGGTTTTTAATCCATCGGTTGGTAAGGCTTTGACGTCGGCCGGCGTTCCAGCGGCTGGCTTGAGGGGAAGCATGACGGTGAAAATCGACCCCTGCCCAAGCTGGCTCGCTACGGTCACCTGCCCCCCCAGCAGATGGGTAAACTCGGCCACCAGAAACAGGCCGATGCCCGTGCCTCCCCCCATACTGACGGGAGAATCCTGACCTTGGTAGAAGCGGTCAAATATATGTGGGAGTTGCTGGTCCGAAATGCCCACACCCGTGTCCGCTACCCGCAGTTGAAGCTGCGCCGGGCTATCTCCGGACGGTTCCCCCCGAAGTGTTACCTGAATCGAACCGCCTTCGGGGGTAAACTTTACCGCATTCGAGACCAGATTGTAGCCAATGGTTTCCAGTTTGGGGGCATCGAAAAGGTAATCGGTTGGGAGACCCGTCGCTTCGTAAGTCAACTGAATACCTTTTCGTTCGGTTCTCAACCGGAAGGAATCCACCAGTTCAGAAAAGAAAGTGGTCAGATTCCCCCTTGATTCGGTCACCGCCAGTTGGCCCGCTTCCAGTTTGGCAATATCCAGTAGCTGATTGATTAACCGTAACAAGCGTTTGGCATTCCGGTGCATGAGATCGTATTGCTGCCGGAGCGCAGGAGGGCTTGATTGGCCCAGTAACCGCTCCAGTGGATTGATGATCAGCGTCAGGGGCGTTCTGAACTCATGGGTGATATTCGTAAAAAACCGCGTCTGCCAGTCGGCGTTTTCCTTGATCAGCTTCGCTTCCTGTTCGTTGAGGATCATCTCCTGCCGAAGCCGTTCCTGGTTGATACGGTATTGAATAAAGGCCCGAATCAGTCCTACTACCAGCAGGGTATACAAGCCATAGGCCCAGCCTGTCCGCCACCAGGGCGGAGCAATCACCACCTGAATCGTTTTGATGAAAGGGCTCCAGCGCCCATTGGCATCGGCCGCATTGACCCGGAACGTATACGCGCCCGGCGCTAACTGGGTGTACTGAGCTACGTTTTGCCCACCGGCATATACCCAAGCCTCGTCAACGCCGGTGAGCTGGTAGCGATACTGTAGGCTGGTCGGTTTATTGTATTGCAAACCGGCATATTCAAACGTTAGAAAATTTTGTGTATACGTTAGATAGAGCGTCGCTGTGGCGTTGAGGGGAAGCGTCAGGGGTGAACCGGGCCAGCCCGGTTCGACGGGCACATTGGCAATCCGCAGCGTCGTAAGCACCGTGGGCACCGGCTGGGGCGTCGCTTCTTTCAGGGCCAGCGGATCGAACACCGTCAAGCCCGTTAAGCCGCCAAAAGCCAGTCGGCCATCGGGTAATTGAGTCCCCAGGAAAGGTTTGTACTCGATATCCAATAGGCCATCGGCGGTGGTGAAATGCCGCATCCGCCCACTGCGTGGCTCCAGCCGACTGATGCCGCTCAGGGTGCTAAACCAGAGCTGGCCCCGGCGGTCGGTCAGCAGGGTGTTGATGGTGGCACTCGGAAGGCCCTCTTTTTCAGTCCAGGCTCGGCAGTGCATGGTGCGCGTATCCAGACGGCAGAGGCCTTCCTGAGTGCCTACCCAGAGTACCGATGTGTCCTGGGGATCGGCCGCTAAGCACCAGATATGATCGGAAATCAGGGTGGTCGAGTCCGTCGGCTGGTAACGCAGGTGCCGTACGATACGCCGGGCCTGGGGGTCATACGCATATAGACCATTAAACTCCGAGCCGATCCATATCCAGTTGCCCAGCGGCTGAATATCGCTGACCTGATCATTGGGCAGCGTAAACACGTTCAGCACCCGACCTGACGTGTCGGCTTTAATCAGGCCCTGAAAAATATCAACCATCCAGATGGTGCCCCCCGGCAGGACCCGCAGGCCATTACCTTCATTAAAGATGAAACGTTGCTGCCCTTGCTGGATCGACAACAGCGGCCGCAGGCTTCGCCCCATTTGGTTGGTACGAAACAGATGGTATGCAGCGTCAAACCGGGCCGATAGATAAGCGGTCGCCCCGCCAAACCGCAGGCGATAGGGTATGTTATAGGATTGAGCCCAGTCGGGCGTTGGCAGGCCTAGTTCAAGGTTGAGGATATCGGCCACAAAGTTAGTGTGATAGGGGTAGTTCCTCACCGGCAGCGAGCGCAGGTCAAGTTGCTGGACGCCATCGCCATTGGTACCGATCCACAACACGCCCGAGCGGTCTAGCAGCAGGGCGTGAAAGTAGTTGTGGTAATCTACGTGAGGGGCCGTCCAGAGGGGCGTAATGTGGTCATCCGGCGTCATCCGGTAGACGGTCATAGCGTGGGTAAAGTAGACATTCCCATCGACGCCCGCGTGAATAAGCCCCACCTTGGTATCCGTAGTACTGGGGATGGAAATTGATCGAAACCTATTGGTGTGGGGCGAAAAGGCAACTAGTTGGCTGACTCCCCCAACAAGGATGTCTCCGTTGGCCCGTCGGGCCAGGGGCGTATCATAGAAGTTACGGATCGTGCCGTGCTCGACGATGGCGGGATGGGGCCACTGGCGAAACTGGCGGGTTGCTGTATTAAACGCAAACAATCCTCCCGGATAAGGAGCGTATAGCTTGGCCGGGGCGTCCAATAAGAATGTATTGCCAATGGAAACATCCTTGGGAAGACGGATGGTGGGTAGGGGATAAATTGAAACCTGATCCTGCTTGGTCTGAAAGTGAATGAGTTGCGTGCCATTTCGTCCCCAGAACTGATCTCCGTTGACGGTCAGCCTGCCCTGCGCTACCCCTATGCGCGCCTGATCCAGTCGCTTTGGGGTAAGTAAATCACTAAACTGTTCGGTGATGGGATTCAGCAATTGAAAGCGCCCATTTTCCAGATGGATCAGGATCGTTGAATCCGAGACGAGTTGCAGCGACAAGATGATGTTACCGGCTATCGATCGGTTGCTACGGGGTTGATGGCGAAAAATTTTGAAGCGTCGGCCATCGTAGCGGGCTAATCCATTACGGGTGGCGATCCAGACAAAACCGGCTTTATCCTGGACAATACCAGAGACGTAAAATTCAGGCAAGCCCTGTTGAAGACTAAGGGTGCGGCTCACAAAAGGCTGGGCTGCCAGTTCATAAGTTGCCAGCAAGAGCAGAAACAAAAACCAGCGGCTTAATACCACGTGGGAAGAAGTTTAGGGTTGAGGGCAATTAAAATTAGGGGAAGCATGGTAAAAACCCAAACGACTACCCCAGGTATTGGCAAAAGGTAACATCTGGCACGCTCCATACTGGGGCGACATTGCAGTGGCCGGTACAGCCGCTGGAACTAGCGGGGCACCGTACTTGGCGGTGCGGCCCATCTCGAAACTGTTTTTACCGTTCAGTATGTTGTGCGTTTATCACTTGTCTTCTTACTTCCCCAAATGTTTTAAGGACCAGTTTTCCCTCTCCCCCTCAGCGTATCTGCTGGCTCATAAGGGCGCTTAATCGCTTATAGCTTTCATCTTGTTTTTTCCCGGTAAGGTACTAAAAAGTCGGGCTGACAGGGCCGTCTTGGCAAAATTGGCCGCATTTTGTTAGTCAGTTGTCCGCATTTTGCTACCTCGTTGGGGCCTCTGTACCCCAATTTTGCCTCGTCAATGACAGCCGCTATCAGGCGGGTCAGCCTGTCAGGCCTTCCTTTTTTCAACTACTCATTCATTCATTTTTTAATCAAATTTTTAGAATCACGATCATGAAAAAGCACAGTATGTATGCCCTTCTGGCAACCTCATTGCTGGTCTGGAATTGTAAACCCGATCAACTCAACACATCCTTCTTCTTATTTAACGCAATCAGACGATGAAACGTAATCTACATTATTTAACCAAAAATCACTCAGGTCCTCTGACTCGCCTGGTCTGGACCGTTAGCCTACTGCTGATGACTGGAAGTTTGGTGAAGGCTCAACTACCCAAACAGTGGGATAAGACCCTGGGGGGCTCCGGGAGTGAGACAGCCTCTTTGGTAGTGGCTACGACCGATGGGGGTTACCTGCTGGCTGGCTATTCAAATTCGCTGGTTGATGGCGATAAAACTGCCCCCAATGCGGGTGATTATGATGCCTGGTTGGTCAAAGTGGATGTCAATGGCAACAAACAATGGGATCATACCTACGGTGGCTCCGGCTATGATCGCTTAAGTTCGGTGTTAGCCACTGCCGATGGTGGCTTTTTACTCGGAGGGGGCTCTAGTTCCACGGCAGAAGGCGACTGGGATTACTGGCTGGTCAAAGTGGATGCCACGGGCACCAAACAGTGGGAGCATACCTTCGGTGGCCCCGGAACAGATGAGATCACCTCAATGGTGGCCGCAACCGATGGGAGTTACTTGCTGGCAGGTGTCTCAGAATCCCCAGCCGGTCGGGATAAAACCGCCCCCAACATGGGGTTTGTTGATTATTGGATCGTTAAAGTAGATGTCAATGGCAACAAACAGTGGGATAAAGCCTTTGGTAGTTCCATATGGGATGCGTTGTCTTCGGTAATAGCCACGGCCGATGGCGGCTATCTACTGGCAGGTCACTCGAATTCACCGGTCGGTGGCGACAAAACAGAAGCTAAAGGCAACTATGATTACTGGATTGTTAAAGTAGATGCCATGGGCAACAAACAGTGGGATAAAGCCTTCGGCAGTTCCAAGCGGGAAGGGTTAGCCTCAGCAATCGCGACGAGCGATGGGGGTTACCTGTTGGCAGGTCATTCGGATTCGCCGGATGGGGGCGATAAAACCGCCCCCAATATAAGGAATTACGATTACTGGTTGGTCAAAGTGAATGCAGACGGCAGTAAACAGTGGGATAAAACCTTCGGTGGATCCGGGGTGGATAGAATATCCTCAGCAATCGCGACGAGCGATGGGGGTTACCTGTTGGCAGGCTATTCAAATTCGCCGAATGATGGCGATAAAATCGCCCCCAATAAAGGGGATATTGATTACTGGCTGGTCAAAGTGGATGCCAACGGTAGCAAACAATGGGAGCAGACATTGGGGAGCTCCGGAGCTGACCAATACCCTTCAATGATCGCTACGGGCGCTGGGAATTATTTGTTGTTAGGTAGTTCGAATTCACCGGCTGGTCAGGATAAAACGGACCCAAACAACGGTGATTTTGATTACTGGCTGGTCAAACTTGGTTGTGTTTCTCCAGTCGTTGAGATCACCCCTTCAACCGGCCAACTCAGTTGTACCACTCCCACGGTGACCCTGACCGCCACCTCCATTCCGGGCGCCAGTTATGCTTTCAGTACTGGGGCTGCTCAGGTCAACGGTGGCAACACCGCTATGGTCACCCAGGCCGGTACGTATTCCGTAACAGTCACTACATCGAGCGGCTGTTCGGCTACGGCCAGTGTAACAGTAATGGGTAGCACGACGCCCCCTACGGCCAGCCTAACTGTCAGTGGAGTCATTAGCTGCGTTAATCCAACGGTGACGCTGACAGCGCCTGTTACTGCAGGAGCTAACTATGTCTTCAGTACTGGGGCTACTCAGATCAATGGTGGCAACACGGCTACCGTTACCCAAGCCGGTACGTATTCCGTAGTGGTCACTTCGTTCAACGGTTGTTCGGCTACGGCTTCGATGACCGTTAGTGGCAGTTGTAGCCCACCCGCACTCGGGATCAGCGTGCTGCACCTGGATAACGACAACAAACAACTCACCAACAACAGTATCCGGCCCTATTTACAACTGGCCAACGAAGGGGCTACTTCTATTGCTTACCAGGATATTACGCTGCGCTACTGGCTGACCGTGGAGGAATTCTCTCCGCTGAATACCAATTTGGTCATCGACTGGGCCCAGCTGGGCACGGGTAAGATCAAAATGAAGTACGTCGAACTGCCTCAGCCTCGTCAGGGAGCCATAGGTTATATTGAGTACAGCTTCGACAGTTCGGCGGGTAGCCTAGCTGGGGGCGCCAACTCGGGACCCATCCAATCCCGCATCGGCAAGAACGACTGGACGGCCTTCAACGAAGCCGATGACTATTCGTATGCGGGCACGATCAACTACACAAAAAACAACCGCATAACTGCTTACCTGGCTGGCCAACTCGTCTGGGGCACCGAACCGACGCTGGTAGACCCAGTACAAAGCCTGAAAGTGTATGCCGAAAGCAAGAGCAGTGCTACCACCAACAGCATCAGTACGTATGTGCAACTGCGTAACGAAGGCAATGTATCCGTTTCCTACCCGAAGCTAACCGTACGCTACTGGCTGACGGCCGAGGGAACGTCACCCCTGAACGTCTATCTGGATTATGCCCAGTTAGGTGTCAGTAACCTAAAAGGCAAGCTGGTCAGGCTGACTACGCCAGTGCCGGGCGCCGATAGTTACCTGGAGCTAAGTTTCCTGCCCACGTTAGGTAATCTGTATCCCCTGAGCGGCACCGGTAATATCCAATACCGAATTGCCAAGTCGGATTGGAGCAACTTCAACCAAAGTAATGACCATTCCTACCAACCCAGTGGTCCAATGGCTCCCAACCCCAAAATGACGGTGTATCTGGATGGAGCACTGGTGTATGGCACCGAACCTTCGGCACCCAATGCGCGTATGGCCTCCGCCGAAGCGTCCTCCGAGCTGAAGGTAGTGGTATTGGGGAATCCCATCCTGGGCAATGAGGTAGAACTGGAAGTGGGGGGCGCGGATGGCCAGCCTATACGGCTGCTGCTGACCGACCTCCAGGGGCATATCCTGGCGGAAAAACAGGTCATGGGCCGAGAAGCTTTTGAACGGCATCAGCTTTCGGTAGCTGGTCAGTCGGCAGGCATAAAGCTTTTACGGGTCAGTACACCTACGCAGTGGCAGACGGTCAAACTACTGAAAGTTAACTAAGGATCTGAATATCGACGGGTAGAACTGCCAGTGTTTTACCCGTTGTGGTCGTGCCACGCTTAAATTTATAAAATGCCCACAGAAATGAGAACAGATTCCGATCGGCTGCTTCCTCTTGACTGTGTGCGGGGGCTGGCCCTTCTGGGCATGCTGGTGATGAACAACCAGCTCTATTCGGTAGTCGCCTTCCTTCACCCAGAGCAGGTCTATCCAATCCAGGGAGATCAGGCGGGCAGCTACGCGCTGATCCAATTTTTTCTTCACTTGTTTGTCGACGGCCCGTTTGTAAACCTCTTCAGCTTCGGGTTTGGCATAAGCGTTTACCTGATGAGTGAACACGTGAAGCGGGAGGGGCTGGATATGGATCGGATTCTCAAACGTGGGCTATGGGTGCTTTTTGGGTTTGGCTTAGTTCACGGCGTTGTGTGCGGGTTGGGCGATCTTCTTCACGTGTATGCCCTGCTGGGCTTTAGCCTGCTCTATTTCCGAAGCCAATCGGTTGCATTGCTGCTGAGTTGGATAGTTGGCTTGATACTGTTCGTGCTGCTGGTTCAGACGCTGCTGGCCATCGTCTTTCCAGCTGGCCCACCGGTGCTGGCTATCCGTCAGGCCAGGCTTGAAGGTATGGTGAGGCAATTGGCCCAAACCTGGCAGCATACATCGATCAGGGCGATCATGAGGCTACAACCTTGGGGGTTGGTCATGGGCCATCGGCTGGCCCGGGAGCCGGGTCTGAATTCGTATGCCCAGCAGGAAATCATGTTACTGCTGGGCCTGGTGGTAGGCAAGTGGCGATCGCTGCATCGCCTGGCCGAGCTACGGGTTCAATTATCATTACTGCTTTTGCTGGTCTTTCCCATCAGCCTGATTCTAAAAGGGCTTGCTTGCCTGCCGATTGTGGGCGTGCACCTGCTGGATCAGCGGGCTTTTGACGCGTTGTTGTTCTCTCTGGCCGACTTTCTGGGCACCCTGTTGTTGACCGGAATTTATTTGCTTGAACTAGGACTTAATCTACCTCCCCTGCCCACCCGTTTTTGGGCCTGGATCGGGAACGTTGGTCGCATGTGGTTGACCAATTATCTACTGCAAACGCTGTTGTATATGCTGTTTTTTTATGACTATGCAGGTGGGCTTTTGGGACGGTTGACGCTGTTGGAATCGCTGCTGTCGGTGGTGTGCATCTATGGGTTTCAGGTTTGGGTCAGCACCTGGTGGCTGAGTAGTCACCCAAGGGGCCCCATGGAGACGCTCTGGCGGAATTTAGTTTACGACATGGGCTCGGATTAATCCAGCCCTTCCTGCAGAAAGCACTGCAGTTAATCTGAAGAGCATTCATTATCAGCGGTATAATAATGATTTATATAGAAAAAAGCCGTATGTCCACGGATTGGTGCTGGCAATTGAGTAGGGACCCAGCGATTTCGGAAATGATCTGACCCACCTTGGCGGGGTTAAGGGCTAGACAGTTTTTATAAGCACAATTCTTCATCTAATTATACAGATTCAGGGCGCAAACCACTCAAAATGAGGTTCAACTTCACTTCGATAACAGAAGAGGATGTTGCCAGCTAAACTAATTGTGGTATCAACCTGAGCCCTGAGCGTTTGTAGATCCATTGCACAATCAAAGAAGACAATTTCCTCGCTTTCCGGCTCCAAAATCTGGGCCAGGTAAAAACCACTTGCCGAGCGGTGGCGAGAAAGATGTGCATAAAGACAAAAGATGTGTTCTAATTCATCCATCTCCAAAACGACGAAATAAACATCGGTGTAGTTATATAGAGCAGACTCCATTGGTCCTTTTGGCTCAGTATACATAACTTTAAATATTAATAGCTCCCTGGCCGGAGGCCTGTAAATAAGCTTCTTTGAGCGCTTCTGAATAGGTCGGGTGAGCGTACGAGATCCGGCCTATTTCATAGTCAGTGACTTCGTACTCCATAGCCACTACCACTTGGGCGATTACATCAGCAGCACGAGGGCCAATGATATGGACACCTAAAATTTCACCATACGTAGGATCGGTAAGTACCTTAACAAAACCATCAACATCCATAGAGGCCCGCGCCCTGGCGCTTGCTGAATACGGAAATTTCCCTACCCTGTAAGGCAGATCAGACGCTTTCAGTCGCTCCTCTGTACTGCCTACAGAAGCAACTTCGGGCCATGTATAGACAACATTAGGAATAAGCTCGTATTTTATATGAGGCTTTTGGCCATTGATAACCTCGGCCACAAAGGTGCCTTCTTCCTCAGCCTTATGTGCCAACATTGGCCCTTCGATTACATCACCTATTGCATAAATCGTTGGCACAGCGGTTTGTAGTTGCTTGTTGACCGAAATCCTCCCATTTCTACTCACCTCGATACCCACAGCTTCCAGGTTTAGGCCGTCGGTAAACGCTTTCCTACCAACAGCCACAACGCAATAGTCGGCTCGTATCTGATGATCAACTCCTTCACTATTAATAAAGCTGACGACTGCTTCGCCATTAAGATTAGTTACTTCTCTTACGCGGCTGTTGAGTTGGATTGTAATGGAAAGTTTACGTAACGATCGGGCCAGTGCCGCACCTAATTCCCGGTCCATAGCCGGAATTAATGAATCTGCATATTCAATAATAGTGACTGTAGTACCGAGCCGGGCGTAAACGGACGCCAATTCTACACCAATAACCCCACCTCCAATTATGATCATCGACTTCGGGAATTCGGTTAATGAAAGCACCTCGGTAGAAGTAATGACCCGTTGTTTGTCGACGACTACTCCTGGAAGGGATGACGGTTTTGAACCGGTAGCGATGATGCAGTAGGTTGTTTCTAAAATTGTTTCACTGTCATCTTTCCTGATTCGAATATGGAATGGGTCAATAAAGCTGCCTGTTCCCTGATGCACGTCAATTTTATTTTTCTTCATCAAGAAGTTTAGCCCATTGGTATTCTGTTTAACAACGTCCACTTTCCGTTTCATAAACTGGACAAAGTCCAGGCTGATACCACCTGTCCGGATACCATGCGTATTGAACTGTTGTTGTGCTTTATGAAAATGTTCGGAACTGTCGAGCAGGGCCTTTGCCGGAATACAACCTACGTTGGTACAGGTTCCGCCTAATGTCGCGTATTTCTCAATTATGGCAACCCGATAGTTAAGTTGTGCGGCTCGTATAGCGGCCGTATAGCCGCCTGGTCCTGAGCCAATAACAACAATGTCATAAGTGTTCTCCATAAACTGTCGTTTCAGGGTGATCAATTAGCGGTCAAGGGAAAACTGGTTGTGTCGCGACGGTAACCCAGGGGGGCTTGACGATAATATCGTTTGAAAAGTTTATTCAAGTGGCAGATATCCGTGAAACCAAACTCATCGGCGATTTGACTGATTGTCTGGGTACTCAAACGAAGTCGCTTTTCAACCAGCCCCAGTTTATACTGCATAATGTATTGCTGCAACGAGGTACCTACCTGCTGTTTGAACAGGACACTAAGGTGGCCCGGCGAATAATGAAAAATATCCCCTAACTGCTCTATCCGCAGCTGATCCGGTTCGGTAATGTACTGGCAGATGTGGGCTATAATGCCCTGGACCAGATCGTTTGACGCTTTCGGGAGGGGTAATTCTTTTAATTGAACAGGCGTCAGTTGGCGTTCGATGAGATTGAGCAAAGCGCCCATTAGGGAAGCCATCACCGATGAATGTTGGTTTTGCTCCGTCAGAATGATTGCTAATAACAAATTTAGATTCTGATGATCACCTGGATTGGTAATCAAACTACCCGTCAAACCTTGCATCGTATGCAGGCTGACGCTACGCATGCGTTGCCAAACGGTTTTGTGTATGTTAATCAGGCCTTCCAGATAAGCGTCAGTAAACGTTATGAGGCACAACTGACTTTTTTGTTCAATTGAAAAAAGATGATTGTCCGAAGGACCCAACAGAAAAACATCGCCCGCAGAATACGAAAATCGGTTTCCGTTGATCGTATGAAAACCAACCCCTTGTCGAATGATAATTAACTCATAAAAGTCGTGCGTGTGAATAGGAACGGTCCATTGGGTCATTTCCAGCTGTTGAATCAGCAGTGGGTCGAATTGAACAAGGCGTTTCATGAGAAGAGGAGTTAGATGTCAGGAGCCTGTTTATGGTAGCATCTTTTGCCAATAAGATGCCATCCGAAGTGTTTCAGGAACAATCAGAATACAAACTATCTAAAAGTGAGACGCTTATCTTACTATAGGCTACTTTTAAACTTTTCCCTGAGCTACATTATTACAGATTTTCTCCAATATGTTGGAGGATGATTTTGGAGTTCTGAAATGGGTAGGAATGTGCTTAATTTTGAGAGAGCCCTGGTTGACAGAACCTTTACACTAATAGTCAATCAGAATGCTTCCTGACTGGTACCTCGTTTGAGGTAATAGCTTCCAGACATGCTGAATAATCACCCCAGAACTTTAGAAGCGATGGTTGCCATGAAAGAGCAGGTGCTATCACCTTCCTTATTAATTGTCGAAGACGAATTTATGATTGCCAACGATCTGCGGTGGATGCTGGAAAAGGCTGGCTACAGAGTAATAGGTCAGGCCGAATCAGTGTCTGAAGCAATGACAGCAATCAATGACCAGCAACCAGATATTGTTCTTTTGGACATTTTTCTGGATGGCGATCAGACTGGCATCGATCTGGCTTACTGGCTCCGTGAGCGAGATATTCCTTTTGTCTATCTCTCGGCGAACCTGACGGACAATGTGCTATCTGAGGCCAAACAAACCCAGCCGTTCGGTTTTTTAAACAAGCCGTTTAGGGAAAAAGACGTTTTAACAACCCTGGAAATTGCCCGCTTCCGGCACGCCCACGGTGAAGAAGCGAAACTTCGACAACAAAAGGCCCTGCAAATTGCCGTCAACAATGCCATCGTAACCATTCAGGACCGGGAACGGCTTTGCTGGGCTATTGCTGACCAGATAAACACCCTGGTTCCCTTCTCATTTTTCAACTTACGAATCGTCCGGCCTCAGGAGGCTACCGGATACTGGTTGATGCTACGGCGTACCAGTTCAACTACGTTCGAACGACTCAACCTGACGTCTTTACTACAACGGGAACTACTACCGGAAGAAATCGATAAACTAGAGCAGGAATCCGTGGAGCAAATGACCGAACCGGCTGGGATCTATACAGGGCTCTGCCTGGAGCGGCTTTGCGAACGATACCAAACGGTTCGTTCCTGCTATGACTATTTGGGCGTACGGTCGCTGGCTCTCTTCCCGATTCAACTAAACCAGAATTCATTTACCTACCTGGTTCTGGCCAACACTCATGCGGATAGTTTCACGCAGAAGGAGTATGAAGTAGTAAGCTTAATTATTCCTCAAATTTCGCTAGCGCTGAACAATTTACTGGCGTACGAGGAAATTGACGAACATCGACTTATTAAAACAACGGAATTAGCGATTGTTACTGCGTTTAAAAATGGAAAGGACATAAAGGAAACGATGCTTCAAGTGGCCAGGGCACTTGATAAGTTGTTGCCTTTTAATCTGTTAATCTTCGGACAAACTGAGGAAATGACCTCAGAGTTGGAAATTGCTGTTCAGAAAAAGGGGGGCTCTTTTGAGGTAGTCATCGACTCGAGTTTGGTAAAATGGGCAGCGGCCCAGACGGTCATAAATGGTGAACAGGTGTTATCCACCACTGGTCCCCTGCCAAATCCGTTTAGGGAAAACCAGGCAGTAAGGTCTTGTTTACACGTTCCTGTATTTATTAAAGGGCAGTCGACCGCCTGGCTGTGGCTTTATAGCCAGGCGGCTTATGCGTATACCTCCAAAGACCGGGACGTACTGCAGGGGATTAGCCAACAGTTTGCCATGGCACTGGAAAACATGCTGGCCTTTATTCAAATTCAGAAACTTAGTGAGCGACTCGAACAGGAAAAAACGTACCTGACTGAAGAACTAAATACCATTGCCAATTTTGAAGAAATGGTGGGTAATGGACCCGCTATGCAAGCTGTATTTAAACGCATCAGCCAGGTTGCCCCAACGGATTCGACAGTGCTTATCCTGGGCGAAACCGGTACAGGCAAAGAGCTTATTGCCCGTGCAGTGCACAATCTTTCAAACCGAAAAATGAGGACTATGGTGAAGGTGAACTGCGCTGCGCTGCCAGCACAGCTCATTGAGTCTGAGTTATTTGGTCACGAGCGGGGAAGCTTTACAGGAGCGACTGAAAAACGAATTGGTAAATTCGAACTGGCTGATGGAGGGACCATTTTTCTGGATGAAATTGGTGAGCTGCCTCTGGAGCTGCAAAGCAAGTTGCTCCGGGTAATTCAGGAAAAAGAAATTGAGCGCCTGGGGGGCAAGGGGCCTATTAAGGTTAATGTTCGGATCATTGCAGCTACAAACCGAAACCTGGAAAAAGAAGTAGCCGCGAATCAGTTCCGACCGGATCTATACTTCCGCCTAAACGTTTTTCCAATTGAATTGCCTCCCCTACGTGAACGGACGGAAGATTTGCTTCCTCTATCCCTGAATTTTATACAAAAAATAAGCAAGAAGCTTGGAAAACCGCTGACCCGAATTGCTACCTCTACTCTTCAAAAGATGCGCAATTATGGCTGGCCGGGCAACATCCGAGAGCTTGAACACGTACTGGAACGTGCAGCTATATTGTCGGAAACAACCACGCTTGAAATAACTGAGCCTCTCCACTCTGTGTTCGGTATGGCAACACCCATGAGTCCTTCTCCACCCCTAGTTGGGCCCTTGCAGGAGACCATGCGAGCGGCTATTCTGGCGGCCCTGGCCCAATCCGGCAACCGAATTCGGGGGGAGGGTGGAGCGGCCGAATTGCTTAAGATCAAACCCACAACCTTAGAAGCCAAAATGAAAAAACTGGGAATCAACCCTCGGCCTTAGCCGTTAGGCTCCCTGTTCGGACTTTTTTCTTTACTACGGTAAATTGTAGGGAGATCTCTACGCCGTTGCATTGGGTGATGTCCAGCTTTCCCTTGATCTGCTTACTCAATCCCCGTATCATGGTCATTCCCAGTGTCTTACTGCGACTCGCATCAAAACCATCCGGTAAGCCCACACCGTCGTCACGAATGGTCAGCTGATACGTTTGTTCGTCTATCTGGCGCAATTGTATCGCCACCTCGCCCCGACGGTTATGAGGAAAGGCATACTTTAAGGAGTTGGTCAGGGCTTCGTTGATGATCAGCCCCAAGGGCGTGGCCAGCGAGACATCGAAGTGAACATCAGCAATGCTTACTTGAGCGCGAACCGTATCAAAGCGGTCAAAGGACTCGATGAGGTAGTCGACAATCTCATGGATGTACTCCTGCATACCGATCTGAGCCAGGTTGTCGGACTGGTAGAGCTTCTGATGGATGAGGGCCATAACCTGTACGCGGTTCTGGCTCTCGCGGATGGCGGCCAGGGCCGAGGGGTCTTGCAGAAAGTTAAACTGGGCGTTGAGCATGCTGGAGATGACCTGTAGATTGTTCTTGACCCGGTGGTGGATCTCCTTGAGCATCCATTCCCGCTCTTCCAGTAGTTGCTGAAGCGACTGGTTTTTTTGATCTATGAGTAATTGTTTGGTTTCGAGTTGAAGGTTGCTGCGTTGTTTCAATCGATAACGGTTGTATGTCAACCCTAATAGCAGCATCAGTAAAATGGCTCCGCCAATGGTGAGTTGGAAACGACCGCGTGAAATAGCCTGATCCTGTCGGAGCAAACGAATGTCCTGCTCTTTTTTTTCAGTATCGAACTGCACTTGCATAAAGGCTATTTGCTTATTCTTTTCTGCATTAAGCAATGAATCATTCATTGCCGTGTACATCTGATAGTAGGAAAACGCCGATTGGTAATTCCCACGGGCCGAATCTATCCTGTATAGCTGCTGCAATACTTCCCGTTGTAAATGAGGTTGGTTCCCTATTTTCTCCCGTAACGAAAAAGAAGCTTTTGAATAGAATTCCGATTTTGCCCACTGCTTTTTCCCAAAATACACGTCGCCTAGGGCTTGTAATGTTTCTGCTTTTCCTTCAGACAGTTCAGGGTATAGAGGTAAAAGCCGAAGACAATAGCGCTCTGCAATTACGTAGTCACCCAAAGCGATATAGCATTTGGCCAAAGAAAGCACGGCATTATACTCATAAGCTTTGGCTTTTGTCTCAGCTAGCTTTAGGGCTGCCTTCGCTTCCAGTAGGGCTTCCTGATACCGCCCTAAAGTTCGTAGCCTGATAACCATATGCAGCCAAATGCGAACCGCAGGATCATAATATTGGTTAGCCTGAAAAATTTGGAGACCTGTGCGGAAGTACTGTATCGCCATTTCGTGATCACCAATAGCCGAGTATATAATACCGATATTCTGGTTTGACATGGCTATTCGAAAGGGATCCTTTCTTTTTTTTGCTTCTAAATATCCCTGCTGAGCATACGCCAACGCTTTGGGCATATTCCCAAGCTCTTCATACAACGTTGAAATCCGACTCAAGGTTGAAGCAATGTCTTGGTCAGGCATTGACTGCTGTAAAGCAAGTCGTTCCATTTGGATGCTTATCCCATATTGATACTTACCAACCAACCTGGCAGTTTCCCCGAGTGTCGCCAATGTTTCAACGATTCCGGGCTTATACGTCAATTTTCTATAAATTGACAGTGCTTCATGCAAATAGGGAACACGAGTAGTATCCCTGTTCCCGTATGTTCTGGCATATAAAAGCTTCGCTTTAGCCCAATACAATGGATGGATATCAACTTTGAACAAGCTCAGGGTTTCGACCAGTACTTGTTTGGCTGCTTTTCTCCGTTCCTTGTCTGGAATCATCACCAGTGCCTGACTTTCTGCCAACAGGCATTCTCCTAATAAAAGTTGTAGCCCTAATGAGCGGCTCAAAGCAACGGCTTGTCGGGCAAAATCCAGCGCTTTATTACACCTTATGATGGGATTCCCATCCTTTGAATTCAAGTAGTGATCTGTAATAGTTAGCAAAATTCTAACCCTATTTGAGTCAGGTTGACTAGACTGAAGCTGTTGGATAAGAGTAGGCAACCCCGTTTCGGATCGGGTCTGAGCCGTCACCAGTAAGGGTGTTAAGAGCGAACCAGCCAACAGAATGGATTGTAAAAAGCACCTCATTTTTTTGATACGTTTGTATAAGTATCAGCCGATTTTATGAGCATTTTTACGGATTTATTAACTGCGCTAAATTGCAGGCAAATTTCTACTCCGCTATTCTGAATAATTGATAATTGCCCTTTAATTTGCTTGCTCAGTCCCCGAATCATGGTCAACCCTAACGTCTTGCTTCGTGTAACATCAAAGTCAGGCGGCAGACCAATGCCATCATCAGTAATGGTCAGCTGATACGTCTGGTCTGCCAGCGGCCTTAGCGCCACGCTCACCTCGCCCCGACGGCCTTGGGGAAAGGCATACTTCAAGGAGTTGGTCAGCGCTTCGTTGATGATCAGCCCCAAAGGCGTAGCCAGCGAGACATCGAAGTGAACATCAGCAATGCTTACTTGAGCGCGAACCGAATCAAAGCGGTCGAAGGACTCGATGAGGTAGTCGACAATCTCATGGATGTACTCCTGCATACCGATCTGAGCCAGGTTGTCGGACTGGTAGAGCTTCTGATGGATCAGGGCCATGACCTGGACGCGGTTCTGGCTCTCGCGGATGGCGGTCAGAGCCGAGGGGTCCTGCAGAAAGTTGAACTGGGCGTTGAGCATGCTGGAGATGACCTGTAGATTGTTCTTAACACGATGGTGAATCTCCTTGAGCATCCACTCCCGCTCCTCCAGTAGTTGTTCTTTCTCGCTCAGCACTTGCTGAAGCGTTTGGTTCTTCTGATCGATAAGCTGTTGTTTAATTTCTAGTTGCTGGTTATTTCGTTGCTTAAGACGGTAACGATTATAAGTCACTCCCAGAAGAGCTAAGAGCAACGCCGATCCCCCAATTAGGCTGTTACGTTGGTTTTTTTGTTGTTGCAGATTGGCTTCCTGAACGTGGTTTGCCTGCTTAAGAAGAGTGATATTGGCTTCTTTAAGTTTAAGCTCCTGTTCTTTCTTTTCCGTTTGGAACTCCACACTTAAGCGGGCAACCTCTTTATTCTTCCGTTCATTATTGAGCGAATCCTGGAGCTCTTTGTAAAGATAAAAATGTTTGATGGCAGATAAATAATTACCCTGGGCCGAATCCAGTCGAAACTGCAGTCGTTGATTAGCAGATCTTTCCCTTAAAATACCAGACCGATTAACGTGGCTTTCCAGCCGTGCCAGGAGAGTTCTGGCCTGAACGAATTGATGGCTAGTGATGTAAAAGTCGATTAATACAGGATAGGTGAGTGCTACTACTTCATATTCACGATTCAATTTTCGTAATTGGTCTAATTGGTCCATCAATTGGTTACTGTAGTACTGGACATTAGCAATTTCGCCCTTCATGTCTAATGAATGATAATTGTTAACGATTGACGACATAATCATGGCTTTCTGTGCCAGGTCCATTGTCGGGTATGTCTGTAGTAGATTCTTTTGAAGTGCAAGCGATTGCTTATAATGTCCTAATCGTTTAAAAGCATTCGCGGTGTTATGGCCCGTAAGACTGATGAGTGCAATATCGTTATGGGACTTGGCACGTAGAAATGCGGCTTGAAAGTACCGAAGGGCCGATTTGTAATCTAAAAGCTGATAGTAAGTAAGGCCAATCCGATTATAGATAGTACATAATTGGGTGGTTGTGTCCCGGCGAAGCTCAGCGGTTTTCAGTGCTAGCAGACCAAATTCAAGTGCCTGTTTGAAATCTCCTGTACTTAAACTCATATTACCCAACAAATCATAGATTCCTTGCATGTCAGGATAATTAATTTGCTGGTAGACGGATAGCGACTGCTTGGCCAAGGTGATGGCTTTTAGATTGTTCTGCTGTATGTAATAAAATTCAGCCAGCATACGTAAGGTGATTGCTTCTCGTTCTTTCTGGCGAACTTGCCGAAACAAAGGCAGTGATCGTTCATAATGTCTAATCTTTTGCTTCAATTCTTCTATTCCATTGCTATAAGAATTGCCTAGTTCCATATAGGCTGCGGCCAACTCAGCAATGTTACCGTTCTTAGTAAATCGATTTATAGCCGTTTGACCGAATCGGCGGGCTTGCTGGATATCCCCTTTCCACCTATAGGCTTCAGCACCGATCAGATAGGCGTTTCCTTCTCCTTTTGGGAAGTGAAAATGCCGACTGATAGAATAACCTTGCCGTACCAGCAGCAGGGCAGTATCCAGATCAGACGCTAAATCACCTGGTTTAAGTACGTAGCTGCGGGCTAGTTCGAGTAGTAGATTGGCCCGACCAGTATCAGGTTTGCTTTGTTTGAGCAGTACCTTTAGGCTGTCGATTGAATGAGCTCTAGGTTGGGCAAACACCGAAGAGAATGTAGCCAACAGAACAACCATCAAAAAAATGGACGATATTAAGTGGCGCATATTGTGTGCGGATAAATGGGGGTTGAATGAGAAATATCACTCGTGTTTACTGGTATACAGTCCCGTTTCATGCAGTTTTTTGACAGGGCTGAATTGTAAGGAGATCTCTACGCCGTTGCACTGGGTGATGTCCAGCTTCGCCTTAATTTGTTTGCTCAGTCCCCGAATCATGGTCAATCCGAGCGTTTTGCTTCGTGTAACATCAAAGCCAGCGGGCATACCAATGCCATCATCGGTAATGGTCAACTGATACGTCTGGCCTTCCAGCGCTCTTAGCGCCACGCTCACCTCGCCCCGACGGTTATGAGGAAAGGCATACTTCAAGGAGTTGGTGACCGCTTCGTTGATGATCAGCCCCAAGGGAGTGGCCACCGACACATCGAAGTGGACATCGGCAATGCTGAGCTGAGCACGAACCGAATCAAAGCGGTCGAAAGACTCGATGAGGTAGTCGACAATCTCATGGATGTACTCCTGCATACCGATCTGAGCCAGGTTGTCGGACTGGTAAAGCTTCTGATGGATCAGGGCCATGACCTGCACCCGGTTCTGGCTCTCGCGGATGGCGGCCAGGGCCGAGGGGTCCTGCAGAAAGTTGAACTGGGCGTTGAGCATGCTGGAGATGACCTGTAGATTGTTCTTGACCCGGTGGTGGATCTCCTTGAGCATCCACTCCCGCTCCTCCAGTAGTTGTTCTTTCTCGCTCAGCACCTGCTGAAGCGTTTGGTTCTTCTGATCGATAAGCTGTTGTTTAGCTTCAAGACGTTGGTTACTACGTTGTTTTATTCGGTAGCGGTTGTAAGTCAAGCCTAGTAAAAGCATAAGCATAATTGCTCCGCCAATCATACTCTTTTGCTGGAGTTCTTTTTGCTCAAGGCTAGCCTGCTGAGATGAGTTTCTGTTTTGAAGAAGTTGAATGTTTTTCTCTTTAAGCTTAATTTCTTGATCTTTTTTTTCTGTTTCAAAAGCTACCTGCAGGTTAGCAATCTCCTTATTTTTACTTTCATTTAACAAAGTATCTTGCAACGATTTATAAACCTTGTAATGATCAATCGCCGAACGAAAATTTCCTTGTGCCGAGTCAACCTGAAACGCTAGTAAATGACCGTAAGCAATTTGATCCTTTAGTTTTGTTTGCTTAGCCGATATCTGATATTCATTTATTAACTGTTGAGCCCGTTTTAGTTGACCCGTAGCAAGATAAAACCGTATGGCATACTTGCATCCAATTAAAAACGAATTATTAACCTTTGACGGCAATTGTGAAAATTGATCAACAAGTTGATTACAATAAAGTTGAGCTTGCGGATAATTGCGGGTCTGCTGGTAATAATGAAGGTAGTAACTGGTAAGTCTAATCTTTTCTTCTATCCCTTTAGGCGGAAAATCCGTTGATAAAAGCTTTAAAAGCAATATACTTGACCTGCTATTACCTAACAATTTATAAGCTTCGAGCAAGTTTACACCAACATAGTTTACTGAAAGAGTATCTTTATATCTTCTGGCGATACTAAGTGCCTTTTCATACGAATTACGGGCTAAGTTGTAATCACGTAATTTATAATAAGTTATGCCAAGGCGATTGTAGATGGTGCATAACTGGAGAGAAGTATCTTTACGCATCACGGCTGTCTTCAACGCCAATAAGCCATACTTAAGTCCATTCTGAAAATCTCCCAGATGATTACTGACATCACCTAACAGGTCATAGACGCCTTGTAAATCAGGGTAATTAATCTCTTCATAGATTATCAAAGCTCGCTTTAGCTGCTGAAGAGCTTCAATATAATTTTGTTTTATACTGTTTAAATCACCCAAAACTTTTAGGGTTGTAGCCATTCGTTCCCGCTGCTTTGTTTGGGCAAAAAGCGGTAATGCTGCTTCATAATAGGTAATCCTTTCGTTCAGGTCTTCAATGGAAGTGCCATACGTATTCCCTAGCTCCAGGTAGGCTGCTGCCAGATCGGCAGCGTAATGATGTTTATAGAAATAAGAAATGGCTATCCGATCAAATTTTCGAGCCATTTGAGTTTCTCCTTTCTCTCGATAGCCCTGACCTCCAATCAGATAGGCCTTTCCCTGCCCTTGAGCGTAATGCAATGATCGACTTATACGATATGCCTGTTCCACAAGCATCAGCGCTGTATCAAGATCGGATGGTAGCTCCCCTGGCTTCATGATGTAGCTACGGGCCAGTTCCAGCAGCAAGTTGGCGCGGCTGGTGTCGGGCTTGCTTTGTTTAAGCAGCACCTTCAAACTATCAATGGAATGTGCTTTCGGCTCAGCTACCACGGGCTGGACACTTAACCGAAAAAACCCACAAAGGATCAGCAAAAACAGTGCTTGTTTCATTGACTTTAGAAGGTTATGCAACGCGTAAAGCAGTACCTGAGCAGGACTGCTTTGGTAAAGGTTGAAACGAGGAGGATGAACTTTTACATAAAATACGCCTATTAGTGTCTAAAAATCAAGCTTTTACTCTGCTGCACGTTCAATGCTTTGGCTAGTATCAAAGTGCATCGTCGGCCCAACGGACCAAGCCAGTTTTCGGATCGATGATGTTAAAAATTGAACTTGATTTTCGCCGGATGTGATGACGGATAAACGGCGACAACCGGGCCAGAGTCAGACTACCGTAAAACCGTTGCCCCTCAATCACTAACGTGGGGGTCGTTTGGATACCAAGTTGATAACCCGCCCGCCGGTCGGCCTCAATGCTATGATATACCTGCTCATCCTGCAAATCAGCTAGAAATCGTTTTACATCCAGACCAAGGCGAAACGCCAGTTCAGACAGACCACCTGTCTGGAGCGAGCGCTGCGTAAACAAGGCTTGATACATGGGGTCAAACTGCCCCTGCATTCCGGCTGCTTCAGCTGCTACGGCCGCCAGCCAGGATTCCGAATTGCTCGGATTAGGAAAATGCCGATACGTATATTGAATCTGCCCGCTGAAAATTTTAAGAAGCGTAAGAAGTAGTTGTCGGGTATTTCTACACCGGGGGCACATAAAATCTCCATATTCAATGAGTTCGATCATAATGACATGATTATTGTTACTTACTTTTCTTTTATAGTGCTTGCCCTTCTGTATGCGTCTGCCTGTCTCAAGAATTGCCCCCTGTATATGAGGTTTGTTCAGTCAAAGACTTATTCGCTTGCTGCAACATAAAAACAAACAGCCCAGTCGTCATGCTCAAATACTCCTCATAAATTTCCTTTACCAGGGCATTCAGTATCGCTTCGAGGATCACCTAAGGTGCCAGTCGGCTCTTTTGGCCCAATCAATTGTCGATGTTATTCTAATGGACTATTAATGTATGGCCAAAGTAGGTAAAGCGCTAAAACAGCTACAGCGGCAACGCCAATTCTTCGGGGTACATAATAAGATGTGGGTGGAGGCATGGTGATTACCCCATTTAAATCGGTGATAGCCGGTTGTTTTACATAGCGTCCCTGGGAGGGAATTGACCGGTTTTCAAAATTATGGAGTAGATGATTGAGCCCCAGACTTAACTCCAACCCATGAACCGATACACCATGACCCGTACCAAGAGCCTGAGGCTGCAATTCAGTGAGGAGTTGTACTGATTTTTTTGCCGCGACCCAGTCACACGTAAAATATGCCGGCGGGCCATGAAACTCTTCCCGCTGGATTGCAACAGAATAGCCCGAATTTTGATTGGTCGTGATCAGGGCATCACCCGCTAGAAGCGTACGGTCATTGGAACGAAAAAGAGAAACGTGCCCCGGCGAGTGACCGGGCGTGTGAATGATTTGCCAGTCAGGCAATTCTGGAATCAGCCCATCGGCCGGAATGGGACGAATACGATCACCGAAATGGGTTGGTCCGATAGGGTATAACCAGGAAATGGAGGAAAAGAACCCGCCCCCAATGGCTGGATCAGGCGGTGGGTAGCTTGCTTTTCCCTGTAAGTAAGGCAACTCTAACGGATGCGCATAAACCGGAACCGGCCAGTCGGTTAGAAGTGCCGCTAACGATCCCACGTGATCGATATGCCCATGAGTCAGCACAATTGCATCGGGTTTTGTGCCTAAGCCAAACAACTGTTCAGCTTTTTTCCGAATTCGGCCTGCATACCCCGGCAATCCGGCATCAACCAGAACCCAGGGATTGCCAACACCCGGCTTTCCGATAAAAAATACGTTGACAAAGAACGTTTTGATGCCCGATACATCATTAGTCACATCGTAGGGAGAGGTAGCACGTACAGCTTCCATGCGTTTAATGGGTTGAAGGGGCAAAGGCAGTATATACTGCCTTTGCCCCTACTTACTACAAAAACTTCTTGAGTTCAGCGGCTGCCTGGGTGATTAGCGAGCGCGTTCCTGGAATATGGGCCAGTGGATTGAGCAAACCCCAGTCATGAATCATACCCTGATAACGGATCAATGTTACGGATACTCCGGCTTCATCAAGCTTTCGGGCATACGCTTCGCCTTCATCACGCAACACATCATTTTCGGCCACCTGCACCAGCGCGGGCGGTAAGCCTTTCAATTGATCAAGGCTTGCCTGCAGCGGAGCCGCGTAATACGACTGTCGATCCTCAGGATTCGGTGCGTAGTTATCCCAGAACCAGATCATCATATTACGGGTCAGAAACCGATCTCTCGCGTATTGATGATAGGATACCGTATCAAATTCAGCACTTGTAACGGGCCATAGCAACACCTGTAATTTTATAGTAGGTCCTTTCTTATCTTTCGCCATGAGGGCTACCGCTGCCGTCAGGTCCCCTCCGGCGCTGTTGCCGATCACAGCCAGCCGGGAACCGTCAACATTCAGTTCAGCACCGTTTTCGGCGACCCATTTTGTTGCTGCATAGGCCTCGGTCAGGGCGGTCGGAAAGCGGGCTTCAGGCGAGCGGGTATAATTGACAAAAACCGCTACTGCTCCGGATTCAACCACCAAGTCTCGTACCAGCCGCTGATGTGTTGGAAAGTCACCCAGCACCCAGCCCCCGCCGTGGAAGAACATAAAAACGGGTAACGTACCGGAGACCCCTATTGGCCGTACAATGTCCAGATCAATGGATAAACCATCCTGGGCAATGGTCTGTTGGGCAAAATAGACGCCGGATAAATCCACTTCCACTGATTGCTGTGCACCTTCCAATACACGCCGGGCTTCGGCTGGACTCATTTGTTCCATCGGCTTTCCGCCACCGCTGTTGAGCGTATTGAGAAACGCTTTGGTGCGGCTTTCAATAGCCGGATCGGTGGCCGGGTCAATGGGGGAGATAGTTGTTTCTTCCTGGGTTGCCATACTATAAATAATGCAGAGTGAAAAATGTTGAGAGCTTAATGGCTAAGAAGGAAAGCGATCAATTAATCTCTTTCAGAATACTAACCAGTTCATCTGGCTTTGCCCAGTATGGACTGTGGCTTGTATTCATGGTGTAGATTTTAGCAATTTTGCCTGGATAGCCATCGATCATCCGCTGCTGCAATGCTGGTCCGACTCCCTGATCTTTCAGGGTCTTAATGTAATATTTGGGAATCTTCCCAAAGTTGGCATCCGTCAGGCTGGCTTTGGCCTGAAAGACGGCCAACGGTTCGGGGCGTGTTTTAGCGGCAACTTTCTGAATTTCCTCCGAAGCATCAATGGCAAAGACCTGAACGAGTACGTTTGGGGGTAAGGAAGCTACTAATCCATTTTCCTCCGGATGCAGATTAGGTCCTATCAGGCTTTCGGTATCGGACGATGCCAGTTCGTACAATGTTTGACCATCCTTGGGTAAAAAGGCGCACAGGTAAACGAGTTTTTCGATTTTAGCCGGAATTTTCTCGGCTACTTGAGTTACGACAAAGCCGCCCATGCTATGCCCTAACAAGACTACCTTACCCGAAATGGCATTGATTTTATTAACAACAGTATTGACGTATAAGTCAAAATTGGCCTGAGAAACGGGTGTTTGATCATTGCCGTGAGCAGGTAGGTTGAAAGAAACCACCTTGTATCCCGCTTGTTCTAGCTTAGGCTTAACCAGGTGCCAGGCGTAGTCATCAGCAAATGTGCCATGTACAAAAACGAAAGTTGGTTTGGATGGAGGCACCGACTGTTGATCGTTGCAGGACGCAGCCAGAAAAGGGCTGGCCATAATGATGAGAGTCAATAAAAGTCTCATAATGAAGTTGCGTTAGGAGTAAAAAGCTTGATATAATTGAGTGCGGTACTTTTTTAATAAATTCTCTGCTTATGTAGCTTGGCTTACTTTGGATGTTACTGCCACGGTGTCAAGCCATTCGAGGATATAGTCAGCATCTTCCTGCCAGGTAGGCTGCCCAAGGACAAAATGATTTCGTCCAGAAAATTCTTTGAAATCCAGAACAGAGTCGTTTTCTTCATAAGCTTCGACATTGCGTTTATTCAGGTGAGTTGGAATTAGATGATCGGTGCTGCCAGCAGTAAAAAGTAGTGGAGCATGAGGCTTTTCGAAGTCCACTTTTGCGGCATCGGTCAGCGCACCCCGAACTACAGTTTTGGATTCGGGAATTACGAAAGCATCATAAGCTGCTTTTTGCTCTTCGAGCGGCATGCCATTGACAAAGGCGTATTGAAAGTCTTCAAACCTCATGAGATAAGTTTCCTCCAAGGGGGTAAAGAGACCAAGTGATTTCCAGCTTCCTCTCAAAAAAGAGAATTCATACGGTATGACACCCAGTGGTGGAAGGGAATGAATTGCAACCCCAGCCGCTGCCAGATCCCGATTAACCATGATTTGGGTCAGTAACCCTCCAGTAGAATGACCTATAACGATAGGTTTTTCCGGTAAACTGGTTATCACGGCAACGTAGTGATCAATCACCTGGGTCAACGTCATGGTTGCCAGATCTACGTCGTTAGGTTGCCGCGCCCGGAGTTCGGCCGCTGTTCCGTCCTTGTAAGGCCAGGGGGGAGCTAAGGTTGTGTATCCTTTGCGTTGAAAATAGGTTTGCCATTCATCCCAGCAATGGTGGCTAACAAAGGCCCCTGTTATAAAGACAATATGTCTGGAACTGGAGGTTTTCATGTGCGTTTAGTTGATAGAATATGGAGGAAAGATTTCTCTATAAAGGTCCGGATGATAGCCGGGAGGGTATCAGTAAAAATTGATGATAAAGTGGTAACAATAAAGGAATTACGACGTGCTATCTTTTGGTTTAGGGTGAAGTAGGCCAAGCAGGAGTAAGCCTGGAAACACGACAACGCCTAAACCCTGCCATTGGGCTGCTAATGCACCTAACAGGCAACCCAATAGGAAGCCAAGAATTACAACCAATTGCTTGTTCAGGCTTTCTCTTTTGGCAGCACTATCCATTCGTATTAACAAATCTATGCTATCCAGTGCCGCCTGTGTAACATTACCCGTCATCACCGTGGTAGGCCCAAACGTCTCCTGGCTGTAGAGTTTCCCGAAGGTGTTTTGAAGCCCCATCGCAAAAACGATTTGTAATGGGATCAACGGTAGCAGCCAAACAAGATTCGCAGACTGTTGAGTCATATAAGCTTGTAAACCACTGCCAATCAGTAAAAAACCTTCTAAACGCAACAATCCATAGCGCGAAGGCGTCTTCTGGTCGATCCACCGTCCAGTCACCACAGCCAGAAAAAAAACAGGAAACGTCAGCAGTTTCATCCACGCATTAGTCTCGGTATGGTACACCAAATCATAGGCTAGCACGATGAAGTTTCCCGTTACGTGGGCCGAAAACACTTCGTTAGCCGCAATGAACGTGACCGTATCGCAGAATCCAGCTACCAGCGTCAGCACAAAACTCAATTGCCGGATGGACAGGTAAATAGGTAGCATCAACATCGTTTTTATCGGAGGTGAGCCCGTAGCATCCAAGCCATTTTTTCATGCGTTTCCATCAGTCCAGTGATAAAATCGCTGGTTCCAAGGTCCTTTAATTCGTCAGCAAGACGATTAATGATTTCCCGCAAACGACTAATCAGGCTTTCATGGTCAGCGAGCAGTTCTTTGATAAAGCCAACGCCGTCGTTCGTTTCTTGCAAGCGTTCGCTTAGGTGCGTCAGAGCCAGAAACTCTTTCAGTGTAGACGGCGCATAATGTCCCAAGGTGCGAATCCGCTCGGCTACTACGTCTAGAATATCGTCCAGTTGTTCATATTGGGCTTCAAAAAACTTGTGCTTGTCAAAGAAGTCTGGGCTTTCAACATTCCAGTGCGCCCGTCGGGTTTTAACGTATAGCACGAATTCATCCGCTAGAACTGTGTTAAGTAACTGGGCGACTGAACTCAGATTTTCCGGTTTAATACCAATTTGTGGAAGCATTTTTCAAGGGAGGTTAGTACTAAGTAATGCATCATGGGAGCAACGACCACAGGTAATAATCAACAGACTGAGTGCCAGCCCCCATCAGTAACAGCAGCACGAAACAGAGCGTATACATGAATGGAATGTCCCTAACCAGGGGCGAATCATGGCGATGTACAACGCTGTAACCAATGGCAGTTACTGAGATTACCGGCAATACCACCAATCGGGTTGCCAGACCTGCCATGACCAGAAATGGGACAATAGTATCTGAAACGGTTGCAAGCAGGTTGTTAAGTTTTGGGGGCAGGCCCAGTGGATTAGGGATAGTTTCAGGCACATCATTAGTGGGCCTTAACTTTTTTAAACCATGCACCAACAAAAGTTCACCAGCTAGTAGGATGCGAAACCCAAATAATGCCCAATTATTAAGCTCGCTTCCAACATCTGAATGCAGCATCAATTTCAGAAAATCGTTCATAACGGTTATCTATATACGTAGCCATTAAAAGGCAAAACAGGAACACCCTAAAGCGCCCCAAAACGCCGTATAATTCGAGATGGGAACGTTACTTTTCCGAGCAACATCGTGCTGATGACCGTGAACTCCGCAACTGCCGACACACTGGTGGATGGTTGATGCAGTATGTAAATGGGCTGTTCCTGTCGACGTAGAGCTAACTGAATGCCGGGTAGGCGAATAATACCCATTGTATGGTTTTGTGGGTGACCAATCGGGCAGCACCGGAATAGACGGGGGAGCAAAGGACGAAAACTCACCTTTGGCATAAACAATCCGTCCCCCTACCACCGTCAGTTCAGCCTCAATTTGTTTTATGGCCTCATCATCAATTTGAAAGAAGTCTCGGTCCAGTACGGCCATGTCAGCCAGCATGCCTGCTTGGATCATGCCTTTTTTGTCCTGTTCCGACGAAAACCAGGCACTACCCCGTGTATAGAGTTCGAGGGCCGTTTCGCGACTAAGCCGAGTGGCTTGATTGTAGAGTTGTAAGCCCCCAACCGTTTTGCCTGCCGAAAGCCAGTACAAGGCTACCCAGGGATTATAGGTACTAACCCGGGTTGCATCAGATCCAGCTCCTACAGGAACGCCCATCGACAGCATCTGCTTCACCGGAGGAGTATGCTGGGCAGCATCGGCACCGTAACGGTCGGTAAAGTATTCTCCCTGAAAGGCCATGCGACTCTGGATGGCAATCCCTCCGCCCAGGGCTTTGACCCGCTCGATGTTGCGCTCGTCAATAGTTTCGGCGTGGTCAAAAATCCAGGTCAAGCCATCAAAAGGAATGTCCCGGTTCACTTTTTCAAAAACATTTAAAAACCGGGTAATACTTTCATTGTAAGTTGCATGCAGCCGGAAGGGCCAGCGGTGTTCGACCAGTAACCTGATGACCCGTTCCAGTTCAGCTTCCATCGTTTCGGGTAAATCAGGTCGGGGCTGCACAAAATCCTCAAAGTCGGCAGCCGAGAACACCAGCATTTCGCCCGCGCCATTGTGACGGTAGAGGTCATCGCCCTGATGAAGCATAACCGACTGCGTCCACTGCTCAAAATCATCGTACTCCTGTTTAGGTCGCTGCGTAAACAGATTGTAGGCGATGCGAACAGTGAGTTGTTCCTGCTGGTGCAGGTCGTGGATCACCTGATAATCATCTGGGAAGTTCTGGAAGCCCCCGCCCGCGTCAATCACGCTGGTGATGCCAAACCGGTTTAACTCCCGCATAAAATGCCGGGTTGAGTTGACCTGATGCTCGTAGGAAAGCCTCGGCCCTTTTGCCAGCGTTGAATACAGAATCAGCGCATTCGGCGTAGCCAGAATTAGACCGGTTGGCTCCCCATTATGGCTTTTTTGAATCTGGCCGCCGGGCGGAGCTGGGGTGTCACGGGTGTAGCCAACGGCCCGCAAAGCAGCCCGGTTCAATAAAGCCCGGTCGTAGAGATGTAAAATAAAAACGGGCGTGTCGGGGGCAATGGCATTCAGTTCATCGAGTGTTGGCATGCGCCGTTCGGCAAACTGGAACTCCGTCCAGCCACCGACAACCCGGACCCACTGGGGAGAGGGGGTTCGGTCAACCTGTTCTTTGAGCATCCGCAGGGCGTCGGCCAGCGAGGGTACTCCATCCCAGCGCAGTTCCAGGTTGTAATTCAGACCGCCCCGAATCAGGTGCGTATGCGAGTCGTTCAGACCAGGAATGACTCGCTTCTTTTTCAGATCAATACAAATCGTTTGATCAGAGGAAAGCGCCAACACCGTTGCGTCGTCGGCAACCGCCATAAATTTTCCATCGTTGATGGCTACGGCGGTTGCCTGCGGGTTAAGCCGATCCACGGTGTGAATCAGGCCATTGTAAAAGATCAAATCTGCTTTCATGGCTTGTATTCGTTAAAAGGGTCATTCTCTACCGGCTGGTCATTAAAATTTAAAAACGACTCGACTATTGGTAAACAGCGCATCCGTATTTGCCGGGATGATGCTGCGGATGAAGGGACCGATTTGGAAAAATTGTATGCCAACATCGGCAACCACAAATGGACTGAACGCATAGATCAGTTTGCCCAGGTAGGCCGTGCCAATGTATCGCTCGCGCGAGCCGAAGCCAGACTGGTTAAACGCCCCGTTGGGTTGATATACACCGTCCTGCAACGCATATCGCCAGTTTAACACAACCTCTAGTTGACCCTCAAGAGCACGACTTAACTGCCATGAACTATAAGGGTGCAGATCAATCAGGTTGGCAGGACCGATTTGGGGGTCAAAGCCAAAGTAGCCGCCTTTTGGATAGAGTGGATTGAACGTCCCCAGCCGTCCGTCGTCCCGTTGTAAGTCCCCGCTGATATAGTCGTGCCGAATGCCAAGTAGTACGGGGCGCTTTAGCCAGCTAAGTCGATAACCCAGATCCATCGAAACCGTCCAGGCCCTGATGGGTTTAGTGCCGAAGCGCCCGAACTGGAAAGCCGCTTCGAGGTTATAGATCAGTCCAGTACCCGTATTTGCCAAGCGGGTCCCAAGGGTATGCCGCTGTTCATCAGCGATTTCGGATTCATAGACCCTGGCATGCTGACGATACCCCAGGTAATACCATTCCCATAATCGATTTTTCCCAATGACGGTCTGCATATACAGGCCCCATAGATTGGCTTGCCTGCTGGCTTTGTTGTCGAAAACACCGGGATTGATCGTATCGGCCATCATTAGAAAGCCGTCTATCCTTGTTTTCTGATACTGGTACATCAACTTAATACCCGTGAAGTAAAGCCGCACATTGGGCAACTCCCGAACTGAGATCAGTCGACCGCTCCCGTAATCCAGTTCCTGTCGCCCAAGCCGAATCGTTAAGCCGCTTCGCTGAGTCGTGAAGAGCTTTACATCAGCGAATAGGTTTTGTATAGCTAGCTGGTCCTCATCAATTGGGCGGGGGCCGTCTTTGCGTCCACTTTCCAGGGCACTCCGCAGTTGGAAAAACAGCCGAAGCCGATTACTCAAGTGAAGGTCGGTATGCAGTACATAGCGTTGTAGAATAAATCGGTTAACACCTATACTCGCTTTGTCCCAGTTTTCGTTCTTGAAAATTGCGTAGTTCAACCGGGCTTCGCCACCTATTGAGCCGTATGCCTTTTGGTCTTTGGACAGTGGAATGAATTTAATCCCACGGTAAAATCTCAAGGACGTATCATCGGGCATCAAGCCATAAACCTCCTCATACCGCATGAGTTTAAAAGGTTGGCCCGTGGTGCTAAGGGGTATCAACCAGCTCAGGAAAATAGATACTAAGCAGGTTGATGTAGTGCAGGGAATATCCACCTCGGTCATTCCAGCTTTGGCGCATGGCTACCGGCTTAGTGTACCAGTGCATGGTGCGCATACTGAATACCGATTCCATAAGCCCCTCCGTATTTTTTTACCAGGTCGGTTACCGGGCCATACGTTTCCTGACGAGCCCAGTCGCGTTGCAGTTCCAGTAAATATTGAATGGCAGTCATGGGCATGACCCCAGCCTGGATCATTCGCTGAATGGCTCGCTCGTGCGCTTCGGAGGAGACATCCCCGCAGGCGTCTGTAATGACGTATACTTCGTAGCCTTCCGTAATGGCCGACAACGCCGGGTCCAGGATGCAGACGCTGGTCCAGAGTCCGGCCAGCACCAGCTTTACTTTTCCCGGCGCTATAATTGCCTGATAGGCCGCTTCATCTTCCCAGGCATTCATCGTTGAGCGGTCGATGTAGTTCGATGATTCTTTGGGGTAAAACTCCTCTACTTCCGGAAATACCGGGCCACTGAATGAATCTTCGGCCACCGTAGAAACGACGGTGGGAACATTAAATAGTTTAGACGCTCCAGCAATGATGGCCACGTTGTTGCGGAACTCGCCAATGTTGCTGCTTTTAAGCGGAAACAGCATCTGGCTTTCAAAGTCAATTAGCGCCAGCACGTGATTTTCGGGCGTTAAAAGCAACGGAGAGATTTTAGGTGCGTAGGACATGGTTTGCGTTGTTTTTGTTAATAGATGTATGGGAAGAAAAATAGACAGCGGTTAGGGCAGCCTGTGGTCTGATGCACTAAACCAGATTAGATTTTTAAAACTCTTCCGGATTACTATAGGGGTGACTCCACAGCACGGCTGTCAGTGTAACGGCTTTAAACCAGGCTGCGTGCATACCGGACACTATATCGGCGTTATGCCCCTTGGCAGCTAAAAAATCCTTTATGGTCAACGTTAAAGGCACAATAAAGGCCAGGATATAGCGCAGGTGAATGATCGGTTCGGCCTTAGCTTCATCCGTCCGGTTCTTCTTGGTCAAATGATGACGCAGTGCTATTTCCTGTTGATAGGCTAACCAAACTTCGTCGTAGGGACGAGTGCAGGTATCTATAATCCACTGTCCAAATCGCTTTCTTACGGCTGCCAGATAATGCGCGTCAAGCTGTTCATGTTGGCCAAAGTACCGTATCAGGTGTGGATGGCTTCCCACAAAACCATACCAGACGTCAAGTACGGCCTTTGTCTGATCAGCCAATACGTCGCCGGCCAGTCGCAGCAGGCGCTCGTCATCCTCGCTGAACAAAACAGTTTTCTTCAGTAAGAGGAGTTCCTCGATTGAAATCGGCGATTTCGAGAGCGGCTGTCCGTAGGTGTATCCCGGAATTGTATTGTGTTCAATCATAGTTATGATTATTTAAAACATAAGAATTTAACAGTTATGGTTGAGTAGCTCCGCCACCCACGAAGGGGCTAATTACTCTTATGGCATTGATCATCGTATCAATTTTCTAAACCGGTGTTCTCAGCCGCTAAAAATTAGCCGACTGTGTAGGTGATCATCCTTACCGGAGCGTTGCACTTACACCGCCCTGTCAGCGAATCGTTAATTTCCTGACAGTTACTCATATCTCATTTAAGTCATGATGCTACTGGGTTGCTTCACCTGCTGTTCTTATGACACCATTCAGACAGGGAGACAGTGGCTTTTATAGTTACAGACTGGCCGCACGTTGATCAATAATTAATTCATGATTCAAGGATTGAGTAGAATTAATAAGACGATTAGCGAAACAAAGGTCTCCCTGATTATTAGTAGATTATCAGTAATAATTCGATGCAATTCAGTAAGAATCGCTGAAAAGTAAATATTGCTAGTAGCGACCTCTTGGAGAGATATATCTTGGTAAGTAGCAAGTTGAAGGGTGTTCCCTAAATACGGCTTTGCTAAACATTTTCTTTAGATCACGTGTGCCATAAAGAAGAGGGTGATTTTACCAGCGCAGCAGCAAATGCCCTACGCATAGTCACGCATAAGGCGTTTTCGTATTGTTCTGACGAAACTAGCTGACTTTTTAGCTTTAGAATGGCTCAGTTGTTGGGACAAGCTAATAGGTTAACGTCAGAAGTCACCACAGGTGTCACAACTGGTTGGCGGAGAAATGTTTTCTGAGTTGATTTTTAATCCGCAGTAACTGAAGCATCGACGACATACCAATCTGTATTGAAATCATTACAGGCGAAGAACCGGAAGAAAAGCCAACAGGCGACCGGCAACAACGACCGCATCTCGCTTCTGACTAAAGTGTAATCGGGCTGTATTTCAGCATGTGCATAACCCTCAAAGCCGAGTATCAATGATTCCCCTTAAATCGATATGTAGACCGGAATTTTTGACCGGCATTCCAAAAATATAACCCAACTTTTTAAAAAGTTGGTAATGAATAATCCTCGGTAGTCACTACCGAGGATTTGTTATATTCATACGCTTGTCTTGTTACGTGGCGTATTAGTTGCTCGCCACTTCCATCGTTTTGCCTTTGTCGACGGCTTTCATGACGCGGAAGAAATTGCCACCCCATATCTTCTCGATGTCTTTCTTCGAGTAGCCCCGACGTAGAAACTCGACCGTAAAGTTCTCGTACTGGCTCACATCGAAACAATCGGCAAGGGCACCACCGCCGTCAAAATCGGCCCCCATCCCCACGTGGTCAATGCCGATCAGCTTGACAATGTGGTCGATGTGATCAACGGCATCTTTTACCGTTGCCAGTTGAACGGGAAACTTTTTGTTTAGCTCCGTAAACTCGTCGCGAAGTTTTTTCTGATCTTCCTCCGACAACCGGCTCAGGGCAGCCATCATACCCCGGCGGTCTTTCACCCCCCATTTTTCCATCATGGTCTTCTGGGCGGCTTCGCGCTGGGGGCTGGGCGGAATGGTTTTAACGTAATCACTCAGCAGATTCAACTGAATGACACCCCCGTTTTTCGCCAGGGCTTTCAACATCGCATCCGTCAAATTGCGTGGGTGATCGCAAATGGCTTTCGCGCCCGAATGCGAGGCAATGATGGGTACTTTCGACAAACGGACTACATCGTAAAACGTGGAGTCGGATACGTGTGATACATCGATCATCATACCCAGTCGGTTCATTTCAGCGACGACCTGCTCACCCAACGGGCTGAGTCCCTGATACTCCGCCCCTTTCGGATCGGTCGATGAATCGCAGATGTCGTTGTTGCTCGAATGACACAGCGTCATGTAGCGGGCACCTTTGTTGTAAAACTCTCTCAACAGGCCCAGGTCGTGGCCCATCGGATACCCATTCTCTACACCAAGAAAAATAACCCGTTTGCCCGACCTGTTGATGGCAAAAGCTTCTTCGGGCGTGGTGGCCAGTTGGGCCTCCGAAGTGGTCTTTTTGAGCGTAGCGTCGATGGCATCGAAGATAGCCATTGCCTTTTTCTTCGCTGCTTCGTGCCCTTCCGGCGTGCGTGGCCCCTGACCCAGATACACCGCCCAGAAAATAGCATCAAGCCCCCCTTTCCGCATCCGGGGATAATCGACTTTGCTGTTGGTAATACGGGGGTCATTGTCTTTGGTGACATCGAAATCGCCCCTCGACAATAACATGGGCGTATCGGCATGGGTATCCACCGTAAATGCTTTTTCGTGAATCTTGTGCGCTTTTTTGAGCAGTGCTCTGTCGTCCTGCGCGGTGGCGGTAAACCCGACCAGACAAGCCAGGACTGTACCAGCGAGTTGATGTTTCATAGAAGAAATGAATTCTGGACGCACCTATTCTTATTTGGCGAACCAGAGTTTAAGTTTCATGTCGTTTTTGCCACCCTGCCGCGTTAGCGCTTCGGTAAAATTGGCATAGTTCAGCGACTCTTCGGAGCCGGGATAAGGCAAACGGGTTGGAAGAATGCCGCCGTTTGTGTTGATAACGGATGGAACCAGGGTCGGGATGCCCGTCCGGCGGTATTCGGTCCAGGCTTCAACGCCCTGACCAAACAGCGCAATCCATTTCTGCTCCATAATCTGGGTGTAGCCGTCGGTTCCAGTTTTCAGCGCGTTGGCCGTCAGATACGCCGGGGCTACCGTCAAGCCATACTGAGCGTGGGAAGCCCGGATGGCATCGGTATAATTGGTGGCGACGTCGCCAGCCGCCGTGATGCCTTTGTAGGCAAATTCAGCCTTGATAAACAGCAATTCCGCGTAGCTCATCAGCACGCCGGGGGCCGTAGCTGCTACAAAATAATTGCCCACTTTCGAGGTTTTGGACAAGCCCAGGGCGTTGGCATCGGAGGCCGCCAGGCCGTTCGGAACGCCTTTGTAGTCGCCCCCATCGGCAGGCAGGTTAGCGTAAATCGGTAGGCGGGTATCGTTGAGAGCCTTCAGTTTGTTGACCAGCGTCGCCCCTACCCGATGGTCGTCGCGCGTTTTCCGGTTTTCGTTGACCGGGTTGTTACTGGGTGCTGCCGACAGATAAACCAGTTGAATAATATCCGAATTGGACGCCAGCACGGGGTATTTGGCCGGGTCTTTCAGGATGCGCTCGATTTCTGTTTTTACGTTAATCGGCGCATCGGCTTTTCCAAGCATCCGGTTGAGAATGCGCAGGCTGAGCGAGTTGGCAAACTTACGCCATTTGGTCAGGTCGTTATTGAGCAGGATATCGCCCGCGATCGCCTTCGATTTGTCGGCTACGTCGATTAGTTCGCTGGCTGCTTTTAACTCCGCCACCAGCCCCGCGTATACATCTTTCTGAGCGTCGTATTTTGGCTGCAATACGCCCTCAACCCCCTGGACAGCCTGACTATATGGAATATCCCCGTAAATGTCTGTCAGCACCGAAAAGGCAAACGAGCGCATAATGATGGCTACGGCCTGGTAATTGACATTTCCGGTCTCCTTGCCAATTTTAAGAATCCGCTGGTAGTCGGCCATGGATTCGATGTAGAGGTTTTGCCAGCCGGTGTTGGCCACGTCGTTCGTAACGGTGTACTGGTCGATGTCGGTGTACTGAATCCGCGCCCAGTGCTGCGAAAACCCATTCCCGACATCCATGCCCAGCGACCCGCCCCAGTAGGCATTGACCGCTGTCTGAATGCCGTGCGGCATAAACAGATCCGCCGAAGCAGAGGTAGGGGTATTAGGGTTTGTGTTGATCTCGGCAAACTCACCCGTGCAGGCCGTCATGCCGAAGAATAAGCAGGCCAGCGCGGTTTTATATTGGAAGGAATAAACGATAGATTTCATGGTTCGATGTTGCTGAGGGAATTACAGATTGAAACTGATGTTGAAACCAACCGAACGGGTTGTCGGAATCTGACCGTTTTCGATCCCCTGTAAGTTACCGTCGTTGTAGAAACTGGTTTCCGGGTCGATATGCGGAATTTTGCTGTAGAGCAGTGCCAGGTTACGGCCCACCGCCGAAATGGTGATGTCGCGAAAGGGCAGGCGCGAGAATACCTTGCCCGGCAACCGGTACGTCATCCGCACCTCACGCAACTTCACGTAACTACCGTCAAAAATGGTTTCTTCGTTGTTGGTCAGGAGGTAGTATTTGTGGTGCCACTCTTCCGACGAGATATTTTTGGTGTTCGGCGTATAGACGGGATTTTCCGCCGTTCCGGTGTTGACCACCCCGTCGCCAACGATGCCCGTTTCGCGACCCCGTGTCGTTTCGGCCAGCACGCCCGTGTACCGACCAATGTTGATCGACTGGGAGAAAATATCCCCTCCGGCTTTCATATCAATCAAGGTGCTCAGCGACAGGTTTTTGTAGGTGAACGTATTCTGGAAGCCACCAATCCAGCGGGGGGTGAAGTTGCCCAGTATACGACGGGTTGGGTCGATGCGGGGGTAGCCACTGTTGTCGTAGATGATCTGGCCGGAAGGAGCCCGCATAAAGCCCTGCCCAAAGAACGTACCGTAGGGTTGCCCAATACGCGCTTCAATCCCCATGCCCCGTACGGTGCCCAGCGTGTAGGTTTGCAGGCCTTCGGCCAGTTCAATCACTTTATTCTGGTTACGCGCCCAGTTCAGGGCCACGTCCCACCCAAAAGCCGGGGTTTTCACCGGCGAACCTGTCAACTGAATTTCAATTCCCTTGTTCTGAATACGTCCTGCGTTCAGCCATTTCGACGAAAAGCCGGTTGCGTTCGATACGTTCACACTCAGAATCTGGTTGAACGATTCCTTGTTGTAGTACGCTACGTCCAGACCAACCCGGTTCCGCCAAAGTTTCACTTCGGCTCCTACTTCGTACGAATCCGTCAGTTCGGGCTTTAATGCAGCATTCAGGATCGCGTTACCCTCAGCCAGCGACGGCAATGACCCCCAGGCATCAGCATACGAATACGTTTGGAGCAGGTTGTAGGGATCGGTGTCGTTCCCCACGCGAGCTACGCTGGCGCGTATTTTGGCAAACGACAAGGTTGGTGAATTCAGATTAAACATATCGGTCAACACCGCACTCAAAGCCGCCGAGGGGTAGAAATACGAATTGTTGTTGATTGGCAACGTGCTCGACCAGTCGTTCCGGGCGGTTAGATCGAGGAACAGATAATTCCGATAACCGAGGTTGGCCGCAGCATATACACTGTTGATGACCTTTTTGGTATAACCGGTATTGTCCGTTACGGGCCGCTGCCGGGAGTTGCCGATGTTCCACACGCGTGGAATGGCCAGTTCAGTAGCGCCCGTGTAGTTCCGTTGGGTGTAGTTCATGCGCGAGTTGCCCCCAATGTTTGCCGCTACGTCGAAATCGCCGAATTTGTGGGTAGCGTTCAGCAGGAAATCGCTGTTAGTTTCCTGCACGAAAATCAGATCTTCGTTATAACTGTCGAACAGATTCGAGGTACGGGCTGCATTTTTGGTCTTGCGTCGATCCTGATAAAAATCCGTACCCGAACGGGCGGTCAGACTCAGCCACGGTGTGAACCGGTAAGTAGCCGATACGTTGCCGAACAGGCGGTCTTTTGTGTTTTCCCGCGCACTGACATTGAGCTGGTAATACGGATTTGTCCAGTAGTTATAGTTCCAGTTGTACTGGTAAATACTACCCGGAGCCTGATAATTTTTCAACTGCTCCATATCTACCTGCCGACCAAACCAGATGAAATAAAGCCCCCAGTTGGTCCGGTTGTCGCTGCCATCTTTCACGTAATTGGCCGTAGCCCGGACACTGAGTTTGTCGGTTAGGTTCCAGCCTGCATTAACGGCGAATGTTTTTCGTTTGTAATCGGTATTGGGCAGAATACCGGTCTGATTCAAGTCGGTAAATGACAGCCGGAAATCGCCTTTCTCACTGCCGCCGGTCACGGATACGTTGTTGGTCAGGGTGCGGCCTGTCTGATAAAACTGATCCACATTGTTGGGATGGGCAATCCAGGGCGTCGGCTGACGAACGCCATTGACCACGGGCGAATCGAACTGCTCAATCAGTCGACCGTCCAGTTTGGGACCCCAGCTTTCGTCGACCCCATCGTTGATGCCTCCGCCCCGACCATCGACATATTTGAACTGCCCTTTACCGCCCTGACCGTACTCATTTTGCCATTCAGGCTGGCGAAAAGGGGTATCGAAGGTTGTGTTAGAATTGACGGCAACACCGATCCCCTTCGAGCCTCTGCCACTTTTGAGCGTAACCAAAACGACGCCGTTGGCCCCGCGTGAGCCGTATAGAGCAGCCGCGCTAGGCCCTTTCAGCACGCTCACATTCTCAATATCGTCGGGGTTGATGGCAGCGGCTCCGTTCCCATAATCGACCGACGTACTAGAGCCGATATTACTGTTGTCGATTGGTACGCCATCAACCACAAACAGCGGCTGGTTATTACTGCCGATTGAACTGGCCCCCCGAATCAGAATACGCGATGAAGCGCCTGGTGCGCCGTTCGAGCCCGTAACCTGAACCCCGGCTATGCGCCCCGACAGGGCATTTACCAAATTCGTTTCGCGGGCCTGCGTTAGCTGTTTGCCACTAACTTCCTGAACAGCGTAGCCTAAGGCCTTTTTCTCGCGGGTAATACCTAACGCCGTAACAACTACTTCGCTCAAGTTTGAGGCATCTTCTTCTAATGAAAATTCAATAAATGACTTTGTACCAACGCCTACTTCTGCCGATTTAAAACCGATGTAGGATACGACCAAAACGGCATTACTCGGAGCGCTAAGAGTGAACTCGCCATTTGCGTTCGTTGTGCTCCCCCTGTCTGTGCCTTTAACCAATACGTTTGCACCGGGCAGGCCTGTGCCATCCGATCGGGATGTAATACGCCCCTTGATTGTTTTGTCCTGGGCAAAACTGACCACGCTAATCAGCAAACAGGCGATCAGACAGCATCTTGTAAAAAAATTTATCATTATGATTAAAGAGATTAACTTGTTACACAGCAGATGAATACTACAAAAAGACAATCCGTGAAGCTTAATAGATAATCAGCAGGCCGGATAAGATTATTTCCACACCCAAGCAGAACAAATATAATGTACCGTATATATTATATAAAATAAAATTCTATTAATAATTAAAAAATCAAAATTATTATTTGCAAAATATCCTACTTGCATATATAATATTTGATTACCATAATTATCTCATTGAATAATTCACTAATTGATAAACAGGAAAAACGATTGACCATGAGACTTGTACACGTTATCTCAATTGAATGGGTGAAGTGGAAACGCTGTTATTAACCTGAGAGTAGGACTTTGATATCGTATCTTGCCTTCACCATGGCAAGCTATGAATAAACTGAAAATGAGCCGAAAAGGATTATTCAGCTCATCCTCAGGGGCACGAATCTTACCGGGCTACAGGGGGCGTCCAGCCACTTACTGATTGATCACACCGGCGTCCCGGCTAAGCACTCACTGGCGGGATCGCTTTTTTTGGCCAGCGGCATATTGGTAGACCCCAACCGTCATGGAGTCAATCATCAACAAATCCAGATCCGGTTCCTGCAATGCTTCAAAGACGATCTGCCAAACCTCTGCTTTAGCCTAGTGTCAGCAGCGCCGGTAGACGGAATTCCAAGGCTCAAAGTGTTCGGGCAAGCTACGCCAAGGTGTTCCACTACGTGCTATCCAAAGTACTGCCGGTCCGCCGGTGCGGTTGATAAACAGGCGATTGTTAACTGCACTGCATCATACATCGGCTACCTTATTCACTGCTAGGAATAGCTAACTATTCACCATAGTATGTTTTGTCCGCAATTGATTTTCGCTGTATAAAGTACATTTTTGCCCTCGTAAGTTGAAGTCATTAGTAGGTATGCCTTATGCATAAGATTTATTCATTTCCCCAGCAATTCAGCCAAAATAGTCAATTACCTATCCGGATCGTTTCCCCTGATTTTGGTCATTTAGCTCTAAAGGACAGCGATAAGTATAAACTCCCCCACCGGTTACCCTACTACTTCTTTCTATTTATTCAGCAGGGGGCTACTCAATATGGCGTTGATGGGGAAACGCTTGCCCTCGGCCAGCATGAATTAGTCTTCTCGTTGCCGCATCAGATTCAACACATGCCGCTCAGCCTACAGGCAAATGAGTACTATAAATTAGGGTTTGATGACCAATGCCTGGCCCGATTGCCTAAGCAATACCCATTCCTACTCAATCCTCTTAATCAGCAAAAAATAAGATTTTCAGCCGCGACTGCCAGGAGACTGCAAGCGATATTTGAACTGCTACAGGGCTTATTAGCTGTTTTAGATACGGACCCTGAACTTATCCTGGCCCACCTGAATAGCCTTCTGACGGAAATCAATACGGCGTATTTTTCAGTTGATGCTAAACCAGCCGGCCAACAAATGACAAAATATGTCGCCTTCCAGGTGTTCGTTGAAAATAACCTGACGGAGCATCCAACCATCCGTCAAGCTGCTCATGAACTGGCCTTAAGTACGGATCGGTTGTATCAGCTGGTCAAGCATTATTCTGGCCTCTCACCTAAAGAGTTCATTAACCACCGACTGATTCTTGAGGCCAAGCGCCGATTGTACTACGGCGAACGGTCCTCCGTCAAGGAGTTAGCCTTCGAGTTAGGCTTTAGTGACCCTAGTTATTTTTCTCGTTTGTTCAAGAAGGTCACTGGGAAGACTGTAGCGGCTTTCTTTCAGGATTTGTCCGCCACTTAACGGTTTTTGTCCGACTCCATTGCCTGAATTCTCCAGAACTTTGTCTTAGTAAACGAACTACTAAAATGATGAGTAACCAACTGGAGAAAATATTGATTACCGGTGTGACCGGCCTTGTAGGGGAGCGCCTGCTCAGGCGTCTTGCTGATGCAGGTATGGGATGCCGCGCGCTGGTACGAGCCGGAAAGAGTGTTCCGGCCGGTGTGTCGGCTGTAGAAGGCGACCTATTAGATTCTACCTCCCTCAGCGAAGCCGTGCAGGATGTGTCAGCCATTATCCATCTGGCAGCGGTATTTCGCACACCAGACACGGATCTGATTTGGAAGAGCAATCTGGAAGGGACGCGCAACCTGATCGAGGCAGCAAAAGCCCATGCGCCTAACGCCCGTTTCATTCTGGCGAGTACGACCAACGTATACAACGCAACCAATCCGCATCCGGGTCGCGAAGATGACGAAGTTGCTCCCCATCAAGCCTACCCAGCCAGTAAGGTGGCGGCTGAGCAGGAGCTACGCGAAAGTGGGCTCAACTGGGTAGTGCTGCGATTTCCATTTGTCTATGGTGACGGGGATGGACATTTGAAATTGCTGCCCCGCTATGCGATTGCCGGTAAATGGCACCCCGCTATGCGAATGAGCACCATTCATCACCGCGACATCGCCACAGCAATGAACCTGGCCTTAGCTGGGGTGATGGATGGGCATATCGTCAATATCGCTGATGAAGCCCCTACATCGATTTACGAATTAGCCCAATTGGTTGGCGTACGACTGGAATCATCCTCCGAACCGCTTGTGAACCCCTGGTACCTGGTGAGTGACAGTTCACGGGCTCGCAGTCTGGGCTTCCAACCTGTGGTCAGGACAGTCTATCAGGCGATGCAGGAGCAAATTATGTGATGTAGGCATAGGAGAGGGTTTTAGAGAAAGAATACTATCCCGAGTAAATGCCTGACGGCTCTGTTCTTATCCCTTAGAACCCTCTTTTGATGTAATATATAAACTGGAGAATAGTGGGGAATAGCGTCTGAGGGGAGGCCCGCGTTGACAACGAAACCACTACTAGTCGGCTAGCACAACCCAACTTCGTTTTGGCTCTTTCGCCTAATGCGTTATATACTTATTTTTGAGTATGAAGTTACTTCTCAAAGCCATTCAGCACTATATTCCCCTTTCCTCACAGGATGAAGATATCATTACCGCTTTATTTCGTCAACAAAAATTCAGTAAAGGCGAACATCTGCTTCAGGCCGGTCAGGTCTGCAAAAACGTATTTTTTATTGAACAGGGGCTCGTCCGCTATTATGCTAATATCAACGGGGAGGAAAAAACAACCTACTTTAATAAAGAAGGCGAATTTGTTTGTGATTACGCCAGTTTTCTTCCCCAGCAGCCATCCCTGACGAACATTCAGGCTCTGGAAGCCTCTGTCGTTTATACCATCAGCCATGCCAACATGGATGTATTTTACGCGCAAGTAGAACATGGTGAACGATTTGGGCGGCTGGCCATTGGCGAGGTTTTTGTGACTGCTATCAATCAGATATACTCCCTGTATACTGACTCGCCCGAGCTACGGTACCAGACCTTTTACGATAAGTTTCCTGATATAGGTCAGCGCATCCCACAATATTACATCGCTTCTTATATAGGCATCATGCCCCAATCCCTGAGCCGTATTCGAAAAAGATTGACCCAAAAGCATTAATTAACTTGGGTGAACGACTGCCTGGTTTTTCATCGTGAGCTTTGTGGTCTCAATCGATCACAACATGAAAACAGAAAAGGCAATGGCCCAATGGGGCTGGCGGTCAGTATCTTATTGGATGGCCATGTTCATCGCGCTGGGAATTCTCTTCATCGGCGTTAGGTTTGTTCTATTTCCCCAGATTAGTCTGGAAGATTTCGGTATACAACCCTCAAACTATGCAGATATTACGTTGGGCCGCATAAAGGGAATACGTGATATGTTTTCGGGATTAGCCCTTTTGGCCTTATTGCTAGGCCGGATGAAAAAAGCAACTGCTTGTGTTTTTACCGCAGCGATCATCATCCCTGCTACAGACTGCTTGCTGGTCTACGGGCATAACGGTATGGACCTGCCACGAATGCTGGTCCATGGCTTTACCGCCATCTACATGGTCATAACCAGCTTTTTATTAATCAGCAATACTAATAAGACAACTGCCTGATGGATCCATTCACTATTCGACAATTGTTGCTAGTAATGCATCTTTCCGGCCTTGTACTCATGGCCGGCACTACGGTTACCGAGTTAGTGGTATTCCGCACGTTTATAAGCCTGTGGAATACGAAGGGTAACGCATCAGTCGGTCTTTTAAAACTCATGTCGGGTTTAGGCACGATATTACTAGCAGGCGGTGTATTGCTAGTCCTTTCCGGGATCGGACTGACCCTAATAACCGGAGGTGTTTTTTTGCACCAGCTATGGCTTCAAGTAAAACTGGGTCTGATCTTGCTGCTTCCACTGAATGGACTTCTGGTGGGCAGTCCACAGATGAAGACATTAAGAAACAGCCTGTTAGCTGAGGGGGCTGCCCTGAGTTTACCAATCAACCCTATAGTCACAAAATTGAATAGGTTCCACAGGGTTCAAACGTTGGTGTTCTTATCCATCATCATCCTGGCGGTCTTTAAATTTAATTAGCCCGCCAAAATCAACAATTCGCCCTTCCCTTAACTAGCGCGTCTAGCTTCTCTATTCAGCCTGCTTAATCTGTGAACAAGTAAGCGAATTAATATTTTGGTATGCTTAATAATTGAGTCGTAGGATATGATAACAGACTATTTTTAGCAGGCTGGAATCAAACAAGTGAGCTTCTGTGGGAAGTCAATTGCTTGATTCCAGCCTGGATGCATTGATGCATAGGATATTGGCCGCCACTAGAAGCCGTCAGGTACCCGAGAAATAAGTCGTTTTCAGGTACTCCCGCAGTGAAGTTGGCTTGCGGCCCAGTAGACGCTCGACCGTATCGTGCGTCCCGGCCAGCATGCCGTCTTTGGTGGCGGCACCCCACTGGGCTAAGAAGGTGGCGACCACTTCGGGGAAGCCGGCGGCTACTTTCTTGGCGACGTAGGGCGCCAACTCGCTGCTTTTGTAAGCGATGGGCCGGCCTGCTAATGCGGAGAATTCCTGAGCGATGTCGTGAAACGAATACGCTTCGCTCCCCGATAGGGTATACTCTTGGTTTTCATGCCCTTCGCTGGTCAGCAGGGCAGCCGTGGCGGCAGCCAGTTCGGTCCGCTTGACGAAAGCGATCTTACCTTCTCCCGCCGTGAAAAGTATCTCGGTGTCCGGCACCTCACTCCCAATCAGGTACCCAAGGCCTTCAAAGTAGTAGCCGTTTTTGAGAATGGTGTACGCCAGCCCTGACGCTTTGAGGTATGCTTCAGTGGCCAGGTCACTTTCTGTGACCTCTGGCATCACAAAATTTGTGCTGCGCTGGATGCTGGTGTAAAAAAGGTGCTTCACCCCGGCTTCCTTAGCAGCGTCGATCACGTTTTGGTGCTGACGCACCCTGTCGGTAAATGCCACGGCGGAAACCAGCAGCACCTTATCGATGCCCTGAAAGGCTTGCACCAGCGCGGGATAGTCAACGTAATCCGCTTGCCGGACGTCTACGCCCTGCTTGACGAGATCCGTGGCTTTGTGGACGTCGCGCACCAAGGCAGCTATTTTTGCGGCCGGGGTGCGCGTGAGCAAAAAGTCGATGGTTTGGTGGCCCAACCCACCGGTGGCTCCAGTTACTAGAATCATGTTAATCAGAAATAAAAATCCGCGTATATTTACTTGCAAATCGCAAGTTCAAAACTAAAACAAAACACTTGCATAAAGCAAGTAAAAGACAAATTGATTTTTATGAAAGAACTAAAACAGCGTTCTACTTGCCCCATTAGCACTTCACTCGACGTGCTAGGGGACAAATGGAGCCTTCTTGTTCTTCGGGATATGTTGTTCGCAGGGAAGTCTACCTATGGTCAATTCTTGCAGTCGGAGGAAAAAATTGCGACCAACATTCTAGCCGACCGCTTAGCGGCCCTAGAATCGCAAGGCATCGTATCCAAGTCCATTGCCACCGATAAGAAATCGAAGTTCACCTACCGCCTTACAGAAAAAGGCGTTGATATAGTCCCCATCCTTGTCGAGCTCATTCTATGGGGAGCCAGGCATTGCTCCACCATCGTCGACCCTGGCTTATTGGAGGAACTCCATGCCGGCAAAGAGGCAGCCGTTGAGAAGTATAAGCAGCTCGCCCGCGACAAGGCCCTAACGTAAAACAAGAGCCACAGATTATTAATAATCAGGTTGCCTCAAGCGGAGAATTTTACCAGCAAATCTGATGCTGTCCACCTTGTGGGGGAATTTTTATTCTGACCATTGATATTGCTGAAGAAGCCGGTAAGTGGTCGATTAACCTGGGCTGGTTAATTGGGCTTGTCTTCTACGTCACGCATCTGAACGGGCTGAACTTGATCAACCCCTTCGATGGCAACCCGACCAGCGTACTGCTCTATTCGATTGCACGCACCATTTAGCTTGACTTTAGCTTTTAAGAAGAAGCCCGCTGGGGCTTTGGTATGTAGATTTGGGTCGGGGCTTGTTTTCGTTCGTCACTCTATTGGCTAATGACCTTTGGCCCCAGGGATTACTACTGCGTCAGCAGAGCAGTTGGTATGAAAAGGCAGCCTACCTTTGTAGATGCCCTAGGCAGTGTACGGTCGTTGTTATGGGGCGAAATGATTTTTTACACATCGCCTTTGGAGAGTGAATATGTAAAAATCCCCCGCCAGCAGTTTCTGCTTTGGCAGAGTGCATTAGCGTGGGCAGCATAATACTAAAGTCAAGCTTAGAAGTACCAATTCCGCAGAGGTGCCGGTCGCCCCTGGACCGGCAGGCGCTTCACAACCGCGCTCGTCTGGTATGTAGTTCACGGACTTTATCTCGAGTCCGTTTCAGGCGCATCTTTACGGCGCTTTCGCTCAGCTTCAATTCCTCGCTGATCTCCTGCACGTTCTTGCCCTGCTCGTACTTCATGCTAAGTAAATTACGCTCAAACTGGGGCAAGTCGTCGACAAACTGCGACAGTTGCTGCAGCCGGGCATGCAGCGTTGACGAGTCGTCGCTATCGGCTACTTCATCGGCAAATTCAGATTCCAGGGGCATCGTGTTCAGTCGTTTGCCGGTTCGGATGTGGTCCATGCAGTAATTATATGAGATGGAATACAGCCAGGTTGAAAAAGCAGCCCGCTGCTGGAAGTTGTCAAGGCGGGTGAAAACCCGGACAAAAATATCCTGCGTAAGATCTTGTGCCGTTTCGTGATCCTTAAAAAAGGACATACACCGGTTATAGACTTTAGTTACATAACGCTCGTACAGAATATTGAAATAATCGCTTTGGTGCGTATCGACGTACAAGCGGACTAATTCTTCATCATTCAGTGGGGATTTCATAGCGAGAGACAGACAGATCAACTGAATGATTAGATTTGGAACGCGTTAAGCACAACCGGCCTAAGCAGAGTGAGTGACTGAACAAGATGATAAGAAGGGTACTTATTCTCAAGTGTGGCAATCAACATAGTTGATATATGATGGTTAGTTGTAAAGTGGTTATTTCAGGAACCAAAGTAATCGCATTAAGTAATTACACTCATTAACACGCTATTAAAATGTAACTACACTAAATGTATAGGCAAATATATTGTTACGTGTTTGCTTTACCCAAACTGCTTTGACAATTAATACCTAGGCAGGAGGCTTACGTACCGAAACGTCAACAACTAAACCATACTTGTTTAATTACCAGCTTAAAAAATTAGTAAATTGGCCATGTTTATTTACTACCCATCCGTTGACTCCCTACAGTATACCAGTAAAATTCATCAGAGTGATACTATTAATTACTAGGTTTGACCCACCCAAAAAGTATATTACATTTACTCAGCAGTAACTATTACTCAATAAACAAGCGTAATCGTGTCCATTTCTACTGCACCTGATGCGAAACGTGCAGAAGCCCGTATCGAGCTTCTCCCAACCCAACAGCCTTATCTGGATGTGCTTGATGCCTTGATGGAAGGAACACTTTCAGCTTTTCTGTATTGTGTGCCGATATTAGAAAATGGTGAGGTAACCGATTTTCAGTACATCTGGGGTAATCGCAAGGCACACGAACTGGTTAACCTGAATCCTGAACAGTTCCGACAGACGACCATGTTGCAGCTTTTCCCATATTTTCGGCAGACAGGTCTGTTTAATCGGTACATAACGGCCTGGCTGACGGGGGAGCCACAGCGGTTTGAACGGGAGCATATCATCGGAGATTCTGTCAAGTGGGTCGATGTATCGGTGGTGAAGCAGGGCGAGGGACTGGTCATTACGGCACTCGACATCACGGATTCCCGCCAGCTTCGGCATCAGTTGCATCAACAAGCTCAACTGTTGCACAACATTGTAGATAATTCGCCGGCTGGACTGGTCCTCTATGAACCCGTTCTGGATACGGCCGGAACCATCGTCGATTTTCAGTATGTAGTCACGAATGCGTCGAATGCCCGTACAACAGGGCGTAGCGTGGAGGAAATGGTTGGGAACCTGTTATCCGTCCTGTTTCCTGATATTTATGCGCAGGGCTTTTTTGACCAGTTGGTAGGTGTTCATCAGACCGGCCAATCGCAACGGGTCGAACGGCGCTTTCAGGGCGACCAACTGGATGTCTGGGTAGACGGCAGCCTGGTAAAAACCGATAAATACGTATTATTCACCTACCAGGATATCACGTTGCTCAAACAGCAGCAACTGGCGCTGGCTGACCAGGCGGCCTTACTACGGGAGAAAAACCAGGCGCTGAACCGCTCCAACGCCGATCTGGAACGATTCGCATCGGTTGCGTCGCACGACATGAAAGAGCCGCTACGCAAAATCAAAGCGTTCGGCGATATGCTGTACAATGAATACGGCGGAACACTGCCTACCGAAGCGCTGGACCTATTAAAACGAATGCAGACTGCCTCAGCCCGCCTGATGCAGCTAATTGACAGTTTGCTTGAATTTTCGCGGATTACGAACGACAGCGATGCGTTTAACCCGGTTGCCCTGCCCAACGTACTACATCAGGTTCTTCAAAATCTGGATGTATCGATCAGTGAACAGCAGGCTACCATAACCGTGGGCGATCTGCCGACTGTGCTGGGCAGTGCATTTCAACTGGAGCAGTTATTCCAGAATTTACTGGCCAACGCTATTAAGTTTCGTCGGCCGGATGCCGCTCCGATCATCCAGATTAACAGCCTTCGACTTCAGCCTGATCAGCTTCCGGAATCATGCACGTACCTCACCAGTACGGTTCCGCAGGCAGCGGGCTGGTGGCAAATTCAAGTCAGCGACAACGGCATTGGTTTCCAGCAACAGGATGCCGACCTCATTTTTCAGGCATTTCGCAAGCTTCATGGTCGCCGGCAGTACGAGGGTGCAGGGTTGGGCCTGGCCACGGTTCGCCAGGTTGCGCAGAATCACCGGGGCACGATAACAACCTGGAGCCAACCGGGTCAGGGTGCTACGTTCACTGTTTACCTGCCGTCCTTTGACGTAGCACCCTGACCCTATGGTTTACTTTTCCGCCAGTTGCAGTTCTGCCGATTTACCAGCAATGTCGTTACGTACTTTCGGTACTGTTTTGAGGTAATCATACACCGCAGCGATCTCTTTCTCCGATAGGGCCACCATCGGGCTCATAGGGTAGCGAAGAACTGAGCCGTCGGGCCGAACGCCATGCTTTACGGCCCGTATGAACTGCTCTTTCGTGTATTTTTTACCGATACCAGTCTCTTCGTCGAAGGTCAGGTTGGCCGACAGAATCGGTTTACCATCCAACCCATTGAATTTGCTACCTCCCCCAAAATACCCCTTTGTCCGTTCCGGATTCTGTTTGTCCAGATCCAGGTAGTCGGCCGAATGGCAACCGTAACAATCGGCAACGGCCGTAGCAATGTATTTCCCAACCGCTGCCGACTTAGTACTGTCGGGGAGTTCAATGGTCTGTTCCGGATAGTCGCCAGGCTTAATGATTGTCCACATCAGCATTTTTGCCACGAAGCTATACTCGGCCGGTGGCGCTTCTTTCCGGGAGGGCTGTACCGGGAACTGGTCAGAGCGCAGCCAGGCCACAACCGACTTAACATCTTCGTCGGCCATTAAGCCATACTGCGGCATGAAAGCCGTCGACCCATTGGGACGGATACCGGTGCGCAGGAAATAAATGATCTGGCCGTCGGTCCAGTTACCGATTCCCTTCTCTTTGTCCTGCGTGATGTTGCGGGAATATATATTGCCAAACATAGCCGGAATATCGTCCAGGTGCTTGCCCGTCAGCCGATTGTCGTTATCACCGTGGCAGGCAATACATTGTAGCTGGGCAATGGTTTCGCCCCGTTTAATCCGGGCCTCTGTCACTTCCACCTTGATGTCGGGTGCCACAGGGGGATCATACGTACGCGGTGGCGTCAGGGCAACGTAGGCGCAAAAGCCACCAATTAAAAGTAGGAGAACGAGCAACCCCTGCCCGAATCGTTTCAGGATTTTTTTAACCGTTTTCATGGAAAGCCATCACTAAAGTTGTTTACTGGCCCAAAATTGATGGCCGGGGGCTGCGTATCCAGCAGTTAGCCTGATGAAACGGAATTCCTGTCTAATGAGACGCGAAAAGCATGGACTCAAGCGATAAGCTTGTCACTAGCTCTGAAAGTAGCGAAAAAGCCAGCTCGTCGATTCATTTACTTTTTTGGCGTTTTATTTGTACTTTTCGCCTAACCCCTACCAACCTTCACACTACCTTATATGAGCCGCGCTGCCATCTCGTTTTTACTTTTCTGGCTAATCAGTCTCTCGGTCAGCGGCCAATGCGACGTATCGCAGGACTCTGCCGGGCGAATCATCACTACCTGCCAGGTTTACTCCACGTCACGGCCAAACGAAATCAAATCGTATCATAAGCAAACGGTCTATCTCGGCAGTGAATACTTCACGTATCCAATATGGCAACAGGGCACCGTCTGGCTAGACAATGCAGGCCAGCCCATTTCCTGCCAGATCGCTTACAGTTTAGTCGATCAGAAGGTATACTGCCGATTCAACGGAAGCTTGACAAGCCGCGTGGTTACTCCTGAATCGTTCAGCATTAATGGCTTGTTATTTACCCGACGACAACCCGGCTCGGTAGGCCGCGGCTATCTGGCGGTGTTGCGCAACGGCCAGACAAAGCTCCTGTTGAACCTACAGCGGCATTTGGTTACGGCAAGAATTACCGATGGTTATGCTAAAGGCGATGCGTTCGATGGCTCGTATCAAACTCGAAAAATCTATTACATCCAGAAAGGAGACGCTCAACCAGAGCCTATTGACCTGACACGGCCTTCGCTCCTGAATGCGCTTTACGATCAGGCCGAAAAACTAGCAGAACGATTTCCCGAAACCACCCTTACGACCGAAACCGTTGTGAACGCATTGGCCTATTACGACCAGCTCACGGCCGCAACCGGCCCCCTTAAACCAGCGTTGAGCATGGAGCCGGTATTTACACAGGCGCTACACAATCGTATTAAATACCCCAGCCGCGCCTGGAATGAAGGTGTATACGGTCGCGTGTACATCAGGTTTGAAATCACCAAACGCGGAGAAGCGATCAACATTACGTCGCTTAGTCCCGAGAACAACGAGTATGGCTTCGATCAGGCTGTTAAACAGGCATTACGTAAACTTTCTGTTTTAAAACCCGTCTACGCCGGAAAATACGTTCTGCCCGTTGCATTTACCTTCACCAATACGTTGGCATCGACCAGCGCCTGTTTGCCAACCCGTACGCTGTCACCCGATCAATTGGCGGACTGTACAATTCTGGAAGAGTTTACGGTCCCTATCGTTGTTACAAAAAAAGTCGGCACTTGTCGCGAAATCTGGGGCACTTCCAGGTAATCTGACGGCAAAAAATAACCCCACCGGAAGCTTCCTTCGATGGGGTTTGTTTGTTTAACAGGCTATGGGAAACGCTATTTCTTCAGCACCCGCTTTACGGTCTGCCGGTCGCCCTGTTTGACCTGGAGCAGGTACAGCCCCGCCGGTAACGAACCGATGGATAGTCTGTGCTGCGTGGTAGCGGTTGTCTGTTCGTTCAGCAGCGCTCCGTCAGGCCGAAGCAGCCGTAGCCGGGTACCTTTCACCGCACGCGGCAGTTGAACCGTCAGAGCATCGTCGGCCGGGTTGGGGAAAACGCTTACCTCATCGTCGAACGTCGGCTCGGTGGCCGTAACGAGATACGCAAGCTGATCCGATACGGCTGTACCGGTACATTCATTGGCCACCCGAACGGCGTAAATCCCCGGAAAGTTTTTAGGATCATATGTACGGCTCGTAGCCCCCGGAATGGGCCGGTCGTTGAGCAACCACTGGTACGCAAACGCAGCATCGACCGTAGTCAGTTTTGAGCTGTCAACTTTCACTACTGGTTTAGTCGGAATGGGGTTAGGCGTCAGTTTTATAGGAATGTCCGCGCTTTGCGTAGCCGGACTCGATGCGACGATGCGCATGCGGTAGTTATCGCTGGCCACCGTTCCGGTCGGCATCCGCAAATCGATCGGGCACCCGAAAAAGCCCTGATCCGTTGCCTGACCCGGCGACGCACAACCTGCCAACGGGGTAATAAGCGTGGTCGAATACACACCATCCGGCCCCGACACCTGAATGGTAAACTGATTTTTTTCTTCAAACGTATCGCTGATACGGTACCGAACCTGAATTAACCCGTTGACGCAGGTAGACGACACGACCGGCTCAGGCGTGATGTAGGGCGCTTCGTTCATGGGGCGGGTCCAGATGCCGTATAATGTAGAACCGTATAACTGGTTGTTCTCGGCCGCCAGCGGAAACATGCGCAGGTCTTCGGCCGCTACGTTCTCACGACTGGCCTGTAGCAGGGGTAAGCCGTTGTTGTACCGACGCCAGAAAGCGGCCTTGGTCGTTGATAGGCCAGCGCCTTTGAACGTACCGACAAAAATGCCCGCCGACGTAGGCAGGATTGACCGAACCGTCGATGACGTAATGCCTTTGTCAGCGCGCGTCCAGGTCTGTCCTTTATCCGTTGAGCGGTATAATGACTCGCTGTTTGTTCCTACGTAGAGTGTATCGCCCACGGCCGCCAGCGTCCAGACATCGGCGTTTTCGCGAATTCCTTTTACTCGCTCCCAGCTTGCTCCGTTGTTGGTAGACTGAAACATGCCGGCGGCTGAGTAGCCGACGTACAGGGTGTTTTTTACGTTGGAGATGAACGTCGGGCGATTATTGGTAGCCGTAGGTAGCCCATCGCGTGACAGCGCCCGCCAGACCCGGCCTCCATCCGTTGACCGATAGATACCATCGTTCAGCGTCGCGGCCAGTATGTCGTTGCCACTCACCCAGATCGACGTCAGAAACACCCCATCCGGAATAGCCAGGGGCTGGTTTACTTTCTGCCAGGTATCGCCATCGTCGGTAGAGCGGTACAGATCCCGATTAGTCAGGTACAGGGTGTTACCATCACGTTTCATGTCCTGAATCAGTTCGTCGTCGGTCATCTTGTACCGCACAATTTTCCAGGTTTTGCCGCCGTCCAGCGACCGGACTACGTTCTCGCCCGAAACGCACCAGAGTTTGTTTCCGCTGGTAACGAGCAGTTCCGTATCGGCCAGCAGTCCGGCGTTTGATTCGGTCCAGCTTTGGCCAGCGTTGTCCGTCCGGAACAGCCCTTCACTGTTCGTAGCCGCCAGCAAAGAGTTGCCGATGAACGTAAGGCCGGATATAGTTGCATCGGATGGAAAATTGTCCATCTGCGCCCAGGTAGTCCCCTTGTTGGTCGAGCGGTAAATACCGGTATCCGTTCCAATGTAGATGACCCCATTTTTCACTTTAATGACATACACAGACGTACCGAAGGGCAGACCGGTGTTTGACGCGGTCCAGGTAGTTCCCTGATCGAGTGAGCGAAAAAAGCCCTGGCCATACGAACCGGCCATGATCGCCCCTTCACCTTGCTCAAGCGCAAAGACATTCCCTTCCAGCGCGTTACGGCTGGCCGACGTAATCGGCGACCGTACCAATGCCCAGGTTTCGCCGTCGTCGATAGAGCGGTAAATTCCGAGTCCCGTACCGGCCAGAATAGCCCGGCTGCCCGGAATAGCCACCAGGGAGAAAATACCATCGCGGGTGTAGAGTCCATTGCTGACCTCGCGCCAGTTGGCCCCATCGTTTGACGAGCGAAAGACGCCCTCGGCCGTGGCGGCATACAGGTACTGACCGACGCGCAGAAAGCCATAGGCCCGGGGCTGACCACTGGTCCGCGTTACATCAAACCGACCGCTGGCCATCCAGGTTGCTCCGCCATTGGTTGACTTATACACGCCGGTTCCGCCCGTACCGACCAGAATCAGCGAATCCGTCACCAACGCAGCCGTAATGGGCGAATTGGGCAGGCCCTGGGTTGTAATCTGCCAGTTTTTACCCCCGTCGGTCGACCGGAAAAAACTACCGGTTGGGCCAGAGGCCAGAGTCACCTTCTCGTTCGATTCAAGGATCTCAATCGGCCCGCCATAAGGCCCCAGCGGCTTCCATTGGGCCAACAACCGGATTGGCAATAACAGTATAAAGAGGAAGTAGATAGTTGGACGTATCATAGCGGCACAATAATGCATGATTATGCGAAAGATACGGGTGCCGAACCGCCGGTTGAAATGTATTTACTAATAGGTACGCCCCGGCGAGCCAGCGGGCGGATTCAGCACCAGCCCCGCCCGCTAATCCAATTGCCGGAAAATTTCGCCAGCGCAGCTAGAGTTTCAGTAGTATCCCCCACAGTAAGTTAAAGCTAGTGGCAGGCCCTGTATATTTTTCAACAAACCTGAACGTCGTTTTATCACCTTTCGAAGGGGAAAGCCCCATATAACTACCATCGATTACAAGAGACTGCCGTGGGGCAGTTCCTATTTCAAGGCCAAGCCGGGCTTCATGCATGATAAGTTCTGCGAAATAAAGCCGGAGAAACGATGGAGCGACACTGGAACTGGAGTCAGAGGAGGCAGACTGGGCAGCGGCTACCATGAACGGGAAGGTGACCAGCACCGTACTGAGCAGGAAGAACTTTCTCATTTGTGTAAACGTAATTGGGTTTGAGTATGCCCAAAAGTAGGATTCAGGTTTCAGCCCGAAATTCAGAGTTTACGTTCGGCGGGTCTGGGGTTATATCCGGCAGGTAATGATGGCCTTTTCAAACAATCTGCCTCTTTTCAACTATTTTCGAGCATACCCACCCGTGGCTACGGCCAGTCGATCGTTCATTCACTATGGTACTATTCCGGCAGAGATTCTGGCTTCTGGCCTGTTCGTTTACGATCTGGTGTTCATCGTGCCTGCTGGCACAAGGGACCGAATCAAACCGACAGTCAGAGGGCTGGAAACTGGAGAAAGATAAAAACGGCATTCAGGTCTACGCCCGCCAATTGCCCGACAGCCGCCGAAAAGAAGTGAAGGTCCACTGCGAACTTACCGCTACGGTGTCGCAGTTGGTTGCGTACGTGTCGGGCATTGAGCATTACCGGGAAGTCATGTTCCGGGCTGTAGACGCCTACGTTATCCGGCGGGTCAGCGAACAGGAATTGTTTTATTACCATCAGACAGACCTGCCCTGGCCCGCGTCGGATCGGGATGTTGTGATGCACATGGTATTGAGCCAGGATAAGGCTACCGGCACCGTATCCATCAAAGCCGACAATGTGCCGGGTCTGGTTCCGGAAAAGAAAGGGGTAGTTCGGATACCACGCTGGCGATCACAATGGAAAATCCAACAAGTTGACACCAATCGGCTGCGGGTCGACTATTTCTTCGAGGTCGATCCGGGGGGCGATATTCCTGTTTGGCTGACCAACTCGCTGATTGCCACGGCACCCTATCAATCGTTTTCCGAAATTGAGAAACACGTGAAGCTGCCGTATTACCAGAACCGCACGTTCAGTTTCTTACAGCCGTAAGATGACCATCCTGCACGATCCTAAACTCATATCTGTTTCGTTTTAGTACGAAACGCAACGACAAACGGTCAGGGACGACGGGCGCTGAGGGCAGGCTGGCGGTACAGACTATCGGCCGTATTGAGCAGCAACTGCTCGACCAGGTCGTGGTGCGAACTTGTTATTACGTGCCCGGCGTCGGGCAGATAGATAAACCGGGCGTCGGTATTGGCCAGTACGCGCCGGGCGAAATCGAAGTTGCCGGGGTCAATAATCCAGTCCTTGCCGCCCTGCATCACCGTAACGGGCATGCAAAGCTGCGTCCAGCATGGCAGCAGTTGGCGCAGTTCAGCCGCGTGGCTGTACTTCTCGGCCGTTGCAATGTTCAATGATCGGGGCAAAAACACCTTTATGAACGGCATCCGCCCCCAGCCCGAAAACCAGAAGAACTTTTCCTTGTCGGGGTCAATAGCCGCCGAAACCAGATACAGATGACCAACCCGGTCGGGGTGCAGAGCGGCCAGCCGCGCGGCAATAGGTGCCCCGTATGATCGCCCCAGCACGACGGCTGGCTTTGTGGAGCAGTTCAGGCTGAGTGCCTGGCTGATACACAAAGCCTGCTGGTTAATAGACGTAACGGCCCGGCGCCTTTTCCGCGACTTACCGTATCCCGGCCGTTCAATGGATAGGATGTGGTAACGTTGCTGCAACAGGCTGTCGTCCAGCATCCGCAGATAACCGTACCAGGCTCCCGGCGCACCGTGAATCAGCAGCAGGGGCGGCAACGTATCAGCCCCGATGCTGGCGACGAACAACTTAGTACTATCGGTTTCGAGGGTATGAAACCGGGGCTTCACTGAACGGCCGGCGTAATGCGACCGGATGTCGCGCTCGGTCATCTGAAACCGCCGGAAACATCCCGACAGCAACAGGCAAAGCAGAATCAGGCAATAAATGGGTTTTATGTCGTTAATCCAGTTCACAGGTCGCGTATAGGGGCTATATTTTCCCGGTTTCGATTCAGGGAAGCAGTTCCAAGTTACGAATTCGCGGTCAGGGATGCACTTGAATTGGCAAATAATCGCTTGATGTGGGGTTTCTCGAACATAAAATAAAACACGTACATCAGGCCCTGATTGAGTAACGTCCCGAACAACCCCCACACCGAGCTGTAGTAAAGTGCGGCCCCGTAGGCATTAAACTGCCCGATGCCGTACATCGGATTGCTGAAATACCTGAACGGGCCACGTACCTCAAACGTACCGACAGCCCGACCCAGAAACATGTCTTTGTAATAATACACATCAATACCGACGATGTACGTTGCCCAAAGATTGATAACGGATGCACCGACCATGCCAACCAGCGCCAATCCCATTGCCCAGGGCTCCAGCCAAAGGGGGAGCAGCAGGCTATCAGCGGTATATTCGACCAGTAAGTTGAAACTGGTGCCCCGGTAGAAAAACAGAAACGCTGTCAGGTTTTCATAGTAACTGTATCCCCGTTTTTCGCCGTAGCGCTGGATGAGCCACGGTGCCAGTCCTCTCCGCCCGAACGACCCGAACAGCATGGCGTAACGGATCACGAACATGGCTACAAAAAAGATGATGACGGCGTCCAGCGTTACCCAATCTTTAAAAAACCAGAGGAACAGAATGTTTGCTGCGATCAGCGCCCAGAGTAACAGCCGCAGGGGGGTGATTCTATCAATTAGAATGCCGGAGATGGCGAGAATTAGGTAGATAAATTGTCCAATCCGTTTCCAGATCGACCGTTCTGACCATGAGGTTTCCGAAACCATGTACCTTCAGATTCAACAGCGAACGACAGTCGTACCCGACCAGCAATCATTCGGCCTGTTCGTTGATAAATTGATTCAACAAGGATCAAATCGTCTGCTGGCCGTTTCGTCAGGCAGTCAGTGCAGCCTCCAGTCGATTCATCGTTCAGGAGGTAACTGCCTGTTTCGTCCGCATGTTTATGTAAGCAACCAAACAACTTGCATTCTGATTATCAGGCCCTAAAACAAGCTTAATTGCCCGTGTTTTGATGCTGGCAAAGCGCCCTCATGCGTCAGTAACCACTGTTTTCGCCATAGCCCGCCCGCATAGCCCGTCAGGCTGCCATCAGAGCCGATGATCCGGTGGCACGGAACGACAATCCACAACGGATTCTTCCCATTGGCAGCCGCTACCGCCCGGATGGCCTTTTCATCGCCAATCCGGCGGGTCAGTGCCAGGTATGACAACGTAGTGCCGAACGGTACGTCCAGCAGGGCCTGCCAGACCTTTTGCTGAAACGCCGTACCGGCTGGATTGAGGGCAAAGTTGAAGGTCTGCCGCGTCCCGGCAAAATACTCTTCTAATTGCGTAACAGCCCCCTGCAATGGGTCAGGTACGTCGGGCATGGGGTCCGGGAACGTAACATCGACGCAGGAGATGGCTGCTACGCCCAAGTCATCACCGGTGATCCGGACCGGGCCAAGCGGACTGTTCATGTACGCCGTCAGCATCTTATTTCTCGCTGGTTAAGGGTTTTTCCGGTTGATTCATCAACTGCTTTCGAAAGAAGCCATCCAGTGCCTGGTACGTACGAACCCAGTTCTTGTGCAGCAGGAAACTATGCGCATCGTCCGGAAAGATCAGTACTTCTGTGGGCACGCCCTTGTCACGGAGTTTCTGCACCAGATCGACGGTTTCGGCGAAGGTGACGTTCCGATCGTCGTCGGCGTGGACGAACAGGCAGGGCGACCGCCAGAAATCGAGGTTGAACGCCGGTGATGATTCAAATGCGACCTTCGCTTCGGCCTCCCCGATGGCCCAGCCGCCACCGGGCGAGAAGTGATTGCCGCGCCAGGCCCAGTCGTGTACGCCATGAATATCTACCCCACAGGCAAATAGATCGGAGTTGCGGGCCAGCCCGAGGGCGGTCAGGTAGCCGCCGTATGACCCGCCCCATAGCCCAATTTTTAGTGGATTGACGTCAGACCGGCTCTGGAGGTATTTAGCCGCAGCCAGGATATCCTGATACTCCGAAGCGCCACGGGGTCCCTGTCGATCAGCCCGCCGAAACGCGCGACCGTAGCCAATACCCGCCCGGTAGTTCACCGACAGCACGACGTAGCCCTGACTGGCCAGATACTGATTGATGGCGTATGCGTTAGCGTAGTAACTGCCCCGGTAGTGCCAGCCGAGCAGCATCTGCCGCATGGGGCCACCGTGCATAAAAATCAGAGCCGGACGAGATATTTGGGTTGTGGAGCCGGGCAGAAAGAGCTGAGCGTGAACCTCCACCCCATCGGCCGCTTTAAAAATCACTTGTTTGGGCTCTGTCAGCGCCTGAGCCGGAAAACGCGGAGCGGCTTCGGTCGGGAAGAGCAGCGTCTCGCTAGTATCCCCCACCCTACGTTTTGCAATGCCGGTGGACCGATTCCAGGAAGCTGACCGGTAAAATAACTGATCGCCAACCACGACCGGGTCGGTTTCTATTCCCGTACCGGTGGTGAGCGGTTCTGGCTGTACGGCTTCGTTGCCAGTCAGCGCAACCCGCCAGATGTGCCGTCGGTCAATGTCATTGAGATTAGAGCTGTAGTACAGATAGCGGCCATCGGCCGGGACGAATGTCTCTTCGGCCTCGGCTGCCCCGGGCGTCAGATCCGTGAGCTTACCACCCGTCGGCGGCAGCGCATAGAGGTGCATCCAGCCCTCGTGTTCGGAGAAAAACAGTAATTTGTTTGTGGTTGTCCACCGCAGCGGCTCAGCGGGATAATCCTGGGCGAAACCGCCATCGTCGGCGGGCGAATGCCAAAGCTCCCGGCCCTCGCCCGTAGCTACATCAGCTACCCAGATGGCAAATGGGTGTCCGCCCTGTACGTTCTCCATTTCGCCGTGCTTCTTACCCGGCACCCGAATAAAGGCAACCTGCTTCCCGTCCGGCGACCATACCGGCGCTTGATCGCGGTCGACACCGGGCGCAATCCACGTAATGGCTTTTTGGCTCAGATCGTATACACCGATAAAGTTATGGTAGCCCCGAACGCTTGAAAACAGGACCCGCCCGCCATCCGGCGACCACCTGAAGTCCGTCTGAAAACCGCGGGCCGTAAAGAGCCGACTGGGCGTAGTAATTGGTTTGTCGGTCGACAGACCAGCCAGTTCCACCAGATGCACCTGACCACCCTGCGCGAACAACAGCCGTTTGCCGGTCGGTGAAAAGGCCGGATGATTACCGGGCGCTACCCGAATCGGCGCTCGGCTACCATCCGTGGGTACGAGGTAAACTGCCTGCTCGGCCCCGGCTGGATTACTCGTTGGATTTGGGCTTACCCCTTCGCCATTTTTGGCTCCACCCCGCACAAACGTCAGCCAGCGCCCATCGGCTGAGATATGCAGGTCGCTGATGTCCTGACCATCGTCGGTCTGGTAGTTCGTGAGTTTCGTTGTCTGACCCGACCGCCCATTATGTATGTATACGGATCGAACGCCCTCCTGTGTGCTGACCCAGCCTATCCGACCGGCCTGCGGTTCGGCTACCAGGCCCGTGCAGTACGGAGCAGATAGTACGTCTTCGATGGAGTAGCGACCGGGCAGGGAGTTCGACTGTGAAAACGCCAGACCGCCGAGACCGACGGTCAGCCAGCCAATAAAAAGTAATTTCATGTGTCGGAAGGATGAACTTTGTAGGTTGGACAAGTTACGGGTTTTAACGCAAAAAAGCCCGACCAATTCGGCCGGGCTCTGGATCTACAAGCTGATTTTAAAACCTAAGCAATCTGAAACGTCTCGCTTTCCAACTCAGTTAGATGTCAGTTTCAGGATTTTCCCACCACCGTGATTACAGAGGTATAATTCTTTGTTCTGATCCTCACCAAAAGCCGAGATCGTACCGGCGCGACTGATAATCTCCTGGTTGTTTGTCGCTTCGTTACCTTTGGGTGTTAGTGTCCAAACCCGCCCGCTGGCATAATCGGCATATACGTATTTGCCTTTCAGCGAGGGGTTTTGCTGCCCGCGATATACCATACCACCCGTCACCGATACGTCGCCGTTGCTGTGAGAGTACTGCCAGACAGGAGCAATGTAATCGGCAGGGGTGTTCTTACTGGTTGATTTAAAGTTCGATTTACCTTCCTTCACCCGCCAGCCGTAGTTGCCGCCTTTGGTGATGATGTCCACTTCCTCGATCTCATTCTGGCCAACGTCGCCCGCCCACAGCCGGCCTTCGTCGTCGAAGCTGATCCGCCAGGGATTACGCAGGCCATAGGCGTAAATTTCTTCAAGGAAACCGTCTTTATTGTCTTTAAAGGGATTGTCGGCCGGAATACCGTAGTTCCCTTTCTCCTTGCTGTTCACATCCACGCGGATCACCTTACCGAGCCAGTTCGTACGGTCCTGGCCGTTATCCTGCGGGTCTCCCCCACTTCCGCCATCGCCTGTGGTAACGTACAGATACCCATCCGGCCCGAACAGCACCTTACCGCCGTTATGGTTGGAATATGGCTGCCGGAACTTGAACAGCACCACCTCCGTAGCCGGATCAACGGTCGCAGCGCCTTTCGGAGCCTGAAACCGACTCACCACCGTTTCGCGGGGGTTGTCTTTTGTGTAATTGACGTAGAAATACCCGTTCTCGCTGAACTTTGGATGAAAGGCCAGACCGAGCAGGCCCATCTCACCACCATACGCCACCTTGTTCCGAATATCGAGGTATGTACCAGCCGACGACGTACTGGCGTTATTATCAAACACCCGGATACGGCCCGGCTGCTCGACCACAAACACGCGGTTTGAGCCGTCGTTGGCGTGGGTAAATTCCACCGGAGCATCAAATTTAAGTTTGGGGTACGCATCCACCACCCGTACAGCCGCCGGGGCTTCGGTAACGGACCTGGCCGGTGCGGACGTTTCCTTTTCGTTGTCTGAGCGACACGCCCAGGCAACCAGCCAGGAGAAGCCCGATGTGGCCGCCAGCGAAAAAAGTAAAGTTATCAGTGCTTTGCCTAACATGCCTGGTTTATATATTGAGCTGCTAAAGCGTAAACAAATTCAACGCCAGTTTGAGCGGACGAACTTTGCGGCCTACTTTTTGTTTCAAAATGAAATAATTGCCTCCAACGTATGAAAGAGCGTATGACGACGGCCAACGAACGATGTTGTTGATCCTCCTCACAACGGGGCACCCGTTCCACTATCGCAAAACGATACGTACAACCTTCTTCGTTCTTCGCAACGATTTTTTAACACATCCTCATGACAACCGATAAGTCGTCTTTTCTGGATCACCTGCTCACTCAGCGTGCGCAGTATCGTTACAAGCTTCCCTCCCGACCCGATGCCGGTCGATTCATTGATGAATTGATGCGGCTGCTCTTTCCCGTTACGCAGGAGTGTCAGTCCGTTACGCAACACGTCGGGGAAACGTATCAAAAGCTATACGACCAGTTCGTCTGCCTGCTACGGCCCCTGTCGGGTCATTTGCCCAACTACCCGGAGGCCATTGCCGATACGTTTTTTGACAGCCTTCCAACCATTTATGATCATCTGCTACTGGATGCTCACGCCATTTCGGATAACGACCCGGCCGCTGTGGGCGTCGAAGAAGTGGTTGCCGTTTACCCGGGCTTCTACGCCATCGCTGTGTACCGGATTGCACATGAGCTGCTGAACCTAAACGTGCCGCTCCTTCCCCGGATGCTGACCGAGTACGCTCACGGGCATACCGGCATCGACATTCACCCGGGTGCTACGATCGGTCGCTCGTTTTTCATCGATCACGGTACGGGCGTAGTCATTGGCGAAACCACCCTCATCGGCGACAACGTGAAAATTTACCAGGGCGTTACGCTCGGCGCCACCTACGTAGCCAAGTCGATGGCGCAGAAAAAACGCCACCCAACTATCGAAAACAACGTCGTTATTTACGCCAACGCCACCATTCTGGGTGGCCGGACGGTTGTGGGTCACGATTCAGTTATTGGGGGTAACGTCTGGCTGACTGAAAGCGTTGAGCCCTATTCGCTGGTATATAATCAGCATCAGACCGAGGTTCGTCTGAAATCCCTGGAAGACTCCGAACCCATCAATTTCGTGATCTAATCAATCCGGATGCCGGTCAACGAGCTGTTGTAAACCGGCATCCAACACTTAGTTCCTCAATGAAAGCCAATACTATTTTAGAAACAATCGGCCAGACGCCCCATGTCCGGCTCAATCGGCTGTATCCGGGGTATGAGGTCTGGATGAAACTTGAACGCGCCAATCCTGGTGCCAGTATCAAAGACCGCATCGCTCTGGCCATGATCGAAGACGCCGAACAGCGGGGGCTGCTTACGTCGGACAGCACCATTATTGAACCTACGTCGGGCAACACAGGTATTGGCCTGGCGATGGTCGCGGCCGTAAAGGGCTACAAGCTGATTCTGGTCATGCCCGAATCGATGTCCATCGAGCGCCGACGGATCATGGCGGCATACGGTGCTGAGTTTGACCTGACCCCCCGCGAACAGGGTATGAAAGGAGCTATCGCGCGGGCGCATGAACTCCTATCGGCCATGCCTAACGCGTGGATGCCGCAACAGTTCGACAACCCGGCCAACATTGACATTCACAAGCGCACCACGGCCCAGGAGATCCTCAATGATTTCCCGGATGGGTTCGATGCGCTCATTACGGGTGTGGGTACGGGCGGGCATATTACGGGCGTAGCGGAAGTCCTTAAAGCGCATTTCCCAAACCTGAAAACCTACGCCGTAGAACCGGAACTGTCGCCTGTCATCAGCGGGGGCGCAGCCGGTCCGCACCCCATTCAGGGCATCGGGGCCGGATTCATCCCCAATAATCTGCATACCGATGTTCTTGACGGCACGGTCCAGGTGAGCAAGGAGGAAGCGTTTGCCTGGGCGCAGCGGGCGGCTAAAGAAGAAGGTATCTTCATTGGAATTTCGTCAGGGGCCTCGCTGGCGGCTGTACACAAGAAACTTCCGGACATTCCGACTGGCAGCCGCATCCTGACCTTCTGCTACGATACCGGCGAACGGTATTTATCAATCGAGGGGTTGTACTGACCCCGTACAGTGAGCTTTACACTTGTTTTGCAAACTGCTCGATGGTTGTTCGGGGTTCGCCCAGATCGGCCCAGGTAGTTCCGGCTTCAAACTCTTCAGGGTACTTGTTCAGAGCCTCGGTGATATGGGCACCGTAGTTCATCTGCTGTGAGAATTTACCCGCTACGCGCATAATCCAGTGCGGAGCCGTCGTAACCGTCAGCTTTTCCTTCGGGTAGGCGGCTACAAAGCGTTCGGCGGCTTCGTGCTGGGTCATGGGTTCGGGCCCCTGAATCACGTACTCCTGATGCTGCCCCTCCTGAGCGATCTGAAACGCCTTCGCCACCTGCCTGCCATAATCGATCCCCGCTACGTACCACGGCCGCACCGGCGACCGGCCCGCCATCAGAATACGACTTCCCTGTTTCTGGGTGTAAAACAGGCTATCCATGAAGCACGACGGGTAAAAAATACTGTACGGCAGGCCGGATTCTTTAATCAGCCGCACGGCCTCGTGCTTGATGTCGAACACCCACCAGTGGAACCCATCCATGCCCTGGTACCGCATAATAATCGACGACAGGTAGCCAATACGTTTCACACCCACCTGCCTGGCAACCTGAATCAAATTGATTAGCCCGTCGGTTTCAGTGTGGAAATCAGTAGGTTTCTCGTCTTGTTTTACAGATAGGTTCAGATAAACCGCGTCTGTACCCTGCAATGCCTCGTTCAGACTGGCAGGCTTCGCCAGATCGCCAAAAACGACCTCGGCCCCTGAAAACTGCGTTCGGGTTCTGGCAACATCACGAGCTACGATACGTACTGCAAACCCGGCTTTTATTAACTGCTCGGTAACGGGTCTGCCAAGCATCCCGGTAGCTCCGATTATGGCGATGGTAGATAGCATGTGAAGGAAGCGACAGGTAATGTCTTATTGCCTGTCAAATGTAATCAGCATTCAAATACACCAACTGCCTTTCCTGTTAACTAGCCACTGAAGTATAATTTTTAAACAAATTTTTATTTTAAATTTTATGCAATCGATTGCAAATAAACAATTCATATGATACCTTTAAAACGCTTTAAATCACCCTCTTTTTTACGTATCAACCCTTACTAATCGGCTGGAGTACAATGCTTGCCTGGTTGATTCTTGCTACGGATTGCATCGATCTTCTCGGGTTTTCTCTCTACATCCTGTGATTAAAAAGGGAATCTCAACGTGCAACTCTTTATTTCCTATACCGCTTATGTTAAGAAAAACTACGTTACTAACCCTGGGGCTGATGACCAGCCTCTCCTTTGCTGCCCTGGCTCAGAATGAGCCGGTTATCGTGCAGGCGGAGTCCGGTGCTATTCCACCGGCTGATCCGCCGATTTTTGAGAACATCACTGAATCCGGTGTTCAGTTCCTGCGCGTCCAGGCCGACTTTGCCGCTACGCAGAATCCAGGCACAGCCAGCCGGGTAATTTCGTACACCGTTACGTTTCCTGCGGCTGGTACGTATGAGCTTTACGCCCGGTTACGAGTAGGCCCCGGTAATTTTAACGACGACAGTTTCTACCAGGCTACTTCGTTTGGTACTAAGTCAGCGACAAACAACAGCGACTGGGCGCTGGCCAATGGTCTGGCATCGGGGGGCTTCACGGCGCTAACAGCCTACGTAGAAGGAAATGGTACCGCAGGCAATAATACCTGGAAGTGGGTGCGACTCTCCGACTTCACGGGTGTTCGCCTTACAGTACCAGCCGGCAACCTGACGCAGACATTCCAGATTGGTAGTCGCGAAAACGGCCTGGACTTCGATAAGTTGGCCTTTGGCCCGGTGGGCGTTCGCTACACCGTAGCTAATCTCGACAACGGCCAACCGGGTACGACGAATCCTCCGCCCCCGCCATTCACTCCGACGGGTCCGCCGATTGCAACGGGAAAGCCTAAGACACTGGGGGGCGTCTACAGTACCCCGCAAATCCCCAACTTTACGGCCTACTGGAACCAGGTCGTTCCTGAAAATGCCGGTAAATGGGGATCGGTCGAAGCGACGCGGGATGTCATGAACTGGACGGAACTCGACGCGGCCTACAAGCTGGCCAAAGACAACGGTTATCCGTTCCGTTTCCACGTACTGGTCTGGGGCAATCAGCAACCGTCCTGGATTGAGAACCTGCCGCCTGCTGAGCAATTGGAGGAGATCAAGGAGTGGTTTGCGGCCGTGGCCCAGCGCTATCCCGCCATTGACTTCCTGGAAGTCGTTAACGAACCGACCAATGACCCACCCAGCCAGCCGGGTAGCGGAGGTGGTAATTACATCAATGCCCTCGGCGGTAACGGCTCAACCGGCTGGGACTGGATTTTGACCTCTTTCCGGCTGGCCCGCGAGTATTTCCCGAAGACCACCAAGCTGATGCTCAACGACTATAACGTTGAAACCAACAACGCCAACAGCCAACGGTATCTGACTATAGTGAACCTACTGAGAGCCGAGAACCTGATCGATGCCATCGGTATGCAGGGCCACGCGTTTTCGACCCGTTTCGCGTCGGCCGATGCACTTCGGGCTAACCTCAACGTGTTTGCGGCAACCGGCCTACCCATCTATATCACCGAGTTTGACATCGATGGTGCAACGGATGAAATCCAACTGCAGGAATACCAGCGCGTTTTTCCAATTTTCTGGGAGCACCCGGCCGTGAAAGGCGTAACGCTGTGGGGCTATCGGCCTGGCCACTGGCGAACGGCTCAGGGCGCCTTCATTGCCTACGAAAACGGTGCCGAACGTCCTGCACTGGTCTGGTTGAGAAATTACGTGCAGAATGCCTCGCTGCTCGCCATTACCAGCTTCAACTGTAAATACACGGGTTCAGTGCTGTCGGGCGTTGACTTTGTGGTCGGCAACAAAGACGGCTCCTATACGCCTGGTGTCCCCCCGCTGTTTATCAACGGTGTAACGGCAAATGGCCAGTTAGGCACACCCTATACGTACTCGTTTGATGCAAACCAAAGCACGCTGGCAATTCAGGATCAGGCAACCCGTACAACTTATGCCGTCTGGGATTTCCGCCAGGCCTGCGCAACCGGCCCTACGCCTACGCCTTCCGGTACATTTGCCATCACGGCTGTAACGGGTGTGAGTTGCACCACGGTGACGCCTTACCAACGTATTGTCACGTTTACGCCCCAGTATTCGGGCCTGAACGGGCAGGCTATTACGTTCTCCGTTGTGAATGAAACGTTGCCGACCACGGAACCAGGACCGTATACGCTGACACTGTACACCGACAACCCGACCGTAACCCTGCGGGCCGAGCAGGCCGGTACAGCAGGAGCCACTACGTACCCATTCAACTGGGTTGCGGCCTGTCCGAGCGCTAATGCGCGAAGAGGTGCGGCTGAGCAGGAATTGCCCTTGAGCCTGTCTATTCTGGGTAATCCAACACTTTCTGAAACGGTGCAGGTTGACGTGCGGGGAGCCGCCGGCCAATCGGTCCGACTTCAGTCACTCAACAGCCAGGGACAGCCGTTGAGCGAAGTTACCATCCATGCAGCCACATCATCCGAACGCGCGACGCTGAAACTCGGCCAGTCGGCAGGTATGTATTTCCTGAAAGCCACTACGTCGACGCAGCAGCAAGTGATTAAGGTGATGAAGCAGTAGCCAACAATACAGAACGGCGCGCCGATCTTTCGTTAGATCGGCGCGCCGTTTCCTTATTCGGCCTACAAAAGCCATTCACCATCAGGAAGCAACAGATGCGTTAGGACTGCTGAGGCATCAAGATTGTCATGCCATGCTCGGCAAAGATCTCGACGATTCGGGCCATGTCGGGCTCCCCCGGTGGCAAGGCTGCCAGCTTTTCAAAAAACTCTTCAAAACTGCCCCCTGGCACCACCGTAAATATGGCTTTGACGGCTTTACTCCCTGCATTCTGGAAACCATGAGGCACAAATCGGGGGAAGAAGATTCGATCTCCCGCCTTAGCCACAAACTGTTGATCTCCCAGCATGACTTCCAACTCACCCTCCAGTACGTAAATTAGCTCATCTTCACGTTCGTGAACGTGGGGCGGTAAGCTCAGACCCGGTGGGGTGATCAGTTCAAAGACGTAGTAATTGCCCTCAGTAGTATGTTGGGTAAAGAGTGCCGTGATGGCATGGCCCAGCACGTTGAATTGTTTGCCTTCGCCCTGGCGAACCACCCCGCCGGTAGTAGTCATTGATTGCATAGTTTTGGTTCGTTTACTTGAAGAAAAGGTATTGATTACTGGACAAAGCTATCGGGACGAGTACCCGCAAAACGTTCACCTAGGTTAAGAAATCAGGACAGCCCCCTAATTTTCTTGTAGATATAGTTCCGCAATGGAGACTTGACGCCGAAAAAAGATGACCAGGCAGAGCTGTAGTTATTGGATAAAGCGCACAATCCTATCTGATTCCCTATTTAGCGACGTTTAGTGACGCCTTGTATCAGGTCAGCTATCTGATTAAAACGTCACTTTCAGAAGCGTACCATCCCCCAGGCTGGTTACATAAGCCGTATGGTTGTTGGCTATCTTGAGGTCGGTTGGCATATTCAGCTTGTCAAGCAATACATCACTGGTCGTGCCTTTGGCCCGTAGCAAGCGCCCTGTGTTTTTCATGAAGCCTGTGGGTCCAAATACGGCATGTTCCAGTACGAGGTAATTACCACTTCCATCATTTTCTACATCCACCAGACTATTAAAAGCTTGTTGGAACACACTAAGATTCCCTTGCAGGTCCATCCGGTACAGTAGGGCTTTACCAGCCGGAAACGGGAAGCCTAACAAGGTGCTAATGGCGAATTGCTTACCATCGTAGGTAATGCCGGTAGGCACGGATTCGATGACGGGTGGGCCCGGCGGAGGACCGGCTGGGTTCGGATTCTGGATACCAGGCACTTCTGTAACAATGCTAAACTGACCAGCAGGAGAGCGACGAACGATTGCATTGGCACCCGCATCGGTAAAGTAAAGAGCACCATCCGGCCCGAGCGTCATGTTGTACGGGTGCGATTCGCCGGTTTTAGTTGTAGGCTGCGCCAGTACAAACTGCTGAATTGGTTCAGGCGTCAGGGTAGCAGCCGAAATAGCTGGATCACCCGTTTTGAACGATGCCAGATTCAGCTTGTACAGTCCTTTGGCATTCAACACGTAGAGCACACCATTTGCCATCAGGAGGTGGTCTGTAGCATCCAGTTCGTTATCCGGGCGTTTAAAGGAGTACAGACCCGTAATGACCGGATGAACCTTTCCATCGGAGGTAATTTCGGATACCCGGCCGTCGTTTTGACCGGTTCCCTGCTCGCTGACGAAGACACGTCCGGAAGCATCCGTTTCGACGCCAATAGGAGCTACTAAACCCGTAGCGAACGTAGTGGCAGTTGGGGTGACAGCCGGAACGTTTTGGTGATCCTGGCAGCTAGTGATTAATCCTCCAGCTAGTAGTACGCCTAGCGTAAGTTGTCGAGTAAACATGAATGTATGATTAAATTTAATTTTTGCTACTTGTCAATAAAAATTGTATTCAGTACATCGCTTGAATGAGCTAACTAGCCTTTACCGGTTCCAGCCCATGCTGCTTCATGATGGCTAGAACCCGTTGCATATCCGGTGGACCACCCGCATTGATCACCTCGGCTAGTTCGCGGAAGTAGGTAGGGCCAATTGTAGCCGGTGATAGTGCGCAAAGCACGCGGGCAGTCTGAGGGTGATTGTTGGTAAATCCATGCACCAGTCCACGCTTAATAAATAACTTGTCACCGGGGTTCAGGAGTCGTGTATCGGCGCCGTGCAGCATTGTCAACGTCCCTTCCAGCACATATAGCGTTTCGTCGACATCTACATGAAAGTGTGGAGCTGGTACTCGGGCATTGGACGGAACCAGCATTTCAAACATCACCAGACTCCCGTCGGTGTCCTGGCCATCGACCAAGAAGTTCAACTGCAAACTCCCAATTGTAATCTGCTCTTTAAAGAAGGGGAACATAGGACTGATGTTTTATTAGGCAAAAGTGGCGGGGCAGCGGAGTTCAAAACGTTCACCTATGTTAACAAATCAGGGCAGGCAGCATGATTTTCCTACGAATGCGGCTCAACGACTGGGGCTTGATGCCGAAATAGGAGGCTATGTAGTGCTGCGGAATACGTTGCACGATGTCCGGAGCGTCTTCATGGAGTTTGAGGTATTTCTCCTCGGCCGACTGGGTTTGCCATTCAATGAGCTTGCGCTGGGCCGCTTCGAGCGTTCGGCGGGAGTGAACCCGATACCAGGCTTCAAGCGCCGGAATCTGCTCCATAGCTTCCTCCCAGCCATCCTTATCGAAGTAAACAATTTCGGAATCTTCCAGCGCGTGAATGCTGTAACTGGAAGGCCGGTTGGAATATAAACTGGTTTTATCGCCCGCCCACATGCCGGGAAAGGCAAAGAACACGGTAAATTCATCTCCGGCATCATTGGTATGAAAAGCCCGCAGACAGCCCCGATTGACGTAAGCAACCAGGTGGGCATGCTCGTTTTGGAGGTTAAAGAATTCCTTTCTCCTGAGCTTTTTTACCCCCAGATAACCGATTAATTGCTTAAACTCATCGTCGGTGAAGATGTGATTACCCGTCGTGTCAAGAGTACGTCGCAGGGAGAGAAACTTCTCGTAGTTTTCCATAAAATAGACAGTTGAAGCGGTCAAACGTTATTTTGCGCAGGCCATTTACTTAGCCTTAAACCTTCTCCACAAGTCTACTAGGATGCGTCTACAAACAGGTGGACTCCTGTTCGAAAAAGGTGGACTATTGTTCGGATTGAACGGAACGACGAAAATTAGCAGGCGAAGCACCGAATTCTTCCGAAAATACCCGACTGAAATACTTGGGATCCTCAAAACCCACGGCGTAGGCAATCTGGGAAATATTGAGCCCCGACGAAACAAGCAGTTCCTTAGCTTTACCCAGCCGGAGCATCCGGATATAGCGCGAAATCGACATACCCGTCAGGGCCACCAGCTTCGAATGGAGCGTAGTCCGGCTCATGCCCATCTGATGGCAGAGTTCATCAATTGACAGGTCGGTATTGGTCAGTTGCTCTTCCAGCGCCGACCGCAGCTTTAGTAAAAAGATGTCTTCCAGTGAGGCAGTTTCCTCCGGAAGTGGCAAATCGGACGGTGCAGTTGCCAGCGCTAGCTGACTATAGTGCTGCTGGAGTATACGCCGGGACTGAAGTAGGTTGCTCAGCACCACCTGTAATTCCTCCCGGTGAAAGGGTTTGGTCAGGTAAGCGTCGGCTCCGCGTCGAAGTCCGGCAATACGGTCGCTGGCTGCGGCTTTGGCCGTCAACAATACGATGGGGATGTGGCTGGTACGCGGATCGTTTTTCAGTTCGTCGCATAACTGAAAACCGTCTTTTTGGGGCATCATCACATCACTCAGAATCAAGTCCGGTATTTTGTCGAGCGCCAGCTCAACGCCCGCCTGACCGTTTTCGGCCCGAATGATCTGATAATTAGCCTGGACGCAGGAAACTATATAACTGGCTACGTCCTCATTGTCTTCTACCAGCAGCAGAACCGGTTTTTCCTCATTGGTATCAGGCATCGGCTGGACCGCGTCCTGCGTATCCAGATGCGTGCTAGTAGGCCCGGCAACAGGTATCAGCGCCACCGGAGCCTGCTGGGTATGGGGCAACCGGATTATAAACTCAGCTCCCTCACCCGGTCGGCTCCGTACCGCCAGTCCACCGTGCATTAGCACCACCAGTTCACGCACCAGCGAGAGTCCGATACCGGTTCCGCCAGTTTCCGGAATCGGCTGCATACGATCTGCATCAGCAGTCCGCTGATAGAATCGGTCGAAAATATGCGGGAGGTCATGGGCGTCGATGCCAGGGCCTGTATTGCGTACACCAACAGAAATCCAGGGTTCCTCGCGGTGTTGCGTCGGGGAAACGGCTTCATAGTAGCTCTCCCCCAACGGGCTCCATTTCTCATGGGTGGTCAGTTGAAAGGAAACGTGTCCACCGGCGGGTGTAAATTTGAGGGCGTTGGTTAGTAGGTTGGACAGGATATCCTGAAGTTTGTCCTTATCGAAATCGGCCTCAAGTGCTTTTTCATCAGACTGAAAATGTAATTGAATCCCCTTCACAGCGGCCATCGTGTGGAACGACTCGGTCAGATAGCGGGTAAAATCGGCCAGATCGGCCTGGATGGGTTGCAGATACATCTCCCCTGCTTCAAGTTTGGAGAGATCCAGAATCTGGTTGATGAGCCGCAGCAGGTTGCGCCCGTTGCGTTCGATCAGTTCCGACGACCGTTGAACCCGCCGTGTCAGTTCATCCGGCTCATAGCGTTTCAGCTCCGAGGTTATACCCAGAATAACCGTCAGCGGGGTACGGAATTCGTGCGAAATATTGGCAAAGAACCGCGATTTCGCTTCGTTGAGCCGATGAAGCAATTGAGCTTGTTCCGCGATGAGTTCTTTGTCCTGCTCAATTTGGGCAGTGGCCTGACGGATTTCTGTCTGTAGCCGTACTTCTACTTGCTGATGCGACCAGATGCGCCACTGCATCCAGGCCCAGATTCCGCCCATCAACGCCAGAGCGGCCAGAATCAAAAACCAGATCTGCAGATAAAAAGGCCGCTTGACCTCGACCTGAATCGTTAGCGTATTAGCCGACCATTGCCCATTGGAAGCCTGCCCCTTAATCAGCAACTGGTGGGTGCCATAGGGCAGATTACTCAGCCGCAACGATGATTCGGTCTGTTGCGTCCATGCTGCGTCCAGGTCCTTGAACTGATAGGCGTAGACATTTTTCTCGGCGTCGGTATAGTTCAGCAGCGCAAAATCCAGCACCGCGGTCTGGTCGTCGGGACGGATAGTTATGGTTTGGGTTTTCGCTACGTCCTCGGTTTTATCAACAAGCTGCCGAAGGTCCTGATCGAACTGCCGAAACGAAACCATGCGCATCAGCAGCGGAGCGGATGGTCTTTCGGATTCGAAATTCCGGGGATCGAAGGCCGTAATGCCGTTCAGTCCTCCGAAATAAATCTGGCCGTCCTTGTCCTGAAAATGCGAAACTCGATTGAACTCGTTGTGCGTAATGCCATCCTGCACAAAATAGGTTTGGGTCGTTTGCCGGACCGGATCGAACCGCATAATCCCGTAGTCACTGCTCATCCACAGATTGCCCCGCCGGTCGGGGTAAACCGCGTAGATATTATCGTTCGATAAGCCCTCGGTACGCCGAAACTGCCGGTACTGGTTCTGTTGGCGGTCCCAGCGAATCAAACCCGCATTAGCAGTAGCCAGCCAGTAAATACCTTTCGAATCCTGGTAAAAATGCTGATAACTATCAGCAGGCAGGTGAAAACCGTTATGGCCACCTGTCCAGTAACGGGCCGTAATGCCTTTTTGCGGGTCGAGCGTATATAAACCGGTAGTTGCACAAACCCATAACGTACCTCGACGGTCGGGCGCCATATGGAGTATATGCCCCTGAGCGAGTTCGGTAAACTGGTTATACTTGGTAAAGGAGGTACCCCGTCCGGTTCGGGTATTTATCCATGTAAGCCCTTTCTGACTTCCAGCCAACCATTGATCGGGGCCAAACGGGTGGAAGGTCCAGATCGCAGACCCGTCGGGCAGCTTTATGGTGGAATACGTACCGGCCGACGGGTTGTAGTGGACTACGTGCTCAGCGTTGCCCGCATAGATCTGTCCCTGTGCATCATGGGCTATCCCGTAGGCAAAGACACTGTTTCCGTACAGCTTTTGGGGTTCTCCGCCCCGCTGGGGGATACGGTAGAGCCCAAATTTTTCCAGGTTCGCAAATACCTGATCGCCCAGGGCAGTAATGCCCCGAATCGCAGCTCCCTGTTCTCCTTTGTTGTTCTCCTGGTACGCTAATCGCTGAAAGTGATTCTGAATCAGTTTGACCTGATAGACGCCAAAACTGGTTCCTAACCATAGCAGACCATTCCGGTCGCGGTAAAAGCTCCGGTTCTCGATGGTTTCTCCGGCTGTCTGCCCGGCAATAGTCAGGACGGTCCGGTTCGCGGAGTCTCGCAGACTAATGCCATCCCAGAGTAGACCGGTTCGGTCAACGGGGTAGCAAACCGGGCCCATGTACCGTTTCATCGACTCCAAAAGGGCCGATGGCCACTCCCGCCGACGCCCCAGTTCATCGACACTATAAAATGTGTGGTGCTCTGTGTTAGCCGGATTATACACTGTATAGAAAAACTCAATTCCGGCGTTTCGCTGGCCCAAACACCAGCTAACAATATCCTTCCCGTGCGAAAATTGGTGCAGAACACGGCCGTCGGCGGTCAGTTCAACAATGCGGTTTTCATCGGCAAGGGCCCATACGGTATTCCGGGCAGTAGCCCGAAAGGTACCCAGCGTCTTAAATTGCGGTAGAGAAACCGAACGCAAACCCGATCTCGGGTGGTACGTAATCAGCGTAGCAGGCCGGTAGTTTGTCAGGAAGATGGTACCGTTATCCGAGCTTAACAGGCCCTGAAGATCGTTGGATAGGACTGAAGGAAGCTGTCCCTCGAACTTTTCCTTAAAGGATACTACCTTACCCGCCAGTGGATTAAAGAGTATAATCTGAGATTGTCCCGTTGAGCCTCCAAGCCATAAGTTGCCATCGGCATCCTGGGCAATGGAATGAATATCATCAAAATGAAGCCCGTTGCGTTCCTTGGTGAAGTTGGTGAATGTCTTGCCATCGAAGCGGTTAAGGCCAAACTTGGTACCGAACCACATAAACCCCTGCCGATCCTGAAAAATAGCGTTGATTTCACGATGCGACAGACCGTTTTCCGGTCCGTAGTGTTTCACCCAGGCTACGTAGGGCTGCGCTGTTGCCAACGGCAGAAAACACAGCCAGAGAAGCATATTGATTAGAGGACGTAGCGTTATCACCATCGGCACTTCAAGCCTCCATAAGGCAGACTTGCATTATTCCCCAAACAGGCTGCATACGGATAGATGGGTTGTCGCCCTCCTGGAAAACCCTATAAATTAAGAATAGTACGGTCAGGAAATGCGCTACATACTGTCATGCGTCGCGCATTTCCTGACCGTACCGTCATATTCAACTAATTACCCCCGCGTTCGCCGTGCCTTTATAGCTCATACTAATTTAGAACCCAATGGAGTTCCCGCCATCCACGGGCAGCGACGCACCCGTGATGTAGCGGGCTGCATCAGAAGCCAGGAACACGGCCGCCCAGCCAATATCCTCGGGCTTGCCGAACTTCCCCATCGGTGTCCGGCGCATAGCCCGGGCAAACCGGTCGGGGTCACCACTCATGGCCGTTTTACTCATGGCCGTTTCGATGAACCCGGGCGCTATTGAATTTACCCGTACGCCCTGCCCCGACCACTCCGACGCCAGCACTTTTACCATGCCTTCGACGGCTGACTTTGAAGCCGCATAGGCTGCCACCCGGTCGATACCGTAATAGGCCGCCATCGACGAAATCATGATAATAGAGCCGCTTTGCCGTTCAACCATCCGCTGCGCACAGGCCCGTGTCAGACTGAACACCGAGTTCAGGTTGGTGTGTACAATACGGTCAAAATCCTCGTCGGAAACTTCCAACGCTGGCTTCTTCATGTTAATCCCAGCATTGTTAACCAGAATATCGATGGGTCCATACGTAGCTTCGATGGTTTCGACCAGCCCGTCGAGCGACTCGCGAACGGTTACGTCATTGACCAGGTAATGCGCCCGGTCGCCCAGGCTTTCAGTAGCCTCCTGGAGCGGTTGTTCACGTCGGCCCGTAATCACAACATTGGCCCCGGATTGTACCATGCAACGGGCAATATCGAAGCCGATGCCGCTGCCTCCACCCGTAATTAAGGCCAATTTACCTTCGAGCGAGAACGCGGTGGCGTGGGTTGGCATTTCCGTAAGCTGTCCGTTGGTTTTTGTTTCTATCTGTTCCATTGTACTAATTAAATCTAACCCAGGCTCCGGCTTATTTTGGCAAAAAAGCACAGACTAAAGCCGACCGGGTCCGTCCTGTGCTGCTATTGGATGGGTGTATCTCGTGAATCGGCGTAGGCTTTGCTGAAATCTATCTTTTTCACCTGACCCACGACGTAGCGAATACCCTGAAATATGTGCTGCACAAAAGTAGGGTCTTCATAATCCTTTTTGTGATGACCGAGCGTTGTACACCAGGTGTATCCGCCGTCGAAGTTGTAGTACCAGGCCGAAGGATAGAGTTGCGTGTATGTACCGCCGAACATTTTGATCTTTTCCGGTTCTCCCTGATTCAGCGACGTCAGGTCGTTCGCCATGATAATCGTCGGCCCCGGCGACATCTCTTTCGAAAAATAGAACTCATCCTCCTTCTCCCATACCTTCGGCAACCCCGCCATCGACGGATGTTTCGTGTCAATTACGTTGATCCGGATCTTCTGGAAAGGTGGGTGCCAGGCAAAGGTGCCGCCAATCATGCGTTTGAACCATGACCAGTTACGTTCGGTACCCATCACGGAGTGAATCCCGACGAACCCGCCCCCCGCTTCGATGTAGCGCCGAAACGCCAGCCGCTGCGCATCCGTATCGAACACATCGTTATTGGTGCTCGGGAAAATCAGCGTGGTATACTGCTTCAGATTATCCTCCGTAAAAACAGTTGGCTGGTCTGACACATCGACTTTAAAGCCATACTGCTGCCCAAGTCGTTGGATGCACTGCACCGCGTTTGGAATGTTGTCGTGGACGTAGCCCTTCCCGTTTTTGGTGTAGACCAGGACCTTCACTTTTTTCCAGTTCACGTCGTCCTTCGACCAGCCGACGGTTATGGTTGTCAGCCAAAGGAACACGAAACCCAGTAACGCGGAATTAGATCGGCTCATCAGCGTAGCAAACGTCATACTTTTAAATCAAGGCGCTTGGCCTGTTTCTGCGCTTTCAGGGCCAGTTCGGTTGCCAGGAAGCAGTGCTCCTGCGACATGGCAGTTTCCGTGCGGTTAAGGACGTCGTTCACTAGTTGTTCACCATACGGCAGCGGCTCCTTACTGCAATCAATGTAGCGGGTTTCTTTATTGTCCGTCAGGAACAGGTGGTTACCGCCATCCCGTCCACCAGGATCGATATTCTTTCGAAGTTCAATGAATCCATCCGTGCCGAGGATGGTTAGTCGGCCGTCTCCCCACGATTTCAGGCCGTCGGGGGTGAACCAGTCGACCCGGATGTAGCCGGTGCCGCCGTCGCCCCGCAGCATCACATCGCCGAAATCCTCGAAATTAGGGTACTGCGGATAATGGACGTTCCCGACCTGCGAAGCCACCACTTCGGCTTTGGTCGACCCCGTGAAATACAGAAACTGGTCAAACTGGTGGGAAGCAATGTCGCAGATGATCCCACCGAACCGCTTCTTGTCAAAAAACCAGTCCGGTCGGGTCTTGGGATTCATCCGGTGCGGTCCGAGCCCTACGGTCTGAATTACTTTCCCAATTGTGCCCGACTTCACCAGTTCTCCTGCCTTAACGGTCGCGCGGTTCTCCAGGCGTTCGCTGTACAGGATCGAGTAGATACGTTTGGTCTCTTTCTGCACTTTGCGGACTTCGGCCAGTTGCTCCAGCGTCGTGATGCCGGGTTTATCGACCATGTAATCCTTGCCCGCCTTCATCACCCGGATACCCAGCGGTGCCCGCTCATCCGGAATGATGGAACTCAGCACGAGCTGAATGGAGGTATCATCCAGGATTTCCTGTTCACTCCGGGCGGCTTTCGCCTGCGGGTACCGTTTGGCAAACTCGGCAGCCAGATCCGGCTCCTTGGCGTAAAAGGAAACCAGCTCCCCTCCACCCCGAATCACCGCGCCAACCTGCCCATAAATATGCCCGTGATTTACTCCGATAACAGAGAAACGGATACGGGGTGCTGCGTTTTGTTTCGAACTGAGTATGGCTGGGCTTTCAATAGCCGGTTTTGATGCTGTCAGAAGCTCGTTCGGAATAGCCGGCGCTACGACTAAGCCAGCCGCCGTTTTGATAAAATTCCGTCGATTTGCGTGTGAGTCGTTCATTGTTTAAAGAGTGAATGAGCGAAAGAGTCAAAGAGCGAAAGAGCGAATCAATTTACCGAAGCGGAGTAGGTGAGCCAAATAACGAACCAACTCCACTACAACCCAAGAACCTAATTCACTCTTTCGCTCTTTCACTCATTCGCTCTTTGGTTGACTTGGCCATCTCCAGCGCCTGGGTCGTGGTGTAATACTTGGCGATCATGTTGGGCACTTCCCACTCGGGCAGTTTGCCAGCTTTCAGATAGCTTAGGTAATTCTCGGTTACGCGACCAAAATGCGCTTCGTGACCTTCCTTATACTTTTCAGGAATGACCACTTCCCAGCCGGTTTTCAGCTTTTTCAACTCAACACCAGGAAACTGTTGCTGAACGGTTTTCATGGCGGCTGTCAGACTGGATTCAAGAGCTGCATTTTCAGCAACGGGTTCGATGTACAGCGTCGGCTTGTACTGCTGCTCTGCGCCCTGCCGGATGATCAGGTTCGCTTTTGTCCCGCGCATGATGGAGTAATGCGTATCGCCAGCGCCCTCCGGTGCTTTGAAGGCCCAGGTAACGGATACTTTGGCGTGAACACCGCGAAGCTGATAGTTAATCTCTCCGTTGCTGTACACTTTTAGTAGGGTATCATTGACCACATCCTTCTTCAGATACGCCGGGAAAGTAGGCTGATTGGTGATCGTCTGAAACTGGCTACGGGTCATATCGGTTGTCCACCGGCGGGCCGTATTCAGGCGAATGTCTTTTTTGTAGTCAATCACCTGATTCGGGAAGCATTCCCACTGCACGAGGTCAACCAGGTGGGTCGTGACGTCGACGATACCTTCGCCCTGCTGCGCTACGTCCATGAACCAGGCCGGCCGCTGAAGCACGCTACCCGATACGTACTTGTAGAAGTGATGAACGCTTTCTTTCGTAACAGCCGGGTTGTCGGGCGTACCCTTTTCGAGCGTACCGAAGACAGTTGGCAGCCTGGAGAACTCCCGCTGCAACATCGTCGTGATTTCGAAGCGCTCAGTCATGATGTCGTACAGCAGTACGTTCTTTTTGGCCGCAGCGGCAAACGCGTCTTTTAGCTGGTCGAAATTCCGGGCATCGATCACCATAGGTTTGTCAGCCAGTACGTTAAAGCCCGCGTCGACCGCTTTTTTAATGTACTCCGTTTTCTTTTGGTTATTCCCGGCAATCACCACAACGTTCCCCTTTTTTTCCGCCAGCATCTTTTCGAGGTAATCATTGCCAGTGTACACCTTCTCATCCCAGCGCGTCGGGTTTTCGGGTCGTTTGTTATACGACTGAATCCGATCCAGATGCAGTTTGACATCGGGGCCAGCCGGGGCATACACATGTACTACCGGGCTTACCTCCGGGTACATACTTTTCTGCACCAGAGCCGCATGAAAGTGGCCGGGATCTAACGTAACCAGTTGAAACGCGGCTTTCTTTTGAGCATCCTGCGCTGAAGCAGAGGTAGCTGCAACCATGAGCATGGGCAAAAAACAGCGGTGAACAGTAGCAAAAACCTTCATTTTTTGAGTCAATTATTGAGCACAGTTTGAGCAAACCCAAAACCCTAACGGGGCGGCTTGTCAATAGAAAAAAGTTACCCGTTCTATTCCATAAGCGCCGTAGGGGTGGCCTTTGTGTATCACCAATATTAGGTCGCACCTATGGCGGTTTAGATTGGGACGCACACCAACGGTTCCATTAACAGAACGGGCCTACAGCCTTATTAACAACAGACCGTAGGCCAGCACTCACTACCGCCCTTTGTTGCTGGCGTACATCTTAATGGCGTACTCCTTCCGCTGGGGGCGCGACAATAGCTTGTTAGCCTCCGGGTCGTTCTTGAACTGTTCGGTTTTGGGATTCCAGTACAGCTTACGGTTTAGCTTCATAGCCGCGTGGTGCAGCAGACAGGCCGTACATGACCGGTGGCCAATCTCAGCCGGTGCAATCGGTTCTTTCCGGCTGATGACGCTCTCCAGCCAGTTGCCGTGGTGCTCTTTGCTGACCGGCAAATGCGTTTCGTTCGGACCAATAACCGACGTTAGCAGTTTGGCGTCGCTGGCATCCAGCTTCTTGGCTGCGTTCTGCTTGGCGATTGGGTCGCTGGCCGTAACGGATGCATCGCCACGCGATACGAAGATCCAGCCGTCAGTACCCTCGAACTTGATGCCGTTGGGTAGTTCGTTGCTGACGATCATTCGAACGCCGTTTTCGTACAGGGCTTCCGTACGAAAGATGCCGTGCACATCCCACAGACCACTTTTCGGAAAATCGGCTTTGCCCCAGATTTCAACCGGGCCGGTATATTCGGTATTCATGGCCCAGTGGGCGCAGTCGATGTGGTGCGACCCCCAGCCGGTGATCATGCCTGCGCCGAACTGTTCGCAACGTAACCAGCCGGGCCGATCATAGCCTACCTGCGGGTGCACCCGCTTTTCGGTGTAGTACACCTCCGGCGTCGTGCCCAGCCACATATCATAATTCAGGTTCTTCGGCACGGGCATTTCGGTCTCTTCATCGCCAGACGGATCGCCGGGTAAGCCAACGTACACTGTTTTAAGCTGCCCGATTCGACCGTTACGCACCAGCTCAGCGGCATAGCGGAACTGCTCCGACGACCGCTGCTGACTACCGACCTGTACGATCCGGCCGGACTGCTTGACGGCATCGGCCATCATCCGACCTTCGGAGATCGTGAGCGACGCCGGCTTCTGCATGTACACGTCCTTCTTAGCCCGTACCGCGTCAATCACGATGGGCGCATGCCAGTGGTCGGGTGTACTGATCAATACCGCGTCTATATCTTTGTTATTGAGTAGTTCGCGGTAGTCGGTATAAACACTAACTCCGTCGTACTCCTTCCCTGTCTTTTTTGAATAATAGCCATTTACCAGCTTTTTGGCATCCTCGGCCCGTTTGCTGTCCACGTCGCATACGGCCATGATCAGGGCGTTATCGTATTGCCAGACACCCGGCATATCATGCCCCCGTGAGATACGACCAGTACCAATCGCGCCGACGTTAATCCGATTACTCGGTGCATGTTTACCAAACACCGATGCCGGTACAATCGTAGGAAAACCGCTGATGACTGCCGTAGTCAGGGCGCTCGTCTTCAGAAAATTTCGTCTCGACACGGCTGATTCGTCTACTTTGTTCATGGCTTTTGGGTTTAGGATTATATGTATAAGTTTTTAGCCGTCAATACCTACTACCGCATCAGGTAGATATTGACCAGTTGCTTCACATCTTCCAGCGTACGGTCCGGCTTTTTAAAGGGGGCCGGAATCGGTTGCCGAGCGTATTCCTGTAAGTATAGTACCCAGGCATCGCGCCACCAGATGGCTTCCCGTTGCTGCGTCGCCAGCCGCCCGGCTACGTCGGCATGAAAGACCGGGTCAATGGCAGGTTTAACCTGCGTCCATTCCTGCTGCATCCACCGCACCGAATCGGCTCCGGTGTAGAAGCGCGTACAAAGTTCATCCCAGAGCGAGCGGCCCGTCGACAGCTTTTTGGTCCAGGGTACGTGATGAAACCAAAGCAGATACGGCAGCGGACAAGTCTCCGGATTAGCCCATTGCTGACGTACCTCGGGTTGATACTGTGCCAGGGCGTTGCTGCCGCTGGCTGTTCGGTCGAAACCTATACCAATCGAGTCGGCACGGTGGTAATACACCGCCGTCCAATCCGGCCGGGGGCTTTTGCTTTGCCAGGGCTCAGGAGCGAAGTGAACACCTGCCCACGGCCGTGACAGCCCCATCGGCGTGTTATAGTCGACGTAAATGTCGCGCGACTTCAGCAGCAGATTCGTGATACGTTTCACGGCCGTCGGCTCCCGCGTCAGCGTCATCTTCACCCACTCATCGGCGATCACTTCCGAGGTGAGCGTATGGTCCCAGGCTAGCCGTCCGAACGCATACCAGTTCGACTGTGCCATCGGGTGCCCTGTCCAGTTGCGGTCGGAGCCGGTGTTGGCAACCCCCGCCATGAGCGTGTGTGTATAGCCATGCAAACTACCGTCTACCACCTTCGCAACGGTGGACCCTTTCCCCTTCACATACGTATCAGCGTCCAGGCATTCCTTAAACAGGGGAGCTTCGTAGACCAGGTGCGTGGCAAACCCAAGGTATTCCTGCGTCAATTGAAACTCTATACCCAGCGGAGTTTTAGGCATGTTGCCGAACAACGGGGAAAACGGTTCGCGGGGCTGGAAATCAATCGGGCCATTTTTTACCTGCACAATCACCTTCGGATCAAACTGACCATCGAGGGGAGTAAACTCTTCGTAGGCCGCTTTAAACCGGTCAGCTTTCGGATCCGCTTTGTAGACGAATGCCCGCCAGATCACGACGCCGTTGTACGGTTTCATGGCTTCGGCCAGCATGTTGGCTCCGTCGGCGTGGGTACGGCCGTAGTCCTGGGGACCGGGCTCCCCCTCTGAGTTGGCTTTTACCAGAAAGCCGCCGAAATCGGGTATGTATTGGTGAATTTCCTTTGTCTTATCGGCCCACCACTGCCGCACCTGCGGATCAAGCGGATCGGAGGTTTTTAGGCCGGGCCGCGTTCGGTCGCCCAGTGTTTTGGGTGCCGCGAAATAAACAGACAGATACACCTTGATTCCATACGGCCGGAACACATCAGCCAGAGCAGCCACCTTTTGCAGGTACTCGCCCGTCAGTAGACGCGGGCTGGCGTTGACGTTGTTAACAACAGTGCCGTTGATGCCCAGCGACGCATTGGCCCGGGCGTAGTCCTTGTAGCGGGGATCAATGGTTTCGGGTAGCTCGTACCACTTCCAGAGCGACCCACCCGCGTAACCCCGTTCGATGGTGCCGTTCGGATTATCCCAGTGGTTGAGCATCCGGAGCTTTACCTTGGGACTGCTTGCCAACGTAAGTTGCTCAATGGGCTGGCCGGTTTGCAGGTGACGTAGCAGTGCAAACGCTCCATACAGCACACCCGCATCAGTTTTAGCCGAAATCACGATGTTGTTCTGCCGTTTCGCAATCCGGTAGCCTTCCTCGTTTATTTCCGGCGTATTGGCTGTAACTTCCAGCAAAATCCCACCGGTTCGGTTTCCAGCTCCAGTCAACACCGGTACCGATTTTCCCAGTAATCCCTGCAAACCCATCTGCAACTCGTCGGTAGCGGATTTTATAATCGGCGAGGTTTTGTTGGCCGCGATAAACTGCGCCGACCTGGAGTAGGCATCCCGTTGCGACGTATTAGCAATCGGGTCGTACTTCAGCCACAACCGGTAGCCGTCGTCGGCATAGGTTAGTTGGGCAACAACTAATAAAAAACAGATAAGCAATCGGTTCATATATGTGTTGACCTCACCCCCAGCCCCTCTCCTTCAAAAGGAGAGGGGAGCAAGATGAACTCGTTATCCTGTTTTTACTAACTTTTGACTATCTGACTGATTGAGTGCTCAAAAGTGGCCATTTCCATCTCTCCCTCTTAATGAGAGGGGTAAGATGATTGTTGCTCTCTTTTATAAGTTTTTGCTACCTGACTGATTGAGCGACCGAAAGCTGGCCATTTCCACCTCCCCTCTCCTTCTGAAGGAGAGGGGCTGGGGGTGAGGTCATTTCCTCCAGCGCCCGCGTAATTCCCAGTTCCAATCCGCGTAGTTCGGCCAGTCCGCGCAGACGACCAATGGCCGAGTAACCGGGATACGTTTTCTTGTGCAAATCGTCGAGCATCTGGTGGCCGTGGTCGGGACGCATGGGAATCGACGTTTCCCCTACCCCAATCCGCACCCGCCGATGCTGCTCCATTACCAGCGCTTTCACAACGGCATACATGTCCACATCACCGGCCAGATGGTCGGCTTCGTGGAAGTTACGGGGGTCTTCCTCCCGCTTGGTGGTCCGTAAATGGATGAAGTGAATACGTTCGCCAAACCGCTGAATCATGCCCGGCAGATCATTGTCCGCCCGAACGCCTAACGAACCCGTACAGAACGTAATACCGTTGGCCGTTACGTCGCAGGCCGCCATGAGCTGCGCCAGATCGGCTTCAGTACTCACGACTCGCGGCAATCCCAGCAACGGCCGCGGGGGGTCGTCGGGGTGGATGCAGAGATTGACACCGACTTCCTGGGCCACTGGTGCCACCTCCTGAATGAAGAAGTACAGATTCTCACGGAGTTCAGCATCGCCAATGTAGGCATACTCGTTCAGCAGGTCCTGAAACGTATCCATTGTGAAGCTTTCTTCCGACCCTGGCAAGCCAAGCAACACAATGGCCGACAGTTCCAGCACCCGTTCGGGCGTCATCTGCGCAAATTTCTCGCGGGCCGATTCAATGATTTCCGGTTCGTAATCTGCTTCTGCGCCGGGCCGTTTCAGGATGTACAGATCGAATACGGCAAAGTCCTCCCAAACGAACCGCAGTGCCCGCGAACCGTCGGGCATCTCATACGTAAGATTCGTCCGCGACCAGTCCAGCACCGGCATGAAGTTGTAGCAAACCGTTCGGATGCCGCAGGCTGCGAGGTTCCGAATCGACTGCTTGTAATTCTCGATGTAGACGGCCCGCTCCGGTTGCCCCTTCTTGATGGCTTCGTGTACGGGCAGACTTTCCACCACCGACCAGCACAGGGGTGAGTAGCGGTCGTTGTCAGCCTCGACGAGCTGTTTCCGTTTTTCAATCTCCTCCACCGACCAGACTTCGCCGACCGGAAGCTGATGCAGCGCGGTTACAACGCCCGAACAACCCGCCTGCCGAATGTCCATCAGCGAAACCGGATCGTTTGGACCAAACCAACGCATCGTTTGTAGCATACTCATATTCTTAGAAAAACACAATCCACAAGACCAGCAGCATCACCCCCAGAATGGCCGATGCGACCAGATTCTGTCGGCGGTGTGCTGGTCGTTCAATTTTATAATCTTCGTTCAGGTCAACATTGCGGGCGTACGCGAACGTCATGCCGTCGAGCTTTTCCTGCGTCGGGCGTTCGGTCGCCAGACTGACGATAATCAGCAGCAGGATGGAAATGATGAACAACAGAATGGCAAAGTGCATGAAGTTCATCTCGATCAGCGTCCGCAGGAAAGGGTTTGTGAACGGCGACGATTTGTGAATCACCTCCAGCACGAACCGAAGCAGCCCCAGCACAAAGCCCGTCCACAACACCACGGCAGCCCCTTTCGCATTAGCCCGTGGCCAGAGAAGCCCAACCAGAAACACACAGGCAATCGGCGGACTGATGTAGCCCTGCACACTTTGCAGATAGACGTACAACTGATCCGACAGTACCGATACCAGCGGCACCCAGAGCAGGCTCACCGCCACAAGCACGACCGTTGAGATTCGGCCGAAGTTTACCAGGCTTTTCTCCGACGCTTCCGGCCGGAACTTCTGGTACACGTCGATAGTCATCAGCGTGGAGGCACTATTGAATACGGCCGCCAGCGACGCCATCAGTGCCGCCAGCAACGACGCCACCACCAGCCCCCGGAAACCCGACGGCAGCAGGGTTTTCACCATGACCGGATACACGTCGTTCGGGCTGATTTTCTGACCGGGCAGGAGCAACCCTTTCTGTTGCAGCGCGTAGGCAATCAGGCCCGGCAACACCAGGATAAACACCGGCAGAATTTTCAGGAAGCCCGCCATCACCGTACCGGATTTGGCGTGGTCAATATTCTTGGCGGCCAGAACGCGTTGCACAATACTCTGGTCCGTGCACCAGTACCAGATCCCCACGATATAGGGCGCAATGATTACCCCAGTCCATGGAAATTCCGGATCGCTCATGGGCTTGAACATCTCGAAGTGGCCTTCCGGTACGTTAGCGACCAGTTCGCTCCAGCCACCAACTTTGTCCAGCCCAATCCAGGTCAGCGCGATAGCTCCAACCAGCAAAATGAACGTTTGAATCAATTCCGTGTAGATTACGGCACTCATGCCACCGGCAATGGTGTAGATGCCCGTCACGACTACCAGCAGGATAGACGATGTGTAGATGTCCCAGCCCATGACCTGCTTCAATAAAATACCGGCTGCGAACAGATGCACCGATATTTTGGTCAGGATGTAGGCGATAATTGACACCGAGCTCAGGTACCAGCGGCTGGCAGACGAGTAGCGCCGTTCCAGAAACTCCGGCATGGTGAATACGCCCGATTTCAGGTAAAACGGCACAAACACCCAACCCAGAATCAGCAGACAAATACTGGCCGACCATTCGAAGTTACCCGTTGCCAGACCTGACACGTAGCCCGTTCCCGACAGACCAATGAAGTGCTCGGTGGAGATGTTGGAAGCAAACAACGACGCCCCTACCGCAAACCAGCCGACATGCCGCCCGGCCAGAAAATACTCGGTGGATGAACGCTCCTGACGAGCGAAATAGAAGCCGATGGCAAAGACAATCAGGAAGTAAGCTCCGATGATAGCGTAATCAAGAAAACTGAATTCAAGATTCATGAAGTAGAGCGAATATGGGGGTTATAGATAGATGCTACGTGGATTCATTACGTTTAGCGGCATGACGGAAGACGAAGGCGTACAGCAGACCCCAGGCCACCAGATAGGCCAGTCCGGCCACGTAAAACAGAATGTAGTACCCTTCCGATAATTGGTTGAGCGCTTTGTAGTGGTCAAGAATCCGCCCGACGATGATAGGGAAGATGACCCCGCCGAGCGTACCGGCCATCGTACCCAGCCCCACGACCCGGCTCAGCACCTGCTTGGGAAACTGGTCGGCAGCTACGGTAAAGATGTTTGCCGACCACGCCTGGTGAGCAGCTACGGCCAGGGACAAAATGGCAATTACGGGCCACATACTACCCATCTGGCTGATCAGCATGACCGGTGTAACGCACAGCGCAAACAACGCCATGGCGACCTGCCGGGCCCGCGTCGGTTGCCAGCCGATGTGAATCAGGCGCGACGACAGCCAACCACCTCCAACACTACCGATAGTCGCGGCCAGGTAGATGATCATCAACGGGGCACCCAGCTTTTTCAGGTCAAGGTTATAGATGTTGGCCAGGTACGACGGCAACCAGAACAGAAAGAACCACCAGATCGGGTCGGTCAGGAGTTTGCCACCCATGAACCCCCAAATGGCTTTATTGGCAAAAATTGGGTAGCGCGTAGAGGTTTCATCTTCGGCAATGATGTCTGTTGATGCGGCATCAGACGTAATGTAGGCCAGTTCGGAAGGGCTAACCCGCCGATGACGGGCAGGCACTTCGTAGTAAATCCACCAGGCAATGATCCAGATGAAGCCTAGTGCGCCCGTTACAATAAAGGCCATTTGCCAGCCGCCAATCAGCGCCAGCCAGGGTACCACGGCCGGAGCCGCTACGGCACCAATGTTGGCACCCGAATTGAAGATACCAACGGCCAGCGCCCGTTCTTTCTTCGGGAACCACTCGGCAACCGTCTTGATCGACGCCGGAAAGTTCCCCGCTTCGCCAAAGCCCAGCAGCGCCCGCGCCACCATGAACCCAAACGTACCGCCCGCCAGCGCGTGCCCCATAGCGGCCAGGCTCCATACGAAAATGGCCCCGATATAGCCGATTTTCGTACCAATCTTATCGATCAGGTAGCCTACGAACAGCGTACTGCCGCCGTAGAAAAAAGTGAATACCGTCACAATGTTGGCGTAGTCGGATTCGGTCCAGCTAAATTCTTTTTCCAGAATTGGTTTCAGCAGGCTGATTACCTGCCGATCAAGGTAATTGATCGTCGTAGCAAAAAACAGGAGAGCCACGATGAACCACCGGTAATTACTCATGCCGCTTGTTTGGCCAATGCCGGAAGCCTGGCTTCCGCCCGTGACCGTGCCGTGGGGTGCAGTACCGTTCGGCGAGGAGTTAGTTTTCCCAATCAAAGTAATTAGTGACGTTATGGTAAGCGATGTTGGCTGCCAATTGCCCCAGCCAATTGAGGTCTTTAGGTAAAAGACCGTTTTCTACATCCCTACCGATGAGACGGCACAGAATTCGCCGAAAATACTCGTGACGGGAAAACGACAGAAAGCTCCGGGAGTCGGTCACCATGCCGATAAACCGGCTCAGCAATCCCATATTAGACAAAATGTTAAGCTGGTTTTCCATACCATCTTTCTGATCGAGGAACCACCAGGCCGAGCCCCACTGGATCTTGCCGGCTACGCTCCCATCCTGAAAATTGCCCGTCATCGTAGCGAAGACATCGTTATCAGCCGGATTCAGGTTATACAGCACCGTTTTGGCAAGCTGGTCGGTTTTATCCAGCGCGTCCAGGAAAAGCGCCAGGCGGTTGGCCTGGGGTAAATCGCCCATCGAGTCGACGCCTACGTTGATGCCGAGTTGCCGGGTAATCCGCGTGTTGACCTGCCGCAAGGCACCGAGGTGAAACTGCTGCACCCACCCGTGCTGGTGATACATCCGGCACAGTTCGAGCAGTACGTAGCCGGTTAGTTGCTCCAACTGCGTCGGGTCAATAGTCAACTGACCGGCCAGCAACTGTTTAAAAGCACTGTCCAGTTCGGTTGTCCGATCAACGACGGGAGGCATCTGGGCCAATCCGTGGTCGGCAGCCCGGCAACCGGTGTCATGGAAGAACTGAACCCGCTGGCCTAGCGCCTGCACGAACGAATCCAGATCGGTGATGGCGATACCGCTGATGGTCGACAGCTGCTCGACCCGCTCGCGCCATTGCGTCGTAGCGACCGGGAACAGCGCGTCGGGCCGGAAGGTAGGCAGCATCTTCAGATCGCCCTTATAGGTGGCAAACTGCTGGTGATACCGCAGATCGTCGGTGGGCTCGTCGGTGGTGCAGACTACTTTGACGTTATGATACTGAAGCAGCGAACGAGCCGACCATTGGTTCTGTAGCTGTTCATTGCATTGGGCATAGATGTCCTGACTGCTCGTTTCGTTCAGCAATTGATTGATACCAAACGGCTTTTTTAGCTCCATGTGCGTCCAGTGGTACAGCGGATTGCGCATGGTATAAGGAACGGTCTGCGCCCAGGCCCGAAACTTCTCAGCGTTGCTGGCGTCGCCCGTAATCAACCGCTCCGGGATGCCGTTTGCCCGCATAGCCCGCCATTTGTAGTGGTCACCTTTGAGCCACAACTCCGTCATGTCGACGTAACGTTTGTCCATCGCGACCTCATCGGGTGGCAAGTGGTTGTGGTAATCTACAATAGGCAAATTCTGTACGAACTCAACGTATAGATAACGGGCGGTTTCGCTGTCTAGTACGAAGTTTTCGTTCAGAAAATTATCGCTGGCCGACGGATTATACTCTATGTCAATGGTTTGCATGTCAACTGATTTGTCGTGTCTTTCCGTCACTTACTGCCCCGTTTGGCGGTTTCGCCCTTTACCCGCATGTACCGATCCGCAAATTGCAGGAAGGTCGGCCAGTTAGGGCCGGTCGTATGGCCGCCACTGTGCTGCCGGAACGCAATGTCCCCGCCGATGAGCGCCGTTTCAATGGGCGGAAACTCCATCGTTCCGAGTCCTTTTTTGCCGAGCAGTTCGTAAACCGGGCCGGCATACGCGCCCCCCAGAAACATGCCCTTTGCATCGACCCACTGCCCTTCTACTTTGGGCGACCCTGAACTGATAAATACCGGACGTGGAGCGCAAAGCGCTACCAGTTCATGCGCGTCAACGGGCAGATCATTCGGTGTCAACGGCCCGGCGTATTTGATAAAATTACCGGCCATCCAGTGGTATTCGGCCGACGACGCTACGTTCTCGACCTGCTCGCCAAAAGTGCGCCGGTGAATTTTAACGCCCCCCTCGCCGGATGAGCCAATAAAGCCAATGGCGATACGTGGTTCGTAGGCCATCGTCACCGCAGCCGCTTTCCCGTAGCGCGACAGGCCCTCAATGCCGACCTGTCTGGCGTCAACGGCCTTGTCGGTTTCGAAATAATCCAGGGCACGGCTGGCACCCCAGGCCCAGGCTCGCAGTGCCCCCCAGTCGTCGGGTTTACGGGGCTGGCCTTTGTTGACTAAGCCAATAATTCCTTCGGTCAAACCGGCGCCGTTGTCGGCCTGGTAAGTGGTGGGGTAAATCACGGCATACCCCCAGCCTTTGTCCAGCAGTTGCTGCTGCCAGGTGAGTGCTGCCGGGGCCGTAGTGGACGACGGTGGCTGCGGGGGCCGAAAACCGGCCGGGAACCGGAAGCCGTAACTCATCATGACGGGCACCGGGCCGGTCGCATTAGCGGGGGTTGCCAGGGTGAGTTCAATATCGACCTTGATGGCCGGATACACCGAATTATCGACGTGGCCGAGCAGTTGCTTTAGCTTGATTGGGTAGCTGCCATTGACGGTATCTTTCGAACTGACCACCTCCCACGTGACTTTTGGCGTGTTGGCCGGCATACGTCCGTACACCTCCCGGTCAAAGTCTTCTACGATTTCGGGCCGCCGTTTCTGCCACCATTCTTTGGCCGTAGTAACCTTTTTACCGTTTTTCAGTGTCAGCGGATCGGGTAGTGACGTATAAGTTGTCGCCTTGCTTTCGTCGACATTGGCTGCGTTTGGTGCCTGCGGATTCCCCGACGGCCCCGGCCGCAATTCTTTGATGTTCAGGGCGGCCATCATGGCGCGGTGGTCGGCCTGTGTTTTGCGCTGCTGCCGGGCAAACAGGCTGTCCTGTTCGGGCGTCCGGGGACCAAACTGCGCCAAGCCAACAACCGGTACGGCCAGCATTAAACCATAAATGAGTGCAGTTGTACGCATGATGGTCAGGGATTAAGGGTCAGTTTGTGTAAGGCTTGCTCAGGTCGCTCAGCGATGGCGAGTGAAACCGTTCGGGCGGACCGAGGTAACTTGGTTTAACGCCACCCCGGTCGATGACAAGCTTTTGCACAACCACCGCCGGATCAACCATCCAGAACTTCAATACGTGTTCGCCGGGTTTGCTGAGCGAATGCCGGGATGTCAGCACGCGGATGTTGTTAGCCACCGATTGTTCCCAGACACGGTTCGTTTCGTTCGCGTGGATGTTGATGATCTGGGGTGCTTCGTCGTCGAAGGAGATCGCGTACCGCAGTCCTTTGTTGTCGTTGAAGTTAAGTGTCGGCGACAGATACGTCTGCACCTGAACCGTTCCGCTATCGGCTACGTACACGCGGTACTCCAGTCGGGGAGAATCACCAGCCGGTTTTTCCTGACTCGGCGCCGTAACGGGTGACACCATTATACCATCCCCCGTTCGGCCAATATCCGGGATTCGCTGCCATTTGATGGCTGCGGTTTCGACAGCACGGCTGTAATGCCCGGCATCCATAGCTACGTAGCCGTTGCTTTCCACAAATCCGTTTCCATCGCCGGGCTTTGGTGATGCAGGGTTGCTGACGGTTACCTGAATCACCGCCCGACTGCCATTGGGGCCAGTTATCGTAATGGGAGCTTTGTTCGTACCCGTTGGTGCCTTCGCCCAGTCGACGCTCACCCAGAGTCGCTGCTCTTTATCGATCGTTCCGGTGGGTGTGGTTAGTTTCAGCCAGGGAGCACCGGCTTCAGCCGTGTAAGTGAAGGCCCCCTCCCCCCGATTGAACAGGTCGATGTAATACGTTGGTCGCTGGTAGACACTAAACATGGGCAACGCCAATTCGTCTTTGATGCCCGGAAACCATGTTTCAGAACCATCTACGGCCACCCCCATGTCGGCCGCAGCGGGCACCGTGATCGTTTCCACCTTTGGCATGGCGTTCTTCTCCGGTTGCTGCCAGTACGTGTAGCCGATGTGCGTCTGGTCCATCATATGGCTCCATTTGCCACTGGCCAGCGTATCGTTGTAGAAGCGGGTAATCTGCGCGTCCTTCTCGAACAACTGCTTCACGCGTTCGGCCAGATCGTTGGTCGCAGCCCGACCCTGCCTGGCGTACAGCCGGTTTTTGGCCGTTGTTACGTACAGTTCATTCAGGTTGGCGCAGGCTTTTACGGGATGGAGTACCAACTGAAAAAAAGCGTCCTGATACGTAGCCGGCAGTTCCCTGGCAATCGACTCAGCCTCGGCCAGTAACTGGTTGTAGTCAGCCACGATCGTTTCAGCTTCCCGATAGTTGGTCAGGCTGTACGTATCGGGCGACAGCAGCTCCGGCTTCCGGCGGGCGTTGTACTGTGTGTATCTGGTCAGGATGTTGGCAATGCGAGCTGCGTGTTTGCTGCCAAACTGCTTCTCAGCCCACAGACGTGTATAGTCGCTCAGCTTGTTGGCAGGCCATTTGTCCGGGTTCCAGGCAAAATCCAGAAAGAACTCAATCGGAAATTCCATCGGCTTAATGTCCCCTACGTTCACGATCCAGATCTGGTCGACGCCGTACCGGTATGCCAGATTCATCTGCTCCCAGGTGCGGGCGATAGGATTGGTGTTCAACCACTTGTAGTTACGCGGACCACCGACGTAATCGAAGTGATAATAAATGCCGTACCCGCCTTTGCGCTTCGGCGCATTGATAGCCGGGAGTTTTCGGATATTTCCCCAGTTGTCGTCGCAGAGCAGCAGCGTTACGTCGTCGGGAACGCGCATGCCTTTGTCGTAGTAGTCCTGCACTTCCTTGTAGAGCGCCCAGAGCTGAGGGGTTGCTGATGCATCTTTACCGGTTACTTCCGTTATGATTTTCCGCTGATCGGCCACGATACGTTCCAGCAGTGCAATGTTACTTTCGCGGCTCATGGGCTCGTCGCCGTCGCCCCGCATGCCAATGCTGACGATGCTTTCGTTGGTGCCCATCCGCTGAATACTGCTTTTCCAGAAAACACGTAACGTTGAGTCGTTTTTCTGGTAATTCCAGGGACCTTTGTCTTTACCGTAGCGTCGCCACTCGTCGTGCGCCCGCATCAGCGGCTCGTGGTGCGAGGTACCAATGACCACACCGTATTCATCGGCTAGTTTGGGGTTCAGCGGGTCATCGTCGTAGAACGCATTCCCCCACATAGCGGGCCAGAGGTAATTGCCCTTCAGACGCAGGATCAGCTCGAAAACGTGTTCGTAGAATTTGTGGTTGAAGCCCCCGAATTTCTCTTTTGTCCAGCCCGAGAGGGCCGGTGCTTCGTCGTTGATGAAAATGCCCCGATACTTCACCGCCGGTGTTCCCTGCGTGTGTCGACCAGGTAATATGTACAAATTGGCTTGCTGCGCAACCGGTACGTCGGCCCACCAGTTCCAGGGCGAAACTCCGATCTGCGCCGAGAGGTCGTAGATTCCGTAGATCGTACCGCGTTTGTCGCTACCGGCAATGACCAGCGCCCGGTCAACGCCCGGCAGTGGTTTTTCGACGGTCTGAATGAGGAACGTTTCCCACTTACCCGCTACGGTTGACACGTCAAGCTTGCGGGCTTTTACCAACTGGTCGATCAGCGGGCTTTTTCCGATCGTACCAATCAGTACGATCTGCTTACCGGCTGCCTGTTGGCTCGTGACCAATGTCGGTTCGGCGTTGGTCACCCGCTTAATGTCGGCCTGTAGATTTCTGACGGCCCGCGTTACGCCTGCATAATCGACGTTGCTCACGACCAGCGGTGCCGACGTCCCTCCCTCCGACAACACGAACCGCCCCTTACCTTTCTGGCTGGAAACGTAGGTATCAGGGTCAATGGCGAAGGTAGCCGCTGATCCTGTTCCAATCATGAGCAATAAAAGCAGTACGTATTTCATGCGCTTTGGGTTATTTCTCAACGTTTACCTCACCGGATCGCCGGACCGCCCCTGCCCCTCTCCTTCAAAAGATAGGGGGATAGGACGATCCGGCGGTCCGGTGATCCGGAGAGGTTTTACACAAAAAATGGCACGTCTTTGGTCGCGTATTTACGCATTCCTTCTTCGTTGATCTCGACGCCGATGCCCGGCTTCTCAGACAGCGGAATGAAGCCATCCTTCACCATCGGCCCATCGAACGTCACGATTTCTTTGAACATCGGATCTTCGTGGAAGTAAATCTGCCACTCCAGAATCATGAAGTTTGGCACCGACGCACAGACGTGGCTCGACGCCATAGCCCCCAGGTACGATGCTACCATGTGTGGTGCAAATGGTACGTAGTATAGGCTAGCCAGGTTGGCAATCCGCTGGCCTTCGCCCAGTCCGCCGGCCTTCTGCAAATCCGGCATAATGATGTCCACCGCGCCGATTTCGAGCATCCGCCGGAAGCCATGCGCCAGGTAGTGGTTCTCGCCCGCGCAGATCGGCGTATTGGTATTCTCGCGGATTTGCCGGTAGGCTTCCGGATTCTCGGCCGGGATGGGTTCTTCCAGAAACATCAGGTTCAGCGGCTCCATCATCTTCGCCACGCGTCGGCCAGTCGTTACGTCATAGCGGCCGTGCATATCCACGCAGATGTCGATTTTTGGTCCAACAGCCTTCCGTACAGCCGCGATCTGGTTGTACATCCGATCTAACTCGCCGGGGCTGGCCGTCCAGTTGTAGGCATCGTATTTGTTTGGGTCGTTACGTTCATCAATGTCGAACTTCACGGCCGTAAAGCCCATATCAACGGCACGTTTGGCACTTTTACCAAATGAATCAGGGCTGGTGTCAGTCTCGCGGTAGGCTCCCGTATCGCAGTATACCCGGATTTTATCGCGGTACTTCCCACCCAGAAGCTGATAAACCGGTAAGCCAAGCGCTTTACCGACCAGATCCCAGAGGGCCGTTTCGACCGCCGACAGTACCCCGATGTATATGCCTGACTGGGCTCCTTCAAAGAAGCCCGACTTGCGGACATCCTCAAAAAGCCGGTTGACATTCAGGGGGCTTTTCCCCTTAATCCGCTGGCCCATCATCTTCACGAGGTGGTACGTACCCGGCGTGGCGTCAACGGCTTCACCGCAACCCCAAATGCCCTGGTTGGTGTGTACTTTTACAAACAGGCTGTGCCCATTCCGGATGTAGCCGCATTTGATGTCCGTAATTTTCAGATCCGACGGTGCCGACGACTGCGGAGTACGATCAAGAGCCGTTTCCAGCCCTTCGCCGAATGACAACATCGAGGTAGTCGCCAACGCACTGGCTAAGGCACTTTTGGTTAAAAACGAACGCCGGCCTAATGATTTGGTTTCCGGCTGGTAAGTAGTCGATTTCATGGTTTTATGGAGGGTTTAGGTAGCTTACTTACCAGGTACGGGTTTTTAAGAATTCCTGAATCTGCTCTTTCGGAACGGGCAGTTTATCGATATACGTATTGAGCCACTGCGAGAAATCCTTCTCGATTTCGGGCGACCAACGGGTATCGATTTGCCCGGAGGTGTATTTCTGCTCACGCAGCCGCTGGTGGCTGAACATATCCCGCAACCGGACAATTTCAGATGTTTTCACCACCTTCTCGGCCAGATGGGGCGGAATGAAGATTACGCCCCCATCGCGACCCAGTACGATATCACCGGGCATCACCATCACCTTCCCGATTCGCGTCGGATGGTTGATACTGACCAGGGTGGTGTTCAGCGCCCCACCGGGATCATTGAGGTGGTGGGATGGGTGATACGACCGAAAAAAGGACGTAAACCCGCCTAGTTCTTTCAGTCCGTCGATGTCGCGAATAGCGCCCTCGTACACAATACCGTTGCCGGTTTTGGTGTAAATGTCGTTGCCGAGGTTATCGCCGATGGTCGGCCCATCTTCGTGCATCCCGAACTGATCCACTACGTACACGTCGCCTTTGGTGAGCAAGGCGATCGGCCAGGTGTTCTGCGCCTTCACACGACCATCTTTCTCGTGGCCCTTCTTATCCAGAAAGCGGTGAACGTCCGGCCGACCGGGCATGAACGTTGCCGTAACGGCCCGGCCGACCAGCACACTGTCCGGATTGATGGTTTTCCAGCCATCGGCGTACTGGTATTTGAAGTTCTCGTTGCGGAGCACAGCCCAGGCCTCCTCGTGGGTTACGAGTTTCATCCGCTTCAGGATTGAGTCGGGCACCTTCGGGCGACCATCGGGATAGCGCTCACCTTTCCATTCCGGCGTCATTGCGATCAGTTCATCGCGGGAAATCTGTTGTCCCAGCGATACCGTCAAGCTACCAATCAGGCAGAGTAAACTTGCTGTAACGAATGCCAGCTTCATACAATCTGTAATGAATTTAGGGTTTAGAACTTTATGTGAATAAGCAAGTTGATTCTGGGTTCTACCCTATTATATGCAATCGGTTTACGGAATACTGCTAAAGACGTTGTGTTCTCGGAATTGATAAAACACACTCCCTGCCGAATGTCAGGGAGTGTGCGCACTACAAACCTATGATTAAGCACTTTCTTGCCCCTGTTTCCGTCAGCGCGCCGGTTAATACCCCGGGTTCTGCGGAAACTTCGGTCCAGTGGTCGTCAGGTCAATCTGCCACTGCGGAATGAGCCGCAGCACGTGGAAATCCCGGAAGCCCGGTGTTGGGTTGTATCGTTCCAGCCGGGTCTTCAGCGTCTGCGTCCGAACCAGTTCCTGCCAGCGAACGTATTCGCCGTACAATTCACGCGTGCGTTCATCAAGCAGGAAGTCAACCGTGGCCTGCGCCGGCGTGATGGTCAGAGCTGCGGCTGCCGCTGTGTTCTGCGCGGCCGTGTTGGTCGACCGATACGCGGCCCGCTGCCGGATGGCGTTGATCAGCGCGGCCGCTTCGGCGGGTTTGTTATCTTCGTTCAACTGGTTGTTGGCCGGGGTAAGCTGTACACGTAACTCCTCGGCAAGATTACCGATTGTCACCTCCTGGCTGGCATAGCTAACCAGCGACAGCACCAGCGTGTTTCCCCGTTCAGCGGCAATAGAGAACCGGCCGTCTGCATCGGCTGCCTACCCCGTTGGGTATTCTTAACAAGGATGCTGACGCCTGGCAACGGTTGGTTGGTTTCGTCAAGAACTACCCCTTTCACCTGAGCCGTCCGGGCGTGCGCCACCACGCTACAGAAGCAGAAAAACAGTAAGGATACGATTTGCTTCGCAGATCCAGTTATTCGGACCGGCCAAGCAGTTAGAGTTTGTTGAGGTAAAATCTTCATAATTAATCGATCAGCATTGGTTAGTTAATTTTTACCCGTAGCATGAATGCATCAGGAGTTCAGGCAAACTTGTTGTATGAACATCGCCCGTGATTGGAGTCTAAAAATCCTGCAAATTTTCCTGCTTTGCAATCGATTGCATAAAAATTTTAGATTTTCGTTTCATTTTTTAATGAAAAAAGCCTTTTCAGGCCAATTTTATAAAGATGAACTAAGTCAAGGAGCCACGCATTTTAGACAGAAGCATTATTCTTCATGGCTGATCTACTAAGCGTATTGCATCACAATTGATTGATAATAGTCAAATTATAGGAGCCTGGCATAATCATTCTGTGAAAAGAGAGATAGAACTTCATGAATAGCTTAAATAAATACGTACTTTGGAAGTACATTCAATAAGTACTATCAATCGATTGCATTTTTTGTGCTATACCTTGCTCCAAAACGACGGCTCACAACTCCATGGAAAAAGAGATAACCATATATGATATTGCGAAACGGCTCAAGTTGTCGCCTGCTACGGTCAGCCGGGCGTTGAATGACCACCCGGCTATCAATAGCGATACCAAAACGTTGATTACCGCCATGGCCCGACAGATGGGCTATCGCACTAATACCTTTGCCAGCAACCTGCGTCGGCAACGAACCAATACAATTGGCGTCATTGTACCCCGCCTGAATAGTAACTTCATGTCTACCGTCCTGGCCGGCATGGAGAAAGTGGCAAATGAGGCTTCCTATAACCTGATCATCAGCCAATCGCTGGAGTCGGTTAAGAAGGAAATTGCCAACGCGAAAACCATGTTCAACAGTCGCGTTGATGGGCTGCTGGTATCTGTGGCTTACGACACGGACAAGATTGATCACTTTGAGGCTTTTATCAAGAAAGGAATACCGCTGCTGTTTTTCGACCGAGTCATCGAACACAAGCAATGCACCAGCATTGTCATCGATAATGTTAAAGCAGGCTACGATGCGGTAACCCATCTGATTGAACAGGGCTGCCGACGGATTATGCATGTGACAGGTAACCTGAAGCGGAACGTATATGCCGACCGGCTGGCTGGTTACCAGCAGGCGTTGCGGCAGCATGGACTGCCGTACGACGAATCGCTCGTGATGGTTACCGATCTCAGCCAGGAAGCCGGCACCGAAGCAGCAAGGCGTATTCAAAACATGCCCGAGCGACCGGACGGCGTTTTTGTGACCAACGATTTCTGCGCGGTCTGCTGCCTGATCACGTTAAAGAAGCTGGGTTTTTCGGTTCCCGACGATATTGCCGTAGTAGGATTCAACGATGACCCCGTGTCGCAGGTAGTAGAGCCGGATCTGACCACCATCCATTACCCCGGCGCAAAAATGGGCGAAGTAGCGGCCCAGAGTTTAATTAACCACCTGAACGGGCTGCTTGACATCCAGACAACCAACAAAATTATCCTCCATTCTGAGCTGGTGGTTCGCCACTCGTCGTTAAAAAGCAGTAGCTACTAAACCACCGATGCCCGCGCCAGCCTTTGTGTCTCAAGGTCAGCCCGGGCATCGGTGTTTTATTCACTTATTCGTAATCTGCTTCCTCAGATATACTGGTTGATGATGGTCTCAAACAGCTCCTGCTTGCCGCTGATCTGTTTGGGCTCGCCATTGTCCATAGCATACGCACGCAGGTCAGCCAGCGTCAGCTCACCCCGCTCAAAACGGGCCCCCTCACCACTGTCATAACTCGCATACCGATCCGACCGCAGCTTCCGGTACGGCGACTTCTCCAGAATGGCCTCCGCCACGATCGCGGCCCTGGCAAAAGCGTCCATCCCACCAATGTGGGCAATGAACAAGTCCTCCAGGTCAGTCGAGTTCCTCCGCGTCTTGGCATCAAAGTTCACCCCGCCCGACTTCAGACCGCCCGCTTCCAGAATCACCAGCATCGCTTCGGTCAGCTCATAAAGGTCCATCGGGAACTGATCCGTGTCCCAGCCGTTCTGGTAGTCACCCCGGTTGGCATCAATCGAGCCCAGCATGTTAGCATCGGCCGCTACCTGCAGCTCATGGGCAAAGGTGTGGTTGGCCAGCGTGGCGTGGTTGGTCTCGATGTTCAGCTCAAAGTCATCCTGCAACCCATGCCGGTTGAGAAAGCCCACCACCGTGGCCGCATCAAAGTCGTACTGGTGCTTGGAGGGCTCCATGGGCTTGGGCTCGATGTAGAAGGCCCCCTGAAAGCCCTGCTGGCGGGCGTAGTCCCGGGCCATCTGCAAAAAGCGCCCCAGGTGCTCGGTCTCCCGCTTCATGTTGGTGTTCAACAGCGACATGTAGCCTTCCCGCCCTCCCCAGAAGGTGTAGCCTGAGCCGCCCAGCTCGATGGTGGCATCGATGGCGTTCTTGACCTGCCAGCCCCCGTGGGCCAGCACGTGGAAGTCGGGGTTGGTCGAGGCTCCGTTCATGTAGCGCTCATGCGAAAAGAGGTTGGCCGTGCCCCACAGCAGCTTGACGCCACTGGCGGCCTGCTTCTGCTTGGCGTAGTCGACGATGGCGCGGAAGTTGCGCTCGAAGTCGGCATTGGAATGGCCTTCAGGGGCGACATCGACATCATGGAAGCAGTAGAACTCGATGCCCATCTTGGTGATGAACTCGAAGGCAGCATCCATCTTGTGGTGGGCGGCCGCCAGGGGATCGGAGGTGGCCAGCTCATCCCAGGGGGAGTGCTTGGTGCCGGGTCCGAAGGGGTCGTTGCCGGTGCCGCAGAAGGAGTGCCAGTAGGCGACGGCGAATCGGAAGAGGTCCTTCATGGGCCTGCCCAGGATGGTTCGGTCGGCCTGGTAGAACTTAAAGGCGAGAGGGTTGTCGGAGTCACGTCCCTCGAAGGCGATGGGCTTGTCGACAAAGGGGAAGTAGGTCTTCTGGCCCAGGGTAAGCTTGATGTCTGACATGGTATTCAGGTTGATTAATTAATTCGTTGGGTTACGCACTATTTGGCTGGATAGTTAATAGTTACAAAGGAGCCATCCGGTTTCCGCGTTAGTTCGGTCACTTTGACGTTACGCAGGTGCGTCTTCCCCGACAGTTCAGTATCATGATAGAACAGATACCACTTTCCATTGAACTCGATGATGGAATGGTGCGTCGTCCAGCCCTGCACCGGCGTCAGAATAACGCCCTGGTACGTAAACGGTCCGTAAGGCGACGTACCGGTTGCATACGCCAAAAAGTGCGTATCACCGGTGGAGTATGAGAAATAGTATTTGTCTTTGTATTTATGCATCCAGCCACCTTCAAAGAAACGGCGTTTATTGTCGCCAGCCAGCAGTGGCTTACCTGCTTTATCAAGAATCTTGATCTCTTTTACGGGCTCATCGAATTGCAGCATGTTTTTGCTCAGACGGGCTACTTTAGGTCCCAGGGCGGGTTCATTGGTGGCTGGTTCTTTCCCATTCGGATTATACTGACCACTTCTCCAGCGCTGGAGCTGTCCACCCCAGATTCCCCCAATATACATGTACGTTTGTCCGTCAGTATCGGTAAATACAGCCGGATCAATGCTTAGACTTCCTTTCATCGGGGCTGATTCGGCCTTGAACGGCCCGGTTGGCGATTTGCTGGTTGCCACGCCGATGCGAAATACGCCCTGTTTGTCCTTGACGGGGAAATATAGATAATACGTACCGTTCTTATAAGCGGCATCAGGGGCCCATAACTGCTTGCCAGCCCAGGGTATATTCTTAATATCCAGGGCAACGCCATGGTCCGTGACTTTTCCATTTATGCGGTCCATCGACAACACGTGGTAATCGCGCATGGCAAAGTGACTGCCCAGATCATCTTCCGGTACCCCAGCTTCATAGTCGTGAGATGGGTAGATGTAGATCCTACCGTTGAAAACATGCGCCGAGGGGTCGGCCGTGTAGATGTGACTGACTAGTGGCTTTGATAAGAGTTTAGGAGCAGTTTCGGCGCGTTGCTGCCCAAAGCCGGAAACAGTTCCGAGGAGGGTTAAACCCAGCGCCGGAACGATGTAATTGATCTTTCCAATCATACGAGGATACGTCCACAAATTGTACAAAGGCAATATTAGCTAAATAAAAGTATATGTTGCAATCGATTGCAGCTATTTAGACAAACAACCATCGTCAGCGAAGCCTTGACCTGTCAGGTCGTCGTTATCTGCTCAACAGCCGCTTCCAGTCGTTCGTAGGGCACGTAGCCGCGCGCAATAAGGTACAGTTTGTTACCGGTGTCAAAAATAACAGAAGGAAATCCATTAATACCATATTGCGCCACCAGGTTGAATTCACCCCAGGTCTGTTCTTTAATGGCCTGATCCGTAATATGGGCTACGAACTCATCGGGGTCTACGCCAAACGGTTCAACCAGCGGGCCATAATTTGTATCAATGTTCAGATCGATACCGTCGTGGTAAAGCGCTTTTTGCAGTGTTCCGGCAAACTCCAGTTGTCGGCCGGTTTGCAGGGCTTTAAAAAGCGTCATTGCCATGCCCGGTTTCTCTGAGTCGGACAAGTAAGTGCCAGGCTGCAAAATATTGTCCAGATAAGCCTCACCAAACCGCACACCCGTATGCTCTTCGACCACTTTATACGCCTGCTCAATGTATGCCATTGACGCAGCGATGGGCTGAACACGGGGCCCGGTCATCATACCACCACTCAGCACGTCGAAGTCGTACGTATCAGCGTACGTATCGTAGAAGCGACGGATAACGGGACTGAAGCCATAACACCAGCCACAGAGAGCATCATAGATGTAAATGACGCGTGGTTTTTGTGTAGTCATACGTTGTGTATTATCTGTCTGAAAAAGCAAAGCGCACCGAAACAGTTCAGTGCGCTCAATAGGTACGTTTATCATGCCGGTTCGGGTTACCGCAGTCCCCGCACAAACCGACGTATGGTATCGCGATACACCTGCTCCGACTGCTCGATCGGCTGCTGGTCTTTCAACAACATCGTAAGCATGATCATGCCGTGTGAAATAGACCACCACTCAAAATAAAGCTTGCGAATGCTCTCTTTCGATTTCGGAATAAAAGAGAAGATAATATCGCTGACAATGTCGCTGACGGCCTGCATTTCGCACGATTGATACACAGGCAACGTACAATACGCACCATCCAGGTTATACATCACCTGATAAATCTCCGGCTGCCGACGGGCAAACTCCCATTGAATGAGTGAAATTTCATAGAGCCGCTTTTCAGGGTCGCGGTACAGTTTCAGAATCCGCTCATACTCCTGCCGCAGGTGGCGAAACCCTTCGCTCCGGATTTCATCCAGCAGAACATCCTTGCTATCGAAATATTCATACACAATAGGCGCACTGTATTCAATAGCATCGGCAATTTTACGGATTGAAACGGCCTGCCAGCCTTCCCGGCGGGCAATGTCTTTTGCCGTTAAGACAATTCCGGAACGGGTTTGCTCCCGGCTGCGTGGTTTTCGCTCGATAGCTTCCATTCAGTATGGGTTATCAGTATGAGTTAACGGTGTTAAATTGGCTGAAAACTACTTATTTAAGTCGGCAATCGCTACCCTTTATACGGTGTTTCGTGAAAAAGTCATCATAAATACCTTAAATAATTTAGCTAATTATCTGTTTTATAAACAGTTGCCCCTAATACAATGCGCAAAATTTTAACTGAATTTTAAATAAAGCTCAGGCGCATCACTGTTTCTCGGCCAAGAGCCACACACCCTCATCCCCGAGTTCAAACGGCGAACCATCAACCGTTCCATAAGCCTCAAGTACCGTCAGACCAGCCTCCGCAAATACCTGTATCAGTTCAGCTAGCGTGAAGATGTACTGCTCGGCGGTCCTGGTCTGCGTCTCCCCGTTTCGGATGTATGTCAGATGCGAATCGATTCGGCTTTCGAGTGGATGGTACTCGTTCTCGACCAGAAACAGAATCTCGTCGCCAACCGGCAACCAATTCCGCTCCTGGTAGTCGGGCAGAACAACCTCAGCAATCATACCCGAATGCGCCAGAAACCGGCCGCCCGGCCGCAGCAACCCGGCAATACGCGCCAGGAACGCCTGCATCCCGGGCCGGGGAAAGAAACTAAAACTATTACCCAGGCAATAGGCAGCATCAAACTCTCCCTCAATGGGTACCGTCAGGAAATCAGCGCAAATAGCTTCAACGGGCAAGCGGCCATCCGCTGCCCTGGCCTGTAACTCATCAATGTATTCGGCGGATATATCGACGCCCGTTACGTGTGCGCCCATCTGGGCCAAAGGCAGTGCATGACGGCCATAGCCGCAGAAAACATCCAGCAGGCGGTCGCCCGGACCGAATTCGAGTGTTTCGACCAGAAGCTCAAGATCGAGTTGCGTCGCTTCGTCCGACTGGGCTGCCCGCCAGGCATCCTGCGGCAGGCCGTAGAAAAAATGATAGTACCAGGCCATTGTGCAGTGGCATTGGACAGTGGTCTCCGTCTGGTGATCCACTGCCCGGTAGATAGTTACTTGATTGATTGCAGGGCGTCCTGTACGGCCTGAAAATTGGGAATCTTACCGGGATTCTCCAGCACCTCGACGTAGCGAATCACGCCCTCCCGATCAATGACGAAAGCGGCCCGTTTGCTGACACCCCGCATGTTGTAGGAAAACGTTTCGTGCAGGGCACCGTAGGCCGTCGATACGTCCTTATTGAAATCAGAAAGCAGTTGGAAAGGCAGGTGCTGATCGTCTTTGAACCGGGCCAGCGTATAGGGTGAGTCTACGGAGATTGCCACTACGTCGGCATCTAAACTGCCATAAGTACTGATGTTATCCCGCATTTCGCAGAGTTCGGCAGTACACACGCTGGAGAAAGCCAATGGAAAAAACAGTACCACCAGCTTACGGCCGGCATAACTATCTAAAGTAACTTCTTTCTTGTCGCTGTTGAAGAGCGTAAAATCAGGGGCTTTTTGTCCGTTCTGAAGTGCCATATTGTGGGTTACCTAAGGTATAACTGGCTGCAAAAATAGGGAAATGTCGGCTGGCAACGAAACGAACGCCCGGCACTCCCTAAGAGACCTGCGCTCAACCGGGCGAGGGGTAAAAAAAAGTAATATCTTTCCGCCCAAAACTCTTTTTTCCGCATGCAGACATACTGGGGCATTGACTTAGGCGGCACCAAGATTGAAGGCGCTATTTTATCAGCGCCATCGCCCGACGCTGTCATTATCCGCAAACGTATTGATACAGAAGCTCATCTGGGCTACGACCACATTCTGTCCCGCGTGGGCATACTGATTGATCAGCTTAAAGCAGAAACCGGGTACCAACCCGACCGAATTGGCTTTGGAACGCCGGGTACCTTCGATCCATCGCTGCAGGTGATGAAGGGCTGCAACACGACTTCCCTCAACGGCAAGCCCATGAAACAGGACCTGGCCCGGTTGCTGGGTGTTCCAGTCGAGGTAGCCAACGATGCCAACTGCTTTGCGCTGGCCGAGGCAACGCTGGGTATCGTACCGGACGTAGTACCCGATTACCGCACCGTTTTCGGCGTCATCATGGGCACGGGCGTCGGCGGGGGGATTGTGCTCCGCGGTAAGGATAACCAGCCCTTTGTCGTAAATGGCTTGCACGGCATCGGTGGCGAATGGGGACACAATATCCTTGAGGAGAATGGATACCCGTGTTTCTGCGGTAAACAGGGCTGCGTGGAGCAGGTACTGTCGGGGCCGGCTTTACAGCGGTATTATAAAGAGATCAGCGGTGAGGAACGAAAGCTGCCGGACATCGTTGCCCGACACAAAGCGGGCGTCGACCCGTTCGCATCACAAACGGTCGATCGCCTGCTCGAATATTTCGGACGCGGCATTTCCGTCATCATCAACATCCTCGATCCCGACGCTATTGTGCTGGGCGGGGGTGTCGGTAACATCGAACTGCTCTATACAGAAGGCGTTGAGCGAGCGAAGAAATACGTGTTCAATAACGGCGTTGTGAATACCCGCTTTCTAAAACCAAAACTCGGTGACAGTGCCGGCGTGTTTGGGGCCGCCATGCTATAAAAAAAGTCAGGCAGTGGGAAGATGCGCTCCCCACTGCCTGACTGCTTAGTTACGTGTCTGGGTAACCTTATCTGGATCTGGGCCGACCACCGCCACCTCCGCGGTTACCACCTCCGCCACCGGGGGCACCACCGCCCGGCGCACCACCCTGCGGCTGACCACCACCGTTGTCGTTGCCGCCTTCTTCCTTCAGGTCGTCATTACCACCGTTGCGACGGCGACGGCCCTGCTGCTGGTCGAAGCTCAGCTTACCAAAGCGATAACTGAAGTTGGCGCGGATACCGGCGTTGTACAGGCTGGTTATACTGCGCTGCGAGAAAATCGGCGACGACGATTCCGACCGAACTATAAACGGATTGTTGAAGAAGTTTTCCCCGGCAATACCGAAGCTACCCCGCTTGTTCTTGAAGTCTTTCTTCACCCCCAGGCTGTAGAAACCAAAACCACCGCGGTAGCCCTGCAACTGAATTTCGCGGCCCCGCATGAAGCCAAAGCCCTGCACACCCCAGCCATTTTTCAAGCTTAGGCTCGTGAACAGTCGGCCCGTTACGACCCAGCCCGAGTTGGTTGCGTTGTAGATCTGGATGGAACTGTTGTTGGTCAGGTACGAATAGAACAGATCGAAGCCACCACCAATCTGCCATTTTGAGAACAGCGTAGCGTTTCCAAAGATATTGACACCGTACGCTTCCTGACGACCAATGTTGGCGTAGGTTGTACGGATCGGGCGAGCGAGAGTCGGGTTTGTAACATCGGCGCTGCTGATTGTGTCCCGAATGCTTTCGATCGAGTTGTTGGTACGGCGGTAGAACAACGTACCGTTGACGTACACACTCTTGATGTAGGCACTGCTGCTGAACTCCAGGTTGTCGGTCAGTTCCGGCGACAGAGTCGGGTTACCCTGCGTAATGTTGAGCGGGTTAGCTGCATTGACGTTCGGGTTCAGGAACTGGATACCCGGCCGCTGCAACCGGCGGTTGTAGGCCAGCTTAATTGTCCGGCCTCCTTTCAGCGCCTTCGAAATGTTAACACTCGGTACTACGTTCGTGTAATCGGGAATGTCGAGCGTACTGCCGGTCGTGGTCGACAAGCTGTTGGGTTGCTCAATTTGCTGCGGCCGGTTGAAGTTTGCGTTGATAACCGTATGTTCAACGCGTACCCCGGCTTTGATCGTGTACTTATTCTTTGTTGTCAGCGTATAGGACAGATACCCGGCCGCAATGTTCTGGTCATAGTTCAGGGTGTTGCCCTGGCGCGTCAGATCCTGCTGAAACGGTTCGTTCGGACCGTTGGCGTAGTTATACCGGAAACTACTCTCTACCTGCCGAAAAATTCCTTTACCGCCAAATTCGAACAACTGGTTGTTTTTTACCGGCGTCTGATAATCAGCCTGAAGAGTGGTTTCCTGGTTATAGCTGTCGTTCAGGTTCTGCTGCCGGGCGATGATCGACGTCAGGTTACCTCCGTTCAGGATTTCGGCTGTGAAATCGTTGTTCCGATTGTTACGGCTATATTGGGCCGAAACGCTCAGTTCCTGCTGCGGCTTATACGTTTTCGTGTAATCGATGTTCGCATCGACTGTACCCGACAGGTCTTTGGTTTTCACGTCGCGGGCATTGATACGTGGGAAGAAATCCGTCGGACCGAGCGTCCGCGTCAGCAGGTTATCCTGCGTTTGAATGTTGTTTCGCGTACCGTAGCGCAAGCTGGCCGTTATCGCGCTGTTTTTGCTGAGATCGTAGTCCCAGCCGAGCGTATACTGACCGAAGATGCCCTGATTCCGACTATTCGCGATCTGCGTGGTCGTGGTGGTACCCCGGCTGTCGAAGGTCTGTTGTTCGTTTTCGAAAGCGCCCCGCACGTTGTAGTTGCTGCGGCCGAAACCATTCAGACTAAAGCCCATTTTACCCGTCCGCAGGTTACCGCTCAGCCCCAGGTTAGCGCCCCGGTTACCGACGCCCGAATCCAGGTTCAGCGTAAAGCCCTGCAGGGTATTCTTCTTCGTAATGATGTTGATGATACCGGCAGACCCTTCGGCATCGTACTTGGCCGACGGGCTGGTGATCACTTCCACCGACTTGATCATGTCGGCCGGAATTTGCTTCAGCGCATCCGCTACGCTGCTGGCCACAATGGTCGACGGCTTGTTGTTGATCAGTACCCGTACGTTCTGGCTTCCCCGGAGCGATACGTTCCCATCAAGGTCAACCGACAGCAGCGGTACTTTGCGCATCACGTCCGTCGCGTCACCGCCTTTGTTGGTAACGTCCTTATCGGCGTTATACACCAGCCGGTCCACTTTTTCTTCGACCATGGCTGCCTGCCCAACCACTTCCACTTCTTTAAGCGTCCGAATGTCGGGCGACACGACGATAGTACCCAGGTCCAGATCGGCCCCTTTCCGGTCGAGTTTAAGGCCGGTAAGGGTTTTGTTACGGTAGCCTACAAACGAAATGAGCAGGTTGAACTCACCCTGAGGCAGTTTATTGAGTGTAAAGCGACCTTTTTCGTCACAGACCGTACCATCGATCGGTTTCTTTGTCTGAGGATTGATCAGCGCAACACTTGCAAATTCGATGGGTTTATTGGTTGTCGAATCAACCACAACACCCGTCATCTTTGCATTACCACGGGGCGTATCGTCGGTTGCGGTTCCGGGAATCGCCGGGGGCGTGTTCTGGCGTTGGCCCCCTCCCCCCGGAAACGAAGGAAACTGCGCCTGAGCATCATTCGGAATCAGAACCGTTGATGTACCCAGAAGCAGCGTAAGTAGTAAATTTTTCATAAAAGCGATCTGTCGGAGAAACTTATTTTAGCGGTGCGAATCGATGTACTCGTACACTAAAAAACACAATTGATTTAACGTTAAAATTAATTAAAGCACGATTTATCCTGAAAATTTACACAAACAGCCGAAACGGAAGTATTCAGGTATCAGGCAAACAACTCAGGCTTGTCGGCCAATTCCGCATACGTTGAGGGAGCCAGTACTTCGGGCACGTCGCTGGGCTCCGTTCGCGACGTAATGCGCTTGCTGATGCTGTGGCTATGCATTCGGCTGGCGGGGTATGCCCTGGCCAGCAGGTCCAGTACGTCTTTCTCGCTCAGCTCCTCATGAAGCCAGACCTGTTCGGCCTCCGGCGTCAGCACACAGGGCATTCGCTGTTTGGTGTTGTGAATAGCTGCCAGCAACGGATTCGCATCGGTTGTCAGCATCGTGTAGGTCGGAATGATTTCACCCGTATCGGGATCAGCCCATTCGTCATACAGGCCGGCAATCGAAAAGATCGGCTGATCCTTCAGATTGATGTAAAATGGAAATTTCTTACTGCCGATTGTGTGCCACTCGTAAAAGCCCGTCGACGGAATCAAACACCGATTACCGGCCTGCGCAGCCGACCGAAACGATGGTTTCTCATAGATACTTTCCGAGCGGGCGTTGATTGTTTTACTCCGGATATCGTCGGCGTTTTCGGTACTTTTCGCCCAGCGTGGAATCAGCCCCCAATGGTACAACCGTAGTGTATTTGGTTTTTGCCGCGTTACAATCGGCCAGGCAGGAAACTGATATGCATTCGCGTGATAGACAGGCAGAAAGCCAGCTTTTGGGCCTGAACCGGCAGCCGACGACCCGCCCGCTTCCAGCTTTGCTTTAAAGCGGTTTTCCAGTTCAGGTTGATCAACGGCCAGCGAAATATGGTAGCACATCAGGGGTAGCGGTGTCGTGTCCAGACCGAACGTTCTCCACCGAATTGATAACTACAAACTTACATCGGCGGTTGTAGATCGTACAGCATTACCGACGAACTCCCTGAATTTATCTATGAACCCCAACAATCAACCGACCGTTGTTATCGACACTATCCCCCAAACACTTGCTGACCTCGAACGCGATACCTGGAAGCAACTGGTATCAGCGCCTACCCGCAAGAAAGGGGCAGGTTTTAAAACACTAACCCTAGCCACCCGGTCGGATGAGGGTGCCGACGCCCGAACCGTTGTGCTACGGCAGGCCGATGAGGTTCAGAAGCGTATCTGGTTCCATACTGACCGACGCGCCGTTAAAGTAATCCAGTTACAGGCCCACCCGCAGGCCACGCTGTTGTTCTGGGACGACGCCCGCCAAATCCAGCTCCGGCTGGTGGTCCGGACAACCATCCACATCAGCGATGACGTAGCCGATGAGCAGTGGCAGCAACTCTGGGTCGGTGGTCGCAAAACGTACCTGTCGGAGCAGCAACCGGGCAGCGAACAACCCGGTCCTTATCCTGGCTTCCCGGAACGGCTCGGCGAAGATCTTCCGGGTCAGGAAGAAAGCGAAGCAGGACGTATCAACTTTGCCGTAGTGGAATGTCAGGCGCTTTCGATGGACTACCTGCACCTGAGCCGCGCCGGGCAGACCCGGGCACGATTTACGTACCATGGCGACGAGACAACCATGCAATGGCTGGCCCCGTAATTCCTATCAGGTTACTGATACACCCGCAAACAATAGTTGATACATTTATCATGCTTGTAAAAGTTTATTATCTAATTTTCGCGCAATGCTTGATCTGTTCACACCGCATATGCGCTTTCTTTTTTTTACACTACTCCTGATTCAATCCGGCTCTCTAAGTTTTGCTCAACAGCTCTATATCAGCAGTGTCGGCCGGGCTTGCCGCAACCAGCCGATTCGGTTGGATCTTGAAACAAAAAATGAATTTGCCGCCAGTAATCAATTCACTGTTCAGGTAAGTACTGATGGGGCAAACTGGCAATCGCTCAGTAGCCGCTTTGTAGCCGCAGCCACCCTCGAAACAACCCTCCCCGGCAGTTTACCGGCTGAACGCAAAGCGTCCCTTCGGGTCCTTACCACTAACCCGATGCTAACCTCTAATATTATCGAGGTTGATGTACTTAGTTTGCCAACCGCTGGCCTGATCAGTGCCAGCACAGAAGGACTACAACAAAGCCCGTTGTACCCAAACGGGATCAGCCTAGACAGCCTGCAATTAAACCCGTCAAGCGCACTCAAGTTTCAACTGCAACTCAGCGGAGGCAGCCCATATCAGGTTACGCTCAACGATAGCAGCACCCATACTATTCATGACTTCTCAAAAGAGATTACGCGATTAGCTGAGAAGTCGTTTACTTACCAAATCAGCCAGGTATCGAATCAATGCGGCATCGGCAACGTATCACCAAAAACCTTCGCTGCTGTTGTTAATCCAATTGCTGTTCACATCCTCCAATTTGGCACAACCTACGTTTGTGCTGGTAAGCCTTTTTCAATCAAACTAGTCACTGAGAGACCCCTACCCGCTACAATCACGTTGTATGCCGTACTAACTCCAACTATGGGATCGACCGGCCAGTCATACCGGGCCTCGGTTTCGCCAACATCGTCGGTGGGTATATTCGATGTAATGGCTCCGGGTACGATTCAACCTGGAAAGTATCACGTTTCCATCCGATCTGACTCCCCCAAATTACGCGCCGATATTCCAGGTAATGATTTTGTGCAGGTTACCCGAACAAACACCTTTTCCATCAGTAATCCGGTTCAAACAATTCCGTATGGTGGCCGGGCTATTTTAGGTGGCACCTATGACGCTCTGTATGCGCGAATGGTATTTGAGGATGGGTACATCGCCGAAAATGATCCTTACCCGTCAGCAGGTCCCATCAGTCGGGTGGTCTACCCAACACAACACACAGTTTACACAATACGTACTGTTCAGTCTGCTATTTGCGGATTTGCTGCGATTGATGGACCAGTCAGTTACACGGTAAACGTTCGCCCCGGTATCATCCTTGATTCGCTGAGCAGCTACGAAGCCTGCACGGGAGCATCAGTTACGGCTTATTACCACGCCAACTTTCTCATAGCTACTGGCTCAACAATCCCCCTGCTCCTGGGCACAACCAGTGTTACGGCCACCATTCTGGACGGGCAACGTTTGCGCTTACAGATACCTCCTTCTTTCAAACCGGGGGCTTACTCTCTGGCCGCTATTACGGATGGACTGGCAGGCCGTTCCTCTACCTTTTCGCTGACAATCAAAGCCCCACCTGTTGCCCGTTTGAAAATTAGTGAGCCTTACTCGACTCAACTAGCCAGTTACACCTATGACAGGCCGGGCGTGCGCATTCTGGCACTTGAAACAGCTACCACATCCAGCCAGTTTGTCGCTACGTTGTCTGACGGCCAGTCTGTTCAGCTACGTACACGTGCTGGTGAAGATGAATTCGTATACGTGTGTGCAGACAAGGCAAGCAATATGTACAGCTTAACATCGGTTCGCAACGAATGCGGGGTTGGCTCGATAGCGGGCGGGGTTGAACTCCGCGTCAGGCAACCAACAGCTTCTGTGCTGGCCCTGCAGTTGCCCACCTTCTATGCACAGACTACGTCAGCCGACTATTGCCCGGGGGATTCGATACGAGTTAGTATCCGCGCCACAAATCTGGCCGATACTCCCTCCTACCGCATCGAATATTCAGCCCAGGAAGGCGTTTGGTCAGATACGTATCTGACCGGTTCCGTACGGCCGGGGCAACTTGGCCTGAAACTTCCCGCTCAATCAGGGGTATATTGGCTGAGGGTCCGGTCAACGGCAACAGGCCAGACCAGTTCACCAGTTCGCGTAGCCATAACCGGCCGTACGGCGGTTTCTTTATCGTATTCAGAAAATAGCTACCCTGATCAACCTATCACACTAATTGTTCGCTTTTCCGAAAGCCGTCCTCCGTTTTCCTTCCGACTCTCCAACGGACTGGAAGGTACCAGTAATACGTACGAAACCAATGTGTTCGTATCAAATCAAACCCCTGCCTCGTATAGCCTGGTGTCGGCCTCCGGTGGTTGCAACGTAGCCGTTGTTCTTCCGAGCTCGCCTATATTGATTCCCAGAAAGTTAGCGCAGGCTGATATGAAACCCGAAATCCTGTCAGCTGGTGACCTGTCAGCACGTTCTCAGCGCCATATCCTCTGCGAAGGCGCCATTTTGCGATTACCTTATGTACAACGCGGTAATTTCCCGGCCGCGGCCCGGATGGAAGCCCGACTGATTGGCCCCGGGAGAAAGGTCCTGCACAAACTTACCGTCCTGGACCCGGTCTCTCCAGCCACCATCCGGGTTGATTCGGTGCCCAATCCTACTGGTCAGTATAGTGTGCAACTGGTTATGATGCTGGGCGATTCGGTTCTGTCTGCAACATCAGATGTTGAATACTCCATATTTATCAATAAAGTAGGCCGCGTTCGACTTACGGGCGGTATTGATGGCAAGTTGCAAATTGATCGGAGCAGGGATGAAGGTAATGGAACAGTGGCCCTTACAGAGGGAGCCCGACCTGCTATAATCTGGCTAAACAATGGGACAGTCCTTTCTTCCTACAATCAATCTGAAGGTACGGTGAACGTACCATTCTATCAGGCCGGCGTTTTTACTGTACGGCAAGCCGTGAGTGCCTGCGGGTACATGCCGGCCGAGGGACGCGTGGAGGTTAGTTTTCAACCCGCTATCAAGCAATTTTCGCTGGATAATAATCCACTTTGCCGTAACCGTACCATGCGGCTAAACTATAAAACCGTTGGCGAGTTTGCCGCTGACAATGTGTTTACATTTGTTTTTCGTTCGTTCCCCTATGGCGACACTTATGTGCTTGCCAAGACCAAACAACTGCAGGGCCCACTTACCTTTACCCTGCCGACGACGATGCCGACGCTCGTGTCCGGATCGATTACGATGACCTCTTCAAATCCGGCTTTGCGGTATGACATTGACAATACAGCAACAGCACAATTACCCCAGGCTCAGATCATTCCAAGCACCACCACGATCTACCCAGGCCAATCTGCCTACATCCCGATAGTTGTATCGGGTGGAGGCTTCGAAAGAAGTGTTCAATTCTCGAATGGCCAGCTAATCAAAGGTTTTTTTGAGACAGGCACAGTAGAAGTTAAGCCAACACAGACGACCACCTACCGCTTGAACATGGTTTCGAACCAATGCGGCAATGGGACTGTTTCGGGCGAAGCCACTGTGGTTGTTACACCACGTACCAACCCGTCAATCGACATCGACTACACAAGCAACTTCAATACGTTATGCGCTGCAAAAGAATCCATCGTAAGCTTTAAACCAATTGGGAGTTTCAACGCCGATAATGTTTTCGCCCTGCAATTATCTGACTCGACGGGTCAGAATTACCAAACCATAGTCACTAACCCCCCGGGTGCTCGTCCAGAATTCCGTTTTACGCTACCCGCTAATCAGTCAACCGGTCGTACGTACCGAATGCGAGTCACTTCGAGCAGTCCAGCGGTAGTGGGTTCGTCAACGGCCTACCCTATTGCGATCTCTCCACCCGTAACGGCCTTCATCAGTAGTGCTGATCAGAAGCTTAACAAAGGCGATTCAGCAACTATAGTGATCAATTTTACAGGAATTCCACCGTTTCGGTACGCCTTGGCCAGCGCCTACTTCAGCGTCGTGGACGGCTTCGGCGCTCCCACTACGACGCATGTGATACGCCCGCAGGTAGACACCTCTCAGCAATACTGTTTGCTGGATGTGTATACACCGACCTGCGGCTATGGCACCATTGTTCCTGGTAAAGCCAAGATGACCGTTGAAGTTTTCGGGCAGTCTTATGATGAAACGGTACTGGAAGCCGTCGTATTTCCAAATCCAACCAGCGATAATATTCGGGTGAGTGTGTTTGCCTGCGAAGCGGATACCCTTTCATTAACGCTGACAAACATAAATGGCCAGTACATACTTCAACAGGAAACGCCAATCAAAAATGCAGGTACCCGCATTATCCCGATGGCATCCTATCCGGCCGGAGTCTACATTCTCAAGGCGCAAGCCGGCAACAGAAAACGAACCTTTCGAATAATCAAGCAATAGCTCTGTAGCGGCACTTGCTACGTTTCACGAAATATCCAGCACCGTAAACCGCTCGAACGCTACGTTGAAACCCCGGCCATCGGGCGCGGCTGCCATCAGGCCGATCTGCACCGGAATGGTGGGCGGGAAATAGGCCATCCGAAGCATGTGGTACACAAAGTCATCGAACGAATAATCGATGCGGACGGCATCGCCCTGCCGGGTCAGGCGCAGGTAAACAGTTGGCGGATTGTGGTCCTGCGGACTGACCGACCAGTCGGAGAATTCGCGGGTTACAACAGCGCTCACGTTCTGGCGTTCTTCAACGTATTCGATGCCGGTTTTGATCCACTGCTGTTCGTCAAGCCGGAGCATTAATCCAGCCTGATCGTAGAGGTCGGCATACTGACCGGTCACTTTCACGCTGGCCACAAAATCGCCGGCTTGTTCTTTGTAGTAAAAATGGCCGTTGTGGCGAACGAAGTCATAGTGGGTAATGCGCCAGAAGTCGGTGCCGCCCTCAACCCGTACCTGCACCACATCACCCTCTTCCGACCAGTTCGCCGGTTCGTTATGCCAGATCATACCGCTTTGTTTTTGACGAAAGTTACCAAACTTAGTTTATCATACGAACAATTCGTCCGCAACGACCTATGGCAAACGCTAATGCTGATAAAGCTTTCAACTATAATCTCGACTACCGGAGCCTGAATTTGCGCGAGCATCCTGAGTTATACCGCGTTGGGAAAGGCGAACAGGGTGTACTGCTCGTAGAGCCCTATAAGTCAGAAATACTACCGTACTGGAAATTCAAAACGCCCGAAATTGCCCGGGAGTCATCCGAAAAAATCTACGAGCTTTTTCTGAGTTATAAGGGCAATGGCGACTTCATCGGTATGGACATGGCCAGGAAATTTCTGCAAATGGGATACACCCGCTCCAGGCGCTACGCCAACCACCGAACCGGCCAGAAATACGACGGCCCCGTACCCGCCGATCAGAAGGGTCGTTCCGGAGCGCACGGCCGTGACCAGCTCCCTCGGGATGAAGACCCCGTCAAGGCCGAAAGCGCCCGGATTTTCTACGGTAAGTACCTGCAGGCGCGGGAAGATGCCGATTACAAGCGAATGAAAAAGGAGTGGCAGGAAAAGTATGGGTAGTTTCCAATCCTTTGCGACCTTTGCGCCATCCTTCGCGTCTTGGCGGTGAAAACGTTTTACCGCAAGACGCGACGATTTCGCTACGAACGCAACGACATACTCATGCAGCTCCTCGACGGCAAACTACTTTCAGCACAGATTAAACAGGAAATCGCGGCCGAAGTCGCACAGATTCGCGAACAGGGCGGCAAAATTCCGCACCTCGTCGCCATACTGGTCGGTACCCTCGGCCGCAGCGAAACCTACGTCGCCAGCAAGATGAAAAGCTGCGAGGAAGTAGGCATGAAATCGACCCTGATTCGCTTTGACGATACGGTTTCAGAAGACGAGCTGCTCAACGCAGTGCGCGAAGTGAACGACAACCCCGATATGGACGGGCTGATCGTGCAGCTTCCCCTCCCCGATCACATCTCCGCCGACAAGGTGATGGAAACCATTCACCCGGCCAAAGACGTCGACGGATTTCACCCAATCAACATTGGTCGCATGGCGAAGGGGCTACCCGCTTATATCTCGGCCACGCCACAGGGAATTCTGGAAATGCTGAAGCGCTACGACATCAAAACGGCCGGTAAGCATTGCGTTGTGGTGGGCCGCAGTCAGATTGTCGGTCTGCCGATGTCCATTCTGATGCAACGTAACACGTATCCAGGCAACTGCACCGTTACGATCACGCATAGCCGGACGCAGAACCTGCCCGACATCTGCCGTTCTGCCGACATTCTGATTGCCGCCCTTGGGCGTCCGGAGTTCATTACGGCCGATATGGTAAAAGAAGGTGCGGTGGTGATCGATGTAGGGCTCGAACGCGTACCGGATGCCACCAAGAAGAGTGGTTTTGCCCTCAAAGGCGATGTTAAATTCGACGAAGTAGCGCCAAGGACCAGCTACATTACGCCCGTTCCGGGGGGGTTGGGCTGATGACGATCTGCTCGCTGATGCAGAACACCGTAAAGGCCGCACGGGGAGAGGTGTACGCAGCGAATTAAGCAGTCCTGAGCCTTAACAAACTTTAACAGCCCCCACCTGCCCGGCGGGGGCTTTCTTTTGTTAATTTTGGGCAATGTTTATACTACGATAGCCTTCGTTTAACTATTTTATCTGTATGCAATCATTCCAACGCCTGAACACCCTCACAGGCTGGTTTACCTTCGCGGTGGCGCTGCTGACCTACGCCATGACCGTTGAACCAACGGCCAGTTTCTGGGACTGCGGTGAGTTCATTGCGTGTGCGTTCAAGCTTCAGGTACCGCACCCTCCAGGAGCGCCGTTCTTCCTGCTGCTCGGACGAGTTATCTCTCTGATGTCTCTCGGCGATCTGGCCAAAGTAGCGTTCTGGGTCAACATGGCGTCTGTTCTGGCGAGTGCCTTTACGATCCTGTTCCTGTGCTGGACCATTACGATGCTGGCTCAGAAACTGCTGGGCAAAGCTGAAGACGACTACACGCTGGCGGATAAAATCATCGTCATTGGCTCCGGTGCCGTTGGGGCGCTGTCCTATACGTTTTCCGATACGTTCTGGTTCTCGGCGGTCGAAGCCGAAGTGTACGGGATGTCGTCGTTCTTCACGGCCATCGTCGTGTGGGCCGCCTTCCGCTGGGAGCGCATCACGGACGAAGCAGCCGCTAACCGCTGGCTGATTTTCATCGCTTACCTAACGGGTCTGTCCATCGGTGTCCACTTACTGAACCTGGTAACGCTGCCTGCACTGGCGCTGATCTATTATTTCAAGAAGACAGCCAAGCCAACCTTCTGGGGGGGAGCCATTGCCTTTGGAATTGGTCTCGTCGTATTGGGTATCATCAACTCCGGCATCATTCCGGGTCTGCCCAGTATGGCCTTCGCGGTAGAGCGGCTCTTTGTCAATACGTTCGGGCTGCCGTTCAACTCCGGTATGACATTTTTCATTGTCGTATTCCTGGCCGCCGTAGCCTACGGCATCATCTGGTCAGTACGTCAGAAGCGGGCCATCCTGAACACCTCGCTGCTGGCGCTGGCGTTCGTGCTGATCGGCTATGCGTCGTATATGCAGGTACTGGTTCGGGCGGATTTCAACCCACCCATTAACGAGAACAACCCCGACGATGCCCTGAACTTTCTATCGTACCTGAAACGGGAGCAGTATGGTAGCCGTTCGCTGATCTACGGCCCGGTGTTTACTGCCCGGCCCATCGACCAGAAAGAAGGGGCTCCTATCTGGAAGAAAGAAGGCAACAAGTACGTCGTGTTCGACCACCAGCCGGAGTATATCTACCAGCCAGGCGATGAGATGCTGTTTCCCCGCGTATACAGCAACCAGCAGAACCACCCGCAGTTGTACCGCCAGATGCTCGGCCTGGCCGAAGGGCAGAAGCCAACCATGGGCGACAACCTCGAGTTCCTGTTCAGCTATCAGCTCGGTCATATGTGGTGGCGCTATCTGATGTGGAATTTCGCCGGTCGGGAAAGCGACGAGGAAGGTGCCGGCTACCTGCTGCCCTGGTCCTCGAACGATAACGTACCTGACCTGCTCAAGGCCAACAAAGCCCGCGACAATTTCTATATGCTGCCGTTCCTGCTGGGGCTGTTCGGCATTGTGTTCCAGTACTTCCGGCGTCGGCGCGACTTCCTGATTGTCGGGCTGCTGTTTCTTTTTACGGGGATTGCGCTGCAGGTATTCCTGAACTCGCCCCCATCGGAGCCCCGCGAACGGGACTACATCTACGTCGGTTCGTTCTACTTCTTCGCCATCTGGCTCGGTCTGGGCGTGATGTCCATTGCCGAAGGGCTGCGGCAGTACGTGAAAGCCGATACCATGCGAAACGGCCTTGTTGTCGGTTTATGCCTGCTGATACCGGTTATGATGGGTGCCAAAAGCTGGGATAACCACGACCGCTCAAACCGGTATCATTCGGTCGATTTCGCGAAGAACCTGCTGAACTCCTGCGCCCCGAACGCTATTCTGTTTACCGGTGGAGATAACGATACGTTCCCGCTCTGGTACGTTCAGGAAGTAGAAGGTTTCCGGCGCGACGTACGGGTGTGTAACCTCAGCCTGCTCGGAACGGAGTGGTACATCCAGCAGATGAAGCGGAAAACCTACGAATCTGAAGCACTGCCAATCTCGCTCGAGTTCGATCAGTTCAACAAGGGTAAGAATGACATCATCCCGTTCTACGAAGTGGCGGGCGTGAAAAACGGCATTGACCTGAAGCAGTACATCAACCTGATTCAAACCAATAGCCCGGCCGTGCAGGTACCGCTCACAACGGGCGATATGACCAGCATTCTGCCGTCGTCGGTGCTATTCATGCCGCTCGATAAGGCCGCGATTGACAAGGTAAACTTTGTTCCGGCTAACCTGCGCCCGTTCGTGAAGGATACGCTGCAGTGGACCATCGGGAAGAAAGACCTGTACAAGCCCGACCTGATCATGCTGGATATGATCGCGACGAACAACTGGCAGCGTCCGATTTACTTCTCCAGCACCCTGGCCAGCGATAACTACCTGAACCTGAAAAACTATATGCAGTTGGAAGGGTACGCTTATCGTCTGATGCCGGTGGCGATCCCCGGGGCCACGGATGGGTACGTCAACTCCGACATCATGTACAACAACATGATGAAGAAAACCTTCTGGCGCGGTCTGGATAACCCGACTGTGTATTACGACGAAACCTACAAAGGTCCCCCGGCCATTTCGGCCCGGATTGCGTTCTTCCGTCTGGCCGATCAGTTAATCCGCGAAGGCAAGGAAAGCAAAGCCCGCGAAGTACTGAACTACTCCCTACAGGTGATGCCGGATAAGAGTATTCCGTACGACCAGATTTCGTCGAATTACGTTCGCTTCCTCTTTGCCGTGGGCGAAACCAAAAAGGCACTTGATATTGCCAATACAATGGCCACCCGCGCCGACCAGAACCTGACGTACGTGCGGTCGGGTCAGGGGCGGTTCGGCAATCCCGACGCGGATCTGTACACGCTGCAAACCATTGTCGAAGCCTGCCGCGAAGCCAAGCAAACAGCAGCAGCGACTAAGTTTGAGGCTATCTTCCAGAAGCACATCAATGCCTTTGGCTGATAGCTGAGATTACCACCAAAAAGCCCCGACTGCAAACGTGGTCGGGGCTTTTTATTATCTACGGAGATTAGTGTATTGGGTGATCGATCTTTTCTTCTTCCAGATCGATCCGGGCTTCTTCCTTGCGGATTACTTCATCATCGAACTCCTGCTTTCGACGCAGTCGACGTAACTCATGACGCTTGGCAGCTATCACATCCGTCAAAATCTGATTGTATTGGATTACCTGTTCAGCATTGCATTCCAACGAATCCAGGTGTTGCGATGTCAGGTATAGATCGCTTTCAAGCCGGTTCTTCAGATTACCGACCAGTTCGTTATTCAGGATTTCCAGCGAGTGTTGTTTATTCAGCCGGTCGAGCGCCACTTTCAGCACCTTCAACCGAATCATTGATACCTGCTCTTCTTCAGGCATCCGGTGATCCGGATCTTCGTATTTCACCCAGCGAATAATCAGGGGTAGTGTTAAGCCCTGAAAAACAAGCGTTACCAGAATTACCACAAAACTGATGAACAGAATCAGGTTTCGGTGCGGAAACGGTTGTCCATTGGCCAGCAGCAACGGAATAGACAGAGCCGACGCCAGAGACACTACCCCACGCATACCGGCCCAGCCAACAATAATTGGTCCGCGCCAGCCCGGATTACGATCAGCTACCGGAATTACACCACCCACAACCCAGGTGAACCAGGACGAGAACAAGATTACGACCAATCGAACCACAATAACCAACACACTGATCGCCAGTGCGTACAGAATAGCCTCGGATTTTGAATAGCCGCCCAACGCGTTGATGATAACCGGTAGTTCGAGCCCAATCAGGATAAACACTAAACCGTTCATCGCAAAAGTAAGCGTCGACCACATGGCTGTTCCCTGAATCCGCGTCGTATGATTCAGAATCCGGTGACTCTGATTAGAGAGCAGTAAGCCACCGCTGACAACCGCCATCACGCCGGACACATGCAGTTGTTCAGCCGCGAGGTACATAATGTACGGGGTCATGAGCGTCAGCAGGATTGTGATACGGGTCGACGCGATCAACCAGCGGTGGATCACATAGAACACTCCACCCACGCCCAGGCCAACTCCTACCCCCAGCACCGTAACCAGCACAAAATCCGTAGCGGCCTCCTGCCAGACAAAGCTTCCGGACAAAACCGCGGCCACCGCAAACCGGAACACGATCAGGCTGGATGCGTCATTGATCAGGCTCTCTCCTTCCAGAATACTGATCGCCCGCTTGGATACATTAATATTACGCAACACGGACGTAGCAGCCACAGCATCAGGAGGTGATATGATGCCGCCCAACAGAAACCCCAACGCCAGCGTGAAGCCGGGAATCATGGCGGACGATACGTACGCAACGGCAGAAGCCGTAAAAATGACCAGGCCAAACGCCATAACCATAATAATACGTCGCCAGCGCCAGAACTCTTTCCAGGAGGTAAACCAGGCCGCTTCGTAGAGCAACGGCGGCAAAAAGATCAGAAAGATGAGTTCGGGATTAATCTCAACACGAGGAATGCCGGGCACAAAACTAATCGCTAGTCCCCCCAGCACCAGAAAGATAGGAGTTGGAACGCGGAGCCGTTGACCCAGGATGACAAAAACAGACACAGCCAGCAGCAATGCCAGGCAGAGTAACAAGGTTTCGTGCATAAATGGTTAGGATAAACAAGCGTAAAGTTCAGGCAATAATGGCTATCAACTTTCTAAATTAAAGAATGGCTTATTAAAAATAAAAAAGCCTCAATAGTGACTATCAAGGCTTTCATTAATTCTATTTATCTTAATCAACCGTGAAATAATTGAACACCTTCTAATTATCAGAAGTCACCATCATAATAATAGAATAAGGTACAAATAGAAGCCAATTTGCATCAATTCGTAGGGTTGTATGACCTAAATTTCACGTATGTTTAAGTTATACGCTGTTACATTCAAGCGATTTAAAACAGCACTTCGTCCCAAAGGTATATCTCAAAAGCTTTGAGAACTCATGCCGATTGCTACATGTAATCGCCTGCGGGTCAATGATGTGATCCGTAAGTTATTTGGGTGGCGGACCACCGAGGGTCAGTTATACCCGTTCTTAAATAGGACGTATTCTAAAAAACAGGTTGGAGCCGACAGAATCGGATCGCCGAAGCGACCGCCAATCAGCAAGATCCTCAGGCTATTGCTCAACAGCGAGAAGAGCAGTTACCTGAGCTTAAAAAACTAAGCATGAAGGTCGGGTTATATTATATGTGGATGAGTCGACGTGTTATTTACTGCCCTTAGTTAGTAGGGCTCACGTGGTCACCTCGTGGACGAACCCTAATTCTAGTTGAGCAAGCTGTACCCTGATCAGAGTAACGGCGCGACTGTATAGAGTTCGGGGCGATGACGCTCAATCACTTTGCTGTAGGCTTTGCAGTGTGTTGGCAACCGTAGTAATCATCCGTTTTAACTCGTCAATAAGCATCTGCTTATCCGATTCGTTCAGGTGATTGTACATACTCCGGTTTATTGCAATAAGCCTGTTTTTGGCTTCCTGCAGCACACGGCTTCCAGAGGGGGTAATCCGCATTAGTGTACTACGTCGGTCGGCCGGATTTACTTCTTCGAAAATAAACCCTTTTCGTTGCAGGCGCCTGATCATTTCAAAACAGGTGGTTGGCTCAAGCAGTGACTCTTTCACATAGTCCTTCTTACTCGGCGTTTTATAAAGTTCAACGTACAGTAGCAGCGTATATTCATCGATTCCATTCAAGTCTAAATCCCGCAGGCTGTTTTTAAATATCATTGCCCGGTAATTATCAACCTGCCCCCATAGCATACTCAATGCGGCATTGTCCAGATCTGATTTTGCTTCATTGGACACAAACTGCTTAATATCTTCTGTATAAAGCCCTACAGGGTTCGGTTTGTTCTGTTGAGTCAGCAACCAGTTGGCAAATGATATAGAATCACCGTCTTCTTTCTCCTGCCGATACTGCTTCCAAAGCATCAGTAGCTCGATGAGTTGATCCGTGCCATCATTCATTTATTACAAATTTGTTGTTTTTGGAACAAAATTAATACAATAATGTTGTATCGACATAAACTGTAACGACAACCTATGCGAATTGCACTCTTAGGAGCAACCGGAGGAACTGGTCTCTCCTTTCTCGAGCAGGCACTCGGTAATGGTCATACCATTAAAGCCCTTGCCCGTACGCCGGAGAACCTTACCATTAATCACCCTAATCTAGTCATTCAGGCCGGAAACGTATTTACGGTGTCTTCACTGACTTCCTTAATGCAGGACACCGATGTAGTGGTTTCGGTATTTGGCATTTCGGGTATCTGGCAGGCACGTAAACCCAGAGGCCTTTACTCCATCGGGGGTACTAATGTGATTAAGGCCATGCAGGAAACAGGTCATAAACGCCTGCTAGCTGTGACGTCTTCAGGGGTTGAACCTCAGCCTAACGATGGCTTTTTCTTCAAATATATCTTCAAACCTCTTTTTCTGGAAAAGATGTATGAAGACATGCGTATTCTGGAGAAAAACATACTCACCAGCAATTTAGACTACACCATTGTCCGCCCTCCTTATCTGACAGATGGACCACTAACCGGACAATACCGGATATCGGCTACCGGGAACTTTGCGGATGATAAGGATTTATCCAGAGCTGATCTGGCTCACTTCCTGTTGCACGAAACTGAGCAGTCCGGGTATATCCGCAAGACTGTTGCTCTATCCTATTGATCCTTAGCAGTCACTACACACACTACCATGAAGACTATACTTGTGCTGGCTGCTATGGCCATTTTCAGCAACACGGATACCGAAACCATTCAGGTTGAAGTTACCAATCTCCGAACTAATCAGGGGCATGTGCTGATTGCTCTGTACAACAAAGCCAAAGGATTTCCAACGGATCCTGGTCGTAACGGAGTAGCTAAAGGTGAATTTGCGGATATCCCTTTCGCATAGTATACTTTATGGTGAATGATGGTTCGTTCATGGCATCGATTAGCCAAGGTCACTTTAAGCGCTTTCACCGAAGAGCTGGCTACCATATTCTGACAGACCTCATAGCCCATAATCTATTTGGCGTAGACATCACTCACCAGTCAGCAGGTGCGTAATATCAGCCACCCATAACTCCTCGAGGGCAGTTGGACGACCTTACGGTTGAAGGCTAGACTACACTTTCGGATGAGGCTCCTGGAGGTAGGCTTAACGGCTTGTTTATGCATAAGTTGACTGAATGAGAGCCAACCTCTTTTAGGGCCTGACAATATAAACGTAAAGCCCTCATACATAGCGCATAAGGGCTTTTATCATCTGTTACTTATCTCTTCTAATCAACCGTGAAAGAAATCCTTCATTTTCTCGAAGAAACCTTTCTCGTTCTTGTTCGGTTTGGGCTGGAAGTTTGGTGAATTACGTAGTTTTTCCAGCATGTTCCGTTCCTCGGACGACAGCGTTTTGGGCGTCCAGACATTTACATGAACCAGTTGGTCACCGCGGCCGTAGCCGTTGAGTTCTTTGATACCTTTCCCTTTCAGGCGCAGGATTTTACCACTCTGTGTACCGGGTTCCAGCGTAATGCGGGCGCGTCCGTCGATGGTTGGCACTTCTACGTTGGTACCGATAGCCGCATCCACAAAGCTGACATACAGGTCAAACACAACGTTGTTGCCGTCGCGCTTCAGGTCGGCGTCCTCCTCCTCTTCGATGACAATGAGCAGGTCACCCGCCACGCCCCCTCGCGGTGGTACGTTTCCTTTGCCCCCCACAGAGAGCTGAATACCCTCAGCTACGCCCGCCGGAATCTTGATTGGGATTACGTCTTCCTGCAACACCCGGCCCTCGCCGAAGCAGACGTCGCAACGCTCAGTAACAATTTTACCTTCGCCGTTACAGGTTGGGCAGGTATTGGTCGATACCATTTGCCCTAGCATCGTGTTCACCACTTTGCGGGTCTGCCCGGTACCATTACAGGTCGAACAGGTCTGCACGGCCGTACCGTTGCGGGAGCCGTTGCCACCGCAGGTTGTGCAGGACACGTGGCGTTTTACCTTAATCTTCTTCTCAACACCGTTGGCAACTTCCTGCAAATTCAGTTTCAGCTTAATGCGTAGGTCAGAACCCCGCCGGACGCGCTGCCGCTGCCCGCCCGGTCCGCCCGCTCCCCGGAAGAAGCTGCCGAACGGTGAGTCATCGCCAAACACATCGCCAAACTGGCTGAATATATCCTCCATTGTCGGGCCGCCGGGGCCGTAGCCGCCACTGGCCGCTCCACCCATACCCGCATGCCCAAACTGATCATAGCGTGCTTTCTTCTGAGGGTCGCTCAGTACGTCGTAGGCTTCAGCAGCCTCCTTGAATTTCTCTTCGGCGGTCGGATCGTCCGGGTTCTTATCCGGGTGGTATTTGATGGCCATCTTCCGATAAGCCTTCTTCAGATCCTCCGGCGACGCATTCTTATCAACGCCCAGTATCTCGTAATAGTCACGTTTCGTTGCCATATCTGTCAATGAGTGAATGAGCGAATGAGTGAGTTAGTGAATATATGCCTGGATCACTACAGTCGGGTGCAGCTATCCCATTCACTAAATCGCTCATGCACTCATTCGCCCATTCTATTAACTGCCTATAATAACCTTTGCAAATCGAATTACCTTGTCATTCAGGTAATACCCTTTTTCAATCTCGTCGATCACCTTGCCTTTGAGGTCTTCGCTGGGTGCCGGAAACTGCGTCACGGACTCGTGCAGATCCGCATCGAAAGGCTCTCCTTTCGACGTCATCGGCTTCAGGCCTTTGCTTTCCAGCGTTTTATAGAGTTTGTTGTAAATCAGGGATATCCCCTCTTTCAACGCAGCAACATCGGAGGTAGTTTCCAGCGACTGCATGGCCCGTTCAAAATCGTCGACCACCGGCAGCAATGCCAGCAGCAACCCCTTATTGGCGTCGCCAATCAGATCCAGCTTTTCTTTGGCCGTGCGCCGACGGAAGTTTTCAAAATCGGCGTAGAGTCGTACGTACTTGTCCTTCAATTCGGCAAGTTCGCGAGCAGTGGCATCGCTAGCCGACGCTTCATCCGATTGTGCTTCTTCGGCCATTCCGCCATTGATCGTTACGGCCTCATCGGTAGTAGGGGTATTCGATTCAGCGGCAGTTGTTTCTTCGGTAACGTTGTCAGGTTGTTCAGTATTGACAGACGATTGCTCGTCCAAAATGTCTTTATTTTCCATAAAAGAACGCTTCTTTCTCTTCCAGAAATCCATGAGCAAAGATGCGCAATAAAGTTGCCAAAACCGCATCTACTGACAAGCTGGCAGGTTCATTTGCGCAGATTCTTTTGCCAAACCGAATTTATTACGGTCGAATTTCCGTTTAATCAACACAAGACAACAACAAATGAATACGGCGGCCGTCCAATACACGCAACTGATTAAGCACAAAGCCCTTGCGCTGGGTTTTGACTTCTGTGGTATTGCCCGGGCGGAATTTCTGGAAGACGAAGCACCCCGGCTCGAAACCTGGCTGAAGAACGGAATGCACGGCCAGATGAACTACATGGCCAATCATTTCGACAAGCGGCTCGATCCCCGATTGCTCGTCGACGACGCGAAATCTGTAGTCACTTTATTGCTCAACTACTATCCGGAGCAGCAGCTTCCCGAAGACGACGATGCGTACAAACTGTCGAAGTATGCCTACGGAACTGACTATCACTTTGTCATAAAAGACAAGTTGAAAGACCTGCTGGCGTTCATCCAGACAGAAATCGGTGAAGTTGGCGGGCGGGCCTTCGTCGATTCGGCCCCGGTAATGGATAAAGCCTGGGCGAAACGTGCCGGACTCGGCTGGGTCGGTAAACACACCAACCTGATCAATCGCGAAATCGGCAGCTACTTTTTTATTGGCGAATTAATTCTGGATCTCGATCTGGAACCGGATGGCCCTATCGCCGACTACTGCGGTACATGCACCCGATGCATTGATGCCTGCCCTACCGACGCCATCGTTGCGCCCTATGTAGTAGACGGCAGTAAATGCATTTCCTATTTTACGATTGAACTGAAAGAGGCTCTGCCCGACGATGTTCGGGGCAAGTTCAATAACTGGGTGTTCGGGTGCGACATCTGCCAGGACGTATGCCCCTGGAACCGCTTTGCCCGCCCGCATCAGACGCCCGAATTTACCCCCCACCCTGACTTGACTACTTTTTCCCGAAAGGACTGGGAAGAGATAACCGACGAAGTATTTCGGGAAGTATTCCGCCGATCGGCCGTCAAACGAACCAAACTCGAAGGGCTGAAGCGAAACGTCCGATTTGTAGGCGAATCACCAGAACTATAATTATCTACAAAGTAGACTATAACGCCTAATGAATGTTTTATCATAGGATTTGGTCCGTTCACTAAATCTCGGTTGATATGTATCCACTTGTTGCGTTAATATAACGTTCCAATTGCACTCCTGATCAATGCAACGAGATCGAGCACAAACAGAACAGCGCCTTATTGAAGCAGTAGGCCATATGATTACCGAAGAAGGTTATGAAAAAATTGGGATCAACCGAATTGCCGCCCGTGCGGGTGTAAACAAGATTTTAATCTACCGATACTTCGGTGGGCTCCAGGGGTTGATTGATGCGTATGTCCATCAGTTGCAGCTCAACCTGACGTCGCCCACAATTGACATAGAGCGGCTGCGCAACGCGTCGCTGGAAGAAATCTTCAACTATTGTGCGGACTATTTCATCAACGAGTACCGACGGTTTCGGGGGGATGCCAAAGCGCAGGAATTGCTGAAGGCTGCCCTGTTGAGCAAAGAATACCCGCCCAATGTATTTGCCGAACGAGAGCAGCACCTGGCAACGGTTGTAAAACAGATCAGCGACCTCATTCAGACTCCGTATGGCGTGGCCTTTGCTACGTTTATGCATAGCGCCATGATTACGCTCACGCTCTTCAAGCAGCAGCAAAAGAAACCGTTTGGCCTTGATCTGGACGATGATGCGGCCTGGGAACAGATTGAGATCATTATCCGGCAAATCTTCCAGGGCTCTTATGCATTCACGAAACAGCAGTTGCCGGACCTGACGGCATTACCGCGCCCAGACGAATCCAATCTGTCGTCAACCGACGGAGGAACTTCGTAAGGTTTCCCCAACCTGCCATACTTCTTCAAACGTGTTGTAAAGCGGATTGGGGGCCAGTCGGATGCAGTCGGGTTCGCGCCAGTCGCCGATGATTCCGGTTGACGCCAATCGATCAAAAAGTGCCCTCCCGCTGGCCTTTACCAACAAGGATAGCTGGCAACCGCGCTGGTTCGGGTCAGCAGGTGTCAGAATTTGATACGGTAAGGAGCCAGCCTCATCGGAACGCCCGAATCCGGCATCCAGCAGCACGTGTTCCAGAAAGCCGGTTAGTTGTTCGCTTTTCCGGCGCAACTGGGGCATTCCTGCTTCGGCGGTGATTGATAGCGCAGCCCGGTGCATGGCCAGCGCCACGATGTTGGGCGTACTAAGTTGCCAGCCATCGGCTCCGCGCATCGGCACAAAGCCTTTGGTCATGGCAAACCGGTTTTCTTCCTGGTAGCCCCACCAGCCCGCCAGCCGGGGCAGATTCTGGTCATGGTGTTTCTCATGCACAAAAATTCCGGAAACAGCCCCCGGCCCGCCATTCAGGTACTTGTAAGAACACCAGGTTGCAAAGTCGACACCCCAGTCGTGTAGCCGAAGCGGTACGTTTCCAATTGCATGGGCCAGATCAAACCCAACCGGAATACCGTAGTGCCGGGCCGTTTCGGCGATGGCCGCCATGTTGTAAACCTGGCCTGTATAGTAATTGAGTCCACTCAGCCAGATCAGTGCCAGGGATTCGCAATGCTCGGCAATGGCCCGCTGAATATCGGATGTATGAATCAGACCGTCCGGCCGGGGGGCTACTTCAATGATCGCATCGGCGGGTAGGTGGTTCCGGAATGCAACGTGCGTTTCGAGGGCGTATTGATCGGAGGGGAAATCGCCGGCAATGGTCAGAATTTTATATTTAGCTGGCGTTGGCTGGTAGAACGATGCTAACAGAAGATGCAGATTCACTGTCAACGCATTCATGGGGCATACCTCCGACGGCGCTGCACCAACAATTTGCCCCAGGGCTTCTTTGCAGGTAGCATGAAAACTCAACCACGGTGTTTCGCCCTCAAACCACCCCTCAACCCCAAGGTGTTGCCAGGTAGCAAGTTCTGCGTTCACAGCTTCACGGACAGCCTTGGGTTGTAGGCCGAGCGAATTTCCACAGAAATAAACCAGGGATTTACCATCACGTTCCGGGATATAGAACCGGTCGCGAAAGTGACGTAACGGATCGGTGCGATCAAGCTCCTGAGCAAACGATAGTGTATTGTGAAACACCATAAGCGATTAGTCAATCAAAAACACAGCCCTAACTAATAATATAGTTCCGACTGCGTTACTACGTTGTAAACACTAACAGCAAATATCATGAAAACACTCGGTTCGCTTCTGCTTTGTTTGCTACTTAGTGCTACTACATTGGCCCAGCAAGCGCCTACCCAGGCTGGTAAGCCGCCTAAACCGCAGCTATTGCTGACGTTAAACAATCGGACAGTTGCTTTTAACCGGCACAACGTATTTGCCAGTAAATTCGACACGCTGATGGTCTGGCAGGGAAAGCTCGCCGACGCAACTCCCCGTAGCTCTCAAACCAGCGTAGTAATCGGCGATGTGGTTGTTAGTCTGGTACGTGACACCCGACGCGTCGATTACGTTACCTTAACGAATGGCAGAGGCTCCATTGCTTCACTGGCAGCCCAGGCTCAAACCGGCGATCGGTATGTTATCCAGCTTGATAAGATAACTCTCAAAAACACAAATGACTTAAAAGAAGTCTACAATCTCCAACCCGTTTATTTAATTGCTATCCGGTAGTTATTTTAGCCGCTCCGCTATCACTAATCTACTTATTACGTTGACTACCACTCCTTTAATTAACAATTAACCTACAACCTCCTGAATTTAATTCATCATTAATTACGACCTCTTCCTGCTCCTGTAATATTGCATCATCAATCAAACGCTCAAACACCCACCCATGAATCAGTTCATCGCCATTCATTATAACGGCCAGACGCCTGCCTTTACTTATACGAATACGCTGGAAGATGCCAAGAGGCACTTGAGCAACCTGATAGCGAATCGCCAGGTTGGCCCTAACGATGCTATGGCTATCGTACGAGCCGAAGATGATCAGATCTTATATTTTAAGATGGACAACAATACGATGGCCGATCTGTCAACAGCACGTGCTAAACAAACAGGCTGGTTTACGGATGTCTACCGTTTTTTCAACGAATGTTCACTCCGACTCAGACATTCCATTGTCACGCCAGGAAAATAACTGAGCCATATCCCAACACGACAAAAAAAGCCGTTCAGCGACACTGAACGGCTTTTTTGTCATATAGAACTCGCTTATTGGTGGTCCATTCCACCTTTCTTGCAGCAGGAAGGCAGTTTGTTATAACCAACCTCGTCGGCGGGTAATTCATCAGCATCATACCCGGTTTTAACGATGTTTGCCTTTAGCTTGGCCACATCCGTTTTTTTCGGATTGTATTTGATCGTAACTACTTTCGATTTCACGTCAAGGGCCGCTTCCTTAACGCCCTTTTCAAACGAAAGGTTACGTTCGATCCGGGCTTTACACATGCCGCATACGGCCGATGTTTTGATCTTCACCTCTTTGTCCTTGTCGTCGTCTTTCAACGAACCGGCAGCAAACGATAGGTTTCCCAGCAAAAAAAAGGCGGTCAGAAGAGTCAGAAATGGTTTACGATACATAGTTTGTGTGCTTTACGGTAAATATAGAACGAAATACTAATTCATATGGTGCCCGTGGCTCCCCATTCGGCTGGTACCACCAGACTGCCTCCCCATCATCAGAACACCCGGTGTCAGCCGCAGGTAAATCTGTCCCGATAATGGCATGGTACCATAAATAGCCTGCAGCGATTTCTCAGGTAGGCTACCGGTCAACTGCGCCCCAACCACCAAGTCAGTCATAGCGTACCGGATGAGCCGATAGTTCATTCCCAGCGTCAGGTTATTGATCGTCAGCAGCGTCTGCCCAGGCACATCTCCTTCCAGATCAAGCTCTTCGGGTGACTTCGATACGTTCTCATAACGACCATACAGCGCTACTCGGTTCAGTTGCAGACTAGTTTCGGCAAGATATGCGTTTTCGTGCAGGCCGTCGTGACTGTTCATACCCCACACCAAAGCGGAGGCCACATAACGATCGGGCGAGTTACCCAAGGGTTTGCTGTGCAATAAAGATGCCGTGGTGCGATTGACGTCCTCCTCGGGTTCAGCGGCTTCGGGACTTTTCAGAAACCCATGCGATACCTGTAACGCCAGCGAGGGGGACGGATTCACCGACAACCGGAACGAATAGCTATCAAAGCGGGGACGATCGAAACCCAACCGGTTTTCGTCGGGTTCGCGGCCGGTAAATGACGACGCTTCCACTTTCGCGATGCCTAACCGGTACCCCGCCGTTACGACGCCAAAGGTGATGTGCGTAGCGTCGTGCCAGTGGTGGCCGAGGGGCGAATCTGGATTATTGAACGACGAAATCCGGTGCATAAAGGCAGGTGGCCCTAAAGCCGGCTCGCCGGGAAAGCCAACGTACACGAACGCATCCGAACGCGGACTAAACGCATGACTATACCCTACGGACAGCTCGGCAAACAAATCGTGCTGGTGCTGGCGATCAATTAGCCTGCGTCCCTGATAACTCTCTCCTGATTGAAACACCAGTGGATAGCCATCTGCACCCACCAGCAGCGGATCAAGCGAAAGCATCGCTTTGGCGGCAAACAGCCCTCGCCTGCCTACGTACCGTTGGGCCATACCCATCGCCCAGTTGGGGGCGTCGAACTGCGTATCCCGTCCGCGTTTACCGGGGTTATTAAAATTCTGATTGGTATGTCGGATGAAGATGCTGTGGTGAAGCATGTACATCCACCCCTGGCCATTTTCCTGGCGGGTATGCAGCATGTAAGCGTACATGGGCGTATTGTCGGGGTGCCAGCTCGTACCGGAACCGTTACGATTCATAGGCAGATTCCGCGAGTACAGATGGCTCATCATCATCCCCATGCTTTGCCCCATGGTGCCGTTGCCCGGCTGTTCACTATGGGTTTCGTGAGCGGCCGAATCCGGTTTCAAGTCGCCGGACGGTTCTTTTACCGCCGGGCGATTCTCGGTCGGCATTGAGTGGCCTTCGTGATGCTGGTGCTGCGTCGTGTTTGACTGCGCAGCAACGTATCCAGTCAGCAGGAATAGCCCTATAAATAGATACTGGTTCATTAGCGTTGTTGTGTTTGTTCAATAGGACGGAATGACACTTGCTTAGCGCAGTGCCATCCCATCAGTTTTATCAGGCATTGGCAGACATCCGCCGACAATCATCGGCACAACGGCGACAGGCTTCAGCGCAGGCCTTGCAGTGTTCGTCGTCATGCTTGCTACACTCGTCCGCACAGGCATCGCAGACATCGGCGCAGAGTACCATAAACTGCTTCATAAACTGTGAATCGCGGGCCGTCAGCCGGGCGCACATGGTACAGAAATCGGCACAGTCGCGGCAGAGTCGGATACAATCGGCCATCATCTGCACATTTTCTTCCTGGAGGCAGGCCGTGGCGCAACGTTCACAGGCCTCGGCGCAATCGAAACAGATGTCGACGTGCTCGGCGTGTTGGGTCATGTTTTCCATAACGAACTTGATTTGGGTTGTCTACCAATAGCGGTATGACAAAGTAACTACGCTGTTTCGCCGTGGTTTTTACATAATTTCCCGTTTGTTGTGCAGCTTTGCGGGCTCCTACACCGAATCGAGTGGCCGTCGGTCAGCGTGAGCGGCTTTGCGGTATTGCCCCGGCGTCTGGCCCGTCACCTGCCGGAACTGGTTCGACAGGTGATGCACGCTACTGTAGCCCAACCGCCACGCGATTTCGCTCAGGGTCAGTTCATCATACCGCAGCCACTCTTTAACCTTCTCAATTTTCAGCGCAATGATGTATTTCTCCACCGTCTGTCCTTCACTGGCGGAGAACAGGCCGCTGAGGTATGAGTAATCATAGCCGAGCTTTCGCTCCAGAAAGTCAGAGTAATTTTCTGTGGGCAGACGTTCACCTTTCAGGTGCTGAATTTCGTTAATCAGCAACACCTTGATGTGCTCAACCAGCGTCTGCTTGCGATCGTCGACCAGATCAAAGCCGTTGGCCTGTAAGGTCTGCCGAACGTCGTCGAGCGAGACCGGCGCAGGCAATTCGGGCACCTCTACTTCGCCCAGGTCGACCCGGCCGACAACCAGTCCCAGTTTTTCGAGTTCTTCGCGCACTACCCGTTTGCAGCGGTCGCAGACCATGTTTCGAATAGTAAGTATCATCACAACGCTGGTTTAAATCGGAATCCTACGTATACCATTCGGCCCGTTATGGGTCCCCAAACCTGCGAAGCCGCATCAAAGTCCCGTCCGAACGGATCGTTGGCCGCAAAAATCGGATTCGTTTGCCGGAAGCCGGTCAGGTTTTCGCCCCCCAGGTACACTTCCCAGCCGCTACGAAACGCCCGGCTCACCTGCGCGTTCAGGTTGTAAAAGCCTGGCGCGTAGGCCAGTGGCATGTTTGTGTACGACGTATGGACGTAGCCTTCACGCAAATACGGTATTCGTTTCGGGCCATTCCACTGCAACGTAGCGTCGAACTTCCATTTGTCATAAGGCAGGGCATACCCGGCATTGAGCAATACCCGGTCGCGGCTGACCATCATCCGGGGCAGCAATCGATCTTCGCCGAAGACACCGCCCATGCTTTGCCGTACGTCGAACAGCCGGTAAGCCGCTTTCACCTCGAAGCGTTTCGCGGGCTGTACGTTCAACTCAACCTGAAAACTGTTGGCAAATGACCGCCCCTGCACATTGTAGAAATGCAGCTCGCGTGGATGATCCAGGTCGACAACCAACTGATTCTGAAAATCGGTCCGGTAGTAATCAACAGACAACGTTGCTTTTCGATTCAGCAATTGAAATTCATTGACCAGGCTGAGTCCGTAATTCCAGGAAATTTCCGGACGAAGATCTGCTTCGTTCAAGATGGCCCGCGAACTGACCAGATAGCCGAAGTTCTCGGCCAGGGCATTCGGCACGCGGAAACCTCGACCCACCGACGCCCGCAGCGTGAGGTTATCGTTCAAGTTGTATTTTGCATGAACCCGGGGTGTCCACTGCGCGCCAAACAGGTTGTGATAGTCGAACCGCCCGCCCAGCACCAGCACCAGCCGCTCAGGATACGTGTAGGTGTACTCCACAAACGCTCCAGGTACTGATTCCGTCCGGGTCGATGTTGTTGAGGCACCGGCAAACGTTTCGCGGTAGTCGTCGAGGAGGTAGCTAAGCCCCGTTTTGAACGCGTGGTTGGTATTGCCGATGATCGACTGGTAAATCAAGTTGGCATACAGCGTCTGCTGTCGTCCGACATAGGGCCGGAAGCCGAACTGCGCGTCCTGCTGGTGGTGTACGCCGTTTAGGATAAAGCCCAGCCCCTTGTAAGGTTTTTCGGGATACAGCTTCGCCGTTTTAGAAAAGAACTCCAGCCGTTTGGTCGTGTTGCCGAACACGTAGCGGAGCGGGTTCGAAACACGGCTCAACTGCCCACCGTCGCGATCTTCGTACAGCGCTTTCACGCCAAACTGAGCCATGAACCGTTCACCACTATACTTATAGCGGTTGATGGCATTTACCTGCGTGTACAGCGGCAGATCCCGGAAACCGTCGTTGTTCTGGTCGATCTCCGTCCGTAACGTGCTGGCGTGGCCCAATACCCCAACGCTCCATTTTTCGCTCAATGGTTGCGACCAGTTAACGTTGCCCTCCAGCCGACCGAAGCTGTTAGCGTAGCCGTTCAGAAAAATCTTTTGCTCGCTGTCGGGTTTCTGCAACTCAACGTTCATCTGGCCCGTCATGGCCTCGTAACCATTCACAACCGAGCCAGCCCCCTTGCCGACATCGATAGAGGTAATCCACGTACCAGGGATGTAATTTAATCCAAAAGCCGAAGCCAGACCCCGAACGGTCGGAATGTTCTCGACATTGGTTTGCACGTACTGCCCGCCCAGACCCAGAAACTGAATCTGTTTCGCACCGGTCACGGCATCGCTGTATTGTACGCTGACAGATGCATTGGTTTCAAAGCTTTCGGACAGATTGCAGCAGGCGGCTTTGGCCAGCGTCCGTTGCGTCAGGAGTTCGGTCTGGATGGGGTTCATCCGGTCGATCTGGCCGGACGTACCCGAAACGGTTACCTCCTGGAGTGTAGCTTCACTTTTTAACGTAATGATCACTTCCTGCGTTGGATCGATCAGCGTTAACGTATCAGACCGGTAGCCGACATAGCTCACCGCTATCTGTCGGGCCGGTGGAACCAGTGGCAGTTGAAAACGGCCGAGAGAATCCGTAGCCGTGCCCGTTGACGTACCTACCCAAAGTACCGTGGCCCCTACGAGTGGTACTTGTTTTCCGTTGGCAACTTCGGTTACTGTTCCCCGAATGGACATTCCCTGAACGGAGGTTCCCCGAACGGATGTTCCCTGAACGGATGTAGTTGGAATAGCCGTTGGCTGTGCGGCTTTTGTAGAATCTAATTGTGCCCATACAGGTCCATAGCACAGTAGGGCGACTAAAATTAATGAGAATCGCATGAGTTCGTTGATTGACAAGTAAAACACAGAAGCCCGTGTCTCGCGAACACCGGCCGTATGTATTCCAATCAGCGAATCAGATTAACAGACTCTGAACCAGCGCAAGTATATCGCGCCCGGAGAGAACAGGAGGAGAGGATGCGGAAGTTAGCGGGGTTGACGACTCCCGATCAAAAATCCAGTCGACAAGCCAGGCCAGCATGCTCACGACGCCCGTCGCTACCGCTTCTGTGACTGTCTTAACGAACTTGGCTACTAACTGGCTCAACGAGGATGAAACGTCAACGTTTTCGTAACGCTGGTCCTCATCGCAGCAGGCCGCTTTATCAAGAGCGGGCAGGTTGTCATGCGAATGCTTAGCAGTGCCTGTCAACCGATCAGCAGCACAGCCTTTTTGCTGATGCTGGCTAACGACCGTTACCATCATCCGCTTCTTGCCGCGCATCTGGCACGTATGTTCAATCAGACCAAAGCCAGTACTGCTGAGCAGCACGACGCAGGCCATCAGGACATTGAACAATTGGAACAGAGCACGTTTCATGACGCGTCAAATGTATAGTGTGCCTAGCTAAAAAGCAAGATTTTTTTAATGCATAGTTAATGCGAACTAATACAAAACGGGCCGGAACATTGCCCCAGCCCGTTTTGTATTTAGTAAATGGTTATTAATAACCAGGGTTCTGCTTCAGAACGTCCTTACCCTGCAGGTCAATCTGAGCCTGCGGAATTGGCAGGTACTCATCCTGATTCGGCGTAAATTTAGATCCACCTAAGGTAGTCGGCAGCTTCACACCCTCATAGGCCAGATAAGCGTTGATTACCTGCTCGGCAACACCCCAACGTACCAGATCGAAGAAGCGGTGACCTTCATCGCCCAGTTCCAGACGGCGCTCGAAACGAAGAGCCGTACGGGCTGATTCTTTCGTTGCAAACGTTGAAGCCGGATATTCGTTGATTACATATTTAGCAGCCGGTGTACCATCAGCTTTGGTTACAAAGCCAGCCGGGTTAGACGCCCGTTTCCGAACCATGTTCGTGTATTCACGCGCTTTTTCCAGGCTTCCTACTTCGATTTCGCACTCGGCAGCCATCAGCAATACGTCGGCAAAACGCATAATGGGGAAGTTAACGGCCGTATAACCCGGCGTCCATGAACTATTGTCCTGGAATGAACCGCGGTCCGACTTATAGTATGTAAACTTCTTGGGCGAGTACGGACCACCGTTCGGCTGGTTACGGATCCAGTCCTGACCCGGGTGATCCTGCCAATCGAGGTAGGGAATACCCCGGCGACCAACCGTATGATCGAGACGCGGATCAAGGTTACCCGCATCCGGCGTAAAGGCCGTTTTTGACGTAACACCCTGGTCGTTCTTCACTTCATTAGCAGGAGCATTGTATGAACCATCCAGCAAGGGCAGACCGTTTGCGTTGGTACGGAATGAATTCACGTACTCGAAGCTCGGCTGGTTGAAACCGCAGCAGTTACCCGGACCGTTCGGACCTGTGTTGTACGGAAAGTTCAGGTCAAACTCAGGGTTGGCGTTATTCACGCTACCTGTGTTAGCAGCCGCCTGAATAGCAAAGACAGACTCCTCGTTGTTGTCGTTCGATGCCTTGAAAAGATCAGCGTACTTCGCTACCAGGCCATACTTCTTGCCGTTTGAGGTTTTACCGTTAGCTATAACCTGGTCGAACAAAGCTTTTGCTTCGGTGTATTTTTTCTGATACAGATACACCTTTGCCAGCATGGCCCCAGCACCCCACTTGTTGATCCGGCCAGCAGCGGCCTGCGTTTCGGGTAGGTTGTCGTAGGCAAACTTGATATCTGCTTCGATTTTCGGGTACAGTTCAACGTTGTTGCCTACCTTTTCGATGCCGGCTCCGTAATCCATCGACTCATCGATATACGGCGTGTTGTTGTACAAACGTTTCAGATCGAAGTAATACAACCCACGCAGAAACCGACCTTCGGCGGTAATCCGGGTCTTATCGGCGGCTGATACGTCAGGACCAGCCGAGGCCAGCAGACGCAACGTAGCATTGACCCGGCTAATACCTTCGTACTTCCGCTGCCAGGTACTGGCTACGTCACCGGTTGAGATGGTTTCAAACCGCTGAATCGGGTTGATCGATGAGAAGTCACCGGGGTCGGTACCTTTATTAGCATCGCCCCCACGAATGCCACCCCATACCCAGTTCGCAAAAGACGCCAAACGTTCACCCCGCCCATTCAAGATTGAATAAGCTGAAATCAACGAGCCTTCGATACCATTCTTAGACGTTAGCTGGGCATTACTCAACTGGCCGGTTGGCTGAATTTCCAGAAACTTATCTTGACAGGCAACTCCACCGAGCGTAAGTACTGCGGTAGTCGCTACGCCGATCGCTCCTTTTTTGATGTAAGTATTCATGTTTGATTACAAACGATTTTTATCTGTAGGTTATCAGGTCAGGAGCAGAACCGACCCGTTACGGTTCGGTCCGGCTCCTCGTACAAGTTGATTAGAAACCAATGCTCAAACCGCCCAGGAAGCTCCGTGTAAGTGGGTAGTTACCTACGTCGATACCGAAGTTCGTGTCAGCGTTACCACCAACGCCCGGATCCAGACCCTGGTACTTAGTGATCGTGAACAGGTTATTCGTTGAAGCAAACACACGTGCCCGCTGCAGACCAATACGGCTTAGGAAGCCCACCGGCAGATTGTAGCCGATTGACAGGTTTTGCAGACGGAAGAAGGTACCATCTTCAACGTAGTAGGAGTTCGACTGCGAGTTCGTGCTGAAGTTAGAGGCCCGCTCGAAGATCGGCAGTTTGGCATCCGGATTCTGTGGCGTCCAGGAATCCCGTACCCGCGCGCTGATAGCAGCACCTTCGAACGACGGGAAGAAGTCAGTAAACCACTTCGATACGTTGAAGATCTTGTTGCCTACTGAGGTGTACGCGTAGGTCTCGATGTCGAATCCTTTGTACGTAAACTTCAGGTTCAGACCACCCGTGAACTTCGGAACCGGGCTACCGAGGTACGTACGGTCATCAGGCGTAATCTTGCCATCGTTATTAATGTCAGCAAACCGGAAACGACCTGGGGCCGCCCCTTCCTGCGTCGGAGCAGAGCGAACTTCTTCCTGGTTCTGGAACAAACCGACCACTTTATAGCCGTAGAACGACGAGATTGAGTAGCCCAACTGGTTCCGGATTGGGTTAATCCCCCGGAAGCCTGGGTTGATGTAGGTAATATAGGTCAGGCCCGGTGCCAGTGAAACAATCTCGTTGCTCAACATACCACCCGTTATGTTGGCCTCGTAGCCAACTTCCGGTCCAATTTTACCGCGGGTGATCACCTGCAGGTCAATACCCTGGTTACGCATTTTGGCAATGTTCACCGACGGCGCTGATGCATACGTTCCGATAACGTCCGGGATAGGTACGTTGAACAGCAGGTCCTTGGTATCTTTCCGCCAGATGTCGAAGATAACCTCCAGGCGATTGTTGAAGAACGAACCATCGATACCGAGGTTAGTCGTGACACTGGTCTCCCACTTGGCGTTTGGGTTACCAATCCGCGAGCGGTAATAGCCTTCAGCCGTACTGCTATTTGTACCACTGATGTCGTAGGCTGAGTTACCCAGGTTTGAAGCGTAGAGAGTGTACTGGTTGTTCGGATCTACGTTGTTCGAGTTACCCATGATACCGTAGCCACCGCGAATTTTCAGGTCGGTTACCCACGGTACGTTCTTCATGAACTCTTCTGACGAGACACGCCAGGCGGCCGACGCAGCCGGGAACACCCCGTAGCGGTTGTTAGCACCGAAGCGGCTGGAACCATCGCGACGAATCAAACCCGTAAAGATGTACTTGTCATTATACGAGTAGTTCAGACGACCAAACAGCGAGTAGAAGTTTACGCCTTTAAACTGGTTACTGCCCACAACCCGGCCCGTTGCCGATACGGTGTTCAGCGTAATGTAGTTCGGGTCGGTCGAGAATGGGTTTAAACCGTTACCGTTGATGTTACGACCAGAACCTGTGTTCAAAGCTTCCTGACCAACCAGGACATCAATGTTGTGGATACCGAACCGGCGCTTGTAGTTGGCGGTATTGGTCAGCACCCAGGAGAATGCATATCCACCGTACTCATTGTAACCGAAGCTGGAGTTGTTCTCCGAGTTTTCGTATTGCAGACGAGAGTAACCAAAACCATAGAAGTTGTTATACTGTCCACCAAGGCTGCTCCGCAGGGTCAGATTGGCAATCGGATCATATTCGATATAGATGTTACCGAAGCCGTTTCCGTTAAAGTCGCGGTTATTGATCAGGTTATCCCGTTCAGCCACCGGGTTACGCGGGTTGTTGAATCCCTTGGCTGCTGTACCGGCGTAGCCACCGAATTCGTCGTATACCGGAATGATCGTTGGCATCCGGAAGGACCCCAGAATTGAGTTTTCATCAGCCGCTACACCCTGGCCACCAGCGCCACCGCCCTGGCCAAGTACCGAACGGTAAGTAAACTGGAGGTTTTCGCCGATGCGAACGCGCTTCGACAGGTCAAATTCCGTGTTAGCCCGGAAGGTGTAGCGCTTGAAGCTATTGTTCAACAAGATACCTTTCTGATCCTGCGCGCTGAAACCGATGTAATACCGGCTATAATCGGTACCGCCCGAGAAACTCAGTCCGTGACGTTGTACCGGAGCAACCCGCGTAATAGCGTCGTACCAATCCGTACCCTCTTTGTTAGCCCGTACAACCTGATAAACAGGGCCAGCTGCTGGATTGACGTTGTATTTGGCACGCTCAGCGGCCAGGTCTACCGTACCAACAACGCCCGGCGTACCACCTACGTTAATATAATCAGGAATAACAGGCTCGGCCCCTTTGCCAAACTGAGGGTGTCCCCAGCCATCATCTCCAGGCTTCAGACCTGTGTTGCGGAAGGCCTGCCAGGTCCACTGAGCAAACTCAAGCGGCTTCAGCATCTCCTGGCCTCTGCCCGGGTCAGTAACCCCGTATTGGCCATCATAAGAAACTGACAGTTTGCGGGCCGTACGTGACCCTTTTTTCGTGGTGTATACAATCACACCATTGGCAGCACGGGCACCGTAGATAGAAGCCGATGCCGCATCTTTCAGAACGGTCGTCGTTTCAATGTCGTCAGGAGCGAGGAAGTCGGTAGAGCCAACAGGCACCCCGTCTACTACGTACAGCGGTTCGTTACCACCAAAGGCTCCAAAACCACGTACACGAATCTGGCTGGCCGTTCCCGGCTGACCATTTGTAATTACTGTCACACCAGCAACGCGGCCCTGGAGCTGCTGCTCTACGTTACCGGATGGCGTAACGGCAAGCGCCCGGGCTTTTACCGTCGAAACGGCACCAGTGGTTTCGCGTTTAGTGTCCGTCGTGTAACCCGTTACAACGACCTCTTCCAGTGCCGTGGCATCGTCGGCAAGGGTTACGTCTACTGTTGAGCGATTGCCCACGGCTACCTCCTGGGTTTTGGAACCAATAGCCGAGATGACAAGAACAGGATCATTGCCTCGTACATTGATACTGTAACTACCAGTGGCATCGGTGGATGTACCAGTGCTGGTACCTTTCAGGACTACGTTGGCGCCGGGAACCGGGCCATCAGGTCCTGTTACTTTACCAGTGACTCGACGATCCTGAGCAAATACGGTCATGCTCCAAAGCAGCGCAACGGCACTCAGAACAGTCACTCTGAAGAACCTGTAAAACTTTGCGTTCATGTAGGTTAGTGTTAAAAGGGTAAAAAATCACCAACAATATTATGTTAGTTAAATTCTATTTCAAAGCAGAATCTGAATAATTTTATGTTTCTATTCTATGAATAGTATTATTTTAAGTAGTATACTTCTAATTTTTAAACATTTCCGGGAAAATGGCATACAAGGAAATATACTTATGCAAACGATTACAGAAGCGATTGAATGGTTCCTGAGTATTTTTTCAGCACACGCAGTCGACAATAGTCTATCTGCTCAATAAGTTGTATTTTAGCTTTTTCCTATGTTATAAAGTGATGTTTCGACGCTTTACCCTTCTTGTTTACATTGGTGTAACCGGCTGGTTAACTAACTCATGCCAGTTGCGCGACGCTACCCTGTTTACCCAGCTTCCTGCCGAGCAAACTGGTATTACTTTCGCCAATCGTATTGTTGACAGCGATACGATGAACATTCTGAATTTTGAGTATATCTACAATGGGGGCGGGACGGCTATCGGCGATTTTAATAACGATGGGCTGGCCGACGTGTTTTTTACCGGTAATCAGGTAGCAAACCGGCTATTTGTTAATAAAGGTGATTTACGATTCGACGATGTAACAAAGCAGGCCGGCATTGGTGGGGATGGCAGATGGTGTGCGGGCGTATCGCTCGTTGATATTAACAACGACGGACGGTTAGACATATACGTAAGTGCAACGGTAAGCAAAACAGCCCGCCAGCGCGAGAACCTGCTGTATGTTAATCAGGGCAGCCAACAGGGCGTGCCGGTATTTCGGGAGATGGCCCACGAGTACGGTATCGCCGATGATAGCCATTCGACCAACTCGGCGTTTCTGGATTATGACAACGACGGCGATCTGGACCTGTACGTGCTGACCAACACCATCGAAACCTACCCGAATGCGTACCGCGATAAAGTGAACGACGGTTCCTCCCATACCACCGACCGGCTGTATCGGAACGACTTCGACGCGAAACTCGGGCACCCGGTGTTTACCGATGTATCGAAACAGGCCGGTATTCTCCACGAGGGCTATGGTCTGGGCATTAATATCACCGACATTAATCACGATGGCTGGCGGGACATCTACGTCACGAATGATTACCTGACAGACGACTTACTATATATCAATAATCATGACGGTACGTTCTCGGAGCAGTCGGGCCGGTATTTTAAACACACCAGCAGTTCGGCCATGGGCAACGACATTGCCGACATTAATAACGATGGCCTGCCCGATGTCGTAGCGGTGGATATGCTGCCCCGCGACAACTATCGGAAGAAGATGCTCATCGGACCCAACAACTACCAGACTTACCTCAACAACGAGCAGTACGGGTACGGTTACCAGTACGTCCGGAATACGCTGCAACTGAATCAGGGCGTCAATTCGCAGACGAAACAGCCGGTGTTCAGTGAGATCAGCCTGCTGGCCGACGTAGCCGAAACCGACTGGAGCTGGGCACCCAACCTGGTCGATATGGATAACGACGGTTACCGCGATCTGCTCATTACCAACGGCTTTCCGAAGGACATTACCGACCGGGATTTCGTATCGTTCCGAGCGCAGAGTTCGTCGGTTTCGACGAAGGAATTTATGCTTCAACAGATTCCAGTCATCAAAATCAGCAACTACGCCTTTCGGAATAAGGGGGGCGACCTGACGTTTGACGACGTAACGAAAGAGTGGGGTATGGATGCACCTTCGTTTTCAAATGGGGCTGCCTACGGCGATCTGGACAACGACGGCGATCTTGACTACGTAGTCAACAACATCAACGATTCGGCCTTTGTGTACCGTAATAACCTGATCGACGAAAAGAGCGAACAGGGAAATTATCTCCGTATCAAATTCGCGGGTCCCGAACAAAACCGGATGGGTCTGGGGGCGACCGTTGACATCCGTTACAAAAAAGGCACAGACGCCCAGCGTCAGGTATATGAACACAGTCCTTACCGCGGCTATCTCTCAACGGTTGAACCGGTAGCTCATTTTGGCTTAGGCGACGTATCGGCAATAGACGAAGTGCGAATCGTATGGCCCGCCCATGGTACGCAGCCGGCTCGCCAGCAAACCTTCCGGAATGTGAAGGCCAATCAGGTGCTGATGGTTGATGTACGCAACGCCCGCGAAACCCCTACTCACGACCCGCAGCCCACCGCAACGCCGTTTACGGAAATGACGGACTCACTGTCGATCGCCTACAAGCACGAAGAACCTGAATACATTGACTTCAACGTTCAGAAACTGCTGCCCCACAAACTGTCGCAGTTCGGGCCGGCCGTATCCGTAGGCGATGTCAATGGCGACAAACTGGACGACATATTCGTTGGCGGTTCACGGTTTCGCAAAGGCGCCTTCTTCCTCCAGACCATTCAGGGAAAATTTGTGCAGAAAGACCTGCTGCCCGGCCCTGCCAACGCGCCATTTATCTCAGCGCCCAATGCTCAACCCGCTAACTCAGACAAGGCCGAAGAGGATATGGGGACGCTATTCTTCGATGCAGATCTGGATGGCGATCTGGACCTGTACATCGCCAGCGGCAGCATCGAGGGCAATGCCAATACGCCGGTATTTCAGGACCGACTGTACCTCAACGACGGTCGGGGTGGTTTTACGCTGGTGCAGTCGGCTTTGCCCGCCAACACAATCAGTAAGTCCTGCGTGAAAGCGACGGACTTTGACCGCGACGGTGATCTGGACTTGTTCGTAGGGGGGCGGGTAGAACCGGATCATTATCCAAAACCGGTATCCAGTTTCATTTTCCGGAACGACTCGAAACCGGGTCAGGCGAAGTTCACGGACGTAACGAAAGCCGTAGCGCCTGGCCTGGAAAACATCGGCCTGGTTTGCGACGCCCTCTGGACCGACTACGACAACGACGGCTGGCAGGATTTGATGCTGGCTGGGGAATTTATGCCGCTGACTATCTTAAAAAATAATGGTGGCAAACAATTCACTCATTCACTCATTCACTCATTCGCCAATGCTAAAGGCTGGTGGAGTTCGCTGGTAGCCGGTGATTTTGACCGGGATGGCGACATGGATTACATAGCTGGCAACCTTGGACTCAATGCCCGAATGCGGGCCAGTGATCGCGAACCCATCAGAATATACGCCGGCGACTTCGACAACAACGGATTCTACGACGCCATACCGACCATTTTCATCCCCGACGAGAACGGACAGCGCCGGGAATTCACGTTTCACGGCCGCGACGACCTGATCAAGCAGATGATTTCAATGCGCGCGCGTTTTCCGTACTACAAAGACTTTACGCAGGCCAGCATCGACAAACTGCTGAAACCCGAAGAACGTGAAAAAGCGCTGGTGCTGGAAGCCAATTATCTGCAGTCAGCCTACGTCGAGAATCGGGGCGATGGCACTTTTGCGCTACACCCGCTGCCTACTCAGGCCCAACTGGCACCTATCTTCGGTATGATTGCCGACGATGTCGATCACGATGGCAACCTGGATGTCGTGCTGGTGGGCAACGATTACAGCGGAGAGGTTCTGATGGGCCGCTACGACGCTCTGAACGGCTTATGGTTGAAAGGCAACGGGCAAGGGGACTTTATCCCGCAGTCCCTCGCAACCAGCGGCTTCTATGTGCCGGGCAATGCCAAAGGGCTGGCTCAACTGACCAATGCGCAGGGACAGTCGCTGTTGGTAGCTTCGCAAAACCGGGGGCGGCTCTGCATTTTCCGTGAGAATCAGCCCAATCACATCATTCGTCTGCAACCTACCGACGTAGCTGCTGAGCTTGTGTATGCGGACCAGAAAAAGCAGAAAGTAGAGTTCTACTACGGTCACTCGTTTCTATCGCAATCCGCACGCCAGCTTACGGTAGGACCGCAGGTAAAATCAGTGGAAATTATCGATTCACGGGGCCGTAAACGAGCTGTGCCGATTAACAGCAATGCGGTCGCCGGTCACTGAATCACCAACATCGTTTTCAAATCAATGAAAAAGCCCTGATGTCTGTCAGGGCTTTTTCTATTATTCAGTTGGGGCAGCCACCTCAGCCAGCGGCCGCAGGTTACGCTGTTCTTCTTCCGTGTATGGGAAAATATCCAGAATCTTCGTCAGGTTAACGTCCGTAATCTCGAATGGATCAAGAGCCGTGCGAAGCCCTTCCTCCACGCGGTCATAGGCCTGTTTAACAGTTTCGGCATTAACCAGCATCACGCTCGGCGACTTTTTTTCCTTTCCCGTTTTCAGGTCTTCGATTGTAAAGACGGCCTTTACTTTGTACCAGGTTTCGCCCCCATCTTCGATATGAAAGACATCAGCCAGTTTCATTCGGTTGATGTTAGTAATTTCAAAGTCGGGCGTATTAGCCGCGACGTTCTGATACAGCCGTGTTTCGGCATCCGTGTACGAAACGGCGTCGATCAGGTAAGCCTCCGTAACGGTCTTTTGTTTAATAAACTCTTCGTTCCGCGTCCCTACGTTCGAATCATCGATAGGTTGCTGGTAGCGAATTTTTCCGAGAAACCAGTTTGGCATTTTTTGCTTGATTTGTCTGGTAAAAGAACAAAAATATGGCGATAAACGTGCCTGTTTTTGAGTAATCAGGGCGCAGAAGTAACGATTTATTATGGATCACAGACCACTAGTCAAGGTAAGCAGTAGTCCCTGTATCCAATCAAATTTATACCATCGATAAACAGTCGAAAGAAGCGATAAGAAATCAGGTGCTGTTCACCAATTAACACTGCGAATAATTAAATTTTTTCTTTTTCTTTCCTGCTTTTCCATATATTTCAGACCAGTTCTATCCTGATCCACACCACGTTACTATGAATCTCGCCGAAGAGACGAAAGAGGCTATTCAAATAGCCCAGGCAATTGCCAAGGAACATCGCCACGAACACATCGCTCCTCCCCACCTGATGCTGGGTTTACTGCATAATGATGTTGGATTTGCCTCGTGGCTTGCCAACTTGGGGAAAGATATTTACTTCTTACGCGACTGGGCCGACTACCGGCTCGAAATGCTTCCCAAATCCAGTCAGCTAACCACTCAACCTTCGGGTGATTTAGGCGTTCAACAGACTATGAAGCTGGCTGAGCTGGTTGCCTTGCAGGTATCGGCTATGAATATTGAGCCGGTACACGTGATGGCCTCCCTGCTCAAAGCTGGCATTGCCTTCACGGCAGATCAACTTAAATCGCTTCCAATCACGCAGAAGGAATTACTTGATGCTGCCGTTGATAACCGTGCGGTTCTGGCGGCAGTTCAGCCACAACAACCCGGAACAAACGGACAGAATGGAGCCCCCGCCCCAACAGACAATGGTGAATCGGCTTTATATAGATTTTGTACCAATAAAACCGACCTAGCCCGCGAAGGTAAGTTTGACCGCATTATCGGCCGCGACCAGGAGCTTCGGCTGATGGTCGAAATTCTGGTTCGGCGCCTTAAACCCAATGTCATGCTCGTTGGTGAACCGGGCGTTGGTAAATCTGCCCTCATTGAGGGCTTTTCTCAGGCAATAATTGAAGGTGACGTTCCAGCTCCGCTTCAGAATTCACACTTATTTGAACTCGATTTAGGATCACTGGCAGCCGGTGCGTCGTACAAGGGAGAAGTCGAAGACCGCCTGAAAAAAGTGCTCAAGGAGATCAAGGCGTTTGACAAAGCAATCCTGTTTATCGACGAAATCCACGTATTGCTTAACCCCAACGGGCCGCTCGGCACTGGGGTGGCGCAGTTACTAAAGCCAGAACTCGCCCGGGGTGAACTGACCGTCATTGGCGCTACAACGCTGGATGAATTCCGCCAGTACGTCGAGAAGGACGAAGCGTTTAGCCGCCGATTCGAACTTCTGAACGTACCTGAGCCAGACATCACGACGGCCCGCCGGATGCTAATCAACCTACTGCCTTATTTTGAGCAGCACCATGAATTACGGGTCGAACCCGACGTAGCGGGCGAAGCTGTACGACTGGCCAGTCGATACGTTAAAGACCGTCGGCTCCCCGACGCAGCCGTTGATTTGGTAGACCGCACTATGGCCGCTATTCGAACGCTGGGCGAAACCGGCCACAGTAATTTGACCACCCTGCAACAGAATCTGGTGACCCTGAATGAACAGGTAGCGGAGCGGGATGAGGCCGAGCGGCTCGATGAATACCGCTGGCTACTACGCCAATTCCAGCAGAAAGTAAGCCCGATTCTTCAGCAGCAACTCGAAGACGATACCCCCCAGCCTGATACCATTGAAGTAGCGGATGCTTTGCGCGACTATCTGGATACGCGACTGACTCAACTACTCCCGGTGGCTCAGGTCAAACCGGAAATAGTGACCCGGCAACACATTGCCGCCATGATTTCGGCCAAAACCGGTATACCCCTCGGCAAACTGCAAAGTGCCGAACGCGAACGGCTGATGCAGATGGACGATATTTTACGGAAGCGAGTTGTCGGGCAGGACCATGCCATCAAATCGCTGTCGGCAGCTATTCTGGAGTCGCGGGCAGGGCTGACCGGTGGCAAGCAGCCAACGGGCGCGTTCTTCCTGCTGGGGCCAACTGGAACCGGAAAAACCGAACTGGCGAAGGCCCTGGCGGATTTCCTGTTTAACGACGAATCGTTCCTGATCCGCTTTGATATGTCGGAGTTTAAGGAAGAGCATTCGGCGGCTTTACTCTACGGCGCTCCTCCGGGTTACGTCGGCTACGAGCAGGGCGGTATGCTGGTGAATAAGATTCGCGAAAAGCCTTACTCCGTCGTTCTGTTCGACGAAATTGAAAAGGCTCACCCATCCGTATTTGACATCTTCCTGCAAATCCTGGACGAAGGCAAACTCCACGATCGGCTGGGTAAAGAGGGCGATTTCTCGAACGCCGTCGTACTTTTTACGTCCAACATTGGTAGTGAGTTTATTGTGCGTCAGTTTGGCGAAGGCAACATTCCGACCGCGAGTGACCTGATGGACATCATGGCCCGGCATTTCCGGCCCGAGTTTCTGGCGCGACTGACGGAAATTGTGCCATTTGCGCCGATAAGTGAACAAAATGCCGTCCGGATCTTTAACATCCACCTGCGCGGCCTGACTGACCTACTTACTAAACAGGGCATCACCCTTGAACTGACGGATGGGGTCCGTGAGCACCTGGCCCTCAATGGCTTCTCGCCCCGCTACGGTGCCCGCCCACTCAAAGGCGTCATCCGCGGGCAGCTCCGTCGGCCGATCTCGCAGATGATTATCTCGGGGGAACTGAGCAAAGATCAGACGCTCAGGGTAGATGTGGTGGAGGGGGAGTTGACGTGGGAGGTGGTTAGTAGTAACATTCAAGCATTCTAAGATTTATGGCTAAATCTAGCGGTCAATACACCGAGAGCGTATGTCCTGTTGTAACTCCGCAACACTTGTTCGCCTGTGGGGTCAGTCGTACTAATGCACAAATTTACGCCCCACTAATTAATTCGAGATTAGCTAGTTATGAGATAAATACTCGACTGAGGTTAGTTCATCTTTTGGCCCAATTAATTCATGAATCAAAAGGCCTCGTAGAAATTGAAGTGAAGACAAAAAAAATAAGATTAAGAAAATCAAAAAGTTTTATGGATTTGAAAGGACTAATGAAGATTTAGATTACAGGGCTGATACACTTCTTTTAAAACAACCTCAGAGAATTGATAGCCTCGCTACTGCCAAGAAGTACGAACACAACCCAGAAAAATGGGGTAACTATTTATACAAGGACCGCTTAGGCAACCATCTGCCAGGCGACGGATATTTTTTTCGGGGCAGAGGGTTAATTCAAACTACAGGTCGTTACAATTACACTCAACTTCAGAATAGCTTGCGAAAACTGTGCTTACAACACGATACAGAAACGGCATGCTTCGCCCGTTACAACTACGTTGAGCATCCAGAACAACTAGAACGACCAGAGGATGCTATCATTTCAGCTCTATGGTTTTGGAAGACTCATAATTTAAATACCTTAGCGGATAAAGATGATCTAAGAGGCATCACACTTATAGTCAACGGAGGACTTAATGGATTTAATGATCGTAAAGAGTCTCTGGCGACCTGTAAACGTGTATTCGGTGTTACGTTCACTGTGGCGCCTGTAATTAATAAGAAATCAAAGTAATAGAGGAGAATATCTTTAGACTCACTTATCAGTGGATTTATTGGTTTTTCTGGATCACAGACTTTTACAAACCTATTCATGAATCAGTAAGCACACTCACCGCTTACTAAACCTATGAACCTTTTTTTCGGTAATATTTGCAAAACCCAACAAGAGCCTTTATTATTGATTTTGAAAACGTTATCCACTCCATTAGATTATGAATCCTACCTTAAATATGCCCGGCGCCTGGGCAGCCTATAAAGATATTCCTCCCAGTCTCTCGCCCATCAGCCAGAACAAGACGCTGTACGTTGGTAAGTTCAACGACGAACTGCTGCAGGAACCGGACGCAATCGAAGGGCTCGAGTCGGTCAACGACGTTCTGGAGCATTATAAACCCGATGTGACGCTTTCTTTATTTGATCAGGAGGGTGCTCCCGTCGTTGAAACATTTGAGTTCCGTCGGATGGGTGACTTTTCGCAGGAGGGCTTAGTCGAACAAAGCCCTATCCTGCGCGAACTGTCGGAGCAGATGCGAAACCTCCAGAAGCTAGACCGACATCTCCGCTCAAATAAACTGTTGCAAACGGCCCTACAAAACCCGCAGGCCAAGGCCATCGTGCTGGACATGATTCAGCAGATGATCGATGAAATCGATCAGGCTTCTTAAGTACTAGCATTCCACAACAGAATCTGACCAAACCTTTACTGATCTTCTATCATGGCTGAGGCTGAAAAAAGCTCGTCGGCGGCTGCGCCCGTACGCGAACGCCAACCCTCTGTTGCTGTCCCCATTGAGCAGCACGTTACTCAATTGCAGCAAATGCGATTAGGCGGCTTCAAACTTCTCGAAACCAGTATTGACGGAAGCGAGATTTTTAGCCCCGAGCGCAAGGCTCGCAAAAGCATTTTTCTGACCGACGAATCGCGGAAGCAGGACCGTAAGCAACTGCGCGACCGGCTTCAGCTCTGGAAAGATATGCTGAGCAAAGAAGGTACTTCAGTGACGGAACTTGCAAAAGAAGTTGACGAGAAGTATCAGGCGACAGAGAAGCTTTATAAAGATAATCTCGCGGCCGTTGTCAGCGAAGTTCGTGAGCTGGAAAGTACCTACAAAGGCGTTGATCTGTTCTTCAAGAACGCGGAAACCAGTGGGCTTAAGATTCGAAACATTGTTTTCATGAATGCGGGTCTTGATCAACTGAATCCAGCCGACCCGACCAACGCTGAAACTATTGAGCATATCAAAAACGAGGTCCATAAAGTGTACAACCGCTTCGACCTCCGCGAAAGCTACTCGCTGATGGTCATTCCGGGGTATCTTGGCAGCAAGCGGACTGTCGACACCTGGGCTAAAATTGCTCATGACCATAAGCTCATGCTCGTAACCGACTATCAGAATCTGGATAGTTTGAAAGAAACCTTAAAAGAGTTTCAACGCGAAAAGCTCGCTGCCGACGAAGGCCGCTATGCCAACGTACTGATGGCTTGTAACCCGATTGTAGGCCGCGGTAAGTACGATGAACTCGAAGAATACGATGACTTATATGTCAACCCGTCGTCGGCCATAGCCGGTAAAATGTACATGAACCTGATCTCGCAGGTATCGGCCGGCTATCAGTACGGTTCGCTGGAAGACGTTGACGGTGCCCGGTTCGATCTGTTGAAAACGGAGGTTGGCGAACTGGAAAATCAGGGGCTTATTCCGCTTACCAAAGAATTCGGTAAGGTAATTGCCTTCTCGGGTAAGACCTTGTACAACGGTTCAAATATCGGCCTGAAAACCTACTCGGTGGTGCGCGTGTTCGACTGGATCATGAAAGTGCTGATGTGCTTCCTGAACAAACGGGCCATGGAGAACTGGAGCGGTAAAGTAGAGAAAGAAATTACGGAAGAGATTATCCAGTTCCTCGACCAGATTAAAGGACCAGGTAAAATTATCGAGCGTTTTGAGGCTCCGCAGTTCCGTCAGGACCCGATTCAGAAAGACCGGATTTTCGTCGACATCAACATTACGCCGTTCTTCCCGGCCAAAACGTTTGTGATTGGTTTGCACGGTGAGCGGGGCCGCGATGAAAGCACCGGTCGTCGGGGCGACTTTAAAGGGGACGTGTCTCAACGCTAATCCGTAGTCGTCCATGCCCTCGTTCAGCGCCAGTTTCAATCTTGACGGATTCTCAACGGCGGTTAACTACGTCTATTTTGACATCAATCAGGCAGTGGATTCGCTCGGCCGCCCCGCGTCGCTGACGCGGGGCGGTAAAATAACCGTCGAATTCAACGCAACAGCCAACAATACGGTGGCGGAATGGATGGCCAATCCGGATAAGAAGATGAACGGCAGTATCGTCTTCTACGAAATGGACATGCAGAACGTAGCCCTCAAAAAGCTGGAATTCACGAATGCCTATTGCGTGGAACTGCTCGAACGCTTTGACGGTACCACGAACAATGCCAATATGGTAACGATCATTACCATTTCACCGGAGAAGATCAAGGTTGGCGGCATCGAATTAAATAATCGCTGGCCTGAAACACCCGAATAGTACACACTATCCCACCAGGACTTTTAACGATCTACCTCATGGCAGCTTCGTTTGCGGCCGACTTTTACGTAGCTGGAAAAATTCCTCCGTACCGGGTATTGACCTGCGAATACCATCTGACGCAGCCAATCGACCCCAAAGGCCGTCCATCGGCAGGCGTACGTAGCGGACTGATTCGGGTCTCGCTGGTTGGGAATGACTACGCGACCCTCACCGACTGGGCCATTCGCCCGGACTTGGCATACAACGGCCGGATCATCTTCAAAGACCTGACCAGCCAGATCATGAAAGTGCTGACATTCGAACAGTGCTACTGCGTATCATACCGGGAAATCTTCACGCCCCACCATGGCATTGACTCGGCTTATACGTTTGACCTTGGCCTGACGGCTGCCAAGATGGAACTCAACGGTATGTTACACGATAACCAATGGCTCGACTGGCGTCGGGATGCTATATAACCTCACCGACAAACTCATAAAACAATGGCCCAGCAGGTTACGGTAAATGTCTCAGTCGGGGGTACAGCCATCAAGCATTTCACACACCTTCGCATCGATCAGTCGATGTTCACGCACCATACGTTCGAGATCGTCGTACCCATCGAAGACCTGGAAGGTAAGGGCGCTTTCTTTTTCCAGTCCGCTCACCAACGGCTTTGTGGTAAAGACATTACCATCTCGTTCAAGCCGTTTTTCAAGAACGTACCGCACGATTTTGAGTTTAAGGGAATCGTGACGGAACTGGTGCTGCACAACGACAGCGAGATGGTGAATTCATACATCATCAAAGGCCACAGCCCGACAATTCTGCTTGAAGACGGCGTACAGCGCCGGGCTTTTGTCCGGCAGACACTCGGGCAGATTTTTGGGGCCGTTCTGTTCGATTACCCACAAAATCTGCTGCCACGGAGTGTGAGTCCCAAAAACATGGACACGCTCGACTACAAAGCCCAGTATGATGAAAGTAATTTCGATTTCATGAGTCGGCTGGCCGCAGAATATGGCGAGTGGTTTTATTACAACGGTACGCAGTTGGTAATTGGCAAGCCCGACACCAAAACGCAGCCGTTTGTGGTGGATGGCGTTCAGCATTTCGATATGTCGATTGGGCTGAAACCAAACCGCTTCAGCATGACGCACTATAATTACGTCAAGCATGAGTCGTACGGCAGTGGCAGTCAGCCGGTTGGTCTTGGACAGTTCGGTTCATTTGCCTACAGCCAGTCGCAGAGCCTATTTGGCCGGGCATCGCAGTCGTTTCCGCTGAAAGACATTCAGGTGCAGGCCCAACTCGATACGGCCGTAGAAGCCCTTAACGCGACAAACGCGGCCGATCTGGTCAGGTTTCAGGGCTCCGGCGAAAACCCGAACCTGAGTGTGGGCGTCATGGTCAACGTAACGGGCCAGAAGCTGAATATTCTGAAGCAGTTCGAGCAGGTATCGGTTGGTAAATACCGCATTACGCATATCACACATACGGTCGATAACATCGGAAACTACGAAAACTTTTTCGAAGCCATTCCCGACGCGTCCGACTTCCCGCCCCGCAATCCGCACGCCCGGATGCCGGTGGCTCTACCCGAAATTGCGACCATCATCACCAACGAAGACCCGCTCCAGCTCGGCCGGGTGCGGGTCCAGTTTCACTGGCCGAATCAACTCCAGGGGAAATCGTCGTGGATACGGGTGGCGTTCCCCTACACCGGCAGCGACCGGGGAATGCTGTTTATTCCTGAGAAAGACGATCAGGTTTTAATCAGCTACGAGGCCAACCACGTCGATTTTCCGGTAGTAGTGGGTAGTCTGTACCACAAGACCCCATCAACGAACTACTGGTTTGACCAGAACTTACAGAAAATCATCCGCACGAAAGGTGGCAACAAGCTGGTCTTCAAGGACAAACCCGGTGAGCAGGAAATCTTTATAACCAACGCCAATAAGAAGGGCACCAATCTGCACATCTCATTCAAAGGCGACGGCACCATCACGCTGCATACAGAGGGGCTGATTCAGCTTCAGGCCAAAGACATCAAGATGACCGCTAAGGAAAACATCGAGATGAATGCCAAGAATATGAAGATCACCGTGCAGAAAGACATCAATGTTACCTCAACGAATACCGACGTATCATCAACCAGCGAGATTAAACAAAGTGCCCGTACCATTTCGGTGAAGGCGATACAACAAACAACCGTGCAGGCTACTCAGGTGGAGGTTAGTGGGAATGGTCTAGTGGATATTAAAGCCCCAATGGTCAAAATAAACTCGTAATCTAGTTCAATTTCACTATAACAATCAATTCCACAACCAAACACAATTTACTATGCCAGCTTCAGCTATTGCCGCGTACTTCACTGCTACGGGCGTACCCGAAACCGAAGTTCAGAAATGTTTCTACGAACTCCGCCGATCTGTTGACCAGAAAGGCCGTCCGTCGTCAATTACACAGGGTGGCATTATCACCGTAGAAATCGTATCGAGCGAAACCGATAACGCACTGGCCGAATGGATGGTCAACTCGTACAAGGAAGGTGACGGCGATATTAAGTTCCTCGACGATAAGAAGGGAACGCTCAAGACGGTACAGTTCAACAAAGCCCGGTGCATTGGCTACGCTGAGAGGTTCGACAAAACGCCCGACCCGTCCTACCCCGACCGTCCGTCGATGACGCTGACGCTGACCATCTCAGCGGAAAAGATCATGATCAGCGACGCCGAACACAACAACAACTGGGACGACAAGCGATAGGAATAGTACGATGGGGGAACTAATCTTTAGCTCCCCCATCGCTGCTTATTTCTTCACCGGCGGCAGTCGACGGGCGATGATCCGGACGCCGTTGAGCAGGTGATTTTCGCGGCAGGTTCGGTCGGGATCGACGTAGAGGTTTTTCTGGTACCAGGGACGCTGTACGTAGAAGTGCCACTCGAAGAACTCCTTCGGCGACGACCGAATCTCAATCCGGCGGCTGGGCTCATCTTCGTTGTGTTCGTCGAGTGAGAACTGAAAACCATCGCCAACGTTCATGGCATCCGGAATAAACGAGCGGATGTCGTAGGAGTTGCGCTCACCGTAACGGACATCGAGCACGAAGATGACGTTGGTAGTCCGTTTGAACTCAGCCTCGGTCAGGTAAGGCATCTGAAGCAGCGGGTTGTAGCGCCACTTCTTGAAGATTTTCGGCGGAATTCGATCATATGCTTCATAGGCCCACTGAATGAAATACGGTAGCGGGAAAATCAGTACTGTACTGACCAGCGGCCGAACATTGGCCCGGAACTCCTGATCGGCCAGCACCTGGAAGAGCCGGGGTGAAAACGACATCAGAAAGACAGCCATCCCGGCAATGACGCCCATGAACAGCGTCATAAGCGTACCCTGGAGGTAATTGTCCGGGCGAATCCAGGGCATGAAAGACCGCAGGCTGGTGACGTGCAGCATACCGAGCAGGAAAACGACGCCAAGAATAATACTGTACGTCCAGAAGCTGACGTCACTTTCGGCGGGCAGCACGGAATGAGCCAGCAGGTGACCCAGGTAACCGACCAGCGCGAACACCGCGAACGTGACCAGTACGTACAGAATGGTGTTGCGGACACTCTGGTTACGGAGGAGTTTACCACGGGCCTCACTAACGGCACTGCTGGTAATGGAACGAGCTTCGGACTCGAAATTAGGTCGGAGCATGGTGTGGAAAAGGTTGCTTGTGTATGCATCAAAAATAAGCGAGTTCGCCTACAAGTCAATTAGTTGTCTAAAATAATTCAAGCACGATGGGACAACCCGCAGCCCGCGTTGGCGACATGCACGTTTGCCCAATGTTCGACGGCCCAAAGCCACACGTTGGCGGGCCGGTTTTGCCGGCCGGAGTACCCACTGTATTAATCGGTGGCATGCCTGCCGCTACGGTTGGAACGCTCTGCACTTGTGCCAGTGCACCTGATGTAATTGTGCGCGGGTCGGCGACGGTACGCATTGGCGGAAGACCAGCAGCACGGCTGGGTGACAATACAGCGCATGGCGGAATGATAGTGATGGGATGTCCGACTGTGTTGATTGGCGATTTTGGCATGGCAGCGATTTCGATAGACTTTACCGTGGTTGGAAACGTTGCCGTCTCGAAGATGTATAGTGCTACGCAAACAGCCGATAGAAAAATCAAACACGCTGAAGCTGATGATAAGTCAGCAGCTCAGATTCAAACCGCTATTTCGGCTGCCCAGTCGGGAAGTCCATTTATGGAAAAGTGCTAGTTAAAAAGTATTCCTGAACCCACCATGTTTGTCGTTAAACGAGATCAGATCGAGGCTTTCCGACTTCCCATGCGGGAAGCGGCCCGCGATAAGCTTATCGCTGATCTGGCTGACGACAATGTTCAGGTTTCTCCGGACAAAAAAACGCTCATTCAAACCGACGAAGCAGGCAACAAAACCACCCTATCCTATTCGGCAGACGTTCTGCCCGCAACCATTACTAAGCCATCGGGCGTACGCTACCAGATGGCATACGACAACGACGGCCGACTGTCTCAGTTTACGTACCCAAGTGGGGAGCAGTTAGGCTTTACGTTTAATGAAGGTCAATTACAACGGGTAGGTACATCACCCGACAAATCATACCGATTCGACTACAATAAGGGGCGGTTGACCCGGGTTATTTACCCCGGCCAGAAAAGCCAGCAGTTTGTTTATACTGATTTTGGCGACCTGTCAGTTCTGGTAGATCGAACTGGGCAGACGCACCGATTCACCCGAACACCAGATGGCCAGCTACAGGCCATTCACGATCCACTTAACCGCTCTGTTCGGTTCATTTACGACGAGGAGGGTTTACTCAGCGATTTAGTTTTTCCAGACCAGACCCGTCAATCGTATCAGTACGACCAAGACGCCGACATACTCCACCTTCAACTGCGCGATGGCAAACAGTTTAGTCAGCATTACAATGGTGAACAGATTACCCAGCTACGTTGGGAGCAAGGACCAACCGTTCGGTTTGACTATAACGAGCAGAATCAGCCAACCCTGATTGACTCCGGTACGTACGCCGTCAGGTTTGCGTACGATGAACTGAACCGACTTATTAGTGAAGCAAGCCCTGCCGGCAGCACTGCTTTCGCTTATGATAAAGCCTCGCGTCTGACGCAGCTAACGTTGCCGACGGGGCTGGCTGTGGGATATATATATGATTCAAATAGTCGGATTGTCGGGCTACAGGTAGCTGGCCAAGTAGTCCAGTTTATCTATAACGAGCAGGACCTACTGGCCGAAATTCGGTATCCAAACGGAGTTACGGAGTACCAGCAGCGGAACCACACCGAAGGCTTACGGCATGTCCGGGTACAAAACGGCCGGGGGCGGCTCCTATGTGAACAATCGTACGCGTACGATAGTTGGGATCGGCTCAGCCGCTATCAGGATGCAGCAGGCAAACAGAACTTTCAGCTTACGTACGACGACGAATCCCGGCTGACGGGTCTGCTCGATGCACAAACCCGACAGCTCATTGAGCGCTTTTCGTACGACGCCAAAGGAAACCTGACCGTATTCAACGGGCATCCTGTTCAGGTTGGGTACATGGACGAGGTTCGGCAAATCGGCCGAATGAACGTCCATTATGATGCCCTCGGGAATGTCATACGCGTAAACGGTCCTAAGGGGAAGTTACGTCTTTCATTTGCCCGAAACAGCACACTGGCGAGTGTAGAAACCCAGTCGTCGGGTACGTGGCGATACGAGTACGATGGCATCGGACGTCGGATTAGCAAGACCAACGGCATTGAACGCTGGCAATTTGCCTGGGCTGGTTCGCAACTGGTAATCGAAACCTACGAGAGCCAGCCGGGCGCTGCGCCCCTTGTCCGCGAGTACGTTTACCTGCCCGACAGCCAGGTGCCGGTAGCGTTCCGTGAAAGCAATCAGCTTTACTGGATGCAGGCAGATGTTCGGGGAGCCATCACATACGTATACGACCAGCAAGGGCAGGTTGTTTGGCACGGCAGCTATTCGGCCTTCGGAGAGCTCACCATACATCACACCCGGATTCGCCAGCCCTGGCGGCTGATGGGGCAATACGAAGACAGCGAAACGGGCCTGTATTACAACCTCGCCCGATACTACTGCCCCTGGCTAACAACCTACCTGAGCTTAGACCCGGAATGGCTCAACCCGGAAACATATTACTACAGCTACGCACGCAACGACCCATACAACCGCGCCGACCCATTGGGCAATATAGCGCCGTGGTTGATTGCTATAGGAGTTAAGTCGATTGTTAGCGGAATCATTGACGGTGTACAAGTAGCTTCGCAAGGGGGAGGCTGGCGTGATGTACTTGGAGCAGTAGTAAAAGGTACATTGATTACTGCTGGTAATACGATTGGAACATTACTTGGAGGACGGGTTGGGCCATTAGGCGCGCGAGTTGGAGGAGCCATAGGGACAGGAATTGGCACTTTTTTGGGTGAGCTTGCCGAACAAGTAATAAAGGGAGAGGAGATTTCAGTAGCTTGTGCGTTGAAAGAGGCAGGAAGTGCAGCTTTAAGTGGAGCTTTACCAAGTGGTAAAAGGTCAAAAGCAAATGCTAATAATAGCCAGATTAAAAATATTGTTAGTAAAGCACCAAAAAGCAGAGGCACAAAGGCACTGTCTGTAAATGAGCTAAGTAAACATAGAAAAAAAAGCAAACGGCTACAGTATGTTGGAAAAACGCCGAGTAAGAACAGTGCAACAGGAGAGCAAGTAAAAGAAAGAATGCGTAATGAAAAGCCTCCACGATATAGAGTAGTAAAAGGTAAGGGATATTTTAAATCCCGAAAGGATGGTGAATGGTACCCAGAGGAGGTGGCAGATATGGCTCATCATCCTAAAGATGCCGTAGATTATTGGAATCAAAGAGGGAAGTATCATGGACCTAAATCAAAGCCAGTGAGAGACTGGATGAAAAATTCGAAAAATTATGAGTTAGAGCACAGGAGTTATAACCGAAGTGAAGGCGCAAAATCAGGTAAACGTTACCAGAACCCAGTGAATAAAGGTTAAAATATGGAGTTGAAGGACGAAATTTACGAACAAATTAAGTCGCTCTCAGAGAAGGGCGAAAGCTATTATGAAGATGAAAAGTATGATGATGCAATAGAAAAATATCTTCAAGCATTATCACTAGTACCAGATCCTAAAGAGGACTGGGAAGCAAGTACTTGGTTATATGCAGCACTTGGTGATGCGTTAATGAGTATGAACAAATATTTAGATGCATTATCAGCTTTCAGAAGCGCGGAGAAGTGTCCTGATGGATTGGGTAATCCTTATATTACTCTGATGATTGGGGAGTGCTACTTCGAATTGGAGAATATAGAGCTAGCTAGAGAGTACTTGCTTAAAGCTTATGCGCTGGAAGGCGAGGAGATATTCGATGATGAGGAAGAGAAGTACTTTCAATTGATAATAAATTTAATATAATATGGAACTACCAGAGGATATACAAGATAAGATTGACATTCTTATGGCAGAGTCTGAAAATTGCTTTGCTCAAAAAAGATATGATGAATGTGTAAAGTATGACCTACAGAGTTGGGAGTTGATTCCAGATCCTAAAAAAAATACACAGATAGTTATTTAATAATTGATAGCCTGATATCATTGTACTTCATAATGAAACAATATAATGAGGCTCGTAGATGGGTGTCATTACTGTATGATCTAGATAGGTTACACTTAGGCGAGGAAGAGATGTGGTTAGGAAAAATTGCGTATGAAGAAGGGAATTTAAACATTGCTACGAAATGGTTTCAAGTAGCGTTCCAAAAGTCTGAAGGAAGATTATTTTTAGGTAGAGATAGTGAAAAATACTATAAATTTTATTTACAAAGTCTAAAATAACTTAAAAGTTAGAGAGTTAGTACAGCCGTTTGAAATTTCAGGTTTTTCAATTCGATTTTTAAATTCATTTGATTATGTTTCACCTCCTCGACGGCGCTAAAATGGTCTTTGCCCTTGATGAAGCAAAGGAGTTGAACCCTGTATTTGATTCACTATATCGGGGGCAGAGTCAGGAGTTGTTGGCCCGCATTGCGCCTTACTTGTTCCAGTATGAACTGGGCGATGAATTTGACGAATGGCTTCGGGAGAATTACGGTCAATCGTGGGGGGTGGGTGTTGCTAGCAACGAGTCTATGGAAGTGCTGCATAAACACTTTCGTAAATTTTTGCTGGTAAAAACAGAGGAAGGTAAAGAACTCTTTTTCCGGTATTACGACCCCCGCGTGTTGCGTACGTTTTTGCCGACGTGTGATACCACTCAGTTGCAGGAGTTTTTCGGGCCAGTAACGTATTTTTTCATGGAAGACGCTGACCCAGATTACAGTTTACATTTTTGGTTAGAAAAGGGTTCATTAAGAACAAAACGAATACTGAAAGAAGCTAAAAACAAGAATTAAATAACTCATTATCCTAGTTTTCACAAAACCAATTTCACACCATGGGAGCTTTAGCAGACAAAGCCAATGACCTGATAGGCCGCTCACGTGCCGAATTCCAATGCAATCAAGTCATCAATCAAATCTTCTTCGACAAGAAGGACGCCGGTAAACTGGCTAAGGATTACCTGAGTTGGGGCGTCGAAACGTCATTGCCCGCCGAGGGCGTCGTTGTGGTCGGAAAGGACGGGGCGCACGTTGGCGTATTTGTCAACGAGAACGAATTTGTTCATTCCAGCACGCGCCAATTCCAGGTCATCAAGGTCGGCAAAGACCAGTTGCCGTGGGTTTTTCCGCAGGGCTGGGTATACCGCAAGGAGCGTTGAGTACGTCAACGCTCAGCTTTTATTGACTATCCACAACCGTTAACCACGTAATCGCTATGGCAACTGTCCAGTTCAAGCCTCTGGAAGACCTTAGTATTCATTACAAAGGCAAATACGTTCGATTCGCCGGTAAGTTTGCATCGAAACGTACCTCCTATTCCAATCAGAATTTTGTGCTTCAGCCGGGTGCGGTCGGGTTCTGCTACGCGGCTAGTCTGGGCGTGTTACACGTCGGATTTCAATCGGTAAAACCTGGTATTCTTCCGGATAAGAATGCAGTGAACTGGGCCAACTGGCCGTACCACATTGGGGTTAGCCCGTTTGAAGAAAGCTGTTGGGAAATCGAGTCCTAGGGGCTTTATCCCAATTAATACCCGTTTCGCTTTGACATTAAATATACCCCCAACTCCCTGAAGGGCTACCGGGTGCCGGATGGTTTAGCCCCTTCAGGAGGTTGGGGGTATAGTCAAACTTAATGCAAAGTAGCGTAACTCCTGCCTAAGTCGTCACTTGGGGCATTACAATATTATCTTTCAAATAACCCACTGTATCCTTTACCTAATCTATGACCAAACTCTTTACCTCTCTTTTAAAATGGACGCTGATTCTATCGATGTTATTGATTACCGGTTGTCGGCGTAACATCGATATTGTTATTCCCGAACTGGTAGGCAATCCCGGCAATCCGCGTTTCAACCTGCAATTCACCAATGAGCGTAATGTTGATCTGGATTTATACGTAAAGGACCCTAACGGAGAGATTTTATATTACCGGAATCCTCAGGCTCGTTTGAGCACAGGCCAGCTTGACGTCGATTGTCTTTGTGATGATTGTCCGCAAGGCCCTAATGAAAACATCTTCTGGTCACTTCAGACGCAATCACCGCGCGGCAAATACGAATTCTGGGTCAACTATTACGACTACTGCGACACGCAGCAGGCCTCCAGTTTTACGGTAAGGGTCACCAATGATAGCCGTATAGCCCCGTTAATTTTTAGCGCTCAGGGTACGTTGTCCATTCGCAAAAGCAATTCGACCCGCTGGATTTACGATACAGACACTAATAAAGTAACCGTAAAATGATAGACACTCTGCTTTCATACTAACGATTTCCCCTACGTAACTTCTAATTCCACACGCAATGAAACCACACTATTACCTGCCCTTGCTTCTTCTCTGCTTCGTTCTGAGCTGTAAAAAGAAGGAAGTGCTCAACCTCCCTCCTACTGCTAATGCGGGCACGGACATTACCATTAATCTGGGTCAGAAAGTGACGCTCAATGGCTCGCTTTCCAAAGACCCCGAAGGTACGGCCCTCGTCTACAACTGGTCGTTTAAGTCAAAGCCAAACAATAGCCAGGCCACTATTCAGAACGCTACGGCCGCCAACGCGGAGTTTACACCCGATCAGGTGGGCACGTACACGATCACCCTGCGCGTGACCGACGACCAGAGTCAGTCTGCTACGGCCGATGTCAACGTAATGGTCAGTCTGCCAGGGCGAGCGCCAACGGCCAGCGCCGGTGCTTCGCTAACCACTACGTATGGCAATAAGGTGGTATTAGACGGCTCAGCATCGAGCGATCCGGATGGCGACAAACTTACCTACAAGTGGGGCTTCAAGACCAGGCCTTCGGGCAGTTCAGCTACCCTCCCCATCACGAATGACACCCAGGCCAAGGCTGAGTTTGAACCAGACGCTACGGGTCAATACGTACTGACGCTGAGCATATCAGATGGCATCTGGCCGGTGGTCACGTCTGACGTAACGGTGACGGTCAACGAGTCGCCATCGGTAGATGTCTGTCCCCAAAATGGTCGGATTGATGTAAACACTACCTGGAAAAATCTGGTACAGGACCCAACTAAGCCGGATTATATTATTTGCAAGGATATTGAGTTAAATGCTATTTTGACTGTGGAACCGGGCGTAGTAGTGGTCTTTAAACAAAATGCAGGATTAAGCACTACTACGGATCGCAAAGGAGCAATTATCGCTAAAGGGACTGCCGATAAGCGAATCGTATTTACCGGTGAACAAAAAGTAGTCGGGTCCTGGAATGGCTTATCGTTAATAGCATCAAATGATATACGCAATGAGCTGAGCTATGTAGACGTCTCATATGGTGGTGCGGCTGTAGGACGTTTTGTAGGTGAACTGGCTAATGTAAATATATCGTCCTTTGGTGGACCCACCACTGTTAAAATAACTAACTGCTCGTTCACACACAGTAAGGGCCGTGGTATTTACGTTTCAAATGGCAGCACATTGAGTGAATTTTCCAATAACCGTTTTACAGATAACACATTATACCCTATTCAGCTTCCCGCTTCGCAAGTGGAAAAACTCGATGAAAACAGTACGTTTGCTTCGAGCAATGGCATAAATGTAGTAGCCATTTATGGCTCATTAAACAATACTAAGGAAACCACCTGGGGGCCATTCAAAGACGGCACAAAATACCGCTTCATTGAATCGTTTGGTGCTGAATCAGGCTTGGTCATAAAACCGGGAGCTGTATTTGAAATTGCTTCTCAGAAAGCTATCGGCATTGGCGGAAATGGTTACCTGATCGCCAAAGGAACAGCCGATAAACGTATCATCTTCACGGGTGAAGTGAAAACCCCGGGCTCATGGGGCGGCATTCTCTTTGACAACAGTAAGGATGTTCGTAACGAACTGAGTCATGTGGAAATTTCTTACGGCGGTGGCGAACCAGCTTACCTCTATGCAGCCAAAGGTAACGTCATATTAGCCTCTGGCTTTGGCATAACGGGTCGAGTTAAGATGTCGAACTGCCTTGTTAGTAATAGCTCCGAAGTCGGCATCGCCCAGTACCGCGGTACGCTCATCCTGGACAGTCCGGATTCCAATACGTACACCAACAACGCCAAAGGCAACATTGGTTTGCCCTAACTACCGCCATGCCCGACGACTACTACCGCCTTCCCCTGCGCCTGGATCTTCTGGTACGCGGGGCTGACCTCCGACAAGACCCCAGGCTTGCCCGCGAGGTAAACTGTTCGCTCGAAGAGTCAATACATAGCCACGTGTACCTGATCGTTACGACCAAATTTAAGGAAGCGCGGTATGATCCGCTGTTTGGCTGTACGATCTGGGACGATGATTTTCAGATGGGCAACGATTCGAGTAACAATGGCTACTGGACCGACCGCGTCAAAGCGTCAATCCGGGATGCCATCCGGCGGTATGAGAAACGGCTCGAACGAATTGGGGTAGAGGTTGATCTGGACCGCGACGGCTCCACCGACGCCCACAAACGCCTGCTGGTAACGGTCACGGCCGAAATCCGGAAGTCGAACCACCGCCCATTTGAATTCCGGCATGAGTTGATGATTGCGCCATTCATCGCTAAACGCAGCTAACACAATGGAGCCCCTGAACAGCCTTAGTTTCACCCGGGAGGAAATCCGCCGTCGAATGACTCAGACCGCAGCCGCTACGTGGCAGATGCGTGTCAAAGACGTCGAAGCCGCCGATCCACTCGTCGGTTACCTCATGGATGCCTGCGCCTACGAGTTCGAGAACACGGCCAAGGCCATCGATGCTACCCGCCAGCAGATCATAGACCGGCTGGCCAGTGTTATGTGTCCGGAGGTAATTGACCTACCCCGGCCGGCTCACGCCGTTTTCCACTGCCGCCCCGAGGATCCTCTGCTCGACCTGCCCCAAACAGCGCAGTTCTTTTACCGCCAGCCGGGGCAGACCGCCGACGATAAGATAACGGATCTGTTCTTTTCGCCTGTCATTACAAATAGACTCGTCAACGGCGACATTCGCTATCTACTGACGGAACAAGGACTGGTACAGTTTCGTGGCCGGGACCGCGTTACCTTAGAAACCCGCGTTCGCCCCACGCAATTCACCGACTATCAATCAGTCTGGCTAGGTGTAGAGATCGACAGCCGCGTACCCTCGCTCGCAAATCTGGCGATTTATTTCGACTGGGAAAACGAACTGGAGCGGGTGAAAGCGACCTACTATCGTAAATTACAGGACCCGACTCAGGCCCACTGGTTTTTGAATGGTCAGCAGTTACCTACACAGCCGGGCCTTCAGGCTGCTCCACCCATTAATGATTCGCCAGAATACGGCTCGTCAATCCGGAACTGGGAAGGCGAGCAGCGTTTGGCTACTCAACTGGACGCCCTGAATCAACTGGAAGAAGAAGTACTGACGCACTACGCGCATCGGTTTGTAACCTTCGGCGACGTACCCGACCGTACGCAGATCAACTACAGCACGAGTGCGCATCCGATTACTTATGAATTCACGCCGGTGCAACAGCAGAAGTATTTTCAGCAGGAACTACTTTGGCTCGAACTGCGACTGAGCCGCGATTTTCCGTCGGCGGCTCTTCCCCGCATGGAAGTGCGGCTGAACTGCGTACCAGTTATGAACCGGCACCTGAACGAAGCGATCCAGCGGTTGCAGCAAACGCTCAACGTATATCCATTGATCTCTCAGGAAGAGTTTCTGTTTATCCGGCGCGTGTACGATGCCGAAACGAACGACCTCTACCGCTCATCGCCCCTGCGCAACGCCGAAGAGCTACCAGAAAACTCGTTCATGTGGCGTTCTCACGGCGTAGGGCGCTTTGATAACCGCAATGCCCGCGAAATGCTGCACTACGTTCAGCAAATGCTTCTGGAAGAAAGCCGGGCGTTTTCGGCACTGGGTTCCGGGCTGTTTGCTCAGACAATCGAGAACCTGAATCGGAACGTCGAAGAACTTAGCCAGCGATTGCAGAGTAACGACCAGGAAGGTTTTAAAGTAGGGCATCCTTACATCTTCGTACGTCCTCGTCGGCAGGACACCAACATCCATGTCGAATTCTGGAGTACCAACGGCAGACTGGGTAACGGCATCCTGGCCGGTACGCGCCTGGCCATCTACGACAAGCGGTACTTCATGCGCGATGAGAAAGAGGATTTGTTTCTCGTAACAACAACGACCGGCGGGCGCGATAAACCCAGCGTCACAGAGAAAGAACATCAACTTCGTCAGGCGCTCCTCACCCGCCAGCGGCTCGTTACACTCGAAGACATCCGGGCCGAATGCAAAGCGTATTTTTTCGGACGACTAGGTGATATTCCTGTCGACGTAGTGGTTGAAAAGCAGTTTGCTGAAGGTCTCATTGAAGGGGCTGGCTATGTCCGTTGCCTTGATGTACAGATCATTCCCCTGGCCCGAACTAATCTGAGCGAGGCTGAATGGGATGCAGAGTGCGAACGCTGTCGACTGCATTTAGCAGCACGGTCGGCCATGAACCTACCGTATCGAGTTCGAGTCAATCCCATGTACCTATGACCCTTCGCGATTACGCCAACGAGATCAGCGGGCTGGGCAAACAGGTCGATGTCCGACTGGAGATCATTCTGGCCGAACTGTACGGCAACGGTCTGGACCCGCGTCACGATGTACTGATTCATGCGGCAGGCTTGTTTGCCAGATCCTACCGGCGGGATGTGGGTCGTACTGAAGTGGGACAGTCTAATTGCCTCGAACGAGCGGGCGATCAAACTGACCAGATGCATGAGCCCCCGCTGACGGACACCGAGTCGCGGGATTATCTGAATATTGAGGTCCATCGAGACGGATTATACGACTACCTGCCGGAAGGTTTATTTCACCAGCCAACGACCTTGGCCCGCGACCAGCGCGAAGTGTTCGAGGATTTTGATGAGCAGGCACGAAGGATTCGGGCGGCCCGGCGGTTTTTCCAGCCCATTGAACAGGAATTTTACCTGCAGCGGCTTCTAATCGAACTCGAAGGACGGAAGTATCAGCTTACGGAAGAAAATATTACCCGATACAACGGGGGCGACATGCTCCGCGACTTCTGGGGGTTACCGTCCGATCTGCTCGATACACGACAGTTGGCTAACTTGCTGCATCTGCTGCCAATCGCGTATCAGATCAGCACCGATACCGTACTGATCAAGTCCGTTCTGGAACTGCTATTGAACGTACCGGTACAGTTACAGATGGGCCCACCACTTTCCTACGTGATCGAACTAGCCCCGGGCGACGTTCCGGCGCCGAACGAGTTATGCCGGGCTGAGTTGGGTAATTTCTCGCTGGACGGTCTCTACCAGGATACCATGCCGACCTACGAACTGACAATCGGCCCGCTGACGACCGACCAGCTCACTGATTTTTTGGCAGGTGGCCGTAACCGAACCATTTTAGATCTGCTGATTGGTTACTTTCTGCCTACTGAGTCGGATATACTGAAGCATTTCATTACTAACGACGCCGATCGCTTTCTGGTTTTGGCGGAAAATGAGCCAACCAGCGTATTGGGAATGGCTTCGTACATCTGATTCATACCATTTCTAATTCACGTGTTCAACTTTTATAGCTACAGTCTATGCGCCTAACGTTCTACTTTGTATGTTGCCTTATCACCCAGGTTGCGCTGGCCCAAGATCGGATTATCGGCAGCGATAACACGGTTATTTTGGGTAAAATCAGGTCGGCGTCACCCCAGCAGATTCACTTCCTGAACGCGACAACCAACCGCCCCGACTCGATCGTTAGTGAAAAGGTGCGGGAACTACAGTACGGCGATTCACTTCGGGTTCTGGTTTTTCCAGCGACGGAACGAGATCAGATTCGGCTGGTGTCGATGGCCGAGTTCCAGGATATGATCGCCCGCGATGATTACGCTCAGTTACTCCGGAGCAAAACAGCCCGCTACGATCTGACCTTTACGGCTCCGCCCAGCAACCGCACTACACTCGTGCTGACACCCGACGCCCGCTCAAAGCTGACCCCGCTCGTAACGCTGCTTCGGACACGCGCTAAACTTTCGTTTGCCGTAACAGCACATACGGATACGGTTGGGCTGGCCGGACCAAACAAACTGGTAACCGAACGCCGGGCCGCAGCCTTGCGGGCATATTTTATCAGCAACGGTCTGCGGATTAACAATTACGTTTTCAGCGGCCGTGGCGAAACGGAGCCCCTAGGCGATCAGCAATCGCTTAATCGACGCATCGAATTCCAGTGCATGGCTATTCAGGGGGTTTCTCTGCTGTTTTCAGAACCATACGTACCGCCCAAACGCCCGGAACCGGTTGTACAAAAATCTACAGCAACGCCCGCAACTCAAGAGACATACACACGAACTCAGCCTGTAGAAACGAAACCTAAAAAAGCGTTCAGCATCATTGTTTTCGGTGAAGGTCTATACACGCTCGAGGCTCTTGCCGACAGTTGGGTCGATCCGGACAAAGGCCCCGGCATTCTACAGGGATTTGGCGGAGGTTTACTGGTCACGTACTTTCTGACACCCGGCATTGGCGTGAGTGTTCAGGGTGGTTATTCGCAGTGGCAGGTACGTCGCCGGTACGTCACGCCGGACGGTGCCGTTCAATACACTAATGATCAGTCTTTACAGCGTATTTCGGGCTTGGCAGGATTTCGGCTGTACGCGCTGAAAGCGGTTTACATCCAACCGATGGTTGGCGGGCAGATGCTTACGTTATCCAGCGAGAATTCTGAAACCCACCCTGACGGCACGAGTACAGCCGAAACACAGAAGTTTTTCCCAACAGCGGGTGGTAGTATCGGCTTCGAACTCGGGAAAAGTAATCTGCTGATTGACGTAGCTGCCCAATACTATTTCACACCGAACCAATCCTTTTCGACCGTTACGGAGCCACTCCACTTTGTAGGTCTTCGACTGGGTGTCGGATTCCGTTCTCAGAAAAAAAACTAACCACATCAATCAACTTCTATCATGAAATCAACTGCATACGTCATTTTTTTCGCGCTAGTTCTTTATGCGGTCGTAAATCTATCGTCCTGCCGTCGGCAGATCGACATTGTTGTTGACCCTAAAAAAGGATTCTCCAGTGATATTCAAAAGATTGTCCCTAAGCCAATTATCGATACCCTCCGTCGTCGAGGCATGACCATCAACGAGGGGCTGATACCACCTACTCTGGATGGCATTTACATTGCCGACCCCTACACCCTGCTGAGCAGAACCGGCCCTACAGATAATTACCGGGTCGGTGAAGTCATTAGCAAATATTATTATAAGTTCTATGGACAGACACAAAGCGGGTCAATTACCTACGACTTTACAAACACAAGCGACATTGGCAAAGGAAATGGGGCTTTCATTGCAGGTAACGGTAATGCATTCACTATTTTTTCAGAAGATAAGGGGCGAGCGTCGGGCATTGACTATAAAACGCTGGCTGTTATGTCTGGAGAAATTACATCAACCGGCATTAAAAACTTTCAGTACGCTTTTGTCATGAAAGAGAAGCAGGGAGAAGCCCCTGAAAAGGTGGGTAAGCTTATTGCTGTGGGGCAGGCCCGAATTTGGTATGATGGAAATTACTTAGCTGAGAAGTCTAATTTCTATCCACAATCAATCGGCGACCAACCAATGATACAGTCCAGCCAGTTGGGTTCTGTTAAAGTTAGTGAACGTCAGCAGTAGACCGATGAGGAGTTTAAGGCGTATTCCGGACTAGCGATAAGCTGACCCGCCTATTTTTCGCCCGGTTTTCCTCCCGGTCGTTAGGCGCAACAGGCAGCTGGCTACCCCGCCACGAGCGTACCAGTTGCTTATCAGCAACGCCCTGTCGGCGCAGATAAGCCGCTACAACATTAGCACGAAACTCGGACAGAACCAGATTCAGCCGTTCGTCGCCTTCGTTATCCGTATGGCCAGTCAAGTGCAGGGTATAGTTTGGGTTGCTGCGTAACAACGCAGCAACCTCTTTTAATACCGTTTCTGACTGCTGAAGCAACTCATAGCTGCTTTGCTGAAAATAGAGCGCCGGTAACGAATCGGCTGGATTCCAGCCCGGCGCTGGGGAAGTAACAGTTGAGCCTGTTACCTTTTCCAGCCCCGAGACTGATACAGTATTTAATCCACTCAAAACGGTAATAAGTCGCCTTTCCTGAACTGTTCCCTGTCCATTTATTACGAGCAATTGGTAGCGTTGCGGCAGCAACTCATACGCTACAAAAGTTTCAGGATAGCCGGGTACGCCGGTTAGTTTTATCTCTTTCCCACCGGATTCTGATCGCAGCACGTATTGATAGGCAGCACTGGCTGCCTGAACAGACAAAATTGTCAGGGAGCGCAACAATCGAATGTGGTGCTTTCGAAGTTGACCATCCAGAACATCGACAATAAAATTCCCCTGATACGACTGGTATCCGGATGCAATTACTTCCAGCGCAACAATATCTCGCTGGGTAAAACTGGTCGTGACTATTCCACTGTTGTCGCTAGTCAAGCACTGTTTTTTACCGCTTTCCGTAGAAATGAAGCAGACTTGAGCGGGTACGGCTCGCCCGGTGAGCGCATCAGTAACAGCAAATGCATTGGGCTGTCGTCCTTTAATAACTTCCTGCGCTGTAGGCTGAACAAAATGCGTTTGTTCGGTTTGCAGATAAGGCTGATCACTACCTTGCCGATCCACGGCAAGCAGTGGAATGATGACAGAAACAGCATCAGTTTGATTAGACTTTACCTTTGTATTCAACCCGAGTGTCTGTGTACGATACCCTGTCCGCTCAATAATAAGCATCCGCACTCCGCAGTCTAGATTGAGAGTAAACGTCCCCGTCTCGTCCAGACTACGCCCAACTTGTCGGCGACCACCCGGAGTCTGAATGTAAAAGTCGGCACTGAGTGGCCGACGGCTGGTAAAATCCAGCACTACACCGGTCAGTCGCAGGCATGATGCCGTGGGTGAACTAACCACGACAGTACTTGCCTTGGACATAATCATTAAGGCTAATCCTCCACTTATGTACAAGCTACGGTACATCAATTTTGCTTGACATCAATACTGACCTTATTTAGTAGCACCTGCTCAGTAGCATCGTCGTCCTGTCTATTTATTGTTTTCGACGGATCAGATAGTTTAACGCGTACCTGCTTCGTCATAAAGTCGCTGTGGACGACCTGCTCGTTTTTACCATATCCAGTAAATGTCTGCTGCCCAACGATAATGCCGTAATAAGTGCCATCGGGGGCTCGTTTCAGACCATTAATGAATTGCGTTTCGACCCAATTTAACTGATACGTAAAATAGGGTACCAGCCGAATCTGATTCAGGTATTGTGCGACCAGATAACTGCGTACACCAGGCCGACGAGCCAATGTCACTTCAATCATGGCACCAGGTAAAAAGAGGGCTTTGACTTGCTCAATCGCCTTATCTTTTTCGGTATCACTCCGATTCCGATCCGTAATGATATCCAGGTAGCTAATAAATTGGTTGACTCTTTGGATTGATTGCGCTCTGTACTTTTCTCGCTCGACGGTTTGCGAGTCGGGCACTGCACCAACTGAGCCCAACGTATCAGAACGGGTTGGCTGAGAGAAAGTTGTTACCCTGTCTGGAACAATTTGTTTAACTGCCTTAATTAAAACCGTATCCTGAGGCATTGTTGCTAACATAGGTAATGTGCCCTGCTGCATTTTGACTAAAGTAGAATGCAGTGAAGTCAGTACGGCAATGGCGTCGGCGCGTGGACCGATCAGCGAATGCCTACCGTCCTGATACAGAATAGCGACCAATTCGCTCTTTTTCACAGACGCTACCTGATTATCCGGGCTGAGATAGTTTACGGAAGAGTCGCTTTCGTGCGAAATTCGCACCGGCAAAATCGCAGGTGAGGTGCCTCTGACCAGATAATCATGTTCTGGTTCGGGTGGTACTGCCGATAGGTATTGGCTCAGTTGTTCACTAGCCACAGCGGCATCAGTCGGCAGTTCCGACAGAATCAGAAAACTTCCCTTGTTGTTGAACGCAGCCAGCACCCTGGACCGACTAAAGGTATACGCCCTGGCAACGCCATTACGTGTGTGTGTGAACGTTACATTACCGGCTGCGATGGCCGTCGGGCGCGCGTTGGGAAGAGAATCACCGTTGCTAAAATACATCACATCCTGGCCTAGTCCTTCCGTAGCAGATGCCAGAAGGCCAGTAATAATGCACGTCCATAAAACGAAAAGTCGGCAGCCTGTGTATATCATCGTTCAATGCATAGCCTGAACTATCTGTTTTGTCGCATCGGTCAAGAATACCTCCAGTTCGTTCTGGTTCATCACCTCGTACGACTTCACATTCGTACGAGTTGTTACGGGTATTAGCTGGCCGTTTTTATAGCGATAAATGCAACCTTCCGTACAAGGGGTATAGTGGATTTTATATGTACCAACTACCTCGTTAGTCTTTACCGCGATCAGTTTAAACTCGATTGAAGCCCCCTGTCGCTGAAACGGCTCCAGCAATTCGATTGACTTTTCACGCCCCTTCCTGAGAACCCGATAACATACGTTCGTGTCGTAATTGACCTGCCGGTCCAAGTTAATCCATTCCAGAATAAGATCTGTGTTGGTTAATCCATGCACCTTTGAATAATCAACGCTACCGGTTTTGTCGAGCACGTCGTTGAAGAGCCGCCGATCACGCACTGTAAAACCTTCCTGAAACAGTTGTTTCTCAATGGCGTTGTAGAGCAGTTTCTCCGCATACATGTCTGATCCGGTTCCGAATGACGATTCATACGCCACTCGTGACCGACTTCCCGGCTGGCTACGGGAAGATGAAGCTGGAAGCCCATCCCGGTAAGACTCCGGTACGCGCAGGACGATTTTCGGGGTCGGATTTACCAGCATAATCTGCGTCAGCGATTCAGATGCGTGTACCTCGGCAGGCTTCTGCGGATACCGAAGCAGTACGATCCGGCTGCAGCTACTCAGGCTGATTATCCAGACGAGTCCGATGAGCAAACAAAACAACCTGCATCGGTTCCGGGAATTGCCGTGGCGCATCACCCCGTTTTTAACCGAATAGGAATGAATCAATGATGTGATAGTATGGATAGTGGAGAACATACGTACAGATTTACTCCTAACTGCCTCACTTCAGGTACTTATCGGTCAATTGCCGAAAGGCTTTATTCTTACGGAAGTCCTTGCGGGCCAGGTCGATTAATTTATCCTTTCGGATGTCGGCTGATGTCAGAACTTTATCCTGGAAAGCTCGCTCAAACCAGGTTAGTGCCCCCGTTTCGTCGTTTCGTTGCAGATATGCACAAGCCGTTGCGTAAGCAGCCCGGGCTGCATATGGCTGCGTTCCCTGGCATCTGGCCAGGTACGGTAATCCCGCATCGGGCTGCCCGGCATATAGGTAAGCTAAACCCGTATTCAGCCAGCAATCATGACGGCATACCAGCGTATCAGCCTGCAGAGCATCTTGCTTAAGATCCGTCAGCGCTTCTGTATACTGCCCGATTCCAATGTAGCTTGCACCCCGACGTAAAAGAGTTTTGGTCTGCCATTGCTGAGTAGAATCCAGCCGGGCTACCTCTCCGTACGCCGTGATTGCCTCGGCATAATCACCCTTCTTTTCAAGCGCGCTGGCTTTGGCAAAATAATAAGGAACAGATGTAGGATTTCGCTCAATCGCCCGCTGGTAGTCATCAACAGCCCGGTCTAAGCGGCCCAGCGCTTCATAGGCTGCACCCCGATCGAGGTATCCGGTCACAAAATTTTCGTCCAGCTTCAGCGCCGAAGAATAATCATCAACCGCTTTGTCATATTGGTTGGTTGCCGCTTCACACTGTCCCAGTCGATAATACATATCCCGGAAGAACGTAGGTGTGTAGTTCTTTTCAATTTTTTTCTGAGCGCTTTTCACTGCAATCAGAGAAGGAATTGCATCAACATACTTCTTCAGTTGAACCAGAGCAGTAGCTTGGCCAAGCATGGCCGGATAATTGGCTGGGTTTATGGTCACAGATTGGCGGTAGTCTGCCACAGCCAGATCATACTTTCCGGTAGCCATGTATGCTTCGGCCCGTTTGTCAAAGGGGGGGCCATCAGTTGGGGCGTACTTAATCGATGCCGTCAGATCGTCAATAGCCTCCTCGTATGCTTGCTGGTTGAAGTAAGCAAATCCACGTTCATACAAAGCCTGTGGCGATGCACTTCGTACGGCGATGGCATCAGTCAGGTGAAGAACGGCCTGCTCATAGTTCTTAGCCTGGTTAGCCTGTTGCCCCAGCGAATAGAGGCTAAATACCACCGAATCCATACGAGCTGAGTAGTCAACAGGAGCCTTCTTCTTCACGGCATCAGCAAAATCGGCTCCGCAAAGTGGGTACTGCTTTTGCATTGCATAAATCATTCCACGCCAGAAGTAGGCATCTGGCTTGGCAGGAGTCAGCTCAATAGTTTTGGTAAAATCAGCGACGGCAGCATCGTATTGCTGGTTCCGGTTACGGAGTAGCCCCCGGTCGTAATAATACGCTCCCTGGTTTGGATTCAGGGTTATGGCCTGCGTAAAATCTTCATCAGCCGCGGCCAGGTTGTTGGTACGTACCCGAAGTTGACCCCGCTGCGCGTAAATATTATCGTTTTTGGTGTCTATGTTCAAATAAGCCGTCTGATCGGCAATGGCCTTGGGCAGGTTACCCAACTTGCGATTGAGGTCGGCCCGGGCCAGCAGGGCGTCCAGGTTAGCATAGTCCAACTCGATCGACTTATTGAGGTCTTTCATCGCCCGGTCATCCTTATTCAGCTTTAGATAACACTTGGCACGACCCAGGTACCAGTCGGAATTAGCTTCTTCTTTCTTGATGATTTTGTCGTAATCGCTGACCAGTTTTTCGTACTGTCCCGACGCGAACTGTTCGTCAAATTCAGTTTTGATGTTGGCTTTTCGAGTCAGGTCTTTAATGACGACCAGCAAAGCGGTGGAATCTGGAAACTTAGCCTGAATTTTGTTGTAATACTGTAAGGCCTCGTTGTACTGGCGTTTTTTACGCGCTAGTTCAGCTTTCTCCGCATTTTCCCGCAGCAGTTCACGTTCGGCTATTTTAGCCGCGTTCATTAAGCGGTTTACTTTAGAAATTTTTATACTGGGAATTTCATCTTCGTACTGTTGTGATTTATTAAATTTCTCAGCTTCTCCATACGACCGCAATGCCCCCGCGTAATCTTTATTGGCCAGCGCTTTGTCGCCCTCTGTGATGTAATTTTTATAAGTTTCCCGAAGCTTTTCTTCTTTCCTTCGTTCCTCATCGAGTCTAGCCTGCTCTAATTCAGCCCGCTCCTTCTCGGCAGCAATAGCTGCGCTGTCAACCGGAGCGGGGGGCTCTACAAGCGTTACGTTATTAAGCGCGGCTGTCACGGAGTCGCCAGGTGCCAGAAAGCCGATCTGTGCAATCATCACGGTCCACTTTTTACCCACCCGTTCAGCCCGCATTTCGGCAACGCGGGGAACAGGCCGAAAAGCAACAGCTGATTGATTATTCTTTCCTTTGAAAAGTTGTGTGTAGAAAACCTTGACGTACGTATACCCCCTTTCTTTTACACTTGACACCTTTACGTTTGAAAAAGCGATTGTGGGTTCCGATGACTTAGTGTAAAACAAGTCGAGATTGGCAAGATATTTCTCGATTTTGAGATCAAGCGGCTGATCAATGGGTCGTTCTGGCTGAAGATCGTCTTCGATTATCACATCTTGATTGTAAAACAGGCGATTGGGTGTATCAAGGGCAAGGCTTTTTCTGACAATTTCCTTGCGCTGCGCTTCTTCAAGATCTTCATCAACCAACACATTCAAAAAGTCGCTAAGACCGCGTTCAACTTTGCGTTGAGCCAGCAGTTTAATTTCTTCACTATCACGCGTTGTAATACCCTGCGCCAAGCTCCGGCCGGGCATTAGCAGACCTGCCAGAATAAGTAAGTAAAGGTTACGCTTCATAATCAGACGAGTAAATTCTTTATTTATCAATCAATCCAATATTGCCAAGCAGCACCCGCCACTTCACTTCTTTGCCGGTCACTTCCGACTCATCGCTTTTCGTGTACGATTCAAGTTTTACCTTAATGCTTTTCTCCGTTACGTCGCTGTACATCACATCCTGGCCGTTTTCACTGTAGCCAGTGAACGTTTGCTGCCCTTTAATTAGTCCGTAGTAATTTCCGTCAGTAGCCTGGGTTAACTCACTGACGTACTGAACCTCCGTCCATTCAATAGCGGTCGACGCGTACGGCAACAGTTTCAGCTTCCTCAAATAATCACCAATTTTTAGCTTACGTACACCCGGACGCTTTGTCGATGACACTTCAACGGTCGCATCGGGCATAAACCAGCCAAGAGCCTGATCAATAGCTTTGTCCCGTTGTGTATCATCCAATTCTCTATTGGTAATGATATTCAGGCAGGCGACAAACTGATCAACACGATTGAGAGCATCCGACCGGTATTGCTGATATTGGGCCTCGGTCAGTGTTGGTTTTACGTCTGTAGTTGTTGCAACTGCTTGTCGCTTCGATACCGACGGCTCAGGTTTTGGCTTGGAAACCTCCGTTTTTACTATCGGTTCGCTGGATTTGATAACAGGAGCTTTCGCGGCCGTTTTTACCCCTCCCTTCACCGGTTTTGCCGGCGTCGGCTTTGTAACATTTGCTACGGTTACGGACTTGGTAACCGGCGGAGTAAACAACCGTTTTAGCTCCCCCCTAGCGCTATTTACCGCCGTTACGACCGCTGCCGGTGGCATGAGCAACTTATGCCGCCCGTCGCGGTAGAAAATGGCCGCCAGTTCCCGTTTATTGATAGAAGCGGCTCCTCCTGTCGGGGCTTTATAGTTAATAACTTCGTCGCTTTCGTACTGGATTTGGGCCTGGATCACCGAAGCAGGGCTTGCTTTCAATAAGAGGTCGTAAGTACGGCGCGACGCTTCATCTTTATTGAATGCGTCAATTTCCTGTTGCGCCTTGACAGGGTCCTGGTCAAGATCGCTGATAATTAAAAACCGGCCGTCGGCCGCCACGGCAACCAGCAGGTTTTCCCGGCGCGAACTAAACGTACTAGACTTACCGTTTCGGACGGCAGTAACCCGTACCCTCTCCCCTTCTGCGCCGGTCAGTTTACCCGGCAGGCGATTGCCATTGGCCAGATAAATCGTTTCCTGAGCGTAGAGACTACTCAAGGATATTAATATAATACTTCCAATTAGTAAAATTAGTCTCATCCTCTATTGGTTAATTGAATTCACCTACCACGTTTGATTTAGCCGCCCCAAGGCTCCCTGAGCGTTCCTATTACCCTGCCGGGCTGACACCCGATACCATTGCACCGCTTTGTTTTCGTTTTGCTCAACGCCCTCCCCCAGTTCATATAGCGTTCCGACGTAGTATTGTCCATCTGCGTTTCCCTGATTGGCCGCCCGCATATACCACTTCAAGGCTTCGGTTTTATTAGCAGCGACACCATGCCCTTCGTCGTACATAATTCCCAGGTTGATCTGCCCTCCTGCGTTCCCTTGCTCGGCAGCCGCCCGGTACCATTTCAGCGCCTGGGTATAATCCTTCGACGTTCCAAGGCCGTTGTAGTACATTGACCCCAGGTTATTTTGTCCATCGGCATTACCGGCGGTTGCTGCTTTCTGATACCATTTTAGGGCTTCAGTGTAGTTGCGCGCCACGCCCAATTCATGCTCGTACATATAACCGAGATTTGTTTGCCCAATAGGTGATCCCAAGTTGGCAGCCTTCTGGTACCAGTAAATTGCCTTCTTGTAATCTCGTACTTGGTAGTACTGATACCCTACCTCGTAGCAGGAATCAGCCATCGAAAGAGCAGCCAGTACTTCGTCTGTCACCTCCCCGATCTCAGCAGCTGGCGTCACGATGGCCTGGGGCGAAGCCGCCTGAACAGCTGGCGTAGAGGACTGAATACGAGAAATCCACACTCCAGCGACGACCACTACGGTACCCAGCGCGAGAAGCGCCCAGACTCGACGGGGTTGGTGTTGAAGCCTGTTCAGCCATTTGCTAGCCCCTGTGTTTCCGTGTACGTTCGAAATAGGAGCCAGTGAGCCATCCGGTGTGAGCGACATATTCTCGTAGTTCACGGGGCTAGCCATCATCTCAATCGGAGTAATGACCGTATTAGGCTCCTGAATCTGTGTAAATTCTTCCAGATACGGTTGCGCCTGGTGGCTGTCGTTGGGTACATTATTAGCCTGGACAGTTTCTGCCGGGTGAGCATCGGTCGCCTTCGCAGGCATGACTCCGATCTCAGCAGATTGATCGACATGCAGTGCCGCCTTTAGTGTCTCCTTCATTTCCTGGCAGCGTTGGTAGCGCTGACCTGGGTGTTTAGCCGTAGCTTTCGCAATAATGGCGTCGATCCGTTGGAGTACCCGCTTGTCTTTGGCTGATACGTTCGTTAGGAGTTCCGTCAACTTGGGAAGCGGTTCGTTCCGAATCTTGTTCTGCACCTGAACGACCATATCAAAATTCGTTACCTGCGGATAAGGCGAACTCCCGACAAACATTTCCCAGAGCGTTACGCCCAGTGAGTAGATATCGCTCCGCCAGTCAACAGCCGCTGGATTCACAATCTGCTCCGGACTCATGTATGCTACCGAACCCATCTGTAGCTTTGGATCGGTCAGGGTGCTTTCGAATGTAGAGATGCGCGAGATACCAAAATCCAGAATTTTTGGATTTCCATCGGGTTCAATGATGATATTACTCGGCTTAATATCGCGGTGGACGACACCCTGCTCCTGCCGGGAGCCGATCTCTACTACTACATGATGAGCATAATCGAAGGCATCCAGTAGTTGGGCAAACATCCGGATTGTAACTTCGGGCTGGCGGTATGTTTCAGGACTGCTACGCAAATGCTCAGACAGCGTTTTTCCTTCGACGAACTCCATGACAAACGCATCCCGATCGGGGTCCAGCCCCAGGATCCGGACAATCCGCGGATGATTTAACATCTCAAGAATCTCAGCTTCCCGGATAAACCGGCGCCGAATCGGTTCATCGTCCCGAAGCTGCTCCAGCAAAAATTTCACGGCTACCCGTTCGCGTTTGCCCCACACCCGCTGCGCTTCATAGACCACGCCCATGCCCCCAGCCTTGATCTTGCGGGTTATTTCGTAGTCGAATAGTTTAGTGCCAATCATACCTGGAATGACGTCTCAGAGCGTCTCGTTTGGGGATGGTGTGGAGCTGGGCGAATTCGGAAGCTGCTGTCCTTTTCGGTTAATCCGGTAGGTCTTACCCTGCTGGTCCGTTACTTCGGCGGTACAGTTATTATCTTCTTCGAAGGTCTGTGCAGTGATATACTTACGGGGCGCGATGAGTTCATAACCGTCTAAGTTGACGTAGCCCCACCAGTCGCCCCTTCGCACCGGTATCATCCCGCAGGATTGGCTCGGGTTACCCATCAAATCATAGATTTTACCTTGCTGGCTGATGACTTTCGGTGAATCATCAATGGTAACGGGTATTAAGCCCCATTTGAATTGTGAGAGTTTAACCTGTTCAAATTGTGGAGAGAATACTAACCGACCACCAGTGCGTCGCAGACCAAGTTTACCCTGTTTGTCCTGCACTACCTCCAGTTTCATCCGGCTCAGCGTCTGTACAACCTTTAGTCCACTGTCATCCGAGCTGTCCTGGCTATCAGCGGGCTTCTTTCCCTGACTCGTTTCATCTGCCTTTTCTGCAACCGGAGCAACCATCGGCGGCTTGGCAACAGGTTCAGGACGTTCGGGCAAGCTACTGACGGCCACTTTCGGTGCTCGCAAGGCATCTGGTTCCCTAGTCCGCGATTGACCAAACCGCCACCATAATCCATAGCTTCCTCCGCATACGAGTATGACGACCATGACCCATAACCACCGCGCAGATCCACTTGCTCCAGGCTTACTGATCGATGGCTGTTTTTGAAGAACCGGTTGGTCAGGAGTATCCACTTTGCCATGAACCGGAGCGACCGCATCAACGCTGGCAAGGGCCGCTGAATATGCATACGATACTGATGGTTCTGGCCGTGGTACCCCAATCAGCGTTACGGCATCATCTGGCTCTGTGGCCTCTGGCCGGGTGTAAATGGGAAGTACAATTTTGGAAGCCGGCTGCACATCCCCCCTGACAGCTGCTATCTGGATGAGATAAGCCGTGAAGTTATCACGTGTATGGCCATTGCAGCAGGCCAGCAGGGTATTAATTTTTTCGGCGTTGGAGTCGTCGCTACCAAGTATTTTTTCGAGCAGTTCATCGCTAATCCTTTCGAGTATCCCATCCGTACACATGAATAAATAGTCGTTGGGTCGCAGATCATTCAGCAACTGCACATCGGCCTGGGCCCGCTTATGCCCAGCCTGAATCGCCCGGGTGATGATGTTCCGCTGCGGATGCAACCTCGCTTCATCGGCTGTCAGCACCCCCGACTGAACGAGTTCGTTAACGTACGAGTGATCACTGGTACGCCATTGAATAGCCCCGTCCCGAATCAAATACACCCGACTGTCGCCGAGGTGCGCTACGGTAACGCCCGCATCATGCCGATACACAAGTGTCAGCGTAGTCCCCATACTCTTGGCCTGCGCATTGGCCGCCACGTAGTCATCGAAGCAATCATGAACAAAATTGAGCGCCTGCTGGATGTATTGCTCGGTGACTACCGTAACGGGATGATTCCGAAAATAACGATCAAACTGAGCAGCGGCCAGTTGGCTGGCTACCTCACCCCGTTCGGCGCCACCAACGCCGTCGCAAACCAGAAACCAACGTTGATCCGGATCCACTCGTTCCGGATTTGGAAACAGCGTATCCTCGTTATTACTTCGGCTACCCGGTCTCGTAAAGCCGATTGGCGGGGTAATGAGTACTTCCATCGCTTTCAAGCGGAGCTAGTCATGTTTGAATTCAAAGAATCAGCCTCAACATGCCTTATACTGTTGTAAATCCGATCACCGTACGTCCGTAGTCCATATCTTCTACCTGGCGGTATGCTTTCTGCAGCGATTCGGCCAGTTGAAGCGTTTTCAGCACCAGCTTTGTTACACCAATCTGTACTGTGTCCCCATCATTCAGATAAATTCGGTCGAATTCACCCAACCGGGCCTCTTCCCCGTTGAGATACGTACCATTCGTACTGACCTTCCAGGTTCCATCGGGCCGGACTGCACCATCCTGAAGAATGTAGTTGATTCCCCCCTGCTTATTGATCCTGACCTCAATCGTACAATGTGGCCGACTCATGTACTTATCATCGGTTTTAACCATGTGATCTGACGGTGACACATTCGACATCCGGCCAACTGTATTGATGCCAAGCCGCAACGAAAAAGTCTGCGTTGCGGTGTGTTCATCCTTGACAATAAGCCACCCTAATTCAGCCGGCATGGCTGTTTTCACTTGGGTTTGCTCATCATCAGATTCAACCGGTCTGGGAATTGGGTTTAGGTAACCACAGGCCGGGCACTTAGCCTCTACAAGTTTCTGAGGATTCTGAACCTGTAGCGTGGCCCGGCATTTGGGATTACCGCACACAATTCGCAAAGAAGGTACGGCCATAGTCGTGCTGTATTGAAGAGAAACACACTCGTAGCCCGACGGGATACAAAGCGTTTACCGGAAAAATACCTGCTCAAACGCAGCACCAAACAATCAGGTAAATGCCCCAATGCCGCTATGATCGTCGAGATCAGTGCTGAGGTCAGTAGGGTTGTCAAGACCAGTTTCTAAGTCAGAGATCAGCTGGTCATGGTTCACATCCGGATTGGCATCATCAACGAGAGCTACCATACCAGACGAATTAACGTCATCAGCACTAACAACCGTTACAGACTGCTCATCATGCTCTACAACGGATACATTTGGCTCATCAGCAAGGGAAACCTGTGGTAATTCATCCGGATTATTGCTCGCCAGCAACGACGTTTCGTGTTGTGCATGCTTATGCGGCAACAGGTTATTGTCTGCCAAAAACGCATTACGCTCATCCGGAGTCAGCATGGCTTCTTCCTCCTTGGTATAAGTGTTGTAAAGGCCTCCTTCGTAGGTAAACGTGTGGCCGGGCCCCATAGCATGACGAGCCTCAGCAAAAGCCTTGTCAAACCCGGTCAGGCCAGCAAAAGGATCGGAATTAACCGGCGTCGGCGTTGCACCACCGGGTGGCTGTGTAGTGGCCACGACTGCACCGGTAGTGCCAGCCCGGTTGGCATCATCGTCATCACCTGATGTGTCATTGTCCTGAGATACTTGATTTTCACTGTCCTCAAGCATGCTTAATCCGTAAGCAGCGCCACCCAGGGCTGCGGTACCGACCGCAGCGGCTCCAATTGCTTTTTTCTGATCGCTGGACAAGGATTTGTTTGACGCAGCGTCGTTTTCGGGCTGCTGGCCCGATTGATCATAGGCAGATCCCTCTCCAGGATCGTAGGCGTCGTAGGTTGCCATGGGAAGAATAGATTTGTATGGTACGGATATTAACTGAAAGGCCGCGGGGCGGCTTTATAAGCAAACGATTATTAGTCAGCCCAATGGGCTTTGCACTCCCGGCATTGCCGCCGGCGAACCAGATCGGCATAGGGAACATTTCCCAGAAACACGCCACAGGATGGGCAAACGTAAGTGCGCTTGAACTCCTTGTCGAGGGCCAGCAGTTTCTCGGAAGGATTCAGAAACTCGGCCGCTACGATTTGACCAATGGCAGCGCCTAAAACGCTCACCATGATGCCCATAGGCCCAAAAGCCAGGCCAATTAGAGGAGTGAGCCCAAACGAGGCTCGCAGCCAAGCCTGATGCCGTGGGCTATTGATCTGGATTGCTTCACGGGCTGCCGTATAAGTTTCCTGCATGGAGATCAGCCGTCTAAACTCCGCCGTAAAATCCAGCGGATCTGTCTTGGTCGGAGTCACCGGCACATCCAGCCCAGCCAGTTCGGGCTTTTCCCAGTCTGGATGCGGAGCTGTGAGTTTAACCGGCCGGGGCTGGGCGTAGGCGAACGGCAGTGCGTGCTTTAAACTGAAGATGCGTTGCGGATCGACGGGCGTATCCTGTCCCAGAACAATCCGGCTTTCCACCCCTATAACCGTGCGGGCTACCCGACGGCCATCTACGAACGTACCATACGTCGAATCATTATCCTCAAGCAACACAACGTGATCCGTAATAAACGTCACACGGGCATGGCGTCGGCTGACACAGGGATTGTCAACAACAAGATGATTCTCGGCCGATCGGCCGATGGTGAAAGTAGTATCATTCATAAAGCGTGGATAGAGCAATTGATAATCAGCGGTATCAATCACCGCTTAACTAGTCAAATTGTATGGCAAAATGAAAAAATTTTAGCATATAATAAATGAAGACCTATTATTTTTTTTAAAAGGTCGATGCTTCCTCACCAGCGAGTCCATCAGGTAAAAGGCCCTGTATCACAATAGACTATGGTATGTCATGCACCAAAATGGTCCTTGAGTTGATCCGAAGTTGGCATCATCAAATATTTATACATGGGCATTGCGATGAAACGAAAAAAAATACGTTTTTCGCAAATACCGTTGGGCTTCCAACTAGATCCACACTTGAGCTTACTGACTATGCTGCCTAAACTTGACCATTATCCGGTGAATTGGGTCGACGGGATGAAGATTGCCCGCAGGCATTTTACCGACTTTGAACATTTCATCAGCGATCACCTGCGCGACACAGCAGCCGTTGGACTAACCACCTATAATTATGGGCTGCTGCCCTCCGACCAGCCAGACTTTAACCTTCAGGTTATTATCGACCAAAGCCAGAACGTACGGGCTCAGCTTACCAATTGCCGGGCAATTACGGGTGCTGGCTGCCGAATTGAGTTAGTTAACCATCCGATTGATCTGGCGACCAGCCTAACGGACATCCTTACAAAGTTTAACATGCCTATGGCCGATGAGCTTAACTTCCTCATCGTGCTGTCAGTTGATTTATTTGCCCGTAAAGCGCACGGGATGCCAACCCCTGGCGAGCAACCTCCTCGTCCACCGTTTACACTGCCCTCTTATCAACTAAGTATTGTTCCCCGCCACCAGTTCGTAGGTCAGTTGGACACCCGGACCAACTACAAATCGGCTCAGTTTGAATCATTTCATCTGATTGTTGGGCACATTATCGGTAAGTACGGTATCCTGAGCAACAACGATGCCTACATCCCTGCATGCGCAGCAATTGACAGCCACCCCCGTCTCCGAAGCTGGGCCGATACGTTACATCGGATCCTGGCCGAAGTGCAGCGGGATGCCTTCCTGATCGTAAATAAGGTGTGTGAAAAACGGGGCACAGAACAGGCCCGTCGAGCGGGTCCGTTGGCCGAATTAATTCGGGACCTTGCTGAACAGGTTGCAACCGGTCTCGACAACCCACTCAATCAATACCAGTTTACAGCGCCTGAGCGGCCACCAATCTATTGGCTACAAGCCATTACACTGGCCACCCGTCGTCTGAAAACTGCTATTAGCTGCCTGAATGATCCGGCCTTGAGCGGCAGTGTCCGAATGGGCCGGGATTTGGTACTCAAGTATTTTCAGGACTGGACCAGTATCTCTCCTGATCAGCTAATGAATAAGGATATAGATTTGGTCGTAAACTTTGATTACGATCATAGCGACATTAACCCGCACTTAAATGCGCTATCGCAGTGCTGGGGCGATATTCACAAAATCTTCAATCAACTGGCCCAACTGGAGTATATAGGCCAGCAGCCGCAGGATAAACATATCCGATACGACTCGGTCGTCACCGATAAAAAAGATATTCCAAACAATTCTGCCATTCCGGGTTCGGGTCCTTATCGTCCCCGGATGACTGGTCGATAATCTAACTTCCTATCCGCTTATTTACCCCTTACCTAGTTTGTACCGTCAACCATGGAACCATTAAATAAAACCGAACGTAACACTTCTCTCATCAACTTTATCGCTGTTTATGTTCTGATTCTCGCCCTACCTCTCTTTTTATCGTATTGGATGGGCACCAAAAAAGGCGGCAAAGGAGGCAATCAGAAAGCTATTAGTGAGCAGGAAGCCCTTGTGAAAGACATGGATGTTCTGCAGCAATATGTGAAAGATATAGAAGAACATAACCAACATATTCCGGCTGAAGGACTCCCATTCGAAACCTGGAACAGTTGGCTGACCAAAGCCGAACAACAAAACACTGAGTTTTTCAAAAAGATAACTGATTTTCAGGCAAAGCGTAATTATACCGGTGCTCGGCTTCGGATTCGCGATAATGCGTGCGCTTACTTATTCCAGATTTCAAAAGAGCGTGGCAATTATATTCAAAAGCGGAGGGCTCTTTTAGGCGTTCAGAATGGCACAGCCGAACTCCGACGACTACAAAACGAAAACAACCAGCTTAAATCTGAAAAACAGGGATTACAGAATAATCTCAACGTCATGCTGGCTCAGAGTCAGAAAGCCGCTGGAGCGGGGGGCGGTGGAGGGGCGCAGCAACCTAATCCGCAGATCGAAGAGTTGAAATGGCAAATTCGGTTTAATGATGCCAACTGCAAAAAGATCCAAGCTGATATCCTGGAAGCTTACAACGAGAATTCGAAGCGGAGACAGCTATACTCTGTTGCGCGGCAAAACTTTCAGATCATTACTCAGAACGCCCGGAGTAATTTTGCCATTCAGCAGCTTGCCTCTGATAAAATTCTGGAAATCGACCGGCTCATGAGTCGACTGTAAGTGATCTCCTGCTTTCCCCAACAACCTTACCTCAAATTTCAATCTACATTTTCTTTTCAATTCGAAACGCAAACTGGCTGGTGGGCTTGTTTCACGTAGCGTCTCCCACCAGCCAATCTTCTCCCTCATTACTGCCTCAGCACCTTCGTCGTCCGCTGCCCTGTCGATGTATATACCCGCAACAGATACATACCAGCCGAGCGGCCTAATGGTACGGTGATGCGTTCAGCCGTACCGGCCTGATTCACAATTGCCTGCCCGACCACCTGACCGCGGCTATCAAGTGTCTTCAACTGCACCCGCTGCCCGGCCGCGCCACGTACTTCCACGTCGACGGTTTCCGAAACAGTAGGATTACCCAGCACTCGTATTGACAGCGCTTCAGCCTGTTCTGCCATCCGGCGTGCACCACTGAGACAACTGTTCACCCAGGTATACGTGAAGCTGGCTTCGGTCGGCGTGCCCTGCTGGGTGGCCTTCAGCACAATCGTAGGGTTGTCCGTATAGATACGCAGTGAATACGGTCCCGGCGATGTAGTCGGTAACATCTCATTAACGACTGAAAAGCTAACAGGTTGGCCATTCAGCCCGCTGTACTGAGGTGTAAAAATCAGTCTGCGCTCACCAGGGGATAAACTTTCGCAGCCATTAAGCGTTACTCCGGTGATCGCAAAACCCGATGGCGGATTGGTTGAACCAGGAGTAACCGTCAGGGTAAACTGCGTACTCACCGATAAGCTGCCCGGATCAGTAGCCATTACGGTAACTGTTGATACACCCTGAGCATCAAGCGTTCCGCTAATTGTGTTAGGTGCAACAAAAGTAAGTCCGGCTGGTAAGCCAGTTACCGACAGCGTCAGCGCGTCGTTATTAGCATCACTAAACGTATTGGCGGGTATGATGAATGAAAAAGGTTGACCAACCTGTCCCGATTGCGCCCCGATAGTATTCGCCACAATAGGCGCCGTATTACCCGATCCCGGCGAATTCCCATTACAGGCCGCCAGCCAGTTGTACGTAAAGCTAACCTCGCCGGGCATACCATCCAGCCGCGCCCTCAACACGATGGATGGATTATCGGTATAAAGATTTATGGTATACGGACCAGGATTTGTGGTAGGCAGAGACTCATTGACCACCCGGAACGTGATCGGTTGTGTAGTCTGGCCGGTGTATTGTGGCGTAAACGTCAACGAACGCTGGCCAGGCGATATCACACTGCAGTTGTTCAGCGTAACGCCGGTGATTGCAAAGTCGGTCGGGGGTTCAGGTTCGTCAGGACCAGTATATACAATCTGATATAGAGCACCATCCGCCCGACTCAGGAAATAAAGATTACCATCGGGGCCAGTTGCCATGCTAACGCCGTATCCTGGAATACTATTGGCAAACGGCGATTTATTACCGGCCACATCGATCAGATTGATGAAGGGTCGGCAGAAATCCTGGTAAAAGTATTTTCCAATGTATACGGCCGGATAATTGGTCGTTGCAGGGTTAAAAAACGTACCACCCGTGATTGAGCAGCCAATTTCTTCATTATTCGCGTGCGGATAGGCATGGACTGGATTGACAAAGTTCGGGTTGTTACTAGGCCCTTCGGCCTGTGGCCAGCCAAAGTTTCGGCCTCCTACCGTAGCGTCGTTTATTTCTTCCCAGTTATTCTGCCCCACGTCATTAACAAAAATTCGGCCCGTTCCCGGTTGAACGGCAATCGTATATGGATTACGTAATCCATAGGCCCAGATGCGTCTGGTCACATCGAGCGGTGCGTTCGCAAACGGATTATCGGCCGGTATCGATCCGTCCGGGTTGATGCGAAGGACCTTGCCCAAATGATTCGTCAGGGTTTGTGCGCTATCCGGCTTCGAGTTTTCACCAACGCAGATGTACAGCTTTCCATCGGCTCCAAAAGCAATTCCCCCGCCATTGTGATTGGACGCTTCCAGCCGTTCCGTATCCAGCAGCACGGTTTCGCTACCAGGCACCACCTCATCCGCATTGGCCTGGGCGGTAAATCGGCTTACGCGGTTATGGATTGTACCAGCGGATGTCGTGTAATACAGATAAATGTATTGGTTAGACGCAAAATCTGGATCAAACGCAATACCCAACAAACCACGCTCCCCTTCTGCATTGACAGGTAACTGAACAAACGGAGTGGGCAGCAACGTCCCATTCTTGACGACGCGCAAAGCACCCGTCTGTTCCGCAACAAAAATGCGCCCATCCGGCGCAGGCACTACCACCGTCGGTTGATTAATCCCATTGGCAACCAGCACCTGGCTAAAATTAGCCGGATACGTTTGGGCATGCGCCCGGTTCGACAATACCCATACCAGCAGCACCTGGCTCAACAAACAGAGACCAGAGTAGAAAAGCTTTCTGGCAGACAGCCCTTTCGTAACGTTGTAGTTATTTTCCATACTTGTTTTTTATGATTAAAAACATGATTAAGTTGTAATAAATATAGATACGGTGCTATTCATATTGAAGTTTTTTGTCTATTAATTATTTTATATAAAATTATCTAGATCGTACTTTTTGGCTTTATAAACACCAAGTAACTGATAAGCCCACAAACGAACTGAGCCGCTCCGAATGGGAGCGGCTCAGTTCGTTTGTAGGCTAAGAATGCGAAGCTTTACAGAATCAGACCGCTCCGACGTAGCATTGCTTTTGGCGACGGTTCGCGGCCCCGAAATTTCTTATACAGTTCCATCGGTTTCTCGGTGCCGCCTTTTTCCAATACGTTCTTCCGGAAGTTGTCGGCAACCTCACGGTTATTCAGACCACCTTTCTCCTTGAAGAATTCGAACGCATCGGCATCCAGCACTTCCGACCACTTGTAGCTGTAATACCCAGCCGAATAGCCACCCGCGAAGATGTGCGAGAACGCAGGGCTGAAGGCAATGCCTTTCACCGGCGGATACAGATTTACCAGCGAGTCAATTTTGCTTTCGACTTCTGTCACCGACTCGTCGGTCGGCTTCTGGCTGTGCCAGTACATATCAACCAGACCAAACCGGAGCTGGCGCAGGTTGGCTACCCCGGCCATGAAGTTCTGGCTGGCGCGAATTTTTTCGATCAGCTCGGCCGGAATCACTTCGCCGGTCTGGTAGTGCTTGGCAAACAGCTTCAGCGCTTCGGGATCATAGCACCAGTTTTCCATCACCTGCGACGGCAACTCAACAAAGTCACGCGTTACGCTCGTACCGCTCAGGCTCTCGTATTTACCGTTGGCCAGCATGCCGTGCAGACCATGGCCAAACTCGTGGAAAAGCGTCGTCACCTCACCGAAGGTCAGCAGCGACGGCTTGGTTTCGGTGGGTCGTGTAAAGTTGCAGACATTGACGATGTGCGGACGAATGTTGACGCCGTTCTCGACCTTCTGACCCTGTACGTCGTTCATCCATGCACCAGCCCGCTTGCCCGGGCGTGGGAAGTAGTCGCCGTAGAACACGGCCAGGAACTTACCGTCTTTGTCAAATACCTCGTAGGCTTTTACCTCCGGATGGTAAACCGGAATGCTCTTGTTTTCCTTGAACGTCAGGCCATACAGCTTGTTGGCTACGGTAAACACGCCATCCAGTACGTTCTCCAGTTTGAAGTACGGCTTCAGCATTTCATCGTCCAGCGAATACTTCTCTTTCTTCAGCTTTTCGGCGTAGTAGCTGTTATCCCACTGCTCCAGCTTATCGCCCTGGAAACCGTGAGATTTAGCGTAGGTTGTCAGCTCAGCGTACTGTTTTTCGGCCGCCGGGCGTGCATATGATACCAGTTCCGTCAGGAAGCTCTGCACTTTATCTTTTGATCCGGCCATGCTTTCTTCCAGTACGAAGTCAGCGTGAGTCTTGTAGCCCAGCAGGTTAGCCCGCTCGTAGCGCAGGTTCACAATCTTCTTGATGATCTCCTGGTTGTCGTTCTTGTTACCCTGGAACCCCCGTGAGTTGTACGCCAGAAACAGTTTCTTACGCAGCTCGCGGTTGTCGGCATACTGCATGAACGGCCCGTAGCTTGGTGCCTGGAGCGTAAATACCCAGCCCTCCTTATTTTTCTGCTTGGCAGTAGCCTTGGCTGCTTCACGGGCAAACTCCGGCAGACCGGCGAGGTCTTTCTCGTCGGTCACTTCCATCATGAACTCGTTGGTTTCGTTCAAGACGTTTTCGCCGAATTGCAGTGAAAGCTGGGCCAGTTCCTTGTCGATAGCCCGCAGCCGCTCTTTCCCTTTTTCGTCCAGATTGGCACCGTTGCGGGCAAACCGCTTGTAGGTTTTCTCCAGGAGCATCTTGCTTTCGGGGTCCAGCTTAAGGGATGCCCGCTGATCGTACACCGCCTTCACCCGCTTGAATAGCTTCTCGTTCAGGGTGATGTCGTTGCCGTATTCGGTCAGGAGGGGCGATGCTTCCCGGACAATTTTCTGAAGGTCAGGGTTGGTTTCGGCACTGTTCAGGTTGAAGAGCACGGAGGCTACCTTGCCCAGCAGATCGCCACTCCGTTCGAGGGCTACGATTGTATTGTCGAAGGTCGGTTTGGCCGCGTTGTTCACAATAACGTCGACTTCCTTACGACCTTGTACCAGACCCTCTTTCAGGGCAGGCAGGTAATATTCGTTCTTTACTTTGTCGAATGGAGCCGTTTGATGAGGTGTCGTATACGGCTGTAAAAAAGGATTCTCGTTCATTTTCGCTTTATCTGGCGAAGGCTGGGCATAAACGGCCGGAACCAGAGCTGCCACTGCCGAAGCTGTCAAGATGGTTTGTCGAAGTGATAACATACGATTTTGCATGATCAGTTTCCCAGAAAATTACGAAACAATGACAAATCATACAACCCATATTTGCACGAATGGAATATGGCAGGGATAAATGGAAAACAAAAAACAGGCACAAACCAACTGACTATCTTACCGTTGCGCAAGCATCCAATCAGTTCGTGCCTGTGATACGTAACTCAGCCGTCGGCTAATCAGCGCCGGCTCCGGCTAATACGTATTTTTATTTTCATGGTCGCCGAAACGCGGCTTTACCGTACGCTTCAGGGGGATTTCCATGCCGCCGGTGCTTTCGAGCCAGTCGTAAATCTGGTTGGCCATTTCCTTGATCGTGGTCTGGTGCTGCGGATCTTTGATGAGGTTATTCATCTCCTGCGGGTCCTTCTCCAGATCAAAAAACTCGTTGGAATCCCAGATGCCGTGGTAACGAACGTACTTGTAGCGATCGGTACGTACGGCGTGGACCGTGGGCGTGTGCGGAAAGTCATACTCCCAGTAATATTCGTAAAAAATCTTGTCGCGCCAGTCCGGAACCGACTGACCCTGCAGCAACGGCATGATCGAACGTCCTACCATCTGCGGGGCTTTCTGCAAACCGGCCAGTTCCAGAATGGTCGGCGCTACGTCCACGTTCTGTATCATCTGCGCTACGGTAATACCGGCTTTAATCAACGCCGGACAACGTACCAGAAACGGCACCCGCATGGACTCCTCGTACGCCGTCCGCTTGTCGATCAGGCCGTGTTCGCCGAACATAAACCCGTTGTCGCCCATGTAAATGACCAGTGTATTTTCGGCCAGGCCGTTGTCATCGAGGTATTTCAACACCCGGCCGATGCTGGTATCCATGCTTCGCAGGGTCTCGCAGTAGTCGCGCACAAACGAATCAAACGTAGTAGAGCCATGATAGAGGTAGTCAACGCCGTGCCAGCTATACCGCTGCCGTCTGACCCAGTGCGGCACCCCGCTTTCTTTGGTTTCCGGGTTCTGATTGCGCGGATCGGTCTGATAAAACGAAGCCGGGTACTGAATCGGCGACTGGGCGAACCGATTGCGGTCAGCGCGGGAAGGCTGGAATTGGTGGTGTACCGATTTGTGCGACAAGTACATAAAGAATGGTTTGTCTTTATCGCGTCGATTCAGAAAATTCAGCGCGTAGTCAGTAAGTACGTCGGCGATGTAGGCGCTATCGCGGTGTTCGACCCGTTTGCCGTCTACGTTCAGGACGGGATTGTAATACACCCCCTGGCCCCGAAAGCTCACCCAATGGTTGAAGCCTTTGCGCGGCCGGTCGTCTTCGTCGCCCATGTGCCACTTGCCCAGAAAAGCCGTCTGGTAACCGGCCTGCTGAAGGTACTGGGGGAAATACGTCAGCGTGGGCGGTTCGGGCGCTACGTTGTCAACCACCGTATGCTGGTGCGAAAACAACCCCGTCAGGATACTGGCCCGGCTGGGCGAACACAAAGCGGTCGTAACAAACGCCTTGGGGCAATGGGCACCTTCGCGTCGGATACGATCCAGATTCGGCGTTTGAAGCCAGGGCGCAATGGCCGGCTTCATGAAACTCATAAAATCGTACCGGTGATCGTCTGACAGGATAAAAATGACGTTGCGCGGCTGGGCCGCATTCGGCCTGGCAGTTCCAGCGAGTCTGGGCAACGGTTTTGGTGCCGACTGGTTTTGCTGCGCCCAGCTACCTATTGACAGGAGGAGTAAAAGAGAGAGTAAACGAAACCGGATCATAAGCTAATGAATGAAGTAAAAGCAACAGCAACCAGTTGCAAGCTACTATTTTTCCATAAGGCACCCACGGGCGAATACTCCTCATTCGGTAACGTAGCACTGGTATGTTATCGTATCGACGGCCAACATTCTGTACCTCAATCTCACTACGTTCGGCGCTGAATTCCTTCACTCTTTTTGTACTCCGCCGGCGAAACGCCCATGTGTTTTTTAAACAGCCGTGAGAAATAAAACGGATCGTCGATACCCAACTGCGACGCGACTTCATTAATCCGCAGATCGCTAAAGTGAAGCAATTGGCAGGCCCGCTGCACACGTAGGTGATTGAAGTACTCGATCGGTGCGTAGCCCGTATCCTGCTTGAATTTTCGGGAGAAAAACGAAGCCGACAGATTTGCCGACTGAGCAATATTATCCAGCGTCACGGTCCGCGAGAGGTTTTCCTGCATAAACAGAATGGCCTTATCGGTGGGCGACGTACCAGATGTAACAATGTCGGGCTGGAAGTTCTCGGGCAGCACGAACGATGCCAGGAAATACGGCAATGTCAGGTTAGCGAACAGCAGGTTGGTTGTGCCATAGCCCTTCAGAAGCGTATCGAAGATGCGGTCGAAAAGGATAACCCGCTCGTCGGAATACGGTACCCGAAGCGGGTGGGGCGTGTTGCTACGCTCGTCTACGATAGTACTCACCGACTGCCCACAATGTGTACCACCAAGATGAAACCAATGGATTGTCCACGGATTATTGTTATCTGCACCGTAGGAATGTGGCATATTGGCTGGAATGGCAAACACCTCTCCGGCCGTCAGTAAGACCCGGTGGTTGGGTAACTGAATCCATCCCTGCCCGTCGGTACAGTACAGCAAAATTACCTGCGAGATACCAGTGGGACGCTGGTAATAATGATATCGGGCTTTTGGGTAAAACCCCATGCGGGTAATGAACAGGCTGTTGATCAGCGGCATGGTTCGGCATCGCTCCAGTGCATCCTTTGGAATTTCGATAATACGCTCCCCCGCAAAACCCTGACTTTTCCGCGTCACTGTGCTCATTGTCGACTGAATTCAATCATTCTGCTGAAAGATAAAATAATCCATGTTTAGGCCAAAATACTTCATCTGACCAATCTTCGGAAAACCGAATTTTGGGAATGTAAAATGCAATACCGAACCCTAAACCATACCTTTTTAAGCTACTGATAATGCGACCTCACTGTACCCTATTTCTTCTGGTCATACTCGGCTGGCATACGGTGGTAGCTCATCCAACGCCGACTTCCCCACCCTTTGCCAGATGGACAACCACCGAACTAGCCCTTTCCAACGGACTTGTCCAGCGTACGATCAAGCTGCCGGCTTCCGATGGAAGCTTTTTAACTACTCAGTACAAACCAGTTGATGGAGAATTCAACTATTTCATCAAAACGAATCCTGATTTTCAATTTGAGCTAAACGGCAAGTCGTATACAGGTTCAGCGGATTGGAAGCTGGTAGCTGTTCAAAAAATTACCGATGCAAAACAAGGCGACGGGGCGGCTGTCACGCTGCAGAGTAAAGACGGCACCGTAGAACTGACCGTAAACTTCTTATTGTACCCCAACCTGCCTGTTATTCGGAAAAGCCTGACCATTAAGAATCTGGATAGCGAACCTGTACGCCTGGAGTCGGTCGATGTGGAGAAGTTTATTGTAACCCCGTATAAGGCCACTACGTTTAGCTGGATTTGTCACGATTATGGCAGAAGACGTTCCATTGGACCCTATGATGGTAATATGCAGGATGCGTTACTGACGGTTCACAACAGTGATTGGCAACAGGGCATTGTGATTGGCAACGAAGCCGCTGGCGTAGTCAAACATACCTCTGTATTCTGGAATGAACCAGCCATTCTGAGCGGATTGACGCACAAAGAAGCCAGATTCCCTTTTCGAAAATACATTGGCAAGGGTGAGTCATTTACAACACCGCAGGTTTTCACCATCGTTTACAACAACCACAAAGACCCTGACGGAATTCTTAATACCGCCGTGCCGGATTTCATCCGGAAACATCTGGGGATACGACTATCGGAACTGGACCAAAAGCCCACCTTTGTTTATAATACGTGGGTACCTTTTCGTCAGAACATCGACGAAAAACTGGTCATGGAACTGGCCAAAGCGGCCGCTGATGCCGGTATGAAAGAATTTGTGATTGACGACGGCTGGGCGGACAATTACGGCGATTGGATCATCGACAAGAAGAAGTTTCCCAATGGGCTGAAACCCGTTTTCGATTACATCAAGTCACTGGGCATGAAGCCGGGAATGTGGGTAAGCGTAGGCAGTGCCTCGCCCGACAGTAAAGTGTACAAAGCTCATCCGGATTGGTTCGTACTTGACGAAAATCAACAGCCCGCTAATCTGCACGAAGACAACCCAAACATGCGTACCGCCTGCTTTGGTACCGGCTGGCGTGGTTACATCAAGGACGTATTGCTCAAACTAGCGCTCGACTACGGGCTTGAATACCTGAAGCTTGATTTTACGGTCGTAACCAGCACGTACCGGTTCGGCAACAAAGTAACGGGCTGCTATGCTACTAATCACAAAGGGCATAAAGATCACCACGAGTCGCTATACACTAATTACGAAGAGGTTTGGAATCTCTTTGATGAGCTGCATGCGGCCAAGCCTGACCTGTTCATTGATTGTACGTTCGAAACGATGGGGGGCTTGCAACTGATTGATTACGCCATGCTGAAACACGCCGAAGGCAACTGGTTGTCCAACTTCAACGGTCCGGATGCCAAAGTCGATTTGCGCGTCAGGAACATGGCTTGGTGGCGTTCGCCAGCCATACCCGCTACGGCACTTGTTATCGGTAACCCGGAGATGCAGGATACGGGCTGGGAAATGCACATCAAGTCGCTGGCGGGGGCTCTACCCATCATGCTGGGCGACCCCCGGAAGTTATCGGCTGCTGATCTGAAAAAGTACCGGGCCTATGCCGACTTTCTGCAGGCGATGGAGCGTCGGCACGGTATCATGAGCTTCCGGCAGGATCTTCCCGGCTTTGCCGAACCGTCGGAAGGGCGGTGGGATGGCTTCCAACGTATCAATACGGATACCCGCAGCGGAGGACTGGTGGGCGTTTTCCGGCACGGCGCAGTCGAAAAGACACGTCAGGTGACCATCAACTACCTTGACCCGAAGCGAACGTATCAGATTAAAACTATGAATGGGAAGACGATGACGACGCTTACGGGAGAAGCGCTGCAAACCACCGGATTTACAGTAACCTTGAACGAGTCCTACGACGGTGAACTCTTCGAAGTTACGGATACGCTACTGACTGCGAATACGAAATAAAACTTTAAACGTCAATCGTCATGATCAATCAACCATTGACCCCGCAACAGATTCAGCAGTACCACCAGGATGGTTACCTGATTGTACGAGGTTTTCTAAGCGCTGAAGAGGTCGAAAAGCTCTATCACACTGCCATTGAAGACAGCGCCATCAGTAAACACGCCATCAACGTCAACGACAGTACCGGCAAGCGGAGCAAGCTGTCGCTCTGGTACAAACCCGGCGACGATGTATACGGCCTGCTCACCCGCAGTCGGCAGCTCGTTGAGTCGGTAGATAAGCTGCTCGACAATCCGGATTCAGCGCGGTCCGTCGCTACGGTTTGCCATTTCCACTCGAAACTGATGCAGAAAGAACCGCACGTTGGTGGGGCCTGGGAGTGGCATCAGGACTATGGTTACTGGTATAAAAACGAGTTCCTGCTGCCCGACCAGATGATGTCGGTCATGGTGGCCATTACCGACGCTACGGTCGAGAACGGCTGTTTGCAGGTTATCAAAGGCTCGCACAAAATGGGACGGGTTGAACACGGCTTCGCGGGCGAACAGGTCGGGGCCTCGCAGCGCTACGTGGATCTGGCCCTGAAAACAATGGAGCACCTATTTGTGGAGTTGAAAGCGGGCGACGTCCTGTTCTTCCACAGTAACATCCTGCACCGGTCAGAAGCCAACCTGTCGGACAAGCCGCGCTGGTCGATGATCTCCTGCTACAACCGCCAGTCGAACATTGGCTATAACGATTCAGCGTCGTCCTCGTCGAGCATTACGCCTATTGACGTGGTACCCAATGAAGCGCTGCTGACCTGGGACGCGGCTGGTTTGCTGGAGGAAGGCGCTGATTTTCTGAGCAAAGAAGCCGATGTATCGCTGAAGTAACACAGCATTCAACGGTTGCTCGCTGTCCTTGTAAGTATTCCTTATCATTTGGTTGTCATGCGTATAGACACAAATGGCAAGGAATACATACATCTAACTAAACCCTCAACCTATGGCCCTTATCATCCAGGCTCAGTCAGCGATCAGCACCGCCCCGGTGTCCATCAACCGACGCTACGTTTACCTGATCAGTGCGATTGCGGCTTTAGGTGGCGTTTTGTTTGGCTTTGATCTGGTCATCATCTCCGGTACGGTTCCGTTTTTCACCCAGTATTTTGAGCTTGATGAGTTTCAGACGGGCTGGGCGGTTGGCTGTATCAACCTGGGCGCAGCCATCGGGGCCTTGCTGGCCGGCAGGCTAAGCGACTCACTGGGCCGCAAAAGACTGCTGATGGGCTGTGCAATGCTGTTTGCCCTGACAGGTGCCGGTACGGGCTGGGCCGGAAGCTTTCCGTCGTTTATCGCGTTTCGGATGCTGAGTGGCGTAGCGGTGGGAGCCGCTGCGCTGGTCTGCCCCATGTACGTGGCCGAGATGTCGCCGGCACCCATGCGCGGTCGGATGGTGTCGTTTTATCAGTTGTCGATTGTGATCGGTATTCTGCTGGCGTACCTGTCCAACTACCTGCTGCTGAACACCGGTGCCAACAACTGGCGGTGGATGTTCTCGTCGCAGTCGGTGCCGTCGCTGCTGTTTTTTGTTGGTTTATTCTTCGTCGCCGAAAGTCCACGGTGGCTGATTGGTAAGCAACGAAACCAGGAGGCTGAGGCTGTTCTGAACCGGATCGGTGGTCGCCTGTATGCCAATGAAGAAGCAGCTCAGATCAAAGCCAGCTTCGCGCAGGAAACCGCACTGGCGGCCGCCCGCACATCAGTTAGTGATCTGTTTCGAAAAGAGCTATGGCCAATCGTTTTCATTGGCGTTGTCGTAGCCGTGTTCTCGCAGGCAGTCGGCCAGAACTCGCTATTTTCCTACGCGCCGGAGTTATTCAGCCAGGCCGGTATGGCGCAGGATTCGGCCTTTCTGCAATCCATCATCATCGGGGTTATCAACCTCATTTTCACCTTCGTGGCCATCGGCACCATCGATAAAGCCGGACGCAAAAAGCTCCTGCAATACGGCTCCGCCCTGCTTTGCCTGGATGCCCTGGCGCTGGCAGGTGCCTTCTACTGGCAGTTACCCGGTGCCTGGGTACTCGCGTTTGTGCTGGCCTTCATCGCCATCTATTCCGCTACGCTGGGGCCGGTTACCTGGGTTGCTTTATCGGAGATTTTCCCGAATCGAATCCGGGGCAATGCCATGGCACTGGCTACGCTGGCTTTATGGATTACCAACTTCTTTACCACGGCTTCCTTCCCGATTATGAAGGAGTATCTGGGCCTGCCCACTACGTTCGGAATTCATGCGGTGCTCTGTTTCATCTATTTCCTGTTTGTCCGGGCTCGTATTCCTGAAACGAAAGGCAAGTCACTTGAGGAAATTGAGCGGGAGTTGACCCGTTTGGGCTGATTAACAGGTACCAGACTGGTATGTTGCGGCAGAAGCCGTTTTCGAGCATCGAACAAGTTCACATTGCACACCGCTCCTCCGTTCAGAAGGGTCAGGCATCCAGCGAACGGCCGCTTACTAACAGGCATAGATCGGGCATTGTACGGTACCCGTGACGCCAATGTTCATGGGCCTGATGGATTGTTATATTTGTCTGAACATGGTTTATTTTGGCCGGTGTATGACTGATAAGCATCATGAGCGTGTAACCTTCAAAGGGTTTGTTAATCAGTTCATGGCCATCACCATGGACAAATTTGCGTTTTCGGCAAACAGCATCCAGATCTATCCGCTGTCGATGGCTCCGGCGGGTATAATAACCCCAAGCCCCCTATTCAGGGCCGAGTACAACTTTTTACTGCTCATAACCGAAGGCGGGGGCAAACAACAGATCGACAATACCCTTTTTGACTTGCACCCGAACGATATTCTCTTCATCCGGGAAGGCCACCTGAATGCCATCCACTCTATTGAGGCAAACACAGACGGGTACTTTATTTACATGGAAAGTCGGCTACTACCCCAGCTTTTTGCCGACAGCACCTTGCTTCACCGGTTTACGTTTCATCCAAAACACTCGGTTTCCGGCGCCGACCTGAAATGGCTTGTTAACTGCTGTAAGCTGCTTATCAACCAACAGAACACCAGCCCCCATGCTGAAGCAATCAGGGTGGTTCTTCTCCGGGCTATATGGCTGAAATTGGCGGAAGCATCGGCCGCAGCCCGCTCCAGACCAGACCGGCCATCCGAAATAACCATGCTGTTCAAAGAGCGGTTGTATGAACATTTTTCGACAACCAGGAACGTAGCATTTTACGCCGATTCACTGGCCGTTTCGGAGAATTATCTCAACCGATGCGTTAACCGGGCTACGAACAAACCCCCAAAACAGCATATCAACGAAATGGTGATCATTCATAGCAAGTTGCTGCTACAGGATCGCTCAAAAGACATTGCCCAGGTTGCCTTTGCCCTTAATTTTTCGGACCCATCCTATTTCGGTCGGTTTTTTAAGCAGCTGACCGGTCAGACACCTTCCGAGTATAGAAACACCCTTAGGCAAGATTTGTCCGGGTACAGGCATGATTTCTGACAACAGCGGGTCAGTAGTCTTCTCCACCTTTGCACCGTTATTTACCGACAAAGGTTTTCATCCCTGCAATCAACTTTATGCTTCGCTGTATGACGCCAATCTTTCTTTCAGGCTTTCTGGCATTGATGCTGTCGGCAGCCCGCTCCACGCTGCAGCAACCGCCGTTATTGATTGAGATTACGAATGTTCAGCCCAACCGGGGAAAGATTGTAGTTGAACTTTACAAGGACAAGGCAGACTGGCTTAAAACGCCGTTTCGTAAACTTACGCTACCTGCTGACAAATCCACAAAAACCGCTTCTTTCACTGTTCCGCCCGGGCAGTATGCTGTTTCTATTTATCAGGACAAAAACGAAAACGGAACGTTAGACCAGAACTTTCTGAATATCCCGAAAGAACCGATCGGATTTGGCAACAATTATCGACCCTTCGGAAAACCTAAGTTCGAGTCTTCGGTGATTCGTTATAACCCCAGCTCAAAACCAGAGGCCATCAACCTGTTTGAAGCACTTTAGTCCGAAAAAAATGGGTAATAAATGGAGCCTGCAACAGGTAAAGCCGCAGCCCGGGCGGGTTGCCATCGTTACCGGTGCCAACAGCGGTATAGGCTACGAAGTCGCCCTTGGATTGGCTAAAAAGGATATAGAAGTCATTTTGGCCTGCCGCAATGGGCAGAAAGCGGATGAAGCCCGGGCTAAAATCATCGATGAATACGCCGGAGCCAGAGTTAATTGCCTGCTGCTCGACACAAGCAGCCTTCGCAGCGTCGAAGATTTTGCTGCTCAGTTTAGTGCTAAGCACCAAACGCTGGACCTGCTCATCAACAATGCCGGAATCATGATGTCGCCCTACGAGGTTACTGAAGATGGCTTCGAGAATCAACTGGCTACGAATTATCTGGGCCATTTTGCCCTTACGGGTCGGTTGCTGCCGCTGATGACCCGCACCCCTGGCTCCCGGATTGTCACACTAAGCAGTTTGTCGTACAAATGGGCTGAGATTCAGTTTGGCGATTTTCATGCGGAGAAGGGCTACAGCCGTACTAAAGCGTATGGGCAAAGCAAGCGGGCCTGCCTGATGTTTGCCTTCGAACTACAACACCGGTTGTCGGCTGCTGGCTACGACACCCGCTCAGTAGCCGCCCATCCGGGTCTTTCCAAAACGAATCTGGATCAGTATTTCCCGGCACTCATTCGGCCGCTGGGCAATCTTTTTTTACAGCCGGCCCAGCAGGGCGCGTTGTCGGTGCTGTATGCTGCACTGGATACCGCCATCAACGGCGGTGAATTTGTTGGTCCCGACGGATTTCAGCAGATGAGAGGTTATCCGGTTGTAGTCGACTCCGACGAATACGCTAAAAACCGCGAGCTGGCAAAACGCCTGTGGACAGCCAGTGAATTCATGACGCACGTTCACTTCCTCAGTTAACTATGCGTTTAAGCCGACTTGAGCTTAATTGCTTTCATTGACTCATTCTTCATTGGGTTCGTATCCCCGAAACAAAAGGCAAGTCACTGGAGGAAATTGAGCGGGAAATCACAATTGAACGCTAGCCTATATACGCAAAAGCAGATGAGACAACGTTCTACACTGTCCCATCTGCCTTTGTAAGCCCAATTAATACCGCCGACCGTAGTAGGGCCCGCGATCGTAGCCCCGGCCGCGACGTTCGTAGGGACGAAGCCGCTCAACCACAATGGCCCGCTGATTCGGCGTTAGTACCGCCATCATGTCGTAGAACTTACGGCGCTGCATATCCCGGAACGCATCGCGCTGGCGCGGGTCGCGCATATTAAAACGCTGATTATCGTAGCTCTCGTGAATCCGGCGCAGTTGGCGCTCCTGCCGACGGGACAGATTCAGGTTGCGATCCCACCAGTCGAGGTGCTCTTCAAAGTGCTCATCACTGAAATCATAATTGTATTCCTGCCGACCGTAGCCCGGTTGCTGCGGATAGGGGTTGTTATACGTAGGCCGCTGCGGGGACGGATAATCGTAGCGTTGGGCAGTAGCTGCCCCGGCGGTGAGCAGCCCAATTGCTGTCACCGCCATCATCATGACTCGTTTCATGGGATCGGTATTGTTTTCAGGTTGTATTTGTCCCTTTGAACACCCGCCCTTGAAAAGGTTTAATCGAGTCTTTGAATTTGTCTAAAATTTTTCACCCTTGTCAAATGACAAACATTTCTAATACTTGTAATTCGTCAACGCTTCTTCCTCTTCCTTACCGAGTACGCGGTTATACTTCCGGCGGTCGAACTCGCCTTCGTTGTTGGCGATGAAGATCGTTGCGACGGTATTGCCGATGATGTTGGTGATACTCCGGGCTTCGGACATGAACCGGTCGACGCCCAGCAGCAGGGCCAACCCCTCGACCGGAATTACCTGAACGGCCGTTAACGTACTGGCCAGCACGATGAAACCGCTGCCCGTTACACCCGCGGCCCCTTTGGACGTAACCATCAGAATGCCGATGATCGTCAATTCCTGCCCCAACGTCAGGTCTACCCCAAAAACCTGTGCCAGAAACACGGTTGCCATCACCAGATAAATCGTAGTGCCATCCAGATTGAACGAATAACCGGCCGGTATCACCAATCCCACCACCGAGCGTGAACAGCCCAGGGTTTCGAGTTTGTCCATGACCTGCGGCAGCGCCGACTCCGACGAGGACGTACCCAGCACGATTAATAACTCTTCTTTGATGAACTTTAACACCGCCCACAGACTGACTCTGTAGTAGCGCAGAATCAGGTTCAGCACCACGAAAATGAACAGGATCATGGTCGTGTACACAGTTCCCATCAGCTTGGCCAGGGGAAGCAACGTAGCCAGGCCGTATTTCCCGATCGTGAACGCCATCCCGCCGAATGCGCCCAGCGGAGCCAGCACCATCACCACGTTCAGGATGTTGAAAAACACCCGCGACAGTCGCTCGAAGGTCTGGATCAGTGGCTGTCCTTTGTCGCCCATGCGCGTCAGCCCAACGCCGAACAGAATGGAGAACACCAGCACCTGGAGAATATCCCCTTCCGCAAAGGCTTTGACGGCGTTGCTCGGCACGATGTGCAGAAAGAACTCCGCCCAGTCCATGCCCTTGCCTTTTTCGGCGTACTGGCTTACATCGCCCCCCTGCACCGCCCCCGTCTGAACGCCCTCGCCCGGCCGGATCAGATTGGCAACAACCAGCCCAATGATCAAGGCGAACGTGGTTACCACCTCAAAGTACAACAACGCTTTACCGCCAACCCGCCCGACTTTCTTCAGATCACCCATATTACTGATACCCAGCACAATGGTCAGGAAGATGATCGGTGCGATCACCATCTTGATCAGGTTGATGAACAGGTCGCCGAGGGGTTTCAGCTTTGTAGCCGTATCCGGGAAGAAATAGCCCGTCAGGATACCCAGCGTAATGGCGATCAGGACGCGAAAAGTCAGGTTGTTCAGGAGTTTCATCAGTTGTGGTACCGCAACGGTTCGGAGTCAGGTTGTCATACTGAGTGGGTTACTACTCAACATGACAACCAGGGCAAGGTACTGAAAATAATTAGATTGAGGCTACGGGCTGCAACTGCTGCTTGATGTGCCGAATCCGCTCGTTGAACTGGAGGCTGGCAAAATCAACGTTCGGAACCACTATCGTGTCGAGCAGTTCCATCACGGCCGGGTGGTGCGAAATACGTTTACCGGTTTCTACACTGACGTATTTCGAGGTCATCCACAGTACGTTCTTAAGTTGTGACTTGGCGTCGTCGGTCATGTAAAACTCGGTCACCAGCGTATCTTCGTCGTAGAAGATGACCCGCGACATGATGCGTACCCATTCACTGACCAGCGCCGGCCGGACGTAGGCGATCTGGTGCTGATACACCACCCAGCTCGTTTTAAACTCCCGAAACAACTGGCCGGGATTAAAATCATAAAGCTTAGCCACCTGATCCTCACGGGCGTTGAAGTAATAATCGAAGTACTTCGAGTTGTTCAGGTGCTGCAATGGATCACAGTCCTGAAACCGGATTATGGCCCGGGATTCGGTCTCGGTCGGGTATATTCTATTTGGATCGCGTTTGAACATGAGGTATTGAATTTGCATCGACTACAGCCCGTGATTTATATTCCCGGGTGGCCGTCGATGGCTGCATAATTTCACACAAAAATCCATCTAATCCGTAAATACATGTAATCAGAGGTAAGTTATTTGCGTTAGTACAACTAAATCATCATTTAATTCCAAATTTCAGTAAAGATGAAGTCATTTCGTGTTGCACTCCCCGCGTTCATTGTCATACTTTCTTTATTATCCTTCCGTACCGTTGATGAGTCAGACGCCGTTGTCGGTACGTGGCTGAACGGCACCCAAAAAGGCCAGGTTGAAATATACAAAAAAGGAGGTACGTATTTTGGCAAGTTAGTCTGGTTGAAAGAACCCAACGATCCTAACACCGGCAAGCCTAAGACGGACATCAAGAATGCCGACGCGTCGAAGCGCAACCGTCCCTTGATGAACCTCAACATCATGTACAATTTTAAGTACGACGGTGCCAACGTCTGGAGCGACGGCAAAATCTACAATCCGGAAGACGGCAAGGAATACAATTGCAAAATGACGCTCAAAGATCCAAATACGCTGGACGTTCGGGGCTACATGGGTATCTCGCTGATCGGAAAAACCCAGACCTGGACGCGGGTAAAGTAAATTCATCATTAACCGCCAAGACGCAAAGGGTAGCGCAAAGATTGCCAAGTTATTTACTTTGCGTTCTCTGCGTCCCCTTGGCGTCTTGGCGGTTAAAACAATATGACGAACACGCTTATCATCGGTGCAGGTCCGGCGGGACTGGCCATAGCCGGACAACTGGCCCACCGCAACCTGCCCTTTACGGTGCTGGAAGCCAGCGAATACATTGGAATTGCTTGGCGGAACCACTACGACCGGCTGCACCTGCACACGGTTAAGGAACACTCGGCTTTGCCGCACTTCCCCTACCCAGCCGAGTATCCTACCTACGTCTCGCGGCTCCAGGTGGTCGAATACCTGGAACGTTATGCCGAGCATTTTAGCATCCGCCCCCACTTTAATCAGAACGTAGTATCGATTCGTCAGAACGACGCCGGTACGTGGCAGGTACAGACCAGGACGGATACGTTCGAGGCAGAGCGGGTTGTTGTGGCAACGGGCTACAATCGCATTCCAAACGTACCGGAATTGCCCGGACAGCGCAACTTCCGAGGCATTATCTGGCACAGCCGCGATTATCGCAACGGCGCTGCGTTCCGCGATGAGAACGTACTGGTCGTGGGCATGGGCAACACCGGTGCCGAAGTGGCCCTCGATCTGCTCGAACACGGTGCCCGGCCGTTTATTTCGGTCCGGCGGCCGATCAACATTGTCCGGCGCGAGGTATTTGGACGACCGGCGCAGCCGACAGCTATCTTCCTGAGCAAGTTCCCAAACTGGTTCTACGACTTCATGGCGCGGCTGTCGCAACGGCTGACCGTCGGCGACGTATCGGCCTATGGTCTGGGCAAACCGACTCACGCGCCTTCCTACGATACGCGCCGGGGTGTGATTCCGGTTATCGACATCGGGACGCTCGACCAGATCAAAGCCGGGGCTATCAAGGTGGTGCCCGCCATCCAGCAGATCAACGCCAAAACTGTTACGTTTGCAGACGGCCGGGAGCTGCCCTTCGACGCGATCATTCTGGCAACGGGATACCGGCCCGGTATGGCGTCAATACTTGGCGAACCACTATCAGAGCAGGTTCTGAACGAGCGGGGCTATCCCAAAGCCCTGTGGTTTGACCGCCCGGACCTTCGTGGTCTGTACTTTTTGGGGTTCACGACCCCACTTACGGGTATTATCTATAACCTCAACATCGACTCGGCTAAAATCGCCAATCACATCAGCGCTCAACTCCCGAAGCAACCGGACTCCAAAAACATTACAGCCCGGCCGTAGTTTATATGATAGACTCAAGGCGAGTCGGCTATTACTCAACTATAAACGCTACACAGTTATGAACGAGACAACAATCAAAGGCGGCTGGAATGAACTGAAAGGTAAAATCAAGCAAGCCTATGGCGATTTAACAGACGACGATCTGGCATACGAAGAAGGTCAGGCTGACGAAATGTGGGGTAAACTCCAGCAGAAAACCGGCAAGACCAAGGATGAGATCAATAAAGCCATCGCTGATCTGTAAGCTTACTGAGCATATCTTAACCAACGGGCCGATCCAGTACTGGATCGGCCCGTTGGTTTATGCAGTTAAGCCGCTGTATAGCAACACACTGAACGGCGGCAAACTTACCGTCTCGCCCCCTTGTACTGATTCGGTCACCGCCTGTTTGGTCGATGTTGGGTGCGGCTGCCATTTTTCCTCGGTTGAATCCAGCGTCTTATGCCACCTTTCGTTGACCGGGGGCATGTGGTACACAAGTGATTCGTCGGATAAATTGAACAGGCAGATCAACTGTCGTAAACCGTCTTCCTGTTGACGAACGAGTACAAACCCTGCCTGGGCCAGCGGATACGCTCGTACGGTAGTCTTGTTGACCGATTGCAGAGCCGGATGGGTTCGGCGTAACTGAATCAGGGTTTTGTTCCACTCCAACAACAAGCGGTATTTGCCCTGCGTACGTTTATTCCAGTGAAGTCTGGAGCCTCGGAAGGTTTCTTCGGCCTGCGGATCAGGCGGTTCAACGTCCCACTGAAAAGCCTTGAACTCTTCCTTACGGCCTTCCTGAACGGCCTTGATCAGCTCTTCTTCTGAATGGCTGACGAAGTAGTAGAACGGCGCATCTTCGCCGTATTCTTCGCCCATGAACAGCAACGGTACGTAGGGCGATACCATCAGGGCAGCCGCGGCCACTTTCAGCCGGTCGAAATCGACCAGCACCGACAGGCGCTCTCCTTTGACCCGGTTGCCCACCTGGTCGTGGTTCTGGTTGAACGCAATGAACCGATCCCCGGGGATACCTGCCGATGAGGCACCGTACCGACGTTTCCGGAATTTGACGTACTCGCCACTGTGCACGAAACCGTCGGTATACGCTTTTGTCAACTGCTCCATCCGGCCAAAATCTCCGTACCGTTCCCGGCCTTTTTCGTCGAGTAGTACGTAGAGCGAATGATGGAAATCGTCGAGCCACTGTGCGCTGAAACCGAAGCCCCCTACCTCAGCGGGACGGATCACCCGAGGACTGTTCAGGTCGCTTTCGGCGGTCATGTGCAGCGTTCGGCCGAGTTGCTGTTCCAACTGCCTGACCTCCCGGTTGACCAGCTCCCAGAAGGGCACCGCGCCCGAATCGAACACCGTATGGATGGCGTCGAACCGCAGGCCGTCTACGTGATACGTATCAAACCAATAGCGCGCATTGCCGGCAAAAAACTCCCGAACACCATCCGACCAATCACCGTCGAAGTTCAGGGCATCGCCCCAGGGTGTGCAGTACTGGCTCGTGAAATACGGCCCGAACCGGCTGAAGTAATTCCCCTCGGGTCCCAGGTGGTTATACACCACATCCAGAAAAACGGCCATACCGCGCTGGTGGCAGGCATCAACCAGCCGCTTCAACCCCTCAGGTCCGCCGTAGGAGTTCTGAACGGCATACGGATAAACGCCGTCGTACCCCCAGTTCCGATTGCCGGGAAACTGCGCCACCGGCATGAGTTCGATGGCATTGATGCCCACATCGAGCAGATCGTCAAGCCGTGGAATGATCGCGTCAAAGGTTCCTTCCTCGGTAAACGTACCAACGTGGAGCTCATACAAGACCAAATCCTTGAAGGGTAACCCGCGCCAGTTCGCATCCTGCCATGCGTAGGCACCATGATCAACCACGGCCGAAGGACCATGCACTCCCTCCGGCTGGTAGTTCGACGTCGGGTCGGGCGTGTCGGGCTGGCCGTCGGGCCGGAAGAAATAACGGGTACCGGGTTGGACGTCCTCTACGTCGACGCTGAAATACCCGAACGCTTCGGCCTGCATGGGAATGGTTCGTTCAGCGGGCTGCACAATGTGCAGTGTAATACTCTTTTTTTCGGGTGCCCACACCGTGAAACGGCACCGGTTACTGGCTACGTAAATAGCGCCAACTGGTTTCATGAAGGTTAGGCCGACTATACTTATATCGACCGATTAAGGAATGAGATGGATTACGTTAAAGAAACCTCGCCTGACCGTTTCTACACCCTGCTCTTCATAAGACTAAAGTATTTTACTGGTACGGAACCGGTAGAACCCCTCTCCTTGGCAAGG